>CAVWPF010000001.1:0-730095 GCA_963756785.1 uncultured Actinomycetota bacterium
TGGCGGTGGCGGTGGGATTTGAACTCTGGCAGGCGCCCAATCCGTCATCGACCGTAGGTGTCTTACAGTTCTGTGTTTCTGCAGCTCAAGGGCCGATTGCGAACTGTGGGGCTCGCTGAGCGACCCCGCTGGTAGCCGCCAATTTCCGCGGTTTCTGTGACCACCGTGTGACCAGCCGTTCAGACTCCGGTTTCGATCGCCCGCGGGCGCGGGCATCTTTCGGGCCCGCGCCAACGGCCTGCTCCGTCGGGAGCGAGACGCGTGCTGGGTTTGGTCCTGGGTTTGGTGCGGCTGTGGACCTGCGGACCCTTGTTGGATGTTTCGTTTGGACGTAACGTCCAACTATGGGTTTCAGGGTCAAGGACTGATCGACGGTGCGCCCCCAGCCGGCGTGGCTGCTCTCCTCCGCCCGTTCGTTGGCCGAGGTCTTCGTCCGTAAGGGCTTCCGCGCGACCCGGATGGATGACCTGGTCGCTGCCTCCGGAGTGCCGAGGGCGACCCTCTACTACCACTTCCGCGGCAAGGACGCCGTGCTCGGCTGGCTGATGCATTCCACGGCGGGCAACCTCGCTTCCGCCGTCGCGGAGGCGACCGCGCAACCCAGCTCGGCACGCGACCGTTTGGAAGCGGTCATCCGTGCCGTCCTGGCCACCATCGCCGAATACCCCGAGGCATGCCGCGTGCTCATCGGCAACCTGGAGCAGGCCGGGCAGCTCACCGACACCGTCGCTGAACTTGTACCCGCCTTCCACCTGCCGGTGATCGCCCTGCTTGAAGAGGGCGCGGCGGACGGTTCGCTGCGCGCGGTGCGCGATCCCGTCGCGACAGCGTCGGCGGTGTTCGGCGCCGTCGCCATCGCCGCGCTGCAGGCGCTGGTCGTCGAGGGTGAGCTCGCGGCCGAAGAGCTCGGCGACTCCTTGGTGGATGTGCTGCTCGGGGGCTTGGGAACTGGGCCGTGAGAAGCGGCGCGCGCTTCGTCGAACGCCACGCCGGACTGGTGGCGCTCATCTGGGTCGTCGGCGCCGTCTGGATCACGCTTTCCGCACCAAGTGTGCGAGAGCTTGGCACCGCCGACCAGACGGCGTTCGTCCCGGCCTCCGCGCCCTCCGGGCAGGCCGACGCGCTGCTGCGATCGGCCTTCCCGGATGACCCGACCCGCGATCCGGCGGTGATCGTGCTGGGCCGCGATGGCGGGCTCCAGCCGACGGACCGCGCCTACATCGGCGAGCTGGCGCAGTTCCTGGGTTCGCCGGCGGCCGCGACCCACGTCAAGGGCGTGCAGTCGGCGGCGTCCAACCCGGAGCTCAGCCCGGTCCTGCGGTCCCCGGACGGGGCCGCGGAACTGATCATCGTCAGCATCCACGCGCAGATCTTCTCGGTCTCCTCCGAACGGACCGTCACGTTCCTGCGCGATCACGTGGCCGCCACCGCTCCGCCGGGCCTGCAGGTCGAGGTGACCGGACTGGCCGCTCTCGGAGCCGATCAGGCCACCGCCACCGTGGAGGCCTTCGACAAGACCGCCGTCGCCACCATCGTGCTGGTGCTGCTGATCCTGGTGGTGGTCTACCGATCCGCCGTCGCCCCGCTCATCTCCCTGGTCACCATCGGCTGCGCGTTCCTGGTCGCGCGGGGCCTGGCCGGCTACGCCGCGCAGGGCGGCCTCGAGGTACACAGCCTGGCCGAGACCTTCATGATCGTGATGGCCTTCGGCGCCGGCACCGACTACGCGATGTTCGTGTTGTCCCGGTACCGCGAGGAAGCCCGGGCCGACGACGAAGCCAGCGATGAGTCCCGCCTGGTCCGCGCCACGTCGGCGGTATCGCCGACGGTGGTCGCCTCCGCGGCGACGGTCACCGTCGGGTTCCTCGCGTTCCTCGCGGGCCAACTGGGCATCATCCACTCCTTCGGCCCCGTGCTCGGCGTCGCCGTCGCCGTCACCGGCCTTGCCTCCCTCACCCTCACCCCCGCGCTGATCAGACTGGCCGGGCGGGCTGTGTTCTGGCCCACCGGCCCGAACCCGACCCGCACCGACCGCATGGAAGCCAGGTGGCGGAGCGTCGCGGACCTGGTGGGCCGCCGCCCCGTGGCCGTCCTGCTGGTCAGCGTCGCGGTCCTCGCGCTACCGGCAGCGGCCGCCACCCAGACCAAGACCTCCTTCGACATCCCCGCGGAACTACCCGCCGACGCCGAGGCCCGGCAGGGCTTCGAACTGCTCGCCGCCCACTACCCCCCAGGGGCGTTGGCGCCCGCGTTCGTGGTCATCTCCGCCGACCAATCACTGCTCGACCGGGACCGCCTCACCGCGATCGACCGGCTCACCGACCGCCTGCGGACCGTCCCCGGCGTGGCCGAGGTCCGCTCGGTCACCCAGCCCGCCGGGGCACCCCTGACCAACCAGAGCCTGGCCGAGTTCACCGGCGGCGAAACCGACCTCACAGCCCTCGGCATCGACCCGAACCGCACCGACGTCGGTCCCCTGCTCGGCGCACTGTCCTCCCCCGAAGGACTGCGCATCTCCGGCGCCCTGCTCCGGCAGTACCCGGACTTCAGGGAACGCCTCGGGTACTTCCTGGGCACGGATGACCGGACCACCCGGATCGTGGTCGCGTTCGACTCCAGCCCCTACGCCCAAGACGTCCTCAACGCTGTCCGCGACCTGGACAACGTCGCCGCGGACGCGCTAGCCGGCAGCGAAGTCACCGACGCCCGCATCGCGATCGGTGGCCCCAGCGCGTACTTCGCCGACATCGACACCTTGATCAACGGTGACCTGCGCACCGTCGGGGCACTGGTCATCGCGCTGATCATGATCATCCTCGCCCTGCTGGTCCGCTCCGTGGTCGCGCCGCTCTACCTCCTGTTCAGCGTGCTGCTGTCGATGTTCGCCGCGTTGGGCATCACCACCCTGGTCTTCCAGGGGATGCTCGGCCACGAGGGCCTGGCCTTCTACCTGCCGATCCTGCTGTTCGTGATGCTGATCGCGCTGGGTTCGGACTACAACATCTTCATCGTCGGCCGCATCCGCGAAGAGCTCGACGCCGGACACACCGTGCGTGAGGCCACCACCCGCGCCCTGGTCAGCACCGGGCCCACCATCACCGCCGCCGGCTTCGTCCTGGCCGGCACCTTCGCAGCTTTGCTGATCACACCACTCCCGAGTGTCCGTCAGATCGGATTCGGCGTCGCGGTCGGCGTCCTGATCGACACCTTCATCGTGCGCTCACTGCTCGTGCCGGCGGCCACCGTCCTGCTCGGCCGCTACGCCTTCTGGCCCTCCACCGGGCTGGCCCGGACCGGCACCCGGCCGCGGCTGGCGATCGCCGGGTCCATGGCCGGGCTCCTCGCCCTCGCCGTCGCCCTCCCAGGGCTGGCCTTCGCCGTCCGCGAGGACCTCGGAGTCGTCCAGGTCCCGACCCGCACCGGCGCGGCTACGGCTGCCGCCTGCTGGAGCCGTGGCACCCGACGCCACCGCCGCGGCACCGACCACCACGCCGAAGAGCGACTGCCAAGACCCGACCGACCGACGCGCCAACGGCCTCGCCGACACCGAAAAAGAAGAAGCGCTCCGCCAAGCCGTCCCCAGCGCGCGGTCAGACTCAGCGGCCCGGCGCCCCAGTCCCCGAGGCGATCACCGCCCCCGCGGAAGGGCGCTGGGCCTACCGCGTAGAGGGAACACGCAAGGTCGGCGCCGCCGGTTCGGACCAGCCCTTCGCCGAGAACGCGGACACCGTGGTCACCCGAACCGGCGGCACGCCCGACCGACCAGAGTTCGCCCTCCACACCGAGACCAGCTTCGCCACCACCGACGAAACCCGCCGCTACGGCAGCGGATCAGTCGATGCGCTCAGCCTCAAAGCCAACGCGCTCGGACTCGCCTACGGAGGAACCTTCGACCCCCCGCAACAGCTGATCCGGCTCCCCGTCCGCGTGGGCGAATCCTGGACCAGCCGGTGGACAGCCGGCGGAACCCGAGGCGAGACCGCCTCCACGGTGACCGGCACCCGATCGATCACCATCGCGGGACAACGCCTCGACTGCTACGTGGTGGAGCGAACCACCACCATGTCCGGCGACGTCACCGGCACCCAACGCCAGCGCACCTGCTGGCTACCCACCCTCGGCATGCCCGCCGTCGATGAGCAGGAACTTCAGGGCACCTATCAAGGCATCACCTTCAAGGCCCGCGCCACGATGACCCTCGCCGAACCCCCGGCCGGCACTCCCGAACGCCAGGTCCAGAAGGTTCGCCCCGACCTCGCCTCCCGAGAAACGGTGCCCAGGTCCTCGCGCGCGCACTGAGCCCGAGCACGGAAGGAGCAGCACGATGCAGTTCGGGACTATCCAAATGTGTGAGGCGATGGCCGGAATGCTCAACGCCGATCCGACGTGGGCGGACAAGGGCAGGGACCTCTCCTGCACGATGACCTTCATGTTTCAGGCGCCGATCGACAGCGCGTTCTTCGTGCGCTTCGACGCGGGCAAGATCACCGACATCCGCGAGCTGTCTGCGGGGGTCTCAGTACCCAGCGACTTCGTCATCTCGGGAGCTCCGGAAGTCTGGCGCGCGGTTCTCGGGGGGAGAATGTCGCCGATCTTCGCCTTGACGCGCGGCCAGCTCAGCGTCAAAGGCAAGAAGTCCAGCCTGTTGAAGCGCATGCCAGCCTTCCGTTACATCCTCGATTCCATGGCAAGCATGGACTTGAGCTGACCCGGACACGATCCGTTGGGGTGATCCTCGGCGCGACGCGCCGAGCGGCGCCTGACCGTCAGAATTCGTCGTCCCTCCGAATTCCAATTACCCCATACTCACCTACACAACCCCCAACGAACCGCTACTAACCACCACTACAAACAATCCACCACTACACCTCAACCCAAGCTCAGAAACCCATCAGACATGTGCATTCTTTGAATGTACGGTGGTCGCCGTCCGGCTTTATCGGGGAGGCGTCGCGGCGGTGCTGAGTTCGGCGAAGATCGGGACCGCTTCGTGGCGGTACTACACCGCCGGCGTTGCCTGCGCGGCGACCGAGTACTACCTCGGGATCGGGGAAGCGCCGGGGCGCTGGCACGGCCGCGGTCTGGCCGAGCTCGGACTTGAGCCCGGTGCGGTGGTGACCGAGGCGCAACTGGAGGCGCTGTTCGCGCGCGGCGCTGCACCCGGTGACCGGGCAGCGGCTGGGCCGGGCCTGGCGGGCCGATGGGGTGACCGGGTTCGACTTGACGTTCTCGGCGCCGAAGAGCGTCAGTTCCCTGTGGGCACTGGGAAATCCGGAGATCGCGGCGGCCGCGATGAGCGCGCACCGCGCTGCGGTTACCGCGCGGGCTTGCCTATCTCGATGCCCATGCCGGGTTGTCGCGGCGCGGCACTGACGGGCCCGAACAGATCGCCACGGCAGGGCTTGGCCGTCGCGCTGTTCGATCATCGGACCAGCCGGTGCGGGGATCCGCAGCTGCACACCCACGCGCTGGTGATCAACAAGGTCCGCTGCGCGGACGGGGTCTGGCGAACCTTGGATGCGACCGAGCTGTACCACCACAAGAAGAGCGCCGGAATGATCTACCAGGCCGCCTTGCGAAACGAGCTCACTGAGCGACTCGGCGTCGAATTCGAGCATGGTGAATGAGCATGGCCAGGCCGAAATCGCCGGAGTCCCAGAACAGCTGTTGGAATTGTGGAGCAAACGCACCGCGGAAATCGAAGCTGACGCCGGCCCGAAGATCGCCGATTACGAGAGGACCCTCGGCCGAGAGCTGACGGCGGGTGAGCGGGTCGCGGTGGTGAAGACCGCGGTCCTGAAGACGCGGCCGGGCAAGAATCACCCCGCCCTGTCCGAGCTGTCCGCACTGCACGAGGCGTGGGCGCCGAGGCGGCCCGCGCCGGATTCACCGGCTCGGGCGTTGCATGGACAGCGTCCGAGCAGCGGCCGGAATGCCCGGCCGGCGCCGGGTGTCGAGGATGAGGCGGGGTCTGCTTGCTGGGGCGATCGTGGCGGCCGGGCGGGTGCGGGCGGTGTTCTCCCGCGCGGATGTCGCCGGCCAGGTCGCGGCCCGACTACCCGTAGCCGCCAGGTCGGCGGCGAGCACGCTCGCCCGGGTCGAGGAGCTCACCGACCAGGCGCTGGGCCTGAGCGAGGCGGTCCCGGTGGGGGAGCACCCGAAGGGCGTCACGGCGCGGGCCTCAGACGGGCGGTGGGCCAGCGCTGAGGTCCTCGCGGCCGAGGCCCGGATCCTGTCCTTCGCCGAACGGGGTCGCGCCGGTGGCTACGGGCCGGTGCCGGCCGAGCTCGGCACGCTCGTCGCTGATCGCGCGCGGACTCGACGCCGGCCAGCACAGCGCGCGCGGCACCTCACGCTGGGCGGGGACTTCCTGACCGTGCTGACCGCGCCGGCCGGAGCCGGGAAGACCAGCACTGCCTCGGCGCCGCCGCCTCGGCATGGCAGGACGCCGGGTACCGGGTGGTCGGGCTCGCGCCCTCGGCGCGGGCCGCCGCCGAGCTCGCCGCGGCCACCGGTGAGCCGGGCCGACACCTTCGCCAAGTGGCTGCACAACCAGGGTCGGCTGCGAACGCTGCCGCGCTTCGGAGCGGGCCTGGTCCGTCCCGGATGACCGGACCGTGCTGATCGTGGACGAGGCGTCGATGGCGTCGCACCCTGGACCTGGACCTGCTCATCAGCGTCGCGGCCCGGGCCGCGGCCAAGGTCGTCCTGGTCGGTGACCCCGCCCAGATCGGGGTCGTCAACGGCCCCGGCGGGATGCTCGCCGCCCTGTCCAACGCCGGGCACGGGGTCGAACTCGCCGCGATCCACCGCTTCCACGAGGACTGGGAACGCGACGCCTCCCTCGCGCTGCGCAAGGGTGACCCGAGGGTTCTCGACGTCTACGCCGCCGCGGGCCGGGTGCACCCGTGCGGCACGGGCGAGGACGCGCTCGACGCCGTCTACGCGCACTGGGCGCACGAACCGGTGGGGGAAAGGGGCGTTGATGATGGCCCGCACCCGCGCCGACGTCGACGCCCTCAACGCCCGCGCCCGCGCCGCCGCCCAGACCTTCGGCGAGGTCACCGGACCCGTCGTCCGCCTCGGGGAGCGGGACTGGCAAGCCGGCGACCTGCTCCGCACCCGCCGCAACGACCGAAGCCTGCCGATCGCCGACGGGCACGTCCGCAACGGCGACCGCTACCGCGTCCTCGACACCCAAGGACCCGGAGGCGGGCTGATCGTGGAAGACCTCAACGGCCGCGGCCGCACCGTGCTGCCCCCCGCCTACGTCGCCGCGCACGCCGACTACGGGTGGGCCATCACCATCGACGCCGCCCAAGGCGCCACCACCGATCTCGGGATCGTGCTGGCCCGCCCCGGCATCGACCGTGAACACCTCTACGTCGGCATGACCCGAGGCCGCGAGGCCAACCACGTCTACGTCACCACCGACCCCGCCACCGAACCCGACCACCACCACGGCCCCCGGCCCGACCAGGACCGTCGACCCCAGGACGTTGGCGCCAGCGCAGCGCGCAGCCCCGAGGACTGCGCCCGCGATGTGCTCGCCGCAGCGCTCGCGACCAGCGGCGCCCAGGACGCCGCCCACACCGCCCGCGACGCGGCCCGCTCCCGCGCCGCCGAACACGCCCGCGTCGAAGCCGCACGCCGGGCGGCCGCGGAACGCGCGGCCGCGGTGGTGGAGCCGACGATGCCGCCCGAGCACGCCGCACGCCTCGCGCTCCTGGCCCAACGACGAGCCGAGGCCGAGCAGCTCCGCGCAGACCAACAGCTCCATCGCCAACAGCTCCAGCAGGCCAACGACGAACTTGCGGACCTGCCCCGGTTCTCCCGCGGCCGGCGCGCGAAGTTGACCGCAGTGATCGGCGAACATCAGAGTGCGCTGACGCAGTCCCTCCCGGTGCAGGCGCGGCTGAGCAGCGAGATCAACGAACTCGATCGCCAGGTTGAGCGCGACGCCCGGGAGTTGCGGGACACCGCCAACCGAAGCAAGACGCGACGACCGGGCCGCACCCCGTTCGGCCGGCCGACCCTGGACCTGGCCCGGCCCCGGCCGATCACCGCAGCCGCTGACATGCAGGCGGAACTAGAACTGCAACGCAGTCGCGACCTGCACTACGACCGCGAATGCAGCCTTGCCCGTGAACGCGAAGACGGTCGTGGCTTGAGCCGCTGACCGACTCAGACGCCGGGAGCCGGCAGCCTCAGTCTGACAATTCGGGTCGGCCGGGACTCGCGACCGGCAGGCCCAGGCTCTGAGCCGCTTCACGTAGGCGCTCGTCGTAGGTGACGAAGGCGTCCAGTCGGGTCCCGAAGACCGCGCTCGCGGTCGCGAGGTGAATCGCGTCAAGACTGCGCAGGTTCGGATCGGGATATGCGGCCGCGGTGGCGCGAACGACCTCGTCGATCTCGTAGCGGGCGAGGCGGGCGATCACGGCGGGCACGCCACCGAGCAGCGCCGCCTCATTGCGGCGCAGGGCGCGAGGAAGCTCTACCTCCACCAACACCGAAGACACCCAAGGCGCAGGAGAGCGTTCGTCCAGCCAGTCCGCTAACGCCTCGGACTCCGGCTCCGGTCGCACCAACTTCACCAGGGCCGCGGTGTCCAGGTAGAGCATCAGTACCGCTCGTCGTCACGGAGTCGGCGCAGCAACTCCCCGGCTTCGTCCTCGGTGCGCACCGGCCCCGAGGGGCGGGGCGCCGGCCCGGAGGTGGTGGCCGGGCGCAGCCGTCCCGTGCCGATCAGCTCGGCCAAGGGGTGGTTCTCCGCCGGGATCAACCGCGCAATCACGGTGCCGCGTTCGGTCACCTCGATCGCCTCGCCACGCTTGACCCGCGCCAGCACCCCGGCGGTGTCCTGGTTGAGCTCACGCACGGGGACCTCAGTCATGGCCAGAGTGTAGTACAAAAATCTAGTACATGCTGCAGAGCCGGGGCACAGGTGGCTATGAGGCCCCGGGAGTCTTGCGACGCCGGGCTGCGGGCGGGACCGCGTACTCATGGTCGTTGAGCTTCTCGGCGACCAGCCCGCGGATCCCTACCTGGCGCAGGTGGTCGAAGAACTGGCCCATCTCGTCGGCAGTGGCGTCGACCTTGTCGGCGTAGTCGTCGAGCAGCGCGAGCAGCATCTCTTTGCGGCGTTGCCGGTAGTCGCGCAGGCTGACTGCGGTCGGAGCACCGAACACCCGGGCCAACGTGTCGTCCACCTCCGATGGCTCGGTCATCCCGAGCTCGCGGAACCGCGCGTAGAGCTCGTCGAGCTGATCCTCGCGACCCAGTGCCAGGGTGTAGAGCTCGTTCACGCGTTCCTCGGTTCCCTGCAGCCGGCGGGCGTCCTGCGGTGGGGGCAGGAAGAACCACATCAGGGGGACATCGAACGCGCAGGTGAACGCGAGGATCTCCTGGGCATCGAACTCGCGGCGCTTGTCCCCGCCGTAGGACCGCTCCAGTGCAGAAATGCTGGCCTGGGTGAGGCGCTGGCCCAAGAACGGCTCGAGCGCTACCGCGGCTTCGTCCTGGGTCAGCCCGCGCAGCTCGCGGGCCCGGCGGAAGTTGTAGGCGATGACCTCGTTGAGGTTGACCGGCGGTGGCTCCTGCGGCGACGGGGTGCGTTTGCGTCCGGGCATGTCCACAACCGTACACGCCCCACAGCTTATGTCGATAGTTGCTGTAGGCAGTCATCAGCGGTATTGTCTGTGCATCGTGGCGTAACAAATTGCAGCAACTATTACCTGGGGAGGGCTCATGGAACTTCTCACCGTCCAGCAGGCCGCACAGCGACTGGGCACTTCGGTCCGGTTCGTATGGCGGTTGCGCGCCGAGCGGCGCATCGCGGTGGTCAAACTCGGCAAGCACGTTCGGATCGACAGCGACGACCTCGACGCGTACATCAACGCCGGCCGGCAGGAACCCGGTCAGAACGAAGCCGGCCGCTAGGAAGTCCCCGACAGGAATCGTCGCCAGACTGGGCGTTCGGCGGTCGTTGGCACGGCTCGGCCTAACCAGCGACCGTCGGACCAACCCATCCCTTCTTCCGCGTGGGGGTCATTCATGCCATCAACCGGCACTGGACGCCGAGGCAGCGTCCGCCAAGCGGCAAACGGGACCTGGTACCTCGTCGTCGACATCGGAGTCGGGGCCGACCGCGAACAGACCCGCCGTCGCGGCTTCCCCTCGCAGAAGGCCGCTCAGGCCGAACTCACGCGCATCCTGGGCTCCCTGGAACAACGGACCTACGTCGCCCCGCAACGGCAGACGTTGGCCGACTTCCTGACCCAGACCTGGCTGCCTGCGGTCGAGCACACCATCAAGCCGGGGACTTTCGAGTCCTACCGCCGCAACGTGCGCCTGCATATCGCCGGCCGACCCATCGGGCGACGACTGTTGCAAGAGGTCGACCCAACTCAGTTGAACGCGTTGTACGGGGCCCTGCTCGCCGGCGATGGTGCGCATCGGGCGCTCAGCCCGCGCTCCGTCGCCTACATCGCCGCGATCCTGCACCGGGCCTTCCGGGATGCAGTTCGCTGGCAGGCGGTTGTCCGCAACCCCGCCGACGCCGCCGATCCGCCGCGCGCCGCTCGCCGGAACGATCTGGCGACCTGGAGCGGAGCGCAGTTGCACACGTTCCTGGACTCGGTCGATGAGGACCGCCTGCGGGTGTGCTGGTGGCTGCTGGCCACCACGGGCATGCGCCGAGGGGAGGTCCTCGGGCTGCGGTGGGCTGACGTCGATCTGGATGCCGGCACGCTGCGCGTCGTCCGAACGCTCATCACGACCGATGTTCAGCGCAAGGGCTCGCCCGGCATGGCGTGGGGGACGCCCAAGACCGCCAAAGGCCGCCGGATCGTGGCCCTGGATCCCGCCACCGTTGCTGCCGTTCGCCTGCACCGCACGCGCCAGCTGGAGGAGCGCCTGCGTTTCGGAGAGGGCTACGACGACCAGGACCTCGTGGTCTGCGCAGCCGACGGCACGCCGATTCATCCCAAGACCATCAGCTACCAGTTCGGTAAGGCCGCACGCGCTGCCGGCCTTCCCCGCATCCGACTCCACGATCTCCGCCACACCCACGCGACTCTTGCTCTCAAGGCCGGCGTGCACCCGCGCATCGTCCAGGAGCGGCTCGGCCACGCGAACGTGTCCATCACGTTGGACACCTACTCACACGTCGATCTCGACATGCAGGCAGCCGCCGCAGCTCGGGTTGCGGCACTGATCGTGCCCGCGCTTAACCCCGTTTCGCCCCAGGCGCCCTGAGTTTCTGTGACCACTTCTGTGACCAGCAGGCCGATTTAAGCAGTCCGGCGACGCATCCCGAGGCTCTCACCTGCGGAAACGTCGCCGGGGCTGGCGGTGGCGGTGGGATTTGAACCCACGGATGCTTGCACATCACACGCTTTCGAGGCGTGCTCCTTCGGCCGCTCGGACACGCCACCGCCGCAGACGATATCAAGCGGGGCGGCTGCGCCCGGGCCGCCTCAGCGGGGTGCCCGCCCGGTCCAGCATCGCGATGCCGGCGACGAACACCGCGGCGCCCGCGAATGCCACGGTGAGCAGCACGCTGCCGACCGCGGCGAGCACCACCGCCGGCCAGGGGCGCCTCGTCTTCGGCACGGGCGGTGGCCCGCCCGGTTCGGTCGGCGGTCCCCCAGCCACTCACGAGACGTCTTTCATGCCATCAGGCCGGTGGGCCGCGAAGAACTGCGCGAGGACCGCGGAGCACTCCGGGGCGAGCACTCCGCTGATCACCTCGGGCCGGTGGTTCAGCCGCCGGTCACGCAGCACGTCCCAGAGCGACTCGACGGCGCCGGCCTTCGGGTCGGTCGCGCCGTAGACGACCCGCGTCAGGCGGGACAGTCCGATCGCGCCGGCGCACATCGTGCACGGCTCGAGCGTGACGACCAGCGTGCAGCCGGCCAGCCGCCATTCCCCGCGTGCGGCGGCGGCTTCGCGGAGCGCGAGCACCTCGGCGTGCGCCGTCGGGTCCGCGTCGGCCTCCCGGCGGTTGCGGCCGCGCCCCACCACCGTGCCGCCGGCGTCCAGGACCACGGCGCCCACCGGGATGTCACCGGTGCCGATCGCGGCGTCGGCCTCCCGCAGCGCTTCGCGCATCGCGGGTTCCCAGGCCGACCGCAGGGCGTTCAGCGCACGGACTCCAGCGCCTCGGCTGCCCCGGCGGCCTCGGCGAGGGTGGTGAGGATCTCCGACGGGAGCAGGCCCTCCTTCGCGCACAGCGCCAGCAGGGTCTCGCTGTCGGTGCCGAGGTCCGCGAGCAGCTCCGGGTCGCCGACCGGACCGGACTCGACCTTCTCGGGCTCGTCGTCGGAGTCGGGGTCCGCCTCGGAGTCTCCGACCTCGACCTCGAGGTCCTCGATGGCGAGCGAGGCCCCGGGTCCGGCAGCGGCCTCGAGGAGCATCTCGGCGTAGGCCGAAAGCTCGGCGGCGTCGCTGTCTGACACGAAGACCCGCGGGTCGTCCTCACCGTCGACGCGGACGACCGCGAACCACGCGTCCTCCTGCTCGAAGAAGAGGACGCACGTGGCCTCGGCGTCGGGGTCCCCGACCGAATTGCGCATCCCGTCGGCGAGATCGGTCAGATCGTCGATCTCGTCGAGGTCGATGTCCTTGGCGTCCCACCCGTCCTCAGAACGGGTCAACACCGCGGCGAAGTACCCCACGTTGTCGCTCCCCAGCAAGCGTTAATCGGCCAGTGCGGCATTGAGCGCACGACGGTACGGCTCGGCGAAGCCGAGACGCGCCGCGATGCTGTCGAGCATCTCATCCGGATAGAGGTCGAGGTCGTCGCACAACGCGCCGAGTTCCATGGCCTTCAATCCGAGGTCCGAGAAGATCTGCAGGTCCCCGGCCGGCTGCACCCGCTCGTCCTCGGGCCCGGGCAGCGGAAGATCGAGCGCTTCGAGCACCTCCCCGGCGATGGGTGACTCGCCGGCTGCGGTGACGTCGGACAGCAGGAGCGAGACGTCCTGACCACGGATCCGCACGACCACGAAGAAGTCGTCCTCGACCGAGACGAACCCGATCGCCCCGCCGTCCGATGCCTGCCGCCGGGTGGCGTCGACGAAGGAGTCGAGGTCGGAACCGACCTGCGTCGGGAGGAGGCTGGCTTCCCAGCGGTCGTCCTCCCGGTACACGACCACCGCGAAATCAGTCGATTCGCTCGGCATACCGACTCCCTGACCTGAAGATGCGTTCCGATCCTGACAGATGGAAGCCCCGACGGGCAGGGGCGCAAACCCTCGCGCTCCCGACCTGAGGTGTCGTCAGTCCCCCTCCCCGGCCTGGGGGATGCGCAGGACCGCCTCTTCGGTCTCGCGCAGGAGCTCCGCGGCGTCGCCGCACACCACGGTCGCGGCGGCGAAGATCGGGTTCTCCCTGCCGGCGTAACCGGGGCCGGTCGAGCGCGTGAGGATCACGAGGGCGCGGGCATCGGTGACCGGCAGCACGGGCACGCCGAGGTCGGGATTCACGACGTCGTTCGCGCCGACCACCAACGCGACGTCGGCGGCGTCGAAGCCAGCGCTCTCCCGGTCCCGCAGCTGCGACCAGGCGACGCCCGCCCCGTCGAGCAGCACGTTCAACTGACCCGGCATCCGGCCCGCGACCGGGTGCAGCGCGAACACCACCTCGGTCCCTCGCCGGCGCAACGTCTCCACGAGCCGGACCAGCGCGTGCTGCGCCTGCGCCACCCCGACGCCGTACCCCGGGACCACCACGACCCGGCGCGCCCCGGCCAGTACGGCCGCCGCCGCCGAGATGTCCGCTCTCATGCGCGGACCTTCCCGGCGTGCGTCACCCAGCACGCCCCGACGATCTCGTCGGCGAGGTCCGGAGCGCGCACCCCCTCGGGGCCGAGGTACTCCAGCAGGCTGACGACGTTGTGGGCGAACATCCGGCTGGCGGCAGCGGGAAGTCCGCTGGCCACATCCACCACGCCGCAGAGCAGCACCCCCGCGCCGACGATCTGTTCCTCGCCCGCGCGCACGCCCTCGACGTTGCCGCCGGCCTCCGCGGCGAGGTCGATCACCACGGAGCCGGGCCGCATCGCCGCGACCATCGCCCGGGACACCAGCACCGGGGCGACGGACCCGGGGACCGCGGCGGTGGTGATCACGGCGTCCGCCGCCGCGACGTGCGGTGCGAGCAGTTCCTGCTGCCGCGCGGCCCGCTCGGGATCCAGGTTCCGGGCATATCCCGCCGCTCCGGTCAGGGGCTCCAGCCCCAGCTCCAGGAACTCGGCCCCGAGGCTGCGGATCTCTCCCGCGGACGCGACCCGGACGTCGTAGGCCGCGACGTCGGCCCCGAGCCGGCGGGCGGTCGCGATCGCCTGCAGCCCGGCGACCCCCGCGCCGAGCACCAGGACCCGGGCGGGCCGCAGTGTCCCGGCCGCCGTGTGGAAGCCCGGCAGGAAGCTCGGCAACCGCTCGGCGGCCAGCAGGGCTCCCCGGTAGCCGGCGACCAGCGCCTGGGAGGTGAGCGCGTCCATCTCCTGGGCCCGCGAGATCCGCGGCATGCGGTCCAGTGCGAGCGCGGTGATCTTGCGCTCGCGCAGCACGTCGATCAGTTCGGGTTCCTCCCGCGCCGGGAGGAAGGAGATGGTGAGCGCCCCGGGGGCGAGTTGGTGGACCGCCGCCACGCTCGGTGGGCGTACGGACAGCAACACCGCGGCCCGGTCGGCGGGGTCCGGTGTCACCCGAATGGCGGCGTTTTTGTACTCGGCGTCGGGGAAAAAGGATCTGTGGCCGGCTCCGGTTGCGATCGCGGTCCTGAAGCCCCGCGCGTGCAGCCGGCCGGCCACTTCAGGGACCAGGGCCACCCGGCACTCACCGGCCCGGGTCTCGGCCAGAACGGCGACCTCCACCCGCCGACGCTAGCGTGGCGGATGGTCGCCACGCGGAGGGCCAGTGTTAACCGTGGGGTCATTGTGACTATTGAGGTTAATGTCGTAGTCTGCCGAATGGTCGTATTGCCGAGGCGCACCCGCGTCCGACGGTTCCTGGGGGATAGACGTGTCGACGTTGCGTAAACACCCGGTCGTCGCCGTCGTGCTGCTCGTCTTCATGCTGGTGGCGCTCACCCAGCAGCCCGCACGCTCCGCGGAGGCCGTCAGCAACGCGTGGGACGGACTGTCCGGCGGCACCACCTCGTTCGTGGACAGCTTCTTCACCTTCACCGAGAGCCTCGGCAGCGGTTCCTGAGCGCGCCGAGCCTCCGGAGGCCGTGATCCCATGACCACCCTGGCGCCCAGCCCGGCGGCCGGGATCTTCCTGGTCGGGAAGTACCTGCTGCCGGCGGAGCGGGTGGTCGTCGTCCAGCGCCGGCACTACGCGGCGATGGCCCTGCCGCTGGCGATCTTCTTCGGGGGCTTCGCCTTCGCGCTCTTTCTCGACATCGCGCTGCCGACGTCGTCGGCCGGCGCGCGCGACCTGATCTGGCTGGCCTGGTCCGCGTCCTGCTTCTACCTGGCCTGGGCGCTGCTCTCGTGGTGGTTCGACCGCTTCGTCATCACCAACAAGCGGGTGATGCTGGTGCACGGCGTCATCCTGCGCCAGATCGACATGATGCCGATGGGCAAGGTCACCGACATGCGCTACGAGCGCTCGGTGCCGGGCCGGCTGCTCGGGTACGGCGCCTTCATCATGGAGTCGGCCGGCCAGGACCAGGCCCTCTCCCGCGTCGCGTTCATCTCCCAGCCGGACTGGCTCTACCGGGAGATCTGCACGATGTTGTTCACGCCGGACCTGGTGGCCATCGCCCCGGCCGACGCCGACGACGGGGCCACGGGTCCGGGAGCGTTCCGCCCGACCTGGGCGGGCTACGGACCTGACGATGCGGATCCTGACGGTCCCTCAACGTGACTGGGGCTCGGACCCTCTTTGCCTAACGCACGGTGAGCAAAACCCCGGCGCTGCGTGACCGTGGAGTGACCGAACGGTCAGGCGGCGAGCGACGACGTCTCACCCTCCGTAATCGGTCCCAGTGCACCGGTTTCACCGCAGAGGCGGCAGTTCCGGATTTTTCCGCGTTTCCCTGCGCACGTCCGCGGGAAGATGCACGATGCGTAATGCCCGGTCAGCCGGCCCAGGGAGGGGTCGGGTGACCAGCTAAGGGTGGGGTTTCGATTACTCGTTGTAATCACTGGATGCCGTTCGAGGTTGTCTCGTTTCCTGAGACTTTGAACGGTCATCTCCGCTGGATGGGTGGAACGCGTTATTACGCGTCGCTACTCTCCAAAGGACCGATCGTCACACTTGCACCGTTAATCCCTTTTATCCCTAACGACACAGGGAGCGACGGAACGGTGGGGCGACCTGCCGCTCGTCCGAGCAGCAGGAACAGGGGAGGACACGCGATGGACACGGTGACGAGGCCCCTCAGCCTTCTCCCGCGTGCGCGCGCGTTTTCACTGACGGTCGAGAACAGCGCGGCGTCAGCCGCGTCTGAGCACACCAGCTTTTCTCCTCCTACTCCGGCCGGCCGGCTCACCGCGATCAGCGGTGGAACGAACGGGTCGGAGGCCGCGGGGGGCGCGGTAGGGATCGTCGCTGCAGGGGGTATCGGCAGCGGCTGGGCCGGGATCGAGGGTCGAAAGAACCTGAGTTCCTGGCGGAGTGAAGCGCATCACGGTGTTCACGGGTTGTCCGGGCGTACCGGGCGGCGGGTACGGGACAGAGTTCGGCAAAACCGAATCAATCTCGGTAACGTAGCCACCCCTGAATGCGAATGTATGTCCATGTACGGAATCGAGGGACGGGTTGTCCCGGGCGCCATTGCGGTGGCCGGCTACTCGGTCTCATCGGTGCTCAAGGTCTCGACCTTGAGGGCCGGTGAACCCGCCCGAGGTGTGATGGGCGGTCTTCTCCAGCCGACGACCCCGTCGGTTGAGCCCCCGGTGTCGTTTTTGAACGGGTTCTCCGGAACCCCGACGACGACGGCACCTGCCCCGATCGGTGCTCTGGCAGGGGAAGTGTCGCCCCGAACCAGCGCGGTGGGAGCCGCGGTCAGCGCCGAGCCGGCAGGACGGAAGCCGACGACTGGTTAGCCGTCCGAACGGCCGAAAGGTCGGTCGGTCCTGCACACGGGGCAGGGCCGGAAGAGCAATACCGCACCACACCTGACCCTGAAACGACCCAACGTGAACTCGAAGGAGGGGCTTCAATGCGAGCCTCGAAGAAGGTAAAGGGAGCCGTGCTCCTTTCCGCGGGTGCCGCCCTCGTGCTTGGCGCCCCGACCGTCCACGCTGACTCCAGCGCGGACGACAACAACGGCCTGGTCTCCGGTCTGAACCTGCTCAACGGCGTTCAGCTGAACGCTCCCGTCACCGTCGGTGGCGCGGGCGTCCTCGGCGTCGGCGAGGGCACCAGCACCGTCAAGACCACCAACGAAGGCAGCAACTCCGGCTCCGGTGGCGGCGACTCGTCCGCCGACGGCAACAGCGGCCTGGTCTCCGGCGCCAACGTCGGTAACAACCTGCAGGCGAACGTTCCGGTCACCGTCTGCGGCGTGGGCGCTCTGCTCGCCCGCGGCGAGGGTGACTGTGACGTCGAGACCCGCAACACCAAGAGCGGCGGTGGCGGTTCGTCCTCCGCCGACGACAACAACGGTCTCGTTGCCGGCGCCAACGCGTTGAACAACGCGCAGCTCAACGTTCCCGTCACCGTCTGCGGCCTGGCCGTGCTCGGCGACGCGGACTGCGAGGCCGACGTCACGACCACCAACGAGGGTGGCGGCGGCGACGGCTCGGACAGCAGCGCGGACGACGACAGCGGCCTGGTTGCCGGTGTGAACCTGCTCAACAACCTGGACGCCAACGTCCCGGTCACCGTCTGCGGCCTGGCCGTGCTCGGCGACGCGGACGCGACCTGCGAGGTCGAGGCGACCAACAGCGACGACGGTGACGTGGCCGGCGAGAGCCGTGACCGCAACTCCGCCGTTCGTGGCGCGACCCTCCCGCACACCGGTGCGGCGGGCCTCGCCCTCATCCCGTTCGGCCTGGCCCTGGTTGCCGGCGGTGTGGCGCTTCGCCGCCGTGTCGGCTCCGAGAGCTGAGCTCACCGGAAGCAGCACCGCACAAGCTCAGAGCCGCAGACGCCGGGAACACTCTTCCCGGGCGGGCACCCCCCCGGCCTGTCCGGGAAGACCCAGCGAGCGGTTCTGATGTAAGGCACCGGAAGCGGTGACCCTGGGCCCGGGCCCGGATCGGCGGAAACGCCGATCCGGGCCTAGGTCGTTTAACGGCCCGAACCGGGCGGCACGCAAGGCGTTCCCGCGACTGGATGCAAGCGGCCACGCGGCGCGGTCGCACAGCGCGACTGCTGGCTCGCCCACCTTCGTCCCCTATATCCCGGGAAACCCAGGCGAACGCGGAATAGATCCGCGGCACAGGCGGAACCGTGGCCCCCTCAGCTGCGTCAGAGCCACACAAGCTCGGCGCTTCTTCGTGCCGGCTACTCGGTCTATCGGCACTCAAGAAGACGGTCTTGAGGGTTCGGGACCAAGAAATTTCGCTCCACACCTGACCCACCTGACGACCCGACATGAACTTGAAGGAGTGGCTTCAATGCGCGCATCAAAGAAGGTCATGGGAGCCGTGCTCCTCACGTCGAGCGCCGCGCTCGTCCTCGGTGCCCCGACCGTCCACGCGGACTCGTCCGCTGACGACAACAACGGTCTCCTCGGCGGCCTGAACCTGCTCAACGGCGTCCAGCTGAACGTGCCCGTCACCGTTGGTGGCGTGGGCGTGCTGGGTGTCGGCGACGGCACCGCGGCTGTCTCGACCGGCAACAAGGCCGGCACGAGCGGCAGCAGCAACAGTGGTGGCGGCAGCTCCTCGGCCAACGGCAACAGCGGACTGGTCTCCGGCCTGAACGTCGGCAACAACCTGCAGGCGAACGTTCCCGTCACCGTGTGTGGCGTGGGCGCCCTGCTGGCTCGTGGCTCGGGCGACTGTGACGTCAAGTCCTCCAACGCGGCCTCCGGCAGCGGTGGCTCGTCCTCGGCCAACGGCAACAACGGCCTGGTCTCCGGCGTCAACGCGCTGAACAACGCGCAGCTCAACGTTCCCGTCACCGTCTGCGGCCTGGCCGTGCTCGGCGACGCGGACTGCGAGGCGACCGTCGGTGCGTCGAACTCCGCCGGTGGCGGCAGCGGCTCCAACGGCGGCGGCGGCTCGTCCGCCAACGGCAACAGCGGCCTCCTGGGTGGCCTGAACCTGCTGAACAACCTGCAGGCCAACATCCCGGTGACCGTCTGCGGCCTGGCCGTGCTCGGCGACGCCGAGGCGACCTGCGAGGTCGAGACCACCAACACCGTCGGCGAAGAGGACGAGGGTGACGTCGATGGCCAGAGCCGCGACCGCAACTCCGCCGTCCGTGGCTCGACCCTCCCGCACACCGGTGCGGCCGGGCTCGCCCTGGTTCCGTTCGGCCTGGCCCTCATCGCCGGTGGTGTGGCGCTTCGTCGCCGCGTCACCTCGGAGGCCTGAAACTCCAGAAAGAAGCTCAGGACCGCAGACGCCGGGAATTCTCTTCCCGGGCGGGCACCCCCCTGGCCTGTCAGGGACGACCCGGCAAAGCGGACCTGATGGTGATCAGCCCGCGAGGGCTGATCACCGAGCGGTACAAGTAAGGCACCGGCAGCGGTGACCCTGGGCCTAGCCCGGATTCGGCGAGCGAGTACGCCGGGTCCGGGCCTAGGTCGTTAATGGGGTCGTGCAGCTTTCCACTCCCCGGCTCCGGCTGGAGCCGATCGGCGTCGACGTCGCCCGGGCGGTGCTGGCGGGTTCCGGGCCAGCGGCGGCGCGGGGCTGGCCCGGGCCGGACGCGTTGCAGGTGTTCCGCTTCGCCGTCGATCACGGTGGGGACCCGGGGTGGTTGATCCTCCGGGACGGCCTCGTCGTCGGGGAGTGCGGGACCCATGGCCCCCCGGACCCCGACGGGACCGTCGAGATCCGGTACGGGATCGCGCCGTCGGAGCAGGGCCACGGCTTCGCGACTGAGGCCTGTGCCGCGCTCACTGCCTGGTTGCTCACCCAGTCCGGCGTCGGCCGGGTCGCCGCCTCCGTCCACGCCGCCGGGAATCCGGCCTCGCGGCGGGTGCTGGAGCGGTGCGGGTTCACCCTCGAACGGACTCAGGGCCCGACCGCCTGGTACGCGGTGACGGGCCCTCAGATGTCCTAGTACTGGTCGGACCTAAAGGTCCAGGTTTCCGAGCTCGTCGAGCAGCGTCTCGGAGCGGGACGCCGGCTCCGGCTCCGGAGCCCGCTCCGCCTGCGCGGGGAGGTGTGTGGCGCGGCTGTCGGCAAGAGTCCGGACCTCGGCGAGGGGACCCCGCTCCGAGAGCGCGAACAGCCCGTAGGCCAGAGGCCCGAGCTCGGCGATCATGTCCGGGGCCGGCTCGCGGTCGAGGTCGGTCGGCAGGTCATTGCGGGGGTCGCTCATCAGGGGTCCTTCCGCGGACGGGGTCACCAATTGGGTCGGACGGCGATCGCCGACACCGTGTTCTCGGTGAGGCCGCGCAACCCAGGCAGGTGTTTGAACAACATGGTCGGCGCTGTGCGGTGCGCTGTTAGCTCTACCGTGCCGCCGGCTCGGACGACGAAGGTCTGCTCGTCGATCGTGAGGTCGTGCATGTCGGCCACCGCGGACGCCGCGTCGAAGGCGTTCTGGGCGACCTGGGGGGTGGGGGTGCGCACGTCCTGAATCGTGGACATTCCCGCGCGGGCGGCCTCGCCGGCGTGGTCCTCGGCGGTGAGCTTGACCAGGGCAACCGAGCCGAAGTCGGCGGCGATCACGATTGCCAACGCCGCCAGTGGCGCGACGGAAAGCAACCGGCGACCGGGGACGTGGACGTGGGCCTTGGCGCGGAGCGGGGCGAATGCGGTCATCGGGATGCTCCTGCGTTGAGGGCCGGATAAGCGGAAGGCTCCGCGGGGACCGTGCGAAGCACGGGTCCCCGCGGAGCCAACTGAAGTTGAGTACTACTCGACGATGTTGCCGGCGTACCCAGTGCAACGGGTGCCGTTGGCCTGGAGGCCGCCAGCGTCGCTCTGGTAGACGGTGATGACACCCCCGGCGGGAACCACCGGGTCGGCAGCGGGGTCGCCCGCGGTCGTGACGGAGGGGTTCGTGATCTCCACGCAGAAGCTGTCCACGTCACGGAACACCGCAGCCGTGTTGTTCGGGGAGAGCTTGACCGTCTCGCCCGAGATGCTCAGCGAGTTGGGCGCGGTGAAGGTGATCGCATCCGGGTACTGCTGGGAGTCGGTGAACGCGGTCTCCATCTGCGTCGCGACAGTGCGGGCGTCCGACTTCATCGAGGCCTCGGTCGCCTTCTTCCGCTGGTTCAGGAAGATCGGGATCGCAATCGCGGCGAGGATGCCGATGATGATGATGACAACGAGGAGCTCGATGAGCGTGAAGCCCTTGTCGTTCTCCTTGTTGAGCGACTTGCGCATTGCGGTGTACATGGATCTCCCTGGCGGGTAGAGGGGCTGGCTCGCTGTCGCAGCTCGGGTTCCGGGGGGAGGAGCGGCGCCGGCGTTCTGGTCGAGTGGGGTCTCGGCGGCGGGCCGAGCGAAGTTGAGGTTGGGCCGCGAATAGGTACCTCGCCAGCCCCAGGATCGTCCGTATGGAGGATGCCGGGCCGGACGATTTGCCCGGAACGCCCGGAAATGACGCCACGTCAGTTATTGCGCGCGGTCAAATCCCGGTCAGCCGGTAGGGCTGTGGTCCCGGCGCAACTCAAGCGCAGCCTCGCGTCAGCCGACCCTTTCCCCGGTACGGCTCGAAACAACGTTGGAGATGCTGCGTGGCCGCAGTCCCCGAACGCGACGCCGCCAGGGTTCAGCCGCAACGTCGCGGGTCTCGCGACGCGGGCTTCAGCCTGGTGGAGATCATCGTCGCCTTGAGTGTGTTTGCCGTGCTCGCCGTTGCCGGCGCTTCGATCGCGATCGACTCGCTGGGCGTGGCCGGCGACAACCGGGAACGCGTCCGGGCCGCCAGCCTCGCGTCCGCCGAGGTCGAGCGCACCCGCGCAGTGTTCCGTTCCTCCCGGAGCAGCGTCCCGGAGACAACGGTCAGCACGTCCACCCCGGTCGACGGCAACAGTTATACCGTCGAGCGCACGACCACCTGGGTGGATGCCAACGGGAATGACGCCACCGGCGGGGGGGTTTCCTACACCGCCGCGACCGGGTCGGCGCTGCTCGTCGAGGTCCGCGTCAGCTGGCCCAACCTCGGTGATCGTCCGCCGGTCATCAACACCACGGTTCTGTCGTGAAGGGCCGCGCGAACCGATCGGATCGGTCGGACGCCGGCATGACCTTGATCGAAGTTCTGGTCGGGGTCGTCATCTTCACCGTTCTCGGTGGGCTGCTCACTGCTTTCGTCATCGACATGCTCCGGTCCAGCACCGGCACCACGAACCGAGCCGCCAACGTGGACCAGCTCCGCGTGTCCACGGACGCGCTGACCAAGGGCCTACGGACCGCGGTGCGCCCTGAACAGTTGAACCCCGCGTGCGCGAGCGCATGCGACGCGGCGTTCCTCACCGCCACGGCCAGTGAGACCACGTTCTACGCCAATCACGGCGCCGCCGGCCAGGCGCGGCTGACCACCTACCGGGTCGAGCAGGACCCGGACCGGCTCGGTACGGGGCGGTTGGTCGAGGAGCGGCACACGAGCGCGGCACCGGGCGGTGCGCCGTCCACCGCCTGCGGAGCCGGTTGCGCGAAGCGCACCCTCGCGCGCGGACTGGTCTGGCCCGTCACGGCCGCGGATCCAGTTTTCGCCTTCGCCGACTCAGGCTGCGACGACTTCACCTCCGCCGTCGCGCGCGCTGACATCGCCTGCGTGGTGATCGACTTGCCCGTCCTCGGGGCGCGCGACAACCCCGGCACGAGCGCGACCGCGACCGTCTTCCTGCCCAACTCCGTGATGGGACGCTGAGCATGACCCCCTTCGTCCGCAGGTCCCGTCGGTCCGCGTCGGCATCCGACTCCGGCTACGCAATGCTCACGGTGATCGGCTTCGGTACGGCCGTCGTGCTCGCCGTCAGCGCCGTGGGTGGGTACGCCCTGCAGACGATGGACAGCGCCGGCCGCAGCCAAGGCTTCAACGCCGCCATCCAGGCCGCGCAGGCCGGGGTTGACGACTTCGTGTCCGAGCTGAACGCGAACTCCGCTTACGGCACTGCCCCGAACACGGCCTGGCAGCCGGTGGCCGGTTCGGTCGACGGCGAGGGTTCCACCTGTGACGTCCCCGCCGCGTCATTGCCGGCCAACTGCCCGCAGTTCAAGCATTCCGCCGTCGCCACCCCGACCGGGTACACGGTCACCTCGATCGGCAGGTCCCGCGGCGTCGAGCGCAGCGTGCAGGTGACGCTGAAGAAGCGCGCCCTCACCGACTATCTGTACTTCTCCGACATCGAGGCCGCAGATCCGCAGGATGGTTGGGCGTACCCGCTCGGGGCTCCAGCGAACTGCGGTAAGCCCGCCTGGGGTGCAAGCGTGCGGCCGAGCACCGGGTGCGTGATCCCCACCTGGCGTGGCGGCGACAGCACCGATGGCAGCCGGGTCCACACCGACGACGTGTTCGAGGTGGTGGGTTCACCGAGCTTCGACAGCCGGGTGACCGCAGCGATCGCCGCCTGCGCCACCACCCCGACCTCCTGCGTGCGCGAGACCTATGACGCCGGGGCGAACCCGGACTACAACAGGGGCGCGCCCTCGTACGCCGATGACCTGGACATGCCCACCAACGGCCTCGCGCAGATCGTCGCGAACGCCACGACCGCGGCCGGCGGGTGCACGTACCACGGACCGACCCGGATCCACTTCGAGGGCACCAACAAGATGCGGGTCTGGAGCCCACAGACTCCAGCCACCGCCGCTTGCGGCGGTGGTGTGGACGCGAGCGTCCTGAACACCCCGGTCAACGTCGTGGTCACGACGCTGAATCAAGCCGGGGTGTGCAGCCTGCTCCTCGTCGGCGCGCTGCTGTGCGCTGTGCTGAAGCCGCTGGGTTCCATCGTCCAGCTTCCGCTGTCCCAGATTCTCGGCAACGTCAACCTGCTGAACACGACCGGTGTGCTCAACTCGATCGCCGGGATCGTCCAGCCGGGCACGTTGGTGAACATACCGAGCAGTGGCGCGATCTACGTCCAGGAGAATGCGGTCGGCAACAGCCCGATCCCGGACCCGACCCCCGTGCAGTGCCTGCTCGGTGCAGCGCTCGGCATGTACGGCACCGCCGACGCGACGCTTACCGCCGGTCTGTTGAACTCGAACGGCACGATCGGCAGCAACTGCCGGGCCGGGAAGTTGTTCGTCGACGGAGAACTCGACGGCAAGGTGACCGTAGGTGTGGCCGGGGACATCCTGATCGTGTCCGACCTGACCTACAAGACCGCCGACAACGCGGACAACGACCGGCTCGGGCTCGTCGCCACCGGCCCGGTCGAGGTTTACAACTCGCTGCAGTGCGTGCTCGCGCTCGGCACCTGCATGTCCGTCGAGTCGCTGAACGGGGCGCTCACCGGAGCGCTGCCTGCGCTGATCTCGGCCGGCACCGGCAATCTGACTGACGTGCTCGACCTGATCCCGGGGTACGGCGAGGACATCACCATCGACGCCTCGATCATTTCCCTTGAGCACCGGTTCGGTATGCAGCTGCCACTGCTGTCGCTGGGGGTAAACCTCACGCTGCTGAACAAGCTGGTGAACCTCAACATCGATCCGCCGAAGCTCAAACTGAACGGCTCGCTGGCCCAGAAGTACCGCGGCATCATCGCAGCGGAGTTGTTGAACCTCGGGGCGACCATCGGCGGCAATCGCCTGCCCTCGCTCAACCTCGTCGGTGCAAACGTGGACATTGGCTACGACTTCGAGATGGCCTATGACGGCAAGTTGAGCACCGATGCTCCGCTTTACCTGCCGGGCCCGCAGAACGCGATCTGGGACGCTCAGACCTTCGCCGAGCTCGACAGCTGACGTGCGGAGGGTCGGACGGGTGAATCGTCGCGGGGGTGCGGCGGCCGGCGTCAGTCTCGTCGAGGTGTGCGGGGCGACGGCCGTGGTCGGGGCGGTTACCGCGATCGCCCTGACCATGGTGCCGTCGTGGCTGGACGATGCCCGTCAGGACGCGGCCACGACGTCGCTGACGTCGGTGCTCAAGGTGGCCCAGCAGCGTGCCGTCGGTGAGGGCCGCGCCATGTGTGTGGAGCTGGACCTTCCCGCGCAGACATGGTCGGTGAAGCGCGGGCAGTGTGATCCCGCGCGTGAGGGCGTGACGTTCTTCGCCAATGGATCTGCAACTCCCAAAACGATGCGACTCGGCGCGGACAACGTCACGGTCGACGCATCGGGGGACATCACCGGCGGATGAGCCGGGTGTCATAACGCATACCTGGGGATCCTCAACCGGACCTTGGTCCCGGCCGACAAGGCCTATAGCACTACGCGCCGGGCGCACCGCAGCGCGCACGCACGGACACGAAAGTCCGATCGGGAGCCAACGACATGTTGTGGGACCAGGCACGGCCACGCCGTTCATCCACCGACGGTGGGTTCAGCGTGGCCGGCCCGGGACGGTCCTCGGACCACGGGTTCACCCTCGTCGAGTTGTGCTGGACGATGGCGATCTTCGCCGTGCTGGCAGCGATCTCGGTCGGCGGGCTGCACACGTGGACGCAGGCGCGCGAGCACTCCGGTACGGCGGTGGCGGTCCAGTCCCTGCTGCGGGAGGCGCAGCAACGGGCGGTGACCGAGGGCCGCGCCACCTGCGTGACCTTCGAGGTCGGAACCCAGGTGTACGCCCTGTACCGAGGCGCGTGCGACGACCCGACCCGTGTCCTGCTGCAGACGCGCCGCCCGGACGCCGGGCACGTCCACCTCGCCGCGCCAGCCTTTGTCGGACCGTCGGGACCCACGTCCGCGGTCACGTTCAAGCCGCGGGGGACCGCCTGGCCCGGATCGGTGCAGGTGACCCGGTCCGGGTCCGCCAAGGTCTACACGGTTCTCGTCGAGGGTCTGACCGGCCGGGTGTCACGTGCGTGACGTCACCACGCTTCGCACGCGCTGGCGCGACTCCGGATTCTCCACGTTGGAGATCATCGTCGCGATCACCCTGCTCGGGCTGCTGCTGACCGCGGTCGGCCCGCAGTTTCTCAGCTCGAACCGAGCGACGAACCGGGCGAAGCTGGTCAGCCAGGCGAAGGGGGTACTGCAAGGGCAGTTGGACACGATGCGCGCCCTGCCGTTCCGGGTCGCGCCCTCGGCCGGCGACTACCTGGATGTGCTCGACCGGTACTACCGGAACGTGACCCCGCCGGTCACTGCCCCCGCCTGCGGATCGGCCGCTTCCCCGAACAAGCCCCAGACGTCCTGGACCGGTCACGTGTCCGCGGCCAGCTCCGCCCGCTGCGGATACGAGCCCGCGGGAGCCTTCTACCGGTACGTCCTCACGGACGGGGCTCAGGGCCTGCCCCCGGGCTTCACGGTCGTGGTCAACACGCAGTTCATCTCCGCCACCACGCCGTCCACGGTGCTCACCCCGGCCGGCACGTACAACAGCCAGATCGCGGGCCGGGACCGTGCGCCGGTGCAGCAGATCGGCGTGACCGCGACGGCGATGTACTCCGACCACGGCGTCTGGAAGCCGGTCACGGCGTACACGCAGATCGCGGCCCAGATCCCGGCCGAGCCGCAGATCAAGCTGGCGGCCGGCGCCACGGCCATCGAGATCGGCTCCGCCGCGCCCCCCGCCGCGGCCGGGGTCGACCCGGAGCGGTTGAGTCTGACGGGCGGTCAGATGGAACTGACGGGCTCGCTGTTCAACACCAGCGAGGCCAAGGCCAGCCTGACCTCCATGGGCGGGGCGAGTTCGTCGTCCGGCCGGAAGGCCGGCGCCAACCTCGCGGTCCGCGCCCCGTACAGCCACATCCTCGGGGTGAACACGGGCGAAGGGGACCTCGTCGCCGGCTGTTCGAGCATCTGCTGGGGCGCGACCGCCATCACGCCGTTCAACCTCTCCGCCGACAACGGCCTCCCGCGGGCCGGCGTCTCCGGGCTGGCCGGCCTGCTCAACCCCGTCCAGACCATGGTGGTCGATCCCCTCACCCGCGACGGCTTCCGGTTCAAGACCGGTCCGGTCTCCCTGCCGGGGTTGTCCGCCGACCTCGTCACCCTGGACGCGCCCCGCCTCGGCGAAGTGACCGACCTCGTTCCGAGCCTGGTCGACGGCCTCTTCCAGTGCAATACGACGCTGCCCAACCTGACCAGCCCGGTGTCCCACGTGACGTCGAGCGGATACCTCAACAGCACGGACGAGACGAACGCGACGGGGCCGCTCTCGGTCGACGCCTGCGGTGCCGGCAAGACCAACATCATCCGCATCCTCCCCACCGCCGAGGCCCCGGACGGGCTCATCCGCATCACCGTCCGATCGTCGGCGCGGTGCCGCGTGACGGGTCCTTCGCACACCCCGAGCGCCACCGCCGATTACCGCGCGGAGATCTCCTACTGGAAGTACACGCCGAGCGGCCTGCTGGACCTTCTTGGCTTGCCGATCCTCGGCTCCGGGTCCGGCAGCTACGTCTCGGCCGGCGTCATCGACGAGAACACCGCCACGGACCCGCTCGCCGGGCTGAACCCCGGCACCATCCGCGTCAGCGACACGAAGTTCCTGTCGGACTACATCGAGTCCTGGGCGGGGCTGACCACGGCCGGCGTCCAGAAGTCGGTGGCGGGCAGCGTCGCCTCCCTGGCCGTGCCCGCTGTCGTCACCGTCGAGACCAAGCCGGTCCGCGGGGTCGCCGATCCGGCGTCGGCCGTCTCGCTGGCCGTGGGCGCCGCCCACTGCTACGCCGAGGACAACCGATGAGGCTCCGGCGCAAGGGCATCACCGGCCGACTGACGTCACAATCCCGGGCGGACGCCGGCTTCACCCTGATCGAACTGCTGGTCGGCATGACCCTGCTCACCGTCCTGTCCGGGACGCTGCTCAGCATGGTGCTGAGCCTGCAGAAATCGACGACGGTCGCCACGACCAACGCCGACCTGCTGCACGAGACGCAACTCGCGATGGAGCGCATCGTCCGCGAGTTGCGCCAAGCCGGGACGATCGACGCGGTCGAGTTGCCCGGGTCACCGACCGACCCCACGGCGATCACGTTTTTCGCCGACTTCGACAACGACTCCCACCGCGACCTGGACGCCTCCGACCCGGAGGTCCTCACCTACCGCTTCCAACCGGGCACCGGCCAGCTGACGCTGACGGTCGACGACGCCGACGGCAATGCGATCACGACACCGATCCTCGCCACCCGCGTGACCGCGTTCGCCCTGGATCTGCGCACGAGTCTGTGGCAGTACGACCGCAGCTCACCGCGCGACGGCGTCGTCACCTGGGCGGAACTGGACGCCACCCCCGGGGTCGGCAACCAGAACGGGATCGCGGACGCGCCGGAACTCGCCCTCGTCGATTCGGTCGTCGTGACCGTGTCCGTGGCGGACGGCGCGCGCAACCAGACCTATCGCACGCAGGTCGACTTCCGTAACCGGAATCAGAGCTGAGGATCATGATGCTGGCGCACTCCCACCGCCCAGTCCCGCCGCGCGCTTCGCGCGCCGATCGCGGCTCCGGAATGATCATGACGCTGCTCGTGATGGCCCTGGTGGTGGCGCTCGGCGCCACGGCGACGTCGGTGTCGATCGGCAACCTGCGTGGCTCGACCAGTGCCCAGCAGGCCGGTACAGCGCTGGACGCGGCGGAGGCCGGCGTCGCGCAGGCCACGACGTACATCCGCACCCACGGCACCCGGAAATTGCGCTGCAACCTCACCACCTGCAAGACCAACTCGTGGAGCCCGACCAATCCGGTAGCGGCCGACGTCGCCGGCGGCGGCCGCTGGGAGGCCTACATCCAGCCCATCGGGCCGGTGTCCGCAGCCGAGGGCGGCACGTTCCTGATCCACTCGTCGGGAACCGCCGGTGGTCCGGCTCAGCGCATCATCGAGACCGAGGTGGCGGTCAGTCCGATCGACCTGCCCAAGGGTGTTTTCGGGCGCACGATCAACCTCGGCGGCACGGTCGACATCCGCCAGATCAGCATTTTCTCCACCGGGTGCGTGTACAAGCGGTCCAAGGTCACGGCGACGAATCCCTCGGTCGAACTGGACCTGGCCTACGGGATCCCGCCGGGGGTCCACTCCTCGCAGATCATCACCGACTCCCAGGGCTCGGGGCAGTACTGCGCCGGCACCAACAAGGCAATCCACAACCCGCTGTTGGGCGCGCTCGGCGTCTGCAACACCGCCTTTCCCTACGATCAGGACCGCTTGGGCGGCTCGTTCGTCAGCCTGCTGAACCTCCTTCCGATCCCGCTGCTGCCGAGCGTGTGCAATGCCTTGACGGCCCATTCGGCGTACAAGCCCCATTTCGTGGCGGGCGGCCAGGTGGACGTGAGCGGGTCCTTCATCCGCGACGACCTTGCCTTGTTCAAAGCCTTCGGAATCAAACGTCCCGCGCTCACGGACTCGGAGTTGGAGCAGTTGCGGGGCACCGCCCAAGCCCAGGGCAACTACTACACGACCACGTCGGGTTGGTCGGTGCCCACCGACCCGCACTCGGTGTTGTTCTTCGATCTGAACGGCGGCAAGGTGGACCTCAACCCGTTGGGCAACTCGCTCTTCGCGCGGGCCCGCCTGGATGCGAGCTCGCCCGGCTGTCTCGACGCTTCCCTGCTCGTGGTCATCGCCGGCGGCGATGCACGGCTGAACAGCAACACTCAACTTGCCGCGTCGGTATACCTGTCGGGCTCGGCGCCGTACGGCACGTTGGAGAAGGCCAACGGCACGGCCAACCACGTCGGCATGCTCTACGCCGACACCCTCGATCTGACCGGCAACTTCGGGGTCTCCCTGGACACCTGTTACATCGAGAACCCGCCGCCGTCTCTGTTCTCCGTCACCCCCGGCACCTATCGCGAGCTCGACCGCTGAGCAGCGACCGAATGAAGGCCATCAATCCGCTGAAAGGCGACTCCGGTCGTCTCCGTCCGGGACCTTCGGCCCTGGAGTCGCGGGCGGCAGCCGGACACGATGGAGCCGGCGATCCCCACGGAAGGCGTTCATGACCGTCGAGCAGGACCGTGCCGTGCAGGCGCCGCCGGTCCTGGCGATCGTCCTGCGCCGCGCGGCCGTCCGCGCGACCCGGGCCGCGTCGGTGCGCAACAGCCAGCCCTGGCAGCTGGTCCTGCACCCCGACCGCCTCGTCGTGCGCGCCGACCGGAGCCGCCGCCTGCCGGTCTTCGACCCCACCGGCCGGCAGCTGCTGCTGAGCTGCGGCGCCGCGGTGCTCAACGCACGAGTCGCCCTGGCGGCCGCCGGTCTCGGTGAGCATGTGACCTGGGGACCGGACGCCGACGACGCCGGCGACCCCGACGATCTTGCTGTCCTTCGCGCGGCTCCCGAGACCGCCGGTGCCGACGCCACCCTGGGCGGTCTGGACGGCGCGGCCCAGCGCCGCCGCTCCTCCTGGGGCCCCTTCACCGCACCCGCCGACACGGAGGTGCTGGCGGCTCTCACGGCCGCCGCCCGGGCCGACGGGGCCGACCTGGTGCCGGTGGACCCCGACGCCGCCGCGCGCAGTGCGCAGGACGCCGCGCGGTCGCTGGACTGCGATCCCGCCTATCTGGCCGAGTTGCGGGCGTGGCGCACCGTGGACGCGCGCCGCCGGGACGGCCTGCCCAGCGGGACACGGCCGCTCGGCCCGGATCCCGCCGGGGCGACCTGGCTGCCGAATGCGTGGGACTGGCGGCGGAGTTCCTGTCTGTTGTTGAGCACGGGCACCGACGCGCCGGCGGCGTGGCTCCGCGCGGGCGAGGCCCTGCAGCGGGTGCTGCTCACCGCGACCGCCCTGGACACGGCGGTGCACGTCATGAGCCTGCCGATCGAGGTGCCGTCCACCCGGCAGAAGCTCGCGATTGCGGCAGGTTGTCCCGGGTATGCCCACTTAGTGCTGCGGATCGGGTGCGCGGAACCTGCGCCCTCTTCCGCCCGACGTCGCCTCGTCGAGGTCATCCGGACCGTGGGGCCGACCGCATGAACGGCGCCGACACGACCGCACTCAACGAGCTCGCCCTCTATGCGCACGAGCAGCGCCGGCGCGAGTGGCTGCAGGCGTCGATCGAGGTCACCCGCTGCCTGCTCTCCGGCACCGGCGAGGAACCCCTGGTTGCCGTGGCCCGCGCGGTGAACTCCATCGCCGACGCCGACCTGACGCTGGTCGTGCTGCCGGTCGAAGGCGGCGAGTCCCTCATGGTCGAGGTTGCTGTCGGCGAGGGCACCGAGGACTTGGTGGGGTTCGTCTTCGACGCCGCCGGCTCGATCAACGGCGAGGTCATCCGGACCGGGCAGCCCCTGCTCGCCTCGGACATGGCGGACCGCCCCGGTGGCGGGCGGGTGCAGGGCACCTCGGTCGACATTTCGGTCGGCCCCCTGATGGCCGTGCCGTTGATCGGCGAGCAAGGTGCCCGCGGGGCGCTGGCGATCGCCCGCCGTTGCGGTGGGCGCCTGTTCGACCACGAGGACCTGGAGTTGGCGACCTCGTTCGCCAATCACGCCGCGATCGCCCTCGAGCTCGCGGCCGCCCGGGCGTACCAGCAGCGCATGATTCTGCTCGAGGACCGGCACCGCATCGCCGGCGAACTGCACGACCACGTCCTGCAGCGCCTGTTTGCGTCCGGGATGTCGATGCAGGCGATGTCCGGCTCCGTCGGCGAACCGTACGCGGAACGCCTCGAACAGCTCATCACCGACACCGACGAGACCATCGGGCGGATCCGGTCGGTCATCCACGATCTGAACGACCTCCGGTCCTACTGAGCGGGACCTTCGACCCGCCAGTGCGGTTCTCCTGCTGCCGATGAGGTTGGTGCACGCCACCACTCGGGTGGCTCATGGAAGAGCACCGAGGAGCCCGGATGACGACCTGGCAGTTCGATGACGAGGCCGGCCCCGCGCCGCGGCCGACCAGTTACTACGAGCGTCCGGCCTGGACCGCGGAGCTGCGCCGGATCGAAGCGCAGATCCTCCACGGCGTCACCTGGAGCTGATGGTCCGCGCGCGGAGCGCGCCAATGTCACTGGATCATGTCGAAGATCTTGAAGATCGGCAGGTACAGCGCGACGATCATCGACCCGACGACGCCGCCGAGGAACGCAATCATCAGCGGCTCGATCAGCGCGGTCAGGGACTCGGTGGTCGACTCGACCTCCTGGTCGTAGAACTCGCCGATCTTGCCGAGCATCTCGTCCAGGGCGCCGGTCTCCTCACCGGAGGCCATCATGTGCACCACCATCGGCGGGAACACCGCGTGGGTGGCGAGCGGCCCGGAGATGGACTCGCCGGACTTCACCGAGTCCTTCACCTCGTTCAGGGCACGCTGGATGACGACGTTGCCGGAGCTCTCACCGGTGATCTCCAGCGCCGCCAGGATCGGCACGCCGGAGTGGAGCAGGGTGCTCAGCGTCCGCGCGAACCGGGCCAGTGCGACCTTCTGGAACAGCTTGCCGAAGACCGGGATCCTGAGCTTGAGCGGGTCGACGACGTTGCGGACCTGCTCGGTCTGGCCGTACTTCCGCCAGGCCCACAGGCCGGCGACGGTGGCGACCGCCAACAGCGGCGCCAGGAACTTCATCCACCCGGACAGCGTGACCAGGATTCGGGTCGGCAACGGCAGCGTGCCACCGAGGCTGGCGAACATGTCCTCGAAGACGGGGACGACGAACAACAGCATGCCGATGACCATCACCACGGCGAGGATGAGCACCACGACGGGGTAAGTCATCGCGGCCTTGATCTTGCCGCGCAGCTTGACCTCGGCCTCGTAATTGTCCGCGATCTGACGCATGCTCGTGTCGAGGAAGCCACCGGCCTCGCCGGCCTTGACCATGCTCACCATCAGCGGTGGGAAGCACCGCGGGTGCTTGGCGAACGCGGCGGAGATCGAGGAGCCGGACTCGACGTCGATCTTGACGAGCCGCAGGACGCGCTGGAGTTCCTTGTTCTCGGTCTGCTCGGCCAGGATCGTGAGCGTGCGCAGCATCGACAGGCCCGCGTTGATCATCGTGGCGAACAGCCGCGAGAACACCGCCAGGTCCTTGAGCTTGACGCGCTCCTTGCCGAAGATCCGGATCTCGCGATCGAGGCCCGCGTTGGCCTGCTTGATCTCCAGCGGGCGGTAGCCCATCGACTTGAGCTTCTCCGCGACCGCGGACTCGCTTTCGGCCTCGACCTTGCCCTCGACCAGCCTGCCGCGGTTGTCCTTGACCTTGTAGGCGTACTGGGTGGCAGCCATTGCGTGCTCCTGCACTCGGGTGTCGAGGGGTGAGGTGGTGCTAGAGCGAGAGCGGTGAGGTGGAACCGGAGCTCTGCATCGGGGGGCGTCGCATCGTCGACCCGGTGAGGGTGAAGAGGTCCTCGCGGTTCGTGCAGTTCTCCACCGCGGTCTCCAGCGTGATGCGGTGTGACCGCACCAGGTCCGCGAGGTGCGCGTTGAGGGTCTGCATGCCGTCCTTCGCGCCGGCCTGCAAGGCGCCGGGGATCTGCGGCAGCTTGTCGTCGCGGATCATCGCCCGGATGCCGGGCGTGCAGACCATGATCTCCACCGCCGCGACGCGGCCGGCGCCATCGGCCGTCCGGCACAGCGTCTGACACACCACGCCCTGCAGGGTGGCGGCGAGCTGCGTGCGGATCTGCTGCTGCTGCTCGGCGGGGAACACGTCCACCACGCGGGTGATCGTGTCCTGCGCGGACTGGGTGTGCAGGGTGGCGAAGACGAGGTGACCGGTCTCGGCGGCGGTGAGGGCCACCGAGATGGTCTCGAGGTCGCGGAGCTCACCCACCAGGATCACGTCGGGGTCCTGGCGCAGCACGTGCTTGAGTGCGCTCTTGAACGAGTGGGTGTCCCCACCGACCTCGCGCTGGTTGACGATCGAGTTCTTGTGCTGGTGCAGGAACTCGATCGGGTCCTCGATGGTCATGATGTGGTCGTGCCGGGTGCGGTTGATCTGGTCGATCATCGCGGCGAGCGTGGTCGACTTGCCAGAACCGGTCGGCCCGGTGACCAGTACCAGCCCGCGCTTCATCTCGGTGAAGCGCTCGAGCACGGCCGGCATGTTGAGATCGGCCAGGCCGCGGATCTCCCAGGGGATCACCCGGAGCACGGCCCCGACGGACTCGCGCTGCTGGAAAATGTTCATGCGGAATCGGGCGTGGCCCGGCAGGGAGTACGCGAGGTCGAGTTCGAGGTTCTCCTCGAAGGTCTTGCGCTGACGCTCCGTCAGGATCCCGTAGATCAGTTCGCGGAGGACGTCGGAGGACAGCACCGGCTGGTCCTCCACGGGCACCACCTTGCCGAGGTGACGCACGACCGGCCGGGAACCGGCGGTCAGGTGCAGGTCCGAGCCGCCGACCTCGAGCAGGTGCAGGAGCAGCTCATCGAGGTCGACGCGCTTGTTCGCGATCTCCTCTGCGCGTGCACGGGCAGCTTCCTCGGTCGCTTCGACCGCGGCGGCGAGCGCGGCGGCCTGGTGCTCCGCGGTCAGCGCGCTGACGGCGTGCTCGTGGGTCGAGGCAAGCGCATCGGCGATCTCGTACTGGGCCAGCAGGTCGGGCGTCTGCTCCACGGGGTGGGCCTCCGGAACACGGCAGGACAGGGTGACGAGCACACGACACGTCACCCTGTCTTTTCGTCCTGCGGAGCCCAGGGCTTTAGGCCCGGGCGGATCAGTGCACGGTGGCGGATATCCGGGCATCCGGGTCATACAGCGGGTCCATCGCGGTACCGGCGTACACCGGGTCGACCGTCGGGATCTGGATCGGCACCAGGGCGGCGCCCAGCACGCGAACATCCACGGGCAGACCTACCGGCAGCGCGACCGGCGCCGGGACGCCCTCCCCCTCGCGGAATCCGTAGCGTTCCCACGCCCGGCGAAGCGGGCCGGGAGCCCACCAGTTGGCCGCGCCCAGCAGCCGCATCGTGGCCGGGACGAGGAGACCGCGGACGATGGTCGCGTCGACCAGAATCGCGATCACCAGACCGACGCCGATCATCTTGATGAACGTGATGCCTGAGGTGGCGAAGGCGCCGAGAACGACGATCAGCAGCAGGGCGGCGCTCGTGATGATGCCGCCGGTGCGGGCCAGGCCGGTGGTGACGGCTTGGACATTGTCGCCGGTGCGGTCCCATTCCTCGCGGATCCGCGAGAGCAGGAACACCTCGTAGTCCATCGAGAGCCCGAACGCGATCGCCAGCATGAGGATCGGGTTGCTCGCCTCGATGGTGCCGGTCGGCGTGAAGCCGAGCAGCCCGGACAGGTGACCGTCCTGAAAGATCCACACCACCGCGCCGAATGCGGCCCCCAGCGAGAGCACGTTCATCACCAGGGCCTTGAGCGGCAGCACCAGTGAGCCGAATGCGGCGAACAGCAACAGCAGGGTGACGATGCCGACGAACAGCGCCATCCAGGGCAGGGTCCCGCGCAGGCCCGCGAGCAGATCGACCAGTTCGGCGCTCTCGCCGCCGACGAGCACCTCGGCCCCCGGCGGCGGCGTCAGGTCCCGGATCTCGCCGACCAGGGTCCGCGCCTCGCCGGAGGTCGGCAACGCGTCGTAGGAGACGGCGACCCGGCTCGCGCCGTCCGCGCTCGCGGCGACCTCGGCTCCGGTGACGCCGGGCAGTTCGCGGAGCTGCTCGAGGTAGGTCGAGGTGCGCGCCTCGTCCGCGCCGGTGACGACCACGTCGATGGTGGCGCTCGGATCGGCGGGAAACGCGGTCGCGAGGGTCTCGTCGACGACCCGGCTCTCCGTCCCGCCCGGCAGGACGCGGGAGTCCACACCGCCGAAGTCCGCGCGCAGGAACGGCGTGCCCAGCACCAGCAGAACGCCGATCACCGCGCCCGCCACCACGAGCGGGCGGCGCATCACTCCGCGCGCCACCCGGGCCCAGGCGCCTCCCTCGTCACCGGCACCCCGCCGGCGCCACGGCCGCGGGACCCGCAGCGCATCGATCCGGTGACCCAGCACGCCGAGCAGGGCGGGCAGCACCGTGAGCGCGCCGATCATCGCGACCAGGACCGCGGCCATCCCGCCGAAGCCCATCGACTGCAGGAACGGCTGCGGAAACAGCAACAGCGATGCGAGCGAGACCGCGACGGTCAGCCCGGAGAACGCGACCGTTCGACCGGCCGTGGCCATGGTCCGCACGATGGCTGCCTCGACACCGGCGCCCCGGCCCAGCTCCTCGCGGAAGCGGCTGACGATGAACAGCGCATAGTCCACAGCGAGCCCGAGACCGAGCATCGTGACGACGTTGATCGCGAAGATCGAGACGTCGGTGAACAACGTGAGCACGTGCAGCATCGTGAACGCCCCGAGGACGGCGAGCCCTCCGATGACCAGGGGCATCGCGGCGGCGGTCAGGCTGCCGAAGACACCGGCCAGCAAAAGGAAGACGATCGGCAGCGACAGCGCTTCGGCCCGCGCGATGTCGGACTCGACCTGGCTGCTGACGTCGGAGAAGACCGCGGCCGGCCCCCCGAGTTCGGTGTGCAGTCCGGGCGCGGAGAGGAGGTCGCGAACAGCCTCGAAGGCCTCCTCCTTCTCCTCGTCCGTCGCGCCGGCCAGGGTGATGGCGGCGAAGGTCGAGTGCCGGTCCGCGGACACGAACTGGTCCGATCCGGTGCTCCAGTAGGTGCGGAACCCGGTGACCTCGCCCGTCGGCAGGTCCTGCAGGGTCTCGACCACGGTGTCGCGGAGGCCGGCGTCGTCGATCGTCCGGTCCGGGTCCGTGTACAGGGCCACGACGTCGACGTTCCCGCCGCTGAGGCCGGCCTCGATGCGCGTCAGCGCCCGGGCCGACTCGCTGTCCGGATCCTCGAACCCGCCCTGGGACAGCGCGCTGAACACGCCCATTCCCCAGGTGACGCCCACCAGCACGAAGGCGGCGGCCAGGCCGAGCACCCACCGGCGTGACCGGTAGGTCCGGCGTCCGAGTGCCTCGAACATCGCGCGGCCCCTCTCCTGAGTAACCTGGGTTCACCAAAGTGAACAGCGTAAGCTAACGCTGTAAACTATGTGTACGATGTTCGCGAGTTGTCAAGTGCACAGGCGGACAGGAGGCGTGGGGTCGTGGATTCCAGCCCGTTGAGCCGCCGCGACCGGCAGCGCGGTTCGACGGTGGACGAGATCCTCGACGTCGCTCGCCGGCAACTCGTCGCTTCCGGCCCGACCGGGATCTCGCTGCGCGCGATCGCACGCGAGATGGGGATGACCGCTCCGGCCCTGTATCGCTACTTCGACAGTCTGGAAGACCTCGTGACCGCCCTCGTGGCGGCCAGCTATGACGACCTGACCGCCGCGATCGAGGCCGAACGCGATCGGCACGCCGGGGACCCGGTCGGCGTCCGGATGATCGCGTGCAGTCGTGCTTTTCGTCGGTGGGCTCTGAGCCACACGCCGGAGTTCAGCCTGCTGTTCGGCACGCCGATCCCGCAGCTCACCACGGACCCGGAGGGCCCGTCGGAGGAAGCGGGCCGGCGCTTCGGTGCGGTGTTCGGTGCCTTGTTCGTCGAACTGTGGGCGACCGCGCCGTTTCCGGTCCCGACCGACATCGAGCCGGGACTGGCCGCCGGCCTCGCCGAGTGCCGCCAGAAGATGGGCATCGGCGACCTGCCGCTCGGCGCGGTGCTGGCCTACATGTCGAGCTGGGTGAAGCTCTACGGCGCCGTCACCATGGAGGTGTTCGGCCACCTGAAGTTCGCCACCGACGACGGAGAGCCCCTCTTCGAGGTCACCGTCCGCGAGATCTGCTCGACCTTGGGGATCGACCTCCGCTGATCTGACGCATCATCAGACCCGCGGGATACGCAGGCGCTGCCCGGGGAAGATGCTGTCCGCGTCCTTCAGGTCGTTGGCCTTCACGATGGCCCGGACGGTGCTGTCGAACCGGTAGGCGAGCCCGCCCACGGTGTCGCCGCGGGCGACGACGTGGATCCGGGTGACCGGCACCTTCGGCTTGGCCGCCTGGGCCTTGGTGCGGTCGTTGCCGCCGCCGTTGCCGCCGCTGCTCGTGGTGCCGCTCTTGACCGGGACGCGCAGCTTCTGGCCGACGAAGATCCGGTTCGCGCTCTTCAGGTGGTTCAGCTTCACGATCCGGCGCACCGAGGTGTGGTTGCGGTGCGCGATGCCGCCGACCGTCTGACCGGACCGGACCGTGACGACCTTGAAGGCCGGCTTGGGGGCGGGCTTCGGCTTGGGGTCGGGCTTGGGCTTGGGCTTCGGGTCGTGATCGTGGTCGGAGTGGTCCGGCTTCGGGGCCGGCTTCTCGGGCTTGGGCTTCGGCTTCGCGATCGGCTTGGGGCAGCGCGTCAGGTTGATGGTCTTCCCGTAGACCGGCACCCTCGTGCCGATGTACTTCTGGCAGGGGCCGAACTCGATGGGGGCCACGCGGCCGGTCCACCAGGACGTCCGCTTCATCGCGCCGTTCCACGAGAACGAGAAGTGGATGTGCGAGGTGTGGTTGTCCGGGCCGTGGTACGGCCGCCAGCCGTCCTCGCGGTCGTAGGTCGACCAGATCCGCTCGTTCCAGATGATGTACATGATCCCGACGCGGCGGGCCATCTCCGCGTCGTTCTTCAGGAGCCAGTCGATGATCCGCTGGCCGGCGACCTGGTCGCCGTAGTCGTTCGGGTCGAGCTTGAAGTCCCAGGCCCGGCCCTCCTTGTGCTCCGACTGCCCGCCGACGCTGCAGGAGCGCACGATGCCGTACGTGCCGCCGTGGCCCCAGTACGAGAGCACCAGCTCCTGGAACGCGACGACGCCGGGCTTCGCGTTCGGGTCGCAGGAGACCTGCCCGAGGTAGGGGGAGAACGCCTCGACCTTCGCGGGGAGGACGACGGCCGGGGTGGGGTTGGGCTTGGGGTCGATGGCTGCGCCGGCCGGGTTGAGGCCGAGGCCCGCCGGCAAGGTGATGGCGCCGGTGACCACGCCGGCGACCACGGTGGCGCTGCGCCGCCGCACGTCGGCCAGGGGGTCGAGCAGTTCGTCGCTCTGTACCGGGACGGGGGAGTCGAGCCGCCCGAGCGGGTCCAGGGAGGGCGGGGCGGCCATCGTCAGGACGGTTCCGTTGGGGGTCAGCGGACGCACGAAGCCGCCGGGCACCAGCTCGGGCACCGGCGTGGCCCCCAGGGGCCGTGCGGTCGACCCGCGCGCCGGCAGTGAGGTCCACGTGGGGTCGTCCTTCGTGCGCCGCCAGGGGGCGCGCGGGGGCAGGCCACCGGGCAGCGGTGACAGCTGCTCCTCGGCCGACCGGTCCCGACGGCGTCGGCGATGGCGTCCCCCGCCGGTGTCCTCGTTGTCCGCGCCCACGGCGTGTCTCCCCTTGGTGCTGGTGATGCTGGTGGTAATGAACACCGCCATTGTTTTCACACCAGTCCCACCGGTGCCAGCCGGTTGGCTGAACTACAGGGCTGTAACTAAGCGCAGGTCAGGGCCGCTTTTGGCTTCGGGTTCACCCGGACGGGTGCACCGCGCGGCGATGACCAGCGCCGGAGCCGACGGCCGGGGAGGCGCCCGTCGGGCGCGCGGCGGAAGGTAAAACTTTTCAGGCGACGACGCGGAGGATCTCTTCGATCGAGGTCAGTCCTCGGCGGACCTTCAGCCAGCCGTCGTCGCGCAGGCTCGTCATGCCCTGGGCGGTCGCCATCTTGTAGATCTCGTCGGTCGAGGCCCGGGCGACGGCAAGCCGCTCGATCTCCTCGGTGACCGTCATGACCTCGTGCAGCGCCATCCGGCCGTGGTAGCCGGTGCGGGCGCACTTCGCGCAGCCGATGGCCCGGTACAGCCGGGGCAGCGGGTCGACGGGATCGTGGCCGAACCGCACCTCGGCCAGTTCCTGCTCGGTCGGGGTGTAGGCCTCTTTGCAGGACTCGCACAGCGTCCGGCACAGGCGCTGGGCCAGCACCGTGTCCAGGGCGGACCCGACCAGGAACGGCTCGATGCCCATCTCGATCAGCCGGCTGATGGCCGACGGCGCGTCGTTGGTGTGCAGGGTGGTCAGCACCATGTGGCCCGTGAGGGCGGACTCGACGGCGATCTGCGCGGTCTCGTGGTCGCGGATCTCACCGATCAGGATCACATCGGGGTCGGCGCGCAGGATCGAGCGCAGGGCGCGGGCGAAGGTCAGGCCCGCCTTGGGGTTGGTCTGGACCTGGTTCACCCCGGGGAGTCGGTACTCGACCGGGTCCTCGACGGTGATGATGTTGACCGCGGGGGAGTTCAGGATGTTCAGCGTCGCGTAGAGCGTGGTCGACTTGCCCGACCCGGTCGGCCCGGTGACCAGGATCATCCCGTAGGGCTTCACGTACGCGGTCTGGTACCGACGGAAGTTGTTCTCGGAGAAGCCGAGGTCGTCGAGGCCGAGCTGCGCGGTGGAGTTGTCCAGGATCCGGGCGACGATCTTCTCGCCCCACACCGTCGGCAGGGTCGCGATGCGCAGGTCGACCTTGCGGCCCTGATGGTTCACCGAGAGCCGGCCGTCCTGCGGGATCCGACGTTCGGCGATGTTGATGTCGGCCATGATCTTCAGCCGCGAGATCACCCCGGCCTGGATCGACTTCGGCGAGCGGTGCGACTCGTGCAGCACGCCGTCGATCCGGTAGCGCACGCGCAGATCCGACTCGGTGGGCTCCAGGTGGATGTCCGAGGCACGGTCGGTGATGGCCTGGGAGATCAGCAGATTCACGAAGCGCACGATCGGCGCTTCCTCAGCGACGGCGGTGAAGTTCGAGAGGTCGTCGGTCGCCTCGTCGTCCGTGATGTTCGACGTGAGGTCGGTGAGCTCGTCCTCGGCGCGGTAGAGCTGATCGATCCGGGCGACGATGTCCGCGTTCGGCGCCAGCGCGAAGCGCACCAGACTGCGCGTCAGCCGGACCAGGTCGTCCTTGAGCTCGATGTTGCCGGCCTGCTTGACGCCGACCGCGACCAGCAGTTCGCCGTTCTCCCACCCGAGCGGGAGCACGCCGTAACGACGGGCGTAGTCGGCGGGCAGGCGCGCAGCGGCCGTCGGGTCGACGGAGTAGTTGGCCAGCTCGACGTACGGCAGGCCCACCGCGTCGGCGGCAGTGCGCACGACATCGGCCGGGGACACCGCACCGGTGTCGACCAGCACCTGGAGCGGAGCCCGCCCGTCGAGGTCGCCCTGGGCGACCGCGTCGGTGACCTGATTCTCCGTCACCAGACCCGCGTCCAGGAGCGCCGCGACAGCGTCGCCGCCGGGCACACCGATCATGAGAGTCAGTGTGGCAGCGCCGTCAGCGCCGCGGCAGGGTTCTCGCGGTAGCGCAGGATCAACTCAGCGGTCGCCTGGTCGATTCGCTCGAACAGCGCCTTGCGGTACTCGGTCAGCTTCTGCTCCGCCGCCCGCAGCTTCCCCTGTGCCTCTGCGAGAGCCACCGGGTCGTGCGGGTCGATCTCGTCGTCCCACATCGACGTGGACTCGGGCAGGTCGGGCAGCGGCTCGGCCGGGTGCACCGCCGACAGCGCGGTGCGCGTGGCGCCGGTGCCGGTGTCGCCGAGCACGCGGATCAGCTGGTCGACCGACAGCGAACCCTCGATGTTGGCGCCGGCTTCGAGCATGTCGAGCCGCGCGTGGACCAGGCGCCGCCAGTAGGAGACGCGGTCCTCCTCGTCCTGGAGGTCCCGCCGATAGGCACGCAGGCCCGGCAGGTCCATGTCGGCCAGATGCGGTGCGGCCACCAGTTCGCCGACCCCGCGCTTCGTCCTACGACCCTCGTCCATACCCACCCCGTTCCGGGACGTCTCGCCCGCCCTGGCTCTGGGTAGCCCCGGCCGCGCTGGTCCCTTGCTCATCGAGTCAGTGTTCCCGCTTGCGCGGCGTTGACGCCGGCCCGACGAAGCATCACCGACAGGTCGTGCGGGCGGCTGGCCACCAGCTTGGCGTCCTCCAGCGACACGGTGCCGTCCAGCACCAGCCGGAGCAGGTGCTGATCGAAGGATTGCATGCCGGAGTAGTCGCCCGCGGCCACGAGGTCGGTGATGGTGTCCGTCTTGTCCGGATCTGCGATCGCCTCGGCCACGCGGGCGTCGTTGACGGCGATCTCCATGACGCAGGTTCGCCCGGTCCCGTCGGCGCGGGGCACCAGGCGCTGGCAGACGATCCCCTTGAGTGCCGCGGCCAGCGAGAGCCGAACCTGCTTCTGCTCGTGCTCGGGGAAGAAGTCGACGATCCGGTTCACGGTTTCGCGGGCGTCGGTCGTGTGCAGGGTGGACATCACGAAGTGGCCGGTCTCCGCGGCGGCGAGCGCAGCCTTGACGGTCTCCATGTCGCGCATCTCGCCGATCAGGATGACGTCGGGGTCCTGGCGCATCGCGGCGCGCAGGGCGGTGGACCAGTTGCGCGTGTCCATGCCGATCTCGCGCTGGTTGACCGACGCGACCTTGTCGCGGTGGGTCACCTCGATCGGGTCCTCGATGGTGAGGATGTGCACGGCGCGGTTCGCATTGACCTGGTCGACCATCGCCGCCAGCGTCGTGGTCTTGCCCGAGCCGGTGGGGCCGGTGACGAGGACCAGGCCGCGGGGCTCAAGGGCCAGCTTTGCGAGAACGTCGGGCATGCCGAGCTCGCCCAGCGTCAGCGGCTCGTCGGTGATCAGTCGCATCACCGAGCCGACCTCGCCGCGGGCACGGAAGACGTTCACCCGGAAACGGCCGATGCCCGGTACCGCCAGGGCGTAGTCGGCCTCGTTGGTCTTCGCGAAGTGTTCGGCGACCTCGGGCGACATCGTCGGCAGGATCAGGTCCTCGACCTCGGCCGCGCTGAGCGCCGGCCGGTCCAGGGCGACCAAAGACCCGGAAACCCGGATCTTCGGGGGGGCGTCGGACTTGATGTGGAGGTCCGAGGCGGTGTTCTGCACGACGGCGTGCAGGAGCGGCGCGATGTCCAGGTCCATAACTACAGGTGTCGGCTCCAGGGACTCGGGACTGAAGTCCCGTCGAGATGTCCGCCATCGTGGCGATTTGGGACCTGATGGGGCATCTGATCAGCCTCAAGGACCGGGGGACGGCCTCCGATACAGCTGTCGCGCAGGGAGCGTGGCCGCCCCAACCCCAGGAGATACGCACGGTGAAGCGTTCAGACGCCCGTTGGGGTGCCCGCAAGGTTGTGTGCCTCGATATCGGCAGCTCAGGCCTACGCGCCGCACAGTTCTCCGTCCGCAGCACGCCGGTGGGTGGCAAGACCTGCCGCCTGGACCGCTACGCCGCCGTGCCGTTGCCGGCCGGCGCGGTCGCCGGCGGTGTGGTGACCGACCCCGGTGCCGTCGGCAAGGCGCTGCGCGCCCTGTGGTCGGCCGGCCGGTTCTCCACCAAGCAGGTCGTGTTCGGTCTGGCCAACGACCGGGTGCTGGTCCGCCAGCTGGACCTGGACTGGATGGAGCCGGCCGACTTCCGCAAGGCGCTCTCCTACTCCGTGGCCGACCAGATCCCGATGTCGGTGGACGAGGCCAACCTCGACTTCCACGTGCTGGAGGACATCCCCGCCGGTCCGGACCTCGACTCCGAGCGGCAACTGCGGGTGCTCCTCGTCGCCGCCGCGTCCGAGATGGTGGACACCTTCCTGACCGCCCTGGCCGAGGCCGACCTGACGCCGGTCAAGGCCGAGCTCGCGCCGTTCGCGTTGATTCGTGCGGCCGGCCCGGCGCCCGGCGCCGAGCCCCACTCGGACGCTGCCGAGGCGATCGTCGACATCGGCGCGGACACCCTGACCGTGGTCGTGCACGCCGCCGGCCAACCCCGCTTCGTCCGTACCGTCGGGCAGCTCGGTGGCCGCGCGATCACCGGTGAACTGCAGCAGAAGTTCGGCTGGTCCTACGAGGAGGCCGAGGCCGCCAAGGCGCAGTACGGCCTGCCCCGGCAGCGCTCCGCCGACGACGAGAAGGTCGCGCTGGAGCACCCGGCGCAGCAGGCCATCGAGGAGCGGGTCGCCGGCGTCGTCGCCGAGGTCCGCACCACCCTGAACTTCTTCCTCTCCGCCGGCACCGGCGTTCGCAGTCTGTCCCGCATCCTCCTCACCGGTGGTGGCTCGCGCCTGACCGGTCTGCCGGAGCGGATCGCCGAGGCGATGGGCACCGAGGTGGTCCTGTTGACCACCCCGCGCGAGGTCCGCAGCCGCCTGTCCGCCGTCGCCGAGGACGACCTGGGCGCCGCCGCCCTGCTGTCCGGCCTCGCCCTGGGAGTGATGTGACGTGTCCTTTCTGACCTCGAACAAGACGCTGGAGAAGGTCCGCATCCCGGGCCAGTTCCGGCCCACGTCGCTGCGTCCGAGCGCGCCCCGAACCGGGCACGCGTCCAAGACCCTGCCGTCCGTCAACCTGTTGCCCACCTCGACGCTGGAGGCGCTCGACGTCCGGCGCGTCCGCCAGCGTCTGATCGCGGCCGGCCTCGTCGGCGCCGTACTCGTCGGTGGCGGCTGGGCGTTGCAGACCCAGCGCCTCCACAGCGCGGAGGACCGGCTCGCCGCCGAGCAGGCGCTCACCCCGCCGCTGAACGCGCAGGTTGCTGCGCTTGCTCCGGTCGCGCAGTTCTACAGCCTGCTGCAGGCCCGCCAGCAGACCGCCTCGGCGGCGATGGCGGCCGAGGTGCTCTTCTCCGACGCTCTGACGGACCTGGCCGGACGCACGCCGGCGGGTATCGACATCACCGCGATGTCGGTCTCGCTGACCGCGTCGACCGTGACGGCCGTGGCCCCGCCGGTCTCCCCTCTGACCGAAGCCGGGATCGACGCGAACGGCCAGGACCTGACGAGAAGTCAGGACCCTTCCGCTGTCGGCGGAAATGGCGCGACGGGTGCGGCTGGAGGCACGGCGGCCAACGGCGCCGCGGCCTCGACGCCCGCAGCTGTCGTGACCCAGCCGGTCAGCTGTGCGCGTCCCGATCCGTTCAACCCGGCGCCGATCATCGGCTGCGTCACCCTCACCGGCACCGCCACGAGCCGCGCCGAGGTCGGCCGGCTCGTGCAGAACCTGCGCGGAGCCGACCTGTACGCCGACCCGTTCGTCACCACGACGACGATCAGCGCGGCTGACGGCAGTGAGGTCGTCGCCTTCGCCGGCAGTGTCGGTCTGACGGGCAAGGCAGTCAGTGGCCGCTACGCCGACCTGAGCTGGCTGTCCGATCCGAAGGTTCTCGCCGAGGCCGAGCGGATGATCGCTGCCGGCAACACCGCCAGCCACCGCCTCGCGGCGCGAGCCAAGGCCGAGGCCGCTGCGGCGAAGGCTCAGGCCGACGCCGAGGCCGCCGCCCAGGCCAAGGCCGAGCGCCAGGCGCAGCGCAAGGCGGAGAAGGATCTCGCCGCTCAGCTGCAGGCCGCCGCAGCAGCTGCCGCAGCCGCTGCCGCCGCACAACAGCAGCAGAACCAGAACGGGGACCAGTAACCGATGAATCTCAGCTCCGGGCTGACGCCCGTCCGCAAGACCACCCTGATCGGCTCGCTGATCCTCCTGGTCGCCCTGATCGCCGCCTGGATGTTCGTGCTCAGTCCCCGCAGCGACGCGATCGCCGCGGTCAACGAACAGACCGCAAGCGCCGCGCAGACCAACCAGTCGCTGCGCAGCCAGATCGCGTCCCTGCAAGCGCGCCAGGCGGAGCTGCCGCAGCTGCGCGAGATCTCCAAGGCTCTCGACCGCCGGTTCCCGCCCACGGCCGAGCAGGCAAAGCTGTTCAAGATGATCACGGCGGCAGCTGCCGCGGCAGGTATCGCGCCGCAGCACCTGGCCAGCATGCAGATGGACCCGCCGGCCGCGGTCGGCGGTGCCGGCTCTGCTCAGCTGCCCGGCGTCGCCGCTCCGACGGGTGAGATCGCCGCGCAGAAACTGACGATCAACGTCTCCGGCACCCCGAGGGAGATCCGGCAGTTCGTGCGCAACCTGGAGAAGCTGCCCCGCGCCTTCGCCGTCACCACGATCAGCCTGTCCCAGCAGGCGGCGGGCACGACTCCGAGCGAGGACGCCTCGACGGCGCCGGACGCCCAGACCGTCACGATCACCGGCGACATGTTCAACCTGAAGAAGGTCGTGGACCCCACCGTCGTCGCCAAGACCGCCGGCTGACGGGGGACGGACGATGCGACTGCGTCGCCGGGAGATGGCTGAGGTCGGGCCGGCCGCCGGCACCGACGACCCGATCGTCGACCTGTTCGCCGAGCTCGACGAGGCGCGCGCCCAGGTGTACCGCCAGAACCGGATGTTGCGTCAGCACGACGGGCGGGTGGCCCGGGAACGGGCCGCCGCACAGGCCGACGAGCATCGCCGGCTCCTGATCGCGGTCCGGGCGCTGAGCAAGGCGATCGCCGAGGACCCCGCGGCGGGCCCGGATGCCCGGGCCTGCGCCGCGCGGTTCGAAGCGGCGATGCGCCGGCTCGAACCGGAACCCCCGCCCGCGTTGACCTGACTGCCTGACCTCCCATCAGAATCCTTCCTCCAGGAGCCCATATGACCGCGCCCGTGCCAGTGACGGACGCGATCCCGACGCCGGTGCTCGGCGCCGACCGGACCGCCTCCGACCGGACCGATTCCGAGCGGACCGTTTCCGAGCGGACCGCCGCCGACCGGGCCGCCGCCGTCGCCGACGCCTCGGCGAAGGCCGCGCTGTACGCCCGGGTCTCCCGGACCGCCGCGGCCGAGCGTGACCCCCGGGTCGCCACCGGGGCCGCGTGGACCACGGACGTGCTCACCGTGCAGGTGTTGCTGTGGGAGCGCGCTCCGGCCGACGAGGATCAGGCCCACCGCCGGTTCGTCGCGGTGGCCACCGCGGTCGGTGCCGCGGTGTGCGGAGCGACGGACGCGGGCGAGACCGCTCGGGCGCGCGATGCCCGTGAGGTCGTCGTCACCGCCCGCCGCCGCCTGCTCGGGGTCTTCGACGGCCCGGCCGCTGCCCTGATCGCCGAGCGGCTGCCCGACCTGGAACATCTCGCGGAACTGCAGCCCGCCGTCGGCTGTGCGCTCCCCGGTCCGGGGGAGAGCCTGCAGTGGCGGGCGCGGGAGATCGGGCCCGCCGGGCTGGTCGAGCAGTTGCGCACCGGCGCGGCCGACGGCCGCGTCATCGCCGAGGCCCTGCTGGCGGCGGCCTACCGCCGCGACGCCGCACGGCAGGCGTGCCTGGCCGATGTGGCCGAGGTCGAGGCCTATCTGGTCGAGGCCTCCGTCGCCGCCGGGGACACCGACCTGCTCCTCGCCGACGTCCGGCGGGCAGCGCTGATTCTTCTTCTCTCCGAGGCTGCGGACCGTCCGGTGGACGTCGCCGCCGCCCGGGCCGGGGTGTGGGCCGCGGTTCGAGCGGCATTGCCGCCGACCGAGGTGGAGCGGCTCGCACCCCGGCTCGGACGTACCGGCACCGGTGGCGGCGCGGCATGAGCGCTGAGCTCATGGCGGCCGGATTCCTGGGCCTGATCGGCCTCTTGATCGGATCCTTCCTCAACGTCGTTGTGCACCGGGTGCCGGCGGGCCAGTCAGTCGTCAGCCCGCCCTCGAGCTGCCCGGAGTGCTCGCACCCGGTCCGGCCACGGGACAACATCCCGGTGCTGTCCTGGCTGCTGCTGCGCGGCCGGTGTCGCGACTGCACCGCCCCGATCTCCGCCCGCTACCCCTTGGTCGAGGCCGGCTGCGCCGCGCTGTTCGTCGCCCTGACCCTGCGATTCGGCCTGAGCCCGGTACTGCCGGCGCTGCTGTTCCTGGCCGCGATCGGCCTCGCGCTGGCCCTGATCGACCTCGACGTCAGTCGCCTGCCGTTCGAGATCTCCCTCCCCGGGCTCGGGATCACCGCCGTGCTCCTGACCCTGGCCGGTCTCGCTGACGGCTGGTCACCGGTGGCCGTCGCCCTGCTCTCCGCCGCGGCATGGTTCGGCCTGTACTGGTCGCTCTGGTTCGGCACCGGCGGCCGCGGCATGGGCCTCGGCGACGTCGTCCTGGCCCCGACCCTGGGCCTCGCCCTCGGCTGGCTGGGCTGGGGCCCGAGCCTCGTGGGTCTCCTCGGCGGCTTCGGGATCGGCGCTCTCGTCGGCGTCACCCTGATGGTGATCGGCCGCGCCGGCCGTCGCAGCCAGATCCCCTTCGGCCCCTCGATGCTGGCCGGCGCGCTGCTCGGCGTCTTCGCCGGCTCCGCCATCTGGGGCGCCTACCTCGGCGTCCTCGGCTGAATCCCTCTGGAGATGTCATCTCCAGGGGAGCGTCGTTGGAGATGTCATCTCCAACGCGGGGGGGCAGTCAGTGCGCGGCTGCGGCCGCTTGGACGAGACCGCGGAGGGCGAGCATCGCCCGGGTGTGGAGCTGGCTGACGCGGGACTCCGTGACCCCGAGGACCTGGCCGATCTCGGCCAGGGTGAAGCCCTCGTAGTAGTAGAGGGCGACGATGATCTGGTCCCGCTCGCGTAGGTCGCGGACGTGGCGCAGCAGCGCCTCGCGGACCGCGTCGTCCTCCAGGGCGGCACCGGGGGCCGGGGCATCGTCGACGACGACGAGGTCCTCCACCGCCGCGATCGAGGTGTAGGAGACCTTCGCGTAGAGGCCGTTCAGCGCCTTGGGCGTGATGCCCATCTCGGCGGCGATCTCTTCCTCGGTGGGGGTGCGGCCGAGCCGCTCCACCAGCACCGCGTGGGCCCGCTCGATCGCACGTAGCTTCTCCCGCACGGAGCGCGGCACCCAGTCCTGGGACCGCAGGGCGTCGATCATCGCGCCCTTGATCCGCGGAACGGCGTAGGTCTGGAACTCCAGGCCGCGGGAGGTGTCGAACTTCTCGATCGCGTCCATGAGGCCGAAGACGCCGTCGGAGACGAGGTCGTTCGAATCCACGTTCTGGGGCAGTCCGGAGCGCAGGCGGCCGGCGACGTACTTGACCAGCGGCGCGTACTGCAGCACCAGCCGGTTGCGCAGGTCGGGCGATCCGGTGGCCTTGAATTCCACCCAGACGTCGCTGATGTCCATGGATCAAGCCTCCCCTGAGCACCCACCTCCGGCCCCCGGGGGCCCGACCCGAATCACATTACGCGTTTGCCTCAGGACGCTCCGTCAAACCTCGTCCGGCTCATCCGAACGGTGGATTTCCCCCTCAGCCGAGCGTCCGGGAATGTGCTCAGCCGCGGAACGCGGGGGCCGGGATGAAACCGGGACACCTGGCCCTGCGTCTCATCGCTACGAAACGGGCAAAAGCGGTGCCGGAGGGGATCTCCGCTTCGCCCGTTCGAAGTACATCTACTCGCCGTCGAAGGAACGAGGCCTACCTTGAACACCATGAACGAAACCACTCCGATCTTCGACGCGCTGATCGCGAAGCTGGGCGACCCGGTTCCGGTGCCCGCGATCGACCGCTCCTACGCCACGCTGATCGCTCAGGCGCTCAACCCGACGGCTTCGGTGCCGGCGCCCGCGAGCCCGCGCAAGGCCGTGGCGACCGCTGGGCGCAAGTCCGCCAGCTGAATCTGACGGCCGGACAGCTCCGGCCGGATCCGCGACGCCTCTTCCGCCTGCACAGGCGGGGGAGGCGTTCGTGCGTTTACCGAGCGTATTCGGGGCATTTGTCCAGGAGCGATGGTGTCCAGCACCACCGATCACCTGTGTTGTGGCGGTTCAGGCCGATTTGGGAGACTGCCCCTTGGCTTGCGGCACACCCCCGCCGCGCCCGGAAAGGACACCATGAGTGAGTCCGCGGGGACGAACACCCTGTCTGTGACCGACAACCGCACCGGCAAGACGTACGAGATCCCGATCGAGGACGGCGCGATCAAGGCGAGCGCGATCCGTTCGATCAAGACCGAGGATCCCGACGACCAGGGCCTGCTCTCCTTCGATCCGGCCTTCACCGCCACGGCGAGTTGTCGCTCAGCGATCACCTTTATTGACGGCGACGCGGGCATCCTGCGTTACCGCGGCTACCCGATCGACACCCTTGCGGAGAACTCCAGCTTCCTGGAGGTCGCGTACCTGCTGATGAACGGCGACCTGCCCAACGCCGACCAGCGGTCCGAGTTCGAGCACACGATCACGCACCACACGTTCGTGCACCAGAACGTCAAGAAGTTCATGGAGGGCTTCCACCACGACGCCCACCCGATGGGCATGCTCGTCGGGACCCTCGGTGCGCTCTCGACGTTCTACCCGGAGGCGAAGAACTTCCGGGAGCCGCTCAACCGCCGCCTCCAGATGGCGCGCCTGATCGCGAAGATCCCGACCCTGGCGGCGTACGCCTCGCGGCACGCGCGCGGGCTGCCCTACGTGTACCCGGACAACGACCTGTCCTACGCGGGCAACTTCCTGTCGATGATGTGGAAGATGTCCGAGCCGCGGTACGACCCGGACCCGATCCTCGAGAAGGCCCTGGACGTCCTGTTCATCCTGCACGCCGATCACGAGCAGAACTGCTCGACGAACGCCATGCGCGCGGTGGGCTCCTCCCACGTCGACCCGTACTCGGCGGCCGCCGCAGCGACGGCGGCGCTCTACGGACCACTGCACGGCGGGGCCAATGAGCAGGTCCTGAAGATGCTGCGTGAGATCGGCGACGTGAAGAACGTGCCGGCCTACGTCGACCGCGCACGTAAGGGCGAGTTCCGGTTGATGGGCTTCGGCCACCGCGTCTACAAGAACTACGACCCGCGGGCGCGCGTGGTGCGGCAGATCGCCGAGGACGTCTTCAAGGTGACGGGGCTCAACCCGTTGCTCGAGGTCGCCGTCGAGCTTGAGCGGATCGCGCTCGAGGACGAGTACTTCGTGAAGAAGAAGCTGTACCCGAACGTCGACTTCTACACGGGCATCATCTACGAGGCGATGGGCTTCCCCGCCGAGATGTTCACGGTCCTGTTCGCGATCGGCCGGATGCCCGGGTGGCTCGCGCAGTGGGAGGAGGGCCTGCTCGACCCCGAGCAGAAGATCGCCCGCCCGCGGCAGCTCTACATGGGCCCGGCCGAGCGGCCCTACCCCGCACTCGAGGGTCGACCGCGCGCCAGCCACGACCTGTTCGAACCGCCGGACATGCCGATCAGCGGCGACTGAGCAGGCGTTCCCGCAAACGAAACGGCCGACCCCTGGGACGGGGGCCGGCCGTTCTGCGTTGTCGGGACGGGTTGTCAGTGCCTGTCAGTGACTGTCAGTTCTTGGTGACGCGTACGGTGTGCGGGCTCTGCGTGCCGGCGTCGACCTTCGTGGTCTTCGTCGTGAAGCCGCCGCCCTTGGCCGGGGTGCTCAGATTGGACGTGAGGGGCGTCGTGCCGATGGTGAGAGTGATGCCATCGCTGTAGAACTTCGTGGCGGTGATCGTGGTGCCGAGCGCGTTCACGGTGCCGCCCTCGGCCGGGAACGTGATCGTGCAGGCCTTGCCCTTGCAGTTTGCAACTGGTGCGGCTCCAGCAGTTGCGTCGGGAAGTTCGACCGGGACGTAGGCGGCCGGGTCTTCGGCCTCCCCGCCGGGTTTCGCTGAAGCGGAAAGCGTGCCCACGACCAGGAGACCGGCAACGCCGGCCATGACGATCGGGAGCACCGGGGATGATGCCAGGGACGTAGTCATGGGCGGATCCTAGGCTGCCTCCCCTGGGCCCGCCTATCCCAAAGGCGGCTTCCAATCGCGCCACAGGGGAGAGCAGGCTGCGCCCGGGAAGATCGTTCTCATGACAGCCCACCCCACCCATGATCACGACGGCGGGCTCGCCGTTGACCTTCCGGGCCTGCTGTCGCGCCGCCGCATGCTCGGGCTCGGCGGCGCCGGCGTCGCCGCCGCCCTGCTCGCCGGTTGTGGCGACGACTCCAATCCCGCCGCCCAGAATCCGACTCCTACGCCCATGCCGGCCGCGACCGGTGCCGCGACCGGCGCCGCGACCGAGGACGCGGAGATCCCGGAGGAGACCGCCGGCCCCTTTCCTGGGGACGGCAGCAACGGCCCGGATGCCCTGACCGCCTCCGGTGTGGTCCGCAGGGACATCCGATCCAGCTTCGGTTCGGCGACCGGCACGGCCGCCGGTGTCCCGCTGACGATCCGCTTGACGGTCGTCCAGCTCGAGGACGGTGTCTCCACGCCGATCGAGGGCGCTGCGGTGTACCTCTGGCACGCCGACCGGGAAGGCCGCTACTCGATGTACTCGCCGGGGGTCACCGGCGAGAACTACCTCCGAGGCGTCCAGGTCGCCGACGCGACGGGCGTCCTGGAGTTCACCTCGATCTTCCCGTCCTGCTACGCCGGCCGTTGGCCGCACATCCACTTCGAGGTCTATCCCGACCTGAAAACAGCGACGGCGGCCGGCGACAAGCTGCGCACGACGCAGCTCGCGCTGCCGGAGGACGTCTGTACCGAGGTCTATGCGACGTCCGGATACGAGCAGAGCGTGTCCAACATGACGAGGGTCAGCCTCACGTCGGACAACATCTTCTCCGACGGCGTGACGCTTCAGATGGCCAAGGTCACCGGCTCGGTGCCGGACGGTTACACCGCCTCTCTCACGGTCCCCGTGTGATCTGACAACCCGTCAGGAACGGCTCAGGTAAGGATCGGTCGGGCCCGCGGCGTCTCGATCTCGGTCCAGGCATGGGCGAGACGCTGCAGCCCGGCCTCCACCAGCGGCCGCGGCCGGTCGACGCAGATCCGGATGTGGGGGCTCTGCCCCCGACCCGCCATCGCGGCCGAACCCGGGGCCACGTGCACCCCGTGCCGACCGGCGAGCGCGACGAACGGCCCGGAATCGGCCACCGGCAGCTTCGCCCACAGCACCGAACCACCACGCGGGGCGACGATCTCCCAACTCGGCAGCTCGGTCGCGAGCTGGGCGAGCGCCGCGTCGGCCGCGTCCTTCAGCGTGGCCTGGCGCGACGCCGCCAGCTCCTCCAGGTTGGGCAACAGCGCGGCGGCCATCAGCTGTGACGGTGCGGACGCACCCAGGTCGCGGGCCAGCTTGAGGTGCATGGTCCGGTCGACGAGCGGCGCGGGGGCGCGCAGCCAGCCGATCCGCAGGCCGGCCCAGCCGACCTTCGAGAACGACCCGGTGGTCACCACGGTGGCGCGGCGGCACAACTCGGCGATCTCCGGGCGCGGCCGGCCACCGAAGGTGAGGTCGGCCAGGGTCAGGTCCTCGACGACGAAGGCGCGGTACTTGTCCAGTACGGCGGCGAGGGACTGCATCCGCTCGGGCGATGGCACCCGGCCCGTGGGGTTGTGGGGGCCGGTCTGCAGGTACACCGCGGCCACGCCGGTCTGCAGCGCGCGCTCCAACGAGGCCGGCCGCACGCCGTCCTCGTCGGACTCCAGCGAGAGCGCCCGGGCGCCGAGCCCGTCGAGGATGTCGAAGATGCCGGAGTAGTTGGGGTCCTCGACGGCGACCAGGTCTCCCGGCCCGGCCACCGCGGCGAACGTCAGCGCGATCGCCTGGTGGGCGCCCGCGGTGACGTGGATCTGGGTCGGGTCGGTGATCAGGCCGCTCGCCATGTGCCGTTCGGCGAGCGCTTCGCGGAGCACGGGCAGCCCGAGTGGGACGAGGCCGGAGCCGATGCGTGAGCAGATCAACTCGGCGACGTCGATGGTGATCGGCGGCAGGTGGGACGGGTCCGGCGGCGACGCCAGGGCGAGGTCGATCCCGGTCGCGCCGGCGAGCGTGCCCGCGATCCGGGCCGTTCCCACTGCCCGCTGACTTGGCCCGCGGACCAGCGTGCCACTTCCTTGCCGGGACTCTGCCAAGCCCTCGTCGCGGAGCAGGTCCAGGGCGGTGGTGATGGTCGAGCGGCTCACCGCCAGAGCCCGGGCAAGATCACGCTCGGGCGGCAGTTTGGCGCCGTCGGAGATCAGACCCGAGCTGATTGCGCAGCGCAGGCCGTACGCGAGGCGCTGAGGCAGCGTGCCGTGGCCCCCGTCGGCCCAGCCGGACAGGATGCGGGCCAGCGTCGCCGGATTGGTCTGGGGATCCATGTGCCAATGGTCGCATATTGGCTCGTGCTATCGCTAGCCGATCTGAAACGATTGTCGACATGTTCGCTCCCTACTGCCCCACCTGCGCGAGCCGGGTTCTGATGACCACCCGGCGCATCGTCCGGTTCGCCTCCGAGGAAACCGGCCTGGTCGACGTGATCCTCCGCTGCTACTGCGGCACCGAGGTGTCAGCGGAGGCCAATCCTCCGCAGGCCGCGGATTCGCCGCCGCAACCGGTGACCCAGCCCGCGCCCCAGGCCGTTCCGGCGGCCCGGCCCGTGCTGGTTTCGTGCGCTTCGGCGGCCTGCTGACCGCTGGCCTCGCTACCCTCCCCGTCGGGCGATGATCGTCCGCGGGGAGGTGGAGGAATGTCCGGCGCTCGGCGCATGTGCGCGCTGCTGCTTGCGCTGCCCGTCCTCGCGGGCGTGTCGGCCGGCTGTGGCGACGGCGAGGACGTAGCCGCTCCGACCCCCGTCCCCACCCTCGACGGCGAGAGTCCCGTCGTGGCGACCGGCCAGGCCGGCGTTACGCCGTTCGTGGAGCCGCTGTGCCCGACTCCGCGGCGCGTGCGCACCGACACGGGAGCGACCCAGGCGGCGCTGGACATCGCGAAGGTGGGCGAGAAGCGCTTCCGCAACGTCTACGCGGGGGTCCTGCCCTGCATCTCCTCGGGCCGCGTGATCGTCTACAAGGCGCCCACGGGCGGTAGCGCCCTGATGCGTGCCGTGACGAAGATCGCGCGGAACCGGAACGTGGAGGCCTCGTTCGCGGAGGCCTTGTTCTCCTACCAGGACGCCCAGGCCACCCGGAAGGCGGTGCTGGAGCAGTTCGCCCGGCTCGACGAGGCCGGCGCCCCGTTCGCGGTGCTCCGGATCCGTGAGAACGGAACGGTCGAGGTCGCGGTCCGGGCCAACGTCGCGGCGGCGGAGCAGGTCCTGGCTGATCTCCTGGACCGGATCTACGTCGTCCTGATCCCGGAGGAGTCGGCCTCTCCGGCTCCGTGAGCGCTACTCGTCCTTCTTGACCTCGCCGTCGGCGATCGAGGCGAGCTCGAGGATCCGGCTGTCGCTGACTCCCTCGCACTCCGGGGGGGTGTCATCGGTCTCCTGGGTGGGGTCGGTCATCTGGCGGACGATCTCGTCCTTGCACGCGGTCTCGTCGGCGCTGAGCGCCTCGGCGTCGTCGGCTTCGGAGGCGCTCGGGGACGCGCTGACCACGGGAGTCGTCTCGACGGCCGGGTCGGGATCGTCGTCGCCGCAGCCGACCGGACCGAGGACGAGCAGGAGCGCCGCGGAGGCGTAGGTGAGCGCGCGCTTCATGTGAAATCCCGTCACTAGGGTCCGCAGGAGAGTCTGCTCGCTGGATTAAAGCTTCATCACGCCGACACGCATGGCACCAGGCGAAGGGGTAGGAAGGTTCTCGCGCCTGCCGCCGTTGCTTCAGAGAGGAGGACACCATGACCGCACCGCACCGTGTCGTGATCATCGGGTCCGGCTTCGGCGGGCTGTTCGCGGCCAAGAACCTGCGCCGATCGCCGGTCGAGGTCACCGTGATCGCGCGTACGTCGCACCATCTGTTCCAGCCGCTGCTCTACCAGGTCGCCACCGGGGTGCTGTCCGAGGGCGAGATCGCGCCCGCGACGCGGGAGATCCTGCGCCGGCAGAAGAACGCGCGCGTCCTGCTCGGCGACGTGACCGGGATCGACCTGGCGGCGAAGACCGTCACCTCGACCTCGCCGCTCGGGACCACCGTCACCGGCTACGACTCCCTGATCGTCGCGGCCGGCGCCGGGCAGTCCTACTTCGGCAACGATCAGTTCGCCGACTACGCGCCGGGCATGAAGTCCATCGACGACGCGCTGGAACTGCGCGGCCGCATCTTCGGCGTCTTCGAACTCGCCGAGCTCACCAAGGATCCGGCGATGGCCCAGAAGCTGCTGACCTTCGTGGTCGTCGGCGCCGGGCCGACCGGGGTCGAGATGGCCGGGCAGATCGCCGAGCTCTCCCGGCGCACCCTGCAGCGCGACTTCCGCAACATCGACCCGGGCCAGGCCCGCATCGTGCTTGTCGATGCCGCGCCCACCGTGCTCGGCAGCTTCGGCGACAAGTTGTCGAAGGCCGCACGCCAGCAGCTCGAGAAGATGGGCGTCGACGTCCAGCTCGACCTCAAGGTCGTCGATGTCGACGCCGAGGGCGTGACGGTGGAGGACAAGGCCGGCAACCGCCGGCGCATCGGCTCCTACTGCAAGGTCTGGGCCGCGGGGGTCGCCGCTTCCCCGCTGGGCACGCAGCTCGCGAAGCAGTCCGGCGCCGAGCTCGACCGCGCGGGCCGGGTGAAGGTGCAGCCCGACCTCACGCTGCCGGGGCATCCGGAGGTCTACGTCGTCGGTGACATGGCCACGCTCAACGACTATCCGGGCGTCGCCCAGGTCGCGATGCAGGGCGCCAAGCATGTCGCGAAGCAGCTCACCGCCCGCGTCAAGGGCGAGCCGGCCGATGAGCCCTTCAGATACTTCGACAAGGGCAGCATGGCGACGGTCTCCCGCTTCCACGCCGTCGCGGCGATCGGGCCGCTGCGCCTCAAGGGCTTCCTGGCGTGGCTGATCTGGCTGGTGATCCACCTCGTGTACCTGATCGGTTTCAAGAACCGGGTGACCGCCTTGCTGCACTGGACGGTCAGCTTCATCGGCCGTGGCCGTTCGGAACGCACGTCGACGTTGCAGCAGGTGCTCGGCCGCCGCGCGATGGAGAAGATGCGCGAGGCCGACTCCAACCACTGGGCGGGCCTCGGGCCACTCGAACGCGACCTGTTCGACCCGGCCCGGCTGGAACAGCCCGACATCACCCGCCAGGGCTAGAACGTCACCCCGGCCGTCTCCGCGACGTCGGCGGTGCGGCCGGGGCCACCCTGGAACTGCCAGTACAGGTTGGTGTGGGAGATGACCTGCTCGGGCGGCGGCGCCCCCCATTGCGTCAGGTCCTCGGTGGTGTGCGCGTCGGAGACCAGCGTGACGTCGTAGCCCCGGACGAACGCGCCGTGGATGGTCGAGCGGATGCACGCGTCGGATTGCGCGCCGGTCACCACCAGCCGCCCCACCTTCGCGTCGGCGAGCACCGACTCCAGGTCGGTGTCCTCGAAGGAATCACCGAAGCGCTTGTGGACCACCGGCTCGGCGCCGAGCTGCTTCAGCTCGGCGATGAACTCCCACTGCGAGCTGCCCTGCGGCAACTCCTCGGAGGAGTGCTGCACCCAGACCACCGGAGTGCCGCCGCGGCGCGCCTGCTCCACGAGTGACCCGATGCGGGACACCACGCCGTCGCGGTCCACCGCGCCGGCCATCACCCCGTTCTGCACGTCGATGACCATCAGGGCGGTGTGGGGCCGATCGGGAAGCGTCGTCATGCCCTCCGTTGTACCGCAGGCCACCGACACTGTTCACCTGGGCGGAAGCGGGCCGGAGCGCGCACTCAGGTGGCGAGCAGGTCGAGCACCTTCGTGGTGGTGCGCCAGCTGCGGATCGTCATCTGCTGGTACTCCGGGGTGCCGATGATCTGGCCCATCGTGGACTTCGTCCGCTGGGCGCTGAGGCGCTGGAAGTAGAGCACCCCGTTGGCGGACCAGGCCTGGTCCACGCCGTCGCGGAGCTTGACCACCTTCATCGCTGCGGCGCCGGTCAACGGTGCGCGCAGGAAGATGACGTCGCTGTGGAAGGTGTCCGGCTCGGTGCCGAAGCCGGGCGGGGCCTTGTCGACGACGGCCCGCAGCTGGCGTAGCGAGCGCACCACGACCACCAGCCGCACACCGAACCGCTCTTCCAGCTGCGCCTCGATCTCCCGCTCCAGGGCGGGGCCCGCCGCCGCTGACCGGAACAGCACGTTGCCGGACTGGATGTAGGTGCTCACCTCGGCGTGGCCGGCGGCGGAGAAGACCTCGCGCAGGTCCGCCATCGGGACGGAGTTTTTGCCGCCCACATTGATCCCGCGCAGGAACGCGACGAACCGGGTTGAGGCCATGTTCCGACGCTACCGTGCAGGTCAGTGGGCTTACTCAACCCTTTGGTTGACAACGATCGCGGCCGGGCGTACCGTCTTATTCAACCAACCGGTTGAGGAGGCGAAGGGATGTCGGACCAGCTCTCCCGACTCTTCGCCGCCCTGGCCGACCCGACGCGGCGCGACATCGTGTCGCGGCTCGTCGTGGGTGATGCCACCGTCGGCGAATTGGCGGCGCCCTACGACGTGAGCCTGCAGGCGATCTCCAAGCACCTGAAGGTGCTGGAGGACGCGGGCCTGGTCAGCCGCAGCCGCGAGGCTCAGCGCCGGCCGGTGCATTTGGAGGCCGCCGTGCTGGAACAGATGACGAGCTGGATCCACCGTCACCAGCGAGCCGTTGAGGAGCGCTACTCGCGGCTGGATTCCGTGCTCGCCGAACTCGACGGCTAGTGCCACCTGGCCGACGAGTTCGACCCCGACGAACAGTCAGTACCGACAAACCACATCCGAGGAGTACGACATGCACAGCGTGACCGACGCCCGTATCGAGGCCGACCCGACCGTTCCGATCATCCACATCTACCGCGACTTCTCCGCCACCCCGGCGCAGCTGATCCGGGCCCACACGGACCCGGAGATCTTCGTCCGCTGGGTCGGCCCGCACGGCACGAGCATGACCGTCGACTACTGGGATGCGCGCACCGGCGGCAGCTGGCGCTACGTGGGCCGGCACGACGGCGTCGAGTACAGCTTCCGCGGCTGCTTCCACGAGGTCAGCGACACGAGGATCGTGCAGACCTTCACCTTCGAGGCCATGCCCGAGGGCGTCTGCCTGGAGACGATGACGTTCACCGACCTCGGCGACGGGCGCACCCGGCTGCATGCGACTTCGCTCGTCGACAGCTTCGAGGCCCGCGAGGGCTGGCTGAACTCCGGCATGGAGGTCGGCGTGAACGACGGCTACGCCAAGATCGACGCCCTGCTCGCCGACGGTGCTCTCTGACATGGCATCAGATGCCGCTGCTCGTCACCGGCTGCACGCCGGCGCGTTCTCCGACCGGGTGCGCGGCACCGCGGACTGGGACGCGCCGGCGCCGGTGGCGGGCTGGACCGCCCGCGACGTGGTCCGCCATCTCGTCGAATGGTTCCCGGGCTTCCTCGCCGGCGGTGCCGGCGTGCAGCTGCCGGCCGGCCCGTCGGTCGACGACGACCCCGTCGGTGCGTGGACCGCGCAGTACGACACGGTGCAGGCGCTGCTCGACGACCCGGCGACCGCGACCAAGGTGCTGACCAATCCGCACATCGGCGAGGTCCCGCTGGACCAGGCGATCGACCGCTTCTACATCGCCGACGTCTTTCTGCACACCTGGGACCTCGCCCGCGCGACCGGGCAGGACGAGACTCTCGATGCCGACCTCTGCGCCGAGATGCTGGCGGGGATGACCCCGATGGACGAGATGCTCCGGGCCTCCGGCCAGTACGGCCCCCGGGTCCCGGTGCCGGCCGACGCCGACCCCCAGACCGCGCTGCTGGGCTTCATCGGCCGCGACCCGAACTGGGCGCCGCCGAGCCTCGCGTAGCGTCAGCGAAGCGAGCGTCATCGCGCCCGATGTCGCTGACGTTCTGTGCGGGAAGCTGGGGCTCGACCTCCGCAGCAGAGAGGACGCGCCGGGATGCTCCTCACGCTCGACCTGCTCGGCATCTTCGTCTTCGGCCTCGCCGGCGGCCTGGTCGCGGTCCGCCGGGAACTCGATCTCGTGGGCGTCCTCGCCCTGGCCATGGTCACCGCTCTCGGCGGCGGTCTGATTCGCGATGTGCTCATCGGCGACGTGCCGCCGCCGGGCCTGCGGGACTGGCGCTACCTGACCGTGCCGCTCGTCGCCGGGCTGCTCGTGTTCTTCTTCCACCCCGCCATCGGCCGCATGGAACGGTTGATCAGTTCGATCGACGCCGGCGGGATCGGCCTGTTCGCCGTCGCGGGGGCGCTGAAGGCGGCCGACTACGGCCTCGGGCCGATGCCCGCGGCCATGCTCGGGCTCGTCACGGCCGTCGGCGGTGGGGTGCTGCGAGACGTGCTGGTCCGCGACGTCCCGGCGATCCTGCGCCGGAGCGAGCTGTACGCGACGCCCGCCCTGGCCGGGGCGGCAGTAGCGGTGATCGGGCACGAGGCCGGGCTGTCCGACGCCGCGATCGCCGGACCCGCCGCTGCGGTGACGATCGTCTGGCGCCTGCTGGCGATCCACCGGGGGTGGACCGCCCCGATGCCCGGCCCCCGCGAGCGCCCCACGAGCTGAGCGGCTAACCGACCAGCCCGGCGGTCAGCTTGGACCACAGCAGATTGGTGCGGCCCCACACCGGGTCGAGTACGTCCACCAGCCAGCAGCCGGTCAGCTCCTGCAGCAGCGACTCGCTGAGCACGCCGCCGAACTCCCGGGCGATCGATTCGGCCTCCCCCGAAGACATCCCGCCCCAGGTGAAGTTCTTGCCGCCGACGGTGGTGATGGGCACCGGGCACAGGTGGTACATCCCCGGCGGGCGCGGCAGTGCAACCAGCTCGGTGCCGTAGATCGCGGCGTCGATCCGCTTGAACGTGGCCTCATGGCAGTAGCCGCGGACGAAGGCCCGTTGGGCGTTGCCGTCGCGGGTCATGCTCTGCCCGGGCTGGGAATTCGTGGTGACGAATCCCGCGCGGTTGAGCGACACGAGATCGGCGATCAGATCCTTCGTCTCGTCCAGTGGCGGCTCGGTCGGGTCGTTGTGGCCGGGGAAGTAGCGCAGCTCGCCCTGCAGCCAGCGAACGGTGACCCCGGCGAGGTCGGTCAGGGTGCGGCAGACCGCCCAGGGAGCCAGGTCTCGCTCCGACGCGCTCATGGGAGGGAAGGTTAGGCGGTCCCGCGGAGACGTCGGTGCGCGGCCGGAGCCGGGGCGCTCACCACCACGGGTGAAGGTGCTTGGTCCAAGAGCTCGGGCCCGCTAGCGTCGGGCCCGCCCATCCCAACGCACCCACTGGCGGGAATCATGTTCGGCATCGCTGTTCGGTCCGCATCCGTCCGCAAGGCCTTGACGACGGCCGCGGTCACTGCCGCGATGGTCGCGGGTCTGCCGGCGCCGAGCGCCCAGGCCGCAGCCGCTGCGACGCTCGCTTTCGACTTCCCCGCGGAGGTTGTGGTCGGCGACTTGGTTGTCGCCCAACTCAAGGTCGCCAACACCGGGGACAAGAACCTCAACCTCACGGCCCTCCGGGCCGTCCTTGCGTGTGAGGTCAAACCGGCGGCCACGGTGTGCGCGAACAACGAAGACCGCCAGGTGTTCGAGGTCCGCAAGGCCGAGACGGTGAATTCGGACTGCGCGAACACGACGTTCCGTCCCACGCAGACCGGGAACCGGGTCGTCCTCGAGCCGGTCAGCAATCTCGGCGGGCCGGTGAGCGCAGCGAAGCTTGCGCCCAAGCAGGTGTGCACCGTCGATTTGACGCTGGCGGTTCGGGCGGTCCCCGCCAAGGACGCGGACGGTGACCCGGGGATTCAGACCAAGGCGGGCGCCGTCGCATTCCTGCGGAACGCGTCGACCACCCCACCGACGGTTCTCGCCCCCGATGACCTCAACGAAGTCGTGACCGTCGACCGCCCGGCCCCGGGAACGCAGCCGGTTGAGGAAGAGCCGCTTGAGGAGGAGGAGCCGGTCGACGAGACGCCGATCGCGGAGAAGCCGACCGTGACCTGCGAAGGCATCAAGGCCACGATCGTGGGCACCGGCGCGGGCGACACTCTGCGCGGCACCGCCGGCCGTGACGTCATCGCCGGACTGGGCGGCAACGACAGCATCGACGGCGGCGGCGGCAACGACGTCATCTGCGGCGGGGCCGGCGACGACTCGCTGACCGGTGGACCGGGTCGCGACCGGCTCTACGGCGGCGCCGGCAAGGACATCCTGAGCGGCGGCGGAGGAGCGGACGACCTCGAAGGCGGCGCGGGCGGGGACCGGCTCAATGGCGGGGCGGGCCCGGACGACCTCTTCGGCGGCAGCGGCAACGACAGGATGGTGGGTGGGGCCGGCAACGACCGCCTCGTGGGCGGCGGCGGTATGGACCGCGGCAACGGCGGGCCCGGCACTGACACCTTCGCCAGCACCGAGCGGCGCAAGAACTGACGGTGCCGACCACAGGTAGAAGGTGAGGAGCCCGAAGGGGCTCGAATCCTGAGTCTCCTGATGTCGGGCCATGCAGCGGAGCCTCAGATGCAGCAGCTCGGATCGATGACTCGGCACAGGGCGCTGAGGTTGTTCAAGCTCGGCCGGTACCAGGTGTTCGTGCCCCTCTTGGTGCCCTCGATCAGGCCGGCTTCCCGCAGCTGCTTGAGGTGATGGCTGACCGTCGCCTCGGACAGCTGTACTGCCGGCGCCAGATCGCAGGTGCACATGCCGGTCTCCTGTTCGGAGAGCAGCAGGCTCATCAATCGCACGCGTACCGGATCCGCCAGCGCCTTGAGGCGAAGGGCGATCTCGAGAGCGGCGTCCGCATCCACCACGCCGGCGGCCAGCGGCGAGCAGCAGACTGCGGCGGTGGTATCGAGAACGGGAAGCGGCTTGGGCACACGACCAGGCTAGCACTTCTTCGATAAACATCAAGGAATCGCTTGACGAACGTCGAATGATCGGTCACCCTCGTGTCGTTCGACGAATGTCGAAGAACGACTCCTGGAGGCTGAGGGCATGGACAGTTCGAGCAACGGCACCCTTCCCGTCGCAGTCATCGGCGCCGGACCGGTCGGCCTCGCGGCCGCAGCCCACCTCGCCGCGCGGGGGCTGCCGTACGAGGTCTTCGAAGCCGGCCCGACTGTCGGTGCGGCGGTGCGCTCGTGGGGGCACATCCGCACCTTCACGCCGTGGCAGTACATCGTCGACGGGACCGCGGCCGAGATCCTGGGCCGGGCCGGCTGGAGCGCGCCCACCACTCCGATCCCGCCGACCGGGGCTGAACTCGCGGAGCTCTACCTGCAACCTCTCGCGGCAGCGCTCTCTCCGCATGTGCACACGGGTCGGCGCGTGCTGGCGATCAGCCGTGAGGGTCTGGACAAGGCCAAGGTCATCGGGCGTGCGGGCACCGCGTTCGTGGTGCGGGTCGTGCAGGCGGACGGGACGGTGGTCGACGTCCGGGCCCGTGCGGTGATCGACGCCTCCGGGACGTGGGAGCAGCCCAATCCTCTCGGCAGCTCCGGCCTGCCCGCCCGCGGTGAGGACGCGGCGGCCGGCTACCTGGTGGGCCCGCTGCCCGATGTCCTCGGTCGCGACCGGGCCCGGTTCGCCGGGCGCCGCACCCTCGTGGTCGGCGCCGGCCACTCGGCAGCGAACACCCTGCTGAACCTCGCCCGCCTGGCCGAGCAGGAGCGGGACACCCGCATCGTGTGGGCAATCCGCCGTCCGGACCCGCAGAAGGCATACGGCGGCGGGGAGGCGGATCAACTCAGCGCCCGCGGCCAGCTCGGAACCGACCTGCACGCCGCGGTCGAGTCCGGCGTCCTTGAGCTTGTGACTGGTTTTGCTGTCGCCGAGCTGGTGCCGGACGCGGACACCGTCTCCGTCGTTGCCGGTGACGGACGGCGCCTCGACGGACTTCACAACATTGCCGCCGCCACCGGCTTCCGGCCGGACCTGGACATCCTGCGCGAGCTGCAGCTGGACCTGCACCCGGGCCTGGAGGCTCCCCGCGTCCTTGCGCCGTTGATCGACCCGGCTTACCACTCCTGCGGCACGGTCCCCCCACACGGGCACCGCGACCTCGCGCACCCCGAGCCTGGCTTCTACATCGTCGGGATGAAGTCGTACGGGCGGGCGCCGACGTTCCTGATCACGACCGGCAATGAGCAGGTGCGCAGCGTGGTGGCTGCCATCGCCGGCGACCTGGCGGCAGCCGATGCCGTCGATCTCGTCCTCCCGGAGACCGGCGTGTGCTCGGTGAACGACCGCGGCGAGGACACCGGCGCCGACGGCTGTTGCGGCAGCACGCCCGCACTCGAGGAGCTCGTCGTGCCCGCGGGTGCGCACCGGGCCCGGCCGGAGGGGTGGGCGGGGCAGGGGTTCTCCTCCGGCGTCGCCGGGGGTGGGGTGCTTGCTGAGGTGAGCCGAGCGGCGACGGTCCCCGTCGGCGGAGGATGCTGCACGGGATGACCCCGGCCGAATCTCCGTCAGTCCCGGTCGCTGGGCAACGCCCCGCCCGGCGCCGGGACTTCCCGGGCTGGCGGATGGTCTGGGTGCTCGCGGTCACCGAGGCGATCAGTTACGGCGCGCTGTTCTACTCCTTCGCCGTCATGGTCGTCCCGATGCGGGAGGACCTCGGGGCCGGCACCGCTGAACTGGCCGGGGCGCTGACGCTCAGCCTGGCAATCACGGGGCTCGCGGCGGTGCCGGCCGGGCGTTGGCTGGATCGGCACGGGGCGCGCGGGTTGATGACGTGGGGCAGCGTGCTCGCCGGGCTTTCGGTGGCCGCCTGGTCGCGGGCGGAGAACCTGCCGCAGCTCTATCTGGCCTTCGCCGGCATGGGGTTGGCCGGCGCCGCGGTCATGTACGAGCCGGCGTTCGCCGTCATCAACACCTGGTTCGACCGGGACCGGCACGCTGCACTGCTGGCGTTGACCGTCATCGCCGGGTTCTCCTCCACCGTGTTCCTGCCGCTGTCGCAGGTCTTGGTCGACAGCATCGGCTGGCGGGATGCGGTGCTCGTGCTCGCCGCGCTGGCCGCGAGCTGCGCGCTGCCTCATCACCTCGTTCTGCGCCGGGCGCCCGCCGACCTCGGGCTGCACGTCGACGGCGTTCCGCCGGATGAGGTCGGACCCTCCCTGGACACCGCCGCGGTCGTGGCGGCGATCCATGGGCCCGCCGAAGCCCGGGCCGCGTGGCGCGATCGTGCGGTGCGTTTGCTGACTGCGGCCGTGCTGCTGGAGACCGTGGCGGTCACGGTCGTCGCGGTGCACCTGGTGTCCTACCTGCGCGGCGATGGCTTCAGCGCCGGCTCCGCGGCCACCGCCGCGGGCATGCTCGGCGCGATGCAGGTCGCGGGCCGGATTGCCCTGACGCGAGTTGCCAGGCGCTGGGGGATGGGTCGGACCGCGGCCGTCATGGTCGCCGGGCAGTCCCTGGGGGTGGCCGCCCTGTTCGCATTTCCGGACCCGCTGAGCGCAGTCGTCTTCGTCGTGTTGTTCGGTGCGGGCTTTGGTGTCATGTCCATCGCGCGACCGGCGCTGCTCGGCGCGTACGTCGCCCGGCCGATCTTTGCCTCGGTGTCCGGGATGCAGACCCTCGTACTGAACGCCGGTCGCGTGGTCGCGCCGGTTTCGGCGGGAGCGCTCATCTCCGCCGCGGGTTACGGAGCCACCTTCGCCGTGGTCGCCACCTGCGCACTGCTGACCGCGGCGCTCCTGATCACCGCCGACCGGGGCACGCCCGGCGCACCGCCACAACCGGACCCGCGGTCGCATTGACCAGGCGGTCACCGATTGTTCACCTGACCGCCCTCGCTGCGGACATCGACCAGTGTCAATATAGATACCCACCGATACATCTACCTGTCGATGGGACCCATGGACTTCCGCGATCCACGATGTTGCACTCCGCTGACGCGCGAGCCGCTGGATGAGGCGCGGGCGTCGCAGTTGGCTCAGGCGTTCAAGGCGCTCGGCGACCCGGTGCGGTTGCGGCTGTATTCCTTGATCGCTTCGCATGCCGACGGCGAGGCGTGCGTGTGCGACCTGACCGGTGATTTCGACGTCTCGCAACCCACGATCAGTCATCACCTGAAAGTGCTGCGCGAGGCCGGGCTGCTCACGTCGGAGCGCCGCTCCAGCTGGGTGTACTACCGGGTCGCACCGGACGCCATGGCGGCGTTGGCCCACCTGCTGGCGGCCGCACCCGTGGCGGCGTCCTCGTGAGCGCGCCGGAGCTCTGGCGTCGCCTTCTCGCCGAGTACGTCGGCACGGCGCTGCTGGTGACCGTCGTGGTGGGCTCCGGCATCGCTGCCTCGCAACTGTCACCAGATGACGTGGGCCTGCAGTTGCTCGAGAACTCCATCGCCACCGCTTTCGGCCTGGCGGTCCTGATCCTGGCCTTCGGTCCGGTGTCCGGCGCACACTTCAACCCGGTGGTGTCGGGTGCGGACTGGCTGCTCGGCCGGCGCAGCGGCTCCGGGCTACCTGGACGCGAGGTCGTGGCGTACTGCGGTGCGCAGATCGCGGGCGGCATCAGCGGGGCGATCCTCGCCGATGCCATGTTCGACGTCGCGCTGGTCGATTGGTCGAGCAAGGACCGTTCGGGCGCTCACCTTCTGCTCGGCGAGATCGTCGCCACCAGCGGTCTCGTCTACCTCATCTTCGCCCTCGCGCGCTCGGGCAAGGCCAACCTGTCGGCCCCGGCCGTCGGTGCCTACATCGGTGCGGCGTACTGGTTCACCTCCTCCACGTCCTTCGCGAACCCGGCCGTGACCATCGGGCGAGCGTTCACCGACACTTTCGCCGGCATTGAGCCGGCGTCCGTGCCGGGGTTCGTGGGCGCGCAGATCCTCGGGGCGCTGATCGGCCTCGGACTCCTGGTCGCCCTCTACCCGCAGCCCGAACGTGCGGCGGGCAGGGTGGTTCTGCCCCACCACGACCTCGCCGCGGAGCCCGCCGCGTCGATCCCGGAGCACCACTCGACGCCGTAGTGGCTGGAGGATGGACCTCGCCGACCCCGCCGACGGCTCACTCGATGAGGCCCCGCCGTCCGCGACGACATCGACCCGCGGGTCCGCGCACTGCTCCCCGGACTCACAACCACGCCGCCCACTGATAGACGTTTCGCGTCCCGGCCACGAAGGAACCTGCTCCCATGTCAGAAGAACCCAAGCCCAGCGTCCTGTTCGTCTGTGTCCACAACGCAGGTCGCTCCCAAATCGCCGCCGGGTGGCTCGCCCACCTGGCGGGAGACCGCGTCGAGATTCGCTCGGCCGGATCCGCGCCCGCCGACCAGGTCAATCCCGCTGCCGTCGAGGCCATGCGCGAGGTCGGCATCGACATCACCGCCGCCACTCCGAAAATCCTGACGTCCGAGGCCGTGGAAGCCTCCGACGTGGTCATCACCATGGGCTGCGGAGACGCCTGCCCGTTCTTCCCCGGTAAGCGCTACGAAGATTGGGTCCTGGAGGACCCGGCCGGGCAAGGCGTCGACGCCGTACGCCTGATCCGCGACCAGATCCGCGGACACATCGAGGAGCTTCTGGCCTCACTCGACGTCGCGCCGGCCGCACGGTGACCGACCTGCGGATGTAATCAGCGACTTCCGAGAACAAAACTCCCAGGTCGAAAGACGTGACCTGGGTTTTCCGCGCGCCCGAAGGGACTCGAACCCCCAACCTTCGGACCCGTAGTCGCGGGAGGGGGTCGTGACGGTCCGTCAAATCGCGACTGTGCAGGTTAGAGACTTGTGCGGACTGGGCCGGATCCTCCTGGACATCGGCTCGTTGCTATACGGGTCTTGCATGAGTGCCTAACTGGGATCCGCGCGGTCGCTGGCACAGAATGCATCGGGTGATCGCGACGCGCGTCGGCCGGGTGCACCGGAACGACGCGTGGGCGCCCCTGCGGCTCCCCTCGTTCCGGTGGTATCTGTGCGCCCGCACGATCTCGATGCTCGGCAATGGCGTCGCCTCGGTGGCGCTAGCGTTCGCGGTGCTGGACTTGACCGCTTCTTGCTCTTCGGGCTGTGGCGCGAGCACCCTTGCCAACCCAGCGTCGCGCCCGGATCGCGGCGCCGTTCTGGCGGATCCGGATCTGGTGTTCGCCACGTCGATCCGAACGGCTATCGAGCCGCGCAACATCAACCGCGTGCTCGAGGACGTTCAGCGTGCTGGCGCCGACCAGATGGGTGCTCTGCTGACCGAGCTCGGAGTCGGGCGATGAGCCGTAGACTGGCCGATGTGACCAGTGAGGCGCATGACCTGCTTCAAACGGCGCTGGCGTTACCCGCCGACGACCGGGCGGAGCTGGCTGCCGTCCTCCTGGAGAGCCTGGAGTCCGACCCCGAGGACGAAGAGCATGTCTTCAGCGAGGCCTGGCGGACCGAGATCGAGGCACGCGCCCGCCGGGTGATCAACGGGGACTCCGCAGGGACACCCTGGGAGGAAGTGCACGACCAGCTGGCCGCGCGACTGCGTGCACGTTGACCCCCGCCATTCGGCTCGAGGACGAGGCCTCGGACGAACTGGCCGACGCGGCGACCTGGTACGAGCAGAAACACCCGGGGCTCAGCGACAGCTTCCTCGCCGCAGTTGAGGCGAGCTTGATGCGTATCGGTGAGTGGCCCGAGGCCGCCCCGGCGGTCGGCGACCTTCTCGGCGGTGGGCTCATCCGCTCCGCACGGGTAGGCCGCTTCCCCTACCGCGTCGTCTACGTGGTGCACGACGAGGTAGTCCGGGTGCTCGCGGTTGCGCACACCCGGCGCGAACCGCGCTACTGGCAGGGACGGACGCTTTCCGAATCCCCGGAGCAGCCCGGGGCGGACCTGTAGCTACCGCCGCGTTGCTACACCCGTTGCTACATTCGCAGACCCTGACAGGCCCGGACAACAAAAAATCCCAGGCCACGTGGCGCTGACCTGGGAGTTCTCTGCGCGCCCGAAGGGATTCGAACCCCTAACCTTCTGATCCGTAGTCAGATGCTCTATCCGTTGAGCTACGGGCGCAGGCCCCTGAAAGCGGGCCGTCGGGAAGTGTACCGGCCGGGCCCGGAGCGGTCGAAACGAGATCCCGACCCCTCCACGGACGGCCGCCGGCGTCCACCAGGATGAGGGGACTGACCTGCACTGATCTACCCGGCGACCCGGGGGGTGCGCGGGGGAGCCTCGCTCGGCCCGCGTTGCTACGCCCCGCGCCGCGCTCCGCCTGAGGGCCCTCGGGCCGCGGCCGCTAGGTGGACTGGTAGTAGAGCCCCAGCCCGATCCCGACCACGATCAGCGCGGCGATCACCGCGAACGTGATCTTGATCCAGCTGTACGGCCGCTGGCCGTGGACCTCGCCGGTGACGCCGTTGACGAAGACCTGGTACGGCTTCGCCTGGAACATCACGACGAGCAGGAAGATCGGCAGCAGCAGGTGCCGGTAGGTCTGCTTGCTCCACGAGGTGTCCTGCACGGTGGATGCGCTGGTGGTCGCCGCCGATGTCGCGACGGATCGCGTAGGCGATGTCCTCGTTCATCCGGCGTCACGGCCTCGCCGTGGCAGACGTCGAGTTCCTTCTCGTACGAGCGGGAGAGCGACCCGGCCAGGTACTCGGCCCGGAACGCGACGGCGGCCTGGGTCGGCCACGGCTCGAGGTCACGCAGCCGGTCCGGCTCGAGCGAGGCCTCGGCTCCGATCGCGACGTCGTCGAACGGGACGTCGACCGCGCCGCGGACGTGGTGCCAGCGGATCCGGGTCTCGGTGCGCTGGTTCTGCCCGGACCCGACGGTGACGGTGTAGTTGTCGCCGCGCTCGCCTTCGTACTCGGTGTAGGTCTGCGCGTCGAAGGTGAAGAACGGCAGGTACACCCCGGAGAACGAGCCGGCCTTGGAGTACTTCTTGAAGTCGTTCGGGGCGAACCAGCGCCCGTTGATCCACTCCTTGACCTTGTCCTCGGCCGACGTGGTGTCGATGCCGAAGGGGACGACGCCGTCGACGGGCAGCCGGTTCGGGGCGTCCTTGATGTCGCTGCGCTGCACCGGGGTCGCGCAGAACGGGCACCGGGTCGCGGTCAGGGTGCCGACGAAGCCGATGTGCCCGTTGCAGTTCGGGCAGACGAGCTCCTTGGTCGGCGCCGCGGTGACCTGCTGCGCCGCCGCGGGCTTGCGCAGGTCCTCCAGGGTGGCGAGCAGGTCCCGCTCGGCCGGCCTGTCGCCGGGGTCGCTTGATCGGCTGCTGGTTGCCGCAGCTCGGGCACAGCATGCCGCGGTCGGGCGGATTGAAGACGAGCTGACCGCCGCAACTGACGCACGCGAAGTGCACGGTGGAGAGCGGGTCCGGCGACCCGTCACCGAGCTTGGACGGCGTCGGCATCGGCGGGGGACCGGGGATGGGCGGCGGGGCGGGGACCGGCGGAGGACCGGCGGCGGCTCCGGAGCCGGAGGCGCGCCCGGAGCCTCGGCCGCCCCCGGGATCGGAGGCGGCCCGTCCGGGGTGCTCACTGTGCCGGCGGCGCGGGCGGTGCCGGGGGAGCGGGCGGCGGCGGGGGCGGGGGAGGCGGCGGCGGGGTCGCGAACAGCGGCGCGATCTGCGCCACCGAGCTCGCCGCGGCCCAGCCGGCCATGCCGTTGCTCCACACCAGCGTCTGCCCGGTGATCTGCCCGGCCTGCGCCGCCTGCTGCAGTTGCTGCAGGTTGTACGGTCCGGTCGCCTGCACCGTTGACCTCGACGTGGTACATCGCGGACACCAGCGGCGGCGGGGTCGCGCCCAGGGCCTGGTTGGCCGCAATGGTCTGCCCGAGCTGTCCGCCCAGGCCCAGCCCGATGCCGGCACCGACCATCGCGCCGGCGGTGCCGCCGGGGTTCTCGGCGGCGGCCAGCGTCGCGTCGGCCGCGCGGACCTGCTGCAGGCGTCCGACGTCGCCGACGTTCTGCACGTAGCCGCGGGTCTCCACGCCGCGGGCCACGCCGGCGGTCAGCGCCGCGGTGACCTCCTCGGGCAGCGAGACGTTCATCGCGATCGAGTCGATCGCCAGGCCGAACTCGTCGTCGACCCGCTCTGCGACGAGCGTCTCGCAGCTTGTCGGCGATCTCGGCGTTCTTGCCCTGCAGCTCCAGGGCGCCGTAGCCGGAGCCGGTGAGCAGGTCGGCGAACGCGGTCGCGATCAGGCGGCGGAGCAGCTCGGTGAGCTCGTCGAGTCTCGACCGCGCTGTCGGTGCCGATGATCTCGCGCAGGAAGATCTCCGGCGTCCGCGATGCGCACGACGCACAGGCCGTTCGCGCGGATCGGGATCATCGAGAAGTCGGGGTCGCGGATCGTGATCGGCTGCGGGGTGCCCCAGCGCAGGTCGGTGACCGGGCGGGTGTTGATGAAGTAGACCTCGCTGCGGAACGGGCTCTGGAACCCGTGCTTCCAGCCCTGCAGCGTGGCCAGGATCGGCAGCGCCTCGGTGGTCAGCTTGTAGTGACCGGGCTCGAACTTGTCGGCGAGCTGACCGCGGTAGACGAAGACCGCTTTCTGGCCCTCGCGCACGATGAGCTCGGCGCCGTTCTTGATCTCGTTGTTGTAGCGGGGGAACCGCCAGGCCAAGGTCGTTCGCGAATCATCGATCCACTCGATGATGTCGACCAATTCGCCCTTGAGCTTGTCGATGAGTCCCATCTGGCTCCCCTCGTAGGCGGCAGACCCTGCCGACGTGCGGGTACCTGGGCCCGGCCGAGCTGGCGACGCCGACGCTACGTAGCGGCGCCGCTTGGCCGTGCCGCCGGGGGGTATCACGGTAGCGGCGCCTTCTTGGCCGGCCGGGGCGGCGACCTGAGGAACTATCGGGTTCCGGCCCCGGCCGGGAGCGCGAAGCGGCGAGCCGACCCCCCGGGGGGGCCGACTCGTCGCCCGCGGGGCGGAGGCTCGGGGATTTGAACCCCGGATGGGCTTTAAGGCCCAAACCGCATTAGCAGTGCGGCGCCATAGACCGGACTAGGCGAAGCCTCCCCGACTGCGGAACGTCGCAAGGTTACCGGTCGCCTCGAGCGGCCGGGCAAAGGTCTTCCCTCGCCGCGCGGGCGGCGGTGAATGATCAAGGTCGGCGTGGAAGGATGAGGACTCGTCCCCGAGACCAGGTCCAGGGTCTTGCTGGCATGTCCCGGTCAGGGACTCGCAACGACGCGGAGGTGGCGTTTCGTGGCAGGCCGACCGAGTCGGAATACCGCTCTGCTCGCAACGATCCTCGACCACCTGCCCGACGCGTTGCTGCTGATCGACCCGGCCGGCGCGGTGGTCAACGCCAACGCCCGGGCGCTGGAGGCCTTCAAGGCCCCAGGGCGCGCCGCGGCCGTTGATCGGCCGCCTGGTCGTCGACGTGCTGCCCAACTTCGGCCCGGCGCCGGAGCGCCCCGCCAAGAGCCGGCACGCCGCCCCGCCCGGTGAGCGCGACACGCACGCGGATGACCGCGCGGGCGCTGGACGGCACCACCTTCCAGGTCGAGGTCTTCCGGGCCCTGGTCCCCTGGGCCGGCTCCCAGGATCACCTGCTGCTGGTCCTGCACGAGGCCACGACCGTCCCGCTGGAGTCCGAGCTGATCCGGACCAGCCAGCAGGCCCAGGCGATCCTGCGCGCGACCGAGGAGGCGATCTGCGGCGTCGACATGGCAGGGCAAGGTCGTGCTGGCCAATCCGGCCGCCGCCCGCCTGCTCGCCACCCGTCTCGGTGACGTGGCCGGACGTGACCTGCAGGCCCTCGCCTGGCACACCCGCTCGACGGCACGCCGAACTCCCCGGCGGAGACCCCGGTCGGGCAGGTGCTGGCCAGCGGCAAGCGCATCGCGCGCCGCCGCGAGGTCTTCTGGCGCGTGGACGGCAGCCCGGTCCCGGTCGAGGTCTCCACCGTTCCGATCAAGGACGGCGAGACCACGGTCGGCGCCGTCGCGGCGATCACCGATGTCACCCGCTCCGTCGAGGAGGAGCGCCGCCGGCACCGACTGCTCGCGATCCTCGACAGCCGAGATCGTCACCGCGCTGGACTGCGCTGGCCGACTCCGACCTGACCGACCCCACGGCCGTCGCCGCCGAGCTCGAGCCGGATTCGGCAGATCGCCGCCGACGCGGTCGACTACGAGGATCTGATGGCAGTCAGGTCACGGTGGAGACCGCGCCGGGCGACGCTCGCCGGCGTGCTCGACGACGCCGTGGCGGCCGTCTCCGCGCTGGCCGCCGAGCGGCAGCGTCAGCGTGCAGCGTCGTCGCCGAGCCGGCGTCCGTCGCGCTCGACCCGCGGCGGCTTACCCTCGCCGTCGGCCGAGCTGCTCCGTGCGGCCGTCGAGTCCAGTGCGACCGGCGCCTCGGTGGCGCTGACCACTGTGGTGGTCGGCGAGAAGGTCCGCATCGGCGTGCGCGGAGAGCAAGGTCGCCGACGCCGCCCAGGAGAACCCGCTGCTGCGCTGGCTGCGCCCGCGCCGAGGTCGCCAGTCCGGGCCGGACCCGGACCTGGCCTACGTGCAGGTCGTGGTCGAGCGCCACGGCGGGCGGTTCCTGCTGGAGCCGTCGAACTCCGGGGCCCGGTCCTACGTCGTCGAGCTGCCCGCGGTCGCCGCGCCGCCCCGCCCCGGCGGTCGAACCACCGGTCGAGGTGCCGGCCGTGCGAGGTCCCCGTCGTCGAGGCGCTCTCGCTGGAGACGCCGGCCGACATCCCCGCCCCGAGCGCGGAGATCCTCCAGCTACGCGCCCAGGCCAATGGCCCGGCCCGGGAGGTGCACCGGCAACGGGGCTCGGTCATCCCGATGCCGACCCGCTCGCTGCGCGCCGTCGAGGCCGCCGCGGCCGAAGCGGCGGCCGAGACGCGCGCGGCCGAGCCCGCCGCCCCCGGCCGAGCCTCGACGGCGAAAGCCGCCGTCCTGGTCTGGCCGGACGCCGCCGCCGGGCTGGCCGCCGCGCTGTCCGAGCGCGGGTGCCCCGGCCGCGGGGTCTCGCGCATCCGCAGATCGGCGAGCTCAACTCTCCCGCCGCCACCGTGCTGCTCGTCGACCCGCTGGCCGGGCCGGTCAGCCGCAGGACCCTCGGGCGAACTGCGGGCCGCCGCCGACCAAGGCCTCGCTGCCGCTGGTCGTCGTGGCCGGCCTGACCGAGGCCGCGCTGGAGGACGCCGGTGCGGTGCTCGAACCGCCGTCGCTGCTCAGCGCGCTGCGCGCTCCCGCGCGCGACCGGCGACGCCCGCGTCCTCGTCGTCGAGCAGGACCCTGCGCTGGCCACCGCACTCGGCGCCGGCCTGCTCAAGAAGGGGATGCAGGCGGTCTACGCCCGCAACTCCGAGGAAGCCGTGCATGCGCGCCGCCGTCGGCCCGCCGGAGCTGGTGCTGCTCGGCCTCGACACCGAGACCGACGGCAAGCCCGGCATCCTCGACTGGCTGGTCAGCGCGAAGCTGCTGCTCGGGCACGCCGGTGCTCGTCTACACCCTCGACGGCATGCCGCCGGGCTACGCGGCCCGCCTCGAGCGCGGCGCCTCCCTCGTCGGCATCGGCGCCCGCGGCGAGTCGGAGCAGACCGACGACCGTCTCGCGGACCTCCTCGTCCACCTCGGGAGCCTCGCCCCCGCGGAGGCCGCTGACCGGCGAACCGAAGCGGACCACAATGCGTCGCCCGCGACTCCTCTGGTGCTCGCGCGTCGGCCCCGTTCGGAGCTATCGGTCACGGCCTGAAGTGCGCTGTCGCCCCACCTGTACCCGTGTCAGCCCCAGGGGCGCATGTCACCCCGCACACGAGGTGACATGCACCCCGGGACGTCGTCCCGCGGAGGTGGAGGCTGACGGAGCGTCAGAAGGTGGTGACCTCAAGCTCGCCGTCGGCGTGCTGCTTGCGCAGGGTCTTCTTGTCGAACTTGCCGACGCTGGTCTTCGGCACCTCGGCGATGTAGGCCCAGTGCTCGGGCAGCTGCCACTTGGCGACCTTGTCGCCGAGGAACTCGCGCAGCTCGTCGAAGCTGACCTCGGCGCCGGCCCTCGGCACGACGGCGGCCAGCGGACGCTCGTCCCACTTCGGGTCCGGGATGCCGATGACGGCGGCCTCGGCCACGTCCGGGTGGCCCATGATCGCGTTCTCCAGGTCGACCGAGGAGATCCACTCGCCGCCGGACTTGATGACGTCCTTGGCGCGGTCGGTCAGCGTGATGAAGCCGTCGGGGCTGATCATCGCCACGTCGCCGGTGCGCAGCCAGCCGTCGCGGAACTTGTCCTTCTGCGCGTCCGGGTCGGGCATGTTCGGGTTCTCGATGTAGGACCCGGCGATCCACGGGCCGCGCACCTCGAGCTCGCCGACCGCCTTGCCGTCGTTCGGCAGCACCTCGCCGTTGTCGTCGGTGATCCGGCCCTCGACCGGGCAGGGCAGCAGGCCCTGGCGTCAGCCGGTAGGCCAGCGTCTCCTCCTTGGAGAGCCCGGCCGGCGGCCGCGCCACCGAGCCGAGCGGCGAGGTCTCGGTCATGCCCCAGGCGTGCAGCAGCTTGACGCCGTGCCGCTCCTCGATGCCGGTCATCAGGGCCGGCGGGCAGGCCGAGCCACCGATCGCGACGTCGCGCAGGGAGTCGACCTTGATCTTCGGCTCGCTGCGCGTCGAGGTAGGTGAGCATCGCCGTTCCAGACCGTGGGCACCGCGCCGCCGACGGTCGGCTTCTCCGGCGAGATGAACTTGCACAGCGGCTCGGGCTGCAGGAAGCGGTCCGGCATGTGCATGTCGGCGCCGCTGAACAGCGCCGCGTACGGCAGGCCCCACGCCATCGCGTGGAACATCGGCACGATCGCGAGGATCTTGTCGGCGGCGGAGATGCCGAACGCCGCCGGCGTCAGCGCGTACATCGAGTGCAGGTAGATCGAGCGGTGCGAGTAGGCGACGCCCTTGGGGTTGCCGGTGGTCCCGGAGGTGTAGCAAATGGCGGCGGCGTCCGGTCTCGTCCACGCCGGCGCTGGCGGCCTCGAAGTCGAAATCCTCGGACTGCGCGGCCAGCAGTTCCTCGTAGTCGTGCACCGCGGCGTGAGGTGCCGAGCAGCGAGCGGTCGCCCTCGCCGCTGACGATGACGTGCTTGACGGTCTTCATCGACGACAGCTGCGGGGCGAACAGCGGGATCAGCGAGCCGTCGATGATGACGGCCTGGTCCTCGGCGTGGTTCGCGATGTAGATGAGCTGCTCGGGGAACAGCCGGATGTTCAGGGTGTGCAGCACCGCGCCCATCGAGGGGATGGCCGCGTAGGCCTCCAGGTGCTCGTTGTTGTTCCACATGAAGGTGCCGACGCGTTGGTCGCCCTGGATGCCCAGCGACGCGCAGGCCGTTGGCCAGCCGCGCCGCTCGGGCTACCGACCTCGCCGTAGGTCCGTCGCCGGCTGGACTTCGCCGGTCCAGGTCACGGTCTCCGACGAGGAGTGGACAGTAGCCGCATATCGGACAATTCGGGCGATCGAGAGCGGGTACTCCTGCATCGTGCTGCGCATCGACGTGCCTTTCCGCCGCGGACGGGACCTCCTCGGACGTCCCGAATACTGGCATTGACCTGCCAACTTGTCATCGCAGAGGTCGATGACTGAATCTTGATCAGTCGCGGTATTGCGGTCAAAGGCTGAGGAAGCTTCAATCGAAGCTAGACTGGTTTCGTCGGTCGGCTCAGCGTGGAGCCTGGACTCTCCTTGGGGCTCTCAGCGATGGGTACGCACAGTGCGTCGGGTGGCCGACGACGCTCCGGCGTGATGTCGAGGGCCCGGCGACCGGCGATCGGGCAGCTCCCGCCGCGGCCGGCACGCCGCTCCCGGCGCGGCGGTCGAGCCCCTGACCGATGGTCCGTCCCCGGCCGCCACCCTGGCCGCGACTGTCGACTCCCTGGCGGCGGACGCGGTCGCCGCCGAGAACAAGATCGTCGACGCGCTGCTCGCCGGGGACTCCGCCGCGGAGGCTGCGACCCCCGAGGAGCCGGCCGCGCGGGTCGTGGCGCCCGCCGCCGTCCTGCCCGAGGTCGTCGACCTCCCGCCCCGCGCGCAGCGGCGGCGGCAGGCACGCCAGTCGGTCGCCCGGGCGCTGCGCTGGACGCTCGCCGGCGCCCTCCTCCCCGGCGTCGCCCACCTGGCCGCCGGGCGCCGGCGGATCGGCCTGGTGATGGCCGGGTCCTTCGCGACCCTGCTGATCGCCGTCCGTCGTGCTGCTCGCGGCGGTGCCGCGCACGCGCCTGCTGCAGCTCAGCGTCAAGCCGGACGAGCTCGAGCTCGTCGATGGTGCTGTCCATCGCGCTCGGCGCTGATCTGGGTGCTGGTCGTGATCAGTTCCTGGGCGGTGCACAAGCCGGATTCGCTGCGCACCGGCCAGCGGGTGGTCGCGACCGGCGTGGTCGCGGCGCTGAGCCTCGGCGTCGCGGCGCCGTTCGCGGTCGGCGCGCGCACCGCCTACATCCAGATCGACCTGATCCAGCAGCCTCTTCCCGGACGAGGACGAGACCACGAACGTCGCGATGCCGCCGCTGCCGATCCGGGCGACCCCGACCCCGACGCCCGGCTTCGGAGCCGCGACCGGGTACTTCGCCAACAAGGCGCGGGTGAACGTGCTGCTGCTCGGCGGTGACGGTGACGACGGACCGCAAGGGCATCCGCACCGACACGATGATCCTGGCCAGCATCGACACCCAGACCGGCCGGACCGTCCTGATCTCGCTTGCCGCGCAACCTGATGAAGGTGCAGTTCCCGACCGGCACCGAGATGGCCCAGCGCTTCCCCAACGGCTTCAACGACATGATGAATGCCGTCTACGACTACGCCGCAGAACGACAAGACGGCGTGCGCCGGGCGCGAAGCACCCGGGCGCGGAGCTGATCAAGCAGACCGTTCGCCTGGACGATCGCGCAGCCGGTCGACTACTTCGTCCTGGTCAACCTCGACGGGTTCCGGACATCGTCGACGCCTTCGGCGGGGTGACGATGAACGTCGAGCGCCGCCTGCCGATCGGTGGAGCGCACGACGCCTACGGCAAGGTCGCAGAGCAGCCGCACGCCTACCTGGAGCCCGGCCGCGCAAGCTCAACGGTTACGAAGCGCTCTGGTACGGACGCTCTCGGTTCGACTCCGACGACTACGCGCGCATGAACCGTCAGCGCTGTCTGCTCGGGGCGATCGCCAAGCAGGCCAGCCCGATCAAGGTGCTGAGCAATTTCTCGTAGCTGGCCAGCGCCGCGAAGCGGATCATCCTCACCGACATCCCGAAGAAGGCCCTGCCGGACCTGCTGGCTGCTGGCGAACAAGGCCAAGAAGACCAAGGTCACCAGCGTCACCTTCGTGCGCTCGTCCGCAGTTCGACCCGGCCAACCCGAACTTCGCCTACATCCAGGAGCAGGTCCGCCTGGCGATCTGGCCGAGGCGAGCCGGGCCGGCCGGCCACCGCCGCCTCGGCGACCCCGTCGCACGCCGACCGCTTCCGCCACGTCACGGCCGGCGGCAAGAAGGGCACGAAGAAGGGCACCAAGGCGACCGTCGCGACCGAAGCCGGCGGTGTCGTCGGCGGACTCGCTCGATTCGGTCTGCGACTACTGAGCCAGCTGCGCAATGAGGCCTGTGGGACAGGGAAAAACGCATCGATCCGGCCCGCGAGGGTCAAGGCCCGCTGAAAGCCGAGCCTGTCCGACTTGACGGCTTTGTCCGGCGGGCCGACTCTGCTAGGAACCACCCCGCTCCACGACACCCAGATCACGCCGGTGTGGACCGCTCGCCCGTGACCCGGGCCGGCACCCGCATTCGGTGAGGAGGCGTACTGTCCATGACCCGCCACGCAGGATCCGACCCGTTCGACGCCCGGCCTCCCCACCGATTGGGACCCGCTGGTCGACCCGTGGCCCGCCGCTGCGGCCGCGCAGGAACCCACGCCGCTCGAGCGCACCGTCCGTAACGAGGTGGATCCGCTCGGTCTGTCGTACTCGACGCAGCCGCGTGGACGTTGGTCTCCGACTCCGGCCGACCTGCCAGTCCTCGGCCAGCGAGGTCGCCGCGCTGGAGGTCCGGGTCGCCGAGCCCGTTCCCGCCCCCGAGATCGTGGTCGCCCCGCGTGACCCGCGCCGCGAGGCCCAGGCCGCCATCGAGACGCAGGAGGTCGACATGCTCGACCTCGGCGAGCACCCCTCCGGCCCGCTGCCCCGCGCCGGCGTCTGGCCGCCCATCGGCGCCGTCCCGGAGTCCCCGGCCGACCTGGACAAGCTGAGCGGCCGGCCGCCGCCACGCTTCGACGTCACGCTGATGGGCCCGCTCGGGGAGCCGGAGTTCGGCTTCACCGGCGGCCAGTGGTACTCCCTGACCGGCGAGAGCGCCCGTGAGGTCACCGTCGGCGAGGCGATCCTCGCCCACCCGGACAAGGCCGGCCCGATCGTGCAGCTGGCCTGCTGGTACCTGCGCGAGAAGCCGAGTACCGGCCGCGCCCTGGACCTGGCCACCGAGCTGGCGATGGCCGTCTCGGACCTGGCCCGCCTGGAGCTGTTCCGCGAGCGTCGCTCGGCCTGACCGCAACCTCGCCGAGTACGAGAACGGGCCCGCCCCCGGTTTGGGGGAGCGGGCCCTTCTCGTCGCTGACAACGGCGTGACACGCCTCGGTACTGCTTGTAGGTCTCCAGGAAGCGGGCGATGCGGGTGATCGCTTCCTTGAGGTCGTCCACGTGGGGCAGCGTGACGATGCGCAGGTGGTCCGGGCGGGGCCAGTTGAAGCCGCGGCCCTGCACCAGCAGGATCCGCTCGCTGCGCAGCAGGTCCAGGCACAGGCGCTCGTCGTCGACGATCGGGTGCACCTTCGGGTCCAGGCGCGGGAAGCAGTACAGCGCGCCCTTGGGCTTGGTGCAGCTGACGCCGGGGATCTGGTTGAGCATCTCGTAGCAGACGTCGCGCTGCTCCATGCAGCCGTCCGCCCGGCAGCACCAGGTCGTCGACGCCGTGGGCCGCGGACAGCGCGGTCTGGATCGCCCACTGCGACGGGCACGTTCGCGCACAGTCGCATGTTGGCCAGGACCTGCATGCCCTCGAGGTAGCTGCGGGCGTGCTGACGCGGACCGGTCACGACGGCCCAGCCGGAGCGGAAGCCCGCCATCCGGTAGACCTTGGACAGGCCGCCGAAGGTGATCGCGAGGACGTCGTCGGCCAGCAGCGAGACCGGGATGTGCACGGCGTCGTCGTAGAGGATCCGGTCGTAGATCTCGTCGGCGAACACGATCAGGTTGTGCCGGCGGGCGATCGCGATCAGGTCCTGCGAGCAGGTCGCGCGAGTAGACGGCGCCCGTCGGGTTGTTCGGGTTGATGATGACCAGCGCCTTGGTCTTGGCGGTGATCTTGGCCTCGACGTCGGCCAGGTCGGGCATCCAGTCGGCGTCCTCGTCGCAGAGGTAGTGCACCGGACGGCCGCCGCACAGGGACGTGATGGCCGTCCACAGCGGGTAGTCCGGGGCCGGGATCAGCACCTCGTCGCCGGTGTTGAGCAGCGCCTGCAGCGACATCGCGATCAGCTCGGAGACGCCGTTGCCCAGATAGATCTGGTCGACGTCGATGTCCTGCACGCCCTGGTTGGTGTAGTACTGCGCGACGGCGGTCCGGGCGGAGAACAGGCCCTTGGAGTCGCTGTAGCCGGCGGCGTCGGCAAGGTTCCGCACGATCGCCTGCAGGATGTCGTCGGGGCCTCGAAGCCGAACGGCGCCGGGTTGCCGATGTTCAGCTTGAGGATGCGGTGTCCGGTCTGCTCGAGGCGCATCGCCTCTTCGAGCACCGGTCCGCGCACGTCGTAGGCGACGTTCGCGAGCTTGGTCGACTGAATGATCTCCACGGCCGGAGTGTAGGACGGCGGTCACTCCGCGTCCGAGACAATTTGGGCCGTGCGGGCCCCCGCAGGCCAACGCTCGGGCCACCGGTAGGCCAATCCATCGCGGCCGCGGATTCGAAGGCGTTTCCGGAAAGCCTCAAGCCGGGCGAATCCGGTGCCGAAGTTTCTAGCGATCCTGCAGTGAGCGTCTGTTGCGGGATCGGGGGATTCGTGCGGAATTTCGCTCGCATCTTCCCCGAAGATCTCTCTCGAAATCTCGTGTCCGCACCGATAGATTCGCTGCTTCGCTGTCCGCCGGACCTACCATCGGCGACCAGGGGAGCTGAACCCATCCGGAGGGGTCACATGTCGGCTCGGGTGCTTGTCGCCTACGCCGCGAGCACGGGCTTCACCGCCCGGCACGCCGCCGATGTCGCCGGCGAGATCGCCGAGGTCGGCGGTCTCGAGGTCGACGTCAAGCCGATCGCGTACGTCGACCTCCATCGAGCCCTACGTCGCGGTGTACCTCGGGTGGTCCATGTCACTCCCGGGCCGGGCAGCGCGAGATGACCCGCTTCCTCGACCGCAACTCCGCGCACCTGGCGGACCGCCGGATCTGGGTGGTCCAGCGCCAGCCCGCCGGCGACCCTGCGGCCGAGTCCGGCCGCGGCCCGATCCGGCTGTCGCGACTGCTGGTCCGCAACGGCGTCGCGGCCGAGACCTACGCCGGCACCGGCTCCCACCGTCGCCCCGAGGTCGTCCCGACCGCGCCCGCGGCGCTCCGGCTCCCCGCTGCCCTCCGCCCTCCCCGGCCGGCGACGAGGTCGCCCCCGTCCTCGCGGCCCGTCTCCGCCTGACGGTCCGCGCTCCCGGTTGTCGGGGCTGATCGTCATCACCACGGGCACTCGCCCGTGCCGTGCTCGACCGTTCGCTCATGCATGAGTGGATTGTCGATATCGGGGGCGAATCGGCCCGGAAATCGACCACTGGCTCATGCATGAGCAGCTGGTCGAGGGCGCTGAGGCGGGCTCGCGGGTTCTAGAGTCGCCGCGATGACGCGGACGGCCGGGCGCGAGACGTCGATCCTGGCCGCCCTGTTCTGGGTGCCGCTGGCTCTGGCCGCGGATCTGGATCGTGGTCTGGCCGCCGCACTCGGTCGACGGGCCGGCGCACCTGCTCGGAGCCCGGGCGATCGCCGATCCTCCGGCGGGATCTATGCCGCCTACTACGAGATCGACTGGTTCCCGACGCCGAACCTCGCGGGGACGCGGTTGCTCGCCGGGCTGGTCTCGCTCGGCGGGCTGCGCGTTCGCCGGGACGATCATGATGCTGCTCGCCGCGCTCGGACCCCCGCTGGCGTTGCGGTACGCGATCCGGGCGGTCCGGCCGGAGTCGACGTGGCTGGCGATCGCCGGCCTGCCGCTGGCCTTCGGCTACCTGTACTTCTACGGGTTCTGGAACTACTGCCTGGCGATCGCCCTCGCGCTGGTCTGCGTCGGTCTGACGCTGCGGGCGACGCCGGAATGGCGCCGCGGTCCGACGGTCGGCGCTCGCCGTCCTGCTGACCCTGACGTGGTTGACCCACCTGGTGCCGTTCGTGGCGGCGGTGCTGTTCCTGGCCGCGGTCGTGGTCACCGGCCCCCGATCCGGCCGGACGTTATTCGCGCCGCTGGCGACCGTGCTCCCCGGGGCCGCGCTGAGCGTCGCGTATCTGCTGCACACCGACTCCGGCGACGGCGCGACGTGGACGAACCCCGTCGGCCGGGCCCTCGGCCTGATCTCGCTCCACACGACGATCACGACCTACTCCCGCTGGGAGGACATGGTCGCGGTCGGGATCGCCGCAGTGCTGGCCGCACTGGCGTTGCTGGCTCGCCGGGCCGTGCCGGCCTCGGGTGCCCGCGGGGCGAGTGCGGCGGCCGGCCTCGCGACGGTGGCGGCGGCGGTGGCGGTGCTGGTGGTCCCGACCAACTTCGGCATCGACTTCGGCCTGATCGACGAGCGGCTCGCGGTCTTTCCCGTCCTGTTCGGCCTGCTCTGGCTCGCGGCGCGACCGCCGGAGCCCCACGTCGCCATCGCCGCCGCGACCGCGCTGGTCGTCGCCACCGGTGCGCTCGCGGTGGTGCGGGTGCCGGACCTGCAGGACTACGAGGACCTCGCCGCGGAGTACCTCTCCGCCGGGCGGTACATCGACGAGGGGTCGGTGCTCGTCGCGCTCCGCTTCGCCAACCTCGGGCCGGATGCCGGGCGGAACAGCGCGTGGGACCCGACGCGGCACCTGTCCAGCGAGCTCGCCGCGGAGCGGCACTCCATCGACGTCGGGCACTACGAGGCGGTGCTCGACTACTTCCCGGCGCGGTTCCGGGAGCCAGATGCACGCCGCACGATGGACCCGGACCTAGGGGGGCTCGGAGCGATCCCGCCGGAGGTTGACCTGGGGGGGCTAGCCCGTGCTTTGCGAACTGGCGCGCCGAGTTCGGCGGACGTTCGCTCGGGCCCCGAGCCGGGAAGCCTGTCCTCGCCCCTGGCGCGGGTGTTCTCGTCGTACGTCCTGCTCGTAGGGGCTCGCAGATGCAACCGGCGCGGCGGCGCACGCAGTGGAGGAGATTCGACTCTATTTGGACCGCGCCTTTCAGAAGGTCGGCGCCACGGCCCCCCGTGGGCTCGTCGAGGTCTGGCGGCTGCGCGGGTAATCTCCCTCGGATGCTCATCCTGCTGCCGCCCTCGGAGGGCAAGACCGAAGCGCGGCGGGGAAAGCCGCTCGACCTCTCGACGCTGTGCTTCGCCGACGAACTCACCGAGACCCGCCGGACCGTGATGACGGCGCTCGGTGATCTGTGCGCCGACGACCCCGAGAAGGCGCGGGAGGTGCTGGATCTGACGCTGGGTCAGGCCTCGGATCTGGTCCGCAACATCCGGCTCGAGACCGCACCGACGCTGACGGCCGCCCAGCTCTACAGCGGCGTCCTGTTCGATCACCTCGGGCTGCACGACCTGCCGGCGGACGCCCGGCGCCGGGCCAACCGCAACGTGTTGATCTCCAGTGCGCTGTGGGGCGTCCTGCGGCCGAACGACCGGGTGCCGCCCTACCGCCTCTCCGGCGGAGCGACGCTGCCCGCGCTCGGGACCGTCGCCGGAGTGTGGCGGGCATCGCTCTCGGCCGTCCTGCCGCAGTGGGCGGGCCGCAAGGTCGTCGTCGACCTCCGATCCGGCACCTACGCCGCGGCCTGGCGCCCCTCCGGCGATGTCGCGAAGAAGACCGTCGCTGTCCAGGTGACTTCCAACGGCAAGGTGGTCAGCCATCACAACAAGGCGACCAAGGGTCTGCTCGCCCGGGCGCTGCTGTGCGCCGAGGCCGATCCGAAGACCCCGGCCGCGCTGGCAGAAGCCTGTGCCGTCGCGGGGTTCCCGGGCCTGCTCACGGCCCCCGGAAAGGTCGGCGGTACCTGGCAACTGACGATCGATCAGGTTCTCTAGCCGGAGTTGCGCGGCCTCCTCCGAATCTCCACAGCAAGGAGTCGGCGCGATCGTGGGCGCGGTCGGGTCCTCGGGCGGCGAGACGAACCATCACTTGAGCTGCGTCCTGATCACGCGTGACGTCTGCGCGCCGGCGCTGACGTAAGGCGTGATCAGAACAGCGGGCCGATCCCGCCGTCGTCGCCGTCATCGTCGTCATCGTCGGGGAACAGGCCGCCCCCGCCGCCGGTGCTGCCCCGCTCCGGAAGCCGGAACTCCACGGCACGCCACGAGGTGAACCCGGTGTGCTGCATGCCCAGCAACGCGTACGAGCCGTCGGGCAGGGCGATGAGGCAGAACCGGTCGCCATGGGCAAGGCCGTCCTGGGGCGGCCAGTCGTCGTAGTCGTCGAGGGCCTGGTCGGGCCAGCCCGAGTTGGGAGCGGTGGAGGGGCCGTAGCACTTGGCCTCGCCGAACGGGGCTGCCCGATTCGCGGAGATCATCGCGGCGATGATCTCCGGCGGCGCGAGCTTCTTCACCGCGGAACCGCTGCGGCCGGCCCGGATCTTCTCCAGCAGCTTCGCGACCGGGGCGGTCACGTTGAAGCTGCTCAGCCGGCCGGCGCGGAGGCCGGACGTCGGGTCGAAGCTGAAGCTGGCCTCGGCGTCGACCACGGTCTCCGTCGTCGCCGGGTCCTCCGTCGTGCGCCAGCGCATGATCGCCCGACCGCCCGAGACCTGCACGGTGTAGATCTCGTTGATCGGACGCTGGGTGACGTCGGCCAGGTTGATCGAGCCCAGCAGGCGCGCACCGCTGTCGTAGGCGACCACCACGTCGGCGCCGATGCCATTGACGTTCTCGCACTTCAGCACCGCGACGGTGTCCGCGACGCCGTCGCCGGTCAGGTCGCCGAAGCTCGTGAAGTTGTCGAAGCGGTCCGGGAACAGCGTCGAGGCGAGGGCGACCTGGCCGGCTCCGGGCGCGATGCCGGGCAGCCGGCCGCCGACGAGCGTGCCCGCCGGGTGGCCGCACGCCGAGGGCACCGCGAGCGACTCCAGCTCGCGCAGGTCCAGCGGCTGTCGGTTGCGGATCTCGTTGTTGAGGAGTTCCTTGATCCGCTCGGCGAACTGCGTGACGCGGACCAGGCTCGGCGCGTAGCACGGGCGGACCGTCGACGGGAACGGCAGCGCTGCGCCTGCGACTCCGGCCTCGGCCATGCGGATGCCCGCGCTCTGCGACGGCGAGCCGAAGGCGTCGAGGGTGAACCGGCACGAGGCGCGCAGCTGCGACAGCGCCTGAATGGTGGTCGACGCGGTGGAGGAAACGAGGTCACCGAGCGGGATGTCGTTCGCGCGGAACGGCTTGAGCCCGAACCATCCGAGGTTCGTCGCATTGACGACGACGTCGCCGGCGAACGCGTGGACGCGCACATTGTCCGGATAGGGCCGCAGAGCCAGGTGTTGCGGAGACTGGCCGCGGAACGCGTCGCCCCCCGGGCGCGCGAACGCCCCGGCCTCGACCGGGAGAAAGCCGCACGGGGACTGCTCCGTGAAGACGGCCGGTTTGAGCGCACGGCACGCGCTGACCAGCAGTCGCAGGATCGTCCGCGGCTCGGACGCGGTCGCGCCGACACCGGTGTTGAGCAGTTCCGCAAGCTGCGAACCAGTCTGCGGGGATCCGTAACCGATGACGGTGGTGACCTGGGAGCCCCGGTCGCGGCCCTCGACCTGGCCACCGACCGCCCAACGGGCCGCGAGCCCGCCGACGCCGTGGGTGACCAGGACGGCCTTCTGCCCGAGTGCGCTGGTGACGCAGTCGATGGCGTCGCCGAGCGCCGGGCCGATGCCCGGGTCGTCGACCCAGCTGCCCGCGCTGGCGCGGTAGTCGAAGGTGTAGACCGCGGCGCCGGGGAGCTGCTGCAACTGGCCGATCAGCGAGGCGCGCGGGGCAACCGGGGCCGGGCCGCCGGCTCCCATGTCGATCACCTGGGAGAAGTCGCCGGTGCGGGCGTCGTCGTGCTTCGCCCGGCCGTGGAAATCGGGAACCAGAATGATCGGGACGTAGACCCCGCGCCGGTCCGCCTTCTGCACGATCGGCTGGCCGGCGTCGGTCCGGTCCGTCTTCAGTACCGGGGCCAGCTCGATCTGACCGCACGGCACCTTCCGCGGGGGAGCTGCGGTCGCGGTGCTCGGTGCGGCGAGCGTGACCAACGGCAGAGCGAGGGTTGCGGCGACCGCGATCCCCACCGTGCGTCGTCGAATCTGAGGACCCGTCACTGTCCGCCTCCGGTAGCTCCGGCGGGCTGCTGGGGTGCCGGTTTGGTGCCGGGCTGCGCCCCGGACTGAACGGGGGGTGCGGGCTGTGTTCCGGCCGGGGCGCCCGGGGGAACGACACCGGCTCCGGCGGCCGGAACGGTGGCGCCGCCGGGCGGGACCTGGGCGACGCCCGGCGGGTTGGCCGCCGGGGCCCGGCCCGGCTCGGCCGGGGTGGACCCGGCGTTGGACGGGTTGAGCGGAACGGTTCCGACCACCTTCCAGCCGGACTCCTCCTTGACCATGACCGCGGTGTAGGTCACGGCGGGCTGACCCGGGCTCGTCACGGTCACGGTCATGGTCCCGCCACCGAGGCCATCGGGTTGCCAGCTGGCGGGAATGGCGGACACGGTGGATCCGCCGGGCACAGCCTCCCGGGCCCGGCTTCCGATCGCCGAGCGCACGTCGGCCGCGACCAGGCTGTCCGGGTCGCTCCCGAGCTTGCCCAACGCCTCGGCCACCGCGGCGGCCTCCTCCAGGCCCGGCTTCGCGGTCGGGTCGTCGGAGCCGCCGTTCCCGCCGCCACTCGTGGCGGCCAGCGTGACGCCCGCCCCGAGAACGACCGCCGCGACCACTCCAGCGACGATCAGTTGCGGCCTGGTGAGTTGCTTCAACACCCGTCTCCTGCGTCCGGACGAAACCCCCATTCTCCATGGGGCGGCGTGGTGGGTCGGCGCCCGTGCGCCAATTGAGACCTCCCGGGCCCTGATGGGGACCGGCTTGGGCGAGACTGCCCCGTGATGGACGACATCACGCACCACATCGAATCGCTGCTGACTTCGCCCTGGGCGCTGCTGGTGATCTTCGCCGTCTGTGCCCTCGACGCCTTCTTCCCCGCGGTGCCCGGCGAGACCACCGTCATCACCGGCGCGGTGTTCGCCGCGCAAGGGGAGTACCCGCTCAGCGCGGTGATCGCGGTGGGAGCGGCCGGCGCCATCGTGGGCGACCACATCTCGTACACGATCGGGCGGGTCGTCGGCCGGCGCGCCATCGACCGGATGAGTCACCGCAGGCGGGTAGCGGCGCTGCGTGGCCGCGCGCAGGCGGCGCTGGACAAGCACGGCGGTCCCGCGCTGATCGTGATGCGGTTCGTCCCCGGCGGCCGCTCGCTGAGCACGGCCCTGGCCGGCTCGCTGCACTACCCGCTGCGGCGTTTCACCCCGTACGTGATCATCGGCGGCATCCTGTGGGGTCTGCAGGCCGGGCTGCTGGGGTACTTCGCGGGCCAGATCATTCACGACAACTACGTGATCGCCACGATCGCCGGCATCGCCGCCTCGGTGCTTCTCGCCGTGGTCATCGAGGTCACCCGGCACAAGGTTCTCCAGGTGTTGCGCCGCCGGCGCGCACGTCTAGCGCTATAGAACAACGTTCTATAAGTTTGTCGTCCCAGTCGACCGTTCTCGGGAGCCGTTGGTGACCACCGCCCTGCATCCACACGACCCGATCGACATCTCGTCCCAGGCGTTCTGGACGCGGCCGATGGCCGAGCGCGAGGCGATCTTCGACGAGTTGCGCCGCGAGCGCCCGGTCTCCTGGCACCGCCCGGCGGAGAGCGGCCTGCTGCCGGAGATGGAGGAGGACGACCCCGGTTACTGGGCCGTGGTCACCCATGCCGATGTCACGGCGGTCTCCCGGGACTCCGAGACCTGGGGCTCCGGCACGCAGTACGGCGGCGTGATGATGGAGAACGTCCCCGAGGAGATCCTCGAGATGGCGCACTCGATCCTGTCGATGGATGCCCCTCGGCACACCCTGCTGCGCAAGGTCATCTCGTCCGTCTTCACTCCGCGACGGATCAAGCTGATCGAGGCTCAGATTCAGGCGCAGGCCGCCTCCATTGTCGACGATCTCGGGAGCTCCGGGGAAGTCGACCTGGTCGAGGCGGTGTCAGCGCGGATGCCGATGTGGACGATCTCGGAGATGGTCGGCGTCCCTGAGGAAGAGCGTCAGATCGTCACCGATGCGGCGAACGCCATGGTCGGGTGGAACGACGAGGAGTTCGTCGGCGACAACGACCCGCTGCAGATGATGTTCGACGCGCTGCTCGTGCTGCACGGTCGCGCCTACGACATGGTCCAAGCGCGCTCCGATCACCCGCGCGACGACCTGCTGACTGCGCTCGTCCAGGCTGAGGTGGACGGCGCCAAGCTCACCTTCGAGGAGATCGCGGCGTTCTTCGTCCTGCTGACGGTGGCGGGCAACGACACCACCCGCCAGACGACGACGCATGGCGTGCTCGCCCTGCACGATCATCCCGATCAGAAGCAGCTGCTGATGGCCGGCTTCGATGCTCGGATCGGGCCGGCGGTCGAGGAGTTCGTCCGATGGGGCACCCCGGTGCTGACGTTCCGGCGCACGGCTCGGAAGGACGCAGAGATCCGCGGTCAGAAGATCACGGCGGGGGAGAAGGTGGTGATGTTCTACCACTCCGCCAATCGCGACGAGTCGGTCTTCGCGGACCCCTACGTCTTCGACATTCTGCGCAACCCGAATCCGCACGTCGGCTTTGGTGGAGGGGGTGCGCACTTCTGCCTCGGCAGCAATGTGGCGCGCACGCAGTTGCGGGCCGTCTTCGATCAGCTGCTGCACCGCCTTCCTCGTCTGACCGTGTGCGGTGAGCCCGAGTACCTGGCCGGAAACTTCATCAACGGCATCAAACGGCTGCCGGTCCGGTACTGACCGGGGCCACCTCGGCCACACCGGGCTGGCCGTGCTCGTCTTCGACCGCGAACTCCGAGTGCTCGACGTCTACGGCGGCGCACTGAGCGCAGCGGGCTCGGGAATCTGCGCAGGCGGGCGGAAAGCCGGGGCGGGACGTTCGTGGCGGAGTCGGTGGAATCCGGCGGCACCCGGGTGTCCTGGATCGTGCCGATCCTCTGAGCCCCGGGTGACCAGAGCCACAGCACCCCGTTCGCCCGGCGTTCGCGCCCGGCCCGCATGCTTGGGGCCATGACCGACCTCGATCAGCACCCCCGGTTCGTGGTCGTGGAGGGCCTGCACAACCTCCGCGACGTCGGCGGGTACGCCGTGACCGGCGGCGGGACGACCCGGTGGGGCCTGCTCTACCGCGGCGGTGCGTTGGAGGACCTCGGTGCCGCGTCGCACGCGCGGCTGGCCGGAATCGGGCTGCGCACCATCGTCGACATGCGCGAGGACACCGAGCTGGCCGACCTGCCGGCATCGGTCTTCCCGGCGGGCGTCGCCGCTCATCGCAATCCGCTGTACCGCGCTCGGATCTCTCTCGCCGACATGGACAGCCTCGAGGAGATCTACCTCGAGATCCTGCGCATCTGTGGTCCCGAGATCGCCGCGGTGCTCGAGGTGCTCGCCGCCCCGGATGCCCTGCCCGCGCTGGTGCACTGCAGCGCGGGCAAGGACCGCACCGGTCTGGTGATCGGCCTGCTGCTGTCGGTCCTCGGTGTGCCGGACGAGGCGGTCGCCCAGGACTACGGGATCACCGAGACGGTCTGGACCGACTCCGAACGCGAGCGGATGACCCGCAAGGGCCTCGCGATGGGCGCCAAGGCCACCCGGATCAAGGAACTGATGGGCAGTCCCCCGGCGGTGCTGCACGCCACGCTCGCCTGGCTGCGGGCGGAGTACGGCAGCGTCGAGGCCTACCTGCTCGCGGGAGGCCTGCGACCGGAGTCGCTGGCGACGTTGCGGGAGCGACTCGTCAGCCGCTGATCGACTCGTCTCCTGACGCTTCGTCAGTTTCCATCGGCGACCCGCCGAACAGATCGCGATGGCGGGTCTCCTGCCCGCCTGTGCCTACTCTGGTCGATATACGTCGGTTCGCGGGGGATCGAGTGGAAATCCCGGAGGTCGACCGTGCGTCGGTTGCACCTGATTCTTGCCCTGGGCCTGGGAGTTACCGGCCTGGTCGCGCCCGCAACGGCCGGGCAGGCGGCCGATACACCCCCGGCCGGGTGCGCCGCGGAGCCGCCGAGCTCTCAGGGTTCCGGCGTTGTCGCCTGTTCCCTCGGCCCCGCTGGCACCTACTCGTTCACGGTCCCGGCCGATCCCGGACCGCTCGCCGCGTTCGTCCAGAGCGCTGACGGCGGCAGTTACGGCGCACCCACCGGGCCGTTCCCCGGCGGGGAGAGCACGCAGTTCGGGGCGACGTTCCCCGTTCGCGCCGGCGACGTCGTCACGCTGCGGGTCGGCGGGGTCGGCGCCGACCGCAAAGCGGCCGGCGGTACGGCCGCGGGCGGCCTCAACGGCGGTGGCCCCGGTGGCGCGCACGGTGCCGGGGGTGGCGGCTGGACCGGACTCTCGATCACGCGCGGCGGCAAGGTCGTCGGACTCGCGGTGGCCGGCGGTGGTGGCGGCGCGGTCGACGGCGACCCGGGCTTCTCCGCCGTCCCGCGGGGCCAGAACTCGGACCGGGTCATCGACGCGTCGACCACGGCTCCTGGCTGGCGCCCCGACGCCGAGTGTCCCGAGTGCGCCCAGGGCGCGAAAGGCGCGGCTCAGCCCGCCTTCTCCGGGGCCGCCGGCGGGAGCGGCGGGAGCGGCGTACCGGCCGACGGCGGCGGTGGGGGCGGCGGCTACTTCGGTGGCGGCGGCGGCCTCACCGACCAGGACGAGCCCGACGACGCCGAGGACGACGGCACCACCAACGAGGTCGTGCGCACCGGCGGCGGCGGTGGGTCCAGCCTCGTGACCGGCGCGAGCGCCGTCGACGACAGCCCATGGAAGGACCCGGCGATCGATGCGAGCCGGGACGGCTTCGGTCACCTGCGTCTGGAGTACGGCAAAGCGCGAACGACCACGAGCGCGCCCGCCGAGAAGCCTGGGAAGCCTCGGAGCCCCGTCGACGGGGTGAAGGTCCCGAAGGGCTACACCCTCGTGCAGGGGACGCCGGGGGCGGACCACCTGAGGGGGACCGCGGCCCGAGAGTTCTTCCTCGGCGGAGCGGGCAACGACACGATCGACGGTGGGGGCGGGAACGACATCCTCCGCGGCGGTCCGGGCGACGACACCCTCGACGGTGGCCCCGGCAACGACCGGCTCTTCGGCGAGCGGGGCGACGACGTCCTGAAGGGCCGCCGGGGCAATGACCGCCTCTCCGGCGGTCCGGGCAAGGACGTCCTGAGCGGTGGTCAAGGCAAGGACACCGTCGACGGCGGACCGGGAAAGGACAAGGTCCGCGCCGCCGGCGGGGACCGGGTCCGTCGGGTCTGAGACGCACGAAGCGCCCGGCAGGACCGGGCGCTTGTGTCTCGGAGCTGGTGGCCAGGGGCGGGGTCGAACCGCCGACCTACCGCTTTTCAGGCGGTCGCTCGTACCAACTGAGCTACCTGGCCGGGTGAGACGGGGCGAGTTTAGCTGAACCGGCGGGGGGCTCCGCCCCCCGTCCGCTCCCCGAAGAGGCTTTGCGACCTGCCGCGCAGCCCCCGGGGGGCCCTACGGTTCGCATCATGACCGAGATCGCGCGCACCGAGACCGTCGACGTCCTGATCGCCGGCGCCCGGTGCGCGGGCAGCGCGGCCGCGATCGGGTTTCGCCGGACCGGCCGTTCCGTCCTCGCGATCGACCGCTCCCGCTTCCCCTCCGACACGCTCTCCACCCACGTGAACTTCCCGTCCGCCGTTGCGGAAATCCAGGCGATCGGAGCGCTGGACCGGGTCCTGGCCTACGACCCCCCGCGGTGCACCCACGGGATGATCGAGGCCGACGGCGTCCGGTGCCTGCAGAAGTTCGCGAGCGTCGAGGGCATCGACTACGGCATCTGCCTGCCGCGCCCGGAACTGGATCTGGCGCTGGTCGAGACCGCGCGCGCGGCCGGTGCCGAGATCCGCGAGCGGACCGCGCTGATCGAGGTGCTCTGGAGCGGGTCGCGCGTCTCCGGCGCGGTGATCCGCGAGGAGGACGGCACCTCCACCCAGATTTCCTGCAAGCTGCTCGTCGGTGCGGACGGGCGGCGCTCGACCACCGCGAAGCTGGTCGGCGCGGACCGGCCCTACCGCGGTTCCCGCAACGAGCGGGGCTGCGCGTTCTGGTACATGGACGACCCGCAGGTCGGGACCGTCTGGCGCGAGCGGCTGATCCAGTTGCGCGCCGGGGACACGCACGCGCTCATCTTCCCCTGCCCGGAGGGCCGCGTCCTGTGCCTGTTCATGGGGCCGGTCGACGACATCCCGAAGTTCCGGGCCGACCCCGACGGCATGTGGGAGGCGATGCTCGCCGCCAACCCCGCGGTGCGGACCCGGCTGGGCGGAGCGACCAACCTGACCAAAGTCCGCTCGACCGGTGACAACGTCGCGTTCTTCCGCCGTTCGAGTGGACCCGGGTGGGCCCTCGCCGGGGACGCCGGCCACTTCAAGGACCCGATCATCGGGCAGGGCATCCGTGATGCCCTCCGCTTCGGCCGGTCGCTCGGCGAAGCCTGCGGCCCGGTGCTCGACGACGCCGCTGCCTGCGACGCAGCCGCCCGTGCGGTGGAGGCACGGCGGGACCGCGAGTGCAACGCGACCTACCACTGGGGCAACCGGGAGTCCCGCGTCTTCTCCGTCAGCCCGATCGTGCAGGCGGCGCTCGCGGATCTCGACGGCCGGGAGCCGCCGCTGCTCCTGCACATGTTCGACCGCATCTCCGCGCCCCACCGGGTGCTGAATCCGCTGCGCGGCGCCAAGTACGTCGCCACGGCGATGCGCCAAAGAGGCGCCGACCGGCGGGGGCTGCTGGCGGAGGCCCTCGCCGAGATCCGCATCGACAGCGACTGCTGGCGCGAGGAACTGCGGCCGCGGTTCCGCTCCACCCGCGTCACCGCCTCCGAGCGCGCGGACTACGAGTGGCCACCGCGGACCCCGGGCACGCGGGAGCGCCAGCCGGCGCTCGACTGACGCGCCGCCGGTACCTTTCGCCGGTGACCCCGGGCCGCGCGATGGACCGCCGCCTGGTCGCCCTGTTCGCCGTCGCCTGCGGCGCGAGCGTGGCGAACCTGTACTACGCCCAGCCGCTCCTGGATCTGATCGCCGATGACCTCGACGTCTCGCCCGGGGCAGCCGGGCTGCTCGTCACGGCCTCTCAGATCGGGTACGCGCTCGGGCTGATCGTGATCGTCCCGCTCGGGGACCTGATCGCCCGGCACAAGCTGGTCGCCCCGCTGATGGCGATGTGCAGCCTGGCGTTGCTCGGAGCCGCGGCCGCGCCGGACCTGCCGGTGCTGGTGCTCGCGATCCTCGGCGTCGGAGTGACCGCGGTGGTCGCGCAGGTGCTGGTGCCCCTCGCCGGCGCACTCGCCGGCGAGCACGAACGCGGCACGGTGGTCGGCACCGTGATGAGCGGGCTGCTGATCGGCATCCTGGCGGCGCGCACCGTCTCCGGCCTGCTCGCCGCCGCGGCCGGCTGGCGCGCGGTCTACGTCGCGGCGGCGGTGCTGTCCGCGGTGCTCGGCATCGTGTTGCACCGGGCGATGCCGCGCCTCCCGGCCGCCGATCCTGACCTGACCTACACGAGCCTGATCCGCTCGCTGTGGCCGCTGGTCCGCGACGAGCCGGTGCTGCGTCGACGCATGGTCTACGGGGCGATCGGGATGGCCGGGTTCACCGTGGTGTGGACGTCCCTGGCGTTCCTGATGGCCGAGGACTACGGCAAGGGCGAGGCCGAGACCGGGCTCCTCGGGTTGGCCGGGCTGGTCGGGGCCGGCGCCGCGATGGGCGCGGGACGCCTCGCCGACCGCGGCTGGGCACACCGGTCCACCGGGACCTTCCTGCTCTGCGTCGCCGGCGGATGGGGCCTGCTGTGGGCCGGCGGGACCTCGATCGCCGCACTCATCGCCGGGCTGGTCCTGGTGGATCTCGGCATGCAGGGCCAGCACATCACCAACCAGTCGATCCTCTACGCGTTGCGCCCGGAGGCCCGCAGCCGGCTCACGACGCTGTACATGACGGGCAACTTCGCCGTGGGTGCGCTGGCCTCGGCCACCTCGGCGGTGGCGTGGAGCGCCGGTGGCTGGGATGCCGTGTGCCTGGTCGGCGGGGGGCTGGCCGTGCTCGGGTGCCTGGTCTGGGTCGACGAGCACGTGCGGACCCGGCCTCCGGCGTCGGCTCCGCTTCGTCCGGAGTAGCCCCCCCGGTGCCATCATCGGGCCATGCGGGATCTGCGTCGGGTGGTCGTCAACGCCGTTCTCGGTTCGTTCTCCCTCGCTGCCCTGATCGGTATCGTCGCGCTGCTCGGGGGCGGCGACTTCGGCCAGACCGAGGGCCGCGTCCTGCTGACGACCTTGATCGTCGGGGTGCAGTCGGTCGCGGCCCTGTGTTACCTCTCGCTCGCCGGGCACCGGCTCGCCTGGCTCGGCCTCGTGGGTGGCGCGGTGTCCGTGGTCGCTTCCGGGCTCGCGCTCGTGGTGACCTGGGGGAACGACGGGGAATCCGTCCTCGAGGTCTTCGGGATCAGTGTCACGATCGCCGCCTCGCTGGCCCAGGCCGCGCTGCTGCTGTCGCTGGCGGGCCGGCAGCGGATCGGCCCCGTGCTGGCGGGAACGCTCGCCCTCCTCGCGGCCGTCGCGGGCATGGTGATGATGGGAATCCTCGGGGTGGGGGACCCTGGCGGCGGCTACGCCCGGCTGCTGGGGGTCCTCGCGATTCTCGACGTGCTGGGCACCGTGGTCGTCATCGCCACCGCGGTGTTCGGACGCGGGCGCGAGCCCCGGCCGTTGGCCGACGACTCCGAGCCGCGCCTGCTCTCGGCCGCCCTGGAGCACCGCGTGCGCGACGCCGCCCGCGACCGCGGTACCTCGCCGGCACAGCTGATCAGCGACGCGCTGGACGATTTCCTGCGATAGGCCCGAACGCAGAAGGCCGACCCAAGGGTCGGCCTTCGTTCTCCTGCGGTCCCGACGGGATTTGAACCCGCGACCTTCACCTTGACAGGGTGACGAGCACTCCAAACTGCTCTACGGGACCTGGTGCGGTGCCAAGTGTGGCACACGTGGTGGTGCGGTCGTGCAGGTGTTCTTGGTGCCTTGCAAGTGCCCCCAACGGGATTCGAACCCGTGCTGCCGCCTTGAAAGGGCGGTGTCCTGGGCCTCTAGACGATGAGGGCCTGTGGCGCGAAACCACGGGTGCCGTGGAGGACCGCGTCAGCATAGGGGACGGCCTCTCCCCCGGCCAAACCAGCGTAACGCCGCAGCTCAGGGTCCTTGGAACGGGTCGGCCTGCTGATTGCGGGAGTACTGCTCGAAGCGCTTGGTCTCCTCCGGGGCCAGGGTGCGGTTGATCTGCGCGGAGCTCAGGCCCAGACCGCCGATGGTCAGGTCGTCCCAGGCCTGCAGGCGCTTGGTGGTCGCGTCGAAGTACAGGACCGAGCACTCGATCGGTTCCGGTGTCTCGCCCTCCAGGGCCCGCAGGCCGGCGCCGCCGGTGCTGCCCTGGACGAACATCCGGCTGCCCTCGGGCAGCAGCTTCGTCGCCCGTTGGTGGGTGTGCCCGGCCAGGATCAGCGGGGTGACACCGTCGAAGCCGGTGCCCTGGGTGGGGTCGTGCACCACCGCGATGTCCGGGTGGGTGCCGGCCACGCGCACCCCCGCCGCGACCGCGTTGCCGATCGCGGCCAGCTGCTCGTTCGAGATGACCGGGGTGGAGCGGTCCGGGGTGAACCGGGGGTCGGCGTCGCCGGTGATCCGCAGGCCGGCGACCTCCTTGGTCAGCCCGTCGTCGAGCACGATCGCGTTCGGCTGCGACCGCACCGCCTCCTCGATCGCCCTGGAGTCGTGGTTGCCGCGGACGAAGACATACGGGATCGGCAGGTCGGCGATCGCGTCGACGAACCGGCGCTCGGCCTTGGACCCGTGGTCGGAGATGTCACCGGCATCGATGACCAGCGCGACCTGGAACTGCGCGCTGATCGAGCTGATCACCTCCCACGCCGCCGGATTGAGATGGATGTCGGCCACGTGCAGCACCCGGATCGTGGACGGGTCCGGCTCGTAGGCGGGCAGCGTGGAGGTGACGTCGTAGAGCTTGGAGACGTTGCCGACGAGCTTCGCCAGGCTGCGGCTGTAGTCGCTGAATCCGGCCACGATGTCCTGCGCGTTGCCCACGACCGACGGCGCGGAGACCAGCAGCCCGGTGTACTGCGGCTGCGACACCGAGCGGGGGTTCCAGGTCGCGGCCGCGGTGCCGACGGTCCCGGCCACCATCGCGAAGGCCGCCCCGCACACCATCGCGACCCGACGCGCCTTGCGCCGGTAGACCAGCAGCGAGAGGACCAGAGCGCCGAGCAACGCCGAGACGGCGGAGCGCACGACGAGGCGGAGAATCGCGTCCTTGGCATCGGCCGAGACCCATTGCTCCAGGCCGTCGAGGGCGGCCGGGTCCTCGAACAGCGCGCGCGCGTCCGTGACGTTGAGCTGGTCGACGGTGACGGTGACGCCGATCGGGCCCTCGTGGGTGTCCAGCGTCAGTGTGCCCAGCGGCCCGACGCGGATCTCGGTGTCGCCGGACCAGGAGAAGTGGGAGGTCATGTGGGTGTTGACCGGGCCGACCGACGTGCTCTCCCGGCCGCCGATCAGCAGCCCGAGATACGCACCGACGACGGCGACGAGGATGAACCCGAGGGCCCGCCCGATCGGGCGCGCCGGCAGCCACCGCGGCACGATTCGACGCAGCCCACGGCGCAGTACCGACACGGCACTGGGCTTGCGTAGGCGGTCGAGCACGGCGTGCCCCCCTCGGGCCCCCGCAGGCAGCGTCCTGCGGACCGGGCCCGTCCCCCAACGGGCCGATCTTCGACGGTAGGCGAACTCCGGTCGCGGCAGGCGGACAATGACCAAGTGCTGAACATCCCTCGCGAGGAGTTCGAGGCGCTCGTCGCCGAGGCGCTCGACCTGATTCCGCCCGAGCTGACCGCTCTCATGGCGAATGTCGCCGTCTTCGTCGAGGACGACCCGCCGCCGGACGACCCGAACCTGCTGGGCGTGTACGACGGGGTGCCGCTCACCGAACGTGACGGCTGGTACTCGGGGGTCTTACCCGACCGCATCACGATCTACCGCAATCCGACCCTGGCGATCTGCGAGGAGCCGGAGGACGTCGTCGCGGAGGTCGAGATCACCGTCGTGCACGAGATCGCGCACCATTTCGGTATCGACGACAAGCGCCTGCACGATCTGGGCTACGCCTGAGACGCGCCCTACGTCGACTCGACGAGCTCCGCGGCGCCGAAGGAGACGTTGAACCGGTCGCACCAGATCGACACGCTGCGTAACAGCGTCAGGTCCAGATCGGCCGGGATCGTGTAGTTCTGTGAGCCGTTGTTGCCTTTGAGGTTCGCGATCTTCGCGTGCTCGTTGTCGTCGAAGACGTGCCAGCCGGCCTTGCCCTCGATCACCGGGGCGTCAGACAGCACGATCTTCAGGTCGGGACCGTTGCTCGTTCTGAGGTTCTCCAGCCGCAGGATCCGGGTGCCGTCGGCCAACTGGATCACCCGAACGGTCCCGGTCGTCCCGTGCTCGTGGGAGATGAAGGTGCCGTTGGAGAGTTCCGTGTAGGCCGGCTTTGACGGCTTGTCCGGGACGGGCGTCGGCTGTGGGTCGGTGGCCGGCGGCTGCGTGACCTTCGGTGTGGCCGTGGCCGTGGCCGTGGCCGGGCGTGGGCGTGGCCACCGCCGGCGCCGGCGTCGTCCGCACCTGTTCGACCGCGACCGCCGGGGCGACCGGGAAGGCCTCCACCACGGTCTTGTCGACCCAGAGCTTCCACGGCTCGAACGCCGCGAGCGCGACCACCATCAGCACGGCGCTCAGCGCGATCCCCGCCTGGACGAGGCGGTTGCGCAGCAGACGTTTCCCACGGCTCATGGCACCAGTGAACGCCGCCCGGGCCCTGCGCGCAGCCCTCCGGCCCCTTACCGAACGCTGACGTCCGACCGGTGGAGGCCTATAGGCCACATCTGGTCGGACGCTACGGAGCCAGCCAGGACCCGGCCGGGACGTTGCGGAGCACCCAGAAGGCGCCGACCGTCGCGAGCAGGACCCAGCCGGCGGCGGCCGGTACTCGACGCCGGACGTTGTCGGTGCTGATGACATCAGCCCGGACCAGGCCCTCACCCGGGCGGCCGGTGACGGTGCGGCGGAGCCAGGCGGCCCAGGCCAGGACGAGGACCGGCACCGCGAGCACGAGGAGCACGTTGCGGTCGATCGCGGTCGGCACGTCGCCGTGGGTGAGGGCGTGCACGGCCCGCAGCGACCCGCAGCCCGGGCACCACCACCCCGTGACCGCGTGGAAGGGGCACGCCGGGTAGGCCCCGGGCTCCTCGGGACTGACGACGGCCACGACAGCGGTCGCCGCCGCCACACCCGCGCCGACCAGGGCCGGGGCAGTCCACGCGGACTGCGACCCGGCCCGGACGGGCGACGGGAGCGACACGGCTAGGCCTTGATGACGACGGTGCCGCCGACCTTGTCGTGGAAGCCCTGCTTGCGCTTGGTGCTGTCGAAGAGCGGGGAGAGCGCCACGACGATCGAGCCGATGTAGCACGCGATCCAGGAGAAGTTGTAGAGCGCGGACCGCCTGGCGGCGGAGTTCTGGTCGGGGATCCCGCCGTTGGCGAGCGAGACCACCCGGACGCCCATCCAGCCCTTGCCGATCGTCTGCCCGCGCTTGGAGATGAAGTAGGTGTCGTAGGCGAAGAACGCCGCGGTCTGGACGACCGTCCCGAGGATCTGGCCGCCGAGGCCGGAATCCCACGTCGCGATCGCCACGAGAATCCAGACCGGCGCGAGGATCAACGAGTCGAGGATCCGGGCGAGCAGGCGCTTGCCGAGCCCCGCGACCTCCACGCCGGGCGGGATGCCCGGGAGTTGGGGCTGGCCGTACTGGGGCTGCCCGTACTGGGGCGGCTGCCCGTACGGGGGCTGTTGGCCGTAGGCGGGCGGCTGGCCGTAGGCCGGAGGCTGGCCCGGGGGCTGTCCGTACGGTGCGGGCGGCGGCTGCTGCTGCCCGGGTGCCGGCTCGCCGTAGGGCTGCTGCCAGTGCGACGGGATCTGCTCCTGGGGCGGGCCGATCGGTTCGCTCGGCGGCTGTCCCCATTGCGGAGCGGACGGCTGCTCGTACTCCCAGGATTTCCCCGGCGCCGGCTGCGTCCATCCGGGCGGCGGCGTGCCCGGCGCGAACGGGTCCTGCGGCTCGTTGGGCTCGTTCGACTGCGGCGGATCCTTGGACTCGGTCATTCGCTACCCCCGGCTCGGCTTCGGTTCGACCCTAGTGCGGACCGACGCTGAGGACACGAACTGCGGCGGCTCCGAGCTCGTCAGAGGCGTCGAGATCCACCTCCGCCGCGATTCCCCAGTCGTGGTCACCGGCCGGGTCGTCGAAGATCTGACGGACCGTCCAGGTCCGCTGGCGATCCTCGGGCTCCTTCTCGATCACGAGCAACGCCGGCCCGCGTGCGTCCGGACCCGTGGAGAGCGGGCCGTACTCGGCGAAGTAGGGCTGCATCGCCGCTGCCCAGTCGCCCGCCGGCCACCCGGCCTCGGCGTCGAGCGCGCCGAGCTCGGCCCAGGAGTGCCGCGCGGCGAGGGTGACGCGGCGGAACATCGCATTGCGCACGAGCACGGTGAAGGCCCGCGTGTTCGCAGTGACGCCCTTCGGTTCGCGCGGCGCGGCCGCCGCGGCCACGGTCGCCCGGTCGGTGCCCTCGGCCAGGGCCTCCCATTCGTCCAGCAGGCTCGAGTCGGTCTGGCGGATCAGCTCGCCGAGCCACTCGATGAGGTCGGTGAGTTCCTCGGTCTTGATCTCGTCGGGCACGGTCTGACGCAGCGCCTTGTAGGCGTCGCCGAGGTAGCGCAGCACGATGCCCTCGGAGCGGGCGAGGGAGTAGTTCTGCACGAACTCCCCGAAGGTCATCGCGCGCTCGACCATGTCGCGCACCACCGCCTTCGGCGAGAGCGGGAACTCTGCGATCCACGGGTGGCCCTGCCGGTACATCTCGTACGCGGCCTCGAGGAGTTCCTCCAGCGGCTTGGGCCAGGTGATCTCCTCGAGCAGCTCCATCCGCTCGTCGTACTCGATGCCTTCGGCCTTCATCGCGTTCACGGCCTCGCCCTTGGCCGCGTACTGCTGAGCCATCAGGACCGGCCGCGGGTCCTCGAGTGTCGCCTCCAGGATGGAGATGACGTCGAGAGCGAAGGTGTCCGATTCCGGATCGAGCAGGTCGAAGCTGGCCAGCGCGAACGGCGAGAGCGGCTGGTTCAACGCGAAGTTGGTCTGCAACTCGACGCGCGGCACCACCCAGCGACCGGTCTCGTCCGGTTCGGCGAGCTGGGCAACCACGCCGCCGGCGACCAACTCGCGGTAGATCCGGATGGCGCGCAGGATCAGCTTGTTCTGCCGGGGGCGGTCCTCGTGGTTCTCCCGCAGCAGGTGGCGCATGTGCTCGAAGCCGTCGCCGGGGCGCGCGATGACATTGAGAAGCATCGAGTGTGAGACCCGCATCCGCGAGATCAGCGACTCGGGCTCGGCGTTCACCAGGCGTTCGTAGGTCTCCTCGTTCCAGGACACCTGCCCGTCGGGCGCCTTCACCTTCTGCACCCGCTTGAGCTTGACCGGGTCGTCGCCCGCCTTCGCGACCCGGCGCGCGTTCTCGACGGCATGCTCCGGGGCCTGCACGACGCAGTAACCGGTGGTGTCGTACCCGGCCCGCCCCGCCCGGCCGGCGATCTGGTGGAACTCGCGGGCCTTGAGGATGCGGGTGCGCTGCCCGTCGTACTTCGCGAGGCCGGTCAGAAGCACGGTGCGGATCGGGACGTTGATGCCGACGCCGAGGGTGTCGGTCCCGCAGACCACCTTGAGCAATCCGGCCTGCGTGAGTTGCTCGACCAGGCGCCGGTACTTCGGCAGCATCCCGGCGTGGTGCACGCCGACCCCGTGGCGCACGAGCTTGGACAGCGTCGCGCCGAAGCCGCGGGCGAAGCGGAAATCGCCGATCGCGGCGGCGATGGCATCCTTCTGCTCGCGCGTGCACAGGGTCAGCGACAGCAACGACTGCGCGCGGTCGAGGGCGTCCTTCTGGGTGAAGTGCACGACGTAGACCGGTGCCTGCTGGGCCATCAACAGGTCTTCGATGGTCTCGTGCACCGGGGTGATTGCCCAGGAGTAGAGCAGTGGAACCGGCCTGGTGGCCGAGCTGACGACCGCGGTGGACCGTCCCGTGCGCGCGGTCAGGTCTTCCTGAAAGCGCGTCACGTCGCCGAGGGTGGCCGACATCAGCAGGAACTGGGCCTGCGGCAACTCGAGGATCGGGACCTGCCAGGCCCAGCCGCGGTCGGGCTCGGCGTAGAAGTGGAACTCGTCCATGACGACCTGGCCGATCGTCGCACCGGCCCCTTCGCGCAGCGCGATGTTGGCCAGGACCTCCGCGGTGCAGCACACGATCGGTGCGGTCGGATTCACCGAGGCGTCACCGGTCAGCATCCCGACCCGCTCGGCGCCGAAGATGTCGCACAGGGCGAAGAACTTCTCGCTCACCAGCGCCTTGATCGGTGCCGAGTAGTACGTGCGCTTCCCGGTGGCGAGAGCGGCGAAATGCGCGCCGGTGGCGACGAGGGACTTTCCTGACCCCGTGGGCGTGGTCAGGATGACGTTCGCACCGGAGACGAGTTCGATCAGCGCCTCGGTCTGGGCCGGGTACGGCTCCAGCCCGGTTCCGGTGGCCCAGGTGGTGAAAACGTCGAAGATCGCGTCCGCATCTGGCTGAGGGGGGATCAGATCCGAGAGTAGGCGCGTCATGCAGTTAGTTGAACTGCGCGGACTTCGGGACCTGCTTGTCCTGGCGCAACGCCTCGAACAGAGCCCGGGAGCGGGTCGAGTCCCACTCGATCACGGAGCCGACACCGGCCGCGGTGTACTCCCGTCCGATCGGGACCGTCGTCGTGGTGCCCAGGCCCTTCGCGGCCCAGGCCAGGCGGACGAGGTCGATCAGGTGATCCCCGTCGTCGACCGCGAGCGCGCCGACGCCCTTGGAGGCGACCGAGAACATCCGGAACGGGTTCAGCAGGGTGGCCGGTGAGGTGACCTTGTCCATCAGCGAACTGATGAGCTCGCGCTGGTTGCTCACCCGGTCCAGGTCGCCGCGGGTCGACGCCCGTGATCGGGCGACGCCGAGCGCCTCGCCGCCGTCGAGGGTCTGGCAGCCCTTCTTGATGTCGAGGCCGGCCTTCGGGTCCTTCTTCGCCTCGTCGATGCACATCTTCACGCCGCCCACGGCGTTGACGAGGTCGAAGAGCCCGGCGAAGCCGATCTCGGCGTAGTGGTCGATCCGGATGTTCGTGGCGTCCTCGACGGTCTGGATCAGGAGCTGCGGCCCGCCGAACGCGAAGGCGGCGTTCAGCCGGTTCGACGAGTGCCCGGGAATCGGCACGTAGGAGTCGCGCGGCAGGGAGACCAGCGTCGGCTTGCCGTCGGAGTCAGGGATGTGGAGGAGCATCATCGTGTCGGTGCGTTGCCCGGTGGCGCGACCGGTCCGGAGCTTGGCGCGGTCCTTCGCGGACAGGCCCTCGCGGCTGTCCGAGCCGACGATCAGCCAGTCGCTGCCGGGTGTCTTTGCCGGGCGGGTGTTGGCCGCGGGGAACGCTTCGATGCGCTCGAGTCGCGAGTCGGCGAAGAAGTAGGTGATCAGCGGCAGCACCAGGAACAGCACGGCCGCGATCGCGACCGGCTTCTTCCAGCCGATCTTGCGCCGCTTGCGTTTGGTGATGGCGCCCGGCGGAGTGGGCGGCGCTTCGTTGACCGAACGGCGCAGCGGAGCGCGCCCGCCTCCGGCCACGGCGGCCGCGGTCGGGCCGGCGGGCGGCTGCGGCGGGTAGGCGCCGCCCGTGCGGGGGGCTGGGGACTGGCCGACGACCGGAGGTGTCCGGCCGTAGGGCGTGCCGGGGTCCTGCCGGGTCACCGGGGGGAAGGGCCGATTGGCCGGCGGGGGCGGAGCGGCGCCGCCACTCGGGCGCACGACGACGGTCGGCGCCTCCGGGGGTTCCTCCACGGGGGCGGGCTGCGGGGAGAGTTCGTCGCGGAACCACGCCCCGCCGTCGCGGTCGCTCATCGAGCCCTCCTCCTTTCCCATCGGGTTTCCCGAGAAGTTCTCCGGCAAAGTACACGCGATCGATCGGGCGGCGTGGTGGTTGGCGGGGTCGCCGTGAGGTGCTTCACGCTGTGCCGGTGACAACTCCGGACACTCCAGCTACTCCTGCTCCGCCCGGCGAGGCCGAGCCCGACATCCGGGCCTACCTCCAGACACGCACCGCAGGCCCGTCGGGTTTCTCCCCGACCGGCGAGCGGGTGCTGATCAGCTCCGATGTGCCCGGAAGCGCCCAGCTGTATGCGCTGGAGCTCGACCAGGTCCAACCGGGCGGGGTGCCGATCGAGGCGTTGCGGCAGGTCACAGACCTGCCGGAGCCGGCCGGTGGCGGGTTCCTGCCGGTGGCCCACGAGGGCGCGGACACCGTGCTGATCGGCATCGACTCGGGCGGTAACGAACGGCACCAGCTCTACCTGCTCCCGGTGGGCGCGGACGCCCCGGCGGCCCCCGTCGCAACTGTCGACGCGCTGACCCCGCTCCTGGTTGACCCGGAGCACATCCACCGCTCCGGCGGCGTGACGCGGGACGGCACCACGTTCGCCTACGCCACGAACCGGCGGACCGACTCGGACTTCGACATCTGGGTGCGCGACCTCGCCACCGGGGAGGAACAACTCGTCCACGCCCCGGGCGGCTGGACCTGGGCCGGGAGCTTCTCCCCCGACGGGCGCTACCTCTCCCTCGGCGCGTTGACCGAGCAGCCGGGTGATTCGACGCTGCATCTGCTGGACCGCGCGAATGCCTCGCTCGTCGAGCTCGCGCCGCACACCGAGCCGGCCGAGATCGGCGGGACCTCGTGGCTGCCGGACTCCTCGGCGTTCTTCTTCTCGCACGACGTCGGCCGCGACATGTCCGCGATCGCGCGGGGTACTCCCGACGGGGCCTGGCGGTTCGTCCTCGAGCCGGAATGGGACGCGGGATGCGCCGTCGACTGGACCGGCCGGCACCTGCTCGTGGTGACGAACGCCGACGGCCGGACCGAGGCGCGGCTGCACAACCCGGAGACGCTGGAGATCACCGCCGAGGTGCCCCTGCCCGGACTCGGCGTCGCGGGCGGGTTCTCCTTCTCCCGGGACGGGCGCTACCTGTCCTACTCGTACTCCTCGCCGCTGGTGCCGGGAGACGGGTGGCTCTACGACACCGTCTCCGGAACCTCGACGCGGCTGACGGTCTCCCCGCACCAGCTCGACCCGTCCACGCTGGTCGCGCCGGACCTGGTCCGCGTGCCCGCGCACGACGGGGAGTCGATCCCGCTCTACGTCTTCCGTCCCCGCGGTTCCGCGAAGGGCAAGCGGCCGGTCGTGATGATCCTGCACGGCGGCCCGGAATCGCAGTACCGGCCGTCGTTCGCGGCGCTGACGCAGTACCTCGTCGCCCGCGGCTTCGTCGTGATCGCGCCGAACGTCCGCGGGTCCACCGGGTACGGCCGGCGCTACCAGGCTCTCGACGACGTCGAGAAGCGCTTCGACTCGATCCGTGACATGGAGTGGATCCACCGCTGGATCGCCACCACCGACGACCTGGACCCGTCGCGGTGTGCCCTCTACGGCGGGTCCTACGGCGGCTACATGGTGCTGGCCGGCCTCGCGTTCCAGCCCGAGCTGTGGGCCGCAGGCGTCTGCATCGTCGGGATGTCATCCCTGGTGACGTTCCTGCAGAACACCGCGTCCTGGCGTCGCGCGTTCCGGGAGCGCGAGTACGGGTCGCTGGAGCACCACCGCGACCTGCTCGAGGAGCTGTCCCCGATCAACCAGCTCGACGCGATGCGCGCCCCGTTGTTCCTCGTCCACGGCGTCAACGACCCGCGGGTCCCGGTCGGCGAGGCGGAGCAGATCCACGCCGCGCTGCAGGGCAAGGGCATCCGGACCGAGATCGCGATCTACTCCGACGAGGGCCACGGGCTGGCGAAGCTGAAGAACCGCCTCGACGCCTATCCCCGCGTCACCGAGTTCCTGGTCGACGAGCTGCGCCCCTAGCCACGGCCCGGCGCCGCAGCCACAGCACGAACCCGCCGGCGAGGGTCGCGCCGATGGTGCCGAGGGTCATGTCGAAGAGCGTGTCGGTGTAGGCGGTCTCGATCTCAGTGCCGTGCTTGATGAAGGTCTCGTACTCCATCAGCTCCCAGAGCAGCGCGGTGGTGGAGCCGAGCCCGGCGACCAGTCCGAGCTGCACCGTCTCCGGCAGCTCACGAGGGAGCGAGACCGCCAGCGCGCCGAGGAGCATCGCCCAGTTGCCGAAGTGACACGCGTCGTCGAACCAGCCGATGCGGTCGTAGAGGTTGAGGCAGTTGCCGCCGACGTCGACGACGAACGGCAGCGTGATCAGCAGATCCGCGAGCCCGGGGTAGGGCCGGGAGCGCCGCCACAGCCACCAGACCGCGGGGAGGATCAGCAGTGCCAGCGGATACGCCACCGCCCGCCCGGCCATCGCCTTACCGGCAAAGCGGTCCCAATCGGTGTGCGTCGCCGCGAACAGCAGCATCGCGAGCACCGCTGCCTTGCCGAGCCACGCGAGGCGGGAAACCGTCGTTCCGGGCATGGCCCCATCCTGTCGCCCGGGCGTAGGTTCGACAGATGGGACACATGGCGGTTGACCTGGTGATCGAACTCGAGAACAGCCCGGGCGCACTGGCCGGGGTGGCGGCCGCGATCAGCGACGCGGGGGTGAACATCGCCGCGGCGACCTGCCTGCATGCCGGCGACAACGCGGAGCTGCACATCCTGGTCCCGCACGCCGAGGCGGCGCGGCACTCGCTCTCCATCACCGGGGTCCCGGTCAGCCACGAACGCGACGTCGTGGTCGTCGACGTGCACGACCGTCCGGGTGAGCTCGCCGATGTGACGCGCCGGATCGCGACGGCCGGGGTCAACCTGGACCTGGTCTACGTCGCTACCGGTGACCGTGTGGTCTTCGGTTCGGCGGACCTCGAAGGTCTCAAGGCCGTACTCGGGGTGCCCTCCTAGGGGTTAGCCTGCGCTGCATGTCGGACCTGGCACCCACGCACGCAGCCGCGTCGGTCCGGCTTCTCGGTGTCACGGTCTGCGGGCCGGCGCCGATCGGGCGGGTGCACGTCCCGCTCTACGAGCCGCTGGTCGCGCTCTACGGCCGCAACGGCGCCGGCAAGACGCGCATCCTGTCCGCGGTCGTCGCGGCGCTGCGCGGGGAGGCCCAGGCCGACAGCTGGGGCCTGGTGCACGTGCGGGTCGCCGACGCCGACGTTGACTTCGACGTCCGCGGTTCCGACCCCTGGCGCGATGCCCTGGCCCGCGCGATGCGCGAACACCTGAACCGCCTCCGCGGCGACGTCGTCGCACACTTCGCCCGCCGCCGCGACGAGGAGTTCGACGTCGGCCCCGGCGACGACTACGCCGAGGTGCTCGACGACTTCCGATCCTTCACCCAGGCCGTCGTCGACGAGGCGCACAGCCCGACGTCGCTCCGCGAACTGGTCGGGGCGCACCTGGCGGCGCAGCAGATGCTGATGTCGGACCTGGAGCACATCGGCGACTTCATGCGCTTCCACTCCGACGCGGTCACCGAGATCACGCGCGGCGGACACTTCGTGTTGCGCGCGATCGGCACGCGGGACGCTCCGCGCTGGTCGGTCTACTCCGCCGCCTCCGAGGAGGACTCGGCCTGCGCCGCGTTGCTCGAGCAGGACCGCGCGCACCAGATCGAGGACGAGGAGGAGGAGCCCGCGGCCCGGTTGCGGCTGGCGCTGGACGAAGGCGTGGTGCTCTCCAACTCCGGCTTCCCGTGGCGCGAGCTCTCCGACATCAGTGATGCGTTCATCTCCGGTCGCGGCTACGTCGGCCCCGGCACCTCACCGGAGCTCGGCACCGATGTACGCAGCGTCCCGTGGCCGCTGTGGGCGACCGTGCCGGTGGTGGAGATCGCCACCATCAGCGTGCCGCTGGTCGAGTTGGTCACCGACGAGACCAGCCCGGCCGACGTCGACAAGCTGACCCGCGACGAGGTGCTACGCGCCGCCGGCGGGCAGATGCTCGCGTCCTTCGCGGCCGGCGGCGCCCACTTCCACCCGCGCGTCGACCCGTTGCTCGCCCGGCTGACCGAACTGGCCACCCGCTACCTGCGCGCGGTCTTCCCGGACGCCCCTGAACTCGTCTTCGCCCCGGGTGACCCCAACGACTGGCTGGCCGGCGTCCTGCCCAGCTGGGTCGCCCGGTTCCCGCAGGCCGGTACCGCGTCCGCCTCGACGCTGCCGCTGGCGGCGCTCTCCACCGCGCAGCGGCGATGGGCCGCGCTCTCGGCTGCGCTCGCGGTGTCGGTGGCCGGCTCCGACGCGCTGCCGGTGGTCTTCCTCTGCGACGAGCCGGAGTCCGGGCTGCACCGCCGCGCGGAGTCCGCGTTGCCGGACGCCCTGGTGAAGATCGCGGAGGAGTCCGGGCTGCGCATGGCGGTGGCCACCCATTCGCCGGCGATGCTCGACCCGGGGCGGGTCTCCCTGATGCACGTGACCCGCCTCGCCTCCGGGGCCGCGACCGCACGCGGGATGGACTTCGCCTTGCGCGAGGAACTCGAGCGCGACCACATGCGGGAGGACCTCGGACTCACTCCGGCCGACCTGCTGCAGATGGTGCGCTGCTTCGTCATCGTCGAGGGCAAGCACGACGAGGAGGTGCTCGGTGCGCTGCTCGCGCCGGACCTCGACTCGTGGAGCGTCATCTACCCCGTCGGCGGCGCGAAGCAGATGCAGTCGCTCGCCACCGCCGGTCTGATCTGGGACTTCACCGACGCGGCCATCGTCATCGTCCTGGACAACATCGCGCGGGCCACGATCCAGCCGGTGTGGGACAAGGCGCAGGCCGCGATCTCCCGCGGTGGCACCGAGTCCGCGATCCGGGCGCTGGTGCCGCTGGGCAAGCTGCCCGGCGCCGAGGCGCGCTGGCTGCAGAACCTGCTGACGCGGGCCATCCGGGCGAAGCGGGCGCACCGGATCAAGCTGGAGACGCTCTCCGCCCCGGACGTCATCTGCTACCTGCCGGCGGATGAGTTCGTGGCCGGCGCGACGTGGGACGAGCTGCTGGCGGCCTGGCGGGAGTCCTTCGACGGCCGCGAGGCGACGAACCTCAAGGCGTTCCTGACGGCCCGTCACGGGGTGCAGTTCACGACCAACCAGATCGCCCGCATCGCGGCATCGGCCAAGCCTGACGCCGAGCTGCAGGCCCTCGGGGCGCGGATCCGGGAGCTCGGGGCGCACGGGTCGTGGCCGGCACCGACCCCCGTGCCGTCCGCTGCCCCGGCATCCGGGCCCACTCCGGTGGCGATGCCCACCCACCCGCCGGCGGCGCCGGCACCGCCGTCCCGACGCTCGCGGTCCCGTCCGCGGGACTCCCGCCCCCGACCCGAATGACCTGAGCGCCGTGGGGGCGCGGGATACTGCCGGGGACGACCTTCGAAGGGGACCACACCCATGGCGCTGAATTTCTCGATGCCGGAGCGCGTGACCGAGTGGCAGGACCGCATCCGTGACTTCGTCGAGGAGGTCGTGGTCCCCCGTGAGCAGGAGGCTTTCGCGAAGGGCGCGGACGACGAGTTGCGCCTCGAGCTGCAGGCCGCGGCCAAGGAGGCCGTGGTGTTCGCCCCGCAGGCGGCGGCGGACCTCGGTGGCGGTGGATTCTCCCTCGCCGAGTCCGCGATCCTGCTGGAGGAAGCGGGCACGTCGCTGCTCGGCCCATTGGCGCTGAACTGCCATGCCCCGGACGAGGGCAACATTCACATGCTCAACGTCATCGCGACCCCGGCGCAGCGCGAGAAGTACCTCGTGCCGCTGGCGCAGGGCGATGTGCGCAGCTGCTTCTCGATGACCGAGCCGCCGCCGGGTGCCGGTTCGGATCCGAAGTCGATGCAGACCACGGTGCGCAAGGTCTCCGGCGGTTGGCTTGTTTCCGGGGAGAAGCACCTGATCACCGGCGCCGAGGGTGCGGCGTTCTCGATCGTCATGGCCAAGGGCGGTGGGGGCGAGGACGGCAGTAAGGGCGCGACGATGCTGCTCGTCGACACCGATAACCCCGGCTGGCAGATCAAGGGCCACCCGCGGACGCTCGACTCCACGATGCCCGGCGGGCACTGCAAGGTGGCGCTCAACGATGTCTTCGTCACCGACGAGGCCGTGCTGGGGGAGCCGGGTCGCGGCTTCGCCTATGCCCAGGTGCGCCTGGCACCGGCCCGCCTCACGCACTGCATGCGCTGGCTCGGGGCGGCCCGTCGCGCCCACATGATCGCGCTGCACCGCGCCGTCCACCGGGAGATGTGGGGCAGTTCCCTCGCGGATCTCGGCATGGCGCAGCAGATGATCGCCGACAACGAGATCGAGATCACCGCCTGCCGTGCCCTGCTGCTCCAAACCTGTCTGGAGGTGGAGTCCGCCGAGCCGGCCGCCGCCACCGAGGCGTCGTCCAAGGCGAAGGTGTTCATCTCCGAGGCGGTGAACCGCATCGTCGACCGCTCGGTGCAGCTGTGCGGCGGGATGGGAACCACCGACGAGTTGGTCGTCGGCCGCGTCTACGCCGAGATCCGCGCCTTCCGCATTTATGACGGTGCGACAGAAGTTCACAAGATGTCGATCGCCAAGCGCGCCGCCGGTCGGGTTCGCGAGAGCCTCGAGGGCTGACCGCCCCGGCTTCCCTCGCCCCGTCGCCCACTTCACCAGCCCCCCAGGCGCACTTCACGGCCTGAGGCCCGCCTTCACCAGCCGTGCCTGACGTCTGAAGTCTTTACACACCCCGGACAGTTCTGTCCGGACAGATCCCGGACTCTCCGAATGACGTGCCCGCCAAGCTGCGGGCATGTCGGAGAGGTCGTGGCTAGTGGACCTGCGCATGGTGATCGCGTCGTGGCCGGAGGACGCTCCGCGCGGGGCGGTAACCCGGTTCTGCAAACAGAACGGGGTCTCCCGGAGCTGGTTCTACGAAGTGCGCGCCCGGGCCCGCGACGGTGACGGGACCCTGGCCTCCACGTTGCCGCTCTCGCGGGCACCGAAGCACCCCGCGCGAGCGACGCCGCCTGTGGTGGAGGACCTGGCGCTGCGGATCCGTAAGGAGCTGGCCGAGGACGGTTGGGACCACGGCCCGCTCTCGGTCCGGTCCCGGATGCTCGCTATGGGCCTGCCCGCCCCGTCCCGGTCGACCTTGGCGGCGATCTTCGCCCGCCGCGGGGCGGTGGTCCCGCAGCCGCAGAAGCGTCCCCGCGCGTCCTGGCGGCGGTTCTCCTTCGCCCGCCCGAACGAGTGCTGGCAGCTCGACGGGATGGCCTGGTGGCTCGCTGATGGCAGCGAGGTCTGCGTGCTGCAAGTCATCGATGACCACTCCCGGGCCATCCTGGCCAGCCTGGCCGCACCGGCCGAGACCGCCGTCGCCGCGCTGGCGGTGGTGCAGGCCGCGATCGCCCGCTACGGCATCCCGCAGCGCCTGCTCAGCGACAACGGCACCGCGCTGAACCAGTCCCGTCGTGGCCGGGCCACCCTGCTGCAGAACCACCTTGGCGAGCTCGGGGTCCAGCCGATCGCCTCCACCCCGAACCACCCGCAGACCTGCGGCAAGCACGAACGCTCCCACCAGACCCTGCAGCGCTGGCTCCGGGCCCGCCCGGCACCGGCCGACCTGGCCGAACTCCAAGCACGTCTGGACACCTTCGACCTGGCCTACAACACCACCCGGCCCCACCAGGCCCTGGCCGGACGCAACCCGATGCAGGTCTACGCCGCCACTCCGAAAGCCCCGACGCCGTCCCCGCCCGAGCCCGTACTGCCGCAGGCTCCCAAAGCACGCATGCAGATCCGCAGCTACCGCGTCGATGAGCGCGGCTACCTGCACCCGAACAAGCTCACCGTCATGATCGGCGTCCCCTACGCCGGCCACACCTTCCACATCGTCCTCGACCCGGACCAGCTCACCCTCTTCACCGCCGACGGAACCCACTTCCGCGACATCGAGCTCGAACCGGGCCGGCGCTACTACGGCAACGGCCGCCCTACCGGCGGACGCCGCCAACCCCGGCTACCGTCCGGGATGTCATCGGACAGTTGAGTCCGGGATGTCTCCGTGTCCGGAGACATCCCGGACTCAACTGTCCGATGACATCCCGGACGGTAGCCGGGGTTGGCGGCGTCCGCCGGTAGGGCGGCCGTTGCCGTAGTAGCGCCGGCCCGGTTCGAGCTCGATGTCGCGGAAGTGGGTTTCGTCGGCGGTGAAGAGGGTGAGCTGGTCCGGGTCGAGGACGATGTGGAAGGTGCGGCCGGCGTAGGGGACGCCGATCATGACGGTGAGCTTGTTCGGGTGCAGGTAGCCGCGCTCATCGACGCGGTAGCTGCGGATCTGCATGCGTGCTTTGGGAGCCTGCGGCAGTACGGGCTCGGGCGGGGACGGCGTCGGGGCTTTCGGAGTGGCGGCGTAGACCTGCATCGGGTTGCGTCCGGCCAGGGCCTGGTGGGGCCGGGTGGTGTTGTAGGCCAGGTCGAAGGTGTCCAGACGTGCTTGGAGTTCGGCCAGGTCGGCCGGTGCCGGGCGGGCCCGGAGCCAGCGCTGCAGGGTCTGGTGGGAGCGTTCGTGCTTGCCGCAGGTCTGCGGGTGGTTCGGGGTGGAGGCGATCGGCTGGACCCCGAGCTCGCCAAGGTGGTTCTGCAGCAGGGTGGCCCGGCCACGACGGGACTGGTTCAGCGCGGTGCCGTTGTCGCTGAGCAGGCGCTGCGGGATGCCGTAGCGGGCGATCGCGGCCTGCACCACCGCCAGCGCGGCGACGGCGGTCTCGGCCGGTGCGGCCAGGCTGGCCAGGATGGCCCGGGAGTGGTCATCGATGACTTGCAGCACGCAGACCTCGCTGCCATCAGCGAGCCACCTGGCCATCGCGTCGAGCTGCCAGCACTCGTTCGGGCGGGCGAAGGAGAACCGCCGCCAGGACGCGCGAGGACGCTTCTGCGGCTGCGGGACCACCGCGCCGCGGCGGGCGAAGATCGCCGCCAAGGTCGACCGGGACGGGGCGGGCAGGCCCATAGCGAGCATCCGGGACCGGACCGAGAGCGGGCCGTGGTCCCAACCGTCCTCGGCCAGCTCCTTACGGATCCGCAGCGCCAGGTCCTCCACCACAGGCGGCGTCGCTCGCGCGGGGTGCTTCGGTGCCCGCGAGAGCGGCAACGTCGAGGCCAGGGTCCCGTCACCGTCGCGGGCCCGGGCGCGCACTTCGTAGAACCAGCTCCGGGAGACCCCGTTCTGTTTGCAGAACCGGGTTACCGCCCCGCGCGGAGCGTCCTCCGGCCACGACGCGATCACCATGCGCAGGTCCACTAGCCACGACCTCTCCGACATGCCCGCAGCTTGGCGGGCACGTCATTCGGAGAGTCCGGGATCTGTCCGGACAGAACTGTCCGGGGTGTGTAAAGACTTCACAAGCCGTGCCTGACGAGTGAAGGCGGGGGCCGGCCGGTGAAGCCGCGCGCCGGGCTCAGGCCGCGGTGACCGAGTCCGCCCAGACCAGCAGCGCGGCGATGTACTCGCCGCGCAGTTCCGGCGTCGCGAGATGGTGCGGGCCGTGCAGGGTGTACCGCGTCAGCCGCTCCGGTTCGACGGCGGCGGCGTAGTCCTCGATCGTCTTCGCTGGTATCACGTCGTCACCGTCGGCGTCGATCAGCTGCACCGGCCCGCGGAAGGCCCGCAATGCCCGCAGGGCGCGGCTGTCGACCGGGTAGATGTCCTCCGGTCGGCGGTTGCCGGGCCCGAACCGGTCGACGTAGGTATCGGCGAAGTGATCGTCGGGCAGGTTGGCCGGGACGCGCAGGGACAGGCAGGCGACGTCACGCGTGTCGCTCGCCATCAGACTGAGATAGGCGCCGAAGCTTGCGCCGATCAGCCCGACCCGCGCTCCCGGTGCCAGCGCGTGGACGTGATCGATGACGGCGACCAGGTCCGCGACCCAGTCCGCGCGTGACGCCTCCTCGAGCACCCCGCCGCTCTGGCCGTGGCCGCGCAGGTCGTGGGCCAGCGTCGGATAGCCGGCGCCGGCCAGCGCGGCCGGGATGTCCGTCGGACGTTCGCTGCCCCACCCGTGGGTGAGGATGAACGCCAGGGGTCCGGGCGCGGGATAGAAGTCCGCGGCGAGGTCGACGCCGCCGGAGGTGAGCGTGATGGGGTCCACATCCCGATTTTTCCTGATTCGGACAAGGTTCCACCGCACATCCGGGCCGGGGTTCCATAATCCGTCGGGTGTGGGGACGTCGAACATCCGTGTGGACCTTGGCCGTTCTCGTCGCCGTGCCCGCTCTGAGGTTGGACGCCGCGCAGGCGCAGGACGCTGCGCGCAGCCCGGGGACAGTGCAGACCCAGGCCGCGGGGTCCCGGATCGCGGAGTCACGGCTGAAGAACCTCGGATGCTTTCTCGGCGAGTCCGCGTCAGAGGGCATCCGCCTGAAGGCGGCCACGATCCGGTTCCAGGCGGCCAACGGCATGCGTCAGACCGGTTCGCCGGCCGGGGCGACGATGAAGCGCCTCACCTCGAACGAGGGCGAGTCCTGCAGCGATCGCCCCGTCCCGAAGCGGACGGGTGAAGGCCGACGTGTCGTGATGAGCCAGGGCCAGAACTGGTTGTGGCTGGTCAAGCCCGACGGCACGGTGCTGGCCCAGGGCGGGATCGTCGACAACGACTGGCTGCCGCAGACCGTCTACTACACCGGCGCGCAGTGCGGAAAGCCCGCCCGTTCCCGCTACCGGAGCGACCGCTCGGGCGGCCTGCGCATCGACTGGTTCGTCCGGTTCCACGACTGCATCGTCGGGTTCCACCAGATCCCCGTCAGCAAGCGGACCGGCCAGCCGATCCATCCGGACTACTACGCCGGGACCGACCTGTCGAAGTCCGCCGGGTGCATCCGGATGCCGACGCCGCTGATCAAGAAGCTCTACCGCTTCGCCGGGCAACGCACCAAGGTCGTCGTCACCCGCTAGCCAGGTAACCTGTCGCCCTGCCGGGCCGTTAGCTCAACTGGCAGAGCAGCGGACTTTTAATCCGCGGGTTCGGGGTTCGATCCCCCGACGGCCCACCGCCTCGGATGTATTAGGTCGGCTGATGCTTGACACTCGACTGGATCGTCGGCCGTGGATCAGCACCTTACGGTCAGGCGGCACCTTCGAGCCGCTGCGTGAGGCCGACGACCTGAGCCGACGGCGCGCCTCGCTCGCGCTTGATCCAGTGCAGCACCCGTCGCCGGCTCGAGTAGTGGTGACACCTGTTCTGGCGCGAGTCGCTCGGCATCCACCAGAAGGCGTACGGCGTCGTCCCGCCGGTTCTGAGCGCTGAAGGCGGGAGCGACCTCGATCGAGTGGCTGATCCGGCACTCGACCGGCAGCGCCGAGACGTCGACGGCGGGGCCGAAGAGACCCGCGGCGATGCCGCCAACCCACCCGCCCGCGAATCGTTCATCAGTCGAGAAGACGTCGCCGCGGTTCGGGGCGACGAATCTGGCCTCGATGAGGAGAACTCCCGGGCGAAAAGGGGTCGCTGACGCAGTCACAACCCTCAGTAGCCGTTCGCCAGGTGACCCGTCCTCGTCGAGCGCTGGCGGCTGTTCACCGGGGCGATCCGTCGCGGGCGGGGGCGGTCCGCTCCCCTGCAGTGGTGACGGCGGTGTCCGGGTTCTGGCCCGTTTCCGCGATGTGCTCGACGCCGCGGTCGCCGGTGAGCATCGGGTAGGCCAGCCCGGCGATCGCGGCACCGACCAGCGGTGCGAGCCAGAACAGCCACAGCTGCGACAGCGCCCAATCGCCGACGAAGATCGCCTGCCCGGTAGAACGTGCAGGGTTCACCGACGTGTTGGTGACCGGAATGCTCACCAGGTGGATCAGCGTCAGCGCCAAACCGATCGCCAGCGGGCCGAAGCCCTTAGGCGCCCGCCGGTCGGTCACACCGAGGATGACGAGGACAAATCCGGCGGTGAGCGTGATCTCGATGACCAGTGCGGCGGTCAGGCTGTACCCGCCAGGGGAGTGCGCGCCGTAGCCGTTCGCGGCGAAACCGTCGTCGGCGGAAAAGCCGTCCTTGCCGCTGGCCACGGCGAAGAGCACCGCGGCCGCTGCGATCGCGCCGATGACCTGCGTGACGACATAGGGGAATGCCTCGCGGGGGTCGATCCGCCGGCTCAGCAGCAGACCGAAGGTGACGGCCGGGTTGAAATGACCGCCGCTGATGTGCCCGAAGGCGTAGGCCATGGTGAGGACCGCCAGCCCGAACGCTAGTGACACGCCCAGCAGGCCAATGCCGCCCTCGGGGACGTTCGCCGCCAGCACCGCGCTGCCGCAGCCGCCCAGCACCAACCAGAAGGTTCCGATGAATTCTGCCGCCAAGCGGTGGACCAAGGTCATCTGGCCACGTCCTCGCAGAGGAAAACGGCAAATGTTGCCGGGAGCACGCTACCCGCACGGCCCGCGAAAGGGCAGCTCTCGGGAGCGGCTAGCGGGAATCGAACCCGCACTGTCAGGTTGGGAACATGCTGAGCCGCCTCGTGTAGCCGGTCGCCACCCGACCCCCCACCGGGCGCGAGCCGGCGCCGGACGAGAAGAACCAGCTCGTCGATGTCCGGCAAGCGACCATGCGATTGAGGTCGGCAGGGATCAGGTCCACGAGAGTGAGGTCGCCGATGCGGATCGAACTGGGAACGCGGCCTCGGCGGGCGACCCACCGCCGCGGCCGATCAGGTAGCTCACCTCGGCCACCACCAGGTGCGAGAGATGAGCAGTGCCTGGTGGCGAGGTCTAAGCCGGTCAGCAGGTCGACACAGTTGCGGTGATCGTCGTCGTGGCACAGCCACTGCTGGTGGACCGAGGTCACGCCGTGCTGCCTGTCAATGGATTTGTCAATGAACCAGCGCTCACCAGTAAAGAGGGCAACGCTCGGGCAGCACCTGTGCGGGGAACCGGACCATCGTCGCGGGGTCCGTACTTCGAAGCCTCGGCGTAGGGTTCGACAGTCGTAGGTCGCTCCAGTCCTTGGCGACAACGGCTTCGGCTTGTTCTGCCGCGGCCTCGTCCCTCGCCTGGAGCCCCACGTGTCCGTTCCCCCTCCTCCTTCCGCGGATGGGCCCGAGCTCTCGGATGCCGACCGGTACGCCGCCGACGCGGACCAGCATGCCGAGGACCGCGACCGCGCTGCCGTCGACCGCGATCTGGCGAGCGAGGCTCGGGACAAGGCGGCCGAGCGCGCGGACGCGAGCGACAGTGAGGCCGCGAAGGACCGCAGGCAGGCCGCCTCCGACCGGACCCGGGCCGCGCTCGATCGGACCCGGGCGGCGGAGGATCGCACCCGCGCCGCCGCGGACCGGCGGACGGCGGGGATCGAGCTGGAGAGCGCCCACCGCGACGATCCGTCCGCCCTGCTCAACCGCGGCCTGGTCGCCCGTCTGCAGCGGGAGGTCAATGTCCATGACAGTGACCTCGCGGCGCTGCGGGAGCGGCTGGACCGCGCCGAGGACGAGCTGGCGGATCTGCGCGCGATCCGGGACGCCTTGACCCCACCGGAATTGCCGATCCGTCCTGGTCTGGAACTGGCAGCCGCGTTTCTGCCCGCCGAGGAGCGCGTGAGCGGCGACTTTTATCTGGTGGCGGCCGGTCCGGAGGACACCACGGTGCTCGTGGTCGGCGACGTGGTCGGGCACGGGCTCAAATCGGCACGCAGGGCCGCCTTCGTCCGAACGGCGTTCGTCGCCACCGCCCCGTTCACCGACGACCCGGCGCGCCTGCTCAGCTGGGTGAACACAGCGCTGATCGAACGCGCGGGGACGACCAGCGAGTTCGTCACCGCCGCCTGCCTGACCTACCGGCCGACCCAGCGACGCCTGCGCTGGGCCTATGCCGGACATCCGCCCGCCCTCTGGCTCGACAACGGTGAGGAACTCCTCGCGCCGGCGCAGGGGATCCCGTTGGGAATCACCGCGGACCTCGAATGCCGCGAGGGCTCACATCGGGCAGAAGCCGGGGCCGGCGTCCTGCTGTACACCGATGGCCTCATCGAGGCGCGCCGCGACGGCAGGCTCCTCGGCCTCGAGGCGATCAGTTCGACCCTGGCGGGCCTGCGCAACGCCACCGCCTCCGAGGCGATTCTGAGCCTGCGTCAGCTGGCCGCCGACTACAGCGCGGGCACCCTCAACGACGACCTCTGCCTGCTCTCAGCCCGGATCGCCTAGGTGAAGCCGAAGCTCTCGCTGAGGGCAACCGTGACGGCAACGCACCACGTCCATCGCGGTCTCCGTCGATCCGCAGAGTGCGCTGACCAGGTCTGATGCTGCTCGTGACCTCCCGCCGCACGTCGGCTCGCCGGAACTGAAAACATGACCTGGTGAACCCCGACCCCGACTCCGGCCCCGCCCCGAGTGACTTCATCCGCGACCTGATCCGCCGGGACCTCGCGAGCGGGAAGTACGGCGGCCGGGTGCAGACGCGCTTCCCGCCGGAGCCCAACGGCTACCTGCACATCGGGCACGCGAAGAGCATCTCGCTGAACTTCGACGTTGCGGCGGAGTTCGGCGGGATCTGCAACCTGCGCTTCGACGACACCAATCCCGAGGCGGAGGGGCACGAGTACGTCGAGGCGATCCTCGCCGACATCGCCTGGCTCGGCTTCACGCCGGCCAACGTCTTCTACGCCTCGGACTACTTCCGCCAGATCTACGACTGGGCCGAGGTGCTCGTCAACAAAGGCCTCGCGTACGTCGACGACCAGGACGGCGACACCATCCGCGCGCAACGCGGCGGCTTCGGCAAGCCCGGTATCGAGTCGCCGCACCGCAACCGCGCCGCCGAGGAGAACCTGGCCCTGCTCCGAGGCATGCGCGACGGGGAGTTCGCCGACGGCTCACGCGTCCTCCGCGCAAAGATCGACATGCAGGCGAGCGTCATGTCCCTGCGCGACCCGGTGCTCTACCGGATCCGCCGGGTCCCGCACGTCCGCACCGGGACCGACTGGGTCATCTACCCCACCTATGACTGGGCGCACGGGCAGTCGGACGCGATCGAGGGCGTGACCCACTCGCTCTGCACGCTCGAGTTCACCGACCACCGACCGCTCTACGACTGGTGCCTCGACCACCTCGACCTGCCGCGGGAGCGGCCCGAGCAGACCGAGTTCAACCGGCTCGGGCTGACGCACACCGTCATGTCCAAGCGTCTCCTGCGCGCCCTGGTCGAGGACGGCACGGTCGACGGCTGGGACGACGCCCGGATGCCCACGCTGCGGGGAATGCGGCGCCGGGGGTATCCCGCCGCGGCGATCCGCGAGTTCGTGACGACGCTCGGGGTCGCGAAGACCAACACCACGACCGAGATCGAGTTCCTCGAGTCGTTCGTCCGCACCCACCACAACGCGCACGCGCTGCGCCGGATGACCGTGCTCGAGCCGCTGAAGCTCGTCATCACCAACTGGCCCGAGGGTCAGGTCGAGCACGTCGAATTGACCGAGAATCCGGAGGACCCGGCGGCCGGCGTGCGCAGTGTGCCGTTCAGCGGTGAACTCTGGATCGAGCAGGACGACTTCAAGCTCGAGCCGCCGCCGAAGTACTTCCGGCTCACGCCTGGCAGGGAAGTCCGGCTACGGGGCGGCTACTTCGTCACGGCCACCGACGTGGTCACCGACGCAGACGGCAACGTCACGGAGGTGCGATGCACCTACGACCCCGCGACCCGTGGCGGATCCGCGCCGGACGGCCGGAAGGTCAAGGCCACCATGCACTGGGTGAGCGCGGCGCACGCCGTCGACGTCACCGTGCATCTGTACGAACGGCTGTTCGCCGACGCCCGGCCCGGTAGCGACGGCGCCGACCCGGCCGTGAACCATGACTCTCGCCGAGCGATCACCGGTGCCAAGGCCGAGCCCGTGCTGGCCGACACCAAGCCCGGCGAGGTGGTGCAGTTCGAGCGGCTGGGCTACTTCGCGGCGGATCCGGACACTGCCCCGCACCTTCCACCGCACCGTCGGACTCAAGGACGAGTGGGCGAACATTCAGAAGCGCAACGGCTGAGTACCAGCAGCCGCCGACTGGCCGGCGCGACCGATGTCAGAGGTTCGCGCCGGCGACGCCGTTGAGGAAGGTCCGGACGACCTCGACGAACAGCTGCTCGGGATCGAGTTCGTTGGAGCGGGCCGCCGCCATGAGGGCCGGGTGCTCTTCGTCGGACGCGGTGGGGAACGGATTGCTTCGGGTCCCGACCGGAGCGGCGGCCTCGACGAGTGCACTGCCGAGAGTCAGCTTCTCCAGCCCTTCCATGAAGAGCAGATGCCGGGCCGGTGGTACCTCGGGATGCTGCGTCAGCTGGGACGCCACCGTTTCGTAGCGCGCGAGCAGAACATCGCGAGGGAGGAACTGCAGCAGGACGGGCGCCGCCCTGCGGTGGCGGAGGAGCGTGCGACGGAAGTTCACCGAGTACTGCACGTAGTACTCGGTCCAGGGCTGGTCGCGGTCGTCGCTCGGTACCTCGGTCTCCAGGACGATGGCCCGCGCCACCTCTGCCAGGATGTCGGCCCGGTCCCGGAAGTGGTGGTAGAGCGACGCGGTGCGCACCCCGAGCTGGTCGCCGAGGCGCGGCACCGTGAACGCGGCGTAGCCGTCGCTGTCCATCAGCTCCAACGCCGCGCGGGCGATGCTTCGGCGGGTGAGCATCGGTGGTGCGACTCGAGCCATGGATCTGTTCTCCTGCCGCTTCCGTGCGACCCGCGTCGCGTGCTCAGCCTAAATGATTAAGGCAGCTGCGCTCCCACCTGTGGTGGGGCGTTCAGCTAGTTCCCTAAATATTGTAGGTAACTGCCTAAATGTTGTAGGTTGTAAATGACGACATCGTCGGAAGGGGTAACTTGTGGCAGGTTCGATCGCCTCGGCACTGGAGTTCTGGTCGCGCAGCAAGGGCGACGCGGATGCGCTGGTGTTCGCGGACGAGCGGCTCTCGTTCCGCGCTCTGCGCAACTGGTCCGGGCATCTCGCCCGTGCTCTCGTCGCCCAGGGCGTGGCGCCCGGGGATCGCGTGGGACTGCTCGGCGGCAACACCCCGGAATGGGCCGCGACCGCCTTCGGGGTCTTGAAGGCCGGAGCGGTTCTGATCCCCGTCAATCCCCGGCTGGCGCCGACGGAGATGCACACCCTGTTGGAGTCCTCGGGCGCGACGCTGGTCATCGCCGACGCGACGTTTCGCGACCGGTTGGCCGAGGTCGCCGAATGCGGAAGCAAGTTCGAGCTGCTCGACCTCGCGGCGGTGCGCAAACACCGGATGAGCGGCGACGAGCCCTTCCGTGTGGAACCGGATCCCGACGACCCGCTCGCGGTGATGTTCACCAGCGGTTCCACCGGACTCTCCAAGGGAGTGATCCTCACCAACCGCACGCTGCTCAGCATCTCCTTCGAGGCCTCACTCACGGAGGAAGGTCTGCGCCCAGGTGGTCGCACGCTGATGCTGCTGCCGTTCTGTTTCACCCCCGGGCTCGTGTGGGGCTTGTACATGCATGCGGTGCTCGGCAGCACCCTGGTCGTCGAGGCGGAACTCGACCCGTCGCGGGCCGTCCGTTGTCTGGAACAACACAGGATCACTGCCCTCTTCGGCGTGCCCCTGATCTATGACGTGATGGCCAGGGCCTCGGGATTCGCCGACGCCGATCTGTCCCACCTGATCACGGCTCAGGTGGGCGGGGCCGCAGTGCCCGTCCCGCTGCTGCGCACCTGGGCCGCGAAAGGCGTTCCCCTGCGGCAGATCTACGGGATGGTCGAGGCCGGCGGAACCGCCACGGCCACCCTGCGCCACGAAGCCGCCGAGCACCCCGGCTCCTGTGGCATCGGGTCGGTGTTCACCGAGTTTCAGGTCGTACGCGAAGACGGCACCGAATGCGATCCGGGAGAGACGGGACAGATCCTGCTGAAGGGGCCGTCCCTGACGCCCGGCTACTGGGAGGACCCGGAGACGACGGCTGCCGCCATCCAGGGCGGCTGGTTGCGCAGCGGCGACCTCGGCAAGTGCGACGCAGAGGGCCGGCTGATCTTCGTCGACCGGCTGAAGGACCTGGTGATCACCGGCGGGATCAACGTGTCGCCGGTGGAACTCGAAGCCGTCATAGCCGCGGTGCCCGGTGTCGAGGAGGTGGCCGTGATCGCTGCGCCCGATGAGAAGTTCGGGGAGACGCCGGCCGCCATCGTCTACGCCACCGGGACGCTCGATCCGGCCACGGTTGTCGGCGCACTGCAACAAGCACATGGCCGACTACAAGGTCCCGCGTTACGTCGTGATCCGGGACAGCCCGCTGCCGCGCATGGCCAACGGCAAGATCTCGAAGCCACAGATCCGCGCCGAGTACGAGGACCTGACGAGCCGCTTCCCCAAAGTCCGCTGAACTGATGCTCACTCAGGAGAGATCGATGATCGACGAGATCGGTGTCGACCGCGCGCAGCGCATCCGCCGTGCGCTCCAGCATCTTCGGAACAACACGACCGACCAGTGGGATCGCGTCAGCACCTACGTCGCCGCCGAGCACACGGACGTTGGTCTGGCTGAGCGGGAGCGCGAACTCATCTTCGGCCGGGTGCCCACGGTCGTGTGCCACAGTTCTGAGATCGCTCACGCGGACGATTTCCACACCGTGCAGTTGCCGCGGCACAACGTCGTCGTGACCCGCGAGCCCGACGGATCGGTGACGACCGTCGCCGGCGCCGGCCGGGAACTCGTCGAGCTGCCGACCCAGGAGCGGCACGGCTTGGTGTGGACTGTGGACAATCCCGACGCCGACATCGACGTCGCTGCCTGGCTCGGGCCGGACATGGACGCAATCCTCGCCGGCTACGGCATTGCCGACCTCCACTGCGTGCGGGCCGAAGGATTCGACGAGCCCGTCAACTGGAAGGTCATGCAAGACGCCTTCCTGGACGGATACCACATCGCGTACGCGCACCCGAACTCCGCGGCCAAGCACGTGCACACCAACGTCATGGCCTTCGAGGACTTCGGCCGCCATTGCCGCTTCATCACCCCGCGCAAGACGATCGACAAGTGGATCGAGGTGGACCCCCCGCCCGGACAGAGCTTGGTCTCCGACGTGATCGAGACCCACTTCCTCGGTCCCTGTCACACCCTGCTCAAGCAGCCCGACCACTACCAGCTCCTGACCTTCTGGCCGGACCCCGCGCAGGCCAACCGCTCGTGGATGGAGATGCGCCTGCTCGTCACTCCTCAGGAGCAATACCCGTGGGGCCCGGAGAAGTGGCAGCGACTCTGGGACAAGAACTGGGAGATCCTGCTGCTCGTCCTGCATCAGGAGGACTTCCCGCTACTGCGATCGGCCCAGACCGGGCTGGCCAGTCGCGACGCGGGCTCCTTGGTGATCGGCCGCAACGAGGTCGCCAACCAGGTTTTCCACCGCGAGACCCTGCGCCTGCTGGAGGCGGCCGACGACGACGTCGCTCCGCCCCTCGCGCCGATGTCGGCCGGCGTGGCCGGCCGGACCGCGGTCGCGTCGTGACCGCGGTGGCGACGACGGTGACCGATCCGGCGATGGTGGCCGCGGCCGTCAGCGTCGGGACGGCGCTCGAGGCGCTCGGCGCTACCTGGATGCTGCATCCCGAGCAGTTCGCGACGCGCAGGTTGTCGCCGCGACCCTGGCCGTCTTCGAACCCGGGGTCGTCGCGGCCATGTGGAAGCTCGGCGTCGCGAGACGACTGCTACTAACGCAACGTCACAATCCCATCGCGGCGAACGCTGAGGGGTTGGACGGGACTGCACGAACGTTTGGACGCGGAGAGCGTGACCCTGCCCAGGGGCGTCACCCACGTGACCTTTCCCCGGTGCTGAGTCTTCGCCCGGTACCTGAAGTGGCGGGCGGGCGATAGCGTCGATCCATGAGAGCTGTCGTCTGCCAGAACTCCGAGTTGCGCGTCGAGGACATCCCCGAGCCCCGCCCCGCCAAGGGTCATCTCGTCCTCGACGTCGTTCGCGCGGGGATCTGCGGGTCCGACCTGCACGCGCGGTTCCACGCCGACACGGTCGCGGACGCAGCGGCCGGGATCGGTTTCACCAACATGATGCGCGTCTCGCAGTCCGTCGTGATGGGCCACGAGTTCAGTGGCCGGGTCCGCGAGATCGGGCCCGGCACCAAACGGCGGCTCAACGAGGGCGACGTCGTGGTGTCGTTGCCGATCGTACGAATGGCGGGCCGCCCGGAGTTCCTCGGCCTGTCCGAGTCGGCCCCCGGCGCGTACGCGGAGCGGGTGCTGGTGGACGAGGCGCTCACCTTCCTTGTGCCCAACGGGCTCGCCCCGGAGACGGCCGCGCTGACCGAGCCGCTCGCGGTCGCGTACCACGCGGTTCGTAAGAGCAAGGTCGGCAAGGGGGAGACGGCGGTGGTCGTCGGCTGCGGCCCGATCGGGCTGGCCGTGATCCTCATGCTGAGGGCCCGCGGGGTCCGGCGCATCATCGCCAGCGACTACTCCGATGTCCGACGAGGCCTGGCAACACGATGCGGCGCCCACGTCGTCGTCGACCCCGGGGCGGCTTCCCCCTGGACGAGCTTCGAGGACAGCAAGCAGTACTTCACCGACGCGGGAAAACTCCTGCACTTCGCGGTCGGCTCGATCTCCAAGCTGCGGGCGGTGCCGTTCCTGCCGTGGTCCAAGGTGCTCCGTGCGGCCGAGGCGGCGGGGAAGACGCCGAGCGGTCCGGTCGTGTTCGAGTGCGTCGGAGTTCCGGGGATTCTCGATCACATCGTCCAGTCGGCGCCCCTGTACACCCGCGTGGTCGTGGTCGGGGTCTGCATGGAACGGGACGCGATCGTTCCGGTCGTGGCGCTTACCAAGGAGATCGGCCTCCAGTTCGTCTTCGCCTACGACCCCGGCGAGTTCTACGACACCCTGCACCTGCTGGCCGCGGGCAAGGTCGATCCGACCCCGCTCATCACGAGCACCATCGCGCTCGATGGAGTGCCTGCGGCGTTCGACGTCCTGGGCAAGGCGGAGGAGCAAGCGAAGATCCTCGTGGCTCCGTGAGCGCCCGCTTCCAGGAGCTGGACTATCGCGAGACCCCGATGGGCGTGATCAGCCTGCGGCGTCGGCTGGATCCGCGGACCAAAGGGGACGTGTTCGAGGTCAAGCTCGATGACGATTTCCTGATGTCGAGCCTCTACACGGTGGCGGAGATCGAGGTCGCCCGGCTTGCGTTGGCGCGGGTCTCCGGCGACGAGCTCGACGTGGTCGTCGGCGGGCTCGGTCTCGGCTTCACCGCCCTGGCCGTCCTCGACGACCCGCGGGTGCGATCGCTCGTGGTGATCGAAGCCCTCGGCGAGGTGATCGAGTGGCACGAGCGTGGGCTGATCCCCGCCGGGGAACGACTGGCCGCCGACCCCCGCTGCACTCTCGTGCAGGGCGACTTCTTCGCCTTGGCATCGGGGGCAGGCCTGGATCCGCGCGATCCGGGGCGCCGGTTCGACGCCGTCGTGGTCGACATCGACCACTCACCCGTCCATCACCTGCATCCGAGTCATGCGGCGTTCTACTCGCGGGCGGGACTCCAGCACCTGCTCGTCCACCTGCGTCCGGGCGGATGCTTCTCCCTCTGGTCGAACGACCCGCCGGCCGATGAGTTCACCGCTTTGCTGGCGGAGGTCTTCGCCGCCGCCGAGGGTGTTCTGGTCAGCTTTGCCAACCCCTTGCAGGACCGGGACGCCACCAACTCCGTCTACCTGGGCACGCGCATCTGACCTCCGCGTGGTGTTCGTCTCATTTGACTGATGAAAAGCGTTCGGGCGCCGATGACGGGCAGCCTCGAAAGCAACATCGCCGGCTTCGTCCGGATATGTCCGGCGGTCCCCAACTCGGAGGTGCTCAATGCCGACCAAGTCCAGCGCTGGCCGTCACCGCAGGTCCAGCCCCGCTCGCACTGTCGCCGCGCGCACGGCGGTCTCCGCCGGCACAGCCGTGGCCGCGGTCCTGGTGGCCGCCGGTGGCGCGACGGCCGCGACCGCAAGCGCCGGCGCGACGGATATCCGCGCCGCCGTCGCGCAGAACCCCACGGCGGAGCCGCCCTGCACGGGCACGCCGCTCGACGCGGTCGTCGGTCCGTTGGCCGGCGCCGACTGCAACAGCAACCCGAGTGATCCCGGTGGTGGCGGCGGCCCGGGTGGTGGCGGCGGCCCTGACAACGGCGACGGCACCGACGGTCCCGTCCCGGGTGACGGCGCGCCGGACGAGCCGGGCGTCGGTCCTCCGGGTGCGCCCCCGTACGCCCCCGTGCCGGGGTCTCCGGCGCCGGGCTCCCCGCCCCCCGGTGATCCTGTCGACCGACCGACCGCCCCTCCGGGTGGCGACCCCGGTGACGCGACGGGCGACGACGGTCCCGGCGGCGGGGGCGGCAATCCGCCCGTCATCGCCTAGCGCCACTCACGACCCGCACGCAGAGGCGGCATCCCGTTCCGGGATGCCGCCTCTTCCTTGCTCAGTTTCCTTGCTTGCAACACTGGCCTGCACCAGGCGTTAACTGGCGCTCCGTCACACCCGAGGCGCTGGCCGGTCAGGAAATCTCGGAGCCCTTGTCGGACCCGCTGGTTGCGGGCTCGGTGATGAAGAAGCTGATCTTTCCGTCGGTCTCCAGCACCGCGAGCCGGATCTGACTGAACCGCTCGATCCCGTCCTCGCGAGCAGCGGCCATCAGGTCGTCCATCGACAGTCGCTCACCGCGCATGGCTTCGATCGACGGTTCGCCGTTGGCGACCACCACCACGGGTACGCCGTGCACCACCGGCCGCACGGCATGCCAGCGCCAGTTCGCGTAGGAGAACGCGACGGTCAGCAGGGCGAAGGTGCCGACGGCGAGCATCGCGCCGGTGAGGCTGAAGTCCTGTTGCGTCACGCCGCCCTGGACGAGGTCGCCCATGGTGACGAAGAGCAGGAGCTCGAATGCCGTCAGTTCCCCGAGGGTGGAGCGGCCGATGGCGCGGGTGATCAACCACAGGAAGAAGAACACGACGGCGGCGCGGACGACGATTTCCATGAACTCTCCTCAGCCGGCGCGGGTCAAGGCGCGAGCCACGTGCGGTAGGTGACCGTGAGGCGCTTCTGCTCGCCGCCCATCAGGTGAACCTCGCCGCGCCGGCCCAACTGCGAGGAGCCCTGGATGTACGCGTCGTAGTCGACGAGGAAGACATCACCCGGCGGCGGGTCGAACTCCAGATACAGCAACGAGCCGTCGCGTGTGGTCTTCGACGGCTCGGGATGGAAGCCCTGCGTTTCGAAGATGTCGAAGTAACTGGCGTTGACCGCGATCTGGATCGGCTCACGGAAACCGCCGGGATGCTCGACCCGCACCTGCCAGACCACGTCCAGACCCGCGCGCGCGATCTGGGGGTACCGGACCTGCATCGTCCACGCCCCGTCGGACGCGGACGCCGAGCTGGTCCGCACGCCGAGCAGCGTCGTGCCGCCGGCAAGCACGAGCAGGGCGACGAGCACAAGGATCGCTCGCCGCCCGGCGCGTGCCCGCCGACGTTCCTGCGGTGGCTGGACGTCGGCAAGGGTGGAGTCTGTGACCGACTCCTTGGCGGTCACGTCGTGGTGCCGTGATCCGTTCCGGAGCCGCTGAGCACGGTGTCGATACGGGCCGCCGTCTCGAGGTCCGCGGGCTTCAACCGGTTGGGGCCGTCACCGAGGCTGATCGTGAAGATTTCGTCGTCCACGACCTGCATCTGAATGCGGGACTCGTCGTTCACGACGTTCCGGATGCCCTCTTCCAGCGCATCGCGGCTGTCGGGCGGCACGGGGATGTGGCGCACGATCATGACGCCGGAGCGTTCCCACCCGGGCAATGCGGCGAGGGCCTGATCGACCTGCTCGTCCTGCAGTTCTGACGGCACGTCGTCCTCGGGCAGGGCGGACCCGTGCTGATCGCGGACGGGGTTTTCGGACATGGGGGATCTCCTCTCGGTACAGAGCCCGACTACCCCGGTCCCGGGAGGGGTAGTCCGATCTGGTGACTGAATCCGCCGCCTCGCTGGGCCTGCCCGCCGGAACCCGCGCCTGTCTGTTTGATCTGGACGGCGTACTGACCCGGACCGCCGTGCTGCACGCCCAGGCGTGGAAGCAGATGTTCGACGACTTCCTCGCCGTGGCCGCCCCCCAGCAGCCGCCCTTCGACGGCCGTGACTACGAGCGCTACGTCGACGGCAAGCCGCGCCTGGACGGGACGCGCGATTTCCTCACCGCCCGCGACATCGAGCTCACCCCGGGGGACGAGACCGACCCGCCGGACGCCCCGACGCTCTGGGGCCTGAGTAACCGGAAGAACGACCTGATCCAGGAGCTGATCCGCACCCGGGGCATCGAGGTCTATCCCGGCTCGGTGTCGTATCTGGAGAAGGCCCGGGCAGCCGGAATGCGGACCGCCGTCGTCACCTCCAGCGCCAACGCCGAGCAGGTCCTCCACGCGGCGAAACTGGACGGACTCTTCGACGCCCGCATCGACGGCGTGCTCGCCCTCGAGAAGCATCTGCAGGGCAAGCCGGCGCCGGACACCTTCCTGGCCGGGGCCGACGCCGTCGGCGTGACGCCGACGGAGGCCGCGGTCTTCGAGGACGCGCTCGCCGGCGTTGCGGCCGGTCGAGCCGGTGGCTTCGGCATCGTCGTCGGGGTCGACCGCGTCGGCCAGTCCGCCGAGCTGCGCGCTGCCGGGGCGGACGTCGTGGTCGCTGACCTGAGCGAGCTGCTCGCGTGATCCGTCAGCACCCCTATCCGGTCGATCCGTGGTGCCTGCGCGAGACCGAACTCGACCTCGATCTGCTGGCCGCCTCCGAGTCGCTGTTCGCGCTCTCCAACGGTCACATCGGCCTGCGCGGCAACCTCGACGAGGGGGAGCCGCACGGTCTGCCCGGGACCTACTTGAACTCGGTGCACGAGGTGCGCCGGCTGCCCTACGCCGAGGCCGGCTACGGGTACCCGGAGGCCGGCCAGACCGTGGTCAATGTGCCCAACGGCAAGCTGATCCGCGTCCTGGTCGACGACGAGCCGTTCGACATCCGCTACGGGGACCTGCGCCTCCACACCCGGACCCTCGACCTGCGTACCGGCATCCTGACCCGCGAGGCGGAGTGGCGCGCCCCCAGCGGCGCCGGGATCCGCCTTCGCAGTGAGCGCCTGGTCTCGCTGACGCAGCGGGCGGTGGCCGCGGTGCGGCTCTCTGTCGAGCCGTTGGACCGCGCGGTGCAGTTGGTCCTGCAGTCCGAACTGGTGGCCAACGAGCAGCTGCCGCCGGCTTCGGACGACCCACGCGCCGCCGCCGATCTGGAAGCGCCGTTCGTTTCCGAGGACGTGCTGCGTTCCGGCCTGGCGGTGACGCTGGTGCACAGCACGAAACGCAGCGGGCAGCGGGTCGGGAGCGGTATCGATCACGAGGTGACGGGCCCGGACGATCTCCGCACCGAGGTCGAGGCCTTTCCCGACCTGGCACGGATCACGGTGACCAGTTCGGTCGAGCCCGGCGAGTCGGTCTGCCTGACCAAGTATCTGGCGTACGGCTGGTCCTCCCGACGGACCGTGCCCGCGGTGCGCGACCAGGTCGCCGCCGCCCTCGCCGCGGCGCGACAACACGGCTGGGAGGGCCTGCGCGCACAGCAGGCGAAGGCGCTGGAGGAGTTCTGGGCCGTCGCCGACGTCCAGCTCGACGGCGACGACGAACTCCAGCAGGCGGTGCGCTTCGCGCTGTTCCAGGTACTGCAGGCCTCGGCCCGAGCCGAGCACCGGCCGATCGGGGCCAAGGGGCTGACCGGCACCGGCTACGACGGGCACACCTTCTGGGACACCGAGATCTTCGTCCTGCCGCTGCTGTCCTACACCGCCCCCCACGCGGCGGCCGATGCGCTGCGGTGGCGCCTGGACACCCTGCCCATCGCGCAGGAGCGGGCGCAGGTGCTCGGTCTGCGTGGCGCCACCTTCCCATGGCGCACCATCACCGGCGCCGAGTGCTCCGGCTACTGGCCGGCGGGCACGGCGGCCTTCCACATCAACGCCGACATCGCGATGGCCGCGGACCGCCACGCCTGGGTCACCGGCGACGAGGACTTCGAACGCGACATCGCTTTGCCGTTGCTGGTCGAGACCGCACGGCTGTGGGTGAGCCTGGGACATCACGACGCCGACGGCAGCTTCCGGATCGACGGTGTGACGGGACCGGACGAGTACAGCGCCGTTGCGGACAACAACGTCTACACAAATCTGATGGCCCAACAGAATCTGCGGGCCGCGGTGCGGGCCTGCGAGCACTGGTCCGAGCAGGCGGCGCGGCTGAGAGTCGGGGACGATGAACTCGCGGCCTGGCGGTCCGCATCCGATCTGATGACGGTGCCATGGGACGCCGACCTCGGCGTGCACCCGCAGGAGGAGAGTTTCACGCGGCACGCGGAGTTCGACCTCGACAGCCTCGGGCCGGACGCGTACCCGTTGATGCTGTCGGTGCCCTACGTCCAGCTGTACCGGACCCAGGTGGTCAAGCAGGCCGATCTGGTGCTCGCCATGCACCTGTGCGGCGATGCCTTCACGCCCGAGCAGAAGCGGCGCAACTTCGAGTACTACGAGCGACTCACGGTGCGCGACTCCTCCCTGTCCGCCACGACCCAGGCCGTGCTCGCGGCCGAGGTCGGGCACCTGGACCTCGCGCTGGATTACACCGCCGAGTCGGCGCTGGTCGATCTTCGCGACCTGGCGTCGAACACCGCCAACGGCCTGCACCTGGCGGCGTTGGCCGGCTCCTGGAACGCCCTCGTGGCAGGGTTCGGCGGCCTGCGTGACCACAACCGCCGTCTGTGTTTCGCGCCGCAGTTGCCGCGCGGCCTGACCGGCCTGCGGTTCGCCCTGCTCTTCCGGGGCGCGCGCCTCCGTGTGGACATCACCGAGACCGAGGCGACCTACACGCTGGAGTCAGGCGAGGAACCGCTCACGCTCTCGCACCACGGCGAAGCGCTGGTGCTGGAGCCGAAGACGTCGGCGACGCGGCCGCTGCCGGTACGGCGGCAGCTGCCCCCTCCGGCGCAGCCGAAGGGCCGCGCCCCCACGCGACGCCGCGTCGACGGAACGTCGTGCCCCATTACGGAGCGCGGCGCCTGATGAGGGCGGCTTCGTGCTCATGGCGAGCCGCTTCCCGGGTAGGTGCGCTCCATGACGACCTTTGGAATCTTCCTCTCCGGTGAGGAACTCAACCCGCGCGAGATGATCGACGCCGGCCGGCTCGCGGACAGTGTCGGCTTCACCCACTTGTGGGCGTCCGACCACTACCACCCCTGGCAGGAGAGCCAGGGCGAGAGCCCGTTCATCTGGTCGGTGCTCGGTGGACTTGCGACGACCACGGAACTGAACATGACCACCGCGGTCACCTGTCCGACCTTCCGCATCCACCCCGCGATCATGGCTCAGGCCGCGGCCACCATGGCGGCACTCGCTCCGGGCCGGTTCCGCTTCGGTGTCGGCTCCGGTGAGGCGCTCAACGAGCACATCCTGGGTGAGGCCTGGCCCCCGGTGTCGGTCCGCCTCGAGCGCCTCGACGAGGCCGTCGAGGTCATGCGCAAGCTGTGGACCGGCGACATCGTCACCCATCAGGGCCGCTATTACACGGTGCACAACGCAAAGCTCTTCACCTTGCCCGACGGGCCCATTGCGGTGTTGATCTCCGGGTTCGGGCCGGAGGCCACCGACCTCGCCGCACGCATCGGCGACGGTTGGATGTCCGTGTCCCCGGACAAAGACGGGCTCGAGCAGTTCAAGCGCAAGAACAACGGCGTGACTCAAGCGGGCGTGAAGATCTGCTGGGCGCCGACCGAGGACGAGGCGAAGGAGACGGCCTTCAGCCTCTGGAGTCACTCGGGCATCGGCGGTCAGGCCTCGCAGGACGTGCCGATGTGGCACACCTTCGAATCCATCGGCGAGGCGAACACCCCGGACAAGCTGGCGGAGAAGGTCGCCTGCGGCCCGGACCCCCAGCTCGCAGCCGAGCGGATCCGCGAATACGTCGACGCCGGGTTCGACGAGATCTACATCGCGCAGATGGGCAAGGACCAGGCCGGCGGTATCCGGTTCATCGCCGAAGAGGTTCTGCCGCTGCTGTGACCCAGTTCGCGTTCGTCGCCGACCTCCTCGGGCAGCGCAGTCCGTAGTAAGTACGCGCCCGAGGAGGTCTGCAGATGTCGAACGACGCCATTGTTCTGCTCCGCCAGGATCACCAGGACATCAAGCGACTGTTCACCGAGTTCGAGAACGCCGGCGGAAATGCCTACGCGACCAAGCAGAAGCTCGCCGACGAGATCATTGCGAACCTGACCGTGCACACGTACCTGGAGAATGAGTGCGTGTACCCGCGGGTGCGCGAACTGGTGCCCGACGTTGAGGACGACATCCTTGAGTCCTATGAGGAGCACCACGTCGCGGACGTGCTGTGCATGGAGCTCGCGGCCATGTCCTCCGACGACGAGCGCTTCGTGCCGAAGATGATGGTGCTCGCGGAGAACGTGCGCCATCACATCGAGGAAGAGGAAGGCGTCTGGTTCCCGAAGGTCCGCGAGGAACTCGGCCGCAAGACGCTGCAGGAGATCGGCCAACGGATGTTGGAAATGCGTCCGACCGCACCGCGTCGTCCGTCTCAGCCCAGCGCCCTCAAGAAGGCGGTGGACGCAATTCTCGGCTGACCCCTACGTCAAGCAACCGCCGTCGACCTGGGCTGTGCCCGGTCGGCGGCGGTCTTCGCGATCAGGTGAACTTCGGCGGCCGCTTCGCGATAAATGCCTCGCGGCCCTCGGCGCCGTCGGGCGAGGCCGCGCAGGCCGCGATGAACCGGCCTTCCAACTCGATGTGGGTCTCGAAGGTGTTCGCGTAGGTGCTGAGCAGCAACTGCTTCACCGCCGATTGAGAGCTTTTCGATCCGGTGCTCAGGGCGACCGCGGTCTCCATCGCGACGTCAGCAAGCTGGTCGTCGGGCACCGCCCGGGTGACCAGGCCCCAGTCCAGCGCTTCGGCCGCGCCGAGAACCCGATTGGTCAGGATCAGGTCCTGGGCCCGGCGCAGCCCGACGAGGCGCGGCAGCACATAGGTCAGCGACCCGTCCGGGCTCAGCCCCGCCTTCGTGTAGGCCGCGGTGAATCTCGCGGACTCGGCGGCGAGCACCAGATCACCACCGATGGCGATGCTGAGTCCGGCTCCGGCGGCGACGCCGTTCACCGCCACGACGACGGGTGCGTCCATCCGGGCGAGCGAGGAGCTCGCGCGGTGCAGGGTGTCGGCCAGTTCCTTGATGAAGATCCCGGGGTCGGCGGCGTGCTCCTCCATCTCCTTGAGGTCCCCACCGGCGCAGAAGAACTTGCCGCTCGCGGTCAGGAGAACGGCCCGCACCTCGGGGTCGCGGTCGCAGGCCCGCGCGGCATCCGCCAGTTCGCGGGCCATCGTCAGATTGATCCCGTGGGCGGCGTCCGGCCGGTTCAGCGTGATCCGCTCGACCCGGCCGATCCGTTCCACGATCAAGGTCTCGTACTGCGCCATGGCGGGCCTCCCGGAAGTCGGACTCATCTTGGCAAGCGGGCTTGAGCCCGGCGAGAGCAGGGCATTGCCGCAGACCGCGACCAAATCGCGGCGGAATCCAATACGGTGTGCCCCATGGTGATCATGGTCGACCTCAACGAGGAGAACCTGGCGCAGGCCGCCGAGGAATTGGGCACCTCCACCAACGAGGAAACCGTGAACGCGGCCCTGGCCCTGGTGGCCGGTCGGCGGGCCCGCATCGAGGCCATGTTCGACGACCCGTTCGCGCTCGGCACCGGCCCGGACATCAGCGACGAGTACGTGATGCGGGGCAGCCGGCTGTGAGCATGGCGGGACGTCTTTATCTGGTGGACACCTCGGCGCTGGCCCGGGCCCACCTCTCTGCGGTGCGCTACACGCTCCAGACGCTGATCACCGACCGCGTCGCGGCCACCTGTGTCACGGTCGACCTGGCCGCCGGGTACTCGGGTCGCACCGCGGCGGACCTGTCCGCGATCGACGCCCGCCGTCGCGACCGCTACATCAACCTGGAGCTGAACGAGGACGTCGCCAACCGGGCCCGCGAGGTCCAGGGGCTGCTGGCGGAGAAGATGCAGCACCGCTCGGTCGGCATCCTCGACCTGCTGACCGCTGCGGTCGCGGAGTACCACGATGCCGCGCTGATGCACTACCACCCCGCGTTCGAACTGATCTCGTCCATCACCGGCCAGCCGCAGCTGTGGGTGGCGACCCGGGGAAGCCTGGAGGCCGAGGAAGAGGCGACCGCCGCCCTGACCGGCGCCAACGGCATCGCCTCGGAGGCCCGCGCGGCCGCGCCGGTTCCGCCGGCCCCGACCCCCCATGCGGTGGACGACCCGATCAGCCAGCGGTAGGCCTGAGCGCTACCTCGCGCCCTCTCCCCAAGCTCGATCTGCAAGATTGGGGACGGACGCCGCGCTGGGCGGCCGGGCGAAAGGTACGGACGATGACGGAGAGCCTGGCTGCGAATCCGCGCCTGGACAAGGACGGCACGGTCGCGGTGCTCTCACTCGGGGCCGGGGAGAACCGGTTCAACCTCGACTCGGTCCGCGCGGTCGACGCCCTGCTCACCGAGGTGGAGGGCGGAGAGTTCACCGCGCTGGTCACCACTGCCGAGGGCAAGATCTGGTCCAACGGGTTCGACACCCCGTGGATCGCGGCGAACCGCGACCTCGCCCCGGAGACGATCCTCGCCGGCGAGCGGCTGCTGGCCCGGATGCTGACCTTCCCGATCCCGGCCGTGGCCGCCGTCCAGGGGCACTGCTTCGCCGCCGGGATGATCTACGCCCTGGCGCACGACCTGCGGGTGATGCGCGCCGACCGCGGATTCCTCTGCCTGCCTGAGGTCAGCTTCGGTGCGGTCTTCACCCCCGGTATGACCGACGTGCTGACCGCGCGGATGAGCCCGGCGGTGGCGCACCGCGCGATGGTGCTCGGACATCGATTCGGCGGTGCGGAGGCGCTGGCGACCGGACTGGTCGACGACGCCGTCGCCACCGACGAGGTCCTGCCCCGCGCGATCGCGCTGGCGAGTGCCTACGCCGGTCACAGCCGCGACGCCATGGTCGCCCTCAAGCGTCAGCTGTACGCCCGTGCGCTGACCACGCTCGGCCAACCGACGCCGCCCGGACTGCTGCAGGCCCTGTTCGATCTCGAGGCCGGCAAGGCTTGAGCTCGGGCATGTCGGAGACCTACCACCCGCCGGTCGAGGTGCGTCGGCGCAACCTCGTCATCGTCGCCATCACCGCGACACTGGTGTACGGGGCCGACCTGGCGACCAAGATCTGGGCGGTGGCGCGGCTCTCAGAACCGGACGACTCGATCGAGATCGTCGGAGACCTGTTCCAGCTCGAACTCACCCGCAATCCCGGTGCCGCGTTCGGCATCGGCGTGAGCATGACGATCGTGTTCACGCTGCTCTCGTTGGTCGTCATCGCCGTCGTCCTGCGGACCGCGAACCGGCTCGGGAGCACGTGGTGGGCCCTGGTCTTCGGCCTGGTTCTCGGGGGCGCGCTCGGCAACCTGACGGACCGCCTGTTCCGATCGCCCGGGTTCATGCGGGGCCACGTCGTCGACTTCCTGCACCTGAAGAATTGGCCCGTCTTCAACCTCGCCGACACCGCGTTCTGCATCGCGGGCGCGATCGTCTTTCTTCTGGTGTTACGCAACGTACCCCTCGAGGGCAGGAACAGCTCATGACGAAGATCCCGGCTCGCCCGCTCGGCACCACCGGCCTGCAGGTCGGGGCCGTGGGCCTCGGCTGCATGAGCATGTCCTGGGCCTACGACCCCGCCTTGAAGGACGACGAGACGTCCATCGCCGCGATCCGGACGGCCCTCGAGACCGGCGTGACGCTGATCGACACGGCCCCGGCCTACGGCCCGTTCCACAACGAGGAGCTGGTGGGCCGGGCCATCTCCGGTCGCCGCGCCGAGACCGTCCTCGCCACGAAGGTCGGGCTGATCGTCGACCCCCACACCTTCGAGTTCGGAAAGGACGGCAAGCCCGCATCGGTGACGGCCTCCTGCGAGGAGTCGCTCCGCCGTCTTCAGGTCGAGCAGATCGACCTGTACCAGCTGCACCGCGTCGATCCCGAGGTCCCGATCGAGGAGACCTGGGGGGCCATGGCCGAATTGGTCTCCCGTGGACTGGTCGCCCATCTCGGGCTGTCCGAGGTGAGCGTCGAGGAATGCGAGCGCGCGGCTGCGGTGCATCCCGTGGCCTCGGTGCAGTCGGAGTTCTCGCTCTGGACGCGCGACCGGCTCGACGACGTTCTGCCGTGGTGCGAGGCGAACGGTGCGAGCTTCATCCCGTTCGCCCCGCTGGGCCGCGGCTACCTCACCGGCGCGGTTGACCCGAACACGGAGTTCGAGGCCAAGGACTTCCGCGCCCGCAATCCGCGTTTCACCGCCGAGGCGCGGGCGGCGAACCAGGTCATCGTCGACGAGATCCGGGCCGTGGCCGAGGGTCTGGACGCCACGCCGGCCCAGGTCGCGATCGCGTGGACCCTCACGGTCTCGCCGGCGATCGTGCCGATTCCCGGCACGCGTCGTCCGGCCCGGGTAAGGGAGAACGCGGCCGCGGCGCGGCTGGAGCTGTCCGACACCGACCGCAAGCGGCTGAACGAGCTACCGGCTCCCGTGGGCGCCCGCTACTGACGCTTGATCGCAGGATCCACGGGTAGGGCGACGTAAACGTCCCGGCCCCGGAGGTACCTCGTGACCACGATGATTCTGGTCCTGCTCGTCCTGATGCTGTTGGCGGGCGCAGTTGCCGCCTACGGCGTCCATCACCGCCGCTCACGCTCGGGGCGCATCCTCGGTGTGGACCGGCCGGGTGGTCCGACGCCCGGGGGGCAGGGATGACCGCAATTCTGCGCGCCGGTGATCTGCCGGGCCAGCCCGTGGTCTCGCTGGCGGGTGAACGCCTGGCCGAGATCAAGGACGTGGTCTTCGACCGCAAGACCGGCGACCTGCTCGGCTTCACGCTCAATGATCCTGGCTTCTTCAGCGGCAGCCGCGACGACGGTCTCCCGATGGACGCCGTGCACGGAATCGGTGACGCCGCCGTCGTCGTCGCGGGCCCGCACGTGCTCGTCGAGGTCGACCGCATCGTCACGCCGAAGGAACGCCGCGGCAACGACGTGCTCGCCGACCGGGTGACCACGGAAGAGGGCGCGGAACTCGGCGAAGTCGTCGACGTCCTGCTCGACCCCTCCCACCGGCCACCGAAGGTGGTCGGCTTCGAGGTCGTGTCCGACGACGGACACACCGTCACCATCCCGCTCGACGACACCGTCGCGGTGTCCGGCGAGCGCCTTGTCGTCCCCGGGAGGGGCAATGCGCATCACTGAGGCTCGCCGCCGACCGGTGGTCGCGACCGGCACTGCCACCACGATCGGACACGTCGACGGCTTTCTCATCGAAGCCGAAGCCGCGCGTATCACCGGCCTGCGCATCGATGGCGAAGGTTCCGCGACGATTCTCCCCTGGGACAAGCTCGAAGCCTTCGGCCCGGACGCCGTCACGGTGTCGGGCGCCGATGTCCTTCGGGAGCCGGCAGACGTCGCCGAGCAACGCCGCAGCCACTCGGACCTCGACCCGATCGGCAAGCCCGCGATCGAAGAGTCCGGGAACGGGTTGGGCACCGTGTCGGACGTCGACTTCGATCCCGCCACCGGCGCCCTGCGCGCCGTGATCACCGAGGTCTACGAACTCCCCGCGGACAAGCTCCTCGGACTCGGCAGCTACGCGATGGTGTTCAGCGATCTCCGGGGGCTCACCTCTGCCTGAATTTCTCGGCGCAGCGCGTCGCTCGCGGAACAACAGAACGGCCGCCCCCGTGGGGCGGCCGTTCTGAGTTGGGGTCGGTCAGGCGGCGGCGGGCTCGAGGTCGTCGACCGTCTTGCCCGGCCAGGTGCCCGTGACCTTCTCGACGCCCTGGGCTCCGCCGCGTTTCACCGCGGCCTTGACCACGGCGTAGACGATGCCCTGGAGAGCGGCGCCGGCGAGGACGAGAGCCCAGCTCGCTTCCTTGAGATCCGGCTCCGGCGGGACATCGTTGTCGTCGACCTTGGTCCAGACCTTGGTCACGACCTTGCCGGCGAGCGAACCCGCGAGGACACCGAGGCCGATCGCCATCGGTTTGTACAGCAATTTCACCATCGGAATCTCACTTTCCCCGTCGGCGGGCCATCGCGGCTCCGACGCCCAGCAGGACCGCACCGCCGACGGCGGCCTGGACCTCGCGGCGTTGCGCCAGGGGCTTGACCCGCTCGCCCATGTCGACAGCGGTGTGCTTGACCTGGGAGCCGACGTCGGAGATCTGGGAGCCGATCACGGCCGTCTTGTCCTGCACGACCGTTTTGGCGCCCTCGACCTTTTCCTGGGCAGCGACCTTGACGTCCTCGACCTTGTCGGAGGCTCGACCCTTGACGTCGAGGCGGTGGGAGAGCTCGTCGACGGTGGCGCCGAGCTGCTCACGGGTCGCCTCGATCTCGGCCTCGATGGCCTCGATCGTCTGCGGCGCTTCGGCCTGTTCCTCGGTGCTCTGGTCTGACGTGGTCATCGGTGTGCGTTCTCCTTCACCGTTTCGATGTCGGCCTTCACACCGGCCATTGCCTGCTCCGGGGCCGGCGGGACCGCCTGGGCGACCTGCTTCTTACCGGTGAGCGCAAGCACGCCTGCGACGGCGAACAGGATGCCGGCGACGATGAGGGCCGCGGCCCACACATCCATCGCCATGGCCAGGCCTCCGATGCCGGCGGTCACCAGGGCGCCGAGGCCGTAGAGCGCCACCACCCCCGCGCCACCGAACATGCCGACGCCGAGGCCCGCGTGCTTGCCCTTGGTCTGCAGTTCCTTGGTGGCCAGTCTGATTTCGTCCCGCACGAGTCGCGAGGTCTGCTCCGACAGGGACGAGACCAGCTCGCCCATGGACATATCGGCCGGGTCGGGCCGGCGCTGGGTGCTCATCTGCGTCATGAGTTGTGGCCTACCCGCCGATTCGTTCCACACGCCTAGAGTGATCACCCCGACATCGCCGACCGAAAGGCCGCACGTGTCCGTCACTGCCGAGCACGCCTCCGCCGCCTCGATTCCTGGTCTGCTGGTCGACCGCGTGAGCAAGACCCCGGGTACGACGGCGTTCAGCTTCCGCAGCGGCGACGGGTGGGCCTCGATGACGTGGGCCGAGTCCCAGGACCGCGTCCGCGCGCTCGCCGCCGGCCTGATCGGGCTGGGGATCGAGGCCGAGACACGGGTGGCGATTCTGTCCGGCACGCGGGTCGAGTGGATCCTCGCGGACCTGGCGATTCTGGCCGCGGGCGGCGCCACGACCACGATCTACCCGTCGAACACCCCGGACGAGTGCGCGTTCGTGATCTCCGACTCCGACACGCGGGTCGTGATTGCGGAGAACGACGCCCAGGTCGAGAAGCTTCGCTCGGTCCGGGAGCAGATCCCCTCGGTACGCGCGGTCGTGGTGATCGACGGCTCGGCCGACGGCGAGTGGGTGCACTCGCTCGCCGACGTCGAAGCGGCCGGGGCGAAGAGCCCGGAGGCCGAGCCCGCGGCCTACGAGGCGCGGGTGGCGGCCATCGGCGGCGAACGCCTCGCGACCCTGATGTACACCTCGGGCACCACCGGCCGGCCCAAGGGCGTCGAACTCACCCACGACAACTGGGTGTACGTCGCCGAGGCCACGATGGCCGTCGCGATCATCCGTTCGGACGACCTGCACTTCCTGTGGTTGCCGATGTCGCACTCGTTCGGCAAGGCGCTCGCGGTGATGATGGTCGCGGCGGGTACTCAGACCGCGGTCGACGGCAGCGTCGACCGGATCGCGGCCAACCTCGCGGAGCTTCAGCCCACGGTCGTCGCCGCGGCCCCCCGCGTCTTCGAGAAGATCCACAACACGATCGTGGCGACGGTCCGCCGCGACGGTGGAGTCAAGGCGAAGCTGTTCGGCTGGGCGCGAGGCGTCGGGCTCTCGGCGACCAAGGCGCGTCAGGCAGGCAAGTCACCCTCGGTTCTGACGCAGGCTCAGTTGCAGTTGGCCGACCGGCTGGTGCTGGCCAAGATCCGCAACCGCTTCGGTGGTCGCATCCGGTACTTCATCTCCGGCTCCGCACCACTGTCGGCGGAGATCGCGGAGTTCTTCGACGCCGCCGGCATGACGATCCTCGAGGGCTACGGCCTGACCGAGTCCTCGGCCGCCAGCTTCGTCAACCGTCCCGGGGCGCCGCGCTTCGGCACCGTCGGGCCGCCCCTGCCGGGAACTGAGGTGAAGATCGCCGAGGACGGGGAGGTGCTCTTCCGCAGCCGCGGCATCATGCGCGGCTACCACGGCCTGCCCGAGGAGACGGCGAGCACGCTCCTCGACGGCGGGTGGCTCGCGACCGGCGACATCGGCGAACTGGACGAGGTCGGGCGACTGCGCATCACCGACCGTAAGAAGGAACTGATCAAGACCTCGGGCGGCAAGTACGTCGCCCCCTCGCCGATCGAGAGTTCGATCAAGGCGGCGTGCCCCTACGTGGCCAACGTCGTCGTGCACGGTGACACCCGGAACTTCTGCGTCGCCCTCGTGACGATGGACCCGGACGTCACCAAGCCCTGGGCCGAGGCCAACGGCCTGGGCGCAGATGCCGCGGCGTGGGCGAGCAACGAGACCGTCCGCGCCGAGGTGCGCAAGGCGATCGACGAGGTCAACTCGACGCTGCCGAGCTACTCGACCGTCAAGGACTTCGCGATCCTGCCGACGGAGTTCACCGTCGAGACCGGAGAGTTGACCGCGAGCATGAAGGTCCGCCGCAAGCACGTCGAGAAGCAGTTCGCCGGCGTGCTCGACGACTTCTACGCCGGAGCGGTCGAGAAGATCTGACCGCCGATTTCCGGTGAAACCGTCCCACCAGGGCGTGACACGCCCTGGTGGGACGGTGCCACAGGGCTATTTGCCGGTGGTCGAGCTCGAGGTCGAGCTCGAGGTCGAGGCCGGGGGCGGGACGTCCGGGTCGCCGGAGGCGGCGGGCACGGCCATGCCGACGGTCATCGCGATCGCGGCCAGCCCGGTGATCCAGCCGAGGACGCGCACGCTGCGGCGCCGGGGCGCAAACAGGTACAGGTCTTCCTCGGACACGCGCGGCGCGGGCGCGGACCGACGCGGCGGAGCGTCGACGCGACGCAGGAAACGGCGCTCGCCGGAGTTGCGGGTGATGGCCTGTGCCGTCCACGCCGGGGCGAGGATCCCCCACCAGCCGTGCCGACGGTTCTCCCGCTGCACGCGGGCGATCGCCGCCAGGCCGCACTCGCGGCAAACCAGGGCCGAGACCGTGGCCCGGCGGGTGCGGAAGCCGTTCCCGCGGGCGGAGTGCAAGGTGATGCGGACGGCCGGCGTGCGGCTGCACTCGCTGCACCCCCGGGCGCGGCGGACGAACAGCGCGCCGTCGATGTGCGCCTGCTCGATCGCGTACCAGGCGAGGTCCAGCTCGTGCCGGGCGAACATCGCCTGGGCGTGGGCCTGCTCGGGCGTCCGGGCCCGTGCTTCGCCGGAAACGTCGGCGCCGGAGCTGCCGTCGGTGACGACCGCAAGATCCGCCAGGAGCATCGACCAGGTCGAATAGGCCGTGCGGGCCTCTTCCAGCGTTGCGCTGTCGGATATCCCGAGCGTGGCGTAAGCACGCCTCAGCTCCGTCGCCTGGTCCATGTACCGCCCCCGAAAAGCCCCGAACTGTCCGTCCTCGGTCTGACGTTTCTACGGGCTAGCAGGATCCCTTGTTCGGGCGAAGACGACATGCCGACCGAACGGATGATTCTCCGCTCATCCGGCTGGGTGAGCGCTGCGCCGATGTGCCGGCACCGAAGCAGAACTACCCGAGCGGGTCTGAGGAACGCCCTCAGGCGGTCAGCGCGCGGATCTTGCCGCCGATCTCGGCCGCGAGGGGGTCGACGTCGGCCAGCGACGAGCTACCGGTGATCCCGAGGTTCGCGAGCAGGCCGGGGATCGACGACGGGTCGAAGCCGGTCTGGCCCGCCAGGCGCTCCATGTCGCCGGCGAGGCGGATCCGCCCGGACAGGAAGGCGCCGATCGCGGCGTTCGGCTTCTGGTCGACCAGCAGGTCGTAGGCGGTGTTGTAGTCCACGGTCACCGTCAGGTCCGGGTCGTCCAGCGAGCCGGTGTCGAGGGCGAGGGACGGGCCGCCGGTGTCGGCGTGCGCGTGGACGACGCCGTCGGTCGCGACGGTGTCCGGCGCGCCCGTGATCAGCAGATTCACTTTCAGTGCCGGGACAGCGATGTCGGGCAGCTGCGTCGCATACTCGTCCCGAACGGCCTTCACCGAGGTGATCCACTCCGGCGAAAGGAACTCGTGGCCCATGTCTCCTCCGGGGCGTCGTCGCGGACCGACGGGGCCCGCGAAGTAAGTATCGTCTACGACGAGTCGGATTACGCGTTCAGCCGTCCAGACCGGGAGCATCAGCATCAGCCCAGCTAGCTGGCACTGAGTCCGAAGAATCTGGCGCGGTAGGGCTGTAAACCTACTCATCATCGGGTTATTGTGCAGGCACGGGGTCGTCCAGGTCCAGTGGACGACCCGGAACGAGCCAAATCGATGCGAGAGCGGAGGGTCGCGTGGCAGCCGGACCGACGCAGACGCCCGACCCCGCCGCACCGGCGCGGCGGCGCCCGGGCCGCCCCGCGGGGTCGACCGCGGGCCGCTCGGTCCGGCGCGAGGAGTACCTCGACGGGATCATCGAGGCGATCCGCCGGATCGGCCCCGAGGCCACGCTCGCCGAGCTCGCCGCCGGCGCCGGGATGAGCAAGCCCGTCCTCTACGACCACTTTCAGGACCGCCTGGGTCTGACGGCCGCCGTGGTCGGCAAGCTCACCGAGACCGTCGCGGCCGACGCGCTGCTCGCCGTGTTCTCCGGCGGCCAGCCGGAAGAGATGCTGGCCAAGGTCTTCGACGTCTTCGTCTCCTTCGTGGAGCGCGAGCCGCAGATCTACGGCTGGGTGCTCCGGGCGGCCGGCGATCTGCCGGCGGGAGGACTGTCCGAGCTCCCGATGGCCACCGAGGCCGGCGCCCACCTGTCGAAGATGATCGGCTCGGTCCTGCGCGCGGCAGGTGTCGACTCCGGCGGCGCCGAGCCGTGGGCCTTCGGCACCGTGGGTTTCGCCCTGGCCGCGACGGACTGGTGGCTCAACCGCCGCTCCATGAGCCGGCAGGACTTCGTGAACTACCTGGCCAAGTTCGTCTGGGGCGGTCTGGCCTCCTCGGGCGTCGAGAAGATCGACATGGTCGCGGTGCTCGCCGCGGTGCCGGCGATGGTGGACGCCGGTCGTGCCGTGATGGAGAGCATCGAACGCCCGGCAGCGGGCGGAGAAGGGCGGGACACGTGAATACGGTCCCGCCGCCCCTGCCGGACCTGGACGTCCTGGCCGCGAACTCGACCTGGGTTCGCGGCCGGGACGGCCTGGTCGACGAACTCGCCGTCCTGCGCCGGCACTCCGACGTCGCGATGCCGCGGATCCGCAAGCAGGCCGCGTCGCTGTCCCAGCCCAGTTACACCCCGGCGACGCTCGCGATCGTGCTGCTCACCTTCGTTCGCTTCTGCTGGTTCGCGTTGCTCGGTGCGGTCGGAGCGGCCGGATCCTTCGCGCGCCGGAGTCTGGGGGCCGGCGCTCGCCCGGCGAGCATCGACCGGCCCTCGGTCGGGATCCGTCGCGCGCAGCAACTCGTGCACGCCGGCGGTCCGGCGTACGTGAAGGTCGGCCAGGGCATCGCGACCGCACAGGGTCTGTTGCCCGACGAGTGGGTCGCAGCCTTCGCCTGGTGCCGCGACGAGGTCCCGCCGATGCCGGCCGGTGAGGCATCCCGCGCGGTGGAGGCCAGCCTCGGCCGTCCGCTGGCGGAGGTCTTCGCGTTCTTCGACCCGGAGCCGCGCGCGGCCGCGAGCATCGCCCAGGTGCACGACGCGGTGCTGCTCGACGGCACCGAGGTCGTGGTCAAGGTGCAGCGCCCTGGCCTGCGCCGCCGCTTCGGTGCCGACTTCCGGGTGATGGCGGTCCTCGCCCACGCGGTCACGAAGGTCAGCAAGTCGGCGCGGATGAGCAACGCCAAGGAGATCCTGCCGTTGTCGGCGGAGCTGGTGCTGGCGGAGCTGGACTTCCAGCTCGAAGCGCTGAACATGATCCACGTCGCGGCGGCCGGTGAGGCTGCCGGCACCGGGTTCGTCCGGGTGCCGCGTCCGATCCCCGGTCTGATCACCCCGGACGTGCTCGTGATGGAGCGGGTCGACGGCGTGCCCTACACCGCGGCCCGCGAACGTTACGGCGACGCGGTCGACGGGGCCAAGCTGCTCCGCCTGGCCGCCACCGGCGTGCTGGAGCACGCACTGATCTACGGCGTCTTCCACGGCGACCTGCACTCCGGCAACGTGCTGATCACCGAGTCCGGCACGATCTCGCTCGTCGACTACGGCGTCTGTGGGCGCATTGACGCGCGCGAGCGCGCGCTGCTGGTGCGGATGCTCGTGGCATCGATGCAGCAGGACTCGCGCGGTCAGGTGATGGCGGCGGTGGAGATGGGCGCGCTGCCCGAGGGTGCCGACGTCGAGGTCGCGGTCGCCGAGCTGGACAAGTACCAAAACCTGCTCACCGATTTCACCGACTCCTCGTTCAACTCCCTCGACCTGACCCTGATCACCCGCCAGATGAAGGCGATGATCACGTCGTTGATGAAGATCGGCTTCCAGACGCCGAAGGAGCTCGCTCTCTTCAGCCGCAACATTCTGTATTTACAGGGTTTCGCTACGTCACTGGCGCCCGAGGCCAACATGCTCGCTGAGCTGGAAGCTTTGCTGGCCCATATGACCGGTAAGTATCCGGTTGAGCTGACAACCATCATGATGGGTGCTCTGATCAAGCCAGCGGCTCCTCCGAGCGTGGAGACGTCCGGATCGTCGGCGAGAGAGACGGTGGTGGAGTCGTGATGCGCGGTCGCCGTCTGTCGCCCAGCGTCCCGGTCCTGGTCGGTCTCGTTGCGCTCTCCGGCGCTGCGGTGCTCCCGCTCTCTGCGGCCCTGGCCGCTCCGGTCGCGGCTGAGGAAACCTTCATTCCCGGCACCGGGAACTCCGCCGCCAGCATCGCCCGGATCACGCTGCGTTCCTCGGGCCTCTCCGTGGGCGTCGGGCTCGGGCAGGCCCGGACCCGGTTCGCCGGCTCGCAGGGCAACGCCGAGGCCGAGGCGGTCGACCTCGGCCTGTTCGCCACGTTGTCCAAGGCCCCCATCGCCTGTGGCGTCGCCCTCGGCTCGGCCTTTCCGGAGGGCTCGATGCCGACCGGCGTCGCGGTGTCCTCCGGCGACGGCCCGGTCGAGCAGCGCACCGCGTCCGCGGGCCAGGGCACCCCGATCGAATTCGGCAGCCAGTACGGCTCGGCGTCGCCGAACAGCCAGGCCGACGCCACGGTGGACGGCGCGAAGCTCAACCTCGACGGGATCGTCACCGCGATCGGCGGCACGGCGTCCTCGGGGGCCAAGCTCGTCCCGGGCAAGCAGCGCGCGGCGACCGCGGAGAGCGGGATGTCCCGCCTGTCCCTCGCCGGCGGCGCGGTCGTGCTGGAAGGCATGCACTGGACCGCCTCGCACCGCAGCGGCGCCGAGGACGCCTCCACCGGCGGATTCACGATCGGGTCGGTGATCGTCAACGGAACGTTCCTGCCGACCGCTGGTGCCGGCGAGCTCAAGGCCGCCCTCGATGCCGCCAACACGGTGCTCGTTCCCACCGGGCTGTCGCTGCATGCGCCCGAGGTGACCAAGACCGACTCCGGGGTCACGGTCAGCCCGTTGAAACTGACGGTCTCCGCCACCAAGGAGATGCGCGAAGCGCTGGCCCCGGCGCTGGAGGCGATCCAGCCGATCCGCACCCAGCTGCTGGAATTCCTCACCCCGTTCGAGGCCGCCCCGGACTGCGGATTCGCCAAGGCTCTCGGCTTCGGTTATCTGGTGGCCGACCTGGCCCTCGTCGTGCTCAGTGAGAGCGGCGGGATCGACCTCTCCCTCGGCGGCGCCCGTGCCGGCACGGAGTTCGCCACCTACGACAACCCGTTCGGCTCGGGCTACGGCCTGATCAACCCGGCCGGCGTTCTGCCGGGCGTGTCACCACCGGAGCTGGGAGCCGCGCCCGGCGTGGGCCCGCTCGTGTCGGGCGCGCTTCCCCCGGCGGCGACCGCGCTGGTCCCCACCACCGCGGGCGGCATCACGCCGGTCTCCATCGCGTGCCAGTCCACCCACAGCGACGGCGGGGGATGTGTCGATTCCCGCGGGGAGCTCGCGGCCTGGCTCGTTCTCGCTCTCGTCGTCCTGCTCGCCGCCGGTGACCGGCTCCGCGCGAAGTTGACGTGACGTAGCGTCAGGCACCGCGTCCGCCCGTCCGTCCCGCGGTTCGAAGAGCACTACCCGGTCACCGCCGACCTGGAGGTCCGTCGAAGATGAAGCTCCCTCGCCCGGCCCGCAAAGTGGGGGCTGCGCCGCGTCGCCTGTTCAGCGGCTACGGACCCCTGCTGGCCCTCGCGATCGCCTTCGTCCTCGTCGTGACACTGGTTCCGACCATCGCCCGTGAGGAGAACGTCGTTGCGGGTGGCGACTCCGGCCTGACCGGCGGGACCGCCGCCGACCTCGGGGGCACCGCGCCCGGGGCGATCCCGGGGGCACCGGTTGTCCCGGGCGCCACCCCGGGTGCTCCCGGCACCGGGCCCGCCGTCGCCACCGGCAACGGCAAGCCCGCGACCGGTGCCGCCGGTCCGTGCGCCGACCGGAGGATCCAGGTCGTCGGCGACCCGTACTCGCCGCCCTGCATCGCGTGGACCGCCGGAAAGGACAACGGCGGCGCGACCTACCGGGGCGTGACCAAGGACAAGATCAAGATCGGCTTCCGCGTCCCGGTCGAGGACATCAAGGATTTCCAGAGCACGATCTCGGACCTGGCCGGTGACAAGGCCAACTCGATCCCGATGGCGACCGAGGCCGACTTCGACCGGACCATCAAGAACCTCGTCACCTACTTCGAGCGCAACTTCCAGTTCTACGGTCGCAAGATCGACCTGGTGCAGTGGAAGGGCAAGGGCTCGGCCTTCAACGAGATCGTCGGCGCCGGCCAGGAGGCCGCGAACGCCGATGCGATCAAGGCGGCCAAGGAACTCAACGTCTTCGCGGACGTCAGTGCGTTCACCCAGCCCTATGCGGACGCGCTCTCCCGTCAGCAGGTGCTTTCGATCGGCGCGCTGTACATGTCACGCGAGTGGTTCGCGCAGCGGGCGCCGTACGCCTGGAGCCCGTTCCCGGACTGCACGTCGCTGTCGGAGACGATCGCGGAGTACATGAACAAGCGGGTCTTCGGGTACAACGCCGACCACGCCGGCGACGGTGTGAAGGGCAAGCCGCGCAAGGTCGGCATCATCACTCCGGACAACCCGGAGTACCAGCAGTGCGCGGACACCGGCCAGCGACTGATCGAGGCTGCCGGTAACAAGGCCACGCGCTACAGCTACACCCTCGACCTGGCGACCCTGTCCGACCAGGCCAACAACATCGCGGCCAAGCTGAAGAAGGACGGCATCACCACCGTCGTCCTGGCCAGCGACCCGCTGCTGCCGCTGCTGCTCACCTCGCGGATGACGCAGCAGAAGTACTTCCCCGAATGGATCGTCACCGGCGTCGCGCTGATGGACTCCTCGGTCCTCGGTCAGCTGTACGACGAGACGCAGTGGAAGCACGCGTTCGGGCTCTCGATGCTGGGCGAGGAGCAGCCGGTCCAGGCGAGCTACGCCTACGCCGCCGTGAAGTCGGTCGACCCGGACCACGAGCCGATCTTCGGCGTCGACATCTTCTACTACTTCTTCTACCAACTGGCCACAGGTCTGCAGATGGCCGGGCCGAACCTGACGCCTCAGACCTTCTCCAACGGCATGCGGGCCTACCCCGGCGGCACGGGCCCCGCCGGCACCTGGGCCTACCCGAAGGGCACCTACGCCCCGTACCGGGACGCCCGGGAGATCTGGTGGAACCCGAACGCGACGTCGCCCTACAACGGCGCCAAGGGCGCCTACATCTCCGACCGCAAGCGCTACCGGCCGGGCAAGTGGCCGACCGGCCCCGGCGCACCGGCGCAACTGCAGGCCCTGGTTCAGGATCCCGCGACGGTGCGTGAGCCGTGAGTGGGCACAGGTCTGACGGTCCGTCAGGTCTGCTGAGCCGGTTGCCACAGGGTCCCGTGGCAGCGGGGGTGGGTGCCGTCGCGGCGCTGTTGCTCGCGACCGTGATCGCGCCCGACAAGGTCCCGCTCGGGGTCGTCATCCTCGGCGCGCTGATCGGCACCGGAACCGGGCTGCTGGCCGTCGGACTGGTGCTCACCTACCGCAGCCACCGCGTGATCAACTTCGCCCTCGCCGGTATCGGTGGCTTCGGAGCCTCGGTCGCCATCGGCCTGCACCTGGGCCGCGGTGTGCCGTGGCCGATCGCGATCATTCCCGGCATCGCCGTCGGGTTGATCTCCGGTGCGCTGGTCGAACGCGTGGTCATGCGCCGGCTGGACCGCTCACCGCGACTGGTCGTCACGGTGGCCACCATCGGGCTCGCGCAGCTGTTCGCCGCGGGCCAGGCCGCAACCCCCGCGCTGATGAACGGGCCGGTGCTGGTCGGCTCGTTCCGCACTCCGTTGTCCGAGATCACCTGGGACGTCGACCCGCTGCTGATCTCCGGCAACGACCTCGCGCTGGTCGTCGTGGTGCCGTTCGTGCTGATCGCGTTGACGTGGTTCCTGCTCCGCACCGATTCCGGCGTCGCGATCCGCGGCATCGCCGAGAACGGCGACCGGGCGCGCCTGCTCGGGATCCCGGCGCACCGCCTGTCGCTGCTGGTCTGGGTCATCGCGGGCGGACTGGCCGCGTTGACCGTCACCCTGCGCTCGCCCTCGGAAGGCCTGAACCTCTCGATCGCCTCGTCCGGCCCGCAGATCATGCTGCCCGCGCTGGCCGCGGCCGTGGTCGCGGGACTGTCCTCCCTGCCGCGCGCCTTCGTGGCCGGCGTCGCCCTCGGCATCCTCGACCAGCTCGTGCGCTGGAACACCGACAAGCAGTCGGTCACCTCGGTGGTCCTGCTCGCCGTTCTCTGCATCGCGCTGCTGGCCCGCCGAGCCGACAAGGGCCGTGCCGAGGCCGCCGCTGCCGAAGGCACCTGGCTCACCACCGGCTCGGTGCGGGCACTGCCCTCCGCCGTGCGGGCGCTTCCCGAGATGCGGGTGGCCCGACTGCTGCTCGGGCTGGGGTGCATCGGCGCACTGGTCGCGCTGGCGTGGATCGGCTCGCCGAGTCAGCTGAACATCGCCACCGTGGCGTCCTGCTACGCCGTCGTCGCGGTCTCGCTGGTCGTGCTGACCGGCTGGGCCGGCACGGTGAGTCTGGGTCAGATCGCCATCCTCGGGACCGGAGGTGTGGTCGCCGGTGACCTGATGGCCAAGTGGAACGTCGATTTCTTCGTCGCGATGATCGCCGGGGGCGCGGCCGGCGCGGCTGTCGCGCTGCTGATCGCGATCCCCGCCCTGCGGGTCAGCGGTCAGCTGCTCGCCGTCACGACGCTGACCTTCGCGGTCGCCGTCGACACCTTCTTTTTCAACCCGACGAACTTCCCCTGGTTGGTGCCCGGCGCTTTCGACCGCCCGGTGCTGTTCCAGCGTTGGGACATGCGCGAGGACCGGACGCTCTATCTGGTCGGCCTCGCGCTGGTGCTGTTCTCGGTGGTCATCGCGCGCAACCTTGCCCGTGGCCGGACGCGGCGCACCACGATCGCGACCCGGGACAACCCGCGCGCGGCCGCCGCGGCCGGCGTCGACGGGGTCCGCTCCAAGCTGAGTGCGTTCGTGATCTGCGGGGTGCTGGCCGGCATGGCCGGCGCCGTGCACGCGACTGCGCTCGGCGCCGTCGGACTGCGCACCTACAACACCTCGCTCTCGCTGCTGGCGTTCACCACCGTCGTGATCGGCGGGGTCGCCTCGATCGGCGGCGCGCTGGCTGCGACTGTCGCGCTGCACCTGCTCATCTACTGGGTTCCGCAGTTGCAGTTGGTCGCCACCGGCGTCGGCGTACTGGTCGTGCTCCTCCTGCTGCCCGGCGGCCTGGCGCAGGCGGGGACCGCGGTCCGCGACCGCTTCGCACAATGGGCGGCCCGGCGCCACGGCGTCGAGTGGGATCGGGACGAGGCGTTCACCACCGCCTCCCGGGCCGTCGCAGCCACCGTTGAGGTCGAGACCGACCCGGCCGCGGCCGAAGCACTGGCGATCGCCGAAGCCGTCGCCGCCGAGGAGGAGGCTGCTGCCGAGCAGGCGCACGCCCGATCCGGTGCGGACGCCACCGTGGCCGGCGCGGACATCGCCCTCGGCTGCCGCGGCATCGAGGCGTCCTACGGTCCCAACCAGGTGCTGTTCGGCGTCGACCTCGACGTCTCGCGTGGGGAGGTCGTCGCGCTGCTCGGCACCAACGGAGCCGGCAAGTCGACGGTGCTGCGCGCGCTCTGCGGTCTGCTGCCGCCCTCGCACGGCACCGCTTCGTTGAATGGCGACCGCATCGACAAGCTGGCGCCGGAGAAGATCGCTGCCGCGGGCCTGGCGATGATGCCCGGCGGCCGCGGCATCTTCCCGACCCTGAGCGTCTCGGAGAACCTGCGCCTCTCGACGTGGATGGTCCGCCGCGACTCCGACGCGGTCGCCGAGGCGCGTCGCCGCTCGCTCGCGTTGTTCCCGCCGCTGGCCGCCCGCATCGACACCCGCGCCGGTGACCTCTCCGGTGGCGAGCAGCAGATGCTGTCGATGGCCATGGCGATGGCCGTGAAGCCCAAGGTGCTCTGCATCGACGAGCTCTCTCTCGGCCTGTCCCCGGTCGTCGTGGGTGAACTCGTGGACGTGGTCCGCGAGATCAACGCCGATGGCGTCACCGTCGTCGTCGTCGAGCAGTCGGTGAACGTCGCGCTGATGATCGCCGAGCGCGCGGTGTTCCTGGAGAAGGGCCGGGTCCGCTTCTCCGGCCCGACCGCCGAGCTCCTCGACCGTCCCGACATCCTGCGCGCGGTCTTCCTCGGCGCCGCCGCCGAGACGGCCAAGACCCCCGCAACCTCAGCGCAAGCGGTCGCTGGAGCGCCCGGTCCCGCTGACGCAACGGAGGGGACGGCGACGCCGGCGCTGGAGGCCCGCGGCCTGCGCAAGAGCTTCGGCGGCGTTCAGGTCATCAATGGCGTGGACCTCGTCGTCCCGAAGGGCAGCATCGTCGGCCTGATCGGGCACAACGGCGCCGGCAAGACGACCATTTTCGACCTCCTGTCCGGCTTCCTGGCCTCCGACGGCGGCACTGTCCACCTCGGCGGCCACGACGTCACCACGGTCCCGCCGTACCAGCGCGCCCTCGGTGGGCTCGGCCGGTCGTTCCAGGACGCGCGGCTCTACCCGGGTCTGACGGTCGCCGAGACGGTGGCCGTCGCTCTCGACCGGCACCTGGCCAGCCGGGACCCGCTCGCGGTCGCGCTCTGGCTGCCCGCCGCCTTCGACGTGCACGACGCGGTGCAGATCCGGGTGGAGCAACTCCTCGAGACGCTCGGCCTGACCCGCTACCGCGACCACCTGACCGGCGAGCTGTCGACCGGCACCCGGCGGATCGTCGAACTGGCGTGCGTGCTCGCCCAGGAGCCCGACGTCGTTCTGCTCGACGAGCCGTCCGCCGGTGTCGCTCAGCGCGAGGCCGAGGCGCTGGTGCCGGTGCTGCGCCGGGTGCAGACCGACCTCGGCTGCGCGATGGTCGTCGTCGAACACGACATGGCGCTGATGGCGAATTTGTGCGATGCCCTGGTCGCACTCAAGACGGGTCGCGTCATCGCCGAAGGCACCCCCGCTGAGGTGCTCGCGCACCCCGACGTCATCAGTTCTTACCTGGGTACCGATGAGGCCTTCCTCGCGCGCTCGGGGGCGCGCTGACCGACCCTCCGATGGAGTTGCGCCATGAAGCGGATCTTGTTCACCGCCGTCACTGTCACCGCCCTGCTGGGCAGCGGGACGGCGGTCGCCGCACCGGAGGAGTGTCCCCCGTGGGGCTGCGCCGACGAGCAGCCGAAGGTCTCGACGCCAATCCCGACCGCGGCACCGCGGGGGCCACGCGGGCGAGGACTTCGACCGCGACGGAGGCCGAACGAGCGTGACAACTGCCTGCTGGTGCCCAACGCGGACCAGCAGAAGGCGGTGCGTCCCGCAGGTGCCGGGATCGACAAGCTGGCCGCCGAGTGGAGCCGGGGCAACCCTCGCGCCGCCTTCCGTACCAACGCTGAACTCGGCGAGGCGTGCTCGGGCTGGAACGAGAACTGGCGGCGCAGCGAGAAGGCGCAGATGCTCGCCCCGGACGCCCTGAAGCTGCGGCTGTTCGCCTACCTCGGGGAGGGCGGGCCGATGATCGGGCCGGACACCCTGGTGTTCGGTGGCCCCGTCTGCAGCGACCTCAATGCCGGCTGGGTCGCGATGGGCCAGTTCTTCTTCGGCTTTCCCCGGACGCCCGTTCCGATGCCCCCGCAGGCGCACTGCCCGGACGGGGAATGGGCGGGTCACGGCCAGGACTTCGTCACGGCCCACCTCTGGGCCGGCAAGCGTCTCTTCACACCGACGAATACGGGCGGGGAGATCACCAACCGCTTCTTCCCGGACATGTCCGAGGCACCCGGCGCCGAGCAGTTCGCGGCCCGCGCCGGCGAGGCCTGGTTCCCGTACGGGCGCGCGCAGACCGTGCTCGGCCACGTGATCCGCGGCCGGAGCGTCGCCGACGGCCGCGAGGCGATCCTGATGGACTGGCGGGCGGTCAGCGGCTCGCACGCGGGCGGCTACCCCGTCGCCAATGCCGGGATGCCCGGGTTCGGCGACTACCTCGTCTACGACGAGTGCCGCGGGCTGCAGGAGGGCATCTGGACCTGCAGCGCCAACGCCGACATCGTCAAGCCGGATGGGAACCGCAGGTTCTTCCAGTTCGGCTGGATGATGTGGCAGTCGATCGACCCGGACGTCGCGGCCTGGGAAGCCTGGGAGGCCGCGAACCCGGAGTGGACCACCCCGGAGGCGTACGGCTTTGCCTGAGGAACTCAAGTCGATCCGCTACTCCACCCGCGGCCGCGTCGCCTACTTGACGCTCAACCGCCCGGACCGGCTCAACGCCATCGACGCCGCCATGCCGGGCGAGATCGCCACCGCGGTGGAGTTGGCAAACGACGACCCGGCGGTGCACGTCATCGTGGTCTCCGGGGCGGGCCGGGCCTTCTGTGCCGGGTATGACCTCAAGGACTACGCCGAGCAGGGCACGGCGACGCAGGACGCGGTCTGGGACCCGATCGCGGACTTCCGGATGATGAAGCGCAACACCGACAACTTCTTCAGCCTGTTCCGTTCGCTGAAGCCGACGATCGCCAAGGTGCACGGCTACGCCGTGGCCGGCGGCAGCGACATCGCGTTGTCCTGCGATCTCGTCGTGATGGCCGAGGACGCCCGCATCGGCTACATGCCCTCCCGGGTCTGGGGCTGCCCGACGACCGCGATGTGGGTGTATCGGCTCGGTGCCGAGCGCGCGAAGCGGATGCTGTTCACCGGCGACACGATCGACGGCAAGAAGGCCGCCGAGTGGGGGCTGGTCATCGAGGCGGTTCCGGCCTCGGACCTCGATGCTCACGTGGACGCCTTGGCCGAACGCATCGCCGGCGTTCCCACGAACCAACTGGCGATGCAAAAACTGATGATCAATCAGGCCTACGACAACATGGGCCTGGCCGGCACTCAGATGCTGGCGACGCTGTTCGACGGGATCACCCGGCACTCCCCGGAAGGCCGCTGGTTCCAGGCCTTCGCCGCCGAGCACGGGTTCCCCGAGGCCGTGCGCTGGCGGGACTCCGGCCGTCACATCCCCGAGGGTGGCGGACCCGTCCCCACGGCAGCCGACCTCGAGGAGAACTGATGCTCATCATCGCGGGATCGATCACCGTCGCGGCGGCCGAGCGGGATGGGTACGTGCGTGAGTGCGTCGCTGTGGTTGAGGCCGCCCGGGCGCATCGCGGCTGCCTGGACTTCACGATCACCGCCGACACCGTCGACCGCGCCCGCGTGAACATCTACGAGCGCTGGGACAACGAGCCGGACCTGCTGGCTTTCCGCGGCGAGGGGCAGAGCAGTGAACAGACCGCCCAGATCCTCGACGCCGACGTGAAGCGCTACGTCATCTCGGACGTGACAGACCCGTAGATCTGCTCGTCAGAAGTCCGCGTTGCGCGGGGTCCGCGGGAAGGGAATGACGTCGCGGATGTTCGCCATGCCGGTGGCGTAGACGATCGTCCGCTCGAACCCGAGCCCGAACCCGGCGTGCGGGACCGTGCCGTAGCGGCGCAGGTCCCGGTACCACCAGTAGTCGGCCTTGTTCAGACCCATCTCGTCGAGGCGGGCATCGAGGACGTCGAGGCGCTCCTCGCGCTGCGAGCCGCCGATGATCTCGCCGATGCCCGGGGCGAGGACGTCCATCGCCGCGACCGTCCGGCCGTCGTCGTTGGCGCGCATGTAGAACGCCTTGATCTCGCGCGGATAGTCCATCACCACGACGGGCCGGCCGACGAGTTCCTCGGTGAGGTACCGCTCGTGCTCGGACTGCAGGTCCGAGCCCCAGGCGACCGGGAAGTCGAAGTTCTTCCCGGACTTCTCCAGCGCCGCGATCGCGTCGGTGTAGGACATCCGCTCGAAGCTGGAGTCGACGAACGCTTCGAGCCGCGAGATGCACTCGGGGTCGATGCGCTCCGCGAAGAACGCGAGGTCGTCACCGCGTTCGTCGAGCACCGCGCGGAACAGGTACTTGAGGAAGTCCTCGGCGAGATCGGCGTCGGCGGCCAGGTCGGCGAAGGCGATCTCGGGCTCGACCATCCAGAACTCGGCGAGGTGGCGTGCGGTGTTGGAGTTCTCCGCGCGGAAGGTGGGACCGAACGTGTACACCTTCGACATCGCCATGCAGTAGGTCTCGACGTTCAGCTGCCCGGACACCGTGAGGTGCGCCTCGCGGCCGAAGAAGTCCTCGGCGAAGTCGATGGACCCGTCGGGCGTGCGCGGCAGGTTCGCCAGGTCGAGCGTCGAGACGCGGAACATCGCGCCCGCGCCCTCGGCGTCGTTGGCCGTGATGATCGGGGTGTGGATCCAGCTGAACCCGCGCTGGTCGAAGAAGCGGTGCACGGCCATCGCCAGGCAGTGCCGAACGCGCGTGACCGCGCCGAAGGTGTTCGTGCGCGGCCGCAGGTGAGCGATCTCGCGCAGGTACTCGAAGGTGTGCTGCTTCGCGGCGGCCGGATAGTTCTCCGGGTCCTCCACCCAGCCGAGTACCTCGATGGCGGTGGCCTGCAGCTCGACCGTCTGCCCCTTGCCCTTGGACTCGACGACCTCGCCGGTGATCACCACCGAGCAGCCCGCGGTCAGGTGGGTGACCTCGTCGGCGTAGTTGGGTAACTCGGGCCGGGCGACCGCCTGCAGCGTCGCGAAACACGACCCGTCGTGCACGGCGACGAACGACATTCCGGCCTTGGAGTCCCGGCGGGTCCGCACCCAGCCCTGCACCGTCACGGTCGAACCCAGCGCGGCATCGCCGCGCAGCACCTGGGAGATGCGCATGATCGTGGTCACGAGAGCGACCCTAGGCCGTGAGTGCTGACCACACCCGCAGGGTTGCGTCCGAGCAGGCCGCGACGGTGACCCCGCCGGCCGGGCCGACCGCGAGCGCGTGCACTCCGCCGCGGTGGCCGGTGAGCTGCGCCGTGGCCTTTCCGGTGGCGAGGTCCACCAACGTCAGCGCGGTGCCGGGGCCCGTCATCGCCAGCACCTGTCCGTCCGGGCTCAAGGCGCGGGGGGTGCCTCCGAGCAGGTGGCCGAAGGGCTGGGTCGGGTCGGTGCGCCACACCGCCGTGCTCCCGTCGGGAGCCGCCGCGACCAGCAGCGCCCCGTCGGGGGTGAAGGCGAGTGGTCCCCGCCCGGGCAGGGTCGCGGGCGGCGCACCGGTCCGCACGTCGTAGATCGCGATCCCGTCCCCGGCGGCCGCGGCCCAGCGTCCGTCCGGGCTGAAGACGGGGTCGCCGGTCTCGGGCAGCGTGTCGAGGAACTGCAGGGGCGCGGTGCTCCACAACTCGACGGTGTAGGCGTCGGTGCGGACGGCGAGGAGTCGCCCGCCCGGGGAGAAGGTCAGGGTGCAGGTTTCGAGGTCGAGCAGGGAGATCGTCTCGAAGCCGGCGGCGACGACGCCGTCGCGCGGGCGCCAGAGCGCCACCCGGAGGTCTTCGCCGATGCTGGCCGCGAGATCGCCGCGGTCCGCCAGGGCGACCGCGTGCACGCCCAGATCCCGGTGGGGATTCAGGCGCCCGATCACTTCTCCGGTCACCGGCCGCCAGATCGTGATGCCGCCGGCCAGCCAGTGGTGCGAGGCCCCGATGGACCAGTTCGCCGCGAGCACCGCGAGTTCCTCCGAGCCCACCCGCACCGCGCCGTGCTCGTGCCCGGTGGCCGTGGAAAGGAACAGCAGCGACGAGGCGCCGGTCGAGTCCGGGCCGGTCAGCGCGGCCACCACGGCCGCGTTCGGGGCGAGCCAGAGGTCCTCGATCACCAGGCCGGGGATCGTGATCCGCGGCGGCAATACGCGCGCTGATCTGATCGTAGGTTCGGGAGGTGGAGCCATACGAACGATCTTGCTCCGCGGCCCCGGCGGCGGCGCCCCGCTAACGCAAACGTCCGACCAAACGTGGCCCATGGGCCACGTCCGGTCGGACGCCGGCGGTGCAGTGCTGAAGTGCCCGGATCAGCGCGAGTAGTACTCGACGACGAGCTGCTCGTCGCAGATGACCGGGACCTCGGAGCGAACGGGCTGCCGCTCGAGGCGGAACTTCAGGTCCCCGTGGTTCACCTGCAGGTACGGCGGGATCATCTCCGGCGCGTTGGCGCCGGCGGCCGCGACCTGGAAGTTCTTCTTGTTGCGGCTGCGGTCGGAGACGCCGACGACGTCACCGGGCTGCACGCGGTAGGACGGACGGTCCACGCGGGCGCCGTTCACCTCCATGTGCTGGTGGGTGACCATCTGGCGGGCCTGGTAGATCGTGCGGGCCAGGCCGGAGCGCAGGACGAGCGCGTCGAGACGGGTCTCGAGGTCGGTCACCAGCACCTCGCCGGTCTTGCCGGTGTGCGAGTGCGCGTGCTCGAACGCACGGCGCAGCTGCGTCTCGGAGATGTCGTACTGCGCGCGCAGACGCTGCTTCTCCAGCAGACGGACCTTGTAGTCCGAGTTCTGCTTGCGGCCGCGGCCGTGCACGCCCGGCGGGTAGGGGCGCGCCTCGAAGTACTTGACGCACTTCGGCGTCAGCGGGATACCCAGCGCCCGCGAACGCTTGGCCTTCGGTCGAGATGAGTTCACAGAACCACTCCGTGCGTAGTAACTTAGGTGAGCCTAACCTAATGGAGACTGTCGTGACGCAGACCAAGCAGTGCAGCGGCGGCCCGACCGGGCCCACCAGCGCCGAGCGGGTTGCGACCCTACTCGCCGCCGCCGATTCCCTGACGGTAGCCACCGGCGATGCTCGTGAAGAGCTCGCCGGGCTGCACTCCCTCGACGCCGTTGGACGCGTTCTCCTCTGGGCGCCTGCAAGTTCAAGCGTGGTGACGCGGGTTCTCGCAGCCGCCGGGGGCGACGTCGAGGCCTGCATCGAGATCACGGACGTCGCCGCTGTGGCTGTCCGGGATCGGGTGCGTGCGCGTTTGACGGCACACGGCTGGCTAAGCCTAAACCACCACGACGAGTGCTACGGCACGCCGGAGCTGGTGCTGGAGATCACCCGCGTCGATCTTGCCGAGCGCGGGAGCGTCACGACGGTCGAATCCGTCGACCTGGCGATGGCCGAGCGCGACCCCCTGGCCATCCAGGAGCCGGCGCTGCTTCTGCACCTCGCGGGCGCCCACCCCGACGCGGTCGAGCTGCTCACCCGTCTGGTGGATCCCGTCGCCCTCCAGGCGGCCACCCGAGTCGTTCCGCTGGCCCTGGACCGGCACGGGATCGTGCTGCGGATCGAGCGGGCCTCCGGGTACTGCGACGTCCGGCTCCCCTTCCCGACCCGGGCGGCCGACGCCGTGAGTGCCCAGCGCGGCCTGGCGGCGCTGCTCGCCGAGGCCGCCCGCCGCGCCCGCCGCTGCCGCGCCCAGCTCGGGAATCCGACGGACTTCCAGAACCGCGCCCAGAACTGAGTGGAGGAGCGACGAAGCGCCGCAACCCGGGGGCGGGTGGCGGCGCTCGTCGCGCGGCGCAGTCGGGAGGTGTCGAGCTATCCGACTGGAGGGGGAGCCGCTGTCTTACGGGGTGGGTCTAGTGGCCGACTCAGAGCTCGCCCGAGCCCATGTCGACCGAGTTCGTTCCGCCACCGGCATCGACGTCGTCGTCACCGCTGCCGGCGAAGACGGTGTCGTTTCCGTCGCCGGTCGTGATCTCGTCATTGCCGGAGCCGCCGCACACGACGTCGTTGCCGCCGTTACCGACGAACGAGTCGTTGCCGCTGCCGAGGTTCACGACGTCGTTCCCCGCGGTGCCGACGACGTCCTGGTTGCCGGAGCCACCCTGGTTGATCGTCACGGCCTGGCCGTTGCAGGTGCCTGGCGCGGAGGGGGCGGGGGAGGGAGCCGGGGTCGGAGAGACCACCGGCAGATTCGGGTCGGTATAGACGATGGTGGCCGAACCGGCCGCGTCGTCCGGCGCGAGCGAGAATCCGTTGGGGACCGCGTTGCTAACAGCGCTCGCGCCGCCGCCGCCGCCGCCATTGGCCGTGCCGCCTTGCCCGCCGCCCGCGTTACCGACGCCCATCGAGCCGGCGCCGCCGCCGCCGCCACCGGTGCCACCGGGGGTCGCAACCAGCGGGGTCATCGCACTGCCGCCGTTGCCATCGGCGCCCACGCCGCCCACGCCGGCCCCAGGCGCACCGGCGTTACCGCCGGCGCCGCCAGTTGCGGCCCCGCCGCCGCCGCCGGCCACCAGGAATTCGCCCGGTCCCTCGACGGTCGTGGAGCCACCGCCGTCGCCACCTGAACCGTCACCGGCCGCGCCGACGTCGTTCGGGCTCGTGCCGATCCGCACACCGATGACCTCCCCGGGGAGGACGGAGAAGGTGCCGCTGGCGATGGCGCCTCGGCCGCCTTCGTCTAGCACCTACGTCTTCGCCGGACTCGCCTTGCGCGGTGACGGCGAGAGACGTGACACCGGCCGGCACGACCCAGTTCTCACTGAGGGCAAAGGTGCAGGTCACGACCTGACCGACGTTGGAGCAGGTGGCCGCATCAGCGGTAGGAGACATGAGGAGTAGGGCGCCGGGGATGGCGAGCAAGGGGGCCGCGAGTGCGGCGACGCGCTTGACGTGCATGAGGTCTCCAAGCAGCAAGGGCGCTCGCAGCAGCCGCATCGGCACGTCCCGGACGAGTGCTCTCAGGTCCGTCCCAAAGGCCACAGGGGGCGCATTCAGTAAAGGCCCCACCATGAAGTCACCAACGAAACATCCGTGCCAACGGGTCTACTCCGTTCGATATCTCCCCCAAGGTCCCCTTTCGCCACAACAGCAACATCAACCCCAAGAACCTCAGAAGTAGCAGTCGTCACGGTCAGACCGGGACAGACATGACAATGCGCCGCGGCTCGGGAGCTGCGGCGCATCGTCCGTGCGATCCCGCCTCGGCGAGGCGGGGTGGAGGGAGCCGCCGGAGCGGCGGGCGTTGCTACATGTTGCGGACGGTGTCGCGACCGGCACCGCCGCTGCCGGTGTCGCGGCCCTGGCCGCCGTTCAGGTCGTCACGGCCGGCCCCGCCGGAGAGGCGGTCGTTACCGGTGCTGCCGGCGAGGGTGTCGTTGCCGTCGCCGCCGTAGAGCGAGTCGTTGCCCTTGCCGCCGAGGACGCGGTCGTTGCCGCCGTCGCCCTTGAGCAGGTCGTTGCCGGCTCCACCGCGGATGACGTCGTTCCCGCCGCCGGCGCAGATGGTGTCGTTGCCGCCGTTGCCATCGATGATGTCGGCGCCGCCGCGGGCGACGATGACGTCATCGTCGGGCGAGCCGATGATCCGCTCCGCCTTGCTGGACCCGACGAAGTCAGCCGTCTTGCCCTGGCACTTCACGGTGTTGGTAGGCGGCGGGGGCGGCGGCGGGGTGCCGCCGGAGGTGACGACCGAGGTCGCGGCGCCGCACCCCGTCGTTCCCCCGTTGTTGTTGGTGTCGCCGGTGTAGCTCACGCGCCAGCGATAGGTCCCTGCGCTCGCGACGGTCATGTTGTCCGAGGTGTAGGTGCTCGTGGCCGACCCCACGGTGTGCTGCGAGGTGTCAACCGGGGTCCCCGTGCAGTTGGTGTCGCCGGGCGCGTAGAGCGCGAAGGTGATCTTCACGCCGGCCTCGTTGTTGTCCGGCTTCACGCGGTTGACGAGGGTGGCGGTGTTCTTCACCGTGCCGCCGGCGGAGGCGTTCGTGGGTGCCTGCGTCACCGTCGGGGTGGCCTTGCCGACGGTCGTCGCGGTCGCGGTGCACTTGTTCTCGACGGTCTCGCCGTCCTCGGTGAACACCGCGCGCCAGGTGTACGTGCCGGCGTTGACGTTGCCCGCCGAGAAGATGAAGGTCTGCGGGTTCGCGTTGCCGCTGATGACGTCGGTGGGGTCGGCCTGACCCTGGGAGTTCATGCCGTCGCCCCACGTCGTGCTGGTCACGGCCGCGCCGGAGCAGTCGTTGCTCCGGTACAGCGAGAGCACGACAGTGGCTGGGGTGTCGACATTGCCGGCGAGGACGGTCTTCGACGAAATGGTGCCGCCCGCGACCACGGTCAGCGGGGTGTTGGCGCACTCGGCGGCGTTGGGCGACGGGCGCCAGCAGGGGGTGATGGACGAGTCGGCCGCTTGGGCGCTGGGGGACGCGATCACGCTGGCGGCGGCGACGGTGGACACCACCACACCGATCCGCGACAGGGACATAACAGACACGAGCGAGCCTCTCATCGGTGGAGGGAAATCTCCGTTTTGTCCGGAAGCCTGCCATCTGCGCCCACATCCAGCAGGTATTGACCTCACTAGACTTCCTCCGCCGATCAGGGCTGATCAGGGGCTATGGGGACGGGACCGCCGAGATGTTGACGATGCAGGACGCGCTGCTGGCGCTGACCAGCTACTGGACCGAGCGCGGCGCGATGATCGTGCAGCCGATGAACACCGAGGTCGGCGCCGGTACCGCGAACCCCGCAACGATGCTGCGTGTGCTCGGCCCGGAGCCGTGGAAGGTCGCGTACGTCGAGCCGTCCGTCCGTCCGGATGACGCCCGCTACGGCGAGAACCCCAACCGCATCCAGATGCACACGCAGTACCAGGTGATCCTCAAGCCGGAGCCCGGCGACCCGCAGCAGCTCTACCTCGGCAGCCTCGAGGCGCTCGGCGTCGACACCAAGGCCAACGACATCCGCTTCGTCGAGGACAACTGGGCGCAGCCGGCCATCGGCGCCTGGGGACTGGGCTGGGAGGTCTGGCTCAACGGCATGGAGATCACCCAGTTCACCTACTTCCAGGCCGTCGGTGGCCAGACGCTGGACCCGGTCTGCGTCGAGCTCACCTACGGCATGGAGCGCATCCTCATGGCGCTGCAGGGCGTGGGGCACTTCAAGGAGATCTCGTACGCGCCCGGCATCTCCTACGGCGAGGCCTTCGGCCAGGCCGAGTACGAGATGAGCCGCTACTACCTCGATGACGCGGACGTCGCGACCAACCGCTCGCTCTTCGACCTGTACAGCGCCGAGGCCAAGCGCATGGTCGAGGCCCAGTTGCCGGTGCCCGCGCAGATCTACGTCCTCAAGTGCTCGCACGCGTTCAACGTCATGGACGCCCGCGGTGCGGTATCCACCACCGATCGCGCCGCCGCCTTCCGCACGATGCAGCGCCTCGCCCGGGAGGTCGCCGAGCTGTGGATCTCCAAGCGCGCCGAACTCGGTCACCCGCTCGGGCTGCCCACCGAACCCACGACGCCGACGCTCGCCGAGACCGGCACGGTCGCGACCGGCCCCGTGCCGCTGGTCTTCGAGATCGGCGTCGAGGAGATGCCGCCGCACGAGTGCGGCAACACCGTCGCCGCCGTCGAGACCGCGCTGACCGCCGCCCTCGCGGGCACCGGCCTCTCCTACGGCGCGATCACCGTCGACGCGACTCCGCGCCGGGTGGTCGCCACGGTCGCGGATGTCGCGGCCCGCGAGGAGGACGCGCGCAAGACCGTCAAGGGCCCCAAGGTCTCCGCGGCCTACGACGCGGACGGCAATTTGACCAAGGCGGCGCAGGGGTTCGCCCGCGGCCAGGGCGTCGAGCCGGACGCCCTCGAGCGCGTCACCATCGACGGCGTCGAGTACGTCGGGGTCAGCACCGAGGTCGTCGGCCGGGCCGCCATCGAGGTCCTCGCCGAGCTGCTGCCGGGCATCATCTCCGGCCTGCGCTCGGAGAAGAACATGCGCTGGAACGCGCCGGGTCTGTCCTTCACCCGCCCGATCCGCTGGGTCCTCGCGTTGCTCGGTGAGGCGGTCGTGCCCTTCCAGATCTCCAACCTGGCCAGCGGCCGCGAGACCTGGGTGCACCGCAATGCCGACGCCCCGATCGTCTCCGTGAACTCCGCCGCCGAGTTCCCGTTGGTGCTCGCGGCCAACGACATCGTGCTCGACACCGCGGCCCGTCGCTCCCAGATTGTGACGGGGGCTCAGGAACTGGCGGCCAGCGTCGGAGCGGTCGTCGACGTCGAGGGCGAGAGCGACGTCGTCGACGAGGTCACCAACCTCGTCGAGACCCCGAACCCGCTGCTCGGCTCCTTCGAGGAGCGCTACCTCGAACTGCCGCCGGACATCCTCGTCACCGTCATGCGCAAGCACCAGCGTTACCTGCCGGTCCGCAGTGCTCCTTCGGACGGGGCTGACGGCGCGCTGCGCAACTACTTCATCGCGGTCGCGAACGGCGAGTGCGACAAGGACGTCGTCCGCAAGGGCAACGAAGCGGTGCTGCGCGCCCGCTACGAGGACGCCGCGTTCTTCTGGCGGGCGGACCTGGAAGTTCCGCCCGCGGAGTTCCGCTCCCGCCTCGACAAACTGACCTTCGCCGACAAGCTCGGCTCGATGGACGACCGCGCCAAGCGGATCGCTGCGCTCGCGCTCGACCTCGGCAACCTCGTCGACCTCTCCGTCGACGAGGCCACGACGCTGCGCCGGGCCGGCGAGCTCGCCAAGTTCGACCTCGCCACCGAGATGGTCGTCGAGCTGTCCAAGCTCGCCGGGATCATGGCGCGCGAGTACGCGGTGCGGGCCGGCGAGACCCCGGCGGTGGCGACCGCTCTGCACGAGATGGAGATGCCGCGCTCGGCCGGGGCCTCGCTGCCCACCAGCGCGCCCGGAGCGCTGCTCTCGCTCGCGGACCGCCTCGACCTGCTGGCCGGCCTGTTCGCGACCGGCGCCGAGCCCAAGGGTTCCTCCGACCCGTTCGGCTTGCGTCGCGCGGCCCTCGGGGCGCTCGCCGTTCTCCGGGCCCACCCGCGGCTGGCGGCGATCAGCATCCCGGCCGGCCTGGCGATCGCCGCGGCCAGGCAGCCGGTCGAGGTGCCCGAAGGCCGGATGGAGCGAGCCGCCGAGTTCACCACCGGCCGCTACGAGCAGGCCCTGCTCGACGCCGGCAACCCGCACAAGCTGGTCCAGGCCGTGCTGCCGCTGGCGGCCACTCCGACCCGCGCCGACGCCACCCTCGCCGCGCTGCCGACCCTCGTCGCGGACGGCAACTTCGGCGCTCTCGTCGAGGCCGTGCTGCGCATCCGTCGCCTGGTCCCGGCCGGTACCGCAGCCGGGCACGACGCTGCGCACTTCGAGGACCCGGCCGAAGGGGCACTGGCGGACGCCCTGGCCAAGGCGCAGGCCGAGCTCGGTGATGCACCGTCAGATCTGGCGCACTTCGCCGCCGTCGGCACGGCGCTGGTGGCCCCGATCAACGCGTTCTTCGAGGCGGTGCTCGTCATGGCCGAGGACCCCGCGGTGAAGGCCAACCGGCTCGGCCTGCTGGCGGGCGTCCGCGACCTCTCCGAGGGCCTCGTGGGATGGGAAGCCCTCGGCTGAGCCACTCCTCCTCGAGAAGAGTCTCGACGTCGATCAAGTCCTGTCCGCGACCTGATGCCCGCTCGTTGGCGACCGCAGCACTCGATGAACTCGAAGAACCGGCGGGGACCGACTTCGCCGGGAGCACCGGACCCGCCTCTGTTCGGGGCTGCGCCCTTCGGGAAGGATCACCGTGACGTCCCCGACCCGACGAGGAGTTCGCCCCATGCCGCATGAGGTCCGCGCAGTGGTTGCCCTGGCCAAGGGCGCCCCGGTCTCCGTCGAGACGATCCTGGTCCCGGATCCGGGTCCGGGTGAGGCGCTGGTGAAGGTGGAGGCCTGCGGGGTCTGCCACACCGACCTGCACTACCGCGAGGGCGGGATCAACGACGACTTCCCGTTCCTGCTGGGCCACGAGGCGGCGGGCCGGGTCGAGGCCGTGGGCGCCGGGGTGTCGGACCTGGAGCCGGGCGATTTCGTCATCCTGAACTGGCGCGCGGTCTGCGGGCACTGCCGTTCCTGCAAGCGGGGCAAGCCCTGGTACTGCTTCTCCACCCACAACGCGACGCAGAGGATGACGCTCGCGGACGGCACCCCGCTGAGCCCCGCGCTGGGTATCGGGGCGTTCGCGGAGAAGACGCTGGTCGCGGCCGGGCAGTGCACGAAGGTGAACGCCGCCGCGCCGGCGGCCGCGGCCGGTCTGCTCGGCTGCGGCGTCATGGCGGGCCTGGGTGCCGCAGTGAACACCGGCAACGTCGGTCGCGGTGACTCCGTCGCCGTCATCGGCTGCGGCGGGGTCGGCAACGCGGCGATTGCCGGTGCCCGCCTGGCGGGGGCGCGCACGATCGTCGCCGTCGACATCGACGACCGGAAGCTGGACATGGCGGTCAAGCTGGGCGCGACCCACACCGTGAACTCCAAGAACGTCGACGCCGTTGAGGGGATTCGCGCGGCCACCGAGGGCAACGGCGCGGACGTGGTCATCGAGGCCGTCGGCCGGCCGGAGACCTACAAGCAGGCGTTCTTCGGCCGCGACCTGGCCGGCACCGTCGTGCTCGTGGGCGTCCCCACCCCGGACATGACGCTCGAGTTGCCGATGATCGAGGTCTTCGGCCGCGGCGGGTCGCTCAAGTCCTCCTGGTACGGCGACTGCCTGCCCAGCCGCGACTTCCCGATGCTCATCGACCTGTACCTGCAGAAGCGTCTCGACCTCGACGCGTTCGTGTCCGAGACGATCGGCATCGACGACGTGGAGAAGGCCTTCGAGCGGATGCACCACGGCGACGTCCTGCGTTCCGTGGTGGTGTTCTGATGGCCGCGAGGATCGAGCGGCTCGTCACCTCCGGTCAGTTCAGCCTGGACGGCGGGACCTGGGACGTCGACAACAACGTCTGGCTGATCGGGGACGAGCGCGAGTGTGTGGTGATCGACGCCGCGCACGATGCGGCCGCGATCGAAGAGGCCGTTGCCGGGCGGCGCGTTCTCGGCATCGTCTGCACCCATGCACATAACGACCATGTCAACGCCGCGGCCGAGTTGGCCGAGAACACCGGGGCGCCGATCCTGCTGCACCCGGACGACGACGTGCTGTGGCGGATGGTCTACGCCAACCGGCGGCCGGACAAGACGTTGCACGGCGGCGACGTCATCACCGTGGCGGACACGGTGCTCGAGGTGCTGCACACGCCGGGCCACGCGCCCGGGGCGGTGTGCCTCTACGCCCCGGAACTCGGGGCGCTGTTCTCCGGGGACACCCTGTTCCAGGGCGGTCCCGGCGCCACCGGCCGGTCCTACAGCGATTTCGGATTGATCATCGACTCGATCCGCGACCAGCTGCTCATCCTGCCGCCGGACATCGCCGTGCACACCGGACACGGCGAGGCCACCACGATCGGTGCCGAGGCGAAGCACCTGGACGAGTGGATCGCCCGCGGTCACTGACGGATCGTCAGGGAGCTGGATCCGGAGCCGGGGTCGGGTCCGGCGGCACCGGCGTGGGGACCGGGGTCGGCACGGGCGTCGGCACCGGCGTGGGCAGCACGATGATCGGCCGCGGCGTGGGGGTCGGGGTCGGCACCGGCGTCGGAATCGGCGTGGCCAGCGGGTTCGGGGTCGGGGGCGGCCCGATCGGCGTCGCGGCCGGCGGTGCGGTGACGGTGGGCACCGGGCTGGGGGTCGGCGTCGGGGTGTCCGGGGTGAAGGGGATCTGCGTGCCTGGGGCGTCGTCGCTCTCCTGCGTCAACACCCACCCGATACCCCCCGCCGCGAGCAGCGCGAGCACGCCGAGTACCACCAGCGCGGCGCGGCCGCTACGGCGCGGAGCGCCGTGCGTGGCCAGCATCGCGGTGTCCCCGCCGGCGGCCGCGTACACCGCACGCGGTTGGGTCTGGGTGCCGCGCGGCGGCAGGGGGACCGGCCCGGGCAGGTTTCGGGTTCCGGTGACCCCGCCGAGTCGGGTCGCCACCTCGGCGGCCGTCGCGGGGCGGGACTCGGGCTGCTTCGCGAGCAACTGCATGACCAGGTCGTCCAGGTCCCGCGGCACGTCGGGCCGGCGGTCCGAGGGTCGCGGGGGTGCGTCGTTCAGGTGGCGGCCGAGGATTTCCACCGGGGAGTCGTCGTCGAACGGCGGCCGACCGGTGAGCAGCGTCATCAGCAGGCAGCCGAAGCCGTAGAGGTCCGAGCGCATGTCGGCCCGGCCGCCGACCGCCTGCTCGGGGGCCAGGTAGGCGGCGCTGCCGATGATCGCGCCGTGTTCGGTCAGCGTGTGGTCGGCGACCGAACCCAACGCGATGCCGAAGTCGACGAGCCGGCAGTTTCCCGAGGAGTCGATGACCAGGTTCGCGGGCTTGATGTCGCGGTGCACGACCCCCGCCTCGTGCACGGCGTGCAGCGCGGAGGCGGCCTGGCTCCCGTAGCGGCGCACGGAGTCGATCGACAGCGGTCCGTCCTCGCGCAGCAGCTCGGCGAGCGAGGGACCCGGCAGCAGCTCCATGACCAGATAGGGCCGGTCGTTGTCGACCCCGTAGTCGTAGACGATGACCACGCCGGGGTGGCGGATCGAGGCGAGCGTCCGCGCCTCCCGGGAGAAGCGCTCCACGGTGGCGCCGTCCTGGGTCTGCCGCAGCACCTTGACCGCGCAGTACCGGTTGAGCCGCTCGTCGAAGGCCCGCCAGACCTCGCCCATCCCGCCTCGGCCGAGCGTCTCGGCGAAGCGGTAGCGGTTGGCGATGTGGCTGGGGGGCGTGGACACGCTCGGCATTCTTCCAACCCGCCGGGCCCGGGCGGCACTCCGGCGCGATCTTGCTGGCGGATTCCTGGTATCAGTTGCGGAAGTGACAGAACAGAGTCAGAGTGATTGAAGTGATATTCGTTCAGGTGCGGACGCCGGCTCGCCGGTCCCGCTCACCGGAGGTCCCCGCATGAGTCCCAGTCCCTCGCGCCTCGCCCCGCTCGCCGTGGTGACCGCGCTGGCGCTCGCCGGCATCGCGACCCCGGCGGCGGCGGCGACGAGGCGGCCCGCCGACACCGCGGCGCCGGTGATCAGCGCGATCACCGTTCATCCCTCCCCCGTCGTGCTGAGTACGAGGAAGGGCGGACGCACCTCCTTCAAGGTCGCGGTGCGTGCCTCCGACACCGGAGTGGGCGTCGACCGGGTGACGCTCGGCCTGTACGACCCGTCGGACTCCAGTGGCCGCGCGTTCCGCCTGTCCCGCACCGGCGGCAGTGCCGTCGAGGGGGTGTGGACCGGCCTCGTCAGCCTGCCCAACAACGTCAAGACCGGAACGTGGGCCGTCCGCGCGTTCGCGACCGACGAAGCGAGCAACACGACGAACCCCGACGCGGTCTACACGAACTTCCGGGTGCTGCAGAAGACCCGGCTGCACAAGCTCGGTCTGAAGGTGGACCCCACCACCGGCGCGCTCGCCGCGACCGCGCTCCTCGAGCGGTTCCGCCCGAGCAAGGGGTGGGAGCCCTTCACCGGCCGCGACGTCAGGCTGCAGTTCGCGCCGAAGGGCCAGAGCACGTTCACGACGGTCGCCAAGGGGACCACCGACGCCCGCGGCAACGTCGCCTTCGACAAGGTCCCGGTTCGCGAGTCCGGCTCCTGGCGCGTGAGCTTCTCCGGGCATCCGAACTACGGCCCGTCGATCTCGAAACCGGCCCCGGTGTCGACCGCCGCCCCGGCCACGCCGACACCGACCCCCGCACCGACCGCGTAGCCGGGCGACCCGCAGCGGAAACACAAACGTTTCGCAGGCGGCGGGAACTGAACGGCTCCCGCCGCCGACTTGATCTCCATGGCCATCGAAGCGCCCGCCGCTCCCTCGCCCGCCCAGACCGCACGCCAGCGGTCGCTCTACCGGGCGGTGTGGCGCTGGCACTTCTACGCGGGCCTGTTCGCGATTCCCGTCATCGTCCTGCTGTCGGTCACCGGGATGATCTACCTGTTCAAGCCGCAGCTGAACGACCTCATGTACGGCAAGTACATGAACGTGACTCCGGCTTCGCAGGCGGTGTCCTACGAGCAGCAGAGCAACGCGGTCCTGCGGAGCTTCCCCGGTGCGTCGATCGACGCCCTGCACACTCCGGACGAGCCGACCAAGGCGACGCAGTTCGAGATCACGAAGGCGGACGGCAGCACCCTCGCGGTGTGGGTGAACCCGTACACCGCGGAGGTCACCGGCACCAAGGGGCCGAACAACATCTTGCAGATCTCGAAGGAGCTCCACGGGACGCTGGTCACCGGCGACTTCCTGACCGGCAAGTTCGCCACGTACGGCGACGCGTTCATCGAGATCGTGGCCGGCTGGACCATCGTCATGCTCGTCACAGGCCTCTACCTCTGGTACCCGCGCGGCAAGCGCAAGAGCGTCCGCGCGGCCTTCACGATCCGTCGTCAGCGGGAGCGCAACAAACGCGTCTTCTGGCGCGACCTGCACGCCGTCACCGGGGTGCTGTTCGCGTTCTTCATCTTCGCGTTCATGATCACCGGCCTGGTCTGGACCGGCGTATGGGGAGCGAAGTTCAACTCGGCGGTCGCCGACATGGGGCACCCGGTCGAGTACGGCTACTACGCCGAGGCCGAGGCGCCGTCGGTGATGCGCGACGAGTTGCCGAACGGGCAGTCGCCGTGGCTGTTCGGGAACCTGCCGATCACGTCGCCCTCGCAGCGCCCGGTCGCCGGTCCCGACCTGATCGGCACCGCGGTCAACGACGGCGGTCGCCTGAGCTGGGCCCCCGGCACGCCGGCACCGATGGATGCCGTCATCGCCAATGCTCAGCAGGCGCTGGGATCCGGCAGCCTGTACGTGTTCCCGCCGGCCGCGGACGATCCGGAGGCCAGCTGGTTCGCCGGCAAGTGGTACGACACCGACGGCAAGACGAACCGCAGCCCGACCGACCTCGGCGGAACCTACCTGGACCAGTACACCGGCCAGGTGCTCAAGACCGTGACCTTCGGCGACGCCTCTGCCTCGGCGCAGGCCGTGGAGTGGGGCATCGCGTTGCACGAGGGTCGAGCCTGGGGCATCTGGAGTCAGATGATCGCGCTGGCCGGCACGTTGTCGCTGCTGGTTTCGGTCGCCTCGTCGCTGGTGATGTGGCGCAAGCGGCGGCCGAAGGGTGTGGGTTCCCCCCGCCGCGAACCCAACCGCCGCATCGGGGTAGGCATCTTCCTGCTCATGGGTGGCCTCGGCCTGCTGTTTCCGCTGCTCGGCCTGTCGATGGTGGTCATCGTCCTGCTCGAGTTCCTCGTGATGCGGCGGATCGCGCCGGTGGCGCGGGCCTTCGGACTTGCTGAGGACGAGCGCGTGCCCGTGAGCGTCGGAGCCGGCGACCGGACGGAGAACAGCTGATGCACAACCACGGTGGTGGCGGTGGTGGCGGCGCGTATCTGAACATCCTGCCGCTCTGGCTCTCGGTGATCTGGGTGCTGGCGCTGGGTGCGGTGACGGCTAGTCACTTTATGGTCGCCGGCTTCGCACGCGGCGAGGCCCGGGCCTGGAGCGGAGCCCACGCACTGATGGGTCTGGGCATGATCTACATGTTCCTACCCTGGGCCGGCAGTCCGCCGGTCCCGGCCCGCGCGCTCGTGGTCCTCTTCGCCGGAGCCGCGGCCGTCGGGCTGCTCGCGCTGGCCGGTGCGTGGAACGACGTGCGTCCGGTGCGCGCGATGTGGTTGCTCGTCACGTTGGACATGGCCGCGATGGCGTACATGTTCCAGCTGGTCGATCGCGGCGTCTGGTTCGCGACCTACGCCTTGATCGCCTGGTACTGCGCCTCCGCGATCGGCTGGTCCTACGGCGTCGCCGACCCGAGTCTGACCCGGTGCTGCGCAGTGCCGTTCGGTGCGCTGCGGCCGATCCCGCCGCTGCCGCTGGCGCGGGCCGGCCAGGCGGTCATGGCCGGAGCGATGGCGTGGATGTTCCTCGCGATGGATCCGCATGCCGGCAACTTCCTCGGCAACGCCCTGACGAATGGGCTCACCGCGGACACCTACTGGCTGTTCGCGTTCGCCGGACTTCTGGTCCGGGTCGCCGCGGATCCCGCGCTGGTGCGCCGCGTGGGCGAGCCCTTCTGGGCCGAGTCAGTCGCGCCCGCGCCGGGAGCCGTACCGAGCCGACCAGACGCCCTGCACCGCGCCGGCGACGTCGATCCGGCAGGCATCGTGTACCCGGGGGGAGTCCAGTTCGCGGGTCACGTACCGCAGGACGTAACGGGCGACCTCTTCGTCCATGCCGGCGAGGGTGCGCAGCAAATTCGCCCGTAGCCCGTCCGCGGCCAGCGTCACCTTGATGTCCTCGGGCGCGGGTGGCGCGACCTCGAACACCAGCGCCAGCGGCAAGGCCGCGCGGGCGGTCACGTCCAGGCCGATCAGGACCTGGCCGTGGAAGCGGTTGTCCGCGCCACCCATCTCGATGACCAGGTCGATCTCGACCGGCACGGTCAGCCGGAACCGCAGCGGCTCGCGTCCCCGGCGGCGGGCGGTCACCTTGCCGACCTCGCCGGTGACGGTCAGGCGCGCGATCCGGCCGGGGCCGATCGGCACCGGTCCGATCGCGAAGTCCTCCGCACCGAGGACGGAGTTGATCGCCGCCGCGACCCGGTCCGAGGTGACGAGCACATCGAAGAAGCGGGCACCGAAGGAGGCGTAATCGATGCGCTCGGGTTCGGGCGGCGACGCCGAGGAGATCTCCGCCAGGTCGGTCACGCGAGGAGCCTATTGCCTGTCGGTTGATGCCGAGGACGGCCCTCCCGTGTAACTTACTTTGCGTAAGTTATCGACGGTAAGGTTTGCGGGATCGAGCGTTCGGGAGGAACCAGCCGTGAGCCTGACGGACCGGGGTGAGGCCGACCTGCCCGGCCCGACCCGACGCCGGATGCCCCGCGCGGAGCGCGAGGCCCTCATGCTCGACGTCGCGGAGCAGATCTTCGGCGAACTCGGCTACCAGGCGTCGTCGATGGACGACATCGCCGCCCGGGCCGGCGTCTCGAAGCCGATGCTCTATCACTACTACGGCTCCAAGGAGCGGCTGTTCCTCGCGTGCCTGCGCCGGTCCCGCGACGGCATGCGCGCCGCGATCCTCGCCGGCGTCGGCACGGGCGAGCGGCCGGACGAGCAGCTCTACCTCGGTCTGGTCGGCTGGTTCCGCTACATCGACGAGCACCCCGCGCTGTGGACCATGATCCTCGACGAGGGACTGCTGGAGTTCGGCCCCGCCGCGGAGGAGATCGAAGCGATCCGGGCCGAGCACACCGAACTGATCGCCGGCCTGATCCTCACCCAGGCCCCGCCCGGGCACACCGACGACATGGTCGAGGTGGAGCTCATCGCCGCCGCGATCAGCGGCGCCGGCGAACGCATCACCCGCTGGCGGACCCGGCACCCCGACCTCACTCCGGAGCGGACCGCCCGGCACCTCATGCAGCTGCTCTGGACGGGAATGTCGGGCATCGCGCAGGGCCGCGTCTGGGAGTTGTGACGGGCCCGACACGATAGGCGGGGAACTCGTTCCCGCCCGCGGACGACCGGTAGGAAGGCATCCGGTGCTCGCGGGTGCCACCAGAGCCTCCGGAAGGACCGCCCCATGAACCGCCCCGCGCCCCGGACCGCCGCCGCGGCCCTCGCCGCCTCGCTGCTGTTCGTCCTCGCCGGTTGCGGCGACGACGACGACAGCGCCGCCCAGGACCCGACCCCCACCCCGGCGGGGATCATCGGGTCGACACCGGGTCCGTCGGCCAGTTCCTCGCCCAGTGCCAGTTCGTCGGCGAGCGCCTCCGCCGACGCCGAGGACGGCGAGACCGTCGAGATCAACCTCGTGCAGGGCAAGCCGTCCGAGAAGGTCGGGCCGACGGTCTCCGTGGCCAGGGGCGACACGCTGACGCTGGTGATCACCTCGGACGAAGACCAGGAGATCCACATCCACGGTCTCGACGAGTACATCGAGGTGGACGCCGGCGAGACTGTGACGAAAACTTTCACGATCGACCTGGCCGCGGGCTCCTACGAGGTCGAGGTGCACGAGAACGAGGTTGTGCTGTTCAACCTGCAGGTCAAGTAACCGAAATGGGCGCGCGATGACGGGACCCGTCGCCGGCGGCGGGTCCGACCTGCTGCTGGCCCACGGCGTCGGCTCGCGGCAGGACCTGCCGCTGCCGTTCGGGTACGCGCTCACCGGCGCGCTGCTCGCGCTCGCGATCTCCTTCGGCGTGCTCGCGCTGCGGTGGCGGTCGTCGCGGTTGTCCGGGGCCGCGTCCGGCCGGTCGCTCGGGGGGAACCTCGGGGAGTTCGTCGACTCGGTGGAGTTGCGCTGGACGCTGCGGGTGCTCGGGCTGGCCCTGACGGCCTTCGTGGGCTGGGCCGCGCTGGCCGGACCGGACCTGGCCAGGAATCCGACCGCCGGATTCGTGTATGTCCTGTTCTGGGTCGGCCTCGTCCCGGCCTCGTTGCTGTTCGGGCCGGTCTGGCGGATGCTCAACCCGCTGCGGACGATCCATCTGCTGATCTGCAAGCTGCTGCGCCTCGGCCCTGACGATCCACCTTTTGTGCTCCCGCGCTGGGTCGGCTACTGGCCGGCCGCGGCCGGCCTCGCCTCCTTCGTCTGGCTCGAGTTGTGCGCGAACAACCGGGACTCCACCGGCACGCTCACGACGTACTTCTCGCTCTATGCCGGCGCCAACCTGCTCGGCGCGATGGCGTTCGGGCAGCGCTGGTTCACGCGGTGCGACGGCTTCGAGGTGTTCTCGGCGCTGATCGGGCGGCTCTCCCCGCTGGGTCGGCGCTCCGACGGCGCGATCGTGCTGCGGAACCCGCTCGACAACCTGGACAGCACGCCCGAGGGCCCCGGTCTGGTGGCGATGCTCGGCGTGATGCTCGGATCGACCGCCTTCGACTCGTTCACCTCGACGACGTGGTGGTACGACCGCACCTTCGACTCCGAGCTCTCGCCACAGACGTTGGCGAGCCTTGCGCTGGTTATCTCGATCGGTGCGGTGACCGCGGCGTTCTGTACCGCGTCATGGCTGGCGGGGCTGGTCACCCGTCGCGGACCCGCCGGTACCGCGACGGCCTTCGCCCACTCGCTGATCCCGATCGCCGTCGGCTATCTGATTGCCCATTACTTCTCACTGCTGGTCTTCGCCGGGCAACAGACCATCATCTACGCCTCCGACCCGATGGTGGACGGCTCGAACATCTTCGGCACCGCCGACTGGACCGTGAACTACACCGTCATCTCCGTCGGAGCGATCTCCACGATCCAGGTCGTCTCGATCGTGATCGGTCACATCCTGGGCGTGTTCGCGGCTCACGACCGGGCAGTGCGGCTCTTCCCGGCCAGGACCGCCGTGCTCGGCCAGCTCCCGATGATGGTGCTGATGATCGCGTACACCCTCGGTGGGCTCTCGCTGCTCTTCTCCGAGTGAGTGCGCAGCAGGGGTGACCCGCGTGGTCAGCGGCTGCGGCGGAGGCGGCGGGCCGGCGCCGGCGTCTCGACGGCGGGAGCGTCGCTCCGCATGGCGACCAGCAGATCCTCGCGCGCCCGGGCGACCCGGGAGCGGATGGTGCCGATCGGCACTCCGCAGGCCGCGGCGGCGTCTTCGTAGGACAGGCCGTTGATCTGGGTGAGGACGAACGCGGCGCGCTTGTCCGGGTCGAGCCCGGCCACCAGCTGCTGCAGCGTCACCTCGCCGGCCGGGTCGGGCGTTGTCGGTGCGATCCGGTCGACGACGGTGGGGTCGAGATCGAGGCTGGCGGCGACGGTGGGGGTGCGGCCCTGCTTGCGGAAGTGGTCGACAACGGTCCGGCGGGCGATCGAGAGCAGCCAGACCCGGGCCGGGACGTCGCCGCGGAAGGTACGCAGGCCGCGCAGGGCCCGCAGGAAGGTTTCCTGGGTGAGGTCGTCGGCGTGCTCGCGGTCGGTCAGGTAGGCCACGTAGCGCCAGACGTCGGCCTGGGTCGCGCGCACGAACGCCGTGAGGGCGTCTCCGTCACCGCGTCCCGCCGCGAGGGCGTCAGCGGTGATGTCGTCGTCGCGCATGAGGGGGGGCCTCCTGGAGTGCTGGACACCGAGCCTAATCGTGCTGTGTAAGGGCCCGGTTTCCGCTGTGCTGCATTTTGTTTCTAAAGTTAGTTAGTCGAGATCGCTGACAGATCAGCGGCCGGACGGAAATATTCCGCGTGGGTCGGGAACTCGGCGACGGCCGGGGGCGACTCCTTCGACATGGACTGTGAGCGCTGGCGCGACGCTCTCTCGGCGCGGCTCGATTCCGAACCGCTCGGAGTGGACGAAGCGCTGCTCGACGCCCATCTCACCGGCTGCGCGGCGTGTTGCGACCACGCCGCGGCGCTGGAGAGCCTGCACCGGGGCCTGCGGCTGCGAGCAGCCGATCCGGTTCCGGACCTGACCGACGAGATCCTCACCGCTGCAGCCGCCGACCGCCGGCCGTGGGTCAGCCTCACGCTCGTGCTGCGTGGGGTTCTGGTGCTGATCGCGGCGCTGGAGATCGGTCTGGCGTCGCCGGACCTGCTCGGGCGCTGGCACGCCGGCAGTGAGCTCGGAACGTGGAGCATCGCCGTCGGGGTCGGGTTCCTGTCGGTGGCCATGAAGCCGGCGCGGGCGAGCGCGCTGGTACCGATGCTGGGTATCGCCGGGGTGTTGACCGCTCTGGTGACCACCCGTCACCTGGTTGACGGGGCGGCTCAGCTCTCGGGCGAATGGCCGCACGGGATCGTGCTGGCCGGGGTGGTTGTGCTCGTGGCGATCTCCCGCCTCGAGCGCGCCGAGCACCACCCCGGCCCACGTCCGGCCCGCACGGTCGACGCGGACGGCAGACCGGTGCGGGTCCGGCGAGCGGCGTGAGATCGCGCCCTTCCGGGGCGGGCGGCAGGCGCAACTCGCGACTGGCCGCCCTGTTGCTTTTTCTGCTCGCGTGGGGAATCGGCGGGATCGCCGGTGCCGCCCCGGCGTCGGCACACGCCGAACTGATCTCGTCCAGCCCCGCGTCGGGCGCCGCGCTCGACACCGCGCCCGCCGAGCTCACCGTGACGTTCTCTGAATCCGTCACGCAGGTTCCCGGCGCCATGAAGCTGCTCGCCGCCGACGGCGCGGTCGCGGCGCTGGGCCGCACGACCGTCGAGGGCAACACCCTGCGGGTGCCGCTGCCCGAGTCGTTGCCCGACGCCGGCTACGTCTTCGTGTACCGGGTGATCTCGGGCGACTCGCACCCCGTCGCCGGAGCGATCACCTTCACCCTCGGGGAATCCGCGACGGCGGCGTCGGCGACCACGGTCGCCGATGCGGTCGGTGCCGGCAGCGACTCCGTCGTCTCCGCACTGGGCGGGATCAACCGCTGGGGCGGCTACGTCGGCGTGCTGCTGCTGATCGGCGTCCCCGTCTTCGTCGTGCTCTGCCGGCGGAGTGCGGCTGTCGATCCCTTGCTGCGCCGGCTCACCTTCGCGGGCGCCGGCCTGGTCGCCCTGACCGCGCTGGCGAGCCTGCCTCTGCAGGCCGCCCGCAGCACGGGCGGTGGCCTGGGCGGCGGGTTCGACGACATCGACACCGTCCTCGACACCACCTACGGCGAAGCTGCGGTGGCGCGCCTCGGATTCGTGGCCCTGGTGCTGATCGCGCTGGGCTTCTCCCTGCGCTTCGCTCTCGCGCTGCCCTTCGCGGCGGCCGCCGCGGTCGGTGTCCTCGTCACGTTCGCACGGTCCGGCCACCCGGCGGTGGGGGAGTACCCCGCTCTGACCATGGCCGTCGACGTGGTGCACTTCGGCGCGGTCGCCGTCTGGTTGGGCGGGCTTCTGGTGCTCGCCGTCCATCTGCTGCCACGTCCCCCCGCCGACTGCGCGACGGTCCTGGCCCGCTGGTCCCCCATCGCGATGACCGCGGTCGCCGCGCTCGCCGTCACCGGCAGCATCCAGGCCTGGCGCGAACTGCGCTCCCTGGACGCCTTCTTCGACACCACCTACGGCCGCTGGGTCCTGGTCAAGATCGGCGGGCTCATCCTGTTGCTGGCGCTCGCCGAGTTCGGCCGGCGCCTGGTCCGGGCGACCAGCGCTGCCCGACCGCTGGTCAGCGCCTCCCTCGGCGCGGCACTCGCGGAGTCGCACGAACCGCGGAGCGGGATCGCGCAGCTGCGGCGTTCGGTCGGACTGGAACTGGCCCTCGCCGGCGCCGTCCTGGCCGCCACGTCCGCCCTGGTGGTCACGACGCCCGGCGGCGGACACTCCGAGCACGGCGCCGACCACTTCACGAACCACAGTTCCGGGGCAGGCCACTCGGGCACGGGCTCCGGATCCCCCGCGGCGGCGGAGCCGGTGACCGCCTCGGTCGAATTGCCGAACGACGTCCGGGTCGAGGTCGTTGCCGACCCCGCCCGGGCGGGCTCCGCCGTCCTGACCTTCACCATCCGCTCGCTGTCCGGCGAGCTCGTCGATCCCCCGGAGGTCGGCGTCACCGCGGCGCTGCCCGAGGCGGAGATCGCCCCCATCACCCTCGCGCCCGTCCGGGCGGAGGCCGGCCGATTCACGGTCGACGCCACGTCGATGCTGCTGGCCGGCACCTGGACGGTCACCGTGACCGTCCGCACCACCGAGACCGACGCCGGCGTCGGCACGGTGGAGATCCTGCTCGCCCCCGCCTGATCCCGCACCACCATCACGATGGAGACTGCACCATGCGACGAGTCCTCACCACCGCCGCCCTGGCCCTCGCCGGCCTGGGGCTGGCCGCGTTCCCGGCGGCCGCCCACGTCAGCGTCCAGCCCGGCACCGCCGTCCAGGGCGGTTACGCGACGCTGACCTTCAAGGTCCCCAACGAGCGCGACGACGCGGGCACCACCAAGCTCGAGGTGGAGTTCCCCGCCGACCAGCCGGTGGCGAGCGTGTCCTACCAGCCCAAGCCGGGCTGGGACGTCGCGGTCGAGAAGGCGGCCATCGCCGAGCCGCTGACCGTGCACGGCGAAGAGGTCAAGGAGCGGGTCGCGAAGATCACCTGGACCGCGGAGAGCGGTACCCGGATCGCCCCCGGTGAGTTCGACAACTTCCCGATCAGCGTCGGACCGCTGCCCGAGGCCGACCAGATGGTGTTCAAGGCGCTCCAGACGTACGAGGGCGGCGAGATCGTGCGGTGGATCGAGGAGGCCGCCGCCGGGTCCACCGAGGAGCCGGAGAAGCCCGCCCCCGTGCTGAAGCTGACGAAGGACGGCGCGGCCACGACCCCCGCCGCGGCGGCCGCCGACACGGCGAAGATGGCGGAGGTCCAGGCCGCGGCGAACGAGGCCAAGACCGTCGCACTGGAGGCCCGCACGGCCGCGAGCGAATCCTCCGACGGGCCCTCGAACGGTCAGGTCAACGCTGCCATCGGTCTGGCCATCGCCGGCATCGTGCTGGCGCTGATCGCCGGCGGCATCGGGGGGATGGCCCTTGGCCGCCGCGGCAAGGGCGACAGCATCCCGCCGGCGTTCTAGCCCCGGCGCCGGTCCGGCGCTTGCGATACGTCGGTTGTTCACCCGCGCTGTGCCTTCTGGTCGCGCAGCGCGGGGACCGTCGGGGTGATCCGCTGTTGCGACCACCCCGACGCCCTGGGAGCTTGAATTGCCCACGCCCGATCCCATCGACGAGACCGCCTCGCTGAACCCGTCCACCGAGCGGCGGTTCCAGCAGATTGTCGCTTCGCGCATGGGTCGCCGCACCTTCGTGGCCGGCGGCCTGGCCACCGCCGCCGGCTTCCTGGCCGCCGGCACGTCCCGTGCGGGCCTGCTCGACGGGAACGGCCTGCTCGACCTCGACATCGGCCTCGGCAAGCCCGGCCCGCCGAAGCCCCTGCTCCGCTTTCCCGCGATTTCCCCGAGCCAGGACGACGCGGTGCGGGTGCCGGCCGGCTACACCGCGACCCCGTTTCTCCCCTGGGGCACCCCGATCGTGGCGCCGTACCCCGATTTCGTTCCTGGCGGCAACTCCGCTGCCGACCAGGAGAAGCAGATGGGCACCGACCACGACGGGATGCACTTCTTTCCGCTGGGCCTCGGGCGGATGGCCAACAAGCACGGGCTGCTCGTGATGAATCACGAGGCCGTCGACGAGAGGTACCTGCACACCGGGTCGGCGACCGGCGTGCTGCCTGCCGACACCGCCTGGACGCTGGAGATGATTCGCAAGTCCCAGGCCGCCCATGGCGTCGCCGTGGTCGAGATCTTCTTCGAGAACGGGCAGTGGAAGGTGGTCCGCGGCAGGTACAACCGCCGCATCACCGCCAACTCCGCGATGGAGTTCACCGGTCCCGCCCGCGGTCACCGCCTGCTGCGCACTTCCGCGGATCCGAGGGGCACCGCGCCGTTGGGCACCTTCAACAACTGCGCGAACGGCGCCACCCCGTGGGGCACGTACCTGACGTGCGAAGAGAACTTCAACGGCTACTTCCGGGTCGACGGCACGGGGTTCTCTCCCGAGACCGCCGGACTGCATGCCCGCTACGGCGTCGGCGGCGACCGCAACAAGTGGGCGCTGCAGGATCCACGGTTCCGGATCACCGCCGCGGACCCGCACGAACCCAACCGCTTCGGCTGGGTGGTGGAGGTCGACCCCCTCAAGCCGAACTACCGCCCGCGCAAGCGGACCGCCCTCGGACGGCTCAAGCACGAGAACGCGTGCGCGGTGACCGCTCGGGGCGGCGAGGTCGTCGTCTACATGGGCGACGACCAGGTGAACGAGTACATCTACAAGTTCGTCGGCCGCCGGCCGTGGAAGTCCGAGGTCGCGATGCGGCGCAGCCCGCTCGACGACGGCACGCTGTACGTCGCGAGATTCTCCGACGACGGCACCGGGCACTGGATCCCATTGATCCAGGGCAAGGGCGGGCTGACCGCCGCCAACGGATTCGCCGATCAGGGCGACGTGCTGATCAAGACCCGGCTCGCCGGCACGGCCGTCGGCGCCACTCCGATGGACCGTCCGGAGTGGATCACCGTCAACCCGCGCACTTCACGCGTCTACGTCACCTGCACCAACAACACTGACGGCGCCAAAATGGTTTCCGCGGCGAATCCCCGCAAGCCCAATACGTTCGGGCACATCGTGTGCTTCGAGGAGAATCGCAAGGACCACGCAGCGCTGACGTTCGTGTGGAACCTGGTCGCGGTGGCCGGCGCCGGGGCGTCCAGTGGTGACGGGTCGACGATCGAGCCCGCGGACGCGTTCGGTTCTCCGGACGGTCTGTGGTCCGACGACGACGGCCGGCTCTGGATCCAGACCGACGGCTCCCAGCCGATCCCGTGCAACAACCAGATGCTGGTCGCCGACCTGGCCACGCGCCCGGCCGCGGCCCCGGGCAGCAGCAACGCCGTCCCGGAGATCCGTCGCTTCCTCACCGGGCCGAAGGGTTGCGAGATCACCGGCATCACCGCGACCCCGGATTCAGAGACGATGTTCGTCAACGTCCAGCACCCCGGCGAGGGTGGTGGCAGCACCTGGCCGAACCTGGGCGGCATCACCACACCGCGGTCCTCCACCGTCGTCATCACCAAGAACGGCGGGGGCGTCATCGGCACCTGACACCCCGTCAGGACAGGGCGGGGATCCGCACCTTGAAAACCGCGCCCTGGCCTGGGCTCGAGGTCACCGTCACGTCACCGCCGTGGGCGGCGACCAACGCGGCGACGATCGAGAGCCCGAGCCCCGAGCCGCCGGTGCTGCGGGCGCGGGAGGAGTCGGTCCGGTAGAAGCGCTCGAAGACGCGGTCGCTCTCCTCGGGGGAGAGACCGGGGCCGGAGTCCGCGACCTCGAGGACCGCCCAGTGGCGGCCCGAGCTCTGCTCGGTGCCGACGCCGACCCGGACCGGCGTGCCGGGCGGAGTATGGGTGCAGGCGTTGCCGACGAGGTTGTCGAAGATCTGCCGTAGCCGGCCCTCGTCGCCGATCACGCCCGGCGGGTCGTTGCCGCCCAGCACCCCGACCTCGATCGGGCGCTCGGGGTCGGCCGCGCGGGCCGCGTGCACGGCGTCGGTCGCGACCGTCACGAGGTCCACCGGGACCCGCTCCAGCGGTCGTTGTTGATCCAGCCGCGCGAGCAGCAGCAGATCTTCGACGAGCAGACCCATCCGGGTTGCCTCGTCCTCGATCCGGCGGATAAGCGACGGCACCTGCTCGGGGGCGGCCGCGCCCTGGCGGTACAGCTCGGCGAACCCGCGGATCGATGTCAGCGGCGTGCGCAGCTCGTGGCTCGCGTCGGTGACGAACCGGCGCATGCGCTCCTCCGAGGTCCGCGCGTCCGCCTCTGAGCCTTCGCGTTCGCGAACGGCCGACTCGATCTGAGTGAGCATCACATTGACCGCGGCCGAGAGCTGCCCGACCTCGGTGCGGTGCGGATGGGACGGCACGCGCCGAGAGAGGTCACCGGCCGCGATCGCCTGCGCGGTGGCCTCGACCTCACGCAGCGGACGCAGGCTGCTGCGGACGATCGCGTACGCAGCGATTGCGACCAACGTCAGCACGCTGAGCCCGACCGCGATCAGGATGCGCGTCAACCGCGAGACGGTGATGCCGACCTCGTTGAGGCTGACCGCCACCATCAGGCTGCCCTGCCCGTCGGGCAGCGGTGTCAGCAACGCGCGCCAGCCGGGCTGATCGCCCCCGAGCGCCGGCACGTCGAAGGGCGCGCCGGCCTTCACCTCCGCCTCGGCCAGGGTGATCGGGCGCAGGCGGGGTGCCGCGCCGGGCGCCTCGAACTGGGCGTTCTCCCGGCGCAGTTCCTTGCCCTCGGCGTCGAACGAGATCAGGAAGTACGGATTCGGCAACCGCGGCAGCGTCAGTGCCGAGGTCGCCGAGGAGCCCGGCGCCCGCACCGGCTGACTCATGTACGGCATCGCGGTGTTCGTGTAGAGCTCGAGGCGGTTGTCGAGGCGGTCGACCAGGTAGTTGCGCAGAACGGCGGTGGCGGTCGCCCCGGTGATGCCGACCGCGGCGGTGGTGAGGACCAGCAGGGCCGCCATCAACTTGACCCGCAGCGGGGTCCGCGCGGACAGGCCGCGCAGGCGAGCCCGAGGACTCACGACGGGGGCAGGCGCAACACGTATCCGACTCCGCGCAGCGTGTGCAGCAGGCGCGGTTCCACCGTGTCGATCTTGCGTCGCAGGTAGGAGACGTAGGACTCCACGATGTTCACCTCGCCGTTGAAGTCGTAGTTCCAGACATGGTCCAGGATCTGAGCCTTCGACAACACCCGGCGGGGGTTGGTCATGAAGTAGCGGAGCAACTTGAACTCGGTCGGCGAGAGCATGACGCTCTGCCCGGCCCGCCAGACCTCGTGGGTCTCCGTGTCGAGCTCGAGGTCGGCGAAGACCAGGCGCGGGGGTGTCGGAGGCTCCGGCCGTGCGGTGCGGCGGAGCACGGCCCGGATCCGGGCGATCACCTCGTCGAGGCTGAACGGCTTGGTGACGTAGTCGTCGCCGCCGAGGGTGAGGCCGGAGATCCGGTCCTCGGTGGCGTCCCGGGCGGTCAGGAACAGCACGGGAACGGTGGAACCGGTCGCCCGCAGCTGCTTGACCACCCCGAAGCCGGAGATGTCCGGCATCATCACGTCGAGCACCAGCAGGTCCGGGGCGAAGGTGCCGACGGCCTCCAGAGCCTCCTGGCCGTTCCGGGCCGTCGCCACCTCGAACCCGGCGTAGCGCAACGAGGTCGAGAGCAGTTCGACGATGTTCGGCTCGTCGTCCACCACCAGGAGCCGCTGGGTGCCGCCGCCGTCCTCGAGGTCGCTCATAGTGCCTCCCCGCACGCTCGGATCGCCCCATCCCATGCGGTGGAACTGGACGTTTCCTGGGAACTACCCGAGACAGACTGTCCGCTCGGCCAAATCTTTAGGCGTGTTGCTTAGGTAACCTCAGGTTCCATGCATGACGTTCTGTCCGACATCCGGCAGTGGTACGCCGCCGGGGAGCCGTTCGCCCTGGCCACGGTCGTGAACATCTCCAAGAGCGCGCCCCGTCAACCCGGGGCCGCGATGGCGATCTCGACCGGCGGCGAAGCGGTCGGCAGCGTGTCCGGCGGCTGTGTCGAGGGCGCCGTGTACGAGCTCGGCCAGGAGGTCCTGGCCTCCGGGCAGGGCGTCTTCCAGACCTACGGCTACTCCGACGACGACGCCTTCGCGGTGGGTCTGACCTGCGGCGGCATCATCGACATGTTCGTCGAGCGCGTCTCTCCCGCGGAGTACCCCGAGTTCCCCGAGGTCGTCGCGGCGATCGACGCCGGATCGCCGGTCGCCGTGGCCACGGTCGTGTCCGGGCCGGGCCGGATCGGCGCCCGCATGGTCATCTGGCCGGACCGGCACAGCGGGACGCTGGGTTCCCAGCGGCTCGATGACGCCGTGGCCGACGACGGGAAGGGGCAGCTCTCCCAGGGCCACTCCGGCCTCCTGCGCTACGGCCCCGACGGCGAGCGGCTCGGCAACGAGCAGGCGGTCTTCGTCCAGTCCTTCGCCCCGCCGCCGCGGATGCTGGTCTTCGGCGCCATCGACTTCGCGGCCGCGGTCACCCGGTCCGGGAAGTTCCTCGGCTACCACGTCACGGTCTGCGACGCGCGTCCGGTCTTCGCGACCGCGAAGCGTTTCAAGGAGGCCGACGAGGTCGTCGTCGAGTGGCCGCACCGCTACCTGGAGACCCAGCTCGCGGCCGGCGCCGTCGACGAGCGCACGGTGATCTGCGTGCTGACGCACGACCCGAAGTTCGACGTCCCGGTGCTCAAGCTCGCGCTGACGACGAACGCCGCCTACATCGGCGCGATGGGGTCGCGGCGCACGCACAACGACCGCCTGGAGCGGCTGCGCGCCGAGGGCGTCACCGAGGAGGAGATCGGCCGGCTCTACTCGCCGATCGGATTGGACATCGGGGCCCGGACCCCGGAGGAGACCGCGATCTCCATCGCCGCCGAGATCATCAGCAAGCGCTGGGGCGGATCCAACCGCGAGCTCCGCGAGACCGAGGGCGCGATCCATCACGAAACGGTCGAGGTCGGCTGACCTGCTCGCCTAACGCCGCAGGCCCGGCATCACGTTGACCGCGTCCCAGGTCAGCGCGACGGCGACGGCCTGCGCGCTGCGCGGACCGTAGAGATCCTCGGCCGCCTTGAGCGTTGCGGCACGCGCGCCGAAGTAATCGGTCGCGGTGGTGAAGTACAGCGTCAGCGCGCGGTACCAGATCGCCGCGGCCTTGTCCCGGCCGATGCCGTCGAGCCGTTCGTCGTTGCACGTCGGGCTGCGGTACGCGACGCCGGAGATCGTCTTGGCCTTGCTGCCCTCGGCGAGCAGGTAGAAGAAGTGGTTGCCGATGCCGGCGGATTTGTGGACGCCGAGGTTCTGGACGCGCTCGGACCAGCAGTCGGGTGAGGACTTGTCGAGACTGGGCCGGTACATGTACCGGATGGCCTTCGGGGTGTCCTTGCGTTGCGGCATCTCGCCGACCAGGTAGTCACCGACGTCCGCGGTGTTCTTCGCGTAGAACTCGATCATCGTTCCGAAGATGTCGCTGGTCGCTTCGTTCAGGCCGCCGGACTCCCCGTTGTTCATCAGGGCCGCGGTGCGTGAGGTGAGCCCGTGGCTGATCTCGTGCCCGCTGATGTCGAGGGAGGCCAGCGCGTCGAGGTCCTTGCCGTCGCCGTCGCCGAAGGTCATGCACCGGCAGGCGTCGTTCCAGAAGGCGTTGGCGTAGTTCGTGCCGTAGTGGACCCGGCTGTAGACCCCGACGCCGTCATTGGCGATACCGCGGCGCTGGTGGACCTGCAGGAAGTAGTCCCAGGTCGCCGCGGCGCCGTACTGGGCGTCGACGGCGACGGTCTGCCGGTCGAACGAACTGCCGTTGCCCCAGTTGTTGTCCGCGTCGGTGAACGTCGTGCCCGGCGCGGTCGAGGTGCACAGCGGGAGCAGGATCGGGAGGCAGTCGTCGGTGCGGTTGTCGACGTCGCCGACGTAGTTGCCCCCGCGGGTCAGGTCACGCAGTTCGTAATCCTCGGTCTGCAGCACCGTGCTCAGCGGGACGCGGCCGACGTAGAGGGACTCGCCGGTGCCGTCGACGTTCTCGATCTCCTCGTCCACGAAGCGCACAGCGCCCGTGACCGCGTCGACGTAGGTGTGGCGCCGGGAGGGTGTGCCGTCGGCCTGGGTGCCGGCGGTGAACACGTCCCACGCCAGCGCCGGTGCCTCGCCCGGTTCGATGCCGACCGCATCGACGACCAGACCGGGGGCGGCGAGCGGAAGCACCCCGGAGATCCCGTGCGCCGCGGCGAGCGCCGCCCGCCCGGCCGCCGCGGCGCTGACCGCCGGGGTCAGGGCCACGGTGATCGGCGCGCGGAAGGTGGCGCTCGCGCCGTCCCAGGCCCCGCCCGCGGTGCGATGCACGACCAGGTCGCCGCCGAGCACCGGCAGCCCCGCGAACGTGCGCACCATCCGGACGTGACTCGCGCCGGACGGCTCGTTCACGACGTCGGTGACGACGACGCCCAGGTTCGCCCCGAGGTCCTGCGCCCCGCCGCGCCCGAAACCAACACCGCCGCCGTGCGCACGAAGCGCATCGACGGCGGTGGTGAGTGTGTCCGAGCGCAGTTGCTCATCCGGACTCAAGGCGGTCGACCCGACCGCGCTCGACGGTCCCAGTCCGGATCCGACGGTGGTCGCGAGCAGCGCGACCAGTGCAGTCGCCGACCCGACCCGAAATCGTCCCATCGTCCCTCACAGCCCCCCGGCCTGGATTGCGCTCATCCTGGGACCATTCTGGACGCTGCGGGACCGATTTCGGTTAATTCGCTCCGACGTTCTGAAACCGGATGATTTCTGTTTTTCGGTGGGGCTGAACCTCAGGCGGCGGCGCCGGGCTGCGCTGCGCGCAATCCGGTGAGGGCAGGCAGGTGCAGAGCCAGCGCCCGGTAGACGGCCGGATTGACGGTCATGCCGCAGTGGCTGCCGTCGACCTCGACGTGCTGAGCGGCCGGGTCGGCAGCGGCCTTCCAGTCGATGATCCCGTCGGTCCTGGAGTAGACGGACAGGAACGGCATCCCGGTCGGGAACGGCCCGGCCAGTTCGGCGCGCGAATCCGCAGCGCACTCGCCGTGCACGCAGTCGGCGTTCATCAGGCGGCGCAGGCCCGCCTTGTTCAGCGCGTTGAGCAAGGCGACGTCGGCGAGCAGCAGGCGGTGGCTGGCGGTCGGGGCCAGCAGTGGGCTGCCGAGCGCGATGACGCCCTGGACCAGGTCCGGCCGGCGCATCGCGAGCGTCTTGGCGTAGATGCCACCCAGGCTGTGGCCGACCAGCGTCAGCGGCCGACCCTCGTGCAGCGCGGCCACCTCGACGCGTCGGGTGAGCCGCTCCAGGGTGGTCCGGGAGCATTCCACGTTCAGGCGGACCTGGGAACGCAGCGGCGCGTAGCCGGCGCGACGCAGCCAGCGGGAGAGCAGGCCCATCGAGTAGTCGCCGCTCATGAACCCCGGCAGGAGCAGCACCGGGCGGTGTTCGCCGTGCGGGGTGGCGGGGTCGGTCCAGATCGGATCGCGCAGCAGCGTGCGGCCCTCGATCACGGTCCGGCGCTCGTCGAGCAGGGCGCGGGTACCGCGCGGACCGGCGAAACCCTCGGGGCACAGGAGCGTGCCTATTCCGGTCGGAATGCGAGAAATCAACTTCATCGCGGGCTCCTGCGGGTCGAGCGGTGGAGCAGGGGTGGTGCTGACGCTGCTGTGACGCGGGGGACGATTAACACGTTCCCGTAACTTGGAGGCTAAGTCACCGACCGTGACTCGCAGGCGGAGATGCGAGCATTCTTCGGGCAAACTTGTGAGGTCGGAGTGAACAGCGGGGAGGAAGTCCGATGACTGCGGTCACGGTGCGTGTCGGTGGGGTCGAGCTCTGTTACGAAGAGTTCGGAGATCCCGCTGCTCCGCCGGTCCTGCTGATCATGGGTCTGGGTGGCCCGATGTTCTGGTGGGAGGACGAGTTCTGCTCCGACCTGGCCGCCCGCGGCTTCCGCGTCCTGCGCTACGACAACCGGGACGTCGGCCGGTCGCAGCCCGGCACGACGCCGGCCCGGCTGCTCCCGGCCTATCTGCGCCGCGTGCCCCCGGAGTACTCCCTGGAGGACATGGCCGCCGACGCCGCCGGGCTGCTGGCGCACCTCGGCATCGAGCGGGCCCACGTCGTGGGGGTCTCGATGGGCGGGATGATCGCCCAGCTGCTGGCCATCCGGCATCCGGAGTCGGTCCGGTCGCTGGTGTCGATGATGTCGTCGACGGGCTCACGCAGGGTCGGCCGGATTTCGGCGAAGGTGCTCGTCCGCATGTTCCGGAAGATCCCCGAGGGCGAGGAGGCCTACGTCGCCCGGAACATCGAGGGTTTCCGGCGCATCGGCTCACCCCGTTACTACGAGACCAACCTCGAGCGGCAGCAGGCCCGCGCCCGGCGCACCTACGCCTACGGGCTGAACCCGGCCGGGACGATGCGGCAGCTGGCCGCGATCGTGCACTCCCCGGACCGGACGGCGGAGCTGGGCCGGATCCGCGTGCCGGCCACCGTGGTCCACGGCACCGCGGACCCGCTCGTCCACGTGTCCGGCGGCAAGGCCACCGCGCGGGCCATCCCCGGCGCGGAGCTCGTCCTCATCCCCGGCATGGGCCATGACATGCCGCGCGAGCTCTGGCCGGTCCTGCTGGACGCGATCGAGCGCACGGCCCGGCGGGCCTCGTAGGCCTGGTGGTGAAGGGCATCCGTCGGTCGCGGGTGATTTGTCCGGTTACGACCCGATAGGTCGCTGACCTGCACCGACGGGCGTGACCTGAATGGCTCGTTCATGATCTCTGGGCGAATACCGAGGGGTATCGTCGTGGGGTGCTGGATCCGCGGCTGATCAAAGAGAGCTTCGAGGCTGTCGAACCGGTCTCCGACAAGGTGGCGGGGTATTTCTACGCGCGCCTGTTCATCGAGAACCCCGGCGTCCGCGAGATGTTCCCGCCGTTCATGGACGTCCAGCGCGACCGCCTCTTCGGCGCCATCGTCCGCATCGTGCAGGGCATCGACCGGCCCGAGTTCCTGACCAACTTCCTCGAACAGCTCGGCCGCGACCACCGCAAGTTCGGTGCCAAGCCGGCCCACTACGAAGCGGTCGGCCGTGCCCTGATCGCCGCGCTGAAGCGGTACGCGGGCGACGCGTGGACCCCGGAGATCGAGGCCGCGTGGGTGGCGGCGTACAGCCTGGCCGCCGAGGCCATGATCGAGGCCTCCCGCCGCGCCGCGCTGGACACCCCGGACTGGTGGTTGGCCGAGGTCGTCACCCACGAGCAGCGCTCCAGTGACGCCGCGGTGCTGTGGCTCAAGCCCGACCAGGCGTATCCCTACGAGGCCGGGCAGTACGCCTCGATCGAGACACCGTGGTGGCCGCGGGTGTGGCGCTCGTACTCGCTCGCCAACGCGCCCCGCAAGGACGGCCTGCTCGAGCTGCACGTCCACGGCGTCGACGCCGGCTGGGTCAGCCAGGCGCTGGTGAACAAGGCCCGCGTGGGCGACGTCGTCCGCCTGGGCCACTGCACCGGCACGATGGTTGCCGACCGCACCTCGACGCGTGATCTGGTCTGCATCGCCGGCGGCACCGGCCTCGCGCCGATGAAGGCGATCATCGAGGACATGGCCCGGTGGAACTGGTACCGCCGCGTTCATCTCTTCTTCGGCGCCCGCCGTCCTGACGGGCTCTACGACCTCCCCGCGCTGGAGGCGTTGTCCCGCGACAACAGCTGGCTGACGGTCGTTCCCGCCGTCTCCCACGACGACCGCTACGACGGACAGCAGGGCCTGATCGCCGACGTCGCCCTCGAGCACGGCTCCTGGACCGACCACGACATCTTCGTCGCGGGGTCCCCGGACATGGTCCGCGGCACCATCGACCGCCTGCTGGCGAAGGGCCTGTCCGTGTCGCGCATCAAGTTCGACACCTTCGGCGACATTCGCTACTGAATTCTGGCGCGCTCCGCGCGCGTCGCGGTCGGCCGTTTCCCCAGGTCCGGCGCGACCCCCAGGAGGGGCCGCGCCGGAAACCGGTGTGGAGCGTTGGGGCTAGAGCGCGTCCGCGCTGACGCTGTCGCCGACCCATGTGATGGCGGCGAAGCGGGCCCCGAAATTCTCACCGATGGTGCCGGCGCGGGACGCCAGGCCGAAGTTGCCCGCCGCCGCCGGGGCGGTGATCGTCATCAGGCCATTGTCCTGGTCGTTGTAGACCTGCGGGGACAGGATCTGCAGCCCCGCCGGGCCGAGCGCCGCACCCTGTTGCGAGAACGCCGCCGACTGGCTGTTGAACTGGTCGACGAACTCGCTGGCCGGGACGGCCGAACCGAAGAACGTCACGCCGTCGCTGGCGAAGGCGCTCTGACCGGCGTCGGAGTCGAAGAACGACATCCGGTAGGTGATCTTCGGCTCCTGGTTGGGCACGTGCGTGATCTGCATGATCGACGTGATTGTGTCGAAGGCACCGCTGATGCTGGTGACGTAGGCGCGCCCGGTCGAGGTGTAGATGCCGGTCGCGGGGTCGACCGCGGAGGAGATCGAGCTGCCGGCCACGCGCGCGCCGGAGGCGTTGAAGATGTCGCCGGTACCGGACCCGGAGAAGGCGTCGGCGGCGCATTCCGAGGTCCACAGGGGGCCGTTGCCGTTGGACGGGAGCTTCGGTGTCCGGTCCGAACTCGATCCGGAGGCCGCGTCGGCCTGGGTGGCGGGCTTGTACACCCGGTGGAGGGTGAAGTTGTCGTAGGGGCTGGCGTCGGTCTGGGTCTGGCCCTCGCCGATCGGCGCGGCGCCGCCCTTGAGCACGCCCTCCTCGAGGATGTCGTCGAGCCAGTAGCCGGCGCCGTCCGCGATGCAGCGCGGCTCGGCCTCCTGGATGTCCTTGATCAGGGCGACGTGGGCGTAGCCGACGTCCTGCGGGATGACCCGCGGGAGGTGGAAGAAGGTCTCAATGGCGCCGGCGCGCATGCGCTCGGTGTAACCGACGTTGTTGATGTCGAACTTCGGCTTCTTGGCGGTGTCGACCGCGGCTGCGGGGGCGGCCAGGATGCCCCCGGTCAAGGCGAGCGTGGCGGCAACCGCAACGCCTGGGACAAGGCTGCTGCGAAGGGATCTGGGCACTGGGAAACTCCTGCGGGTGTGATCCGTGCAAGGGGGATGGTGGACCTAATCGCACTATCGGCCGGGAATACCGGGACGTTTCACACCGTAGCGGCCGGGCCGAATTTGTAACCGCACGGTGACTGTTCGTGAGCATGGCTGTTGGGACACAGCCGTGCTCCATGCATATCAACGGCAGAACCGGGGCTACGTCACGCTCCGCAGGCTGTGGATTGACTAAGAGAGATCCCGCCGGCCGCGGCCGGAGCGCAGCCGCCGACATCGGGGTGGGCGGGTGTGCGTAGCATTCCGGCGGCAGGAATCCCGCCGGCCACGATCCCCGTCCCCGGACCGGAGTCACCCCTGTGAAGTTTCGCGTCACGCCCAAGGCGAACGCGTTCTACGACATGTTCGCGGCCTCGGCCGCGAACCTCGTGGTGGGCGTCAAGATCCTTACCGAGCTGCTCGGCTCCACGCCGCCGGAGCGCGCGGCGATCGGCGACCGGATGAAGGCCGCCGAGCACGCCAGCGACGAGATCACCCACGCGATCATGAACGAGGTCAACTCCTCGTTCATCACCCCGTTCGACCGCGAGGACATCTACCGCCTCGCCTCCAGCCTCGACGACGTCATGGACGCCATCGAGGCCGCGGTCGACCTGGTGGTGCTCTACAACATCGTCGACCTGCCCGCCGGGCTCGCCGATCAGGTCGAGGTCCTGGAACGCGCGGCCGAGGTCACCGCGGAGGCCATGCCCCGCCTCCGGGCCATGCGGAATCTGCGCGAGTACTGGATCGAGATCAACCGGCTGGAGAACGCCGGCGACGCGATCTACCGCCGGTTGCTGGCCAAGCTGTACAGCGGCGAGTTCGACGCCCTGACGGTGCTGAAGCTCAAGGAGGTCGTCGACCAACTTGAGGCGGCCGCCGATGCCTTCGAGAACGTGGCCAACACCATCGAGAGCATCGCGGTCAAGGAATCCTGACAGGTGGAAGACGCCACCACCGTCGCCGTCATTCTCTTCGCCCTCGGCTTCGGTTACACCAACGGGTTCCATGACTCGGCCAACGCGATCGCGACCTCGATCTCCACGCGTGCCCTGACGCCGCGCGTCGCGCTGCTGATGGCCGCGGTCATGAACTTCATCGGCGCGTTCCTCGGAACGCAGGTCGCGAGCACGGTCGGCAAGGGCATCATCGAGACCCCGGAGGGGCAGCACGGCCTCGTCGTCGTGATGGGCGCCCTGGTCGGTGCGATCACGTGGAATCTCGTCACCTGGTACTTCGGCCTGCCCAGCTCGTCCTCGCACGCCTTGTTCGGTGGCTTGATCGGTGCGGCCATGGCGGGCGGCATCGGCGTGAAGTGGGAAGGCATCCGGGAGAAGATCCTGATCCCGATGGTGATCTCGCCGGTCGTCGGGTTCTTCGCGTCGTTCCTCCTGATGGTCGGAATTCTCTGGGTGTTCCGCCGCGGCAAGCCGGGACCGCTCAACCGTGGCTTCCGCATCGCGCAGACGGTTTCGGCCACCGCGATGGCGCTCGGGCACGGCATTCAGGACGTGCAGAAGACGATGGGCGTCATCTTTCTGGCGCTGCTCACCACCAATCACGTCGGCCCCGACGACGGCATTCCCTGGTGGGTGGTCATCTCGTCAGCCGCCGCGATCTCGCTGGGCACCTACGCCGGTGGGTGGCGCATCATGCGCACCCTGGGGCGGCGCATCATCGACCTCGACCCGCCGCGCGGGTTCGCCTCCGAGACCGTGGCCGCAAGCGTGCTCTACACAACAGCGTTCGTGTACGCGGCGCCGATCTCGACCACCCACACGATCACCTCGGCCGTGATGGGCGCGGGTGCCACCAAGCGGATCAACGCCGTCCGCTGGGGTGTCGCCGGCAACATCGTGATGGCCTGGATCTTCACCATCCCGGCGGCCGGAGTCGTCGCCGCCTGCTCCTACTGGCTCCTCAACCCGCTGTTCGGCTAGCCGAACCGTCCGGAGATGTAGTCCTCGGTCGCCTTCACGCTCGGGGTCGAGAAGATCTTCGCGGTCGGGCCCATCTCGATCAGCTTGCCGGGCTTGCCCGTCCCGGCGATGTTGAAGAAGGCGCACCGGTCACTGACCCGCGCTGCCTGCTGCATGTTGTGGGTGACGATGACGATCGTGTAGTTCTGCTTCAGCTCGGTGATGAGCTCCTCGATCGCGAGGGTGGAGATCGGGTCGAGGGCGGAGCAGGGTTCGTCCATCAGCAACACGTCGGGCTGCACCGCGGTGGCGCGTGCGATGCACAGGCGCTGCTGCTGTCCGCCGGACAGGCCGGCGCCCGGCTTGTCGAGGCGGTCCTTGACCTCGTTCCAGAGGTTCGCGCCCTGGAGCGACCGTTCCACGAGCTCGTCGAGGGTGGCCTTGCGCAGGCGCTGGCCGTTGAGCTTCAGGCCGGCCGCGACGTTCTCGTAGATCGACATGGTCGGGAACGGGTTCGGCTTCTGGAACACCATCCCGATCGAGCGCCGCACGCCGACCGGGTCGACATTGGCGGCGTAGAGGTCCTGCCCGTCGATGACGACCTGTCCCTCGACGCGGGCGCCGGGGATCACCTCGTGCATCCGGTTCAGCGAGCGCAGCAGCGTGGACTTGCCGCACCCGGAGGGCCCGATGAACGCGGTCACCGAGCGCGCCTCGATGTTCATGGAGACGTCCTCCACCGCGAGGAAGTCCTTGTAGTAGATGTTCAGTCGGTCGACGTCGATGCGCTTGGCCATCAGAGGTCCTCTCCGCGTCAGCGGGTCTTCGGGGCGAACACGCGGGCGATCAGACGGCCGAGCAGGTTCAGCGCCATCACGATCAGAATCAGGATCAGCGCGGCGGTCCACGCGCGCTCGAAGCCGGGCGGCGGCATGCCGTTCCGCGCGATGCCGGGGGTCTGGTTCTGGGTGTAGGAGAAGACCGGCAACGTCGCCATCCGCTCCGAGAACGGGTTGAAGTTGGTTCCGGTGGTGATGCCGAGCGTGATCAGCAGCGGTGCGGTCTCGCCGATGATGCGCGCGACCGCCAACGTGACGGAGGCGGCGATGCCGCCCAGGGAGGTCGGGAGAACCACCTTCGTGATCGTCCGCCAGGTCGGGACGCCGAGGGCCAGCGAGGCCTCGCGCAGTTCGTTGGGAACGATCTTGAGCATCTCCACGGTCGCCCGCACGAGGACCGGGATCATCAGCACGCTCAGTGCGACGGCACCGACGATGCCCATCCGGACGCCGGGACCGACGATGTGGACGAACAGCGCGTACGCGAACAGCCCGGCCACGATCGACGGGATGCCGGCCATCACGTCGACGAAGAAGGTCAGCCATCTCGAAGAGGCGGTTGTCCTTGCCGTACTCGACGAGGTAGATCGCGCAGAGCAGGCCGATCGGGATGGAGATCAGACAGGCCAGCCCGGTGACGATCAGCGTGCCCATCAGCGCGTGGTAACCGCCGCCGCCCGGCCCGACGACCCCGCGCATCGACTCCGAGAAGAAGTCCCAGTCGAAGCGCCCGGTGCCACGGTCGACGACCGTCCAGGTCAACGAGATCAGCGGGATCATCGCCAGCAGGAAGGCCGAAGTGACCACCGCGGTCACCAGGCGGTCCAGGGCGTAGCGCGGACCCTCGACGGAACGTGACCACAGGTAGAGGAACGCGGACGCGACGACGAGGACGACCGGCACGACGATGCCCGGCGAGATGCCGGAGGGCAGGGCGAGCGCGCCACCCAGTGCGAACCCGAGTGGCACCGCCCAGCCGGCCCACTGGGGCAACCGTTCCGAGGTGATCGATCTCGACGGCAGTTCGGGGGCCGCCTGCAGGGGAGCGGTGAGCAGCACGCCGTTGCCGTTTCCGTAAAGCGCGATCGGGTCGGCCGGGTAGTCCGGCAGGTCCGCCGACGGGGGATAGTCCGGCACCGCGACCGGCGGGTAGTCGGGCCGGGTGGGCGGCAGGTTCGGCGTCGTCATCAGTTGGCTCCGGAGAACTCGCGCCGCCGGTTGATGATCGCTCGGGCCACCATGTTGACGGCCAGCGTGATCGCGAACAGCACCAGACCCGAGGCGATGAGGGCGTTCACCTTCACGCCGCTGGACTCGGGGAAGTCGAGAGCGATGTTCGCCGCGATCGTTCCCGAGTTCTGACTGCCAATCAGGTTGAAACTGACGACGTCTGCGGTCGAGAGCACGATGGCGACCGCCATCGTCTCGCCCAGCGCGCGGCCCAGACCGAGCATCGCGCCGCTGATGACGCCGGAGCGGCCGAACGGCAGCACCGTCATGCGGATCATTTCCCAACGCGTGGCCCCGAGGGCCAACGCCGCTTCCTGGTGCAGTTGCGGGGTCTGCTTGAAGACCTCGCGGGAAACCGCGGTGATGACCGGCAGGATCATGACGGCGAGGACGATCCCGACCACCATCATCGTCCGGCCCGTCGACGAGGCGGGGCCGTCGAAGAACGGGATAAAACCGAGGTGGGCGTCGAGCCAGCGGGAGAAGCCCACCGAGTGCGGGGCGAGCACGAAGATGCCCCAGAGTCCGTAGACGATGCTCGGCACCGCCGCGAGCAGGTCGATGGCCAGCCCGAGCGTCCCCGCGAAGCGGGGCGGTGCGTAGTGCGTGATGTAGAGGGCGATCGCGACCGCCATCGGGGCGGCGATGATCACCGCGATCGTCGCGCCGAGCACCGTTCCGAACGCCAGGGGGGCGATGTAGGCGAAGAGGTTCTTCTGGTCCGGCAGCTCGGAGGAGTCGGCGGTGATCGCCGGCCACGCCTCGATGAAGAGGAACAGGGCCACCCCGGCCAGGACGACCAGGATCGTGATCCCGGCTCCGATGGAGAGGCCGAAGAAGATGCGGTCACCCGGCCGGACCACCGGCTTGTGGGGCTGAACGGGTGCGGGCGGTGGAGCGGGGGGTACGCCGACGTCGACGCTCATTCCCACCTCTTCGCGATCGTTGCCGGACAGGGGGTCGGGTGGCGGGCCCCCGTGACCCGCCACCCGGTTTTCTTTCGTGTTCGGTCAGGACTTGAGCGAGATCTTGTCGATCGCGGCCTGGAACAGGTCGCGCTCCTCCGAGCTCAGGGGCGCCGAGCCCGCGTTCTCCTGGGCAATCTGCTGGCCTTCCTCGCTGACGATGAAGGACAGGAACGCCTTGACCAGGTCGACGTCGCCCTGCGACGCGTACTGGGTGCAGGCCAGGCTGTAGGTCACGAGGACGACCGGGTAGGTGCCGGAGTCCTCGGTGCTGCGGTTGAGCTCGTAGGCGTAGCTGGCGTCGCCCTGGCCCTCGACCCGCTCGGAAGCGGCGAGGATCTTGGCGGCCGCGTCCGCGGACGGCTCGACGAACGACGAGCCCACGCCGACCTTCACCACGCCGAGGCCCTCGGTCTGGCTGGCGTCGGCGTAGCCGATGCCACCCTCGGCCGACTTGATCGCGGCGATGACACCGGAGGTGCCCTGGGCGGCTTCGCCACCCGAGGCGGTCCAGTCACCGCTCGCCTCGTGCGGCCATGCGTCGCCGGCGGCACCCTCGAGGTACTCGGTGAAGTTCTCGGTGGTGCCGGACTTGTCCGAGCGGTGGACCGTCGTGATCTCGGTGTCGGGCAGGTCGACCCCGGAGTTGTCGGCGGCGATCGCCTCGTCGTCCCAGGAGGTGATCTTGCCGTCGAAGATTCCCGCGATGGTGTCGGGCTTGAGCTGCAGGGAGGTGATCCCCGGCAGGTTGAAGGCGATCGCGATCGGCGACACGTAGAGCGGGACCTGGACGACGTCGCCGCAGACGCTCTTGGCCTTGGTCATCTCGTCGTCGTCGAGCGCGGCGTCCGAGCCGGCGAACTTGACCGCGCCGGCGGCGAACTGCTCGCGGCCCGCGCCGGATCCGCTGGGCTCGTAGTTGATCGTGGCGTCCGGGTACTTGGAGTTGAACGCAGCGATCCAGGCCTCCATCGCGGAGCCCTGGGACGAGGCGCCCACGCCCGAGAGGGTGCCGCTGAGCTGATCCCCGCTGTCGGCGGACTCGGGGGCCGAGGACTCCGAGGTCGACGGGCTGCTGTCGCTCGCAGTCGCGATCGGGTCGTCGCTGTCGTCGGAGCAGGCGGCAAGCCCGACGCACATCGCGGTGGCGACCATGGCGGCCGCCATCCGGCGCGGCCGGCGGGTCGTCGGAAGGGTCATTCAAAGCCTCGGTTTCGTTCGGTCCGCGGCGGGTGCGGACGGGGCGGCAGCACTGCACGGACCGGCGGGTCCGTACGCCGCCAAGGGAACGTTGCCGGAATGAACGCCAGATGAATCTGAGGTGGATCGGTGCAGAGGCCCTGGCTTAACGATCCGCCCGAATACCCCAACTGAGCTGCGAGTTCCGTCACGTGGGGCCCCGCGGTCACCCTCCGCGTCCGCGCGGTCTCAGTGAGCGAGCTGTTCGTGGGCACGGGCGAACGGTCCGACGTCCGGCCACGTGTCGACGAAGATGGCCCGCGCCGCGAGGACCGCCTCACGCTGGACCCCGTGCAGGAGACCGAGTCCGAGCGCCGCCGCGGACGGACAGTCCGGTGATCGGCCGAGTTCGATCGCGGCGTGTGCGGCGATGGCGGCGTCCTGATGCTCGCCGAGGCACCGGGTGATGTCCGTCAGCCGCAGGGAGAGCTGATGCGACGGCTCGCCGAACACGGGCACGCAGGCGTCTGCCGCGTACCGCGCCCGCTTGGCGAGGATCCGGGTCTCATGCCACGCGTCGTCGGCGTCCGCGTGGACCGCGGTGCCCGGCGCGGCGAGGTGCAGATGCTTGGCCCGTTTGGCCAGCCGGCGGTAGGCGACCCCGACCAGCGGAGGCAGGGCTTCCCGGCAGCTGCGATCGGCCTCGGACGTGGTTCGCGGATCCCGCGCGGCGACCTGCATCGCCTCGATCAGGGCAGCGGTGCCCTCGGAATCGAGCGCGGCGACCGCCACCTGCTGAGCGGCGACGAGCTCGGTGCTGAGCACCGACTGCAGGAACGCCAGCGTCTCCGCCCGGGGGGCCCCGTGCGGTAGCACCGCGACGTCGCGCTCGAGCCGGTGCAGTGTGACCTCGCGGTCCCGCGCGGCGCCCATCCCTCGCGCCAACGTCCCTAGTTCCTGGCCGAGCGTCTTCGCCCACACCGGGTCGAGCAGCGGGCGAAAGGTCGTCAGATCACTGCGGAGGCGGCGGGCGGCGATCCGCAACTTGCGCACCGAGTCCGGGGTGCCGGCGCGCACGCCCGCTTCGTGCCGGGTCAGCTTGCCGGCGTTGCGGGCCAGAGCGGCCCGAATTGCTTCGCGTGCGGGGTCGTCCGGTTCGACCCGCACGACCTCGACCAGGGGTTGCGTCACCGGCCGCCGTCAGTCCGCGTCCGTGCGTCGACGCGACTTGAGCTTGATGTAATGCTCCTGAATATCCGTCAGATCGCTGCCGTCGGCCCGGCGGTGGTGCCGGCTCCAGGTGCCGTTGTGGTCCAACTGCCACGCGGACGTCGTCGGGGCGAACGCGATGTCCATCAGGTGGGTCAGCTCCTGGACGTGATCCGGGCTGCTGATCCGCACCAATGCCTCGACCCGGCGGTCGAGGTTACGGTGCATCAGATCGGCGCTTCCGATCCAGACCTCAGGCTCGCCGCTGTTGCCGAACCAGAAGATCCGCGAATGCTCCAGGAAGCGGCCGAGAATGCTGCGGACCTGGATCGTCTCCGACATCCCCGGCACGCCCGGGCGCAGCGCGCAGATGCCGCGGGTCCAGATGTCGACCGGGACGCCGGCGTTGGACGCGCGGTACAGCGCCTCGATGGTGACCTCGTCCACGAGGGAGTTCACCTTGAGGCGGATCCGCGCCGATCGGCCCGCGAGGTGGTTCTCGATCTCGCTCTCGATCCGCGACACGATCCCGCTACGCACCGAGTGCGGCGCGACCAGGAGCCGCCGGAACGACGTGCCGCGGGCGTACCCGGACAGTTGGTTGAACAGATTCGCGACGTCCTCGGCCACGACGGGGTCGGCAGTGAGGAGCCCGAAGTCCTCGTACTGACGTGCGGTCTTCGGGTTGTAGTTGCCCGTCCCGATGTGGCAGTACCGGCGCAACCGCTCGCCCTCTTCGCGGACCACCAGGGCGAGCTTGCAGTGCGTCTTCAGCCCGACCTGGCCGTAGACGACGTGGCAGCCGGCCTGTTCCAGCTTGCGGGCCCAGGTGATGTTGGCCTGCTCGTCGAAGCGGGCCTTGAGTTCGACCAGGACCACGACCTGCTTGCCGGCCTCGGCCGCGTCGATCAGGGCGTCGACGATCGGGGAGTCACCACTGGTCCGGTAGAGCGTCTGCTTGATGGCCAGCACATGGGGGTCAGCGGCGGCCTGCTCGATGAAGGCCTGCACGCTGGTGGAGAAGGAGTCGTACGGGTGGTGCAGCAGCACGTCCCGGGCGCGGACCGCGGCGAAGAGGTCGGCCGCTTTCGCGGATTCGACGGCGGCCAGGTGCGGATGCGTCGTCGGGACGAAGGTGGGGAAGTGCAGGTCGGTGCGCGGGATGTCCGCGATGGCGTGCAGACCGGACAGGTCGAGCGGCCCGGGTGAGGCCACGACCTCGGACGAGTGGATGCCGAGCTCGCGGACCAGGAGATCGAGCGCGTCCTCGTCGATGCTGGCGTCGACCTCGAGGCGCACCGGCGGGCCGAACCGACGGCGCATCAGTTCCCGCTCGATGGCCTGCAGGAGGTTCTCGGCGTCGTCCTCCTCGACCTCGAAGTCCTCGTTGCGGGTGACCCGGAACGCGTGGTGGGTCTCGACGACCATGCCCGGGAACAGTTCCTGCAGATGGGCGGCGATCAGGTCCTCGAGCGGCACGAAGCGGGAGTCCCCCGCCGCGACGAACCGGGGCAGCAGCGGTGGCACCTTGACGCGGGCGAAGTTCTCCCGGTCGGTGGCCGGGTTGCGCACGACGACGGCCAGGTTCAGCGAGAGACCGGAGATGTAGGGGAACGGGTGGGCCGGGTCGACCGCGAGCGGCGTCAGCACCGGGAAGACCTTCTCCCGGAACAACCGGTGCAGGTTGTTCTGCTCCTCGTCGGTCAGGTCGTCCCAGCGCAGGATGTGGATGTTCTCATTCGCGAGCCGGACGAGCAGATCGCGCCGGAAGCAGCTCGAGGCCCGCTGCGCGAGCTCGCCGGACCGGGCCCAGACCTGCTCCAGGATCTCCAGGGGCGCGTGCCCGCTGGCCGAGGTGACGGCGACCCCGGCCGCAATGCGGCGCTTGAGACCGGCCACCCGGACCATGAAGAACTCGTCGAGGTTCGCGGCGAAGATCGCCAGAAAGCGCACGCGCTCCAGCAGGGGCAGGGTGCGGTCCTCGGCCAACTCCAGGACGCGGGAGTTGAACTCCAGCCAACTGGCCTCGCGGTCGAGAAAGGCCCCGTTGGGGAGGTCGGGGATCTCCAGGGGCGGCGGCACGGCGCGCAGCGCGGCGGCTTCCCCTGAGGTACGCACGGTCATAGCGTCACACGATCCCAACGACGGATGAACACAAGGAGCTCTGCGGGTGAATCCTCACCCCTGCCCGGATGGCCGGGCGAACATCACACTGACCGCCTCGGTCCGGAACCCCAGCCGCCGGTACACCGCGACCGCTGCCGCGTTGTGCGCGTCGACGTAGAGCAGGACGCTGGCCAGCCCCAGGCCGGCCAGGTGGCGCAGCCCGATCCGGGACAGCGCGCGGCCCAGCCCCCCGCCGTGCTCCCCGGGGTCGACCCCGAGGACGTAGATCTCCCCGGCCGCGGGCTCGTCGCCGCTCGCCGGGTGCACCTTCGTCCAGTGGAACCCGACCAGCCGGTTCGCCTCGCCGCTTTCCCGTGGAGACCTCCCACCAGGGCGTGACACGCCCTGGTGGGAGTCGTCCGCAGGCCGCTCGGCGAGGAAGAAGCCGTCGGCGGCGAACCAGTCGGCGGCGATGCGGGCGTCCAGGTCGGCGCGCGTCAGCCGCCCCTGCTCGCCGTGCCCGGCGAAGGCGGCGGCGTTGAGCGCCAGCCAGGCCTCCTCGTCCTGGCCGACCACGAAGGTCCGCACGTGCACCCCGGCCGGCAGCGGAACCGGGCCGGGCGGGTCCCCGGCGACGTCCAGGGGGAGCGGCCGGCGCATCCGCCACAGCTCGCGGACCGCGGTCATCTTGCTGGCGGCGGCGAGGGCAGCCACCGCCGGCCCACCGCCGTGGGACCAGATGCGCAGGTCGGGGGAGTCCAGCGCCGCCAGCAGAGCCCGGCCGTGACCGGACCGGCGGGCATCGGGGTGCACGGCGAGCTCGGCGGTTCCCGCGGCGTCGCGTTGGCCGTACCCGACCACCCGACCCGCCTCGTCCCGGCGCACGGCGTGCGTGGAGTCGGGCGAGGCCGCAGCCAACAGCAGCCGGGTCTGTTCGGTGAACGGCTCCCGGCCGTCGACCTGCGCCGCCGCGACCGCCAGCTCGGCGATCCCGACCCGGGTCGCGGCATCCGGCGGCCCGAGCTCGGTGGTTCCTGACACGACTCCGACCCTAGAGGCCGATCGGATCAGGCTGGTCCGCCGCCGCCTCTTTGCTCGGGGGGCGCGACCGCGGACGTTCCCTCGTCCTCGTCGCCGGTGCCCAGGTCGAGGTCGAGGTCCGCCGGGATGTCCCCGCCGCGACCGGACGGGGAGTTCGGGACGACGAAGCGGTAGCCGACGTTGCGGACGGTGCCGATCAGCGACTCGTGCTCGCTGCCGAGCTTCGCGCGCAGGCGGCGGACGTGGACGTCGACGGTGCGGGTGCCGCCGAAGTAGTCGTAGCCCCAGACCTCCTGCAGCAGCTGGGCGCGGGTGAACACCCGGCCCGGGTGCTGGGCGAGGAACTTGAGGAGCTCGAACTCCTTGAACGTGAGGTCGAGGAAGCGATTGCGGACCTTCGCGGTGTAGGTGGCCTCGTCGATGACGAGGTCGCCGCTGCGGATCTCATCCGGGCCGTCGTCGGCGGCCGCGGCAGCCAGGCGGCCGATCGCGAGCCGGAGGCGGGCCTCGACCTCGGCCGGTCCGGCCGTGTTGAGCACGACGTCGTCCACGCCCCAGTCGGCGGTGACCGCGGCCAGGCCACCCTCGGTGGCGACGAGCAGGAGCGGGCAGTCGATTCCGGTGGTGCGGATCAGCCGGCACAGCCCGCGGACGTGCGGCAGGTCGCGGCGGCCGTCGATCAGCACCGCGTCGACCGGCGAGGTGTCGAGCAGGGCGCTGACCTCGGAGGGCGCGACACGGACGTTGTGGAGGAGCAGGCCGAGGGCCGGCAGGACCTCGGCGGAGGGCTGCATCGAGTTCGAGAGCAACAGCAGGGTGCTCACCGGCGGGTGGCCTCCTCCTGGGCGGCGCTGTTACGCGCGGATGACCGAGTTCAAGAATCCCACATCCGTGGGGCGCCATTGCCGCTGGAAGAAACAAGGGAAACACGCTCCGTGTTTCGTCGGTGTGAACGCTGCGACGGATCCGGTCGGACCCGCTCTCGGCAACGGGACCGAAAGCCAGGCAGGATGGGCAAATGGCACAGGGGACGATCCGCTACTGGGCTTCCGCGAAAGCGGCGGCGGGCACCGACAGCGAGCCGTACGACGCGGAGACGCTGGGCGAGGCGCTCGACGCCGCCCGCGCCGCCCACGGTCCGGAGTTCGCCCGGGTGATCAGCGTCTGCTCCTACGTCGTGGACGCCGACCCGGTCGGTAAGCGCGATCACGCGGAGGTGAAGCTGCCCGACGGCGGCGTGATCGAGGTGCTGCCGCCCTTTGCCGGCGGGTGATCGGCCCGCTGCTGGCCCTCGTCGTCGCCGCGGTCGGCGTCGGGGCCTCGCTGCTCGGCCAGGCGCCGCTCGCGGTGGCGGTGGCGCTCGCTCAGATCCTGCTGGTCGTCGGGTGGTTTCTCGTGCTCGACGTACCCGGCCGGGAGGTCGGGGGACTGCTGGCGATCGGGGCCGGCATCACCGCTGATGTCGCGATGCTCGACCGCGGCTCGGACATCTCGCTCGGTCCGCTGGCCGGGGTGCTCGGCCCGGCGCTGGTACTGGCGCTGGTCCACCAGTTCGCGCGGACGGACAAAAAGGGCCGGGTGACCGCCTCGCTGACCGCGACGATGACCGCGATCACCCTCTCGGTGGTCGCCGCGGCCCTGGTGGCCGAGCGGGCGGCCACGCACGGCGAGACCGTGACGGTGGTGGCAATCGTCGCTGCCGGGGCGGCCTCGGCCGTCGCGGCCACCCCGATCCCGGCCGCGCCGGCGGACGCGATCGCGCTCGTCGTCGGCCTGGGCGCGGGCGTGGCGGCCGGGACGATCGCGGGGGGCATGGACGCCGCCTACGTCGTCGCCGTGGCCGCAGGCGCCACCGTCCTCGCCGTCCTGGGCCGGCGCGCCGCGACCTTCACTGCCTACGACGTCGCCGCGGAGGCGGCTCGAGTGGCGGCCGCGGTGGCCGGGGCGCCGGCCGCGACCGGGCGGGCCGCGAACCGGCAGGCCCGGCGGCAGGCGTCGCGCCAGGCGCGGCGGTCCGGCGAGGCAGCGCTCGTGATGGCGTCGGCGCTGCCGTTGGTGCTCGCGGCGCCCGCTGCCTACGTGCTCGGCCGCCTGCTGGTGGGATAGGACCGTGCTGCGACCGAAGTTCTGGGTAATCACCGCGATCGTCCTCGTTGGGCTGTTGCTCGTCGCCGACCGGGGCGGGCAGATCGTGGTGCAACGCATCGTCGCCGGTCAGGTGCAGGACAACCTGGCCACACCGGACTCGCCCTCGGTCGACATCAAGGGCTTCCCGTTCCTGCCTCAGCTGATCAGCCAGCGGTTCGACGACGTCGAGGTCGACATCCGCGACGCCGACGCCGGGCAGATCGAGGTCGAGCGGATCACCGCGACACTCGTGGGCGTCGAACGCGAGGGTGGCGGGGTGCGGGTGGACTCGATCACCGGCGGTGGACGGATCTCCTATGCCGCGGCGACGAAGGCGGCCCGCAGCGTCACCATTTCCTACGGCGGCAAGAACCTGGTGAAGATCAGCGGCGCCGTCCGCTTCGCCGGGCAGACGCGGACCGCCTCGGCGTCGGGCCGGCCCCGGATCAGCGGCAACGAGCTGGTGATCCGTCCCGAGCGGGTGTCCGTCGACGGCACGGCGGCGCCGGTGGCCGGGCTGATGCCGGACATCCGGTACCCGCTCCGCGAGATCCCCAAGGGCCTGAACATCCGGATTCGTCCGACCGAGGCGGGCATCGAGTTCAGTTTCGACGGCGAGAACCTCAGGCTGTCGGGCGAGGACATCACGGCGGCCTGGGGGCTGTGGGGCGTCTCACCGGGTGAGACAACCTCCCGACGCCGGGCCGCGGCGTAGCATGGGCCGCGTGTCCCGACCAGCAGTTCTGACCAAGCGGCGCGCGGTCGACCTGTGTCGCGTGGCCACCTGCTTGTGTCGCTGCGTCTGATCGCCGCACAGCACCCGCGTTCCTTCGCGCGTTCCCGCGCTGCTGCGTCGCGCGCCGCCCCGACCGGGGTGCGCCGTTCGCGACGTCCCTCGATTCGCCTTATCCGGAAGGACATCTGCCATGAGCCGCGCTGACGCGCTCGTTACCGCCGACTGGGTCGAGGCCCACGTCGACGACCCGAATGTCGTGATCGTCGAGGTCGACGAGGACACCGCCGCGTACGAGAAGGGCCACATCCGCAACGCGGTCCGGATCGACTGGAAGGACGACCTCCAGGACCCGGTCCGCCGCGACTTCGTGGACAAGACCCGGTTCGAGGCCCTGCTCTCCGAGCGGGGCATCGGCAACGAGCACACCGTCGTCCTCTACGGCGGCAACAACAACTGGTTCGCCTCCTACGCGTACTGGTACTTCAAGCTCTACGGCCACGGCGACGTGAAGCTGCTCGACGGCGGCCGCAAGCGGTGGGAGCTCGATTCCCGCGAGCAGGTGACCGAGGTGCCGTCGCGTCCGGCCACGACCTACGTCGCCCAGGAGCAGAACCGCTCGATCCGTGCCTTCCGCCAGGAGGTCGAGGACTCGATCGGCTCGGTGAATCTGATCGACGTCCGCTCGCCCGATGAGTACGCCGGTCGCATCCTCGCTCCCGCCCACCTGCCGCAGGAGCAGTCGCAGCGCCCGGGCCACATCCCGACCGCGGTGAACGTCCCGTGGTCCAAGGCCGCGAACGACGACGGCACCTTCAAGTCCGACGAGGAGCTGCGGGCGCTCTACGGCGACGCCGGGGTCGACTTCGGCCGGGAGACGATCGCCTACTGCCGCATCGGCGAGCGCTCGGCGCACACGTGGTTCGTCCTGCACGAGCTCCTGGGGGAGCCCAGCGTCCGCAACTACGACGGCTCCTGGACCGAGTACGGCGCCTTGGTCGGCGTCCCGATCTCCCTCGGTGACGAGCCGGGCGGCCCCGACGGCGGGGTCTCCTGATGTGCGGCGCGACCCCGGGCGGCCCCGCGCTTCCCGCCAACGTCGACGTCGGTAAGGAGGCGATCATCCAGGGCATCGTGACCCGGGACGGTCTGCCCGTGCCGAACGCCTACGTCCGCCTGCTCGACCGCACCGGTGAGTTCACCGCCGAGGTTCCGACCTCCGCGACCGGCCAGTTCCGCTTCTTCGCCGGCCCGGGGGACTGGACGCTGCGGACCCTCGCCCCCGGCGCCCAGACGGACTCCCCGGTCGTCGCGGCCCTCGGCACCATCGCCGAGGTCGAGGTCGTCCTGCCGGTGTAGGCCCGGTGCCCCCTCTTCCGCCGAAAGCGCACAACCGCAGGTGAGATCGCGCAACGAGACCTGCGGTTGTGCGCTTTCGTGCGACGACACGCCGGTGCGGGGCTCAGCGGGGCTCAGCGGGGCTTTCGGGGCGGGGGCTCAGCGGCGACGGTGCCGCTTGAGCTGGCGGGCGTAGCCGTCCTTGATGCGTTCCAGCGTGGCGGCGGAGCGTTGATAGAGGTCGGTCGCGGTCACCTTCATCACGACCCAGTCGATGTCGCGGACGTTTTCGTCCCGCTTGATGTCGAGTTCCCACTGCCGTTGTTCGCGGTGGTGCGCGCCCTCGTACTCGAGGCCGAAGAGAATGTCCGGCCACTGGATGTCGATCTCGGCCAGCCACTCGCCGCCATCGTCGTACACCGGGGCGTTGCACACGGGCTTCGGCAGCCCGCCCGTCACGACGACCAGGAAGCGGAGCTTCGTCTCGGCCGGCGATTTACTCGCCGGATCCAAGAGCGGAAGCGCGGCGCGGGCGAGCCGGACGCCGCGACGGCCCGTGCCCCGGGCGACGGCTTCGGCGAGGCCGCAGACGCCCCGCGGGTCGAGGCGGGCGAGCGGATCGCCTGCGATGAGGAGCGAGAGGAAGTCGAGACGGCCGGCGAGGTCGAGGAACGTTCGGCCCGGAGTCGTGATCGGAAGGCCGTAGTGACTCTGCACGTCCGTCTCCGGAAGCGTCCGGATCCGATGGGCGACGACCCCGCCGATCCGGGGTTCGACCGCCTGCGCGGTGCACACGTGAATCAGCGGCTCGTCCGGCACCGGGACGCGGAGCAGGGCCGCGGCTGTGTAGTGGCTGAACACCGCATCACCCGGAAGAACGAGGCGTAGCGCCCGGCACCGTTCCCAGAGCCCGTCCGGTTGATCGGCCGGAACGTGCAGGTTCCGGGCGATCCGGCGCATCGTCCGGCCTTCGTCCAACTGGCTGCGCGTCAGCCCCGAGCCCAGCGCCTGGGCGCGGGTGTACGCCTGGAACTCCGCGTGAGCGTCGTCTCGCCTCATGGGTCGACACTGTGGACCCGCCCGCCGGCGGGAGATGTCGATTCTGCCGCGCCTGTGGATCGATGCGTTGCGCCGCTGACCCTGTGGACGGCGCGCGTCGTCCCACGAAAGCGCATAACCGCAGGTCGATTCCGCCGAAACGACCTGCGGGACTGCGCTATCGGCGGGGATCGGAGCGGAAGGCGCCGGCCGACTCAGTAGACGAGGGCCTGGGCATCGTCGGCGCAGGCCTCGGAGACGAACACCGCGGCGCCGGCGATGCGGACGCCTTGGACGACGTCGCCGGGCTCGATCGCGCGGCGGGCCGCGCACTGGGTGCAGAGGGTGACGCGGCCGAGCTCCAGGACCGTCGCGAGCAGGGTCTCCAGCGGCTCGGAGTGGGGCAGGTCGAACTCGGCGGCCTTGCCCGGAAGGGCGAACCAGGCGCTCTCCCCGGTCAGCCAGAGGGAGACGTCGATGCCCGACGCGGCGGCGACGGCGGCGACCGTGAAGGCCTGCGCGCACCGTTCGGGTGCGTCGGCGCCGGCGGTGACCTTGACGACCAGGGAGCGAGGCATGACGGCCAAGCTATCGACCGCGGCGCCGCCGTAGACTCGCGCGGGTGTTCGAGATTCCCCCCAACCTGCACGAGGCCAACATGGGGTTGGCGTTCCTGCTCGGCGCGTGGGAGGGGGAAGGTGTCGTCGAGTACCCGACGATCGAGCGCAAGCTGTTCAAGCAGCGGGTGGAATTCTCACAGAACGGGAAGCCGTTCGTGCACTACATCTCCCGCAGCTGGGAGATCGAGCAGGACGGCACCGTCCTCGGCCCGCTGAATATGGAAACCGGGTTCTGGCGGCCGCGGCCGATGGACAAGCCCGACGGCGCCGAGCACATCCCGCTTGAGGTGCTGCTGACCCACCCGACGGGATTCCTCGAGGCGATGCTCGGGGAGATCCGCGGCCCGCGGATCGAGATCGCGACGTCCGGCCTGCTCAAGGTCGAGTCGGCCAAGGACTACCGCCGCGGGCACCGGCTCTACGGGCTGGTCAACGGCGAGCTGATGTGGGTTTACGAGATGGAAGCGATGGGCCAGCCCCTGCAGGCGCACATCTCGGCGGCCCTCAAGCGGGTTCCCGCCGAGTGAGGGCGACACGGTGAGCGGCGACTGGCGCGCGACGCTGCGGGAGAAGGGGTACCGCCTCACTCCGCAGCGCGAGCTCGTCCTCGCCGCCGTCAACGAACTCGAGCACGCGACGCCGGAGCAGGTCTGCGCCCGGGTGCAGGAGACCGCGAGCGGAATCAACATCTCGACGGTCTACCGGACCCTCGAGCTGCTCGAGGACCTCGGGTTGGTCCGGCACGCGCATCTCGGGCACGGCGCCCCGTCGTACCACCCGGCCGGGCATTCCCACCACCTCCACCTGGTCTGCCGGGACTGCGGCGCGGTGTCGCAGGTCGAGGTGGACGTCGCGACCTCACTGACAGCCGCGGTGCGCTCGGCGGAGGGCTTCGAGGTCGACCTGGAGCACTTCGCGATCTACGGCCGCTGCCGCGGCTGCGCGAAGCGCGCTGAGTCCTGACTTCCCATCAGATGACCCCGCGGGAGCTTGTGCTGCGCGCGCCGGCGCCCGGCGACTGGGGCTGGATGATCGGACGCCACGGCGCGCTCTACGCCGCCGAGTACGGCTGGGGCACCGACTACGAGGCCTACGTCGCCCATCGCGTGGCGGAGCTCGCCGAGAACCTGGATCCGCAGACCGAAGCGGTGTGGATCGCCGAACTCGACGGGGTGCCGGTCGGCTCGATCGCGTGTGCGCGCCGGGACGCCGAGACGGCGCAACTGCGCTTCTTCCTCGCGGAGCCGGTCGCTCGCGGCCACGGTGTCGGCCTTGCCCTGATCCGGGCCTGCCTCGCTTTCGCCACCGAGCGGGGCTACCGGCGGATGATGCTCTGGACCTGCAGTGGCCTGACCGCCTCCCGGGCGCTCTACGAGCGTCACGGGTTCACGCTCGAGTCAGAGCCCGGGCCCTTTCCCTACGACGCGACCCGCACCGAGCAGATCTGGTCGCGCGCGCTGTAGGCGGCGGCATCAGCCGGCGCGTCCGGCGGGGTACGACCTGAGTGCATACAGTGGAACGCGTGCCCACCGACGTGTTGACCTCGCCGCTGCTCGCCCGCCCCGGTGCCGTGGCCGCGGACGGTCCGGATGCCGGCGTCGCCGCCCACTACGGCGACCCGCACGGCGAGCAGCGCGACCTGGCCGCCGGGCGGGCCGCGGTCGACCTCTCCCACCGCGGCGTGATCCGCGTCGACGGGCCGGACCGGCTGAGCTGGCTGCACTCGCTGACGACCCAGCACCTGACCGACCTCGCCCCCCGCACCCCGGTGCAGACCCTGGTGCTGAGCCCGCACGGGCATATCGAGCACGACCTGCACCTGGTCGACGACGGAGAGGCGAGCTGGATCACGGTCGAGCCCGGCACGGCCGGCGACCTGATCGCTTTCCTCGACAAGATGCGCTTTCTGCTGCGCGTCGAGGTCACCGACGTCACCGCCGACTGGGCCGCCGTCTGGGTTCCCGCCGGCGGTGCCGACGTCCCCGGCAAGGAGCAGGCCTGGCACCACTCGCGCGGCGCCGCAGAACTGGGCGAGTACGCCGGCCGAGAGGTGCTGGTGCCCCGCGCGCGACTGACCGACGCCCTCGGCCCGCTGGCCGGGGTCTGGGCGCACGAAGCCCTGCGGATCGCGGCGCACGTCCCGCGGCACGGGTTCGAGACCGACCACCGGACGATCCCGCACGAGCTCGGCCTGCTGCCGCCCGCGGTGCACCTGAACAAGGGCTGCTACCGCGGGCAGGAGACCGTCGCGCGGGTGCACAACCTCGGGCGCCCGCCGCGGCGCCTGGTGTTCCTGCACCTGGACGGCAGCATGTTGGACCTGCCGGAGCACGGCGCCGAGATCACGCTGGACGGCCGTGCGATCGGGTGGGTCGGCAGCTCCGCGCGGCACTACGAGCTGGGCCCGATCGCTCTGGGGATCATCAAGCGGAACACCGCCAACGACGCGACCCTCCTCGCCGGTGGGATTCCCGCCGCCGTCGAGGTCGTCGTCGAAGCCTGACGGCTCCGACGTAGAGTCTGACGGTTCATCAGGTGCCACCGATCAAGGTCGCCCTCGCGGCGCTGCCGCCCTGGTACCCGCCGGCATTCGACAAGCTGGCCGCTGATCTCCAGGCCCCGACCGAGTTCCCGCCTGACGTTCTCGCGGCCGCGGAAGAGGCGGCCAAGACCCCGCCCGGGGACCGGACGGACCGTCGCGACATCGAGCTGGTCACGCTCGACCCGGCGGAGTCGCGAGATCTGGATCAGGCGTTCGCGATCGACGTGACCGACGCCGGCTTCCGGCTCTTCTACGCGATCGCCGACGTCGCGGCCTTCGTCCAACCCGGCGGCCCGATCGATCTCGAGGCGAACCGCCGGGTCGAGACCCGGTACGCCCCCGACCGCCGGCTGCCGCTGCACCCGCCGCAGCTGTCAGAAGCCGCCGCGAGTCTGCTGCCCGACGTCGACCGTCCGGCCGTCCTGTGGACCCTCGACCTCGACGCCGCCGGGGAGCTGGCCGCGGTCGACGTCGCGCGGGCGCTGGTGCGTTCCCGCGCCAAGCTCGCCTACGACGCGGTGCAGGCCGCGGTCGACGCGGGCACGGCCGACGACCACATCGCCCGGCTGCGCACCCTCGGCGAGCTGCGGCTGACCGCCGAGCGGAACCGCGGCGGTGTCAGCCTCCCGCTGCCCGAGCAGGTCGTCGACGTGAGCGACGGCGCCGGCTGGCGCCTCACCAATCGGCTCCAGACCCCGGTCGAGACCTGGAACGCGCAGCTATCCCTGCTGACCGGGATGGCGGCCGCGAACCTCATGCTCGACGCCGGGATCGGGCTCCTGCGCACGCTGCCGGCTCCGGAACCGGATGCCATCGACGGCCTTCGCCGCCGCGCGCACGCACTCGGTTTCGACTGGCCGGAGGAGCAGCCGTATCCGGAGTTCGTCCGGTCCATCGACCCGGCCGCGCCCCGGGCCCCGGCCCTGCTCCGGGCCTGCACCACGCTGTTCCGCGGCGCCGGCTACCTCGCCTTCGACGGGGAGAAGCCGGTCGACGCGGTGCACGCCGCGATCGCCGCGCCCTATGCCCACGTCACCGCTCCGCTGCGCCGGCTGGCCGACCGCTACGCCGCGGAGGTCTGCCTCGCGGTCTGCGCCGGCACCGACGTCCCGGAGTGGGTGCGCACCGCGCTGCCCGGCCTGCCGGAACGGATGCGGGAAGGCAGCCGTGCGGGGAACTCGTTCTCCGCCGAGGTGCTGAACCTGGTCGAGGCCGGCCTGCTCGCCGACCGGGTCGGGGACACGTTCTCCGGCACCGTCGTCGCGACCAACTCCGAGCACACCTCGGGGACGTTCGTTCTCGCGGACCCCTACGTCGAGGCGAAGGTCGACGGCACGGACCTCCCTCTCGGCGACCCGATCGAGGCGACCCTGACTGCGGCCGATCCGATGACCCGCCAGATCCGCTTCACCCACACCAGGGCGTGACACGCCCTGGTGGGAGGAAATGCCTCCCACCAGGGCGTGTCACGCCCTGGTGGGTGGGGGGGTCAGAGGTCGAGGACGACGGTGAAGGGGCCGTCGTTGACGAGCTCGACCTTCATGTCGGCGCCGAAGGACCCGGTCGCGACGGTGGCGCCGCGGGAGCGGAGGCCGGCCACGACGGCGTTGATCAGCGGCTCGGCGACGGCACCGGGGGCGGCGGCGATCCAGGTCGGCCGGCGGCCCTTGCGGGCGTCGCCGTAGAGCGTGAACTGACTGACGACCAGCAGCGGGGCGCCGAGGTCGGAGCAGGACTTCTCCCCGTCCAGGATCCGCAGGCCCCACAGCTTCTCGGCGAGCTTGTCGGCGAGGGCGTCGGTGTCGTCGTGCGTCACCCCGACCAGCGCCAGCAGCCCCGGGCCCTCGATGGCGCCGACCACGGCACCGTCCACCGTCACCGAAGCGCGGGTAACCCGCTGCACCACTGCACGCATCCGGCGATTCTTCCGGCCCGGTCCGTGCCACGATCGACGGCATGGCCGCGGAGCTGCCCCCGGGCACCCTGATCACCGTCGCGCCGACCGGCGCCGAGCTGGCGAAGGCGGAGCACCCGAACCTGCCCACGACGCTCGACGAGCTCGTGACGACCGCGAAGGCGTGTGCGGCCGCGGGCGCCGGGATGATCCACGTCCACCTCCGCGACGACCGGGACCGCTCCTGCCTCGACGTCGGGAAGCTGACCGAGGCGGTCGCCGCGATCCGCGCCGAGACGGACCTGCTGGTCCAGCTCTCGACCGGCGGCGGCGTCACCGACTCCTTCGAAGCCCGGATGGCCGTGCTCGACGCGAGCCCCGACTCCTGCTCGCTCACCTGCGGCACCGTCAACTTCGGGGACGACGTCTTCTCCAACCCCTGGCCGTTTCTCGCCGAGCTGTACCAGCGGACCCAGCAGGCCGGGGTGGTCCCCGAGTTCGAGCTGTTCGACCTCGGCCACGTCGCGACGCTGCACCGGCTCCTCGACACCTACGGGCCGCCGGCCACCGGCCGCATCCATGCCGACCTCGTGATGGGCGTCCCGGGCGGGATGCCCGGCACTGTCGACGCCCTGGTCGCCGTGGCCCGGTCCTTGCCCGCGGAGGCGACCTTCTCCGCCACCGGGATCGGCCGCTCCGCGCTGCCGGTCGCCTTCGCCGCGCTGGCCGCCGGTGGCCACCTGCGGGTCGGTCTGGAGGACACCGTCACCTTCGCCCGGGGCCGCCCGGCCCGGGACAACGCGGAACTGGTCGAGCGGGCAGCCACCCTGGCGGAACTGGCCCAACGCCCGCCGATCTCCGGTCCGGACGCCCGCCGCTTCCTGGGCCTGGACGCGGCCGCCGGAAGCCGGTAATCCGGCCTGAGATCCACATCACCGCCCAAGTGCTGCCTCCCCGCTTGCAATTGTTAGCACTCTGCGCAAGCATTCAGTCATGGCAACTCTTCCCGGCGGCCTCGGGGAGTACCTGAGGGAGCAGCGCAAGAACAGCAAGCTGTCGATCCGGCAGCTCGCAGCTGCTGCCGGGGTCTCCAACCCCTACCTCAGCCAGATCGAACGCGGGCTGCGCAAGCCGTCCGCAGAGATCCTGCAGCAGCTCGCCAAAGGGCTGCGGATCTCCGCGGAGCAGCTCTACATGCACGCCGGGATCCTCGACGAACGTGACAGCTCCGGTTCGGAGTTCGCGACGGTCGTCCTGGGGGATCCCAATCTGTCCGAGCGGCAGAAGAGCGTGCTCATGGACATCTACGACTCGTTCCGCAAAGAGAACGACATGTCGGCCGGAGAGGCCGGCACAGCAGCCGGCGCCGAACCCGTCGACACTCACTGAAGGAGAGCCAGACATGGCCAGCACTGCCGAGATCCGCAAGACCTACACCGACTTCGCCAAGACCCTCACCGGCCCGAAGCCGCTCTACGCCTTCGCCGGCGTCGGCGACCTGGCCGTCGAGAAGGTCAAGAACCTCCGCCCGGCCGCGGAGGACAAGAGCGTCCGCGACCTGCCCAAGCAGCTCACCGACAAGCTCACCGACCTCCCCAAGGAGGCGCGCAAGCTCGGTGACAAGCTGACCGACCGCGTCGACACCCAGGTCAGGGCCGCCGACGAGCGCTACGAGAAGCTCGCCAAGCGGGGCGAGGACATCGTCAAGCGCGTCCGCACCCAGAAGTCCACCAAGGACCTCGTCGAGCAGGCGAAGACGACGATCAGCAAGGCCCGCAACGTCCGTGGCACCGCCACCGAGGGCGCCAAGAAGACCACTGACGCCGCCAAGAGCACCGTCACCTCGGCCCGCAAGACCGCCACCCGGGCCCGCACCACCGCCAACGCCACCGCCAACAAGGTCGGCGACTGAGCTACAGCGCAACGCGTGATCGACCGACACCCGGTCGGGGGCCCATGCGGGCGTCCCGGCCGGGTGTTTTCATTAAGCTGACCGACGAGCTGTCCGACCCGGGCAGAAGGTCCGGAGAGGGTGGCGTGTGGAGATCTGGTTCCTCCCCCCGGACTCGGCGGCCGGCGTGGGTACCGCGGTGCTGTTCGCGTTGCACCTGTACGCGTTCGTCGACGCGCTGATCCGGCCGCCGGGCGCGTACGTCGCCGCGGGCAAGAAGACCAAGCAGTTCTGGTTGATCCTCACCGGACTCGCAGCGCTGTGCACGCTGACGCTCTCGAACGTGACGTTCACTCTCGTGCTCGCCGCGACCGTCATCGCGCTGATCTATGTCCTCGACGTGCGCCCCGCGGTCCAGACCTACCGGGGTCCGCGCGGGGGCGGGCAGCAGCCCCGCGGCGGAGGCCGCGGCGGCTGGTAGCCGATTCGGAAGCTCAGGCGGCCTTCGGAGCCGGCTTGGGCGCCGGCTTGGGCGCGGGCTTCTTCGTGGCCTTCAGCTTCTCCGGTGACTGGCTCCGGTAGACCACGACGCGGTCCCCGAGGTCCGCGCGGCCGAACAGCGTCCGCATCGTCGCGAAGTCCCGCGTGTTCACGCATCCGTGCGAAGCGCCCGAGTACCCGCGGGAGGCGAAGTCCGGCGAGTAGTGCACGGCCTGCCCGCCGTCGAAGAACAGCGCAAACGGCATCGAGGTGTCGTAGATCGACGACACGTGGTCGCGGCTCTTGCGCGTGACGACGAAGACGCCGTCGCGCGTCGGGAACTCGTCGGAACCGAACCGCGCGTCGAGGCGCAACTTCACGACCCCGTTGACGACCCAGCGGACGGTGCGCGACCGCTTGTCCACGCAGACGGCCTTCTCCCGCAGGCAGCTCGCCGGCAGGCGCCCGCCGAAGGGCCGGTCCATGCCGGCGGCCAGCTCGATGCGGCCGACCTGCCCGGTGCGCTGTTCGATCGCCTGCAGCGTCGGGGCATCCACGGTGCCGGTCCGGGCGAAGCCGATCTTTCGCTGGAAGGCCTTGACCTGCGCGACGGTCTCCTTGCCGTACAGGCCCGTGACGGGCATGTCCCGCACGCCGAGCTTCTGCAGGCGGACCTGCAGGACCTTGACGTTCTTGCCCTCGTCGCCGGCCGCGAGCACCGGCACACCGGTGCCGGGCCGGGCGGCCGCGGGGGCGTCGGTGGTGGTCGCCTCGGAGGGCGCCGGGTGGTTCGGGTCAGCGAGCGGCGGGACCGTGTCCGCAGCCGCGGGGCCGGCGGCGGCGAGCGCCCCGGCCAGGGCAAGGGAACTCAGCACCGCGCTGAACCTGGCGAGTCGCCATTGCATTGTCGAAGATCTCCGGGGTCCCTCGGACATGACATCGGCCGCCCGTACGGGACGGACGGCCGATGCTGATTCTACGGGAGATTCCCCGTTCTCCTACTGCGAGAACGCTGAGCGTTCGGGCCGCGGAGAGAGGTCCGGGTTCAGTAATAGATGTAGACGCGGGTGCCCACCGGAGTGCGGTTGAACAGCAGGCGCATCCGCGAGTAGTCGCGGGTGTTCACGCAGCCGTGCGAGGCGCCGGAGTAGCCCCGACGGGCGAAGTCGGACGAGTAGTGGATCGCCTGACCGCCGCTGAAGAACATCGAGTACGGCATCGCGCTGCCGAACAGCGACGAGACGTGGTCCGCGTTCTTCCAGTACACCCGGAACATGCCGTTGCGGGTGGGGGTGCGGCTGGAGCCGAAGCGCGCGTCGAGACGGACGGTGATCTTGCCGTTGACCACGAGGCGGACCACCCGCTTCGACTTGTCGACGCAGACGATCTTGCCCTTGTAACAGGCGCTCGGCATCGCGCGCCGGGCCTCAGCGGGGCTCGCGGTCACCAGGCCGGCGCCGAGCAGGGTGGTGCACAGCGCGCCGGCGACCGTCGCGCGCAAAGACTTCGACGCCATCGAAGAGCTCCTCGGGTGATTGAACGTGAACCCGAGTGTTCTTCAGAAGATGAGGCTTCCTCAGCCGTTATTGCCAAATGCCCGGTACGGCTTTAATGATCACTCCGCGTTTTGCCAGGTCAGCCGGTGTGTCGCTGACCCGGGGATGCCGCGACGATCACCAGTGGATGTAGACCTTGTCCCCGACGCGGATCGAGTTGAACAGCGCGCGGGTGGCCGAGTAGTCGCGGGTGTTGATGCAGCCGTGCGAGGCGCCGTTGTACCCGTTCCGGGCGAAATCGGACGAGTAGTGGATGGCCTGGCCGCCGCTGAAGAACATCGAGAACGGCATCGCGCTGCCGTAGAGGCTGGAGACGTGGTTCGCGTTCTTCCAGTACACGCGGAACAGGCCGTCGCGGGTGGGGAGGCCCCGGCTCACGGAGCCGAAGCGGGCGGACATCGCGATGACCGTCCGGCCGTTGACCACCAGGGCGAGCTGGCGCGTGGATTTGTTCACGCAGATGACGCGTCCGGTGTTGCAGACGGACGGCCGGGCCGAGGCCTCGGACGGCAGGGCGATGAAAGAAGCGCCGATGAGGGCGCTCGCTGCGATACCCACGCCCGCAGCGCGTTTGCGCATGGAGGTCATTGCCGACTCCTTGGAGATCTAAAACCGGAGCGAAGTTCAGGTCTTCTGCCCCGGAGGCTATGGCGTATGTGCGATTTGCACCAGATGTGCTGTTTCGTCCTCATCCGGTACGACGCCCTGCGATGCTGTTCGGTTGACCGGAATGCGGGAAGATCTGCGGCGGTTGGGCCAGCGAGGCTCGAGCCGACAGCGGAGGTGTTGCGGGTGCGCGTACTGCCGGTCGCCGGGGTCATGCCGCGACGCGTCGCCACCCTCTCGGTACACACCTCGCCGCTCGACCAACCCGGTACCGGGGACGCCGGCGGCATGAACGTCTACGTGGTCGAGGTGGCCAAGCGGCTCGCCCAGGCGGGCGTCGAGGTCGAGATCTTCACGCGTACGACCTCGTCGGATCTACCGCCCGTGGTCGAGATGGCACCCGGTGTGACGGTCCGCCACGTCACCGCCGGACCCTTCGAAGGCCTCGCGAAAGAGGACCTGCCGGCCCAGTTGTGCGCCTTCACCAACGGCGTCCTGCGGGCCGAGGCGACCCGGGATCCGGGCTATTACGACCTCGTCCACTCGCACTACTGGCTCTCCGGGCAGGTCGGCTGGCTGGCCGCCGAGCGATGGGGACTGCCGCTGGTGCACTCCATGCACACGATGGCCAAAGTGAAGAACGCCACACTCGCGTTCGGCGACACCCCGGAGCCGGCCTCGCGGGTCATCGGCGAGACCCAGGTGGTCGAGGCGGCGGACCGGCTGGTGGCCAACACCGCCGAGGAGGCGGAGCAACTCGTCGACCTCTACGGCGCCGACCCCGCCCGGGTCGATGTCGTCTCGCCCGGGGTCGACCTCGACGTGTTCCTGCCCGGCCGCCGGTCCGCCGCCCGGGCCGAGCTCGGCATCGCCGAGACCGACGATGTGCTCCTGTTCGTGGGCCGGATCCAACCGCTCAAGGCGCCCGACGTGCTGCTCGGCGCGGTGGCCAAGCTCGTCGAGGGCGACCTGGCCCGCCGCGGCCGCACCCTGGTCGCCGTCGTGGGCGGACCGAGCGGGGCCGGCACCGCCGAGCCGGAGCAGCTGCAGAAGATGGCCGTCGAGCTGGGCATCAGTGACCTCGTCCGCTTCAGCCCGGCGCTGCCGCAGTCCGAGCTGGCCCGCTGGTACCAGGCCGCCGACGTCACGGTCGTGCCGTCGTACTCCGAGTCCTTCGGCCTGGTCGCGGTGGAGTCGCAGGCGTGCGGGACCCCGGTGGTGGCCGCGTCGGTGGGCGGGCTGCGGACCGCGGTCTCGGCCGGCGAGTCCGGTCTGCTCGTGGTCGGTCACGACCCGGACGACTACGCCGCCGCCCTGCACCGGCTCATCACCGACCACGACCTGCGCCGCAGGCTGGGCGACGGCGCGGTCGAGCACGCGGGTCGCTTCGGCTGGTCGGCGACCGCCGCCCGGTTGCTCGGGGTCTACGCCCGGTCGATGAGTGGCTCCGGCGTCGTCGGCCGGCGGGCGCAGGGATGACGGACTCGACGCAGGTCTCCGAACTGCTCCGCCGTGAACTCGCGGCGATGGAGTTGGACTGGTCCGAGGCCCGGCCCGGGCTGTTCGTGATCACCCTGCCCGGGACCAAGAAGCTCTCCACGACCTGCTCCCTCGCGGTCGGCGCGCACAGCGTGACGGTGAACGCGTTCGTCGCGCGCCGCCCGGACGAGAACCACGAAGAGGTCTACCGCTGGCTGCTCGAGCGCAATGCCCGGATGTACGGGGTCGCGTTCATGGTCGACAAGCTCGGCGACATCTACCTGACCGGACGGATCTCGCCCAAAGCTCTGGACGCCGACGAGATCGACCGACTGCTCGGGTCGGTCCTGGAGTACGCCGACGGGAGCTTCAACCCGATCCTCGAGCGCGGCTTCGCCTCGTCGATCCGCAAGGAGCACGCCTGGCGCGTCTCCCGCGGCGAGTCGACGGCGAACCTCGACGCGTTCCGGCACCTGCTCGACGCGGCGGACCCGACGGAACCGGCCTAGGGCTACAGCCCGATCCGCGCGCGCTCCGGGGTGAACCGCACGAGCGTGTCGTAGGTGTCCATCTCCGCCGCGCTCAGCTCGATCTGGGTCATGAGTGCGGAGTACTTCTCGGCGAAGCCGGGATACGTCATCGGCGGCACGCCCGGTTCCAGGGTCGCCGACCCGTGGAACACGAGTACGTCGTCGCCCGTGGGGTCGGTGGTCTCCAGATGGACCGTCACCTTCGGGCGGGCGGCGATGTTGCGTGCCTTGGCGCTCTCCGGCTGCACCCAGATCGACAGCGTGCCGGAATCGGCGACGAACCACACCGGATTGGGGGCGGGTCGTCCGCTCCCGGTGACGACGGTCAGCCACGCGATCTCGTACGTCTCGACCCGGTGCCGGGCCCAGTCGGGTAGGTCCACGGTTCTAGGCTCTCACCCATGGCCGACCCGACCTACCGCCTGATCCTGCTCCGCCACGGCGAGTCCGAGTGGAACCGCTCGGGCCAGTTCACCGGCTGGGTGGATGTCGACCTGACCGAGAAGGGCGAGACGGAGGCCGCGAAGGGCGGGCACCTGCTCCGCGAGGCCGGGCTGCTGCCGGAGGTGGCGCACACCTCGCTGCAGCGCCGCGCGATCCGCACCAGCGAACTCGCGCTGCACGCCGCGGACCGGCACTGGATCCCGGTCCGCCGCAGCTGGCGGCTCAACGAGCGGCACTACGGCGCGCTGCAGGGCAAGGACAAGAAGGCGACGCTGGCGGAGTTCGGCGAGGAGCAGTTCATGCTCTGGCGCCGGTCCTACGACACCCCGCCGCCGCCCCTGCCCGACGACGACGAGTACTCCCAGGTGAACGACGCCCGGTACGCCGCGCTCGCGCCGGAGATCGTGCCGCGCACCGAGTGCCTCGCCGACGTGGTCGACCGGCTGCTGCCCTATTGGTACGACGCGATCGTCCCGGACCTGCGGACTTTCGGCGTCGTGCTGGTCGCGGCCCACGGCAACTCACTGCGCGCGATGGTCAAGCACCTGGACGGCATGGACGCGGACTCGGTCGTCGGGCTGAACATCCCGACCGGGATCCCGCTGCTCTACGAGCTCGGGCCGGATCTCAAGCCGGTTCAGGCCGGCGGGCGCTACCTCGACCCCGAGGCCGCCGCCGCCGCGATCAACGCCGTGAAGAACCAGGGCCGCTGACGGCGCGTCAGTCCTCGGCGGTCGTGTAGGAACTCGGCTCGTCGCCGCGCCCGTTGCGCGGCCACTCGCCGGTCGCCAGGTAGACGACGCGGTGCGCCACCGAGACCGCGTGGTCGGCGAACCGCTCGTAGAACCGCGACAGCTGCGAGAGGTCGACCGCGGTCTGGATGCCATGGGGCCAGTCCGGGGACATCAGGGCGCGGAACATCTGCTCGTTGAGGCGGTCCATCTCGTCGTCGTTGCGTTCGAGTTCGAGTGCCGCCGCCACGTTGCGGGAGGCGATCACACTGCCGGCCTTGGTGACGATCCGCTGCGCGACGTGGCCCATCTCCATCACCGTCGCGACCATCTCCGGCGGCACCGCCGAGGACGGGTACCGCATGCGGGCCACCTTCGCCACGTGCAGCGCGAGATCGCCCATCCGCTCCAGGTCCGCGGTCATCCGTAGACCGGTGATCACGGTGCGCAGGTCGGTGGCGACGACGGGTTGCTGACGGATCAGCAGGTCGCACCCCCGCTCCTCCAGCTCGTCGCGGCGGTTGTCGATCGCCTTGTCGTGGGAGATGACACTCTCGGCGAGGTCGAGGTCCGCCTCCAGCAGCGCGGTGGTCGCGCGGGCCATGGCGAAGCCGACGAGCTGGGTCATCTCGACGAGCCCGTTGCGGAGAGCGTCCAACTCGTTCTGGAACGCGTCGCGCATGTGACGGCTCCCCTCGGTGTGCGGCGCGGGCAGCGTACTCACCTCTACCTGGCCTTCCTTCGGTCTTCTTCTCCCCGACCCTGCCCTGTCAATCGTGAACGGGCGCGGTCGGCCGGGTGAACTCTCGGCTCGCGAGGCTTGAGCCCCATCTCCGCAGGTGAGAGGACCCGCGGACTGCGCCTACCATCGGGGTCATGACGAGCGCACGCTCGGCCCCAGAGGGAGCCTTCGGGTGGACGCGTCCCTGATCGCCTTCGGCGCCCTGATCGGCCTGCTGGTCGGACTCGGCGCCGGACTCGCCTACCGCTTCAGCGACCGGGCCATCCGCCCTCCTCTCCCGGACCCCGATGTGAACCTGCCCGAAGGCGTCGCCCAGGTTCTCTCCGTCCTACGCTCGCTCGCGGTCGTCGTCGACGCCTCGGACCGGGTGATCAAGGCCAGTCCGGCGGCGTCGGCGTTCGGGATCGTGCGGGCCGAGCGGCTGGTCGTGGACGACCTCGCCGACCTGGTCGCGAACGTGCGCCGGGACGGCCGCATCCGGTCGATCGAGCTCGAGTTGCCACGCGGTCCGGTCGGCGGCGGGACGTTGGCGGTCAGTGCGCGCGTCGCGCCGCTGGGCATCAGTCACGTCCTGGTCCTGATCGAGGATCAGACGGACGTGCGGCGCGTCGACGCTGTCCGCCGCGACTTCGTGGCGAACGTCAGCCATGAGCTCAAGACCCCGGTCGGTGCTCTGCGCCTGCTGGCCGAGGCCGTGCAGGACGCCTCCGACGACCCGGAAGCGGTCGTCCGGTTCGCCGGGCGGATGCAGCACGAGTCGCAGCGGCTCTCGCACCTGGTGCAGGAGCTCATCGACCTCTCCCGGCTGGAGAGCAACGACCCGCTCAAGGAGGCGGCTCCGGTCGGCATCGACACCGTCGTCGAGGCCGCGATGGACCGGACCCGCGAGCTGGCCACCGCCAAGGGGATCGAGATCACCGCCCACGGCGAGAACGGGCTCAAGGTCTTCGGCAGCGAGGCCCAGCTGACCATGGCACTCGGCAATCTGATCGAGAACGCCGTCAACTACAGCGCGGGCAAGACCCGCGCCGGGGTGACGGTGCGCCGGACCGGGGATCTGGCCGAGATCTCGGTGACCGACCAGGGCATCGGCATCCCGGGCAACGACCTGCAACGCATCTTCGAGCGGTTCTACCGGGTCGACCCGGCCCGCTCGCGGGTGACCGGGGGGACGGGCCTGGGCCTGTCCATCGTCAAGCACATCGCCCAGAACCACGGTGGCGACGTCCGGGTGTGGAGCTCGGAAGGTTCCGGCTCCACGTTCACCCTGCGTCTACCGCTGCTGACGTCTGCTTCCGGCACGGGCCGGCGGCTCGAAGCATGAGGAGTACCCCGACGTGACCCGCCTACTTGTGGTCGAGGACGAAGAATCGTTCTCCGACGCCTTGTCGTACATGCTTCGCAAGGAAGGGTTCGAGGTCGCGGTGGCCGCGACCGGCCCGGACGCCCTGGAGGAGTTCGACCGCGGGGGTGCCGATCTGGTGCTTCTGGACCTCATGCTCCCGGGGCTGCCCGGCACCGAGGTCTGCCGCGCGCTGCGGCTGAAGTCGAACGTCCCCGTGATCATGCTGACCGCCAAGGACAGCGAGATCGACAAGGTCGTCGGCCTGGAGATGGGCGCCGACGACTACGTGACGAAGCCGTTCTCCCACCGCGAGCTGCTGGCCCGGATCCGGGCGGTGCTGCGCCGTCATGGCGACATCGAGGAGGTGGCCTCCTCCGCGCTCGCCGCCGGCCCGGTCCGGATGGACGTCGAGCGTCACGTCGTCAGCGTCAACGGCGCCGCGGTCTCGCTCCCGCTGAAGGAGTTCGAGCTGCTCGAGCTGCTGCTGCGCAACGCCGGGCGGGTGCTCACGCGGATGCAGCTGATCGACCGGATCTGGGGCGCGGACTACGTCGGGGACACGAAGACCCTCGACGTGCACGTGAAGCGGCTGCGCTCGAAGATCGAGCCCGACCCGGGCTCGCCCAAACACCTCGTGACCGTGCGGGGCCTGGGGTACAAGTTCGAGCCCTGATCGGGTCACAGGTCGGTTGCGGTGTCGATCACGCGTGTCGCTGCGTCGTCCGGCTGACCTGCAGGAGTACGAGAGCTTCTCGGTTGTCAAGTACCTGGAAGGGCCCGGCGAAGGCTCTGACCTGCACAAACACCGAAGGGGCCCCGGAAAACGCGTGGTATCCTTGGGGTGCCAAAGGAAGGGGAATTGACACCAATGGCATTCAAGGTCGGCGAGACCGTGGTGTATCCACATCACGGGGCCGCGCTCATCGAGGCTATCGAAACCCGTCAGATCAAGGGCGTGGACCGGGTCTATCTGGTACTCAAGGTCGCTCAGGGTGACCTGACCGTGCGTGTCCCTTCCGACAACGTCGACCTGGTCGGCGTCCGTGACGTCGTGGGTCAGGAAGGCCTGGACCGCGTGTTCGAGGTGCTCCGCGCCCCGCACACCGAAGAGCCGACCAACTGGTCCCGCCGGTACAAGGCCAATCTCGAGAAGTTGGCCTCCGGTGACGTCATCAAGGTGGCCGAGGTCGTCCGCGACCTGTGGCGCCGCGAGCGTGACCGTGGCCTGTCCGCCGGCGAGAAGCGCATGCTCGCCAAGGCGCGGCAGATCCTGGTCAGCGAGCTCGCTCTGGCCGAGCACACCAACGAGGACAAGGCCGAGGCCATCCTCGACGAGGTGCTTGCGTCGTAGTTCCACCCAGCTGTTCGAAAGGCCGGTCCCCACGGGGGACCGGCCTTTCGCCTGTCGGGGGCCGATGCGAGAGGCTGGGGCCATGCGAATCGCCGCGGTCGTGCCCGCCGCGGGGCGGGGCGAGCGCCTCGGTCCCGGTACTCCCAAGGCACTGCGCGAGCTCTCCGGCGTCCCGATCCTGGTGCACGCCGTCCGGGCGGTGGCGGCCTCGCGCTGCGTCGAGCTCGTCGTGGTGGCCGCTCCGCCGGACGGCGTCAGCCTCGTCGCGTCCCTGCTGGCCGACCACGACCTCGCGGCCGAGGTGCTGGTGGTGGCCGGCGGAGCCAGCCGGCAGGACTCGGTGCGCCTGGCGGTGCACAGCCTGCCCGCGGAGTTCACCGGCGTGCTGGTCCACGACGCCGCCCGTCCCCTGGTCCCGGTCGAGCTGGTCGACGCGGTCGCCGCGGCGATCCTCGCCGGGGCCGAGGCGGTGATCCCCGCGCTGCCGGTCGCGGACACCGTCAAGCAGGTGGACGCCGGCGTGGTCGTCGCGACGCCCGACCGGTCCGGACTGGTCGCGGTCCAGACCCCACAGGGGTTCGCCCGCGCGGTGCTGGAGCGGGCCCACGACGAGGCGGGCGGCGAGATCGCGACCGACGACGCCGGCCTGGTCGAGCGGCTCGGCATCCCGGTCCGCACCGTCCCGGGCAGCGAGGAGGCCTTCAAGGTCACCCGGCCCCTCGACCTGCTCCTCGCCGAGGCGATCCTCGCCCGCCGGCGGTCGGACCGGCGCCGATGAGGCCCGCACGCCTCCGTTGCGTCCGCGCAATTGGCCGCCCCAGCGACCAGATCCGCGGACGCACGGCATGAGGGTGGGCATCGGCGTCGACGTCCACGCCTTCGGCGGCGACGGCGAGCTGTGGGTGGCCGGGGTGTGCTGGCCGGGGGAGCCTGGACTGGCCGGGCACTCCGACGGCGACGTGGCGGCCCATGCCTGCTGTGACGCGCTGTTCTCCGCCGCCGGGCTGGCGGACCTGGGCGCGCAGTTCGGCACCTCCGAACCGGAGTGGGCCGGGGCGTCCGGCGCGACGCTGCTGGCCGAGGCGGCCGGGCGGGTGCGGGCGGCCGGCTTCGAGATCGGCAACGTCGCGGTGCAGGTGATCGGCAACCGCCCCCGGATCGGGCCGCGCCGGTCCGAGGCCGCGGCGGCGCTCTCGGCGGCCGCGGGCGCCGCGGTCTCGGTCTCGGCCACGACCACCGACGGGCTGGGCCTGACGGGCCGCGGCGAGGGCGTCGCGGCGATCGCAACCGCGCTGGTGTTCCCCGTCTGACCCGGCGTCAACCCCGCTGACCAGCGGGAATCCGCGCGCACCGGCGCTGTGAGGACGCGGAATGAGAGCGGTGCGGCCCTTGTAACAATCCCGACGCAACCGGGAAACGCTGCTGCGTTGCCATGGGGTCACCATCCAGAGGTGACCCCACAGAAGGAGCAGGCGATGACCCCCGCGCGCCGCTCGCTCGTCGTGCTCGGCCACGGCATGGTCGGGCACAAGTTCGTCTCCGCCGCCCTCGACCGTGGCCTGACCGCCGAGTGGGACATCACCGTCCTCGGTGAGGAGTCCCGTCCCGCGTACGACCGGGTCGCGCTCTTCGAGCGTCTTCGCCGGCAGCAGTGCCGAGGACCTGTCGCTGCTGCCCGACGGGCACTACCCCGACCCCGCCGTCACCCTGGAGCTGCGGGCGCAGGTCACGGGGATCGACCGGGCCGGGCGCACCGTGACCCTCGCCGACGGCCGCGTCGTCGATTACGACGTGCTGGTGCTGGCGACCGGGTCGTACCCGTTCGTGCCGCCGGTCCCGGGCCGCGAGGCGGAGAACTGCTTCGTCTACCGGACGATCGACGACCTGGACGCGATCCGCGCGGCCGCGGCCGACGCGACCGTCGGGGCCGTGATCGGGGGCGGGCTGCTCGGGCTGGAGGCGGCCAATGCGCTGCTCAATCTCGGGCTGACGACGCACGTGGTCGAGATGGCTCCGCGGCTGATGCCGCTGCAGGTCGACGAGGCGGGCGGCGCGATGCTGGCCCGGCACATCCGCGACCTCGGCGTGCACGTGCACCTCGGCGCGAGCACCGAGGCGATCGTCGCCGACGAGCACGGTCGCGTCGCTTCGCTCGCGCTGAAGGACGCGGACCCGATCGACATCGGGATCCTGGTCTTCTCGGCCGGCATCCGGCCGCGCGACGAGCTCGCCCGGGCTTGCGGCCTGGAGATCGGTGAGCGCGGCGGCGTCGTCGTCGACGAGGACTGCCGCACCTCCGACCCGTCGATCTACGCGGTCGGTGAGGTGGCCTGCGCCGACGGCCGGGTGTACGGACTGGTCGCGCCCGGGTACTCGCAGGCCGAGGCGGCCGCGGCCGCGATCGCCGGGACGTCCTTTCCGTTCGTGGGCGCGGATCTGTCGACCAAGCTCAAGCTGATGGGCGTCGACGTCGCCAGCTTCGGCGACGCGTTCGCGACCACCCCGGACGCGCTGGAGCTCACCTACGCCGACCCGATCACCCGCGTCTACAAGAAGCTCGTGGTCTCCGCAGACGGCTCGCGGCTGCTCGGCGGCATGCTCGTCGGAGACGCCGCCGGATATCTGACGCTGCGTTCGCTGGCGGGCGCGGACATCCCGCTGCCACCGAACCCGGAGAACCTGATCCTGCCGGCACGCGAAGGCGGCGCCGGTATCGGCCCGGTGGCCCTGCCGGACGAGGCGACGATCTGTTCCTGCGAGAACGTTTCCAAGGGCGCGATCGTGCATGCCGCCACCGAAGGTGGCTGCACCACGGTGCCTGAGCTCAAGACGTGCACGAAGGCCGGCACCGGCTGCGGGTCCTGCGTCCCGCTGCTCAAGACGCTGCTCGAGCACGAGCTCACCAAGGCGGGCATCACCGTCAGCAAGGCGATCTGCGAGCACTTCGCCTACAGCCGCGCCGAGCTCTTCGACATCGTCAAGGTCACCGGCGCGACGAGCTTCTCCGACGTGCTCGCCTCGCACGGCACCGGCCGCGGTTGTGACCTGTGCAAGCCGACGATCGCGTCCATCCTGGCGAGCCGGCTGAACGGGCACGTGCTGGAAGGGGAGCGCGCGTCGCTGCAGGACACCAACGACCACCTCCTCGCCAACATGCAGCGCAACGGCACGTACTCGGTGGTGCCGCGGATGCCCGGCGGCGAGGTCACGCCGGACGGACTGATCGCCGTCGGCCAGGTCGCGAAGGAGTTCGGGCTCTACACCAAGGTCACCGGCGGCCAGCGCATCGACCTGTTCGGCGCCCGCGCGGAGCAACTGCCGCTGATCTGGAAGAAGCTCATCGACGCCGGCTTCGAGTCCGGCCACGCGTACGGGAAGTCCCTCCGCACGGTGAAGTCCTGCGTCGGGTCGACGTGGTGCCGCTTCGGTGTCCAGGACTCGGTCGGGATGGCCGTCGCGCTGGAACTGCGGTACCGCGGCCTGAGGGCCCCTCACAAACTGAAGTCCGGCGTCTCCGGCTGTGCGCGCGAATGCGCGGAGGCCCGGGGCAAGGACTTCGGGATCATCGCCACCGAGAAGGGCTGGAACCTCTACGTCGGCGGGAACGGGGGCGCGACCCCCAAGCACGCGATCGAGCTCGCCCGCGACCTCGACGACGAGACGCTCATCCGCTACATCGACCGGTACCTGATGTTCTACATCCGCACTGCCGACCGGCTGCAGCGGACCGCCCCGTGGCTGGAGGCGCTCGACGGCGGCATCGAGTACCTCCGACAGGTGATCGTCGAGGACTCGCTCGGCATCTGCGCCGACCTTGAGGCCGACATGGCCCGCCACGTCGCGAGCTACGCCGACGAGTGGGCCGCGACGATCGCCGACCCGGAGAAGCTCAAGCGCTTCGTGTCGTTCGTCAATGCACCCGATGTGCCCGATCCGACGATCACCTTCGTCGACGAGCGCGGCCAGATCCGTCCCACCCGCGAGGGCGAGAACGGAGAGCTGCGCATCGTCGCCGGCCCGACCCTGAAGGTAGGAGCGGTATGACCACTCTGGACTCCCGTCCGGTCACCCTGATCGACGTCACGACCTGGGTGGACGTGATTGCCGACGCCGACCTGCCGACCGAGATCGGTGTCCCCGCGCTCGTCGGATCCGCGCCGGTGGCGGTGTTCCGCACCCACGACGGTGCGGTGCATGCGCTGTCGAACCTCGACCCGAGAACGGGCGCCTCGGTGATGGCGCGCGGGATCGTCGGCAGCCGCGGGGATGTGCCGACCGTCGCGTCGCCGCTGTACAAGAACGTGTTCGACCTGCGCACCGGACGGTGCCTGGACGACTCCTCGCTCGCGCTGGCCCGCTTCGAGGCCCGCGTCAGCGACGGCGTCATCCAGGTCCGCGGAGCCACCGGATGACGATGCTCGGTACGGGGGATCCACCGGGGCTCGTCGCCCCGGGGAGACCGAGCGGCGCGATGGTGCTGACCGGGTTCAGCGTCGCCATCACCGCATGCCGGCGGCGGGAGGAACTGGCGGGGCTGCTCGAACGCCGCGGGGCGCGCGTCATCTCGGCACCGGCGGTACAGATCCGGCCGCTCGCGGACGACACCGACCTGGTCGCGGCCACGCGGGCCTGCATCGCGGTGCCGCCGGCGATCGTGATCGCGAGCACCGGTGTGGGTTTCCGTGGCTGGATGGAGGCCGCCGACGGCTGGGGCCTGGGTGACGCGCTGCGTCAGGTGCTGGAGAACGCGGACGTCCTGGCCCGCGGGCCGAAGGCGATGGGTGCGATCCGCGCGGCCGGGCTGCGCGAGACGTGGTCGCCGGTTTCGGAGTCGCTGCGCGAGGTGCTCGACCACCTGCGGGCCGGGGACATCCGCGGGGTGCGGATCGCGGTGCAGCTGCACGGCGATCCCGAGCCGGAGCTGATCGAGGGCCTGCGGGCCGCCGGCGCCGAGGTGATCGCGGTGCCGATCTACCAGTGGCGTCCGCCGGATGACGTCGCACCGCTCGCGAAGCTGGTGGAGGTGGTCTCCACCCGCAACGTCGACGCGGTCGCGTTCACGAGCAAGCCCGCGGTGCAGGCGATGCTCGACCTCGCCGAGCAACTGGGTCGTCGCGAAGCGATGCTCGCCGCGTTCCGCGGTGACGTGGTGCCGGCGTGTGTGGGGGCCGTGACCGCGGACCCGCTGGAGTCGCTCGGGGTCAAGACCCTGCAGCCGGACCGGCCGCGTCTGGGTGCGCTCGTCCGCGTCATTGCCGAGGAGCTTCCGCGCCGGCGCCCGGACGGGCTCGTGGTCGGCGGGCATCGGCTGGAGATCCGCGGCCACGCGGTACTCGTCGACCAGCGGATGGTCGACCTGCCCCCGGCCCCGATGGCGGTTCTGCGGGCCCTTGCCGAACAACCCGGCCGGGTGATGTCCCGGGCGCAGCTGGTGCCGCGCCTGCCCAGCGGTGACGCCGCGTCAGAACATGCCGTCGAGATGGCGGTGACCCGGCTGCGCGCCGCCCTCGGCGACGGCCAGTGCGTCCAGACCGTGGTGAAGCGCGGCTACCGGCTGCGGGTCGAATGAGCGGTTCCGCGGCCCGTCTCTTCCTCCGAAAGTGCACTTACGCAGGTGAATCCGCGTGAATTCGCCTGCGGATCTGCGCTTTCGGATGAAAACTCCGGCGCCCCTCGTCGCCGTGGCACACGGCAGCCGCAATCCGGCTGCGCAGGCGAACATCCGGGCGCTGCTCGCGGCCGTGCGTGCGGCCCGGCCGGGGCTCGAGGTACGCGAGGCCTTCATCGAACTGGCCTCGCCCCTACTGCCGGACGTCCTCACGGACGTCCCCGGCGAGGTCGTGGTCGTCCCGCTGCTGCTGGGCAACGGCTACCACATCGCGCACGATGTCGCCGGGGTCACCGAGTACTACCGCCCGGGCGCCGCGGTCGCCCCGGCCCTGGGCCCGCATCCCCTGCTGGCCCAGGCCCTCGCCGAACGCCTCGCCGCGGCCGAACGCCTCGCCGCGGCCAGTAGTGGACCCCTCCCACCAGGGCGTGACACGCCCTGGTGGGACGTATCCACAGGGCGGGGGGCCGCGGCGGGGTCGAGGCCGGAGGTGCGCGGGCCGGTCGTCCTCGCGGCCGCCGGGTCGGCGGACCCGCGATCCCATGCCGACGTCGAGGCGATGGCGGTCCTGCTGGCGGATCGGATCGGTCGCCCGGTGGTCGCGTCCTACAACTCCTCGACCACCCCGTCGGTGGTCGAGACGGTCGCTGCGCTGCGAAGGGCGGGGCACGCGACGGTCTCGGTCGCGACCTATCTGCTCTCACCCGGCCGGTTCTCCGCGGAGGTCAAGACGTGCGGAGCTGACGTGGTGTCAGATCCGCTCGAGGTTCACCCCGCCCTGGTCGAACTGGTGCTCCGCCGCTACGACGCGGCGCGGACGAGCCGCCCGCTGGAGCGGAGCACCGCCGGCTGAGCCTCAGCCCATCGTGCGCGAGCCGTCCAGGGACTCGCGAAGGATGTCGGCGTGGCCGGCGTGCTGGGCGGTCTCGGCGACGATGTGGGTCAGGACGCGCCGCGCGGTCCAGCGAGCGCCGGCCGGGAACCACGGCGCCTCGGGCAGCGGGTGCGAGGAGTTGAGGTCGACCTCGGCGAGCACCGCGTCGGTGCGGGCCGCGACCTCGGCGTAGGCGGCGAGCAGGCTTTCGAGGGTCTCGCCCGGCAGCATTCGGAACGAGTCGCTGTGCTCGGCGTAGGAGTCCTCGGTCATCTCCATCGCGGACGTGCCCTCGACGATGAAGTCGGCCCAGCCGCGCTCGATGAACGCGACGTGCTTGAGAAGTCCGCCGATCGTCAGCTCACTGACCGTGGTGCGGGTCGAAGCCTGCTCGTCGGTGAGGCCGTCGGCCGTCACGCGCAGGAAGAAGCGGTGCTTGGTGAGCAGGTCGAGCAGGTCCGCGCGCTCGATCGCGGTGGGGTCGTCCGTCGTCGCGGTGCTGCTCGGGATCATCGCCTTGTACTCCTCGATCGTGGTCATCTGGATCGTCTCCCGTCTGAGTTCCGGCTGGTAGAAGCAACATTACGAAGATTGCGGTCAGTTTCTGTCCGCAATAGCGGGATACTTTTCGCCATGGCGAACACGAGTTCCCGGACCCTGCGGTTGCTCTCCCTGCTGCAGGCCCACCGGCACTGGCGGGGCAGCGACCTGGCTGAGCGTCTGCACGTCTCCGAGCGCACCCTGCGTCGCGACGTCGACCGGCTGCGCGAGCTCGGCTACGACGTCGACGCCACCCCCGGGGTCGACGGCGGTTATCAGCTGCGCGCCGGCACGGCGCTGCCCCCGTTGGTCGTCGACGACGAGGAGGCGGTGGCGCTGGCCCTCGGCATGCAGGCGGCCACCGAGGGTGCGATCCCGGGCCTGGAGGAGGTGGCCGTGCGGGCGCTGGGGAAGGTCGTCCAGGTGCTGCCGCCGCGGTTGCGCCGCCGGGTGGACACCCTGCGCGCGATGACGGTGCCGGTCAGCTGGGGTTCGTCGAGTGGTCCCGCGGTGGACGCCGACGCGCTGGTGGCCGTCGCGCAGGCCTGCCGTGACGGGGAGCGGTTGCGCTTCGACTACACCGCCCGGGAGGGCGACCTCAGCTCGCGCCACGTCGAGCCGCATCGGCTCGTCCGACTGGGCCGGCGTTGGTACCTCGCCGCGTGGGACCTCGACCGCGTCGACTGGCGCAGCTTCCGCCTCGACCGGCTGCGGGATCCGCGCAGCACCGGCGCGCGGTTCCCGCCCCGGGTGCCGCCGGGCGGAGACGCCGCGGAGTACGTGAAGTCCTCGGTCAGCGGGTTGCGGGATCCCCAGCAGGTGGTGGTGGAGGTGGTCGCTACGGCGGAAGCGGTTCGGATGCGAATCGGCCGCTGGGCCACGGTCACCGAGACCGGCCCCGACCGCTGCCGGGTCGAGATGACGGCCGATCAGTTGGAGTGGCCGGCCATGGCGCTGGGGTCACTAGGGGCGGAGTTCCACGTTCTCGAGCCCGTCGAGTTCCGCGTCTATCTCCGCGACTGGTCCGGACGGTTCGCTCGTGCGACTGCTTGACGCGAACAGGTAGAGCGGTGCGGGCAGCACGAGCAGCAGCGCGGAGACCGCGAACGCTGTCGGCATCCCGTGGCCGGCGGCGAGGGCGCCGAGGACCGGGGTCAGCACGACCCCACCCATCCGGGAGGTCATGCTGTTCACGCTGACCATCGTCGAGCGGTGGGCCGCGGAGACGTTGCGGTGCACGAGGCCGTAATGCGCGACGTTGGCAGTGCCGTGCACGAGGTAGAACCCGAGGTAGCCCAGGACGAGTCCGGCCGGACCGGCCATCACCACCGCCAAGGTGACACCCAGGCCTTGCGCGACGCGGGTGACGATGGCCGCCCGCACCCAGGACCCGGTACGCCGGGCCACCCACGGGGCAGCGGCGGCTCCGAGCCCGCTGATGGTCCAGGCCACGGCGGCGGTCACCGCGTAGGCGGCAACACCGTGGTTGGTGTCGCCGACGAGGTCCACCATGCGCGGGCCGCTGAGCATCTCGACCCCACCCATCCCCGCACCCCACAGCAACTCGACGGCAGCCAGCGCGAGCAGCGCGTGGCTGGCACGCAGCAGGCCGATCGCCTCGCGCACGGTGCGGCCGCTGTCGCGGACCGACTCCGCGGCCGCCCGGGCGCGGCCCACGGTCGCCGCGCGGGGTGATGGCGCCTGCGGTTCGTCGAGCAGCACCCAGGTGGTGGCCAGGTCGGCGATGCGCAGCACCATCGCGACCAGCAGAGGCAGCGCGAGCACGGGCAGGGCGTCCGGGGTGGGGATCAGCGCGAGCGCGCCGCCGATCAGCGCGCCGCCGGCGATCGCCGCCGAGATCACGGTGCTCTCCGCGGCGAGGCCGGACTCGATGTCGACATCGGGGTCGGCGGCCTGGGCGGTGTCGACGTACCAGGACTCCAGCGGCCCGGTGTCGAGGGCGCGAAAGACGCCCTCGATCATCCAGGCCAGCAGGAACAGTTCGGCGCTGGTCGCGAAGGCTGTGACCGTACGTGGAGGCAAGGCTGAACAGCCCGGCCGCGATCAGCACCGGCCGCCGGCCGAGGGTGTCGGCCAGCCCGCCGGTCGGTAGCTCCATCAGCACGACCACGGCGCTGCCGACCCCGGAGATCAGGCCGATCGTCGCGAGCGACAGCCCCCGTTCCTGCAGCAGCACGAACAGGACCGGAATGGTGATGCCGGTCGGGAGCCAGCGCGTCGCGCTGAGCACGAGGAACCGGCGCCGGACCTGGCGCGCGTCGTCGAGGGACATCTCAGCTGCGGACGTCCGGGTGGACGTGCATGTTCACCACGACCGGGGCCAGGCCGCGGCCGTCGGCGGGCGGGTTGTGGACGTCGATCACCGGCTCACCGGCGGCGCGCGCCGGTTCGCCGAGCGCCCGGTAGCGCAGCACGATCTCTTGCAGCTCGGCGATCATCGCCTTGGTCTGATCCACCGTCAGGTAGAGCCGGTAGTCGGACAGGTCGGAGGTCGACAGCCAGGACTCGGGCCAGTCGTTGTGCACGTCCAGCCAGGCCTGGGTGCTCTCGGTGTTGGTCCGCAGGTGGTAGTTGATCAGCCAGTCGGCGGCCGCGCGGTCGTCCGGGTCGTCGCGGAACTCCGAGCTGGTGAAGCTGGTGAAGTCGTGCACCGCGCGCCACCAGCGGTCGCGGCCGTCCCCGACGTCGTCCGCCTCGGCAACCATCCCGATCTCGGCGAGCTTGCGCAGGTGGTAGCTGGTCGTGCCGCTGTTGGTCCCGAGCCGGGCGGCGAGCTGCGTGGCGGTCGCGGGGCCGTCGGTGCGCAGCTTGCCGAGGATCCGGCTGCGCAGCGGGTGCGCCAACGCGCGGATCGACGTGGAGTCCAGGCGCTTCTGGCTGGGCGGGGGGATCGAGGGGTCGGGCATGGCTCCCACCGTAGATCGCAGAATACTTCTGCACAATAGTTCTGCAGAGATATTCTGCAGTCGCCGTCCGAAGATAGGCTGAGCGCTGTGACGCTGCGTTTGTACGACACCTCGACCCGTTCGACCAGGGATTTTGTGCCTGCCGAGCCCGGCCGGGCCTCGATCTACCTGTGCGGCGCGACCGTCCAGGCGCCGCCGCACATCGGGCACATCCGGTCCGGGGTCAACTTCGACATCCTGCGGCGCTGGCTGGAGCACAACGGCTCGACGGTCACCTTCGTCCGCAACGTCACCGACATCGACGACAAGATCCTGCGCAAGGGCGAAGAACTCGGCATCCCGTGGTGGCAGGTCGCCTCGACGAACGAGAACGCCTTCGCGCAGGCCTACGACGTGCTCGGGTGCCTGCGCCCGACCGTCGAGCCGCGGGCCACCGGACACGTGCCGGAGATGATCGTGCTGATGCGCACGCTCATCGAGCGCGGCCATGCCTACGCCGACGGCGGCGACGTGTATTTCTCGGTGGGGTCCTTCGGCGAGTACGGCGCCCTGTCCGGGCAGAAGCCGGACGCCATGCAGGCGGCCGGTGACACCGACGTCGAGACCCACAAGCGCGATGCGCGTGACTTCGCGCTGTGGAAGTCCGCGAAGCCGGGCGAGCCGTTCTGGGAGACCCCGTGGGGCGAGGGCCGGCCGGGCTGGCACCTGGAGTGCTCGGCGATGGCCGGTAAGTACCTCGGCGACCGCTTCGACATCCATGGCGGTGGGCTCGACCTGGTGTTCCCGCACCACGAGAACGAGATCGCGCAGTCGAAGGCGGCCGGCCAGGACTTCGCCGCGTACTGGATGCACAACGGCTGGGTGACCATGTCCGGGGAGAAGATGAGCAAGTCGCTCGGTAACTCCCTGCTCGTCTCCGAGGTCGTGAAGCGGGTGCGCCCGGTCGAGCTGCGGTACTTCCTCGCCGCGCCCCACTACCGCTCGATGGTCGAGTACTCCGAGGACTCGCTGGCCGAGTCCGCCGCTGCGTACGGCCGGATCGAGACGTTCGTCCGCAACGCAACCGACCTGGTCGGCGAAGTGACGCCGGGTCAGGTTCCTGCTGCATTCGCGCAGGCGATGGACGACGACCTCGGCACCCCGCTCGCCCTGGCCGCCGTGCACAACGCCGTCCGCGAGGGCAACAGCGCGATGGCCGCGGGCGACAAGGACACCGTGGCCGCGCGGCTCGCCGAGGCGCGGGCGATGCTCGGGGTGCTCGGCCTGGACCCCGTCGCCTGGGCCGACGCCGGAAGCGGCGGCGACCTGCACGGCGTCGTCGACGGCCTGGTCGCGCTCGCGCTGGAACAGCGGGCGGCAGCACGAGAGCGCAAGGACTACGCCGCCGCCGACGCGATCCGCGATCGCCTCCGCGCCACCGGCGTCGTCATCGAAGACACCCCCCACGGTCCGCGTTGGACCGTCGGGGCTCCAGAGGAGAACTGATGGCGGGCAACAGCAAGCGGCAAGGGGCGACGCGCAAGGGTGCGTCGCGCAAGGGGCCGACCGTCGGTTCCGGTGGGCAGGTCCGGCGCGCGCTGGAGCCGAAGGGCCCCACGCCCAAGGCGACCGAGCGCACCGGTCACCCCGCCGCGCGACGGGCGGCAGCCGCCGCGAAGCGGGAGACCGCCGGTCGCCGTCCGGCGTCGGGGCCCTCCCGCACCGGCAAGCCGTCCGGCAAGTCGCCGAAGGACTCCGGCGAGAACGTCATCGGGCGCAACTCGGTACTCGAGGCGCTGCAGGCCAAGATCCCGGCGACCGCCTTGTTCGTGGCCGAGCGGATCGACACCGACGACCGCGTCCGTGAGGCGCTCAAGCTCTGCTCGCAGGCCGGCATTCCGTTACTGGAAGCGCCGCGCGCCGAGCTGGACAAGATGACGCAGCGATCGCTGCACCAGGGCCTGGTCCTGCAGGTCCCGCCGTACGAGTACGCGCACGCCGACGACCTGCTCCAGCGCGCCGGCAAGAAGGCGCCGCTGGTGGTGGCGCTCGACGGCGTGACCGACCCGCGCAACCTCGGGGCGGTACTGCGCTCGGCCGAGGCCTTCGGTGCTCACGGGGTCCTGATCCCCGAGCGGCGAGCGGCCGGGATGACGGCCGGGGCGTGGAAGTCCGCGGCCGGTGCCGCGGCCCGGCTGCCGGTCGCGCGGGTGACGAACCTGACCCGCGCCCTCGTCGCGTACCAGAAGGCCGGGCTGATGGTCATCACCCTCGATGGCGAGGGCGACGTCGAGATCGGCGACCTGGAGATCGCGGCCGAGCCGCTGTGTCTGGTGATCGGCTCGGAGGGCAAGGGCGTCTCGCGGCTGGTGTCGGAGGCCGCCGACGTCCGGGTCCGGATCCCCATGCCAGGGGCCACGGAGTCGCTCAACGCCGGCGTCGCCGCGGGCATCGCGCTCTACGAAATCTCGCGCCGCCGCGGCTGACATCGCTCCTGAGGCGAGCTCGTGAACCAGTTCCCGAGCTCAGCGGGCTATTTCCCCGCGCACGCGATCGGCCTACGCTGCGTTTACCGCCGCCTCGGGCGGAGCAAGGAGGACGGCATGCGGATCTCCGATGTGCTGCGGAACAAGGGCACCGAAGTTTTCACCGTCCAGCCCGACACAACGGTGCGAGACTTCCTCGCCGTGATGGTCGAGCGCCGGATCGGTGCGTGTGTGCTCTCCGCCGACGGGACAACCGTCGTCGGCATCGTCTCCGAGCGCGACATCGCGCGGGCGCTGCACGAACGCGGTGCCGGGATCCTGGCCGAGCCGGTCTCCGCGCTCGCCACCACCGACGTGCTCACCTCCTCCCCCGAGGACAGCCTCGATGACCTGACCCGGATGATGACCGACCGCCGGGTGCGCCACATCCCGGTTCTGGTCGACGGCCAGCTCGCCGGGCTGGTCAGCATCGGTGACGTCGTCAAGCACCGGATGGACGAGCTCGAGACCGAGCGCCAGGCGCTGGTCGACTACATCTCCTCCGCCGGCTGACACCCGGCCCCTCGCCTGCGGGTACCGGTCCCGGTCTGGGCGACCGGTAACCTAGGGCGTTCCCGCCGACGTGGCGCAATTGGTAGCGCACTCGACTTGTAATCGAGCGGTTGACGGTTCAAGTCCGTCCGTCGGCTCCAAGAAAGCCCAGGTCAGACGGGGTGCAGGGGTTACGGGACCGTAAGTTACGGGCTCGCGAGGGACCTCGATTGCACGAGAACTGCACGAAAACCGGGCGGCACGCGCTGGACCCATTGCACGAGTCCGTGCGATGGCCCGTTGCGGGAGGCTGTCGGATTTTCCTACTGTCTTACTTTCCTACCGACGTCGATGCAGACTGAGGCCGCAGACGAGGGAGGGCCTGGGAGATGATTTCGCGAGCGACGATGCGCCCGAAGGGGCAGTTGACCCTGCCGGCGGAAGTCCGCGCCGCCCTGGGTATCGAGGAGGGCGACGAGGTCGAGTTCTCGGCCCTGGAGGACGGCACGGTGATCGTCCGCGGGCTGAAGATGGTGCCCGCGGACCAGGCCTGGTTCTGGACGCCGTCCTGGCAGTCCGGGGAACGCGAAGCGAGCGAGCAGGTCTCGGTCGGCAAGGTTTCGCGCGACCTCTCGACCGAGGACTTTCTCAGTTCACTGGCACAGGACTGAGCTGTGCCGACCTACGACCGGGTCCAACGGTTCATGGATGACTGGAACAAGCTGACCAAAGAGGAGCAGGACGCGTTTCTGGTCGCGGTCGGTCAATTCATTGAAGACCTCAAACGCGACGGGCAGTTTCGCAAGGGCCTGCGCGTCAAGCGCGTCCAGGGGACGAAAGACATTTACGAAATGACTTTCGCGGACGACGGTCGCGCCACCTGGCAATACGGCGATGAGGTAATTCCCGGCGAGCCCCACGTCATCTGGCGGCGCATCGGCGGGCACGCGGTTTTCGGAACCCCCTGACAGCACTGACGACGAAGGCCCCGACCGAATCGCTCGGTCGGGGCCTTCGTCCTGCGGGTTACGAAAGCGCCGCGCTGATTTGGCTCAGTGCGCCGTCCACGTCGTCCCGTTGCGCGTGGGCGTACCCGAGGTACACGTCGGCCTCTGATTGGCCGAGGATCAGCATCGCGACCGGAACCGGGACTTTGAGGCTCGCCAGCATCGACGCCGCAACATGGCGGGCCCCGTGCAGAACGAGTCGGGGGAGACCGGCGGCAATGGTCGCCCTGACGAACGAGTCGGAGTAGACCTCCGGGGTGAGCGGCTTCCGCGCGGCGTTCACCACGATGTGCGCAGAGTCGGCCACCGGTGGCAGGCCCAGTTCCTGGCGCTCGGTTTCCTGGCGATCCCGCAGGGCGACCAGGGCGAGCCGGATCGGCACGGGCAATGTGAAGGACCGCTCCGAGGCTTCGGACTTGGTATCGCCTTCGTAGACCTTGCCGGAGACCGAGACGCGGTTGTTCACGATCTTCAGGTAGCCGGTCACGGGGTCGAAATCCGACCAGCGCAGCCCGCAGACCTCACCGCGCGGCGCAGCCCGATCAGGCTGAGCAGGTAGGCCGCGCGGAGCCGGTCGTAGGCGATGTGGCGACAAAGGTCTGGAGGTCGGACATCGTCCAGGAGCCACGAGCCGCGCGGACCCGCTTGCGCTTGCCCGGGTCCTTCACCCGCTTCACGAGCCGAGGATTCGCCGCGTTGCGCGAGAGCAGGCCGCGGTCCACGCCGTACTGAAGGACGCCCCACGCAGCGGACAGGGTGCCGTTCACGGTTCGGGGCATCGCGCCCGCGGCGGTCATGGCGTCGCGTATCTCGACCAGATGTTCGGAGGTCAGCTGCTCTGCCCGCCGACAAGCATCCACGTGCGCCGGCAGCTTCCGCTCTTGAGCTACCGCCGAGGCGGGGCCGACCGGTGGCAGAGAAATTCCTTCTTCAAGCCTCCTGGGTCTCAGGAAGACCTGATGGTGCGTCATCTGCGACGACCCGTCCTCCACAGGTGTCAGAGGAGTGAGGTTCTAACTGTCGCTTCTCGCGCTCCCGGCCTGTCGCATCCGGCCGCTTCATGCCGAGGTCCTTCCCAGTCAGCGGGGTTGAAGGTGGAGGCGTTGGAGGCCTATCCATTGGCCGGGTGCGCGATGGCTTTCCGGCCCATCGAGGTGCTGCTGCATAGCCAGAGAAGTCGAGGTCGACCGTCAGCGCGTTCGAGTGAGCGCCGAGAGGGCGCGGACCTGCGTCGCGACGGCCCGGAACGATGCTTCAGCACGGGGGAGCAACGTGTCGAAACCGTGGGGCACGCCGGCGAAGTGATGAATCCTCACCGGTACACCGTCGCGCTCGAGGTTGCGGCTGAGCAGCAGCCCTTCGTCCCGGAGGGGATCGAGGTCCGCCACGATTATCTCGGTGAGCGGCAGGCCGGCGAGAGATGCGGCAAGGGCCGGAGCTGCGTACGGAACGGCCCCGCCAGGGAGATAGTGCTGCCACATGCGTGCCGTGCACTCGCCGTTCCAACCGGGGGAGTTCCAGAACTCCTGGATCGAGGCGCCGCTCAAGGAGTTGTCGGTCACCGGGCACGACAGCAACAGCAGGCGGAGGCCCGGGCCACCCTCGTCTCGAATCCGCAGAGCGACGCCCGTTGCCAGGGCGCCGCCGGCGCTGGTGCCGCCGAGGGCGAGGCATTCCCGGTCCACTCCGAGTTCGGGGGCGCGCTCGTACAGCCACGCGAGCGCGGCTGTGCAGTCGTCCAAACCGGCGGGGTACTGGTGTTCCGGGGCCAGCCGGTAGTCCGGCGAGACGACGACCACGCCGGCCTCGGAGGCGAGTCGAAGGCATCGCTCGTGGTCGCTGTCGAGGTTGCCGACGACGAAACCGCCGCCGTGGCAATACAGGAGCCCCGGTGACGGCGTTGTTCGGTTGAGCGGGACATAGACCCGGACCGGCACCCCGAGGCTCGGCACCGTCAGGTGCCGGGTCTCCACGTCTGATCGCGTGGTCAGAGTCCGCGCAGGCCGGGCGGCCAGGAGCCGACGGAAGGCCGGCAGATCCGCCAGGTCGATCGGCGGCATCTGTTCGAGCAGAGCGGCGAACTCGCACTCCATGTCAGATCCGGTAGCCCCCGCCGCAGAGGAGAACCTCGCCGCTGACGTAGTCGGACTCCGGCTGGCAGAACAGGTAGGCCGCGCCGGCTGCCTCGGCCGGAGTTCCCGGCCGGCCGAGCGGGATGAGCATCTTGGCCTGCTCCAGGAACTCCGGGTTGACGCCGACCTTGAGGTCGCGACCGTCGACCTCCAGCGTCGCGCCACCGGCGGCCACCTCGGTCAGGCGGGTCAGGATGAAGCCGTACGCGACAGCATTCACCGTCACGTTGTACCGCCCCCACTCCTTGGCCAGGGTCTTGGTCAGCCCCACCACCCCGGCCTTCGCCGCCGCGTAATTGCTCTGACCCACGTTCCCGCCGAGGCCCGCGACGGAAGAGATGTTCACGACCTTGCGGCACGGCACCGGTTCGCCGGCTTGCTGCGCCGCCTTCACCGCGCGGGAGATGACCGGCTGCGCGGCCCGCAGGATCTGGAACGGCGCTTTGAGGTGCAGGTTGAGGATCGCGTCCCACTGCTCGTCCGTCATCTTCTGGATCACGGAGTCCCAGGTGTACCCGGCGTTGTTGACAACGATGTGGAGCCCACCGAAGGCGTCCTCCGCGGTCCGGACGAACCGGTCGGCGAATCCCGCCTCGGTCACGCTGCCCACGCATGGCACCGCCTGCCCGCCGGCTGCCTCAATCGCGGCGACGGTCTCCTTCGCCGGCTCCGCGTCGAGGTCGTTGACCACTACTGAGGCACCGTCAGACGCGAGCTTCAACGCTATCTCCCGGCCGATCCCGCGACCGGAGCCGGAGACGATTGCCACCTTGCCGTCGAGCTTTCCCACGAGTTGCTCCTTGGTCCGATTGCGGTCAGGGGAGGGCGACGACGGCGTCACCGGTGAGGGTGACGGTCCCGTCGGCCAGGGTCACGCAGAGTTCGATCGTGGCGCGCCGTTCGCCGTCGACCTCGTCGACGGCGACCACGGTTCCGCTGCAGAGCGGCTCCGCGTTCACCGGGGTAATGGACGCGAAGCGCACCCGGAAGGACCGCAGGTTGCGCTGCTCGGTCCACCCGGTGAGGAGACGCCCGAGCACGGCCATCGAGAGCATGCCCTGAGCGAACACGTCATCGAGCCCGGCGGACCGGGCGACGTCGAGGTCGAGGTGGATCGGGTTGAGATCGCCGGAGCCGCCGGCGAACAGGGCGAGCACTGTTCTCGTCAGGGTCGGGCCCTGGAGCGGCGGCAAGGTGGTGCCCGGGGCCAGCTCGAAGACGGTCATCGCGTCTCTCCCGCCGTCGCGAGCTCGCGGACGACCAGCGTCGTGCGCAGGCGGGCGACCACCTCTCCGTTGCGGGTGACCTCGGTATCGCGCACGAGGAACTTCAGGGCGCCGCCCTTCTTCTCGTACGTGTCGACGAGGGTGCTCCGGGCCTGGACGACGTCGCCGGCGAAGACCGGCGAGAGATAGGTGAACTCCTGCTCGCCGTGCAGGAGCGCACGCAGGTCCACGCCGAGCGCATCCAGCCACTCCGTCGGTGCAGGCCCGTCCAGTTCGACCCCGAACAGATAGCTCGGGGGCACGAGCAGGTCGGGATACCCGGCACGTCGCGCCGCATCGACGTCGGTGTACACGGGGTCCGTCTCACCGGTCGACTGCGCGAAGAGCCGCAGCCGACCGCGTTCGACCGTCATCTCGACCGGGGGAGTGGACACCCCGACCGCCTGGGCGAAGCTCATCGACCCATCCGCTCGTAAAGGGTGACCACGCACGCGCCACCCAGACCCAGGTTGTGCTGCAGGGCGAGCGGAACGTTCCCCTCGACCTGACGGGCGCCGGCGTCGCCGCGCAGCTGCCACACCAGTTCTGCGCACTGCGCGAGACCGGTGGCGCCGAGCGGATGGCCCTTGGACAGCAGGCCGCCCGAAGGATTGGTGACCACACGGCCGCCGTAGGTGTTGTCGCCCGCGAGGATGAACTTCTCGGCACCGCCTTCGTCGACCAGGCCGAGCGACTCGTAGCTGAGGACCTCGTTGGTGGAGAAGCAGTCGTGGAGCTCCGCCACGCGGATGTCGAGGGGATCGACGCCGGCTTCCTCGTAGACCTGGTCGGCCGCACGCTTGGCCATGCCGTATCCGACGAGGTTCATCATCGATGTGCCGTCGTCGAAGGTGCCGGGACCGTCGGTGGTCATCGCCTGGGCGCGCATCCGGACCGGTGCCCGGACGCCGTGGCGGGCCGCGAAGTCGGCGCTGCAGATGACCGCCGCCGCGGCGCCGCAGGTGGGCGGGCAGCACTGCAGCCGGGTGAGCGGACCGTAGATCTGCGGGGAGTTCAGCACCTCGTCCTCCGTGACGAGATTGCGGAAGACCGCAAACGGGTTGTTGGCGGCGTGCCGGCGCGCCTTGACCGAGATCTTCGCGAACAGGGCCGGGTCGACCCCGTAGCGCTCGGCGTACTCGGCTCCCGCGCCGCCGAACATCTGAGCGGCTTGGGGAGCTTCGGTCCGGGTCTGGATGCGGTCCATCGCCTGGTTCGTCCGGCCGAGTGCGTCCGGACGGTCGTCGAACACCGCGTTGAGCGCGCCCTTACGCATCTGCTCGAAGCCGAGTGCGAGCACGCACTCCACCGAGCCGGAGGCGACGGCCTGCCGCGCCAGCCACAGGGCGGACGAGCCGGTCGAGCAGTTGTTGTTCACGTTGACGATCGGCACGCCGGACAGGCCGAGGCCGTACAGCGCCGCCTGCCCCGAGGTCGAGTCGCCGTACACGTAGCCGACGTACGCGTGCTGGACCCGCTGATAGTCCAGACCGGAGTCCACGAGGGCGGCGCGTGCGGCAGCTTCCCCCATCACGTCGTAGGAATCGGACGTGCCCGGCTTGGCGAAGGGGATCATGCCGACCCCGGCAACAACGACGTCAGACATTGCTCACTCCCTGGGGTGACCAGGGCGCCGACGCCCCGGGCTGAACGAGACGACGGGCGACGACCATGCGGTGCACTTCGTCCGGGCCGTCGTAGAGGCGGGCGTAACGGGCGTCGCGGTACATCTTCGCCAGCGGGGTGTCCTCGGTGACGCCCATCGCTCCGTGGACCTGGATCGCCCGGTCGATGACGTTGTGCAGGTACTCCGCGCCGCGGAACTTGATGAGGCTGATGGCCACCCGGTCGTCCCCGCCCTCGTCGACGACGCGAGCTGCCTCCAGCGTCATCAGGCGGTGCGCCTGGATGTCGGCCGCCGACTCGGCGATGTAGCGGCGGATCTCGCCCTTCTCGTGCAGGTAGGACCCGTGCGCGTAGCGGGTTCTCGCCCGCTCGCACATCAACTCGAAGGCGCGCTGCATCTGACCCAGCCAGCGCATGCAGTGGAAGATGCGGCCGGGTCCGAGCCGTCCCTGTGCCACCGCGAAGGCGTTGCCGCGCGGTCCGAACAGGTTGTCCTTCGGCACGCGCACGTCGGTGAAGCGCAACTCGCAGTGGTTGCCGCCCTCGTGGCCCATGGTGCGGATCACGCGGACGAGTTCATAACCCGGTGTGTCCGTCGGCACGATGATCGCCGAGAACTGCTGGTGGGGCGGCGCCTCGGGATCGGTCTTGGCCCACACGAGGACGGCGGGGGCGTGGTTGGCCCAGGAGGTGAACCATTTGGCGCCGTTGACGACCCACTCGTCGCCCTCGAGCACCGCCGTGGTCTGCATCTGGGTGGGGTCGGACCCCGCGGCGTCGGGCTCGGTCAGCCCGATGGCGATCCACGGGTAGTCACCGTTGACCAGGCCGGTGAGCCAGCGCTCCTTCTGCGCCTCGGTCCCGTAGCGGTCCCACATGATCGTGTCGTGCTGGGTCATGGAGCCGACGGCGAGCATGCCGTGCTCGGAACGACCGATGATCTCGTTCAGGTGCACGAACTCCAGAAACGAAAGGCCCTGGCCGCCGAGGGCGACCGGATGCCCGAGCGCCCACAGGCCCCGGCGCTGCGCCTCGGCCCGCAGCTCGGCCACGACCTTGGCGCGCTGCTCACCGCCGGCGTCGATGAGGTGTTCGGCGGGGCACACCTCGTTGTCGATGAAGTCGAGCATCGTGACGCGTAGCTCACGCACGCGGTCGGTGAGCCCGGGAGGGGCGAATGTCGTCGTCATGCCACGAACTCTGCAGCCGGGCCCGGCAGGCGCCCACCGCAATCGCTACTGGGCCCGGCCGCCCCAGTAGCACTTACGCGTGTTCGCGCCCGGTCCGCTTCCTAGCGTGGGGTCGCACCCACATCGACGGAGGCAGCAGTGACGACGCGCGAGGTAGGCACGCCCTTCGGCTCCGCCCTGGAGGCACTTGCCCGGGCGGAGCCCGATCGTGCGGCGCTGACGTGCGACGAGCGAACGGTCAGCCGAGGGGAGCTCGTCGCCGGCGTGCGCGCGCTCGCGGCGGACTTCGCGGCCCGCGGTGTGGGACGCGGTGACGTCGTCAGTGTCGGTCTGCCGAACTGCGTCGAACTCGTGCAGACCCTGTTTGCGACCTGGTGGGTCGGCGCCACGCCGGCGCCCTTCTCACACCGGCTTCCCGCGGCGGAACGGCAACAGATCCTTGACCTCGCGTCACCGGTCCTGGTCGTGGGAGAGCCCGGGGCGGAGGGCACGACCGTCACGGCGGACCAGGTGCGGGCGACGGTTCGAACCGGGGGCTGCGAACCCGGGCCGGCCCAGGTGTCCCCGGTCTGGAAGATCATCACCAGCGGTGGTAGCACCGGCCGACCGAAGCTGATCGTGTCGAGCAAGCCCGCGGTCGCCGAGGACGCCAGTACCGCCGCGAAGCTCATGGGTCTGCCCTACGGCGGCACGGTGCTGATGCCGGCACCGCTGTCGCACAGCGCACCGTTCTCCATCACCGTCAACAGCCTCCTGCGCGGGAGCCACGTGGTGCTGATGACCCGCTTCGACCCGGGCGGTGTGCTCGATCTCGTCGAGCAGCACCGGGTCGGCTGGTGCTACCTGGTGCCCACGATGATGCAGCGGATCTGGCGGCTGCCGGTCGCTGAGCGGACGAGCCGCGACGTGCGCTCGGTCGAGATCGTGTTCCACATGGCCGCGCCGTGTCCGGCCTGGCTCAAACGGGCGTGGATCGACTGGTTGGGCGCCGAGCGGATCTGGGAGATGTACGGCGGTTCCGAGGGCCAGGCGATGTGCGTGATCCGTGGCGACGAGTGGCTCGACCATCCCGGTTCGGTAGGACGCCCCGCCGTCGGAGAGATCGAAGTCCGGGATGAGCATGGCGGCCCCCTCGAGCCCGGGCTGGTGGGAGAGCTCTGGCTGCGTCGTGGCGCCGGCGCCCCGTCGCCGTACCGCTACATCGGCGCAGAGGCCCGTGCCTCGGCGGACGGCTGGGAATCGTTGGGCGACATGGGACGCCTCGACTCCGACGGGTTACGTCTACATCACCGACCGTCGGACCGACATGTTCGTCGTCGGTGGAGCGAACGTCTATCCGGCCGAGATCGAGGCGGTGCTCGACGAGCATCCCTTCGTCCGGACGAGCTGCGTGATCGGGCTTCCCCACGACGACCTGGGTTCGGTCCCGCACGCGTTGGTCCAGCTCACGGCGCCGGTGGAGGACGCGGAACTTCTGGCCCACGTCCGCGATCGCCTGGCGCCCTACAAGGTGCCCCGCTCGGTCGAGCGGACGGAGGAGCCCTTGCGTGACGACGCCGGTAAGGTGCGCCGGTCCGCACTGCGGGCCGAGCGCCTGCGGTAGCTCCTAGGCGTTGGCCGCAGGGCGGACGGAGGACGCCATCCGCAGGCCCCGGTAGCCCGACGCGGCGATTTCGTCGCAGACCGCGCGGTACACGGTCGCCCCGCCCGCGTAGGGCAGGATCACGCGCGGCTTGCCCGGGATGTTCGCCCCCACGTACCACGAGTCCACGCCGGAAAACGCGGACTTCTCGTACGCCTCGGAGACCTGACGCATCCAGTCGGCCTGCGCCGACGGGGTCGCCTCGATCGAGTCGGCGTCGGCGGTGCGGGCATGAACGAGCAGATCGCCCAGCCATTCCACCTGCTGCTCGATGGCGAGGACCACGGTGGCGAGCACCGACGGACTGCCCGGGCCGGCGATCACGAAGAAGTTCGGGAATTCGTGCACCGCGAGGCCCAGGAAGGTCTGCGGACCGTCGGCCCAGGCGTCGCGCAGACTGAGCCCGTCGCGACCGGAGACGTTCAGGCGGAAGAGCGAACCGGTCATGGCGTCGTATCCGGTGGCGAACACGATGAGGTCGAGTTCGTACTCGGCCTCGTCGGTACGCAACCCGTTCGGGGTCAGGCCGAGGATCGGGTGCTCGCGTACGTCGACGAGGTCGACGTCCGGTCGGTTGAACGTGCGGTAGTAGTTGGTGTCCAACGTGGGACGGCGTCCGTTGAACGGGAAGGACCGCGGGGTCAGCAGCTCGCGCTTGACGGGATCGGTGACGACCTCCGCGATCTGGTCCCGGATGAAGGCGGACAGGTACTCACCCGCAGCCGGGTCCGTGGAGGTGTCGGTGTAGGCCCGGGCGATGCCCAGGCCGCCGTCCGCCCAGTAGCGACGCAGCACTTCCTGCCTCAGCTCCGGGGGATCCGTCAGCATCGGTCGGCCCTCGGTGGGGTACACCTGGCTGTTGCTCGCCCTCAGCCCCGCTTCGCGGAGCTCGGCGTAGGTCGCCTTGATCTCCGCGAGCTCCTCCGCCGGCAGCGGCCGGTTGCCCGCCGGGATGGAGTAGCAGGGGGTGCGCTGAAAGACCGTCAGATGGTCGGCCTCGTCGGCGACGAGCGGGATCATCTGAACGCCCGAGGAACCGGTGCCGATGATGCCGACCCGCTTGCCCGCTAGTTCGACGCCGTCGTGGGGCCAGGCGCCCGGGTGGTGGATCTCGCCCTGGAAGCTCTCGATCCCGGCGAAATCCGGGATCTGCGGGGACGACAGTCCGCCCACTGCGGCGATGAGAAATTTCGCGCGCACGACCGAGCCGGAATCGGTGCGGACGGTCCAGCAATTTCCGGCGTCGTCGAGTTCGGCGCCGGCGACCCGGGTGTTCAGGGTGATGCCGGAGGCCAGGCCGAACCGGTCGACGACGTGTTCGATGTAAGCGAGGATCTCCGGCTGCGCCGCGTAGCGCTCGGTCCAGACCCAGTCCTGCTGCAGTTCGTCGTCGAAGGAGTAGGAGTACTGGACGCTCGGGACGTCGCAGCGCGCGCCGGGGTAGCGGTTCCAGTACCAGGTACCTCCCACTCCGCCGCCGGCCTCCACGACGTGGGCGTCGAAACCGAGTCCGCGCAGGCGGTGGAGGGCGTAGACGCCGCCGAAGCCGGCCCCCACGATCAGGACCTCGCACTGGCTCGGCAGCGGCGCGGAGGTGGCCGCCGGAGTTCCGGATCCCGCAGTCACGGCGACCTCACCCGGCCCGGTGGCGCGCGGGGGGACCGTCCAGGATCACGGACTTCGTCTCCAGGAACGGCAGCACGCCTTCGACCCCGCCCTCGCGGCCGAGGCCGGACTGCTTGAACCCGCCGAACGCCATGCCGAAGTCGGTGCGGAACGCGTTGTGGCCGACGGTCCCGGCCCGGAGTTGGCCGGCCACCGCCCGGGCCCGGTCGACGTCGGCCGTGAACACCGAGGCGTTGAGCCCGTAGATGGAGTCGTTGGCGAGGCGGACCGCGTCGGCCTCGTCAGCGGCGGGGATCACGCTGAGCACGGGGCCGAAGGTCTCCTCCTGCGCGAGTGAGCTCCGGTTGTCGACGTTGCCGAACAGGGTGGGCTCGATGAACCAGCCCCGGTCGAGATGGGCGGGACGCTTCCCGCCAGTGATCAGCCGGGCGCCCTCCGCAATCCCGGTCGCGATGTGACTCTCGACCCGGGCGCGGTGGCGGCTCGCGGCGAGCGGGCCCATCTGCGACTGCGGGTCGAAGGGGCTGCCGACGACCACGGAGGCGAACCGCTCCGCGAGCGCCTCGACCAGCTCGTCGTGGCGCTCCCGGGTGACCACGACCCGGGTCAGCGAAGAACAGACCTGCCCGGTCAGGATGCACTCGGCCGCGGCGAGGGCCTTGGCGGCGGAGGCGAGGTCGGCATCGTCCAGCACGACGGCGGCGGACTTGCCCCCCAGTTCCAACGTGCAGCGGGCGATCCGGTCGCCGCACAGGCTCGCGATCCGGCGCCCCGCGGCGGTGGACCCGGTGAAGGTGATCTTGTCGACGCGCGGGTCGGTGACGAGCAGTTCGGAGACGTCCCGATCGGCGGTGACCACGTTGAGGACACCGGGCGGGAGCCCGATCTCGCGCGCGATCTCGGCGCAGACATAACCCTCGCCGGGAGCCTCGGGCGAGCACTTGAGCACGACGGTGCACCCGGCCAGCAAGGCGGGAGCCACCTTGTAGGTGATCATCGTGATCGCCGAGTTCCAGGGGATGATCGCGCCGACGACGCCCACCGGTTCGCGCACCAGGAGCCCGAAGGCGCCCGACGTGGGCTTCACGACGTCCTCGAACGCATAGGTGGCGGCCAGATCGGCGTAGAAGTCCCAGGCGTTCGCCGACTTGGGAACCGAGCCCTTCGCGTGCGGAGCGAGGATGCCTGACTCCCGGGGCCAGATCTCGGCGATCTCCTCCGCCCGCTCGCGCAGCCGGACGCCGAACGCGCGTAGGAACTCCGCCCGTTCGGCGGGGGAGAGGCGCGGCCACGGCCCGCGGTCGAAGGCCTCGCGCGCCGCACCGATGGCGCGGTCCATGTCGGCGGCCTGCGCCTCCGCGACTCGGAAGAACGTCTCCTCCGTTCCGGAGTCGATGACGTCAATCACTGATGTCGAGGAGGGGGCGACCCACTCACCACCGATGAAGAACCGTTCGCTGTTGCGCAGGGAAGGGAGTTGGGTTGCCACAGTCACGTCGATCGCCTCCGTACTCGGATGACTGAAGTCGACCCCGTCCGTCGCGCGCGGTCAGCAGTAGTCGCTACGTGCCGCGGGCTCGGCGCGCGGGGTAGCGTCGTACGGTGAACGAGTGGCCGCTGGTCGGGCGCGAGGACGAGCAGGCGCTGCTCCGTCGCCTCGCCGCCGACCGTCACCGTTCCGGTGCGGTGCTGGTGGCGCCGGCCGGCTCGGGCAAGACGCGGCTGGCCCGTGAGTGTCTGCGTGCGCTGCAGAACCGGGGGATGACCACGTTCGTCGCGAGCGCGAGTCAGGCTGCCGCGGCTGTGCCGTTCGGAGCCATGGCCTCCATGCTCTCGGCGTCGGGGGGCGTGGATGCGCCGCCTGACGAACCCAGCGCTTTCATGCCGCACGCGGTACGCCACATCGTCGCGCAGGCGGGTTCGGGCCGGGTGTGCGTGCTCGTCGACGACGCTCACCTGCTCGACATCGCTTCGGCCGCGCTGATCGCCCAGCTCGCGCAGCGCCCCGAGGTGTTCCTGCTGTTGACGCTGCGCCCACGGGAAGTCGCGCCGGACGCCATCACCGACCTGTGGAAGGACGGGATGCTGGAGCGGCTGGACATCCCCGACCTGGAGCCGGCGGCGCTGGAGGATCTGCTCACCCGTGTCCTCGGCGGACCGGTGGACGGCGCCGCTCTCGCCACCCTGATCCAGCGCAGCCGGAACAACATGCTCTTCCTCCGCGAGCTGGTGGCCGCCGGCCTCGCCGACGGCAGTCTGCGGCACGAGCACGGCCTCTGGCGCCTGGTCGGGGAGTCCGCCCCCTCCGATCGCCTCGTCGAACTCGTCGAGGCTCGCCTGACCCGTCTCGACAGTGGCGAACGCAAGCTGCTGGAACTGCTGGCCATGGGTGAACCGCTGGGTACCAGGGAGCTGGAGACCTTCTCGGAGATCGAGATCGCCGACCGGTTGGAGGCGCTGGGACTGGTCGCGAGCCGGAACGACGGACAACGCCTCGAGGTGCGCCTGGCGCACCCGATCTACGGTGACGTGCTCCGCAGCCGGCTGAGCGGGTTGCAGTCCCGGCGGCTGGCCCGGGTGCTGGCCGAGGTCGTCGAGACGACCGGGATGCGCCGGCGCCACGACGTGCTCCGTGTCGCGACCTGGCGGCTGGCCGGAGGCGGTGGCCGGGCCGACCAGTTGCTGGCCGCCGCGGACGCGGCCCGCTGGCAGTGGGACCTCCCACTCGCGCTACGCCTCGCGTCGGCCGCTCGCTCCGCGGGCGCCGGGCACGAGGCCACGCTGCTGATGGCGGGGCTGCTCCTGCTGCACGGGAAACCCGACGAGGCGGACACGCTGCTCGCCGAACTCGCTGCCGGCGCCTCCGGTCGCGATCAGGTGCTCGCGGTCCTCGAACGTGCGCGCATCGCCTACATGCGGGCCCGTCCCGAGGAGATGAGACAACTCCTGGAGCAGGCGGGATCGCCCGATCCCGAGCTGGAGGCGGCCCGCCAAGGACTGGGCGTGATCAACACCCTGCTGCTCTCGGGCCCGCGGGCCGCGGTCGACGTTCCCGTCCCGACGATCGACGAGGGACAGACCGCGGCCATGGTCGCCGCCCGCCTCGGCCGTGCGATCTGCTTCAGCCGGATGGGGCAATCGGGTCTTGCCGACGCGGAGATCGACAAGGTGGAGTCCAGCGCGCGGGCGGCCGGCGACCTCGGGTGGTGGCGGTTCGCCCACGAAGCAACCCTGAGTGAGGTGGTGGCCAACAGCGGCCGCCTGGCCGAGAGCATCGAGCTGTGTCGGCGCCAGTACGAGGACGGGTTGGCTCGCGGTTCCGCCGAGATGCAGCTCTTCGCGGCCTGGCAACTGGGGGGCCATCACCTTCGCGAGGGGAAGCTGGCCAAGGCCGAGAAGATCACCCTTGAGGCGATCGCGCTGTGCGAACAGCTGGGCTACGACGTGTGCTGGGCCCACGCAACCCCGCTCCTCGCGCTGATCCACGCGCAGTGTCAGCGGCCCGTCGAAGCCCGCGAGGCCCTGGGCGCGAACGAGCGGGCCGGCATCGGGTCGAACGGGTTCACCGCGGGGTTGATGGGCCAGGCGGCCGGCTGGACAGCACTCGCCGAGGGTGATCCGCTGGGCGCTCGTGAGGTGTTCCTCCGGACCGCGCGGGACTGCCGTGGAAGCGGTGACCTGCTCGCGGCCGCCGGTGCGCTGCATGGCCTGGTGCGCATCGGTCACGCGAAGCAGGCGGTGGACCCGCTGACGGAGCTGAGCGCCGAGATCGACAACCCCTGGGTGACGTTGTACGCACGCCATTGCGTTGCCGTGGCTGCTTCCGACGCGGCGGGTGCGGCGCAGATCAGCGAGGACTTCGAGGGCATGGGGGCGCTGCTGCTCGCGGCGGAGGCTTCAGGGGATGCCAGCATGCTGTGGCAGCGCGCCGGCGACTCCCGACGGGCAGCGGGCGCAACGCGGCGCGCGGCGCAGCTCGCCGAGCAGTGCGAAGGTGCGCAGACCCCGGCCCTGCAGGGCCTGTCCGTGCGGGAGCAGTTGACGCCGGCCGAACAGGAGACGGCCCGCTACGCCGCGGCCGGTCATGCCAACAAGGTCATCGCCGAGCGGCTCGGCCTGTCCGTCCGGACCGTCGAGGCCCGCCTGCAGAGCATCTACTACAAGCTCGGGATCCGGCGGCGCGAGGATCTCGCCGCCCATGTCCTCGCCGGACCGACCGACCCGGCGGCCCCCGGCCAGTAGCGATTACGGCTGGCCCGGCCTCCCGTTCGCGGGAGCCTCCGGTCATGACCGCTCGCCTGGATTCCCGCACGGCCGGCCGGCAGGTGCTGCCCGGCATCTCGGTCTCGGCGCTCACCGCGTACCTGGAGGAGCGGCTGTATGAGGCGGCGGCGCTGGAGCTTCGCTCGGTGCGCGTGGCCGGCCAGGGCATGTCCGACGACACGATCCTGGTCGACGCGTTCGACTCCCGCGGGTCCACGCACAGCGTCGCGATCCGCCGGTACCGCCGCGACGGGATTCTCCGTGCGCTGACCGACCCGCGGCGGCACTTCCGGACACTGCAGGCGCTGGAACGCACCGCCGTGCCGGCGCCGCTCCCGCTCTGGTACGACCCGGACGGTGACCAGCTCGGCGGTCCGACCATCGGAATGAGCCGCCTGCCGGGAGAGGCACCGATCCCGTGGTCGCCGTCGGGTCGTGACTTCCTGCGCAAGGCCGGCGAGGGCCCGTTGGGTGTGCGTTTCGTTGCGCTGCTGGCCGAGATCCACGCCGTCGACTGGAAGGGCCTCGGGCTCGAACGCTCGGACCCGGACCGGAGCGCCGTCGACCGCGTCGCGACCCTGGAGGCCACGCTCGAGGCCCACCCGGCCGGTCCTGAACCGATCCTGACCTACGCGCTCGGCTGGCTGCGCGCCCATGCACCCGCCGCGGCGGAAACGGTGCTCGTGCACGGCGACTACCGGACCGGCAATCTGCTCTTCGGCGACGATCGCATCACCGGCATCCTCGACTGGGAACTCGCAGCCCCCGGCGACCCGATGATGGACCTCGCCTGGGTGCTTGCGCCCTCCAACCGGATGGGTTCGCCGCTGGCGAGCTACATCCTCGAGCCGGAGCGACTCGTCGCGCTGTACGAGGAGCGCGCCGGCCGCGCGGTGCGATGGGACGCGATCCGGTTCTGGCAGGTCTACTTCCAGACCATGAACGCGGTGGGCTGGGTCAACGCAGCGCACAACGTCACGCACGGCGTGAGCTCAGATCTGCGGCTGCTCCGCTGGAGCTACACGCTTCCGACGATGCGTCAGTTACTCCTCGACACCCTGCGGGAGGTCTCGTGATCACCCCGAGTGCGGCGCTGAACCTGGTGCGTGAGGAACTGCGCACGTGTGTCCTGCCCCGCTTGGCCGAGGACGACGACTACGGACGCTCCGTCCTCGTCGCCGCGATCGGGGTACTCGGTGAACTTGCTCCGCGCGTGATCGACGACGCGGCCTGGACGGTTGAGCCGACCGCCCGGCTGGAAGAGGCGGCGGCCGGCTGGCACGCGCAGCTGGCGACCGAGCGGGGCGGGGAGGCCGCCACGGGCGACGACACCAGCCCGCAGGAACGCCGTGCCGGGGCGTTGACGACCTGCGACGCGGCTGCGGCCGCCCTCTGGGCCGGAGCGCCGGACGCGTCGGGCCCGTCGAACGCGACGCTCCACCGGCTGCGCGCCGAGTTCCTGGCGGCCCTGAGCCAGGACGTGGGCGCCGAACTGGCCGCCCGTACAACCCGCCCGTAGCGATTACTGCAGCCAGCCGCCCGCCCCGGGCATTGACTGAATGCCGATGCACCGCTGACCTCCTGTGAGGATGCTCCGATGAGGACTCGTCCCTCCACCACGAACAAGCGCCCCTCGCGGTGGCTTCGCGCCACCGCGGTCACCACGGCGGTGCTGATCGTCGGCGGCGGCTGCGGCAGCCGCGCCACGGACACCGAGATCGCTGAGGCCTTGCGCGGGCCGGTCACGACGGGCGCCGAGGTGGCGTCGACGAGCACCGACGCAGCGATTGACGCCGGATCCGTACCCGCAGCCCCCGCCACCGCGCAAACGCCCGGATCGACCGCGGCCGGCCCGAAAGCCGGCAAGCCCGGTACCGGCACCGGCACCGCGGGAACGGTCGACAGCCCGGTCAAGCCCAATGCGGCGGCGGCCCCCACATCAACCGGGCCGAAGGTGGCCGACAAGTCCGAGATCAAGATCGGGATGCTCGGCCCATGGTCCGGAGTCCTCGGCGCAGTGACCGCGAGCGCGCCGAAAACCATGCAGGCCTGGGTCGCGAACCAGAATGCGAAGGGCGGCCTGAACGGCCACCCGATCAAGCTGATCGTCGCGGACGACCAGGGCGACCCGGCCACGACCCTCACCCTGGCCCGGCGTCTCGTCGAGAGCGACAAAATCCTGGCGATGGCCGGCAACATCAACCTCTTCGGCTTCCCCCAGCTCGAGAGCTACATGCGCAGCAAGAACGTCCCGATGCTCGGTGACGGCATCGACCCCGGCTGGTACTCCTCGCCCGTCTCGTTCCCCGTGACCTCGCACCTGGGTGACCAGATCCTGGCCGGACTCCAGCTCCTGGTCTCCGGCGGCACCTCCAAGTTGGCGATGCTGTACTGCCTTGAGGTGGCCGCCCTGTGCACCTACTTCAAGGACAAGACCCTGGCCTCGCCGATGGGCAAGTACATCGAGCAGGACTATCAGGTGTCCCTGGTCGCGCCGAGCTACACCAGTCAGTGCCTGCGCATGAAGCAGGCGAACATCGAGGCAATTTATCTGCTGATGGACACCGCCGGCGCCGCCCGCCTGGTGCAGGACTGCGCCGTGCAGGGTTTCAAGCCGAAGGTGATGCTGCTCGGCCTCGACGCGACCAAGGACATGCCGTCCATCCCGGCGCTCAAGGACACCTTGGTGCCCGGGGCGACCGCGTCGCCCGCGGCCGGTCAGGGACTGCCCGCGGTCGAGAACTACCGGCGCGCGATGGCGACCTACGGGCCGACCGTGGGTGAGAGCGGTACCGGGATGCTGGCATGGGTGGCCGGCGAGATGCTGGCACTGGCCGGGAAGAAGCTGCCGGAGACACCCACCTCGGCCGACCTCTTCGCCGGACTGTGGACGGTGAAGGGCGAGACCCTGGGTGGCCTGACCGTGCCGCTGACCTATGCCAAGGGGAAGAACGCGGTCGCCAAGCCCTGCACCTTCCTGTGGGGCGTGGCCAACAACAAGTTCAGCGCACCCCAGGGCGGCAAGATCTTCTGCTGACGTCCGCCGCGGTAGTGGCTACTGCTGTACGGCGGTGCCGCCGGAATTAGCGTCAACGTATGGCTGAGTGGCCGCTCGTCGGGCGGGATCGGGAGATCGCCTTCATCCGTGCGCGGGCGGAGGACCCGGCCTGTCGGGGCGTGGTCCTCGCGGCCTCGGCCGGGGTCGGCAAGAGTCGACTCGCCGCCGAATTGCGGCGCAGCGCCGCGCACAGCGGGACACCCACCCTGGTCGCCACCGGGACCACCGGCGCCGCGCACGTGCCGCTGGGGGCGATGACCTCCGCGCTTTCCGCCCTCGGCGCCGTCCCGCACCGCAGTTCCGACCCGTTCACGCTGTTGCAGGACGTCGTCGCGCACGTGGTCGATCAGGCCGGGTCCGAGCGAATGTTTGTCGTGATCGACGATGCCCACCTGCTGGACAACGCTTCGGCCCTGTTGGTCCATCAGTTGGCGCAGACCGAAGCCACCTTCCTGGTCGTGACCATCCGTACCCGGGAGCGGGCGCCCGATGCAGTGACGGCGTTGTGGAAGGACCGCCTCCTCGATCGGGTGGACCTTCCGGAATTGGCGGAGCCCGCGGTCGAGCAGCTGCTGGGGTCGGTGTTGGGCGGACCGCTCGACGGGGCGGCGCTCGCTGCGCTCACGTCGAGAAGTCAGGGAAATCTGCTCTTTCTCCGGGAGCTCGTCGAGGCAGCGCGGAACGACGGAACTCTGCGGCTCGAACACGACCTGTGGAGGCTGGTCGGGCCCGCGCGACCGTCGGACCGACTCGCCGAGCTGGTCTCGGCCCGCTTGGAGCGGCTGACCGCGGCCGAGCGATGGCTGCTCGACCTGCTGGCGGTGGGTGAGCCCCTCGGTACACGTGAGCTCGACCTGCTGTCCTCCTTCGAGGTGGCGGAACGGCTCGAGGAAGTCGGACTCATCGCCAGCCGCGACCACGGGCGACGGCTGGAGCTGCGACTGTCCCACCCGCTCTACGGCGAAGTGCTCAACGCGCAGATGACCGAGGAGCAGGAGCAGCGGCTGTGCCGGTCGTTGGCGCAGGCGGTGGAGACAACCAGACTGCGCCGCCACGACGACATCCTCCGGGTCGCGATGTGGCGGCTGCGCACCGGTGGCGCCTCGCCCGAGCACCTGATGACCGCGGCGACGGCCGCCCGCTGGCGGCTCGATCTCGATGTTGCCCATCGACTGGCGTCGGCCGCGGTCGAGGCGGGCGCGGGTTTCGAGGCCGAGTTGATGACCGCCCAACTGCTCCTGCGGCTGGGCAAGCCCGATGAGGCGGACGCGCTCTTCGCCCGGCTGTGCCGCGACTCCGGCGAGTCGAATCGTGTGCGGGCGACGCTGGCGCGGGTCGACATCGCTCAGGGTCGCGGCCGGCCGGAGGAGATGCGCCGTCTCCTCGGGGGCCTGGGCGCACCGCAGGATCCGGGCCTTCGGGCCGCCGTCGCGGCTCGCGCGTGTACGGCGGCCATGATCCTGGAGGGCCCGCGCGCCGCCCTCGACCTCGCCGTGCCCACCTTCCAGGCAGAGCATTTCGCGGCGGCGTATCCCTTGTTCGAATCCCGCGCGATCGCGCACTCACGAGCCGGTCGACACCAGCTCGCAGCTCAGGATCTGGCGCACCGGGACGCGAACGGTAGCGACGCGGCGCGGCTCGGGTGGTGGCAGATCCCCACCAGCACGGCCACGAACCAGCACCTGGTGTACACCGGCCGCCTGGTCGAGAGCATCGACGGGCTGCAGCAGCAATACCGGCGAGCTGCGCAGATCGGGTCGCCCGAGATGCAGATGGCGTTCGCCTCGGCGCTGGGCCGCCGGCAGATGCAGGCGGGCCGACTGGCCAGTGCGCTCAAGCTGGTGCACGAGGCCGAGGCGTTGGCCGACCAACTCTCCTACGACCTCGTCACCCAGGAGTCGGCGCGGATGATCGCGCTGATCGAGGCGATGCTCGGTCGTCCGGCAGCCGCCCGCCGCGCCCTGGATTCGACTTCCGGTGCCGTGGTCCACGCCTTCTCCCGAGGTCTGGACGGGGAAGCGCGCGCCTGGCTGGCGATGGCCGAGGGCGATGAGAAGGAGGCGGGCCGAATCCTGCGGGCCACTGCCAGCGTGTGCCGCGAAATCGGGGATCATGTGCACGAGGCGTCCGCGCTCCACGGACTGGTTCGGATCGGACGCGCGCCGGATGCCGTCGATGCCCTCGCTGCGCTCCGCACCGAGATCGAGGGGATCTGGGTCGGCCTTTACGCCGACCACGCCGCGGGAGTCGTCGAGCGCGAGCCCGACCTGCTCGACCGGACGGCGCGACATTTCGAGGACATCGGCGCCGTGTTGCTCGCCGCCGAGACCGCGGCCGACGCCCGCACCGGCTGGCGAGCCGCCGGCGACACCCGACGGGAGACGGCCGCGCGCAACTACGCCCTCGCCCTGGCCGAACGATGCGAGAACGCGCAGACGCCGGCCCTTCGCGGCCTCGGGCGGCGGGAAGAACTCAGTGGAACCGAGCTCGCCACCGCGTGGGCGGCGGCCCGCGGCGAGTCGAACAAGGCGATCGCCGCCCGGCTGCAGTTGTCCGTCCGGACCGTCGAGACGCGGCTGCAGGGCGTGTACCAGAAGCTGGGTGTCCCGGGGCGCAAGGATCTGGCCGCCGCGCTCCCGGAGGAGGCGACGGCCAGTCCCGCGGATCTGGCGCCCTGAACCGCCGCTAGGCGGCGGGAACGGCGGCCTCCTCGAGGATCGTCACCGTTCCGGTGTTTCCGTCGAGCCGGATGGTGGCCCCATCGGGGATGCGCTGCATCGCGGACTCGAGCTGGATCGCCGGGAAGCCGTACTCTCGCGCCAGGCAGGAGGCGTGGGCCAGCATGCCGCCCGTTTCGATCACCGCGCCGGCGATGACCAGGAACACCGGTGTCCAGCCGGGGTCGGTGGCGTGGCAGACCAGGATGTCGCCCTGGCTCAGCTTGCCGATCTCCTTGAGACTCTTCACAACGCGCGCCGTGCCGGTGACGGTCCCGGGGCTGGTTCCGTACCCGGCCAGCACACCGGTGGAGTCGTCACGGTCCTCCTGAGCGAACGTCAGTTCGAGGTTTCGTTGCAGGAAGGCGGGCCGCAGAACGTCCTGGGAATCGACGGCGTCGAAGTCCACCTTGCGGGCGGCAATCTTGGCCTGCGTCAACGGCTGGTTCACCCGGCCCTCCAGCAGGTCGTACACCTCGTCGAACCCGAGGAACCAGATCTGGTCGGCGCTGTTCAGCAGGCCCCGCTGGACGAGTCGGTCCGCGAGTTCCAGGATGCCCCGGCGCAGCGAATAGGTGGACCGGTCGATGTAGTACCGCATGTGGTCGCGGTACACGTAGACGCGCATGATCTCGCCGTGGACGGCCTTGAAGGCCTCGCCCCGGAGCGCCCCCAGGAACTTCCCGCGCACCTTCGTGAGCACCTGGTCGTACGCGGCCTCACGGCGTCGGGTGTTCTCCAGTTCGGTCGACTCCGGGTCGTGGCTGTCATCGGCCGTGAGGAAGGCCTTGAGCGAGTTGTAGTCGATGCTCGGGTCCTCGCAGCGTCGCGGGAGGCAGATGTCCCGGTCGGCGTGCCCCCGGTGGTGGTGCACCGCAGCGAACTCGCGGTACTCCGCCAGCCAACTCTGGCCGGTCGGGTGGTTCTCCGCCGCGGCGAAGAACGCCCCGTCCGGGTTCTCGGCGAACAGTGCACGGAGCTCCGTGTCCGCGTGCAGCTTGCGCGCGAGCCGCCACAGCCAGAGGTTCTCGTCCGAGGTGGCACTGCGCTCCGGGTTACCGGTGACCAGCGCGCCGAAGGTCTCCGGGCCCATGCCGGCCCACTTGTCGACCATGTGGGAGAGGGAGTTCATCAGATACGGCGCGATCCACATCATGGAGACGTTCTGGAGACAGAACTCGATCTCGAAATCGACGAGATCGTCGCAGTAGCGACGCAGCGCGCGATCGGAGAGCCCGCTCAGCTGATCCGCCGTCAGACCGTCGACGCGGCTCGTGTCGCCGCTGATCTTCTCCATCATCACGTTGACGTACTGGAGCGGATTCATCGTGGGGTCGAGCAGGCTGCGGGCGTGCCACTTGAGGAAGCCGCGCACATCCATCGGCTCGGTAGCCGCGCGCTCCTTCTCCGACGGAGTCGCGGTCTCCAGGAGCCCGTTGCGCAGGGCGCGCGGGAAGGTCCGCGCGATGACCGGTTCGGCCGCCGCGTTGTAGTAGGCCTCGCCCTTGTAGTACTTCATCCACGGGATCTTGACGAGTTCGCTCACGCCGTAGGTCTTCATCGCGAAGCTGTACATCTCGTTGAAGCATTTCGCCCGGTAGGAGTACATCATCGGCGTGATGGCCCCGGTCCAGAAGGCATCGGACCAGGCCCGCGACCAGACCGCGTCCGGGTCGGTGTACTTCTGCCAGGGCTCCAGCTCCTCGGCCCAGGCGAACGGCACGCCGGTGATGGGTCGCGACTGCAGGAGGAAGAACTCCCCGTCGACGAGGGCCCATTCGATGTCCTGCGGGATCCGGTCGTAGTACTCGGTGACGCGGCGTCCCAGCTGGCCGAGTCGCGCGACCTCGGCGTCGGTCAGGCAGAACCGTGAGCGGTCGGCGCCCGGAACTTCGGCCTCGACCGTGCCGACCCCGGCCGGGTCGCGCACCACCATGACGGCCTTCTCGCCGAGGCGTCTGGTGAGGATCTGCAGGGTGTCGGTGGCCACGAGAAACTCGTCGGGCTGCGTGATTCCCGAGACGACGCCCTCGCCGAGACCCCAGGACGCGTTGATCACCAGCTCGTCCGTGGCCGCGGTCATCGGGTTCCCGGTGAAGAGCACGCCGGCGACCTGGGAGGGCACCATCGTCTGCACGACGATCGCGATGGCCACGCCGGCGTGGTCGATGCCGTTCCTGGCCCGGTACGCGGTGGCGCGGGCGGTCCACAGCGAGGCCCAGCACCGCTGCACTGCTTCGACCACCGCGTCGGCGCCGCAGATGTCCAGGTAGGTGTCGTGCTGACCTGCGAAGGAGGCCTCGGCCAGGTCCTCGGCCGTGCCCGAGGACCGGACGGCTACGAAGGTGTTCTCGCCGAGAGTGTTGTAGGCGGCCATGATGGCGCCGGCAATCTCGGCGGGCACGCTCGCCGAGGTCAGCTCACCGCGGAGCTTGGTGGTCAGGTCGTCGAGGCCGGCTGGGTCGTCGTAGTCGAACTCCTGGCAATACTTCTCGACCACCGCGTCCAACCCGGTCAGTCGGAGGAAGTCCCCGTAAGCGGCCGTCGACACCGTGAAGCCGGGTGGAACGTCGAAGCCGGCGGAGGTCAGGCGACCGAGATTGGCACCCTTCCCGCCCACGAGGTCCTGCTCGGCGGACTCGGCCGTACGGAAATCGATGGTGTAGTTCGGCTGCGACATCGGAACCTCCACGCCAGATGAGCTGTTCAGTCCAGCCTCACGCGATGGGATACGGCTCACAGCAGTAACCGCTACGGCCTAGGAGTGATCGGCCATCCGCTCCACGTAGCCCTCGGCCAGGGCGAGGGAGCGCCGGACCGGACCCGCTCCAGTGCGGTGCAGCGTCCCGCGGCGCATCCGGTGATCCGGCGCGTAGTGGGTCATCACCGGCCAGCGTCCCGCCGGTGCCGCCTGCCAGTCGAACACGTGGCCACCGCCGCGCATGGAGACGCGCCGCGGGAAGCGCGGTTCGGCGTCCTCGACTTCATAGGCGGCCGCGTCAAGCCGGCCGGTGGCGGCCAGCGGACTTCCGCCGTGCTGGACCGAGATCGCGCTGTAGCCGTCCCGGCCGGCCAGCAGGATCCCGGATTCCCAGGTGCCGTCGATGAACTCATTGGCGAAGCTGCACCAGGCCTGCTGCATGAACTCCACGTAGGGGCTGGGGAACAGCGACTTGCCGGGAAGGGAGTGGATCGTGTCGACGAACAGCACTCCGTCCACGGCGGAGCTGCGAATCCGGCCCCGGGAACGGAAGACGCGCGAGGTGTACACGAGCGGGTGGTGCGGGTGGTCGACCGACAGGCGACAGGCCGGCCCGACCGCCTCGCCGTCAATGTTCAGGAACTCGCCCTCGCGTAACGCGACGTCAGATTCGCCCAGGGTGAGCATCGGCGTTCCGTCCGGCTGCCAGTACCCCCACGCGTCCCCGCGTCGGCCCGAGGTGACCGGGCCGCTGTAACAGTCGGCCGCCTCGGGGGCGGGGGTGTAGTCACCGCCGGGAGGCGCCTCCATCGGCCGTGCGCTCCGGGTGACGTCGGTGAAGAATCCACGGACGGGAAACCAACTGCTCCCGTCCTCCGCGTCGAGGATCCCGATCGTGTAGACCATCGCCAGGGGGAGACCGTCGACCGGAGCGAACAACTGCTGCGGGGTCACGTCGATCGCGGGCGTCGCGTCGACCCGGCACTGCGTTGACTGCGTCTGCTTCACGGAGATCACTGAACCCGGGCGGGCGGTCGCGATCGACCGTAGTGACTACGCGTGCGGCCGTCCCTCGAGCAGGAAACTCTGGCTCCGAACCTGCATGTCGGTCATCGGAGGGACGGTCGGAATGAGTGTCTTCGTCCTCGTGGAGTTCCAGTCGCGACCTGATCGGGTCGACGATCTTCTCGACCTTCTGGAGCAGGTCCTGCCGGGCACCCGCTCGTTCGACGGTTGCAAGGAAGCTGTCGTCGAGCAGGACCTCGACGAGCCCACCACGGTGTTGCTCTGCGAGCGCTGGATCTCGCGGTCCCACTTCGACGCCTACAAGGCGTGGCGGTCCGAACAGGGAGATCTCGCCGGTCTGGCGGAGATCCTCGCCGACCGTCCCGCCACCCGCTTCTTCTCGGGTCGACCTTGCGACTGAGCGGGAAGACCGCGGTCATCACCGGAGCCGCGGGCGACCTGGGGCGGGCGCTCGCCCAGCGCTTCGTCGACGAGGGAGCGACCGGGCTCGTGCTCAGCGACGTGGACCGCGTGGCGCTCGACGCCGCGGTCCGTGCCGTCGACGGCTCCGGGTCCACGGTGTCCGCGCTGGTCGCCGATGTGAGCGACCAGGCCGCCGTGAATGCCGTGGTCGATCTCGCGGTGCAGTCGCACGGGCGCCTCGACGTGATGGTGAACAACGCGGGGATCCTCGGTACGACCGCCCGGATCCACCGGCAGGGCGCGGCTGAGTGGCGGCGCGTGCTCGACATCAACTTCTTCGGTGCGCTGCACGGCGTGGAGAGCGCGCTGCGGGTCATGCGGCCCCAGGGAGGAGGGGTCATCATCAACACCGCCTCGATCGCGGGCCTCACGTCCTGGGCCTTCGCGGCGCCGTACGGGGTGAGTAAAGCCGCGGTCATCCAGCTCACGAAGGTGGCGGCCGTCGAGTACGCCGAGGACAACGTGCGCATCAACTGCGTCTGCCCAGGAGTGTTTCCCTCTGCCATCCACGCCGGCAACGGCGACGAGGCGATGGCTCTGATGGCCCAGCGCCACCCCCTCGGGCTGGGGACCGCTGCGGACGTCACCGGCGCGTTCGTCTATCTGGCCTCGGACGAGAGTCGCTGGACGACCGGCGCCGTGATGACGGTCGACGGTGGCTGCACCGCCCTCTGAATCCCACTGGAACCCCCGGCACCAGGGCACTGCGGCCAGTCACCCGGAACGTCATACGACATCGGACAATCTCGGCGTGGCCAGGTCCAGGCCGAGCAGGTGTGGAGTCTCGTTGAGCGAGACGATCCCACGCCGGCCGTCGCGCGCAGCCGCGATACGGCTGAAGCTGCTGTACGCCGGGGCGAACCAGAGCAGCTTGTCCATGCCGATGACATCGCCGACGTAGGCGTTGATCACGCCGGAGTGGCAGACGACCAGCACCCGTCGCCGTCCGGGGTTGGCCGCGGCCAAGGCGGCGAAGGACTCCAGAATCCGCGAGCGGAACGCGGGGACGTCGACCTCGCCGTACGCCTCCCCACGGACCAGAGCGTCCCAGCGCCCGTCGCGAGCCTCGCGTAACTGCTCCACGGGGACGTACTCGGTCTCGCCGTGGTCGAACTCGACGAGCCCGGGGACGGTCAGCGGCTCAAGCCCGAACCGCTCCGCGATCGGGCGAGCGGTCTCGACCGCTCGCCGGGACGGGCTCTGGACGAGAACGTCGAGATGGCCGAGGGCGGGCGTGTCGGCCAACGCTTGGGCCTGTGCGTGGCCGAGGGACGTGAGCCCGGGGTCGGCGGGGCCGGACTCCATCCGCATCGCCGTCGGTTCGGCGTGCCGAACGATCACGAATTCCATGGACCCATCCCAGAGGGGTGACCGTCGGTTCGCAGCAGTAGCGGGTACGGGTGACGCCGGCCCGTTCGCTCGGTGCGATGACTGCATGCCGAATGACAATCTCTCCGCGCCGCGCCTCGACGTCACCGACCTGAGCGCGAGTGCTGCTCTGCTCACCCGCTGGGCGCAGGACCACTACGGTCCGGCGGCGACCGTGGATCGGGTCGCTCCGATGCCGGGCCACGCGGGGATCAGCTTCGGCTTCGACGTCGTGTCGGGCGACGTGTCCGAGCGGCTCGTCGTGCGGGTGGCGCCGCCGGGTCTGCGTCGCGTCGGTCCCGCGGACGTGCTGCGTCAGATACCGGTGCTGCAGGCAGCGAGGGCAGCCGGGGTTCCGGTCCCGGCCGTGCGGTGGTGGAGTGACGACGAGACCTGGTTCGGGTCGCCGTTCTTCGTCGTGGAGCGCCTGCCGGGAGCGTCCGTGAGCGCGTGGGAGCCGCTGTCCGGGAGTGCGGCGGATGCCGGCAAGGTCTTCGAGGCGGCGGTAATCGCACTCGCGGGGATCCACCGGATCGACTGGCGGGAGCGACTGGCGGGCTGGTCCGCCCCACGTTCCCTGGAAGCGGAGATCCGAGCCTGGGAACCGATCCTCCGCAAGGGCCGCAACGAGGCCTGGACGGCGCTCGGCATCGAGCTCCAGGAGTCGCTGCTGCGGACCCGGCCGGCCGAGCCCGAACCGGCGGTGATCCACGGGGACTACTACTCGAACAACTGGGTCGGGGACGGTGCCCGGCTGCTCGGGATCGTCGACTGGGAGATCGCCGCGCTCGGCCCGCCGCTGCTGGACGTCGGCTGGCTGATGATGATGTACGACCCCGCCTGTTGGGGGCCCACCCGGCGGGCGTGGATGACCTGGGGTCCGGGCCCGGCGGAGATCGCGGAGGGCTATGCGACCGCCATCGGGCACCCGATCGCCGACGTGGCCTGGTACCAGGCGCTGGCCTGCTGGCGGTTCGGCGCGATCACGGCACTGAACGTGCATCTGCACCGCAGCGGGAAGCGGCCCGACGTCACCTGGGACCTGATCGGAGAGGGATTCGAAGCGCTGATCGAGCGCGGTCACGCGCTCACCCGGAGGGGACCGTAGCGACTACCGCTGTGAACGTCGTCACGCAGGAGTGCACTGATGGCAACGTCCGCGGCACCTCGCCGTCACCGATTTCCGAGTGCAGGAGTGAGACGTGAGAACTGACATTCTCGGCTGGCTTCGGCTGCAGTGGGACCGGGCGGGGGCCTGGGGCTGCGTGCTGGCGGGCGCCCTCACCCTGTTCATCGGGTGGCTGGGGGTGAGCGAGACGGCCTACACCGCCAAGCAGCTGCCCTACATCGCCGGATGCGGGCTCGGGGGGATGGCTCTGATCGGCGTCGGCGCCATGCTGTGGCTGTCGGCGGACCTGCGTGACGAGTGGCGCAAGCTGGACCGGATCGAGCAAGCCATCCGAGAGTCCGGCGCCGGCGTGCTGCCGCTCACCGCGGAGAACGGCGCGGCCGCGACCGAGCCGTCCAATGGGCACACCAGCCACCGCGGCGCAGCCCGCCCGACCGTGGCGGCCGGTCGGTCCTGATGTCCTCCACCGCTGCAAGCACCCCCTGGACCCGGACCGACGCCGTGACGTCGGCGGTCCTGATGGCGGTCGGTGTGCTGGTGCTGTCCGCCGGCTGGTGGGAGGTCTCCGACCGGGCTTCGATGGAGTCCCAGATCCCGGCCTTCAACATTGCGGTCCTGGGCCTGGTGCTGATCGGCGCCGGGCAGGGCCTGTGGTTCCTGCGCGGACGCCGCGCGTGCAGTGACCGGCGTCGGTTGCTGCTGGGCGCCGACGCGGCGCCGGTGCGGAGCGCCGTCGTCGAGGATGTCGACTCCTTTCCCGGCACCGAACGCTTCTACCACCGCCCCGAGTGCGCGATGGCCTCCGATCGGTCCTGGACCCCGACGTCCCGTGCGGCGCACGAACAAGCCGGCCGGACCCCGTGCGGAGTGTGTGCACCATGACCGGCTTCAAGGCATTGACCGGACGGCTCGGCTATACCGGGTGCTGGATCGCCGGCGCGATCCTCGTGCTGGTGATCGGCGCTCCCTTCGCCGAGGCCCGCAACATGTGGCCGTTCGTCCTGACCGGGATCTCCGACGGCGCCATCTACTCCTTCGCTGCCCTCGGGCTGGTCCTGACGTTCAAGACCTCCGGCATCTTCAACTTCGCCATCGGCGCGCAGGCTGCGGCTTCGGCCTACGTCTTCTACTCCTTCCGCATCGACGCCGGCCTGCCGTGGCCGGTGGCGTTCGGACTCTCGCTCCTTCTCGTCGGGCTGCTCGGCTCGCTGCTGTTGGAGCGAATCGCGTTCTGGCTGGAGGAAGCACCCGCGGTCATGAAGGTCGTGGCCTCGATCGGACTGATCGTGCTGCTGCAGTCGGTGCTGACCGGCGGCTACGGCACCGTCACCCTGCAGTTCCCGCCGTACCTGTCGCAGCAGCAGGTCGAGGTCGCCGGTACGCAGCTGCTCATGAGCCAGATCATCGTCGTGGCCCTGGCCATCCTGGCGACGGTCGCGCTGACGCTGTTCTTCCGCCGCAGTCGTATCGGCCTGGCCATGCAGGCGCTCGTCGATGACCCGGAACTGCTTGCCTCGGAAGGCACCAGCCCGATCACGATCCGTCGCTACGCCTGGGCGATCGGGTCCTGCTTCTGCTCCATCTCCGGGATGCTCATCGCTCCGGTGCTCGGCATTGATGTGAACCTGATGCTGCTGCTCTACATCACCGCGTTCGGTGCGGCCGCCCTCGGCGCGTTCGACAACCTGATCGTCACGTTTCTCGCCTCGATCGGCATCGGTGTCGCCACCAACGTCCTCGGCAACGAACTCGCCGACGCGAGCAGCACCTGGGTGACCGGTCTCTACACGCAGGTCCCGTTCATCGCGCTGGTCGCGGCCCTGCTCTTCGTTCCACGGACCCGCCTCATTGAGCGCGGTGGCAAGCGGGTGCGCAAGTTGCCGCCGATCCGTCAGTTCCCGGCGCGGCTCAATTCCGGGCTCGCGGTCGCGACAGCGGCCGGGTTCCTGCTGCTGCCGAATCTGGTCGCGTCGTCGGACCTGAACCAGTTCACCGTCGGTGTCGGGTTCGCGATCGTGCTGCTCTCGCTCGGACTGCTGCTGTGGTCCTCGGGGCAGATCTCGCTGTGCCAGATGGCCTTCGCCGCGATCGGTGCGTCGACCTTCGCCCACCTGCAGCAGGGCGGATTCCCGTGGCTGATCTGCCTGCTCTTCGCCGGTCTGGCCGCCGTGCCGGCCGGAGCGATCGTCGCCATTCCGTCCTTCCGCCTGTCCGGGGTCTATCTCGCGGTGGCGACGTTCGGGTTCGGGCTCCTGGCCCAGAACCTGCTCTACACCTCCGGCCTCATGTTCGGCCTGGACAACTCCGAGGTCATCGAGCGGCCGAAACTGTTCGGGTTGGAGACTCAGGGCGACAAGGGCTACTACTACGTGGTCGTCGCCATCGCCGGTCTGCTCGCGGGCCTGGTGCTTCTGGTCCGGCGCAGCCGTCTGGGACGCATCCTGCGGGCCCTGGCCGACTCCCCAGCGGCCCTGGACGCACACGCGGTACGCACCAAGGTCACCCGGATCTCGGTCTTCTGCCTCTCCGCGTTCATCGCTGCGATCGGCGGAGCGCTCATCGGTGGCGCGACAACAGGCGCCGGTGGGGACGCCGGTGGGCCTTTCGGCTACTTCAACTCCCTCGCGCTGATCGCCGTACTCACCTTCTGCGGGCGCCGACCGATCATGGGTCCCCTGCTCGCAGCGTTCCTTTTCGCGGTGGCCAAGATCTACCCGCCGATGGACTCCGGTTTTCTCGCCGACTACCGCGGCGCCTTCTTCGGTGGGCTCGCGCTTCTGGTGGCGCTGTGGCCCGGCATCCGCCTGCCCCAACTGCGCGAGCGGGGAGCCGAGCGCGGTGTCAGTTCACCGGTGCTCGCACGGAAGAAGGAATTACGGGACCCCCCGGAGCGCGAGTTGGCAGGAGCGTCCCGATGATCACCATGCCCGACCTCCAGGTGGACGACGTCACCGTCAAGTTCGGCGGGCTGACAGCCGTCTCCGGCCTCACGCTGCACGCGACGGCCGGAACGATCACTGCGCTCATCGGACCGAACGGTGCCGGGAAGACCACCACGTTCAACGCCTGCACCGGCGTCGTGCGTGCGACCGCGGGCGGTGTCCGGCTCGGTGAGCGCCGCTTGGAGCGGCTGTCGACGCCGGCCCGGGCGGCGGCCGGTCTCGGTCGGACGTTCCAGCGGATGGAGCTCTTCGACTCCATGTCCGTCACCGAGAACGTGTCGATGGGACCGGAGGGCGTCCTGTCCTCCCGCAAACCGTGGGGACAGTTCTTCGCCCCGAGATCGGAGCGGCGGGAGATCGTGACCCGCACGCGTGACGCACTGCACCGCTGCGGCCTGGAGGCCGAGGCGGGTCGTCGGGTGCGGGATCTGTCCACCGGCCGGCGCCGCCTGGTCGAGTTGGCGAGGGCGATCGCCAGCCCGTTCAGCTTCCTGCTCCTGGACGAGCCGTCCTCGGGGCTGGACGTCCACGAGACCGAGGAGTTCGGACGCGTGCTGTCCGCTCACGTCGCCGACACCGGCATGGGCGTGCTGCTGGTCGAGCACGACATGGCGCTGGTCGCGGATGTCTGCACGCAGATCTACGTCCTGGATTTCGGGCGGCTGATCTGGTCCGGTCCGACGGCGGAGGCGATGACCTCCGAGCTCGTGCGCGCCGCGTACCTCGGTGGCGACGTGGATGTGGAAGCGGTGGTAGCGGATGCTTGAGCTTCGCAACGTTTCAGCCGGGTACGAGACCGGGCTGGTCCTGCGCAACGTCTCGTTGACGGTGCCGAAGGCTTCGGTGGTGGCGCTGCTCGGTGCGAACGGTGCCGGCAAGACCACGCTGTTGCGGGTCGCGTCCGGACAGCTCGCACCGGTCAGTGGCCAGGTCCGCCTCGGCGGCGAGGACATGACCGGCAAGCGCTCGGAGAAGCTCGCCCGCCGCGGGGTCTGCCACGTGCCCGAGGGCCGCGGGATCTTTCCGTCGCTGACGGTCGCGGACAACATCCGGCTGCAGGCTCCGCCCGGCGTCGACCGGCGCAGGGCGCTTGCGCAGGCGGTCGAGGCGTTCCCGCGGTTGGGGGAGCGGCTGGAGCAGCGAGCGGGCACGATGTCCGGCGGTGAGCAGCAGATGCTCGCGCTGGCCCGAGCGTATGTGTGTCACCCCGAGGTGGTCCTGCTCGATGAGGTCTCGATGGGGCTCGCCCCGAAGGTGGTCGACGAGATCTTCGTCTACCTGCGGCAGCTGGCGAGCTCGGGAATTTCGCTGCTTGTCGTCGAGCAGTACGTCTCGCGCGCCCTGGAGCTCGCGGACTACGTGTACATCCTCGACCGGGGTCGGCTGACCTACGTCGGTGAACCGTCCGAGATCAGCGAAGAAACGATCGCGCACTCCTACCTGGGAGGTCTTGCATCATGAGCTCACTCCACCGCTTCGTCCGGGCTACCAGCCTGACCGCCGCGGCCGTGCTGACCCTCAGCGCGAGCGCCCTCGTCTGGTCGGGAACGGCCAGTGCCGCTGCCCCGGACATCTATGACATGACCGCCGAGGCGGTGGCGCTGCAGACCACGCTCACCGATCCCGGAGTGCCGTTCGGCATCCCCTTCTCCTACGGCTCCTACGGGGCGAGCTCGATCCTCAACAGCAACGGGGAAAGCTCCGCGGACGCCGGCGCTCCGTACTCGCCGCTGGTGTCGTCCCTGCCGAACACCGGCAACGGCGTCGCCCAGTCCACGTTCGGCACCGGACTGCCGGTCGTGCCGACCTTTCCCGGTTACGTCAGCGCCAAGGACCCGGTGCTGCCGACGAACAAGCAGAATGCGGGTGGCTACGAACTGGTCGCGAACGCAGTTCCGGGCCAGGCCACCGGCAAGGTCGGCATCGGCGGACAGTCGGCGACCTCCGAGCAGAACAACGCGTTCGCGCTGGCGAACAGCGTCGCCGATGAGGACGGCCTCCTCACCGAGGGCACGGCCGGCGTGCACGCGCTGACACTGGACGGCATTCTCGACATTTTCAACGTCTCCTCCTACGCCAGCCTGAGCCGGGACGGCAGCGGCAAGACCGTTCCCGTCACTACCACCAACCTCGGCACCATCTCCTTCGCGGGCCTCACCTCGGGCGTCACCGGAGACGGCTTCACCGCCCTCGGCTCCGCTTCGACGCCGCTGGCGGTCGAGGGGCTGGGGGCCCTCAACGAGGCGCTGAAGCCCGCCGGGATCACCCTGACCTACCTCCCGGAGATCTACGCCTACACCGACGGATCGACCAGCAGCGGTCCCGCTGTCGATGCGAAGAAGGACGTTTCCGGCGTGATGTCCGGGGCCCTGCAGTTGTTCTTCTCCAACACGTCCGAACGCGGAACGACCACCGAGACCGTCACGATCGGGCGGGTCTCCCTGACCGCCACCAGCACGTCGCTCGCTGCCGCCTCGAGCGCGGAAACGGCCACTGGCACCGGTGCGGCCGTCCTGCCGAGCACCGCCGGAGCCGGCACCCAGGCGGGTCTCGACGCCGGGGGGATCGACGCCGGTGCCTTGGGTGCTGTGCCCGGCGCCGCCGTCCCGACGGCGGCCGAGGGCGCGCTGCCCACGCAGAACTTCCTGCCGGCCGGCCTCAGCGCGATCGTTCCCGAGGGGACCACCGACTTCGGCAGCCTCTACTTGATCCTCGCCGTCGCAGCGGGTTCTGCGCTGGCGGGCGCCCAGATTGTGCGACTGCTCGCGGTGCGCGGGCGCTGAGCATCCGCTCATAGACACACGCTTACCGACGGGCCGACGGCATCGCGGTAGTGCTCGAGCCTGCCGTCACGCCGCTGTCACGTCTACCGGCCGTGAGGTGCGGATTCGCCTGGACATCAGGGGACCCTGACGCACACGTCAGTGCAGCTCCGTGTGGGATGGGCGTCCGTTGCGGCGGATCACGGACCGTCAAGAACGCCAGGCACGAACCTCTGATCGAGCGGTCGCCGGTTCAAGTCCGGCCGTCGGCTCCATTTGGCTTCGGATCCTCGGGCTGAATTGCCCATCTTCAGCCGGCTGCCTTGGCCATCAGAGCTGAGATGCGGCGCGCGAATCCCGGGGTGAGCCGGGACAGGCGGTAGAGCACGTGGGCCTCGGGCGTGATCGGGGCGACGGCTCGCTTGCGCCCGACGGCCTTGAGGATGTTCGCGGCGGCCTTGTCGGCGGTGTAGCCGCGTTTGGCGTACAGCGCAGACATCCTCGCCTGCCGCGCGTCGCAGTTGCCCCCGCGGAACTGGCTGCTCTGCGTGATCGGGGTGTTCACGACGCCGGGACACACCGCAGTGACCGTGATTCCCTGCGGCCGCAGCTCCATCCCCAAGGCCTCGGACAATCCGAACACCGCGAACTTCGTCGTGCTGTACGCACCGAGACCGGGGCTCGCCAGCACGCCGGCGAGGGAGGAGATGTTGACGATGTGACCGCTGCCGCGCGCGGCCATCTCCGGACCGAACGCGGCCACGCCGTGCACCACGCCCATGAGGTTGACACCGACGAGTCGCTCCCAGTCGGGGAGGGTCGTGTCGAGGATGCCCCCGATGACACCGATCCCGGCGTTGTTGATCAGGAGGTCGGGCAGTCCCAGTTCGGCGCGGACCTCCTTGGCGAAGGTCGTCACCTGGTCGGCGTCGGACACGTCGACGACCGACTCGACGACGGTGGCACCCTTTGCGCGGGCGAGCCGAGCGGTCTCCGCGAGGCCGGCCGGGTCGCGGTCGCAGAGGCCGAGCCGGCGGCCCGGCCCGGCGCTCTGCACGGCGAGGGAACGCCCGATGCCACTACCGGCGCCGGTGATGACGACGACTCGCGTGCTCGGGTCGAGCGGGTGTTGTGGGGATGCGGACATCGGGTCTCTCCTCGGCTTCGGTCCGGACGGGCCTTCAATCGGTCAGAGGACGCCGGCGGCTCCGCCGCCGACGTAGGGGACCGGTCCGAGACCGCGCGCCTCGGCGAGGGTGTCGGTCAGGTACCGGATGGTGGTCGCGTCGAGGATCGAGTGGAATTGGCCGTCCTCGGTGAAGTTGACGTTGCCGCCCTCGACGCGGATGAACGCGATGGTGTCCTCCGTGTTGTCGGCCGGACAGATGAAGGTGTGCACCGACCCCGAGGGTTCGTAGAGGTAGGACCCGGCGGTCTGCACCTGGTCGGGGTACTCGAGGTAGTGCCAGCGCCCGCTCAGGGTGTAGGCCTCGGCGATGCCCGTGTGGTAGTGCAACGGGACGACGGCGCCCGGCGCGAACCGGGCGAGTACGACCCACGCCCCGGCCTCCAGGTCGAGGCGAAGCGGGGTGAAGTGCACGCCCTCGCCGAGGGCGTCCTCGATCAGCGGGATGTTCTCCACGTTGACGGTGAGCAGTTCACCCTGCGGCAGCGCGACCAACGGGAGCACGGCACCAGCGGAGGTGGTGGCAGGGCCAGGAGAGACGGTCAGAGGCATGGGAAGTCCTTTCGAGAAATGGGCGGAGGGGTCGGTGCCGACGGCGTCGGCGGGCCGACCGGCTTGGTCAGCGCCAGTCGGCGACGTTGCGGCGGAGGAAGGGCAGCAGGACATCGGCGACCTCGTCGGGACGTTCGAGCCACACCCAGTGCCCGGCGCCCTCGACCAGGTGGACCTGCGCGGCGGGGAACACCTCGGTCTGGCGGCGCGCCTGCTCGGTGGGGAGATAGACGTCGGCGGTACCCCAGATCACCTGGCACGGCGCATCGTGGGCGCGTAGCCCGTCGGTGAGCTCGGCCAGCGCGTCGACGTCGGTGGAGCGGTAGAGCCGCAGGATGGCCCGCTTGGTGCCGGCGGGAAGGAACAGCCGCGTCAGGTGCTCGACCCAGCTGGGGCTGAGGCCGGGATTGTCGTGGGCGACCAGCACGCGAACGGCAGCCCGGCGGGCGGCCAGCTGGAACAGCTCCCCGAGCACCGGCACGCGCCAGATCCGTGCCAACCGGTGCCACCGGTAGTCCTGCAGGACTCCGGTATTGATCAGGGTGAAGCTGGCGACCCGCTGCGGCTTCGCTGCTGCCGCCCACGTCAGGGCCCAGGGCCCGCCGAAGTCGTGGGCAACCAGGTGAACCCGCTCGATCCCGAGCTGGTCGAGGATGCCGCCGAGGTGGCGTGCGTAGCCGGCCACGGTGTAGTCCAGGTCCCGGCGCATCTCGGCGCCCGCGAACCCGGGCATGTCCGGGGCGATCACCTGGGCGTGCGCGCCCACGGCCTCCAGGAGCGAGGTCCAGTCCGACCCTGAGCCCGGGTTGCCGTGCACGAACACCACGGCTTCGGTCGGGTCGGCACCCTGCGGGGCGCCGATCAGGACCGGGGAGCGGGTCGTCCCGACCACGATCTGATGAGACCTCAGGTCAATCATGGGACCAGCTCGGTCCACTCGTCGGTGGCCACCAGCCCGGAGGTCGTCAACGCGGCAGCCCGGTGCTGGGCGATGGCCTGGTAACCCTCATCCAGGACCATCTCGAGGAACTTGGCGCGGGACGGGTACCGCACGACCACGATCGCGTCCCACCAGGCGGTGTCCTCGTCGCCGATCAGCGTCTGGGCGGTGTTGCCCCCGTAGACCAGCGAGGCACCCACCCGCTCCAGGTGCGGCCCGACCTCCGCCGCGTAGCGCAGGTAGCTGTCCCGACCCCGCTCGCCGTCGAAGCGGAGCAGGTTGATCATGGTCACCGGCGACGCCTTCGTTTCCGCGGCGTCGACCAGGGCGGCGATCTGTTCCTCGGTCGGGTCGATGTGGTGCGCGGTGGTGGTCACGGAAACTCCTCGGCTGTCGGCGGTGGCGTCGCCCCGACGTTAGGTGTCGGACGACAACCCGCTCTCGGCGCCGGACCACAGAAACCCCTCGCGCTTTGGCGTCCCACGCCAAAGCGCCGCGATGCCGGCACCCCAGGCCGTGCACACCGTCCCGGGCGCGATCGCTAGCCTGCGCAACGTGCCGCCCGCATGGGAGCCGCTGCAGGATCCGGACGTCGAGCGCGTCTGGCGCGCCGTGCTGCAACCGGCCGCGGCCGATCTCCGCGCGCAGGCCCACGACCTCGCCGCCCGTCTCGTGGCCGACATGCAGGGCTCGCTGCCCGACGTCCTGCCCGACGTCCAGACCGCCGCGGAGAACATCCGCAGTGCCGAGCAGACGCTGGAGTCGCTCGCCGGGGTCATCGAAGCCGGCGCCGATCCCTCCCAGGTGGAGCTGCCGACCGCGACGATCGCCTTCGCCATAGCCGGAGTTCACCGCCAGGTCCGGTCGGCGGCCCTCGTCCGCTCGTACCGGATCGGGCACGAGTGGCTGTGGCAGTGGATGTTCCAACGGGTCGTCGAACGTTGCCCGGAAACGGCCGACCTCGCGACCGCCGCCGCGTTGCTGTCCCGCTGGACCTTCGGCTACATCGACGCTGCGTCCACGCAGGCCGAAGCGGCCCTCGAGGTCGAGCGCGAGCGGTGGATGCGCAGCGACCTGGCCGATCGGGCTGCTGCGATCAGCGGGATCGTCAGTGGGGAGGAGGTCAACGCGCAACGGGCGTCCACCCGGCTGCGGTATGAGCTGGGCCGCCACCACATCGGGGTTCTCGCCGCGACCGGGATCGGCGTCGATTCCGACGACCCGCAGCGCACGCTCTCCCGTGCGCTCGCCGCACTGAGCGCTGCAGTGGGCGCCGAGGGCACCCTGGTCCACGCCACCGGCGTGACCACCTGCCAGGCCTGGATCAGCCGTGCCCGGGCCTTCACCGCGGAGGAACTGAGCACGCTCGCGGCGACGCTGGTTCCGCACACCCGCATCGCGGTGGGGGAACCCGGTGGCGGACTGCCCGGCTTCCGCCGGTCACACCTGGAGGCGATCCAGGCGCAGCGTGTCGCTGCGCTCGTCGGCCGAGCGGGAATCGTCCGATACCAGGAGATATCCGTAGCGGCGTTGGCCAGTTCCGACCCCGACCACGCCCGCGCCTTCGTCGAGCGGGTGCTGGGTCCGCTGGCCCAGGATGAGGACTCGGTCCGGTTGGCTGCCGAAGCACTGGCGGTGTATCTCGACGAGAACCGCAGCCGCAACCGCGCGGCGGCCCGGCTCCACGTGCACCCGAACACGGTGGCCTATCGCGTGCAGAGGGCCGAGCAGATACTCGGGCACAGCGTGGACGCCGCCCCGCTCGACCTGCGGGTCGCGCTCGCCGTCCTTCCTGCCCTCACCGGAATGGGCGCGGTCCGAGGGTGATCGGCAAACGGCGGCACGGACCGTGCTCGCTCTCGCCTTCTGTCAGGCGCCGGGCGTTCATGCCCTGCTCCCGGCCGTGACGTTCTTGCGTGTCGCCTTGGCCCCGACGATGCGGATCCGCACTCGGTGCAGCTGCGGCATCAGTGCGTAGATGACGATCGGCACGGCGATCGTGGCCAGCACGAAGGTCCGCAGCACGGTTCCCATCGAGTGCAGCCAATCGGCCAGCGAGAGGTTGATGACGGTCAGCGTCGGGAACACGCACAGCCAGATCATCACGGCGAGTGAATGCTTGCTCGGCGGTCCTGCGGGACGCCCATTCTGCTCGTTCATGGTCGGTCTCCTTCGAGTGTTGGGTCGGATCGGTGGTCAGGCCGGCTGAGCAACACGCGTCGCGTCGACGGCGCGGCGGACGTCCTCGTCGACCAGATCGGCGTTGATGGCGATCGCCACGGTTGAGCCCTCACCGGCGGCGGTGATGACCTGGGCGCGAGGGTTGGCGGCATTGCCGGCGACCCAGACGCCGGGCACAGTGCTGCGCCCGGTCTGGTCCAGCACCGGCCAGCCACCGTTGTCGAGGTCGGCGCCGAGTCCGTTCAGCAGATCGTTGTTCGGCACCATCACAGGCCGCACGAAGAGCGCGTCCCGGGCGATGGCCCGGCCGTCGATGAGTTCAACGCCACGCAGGCGGTCGTCCTCCACGGTCAGGCGCGCGACTTCGCCCTCGACGATCGGGATCCCGCGTGCATTCAGCTGCTCGCGCTCCTCGGTCGTCACCGCGGAGGTGTGCGCGAAGTAGACGACATCCGCGCTCCACTGCCGAACGAGCAGCGCGTGCTGGCTTGCCGCCGGACTACCGCCGAGGACACCCAGCCGCTGGTCGCGGACCTCGTGGCCGTGGCAGTACGGGCAGTGCAGGACATCGCGTCCCCAGCGCTCCCGGACACCGGGCACGTCGACGGCCTGGTCGGTGAGCCCGGTGGCCAGCAACAGGCGGCGGGCGACGATCGCCGGGCCGTCGCCCAGCACCACCCCAAAGGCCCCGCGGGGGTGACGCAGAATTCCGGTGACGCTCCCGTCGAGGAACTCTCCGCCGTAGCCGGTCACCTCGTTGCGTCCGATTGTCAGCAGCTCCGACGGGGCAACGCCGTCGCGGGAGAGGTAGCCCTGCAGGTGGGCCGCTAGGGCGTTGCGCGGGTTGCCCCCATCGATGACGGCAACCCGTCGCCGCGCACGGCTCAAGACAAGAGCCGCGGACAGGCCGGCAGCACCACCGCCGACGATCGCAACGTCGTACCCATCCGCGTGTTCGTTCGCGGTCTCGGTCTGGTGGTTCGTTTCGTGTGTGTTCATGGGTCGGAGCCTGTTCGGGACGTCCCGGGATCGGCAACATTTGTTGCTGTTTTCGGGACGACCCGGTGAGATGTTGCGGTGGACGAAGCTGCGAACCCTGCCATCGCCGCCGCGCTCGACGAAGTCGGGCCGCGGCTCAAGCGACTACGTGGCCAGCGCGAGATCAGCCTGGCCGACCTCGCCGCGACGACCGGCATCTCCAAGAGCACGCTCTCCCGGCTGGAAACAGGGCAACGGCGCCCGAGTCTGGAGCTACTCCTCCCGTTGGCGCAGGCCTACGGCGTTCCGCTCGACGAACTGGTCGGCGCCCCCGAGGTCGGGGATCCCCGTGTTCGCCTCAGACCGCGCCAGGTCAACGGCCGTACCGTCGTCCCGCTCAGCCGACAGCCGGGTAATTCGCAGGCCTGGAAGATGGTTGTGCCGCGGTCGAAGAACAAGGTCGAGCTCAAGACCCACGAGGGCTACCTCTGGATTTATGTCCTGTCCGGTCGGCTGCGCATCGTCATCGGAGCGCATGACCTGCTGCTCGGCCCTGGTGAGGTGGCCGAGTTCGACACCCACGTCCCGCACTGGTTCGGCAGCGACGGCCAGATGGCCGCGGAGATCCTCAGCATCCTCGGCAAGCAGGGCGAGAAGATGCACGTCCGTGCCCGCCCGGCGCCGCATCACGACCACTAACTCGCGATCGTCCAGGCGGCGTCGTCGGGGCGTCCGTGGTGGTTCATCTCGGTTTGAAAGAATCTGCCCATGCCACGGACGATCGCCACCAACACCGAGCTCACCCGCGATCAGCTACTGGATTTCATCCGCCCACGGCACCGGATGGTCCTGCTGACGCGGCGGGCTGACGGTTCACCGCAGGCGTCGCCGGTGACCGGCGGGGTCGACGACTCGGGCCGCATCGTCATCACGACGTACCCGGAGCGGGCAAAGACCAGGAACGCGCGACGGGACCCGGACGTCAGTGTCGTCGTGCTCTCGGACGAGTGGAACGGGGCGTGGGTCCAGGTCGACGGCACCGCCGAGGTGCTCGACGCCGTCGACGACGTCGAGCCGTTCGTCGAGTACTTCCGCAACATCTCCGGCGAGCACTCCGACTGGGACGAGTACCGCGAGGCGATGGTCGATCAGGGCAAGTCGCTGCTGCGGATCACCCCGACCCGATGGGGACCCGCCGCGACCGGCGGATTCCCCGCCCGCTTGGCCTGATCAACGCAGACCGCCGGTGCACAGCTCCGGTGAACCTCAGCCAGGTCATCGTGACGGCAAGTCAGTAATCGACTTCGTCGATCCTGATCAGGGAGTTACCACAGCGGAACCGTGTCGAGGTGTCACCGCTCGGCTGTGTGCCATGACGACGTCCGGGCGGCGCACGGTCAGGACCGGACCAGGCGGGCGATGGCGTCCGAGGCCTCCTTCAGCTTGGCCTCGGCGGCGGGGCCGCCTTCGACGGCGGCGTCGAGAACGCAGTGCTTGAGGTGGTCCTCGAGGAGACCGAGGGCCACCGATTCCAACGCTTTGGTGACCGCGCTGATCTGGGTGAGGATGTCGATGCAGTACTGCTCCTCCTCCACCATGCGGTGGATGCCGCGGGCCTGGCCTTCGATGCGCTTGAGCCGCGCGAGGTAGCGGGCCCGCTCGGAGATGTAGCCGTGCTGCGCGGGACCGGCACCGTCAGCTTCGGCGTGGGGCGCGGTCGTCCTGGCAACTGCCATGGCGGGGTTCTCCTTCACTGGACCGGGCTGTGCCGGTGGGCGGGTTCGGCGGGAGCGGTCGGGGTGTCGGCACGGGCCGGTGTGTCGATCGCGTGGCTCTTGAAGCTGCGCAGCCGCAGGCTGTTGCCGACGACGAAGACACTGGAGAACGCCATCGCGGCGCCGGCGAGCATCGGGTTGAGCAGCCCGAGGGCGGCGAGCGGGATCGCCGCGACGTTGTACCCGAACGCCCAGAACAAGTTCGTCTTGATCGTGCCGAGGGTCCTGCGGGAGAGCCGGATCGCGTCGGCCGCGCTGCGCAGGTCACCGCGGACCAGGGTGATGTCCGCAGCCTCGATCGCGACGTCCGTGCCGGTACCCATGGCCAGTCCGAGGTCGGCCTGGGCCAGCGCGGCGGCGTCGTTGACGCCGTCCCCGACCATCGCGACGACCTTGCCCTCGGCCTGGAGCCGGGCCACGACCGCGACCTTGTCCTGCGGCAGGACCTCGGCGCGGACCTCCTCGATGCCGACCTCGGCCGCGATCTGTTCGGCCACGGTCCGGTTGTCGCCGGTGAGCAGCACGGGGGCCAGCCCCAGCGACCGCAGTTGCGCGATCGCCTCGCGGCTGGTCGGCTTCACCTGGTCGGCGACGATCAGGATGCCGCGGGCCTGGCCGTCCCAGCCGACCACCACGACGGTCCTGCCCTGTCCCTCGGCGGCTGCCTTGGCGCGGGCGAGATCGGCGTCGAGACGCTGCGACCATTCAGCCAGCAGCAACTCCCGTCCGACCAGGACCGCGTGGCCGTCCACGATGCCCTGCACGCCCTTGCCCTCGACGTTCGCGAAGTCCTCCGGCGTCGGCAGCGGTCCGACTTCAGCAGCCGCGGCCTTCGCGATCGCCTGGGCGATCGGGTGTTCGGAGGCGTCCTCGAGGGCGCCGGCCAGCCGCAGCAGTTCGCTGCGGTCGACACCGTTCGCGGTCACAACCTCGACCAGCGTCATCTTGCCGGTGGTCACGGTGCCGGTCTTGTCGAGGACGACGGTGTCGACCCGGCGGGTGGACTCCAGAACCTCAGGACCCTTGATGAGCACGCCCATCTGGGCACCCCGGCCGGTACCGACCAGCAGCGCGGTCGGCGTCGCCAGGCCCAGCGCGCACGGGCAGGCGATGATCAGCACCGCGACGGCAGCGGTGAAGGCGGCGCTGGTGGGGAAGCCGGCGCCGATCCAGCCGCCCAGGGTCGCGACGGCGAGAACGAGAACGACCGGGACGAAGATCGCTGACACCTGGTCGGCCAGTCGCTGCACCTCGCGCCTTCCCGGACTGGGCGTCCTCGACGAGCTGGGCCATCTGTGCCAGCTGGGTGTCGGAGCCGACGCGGGTGGCGCGCACCACGAGCCGTCCGCCGGCGTTCACGGTGGCGCCGGTGACGGCGTCGCCCACACCGACCTCGACCGGTACGGACTCACCGGTGAGCATCGAGGCGTCGACCGCCGACGTGCCGGCGACGATGACACCGTCGGTGGCGATCTTCTCGCCGGGACGCACGACGAACTCGTCGCCGACGGCGAGTTCTGAGACCGGGATGCGGATCTCGACGCCGTCGCGCAGGACCGCGACCTCCTTGGCGCCGCAGCTCGAGCAGGGCACGCAGCGCGGCCCCGGCCTGCTCGCTTCGACCGCTTCTCGAAGTAGCGGCCGGCCAGCACGAACATGGTGACGCCGGCGGCGACCTCGAGGTAGATGTTGGCGGCGCCGTCCGTGGGCTCGACGGTCAGCTCGAACGGGTGGGTCATGCCGGGAGTACCGGCGGTGCCGAAGAACAGCGCGTACAGCGACCACAGCAGAGCGGCCAGGGTGCCGAGCGAGACCAGGGTGTCCATCGTCGCCGCGCCGTGCCGCAGGTTGGTCCAGGCCGCCTTGTGGAACGGCCACGCCGCCCACACGACCACCGGCGCTGCGAGCGTCAGCGAGGCCCATTGCCAGTAGGTGAACTGCAGGGCCGGGATCATCGACAGGGCGATCACCGGCACCGCCAGCACGACGGCGCCGATCAGGCGCTGCCGCAGGGCGATCAGCTCGGTGTCCGGCCGGTCCGTCGCTGCTCCGCCGCCTCGTCGGTGGCGGCGGTCTTCGGCGCGGGCAACGCCGCCGTGTAGCCGGTCTTCTCCACCTCGGCGATCAGCGCTTCGACGTCGACGTCGGCCGGGGCGATGACCTGCGCCTTCTCGGTGGCGTAGTTGACGGTCGCGCGTCACGCCGTCGAGCTTGTTCAGCTTCTTCTCGATCCGCATCGCGCAGGAGGCGCAGGTCATCCCGCCGATCTCGAGCTCGATGCTGGGGCCTGGGGGGGCCGGGGTGGCAGTCATGGGGTCCTCCTTCGCGTCAGTGGGTGTGCTCGGTCGTGTCGAGAACGAAGGGGGCGGTGTAGACCCGATCGTCGACCTGGAAGTCCAGGTACAGCAGGTAGCGGCCCGGTGTGGGGGCCTCGGTCGCGAACCGGATCTGCGGACCGGACAGCTCGCCCGCGGTCGGCCCGTGGCCTTCGGGGTGGACGTGCAGGTAGGCGAGGTCGCCTTCGCGCAGCGCCACCAGGTGGCCGAACGCGCCCAGATAGGGCTGCAACTGCGTCACCGGCTTGCCGTCCCGGGAGACCGTCAGGGCCAGCGGCGAGGTGGAGCCGGGCACGAGGTCGCCGTCGAGTTCGACGGTGAAACCGGCCACCGACGCGACGGCGGTGGGAGCCGGGGCGGACGGCGTGACGTTCCCCGCCACCTCGACCGTGCGCGTGAGGGTGATCGGCTCGTCGTTGTCCGCGGCGGCGGGCACGAAGTCCGCGAAGATCCGGTAGGTGCCCGCAGCGGTCCACTCCCACGGCAGCGACCAGGTGCCCGCCTCGTCCAGCGTCGGGTGCACGTGGCGGAACCGGGTGCCGTCGGTCCGCACGACGATCAGGTGCAGGTCCTTCTCGTGCGTCGGGCGGAACTGCGTGACCGCGTCGCCATGATCGGTCAGCACGCGGAACGTCAGCGGGCTCTTCACGCCAAGCTTGGTGGGCGCGGCGACGGGGCTCAGGAGGTAACCGTTCGAACTGCTGCTCACGCCGCTGGGCCCGCCGGCGGTCGCCTCGGCGGCGTCGTGGTCGGTGTGCCCATCGGCGCCGTGTCCTTCCGCTTCCTCGATCCACGTGGCGACGGTGCTCTCGGGCACGACAATGTCCGCGACGGCGAAGGATCCGGCGAAGGCTACGGCGAGGCCGACACCGAAGATCCCGAGCCGGGTTGCGGTACTCACACCCGCACTCCCTCGTAGCCCGCCTCCTCGATCGCCGACAGCACGGCGGCGTCGTCGATCGGCTCCTCGGCGGAGATCACGAGCTTGCCGGTCTGCGCGCTGACCTCGATCTCCTGCACGCCGGGGACGAGGGAGACCTCCTCGCGGACCGAGGCTTCGCAGTGCCCGCAGGTCATGCCGGTCACCTGATATTCGATTGTGCTCATCGGGCACTCCGTTCGGGTGGGGTTACGGTACCGGGGTGGGGTATCTGTTGGAAGCCCAACCATATACCCCCCGGCCGTATTCCGCGCCGGGAGGTCAGTCCACCAGGGCCCGGACCCGGTCCGGGTCGGGGCCGCCGGGTTCGATCACCACGACGGCGTCGTCGAAACCCGCCTCGGCGTAGCGCGCGAGCAGCTCGCGGGTGGCCCCGAGGTCGGTCTGCCCGGTGAGCGGGATCGCGCACACGATCGCCCGTCGACCGCCGGCGGCGCGGAACCGCTGGTGTGCGGCGAGGATCTGCTCGGGCGTGCGCCGGTACGCGGAGGCCAGCCAGCCGTCGAACTCCCGGGCGGCTCGCTCGACGTTGGCGCCCCACGACCCGAGGAGCAGCGGCGGGACGGTTCCGGCCGGCGCGATGTCGACCCGGTCGTCCCGCCCGTCGGCGAGCAGGATCCGCAGCCGGGACAGGTGGTCGTGCAGGGTCTGGAAACGGGCGCCGAAGTCCCGGTCGAGGGCGACGAAGTCCGTCTCGGTCGAGCCCGGACTGACGCCGAGGGTGAGGCGGTCCCCGCACACGGCTTGCAGCGACCGAATGCGGTGGGCGAGGTCGACCGGATGGTGGAGCGGCACCTGCAGGGTGGCCGTCCCGACCTCGACGCCCTCGGTGGCGGTGGCTGCGGCGGCCAGCGTCACGAACGGGTCCGGAACCAGGTACCCGCGGCCGACGATCTGGTGGATCCACAAACTCTCGAAGCCCGCGCTCACCAGCGATCTCGCGCGCTCCGCGATCGCGACCGGCGGACCGGGCGAAAGGGATGCGAGCGTCGCTCCTAGCCGCATCGGCCGAGCAGCGAGAGCGTCCGGGACCACGGGTCGAGGTCGAGCGTCCACCCCGCACACGGTGACGGCCGGGGGAGATCCTCGGCACCGACCGCGGCGAGCAGCCCGTCGAGCGAGGAGAGCGCTCGTCGGTGCGCGCTGAGGCGGTTCGGGTCCATGACCCGATTCTCCACTCACGCCCGGCGGGCCCGCAGGATCAGATCGTCGACGTGGTGGCCGGCTGACGCGGCGCCCGGCGGCCGGGGCCGCTTTTCGGAAACCTCGACCTCCCACCCGGGGGACGCGCCGAGCACGGCCGCGACGTCCTCGACCCGCACGTAGGCATCGGGATCCCAGGGCTGGCCGTGACCGTGGTCGGCGGCCCGCAGGGGGGCGAGGTCGTGGCTGACCACCAGCAGCGTGCCGCCGGGGGCGACCGCGTTCAGCAGGTTGTGCACGGCGCGGTTGTCGGGGGTGCGGGGGATCGAGGCGTACTGGGCGGACACCAGGTCGAAGGCGCCGGCCTCGAAGGGATCGAGTGCGTTCGCGTCCACGTGCTGGCACGCGACGTCCGCGCCGCGCCGCTCGGCCTCGTCGGCGATCCGGCGCAGGGCGCGCGAGGAGATGTCGCTCGCCGTCACCGTCCACCCCTGTTCGGCGAGCCAGAGCGCGTCGCCGCCTTCACCTGCCCCGACGTCGAGTGCCCGGCCGGGGGCCAGGGCGCCGACCTCGGCGACGAGCGAGCCGTTGGGGTTGCCGCTCCAGAGTTGGTCGCCGGAGTAGCGGTGATCCCAGTCGGCCTCGTCGGCCGAAGGTCGCGCGGCGGCGCGCAGGTCCTCCTCGGCGAGGCTGAAGCTGATCATGGCGCCGACCCGGCTGCCGTTGCCGGCGGCCTGCAGAACCTGCTGGCTCGGATCGGTCACGTTGCCGGCCGCATAGAGGCCCGGCACCGCCGTTGCCCCCAGTGCGTCGGTCTCCACGAAGTCCCCGAGGCCCGTCGGGTGTGCCGTGGCGCGGAGGCCGAGTGCTGCGAACGCCTCGGTGCGGGCGCGGAAACGCGGGCCGACCGCGACGGCGTCCGCGGCGAGAAGTTCGCCGTCGGAGAGCTCGACGGCCACGCGCCCGCCCTCGTCCCGGACGCGGCTGATCTTTCCCTGAAGAACATGCACCCCGGCGTTCTTCAACCCCTCGAGCGCGGCGTCGTCGACCTCGACGTTCCCGTGGATCACCACGGTCAGCCGGTCGGTCAGCTGACGGAACAACGCAGTGGGGTGAAGTCCCATGGGGTGCGTGACGATCTGCACGAGGGCCCGGTCGCGGACCTCGTAGCCGTGGCAGAACGGGCAGTGGATGACGTCCTTCCCCCACCGCTCCGCAAGGCCGTCGATCTCGGGCAGCTCGTCCACCAGACCCGTCGCGGCCAGGACGCGCCGCGCGACGACGGTGTGACCCTCGGCGAGCTCCACCCGGAAGTGGCCGGCGTCGAGACGCATCACCTGCTCGACGCGTCCGCGGAGGACCTCGCCGCCGTAGCTGCGGACCTCCTCGCGGCCGACGTTCAACAGCGCGGCCGGGGCGACACCTTCGCGACCGAGGTAGCCGTGCATGTGCGCGGCCGGTGCGTTGCGCGGCTCGCCGGAGTCGATCACGATGACCGATCGACGTTGCCGCCCGAGTTGCAGTGCGGCGGCGAGCCCGGCGGCGGAACCGCCGACGACCGCGACATCGCAGTGCCGCTCGATGACCATGGGGTGGTGTTCGCTCATGTTCTCGACGATAGGAGCTGTTTCCGGTTACTGCATATACCCTTGCAGTATTCGCAAGGAGCCGGGAGGGTCGAATGACCGAGCAGTCCGAGGTCGAGCGTGTGGTCCGCACGCGGCTGCGCAGCCTCCGGACGACGCTGGGGCTCTCGCTCGACGAGCTGGCCGTCCGGACGAATCTCAGCCCGTCCACGATCAGCCGGATCGAGACCGGCAAGCGGACGATCAGCCTCGACGTCCTGCTGCCCCTGGCGAAGGCACTTCAGGTGGACCTCGATGCGCTCCTCGACGTCCACAGCGACGACGACGTCGTCATCCGGCCCGCGCCGAGCCGCTCCGGTGCCCGCACCACGTGGATGCTGAGCCGGCCGACCGGCAACACGGTGGCGGTCAAGATGCGCCTCAAGCCGACGCGGGAAAAGGAGGAGCAGCGCGTCCACCCCGGCCGTGACTGGTTCGTCGTCCTCGAAGGCCGGGTCCGGCTCTCATTGGGGGACCGCGAGATCCTCGTCGAGACCGGTGAGGCCGCCGAGTTCGGCACGATGACGCCTCATGCCTTCGCGGCGGTCGGCGGCCCGGCGGAACTCATCATGATCTTCGACCGCGACGGACAGCACGCCCACATCCATCGCGAACCCTGACCGCCGACCCGGGCTGATGTCTGGGCCGGCGGTGACCTGCTGGTCCCATCAGCGACCGGTGCGCTTCGCCTTCTTCGCGGCGGCGAGGTCGGCGAGCCGGTCGGCCTCGGCGCGCTTCGCGGCCGCGGACTTCGCGGCCTGAGCGGCCTTCGTGAGCTGCTCGGCCGGGGCCGCGGTGCGGGCGGCGGCGCGCTTGTCGATGTTGGTCACCGCTGCCTTCGCCGCAGCGTGGCCGGAGCTGCGCTCGGCCTGCACCTCACGTCGCACGGCAGCCTTGGCGTTGGCGACCTTGGCGGCCGCATCCCGCTCGGCGGCGACCTTGCGTGCCCGCCGGTCGGCCTCGACGGCCTGAGCCGTCAGCGCGGCCTCGGTCCGGGCAGCTTCCCGGCGCTCGTCGGCCTCCCGGTGCTCACGTTGCAGCTTCGCCTCGGCGGATTCGGCACGACGCTGCGCCTTCTCCTCCAGGTCGTTGGCGAGCCCGGTCGCCTGCGCCTTGCGCGCCAGGACCGATCCGCGCCGACGAAGCGCAGGGTCGGCGAGCAGGGCGCCGGCGGCCATGTCGAGTTTGCCGATAGCCCGCTCGAACCCGAGCAGCAGCGACGAGTCCGACTTCAGTCGAGGCTCGAGCAGCCCGCGGTGCACGGCGGTCAGGGGAAGCCGGAGGAGGAAGTATTCGGTGGCGACGACGGCGCGCGGCGCCTTCAACACGTTCATGGATTCTCCTGATGGATCGTCAGTGGGGGGGAACAGGCCTACGGCGACTGGACGTCGAGGCGCTCGGCGGCCTTGCGAGCGCGGTCGGCGGCGTCGGCGGTCGACTCCGCCTCGGCGGTGCGCTGGGCGTACTCGCGCTGGGCCTGGGCGTCCGCGTTGTCCGCGGCGATCTCCTCGCGCATCTCCTCGACCTGAGCGTGCCGCTGGTCGGCGCCGGCGTCGTGGTCGGCGCGCGCCTGCTCGCGCTCCTTCTCCGCCTGGGCCCGGGCGCTGACCTCAGCGACGGCCCGGCCGGCTTCGATGTCGCGACGGGCGTCCTCCTGCTGGGTGCGCAGAAGCACGGCGGCCTTCTGGGCCTCCGTCTGCTCGGCGATCTCGTCGAGTTCCTCGACCGCCTCGTCGGCCTCGACGCGGGCCAGGGCCTCGTCGGCGGCGGCCTCCTTGCGGCGCTCGGCCTCGGCCTGGTTCAACCGGCCTTCGGCCACCAGCGCGTCGTTGCCGGTCACGGCACCGACCATCTCCTTGGCCTTACCGGCGATGTTCTTCATCATCCCGGCGCGCGCTTCGCCGGCGATCTCGCCACTCATGGATGCTCCTGTCGTCTGTGAGGAGACCCGGACTCGTCGTGCGGGCGCGCGAAAGTTCAGTCCCCCGCCGGGAGACTGCCCGGCCCGGCGCCACGCACGCGGCGAGCCGATGCGTCGAACAACACATGCGAGGCGGCCGGAATGACCGAGATCGCGGGCCGAAAGGTCACCGACGCCCGCTTTTCGAACCTCGACGTGGTGCGCGGCTTCCGGATGCGAGACGCTCCGGCATCTGGTCTTCGCCACCGACATCTGGGTGACCCGCGCGATCGGTGGCAACCCGCGGCCGTGGCATCCGCTCGGGCTGCCGTTCGAGGAGATGGAGCCGGACCCGCAGATCCCCCTGGACCGCGACGCCCGCCCCAGCCTCGACGAGGTGTTGGAACTGCGTGCGGAGCGCGCGGTCACGATCCGCTGGATCCTCGATGAAAACTCACTCCCCAGAAACGTGCCGCTCGCACCCGCCCTGTCGACGGCCCCGGCTATCCACCGGCCAACAGCTACCCGGTGGCGGAGTGCCTGCTGACCGTGCTCAACGAGGAGTGGCAGCACCGGCTCTACGCCGAGCGGGACCTCGACGTCCTCGAGGCCCGCACGCGGTCATAGCGCTACGCGCCGTTGATCCACGCGAGCGGCTCCAGCCGCTTGTCGGCGGTACGGACCTCGAAGTCGTGGGGGTCGAAGCCCTCTCCCCAGACGGTGAGCTCCTCGTGTTCCGGGTGGTTCGGGTCGCGCAGGGCCGCCAAGAACTCGGTGTATCCGTGGGGGCCGCCGACGTCCTCGGGCGGGCAGGGCCGGGCCCCGGCGATGCACCGCGGGTAGCGGGCGCCGGGCTCGGGCGCCAGTGCGGCCTCGACGGTGACCGTGTGGCTCCAGCAGTCGCCGAAGTCGTACAGATACTCGACGATGCTTCTCTCACCCGCGACGATGCCGAGGGTCGCGGTGTGCTCGTCGAAGAGGTCGTCGTCCTCCTCGAAGTCCGCGGCGAAGCGCACGGCGTCGATCTCGAACTCGTGCAGGTGGCGGTCGTGCCATCCCATCGCGTTCTGGATGACGTCGTGGAGCTCACCCAGCGACAGAACGTCGGGCACCAGCACGCGGCGCCAGACCGCCGGGCGGACCTCGGTCAGCTCGATCTTGATCTGGTAGATCCGCGTCGCTGCGGTGATCAGGCCTGACGGCATGGCTGGATTCTCCAGCCCCGGACCTCATCCCTCAACTGCCTAGCCGAGCTGAGCCCGCCGCGCGCCGTCCGGGAACTTGGTGGTGTGCAGGTTCAGGTAGAACCGGGCCGGGTTCTTCAGCACCGCGGTGACTGCCCGGGGGTTGGCCTTCATCCCGTGCATCGCTTCGTCCGCGTCGACGCAGTCGGCGACCGAGCCCCGCTTGCCGGTGATGGCGACGTCGTTGAGCAGGTCGACGTGGTGCGGGACTTTCCCGGCCTTGGCCCGGTGCAGGTGCGCGGCCGTGACCTTGCCCTTCAGCCCCGACCAGGTGATCAGGTAGCAGACGGAGTTCTTCGGACCGTCGAGTTGGAGGAACGCCTGCACCGTGCCCGAGGTGTCACCGCCGCCGGGGACCTGCTCGGCCGTGGGCGTGAGCTCGAAGAATCCGGTCCTGGGCGTGGCGGTGCCGGCCGCAACGCTCGGGGTGGCGATCAGCATCCCGGCCAGCGGCAGGGTGGCCGCGACGGCCAGCGTGCGGCGTCGCGGGAACGACGGAGCCATCGAGATCCTCCGGAGGTAGGGGGCGTCGTCCTACCTGTCGTTACCGGAGTGGAAACGGTTCCGCACAGCGTCAGAATCCTGGCGGGCGGTTCCGGACCTAGCCGCTGCGCTTCATGAAGAACGCGACGGCTCCGGCGGCGACGGCAACGATGATCAACCACTTCATGGGGACTCCAAAGTTCAAGGTGGGGTTACGACGGACCTACCCGCCGCCGGGTCTGCTAAGCGGCGACCAGTTGGCGCCGGATGCTGATCCGGTCCGGGCTCTACTCCCCGGGCTCGCCGTCGATCGACTGGCGCAGAGTCCGCGTGCCCGTGGTGTCGTAATGCTGCGCATGGTGCCGGACCGGATCCGCGTCGTCCCGGCGGGCGGAAGCTCGGCGGGGCTGAGTGCGGTGCGCGAAGGCCGGGCGGATGCAGGTCTGGCCGTGCGGGCCGCGGCGGTCGAGCTCGACCTGGAGTTCCTGCCGCTGGCCTGGGAGGACTACGAGATCGCGGTGCCGGCGGTGGCGCTGGGAGCCGCCTCCGACCTCGTCGCGGTGTTGCGCACCGATGCCCTCCGGGCGGCGGTGCAGGCCCTCGGTGGGTACGACACCTCCCAATCGGGCCGGGTCACGGCGCTCGGCCCGGCGACGCGCTGATTGTCTGTATCCGGCCCGGTGGCGGGGCCGGCACGGCGTCGGTGTGGAACGCCCAGGCGAGAGCCTCGATGCCGTCGACGAGACCGGGTCCGGCCTGGACGACGTAGTTGGCGGAGTCGATCGCGATCAGCGGGACGCCGGGCAGCCGCTCCGCCACGTACGCGCTCTGCTCGACCGCGGCTCGCAGCCCGAACCCGCACGGCGCGACCACCACGACGTCGGACGTCGGTAGGTCCTCCCAGCCGGCGGCGACGCTGCGGCCACCCTCGGCTCCTCCGAGTGGGTTCCCACCGGCCCGGCGGATCATCTCCGGTACCCAGTGCCCCGCGAGGTAGGGCGGATCGCTCCACTCCAGAACCAGCACGCGTGGCTGCGGTCGGCCCTCGACGGCCCGCGCGACCGCGTCGACGCGCCGGCGCAAGGACCACGCCAGGTCGCGGCCCACTGCGGGTACGCCCGCGGCGTTCGCCACCGTCTCGATGTCGAGGAAGACATCGGAGAGGCAGTGCGGATCCAGCGACACCACCGCCGCGTCGGTCCCGATCGCGCGGCACGCGTCCTGCACGGTGCCGGCCGGCAGCGCACACATCCGGCACAAATCCTGAGTGAGGATCAGGTCCGGCTTCAGGGTCGCGAGGGCAGCACGGTCGAGTTCGTACATGGGCAGTCCCGACGCCGCACGGTCGCGGACCCAGACGTCGATCTCCGCCGGAGTCAGGTTCGCCGGGATCGCGGTGTCCACGACCACCGGGACGTCCGCGCGGAGCGAGCACTCGAAGGTGACCGCGACGAGGTCCTCCGCAAGTCCGAGCGACCGCACGATCTCCGTCGCGGCGGGAAGCAGGGACGCGATGCGCACCTCGTCGAGGCTAGAGGCCCACCGTTCCATCTACAAAAAGTGGACGCGACGGCGGGAAAACGTCGAACATGGCAGGATGGACGGATTCCCTCGACGGAAGGACGGACGCCATGAGCGCACTGCTGGAGAGCTACGCCGCGGGCCAGTGGTTCCGTGCCTCCGACGCCGGTGACCCGTTGCCCGACGCCGCCACCGGCGAGGAGGTCGCGCGGATTTCCGCGAAGGGCCTGGACCTCGCCGCGATGGCCGAGCACGCGCGCAACGTCGGTGGCCCGGAGATCCGCGCGTTGACGTTCCCGCAGCGCGCGGCGCTGCTCAAGCAGCTCGCCGGCCACCTCGGCGAGAACAAGGACGAGCTGTACGCGCTCTCGACGCGCACCGGCGCCACCAAGCGCGACTCGATGGTCGACATCGACGGCGGCTTCGGCACCGTCTTCGTCTATGCGAGCAAGGGCGCGAAGGAACTGCCCGACGACACCGTTCTCGTCGACGGCGCCGACGAACGCATCGGCAAGGGCGGGGTCTTCGCCGGCCGGCACATCTACAGCTCCCGGCCCGGCGTCGCGGTGCAGATCAACGCCTTCAACTTCCCGGTCTGGGGGATGCTCGAGAAGCTCGCTCCGGCGTTCCTCGCGGGGCTGCCCACCATCGTCAAGCCGGCCAGCCAGACGGCGTACCTCACTGAAGCCGTTGTCCGCCGGATCATCGAGTCCGGCATCCTGCCCGAGGGATCGCTGCAGCTGCTGTGCGGCAGCGCAGGTGGTCTGCTCGACGTCCTGTCCGAGCAGGACTCGGTCGCGTTCACGGGCTCGGCGCACACCGCCGGCCTGCTGCGATCCCACCCGGCGGTGCAGCACCGCGGGGTCCACCTGCAAGTCGAGGCGGACTCGCTGAACTGCTCGATCCTCGGCCCCGACGTGACCCCGGACGCCCCGGAGTTCGCCCTGTTCGTCAAGGGCGTCGTGACCGAGATGACCGTGAAGGCCGGCCAGAAGTGCACGGCTATCCGGCGGTGCATCGTCCCGGCGGCACGTGCGGATGCGGTCACCGAGGCGATCTCGGCGAAGCTCGCCGGCATCACCGTCGGCAACCCCGCCGACGAGAGCGTCCGCATGGGCGCGCTCGCCAGCCTCGGCCAGCGCGACGAGGTGCGCAAGGCGATCGAGGCCCTGCGGTCCTCGGCCGACATCGTGTTCGGCAGGGCGGACTCGGTCGACGTCGTCGGAGGGGACGCCGAGCGCGGCGCCTTCCTCTCGCCGGTGCTGCTCCGGGCCCGTCCCGGTGCGGTCGAACCTCACGACGTCGAGCCGTTCGGCCCGGTGAGCACGGTGCTGACCTACGACTCCGTCGACGAGGCGATCGCTCTCGCTGCCCGCGGCAAGGGCAGCCTTGTGGGTTCGCTGGTGACCGCCGACTCCGCGGTCGCGCGCGAGGTCGTCCGCGGCCTGGCCCCTTGGCACGGCCGCATCCTCGTCCTGGATGCCGTCGCGGCCCCGGACAACACCGGCCACGGCACCCCGCTCCCGACGCTGGTCCACGGCGGCCCCGGCCGGGCCGGCGGCGGCGAGGAACTCGGCGGCATCCGCGGCGTCCTGGGTCACATGCAGCGCACCGCGATCCAGGGATCGCCGGCGATGCTCGACGCCGTCACCGGCGCCTGACTCGTAGGGGTCCGGGAACAGGATCTGCTCGCCGTGCATTCTTAGCCCCCGTGGCGAACACCTCGAGTTCAGGTTCATCGGCCGGCCGCGCGATGGTCGCGCAGATGGCGGCGCCGGTCCGCCGGTACCTGGACACCGAATCCGGAAGCGCGGGGCTGCTGCTCGCGGCGACGTTGGTCGCCCTGTTCTGGGCGAACTCGCCCTGGCCCGACAGCTACGAGCGGTTCTGGCACACCGAGCTGTCGTTCACGCTCGATACCCACACCCTGAACCTGGACCTCAAGCACTGGGTCAACGACGGGCTGATGGTGTTCTTCTTCTTCATCGTCGGGCTTGAGGTCAAACGCGAGCTCGCGATGGGAGAACTCACCGACCGGCGGCATGCCTCGATCCCGATGGTCGCCGCAGTGTTCGGTCTCGCCGTCCCCGCGGTGCTCTACCTCGCAGTGAACCCGTCCGGCGAGGCCGCGTCCGCGTGGGGTGTGGTGATCTCCACCGACACCGCGTTCCTCCTGGGGGTGCTGACCCTCGTCGGGCCCGGCTGCCCGACCCGGCTCCGGCTGTTCCTGCTCACGCTGGCCGTCGCCGACGACATCGGGGCCCTGACGATCATTGCGCTCTTCTACACCGAGGATCTCGACCTCCTCGCGCTCGCCGGGGCGGGCGTCGGGATCGCCGCGATGCTGCTTTTGCGCTACCTGCAGGTCTGGCGCGGGCCGGGCTATTTCGTTCTCGCCGTCGGTGTCTGGATCGCGATGTACGAGTCCGGCGTGCACCCGACGTTGGCCGGCGTGGCCATCGCGCTGTTCACCCCGGCCTACCCGGCGCGACGTTCCGAGGTCGAGGAGGCCGAGCGGCTGACCCGGGCGTTCCGGCAGTCGCCGAGCCCGGAGTACGCGCGCGCGGCCCGCCTGAGTATCGAGCGTTCGGTCTCGCCGAACGAGCGCATGACGCGGCTGTACCACCCCTGGGTGAGCTACGTGATCGTGCCGATCTTCGCCCTCGCGAACGCGGGCGTGCACTTCGATGGCGACACCGTCCGCGCGGCCGCGGAATCCCCGATCACCCTCGGGATCATCCTCGCGCTCGTACTCGGCAAGCTGGTCGGTGTCTGGGCCGGTGCCCACGTCGCGGTGCGGCTCAAGCTCGGCGAATTGGGCCCAGGACTCCGCGGTCTCGGCCTGGCCGGCGGCGCGGCGCTGTCCGGCATCGGGTTCACGATCTCCCTGTTCATCGTCGACCTCGCGTTGGACGACCCCGAACTTGCCGACGAGGCCCGCATCGGTGTCCTCGTCGCGTCGGTCCTCGCGGTCCTGCTCGGCTGGGCGTTGTTCCGCATCGCCGACGCACGAGCGAAGGACATGCCGGCGAAGCCGTTGCGCCTGGATCCACCCGTGCACCCGAAGTACGACCACATCCGCGGCCCGGTCGACGCCCCGCTCACCCTCGTCGAGTACGGCGACTTCGAGTGCCCGTTCTGCAGCACCGCGACCGGCTCCGTGCACGAGCTGGAGGCGCGGTTCGGGGACCAGCTGCGCTACGTCTTCCGGCACCTGCCGCTGGACGTGCATCCTCACGCCCCGCTTGCCGCGGAGGCATCGGAGGCCGCCGCCGCGCAGGGCAGGTTCTGGGAGATGTACGACCGGCTCTACGCCCACCAGGACCAGCTGACCGAGCGGGACCTGCTGGCGCACGCCTACGCCATCGGCCTCGACGTCGAGCGGTTCGCCCGAGACCTGATCGAGAGCCGGTACGCCGACGAGGTCCGGCACCACGTCCGCTCCGCCGAGGACAGCGGTGTCCAGGGCACCCCGACATTCTTCGTCAACGGCGTCCGCCACGTTGGCCCGTTCGACGCCGAGACCCTCGCCGCCCGGCTGTTGGAGACCTCCGAGGCCGTCGACCCGATTCATTGAAGATGACATCTCCAGCGGAGCGTCGTTGAAGATGTCATCTTCAACGAGGCTGATTGAAGATGTCATCTTCAACGGAGGCTGATTGAAGATGTCATCTTCACGAGATCCGGTGTGCCGTCAGGTCGCGCCAGGGGTGTAGAGCTGGATCGAGCCGACGGGGGTCAGGCCGGCCCGGAGCAGGGCCCGCATGCTCGCGGCGTTGCCGGGGGCGCAGGCGGAGACCACTAACTCGCCCGCGGGAACGGCGCCCAGGGCGGCGCGGACCAGGGCGGTACCGCCCCCGGCCCCGCGGCGGGTCAGGTCGAGTTCGAAGCTGAGCTCGGTCAGTCCGGCGATCCCGCGAGCGAGCACCGCGACGGAGGCGTCGCTGAGGTCGGCCCGCCCGAGGACCTGCAGGTCGTCCCGCAGCCGGACCGCGAACCCCACTCGTGGGTGCCCGGCAAGGTCCGGGCGCGCAACCAGCGGCCCGCCGGTGCCTCGAGGTTCGGTGCCCGCGGTGCCGGCGCCGACCAGGAGTCCGTCCAGGCTGTCGATCCAGCCGGTGCCGGCCAGCGTCGCGATGACCGCGGGATGGTGGGCGCCGCCGAACCCGTCGATCCCGAGCTTCGCCAGGTCGGAGTCGCTGACCCGGTCCCCGACCGCGAGGACGGCGTAGCCGGTGAACGCCACCACCGCCTCGACCCCCGCGCGCCAGGGCGGAACCCGTAGCCAGCCCCCGTCCGCAGCCGGGAACGAACCCGCCGCCGCGGCGCGGATCAGCCCCGCGAGGGGGTGCTCCTCCCCACTCTGGTCGGGGTGTCGGGCCATCACGGCAGGTCGATGGCCGGGGCGCGCGACCAGAGTGGCGTCGTCAGGCCTCCGCCACCGAGCCAGGCCGCGGTCGCGGCGCGGCCGGCATCCATCAGGTCCGCGGTGCGGCTGAAGTCGCGCGGCCCGGCGGGGAGGGCCCGCAGGTGCCCGGCCGACCAGGCGTCGGCGAGGTGGGGGAGGACCCGGACCCGCGGGTCCCGCAGCGCGTCGCGGACGGCAGCGCGGTTGGCGACCGCGCGGGCGACGGTGAACGAGCGCAGGACGACGTCGAGCACGCGGGCCGGGGCCCGCTCGACCGGTGCGGTGTAGGGCCGCTCCGGATGGATCGGCAGTCCGCAGCCGCTCTGCGCGTCCGGCAGGGCGGCGCACCGCCCCGCGATCCCGGTGACAGGAGCCAGGCCGGCGTCCAGGACCAGGACGACGTCGTCGGGCCCCGCCGCGTCGAGGGCGGCCTGCACCGGCACCCCGCAGACCACGCCGCCGTCGACGTGCTGATGCCCGTCGGCGAGGCGCACCGGCGAGAGCAGGCCGGGCAGCGAACAGCTCGCGATCAGGATGTCGGCGAGGGGGCCGGAGGTGTGGTGCACCGCGTCGCTGCAGTCCAGACACGTGGTGGTGACGGTGAGGGGGACGGCGAGCTCGGAAAGGTCGTGGGCCTCCAGTGAGCGGGTCAGCAGCGCGCGCAGCGGACGCTGGTCCAGCAGCGCGTCACCACGGCGCAGGACCGCGGGGGCACCCCGGAAGCGGTCCAGCAGCGACGGGGAGAGCACGGCACGGGTGGCCTCGGCCTGCCAGAAGTGGATCAGCGCCCGGGCCCGCTCCGGAGAGGGGTCGGCGCCGAAGTAGGCCGCGTTGAGCGCGCCGACGCTGCACCCCACCAGGCGGTCGGGTGCAACACCCGCTGCAGCCAGGGTCTGCAGCGCGCCGGCCTGGTACGCGCCGATGGCCCCACCGCCGCCGAGCACGAAAACGACACCCACCGTGCACTCCGAATCGCGGGATGAACCCGCGGACACGTGCGGGGAAACGCAATTCTCCCAGGTTGTGGACATCGCTGCCAGCGCTTGACCCAAGTAGCCGCCTTACCTGCGCGTTCGCGCCGAGTTCACGGGACACCGGTACATCGGCCAGCATCTGATCACCCGTCACGGCTGATTCTGGTGGCGTGAGAATCGCAGTGGTAACCGAGTCGTTCCTTCCCCAGGTCAACGGCGTGACCAACAGCGTGCTCCGGGTGTGCGATCACCTCGGCGCACGCGGGCACGAGGTCATCGTCTACGCGCCCGGCGGCCCCCACGGTGATAACCAGCCCGACTCCTACGGGTCGGCGCGCATCGTCCGGGGCCCGTCCGTGGGGCTGCCGCGCTACCGCGATTTCCGTGTCGGCCTGCCCGCGCCTGCGCTGGGCCGCATGTTTCGTGACTGGCGTCCCGATGTCGTCCACCTTGCCTCCCCGGCCGCGATCGGCGCCCACGGCGCCTACCTCGCCCAGAAGATGCGCATCCCGTCCGTCGCCATCTACCAGACCGACCTCGCCGGCTTCGCCTCCCGCTACGGCCTGCAGTCCGCCGATCAGATGCTCTGGCGCTGGCTGCGCCGCATCCACGCCACCGTGGGTCGCACCCTGGCTCCGAGCCGGCACGCCGTCGCCGAACTCGAACGCCGGGGCGTCGAGCGGGTCGCACGCTGGGCCCGCGGGGTCGACCTCGAACGTTTCCGTCCCGACCGGCGCGACGACGGCCTGCGGCAGCGGATCGCCCCCAACGGCGAGTTGATCGTCGGCTACGTCGGGCGCCTCGCGCACGAGAAGCAGGTCGATCTGCTTCACGGACTCGACCGCACTCCCGGCATCCGGATGGTGATGGTGGGAGACGGACCCCAACGGGCGTCCCTGCAGCGGAAGATGCCCCACGCGGAATTCCTCGGCTTTCAGTCCGGTATCCGGCTGGCCGAGGTTTTCGCTTCTCTGGACGTGTTCGTGCACACCGGCTCGCACGAGACGTTCTGTCAGGCTGCCCAGGAGGCGCTGGCCAGCGGACTGCCGGTGGTGGCGCCGCGCGCCGGCGGGCTGCTCGATCTCGTCGACGAGGGACGCAACGGCCTGCTGTTCACCCCGGACGACGCGCGGGATCTGCATCTAAAAGTCCGTCAGCTGGAGCGCGACCGGGATCAGGCCGCCACCTTTGCCGCCGCCGCCCGGCCGTCGGTCCACGGCCGCAGCTGGTCGGTGATCGGGGACGAACTCCTCGGCCACTACGAGCAGGTCGCTTCGAGAAAGGTCGCCGCCTGATGAGCGCTCGAATCGTGCAGTGCGCCAACTTCGTCACGCCTCGTTCGGGCGGACTCCGGACCGCGATGCGTCACCTCGCCGAGGGGTATGCCGAGGCCGGACACGAGGTTGTCCAGATCGTGCCGGCCCGCTTCGACGGCACGGAGAAAACCGCGTGGGGCCGCATCGAGTACGTGCGCGGGCCGGTGCTTCCCGGCTCGGGCTATCGCGTCATCGCCCAGCCGGGCCGGGTGATCCACCTGCTCGAGCGGCTGCGTCCCGACCGCCTCGAGGTGCACGACCGGTTCACCCTTCGCGGCCTCGGCTACTGGGCCCGCTCCGAGGACATCCCGTCCGTGGTGATCAGCCACGAGCGGCTGGACCGCCTGGCCGGCCGGTGGCTGCCGTCGGGCGCCGTTCTCCGTCGGACCGTCGATGCCTCCAACCGAGGTTTGATCGATGGCTTCGACACCGTCGTGTGCACCACCGACTGGGCCGCCGAGGAGTTCCGCCGCCTCGGTGCCCGCAACCTGCTGCAGGTCCCGCTCGGGGTCGACCTGCTGGGCTTTCACCCCGCCAACTACGACGAGGATCTCCGTGCGCGGCTGACCCCGGGCGGGGAGGCGCTGATCGTCTCCGCGGTCCGGCTCTCCCCCGAGAAGGCCCCGATGCGGGTGGTCGACACCGTCCGCGAGCTGATCCGACGGGGCCGCTCCGTCCGGGCGGTCGTCGCCGGCGACGGCCCGCTGCGCGCGAAGCTCGAGCGAGCCGCGGCCGGGTTGCCGATCACGTTCTCCGGCTTCCTCACCGATCGCGCGGAACTCGGCCGGCTGCTCGCGACCGCGGACGTGGTCGTGGCGCCCGGCCCCATCGAGACCTTCGGGCTGGCGGCCCTCGAAGCGCTCGCCTCCGGCACCCCGGTGGTCGTCGACTCCGCCAGTGCGCTGCCCGAGGTCATCGGAACGGCCGGCTTCGCGGTTCCCGGCGAGCCCGAGTCCTTCGCCGGTGCGATCGAGTCCCTGCTGGAGGTGTCGCGGGAACGTGCACGGAATGCGGCACGCGACCGCGCCGAGGAGTTCCCCTGGTCCGCCACGGTCGAGGGCTTCCTGACCGCGCACGGTCTCTCCGGCCGGCGGGTGCCCCAACGGGCGGGCGTCCTGACGTGAGTGCGACGGCGCCCGTCTTCGTCTCCCTCGGCGACAGCTTCGCCTCCGGCGAGGGCGTGGGTCTGCGCACGTTGCCGAACTGGACCTGGGGCGGGCTCGTGGCCCACTCGGCCGGGGCTCGCTTCGTCGCGCTCGCGCGGGGTGGGGCTCCCGCCGGCGCGGTGCTGCGCGACCAGGTGCCGATGGCGTTGGCCCTGGACCCCGACGTGGTCTGTGTCTGCGTCGGGCTCAACGACCTGTTCCGGTCCGGCGGCGGTCGCGGGGATACTGCCGCCGGGGTCACCCGGTTGCTGCAGCAACTGCGCGACGCCGGAATCGTGGTCGCCGCCGGGCGTCTGCACGATCCGACGCGCCTGGTTCGCTTCCCCGTCCGGTTGGAGCGGGTCGTCCGCGCACACGTCGCCGCGATCAACGCCGCCCTGGACGATCTCGCCGCTCGCGACCCCGGAGTCGTGCTCGTCGACATGGCCGTCCTGCTCGACCGGCCCGAATGCTGGGCCGTGGACCGAGTGCATCCGTCGAACTACGGCCACCGCGTGCTCGCCGCCGAGGCCGCCCGGCGGCTCACACTGCCGCACGTCAAGGTCGGTCCCGCGCCGGCGGCTCCGAGCACCGCGGCGTCCTGGCGCTGGTTCGCCCGGCACGGCCTCCCGTGGTTCGCCCAGCGGCTGCCGGAGCTCGCGGTTTCCGAGCCGGTACGTCGGCAGGTGCGTCAGCTCGGGGTGAAGAATGCGGTGTAGGCCGCGAACGCCTCGTCGACCTGACGCGGCGTCAGGCCATAACGTTCCAGGGAGTAGGTGGGCCGGCCGTGCCGGTGCTGCGGGTTTCTCTGGTCCCAGCCGGCGACGGACTCCAGCGTCGCGGCGCTCGGTTCGGCGCCGCGGCTGCCCAGGATCCGGGCGATGACCGCGCCCACATCGGAGCAGACCTCGGCGTAGTCCACGTCGAGGATCTGCGCGGGATTGAGGCTCGCGCGCTGCGCGAGGTTGCTCTCCCAGCTCTGTGCGGACAGCAGCACATTGCGCCCGATCTGCTCCAGCCCCACGTGGTCCGCGCCGTAGGCCGAATGGAAGATCTCCTGCATCTGGGCGGCTGACGCGACGACCTGATGCGGATCCCGGTGGCAGTGCACGACGGTGGCGCGCGGGAACGTCGCGAGGACGACGTCGAGGGCGTGCAGGTGGATTGGCGCCTTGAGCAACCAGGGCCGTCCCCGCCGCCCGCCGTCCTGCCACTGCAGGTACTGCAGGGTGCGCCGCAAATCCGCATACGCCGGCGCTTGGTCCTGCTGAACGACCCACTCGATGAACGAGTACCCGTGGCAGACCCAGGGCGTGCCCACCGTCCGGAAACTGAGCTGCAGGAGCAGGACGTCTTCTTCGGGCTCGTGCGTGTCCACCGGGTGCACGGCCATCATCTCGGGGAACCGTTTCCGCAGTTCCGCCACCTGTTGCTGGGTGATCGTGACGCGCGGATCCGGATCTGGTCCCGGTGGCCCCCACGGCGCGGGGAACAGCGCCTGCCACAGCGGCAGCCGCTGGAAGTCCGGGCTGGTGGCCAGCGCGCGGTGCAGCTTGGTGGTGCCGGTCCGGGCGAGCCCGGTGACGATGATCGGGTCCGCGACGTCCTCGTCCTCGATCTCCGGGTGCGCGGTGAACGCGGCCTGGATGGCGAGGCGCGTGCACAGCAGTCGCGTCATGTCCGCGCGAAAGGCAGCGGTCCACGTCTCGTCGAGCGTCCCGGCGGCGTTGACGGCCTCCACCAGGCGTTCGAACGGCTCGCGGAAGGACGGGTCGCCGAAATCGTCCAGGCCCAGCAGGCTGCCGGCCTCCGCCAGAAGTTCGGCGGTGTCGACGCGCTGGGTCATCGCGATCCCTGAGGTCGGGAATGGTGGCCTGCTCCCCGCCAGCACATCACGGCACGGGCGCCGATGGGTCCGGAACGGCTCGTCCGGGTCAGGTCAGGAGCTCGGCGACGAGGATGAGACGCGGTGGACATCGCGCATGGCCTCGACGGCGACCGGATTGATCTGCTCGGCCGGCGCGGACCCCAAGGACCGGACCTCGACCCGCCCCGCGCCGAGATGTTCAAGCCACCCAGCCGCCATCGGAGACCGGCCGTTGCGCGCCGAGCAGGCGGCCGAGGGCGTTGAGGGTGTTCGGCTCCACGCGCGACCACCGCCGTGGTGCACGCGGCGTCCGCGCGGCTGGCCGCGACCGGAATGGCCACGTTGGACGGGAACAACACCGAGACGCCCAGCCCGGCCGGTGCGGAAACCTGCACCGCGGGATGCTGCTGAGCGAGTACCGCCGGACCTACGCTGAGCCTGTGACCGGGTTGGCGCAGCGTGAACGCGAGGCCGCGGTGCGCTGCGCCCGGTACGTCGCCGGCAGGCGCGTCGAGGGGGAACTCTCCCTGCAGGGCGCGTTCGAGGCGTGCAAGTCCGAGGGCTTCGTCTGGATCGAGTGCACCGAACCGACGAAGTCGGACATTGCGGCGGTGGCCGAGGAGTTCGAGCTGCCGCCGCTCGCCGTCGCCGACGCGATCGCCGCGCACCAGCGCCCGAAGCTCGAGGTGCACGGCGACGTCGTGCTCGTGGTGCTCAAGCCGGTGCACTACGTCGACAGCTACGAGGTCGTCGAAGTGACCGAGCTCGCGATGTTCTTCGGCCCCGGGTTCGTGGTCACCGTCCGGCACGGGGACAACGACGTCCTCGACCGGGTTCGGGACGAGTTCGACGCCGGCAGCGCGCACCCGGAGCTCGGTGTCACCGAGGTCCTGTACCGGGTTGCCGACCGGGTGATCGACGGGTACCAGGACGCCATCGACTTCATCTACGACGACGTCGACGAGATCGAGGAGCAGGTCTTCGGCGGCGGCGACCAGGACCGTTCGGAGCGGATCTACAGCCTCAAGCGCGAGGTCGCGGAATTCCGTCGCGCCGTCTCACCGCTGAGCCGGACGCTGGAGATGCTGGCCGGCGGGCGGTACCGGGTGCTCTCGGCCGAGGCCGCGCCGTACTTCCGCGGAGTCCACGACCACCTGTTGCGGGCCGCGGAGAACGTCGAGGCGATCGACCGCCTGCTCTCCGACATCCTGCAGGCGAACACCGCGCAGGTCAGCGTTCGACAGGCGCAGATCGCCCTGCGGCAGAACGAGGACATGCGGCAGATCTCCGCGTGGGCCGCGATTGCGCTCGTCCCCACGGCGGTCGCCGGCATCTACGGCATGAACTTCGACCACATGCCGGAGCTGCGCTGGCAGTACGGCTACCCGTTGGTGGTCGGCGTGATCGTGCTGATCTGCGGCTCGCTGTACCTCAACTTCCGCGCGCGGAAATGGCTCCGCGCGCCCGCTGTGGTCGAGGCTCAGATCGAGGGCATCGGCCGCGTGCGGCGCGAGCTGAAGAGTCGCGCGAGGAAGCTCAAGCGCGTCGGACGGATCGGCTCCGGGTCGTAACCCGGCCACACCGGAGCGGTGCGCGCCTGCGGCGGCGGCGGTCCTTCGAACAGGTCCCGATGCAGATCCATGACGTCCCCCCGGACGAACTCGCGGCGGTCCGGCCGCGATCGTGCTCCGACGGTAGAGCCGCGAGCCCCGCCGCGGGTGGCGTTCGCTCACAGATCATCCGAATGACGGAGCCCTATCGGCCTAACCGCCGCGAACCTGAGCCCGATGCAGTCCGGGGCGCGCTCAGGTTGCCCGCGGGGCCGGGTCGCCGAAGAACCCCGCGACGTACTGGAGTCGGCCGTCCTCGCCGAGCAGGGCCACGTCGGTGCCGGCGACCGCGATCGCGCCGTCGGGGCCGACGAGCTCCCAGGTGTAGCGGGCGAGGTCGTGATGGGCGTCGATCTCGCTGGTGCGGCGGAAGGTGTGGCCGGGGAACTGGCCCTGGGCGGCGCCGGCGAGGGCGGCGATCTCGGAATGCCCGGTTCCGCTGAACGGCGGGTCGACAAGCACCCCGTCGGGTGCCCAGACCTGCTCGATCAGTGCGGCGCGGGTGGCGTCGTCGGTCTGGCCGTAGGCCGCCAGCCAGGTGTCGACGGTGGCGGTCAGGTCGCGGGTGACGGTCTCGGTCATCGGATCCTCCATCGGGTCGGTGCGGATGTCCTTCACCGTGGCGGCCGGAAGCCGGGGACTCAATGACGTCCGAGGTCATGCCCGACCATGACCTCCCGGGTAATCGCGGGCATGACGCTGCGCGGCTAGCGTCGGGGTCGTGACCGAGCTGACCGTGGGCCCGATGCTGCGCGACTGGCGGCAGCGCCGCCGGCTGAGCCAGATGGATCTCGCGCTGGCGGTCAACGTGTCGACCCGGCACCTGAGCTTCGTCGAGACCGGGCGCTCACGGCCGAGCGCGGAACTGGTGCTCGCGCTGGCCGAGGGCCTCGACATCCCCTTGCGCGAGCGGAACACGCTGCTGCTCGCCGCCGGCTACGCCCCGCGCTATTCCGCCCGACCACTGGCCGACGCCGCGATGGACCCGGCCCGCGAGGCGGTGCAGCGGATGCTGGACGCGCACGACCCGTACCCCGGGGTCGTCGTCGACCGGGCCTGGAACATCGTGATGGCGAACAAGGCCGCCACCGCGATCACCGCCGGGCTGCCGGACGAGTTGCTCGGCCCGCCGGCGAACGTCTACCGCCTGAGCCTGCACCCCGACGGCCTGGCCCCGCGGACCCGGAACTTCGCCGAGTGGGCCGCCCACCTGCTGCAGCAGCTGCATCGCTCCGTCGCGCTGACCGCCGACCCCGACCTGATCGCCCTGCAGGCCGAGGTCCGCGCCTACCCCGGCGTGGAGGAGGCCGTGTCGTCGCTCTCGGGGTCAGCGCTGGAACGGGTTCCGCTACTGATCCCGTTCCGACTCGACCTCGGCAACGGCCAGGAGCTCTCGCTGTTCACGACGCTCACGACCTTCGGCACCCCCCGGGACGTCACCCTCGACGAGCTCGCGGTCGAACTGTTCTACCCCGCCGACGACGAGTCCGCCCGGCTCCTCGGCGGCCGCGGCTCCACCGCCTCCACCCTCAACTGACGTCCCGTCAAATCTGTGGATCCGTCCCACCAGGGCGTGACACGCCCTGGTGGGACGTATCCACAGCTGGATTCACGTTTCGAGCGAGCGGAAGACCGTTCCCGTCCGGGGCTTCGGCCAGAAGAAGGTCGACTTCGGGGGCATCAGGCCACGGGCATCGGCGGTCGTGCGGATCTGCTCCACCGAGACCGGGCGCAGCAGGATCGCGGCCTGGGCCGAGCCGCTCGTGACCGCGGTGGTCGCCCGGCCGACGCCGTGCTGGTACTTCACCTCGGCTCCCAGCCCGTCGAGCGCCTCGGCGACGCGCACCGAGTCCAGCGGCTCCACGCCGTCCTCTCCGGCGCCGCTCACCGGACGCAGCAGCCGCAGCCCGTCCGCGGTCACCAGCCCGAGTGAGCCCGCGGCGACGAGCCGGGCGACGACGTCCGGGCCCGGCAGCGGCTCCAGGTCCCCGACCTCGAAGTCCACGGCCAGCGCCCCGGCCAGATCGACGTCGGCCGGCAGGCCGGAGACCAGCCGGTGGATCGGCTGCACCGTCAGCTGCTCGGAGTCCAGTTCGACGACGAGGCAGAGGGTCCCGCTCGCACCCGCCGGTGAGCCGTCCTCGCCCGCGTACATCAGGCACGTCGAGTAGCGGTGGTGCCCGTCGGCGATGACGAGCGGGTTCGAGGACACCGCGCCGGTCACCGCCTTCACCGCGGAGGGGGAATCGAGGCGCCACAGCTCGTGCGTCACGCCGTCCGGGTCGTCCCAGCGTCCCAGCGGCTCGGCCGCGTCGAGGTCGACGAGTCCGGTCAGTCCGCTGGTCAGCGACAGACCCCAGATCGCGGACAGGTTCGCCCGGGTCGCGCGCAGCAGTTGCAGCCGGTCGCTGTGTGCCTTCGGCGTCGTGTGTTCGTGGGGCAGCACGTCGGCCCTCGCCTCGGCATCGATAGCCAGGGCCCCGAGCACCCCGAGGGTGTGGCGCCGCGTGCCGGCCTCATCGGTGAACGTCATCCGGTACGGGTAGAGCGCGGGGGCATCGGAGGTCAGCACGCCCTCGGACTGCCACCGGGCGAACAGGGCCGCCGCCCCGTCGTAGGCGTCGAGGCCGCTCGAGTCCTCGGGGTCGGTCGGCATGTCGATTCCCACGACGTTGTGCGGGTGCTGCGCGACCAGCGCCGCGCGCTCCTCGGCGTTGATGACGTCGTACGGCGGCGCGGTCACCGCCGCCAGATCGTCGGTGGCGTAGCGGATCCCGGCAAACGGCTCGAATCGCGGCATGCCGCGATCCTTGCAGAGCGGGACGGCCCTCAGGCGTAGTGGAAGACCTCGGTGCCGGCGGGAGCGCCGTAGCGGTCGACGACCTTGTTCAGCTCGTCCTGGAGGTACATCACGCCGACGCCGAAGCAGATCCACATCAGGACGCCCGTCGCGGGATCACACGTGACCGGGATGCCGGCCGCGCGCTGGGCGTCCTCGATCCGGCGGGCCATCCGGTGCAGCGCGAAGAACTGCGGGATGCCGATCGGCCAGCCGAGTCCGAACGCGGTGGCGTCGACCTTGACCGATCCGGGGATGCGCTCGTCGAAGCGCGCCAGGTCGCGGTTGGCGCGGAAGAACCACACCATCCAGTAGATCCCCAGCGTGAAGATCCCGTAGGCCCAGACCTTCGTCGGATGGCGCCGCGCCGGCACCACACCGCAGGTCAGGATCTTCCGGCTGAGCAAGACAGACGTGTCCGGCGTCATCGCACATCCCCCCGGCGCGACCGGCCTCCCCAGAACGGTCGCGCTCACCTCGAACGCTAAGGCTCGCGCGACGGGATCGCCGGAGATTGGTGAGATTCTCACGCGACGCGCCGGGAGGACCTCACCGTCTCTCAGTCGGTACTCAGCTGCGCGGCCAGATGACGTCGCAATCCGCGCTCGCCGGCCCGCATCATCACTGCGTGGTTGGCCTGCAGGGCGGGTCGGACGAAGGCCAGCCGGCGCAGCAGCGGCCGCTGCACCTCGACCTCCTCGCCGAATTCGAGCACCGTGCCGGTCCCGTCGGGGCTGGGCGCCAGCGTCCAGCGGCTCCGTCCGACCAGGTCCCCCGTCAAGCGGGCCTCCAGCACCCCCGCGGCGGCGTCCTTCCGGGAGTGGTGCGCGGTCATGAACAGCGAGTAGGGCAGGGCCGACCGGACCTCGATTTCACAGGTTTCCTCGTCGATCGGCCGGGTCCTGCGGACCTGCTTCCACCAGGTGGGGTATTCGTCCAGCTTTGCGAGGGTTGCGAACACGGTCTGCGCAGGCACGGGGACCTGCCAGTGACTGCGGAAGACGTAGAAGTGGCGGCTCATGTGATCAAGTGTGGCGAGCCTCGGAAAGTGGACGGAACCGGACCGGATCGGCGTGCGTCTCATCTTTTGCTGCGGGTCGGGGGTCGGCACGTAGTGGGCGGGTACGAAGTCGCCCAAAAGGTGTATTGCAGTCGGAGGAGGTCGAGATGCGCGCATGGTTCCACCGGATGCGCTCTTCGCACCACACCGTCGAGCCGGTTTCGGCTCCGGAGGCTCAGATCCGCATCCCCGCGCCCGGCATCGGCGACCGGATGGCCTTCATCCCGGTGCAGCGCGACCGCCGCGCCCACACGTCCTTCTGAACCCCGCGCGCAGCGGCTCTGGACCGCTGCACGCGCTGCGGCGAAGCCGCTGATCGGGCCGACGCGGCCCGTTCCTACGATGGCCGCGTGCGCGCCGGCCGAGTTCTCGCCGCTGTCCTGGCCGTCCTCGTCGTCCTGACCGCCTGCGGCACCAAGGACGGCCCGGCGACGCCGGGCAACGACCTCGGCTTCATCTCCGGCGACGGCACCGTGACCATCCTGGCGCCCGATCAGCGCGGCGACCCGATTGTCCTGGCCGGCCCGAAGGTCGGCGGCGGAACGCTGGACCTGGCCGCGTACCGCGGCAAAGTCGTCCTGATCAACGTCTGGGGCTCGTGGTGCGCGCCGTGCCGCGAGGAGGCGCCGTTCCTGCAGTCCGCGTGGGACCAGACGCGGGCCTTTCAAGACGTGCAGTTCCTCGGTCTCAACACCAAGGACGACGCCGCCGGCGCCGCGGAGGCTTTCGAGCGCCGGTTCGGCATCACCTACCCGAGCCTGGACGACGACGACGGCAGCCTCCTGCTGACCTTCCGCAAGACGATCCCGCCGCGCGCCATCCCGAGCACGCTCGTCCTCGACCGGCAGGGCCGGGTCGCGGCCCGGATCATCGGCCCGAGCTCGCGCGGAACTTTTGTGGGCCTGATTGACCAGATCCGGGCCGAGGCATAACGCAGCGGCGTCGATCCCGCCCGAAATGCCTGCAGCAATCGTCGGCAAATCCGGCATTCCGGGTCCGGAGGGTGACCTTTTGGTAACCCTAAGTAGTGCAGACGAATCCTAAAGTTACGTGGAAACGCCTGGAACCGCAGGTCAGAGGCTTGCGTCTCACGGGGACAAGCACAGAAGCACCGCAGGGGTTCACGGACTGAAGCGGCTGGGGGGTTGCCCAGTTCGTGACCGGTGCTTCGAACACTTCACATCCAGGGGGATCCACCAATGTCCGGTCTTTCCATGCGTACTCGCATCCTCACCGTCGCCGTTTCCGGCGCGATCGTTGCTCCCTTCGCCCTGATGGGCGGTTCGGCCAACGCCGTTGAGGCACCCATCGTCGGCGACGTCGTCGGCGTTGACAGCCTGCTCGGCGGCGACCTGCTCGGCGGCGTGCTCGGCACCGCCACCGGCACCGCCGGCGGCGTGCTCGGCGGCACCGGCCTCGACCCGGTCAGCACCGTCACCGGCGCTGCGGCCGACCCGCTCTCCATCGTGGAGACGCTGCCGCTGGGCGACCTGCTGGGCGGCGACGTCCTCGACACGGTCACCAGCCTGGTCGACCTCGAGAACGTCCTCGAGACCGTCACCAACCTGGTGGACCTCGACGGCATCCTCGAGACCGTCACCGACCTGGTCGGCACCGTCACCGGCGCGCTGAACCTGGACAAGCTGCTCAACCTGCCGGTCAAGGTGGCCAAGCCGGCCGGCGAGGTCAAGGGTGCCAGCACCACGACCAAGACCGTCAAGGCCAAGCAGAACGTCGAGGCGGGTGCGCTGCCCCAGACCGGTGGCAACGCCGACCTGACCGCCCTGCTGCTCTGCGCCGGCCTGGCCGTCGCCGGCACCGGCGTCACCCTGGTGACCCGTCGCCGCGGCAGCATCCTCGGCGCCGCCTGAACCCAGGCAGACCCGGGCCGCGCGGCCCGATAGCTGAACCGAACGCCCGTCACCGCTTCCCCGGTGGCGGGCGTTCGCGCGTGCGCTCCGGTGGTGTGCAATGCTGGCCGGACTTACCGGCGGTAGGGGTCGCGTGGCGAATGACATGGGTGTCATTCCGGCCTAGAATGGCTTTGCTGCCAAGGAAACACGGTGGCGTGAACGGACCGAGAGACCTTTCGGAGGACACCTCGATGGAAGCCGCAGCCGCCGCGTCCGACCGCACCGCCCAGGTCGCTGCCGAGCTCGCGCTCGCGGAGCCCGGGACCGTCACGTTCGAGGGCCCGGCCGGTGCTCTCCCGGACCGTGACCGCGAGATCCTCGCCTTCGAGCGGCAGTGGTGGCGCTACGCCGGCGCCAAGGAGCATGCGATCCGCGAGCTCTTCGGAATGTCGGCGAACCGGTACTACCAGATCCTCAACGCCCTGATCGACCACCCGGACGCCATGGCCTTCGACCCGATGCTGGTCAAGCGACTGCGCCGGCTGCGCTCGGCCCGCCAGCGTGCGCGCTCGGCGCGCCGTCTCGGCCTCGACGGCTGAGGCTTCCCGGCTCCGGCCCAGCAGGTAGGCCCTGACATGGCCGGCGAGCCGCGGCGCGGCGCTTCGCTGCTGAGCATCCTCGCCTCGTCGGCCCTGGCCACGCTCGCGGTGTTCGTGCTGGTCGGGGTGCTGATCCTCGCCTTCGGGAAGGACGGCGACGAGGCGGAGCAGGCCGGCTCGGAGGCTCCGTCGAGCGCGGTCGTCTCGCCGACGCCGCAGCCCACCGTCGAGGTGACGCCGACGCCGACGCCGACACCCGCCCCGGTGGAGATGGTCCCGGTGATCGTGCTCAATCAGACGAGCGTGAGCGGTCTCGCCGCGGCCTTCCAGGCCCAGCTGGAGGCGGGCGGCTGGACCGTCGCCGGCATCGACGACTTCCGCGGGAACGTCCCGGCCACCACGGTCTACTTCCCGCCCGGCCTTCGTCCGGTGGCGAAGGCGCTGATGGCGCAGTTTCCCGAGATCGGCCGGATCCGTCCGGCATTTCCTGGCATCTCGACCACCCAACTGACCGTCATCCTGAGTAAGGACTTCCCCACATCACAGTGAGCTTGGCCCGCGCGTGACCGGACCGAGTCGGTGGCTGGGGTAGAACCGGTGCGTGCCTGCAGTACCTCATACGTGCCCGATCTGCGAGGCCAGCTGTGGGCTGCTGGTGACCGTCGACGACGACGGCTCCGTCGTCGACATCCGCGGCGATCCGGACGACGCCCTGTCCCAGGGCTTCATCTGCCCGAAGGGCGTCGCAGTCAAGGGCCTCCACACCGACCCCGACCGGCTGCGCACGCCGATGGTCCGCTGGGGCGGGATGCTGCGCGAGGCCACCTGGGGTGAGGCGTACGAGGAGATCGCGATGCGCCTGCCGGCGCTGCGCGAGCGGCACGGCCCGGACTGCATCGCGCTGTTCTCCGGCGTCTCGGCCGACCACGCGCTGGGGCCGCTGCTGTACACCGAGCCGCTGATCGCCGCCCTCGGGACGCGCAACGTGTTCTCCTCGGCGTCGCTGAACTCGCGGCCGCGGCACGTCGTCTCCGGAATGCTCTACGGCAACCCGTTCACGACGCCGGTGCCGGACATCGAGCGCAGCGACTTCGTCATCATGATCGGCGCGAACCCGGTCGTGTCGAACGGGAGCATGCTCACCGCGCCGGACCTGCGGTCCAAGCTGCGGGCGTTGCGCCGCCGCGGTGGCCGGATCGTCGTGATGGACCCGCGCCGCACGGAGTCGGCCGACGGTGCCGACGAGCACCTGCGGGTGCGCCCGGGCACCGACGCGCTGGTGCTGATCGCGATGCTGAACGTCCTGCTGACCGAGAACCTGGTCAATCTCGGCGTGCTCGCGGACTTCGTCGACGGGGTCGACGGGATCGCCGCCCTGGCCGACAGCATCACGCCCGAGCGGGTGGAGCGGCGCACCGAGGTGGACGCCGGGAGCATCCGCCGCGTCACCCGCGAATTCGCGCGCGCCCGGGCGGGGGTCGTCTACGGCCGGATCGGCGCCTCGACGACGTCGTTCGCCACCGTCACGACCTGGCTGATCGACGTGCTCAACGTCCTGACCGGCAACCTCGACCGGCCCGGCGGCGCGATGTTCCCGCTGCCCGGCCACGGCGGGCTGCCGAACTCTCCGCGGATGGGCGTGCCGCCCGAGCCCTTCACCCTCGACGGCCCGCGGAGCCGGGTCAGCCGGCGGCCCATCCTCTGCGGTGAGGTGCCGGCGTCCGCGCTGGCGGAGGAGATCGACACCCCGGGGCTGGGGCAGGTCCGCGGGCTGATCACGATCGCGGGCAACCCGGCGCGGTCGGTGCCGAACTCCAAGCGGTTGCGCGCGGCGCTGAGCTCGCTGGACCTGATGATCAGTGTCGACACCTACCTCAACGAGACCTCCGCGCTGGCTGACGTGGTGCTCCCGGTCCCGTCGATCCTGGAGCGTCCGCACTACGACGTGCTCCTCTACAACTACGCGTGTCGCAACGTCGCGAACTACTCGCCACCGGTGCTCGAGCTGCCGGTCGGCATGCACCCGGAGTGGGAGACCCTCGCGCGGTTGACGTTGATTGCCTCGACCGGATCGCCCGACGGCGTCGACGGGTTCGACGACCGACTGGCCGCGGAGCTCGCGGCCCGTGAGGGGGTGCCGCCCGAGCAGATCGGTGACGACCTGCGCGGCCCCGAGCGACTGCTGGACATCCTGCTGCAGGCCGGGGAGTACGGGCTCACGCTCGAGCATCTGCAGCTGAGCCCGCACGGGCTGGAGCTCGGCGAGCTCGAGCCGCGGCTGCCGGAGGCCCTCCTCACCGCGGACCGGCGGATCCACCTCGCGCCGCCGGAGTTCCTGACGGATGCTCAGCGGGTCCGGGCGCTGCTCGAGGCGCCGGCGGGGGAGGGGCTGCTGCTGGTCGGCCGCCGGCACCTGCGGTCGAAGAACTCCTGGCTGCACAACCTCTCGGCCATGGTCTCCGGCGCGCGGCGGTGCACGTTGCAGGTCAACGAGGAGGACGCGTACCGCCTCGGGCTCCGCAACGGCGGCCGGGCGCTCGTGACCTCCGCGGCCGGGCGCCTCGTGGCCAGCGTCGAGATCACCGACGAGGTCCTGCCCGGCGTCGTTTCCCTGCCCCACGGCTGGGGTCACGACGAACCGCAGGCCCGGATGACGGTGGCTCTGGAGCGCCCCGGCGTCAACGTCAACCTGCTGACCGACGACGCCGACGTCGACCCGTTGACCGGCAACGCCGTCTTCAACGGCGTCCGGGTGACGGTGGTGGCCCACGCCGGCGACGCCCCCGACGAGGAACAGCCGATGCCCGATCGCCGCCAGGGCTTCGAGCGCCGCCGCACCCCCCGCGGCCCCGGCGGCATCGGCCCCGAGTCCTTCGGCCCCGCCTGACCCACCAGGGCGTGACACGCCCTGGTGTATATGGACTAGCTAATATAAATCAAGCCGTATATAGTCGCCGCTGTGGAGGCCTTCGACGTCCTCGGTGACCCGGTGCGGCGGCGGATTCTCGAACTGCTCGCCGGCGGGGAACGCCCGGCGGGTGACGTGGTCGAGGTGATCGCGGCGGAGTTCGGGCTGACCCAGCCCGCGGTGTCGCGGCAACTCCGGATCCTGCGGGAGAGCGGGTTCGCCAGCGTCCGGGCCGACGGCACGCGGCGGCTCTACGCCCTCGACGACGGGGGACTGCGCGACGTCGAGGCCTGGCTGGGCGCCCTGCGCAGCCAGTGGGAGCAGCGGCTCGACGCGCTGGCGACCGAACTTGCGCGCGGTCGGCGCGCACGACGCACTGCGGAGGAATCATGAACGATCTGATCGCCGAACTGAACCGGGCGAGCCGTCGCGTGGCGCGCCTGAGCGGCCACGAGGGTGTTGGCGTCGACGGCGACGTCTACGACGTCGAGATCCGGCGCACCTACGACGCCGATCCCGCCGACGTCTGGGACGCATGCACCAATCCGGAGCGGATCGCGCGCTGGTTCTCGCCCGTCTCCGGCGACCTGCGCCCCGGCGGCCGGTACTCCATCGACGGCAACGCCTCCGGCGCGATCACCGAGTGCGTCCCGCCGCGGCGCCTCGCGCTGGACTGGGAGTTCGGCGACCACGCCCTCAGCTGGGTGACGCTCGAGCTGAACCCGCTCGGCGCGGACCGCACCGAACTGATTCTGCGTCACCGCCAGCCCCGCACCGAGCACTGGGCCACCTACGGCCCCGGCGCGACCGGTGTCGGCTGGGAACTCACCGTCCTCGGCCTCGCGATGCACCTCGCCGGCAGCGAGAAGCCGTCCGCGGAGTTCGAGGCCAGCCCGGACGCGCAGGCGTTCTCGCGCCGCAGCGCCGCGTTGTGGGGTGACGCCCACGAGGCCGCCGGCGCTCCGGCCGCGGTCGCCGCTCAGGCCGCTCAAGCCACCGCCGATGCCTTCGCCCCGGTGGAAAACTGACCAGAGGGCGTGTCACGCCCAACGGTGAGTGATGCACAGGCTCAGTGCTCGAGGGCCCACCGGACGGCCTCGACCCAGCCGAGGCCGTTCATGCCCTGACACAGCGTCACATTCTCCGGGGTGTCCTCGTCGAGAACGTGGGCACCGTTGGCGGTCAGGAAGAACTGCTTCACGTGCGGGGCCATCAGCAGGTCGGAGCGAGAGTCGCCGATCGCGATCGCCTGATCCGGCGTCAGGCCACGGCGGGCCAGGTCCGCGACGAGGCCGGTGCCCTTGGTGATCCCGTCCGCCATCAGGTGGTAGACGTGCAGCTGCTGCCCGTCGTCGGTCAATCCGGCCTGCGGCGGCAGGCGCCCGTTGTCGTGCAGGCGCAGCCACCCGAGATCGCGGTCGACGAGCCACTTCTCGACCTGCTCGACGTCGACCAGCCCGCGGAGCATGACGTCTGCCTCGTGGCCGAGGTGCCAGGGCTCGTAGAGCTCCAGTCGGTTCCCGAACGCCTCGCGCAGGTCGTCGACGAGCCCCGCGCGGTGCAGCTCGTCGTAGAGGTTCCCGGTCATCTCCGGCGGCATCGCCCCGCGCAGTACCTCCTGCTCCATCCCGTACCGCCAGCCGATCACGGCGCCGAGCTCACCGATGTAACCCTCGGCGCCGAAGATGCGCGCCGCTTCGGCCAGCTGGGGTCCGGTACGGCCCGAGACCAGCACCAATTCGAGCCCGGCCGAGAGCAGATCGGCGAGTGCGCGCGAGGGCTCCAAGGTCACCGAGAGGTCCGCGGCACGCAGGAAGCAACCCCGCGGTCCGACCATGGTGCCGTCGAGGTCGGAGTAGACGATTCGAATGCTCACGCCGTGCGGGTCCTCGCATCCAGGACGGCCCGGTGGGCCCGGTACTCCGGCAGGGAGAGCACGGGAAGGCGCTCGCGTCCGGTGACGTCGTGGGTCGTCGGCTCGACCTCGCCGTCGACGCGGGAGAACTGGGTGATCGTCGCGGGCGGGGCCGGGTGCGCGCGGCCCGGGACGTTCCGGCCGAGACGCGCCTCCGCCGCCTGCCAGATCTGCGCGGCCATTCGCCCCAACGCGGCGTCGTTCTGGTGCCGGTGGTGACGGGTGCCCAGGTCGACCTGCGCGATGGCGTCGAGGCCGGACAGCGCGAGGGTGTCGATCAGCAGTGCAATCTCGACGCCGTAGCCACACGGGAACGGCAGCTGCTCCAGCAGCGCGCGGCTCGCGGCGTACTCGCCGGCCAGCGGCTGCACCACTCCGGCCAGCTCCGGCCAGTGCAGGTTGAGCAGCGGACGGGCGACCAGCTCGGTGACCCGGCCCCCACCGGCCGGCAGTACCGCGTCCCCCGTGCGTAGCGGCCGGTCGTAGAGCCCCTTGACGAGCTGGACGCCCGGCTCGGCGAGCAGCGGGCCGAGCAGCCCGACCACGACCTCCGGCCGGAACCGCTCCAGATCGGCGTCGACGAACACGACGAGGTCCCCGGACGTGACCAGCAGCGACCGCCAGAGCACCTCGCCCTTGCCGCCGACGGCGGGGACGCGGGGCAGGATCTCGTCGCGGTGCACGACCCGGGCGCCCGCCTCCGCCGCCACCGACGCGGTGCGGTCGGTCGAGCCCGAGTCGACCACGACCAGTTCGTCGACCAGCGGGTACCGCTCCACGAGCTCGCTACGGATCGCGGCGGCAATCGCCCCGACGGTGGCCTCTTCGTTCAGGGCCGGCAGGACGACGCTGACCGTGGTGTTCCCGGCCTGCTTGGCGGCCAGGACCCGATCGGTGGGCCAGTCGGCGAGCGCGCTGGTCCGCCGTTCGAACCACTGCCGAACCTGCGTCTGCACGCCGCTCCTTGTGCTGTGGGGTGCGTCTCGCCGGGCCATCTACCCGACGGAGCCGCTCTCATCTTCGTCTACGATGAACCCCACAACTGAACACGCTCATCCAGAGGGGCTGAGAGAACGGCTCTGTGAAGCCCCGGCAACCACCCGCAACTCCGTCGCGATTCCGCAAGGGATCCGGCGTGCGGGAGACGGTGCCAACTCCGTCCCGGTCGGTGATCCGCCGCCGGGGAAGATGAGGAGAGGACTTTCTTCGATGACGTCTGCACCCCCCGCCGCCCGGTTGCTGGGCAGCGCCACCGGCCTGAGCTGTCGCGAGTGCGGCACGCAGTACGAGATCGGCCCGCTCTACGCCTGCGGCGAGTGCTTCGGCCCGCTCGAGGTCGCCTACGACTTCCCCACGATCACGCGGGCCACGATCGAGGCCGGACCGAACAACATCTGGCGCTACAAGGACCTCCTGCCCGTCCCGGCCCACGTGGCCGAGACCAAGAGCCTCGACCCCGGCTGGACGAAGCTGGTCCGCGCCGACAACCTGGCCGCCGAGCTCGGCATGCGCCGGCTCTGGGTGAAGGACGACTCCGGCAACCCGACGCACTCCTTCAAGGACCGGGTCGTCGCGGTCGCGTTGGCGGCGGCCCGCGAGCTCGGCTTCACCGTGCTCGCCTGCCCGTCGACCGGCAACCTGGCCAACGCCGTCGCGGCAGCGGCGGCCCGCGCCGGGATCCGCTCGGTCGTGATGATCCCCGCCGACCTCGAGCAGCAGAAGATCCTCACCACCGCGGTCTACGCCGGCACCCTGCTCGCCGTCGAGGGCAACTACGACGACGTCAACCGCCTCGCCTCCGAGCTCGCCGGTGAGCAGGAGGACTGGGCGTTCGTCAACGTCAACGTCCGGCCGTACTACGCCGAGGGCTCGAAGACGCTGGGCTACGAGGTGTGCGAGCAACTCGGGTGGCGCATCCCGGCGCAGACGGTCATCCCGATCGCGTCCGGCTCGCAGCTGACCAAGGTCGACAAGGCCTACACCGAGTTCGTGAAGCTCGGTCTGGTCGAGGACAGCCCGTACAAGATCTTCGGCGCGCAGGCGACCGGCTGCTCCCCGGTGTCGGTGGCCTTCAAGGAGGGTCGCGACTTCGTGGCTCCCGTCCGGCCGAACACCATCGCCAAGTCCCTCGCGATCGGTAACCCAGCTGACGGTCCGTATGTTCTCGACGTGTGCCGGCGTACCGGCGGTGTCGTCGAGGACGTCTCGGACGACGAGGTTGTCGAGGGTATGAAGCTGCTCGCGCGAACCGAGGGCATCTTCGGCGAGACGGCCGGCGGCGTCACCATCGCGACGCTCTGCAAGCTGCTCAAGTCCGGTCAGCTCGACCCCGACGCCGAGACCGTCGTGTTCAACACCGGCGACGGGCTCAAGACTCTGGACGCGATCGCCGCCCACGTCGGCCCGACCGCGACCATCAAGCCGACCATGGCGTCCTACCTGGCCGCGGGCGTCTGAATCCGGCGAATTCCTCAGGAATTCCGGCATCTGAAGCGCTCTCACTCTTGCGCTGTTTACCCCTGTTCCGGGCTTGTCCCGAACGCTAATGTCAGCCGCGTTCGGCATTTCCAAGCTCGGCACCAGGAGAGACCTCATGCCTGAGGGCACCGTGAAGTGGTTCAACGCGGAAAAGGGCTACGGCTTCATCGCCGTCGACGGCGGCGCGGACGTGTTCGTGCACTACTCGGCCATCCAGTCCGACGGCTACCGGTCGCTGGACGAAGGCCAGCGGGTGGCCTTCGAGATCGCGCAGGGGGCCAAGGGCCCGCAGGCGGACGCCGTCCGTCCCGTCTGATCGACCGACGCTGTTCGGCCGGGAACCGCCCCCGGCGGCTCGTGCGCGTCGTAGGTTTGTGCCATGGCCACCGGTGAATCCTCGCTGCCCGGTTCCGACGGTGAGCACGCCGTCCAGGAGCAGTGGGACGCCGTCGATCGGGCGCGCACCTTCTACGAGCGCCAGATGCTCGACCACCTCAACCCGACCATGCGCGAGTTCATCGCCCGCCAGGACATGGTCTTCGTCGCCACCTCGGATGCGCGCGGGGAGTGCGACAGTTCCTTCCGCGCCGGCGAGCCCGGCTTCGTCGTCTCCCTCGACGAGCGGACGTTGGTCTACCCGGAGCTACGCGGCAACGGCGTCTACGCGAGCCTCGGCAACATCTCCGAGAACGCCCACGTCGGGTTGATGTTCATCGACTTCGTCGACGACCAGATCGGCCTTCACGTGAACGGCTCGGCCACGGTTATCGAGCACGAGGACCTGCTCGTCGACGAGCGCGTGACCGTCCCGCTGCTGGAGATGCTCACCCGGCAGGGCGGCCGCCGGCCCGAACGGTGGGTGGCGGTGCGCGTGCACGAGGCCTACATCCACTGCTCCAAGCACATCCCGCGGCTGACCAAGGTGGACCGCCAGGTCGACTGGGGCACCGACGACGCCCGCCGCAAGGGCGGGGACTACTTCGACGTCACCGCGCAGAAGGAGTTACGCGCGCCGGAGTCCGCCGGCGCCGACCCTGCTTCTTAGCCCTCAGCCGACCTGGCCGCGCGCCATCGGACGCAGCACCGAGCGGGCCAGCGCGACGGCGTGCGGCCCGTCGAGTGCGCCGGTCGCCGCGGGCACGTCGGCCGGGTCGATCGGCGACGGCCGGCCGGCCGCGAGCAGGGCGTGGTGGAGTGCCGCGACCTCGGGGCCCGCTGCGACCCGCGCGAGCAGGCGCACCACGTAGCGCAGGTTCAGCCACTGCTGGGTCCAGTCGCCGACGCGCTCCCAGTGGTCCAGGACGTCGAGGAAGGCGCGGGCCGCGTCGGCCGGGTCGCCGTGGACCCCGCGGGTGGAGGCGGCCTCCATCAGCGCGATGCCCTCCCACCAGAAGTTGTGCACGCCGGCCGCCAGGCGCGCGGCCTCGTCGAAGCGGGCCAACGCGAGGGCTGGCTCCGACTTCTTCTGCACCAGCCCGAGCGCGTACTGCCCCATCGAGCGGGCGGAGGGATTGCCGGTCCGCTCGGCGATCTCGAGACTCTCCTGCGCCGCGGCGAGCCCGCCGTTCGGATCGCGCAGGACCGCATGGCACACCGCGAGGTAGTAGAGCGTCCAGACCAGGCGAATCGGCTCGTCCAGCTCGCGGGCGCGAGCGCACTGAACCTGGTAGTGCCGGCGCGCGTACTCCGCGTCGCCCTCGAACAGCGCGACGTCGGCCAGGACGTCCCCGGCGTAGGCCACCCGCGCGGTCCCGGGGGCGGGCGAGCGTCCCTCGGCCCGGAGCGCGACTCGGCGGGCGTGGGCCAGGTCCCCCTTGTTCCAGGCCCCGCGGGCAGCCGCGCCGACCGCGACCACGAACAGAGGGTGCTCCGGGTCGGCCAGATCCAGGGTGTGCTCGGCCCACTCACTGGCCTCGAAGCCCACGCGGACATGAAGGATCTCCGGCAGCGGCGTGACGATCCGCAGTGCCAGGTCGGCGTCGCGCTCGCGCATCGCGAACTGGAACGCCACCCGCAGGTTGTCCTGATCGGGCAGGACGCGTTCGATCCAGTCGCGCTCGTCGGGCCCGAGAGCGCCGAGCGCTGCCTGCGCCGCCGACGCCGCGTAGTACTCGGCGTGCCGGCGGGCCAGGTCGGCCTCGCTGCCGGCCTCGCTGCCGGCCTCGCGGAGACGTTCGCGGCCGAAGGCGCGCAGCGTCTCCAGCACCCGGTACCGGGTGCGCACCGCGGCGTGGTCGGTCACCACCATCGAGCGGTTCACCAGGGCGGTGAGCGCGTCCAGCGTCGTCAGGTCGGAGGTGCCCGTTGACCCGCACACGCCGTGCGCGCCGTCGAGGTCGAAGCCGCCCGCGAACACCGAGAGCCGGACGAACAGCGCCCGCTGGTCGGGACTGAGGAGTTCGTAGGACCACCCGATCGCGGCGTCCAGGCTGCGGTGGCGTGGTTCTGATGTCCGGCGGGCGGCGGAGAGCGGGACGCCCTCATCGAGCCGCTTCGCGATCTCCACCGTGCTCATGGCGCCGGTCCGGGCGGCGGCGAGCTCGATGGCCAGGGGGAGCCCGTCCAGGCGCCGGCAGATCACGCCGACGGCGTGGTCGACCTCGGGGTTGCCGGCGGCGAAGTCCGGGCGCTGCGCCCGTGCCCGGTGCACGAACAGCTCGGTCGCGTCCGCCGTCGACAGCGGCGGCACCGGCCATACCTGCTCGCCGTCGACGCCCAGACGCTCCCGGCTGGTGGCGAGGACCGAGACGTCGGGGCAGCGCGCGAGGATCCGGTCGGCCAGGTCGGCGGCGGGGTCGAGCACGTGCTCGCAGTTGTCCAGGATCAGCAGCAGCCGGCGATCGCTGAGGTACTCGACGACGGTCTCGGAGATGCTGAGTCCGTGCCGCTGCTTGATGCCGAGCGCCGCAGCAACCGCGTGGCCGACCGGGCTGCCGTCGCTCAACGGGGCCAGCTCACACAGCCAGACGCCGTCGGGGGCGGGGCCGCGCCCGCGGGCCGCCTGCAGGGCGAGCCGTGACTTCCCGACCCCGCCGGGGCCGGTGATGGTCACCAGTGACGCCCCCGTCAGCGCCGCGCGCAGGCCGTCGAGCTCGGCGGTGCGGCCGACGAAGGTGGTCGCCCGTCGCGGCAGATTGCCCGGCGTCCGCCGGGCCGGGGTGAGCGTCGGATCCTGGTCGAGGATCCGCACGTAGAGGGAGCGGGCCGGCTCCGACGGCTCGACGCCGAGTTCCGTGTCGAGCCGTTCGCGCAGCTGATGGAAGCCGGCGAGGGCGTCGGACTGCCGGCCCCCGGCGTAGAGCGCCTGCATCAGCTGGACCGCGGGACGCTCCCGGTTGGGGAAGCGCCGGACGATCGCCTCCAAATCCGCGACCATCTCGGCGCCGCGGCCGACGGCGAGCAAGACGTCGACGCGTTCCTCACCTGCCGTCAGATAGAGCTCGGCCAGGCGGGCGGCCTCGGCCTCGGCGAAGTCCCGGTCGGCGAATTCCGCCAGTGCCTCGCCCCGCCAGAGCGCGAGCGCGCGGTCATAGAGCTTCAGGGCGTCGACGGGCTCGGCGGCGCGGGCCTCGCTGATCAGGCGCGCGGCCTCGGCGACGTCGTACTCCTCCTCGGCGACGTCGAGGAGGTAGCCGCCGGCCCGGAAGTCCAGGCGCGCGGCGTCGTCCAGGGAGCTCCGGATCCGGGAGACGTAGGCGCGCAGCGCGCTCGCCGCACCCGGCGGTTCGTCCTCACCCCACACCGCGGCGGCGAGGGCGTCGGTCGAGACCACCGTGCCCCGACGGAGGAGCAGCGCGGTGAGCAGCGCCCGGGGCTTCGGCCCGCCGACCGTCGCCGTCCGGCCATCGGCCGTGACGTCGAGTGGACCCAGGATCCGGAAGAACACGACGTTGCTCCAGCGCGTGGGCAGTGGTGGCGCAATCCGCGCTGCCAGCGGACTGCAATCCGGGTGCAAGCCGGTGCCGCGAGCGTAGGGGCCCGCACCCCCAGCCGCGACCACAGAAGGGCACCATCATGACCGCAACGATCCCCACCACTCCGACGGATGCCGCGGCCGACGCGGCGCTCAAGGCCAAGCACCGCGCCCTGTGGGCGTCGGGCGACTACGCGGCCGTGGCAGCGGAGGTCATCCCCAGCCTCGGGGCGGAACTGGTCCGGCACACCGGCATTACCGCCGGCATGAAGGTCCTCGACGTCGCGGCCGGCAGCGGCAACGCCTCGATCCCGGCCGCCCTGGCCGGAGCGGCCGTCACCGCCTCCGACCTCACGCCCGAACTCTTCGACGCCGGTCGCGCGGCCGCCGCGGCCGCGGGCGTCGACCTGTCCTGGCTCCCGGCCGACGCCGAGAACCTGCCGTTCTCCACCGCCGAGTTCGACGCCGTGATCTCCTGCGTCGGCGTCATGTTCGCCCCGCACCACCAGCAGAGTGCGGACGAGCTCGTCCGGGTTTGCCGGCCCGGCGGCCGCATCGGCCTCCTGAGCTGGACCCCGACCGGCTTCATCGGCGAGATGTTCTCCGTGATGAAGCCCTACGCCCCGCCGCCCCCTCCCGGCGCGCAGCCCGCGCCGCTGTGGGGCGACGAGGCCCACGTCCGTGCCCTGCTCGGAGACCGGGTGACCGACCTGACCGCCCGCCGGGCCGTGCTCGACGTGACGACGTTCCGGGATGCCGTCAGCTTCCGTGAGTTCTTCAAGCGGTGCTACGGCCCGACGATCGCGGTCTACAGGTTCAACGCCGAGCACCCGGAGCGCATCGCCGCGCTCGATACCGGACTGGTCGAACTGGCGTCGCGGTACCTCGCGGCGTCAGCCGGTCCCGGGATGGGCTGGGAGTACCTGGTGGTGACCGCGACCCGGTCCTGAGCCGCCCGTTCGCCGTACCCCGTCCACCATCCCCTGGGTGGGCGGGGCGCTGCGGGTTCCGCTCCCGGCCCTCTGGGCTAGCTTGCACTCTCGGGGGTCGAGTGCTAATTATTGGATTAGCACTCGCCTCAGGTGAGTGACAGAAACACAGGCCGACCGGTGAGGTCGGAGGGTCCGGCGCGAAAAGGGTCGCCGGCGCTCCGATCGTCCGTCGCGGGCACCGCGGCGGCCTGTCCACCCCGTTTTCCGGGAGGACCCACAAGCATGGCCAAGATCATTGCTTACAACGAGGAGGCACGGCGCGGCCTCGAGCGGGGAATGAACCAGCTCGCGGACGCCGTGAAGGTGACGCTGGGCCCGAAGGGCCGCAACGTCGTCCTCGAGAAGAAGTGGGGAGCACCGACGATCACCAACGACGGTGTCTCCATCGCCAAGGAGATCGACCTCGAGGACCCGTGGGAGAAGATCGGCGCCGAGCTCGTCAAGGAGGTCGCCAAGAAGACTGACGACGTCGCCGGCGACGGCACCACCACGGCCACCGTCCTCGCCCAGGCGCTCGTGCGCGAGGGCCTGCGCAACGTCGCCGCCGGCGCCAACCCGATGTCCCTGAAGAAGGGCATCGAGGCTGCCGTCGAGCGCGTCAGCGAAGAGCTGACCAACATGGCGAAGCCGGTCGAGACGAAGGAGCAGATCGCTGCTACCGCTTCGATCTCGGCGGCTGACCCCATCATCGGCGAGATGATCGCCGAGGCCATGGACAAGGTCGGCAAGGAAGGTGTCATCACCGTCGAGGAGAGCAACACCTTCGGCCTGGAGCTCGAGCTCACCGAAGGCATGCGCTTCGACAAGGGCTACATCAGCCCTTACTTCTGGACCGACCCGGAGCGGATGGAGGCGGTCCTGGAGGACTGCTACGTCCTGCTCGTCGAGTCCAAGATCGGCTCGGTCAAGGACCTCCTCCCGCTGCTGGAGAAGGTCATGCAGTCCGGCAAGCCCCTCGCGATCGTGGCCGAGGACGTCGAGGGCGAGGCGCTCGCGACCCTGGTCGTGAACAAGGTCCGTGGCACGTTCAAGTCCGTTGCCGTCAAGGCCCCGGGCTTCGGCGACCGCCGCAAGGCCATGCTCCAGGACATTGCCACCCTGACGGGTGGTCAGGTCATCAGCGAGACCGTCGGTCTGAAGCTGGAGAACGCCGGCCTGGACCTGCTCGGCCGCGCCCGCAAGGTCGTCGTCACCAAGGACGAGACGACGATCGTCGAGGGTGCCGGTGACGCCGACCAGATCGCCGGTCGCGTCAACCAGATCCGCGCCGAGATCGAGCGCAGCGACTCCGACTACGACCGCGAGAAGCTGCAGGAGCGCCTGGCCAAGCTGGCCGGCGGTGTTGCGGTCATCAAGGCCGGAGCTGCCACCGAGGTGGAGCTCAAGGAGCGTAAGCACCGCATCGAGGACGCCGTTCGCAACGCGAAGGCTGCCGTCGAGGAGGGCATCGTCGCCGGTGGTGGCGTGGCTCTGCTGCAGGCCGGCAAGACCGCCTTCGAGAAGCTGGACCTGGAAGGCGACGAGGCCACGGGCGCCAACATCGTCAAGGTCGCGCTCTCGGCACCGCTCAAGCAGATCGCCATCAACGCCGGCCTTGAGGGCGGCGTCGTGGCGGAGAAGGTCGCCAACCTCGACATCGGTTGGGGCCTCAACGCCGCGACCGGCGAGTACGTCGACCTGATCGCGGCCGGCATCATCGACCCGGCCAAGGTCACCCGCTCCGCGCTGCAGAACGCGGCGTCGATCGCCGGCCTCTTCCTCACCACTGAGGCCGTCATCGCCGACAAGCCCGAGAAGGAGCCCGCCGGTGGCGGGATGGGCGGCGGCGGCGGCGGTATGGGCGGCATGGGCGGCATGGACTTCTAGGTCCTGCCCACGTAATCGCGCACTGCGAAGTAATCCAGCACTGCGAACGACGGCCCCGGTGTACCTGCCGGGGCCGTCGTTCGTTCAGCGTCGCCTGCTCACACCATTCAGACCACGATGATGAGCAGAACAATGACAGCGATGACGAACGCGGCGATGGCAATCATTCGGGTATCCATGAGGGTGGACGCTACCCCGGAGCCGGGCGCGTATGCCGGCGCCGAGATCTGACGTGTCGATCAGGGCGTCGGCAGCCCGCCGAGCGGTCCCGCGACGGTGTCGGAGCGCTCGCAGATCCAGGCCGGGTCCGGGCCGAGTTCAGGGCTGATCCGGAGTTCGTGCACCGGCGCCGCGTCGGGTTCGCAGAGGTGGCACAGCGGCCAGCGACCGAGTCCGGCGTCCAGGAGCGTTTCCTGGACGTCCTGGGCGATTTGTCCCGCGAGATACGCAGCTCCCTCGGGCCACTCGTCGGCCCACCACCGCCGTCCGGCCAGGGCCTCCTCCAGGGCGGAGACGGAGCTCGGGTCCGCCGCTCCGGTGCTGGTCAGGTCGGCGAGTACCCGTGCCCGGGCGTCCAGCAGGGCCTCGTCGGTGCGCATGAGCCCGATTCTCCCCCGAGTACGCCATTGGTGTTGCGTGTGCCAAGTTCGCAGACGGTTTTGCGGGCGTTGCCTAATCTGGGGACGTGGCGATGTTGATCGATCCTCCGACCTGGGCCGGACACGGCCGACTGTGGTCGCACGTCGCCAGCGACACGTCCCTGGCCGAGCTGCACGCCTTCGCGGCGGTCGCGGGGATCCCGGCCGAGGCCTTCGACCGGGACCACTACGACATCCCGTCCGAGTGGTACGACCGCATCGTGGCCGCCGGGGCGACCCCGGTGTCGCCGCGGGACATCGTGCGCGCGCTGCGCGCCGTCGGGCTCCGCACCCCGAAGGTGCCGGCCAGCCTGCGTCAGGCGTCCTGAGCCCGTTCCGCTGCTGGTTCCGTCAGGCAGTGAGGCTGTGCAGCTCTGCCGACACGTTGGCGCGGGCGGCGGCCTCCCAGCGATCCCGCCCCGCCGGGGTCCGGAACAGGGTGGGCAGCGCGAGGAGGTTGCCGAGGACCGTCGCGCGTCCGGCGCGGAAGTCCTCGTCCGGGACGTGGGCGTACTCGGCCCGCACCGCCTCGACATAGCGCGCATAGGTCTTCGGGTCGGCGGCGAGGATGACCAGGTCGGCGTCGCAGAGGGTCTCGCCGTTGGAATCGCCGGGCTCGGGATCGTGGGTGGCGGTGAGCCGGACGAGACGCGCGGTCTCGGCGACCAACGCGCCCGGTAGGCCGAGGGCTGCGAGCTCGGCCTCGGCCAGCCGCGCGCTGTTCTCCTCGTCGTCCGCAGCGCCGGCGTAGACCGCGTCGTGGTACCAGGCCGCGAGGCGCACCGCGTCGAGGTCCCGGGCGTGCCCGGCGAGGTCGTGCACGGCGTCGAGCACGGCCGTCAGGTGCGCGAGGTCGTGGTAGCGCCGGTGCGGCTCGGCCCAGCGCGCGACCAGATGGCGGCCGGTCGCGGTCGGGTCGCTGCCCGTGAGCCGGGCGAGCAGGCCGTCCCAGCGGGCGGTCAGGGCGTCGGTCTTCACGGCACCATCCTGGTCGTTCGCGCCTCGCCTCAGGTGAAGGCGCTCACCCCGGTGATCGACTTTCCGACGATCAGCGTCTGGATGGTCTCAGTGCCTTCATAGGTGTGGATCGCCTCGATGTCCGCCATGTGCCGCATGACGTGGAAGTCGAGGAGGATGCCGTTGCCGCCGAGCAGGTCCCGCGCCTCCGCGGCGATCTGGCGCGCCTTGCGGGTGTTGTTCATCTTCGCCAGCGACGCGATCGTGTCGGTGAGGGAACCTTCCTCGATCAGGCGCCCGAGCCGGAGGCAGTACAGCTGCATCGAGCACAACTCGGCCAGCATGTGCACCAACCGCTCCTGCACGATCTGGAAGGACACCAGCGGCTTGCCGAACTGGTGACGCTGCTCGCAGTACGTCATGGCCACGTCGTAGGCGGCGGTCGCGTGCCCGAGGGCGCTCCAGGCGACGGAGTTCCGGGTGCCGGCGAGCACGTGGGCGGTGTCCGAGAACGAGTGCGCCCCCGGCAGCCGGTCGGATTCGTGCACCCGGACCCCGGTCAGGACGATCTCCGCCTGCCACACCGCGCGCAGGGATCCTTTGCCCTCCATCCGGCGCGCGTCGTAGCCGGCGGTGCCCTTCGGTACGAGGAACCCCTTCACCTCGCCGTCCTCGACGTCGCGGGCCCAGACCACGATCACGTCGGCCACGGTTCCGTTGCCGATCCACTTCTTGGCGCCGTCGAGCACCCACTCGTCACCCTCGCGCCGGGCAGCGGTCTCCAACGCGACGGAGTCCGAGCCGTGCATCGGCTCCGTGAGCGCGAACGCGCCGAGCTTCTCCAGCCGGGCCATCGCCGGTAGCCAGCGCTGCTTCTGCTCCTCGGAGCCGAGCATCGCGATCGACTGCATGGCCAGCCCGGCCTGCACGCCGAGGAAGGTCCCGAGGCTGCCGTCACCGCGGTTCAGTTCCATATGGATCAGGCCGGTGGCGATCGGACTCATCGGCGGGCAGCCGTAGCCGGAGATGCCGTCGCCGACGATTCCCACCTCGGCGAGCTTCTCGATCAGCGGCCACGGGAACTCCGCCCGTTCCCAGTAGCCGTTGATCACCGGCAGCACCTCGAGGTCGACGAAGTTGCGGGTCCGGCGCCAGTACTCGATCTCGTCCTCGGTGAGCTGATCGGTGATGCGGAAGAAGTCCGTGCCGCGTGAACGGCCGAGAGCGGCGACGTCCACCCCGCCGGCCCAGTCGACGTCCTGCGGGTCCTGGCTCATGAGTGGAGCTCCTTCGCGTTCGTCAGCTCGCGTCCGGGTCCGGGGCGCCGACGATGTCCTCGGCGTCGAGAATCCGGTAGGCGTACCCCTGCTCGGCCAGGAAGCGCTGCCGGTGTGCCGCGAACTCCTGGTCGACGGTGTCGCGCGCGACGATCGCGTAGAAGCGCGCGCCGCGACCGTCCGCCTTCGGGCGCAGTACCCGGCCGAGGCGCTGGGCCTCCTCCTGGCGGGAGCCGAAGGTGCCGGAGACCTGGATCGCGACCGCGGCCTCGGGCAGGTCGATCGAGAAGTTCGCGACCTTGCTGACCACCAGGGTGGAAATCTCCCCGGTGCGGAACGCGTCGTAGAGGCGCTCGCGCTCCTTGACCGTCGTCTCGCCCTTGATGACGGGCGCGCCGAGCATCTCGCCCAGGGAGTCGAGCTGGTCGAGGTACTGGCCGATGACGAGGATCTGTTCGCCGGCGTGCTGACGGACCAGCGCCTCGACCACGCGCGACTTGGAGCGGGCGGTGGCGGCGAGCTTGTAGCGCTCCTCCGGCTCGGCCGTCGCGGTCAGCAGCCGCTCGGTGTCCGTGAGGGTGACGCGGACCTCGACGCAGTCCGCGGGCGCGATGTAGCCCTGCGCCTCGATGTCCTTCCACGGGGCGTCGTAGCGCTTCGGGCCGATCAGGGAGAACACGTCGCCCTCGCGGCCGTCCTCGCGGATCAGCGTGGCGGTCAGGCCGAGGCGGCGGCGGGACTGCAGGTCGGCGGTCAGCCGGAAGATCGGCGCCGGCAGCAGGTGCACCTCGTCGTAGACGATCAGGCCCCAGTCGCGGGAGTCGAAGAGCTCCATGTGCGCATAGACGCCCTTCCGCTTGGTCGTCAGCACCTGGTACGTCGCGATGGTGACGGGGCGGATCTCCTTGCGCTGGCCGGAGTACTCGCCGATCTCGGCCTCGGTCAGGGTCGTGCGCTTGAGCAGTTCGGTGCGCCACTGGTGGGCGCTCACGGTGTTGGTGACCAGGATCAGCGTGGTCGCCTTGGCCTCGGCCATCGCGGCCGCGCCGACGAGGGTCTTGCCCGCGCCGCAGGGGAGGACGACGACGCCGGAGCCGCCGTGCCAGAACCCGGTGACGGCGTCGCGCTGGTAGTTGCGCAGCGTCCAGCCGTCCTGAACCAGGTCGATCTGGTGCGCCTCGCCGTCGACGTACCCGGCGAAGTCCTCGGCCGGCCAGCCGACCTTGAGCAGCACCTGCTTGAGGTGTCCACGCTCGGAGGGGTGCACCGCCACGGTGTCGCCGTCGATCCGCGCGCCGAGCAGCGGCGCGATCTTCTTGCTCCGCAGAACCTCTTCGAGCACCGGGCGGTCGGTGGTGGAGAGCACCAGCCCGTGGACCGGGTGCTTCTCCAGCCGGAGCCGACCGTAGCGGGCCATCGTCTCCGCGACGTCGACCAGCAACGAGTGGGGGACGGAGTAGCGGGAGTACTGCAGGAGGGTGTCGACGACCTGCTCGGCGTCGTGGCCGGCGGCCCGGGCGTTCCACAGGCCGAGCGGGGTCAGCCGGTAGGTGTGCACGTGTTCGGGCGAGCGCTCCAGCTCCGCGAAGGGTGCAATCGCGCGGCGGCAGGCCTCGGCGTCCGCGTGGTCGACCTCCAGGAGCAAGGTCTTGTCGGACTGCACGATCAGGGGGCCGTCGGTCATCCGACCCATTCTGCTGGATCCGGCGAAATCGTGCCGCGTCCGAGACCTTCCGGGGTGCATGTAGCGCACCAGCGGGGTGGATCTTGGGCGACACGCCGGAGCGAGTGAACCTCCCGGCCCTCCGCTGCGTCTGTTGCTGTAGTTGGTTCTGACGCTGGGAGGCGTGATGCGACGGTTTCGGGATGCGGCGCGCTCGGCGCCCCGCGATTCCGCGCCCTCGGTGCGTTATGTCTACGACCGCCCGCTGCCGTACGCCCGGATCCTGCGCATCGAGATCGTCGACCCCACCGGGGTCGTGCTCTCGGCCACGACCAAGGCCTTTCAGCCTGGCCGCGGCTGGGTGACCGAGTCGGCGGCCAACTGCGCCTGAGGGCTGCGCAGGTAACGTCGCGATCATGAGCGACGTCGGGGTCCCGTTCCAGGTGGAGATCGAACCCCGGGAGATCGACGACCTCCGCGAGCGACTGCTCCGTACGCGGTGGATGGAACCGGCGACGGTGGACGACTGGTCGCAGGGCGTCCCGCTCGACTACGCCCGCGAGGTCGCGACCTACTGGGTCCACGGTTACGACATGAACCGGCTCGCGACGCGGATGAACACCTACCCGCAGTTCCTGGTCGAGCTCGACGGGCTGCCGATCCACGTCCTGCACGCCCGGTCGCCGCACCCGTCGGCGCGACCGCTGATCCTCACCCACGGCTGGCCCGGCTCGGTCGTCGAGTTCCTCGACGTGATCCCGGCGCTGATCGATCCGCCGGACCCGGCCGACGCCTTCTCCATCGTCTGCCCGACGCTGCCGGGCTTCGGCTTCAGCGGGAAGCCGGCGTCGACCGGGTGGGGCGTCTCGCGGATCGCCCGCGCCTGGGCCGAGCTGATGGCCCGCCTCGGCTACGACCGCTACCTCGCGCAGGGCGGGGACTGGGGGGCCTTCGTCACCGGCGACCTCGGACACGTCGATCCCGACCACGTCGCCGGCATCCACCTGACGTTGCCGCGAGCGAAGCCGGTGCCGGGCGTCGACCTCAGCGACCGCGACCGCCGGTGGCTCGCCGAGCTCGACGAGTTCCGCCTGCGCGGCGGCGGCTACTCCGCGCAGCAGAGCACGCGGCCGCAGACGATCGGCTACGGCCTCGTGGACTCCCCGGCGGCGCTGCTGACCTGGATCCTCGACAAGTTCTGGGCCTGGACCGATTCCGACGGCGACCTCGAGTCCGTGATCTCGCGAGACGTCCTGCTCGACAACGTGATGCTCTACTGGCTGCCCGCTGCCGGTGGATCCTCCGCGCGGATCTACTGGGAGTCCTTCCCCCGGCACCTCGGCAACGAGCCGGTGCGCGTCCCGATGGGCGCCTCGATCTTCCCGAAGGAGGTCGCGAAGACCCCGCGGCCCTGGCTGGAGAGCCGGTTCTCGGACATCCGGTACTTCAACACCGACCTCGCGAGGGGCGGGCACTTCGCCTCGCTCAAGGTCCCCGAGGTCTACGTCGCCGAGCTTCAGGCCTGCTTCCGTCTGATGCCCTGATCCCAAGCCCCGCCACGCCGCATCCTGGGGCGGGTTTCCGCCCCTTCAGCGGGTGGTGATGGGGCCGGCGCGCGCCCCAAGATGCGAGCCCCGCGAGGCGTCACGCGTCGGCGACGCCGGAGATCCGGGCGAGGGTGAAGGACCGGACGCGGGCCTGGCGGTGGTCGAAGGCCCGGAGGGTCCCGCCCTCGATCGCGATGGGGTCGACGATGCGGTCGGTGGCGGTGCCGTCGTCACCCACATAGCCCAGCCAGACCGAGGTGTCGCGTTCGGCGGCGGACCGGAGCCGGGCGATCAGGGCGGTGGTCGAGGTCGGCTTGTCCTCCAGCCGCGACGGGGATTCCAGCTCCGCCGCGTGGATCCGCGCCCCCACGGAGGCGGCACGGTCGCCGGCGCGCAGGGCCCGGACGGCCGCCGCCCGCAGCTGCGGCGTGGGCGCGGGCCGGTCGGACAGCACGGGACGGGGGGCCGTCCGGGGGCCGGTCCGCCGGGCGTCGGGCCGGTGCAGCACGACCGCCCCGCCCGAGGACTCCGCCGCCGGGGCGTAGCCGAGTTCGCGCAGGGTCGAGAGCACCGTGTCGACCGCGACCGACGCGATCGCCACCGTCGGCGCCAGCTTCCGCAGGCCCAGCTTCACCGCGCGACGGTCCGAGACCAGCTCCGAGATCACCGTCTCGTCATCGCAGCGGACGTAGGCGTCCGCGGTGCCGACGCGGATCCGGCCGTGCCGCCGTGCGACGTCGTCGACGAGATAGGTCAGCGGCTGCGGCACCGGGGTCCGGGAGGCGCGGGCGAAGAGCTCGTGCAGATCGGCGGCGCCGCGTCCGGCGTCCAGGGCGCGACGGATCGTGGCGTCGGTGAACCGGAACACCGTCGCCCCGCCGGTGGACTCGACGTCGGCGGCCAACCCCAGTTCCGACGCCAGGGACCGCACCAGCGGCCCGGGGGCGATCGCCGTCAGGTCGGCCTGCAGCATCACGTGATCGAGCGGCTGCGGCAGCTCGGCGGACAGTCGGTTGGCCGCGTCCTCGGTGTTCCCGGCCACCAGCGAACGCCCGAAGGACGTCAGGACGCCGCGGCCGGTCACCCCGAGCAGCTCGGCCTCCGCGAAGGTCCACGTCACCAGGTCGGGCCGGAGCGTCCCACCGCGACGGGGCCGCTGCCAGGTCAGGCGTGCGAGGACATCGAGCGGCGACGCGGTCGCGCCGGCCGGCAGGTCGGCCAATTCGGACAGCACGTCGAGCCGGATCTCCGGAGCTGCGCCGCGGTCGATCTCCTTGCCGAGCGCCGCGAGCGCCTTGTCCTTCACGTCCGCCCGCGATCCCACGAGCCCGACGACGCGGCTGGAGGCGAGCCAGGCCGCCGCGAGCGCCGCCCATCGGCGGCCGGTGCCGAACGCGCGCCACCGGTCGTACTCCGGGGTCGGCAGCCAGTTCTCCGTCGTACCCGAGCCGTCGGTCGCGACCAGCCCGGCGACGTAGGCGACCTCGACCAGCAGCGCGGCGGCGAACGCGTCGCCGTCCACCGCGGCCTGCACCCGTTTGAGTTCGCGCACGCCGAGTCCGCCACCGCCGGTCCGCAGTGCGACGGGCGGGTCGGTGGCCCACTCGTCGAGGAGGTCCTCGACCCGGCGGACCAACGTCATCGCCTGCCCGGCAGCGGTGCGATCTGCCGACTCCAAGCCGATCTGACGTGGTGTCAGGTCTGGCGGGAGCAATTGGGGCGACGGATGCAGCGCGCCCCCGCGCAGCGCAACCGCGACCTCGGCCGGCAGCACCGCTCGCTCGGAATCGAGGGCGAGAAGCACTCCTCGCGCGAGCAACCACTCCAGGGGCCCGGAGGCGGTCGCGGCGGAGATGTCCCGGTCCGCCCGCCCGATCGCTCCGACCCCACCGCCCGCGTCGAGCTCGGCCAGCAGCACGCGGGCCGCCGGCGGTGCCTCGTCGAGCAACGAGGTGAGGACCGCCGGATTCCCGAGGTGACGGGCGAGCGCGGCCAGCGCGGCGGGCGGGTCGGGCTCACCGGGCAGCCCGAGGTCGGCCAGCATCTGCGCCAACCGGGTCCCGCGGTAGCCCGCGGCGGCCGCGGCGAAGGGCGGGCCGGTACCGCCGGGCCCCGGGCCGAGCAGTTCGCGGACCGTGCGCACCACGCGCAGGTCGTCGTCGGACCCCCAGATCAGGGCCCGCTCGCGCAGCGCGTCCAGGGCCGTGCGGATCGCGTCGGCCGGTGCCGGGACCAGTCCCCGCAGCACGTCCAGCGTGCCGGGGTCCGGTTGGTGGGCGACCCCGTCGAGCACCTGGAGCGTGAAGCGATCCAGGGCGTCCAGGGCGCGGGCCACCGAGGTCCGGGTGGTCGCGCGGGCCACCAGGTTGGTCATGTCGGTCGGTACCGGGGACACCAGGTCCGGGCGTGCCCCGAACAGGGCTTCGAGCCCCGCGTCGTCCCGCGCGCGGAGCTCGTCGGCGAGCGTGCGCACGCCCGCGCTGAACCCGGTGCTCATCCGCTCCACGTTACGCGCCGCCCGCAGCGCGTGCGGAGGCGCGCGACCCCGCTCGGCGGCCAATGTGGTTGCCGCGGGCTCTCAAGGGCCAGAATTGCGCTGTGGGGATGCTGCCGGGTGACGAAGTCGTCGCCGATTACCTCGCCCGGGCCGGGCGGGCGGCGGCCGACGTCTTGGCGCCGGCCGACTGCGCGCTGGTCATCGAGGAGATCGGGCGGCGGGTCCGCGGCCGCGTCGGTGCTCCGCCCCGGTGGGACCTGCGCGGCACCGAGGAGCGCCTGACCGAACTCGGCCCCGCCGAGGACCTGGTCGATACCGTCGCCCGCGAGTTGGTCCCTGCGGCCTTCGCCGAGCCCGAGCCGGAGCCCGCGCGCGAGCCCGAGTCGGCACCCGCTTCCGAGAACCCGACGATCGACCTCGGGCCGGTCCAGCGCCCCGTCCTCCCGGCGCAGGCTGACGCCCGCGTCTCCGAGACCGCCGGGGGCGGGTCGATGCGGGGGCCGTTCCGGCCGCTGTTCCGGGACGAGGAGACCCCGCGGGTGCGCCCGATCGCGCCCGACGAGAGCGTGGCGCGGGAGTCCACGATCGCCGGGCTGAACCGGCTGGGCTGGGAACTCGTCGCCCTGGTCGTGCTCGGGATCGCGGTGTTCCCCTTCGGCTATCTGGGCTGGCTGCTCGGCGCCGTGCTCATCACCCGGTCGCGCTACTGGGAGATCTCCGACAAGGTCCGCGTCCTGTTCGGCATGCCGGCCGCCGCCGTGGGTGTCGCGGTGCTGTGGGCGTGGCTGCAGTCGACGCAGATCCAGGAGTCCAACGACTCCGGCACCCGGTTGTCCGAGGCCGGGAGTTCCTTCGCCGGCAGCTTCGCCGTGATGCCCGAGATCTGCGGCGTGCTCGGCGCCGTCTACCTGGCCTACGCGCTGGTGCGGGACAACCACGCCGGCTGATTACGCGGCGGCGTGGCCTTCGATCGCGACGAGGATGTGGGTGTCCGGCCGTTCCAGCTCGGACGCGTCGCACGACAGCGCCCGGGCGCAGCCGCTGAGGATCCGGCGGACCGTCACCGACAGCATCCGCCCGGCCACGAGCATCTCGACGCGGGTCGTCTCCTCGTCGATGGTGACCGTGCCCTGGTGCGCCACCGCAGCGACGTCGACGACCCCGAACTCCGAGCGCGCGAACCACTCCGCGGACTGCGCGGCCCCGGACAGTCCCGCCTTGCCCCGGTAGTTGCGGAGGACGACTTCGCCGCGCAGCGTCGCCGCGGCGATGGCCGGACCGCCGACCGGCTCCAGCGCGCCGTGATACGTCGCCTCCGGCAGCGTCACCGAGGTGGCCGCGAACCGGTGCCCGCCCAGGTGGGTGGTCTCCCAGACCGCGTCCCCGAGTTCGCGGGCGAGCGCGTCCGCAGCCGGCCGGCCGGCATGCGCGCAGCAGGCGTCGTGGCGGCCGTGGGCGCAGACGAGGATGATCCGCCGGTACTCCGGGGTCCCGAAGTCGACCCGCTCACCGCGGGCCAGCGCGGCGAGGTCCAGCCCGACGAGCTCGCGCAGGTCCGCGACCTCGGCCCCGCGCATCCAGGGCTGGGACCCGCTGAACGCCAGGTAGACCTGGTGCGGGGTTCGCCGCCGCCCGCGGGTGCGCCGGATCAGCTGCGGCCGGATCTTCGCCTTGCGGGCCGCGCTCATCAGCTCGACGACCTCGCGGGGAAGGTCGGTCTCGGTCTCCTCCGACGGCCACGGTCCGGGGTGCTCCATGAGCAGCCAGCCCCTGGGCGCGGTCGGAGCCGTGCCGTGCAGGGGCTCGTCGAGAGCGGCACGCAGCACGCCGCACCGAAGCTCGCTCACGGCCGTGCCCCGGCACCGGAAGACAGGGCCACCGACTCAGGCTAGTAGCGGGCACGTTCGGCTTTCCCTGCGATCACGCAGAGTTGTGAAGAACGCCCGGGCCGGTGTGGGAGGTGTGCCCGGAACTCATGCGGCAGGAATCGGACCGCACAGGTAGCCTCGGCCTTTACGTCACTCCCAGCTTTCCGATTCGCGAGGTTCGCCCGTGCCCACCGGCAAGGTCAAGTGGTTCGACAACGAGAAGGGCTTCGGGTTCGTCTCCCAGGACGGCGGCCCGGACGTCTTTGTGCACAAGGACGCCCTGCCCGCCGGTGTGGAAACGCTCAAGCCCGGTGCCCGCGTCGAGTTCGGGATCGCTCAGGGCCGGCGCGGTGACCAGGCGCTGTCGGTGCGGATCCTCGACCCGCTGCCCTCGGTCGCGAAGGCCCTGCGCAAGGACCCGGACGACATCGCGATCCTCCTCGAGGACATGATCAAACTGCTCGACGGCCTGTCCAATTCGTACCGTCGTGGCCGCCGCCCGGCCCCGGCCGAGGGCAAGAAGATCGCCGCCCTGATGCGCGCGATCGCGGACGACGTCGAGAGCTGAACCTCTGGGTCAGTACTCGTCGACGCGGTTGCGGGTCGGGGGGAAGTCCGGCGGCGCGGCCGAGGGCCCTGAGCTCGGGGTGGGGTCCGGTGCCGGACCAGCCGGGGCCGGGCTGCGTCGAGCGGGTGCCTTCGCCTTGAGCCGGCGGTCGCGGCCGTGGCGCAGCATCTCCGCCGTCAGAAGGACCAGGCCCACGCCGGCGACCGCGAAGGCGAGGCCCCCGCGCAGCGGCAGGGCGATCCCGATGGCGCCGCCGATGACCCAGGCCAGTTGGAGCCGGGTCTCGCTGCGGGCGAAGGCGGAGCTCTGGACGGCTTCTTCGACGTCACGCTGGATCATGGAGTCCAGCGAGAGCCTGCCGAGGGTCTGGGCGAACCCGACCACGAACCCGGCCGCCAGCACGACGGTGAGCCCGTACCAGATCGAGGCCCCGAAGATGGCGACGATGTCCGCGGCCAGCAGCGTGACGATGATGATCTCCGGCCCGCGGGTCTTGAGCAGGCTGCCGATCGCGGTGCCCGCCGCACTGCCGACGCCGGCGGCGCCGATCACCAGCCCGAGCTGCAGGTTGCCGTTCATGTCGCCGATCGGGTGCTCGCGCAGCAGGAATGCGAGATAGAGCGTCAGGAACCCTGAAAGTCCGCGGAAGGCGGCGTTGGCCCGCACCCCCATATCGACCGCGGGGCCGACGTAGCGGCCCTTCAACGCGGCGGCGCCGCCGTCGAAGGTGGCGCGGGACTCGTCCCGGTCGGAATCGATGCGCGACGGCAGCCGTAGGGAGAGAACCACGCCGATCCCGAACAGGACGGCCGCGATCCGCAGCGTCCACTCCGGGCCGGTGACGCTCTGGAGCGGGGCGACGATGGCGGTGGCGGTGGCCGCGGAGGCCAGGCCAGCCATGTTCGTCCACGAATTCGCCCGCACCAGCGGAATTCCGGGCGGCACCAGCCGCGGTACGCCGGCCGCCTTGATGAGCACGTAGGCCTTCGAAGCCATCAGGATCGCGAACGCCCCGGCGTAGATGAACAGGCTGCCGTCCTCGACACCGCCGGCGATGGACCACGCGAGCACCGCGCGCGCGAGGAAGCTCGTCGCGAGGGCCCAGCGCCGTCCGGAGCGGAACTTGTCGAGGAGCGGGCCGATCAGCGGGGCCAACAGGGCGAACGGCACCATCGTGATGATCAGGAACAGGGCGACGCGGCCCCGGGCCTGATCGGCGTCGCTGGGGTTGAAGAACAGGGTTCCGGCCAGCGCGATCGTCACCATGATGTCGGCGGCCGCATTCAGCCCGGAGAGCTCGGTGAGCTTGGCCATCCCGGACTCGCCCGCGCCCTGAGCGTTGGTGGCCCGGCGCACGGTCCGCCGGGTGGCGTTGCTCGCCTTCGCGCTGGCGCGCGCCGTGCTGCGGGCCGCGGTCCGCCAGGCCGCGAACAGACCGATCTCGTCGGTCGGAGGCGGGGGTGGTGGACCCGGCGCACCCGGCGGGGGCACCTCGTGCGGGGGCCCCGCCCGGTAGGGCGGCGGCGGGTCAACGGGTTCCACGCCATCTATCCTGCCCTGCGCGGCCAGCCCGCCAACCTTGCGGCTGGTCGGCCCGCGGGTCGTCGATGAGGTTGAATCATGGTGTGACCGCCAGCACCCGCTCCCGTAAGCCCACCGGCCCCGACGCTGCGTGCGTCGAGGCCGTCGACCTCGCACGCGATGCCGCGGCCGAAGCCGCGCCCGGCGAGGTGGGGGACCACCTCGGGTTCGACTCCGAGGACGAGCGGCTCGTCACCCACCGCTTCGCGACGCTTCACCCCGGCTACACGGGCTGGCACTGGGCGGTCACGGTGGTCCGCGCGTCGCGGGCCAAGGAGGTGACGGTCTCCGAGGTCGTGCTCCTGCCCGGCGAGACCGCCGTCCTCGCACCGCCGTGGGTGCCGTGGGTGCAGCGCTTCCAGCCCAGCGACCTCGGCCCGGGCGACATCCTGCCGCCGCCGGAGAACGACGACCGGCTGCTGCCCGGCTACACCGGCCAGACCGACGCCCCGTACGACCCCGCCGACGGCGACGGCCACAACGACGTCGCGGACCTCATCGCCGACGAGCTCGGCCTGGGCCGCGCCCGCGTCCTCTCGCCCGTCGGCCGCGCCGACGCCACCGACCGCTGGTACTCCGGCGACCGCGGCCCGGAGGCCCCGATCGCCGCGGCCGCCCCCGCCCAGTGCGCGACCTGCGGGTTCCTGCTCCCGATGGCCGGCTCGATGGGCCGCGTCTTCGGGGTCTGCGCCAACGAGTACGCCCCTGACGACGCCCGGGTGGTCTCCTTCGACCACGGCTGCGGCGCCCACTCCGAGGTCGTCGCCAACCCCGCCGCCCTCAGTGAGCGCCCCCCGCCGGTCCTGGACCACATCGACTACGACCTCTTCCCCCGCGACTTCGAGTCCGGGCCGGGCGTCGCCGTCCGCACGTCCGTCGCGGCCGAGGCGGACGCCCAGGCCGATGTCGAGGCCGACGCCGACGCCGGCACCGACGCCGGCACCGCGGCCGAGGCGGCCGTTGCGGCCGCCGGCGAGGTCGAGGCCGTGGACGTCGACAGCGGCGCTGATGCCGTGGCCGCGGACGTCGAGGACGAGGCCGCGCCGGACGAGGGACTCGTCGTCGAGGTGGTCACCGAGCCCGACCCGGAGATCGACGCCGGCTGACCTCGCGTTACGGGGCTTTCGGCGCTCGCCGGCGTCGCCCGGCGGCGCGCGGTCCGGCGGGGGCGTCGACCGCTGCCTCAACGGGCGGCTCGACCCGCCTCGCTGCGCGGTCCGCCACCCGGTGGCGGACCAGCCACCAACCCCAGAGGCCGAGACCGAGGCCGGTGGCCGCGGTCCAGATGTACCACTCGTTCCCGCGGTCCTCGAGGGAGTCGTGGGAGATCAGCAGTACGGCCCAGGCGACGAACCACAGCGCGCTGCCGATGGCGATGACGCGCGACTCGTCGATCTCCAGCGGCTCGGGATCCGGACGCCGCGCGGGTCGGACTGCGCGTGCCCGTCTGCCTGCCATGGCCGTCACCCTATGCCGCGCCCCCGTGGAACGATGAGGGCGAGCACCCACACCGAGCACCGGAGCCGACACCGTGTCTGACCTGCGCGAACGCAGCATCGAGATCGTCAAGACCTACGGCCTGGTGCACCGCGAGGAGCCGTTTGCGCTGGCGTCGGGAGAGCTCTCCCACGACTACATGAACGGCAAGCGGGCGCTGGCGGCCGGCGACCGCCTCAAGACCGCGTGCGAGGCGATCGTCGAACTCGCCGCCGAGACCGGCATCTCCTACGACGCCGTCGGCGGGCTGACCCTGGGCGCGGACTGCTACGCCTACGGCATCGCGATGCTGACCGGTAAGGAGTGGTTCGTCGTCCGCAAGCAGCAGAAGGACCACGGGGCGCAGAAGCGGGTCGAGGGTGCGGAGCTCGGGCCCGGCGTTCGGGTCCTGCTCGTCGACGATGTCGTCACGACGGCGGGGTCGATCCTGCAGTCGCTGGACGTGGTGCAGGAATTGGGTGCCGAGGTCGTCCTCGCCGTGACCCTGGTCGACCGCGGCGAGGTCGGCCGGAAGAAGTTCGCCGAGCGGGGCGTGCCCTACGCCCCCCTCATGACCTACGCCGACCTCGGTATTCAGCCCGTCGGCGGGGCCGCCTCCGCCTGACCCGCGACCCACCAGGGCGTGACACGCCCCGGTGGGACGGACCCACCAGGGCGTGTCACGCCCCGGTGGGGAGGGCGGCGTGGAATGGGCCGGAAATCAAGTTCGTTAGCGTAAGTAATGAGTTACGATCGACGAATGACGACGACGCTCTCCGCTGCTGACCTGGAACTCGCGCACAGCGTGCGGATGGCGATCACCCGCCTGTCGAGGCGGCTACGGAACCAGCGCTCCGACATGTCCCTGACGGCGAGCCAGCTCTCCGCGCTCGCGGCGCTGGACCAGCACGGCCCGCTCACCCCGGGTGCGCTCGCGGAGCACGAGCGGGTGCAGCCGCCGTCGATGACGCGCGTGCTGGCGGCGCTGGAGGAGAAGGGCCTCGTCGCGAGCACCGCGCACCCGACCGACCGCCGGCAGAAGGTCGTCGTGGTCACCCCCGCCGCCCACGCGATGCTCGTCGCCGACCGGCGGGCCCGCGAGGAGTGGCTCGCCCAGCGGATGCGGGAGCTCAGCGCCGCCGAGGTCGCTGCGCTGCGGGCCGCCACACCTGTCCTGGAAAAGCTGATGGCTCCGTGAGCCCTACGTTCGCCTCCCTGCGCGTTCCGAACTACCGGCGCTACTTCACCGGGATGGCCGTGTCCAACACGGGGTCCTGGATGCAGCGGGTGGCGCAGGACTGGCTGGTTCTGCAGCTGTCGGGCGGCAGCGCGGTCACCCTCGGCATCACCACCGCGCTGCAGTTCGCGCCGATCGTGGTGCTGTCCTCGGTGGGCGGGGTGCTGGCCGACCGCTACGACAAGCGCCGGCTGCTGTTCCTGACGAACGTCGCGATGGGCGCGCTCGCATTGCTGCTCGGTGTGCTCGTCCTGGCCGACGTCGCCGCGGTCTGGCACGTCTACCTGCTCGCGGCCGGCCTCGGTGTCGTCGCCGCGCTGGACACCCCGGCGCGGCAGGCGTTCGTCGTCGAGCTGGTCGACCGTGAGAATCTGCCCAACGCGGTCGGTCTGAACTCCGCGTCGTTCAACGGTGGCCGGATCATCGGGCCGGCGGTTGCCGGTCTGCTGATCGAGGTCTTCGACGGCGACACGGGCTGGGTGTTCCTGATCAACGCGCTGTCCTACGCGGCCCCGGTGATCGCGCTGCACCGGATGCGGGTGTCCGAGCTCAACCGCAGCGAGCTCGCCCCACGCGGCAAGGGCCAGTTGCGCGAGGGCATCCGGTACGTGCGCGGCCGTCCCGACCTGCTCGCGGTGCTGTGGGTGATCTTCGCGCTCGGGACCTTCGGTCTGAACTTCCAGATCACCAACGCCCTGATGGCTATCCAGGAGTTCGACAAGGGCGCCGGCGAGTTCGGGCTGCTCGGCTCCGCGATCGCGGTCGGATCGCTGACGGGGGCGTTGCTCGCGGCCCGCCGGGAGCAGGTCCGGGTGCGGCTGGTCATCGTGGGTGCCGTCGCCTTCGGCCTGATGGAGATTGTGGTCGGACTGATGCCGACCTACGTCCTCTATGCCGCCACCTTGCCCGCGGTCGGCGTCGCCGCTTTGCTCACCACGACGGCCGCGAACTCGGTCATCCAGCTGTCGGTCGCGCCCGCGATGCGTGGCCGCGTCATGGCGCTCTACATCACGGTCCTCTTCGGTGGGACGCCCGTCGGTGCCCCGCTGGTCGGCTGGCTCGCCCAGGAGTACGGCCCGCGTTGGGCGCTGGTGACCGGTGGTGTGATCACCGCGCTCGCTGCTCTCCTCGCCGGCGCGCTGCTCGCGCGACGGGCCAACATCACCGTGCGGGCCTCGGTGTTCCCACGCCCGCGGTTGAGCCTGGAGTACCCGGTGAGCGAGCCGGTCCCGTGAGGCTCTTCGTCGCCATCGACCCGTCGGCCGAGGCGCTCGCCGCCCTCGATGCCGAGCTCGGCCGGACCCGGATGGTCGCCCCGCACGGCCTGCGTTGGACGCGGCCCGAGCAGTGGCACCTCACGCTCGCCTTTCTCGGCGAGGTGCCCGATGACGACGTTCCGGCCCTGACGGACGGGCTCGCCGCGGTCGTGGGCGACGAGCCGATGACGCTGCGGCTGGCCGGCGGCGGATGCTTCGGCACGCGTGTGCTGTGGGTCGGTCTGGCCGGCGACGTCCATGCCCTGCGGACGCTCGCCGCCGATCTGGCGACCGCCGCCCGAAGCGCGGGCGTCGACATCGAGGACCAGTCCTTTCGTCCGCACCTGACCCTCGCGCGCGCCGGCCGGGAGCAGACGGACCTGCGCCCGGCCGCCGCCGAACTCGCGCAGATCGTCGGCCCGGCGTGGGACGTCGCGGCGGTGCAGCTGATCCGCAGCCGGCTCGGCGCCGGCCCCGGCGGTGGCGCTCTTCACGAGCCGATCGCCACCTGGCCGCGGCGCCGAACCGGACCTGCGTAGCGTTGCCCGGCGTGCGTGGTCGCAATCGCAGGCTCGTGACGGCCGTCCTGGTCCTGCTCGTGCTGTCGGTCGTCGCGTCCACGATCGTGGACCTGTTCGCCTAGAGCGACGGCGGCTCCCGGGCCTAGCCGAACGCCGCCTCCCGAAAGATGCTCCCGCCGGTCCCGCCGCCCAGCCCGACCGTGACCAGGCTCCAGGCGACGATCCCCCCGGACGTCGTCAGCAGCGCGGTCGCGCGGAGTCTTCACTGACGCCCCGTCAGTCCACGCGCCGCGTCATCGGCACACGGCCGACCGAGCCGAGCATCGCGACCAGCACCGCGAGCAACGGGACCGCAGCGACGGTGAGCATCAGGTCACCCCACGGCACGATCGTCTCCGTCGCACCGGTGGCCGGTCGGGCGGCCCGGGCGAAGTAGAACCCGAAGCCCAACCCGAGCACGACACCGATCCCGGCGAGCACGAGCGCCTGCGCTCCCGCGAGCCGCCGGCGCCGGCCCGGGGGAGCCCCGATCGCCGACAGCGTCGCCAGGTCCGGTCGTCCCTCCGCCGCCGAGAGCGCGACGCACATCGCGACGCCGAGCAGCGCGATCAGTGCCGCCGCGCCGGTGAGCCCGACCCGGATCAGCCGCGTGTAGTCCTTCTCCTCGGACGAGCTGATCACCGGGATGCCGAGGGCCTCCGCCGCCGCGATCGCCGCCCCCGCCTGGTCGCGGGACTCCGGCGGGTAGCTGAGCAGCGTCGTGCTCTGTGTCGTTTCCCAGTTCTGCGCCGCGGCGAAGGAGGCGGGCACGAAAGCCTGCGGCAATTGCGAGTACGCCTCGGCGCGGGGCAGGGCGACGGCGGGGATCCGGACGATCTCGGCCCGTTCGCCGTCGTTGCTGAGGCCGGTCTGGATCTCGATCGTTCCGTCCGCCGCGATGAGGGTTGCGTCGAACACCACGGCCTTCCCGGCCTCCAGGGCGGTCTTCGCGTCGCCCGCGTCGGCGACCCGGCCGGACGCCAGGGCGATCAGATCAGGGCTTCCTACGGCGACGGAGGTGGAGTCGCCCCCTGGGGTCAGGTCCGTCACGTACATGGACGACGGGTAGAAGTCGACCGCCTCGCGGTCCTGTCTCGGAACCGGCACGACCACCGGCAGCACCGTGGCACCGGGGATCGCCTCCTGCACCGCGGCGGTGCCCTGCTCGAAGATCGCCGGGTCGAGTGCGCCCTGCTGGGACAGCGCGATCACCCGGTCCGGGACGGCGTTGGCCTCGAAGCGGTCCTTGCCCTCGCGGTCGGAGGCGATCAGGCAGGAGATCGCGACGGCGCCCCCGACGGCGACGGCGATCGCGGCGGTGGCCGGCCCCGTGCGGTGGCGGTGACGCGCGGCGTCGCGGGTCGCGAGGCGCATGGTCGCGGGCAGTCGTCCGGCCAGCTTGGCGAGCAGTGCCAGCAGGGCCGGGGCGATCAACAGCAGACCGCCGACGACGATGAAGACGCCGACGAGGATCGCGATCGAGCCGGTGGTGTCGTCGATGCGCGGGGTGCTGGCGGGCGCCGCTTCGCTGAGCGGGGCATAGGCGAACCACTGGCCGTTGCCGCCGTTCGACATGAAGTACGACGCCAGCAGGCTCATCGTCACACCGCCGGCGATCAGCACGGCGCCGAAAAGCGGCGCCCACTTCGAGCGGGCGGTGGGGACGGGGAAGCGGGACGCCAGGGCATCGACGATGCTCCGGCGCCCGGCGGTGATCGCTGGGAACAGCGCGGCGGCCAGGCCCGAGAAGACCCCGACCATCGCCACCACGAGCACCTCGACCCAGCCGAAGTGGACGCCGACCATGACCTCGTTGTTGACGCGCTCCAGCAACGGCCGGGCGGCGAGCACCCCGCCGATACCGGCGGCCACACCCGCGATCGCACCGGCCAGGCCGAGCAGCACTCCCTGCGCGAGCACGACCCGGCGCAGGTCACCGGGTGAGCCGCCCTGGGCGGCGATCATCCCGAGGTCGCGGGTCTGCCGGCGGGCGCCGACCGCGAACGCGGTACCGGCGAGCAGCACGACCTCGAGCAGTCCGAGCCCGGCGACCATCGTCACCAGCGCCACCGCCTTGATGTCGTCCTCGCTCGCCCGGCCCAGGTCGCCGAGACCGATCTCCGACGAGGAGTACTGGTTGCGCATCTGGACGTAGACGTCCAGGTCGGTGAGCTGACCCAGTCGGGCCGCGGTCGCGTTGTCGTAGTCCGCCGGGAGGTCGACGTAGTAGACCTCGTCAAGGGCACCGTTGGTCCCGGCGTTCAGCGGAGCCGCGAGAGCGGAATCCGTGGGCACGACCACCAGGGCGCAGCTGAGGCAGAACGGGTCGCGGACGATCCCGCTCACCGTGGCCGACCCTCCGTTCCGCACGGAGATCGTCGAGCCGATCCCGTCCACGCCGAGCTTGTCGGCCAGCTTGGGGCTGATCGCCACCTCACCGGCACCGGGCGCGCGGCCGGACTTCAGCCGCGCCAGGCCCCGGAGCAACGGGTCGCCGAGGTTGTCGGTCACGAGGTACGACGCCTCGGCCAGGCGCCCGGGGACACTGAACACCGTCTCGCTCGGGTACTGCTGCCGCACCACCCGGCTACCCGCCGGGAGGGCCTGCTCGATCTGAGCGGGCGTCACATTGGCGCGGCCCTCGTTGTACGACGGGCTGACGATGGCGTCGGCGCCACCGAAGGACCGCTCGCGCTCGCGTTCGGGCGAGGTCTGCGTCCGGTAGATGACGTCCACACCGGTAGCGGCGGCCACCGGCGCCAAGGATCAGGATCACGATGAGCAGCGAGCGCCAGCGGTGCCGCATCGCGTCGCGGCGGGCGAGCCGCAGCGCCGCGCGCCAGGCCGTCATGAGGAGGTCCAGGCGGTGGAACGCGAGCGGGGCAGGCCCGTGCCGTCGTTGACGAGCGAGCCGTCCCGCAGGGTGACGATGCGGTCGGCCCAGCCGGCCATCCGCGCGTCGTGGGTGACCACGATGCCGGCGGCGCCGGCGTCGCACCGTGCGCGCAGCAGCTTGAGGATCGCTTCGCCGGTGACGGAGTCGAGTGCGCCGGTCGGCTCGTCGGCGAGGACGAGGCGGCGGGGGCCGATCAACGCCCGCGCGATTGCGACGCGCTGGCGCTGGCCGCCGGACATCTGGTCGGGGAAGGAGTCGGCATGGCCGGTCAGGTCGACCTCGGCGAGCGCGGCGAGCGCTTCGGTCCGGGCGGCCCGGGAGCGGATTCCGTCCAGCTCGCGCGGCAACGCGACGTTCTCCGCCGCGGTCAGCGCCGGAATCAGATTGAGGTCCTGGAAGACGTACCCGATCGCGCGGCGGCGCAGGGCGGCCAGCGCCGATGCGGACTGCGCACGCATGGTCGTGCCCTCGACGATGACGTCGCCCGCGGTGGCGGCGTCGAGCCCACCCGCGACGTTGAGGAGCGTCGACTTGCCGGAACCTGACGGGCCCATCACGGCAACGAGCTCGCCGGGTTGGACGGTCAGGTTCACCTCGCGCATCGCGTGCACGGCGGTGGGTCCGGTCCCGTGCACGCGGCTCACGCCGATCAGCTGCAGGACGGGGGTCATGTCACGCTCCGGGAGAGGTCAGGAAAAGCGGCGGGCGGTGAAGCGAGCAGGACCTGCTCGCAGTGGTCGAGCCAACGGACCTCCGCCTCGGCGGCGAAGATCGCCGCCTCGGCGACGAGTTCGTTCGCCAGATCGGTGGTTCCGTTCTGAGCGGCCTTGCGCCGGGTGGCGGCCCGGATGGCCCGGTGCGCGGCTGCGCGTTGGGAATCGATCACCGCGAGGGCATCGACCCCGGGGGTCGCGATCGCCAGGGCCAGCTTGATGACGAGCTCGTCGCGCGGTCGCGCGTCGTGCTCGATCGGTTCGTCGAACCAGGCGGTCAGCTCGGCGCGGCCGGGTCCCGTGATCCGGTAGACGACCTTGCCGGAGTCGTCGGCCTCGCCGGTGGGCTCCACCAGGCCGTCCCGCTCGAGGCGGGCCAGCGTCGTGTACACCTGCCCGACGTTGAGCGGCATGGTCGATCCCGTCGCGGCCTCGAACTCGACCCGAAGCTGGTACCCGTACTTCGGGCCCCCTTCGAGCAGAGCAAGGAGGCCGTTCCGGATGCTCATGGATACTGAGTATGCATACTGAGTATGTGCCGCGCCAGTTGATCGCGAAATCCAGGAGAATCGACCTCATGCAAACCCCGCTCGCCGACGCCCTCGCCGGTGTCCGCGCGCTCCTGCTCGATCCCGGCCTGCGCCGGGCGGTCGCGGCCGGGAAGCGGCACGGGACCGAGCGGCCGGCCTGGCGGCGGGCCGAACTGCGTCCCGTCGAGCTCAAGGACGGGCGCCGCCTGCAGCAGGTCTGTTACGACGAACGACAGGCTCACACCCGCAACCTCGGCCCGGACGAGGTGGAGGCCGGCATCGATGCCCTGCTCGCCGAGCCCTACGGGAACTGGCACGTCGAGACCGCGGAGCAGACGGTCCAGCTCCGGGTCACCAAGAAGGGCCACGCCCAGGTCCACCGCTCAACCCACCAGGGCGTGACACGCCCTGGTGGGACGGGCGTGTCACACCAGGGCGTGTCACGCCCTGGTGGGACGGGCGGCCACGACCGGGTCAAGCAGCGCCTGATCGACCCGGGCGATCCGCTCTTCGACGTCCTCGACGCGGACGCGGCCAAGCGCCGCCAGGTCGACGCGTTCCTCCGGCTGCTCGCCCCGACGTTGGACGCCGTCTCCGGCCGGGCGCCGCTGCACGTCGTCGACCTCGGGTGCGGCAACGCGTACCTGTCCTTCGCGGCGCACCGGTATCTGTCGACGCAGCGGGCCGATCGGGGCGGCGCGCGCCTGACCGGCGTCGATCTCCGCGATGCCGCCCGCGCGCGGAACGCCGCGATCGCCGCGAAGCTCGGGGCGGCCGACGTCGAGTTCGTCGCCGGGACCATTACGGACGCCGCGGTACCCCCCGGCGATCTCGTGCTCGCGCTGCACGCGTGCGACACGGCCACCGACGACGCGCTCGCCCGGGCCGTGCGGTGGGAGGCTCCGGTGGTGGTCGCCGCTCCCTGTTGTCATCACGAAACCGCGGCTGCGATCCGGGCGGCCGGTCCACCCGAGCCCTACGGCCTGGTCGGCAAGCACGGCATCCTGCGTGAGCGGATGGCCGACGTCCTCACCGACTCCCTGCGCGCGACGTTGCTGCGACTGCTCGGCTATCGCGTCGACGTCGTCGAGTTCGTCAGCAGTGAGCACACTGCGCGCAATCTCGCGATCCGCGCGGTGCGGACCGGCGCAGCCGCCGACCCGGATCTGGTCGCGCAGTACCGCGAGCTGACGGGGGCCTGGTCGCTGCGCCCCCGCCTGGCCGTTCTCCTCTCCGACGAACTGACGAACCGTCACGGGGGCTCCTGGTGAAGCGCACTCTCGCGGCTCTCGTCGGGGCCGGGCTACTGCTGGGTGGTGCCGGAGCGGCCGCCGCCGACGAGGACAAGAAGGTCGTCTTCCAGTTCCAGGACGACCGGATCACCGAGTCCAGCGGCCTCGCGGCCAGCACCAAGAATGCCGGAATCGTCTACACCCACAACGATTCCGACGCCGGCCCGGTGCTCTACGCCGTCGACGACTCCACCGGAAAGACCGTCGCCGACCTGACCCTCGACGGCGCCCCCGCGCGGGACTGGGAGGCGATGACGCGCTGCGCGAAGGACAACACGCTCTGGGTCGGCGACATCGGCGACAACATCGACGGGTGGAAGTCCTACCGGCTCTACCGCGTCCCGGAACCGGACAGCGTCAAGACCGGGAACGTCCCCTTTCAGCAGTACGACGTGAAGTACGAGGACGGGAAGGCGCGCGACGCCGAGGCGCTGCTGTGCGACCCCCGCAACGGCCGGCTCTACATCATCAGCAAGGAGACCGCGAACAAGGCGGGCGTCTACCGCGGCCCGTCGGAGATGAAGAGCGGCGCGGTCAACACGTTCACCCGGATCGCCGACGCCCCCGGCGCGGTCACCGACGGCGCGTTCTTCGCCGACGGCCGCTTCGTCGTCGTCCGCGGCTACTTCGAGGCGCACGTCCTCAGCCCGAACGCGGGCTGGAAGTCGGTCGCGAAGTTCACCCCTCCGATCCAGATCCAGGGCGAATCCGTGGCCGAGTCCGCCGACGGCGAGGCGCTGCTGTTCGGAAGTGAGGGCGTCGGCTCCTCCGTCTGGCGCGTCCCGATCCCCGAGGACGTGAAGAAGCTGCCGAACTCCTCGCTCGGCACCCAGGACGCGAAGGACGCCGCCGACAAGGCCAAGGACGCGGCGACGGGGACGAAGAACGCCGGCAAGAACGCCTCCGGCAAAGCCAGGGACGCCGCGGGCGACATGAAGCGCGTCAACGACGAAGGCATCCCCGGCGTCGATGGTCAGATGGTCGCGCTGTTCAGCGCCCTCGGCCTCGGGGTCCTGATCCTGGTGCTCGCCACCCGGCGCGACTGACGCATCTTGGGGCGCGCTCCCGCCCTATGGCCCGGCTTGATGGGGCGGAAACCCGCCCCAAGATGCGACGGGGGCGGGACTGAGCTACCAGCCGACCTGTTCGCAGCCGGTGTGATCCGCGGGCTCGACCTGGAGCGTGGCGTGGTCGAGGCGGTGGTTCACCTGGAGCAGGTGCCGGGCCTGGTCGAGGACGGCGTGGGTATCGGCCCCGGGGACGACCACCAGGTGGACGGTCGCGACCTCCATCTCAGACGTCAGGGTCCAGACGTGGAGATCGTGGACGTCGAGGACGCCGGGCAGTGCGGCCAGGTCGGCCTGCAGCGTTGTCAGGTCGATGTGCGGGGGAGCGGCCTCCAGCAGCACCCGCAGCGCGGAGGCGCCGAGCCGATACGTGCGCGGCAGGATCCAGAAGCCCAGCGCGATCGCGAGTGCCGGGTCGATCCAGTCCTCGCCGGTGACGCCGATCAGGATGGCCGCGACGATCACGGCGGCGGATCCGAGGGCGTCGGCGAGCACCTCGAGGTAGGCGCCGCGGACGTTGAGGCTCTCCTTCGCGCCCTCTCGGAGGAGGAAGAACCCCACGAGGTTCACCGCGAGGCCGGCGCAGCCGACCGCCAGCACCATGCCGGAGTCGATCTCGACCGGGTCCTGGAACCGATCGATCGACGCCCACACCACGTAACCGGCGACGAGGAAGAGCAGCCCGGCGTTGACCAACGCCGCCAGCACCTCCAGGCGGTAGAGACCGAAGGTGCGGTTATGGGCGGGGCCGGGCTTGGCGCGTCGCCGCGGCGGGCGCTGGGCGTTCGTCGCGGCGGTGATCGCTGCCAGTGCCATCCCGAGCCCGGCGGTGTCGGTGAGCATGTGCCCGGCGTCGGAGAGCAGGGCGAGCGAGTCGGTCGAGAGCGCGACCACGACCTCGACGACGAGGAAGATCGCGGCGAGGACGAACGCGATCGCCAGCCGGCCCCGGTACCGCTCTCCGGCACGCGCCACGGCCGGGCCATGGCTGTGGCCATGACCGTGACCGTGTCCGTGCCCCACCCGCGCCTCCGACGGTTCCCGCCCGGAATGGCGGCTCAGCCGTCGAGAGTAGCGACCCCGGCGGGGCGGCGGCTCGAGACGATGAGCGAGGTCACGGCCACCGCGAGCAGGATCGGCACCAGCGCGAACGCGGCCGAGATGCCGGCGGCGTCGGACATGGCGCCCATCGCCAGGGGCATCAGCGCCGCCGCCGCGCCCACCCCGAGGGCGGCCCGGCCGGCGGCGAGGTCCGGATGCCCGTCGCCCGCCTCGATCGCGGCGGTGACCGAGAGTGGGTAGTGCAGCGACATCCCGAGACCCATGACGGCGAGGCCGAGCAGGCCCTGCGCGGCCGTGCCGGCCGTCCAGAAGACGACGAATCCGCCGCCCGCCAGGAACAGGGCCGCGAGCAGGGCGCCCTCCGGCCGCTGCCTCGCCAGCCGGGCGCCCAGCACCCGGCCGGTGAACATCCCGGCCAGCAGCACGCTCACTCCGGCCGCGGCGGCGCCCTCGCTCATCCCGGCTGATTCGCGGAGCAGATCCGAGGACCACACCGTCATCGAGGCCTCGATCCCGATGCTCATGGCGACGACCAACCAGGCACCCCAGTACCTGCGTGGCAGCTTGCCCTTGGTCCCCCGGGACGACGCGATGCCGTCGGGGATCGGCTCCCGGCCGAGGGTGAGCGCCACCGCGGCGGCGATCAGAACCACACCGAGCATCACCGGGCGCCAGCCGAGGTCCAGCGCGGCCGCGGCCGCGATCAGGCCGGGACCGACGAGACCGAACGCCGCGGCCACCGCATTGGCCTCGGTGATGGCAGCGGGCGCCCCGGCACCGTGGCGTTCACGCAGGATGACGGCGGACCCGGTCACCAGCAGCGAGCCGAACCCCCCGGCGATGAAGACGCCGGTCAACGTGACCGCGAGCACCTCGGCCGAGCAGAGGACCGCGACCCCCGTCGCCAGCCCCGCCATGCCGAGCCGGGCGGTGCCCTGGCGACCCAGAGTGCGGGCGAGGCGCGGGTAGAGCGACGCCGCGGTGACCGACCCCGCGGACAGCATCGTCGCGTGCAGCCCCGCGACGGTGTTGGAGATCCCGAGATCGTCGCGCAGCATCGGGACCACCGGCCCGAACCCGAAGAGGAAGTACCCCCACAGCCCGAGCTGGCAGTAGACCAGCAGCGTCAGCCGGTCCCGCTCCCCGGCGGTCGTCGGCTTCTTCATGAGCAGCGGCCCACGGAATCGGACATGTCGCCGCCGAAAGTGGGCCGCTGCGCAGGGAAGGCAGCCACCTGCTCACCGAAGGAGCGGGCGACCATGGTGCGATCGGGCGCTAGAGCGCGGCGACGACGTGGTCGATGCAGGCGGTCAGGGCCTCGACATCGGCCGGGTCGATCGCCGGGAACATCGCGATGCGGAGCTGGTTGCGGCCGAGCTTGCGGTACGGCTCGGTGTCGACGATCCCGTTGGCGCGCAGGACCTTCGCAACCTCGGCCGCGTCGACGGAGTCGGCGAAGTCGATGGTGCCGACGACCGCGGAGCGCATCGCCGGGTCCGCGACGAACGGCGTCGCGTACTCCGACTTCTCGGCCCAGGTGTAAAGCCGGTTCGAGGAGTCGGCGGTGCGGTCGACGGCCCAGCCGAGGCCGCCCTGGCTGTTGATCCATTCGAGCTGCTCGGCGAGGAGGAACAGCGTCGCGAGGGCCGGGGTGTTGTAGGTCTGGTCCTTGACGGAGTTGTCGATCGCGGTCGGCAGGTCGAAGAAGGTGGGGATGTAGCGACCCGAGCCGGAGATCTCGGTGACCCGTGCCAGCGCGGCCGGGGACATGACCGCGATCCAGAGCCCGCCGTCGGAGGCAAGGCACTTCTGGGGCGCGAAGTAGTAGCAGTCGGTCTCGGTGATGTCGACGGGCAGGCCGCCGGCGCCGGAGGTCGCGTCGACGAGCACGAGGGCGTCGGCGTCGGCCCCGGCCGGGCGGAGAATCGGCATCGCGACACCGGTCGAGGTCTCGTTGTGGGTCAGGCCGTAGACGTCGATGCCCTCTTCGGCCCGCGGCTGCGGGTGGGTGCCGGGCTCGGACTTGATGACGCTCGGCTCGCCCAGCCACGGCGCGCCGGAGCAGACGCTCGCGAACTTGGAGGAGAACTCGCCGAAGTGCAGGTGCTGGCTGCGGGCGCGGACCAGGCCGAACGCGGCGATGTCCCAGAACGCGGTCGCGCCGCCGTTGCCGAGCACGACCTCGTAGCCCTCGGGCAGGGAGAACAGGTCGGAGACGCCGGAGCGCACGCGGCCGACCAGGGACTTGACCGGCTTCTGCCGGTGCGAGGTGCCGAGCACCGAACCGCCGGCGGCGGCGAGGGCGGCCAGGGCCTCGGGTCGGACCTTGGAGGGGCCGCAGCCGAATCGGCCGTCGGCGGGCAGGAGGTCAGCGGGGATCTTGATGTCGCTCACGCGGATGTGTCCTCTGATCAGAGGGAGGGGGACCGGGTCGGCGCCGCTGTCGACCGTCGACCATTGTTCCGTACCGCTGCCCGCCGTCGCGCCGGAGTATCCGCCGAGCGGGCCACCATCTGCTCATGCATGAGCGGATGGTCGTTTTCGGACCCGATTCGGACCCGAGAACGACAACTCGCTCATGCATGAGCGAATGGTGGGGCGGGTCAGCTGAGCATCGTGCTGGCGCGGATGTCCTCGAAGCCGTCGACGTCCTCCGGCATCCGGGTGGAGGGGCCGACGTAGCGGGCCGAGGGGCGGATCAGGCGGCCGGTGCGCTTCTGCTCGAGGATGTGCGCGCTCCAGCCGGCGGTGCGGGCGCAGGTGAACATCGCGGTGAACATGTGCGGCGGGACCTCGGCGAAGTCCAGGACGATCGCGGCCCAGAACTCGACGTTGGTCTCCAGGACCCGGTCGGGGCGACGGGCGCGCAGCTCCTCCAGGGCCGCCTTCTCCAGCGCCTCGGCGATCTCGTAGCGCGGGGCGCCGAGCTCGCGGGCGGTGCGGCGCAGGACGCGGGCGCGGGGGTCCTCGGCGCGGTAGACCCGGTGGCCGAAGCCCATCAGGCGGTCGCCCTTGTCGAGCAGGTCCTTGACGTACTTGGTGGCGTCGCCGGTCTTCTCGATGGCCTCGATCATGTGCAGCACCCGGGAGGGGGCGCCCCCGTGCAGCGGGCCGGACATCGCGCCGACCGCGCCGGACAGGGCAGCCGCGACGTCCGCACCCGTGGAGGCGATGACGCGGGCGGTGAAGGTCGAGGCGTTCATGCCGTGCTCGGCCGCGGAGGTCCAGTAGGCGTCGATCGCGGCGACGTGCTTCGGGTCCGGCTCGCCCTGCCAGCGGATCATGAAGCGCTCGACGATGGTCGTGGCCTTGTCGACCTCGCTCTGCGGCACCATCGGCTTGCCGGCACCGCGGGCGGACTGGGCCACGTAGGACAGCGCCATCACCGCAGCGCGGGCCAGGTCGTCGCGGGCCTGGTTGTCGTCGATGTCCAGCAGCGGCTTGAGGCCCCAGGCCGGGGCGAGCATCGCCAGCGCAGCCTGGACGTCGACCCGGATGTCGCCGGAGTGGATCGGGATCGGGTACGGCTCGGCCGGCGGCAGGCCCGGGTTGAACGAGTTGTCGACGAGCAGGCCCCAGACGTGACCGAATGTCATGCGCCCGACCAGGTGCTCGATGTCGACGCCGCGGTAGCGCAGCGCGCTGCCTTCCTTGTCCGGCTCGGCGATCTCGCTCTCGAACGCGATCACGCCTTCGAGGCCGGGGACAAAATCGGACATGCGCTGGCCCTTCGTTGGTGCGGCACTCCGGCCGGGCGAGGGGCCCGGGCGGAGCCGAGGGCCCCATTCTTCACCCGGCCATCCAGGCTCCCGTTCCCGGTCGGCCCACCCTTCGAAACCCGGCTGCACGCGTGCGTAGGCTGCGCCCATGGCGATCACGACCTCGACGGTGGAATTCGCGTCCAACGGCGGGACGGCGAGCGGCTATCTCGCCGTGCCCGAGAACGGCAACGGACCCGGCGTGGTCGTCGTCCAGGAGTGGTGGGGCCTGGACCCCTCGATCAAGATCCTGGTCGACCGGCTGGCCGAGGCCGGGTTCGTTGCGCTGGCGCCCGACCTCTACCACGGGGAGCTGGCGGCCCACGACGAGATGGACAAGGCCGGCCACCTGATGCAGTCCCTCCCGCCGGACCGGGCCGCGCGGGACATGAGCGGCGCGGTGGATTACCTGGCCGGCTCCGCCGCGGTCACCTCGGACCGGCTCGGCGTGATGGGCTTCTGCATGGGCGGCATGCTCACCTTCCTGCTCGCCGCCGGCCGCGGCGACAAGATCTCCGCGGCGGTCCCGTTCTACGGATTCCCCGGCCCGGACTCCGAGCCGGACTGGTCCGGCCTGACCGCGGTGGTCCGCGGTCACATGGCGGAGAACGACGACTTCTTCACCCCGGACGGTGCGCTGGCGCTGGAGAAGAAGCTGAGCGACCTCGGTAAGGACGTGCAGCTGACCGTGCACCCGGGATCCGGCCACGCCTTCATGAACCCGCTGAACTCACTCGGCACCTCCGACCCCGAACTCGCCGCCCGCTGCTGGGACGAGGCCACCACGTTCCTCCACTCGCAGCTTGGCTGACGAGGCGTCAGATCTCGCGGCCATGCGTCGCGAGTACATGGCGGCCGGGCTCGAACCCGCCGACCTGCCGCCGGACCCGATCGCGGCCTTCCGGCTCTGGTTCGACGAGGTCGTCGACGCCGGCCTCGCCGAGCCCAACGCGATGGTGGTCTCGACCGCCGGTCCGTCGTCACGGATGACGCTGCTCAAGACCGTCGACGACCGCGGGTTCGTCTTCTTCACCAACTACACCTCGCGCAAGGCCCGGGAGCTCGACGTCGACCCGCGGTGCTCGCTGCTCTTCCCCTGGCACGGCCTGCGCCGGCAGGTGATCGTCAACGGGACCGCGGCACGCGTCCCGCGGGCCGAGACCGAGCAGTACTTCGCCACCCGGCCGCGGGGCTCCCAGATCGGGGCCTGGGCCAGCCGGCAGTCCAGTGTGGTCGCGGACCGCGCGGAACTCGACGCCCGCTACGCCGAGCTCGAGGCCCGCTGGCCCGATGCGGTCCCGTGCCCGGACTTCTGGGGCGGCTACGTGATCACGCCCGCGACGGTGGAGTTCTGGCAGGGCCGCCCGTCCCGCCTGCACGATCGGCTGCGCTACACGCGGGAGGGCGACGGCTGGATCGTGGAGCGCCTGGCGCCCTAGGTCCGACCTGACGGAAGCTCAGATTTCCAGGTGCAACCGCAGAGCGTCATCCAGCGCGCGGAGCAGATCTGGAGTTAGTACCCCGAGCGACGGGCCCACTCGTTCGACGGAGATGGCGCGCACCTGTTCGGCCTGCGCCTTGCTGTCGCGAGGCAGACCGGTTTCGGCCGCGGGGAGCAAGGTCTGAAAGGCATAGACCCGTTCCACATTGCTGGTCACCGGGACGACAGTGATCACACCTCGCCCGAGCCGTGCCGCCGCCGCATTGGCGCGGTTGTTGCTCACGACCACAGCGGGCCGTTGCTTGTCCGCCTCGCTGCCGCGGGTCGGGGCCAGGTCGACGAGCCGGATTTCACCGCGCCGCATCGCTCAGACCGTCCGCGGCCACCGCCCACCAGGCGGTGGCGTCGCGGCCTGCCTCCCACTCGTCCCAGGCGGCCGCGTAGTCATCGCCGAGCGACTCGTGGCGGAGCAGGTGGACCGCGTGCGCCAACGCTGCCGATCGCGAGCCCAGCCCCGAAGCGCGCGCGTAGTCGTCGAGGAGTTCGACATCCTCGTCGGGCAGGCTCACGCTGATCTTCATACCATAATACTACCCGGGTATGACCGCGCGGTCACAGAAAAAGGCCCGTGGGGTGCCGGTTCGAAAACCGACCGCTCGGGGGGACGTATCCCCGAGCACCCACGGGCCCCGGTGACTGCAGTGGATTCGCCTGGCCGCAGACCTGCGGTCCGGTGAAGGCACGGCTCGTCAATGCGGCTAGCTTGCAGCCACCTCACGCGTCCTATAGCTACACAAAGCCTGGACCACCTCCTCTCACGTGTCCTACGAAAATACGTCGCGATCGCGATGTGTGTCGAGCGTTTTTCTGGGCGGGTCAGCCGAGGGCCTTGGCGGCCACCCGCAGGTCCGCCACCAGCCCGCCGAAGGCCTCCTCGCGGTCGTCCGCCCGCAGCACCGCGGAGGGGTGCAGGGTGGCCAGGGCCTGGGCGTCCGAGTCCGGCAACGGCAGCAGGACGCCCCGCTGTTTCGTGACGCGGAACGACGGTCCGAGCAGCGCCCGTCCGGCCACCGCCCCGAGCACGATGACCAACTCCGGCTGGACCCGGGAGAGCTCGGCCGCCAGCCACGGCCGGCAGGCGGTGATGTGCCCTGCCTCCGGCGTCTGGTGGATCCGGCGCTTGCCGCGCTGCTCGTACCGGAAGTGCTTGACGGCATTGGTGACGAACGTCGAGGACCGGTCGATCCCGGCCTCGACCAGGGCCGAATCCAGCAGCCGCCCGGCCGGGCCGACGAACGGCTCGCCCTCGACGTCCTCGCGGTCCCCGGGCTGCTCGCCCACCACGACGCACCGTGCGTCGGGCGGCCCGGCCCCGAAGACGACCTGGGTCGCGGGGGCGAAGAGTTCGCAGCCCTCGCACGTCGACGCCGCGGCAGCGAGCTCAGCCAGGTCCGCATTCTCCGGGACCCAGGCCGAGGCACCGGGACGGTCGGGCCGCGCAGCCATGTGACGGCACTACCCGCCGGGCCGTCAGGAACGCGAAATCTCCGCCAGCCGGGCCAGGGCCTCGGCGCGCTCCGCCTTGTGGTCGACGATCCGCTCCGGGTAGTCGTGGAGGTACCCGTCGACCGAACTCCCACGGGGTGTGCGCCGCCACCCCGTCCAGGTGCCGCAGCTCGGGGACGTAGCGCCGGACGTAGGACCCGTCGGGATCGAACTTCTGTCCCTGCGACACCGGGTTGAAGACGCGGTAGTACGGCGCGGCGTCGGTGCCGCAGCCCGCGACCCACTGCCAGCCGTGCTGGTTGGAGGCGAGGTCGCCGTCGCGCAGCCAGCGCATGAAGTGGCGCGCCCCGTGCTGCCACTCCACGTGCAGGTCCTTCACCAGGAACGACGCGACGACCATCCGCACCCGGTTGTGCACCCAGCCCTCAGTGCGCAGCTGCCGCATCCCGGCGTCGACGAACGGGAAGCCGGTCCGGCCCTCGCACCAGGCCTCGAAGTCGGCGTCGGGGGCCGCATAACGCATCCCGGCGTACTCGGAGCGGAGGTACTCCCGGGCGCTGGACGGCCGGTGGAACAGCACGTCGGCGTAGAACTCCCGCCAGGCCAGTTCCTTCACGATACGTCTCGTGCCGCTCCGGGTCGAGGTCACCGAGCAGCGTTCGCGGGTGCACCTCGCCCCACTTCAGGGCGTGCGAGAGCTGCGAGGTCCCGTCCAGGTCGGGCCGGTTCCGGGCATCGCGGTAGTCGGCGAGCCCCTCGTCCCGGAAGGATCGCCAGCGGCGCAGCGCCGCCTCCTCACCCGCCTTCGGCAGCGACAGGCCCGCCGGGACGGGCGCGGCCGGCACGTCGTGCGAGGTCACGGGCCGCTCCCAGCGCACGGAGCGCGGAGTGGACACCGGAGCGCGCCACCCGTGCGCGCACCAGGCGCGGAAGAACGGCGAGAAGACCTTGTACGGCTCACCCGAGCCGTTGAAGACCTGCCCGGGGGCCACGGCGTAGGGCGAGCCGACCTGCTCGAGCGCGATCCCGTGCTCGCCCAGTGCTGCCTCGACGCGGGCGTCGCGGGCGCGCCCGTAGGGCCCGAAGTCCGCGGCCACGTAGACGGTCGTCGCCTTCGCCGCGCGCGCGACGGCCACGACCTGCTCGGCCGGGTCGCCCCGGCGCACCAGCAGGCCGTCCCCGCCGATCCGGGCGCTCAACGCGGTCAGCGACGCGGCGAGATAGGCCCGGCGTACGTCCCCCGAGGGCTTCCAGAGCGCGGGATCGATCACGTACAGGGGCACGACCGCGGCCGGGCCGGCGCCGAGACCGCCCTGGCCGGCCGCCGCCAGCAGGGCGGGGTTGTCCCGTAGCCGAAGGTCGCGCCGGAACCACATGAGTGCTGTTGATTTCACGCCTACCGGCACACCCCATCAGCGAGGAACTTCGGCTCCTCGTAGGCGTTGAACCGGCCAATACCACCTTCGAGGAAGTAGCTCGAACTCCGCTCGTACTCCCCCGCTCCGTACAGGTGCGGTCGAACCTCTCCAGTCGTGGGGATCGTAAAGCGGGCCACGGCGTGGGCGGACCGCTCGTCCGTTCCCCGCGGGTACGTCATGGACCGGATGGTGTGCTCGACGGAGTCCCCGGTCGCGCAATCGATCAACCGGAAGTTGAAGACGGCTACGTTCAGCCGACCGCCGGAGGACCAGCCGTAGTGCAGCGTCACCTTCGGGCCCTTGCGCTCCATGCACGCGTAGGCGATGACCTCGTTGTAAGCGGTCCGGCTGGAGAGGCCGTCCGCTTCCTCCTGACCGGGAGCCTTCCGAGCCGGGAAGTACATCGGAACCTGCGTGGCGTCGGCTCGGGCGCAGTTCGCCGGGTCGGACGGGGCGGCGGCTTTGCCCCCGCCGGGGTGACGCCCAGCGCCGTGGCGAGCGCCACCGCCAGGAGTCCTCTGGCCACCGTCCCCATCCGCGCACCGTCCTCCGGGACCACACCGTTGAGCCTGCCCATATCAACCCAGAGACCTGCGCATGGGTCGGACCCTGGGGCTCCCGCGGCGACCGCGGCGCCCGGGCACACGACGGTGGGTCCACCTTGCCGAGCCAAGATCCGAAATGTCCAGGTACTTCTGTGATGTCACACAAGGGCCTAGGCTGCGCCGCCAAAGCGCGGTGGGTCCTCCAGTTCCGAGGTGACGATGCAGCTCGGCTCGATGCCCGCGGCGACGGTCGCCCCGGAGGTGGCCGCCCGCGATCTCGGCCGCTCGCCGCGGGAGATCGCGTGGCGGCGCTTCCGTCGCGACCGGGTCGGGGTCACCTCGGCCTGCGTGGTCGGGTTCTTCCTCGCCGTCGCGGCCCTCGCGCCGGTCATCAGCCGGCTCTATGGAAAGGACGAGCGCACCCGGTACGGACAGGAGACGCCGGCGCTGCTGAACGACTTCGGCTTCCCGGTCGGGGCCCGCGGCGGGATGAGCTGCGAGCACTGGCTCGGGCTGGAACCAGGGCTGGGCCGGGACGTGTTCATGCTTCTGGTCTACGGCGCCCGGACGTCGCTGTTCATTGCGTTCACGGTGGCCATCGATCTCGCTCACGATCGGGGTGCTGTACGGCATCGTGACGGGGTATCTCGGTGGCAAGGTCGATGCTCTCGGCGGCTGGTTCATCGACGTCATGCTGACCTTCCCCGGGCTGCTGCTGATCATCGCGCTCACCCCGGTGGTCGAGGATGTGCTCGTTGGGGCGGAGGAGGACACGCCGACGTGGATCCGCTTCGCCACGGTGATCATCCTGTTCTCGGTGTTCGGCTGGGTGTTCCCGGCCCGTCTGATCCGCGGTCAAGTGCTCTCGCTGCGCGAGCGCGAGTTCGTCGAAGCGGCGCGGATGTCGGGCGCCGGGACTTGGCGCATCGTCAGAAGAGAGCTGTTGCCCAACCTGTGGTCACCGATCCTGGTGACTTACTCCCTGGCCGTCCCCGCGATCATCACGGCGGAGGCCGCCCTGGCCTTCATCGGCGTCGGTATCAGCGAACCGATACCGAGCTGGGGACGAATGGTCGAACGGGGCGCCCAGGTCTATCTCAGCGATCCCTTGTTCATGATCGTCCCGGGCACCGGGCTGCTGCTCCTCGTGCTCTGCGTTCAACCTGCTCGGCGACGCGCTCCGCGACGCCCTTGACCCGAAAGGCCTGCGATGAGAATTCAGCTGGCGTCGGCGCTGACAGTGGTTCTCGTTCTGTCCGGGTGCGGCGGTGGTGGCGACGACGACAGCGCGACCGCCCCCAAGGCCCCGGGCGCCTCGCAGTTGGTCGAAGTACACCTACGGGCTCGACGACAGCGCGGACGCCGGCCCCGCCAATGCCCGGCGCCGTCCAGGGTGGAACGGTACGGGTGCACAACAGCTTCGACTTCACGCAGCTGGACCCGCGCGGGTCTACAGCAACACCGAGCAGATCGTGTCGCAGCTGTTCACGCGGACCCTGACCACCTACCGGACGGTGGGCGACAAGATCGACGTCATCGGTGACCTCGCCACCAACACCGGCGTCACGAAGGACGGCGGCAAGACCTGGACCTACACCTTGCGCGACGGGGTCACCTGGGAGGACGGGTCCCCGCTGACCTCCGCCGACGTCAAATACGGCATCTCGCGGACCTTCGCCAAGGAGTATCCCGAAGGCCCGACCTTCGTGCAGAGCTGGCTCGCCGACTCCAAGGACTTCCGCAGCTTCTACGCCGGGCCCTACACCGACGGCTCGCTGAAGAACGTGCGGACCCCAGATGCGAAAACGGTCGTCTTCGCGTTCAAGCGGCCGCGTCCCGACCTGCCGTTCGCGCTGGCCATGACCGCGACATCACCGGTCAAGCAGAGCAAGGACACCAAGATCGCCTACAACACGCGCCCGTTCTCCTCAGGGCCCTACAAGATCGAATCGCGCAAGGTCGACAAGTCGATGACGCTCGTGCGCAACGCCGCGTGGAAGCCGGAGACCGACCCGATCCGCACCGCCGTCGACCAGTGGGAGTTCAGCTTCGGGGAGCTCCCGCTGCAGACCAACCAGCGCCTGATCGCCGCGACGGGTGACGACGCGGCCTCGATGACGTGGTCGACGAACGCGTCTCGCCCGAGGTGCTCCAACAGGTGGTCTCGCACTCCGGACTTCCTGGCCCGGACCGTGTCGGGCTACACGCCCGTACGCGACCTACTCAGGCCATCAACACCAAGCGCATCACCGACGTCCGGGTGCGCAAGGCACTGATGTACGCCTACCCGCGTCAGCAGGTCCGGCAGATCCTCGGCGGGCCGAGCCACGGTGACTTCTCCACGACCATCGGTTCACCGACACTCGTCGGCCACGAGCCGTTCGACCTGTACCAGGTTCCGCCGGAGGGTGATCCGGAGAAGGCGAAGCACTTCTCGCCGAGGCGGGCAAGCTCAACCAGAAGATCGTCTACGCTTACGGCAGACCTCCCGCGCGGGGCCAGCAGGTCGCGGTCGCGGTCGTTGCGGGCCTCGGCGGGCCGGCTTCGAGGTCGTCCGCAAGCCGATCGATCCCAAGACGTCTCGGACGCCACCAGCGATCCGGAGAACAAGTTCGACCTCTACGGTCTCGCGTGGGGAGCGGACTGGCCGAGCGGGGCGACCGTCTACCCGGTGCTGTTCGACGGTCGACGCATCGGCAAGGGCGGCTTCAACTGGTCGTTCTTCAACGTGCCGGCGATCAATAAGGAGATCGACCAGATCGAGCTCATCGCCGACCCGGTCGAGGCCGGCAAGCGGTGGTCGGCCCTGGACCGCAAGATCATGGAGCTGGTGCCGGTGATCCCCGACATCTACAACAAGAGCATGCAGTTGTTCGGTCCGCGGATCGGCGGGACGTTCCAGGACGTGGTCCACGGCAACGTCTCGCTCAACACGATCTTCGTCAAGCCCTGACGGTCCGTCAGTAACTTCGGCCGGCAGAGGAGGCGACGGTGGCGCGTTTCGTGGTTCAACGCGTGCTCGCCGCCGTCGCCATCCTCGGCCTGGTCAGCTTCGTCACCTTCCTGCTGTTCTTCGCCATCCCTGGCGACCCGGCTCGACTCTCCTGCGGCAAGACGTGCACACCCGAGCGGCTCGCGGACATCCGGCGCTCGCTCGGCATCGACCGACCGGTGCTGACGCAGTACGTCGACTACATGCAGGGCATCTTCGCCGGGCGCGACTTCACCCAGGCCGGCGAGATCGTGCGCTGCGACGCACCGTGCTTCGGCTACTCCTTCACCAACCAGCAGCCGGTCTGGGAGACCCTGCTCGACCGCGCTCCGGCCACGATCTCGCTCGCGCTCGGCGCCGCCGTCCTGTTCCTCGTGGTCGGTATCGGGCTGGGCGCGATCTCCGCGTTGCAGGCCGGCAGCACGCTGGACCGCCTCGCCGTCGCGGCCGCGGTGGCCGGAGCGTCGATGCAGATCTTCTTTATCGGCCCGATCCTGCGGAACACCTTCGCCGTCGACCTCGGATGGTTCCCACAACCCCGGTACACACCGATCACCGACAACCCGGCCGAATGGTTCGGCGGCCTCCTGCTGCCCTGGATCACTCTGACCATCGTGAGCGCCGCGATCTACACGCGCCTGACGCGCGCCGCGGGCATCGAGGCCCTGAGCGAGGACTTCGTCCGGGCGGCCCGCGCCCGGGGACTCTCGCCGCGACGGCTGCACCTGAAGCACACCGGCCGGGCGACCCTCACCCCCGTCATGACCGTCTTCGGGCTGGACCTCGCCGGCCTCCTCGGTGGGGCGATCATCACCGAGACCGTCTTCAACATTCCCGGCATCGGCCGCCTCGCGATCACCGCGGTCAACAACGACGACCTGCCGCTGATCATGGCCACCGTGCTCGTCGCGGCGATCTTCATCGTGATCGCGAACCTCGTCGTCGACATCGCCTACGCCGTCGTCGACCCGCGTGTCCGGGTCGGCCGATGACCCTGCTCGACGTCCGCGGGCTCAGCGTCCGCTTCGCCACCGAGGACGGCGTGGTCGCGGCGGTCACCGACCTCTCCTTCAGTGTGGAGCGCGGCCGGACCCTCGGCATCGTCGGCGAGTCCGGTTCCGGGAAATCCGTGACCGCCCTGGCCCTGCTCGGCCTGCACGATGCGCGGCAGGCGACGGTGACGGGCCAGATCCTGCTCGACGGCAAGGACATCGTGGGCCTCGACGAGCGGGCGCTGGGCGACCTGCGCGGGCGGGTCGCGGCGATGATCTTCCAGGACGCCCTGACCGCGCTGTCGCCGTACTACACGGTCGGTAACCAGATCGCCGAGGCGTACCAGCGGCACAACCGGGTGACCAAGAAGCAGGCCCGGACGCGGGCGATCGACCTGCTCGGACGCGTGGGCATCCCGCAGTCCGGAGCGGCGCGTCGATGCCTACCCGCACGAGTTCTCCGGCGGCATGCGCCAGCGCGCGATGATCGCGATCGCGTTGGCCTGCGACCCCGTCCTGCTGGTCGCGGACGAGCCGACCACCGCGCTGGACGTCACGGTGCAGGCCCAGATCCTCGACCTGCTCGCCGATCTGCAGGCAGAGTTCAACTCCGCGATCATCCTCATCACCCACGACCTCGGCGTGATCTCCGAGGTCGCCGACGACGTGCTGGTGATGTACGCCGGCCGCTGCGTCGAGTCCGGCTCCGCGCGCGCGGTGCTGTCCCGTCCTGGCCACCCCTACAGCTGGGGCCTGCTCTCCTCGGTACCGCGACTGACGACGCAGCTCGACGAACTGCTGGCGATCCGCGGCACCCCGCCGAGCCTGATCGACCTGCCGTCGGGGTGCTCGTTCCGCCCCCGCTGCGACTACGCGGACCGCGTCCCGCTGAACCGCTGCGCGGAGGAGGTGCCCCCGCTGGTCGGCGGCACCGGCACCCTGGCGGCCTGCCATCTGGCGCCGGAGCTCCGCGATCGAGATCGTCGAGAAGCAGCTCTGGCCGGTCTGGCGGGGGGAGTCGTCGTGACCGGCCCACTGCTGGAGGTCGACGGGCTGGTCAAGCACTTCCCGCTGCGCCGCGGGCTCCTCGGGCGCGACCGGCTCGGGGTGCGCGCCGTCGACGGGATCTCCTTCGACATCGAACGCGGCGAGACGCTCGGGCTGGTGGGCGAGTCCGGCTGCGGCAAGAGCACGACGGGCCGGCTGCTCGTCCGTCTGCTCGAGCCGACCGCCGGGACGATCCGCTTCGACGGCCGGGACGTCGACGACACCGCGGACAACGAGATGCGCGCGCTCGTCGCAGATCCAGATGGTGTTCCAGGACCCCTACGCCTCGCTGAACCCGCGCCAGACCGTCGGCACGATCGTCGCCGCGCCGATGCGGATCAACGGCGTCGAGCCGCCCGGCGGGCGGAAGCGGGCCGTTCAGGACCTGCTGGAGACCGTCGGCCTCAACCCCGAGCACTACAACCGGTACCCGCACCAGTTCTCCGGCGGCCAGCGTCAGCGCATCGGCATCGCCCGGGCGCTCGCGCTGCAACCCGTCGCTGATCGTCGCCGACGAGCCGGTGTCGGCCCTCGACGTCTCGATCCAGGCTCAGATCGTGAACCTGCTGCGCCGGCTCGCAGCGCGACCTCGGGCTGACTTTCCTCTTCATCTCGCACGACCTGGCGGTCGTGCGGCACGTGTCACACCGCGTCGCGGTGATGTACCTCGGCAAGATCGTCGAGATCGCCCCGGCCGCCGAGCTCTACGCCGCCCCGCGCCACCCGTACACGCACGCGCTGCTCTCCGCGGTGCCCGGTCGTCGACCCGGAAGCCCAACGCGCGGCCCGGGTCCGGCTCACCGGGGACGTGCCCAGCCCGATCGACCCGCCGTCCGGGTGCCGGTTCCGGACCCGCTGCCCCCGGGCCCAGGCCCGCTGCGAGGCCGAGGAGCCACGCCTGGACCCGGTCGCCGCCGCCGGCGAGCACCGCGTGGCCTGCCACTTCCCGCTCACCGGCCCGGACGGGGCCTGACGGCTAGAGTGGCCGTGGGCATCTGCCCGCAGAAAGGCGGCTTTTCATGGGCGACTTGATCGACACCACCGAGATGTACCTCCGGACGATCTTCGAGCTGGAGGAAGAGGGTGTGGTGCCGCTGCGGGCACGCATCGCCGAGCGGCTGAGCCAGAGCGGCCCGACGGTCAGCCAGACGGTGGCCCGGATGCAGCGTGACGGCCTGGTCACCGTCCAGGGGGACCGCCACCTGGAGCTCACCGAGCGCGGCCGCAACAACGCGGTTCGCGTGATGCGCAAGCACCGGCTCGCGGAGTGCCTGCTGGTCCAGATCATCGGTCTGGACGCGGCCGAGGTGCACGCCGAGGCCTGCAAGTGGGAACACGTGCTCTCCGAGTCCGTGGAACGCCGGATCCTTCGAGCTGCTGAACCACCCGACCGAGTCGCCTTACGGCAACCCGATCCCGGGCTTGGAGGAGCTCGGCGACGCGGACTCCGACTCGTTCCTCGACGGCCTGCAGTCCCTCGATCGCGCCGCCACCGATGCCGGGGTCTCGGTCGTGGTGCGCCGCATCGGCGAGCCCGCCCAGGACGACCTCGCGGTGGTCCGCGGCATGTTCCGCGCCGGCGTCCGGCCGGGTGGTTCGGTCGTGGCCCGCACCGCCCCCGGTGGGGTGCTGGTCGGCCAGGCCGGCGAGACGATCGAGCTCGATCCGTCCGTGGCCCAGCACGTCTTCGTCGAGGTACTCGCGACCTCCGGCGCCTGACCGTTCCGGGTCCGGCGTGAGCGAGCGCGCCCGGGCCGACGTCGCGGCCGCGGCGGCCGGCCTGGTCGCGGCCGGCCTGGTGGTGGGCACCGCCGGGAACGTCAGCGTCCGGGCGGGGGACCGGATCGCCATCACCCCGAGCGGGCTGGACTACGCGCGGCTGACCGCGGCGGACGTCGGGCTGCATGCGCTCGACGGAACCGCGGTCGACGCGCGGTACGCCCCGTCGTCCGAGCTGCCGCTGCATCTCGCCGTGTATGCGGCCACGGATGCGGGCGCGATCGTGCACACGCATTCCCCGGCCGCGACTGCACTGTCGTTGCTGGTCGAGGCCGTCCCGCCGGTGCACTACTACGCCGCGATGTTCGGCCCTTCGATCCCCGTCGCCCGCTACCACCCCTTCGGCAGTCCTGAGCTCGGAGCGGCCGCGGCCGCGGCGCTGACCGGCTCGCGAGGGGTGCTGCTCGCCCATCACGGCGCGGTCACGATCGGGGCCGACGCCGCCGAGGCCCTCGAGCTCGCCGTCGTCCTGGAGTGGCTGTGCGACGTCTACCTGCGGGCGGCCGCCGCCGGGACCCCGGCGGTGCTCGGCCCGTCCGAGCTCGAACCGGCGGCCGCCGCGCTGGCCGCCTACCGAGCGGCGCGTCCGAGCGGGAAATAAGCTCGTGGGTATGTCGACGTCCTTCACCCTGCGCGCCGCCGCCCTGTCCGCCGCCGCCCTCCTGGCGCTGAGCGCGTGCGGAGGGGGCGACGACGACCCGCTCGGCGGGCCGCAGAGCTCGCCCGCCGCCGGCGGCATCGGCGGCACCGCGACGATTCCGGACGCCGCCACGAAGAACACCGACGCGGGCGCCGAAGCGTTCACGAAGTACTTCTTCGAGCAGGTGCTGAGCAACGCCTACGGCACCGGCAACATCAGCGCCTTCATCAAGTACAGCAGCCCGCAGTGCATCATCTGCCGCGCGACCGTCGGCGACATCGCCAGCGCCTGGGCGCGAGGTAAGAGCGAGGGCGGCCAGACGACGCTGACCGAACTCGACGTCAACAAGGCCAGCAACCTGACCAACGTCGAGTTCAAGCTCAGCAAGACCCGGTACGTGGAGCTGAGAGACGGGAAGAACGTGTTCTCGACGCCGGCTCAGAACGGCCTGGAGTTCCTGGTGCAGCTCCAGTGGGACGGGGACGCGAAGACCTGGCTGGTCCGCGAAATCGTGCCGCCCGCCCTGCGCGGTAAGGGCACGAGCGCAACGCCGACCCCGACGCCATAAACTCGGGGGCGTGCTCGGCCCCTTTGTCGCCCGTCACGTCGGTCCGTCCGACGCCGAACAGGCGACGATGCTCGCCGCCCTCGGCTACGACTCGCTGACCGACCTCGCGACCGCCGCTGTCCCCGACTCGATCCGGCTGCCGTTCGCCGGGGGTGCTCCGCTCGCGGTGCCGCCGGCGGTGTCCGAGGACGAGGTGCTCGCGGAGATCCGCGCGCTGTCGTCGAAGAACACGGTGCGTCAGCAGATGATCGGGCTCGGTTACTTCGAGACCGCCACTCCGGGCGTGATCCTGCGCAAGGTGCTGGAGAATCCCGGCTGGTACACGGCCTACACCCCCTACCAGCCCGAGATCTCGCAGGGCCGGCTCGAGGTGCTGCTCGCCTTCCAGACCGTCGTGTCGGACCTGACGGGCCTCGCGGTCGCGAACGCGTCCCTGCTCGACGAAGGCACCGCGGTCGCTGAGGCCGTCACCTTGATGCGCCGCTCGGTGCGCGGGATGCCCGACGCCCGGGTCGTCCTCGACGCGGACTGCCTGCCGCAGACCGTCGCGGTCGTGCGGACGCGATGCGAGGCGCTGGGCATCGACGTCGAGGTCGCCGACCTGACCTTCGGCATCCCCGACGGCGACGTGTTCGGCGTCGTCGTGCAGTACCCCGGTGCGAGTGGGCGGCTGCGGGACCGCGCGGCCTACGCCGCACTCGCCGAGGCCGCGCACGACCGTGGCGCGATGATCACCGCCGCCGCCGATCTGCTGGCGTGCACGCTGGTCGAGGCGCCGGGGGAGTGGGGCGCGGACATCGCCGTGGGCAGCGCGCAGCGGTTCGGCGTCCCGTTCGGCTTCGGTGGCCCGCACGCGGGGTTCGTCGCCGTCCGGGCCGGGCTCGAGCGCGGCTTGCCGGGCCGCCTGGTCGGCCAGTCGGTCGACGCGGCCGGACGCCCGGCCTACCGCCTGGCGCTGCAGACCCGCGAGCAGCACATCCGGCGCGAGAAGGCGACGTCGAACATCTGCACCGCGCAGGTGCTGCTCGCCGTGATGGCTGCCCTGTACGCGATCTACCACGGGCCCGACGGGCTGACCGCGATTGCCCGTCAGATTCACTCCCGCGCCCGCGCGATCGCCGACGGGCTGCGGGCGGCGACCATCCCGCTCGTCCATGAGACGTGGTTCGACACCCTGCTCGTGTCGGTGCCGGGCCGGGCCGCGGACGTCGTCGCGGCTGCGCGGTCCGCCGGCGTCAACCTCGGCCAGGACGGCCCGGACCGGGTGCGCATCGCCTGCGGCGAGACGACCACGATCGAGCACGTCGCCGCGGTGCTGCTCGCCTTCGGCGCGACCTCCGCACCCATCCCGGTCGCGACCGTTGGAGATGACATCTCCAACGACTGTCTGCCCGCGGACCTGCACCGCTCCACGCCGTTCCTGACCGCGCCGGTCTTTCATGAGCACCGCAGCGAGACCGCGATGCTGCGCTACGTCCGCAAGCTCGCGAACAAGGACTATGCGCTCGACCGCGGGATGATCCCGCTCGGGTCCTGCACGATGAAGCTCAACGCCACCACCGAGATGGAGCCGGTCACCTGGCCGCGGTTCGCCGCGATCCACCCCTTCGCCCCGGCGGAGGACTGGCCCGGTTATCTGACGCTGGTGCGCGACCTCGAGTCCTGGCTGGCCGAGCTCACGGGCTACGACCGGGTCTCGCTGCAACCCAACGCCGGCTCGCAGGGCGAACTCGCCGGGCTGCTCGCGATCCGCGCGTACCACAAGGCGAACGGGCACGCCGAGCGTGACGTGTGCCTGATCCCGTCGTCGGCGCACGGCACGAATGCCGCGTCCGCGGTGATGGCCGGGATGCGGGTCGTCGTGGTCGCCAGCACCTCCGGTGGCGAGGTGGATCTCGACGACCTGCGCGCCAAGATCGACGAGCACCGGGAGCGGCTCTCGGCGATCATGGTCACCTACCCCTCGACCCACGGCGTGTTCGAGGACGGCATCCGCGACCTCTGCGCGCTGGTGCACGACGCCGGCGGTCAGGTGTACATCGACGGGGCGAACTTCAATGCCCTGCTCGGCCTCGCGAAGCCCGGCGAGTTCGGCGGCGACGTCAGCCACCTGAACCTGCACAAGACCTTCTGCATCCCGCACGGTGGCGGTGGGCCGGGCGTCGGCCCGGTCGCGGTGAAGGCGCACCTGGCGCCGCACCTGCCCAACCACCCGTTGGTCGCCGAGGCCGGACCCGCGAGCGGTGTCGGCCCGATCTCGGCCGCGCCCTTCGGCAGCGCGGGGATCCTGCCGATCCCGTGGATCTACATCCGCCTGATGGGCCCGGACGGGCTGCTGCGCGCGACCCAGGTCGCGATCCTCGCCGCCAACTACGTCGCCCAGCGCCTCGACAAGCACTTTCCGGTGCTCTACACCGGCCGCAACGGGCTGGTGGCCCACGAGTGCATCCTCGACCTGCGGCCGATCACCAAGGCCACGGGCGTCACCGTCGACGACGTCGCCAAGCGACTGATCGACTACGGCTTCCACGCCCCGACCGTCTCGTTCCCGGTCGCCGGCACGCTCATGGTCGAGCCGACCGAGAGCGAGGACCTCGACGAGCTGGACCGGTTCTGCACCGCGATGATCGCCATCGCCGGCGAGATCGAGCGTGTCGCGGCCGGCGAGTGGCCCGCGGACGACAACCCGCTGCGCAACGCACCGCACACCGCGGACGTTCTCGCCACGGCCGAGTGGAAGCGCCCGTACTCCCGCGAGGAAGCGGTCTTCCCGAGCGAGGCCGTCCGCGCCGACAAGTACTGGCCCCCGGTCGGCCGGATCGACGGCGCCTACGGCGACCGAAACCTGGTCTGCTCGTGCCCGAGCGTTGAGGAACTCGCAGAGGCATAGCTGCCTAAGCTGCTCCGGTGCAATTCGGAGCGGGGATGACGATCGCCGCCCTTCTGTTGATGCTCACCGGTTGCGGTGGGGGCGGTGGGTCCGCGACCGCGGCGGCGCTGCCACCGGAGCTGCTCGAACTGGTGACGCCGCAGCTGGACTGCGGGCCTGCGCCGCTGGTGCAGGTGCGTCAGCACCGCTACGACTTCACCGGCGACGGGGTCGAGGACGCGCTGGTCGCGGTCCGCTGCGACGCCGGCGCCGGTGCCCCGCCTTCGGCGGTGTTCGCAGTGGCCGCCCGGCCCGGGGGGCCCGAGGTGGTCGACGAACTGCTGACGCCCGACCGCGGCGAGGTCGTCAAGGACCTGCAGGCGGTGGGCGCGAACGCGGTGGTGACGACGTTCGGGTTCGGCCCGGAGGCCCCGCGCTGCTGCCCTGATCTGGAGATCACCCACACCTTCCGCTGGGACGGCGCCGCGTTCGGCGAGCCCACGTCCCGATCCACCCCGCTGCCGGAGGCCGGGGTGGAGTGAGCGGCCCCTCCGCTCCTTACTGAGCGGGCGGTCCTGTCTAATGCCCGGGGAACCAGATTCGGCCGCTGCCAGGCCGCGAGTCCGGTCGCAGGCGTAGGACAGAACACGCTCCGCTCAGTAATGAGCGCCACGAGCGAACTAACCGAGGAGACGGCATGAGCAGGTTCGACGGCCGGGTCGCGATCGTGACCGGTGCGGCGCAGGGCATCGGCGCTGCGACCGCGCGGCGGTTCGCGGTGGAGGGGGCCACGGTGGCGGTCGTCGACATCGACGCCGACCGGTGCGCTGACAGCGTCAAGCAGATCGCCGAGGACGGCGGTCAGGCCGTCGCATTCGGCATCGACGTCGCGAATTCGGCCGCAGTGTCGGCGGGCGTCGAGGCGATCGCCGCCGAGCTGGGCCGGGTCGACATCCTCGTCAACAACGCCGGTGTCACCCGGGACAACATGCTGTTCAAGATGACCGAGGAGGACTGGGACCTGTGCGTCGATGTCAGCCTCAAGGGCGCGTTCTTGATGGCGCAGGCCGCGCAGAAGCACATGGTGCCGGCGAAGTACGGCAAGATCGTCAGCTTGTCCAGCATCTCGGCGCTGGGTAATCGTGGGCAGTCGAACTACTCGGCGGCCAAGGCCGGTATTCAGGGCCTGACCGCGACGATGGGCCTGGAGCTCGCGCGCTACAACATCAACGTCAACGCCGTCGCCCCCGGGTTCGTGCACACCGCGATGACCGAGGCCACCGCGGTGCGGATGGGCCTGGACCCGCAGGAGTTCGTCGAGGGCGCGGCGGCGGCCACGCCGATCGGCCGGGTCGCCCAGCCCGAGGACATCGCCGCGGTGATCGCGTTCCTCGCCAGCGACGACGCGCGCCACATGGTCGGCCAGACGCTCTACGTCCACGGCGGTAAGTGGGGCGTGTAGCAGTTGCCCAAGGACATCGACTGGGACGCGCGGTACGCCGCGGATCCCGCCCTGTGGGGCGAGCAGCCCAACCAGTTCGTCCGGGCGCGGGTCGCCGACTCCGAGCCCGGGCGGGCGGTGGACCTCGCCTGCGGCAACGGCCGCAACGCGGTGTGGCTGGCGCGGCGCGGGTGGCACGTCGAGGCCGTCGACATCTCGGCGGTGGCGGTCGAGCAGGCCGAGCAGCGCTCCGAACGTGCGGGCGTGCACGTCGACTGGGAGGTCGGTGACGCGCTGACCTGGTCGCCGGCCGAGCCGCTCGACCTGGTGCTCGTGGTCTACCTCCACATGGAGATGCCCGACCTGACCGGACTGCTGGCCCGCGCCGCGACGTGGCTGCGCCCGGGTGGCCGGCTCCTCTACGTCGGGCACTCCCGCACGAACCTGACGCGAGGTGTCGGCGGGCCGTCGAACCCTGACGTCCTCGCCGAGATCGCCGAACTGGCCGGGGCCGCCGAGGGTCTGCGGGTGCTCGCGCTGCAGCACCTGCTGCGCGAGACCGATGCGGGCACGGCCGTCGACATCCTGCTTGAGGTCACCACCTGGGACGCCGCCGAACCGGCCGGCAACCCTGACCCGGGCCACCTCAAGCCGCCGGCGCCATGAGCGACACCCTCGTCATCACCGGTAGCGGCCGCGGGATCGGTGCCGCGACGGCTCGGGCCGCCGCGGTGAACGGCTGGAACCTCTGCCTGAACTACCGCGTCGACCGTGCCTCGTGTGAACGGGTCGCCGCGGAGTGTGCCGAACTCGGCGTCGAGGCGATCGTCGTGCAGGCGGATGTCGCCGTGGAGATGGACGTCATCGACCTGTTCGTGCAGGCCGAGGAACTCGGACCGGTACGCGGGCTGGTCAACAACGCCGGCATCGTCACGCAACGCAAGACCGTCGCCGAGCTGGAGTCCGAGGACCTCGAGGAGGTCTTCGGCGTCAACGTCTTCGGCGCGTTCTTCTGTGCCCGCGAGGCGGTGCGGCTGATGCAGCGCGACGGCGAGGGCGGCGCGATCGTCAACGTCTCCTCGCGCGCAGCGGTACTCGGAAGCCCGGGCGAGTACGTCGACTACGCCGCGTCCAAAGCTGCTGTCGACGCACTCACGGTCGGACTGTCGAAGGAGGTCGCCGCCGACGGCATCCGCGTCAACGCCGTGCGGCCCGGTCTGATCGACACCGAGATCCACGCCTCGGTCGGCCGCCCCGAGCGGCTGGTCGAGCTCGCCCCGACGGTCCCGCTCGGCCGGCCCGGCACCCCGGACGAGGTCGCGGGCGCGATTGTCTGGCTGCTCTCCCCGGCCGCGTCCTACGTCACCGGCGCCTTTCTCGACATCGGCGGCGGGCGCTAACCCATCAACGTGGCGGCGAGGGTCCCCCCGAGTTCGTAGCACGCCTCGAGGTCGTCCTTGCTGGGTCCGCCCGTGACCACGAGCGTCTCGGCGCCGCGGGTCCAGCCCAGCCCGTCGGCGATCGACTCCACGGCGCGCACTGCACCCTCGGTCCCGAGGTTCCCGTGGACGTAGAGCCCGTAGGGCCGGCCCTTCGTGTCGTCGAGCACGGGGTAGTAGATCGAGTCGAAGAAGTGTTTGAGCGCACCGGACATGTACCCGATGTTCGCGGGGGTTCCGAGCACGAGCCCGTCGCACTCCAGGACGTCGGACGCGGTCGCCGCGAGCGCCGCCCGCCGCACGACCTCGACACCCGAGATCTCCGGATCGTTCGCCCCCCGCACCACTGCGTCGAGCAGTTCCGCGGTCGCCGGGGAAGGAGTGTGATGGACAATCAGAAGACGTGCCACGAGACCCTCCCGCCGGTACCGGTGGGGAGACTCTAGCTACCGCACCTCGCAGCTCAGGGTGATCCGCTTGCCGTTGCGTAGCTTGAAGGTCGTGGAGACGTCCGTCTGGTAGGCCGCGGGGCCCGTCCGGAACGAGTACGCGGTGATGCCTCCCTGGGCCGTCGCTCCGCCGCCGATCTGGCCGCCGTTCTGGTCGGGCGGGGGCGCCTTACCTTCGCGGTAGATCCCGGTGACGGTCGCCCGAACGCGGGGCTCCTCGAAGTTGCCGGTGGCGCGGAAGTGACTGACCCGAATGTTCATGCCGGCGCGGCCTTCGTCGCGGACCTTGATCCGAACCTTCACGCCGTGCTTGGTCGTGGAGCAGTTCGTGATCTCGGGGTTCGCGCGCGACGCCGCCTCGGCGGGCGTGGCGAGGACGACGGCCGGCAGCAGCAGCGCGGTGCCGGCGAGCAGGGCAATCGGGGTTCGCATGGTGAGGCCTCCACCTCGCAGCGTGCGCTCGGAGGTTCTGCCGTCCAACCGCCTTGGCGTAAAGCTGGGCGAATCCAAAGGATGTGCAGCACTCAGCAGGACGGTACCGGCTACAGGAGCCGGTCGCGGCCCCGCTCGAGTTCGAGCAGCGTCTGCTTGCGTTCCAGGCCGCCGCCGTACCCGACGAGCTTGCCGGACGAGCCGATGACCCGGTGGCAGGGGACCACGACGGAGATCGGGTTCTTGCCGTTCGCGAGGCCGACGGCGCGGGAGGCCGTGGGCTGGCCGATGCGCCGGGCGAGCTCGCCGTAGGAGACGGTCTCGCCGTAGGGGATGGCGCAGAGCGCCTCCCAGACCCGACGCTGGAACGGGGTGCCCACCGCGGCCAGCGGCAGATCGAAGGTGGTGCGTTCGCCCGCGAAGTACTCGCCCAGTTGACGTTCGGCCTCCTTGAGCACGGCGCTGTCCCCGCTGTCCGGGTGGCCGAACTTCTCGTCCGGCGGGAGGTGGCGCTGATCGTCCATCCAGATGCCGACGATCGCGCCGTCCTCGGCGACCACGGTCATCGGGCCGAGAACGGAGTCGAGGACGACATGGGTGCGGGTCATGCGATCTCCTGTGCCGGCAGTCGGTTGATCGGGTGGGTGCCGGTGGCCCAGAGGTGCTGAACGGCATAGGCGCGCCACGGTCGCCAGGCGGCCGATCGCGCGACGAGACCGAGGGGTGCGTCCGGCAGGCCGAGCGCGGCCGCGGCCTGTCGGACGCCGAGGTCGGTGGCGGGGAACGCGTCCGGATCACCGAGCGCGCGCATCGCGATCATCTCGACCGTCCACGGGCCGAAGCCGGGCAGGTCATCGAGTTCGGCCCGTGCGCAGTCGCGGTCCGCACCCGGGCTCAGGTCGAGCCGTCCGTCGGCGAGTGCGGAGACCAGGGCGGCGAGCGTCCGCCGCCGGCTCCCCGGCATCGCGAGGCTGTCCGGGTCGAGGTCCGCGAGTGCCTTCGTCGAGGGGAAGAGGTGGGTAAGTCCGCCGTCCGGGTCCTCGATCGGATCTCCGACCGCGGCCACGATACGGCCCGCGTGGGTGCGGGCCGCGGCGGTGGAGACCTGCTGGCCGAGTACCGCGCGCACCGCGAACTCGTCGCCGTCGGTGGTGCGCGGCACCCGCCGGCCGGGGGCCACCGCGACGAGTGGTGCGAGCAGCGGATCCCCGGCCAGGGCGTCGTCGATCGCCCGCGGATCGGCGTCCAGATCGAGCAGCCAGCGGCAGCGGTTGATGGCGACCTGCAGATCGCGCAGGTCGGTCAGGCGCAGCCGGCACGGGATGTGACCGGTCACCGGCAGCGCAGGATTCTGAGGCGGCGTCAGTTCGACGAGGCCCGGTCCGTGGGGGAGTCGTAGCGTGCGCCGGTACGCGCCGTCGCGCCACTCCTCGACGCCGGGCACTCCGGTCGCCGCAAGGTGGCCGAAGAGGCTGTCCGGCAGCAGCGGCCCGCGGAAGGGCAGCCGTAGCGACAGCGCGCCCGGGGTGCCGGTGGCGGGCCGGCCCTTCGCGCGGTTCCGCAGGTCGGTGGGGGAGAGCGCGAACACCTCGGCGACGGTGGTGTTGAACGCGCGGATGCTCGCGAAACCGGCCGCGGCCGCGACGTCGGTCATCGGCAGGTCGCTCGTCTCGATCATCAACCGTGCCGTCTGCGCCCGCTGAGCCCGCGCGATCGCGAGCGGCCCGGCCCCGAGCTCGGCCTGCAGCTGGCGCTGCACCTGGCGGACGCTGTAGCCGAGCCGCGCAGCGAGCCCGGGCACGCCCTCACGGTCGACGACCCCGTCGGCGATCAGCCGCATCGCCCGGGCGACCGCGTCGGTGCGGGCGCTCCACTCCGGGGACCCGGGGCTCGCGTCCGGGCGGCACCGCTTGCAGGCCCGGTACCCGGCCTGCTGGGCCGCCGCGGCGCTCGGGTGGAAGGTCAGGTTGCGGGCCAGGGGGTTCGCCGGGCAGGACGGCCGGCAGTAGATGCCGGTGGTCTTCACCGCGACGAAGAACCACCCGTCGAACCGTGGATCCTTCGCCGCCACGGCCCGCAGGCAGGCTTCCCGGTCGGAGTGCATGACCCCAGCCTGCGTGCCCCCGCCGTCAATTGCTAGCCGAAAAACGACATCACCCGCCGTTGAAGATGACATCTCCAACTGACCCTGCGTTGAAGATGACATCTCCAACTGAGCGTCGTTGGAGATGTCATCTTCAGTTGAGCGTGGTTGGAGATGTCATCTCCAAGGGAGTCAGGGGAGCTTGGGGTTCAGGAACGGGTCGAAGGACTCCCATTCGCGCAGGAGGTCGTCGGCCGCCTGGGGGCCGCGCCGCAGGTCGGCACCGTAGGCGCTGGCCACGACCCGACGGGAGTTCGCCTGCTCCACCGTCCCGTGGACCGTGCGGGGATGGTGCAGCACGACGTCGCCCGGCTCGGACGCGGCGACGAGCCAGTCGGAACGCCGGCCGGGCCCGCGGTGCGAGCCACGGAGGTACTGGACAGCACCGGTCCCCACGGGATCCAGCGACACCCACAGCCGCACGACCTGTTTGCCCACCCCCGGGACGTAGGGGGCCTCGCGGTTCACCGTCTGGAGCTCGGAAGACCCGGGCCGTTGCCCGACGATCTGATCGACGTAGACCGTGACGCAGCTGGCCCCGGGCAGCGCCTGCCGGGTCAGCCCGACCAGGGGGGCGTCGAGCACCCAGGCCCGGAAGGGGGGCAGTTCGCGGCGTTCGCTCGACGTCGCGACGTCGGCCAGCACGCGCTCGGTCGCCGCGGCCATGGCCGCGAGCCACTCGGTCGAGAGGATCCCGCGCGCGACGACCACGCCGTCGCGGCGCAGGTCCTCGCGTTCGGCGTCGCTCAGCGCCCGGCGCAGGCCGGCAACCGGAAGGCCCGTCCTCACTGGGGACGTCATCCCTTGTAGTTGGTGATCACGAGGTCCGGCGTCAGCTCGGCGACCGACCGGGCACCGCACAGGGCCATCGCGTTGCCGAGTTCGAGCTGCAGTTCCTTCAGCATCGCCTCGACTCCCGCGGCGCCGCCGGTCGCGAGGCTCCACACCATCGGACGCCCGATCAGCACCGCGCGGGCACCCATCGCGACCGCCTTGAGGACGTCGGTGCCGGACCGGATGCCGCCGTCGACGTAGACCTCGGCGTCGCGGCCGACGGCCTGTGCGACCTCGGCGAGTGCGTCCGCCCCGGCGATGGCGGTGTCGAGCTGCCGGCCGCCGTGGTTGGAGACCACGACCCCGGCCGCCCCGGCGTCGACGGCGTCGCGGGCGTCGTCGCCGCGCAGCACGCCCTTGACGAGCACCGGGAGTCCGGAAACCTCGGACAGCCAGCCGATGTCGTCCGGGGTCAGGTTCGGGTCCATGTCGCGGCCGACCTGCGCCGCGAGGCCGGACTGCCCCTCGACCGACGGCATGTCGACACCGAAGTTCGCGACGGTCAACCCGGGCGCCAGCGTGAACGAGTTCCGCTCGTCGCGGCGCCGGCGCCCGACCACCGGCAGGTCCACCGTCAGCACCAGCGCCGTGTAGCCGGCGGCGGCGGCGCGCTTCACCATGGCCTCGGTCTTCGACCGTTCCTTCTGGACGTAGACCTGCATCCAGCGCGGTCCCGCCACCGCGGCGATGTCCTCGAGCGTCGTGGTCGCCACCGTCGAGGCGATGTACAGGCTGCCCGCGGCCGCGGTGCCGCGGGCGGCGTCGCGCTCCCCACCGTCGTGCGCCATCCGCTGGTACCCGACGGGGGCGACGAGCGCGGGCAGCGCGACGGGGGTGCCGAGCACGGTGGTCGCGGTGTCGATGACCGAGACGTCGCGAAGCACGCGCGGGCGCAGGCGGATCCGCTGCCACGCGGCGACGTTGTCCCGCAGCGTCACCTCGTCGTCGGACCCGCCGGCGAAGTAGTCGTACGCGGCCAGCGGGAGGGTCTCGCGGGCGGCGGCTTCCAGGGGTTCGAAGTCCATGTGCGGATTCTGGCCCTGTCGGCGCGACTCGCCCAGCCCGGGCCCCGTCCCTACGATCGAGGAGTGACGGTGCCCGCGAACGACGGGATCCCGGTCGGTCCGATGCGGGCGATGGCCGCGCGGATCGACCCGGACGAGATCGCTGCTGCGGTCAGCCGGGACACCGCGACGCACGTCTGGCCGGAGAACAGCCGGGATCCGGAGTTCCTGGCGGCCCTGCGCCGGTCCGGGCGGGACAACGTCCACGCGATCGTCGCGATCTTCGCCGGACGTCTCGAGCTCCGCGACGTCAATCCCGAGGGTGCGCTGATCTTCGCCGATCTGACCGCCGAGCTCGGCATCCCGGTCAGCGAGCTTGAGCGCGGCTACTGGGTCGGGGTCCGGTCGTTCTGGCGCGAGTGGTTCCGTCTGGCCCGCGAGGAGAGCGCCAAGGGTGCGGGCCGCCTCGAGGAACTGGTCGGACCCGCCACCAACGAGATGTTCGACTACATCATCCACATTCTCGGCGTCGTGGTGGCCCGCTACGACGCGGTGCGCGCGGAGATCCTGCGCAATCAGGAGGACCGGCGCCGGGCGGTGCTCGGCCAGATCCTCGACGGCACCGTCACGGTGGCGACCAGCGAGGTGGAGAACCAGCTGGGATACCGGCTCCGGGGTACGCATCTCGCACTGGCGCTGGAGGTCGACGAGCGCGCGCAGGCGGAGCGGGTCGCGGCGATGCTGATCGAGACGTCGCACGCGCTGGGTTCGCTCCTGATGCTGCAGGTGCCCGGCACCTGGATGCTCTGGCTCGGCTACGCCGGCGCCGTCGGGCCTTCCGAGATCACCGCGGTGGCGAAGGGCGCCGAGTCCTCCGGCGCGACCATGGCGATCGGTGCGCCCGGGGCGGGGCTGGCCGGACTGCGCCGCACCTATGAGCAGGCCCGCGACACCGCGCGGCTGCACCGCCGGATCGGCAAGCAGCCGCCCGTGCTCTGGTTCTCCGACGTCCGCCTCGAGCTGCTGATGCTCCACGACGAGACGGCCGCGCGGGAGTTCGTCACCGACGAACTGGGTGAGCTCGCCGGCTCCGACGAACGTGCCGAGCGCACCTGCGAGACCCTGCTGGCCTGGCTCACCACCGGCTCCCAGTCGCGCGCCGCGACCCGCCTCGGCGTCCACGAGAACACCGTCCGGATCCGGATCCGCCAGGCCGAGGAGCAACTCGCCCAGGGCCTGGCGGAGCGCCGGGCCGAGGTCCTTGCCGCCCTGAGGCTGCGTCAGCTCCTCGGCCCGCTGTCCTGATTGCGGCGATCCCGCTGGGCGAGTCGACCCGCCGACCAAGCACCGCAGCCCGGGTCGCGAGCGCGGGTCAAACGAGGCTCGCGGTCCAGCCGTTGTCGACGACGAACGTCGAGCCGGTGGAGAAGCGGGACTTCTCGCAGGCGAGGAACACCGCGAGGGGGACGACGTCGGCGACGGTGCCGATGCGGCCCTGCTTCTGGCTCATAATCTGGTCGAACGGGACGCCCAGGGCGGCCTCGAAGGTCGGGATCGCCTCCTGGACGAGCACGGTGTCGAGGAAGGTCGGGGCGATCGCGTTGACCCGGACGTTGTGCGCACGGAACTCCGTGGCGGCGGTCTTGCACAGGTTGATCACCCCGGCCTTGGCGGCGGCGTAGTCACCGATCAGCGGCGAGCCCTTGAGCCCGGTGATCGAGGCCATGCCGATGATCGAGCCACCGCCGGTGGCGGCCATCGCGAGCGCGGCGAAGCGGATCGTGAGGAACACGCCGTCGAGGTTGATGGAGGTGACCTTGCGCCACTCCTCCAGGCTCATCTCGGCCAGCGGCATCGGGCGTCCGATGCCGGCGTTGGCGACCGCGATGTCCACGCGGCCGTGCCGCTCCACGACCCCGTCGATCAGGGCCTTCACCGCGGCTTCGTCGCGCACGTCGCAGACGACGGCTTCGCCGCGCGAGAGCCCCTTGGCCACCCGCTCCGCGCCGTCGCCGTCGATGTCGGCGACCACGACGATCGCGCCCTCGCGGTCATAAGCCTCGGCGACCGCCTGGCCGATACCGCGGGCGCCGCCGGTGATGACGGCGACCTTGTCTTGCAGCTCTCCAGTGGTCACAGCAGGCTCCCGGTCAGTCCGCCGTCAAGGATGAAGTGTGCTCCGGTGATGAACTGCGCGTCGTCGGAGGCGAGGAACGCGGTGGTCTCCGCGACCTCCTCGGCGGTGCCGAGGCGGCCCTGCTTGAGAGCGACGACGTCGCTGAAGGGCATGCCCACGGCGTCGGTGAACGGGTCCACGAGGCGCTCCACCATCGCGGTGTCGATGAAGGAGGGGCACACGGCGTTGACGCGCACCCCGTGATCGCGCAGTTCGATCGCGGCAACCTCGGTCAGGCGCAGCACCGCACCCTTGGTCGCGCAGTAGCCGCCGAGCAGCGGGGCGCCCCCGAGACCGGCCACCGACGCCATGTTGACGATGCAGCCGCCGCCGGAGGCGATCAGCGCGGGCACGCCGTACTTGATGCCGAAGAAGACGCCCTTCACGTTGACCGCGAGGAGCTTGTCGATGTCGTCCTCGGTGTGCTCGGTGAGGGGCTTGCCGATCTCGATACCGGCGTTGTTGACGACGATGTCCAGTCCGCCGAACTCGGCGACGGCGGACTCGACGGCCGCCTGGACCTCGGCAGCCGATGTGACGTCGCAGCCGAGGGCGGCCGCGCCGGGAAGTGCCGCAGCGGCCTTGGCGGCCCCGTCGGCGTCGATGTCGGTGAGGAGCACGCGGGCACCGCGCTCAGCGAACAGGACCGCGATTGCGTGTCCCAGTCCCTGCGCGGCGCCGGTGACGAGGGCCCTCTTGCCCTGAAGGTCAGCCAGCATGGGGCCACCCTAGGACGTGGTCCTTGAGCGGCGATATGTGGCAAACCCACAATGACGTGGGTCACGATCGTGCGTTTGCGTTCTGGATACGGGCCCCCCGGGGGCCTAAATTCCACGGCCACAGGTGGAAATCCCCAGGAGGCTGCGTCCCATGCACGAGTACACGATCGGCGCCCTGCTGGAGCGAGCCTGCCAGTCCTACGGGCCGCGCACCGCCGTCGTCGACGGCGAGCGCCGGATCACCTACACGGAGCTGCTCTCCACCGTCCGCAAGAACGGGCGGGCCCTGCTCGCCACCGGTCTTCGTCCCGGAGACCGCGTGGCGCTGCTGATGCCCGATCGTCCGGAGCTGCTCTACGCGTACTACGGAGCGCTCTGGGCCGGCCTCGCGGTCGTCCCGCTGAACGCCCGCCTCGGCGCGGAAGATCAGGAGTACATCCTTCACGACTCGGGTGCGAGGGCGGTCGTGCACGACCGCGCGTACGCCGAGCGCCTTGCCGGCATCGTCGGCAAGACCCAGATCGAGCAGTGCCTGGGCGTCGACGAGGACGCGATCCTCGACGGCGGATCGCCCCTGGGCCTGCTCGCCGACAAGGAGTCCGACGCGGCGGGTGTCCCGGCCGTCGCGCCGGACGACTTGTTCGGCATCTACTACACCGGTGGCACGACCGGGCGCCCCAAAGGCGTGGCGCACACGCACCGCACGTTCGTGTCCGCGCTGCTCTCCGAGCTCCTCGAGCTCGGCCTGGGCGAGGCGGACGTGTTCGCGCACTGCGCTCCGCTGACGCATGCCAGCGGTGGGTTCGTGCTGCCGGTGTGGATGCGCGGCGGCACCAACGTGGTGCTCGGCGGGTTCGACCCGGACAAGTTGCTCGCCGCGATCGAGACCGAAAAGGTCACCGCGACGCTCCTGGTCCCCACGATGATCTACGTCCTGCTCGACCACCCGGCCACTCAGGCGGCGGACCTGTCCTCGCTGAAGACGATCGTCTACGGCGCGGCCCCGATGGGCACCGAGCGCCTGATCGAGGGCCTGCAGCGCTTCGGCCCGATCTTCGCCCAGCTCTACGGTCAGACCGAGGCGCCCAACCAGCTGACGGTGCTGACCAAGGACGACCACGCCGAGGCGCTGCGCACCGGGGAGTACGAGCCGCTGTCCTCCTGCGGCCGGCCGGTCCTGATCGCCGACGTTCGCCTGCTCGACGACGACCTCAACGAGGTCGCCCCGGGCGAGCCCGGTGAGATCTGCGCCCGCGGCCCCCACGTCATGACGGAGTACTGGAACCGCCCCGAGGAGACCGCGGCGACGTTGCGCGACGGCTGGCTCTGCACCGGCGATATCGCCAAGGCCGACGAACGTGGCTTCCTCTACATCGTCGACCGCAAGAAGGACATGATCATCAGCGGCGGCTACAACGTGTACCCGAAAGAGGTTGAGGCCGCGCTGTTCACTCACCCCGCCGTCCGCGACGTCGCCGTCATCGGTGTCCCGGACGAGAAGTGGGGCGAGTCGGTGAAGGCGGTCGTCGTTCCCGACCCCGCGGTGACCGTGACCGCCGAGGACCTGATCGCCTGGGTCAAGGAGCGCAAGGGCTCCGTGAACTGCCCCAAGACCGTCGACTTCGTCGAGGCCATTCCGCTGACGGCGGTCGGCAAGCACGACAAGCCGACCCTGCGTAAGCAGTACTGGGGTGGCCGCACCCGCGCGGTCAACTAGCCGAATCTGCCGGGGAACTGATGGAGCGTCAGCCCAGTTCGGACAGCCGCGGGATGACGTTCTTGCCGAGATGGTCGGCGAGGCGCGCCGGGTTGTCGCCACGCGGGACGATGTAGATCACGCCGACGCCGATCTTGTGCAGGGCCTCGGCCTCGCGCAGGAAGCCGTCGAGGTCCTGCTCCGGGTCGACCCGGGCCAGCGTGGTGTTGGTGATGGTCGCGTAGTCGCGGCCCTCGTTCTCGCAGTGCTGCTGAAGGATCTCGAGTTTCGCGGCGACCTCGTCCGGCCCGCCGAACAGGTTGTTCTGGTCCGCGTATCGCGCGACGAACTTCAGCGTCTTCTTCTCGCCACCGCCCGCGACCATGATCGTCGGCCGCGGCGAGGAGACGGGCATGGGCGAGCACAACGTCTCGGCCAGTTGGTAGTGCTTGCCCGCGAACGGCCCGTTGTCCTCGCTCCACATCTGCAGGCAGATCTGCAGTGTCTCCTCGAGGCGCTCGAAGCGCTCGGCCACCGGCGGGAAGGGAACGCCGAGCCCGGCGTGCTCGCGGTCGAACCACGCCGCGCCGATGCCGAGTTGCGCACGGCCGCCGGAGAGCACGTCGAGCGTGGTGACGGTCTTCGCGAGGACGCCCGGGTGACGGTATGTCACACCCGTGCACAGCAGCTGCAGCTTGATCGTCGAGGTGTGCGCGGCCAGGAAGCCGAGCGCGGTGTAACCCTCCAGCATGGGCTCTTCGGCCGGGCCGACGGGCGGAATCTGGAAGAAGTGGTCCATGAAGGACACGTACGACACGCCTGCGGCCTGCGCGGCTTGTCCCAGTTCGGCAAGGGTGGGCCCGATTGCGGCCGGGCCACCGGGCCAGGAGAAGCTCGCGTTATGGATGCCTACCTGCACGTTTACTCCTGACTAATACTCATTTTGGTCACCGGATCGGCGGGTGTGGAGACTCACATTCGGGGTAACGGGGGTTGGCGACCGCCTCCACCAGAAATAACAGAGATATGACCGCGACGAAGAACCTGCCGACGTCCACGCTCACGCTGACTGCCGAAACCTCTGATCAAGACCTGTTCCGCGCTCTCGCCGTGGCCGGTCCGCAGGACAAGGAACGTATCCAGGAGACGCTGGTCCGCCGCTACGACGGCCTGGTCCGGTGGATCGCCTCCCGCTACGCCGGGCGCGCGGTCGAGACCAACGAGCTGTGCCAGGTGGGCTACGTGGGGCTGGTGCTGGCCATCCAGCGCTTCGACCCGGAGCGTGGATCGGACTTCGCGAGCTTCGCGAAGCCGACGGTCCAGGGCGAGATCCGTCGCTACTTCCGCGACAAGCGCCGCTGGATCCGGCTGCCGCGCCGGCTGCAGGAGACCAAGGCCGTCCTGCGCGACGCCAGCGAGACGCTGACGCACGAACTCGGGCGCGCACCGACGGTGGTCGAGATCGCCGAGCGGCTCGCCGTCAGTCCCGAGCTCGTGCTGGAGGCGATGACCGCCGACGACGCGTTCTCCCCGACCTCGCTGGACGCCGCGGTGGGCAGCGACGGTGACGACACCTTCACCATCGCCGACACCCTCGGTACCGACGACAACTCGATCGACCTGCTGGTCGACTGCGAGACCATGCGGCCCCTGATCGCGGCGCTCGCACCGCGCGAGCAGCGCATCCTGCACCTGCGGTTCTTCGCCGACAAGACCCAGGCGGAGATCGGCCAGGAGCTCGGCATCTCGCAGATGCACGTATCGCGGTTGCTCAGCCGGACGCTGCTCACGCTGCGTTCGCAGATGCAGGCCGACTAAGTCCTTCCTTCCTCCCGAACCGGGCCGGTCGCGTACCTCGCGGCCGGCCTGTTTTGGTGTCCGCGATCCGGGAATCAGGAGCTTGCGCGACAGAAAAACTGTCGTTATCGTGACAGGTATCAGCAGGGGCTCCGCGGCCCCGACCACTGCGGTGGATCGCAGGACGAGAGAGAAAGGACGACAAGCGATGCTGATGCGTACCGACCCCTTCCGCGAGCTCGACCGGATCGCTTCGGCCTTCAGCGCCGCGCCGGGCACCTGGAGCCGGCCGGCCGCGATGCCGATGGACGCCTACCGCGAGGGCGATGAATTCGTCGCCTGCTTCGACCTACCGGGCGTCGCTGCCGAATCGATCGAGATCTCCGTCGAGCGCAATGTGCTCACCGTGAAGGCGGAGCGCCGGCCCCACGCAGCCGGGGCCGAGATGCAGGTCTCGGAACGTCCGCTCGGCGCCTTCTCCCGCCAGCTGTTCCTGGGCGAGGCGCTGGACACCGAGCGCATTGCCGCCGCGTACGACGCCGGCGTGCTCACCCTGCGGATCCCGGTGGCGGAGCGGGCCAAGCCGCGACGCATCAGCGTCACGGCGTCCGACACCGGAGCTCGGCAGATCTCGGCCTGACATGGCCGCGATGTGCGACGTCCGTGATTCGGCGGACGTCTGGCTCGACGACCCCGACGTCGTGCGGGCGGAGTTCGACGCGTTGATCGCGGCGAACTTCGCCGCCGAGCCGCCCGGTACCGAGGACGGCCCGACCTCACCGTCGGGCCGGTCCGGACCGGAGCCGAGGGCACGGCGTCGGTCGGACCGCTTACCGCCCGTCGGAACCGCCCCGGCGGTACGACGCGCGGCGCGGGAGCGCGGCCCTCCGCGCGCGGCGGTTCCCCGTCCGCGACGAAGGGAGTGACCAGGGGCCCCGGCCGCGACCGGCCGGGGCCTCCTCGCGTGTCGGCTAACGCTTGCCCTTGGCCGGCTTCGCGTCGAGCTCGTCCTCCAGCTCGGAGATGCGCGCCTGGGCCGCCCCGAGATCGTCCTGCAGGCCGACGATCCGGGCCGCCGCTTCGAGGGACATGCCCTCGTCGACGAGCGACCGCATCCGGGTCGCGAGCTCGAGCTGCCGGCGCGAGTAGAGCCGGTGATTGCCGTCGGTCCGGGTGGGTGACAGGACCCCGGCGGCGTCGAGCCGGCGGAGGAAGGCCGGTTGCACGCCGAGCAACTCGGCGGCGCGGCCCATCGTCACCCCGGGGTAGTCCTCGCTGTCGAGGCGGTCGAGGCCGCTCATCGCCGCCTCCTCAGTGGTGTCGCGGACACCTGAGGGTATCTACTGCGGGCGTGGTAGATGAGTGCCGCGATCGGTCGGCTGGCAAGCTCGGCCCATGACCGACTACGAGCGCCTGGACTACGCCGTCGACGAGGCGGTCGCGACGATCCGCCTGACCCGCGCCGAGGCCAGGAACGCCCTGGACATGGTGCTGAAGAAAGAGCTCGCCGAGGTGATCGAGCGCGCGGCCACCGACCGGGACGTGCGGGCGGTCGTACTCACCGGTAGCGGCAAGGCGTTCTGCGCCGGCGGCGATGTGTCGGAGATGGACCTCAACACCGATCCGGTGACCAGCCGGTCGCGCCTGCGCACGCTGCTGGCGACGGTCTACCTGCCGCTGGCCGAGATGGAGAAGCCCACGATCGCCGCGGTGAACGGCCACTGCCACGGCTCCGGCCTGAGCCTGATGATGGCGTGCGACCTCGCCCTGGTCGCCGACGATGCGACGTTCTCCTGCGCGTTCGCGAAGGTCGGGCTGATGCCCGACAGCGGCGCGCTGTGGTTCCTGCCGCGCCGCGTCCCGATGAGCGTCGCCAAGGAGCTGATCTTCACCGGCCGACGCTTCGACGCCGCGGAGGCTCAGCAGCTCGGGCTGGTGAACCGCGTCGTGCCCGCGGCCGATCTCCCGCGGCAGGCCGGCGACCTGGCGATCGAACTCGCGGCCGGTCCCACCGTCGCACTGGGCCTCGCCAAGACCCTGCTCGACCGGTCCTCGCATCTGGGGTCGCGGGATTTCGTCGAGCTCGAGGCCCTGGCCATGGCCACGATCTTCACCACCGAGGACCACCTCGCGGCGCGGGCGGCCTTCGCCACGAGATCTTCCCCGACGTTCCGCGGACGCTAGGTTCCGCGGACGCCAGGTTCCACGGAACGTCCGCGGATCTGGCCGCCGGAGCGACCACATCCGCGGACGTCGCGAGGTCAGGTGGTGGAGATGAAGACGGTGACGCCGCCGGTCGCGAAGTTCGCGAGGTCGGCCACGGTCGCCTGGCCCTCCGGGGAGCCGAGGGTCTTGTTCATGTCGTCCTCGCTGTCCCACCAGATCTCCGCGGTCCGGTAGAAGGGCAGGGCCGATCCGTCGGGGGTCGCGACAACCTTGGCCAGCTCGAGGTTGGTGAAGCCGGTCATCGTCCCCGCCAGCGGCAGGTGGGTCTCGGCGTAGTACTTCTCGAACGCCTCAGGGTCGGTCGGGTGGCCGTACTGCACCGAAAGCTTGATCGCCATGGGGATGCTCCTGGGGGGTGGGTGCCGGGGACGCTCGCACCGTATCGGCGCTGCGGCCACGCTGGCTACGCCGCCCGCATCACCCGCGGAGCGTAATTACGCAGCCCATTTGGACGATAAGTCCCAGAGCGCACAGGCCCCCTGGGTAGCCTGCAGCGCAAGCGGGACGAATCGGATGGTGGGGAACGCATGCCTCGAATGGGTCGGATCTTGGGCGCAGCCTGCGCTCTGGGGCTGGTGGCGGGCTCTGCCCTGGTGTCCTCCCCGGCCGCGGACGCGTCGGCATCGGGCCCCGCGGTTTCCGGCGCGACCCCGATCTGGCTGGGCTACGACCGGCTGCCGACCTACCAGGCGGTCAGCACCGAGATCCGGGTGCCGATGCGCGACTACACGCAGATGCGCTGCACGATGACCCGCCCGACGCTCCAGGGTGCGCCGACCTTCGAGGAGCACCCGGCGATCGTCACCGCGTTCTGGGCCTACCGGGCGATCCAGTCGGCCGTGGTGATGGCACAGGGCTTCGCCGAACGGGGCTACGTCACTCTCGCCTGCTCCCCGCGGGGCTCCGGTGGCACCCCCGGCACCTGGCGGCCTTTCGAGGGCCAGGAGGCCCGCGACAACTACGACCTCATCGAGTGGGCCGCGGCCCAGCCCTGGAGCAACGGCAAGGTCGGCCAGACCGGCATCAGCTACGGCGGCATCTCCACGATGAAGGCCGTCGCCTTGAGCCCGCCCAGCCTCAAGGCCGCGATCCCGGTGGTCGCGTACCAGGACCTGTACCGGGAGATGGTCTACCCCGGGGGAATCCGCGGCACCACGCTGCGCTGGTGGCCGTACTTCACCTGGGCCTCCTCGACGCCGGACCAGACCCCGGACGTCTCGCTCAACACCCTCCCGCAGTACGCGGACTTCGAGACCCGTGCGGCCGCCCACCCGCTGTACGACAGCTACTGGAAGTCGCTCTCCGTCGACATCGCCGCGGCCAACAAGACCGACATCCCGATCCTGCACGTCGGCGGCTGGAACGACCTGTTCCCCGAGGGCACGGTGCGTAACTTCCTGGGGACGAAGGACCAGAGCTGGCTCCTGATGGGCCCCGGCGCCCACGGCGAGTTCCTGCCCGGCGTGCCGCAGTTCGACGCCATGCGCGGCGGCATGCTCGCATTCTTCGACCGGCTGCTGATGGACCGTCAGGATGCTCCGTTGCCGGGCTCCCGCGTGACCAGCTGGGAGATGCCTCGCGGCACCGGCGGCTGGTTCGAGATGGACAGGTATCCGTCGGGGAAGCCCAGCAAGCTCGCGCTGGCCGGCCCCCAGGGCGCCGCGGTCGCGACGCAGTTCACCTACGCGGCGAACCCCTTCGACAACGGCTGCCTCTGCGTCGAGCACGGGCTCTACAACTCCACCGAGTACCCGTTCAACAACCAGGCGGTCAGCGACACCCAGCGGGTCCAGTTCAACGGCGGGCCGACCGACGGCAGCGTGGTGATCGCCGGTGCGCCGGTGGCTCACATCCGGGCGGCGTTCTCCACGCCCGACGGTGTCCTCGTCGTGCGCCTCGAGGACGTCGGGCCGGACGGCACCTCCACGGTGATCACCACGGGATGGCTGCGCGCGAGCCATCGCCTGGGCCACAGCGCCGTGGTCCCGGTCATCCCCGGTCAGCCGGCCGACTACACCGTCGAGCTCTGGCCGACCCACTGGCGCCTGGCCCCCGGCCACGCGTTCCGGATCACGGTCAGCAGCGGCGATCTGCAGCACATCGAGCCGGTCGCGGCCCCGGGCTCGACCGTCACGATCTTCGCCGGCAAGGGCGGCTCGACCTTCGACATGCCGATCTACGGTCGCTGACGCTCCGGCTTGAGGAAGGCCGCGACGATGCGGTCGGCGGCGTGGATCGGGGAGAGTTCGCCGGCACGGACGGCGGCCTCGAGCTCGGAGCGGAGCGCCCGGACGGCCTCCGAGGTCCCGAGCCGGGCCTCGAGGTCGTCGCGGACCGCCGCCCACATCCAGGCGACCTGCTGTTCGGTGCGGGTCCGCTCGAAGCGCCCGGTGTTCTGCAGGTGCTTCAGGTGTGAGTCCAGGCTCTCCCAGACCTCGCCCAGGCCGTCGTCGGTCAGGCCGGAGCAGGTGAGGACGGGGGCGTTCCAACCGGTCTCGTTCGTGCCCATCAGCCGCAGGGCGCCCTCGAGTTCGCGGGCGGCGCGCTTGGCCTCCAGGGCGTGCGGGCCGTCGGCCTTGTTCACCGCGATCACGTCGGCGAGTTCGAGTACGCCCTTCTTGATCCCCTGCAGCTGATCGCCGGTGCGGGCGAGGGCGAGCAGCAGGAAGGTGTCGGTCATCTGCGCGACGGTCGTCTCGGACTGCCCGACCCCGACGGTCTCGATCAGGATCACGTCGTAGCCCGCTGCCGCCAGCACGACCATCGCCGAGCGGGTCGCGCGGGCGACGCCGCCGAGTGTGCCGGCCGTCGGTGAGGGCCGGATGAACGCCTGGTCGTCGACCGCGAGCCGCGCCATGCGCGTCTTGTCACCGAGGATCGAGCCCCCGCTGCGTTCGGACGACGGGTCCACCGCGACGACCGCGACCTTGTGCCCGCGCGCGGTCAGCCAGGTGCCGAACGAGTCGATGAACGTCGACTTGCCCACCCCCGGGACGCCGGTGATGCCGATTCGGCGAGCGTTCTGCGCCTCGGGCCCGAGCAGGTCGAGCAAGTGACCCGCGAGTTTGCGGTGATCCGGCCGGGTCGACTCGACGAGCGTGATCGCCCGGCCGACCGCGGCCCGCTCCCCGGAGCGGACCCGGGCCGCCAGGTCCTCGACGTCGACCTTCACGGGCTGGTCATCCCGCGGAACGCAGCGCCTGGATCAACTCCAGGGCTGCGTCCGGGATGACCGTGCCGGGGGCGAAGATCGCGGCCGCGCCGAGTTCACGCAGCTCGTCGAAGTCCCCGGGCGGGATGACCCCGCCGACGACGATCATGATGTCCGCGCGCCCGGCGTCGGCCAGCGCCTGCCGGAGTGCGGGGACCAGGGTGAGGTGCCCCGCCGCCAGCGAGGAGACACCGACGATGTGGACGTCGGCCTCGATCGCCTGCCGCGCCACCTCTTCCGGCGTCTGGAACAGCGGGCCGACGTCGACGTCGAAGCCGAGGTCGGCGAACGCGGAGGCGATCACCTTCTGGCCGCGGTCGTGCCCGTCCTGGCCCATCTTGGCGACCAGGATGCGCGGGCGACGGCCCTGCTCCTGCTCGAATTCTGACGCAGCGTCACGAACCTCGGTGATCTTCGGGTTCGCACCCGCCTCGGCGCGGTACACGCCACTGATCGTACGGATGTGCCCGGCGTAGCGGCCGTAGACCTTCTCCAGCGCGTCCGAGATCTCGCCGACGGTGGCCTTCGCCCGAGCGGCGTCGATGGCGAAGGCCAGCAGGTTCACATCGTCGCTGTTGCCGCCGGGCTGGCCCGCAGCCCAGGTCAGCTTCTCCAGTGCGGCGGTGCAGGCGGCCTCGTCGCGTTCGGCCCGCAGTCGCTGCAACTTCTCCAGCTGGCGCGCGCGCACCGCGGCGTTGTCGACCTTCAGCACCTCGATGTCGTCCGCGCCCGGCGCCAGGTACTTGTTGACCCCGACGACCGTCTGCGTTCCGGAGTCGATGCGCGCCTGGGTGCGGGCCGCGGCCTCCTCGATGCGCATCTTCGGGATGCCTTCCTCGATGGCCTTGGCCATCCCACCGGCCTGCTCGACCTCCTGGATGCGCGCCCACGCCAGGCGGGCGAGCTCGTACGTCAGCCGTTCCACGTAGGCCGACCCACCCCAGGGGTCGATCACCTTGGTGGTGTTGGACTCCTGCTGCAGCAGGATCTGGGTGTTGCGGGCGATCCGCGCGGAGAAGTCGGTCGGCAGTGCGAGCGCCTCGTCGAGCGCGTTCGTGTGCAGCGACTGGGTGTGGCCCTGGGTTGCGGCCATCGCCTCGACGCAGGTGCGCGGAACGTTGTTGAAGACGTCCTGCGCGGTCAGCGACCAGCCCGAGGTCTGGGAGTGCGTGCGCAGCGAGAGGGACTTGTCGCTCTTCGCGCCGAAGTCCTTCACGATCTTCGCCCAGAGCAGGCGCCCGGCCCGCATCTTGGCGACCTCCATGAAGAAGTTCATGCCGATCGCCCAGAAGAAGCTCAGGCGCGGCGCGAACGCGTCGATGTCGAGGCCGGACTCCATGCCGGCGCGGATGTACTCCATGCCGTCGGCGAGGGTGTACGCGAGCTCGAGGTCGGCCGTCGCTCCGGCTTCCTGGATGTGGTACCCGGAGATGGAGATCGAGTTGAACTTCGGCATGTGCCGGGAGGTGAAGCCGAAGATGTCGGAGATGATCCGCATCGACGGCGTCGGCGGGTAGATGTAGGTGTTCCGGACCATGAACTCCTTGAGGATGTCGTTCTGGATCGTCCCCGTGAGCTGGCCCGGCTTCACCCCCTGCTCCTCCGCCGCGACGACGTAGAGCGCGAGCACCGGCAGTACCGCGCCGTTCATCGTCATCGAGACGCTCATGGTGTCGAGCGGGATGCCGTCGAACAGCGTGCGCATGTCGTAGATGGAGTCGATCGCCACGCCGGCCATGCCGACGTCACCCACCACACGCGGGTGGTCGGAGTCGTAGCCCCGGTGGGTCGGCAGGTCGAACGCGATCGAGAGCCCTTTCTGACCCGCCGCCAGATTGCGGCGGTAGAACGCGTTCGACTCTTCAGCGGTGGAGAACCCGGCGTACTGCCGGATGGTCCACGGCTGGTTCACGTACATGGTCGGATACGGACCGCGCAGGAACGGCGCGACGCCCGGGAAGGTGTTCAGGAAGTCCAGGCCCGAAAGGTCCTCGGCGCCGTAGAGCGGCTTGACGTTGATGCCCTCCGGCGTCGCCCACGCCGCGTCGGCCGGGTCCTCGCCGGCCTCGGCCATGAACAGGCCGGTGTAGCGCTCCGGGATCGGGGCCGGCAGCTCGCCGAGCTCTTCCTCGGCGAAGGTCTCGAGGATGGGAAGTCGCCGGATGCGCCAGTCATGGCCCGGGACGACGACCGGTCGCTTACCTACCGCCATCGGACGCCTCCAACGTGACGTTCTCCAGTGCTTCGGACCAACGGATCCGCGGGAACTGCCCGCGGTCGCGACCTTCCGGTGCCGGTGGCCGTTCGAGCAGCTTCTCGCCCTCCACCGGGAAGGCGTTCACGCCCAGCACCGTCTCCGTTCCGGCGGCGACAGCCGCGAGCCGCTGCTCCCGCGATTCGGCGATCCGCTCGGCCAGGGAACCGTCGGTCAGCGCGGTGACGATGTTGCCGCCGGTCTCGATCTCGGTGAAGACCTTCCAGGCGGCCTGCGCGAGCTCCTCGCTCAGCGCCTCGACGTAGCCGGAACCGCCGGCCGGGTCGACGACCGCGGCGATGTGCGCCTCCTCCACCAGCAGGTTCGGAGTGTTGCGCGCGATCCGCCGGGCCAGCGCATCCGACTGGCCGAGGGCGGCGTCGAAGGGCAGCACGGTGATCGAGTCCGCCCCGCCGACGCAGGCGCCGAAGCAGGCGATGGTGTTGCGCAGAATGTTCGTCCACGGGTCGGAGCGGGTCGTCATGGGCCACGACGTGACCGCGTGCTGACGCTGCCCCGCGCTCGGTGCGTCCAGCCGGCTCAGCTCGGCGATGCGCGACCAGCACCGGCGGGCGGCGCGCAGCTTCGCGATCGTGGCGAACTGGTCGACAGTGGCGCCGTAGCGGAAATCGATGACGGAGAAGGCGATGCCGGTGGGCATGCCGTGCTCGGTGAGGATCCGCAGGTACTCCACGCCCGTGGCGAGGGCGGCGCCGAGTTCCTGGGCATCGGTGGCGCCGGCGTCGTGGTAGATCGTTGCGTCCACGGTGAGCGCGCGCATCTTGCGATAGGCGTAGGCGACCTTCAACGCCAGGGCGCTGATCGCCTCCTGCTCGGGCATCGCGACCGGACCGGCGTCACCGGTCCGGGCGACCACGCCGATGGGGTCGAGGCCGAGCGAACCGGATGTGGCGTCGAAGGCGAACCGCCGCTCAAGCGCGAGGTCGAGGAAGGCCTGGGCAGCGGTCCGGCCCTCGGCCCCGGCGTCGAGCACGACGCCGGCGACATCGAGCAGGACCTCGTCCAGGATCTGCGGCAGGTCGGACACCGCCAGCCCGCCCTCGCCCAGGGTCAGCCACAGCGAGGTGGCGCCCCCGGCCAGTTCCTCCAGGGCCTGGGAGTTCGCCACCTGGGGATCCGTGCTCAGCACCGGGGCGATCACGTCCCAGCCGTTGCGGTTTCCGGTCGGCGTGCGCCCGCGCAGGTAGGGCGCCTGGCCGGGCAGCCCGAGCTCGACGGTGGGGTCGGCCACGTAGAGCGGCGCGACGGGGATGCCGTCGGGAGTGACCGAGGCGAGGACCTGCTCGGGGGCGTCCGGGGAGAACTCCGCGCCGGACTTCGCGACGATCTTGGAGACCAGGGCGCGCCATTCGGAGATCGTCGCGGTCGGGAACTCAGCGGCGAGGACGAGATCGTCGGGCACGGGCGCTCCTTGGGGGTGCAAACTCGCAGGTCAGCGTAAGACAAGCGCTCCGGACCGCCCGAACCAGCCCTACCCGTCCTCGACCAGCTTGGCCTGCGGCAACGTGGTGCGGCCGCGGGGGGTCCCCGCCGACGGCGGCGGCACCATCGGGCCGATGTCGCCGTCCGGCGCGGTGTCCAGATCGACGATCACCGGCGCGTGGTCGGACGGGCCGGTGCCCTTACGGGCCAGCCGGTCCACCCAGGCGGCCCGGACCCGGCCGGCGACCGGCGCGGTGGCCAGGATGAGGTCGATCCGCATCCCGAGGTTCTTGTGGAACATGCCGGCGCGGTAGTCCCAGTAGGTGAACACCTGCTCCGCCGGCCACCGGTCGCGCACCACGTCGTGCAGCCCGAGGTCCATCAGGGCGGCGAGCGCGCTGCGCTCCGGCGGCGTGACGTGCGTGTGGCCCACGTAGGCCGCCGGGTCGAAGACGTCCGCGTCGGCCGGCGCGATGTTCATGTCACCACAGACGACGGCGTCGGCCGGGCCTTTCGCGACCACCTCGCGCAGCGCCGCGAGCCACTGCAACTTGTAGGCGTAGTGGTCGGAATCCGGGACACGGCCGTTCGGCACGTAGAGGGAATGCACCCGCACGCCCCCGCAGGTCGCCGCGACCGCCCGCGCCTCCTGGTGCGGGAAACCGGGCCCGGACAGCAGTCCCGGCTCGACGTCGTCCAGTCCGACCTTCGACAGGATCGCCACGCCGTTCCAGCTCTTCTCCCCCAACGCGGCCCAGGCGTAGCCCCGGGCCTCCAGCTCGGACCCGAGGAGCTCTCCGAAGGCGTCCTCGGTGAGCTTGAGTTCCTGCAGGCACACCACGTCGGGCGCGCGCTGATCGAGCCAGGGGAGCAGCCGCGGGACCCGCTGTTTGACCGAATTCACGTTCCACGTCGCAATGCGCACGATGTGAACCGTAATGGGCGACGGAAATCTCGAGGCGCCCGCTTTGTCCGGTGGATCTCTTCCGATTGCTCCGCTTCAATGCAGAGGGATGACTCACGCGGCGGGGGCCGCGGTCGGGGGACGGGAGATCATCGATGACGAAGTCTGGGCTGACCGAAAACGGTCGCGGCATCTTCAGCTGCCGCATCGACGGGCGGGCGGGCTACCTGCGGCTCTGGGACGACCGGCTGGAGTTGATCCGCCCGGGACGGCGCGGTAGCGCGCTCGGGCCCGAAGAGGTCCCGCTGCACCTGGTGACCCAGGTCGGCTGCGGCAAGCCGGGTCGGCTGCTCACCGCGGTCGAACTGGTTACGACCGCCGGCCATCTGGAACTGAAGCTCCCGAGCCTCGACGCCCCGCGCGTCGCCGAGTTGATCGCGACGCTGGCCGAGGCCGCCGAACCGCCGGCCGTCGAGCCGGCACCTCCCGCGCCGTCGGCCCAGGCGGTTCGGCCGGCGGAGATTGCTGAGCCCGCGCCGGTGGAGATCGATGCCCCGTTCGTGATGCCCGGCTTCGACCTGGCGACCGAGTTCCACCTCGACCGGGTCGAGATGCCGGAGTGGACGCCGTTGCCGGAGACCGACCTGCCGGAGATGGTGCTCTCGCAGATCGTGCTCGACGAGCTGGCGGCCGAGCCCGGGTCGCCTGCACCGGTGATGGCGGCCGAGCCGGTCACCGAGATCGAGCCGCTGCCCGAGGGTTCGGTGCTGGCCGCGGCCGCGGCCCTCGCCGAGCTGGAGGAGATGCTCAGTCAGGTCCCGCCGGCGCCGGCCGGTTCGGTCATCGAGGCCGCCGACGAGATGGTGGCGAACGCCCGCGAGATCCTGTCGCCGACGCAACCCTCCGGCGAATCTGGCGCAGCGTCGGTTCCGTCGGAGGCGGTGCTCACCCTCGCCGCCGCCGCCCTGCTGGGTGGTGCGCGGCCGGCTCCCAAGGAAGAGATCACGAAGCCGCGGCCGGAGCGCCCGGCGGACATCCCGCCGGACCTCGCGGACCGGTTGTCCCGCCTGGAGGTCCTGCACAACTGCGGGATCATGGCCGACGACGATTTCCTCGACGCCGAGGCCGAGATCCTCGAGTCGGTGTGGAGCGGCGCGCGGTCCTCCTGACCGCGGCTGGAGCTCGAGGCGCCGAACCCCGTCGAGGCCCGGTGGTGCGCGGCGCGCCAGCAGGCCGGGCCGGCCAGGGCTGGTGAGAACCGTTCTCATTCCCAATGGAAACGGTTTTCGTTTACAGTAGGCCCGTGAGCCACGACGGAGAGCGCATCCTTGCCGTCGACTTCTCGCGCGTGGTCAATTTCGACGACTACGGCGCGCTGCTGGAGATCGCCCGTAACTCGCTGATCGCGGGCGCTCTGGTCGCCCTCGTCTGCGGGCTGCTGTCGCCATTCGTCATGGCGCGGGACCTCCCGTTCGCCGTGCACGGCATCAGTGAGTTGTCCTTCGCCGGTGCGGCCGCCGCGCTGCTGATCGGGACGGACATCGTGCTGGGCTCGCTGGGCGGGTCGCTGATCGCGGCCTTCCTGCTGGGCTGGCTGGGCACCCGCGCCCGCGACCGCAACTCGATCGTCGGCGTGCTCATGCCGTTCGGCCTCGGCCTCGGAGTGCTGTTCCTCGCGCTCTACGAGGGACGCTCGGCCAACAAGTTCGGTCTGCTGACCGGTCAGATCGTCGCCGTCGACGACCCGAAGCTCGTGCAGTTGGCGTGCATCAGTGTGTTCGTGGCCGTCGTTCTCGCCGTGATCTGGCGGCCACTCAGCTTCGCCAGCTTCGATCCGGAGGTGGCCGCCGCGCGGGGGCTGAACCTCCGCCTGTTCTCCGTCGCCTTCATGTTGCTGCTCGGCCTGGCGGTGGCAGCCGCGATCCAGATCATCGGGGCGCTGCTGGTGCTGGCACTGATGTGTACGCCGGCGGCAGCGGCGATGCATGTGACCGCATCCGTGCGCAGAATCACGATGCTGTCGGTCACGTTCGCCGTGGTCTCGACCGTCGGGGGAATCCTGCTCGCGCTCGGCAGCGAGGTCCCTATCAGTCCTTATGTCACGACGTTGTCGTTCCTGATCTATCTCGGATGCCGCATCGTCGGGGCCCGACGGGCGCGGCGCGGCTGGATGCTACGCACCACTCCGGTTTCCGCATCCGCGGCCGAGACGCCCGGCATCCTCGCCGGCACCGCCGCCGGTGGTGCCCTGTGACCCCACGTCGTTTTTCGGAGGCCTCCGCCGTGCAGCGACGTCGCCTTCTCCCCGCAGTCGCGGCAGCAGTCGTCCTGCTCGCGGGCTGCGCCGACGACTCCGACCCGATCGCCTCGCCGTCGCAGGCCGACCCTGCAGCCACGACGTCGGCCGCGGACCCGATCCCGGTCCTGGCCTCCACCGACGTCTACGGCGACATCGCACGCCAGATCGGCGGCGACCGGATCGAGGTCACGTCGATCATCTCCGGCGAATCCCAGGACCCTCACAGCTACGAGGCGACGGCTCGCGACGAACTCGCGGTCTCGCGGGCGCGGGTGGTGATCACGAACGGCGGGCACTACGACGAGTTCATGTCCCGACTGCTCTCCGCCGCGGGCGGCGAGCGGACGGTGCTGACCGCGGTCGACATCGCCGAGGATCACGGGCACGAGGGTGACGCGACCAGCGCACCGGACGAGCACGCCGAGGACGAGCACCCCGAGGATGAGCACGCCGAGGACGAGGCGGGCCACGACCACGCGGCCGGGGAGAACGAGCACGTCTGGTACGACCTGGCGGCGATGAACGCGGTGGCGGAGGAACTGGCCGACACCCTGAGCGACCTTCAGCCGGACCTGCGCGCCGAGTTCGAGCAGAACTACGCCGGCTTCGACCGTGGGATCGATGCGCTCCAGCAGAAGGAGGCCGAGATCCGCTCCGCGCACGACGGTGCGGACGTCGCGGTCACCGAGATCGTCGCGGGCTGGCTGCTGGCGGACTGCGGACTGGAGAACCGGACCCCCGCCGAGTTCAGCGAGGCGATCGAGGAAGGCACGGACGTACCGGTTCGCGTGCTGCAGGAGACGCTGAACCTGATGTCCGATGACGCGGTGAAGGTGCTCATCTACAACGAGCAGACGACGGGCGCTCAGACCGATCGGTTGCGCGACGCCGCGGTGGACGCGGGCGTCCCGATCGTGACGGTGCGCGAAACGCTGCCGGAAAACTCGGACTACCTCGAGTGGATGGACAACACGCTCAATGCCCTGCGGGAAGCTCTCGCATGAGTCTCGACCGCGCTCTGACGACGCCTAGGGTTGCGCCCGTGAAGCCGCCCGGCATCGACTCGCTCGGCTCGGCGCCTGACGGTCCGGGCCCGGTCGACCCGGTCTACGGGACGACGGCCGCGGTCCCGGCGCTCCGTGGGGTTCCCGCCCTGGACCTGCGCGACGGAGCGCTGGCCTACGGGTCGCGGACGCTGTGGTCCGGCCTGGATCTGACGGTGCAGCCGGGGGAGTTCCTGGCAATCCTCGGACCGAACGGCTCGGGCAAGACGAGCTTGCTCCGCACCCTGCTCGGTCTCACCCCGCTGACGGCCGGGCGCTTGGAGGTCGGCGCCCGCCCGGCCCGCCGGGGCAATCCCACGATTGGTTACGTGCCCCAGCAGCATGGACTCACCGGCGCTGCGGCCTCGATCCGGGCGCGCGACCTCGTCCGACTCGGCGTCGACGGTCTGACGTGGGGGATGCGCTCCACCCGGGGCGCCGGCGGGCGTGTGGACGAGGTGCTCGCCGCGGTGGGCGCTTCCGAGTATGCCGAGGCTCCGCTCGGGACGCTCTCGGGCGGCGAGCAGCAGCGCGTGCGCATCGCCCAGGCCTTGGTGTCCGACCCGTCCGTGCTCGTGTGCGACGAGCCGCTGCAGTCACTCGACCTGAACTCGCAGCGGGCCATCGTCGGATTGCTCGACTCCCGACGTCGCTCGCACGGCACCGCGGTCGTGCTGGTCACCCACGAGATCAATCCGATCCTCGGCGTGGTCGATCGCATCCTGTTCCTCGGCCCGCGCGGTCACCGTCTCGGCAGCCCCGACGAGATCCTGACGTCGCCGGTGCTCACCGAGCTGTACGGAACTCCGGTCCAGGTGCTGAACACCGAACACGGCGTCGCGATCCTCACCGCCAACGCCGGCCGGGTGTGACGGATTGGACGTTTCCCGACAGCGGCCGACGCGGCAACGCGTAGCGGTCTCCGCCGCTCTCGACGACGTGGACGACTTCCGCAGCGCCCAGGCGATGCATGACCTGCTGAGGACGCGCGGGGAGAAGGTCGGCCTCGCGACGGTGTATCGAACGCTCCAGTCCCTGGCCGAGGCCGGCGAGGTCGACGTACTGCGGGCGGCCGACGGGGACGTGGTGTACCGCCGGTGCAGCCCGGTGCATCATCACCATCTGGTGTGTCGGGACTGCGGCCGCACCGTGGAGATCGAAGGGCCCGCGGTGGAGCGCTGGGCCGATCGGACCGCGGCGGCGCACGGCTTCACCGAGGTCAGCCACACCGTGGAGATCTTCGGTCGTTGTCCGGCGTGCGTGCCTTGATCGCGACGACGATGGGAGTGGCCGGGGACACGCCGCCAGAACTCGCGCCTCCTGGGACGGCGGGATGACGCGGGGGAGACTCGGGCGGTGGTGAATACCGTGGCCCAGGCTCCGCCGGGGCGCCGGCAGCGGCCTTCAGGACGTTCGTCGCTCGACGGTGGAACCGTCGTGCTGTTCCTCGCAGCGTTCCTCGGCACCGCATTGGTCTACGGCGGGGTCCGGGATCTGCTGGACCGGCCGGCGATCAGCACCTGGGCGACGATTTTCGTCTCGGTCGTCACGCAGGCCATGCCGTTCCTCGCGCTCGGAGTGTTGCTGAGCGCCTCGATCACGGCGTTCGTTCCGCCGTCGGTGATGCGCCGGGCGCTGCCGGATCGACCCGGCCGCCGCGGTCCCCGTCGCCGGGTTGGCGGGAGCGGTCCTGCCGGGATGTGAATGTGCGTCAGTTCCGGTTGCCGCGAGTCTGATCCGGCGCGGGATCCCACCGGCGGCGGCGCTGGCCTTCCTCCTCTCCGCGCCGGCCATCAACCCCATCGTCATGGTCGCCACCGCCGTGGCCTTTCCCGGCAACCCGGAAATGGTCGCCGCGCGATTCGTCGCGTCCCTGTTGGTGGCCGTCGTCATGGGCTGGTTGTGGCTGCGGTTCGGGCGGATGTCCTGGATGCGGCCGGCGGCGCGATCGGAACCGGGGGAAGGCGCGTCGCGGCTCGAGGTGTTCCGCACGAGCGTCGCGCACGATCTCACCCACGCCGGCGGCTTCCTGGTCGTCGGTGGCCTGACGGCCGCGACGCTCAACGTGGTCGTGCCGCAGTCGGCGCTGGACTCCCTCGGGGGCGATCTGCTGGTCGCCGTCCTCGTCCTGGCGGTGCTCGCGGTCCTGCTCGCGGTCTGCTCCGAGGCCGACGCGTTCGTGGCGGCGTCGCTGACCGCGTTCCCCATGACCGCGCGGCTGGCCTTCCTGGTCGTCGGCCCCGCGGTCGACGTCAAGCTCATCGCCCTGCAGGCCGGGACCTTCGGCCGGAGGTTCACGCTGTGGTTCGCACCGCTGACCTTCGTGGTGGCGGTCGGTGCGAGCCTGCTGGTCGGAGGGGTGCTGCTGTGACGGAAACCGCGAGCCGCACCTATCAGGCCGTGCTGCTGATCGTGGTGGGCGCCGCGCTCGGATCGATCGCGCTCGACGGCCGGTATCTGAACTACCTCAAGCCGGCGATGCACCTCCCGTTGTTGCTCGCCGCCGTCGTCTTCGTGGTCATCGGCGTCGCCGAACTCCTCGCGGTGCGCAAGCTCTCCCGACGCGCCGATCACCGACACGAGGCGCCGGCGGACGCTCCCTGCGGCGACGGCGGTCACCACCACTTCCCGCGATCGGGCTGGCTGCTCGTGCTCCCGGTGCTGGCGATCGGGTTCGTCGCCCCGCCCGCCTTGGGGTCCTGGGCGGCCGAGCGCGATTCCGGCACCGTCGCGCAGCCGGGGTCCAGTGACTATGCGCCGCTCCCGGCCGGCGACCCGGTCGCCATGGCGCTCGGCGAGTACGGCGTGCGCGCGGTGTGGGACGAGGGCAAGAGCCTGACCGGCCGCACCGTGGAACTGGTCGGGTTCGTGAGTCCCCGCAAGGACGGGGGCTGGTTCCTGGCCCGCATGTCGCTGTCCTGCTGCGCCGCCGACGCCCTGGCCACCAAGGTCGAGGTCCGGGGCGCCGAGGCGCCGGCGACGGACTCGTGGGTGCGCGTCGTCGCGATCTACGAGCCGAGCGCCGGCACGGATCCGGAGACGGCTGTGCCCGCCGCCCGCGCCCTCGATGTCACGCCCGTCGACAAGCCCGCCAACCCCTACGAGTGATGGCCCACGGCCACGGGCACGGGTCCGCCGAAGCCCCGGCGGCTCCGCCCGGCACGGGCCGCCTGCTCGCGCTGGTGCTGGTGCCCGCGGCGATCGCCGCGCTGATCGCGATGGTCCTGCTCTGGCCGGGTGAGCAGCGGGCCGACAACTCGCAGGGCCTGAGCCGGGACCTGGCGCGGGGGACGGTGACCGCGGTGCAGCCGGGGGAGTGCGGCACCGGTCCCACCGCCTGCCCGCAGGCCGACGTCCGCATCACCGACGGGCCGGGCCAGGGCTCGACGGTGTCCGTCCCGGCCCCGGCCGGCGTCGGTGCTCCGACGCTGTCCACCGGCGACCGGATCGTGATGATCTACGGACCGGAGGCGCCGCCGGGATCGCAGTACCAGGTGGTCGACTTCCAGCGCGGCCGGCCGCTGGCGCTGCTCGGGTTGCTGTTCGTCGTCGTGGTCCTCGCCGCCGGACGGCTGAAAGGCCTGGCCGCGCTCGGCGGGCTGGCGGTGAGCTTCGCGGTGCTCGTGCTGTTCGTCCTGCCGGCGATCCTGGACGGGTCGTCCCCGTTGCTCGTGGCCGTCGTCGGCAGCGCGGTGATTCTGTTCGCCGTTCTGTATCTGACCCACGGTTTCAGCGTGTGGACGTCCGTCGCGGTCCTCGGCACGCTCGGCGCTCTGCTGGTCACCGGCCTGCTCGGATTGCTGTTCACCAATGCCGCGCAGTTCACCGGGCTGGCCGGCGAGGACGCGGGCGTGATCAGTGCGTCGTACCCCGATGTCGACGTCCGCGGCCTGCTGCTGGCGGGGATTCTCATCGGCTCGCTCGGCGTCCTGGACGACGTGACCGTCACGCAGGCGCTGACCGTGGCCGAGTTGCACCGCGCGGACCGGTCCATGCCGCGGACCGCGCTGTTCGCCGCCGCCAACCGGGTGGGCCGCGCCCACATCGCGTCGACCGTCAACACGCTCGTGCTGGCCTACGCCGGTGCGTCGTTGCCGCTCCTGCTGCTGTTCACCGCCGGCGGCCGGTCCACGACGGATCTGCTGACCAGCGAGGTGGTCGCCACCGAGGTGGTCCGGACGGCGGTCGGCAGCATCGGCATCCTGGCCGCCGTGCCGCTGACCACCTGGCTGGCGGTGCTGGTGGTGGTTCGCCTCGGATCCGCACCGAAGCGGGGCGGGCGCCGCCGCGCGCGACCGGCCTGATTTCCGCGATTGACCGGCGGCCGCTGTGGAACTACGTTCCACAAGCAGTCCGGTTCGCGACCGGTCCGATGAGTTCGTCCCGGCGGAGCCGTCTGCAGGGGCGAAGGCGTTCCCGGAATCGGCACGGACGGATCGGTGAGGCGGATGGGACAGCGGCAGGTCAACCGCTGGCTGACGCTGGTCGTCCTCTGCCTCGCGGTGTTCTGCGTGATGGTCGCGACGATGATCGTGAACATCCTGCTGCCGACGCTGAACCGGGATCTCGGTGCGTCCACCAAGGACCTGCTCTGGATCGTGGACGCGTTCAACCTGGTGTTCGCGGCGTTCGTGCTGGCGGCCGGATCGCTGTCGGACCGGTTCGGGCGCAAGGGCGCGCTGATGACCGGTCTGGTGATCTACCTGATCGCCTCGACGCTGTCCGCGTTCGCGACGAACCCGGAGATGCTGATCCTCTGGCGGGCCGTGGCCGGCCTCGGTGCCGCGGTGGTGTTCCCGACGACGCTGTCGATCATCTCGAACGTCTTCCCCGACCGGGGCGAGCGGGCCAAGGCGATCGGGATCTGGGGCGCGGCCACCGGGGCCTCGGTGGCGGTCGGACCGATCATCGGCGGCGCAATGGTGGAGGGGACCGACTGGGGCGCCGCCTTCCTGTTCTGCGCGGGGGCGGCGGTGCTCACGCTGGTGCTCGCCGCCTTCTACGTCCCCACCAGTCGCGACCCCGCGGTGCCGCGCCTGGACTACGCCGGGCTCGTGCTCTCGACGGCCGCACTCGGGACGCTCGTGTACGCGATCATCCAGGCCCCGGAACGCGGCTGGGGGTCCCCCGCCAGCCTCGGCGATTTCGGCGCGGCCGTCTGCCTGCTGGTCGCGTTCGCGCTGTGGGAGAGCAAGGTCCCCCAGCCGATGCTCGACGTCCGCCTGTTCACCAATCTGCGCTTCACGGCGGCCTCCGGCGCCGTCACGCTCTCGTTCTTCGCGCTGTTCGGCTTCATCTTCCTGATCTCCCAGTTCTCGCAGTTCGTGCTCGGCTGGGGCGTACTCGAGGCCGGCCTGCGGCAGACCCCGGTCGCGATCGCGGTGGCCGGTGCCTCCCTCATCGGCACCCCGCTCGCGGTGCGGCTGGGGACCAAGGTCGTGGTCTGCGGCGGGCTGCTGTTCCTCGTCGCCGGGTTCTACTGGGTGTCCACCTGCGACAGCACCACGACGTATCCCACGATCGTCGGCCAGATGATGACCATCGGCATCGGCATGGGGCTCACCAGCGCCCCGGCGACCGAGGCGATCATGGGCGTCGTCCCGGCCGCGAAGGCCGGCATCGGATCAGCGGTGAACGACGCGACCCGCGAGCTCGGCGGCACCCTCGGTGTCGCCGTCATCGGAAGTCTGTCGCTCTCGGTCTACCGCGAGGAACTCGCCGAGGCCATCAGCAATCCGACTCTGCTCGAGCCGGCCCGAGACTCCGTCGGTGCCGCGCTGGCCGTCTCTGCCCAGACGGGCGACGGGTCCATCGCCACCGCCGCCCAGGACGCGTTCACCGCGTCCATGGAGTTCGGATGCTGGATCGGCGCCGGCGTCTGCTTCGTCGGCCTGATCCTGGTCGCGATCTATCTGCCGTCGCACCCGGTCATCCACGAGGACGCTGCGGCGGCCGACGACCCGGGCCCCACGGCCACGGCGGTTCCGGACCTCGGAGTGTGCGAGGAGTGCGGAGCCCCGGTCCCGGTCGCCGGCAACGGATCGCTCACACCTGGCGGTCGCGGCCTTCCCAGTACGGTTTCCGCAGGACGGTCTTGAGGACCTTGCCGGCGCCGTTGCGGGGCAGCTCGTCGAGGACGTCGACCGTGCGGGGCGCCTTGAAGTGCGCGAGGCGCTCGCGGGCGTAGGCGATCAGGCCGTCGGGATCGGGGGTGGCGCCGGGCTTGGCGACGACGACGGCTTTGACGCACTCGCCCCACGAGTCGTCGGGGACGCCGATGACCGCGACCTCGAGCACGTCGGGGTGCTCGGAGAGCACCCGCTCGACCTCGGGGCAGTACACGTTCTCGCCGCCGGTGATGATCATGTCCTTGACGCGGTCGGAGATGAACAGGAAGCCGTCGGAATCGAGGTGCCCGACGTCGCCGGTGCGCAGCCAGCCCTCGGCCGTGATGGCCTGGGCGGTCGCCTCGGGCTTGCCGAGATAGCCCGCCATCACCGTCCCGCCGCGGACCCACACCTCACCGGACTCGCCGGTCGGCACCGGCTCCAACGTGGCCGGGTCGACGACCCGGATCTCCGAGCCCTGCATCGCGCGACCCGCCGCGCTGAGACGTTCGGGGTGGGCGGGGTCGCGGTGCGCGGTGTCGTCGAGCGCGACGACCGCACCGGAGAGCTCGGTCATGCCGTACACCTGCAGGAACTTCGCCTGCGGCCACGCCTCGAGCGAGCCGCGCATCACCGGCGCCGGCATGGGCGCGGCCCCGTAGGAGAGCAGGTGCAGCTGGGAGAACGCCTGCTTCCCGACGTCGCCGGCCTGCAGCATGGCCGCGAAGATCGCCGGGACGAAGAACGCGTGCGTGGCCCCGACGAGTCCCTTCATCAGGTGCTCGGGGGTGGCCTCGCGCGTCAGCGTGATGGGCGTGCCGACGTGGGCGCAGGCGAGGCCGGGGCAGGTGCCGCCGACGTGGAACAGCGGCATCGCGAGCAGGTAGCGATCGGTGTGCGTCGTCCGGAACTCGGGCTGGAGTGCTTCGGAGTGCGCGACGAGGTTGGCGTGCGTCAGCATCGCGCCTTTAGGGAACCCGGTGGTGCCCGACGTGTAGAGGATCAGCGCGACGTCGGTCGGCTCGGCGGCGGCCAGCGGCGTCGGCGTCGCGGCGGCGAGCAGGGCCTCGTACTGGTCGGAAAAGTCGCCCTCCGAGCCCACGACGACGACCTCGCGGACCTTCGGCAGCGAGCCGCGGATCGACTCGAGCACCTTCGCGAACTCGGCTCCGACGAAGACGACCTCGGCCCCGGAGTCGTTCAGGACGTAGGTGACCTCTTCGGCGGAGAGGCGCCAGTTCGCGATCGCGTGGGCCGCCCCGACCCCGCTGGCGGCGAGGGTCAGGTCCAGGCACGCCGGGTGATTCTTGTCGTAGGTGGCGACCACCTGGCCGCGGCCGATCCCGAGTGCGCTCAGGGCTCCCCCGAGGCGCTCCAGACGGTCGTTCCACTCCCGCCAGGTGTACGTGGTGTCCCCGAAGGTGAGGGCAGGCGAATCCGGCATCGCCGTCGCCCAGTGCGCGACGCGGTCGGAGGCCAGACGGGCCGGGGGAGCGGTGACGGTCATGGGACGTCCGTTCTGGGGCCGGGACTTCACTGGTGGGGCGTCAGGTGTGCGCAGCCATCGTGCTGCTCGCTTTCCGTCACGGCAACGGAGTACGCGGACGAATCGTCCCCGGTTCCGGCCAGGCGCGCGCCGCCCGTGCGTGACAGGGTCGGCGCATGGACCTGGTCGCCAACCGCAAGATCCTGCTGCGCGAGCACCCCGCCGGTGAGCCGGACGACTCCTGCTTCGAGACGGTCACGGACCGCGTCCCGCACGTTGCGCCGGGTGAGGCGGTCGTGCGGGTCCGGTACCTCTCGGTCGATCCGGCCCAGCGGATCTGGATGAACCCGGGCGGCGCCTACGGGTTCGAGGCCCGCCCCGGCCTGCCGATGGTGAGTCTCGGGGTCGGTGAGGTCGTCGACTCCCGGAACCCGCGCCTCCCGCTCGGCACCTGGGTCGGGGGCAAGCTCGGCTGGCAGCAGTACGCCGTCCTCGACGCCGCCGCCGAGGCCTCCCAACTGCCGGCCGGCGTGGATCCGGTGCTCTCCCTCGGGGTGCTGGGCATGAACGGGCAGACCGCGTACTGGGGCCTGTTCGACATCGGCAAGCCGCTGCCCGGTGAGACCGTTCTGGTCTCCGCCGCCGCCGGCGCGACCGGGTCGATCGTCGGGCAGTTGGCGAAGATCGCCGGCTGCCGCGTGGTCGGGCTGGCCGGCACCGAGGCGAAGCGGGCCTGGCTGCTCGATCTCGGCTTCGACGCGGCGCTGGACTACCGCTCGCCGGACCTGCCGTATCTGCTCGATCAGGCCTGCCCCGACGGTGTGCACGTCTTCTTCGACAACACCGGCGGTGGAGTGCTCGACCTGGCGCTGGCTCGGTTGGCCGTCGGCGGCCGCGTGGTGTTGTGCGGCGCGATCGCCGGCTACAACGACAACGGGCGCCCCACCGGCCCGGCGGCCTACCGGATGCTGATCCGGCAGCGCGGGCGGATGCAGGGCTTTCTCGTGATGGATTACGCCGACCGCTACCCCGAGGCGTTGAGCAAACTCGCGGGGTGGGTCGCGGACGGCGCCGTTAAACACCGCGAGGACGTTGTCCATGGCCTGGACAACGCCCCCGAGGCGTTACGGCGGGTCTTGCGTGGTGACAACGACGGAAAGATGATCGTCGCGGTCTGATGGAGCGTCAGAACAGTGGCGGCTGTTCCAGCGGCGGACGGCTCAGCGGTGCGCGTGCGTCTTCTTCTTGCGCTTCGGGGCAATGGCCTCGGCGACGCCGATGAGCAGGAAGGCGGCGACGACGGCGCAGATGAACCCGAGCATGTCGAGTTCCATGATGTCGCCGGTGCCGATCGCCGCAGCGATGGAGCCGCCGATCACCGAGCCGACCAGACCGAGCGCGAGAGTGACGAGCAGGCTGAGGTTCTGCCGCCCGGGCTTGAGCAGACGGGCCAGGACACCGATGACCAGGCCGGCCACGATGAAACCGATCATGTGAACCTCCGCGTACCCCGGCCTCGATCGGGCCGCTGCCAGGGGTTTGCCCGGCCGACCGGCGGGCCACGCGTCCGGCGTCCGAGATCCGCATCACGCGGCGGACGGCGGCGGCGGGGGTTTGGTCCTGAAGGCGGCCGAACGTGGCGTGCGCCCGGCCTGTCGATCGCCAGGCGTCCGCAGTTCTGCCTTCTCCTCGGCCGCCCTCAGGCAAAGCAGAGATACCCACGGGTATCGGCCGAAAACACCAGCCGCCGGACGCTGGCAGGTTCAGCCGTGGACGGCATGGGATCGGGTTGAGTCGCGGCCCACAAGCGCGAAGGGTTTTGCTCGCCCGGCGCCCCGGGTAGCTCCACACTCGGCAGGTCTGCGACATCGAGGAGGTAGGCCGTGGCGTGCACGATGAGCCCCCGTCAGGTGGTGCTCCCGGCCGACAACACGGCTCCCCGGGTGGCGCGGGAATTTCTGGCGGAGTCCTGCTGCGGCAGCCACCAGGCTGCGGTGGTGGAAGAGGCGCAGCTGCTGGTTTCTGAGCTCGTCACCAACGCGATCCGGTACGGCGCCCCGCCCATCGAACTTCAAGTGCGATGCGCGGGCGACGACAGCCTGCAGGTCCGGGTGCGCGACTCCGATCCGGGCTCTCCCCTGCAGCCGCGCGATGCCGACGCGGACGCTGAAGGTGGCCGCGGCCTGATGCTGGTGGACGTCATCAGCGACGCCTGGGGTCATGAAGAGGACCTCGACGGCAAAGCCGTCTGGTTCACGCTGAAGGTCTGAATGACACGCGGCCGAATGTGACCAGCAGCGCGCGCGCCGGTGAATGCCGGTTCGTCCCTCGGGCAGCTACCCGGTAAAGGTTGCCGACCCGAAGGAACCCTGATGAAGTCTCCGGTCCTCGCCCTCCCGCGATTTGCGTTTCGCACGACGCGCAGGCTGGCGAAGCTGCCGCTTCCCGTGCTTGCCGGCGCGGCCGCCCTGATCTACAAGAAGGCCCATCGGTCCGCGCCGCAACCGACCGCCCGGGTGATGCCTGACCCGGGTCCGGCCGCCTCGCCCATCAAGAAGGCCTCTGCGCCGCGCGTGGAGCCCGTCGCCGAACCGCGTGAGCCCGAGATGGTCGTCGACGGCGTGCCGCTGGCCGAGGCCGCCGTGGACCTCGACGTCGACGTGACGCTTCCTTCGGAGCTGCCCATCCGCAGCTACGACGCGATGAACGCCGCCGACGCCGCCCGGGCCATTCGCGAGCTCGGGGCGGTGGAAGAGGTTCGCACGGTGCTCGCGTTCGAGGAGGAGAACTCCAAGCGCAGCACGGTGCTGACGGCGGCACGGTCGCACCTGGCCACGCTCGAACGCTCGGTGCGCCAGTGACGTCGCCGACCCGCCCGCTTGCCCGGGTCAGACAGGTTGTGCACGTGCAGATGGAGGGTTTCCGCGGGTGAGCGTTTCCGACGTTCTGGACCGCAGCATCCGTCAGGACTACGGCTCGGACACCAACGAGACCGGTCACCTTGCCGCCATGTCGGCCTACGCCGGGGCGGTCGCGCTCTCGGCGCTGGCGGCGCGGAAGCGCGGCGCAGTTGTGCCCACGCTCTCGGCCTGGGACACCGCCCGGCTGGCCCTGGCCACCTACAAGGGCGCGCGGCTGCTGTCGAAGGACAAGGTGACGGCGCCGCTGCGTGCCCCGTTCACCCGCCGGGCCGGCGACGGGGCGGCGAACGAGGTCAACGACGCCCCCCGCGGAAACGGCGCGCAGCACATCGTCGGCGAACTGCTGACCTGCCCGTTCTGCCTCGGCCAGTGGATCGCGACCGGCCTCGCCGTGGGTCTCGTCCTCGCACCGGGCCCGACCCGGCTGGTGGCGAGCACGCTCGCCGCCGTCGCCGGGGCGGATTTCCTGCACCACGCCTACTGCGCGGCCCAACAACTTCCCGGTGCTCTGGAAGCCCGCGCGGAGGCCTGACATCCCCAGCGGTCAGTTCTGCTCCGCGGGGCACCAGTGGGCGGTCCGGCCCGCGATCTGGGCGGTCTGTACCTCGGAGGCGCAGCCGCGGCAGGTCGCACGCTTGTAGACCCAGCGCTCGTCGGGGGCGTCGGGGTCGCTGACGATCTGCTCAGCATCGCGGCCGAGGGCCATCAGGCGACGGGTGAGGTCCCAGAGGTCGGCAGCCCGTGCCTCCGTCAAATCACGGCAGGATGTGGAGGGGTGCAGCCGGGCGAGGTAGAGCAACTCCGCGCGCCAGGCGTTGCCCACGCCGGCCCAGACGGACTGGTCGAGCACCGCGGCGCCGACGGCGCCGGGGAAGGCGCGCAGCGCCCGCATCGCCCCCTCGCGGTCGTCCGGGCCGAGCGGATCGTGCCCGAGCCCGCCGAGCAGCCGGTTGAGGGCCGGAGTGTCGAGGAGCTCGCAGGTCGAGGGCGCGATCAGATCCCAGGCGACGTCCGGCCCGGTCAGGCGCAGCCGGGTGCCGCCCCGGGGAGCAGTGGACGGGTCCGGGTAGCGCAGGAACAGGCCGCGCATGCCCAGGTGGACGTGCAGCACGGGAGCGTTCTCCACGTCGTAGAGCAGATGCTTTCCGACGGCGCGGACGTCGAGCAGCCGGTGCCGGTCCAGCCGGCCGGGATCGAATTTCCCCTGCGGCGAACTCGCGCGCAGTTCCGAACCCGCCAGGTCGGTGCGGATCCGATCGGCGAAGGCATGGATCAGGTGTCCTTCGGGCATGTCCGGAGCGTTCTGCCCGAGGCGCCGGAGCGAAAACAGCGGATGAGCACGGCCGAGCCGGGCAGGACTTCGGGGTGCAGACGTTCCTGCCCTATCCCGACCTGCGTGCGAGCTGCGTGGTGCTCGACGACCGGCGGCTGGGCAAGCAGCGCGTCGAGACGTTCCAGATCCTGCGGGCCCTGACCTTCGAGACCTACGCGTGGCGCAACCATCCGGCGGTCCGGATGTGGCGCGGGTTCGTGCCCGGGTTGGTGCGCTACGGCCGCGAGAACTGCCGCGAGTGGAAGCGCCGCGGCTACGCCGACACGCTGGCCGACAAATTCCTGGACTGGTCCGGCGGCGTCGAACCCGACGACCCGCCGCTGCCCCCGTGGTTCGGCTGGGAACCGCTGCACCGCTCGCACCGCTTCGCCCTGCTGCGCAAGGAACCGGAGTGGTACGCCGAGCGGTTTCTCGTCGAGGCTGCCGGGCTGAGCGAGGAACCCGAAGGGTACGTGTGGCCCGCGGACGTCTTCCCCCGGTGGCCGATCCGAGGCGACGGACTGGACCTGAAGGCAGCAGCCCGAGCGCTCGGCCTGGACGAGGCCCGGCCCGCGCAGGTCGCCGCGGCCGAAGCGGTCTCCGCCGGCCGCGACGTCCTGCTCGTGATGCGCCCGGGTACCGGTGGATCCACCGGGGGTCTGCTCGCCGGCCTCATGACGAAGGGCCTGACGTGGTGGATCTCCCCACCCCTGCTCCCGCGCTCGGGGGCCGTCCCCGCGGTCGTCGGACCCCCGCCGCGCGAGGTTCCGTCCGGCGATCCGGCGTCGCTCACCGCCCGGGCTCCCGGCCCGGCCGACCTGCTCGCGATGCGCGACGAGACCGAGCCGCCCGAGTTCGTCTTCACGTCCGCGGACCGTGTGCACGCTGACCTGCCGTCAGATGAGATCGGTCTGATCGTCGTGGACCGGGCGGACCGGCTGAGCCCCGGGGAGGCCGCAGACGTCAAGGCGGCCCGAGCGAACTTCGGCGACCCGCCTTTGCTGGTGCTGGCCCCCCGGGCCGACCCCGCACACCGCGAAGCCCTCGTCGCGGCCTTCGGCCTGCGAAGCCCCGTGCAGGCCGGCGGTGGCTGGGACCCCGGCAGCACCCTCGACCTCCGCGTCGTCGGCAGCGCCCGGGCCCGGGGCGCCGCGGTGGCCGAACTGGTGGGCGAAGCGCGGCGGGCGTTGGTGGTCTGTTCCAGCCGGGAGGCGGCGCAACGCCGGGCCGACCGGCTCACCGCTGGTGGCCTGTCTGCCGAGGTCTGGGCACCGCCGCCGATGCGAGCCACCCGGGCGGCCGCCGCGCTCGCCGCCTGGCGCGCTCGCCGTCTGAACGCGCTCGTGGTGGCCGCAGCAGCGCTGCCGCCAATCCCGCGGGCTCGACTGCCGCTGCTGGTGGTGGAGGACCCGCCCTCGATCGAGAGCTGGCGCCAGGACGTGGAGGCGGCGCAGGCGGATCTCTGCGTCGCCGTGCTCAGCCCGGGAGCGGCGCCGGAACTGCGCGAGCTGGCGCAGCGCCCGGGCTGCCTGCGAGCGGCCTTCCTCGACCACTTCGGTGAGCCGGTGGCGCAGCCGTGCGGCCACTGCAGCAGGTGCCGGCGGGACCCGTTTGTGGACACCCGTTCCGGATAGTTACGGCTCGCCGGTCGGGAGGGTCCCGGCCGCCCCGTCCGCACTGGAGGTCCAGATGCGACACGCCACCACGCCGCCCACCGGCGAGCGCTCCCGAGGAACGGACAGCCGCAAGGCCCAGCACCTGCGTCTCGCGGCCACCGTCGTCGCCGCCACCTTTGTGCTCGTCGGCATCGCCGGCTTCATCCCCGGCCTCACGACCAACGCCGGTGATCTCGAGTTCCTCGGCACCCACGACGACACGGAGATGGGCGGGCAGGCCGAACTGCTGGGCGTCTTCCACGTCTCGATCCTGCACAACCTCGTGCACCTCGGCTTCGGCATCGCCGGCCTGGCCCTGGCCCGCTCGGTGAAGGGTGCCTCGGGATTCCTCTACGGCGGCGCGATCATCTACGCCGCCGTGCTGGTCTACGGACTGGTGATCGACCAGGACAGCGACGCGAACTTCCTGCCGGTCAACGACGCCGACAACGTGCTCCACGCAGCGCTGGTCGCCGGGATGCTCCTGCTCGCGGTTCTGCTCACCCCGCGCCGGGACGAAGCCAGCGCGGTCACCCGCCGCGACGATCTGGCTTAGGCGCTTCGCGCCGGCCCGTAAGTACCCGATGACGCTCGTGCTGCGGCACTCGGCACGGCGTGGCAGACCGCTCTGTTCAAACTGTCTCGGGCAGCAGGTGCTGCTCGGTCCCGCGCCGCCACTCGACCAGGAGGGCGGTGGCGTCGTCCTGCAGCGCGCCCGCCTGATAGTCCAGGACCGCGTGCCGCAGCCGGCGCAGGGTCTCCGGCGTCGGCCGTCCGCAACGTCGCGCATCCGGTGATCGGCACCGCGTTCGCCGTGTTCGAGCTGCCGAGCCCGGATCTGCTCTAACGTTCCCGCATGGCTGACGATCTCGGTGCCGTCGCCGACGAGCTGTACGGGCTGCCCGCCTCGGACTTCACGGCCGCACGCAACGCCGCTGCCAAGGCGGCGAAGTCGGCCAAGCAGTCCGACCTCGCGGCCGACATCACCGCCCTGCCCAAGCCGTCCACCTCGGCGTGGGTCGTCAACCAACTGGTGCGGCAGCACCCCCAGGACGTCGACGCCCTCCTCGAGCTCGGCGACGACCTGCGTGCGGCCGAGCGGGCCCGTGACCCGGATCGGATCCGGTCGCTGAGCCGCGAGCGCAACCTGCGGGTGCCCGCGCTGGCCAAGCAGGCCCGCGCACTGGCCGAGGAACTCGGCCAGTCGGTCAGCGCCGCCGTCGCAGACGAGATCGAGACCACCCTCACCGCCGCGCTCGCCACCGAGGAATTCGGCACCGCGGTGCGCAGCGGGCGCCTGACCAGAGCGCTGGTCTGGGCCGGGTTCGGCGAGATGCCGGCGCTCGCCACGCTCGTCGCGGTTCCGACGCCGGAGGCAGGCCAGAAGGCGGCACCGAAGGCGGAGTCGAAGCCGGAGTCGAAGCCGGAGACCGGGAGCGGCAAGTCCTCCGCGAAGGACCGCGCCGCCGCGAAGGCGGCGGTGAAAGCCGCCGCGGAGGAGGCGGCGCGTGAGGCGGAGCGCCTCGAGGCGGAGGAACGCGAACGCGAACTCGCCGAGGCCACCGAAACGGCGGGAGAGGCCGACCGCCGGGTGGACGAGCTCACCGCGACCGTCGAGGACTTGATGTCACAGCTGGACTGGGCGAAGAAGCAACTGACCGCGGCGAAGAAGGAGGCCAAGGAGGCCGCCCGCCTCGTGAAGGACCTGTCCTAGCCGCGGACTGTTGGTGATGATGACATCGTCACGGACACTCAGCCACGGTACTCCGCGATCAGGAGCGCGAGGTCGTCGTTGAGGCGGGAGCCGGCCGCCTTGCGGCGGAGTGCGGTGAGTACCCCGTCCAGAACGCCGACGTGGTCGCGGGCGAGCGCGGGCCGGAGCAGTTCGCGGAAGTCCAGAAACTCGCGGTCGGCGCCGCGGGCCTCAATCGCGCCGTCGGTGTAGAGCAGCAGCCGGTCGCCCGGAACCAGTTGTCCGGTCGCCGCGACGGGGTTCGCGCCGAGCCCGAGCGGCAGCGAGAACTCGGTGCCGACGTCGCGAATCTGATCACCCGTCAGCAGGAACGCGGGGGGATGTCCGCAGGATGTGACGGAGAAGCTGCCGTCGTCGTGGATCTCGGCGAGCAGGGCGGTGACGAAGTCCTCCTCGCCGAGGTGCGGGCGCAGCCGGAGGTCCAGTTGCCGGGCCACCGCGGTCAGATCGTCCAGCTCGGCGGCAACCGCCCGGAACTCGCCCAGGACGATCGTGGCGGTCCGGACCGCGGTCAGCCCCTTGCCGCGCACGTCGCCGATCAGCAACCGCACCGATCCGGGCCGCGCGACCACCTCGTAGAGGTCCCCGCCGACCTGGGCCTCCGCGGCCGCGCCCACGTACCGCGCGGCCAGCGCCACCGGTCCGATCACGGCCGGGGGTGGAGCGAGGATCGCCTGCTGTGCAGCGTCGGCCACGCGGCGCACGTCGGCGAGCTCGCCCTTCGTCTCGCGGTAGGTGGCCGCCGAGCGGAGCGCGACCTCGATCCGGCGGGCGATGTCCTGGGCGAACGGGATGTCTCCGGCGTCGTAGTGCCGGCTCGGGTCGGAGTAGATCAGGGTGAGGACGCCGGTCAACTCGTCGCCGTAGGCGAGCGGTACGACCAGGACGCTGTTGTGCCCGAGGGCGTTCATGAGGTCCCGGTGACCGGCGTCGATCGCGGCCGCCTCGACCATCTCGGGGGTCACCGGGTCGATCAGCTCCGGCCGGCCGGTCCGCAGGACCCGGTCGGCGCCCACGTCGGTGTCCGGCCGCACGGGATAACGCTGCAGGATCTGCTGGGCCAGCACGGCGAGGTCGGGGTCGGCGTGGGTGATCGCGACCATCCGCAGCGCACCGCCGTCCATCAACTGCAGCGTGCACCAATCGGCGAACCGGGGCACCATCAGGTTCGGGATCGCGGCGATGGTCGCTTCGTAGTCCAGCGTGCCGGACAACGCGATCGAGGCGTCCGCGATGAAGGCCAGCCGCTCGTTGGCGGCGGCCAGCTTCGCATTGGCCTCGGCCGCGCGCTCGGAGGTGAGCGCGCGCTCCAGCGCTTGGGCCACCGTGTCGGCCAGCGTGACGACGATCGAGGTCCGGCTTTCCTCATCGAGCCCGACAAGAGGGAAGACAAAGCCGAGCACACCGATGCACTCCGCGCCGACGACCAGTGGTGCGATGTGCAGACAGCGGTCCTCGGCCAGCGTTCCGGCGATCTCCGGGAAGAGCTCGGAAACCGCCCGACCGCGCAGTGCCAGCGGCGTCCGGGTCCGTGCCACCTCCGCCACCGGGTCGTCGGCACCGAGCGGGATGGGATCCTCGTCGGTCCACGGGACATTCCCGGCCTCGTCGACCTTGAGCCATTCGAGGTGACCCCCGCGGACGAGGTGGACGGCGGCGCTGACCGCGTCGAGGTACCGGGAGGCGCTGACGGTGAGGGTGCCTGCGATGTCGGCGACGGACCGTGCCTGGCTCAGCTCACCGGTGACCAGTTGCAGCCGGGTCAGCCGGTCCGAAACATCGCGCAGCTCCGACAGGCGACCGACCTCGGCCGCCAGGGCCTGGGGGAACGACGGCACCACCGGCAGTGGCCCGCCGGCGGCGAGTGCACGCAACCGGTCGATCAGGCCCTGGACGTACCACTGCCGGAACACCCGGTGCGCAGGCGGCGTTTCCAACGTGAGGAGCGCGGCGGACCGCGCGTAGGCGTCGACCTTGTCCAGCGCGGCCAGGTAGCGCTCGCCCGCGGCGGCGGCCGAGACCGGCAGGGTGAGCACCAGCTCGGTCTCCTGATCCCCGCGCTCGGCCGAGTCGATCGCCTGCCGCTTGATCTCGGTTCGAGCCAGGGCGAACTCCTCGGCCATCGTCTCGATCAGTCGCGCCAATTCCGGTGGCGGCCGGGATTCGAAAGCCTCCGCACCCGAGGTCACGAGGTGGAACTCACGCAGGACGTTGTCCACGTGGCCCTTCGCGGCCAGCAGCAGGTCGGTGGGAACCGACCCCAGCCGTACCGTGAACACGGGCTCGCCGGTCGCGGACGTGCCGGGTTGCTCGAAGTTGGTGAAGTCGAGTTCTGCGAGGTTCGCGGGCCCGGGGCCGTGGGAGCTGACCTCCGCCCAGACGGTCTTGCGTCCCTTCGCGGCGGGCTCGACCCCCCAGCCGGCAGCGGTAGCGGCGACGAGGGCGAGTCCCCGCCCGGTCATCGAGTGCGGATTCAACGGCGGGGCGATCGGCAGATGACGCCCACCGTCCTCGACCTCGATCCGGGCCCCGCCGTCGGTGCGGCGAATTCGCACCACGATCGGAGCCTTTGCGTGCAGCACCGCGTTCGTGACCAGCTCGGTCACCACGAGCTCGGCGGTGCTGACGGTGTCCTCGGGCGCGTCGGCGAGCGCCTCCGACACGAACCGCCGGGCTCGCGTCGCAGCGTCGGGTTCGGCCTCGAGAACCAGTTCCGGCGTCGCCGGCATCTGACCTCCTCGCCGAATCGCGTCCGATCCCGCCATTGTGCAGCGCCGGACGCACCGGCGACGCGTACCAGGCTCCGCCGGTCGGCTCGTGCCTTGCCCAACCACGCTGCGCGGGTCAAACTTCGACCGAGGTCAAGCAGGCGGCCTGCTCCGCGCAACCGCGCGGGGACCGCCGGCAGCCTGCCCTCGAGGTCGGGAGCCCAGATTTCCGACGCCACGCTGGAGCGCGATCTCGCCGCTGTGAATTGGGCCGCGACGCCCCTCGGGCTGCCCGCCACCTGGCCGCAGAGCCTGCACACCACGGTCCGGAACCATGCTCGGGTCGCGGTTTGCGATGTGGATGGCCTGGGGCCCGGAGCTCACCTTCTTCTGCAACGACGCCTACCGCCGGGACACGCTCGGGTCCAAGTACCCCTGGGCGCTGGGCCGTCCCGCGCGGGAGGTGTGGGCGGAGATCTGGCCCGAGATCGGGCCCCGGATCGATCGCGTGCTGAGCACGGGCCAAGCCACGTGGGACGAGGGACTGCGGCTGTACCTGCAGCGCTCCGGCTACCCCGAGGAGACGTACCACACGTTCTCCTACAGTCCGCTGGCCGACGACGACGGCGCGGTCGCCGGGATGCTCTGCGTGGTCAGCGAGGACACCGACCGGGTCATCTCGGCCCGCCGGATGGCGACCCTGCGAGAACTCGGTTCGGCGGTCTCGGCCCTCCTCACCCCGTCCGAGGTGTTCTCCGCCTCGTGCGACCAGCTGGGACGCAACCGCTCGGACCTCCCGTTCGCGTTGTTCTACGTCGCCGCCGAGGAGGGTAAGGACGATCCGCCGGCGGCCGAACTCGCCTGCGCCGTCGGGCTCGACGACCAGCACCCGGCCACACCGACGCGGCTGGAGATCGGAGGCGATTCCGGTTGGCCGCTGCCGATAGCCGGCCCCGCCGTGGTCGATCTCGCGGGCCGCTTCGCCGAACTGCCGTGCGGAGTTCAGCCGGGCCCGCCGGAGCAGGCTCTGGTGATCCCCCTGGCGCTCCAGCCGGGCGCTGCCCCGCGGGCGTGGTTCGTCGCGGGCATCAATCGGTACCGCCCGTTCGACGACGGCTACCGCGGCTTTCTGGAGCTGATTGCCCGTCAGGTTACTGCCGCGGTGGCCGCCGCGTCGGCGTACGAGCACGAACGTCACCGGGCCGAGGACCTCGCAGAGCTGGACCGGGCCAAGACCGCGTTCTTCACCAACATCAGCCACGAGCTGCGCACGCCGTTGACGTTGATGCTCGGGCCGCTGGAGGACGCGATCGCCGACCGGGCGCATCCGTTGCCCGATCGGCAGCGCGTCCGCCTCGAGCTCGCGCAACGCAACACGCAGCGTCTGCTGGGTCTGGTCAACACCCTGCTCGACTTCTCCCGTCTTGAGGCCGGCCGCGTGGTGCCGCACCCGGAGCCCGTGGACCTTGCCCGGCTCACCGCGGAGCTGTCCGGCATGTTCGACTCGGTGGCCACCCACGCGGGCCTGACCCTGCGGGTCGACGTCCCCGCCGATGCCGCGCCGGTCCGGATGGACCGCGAGCTGTGGACCAAGATCGTGCTCAACCTCCTGTCCAACGCGGTCAAGTTCACGTTCACGGGGAGCATCTCGGTGGAGCTGCAGCTGCCACCGGCGGGCTCGCCGGCCGGGAGCGCCGAGCTGACGGTCCGGGACAGCGGGATCGGGATCGATCCCAGCGAGCAGGGGCGGCTGTTCGAGCGGTTCTCCCGGGTGCACGGGGCGAAGTCGCGCTCCCACGAGGGGTCCGGGATCGGGTTGGCGCTGGTGGCCGAACTCGCCACGCTGCTCGGCGGCGAGGTCGGGGTGGAGAGCGCTCCCGACGTCGGCAGCGCGTTCACCGTCCGCGTCCCGGTCGAGTCGGTTCGGCCTGGTGAGGCGCCCGGCGGCGGGGACGGTGTGCTCGACCTTCGCCACTTCGTGGACGAGGCCGCCCGGTGGGTGGACCCGGCGGGAGCGTCCGATGTCGCCTCCACGGCACCCGGGCCGGCCGACGCGGATCGGCCTTGCGTGCTCGTCGTCGAGGACAACGCGGACATGCGCACCTACCTCGCGTCCCTGCTCGCCCGCAGTTACCGGGTCGAACTCGCGGTGGACGGCGCCGACGCTCTGCGGCACATCGAGCGGGTCCTCCCCGACCTGGTGCTGAGCGACGTGATGATGCCGAACGTCGACGGCTTCGCGCTGGTGGCCACCCTGCGCGCGAACCCGCGGACTGCGACGTTGCCGATCATCCTGCTGTCCGCCCGGGCCGGCGAGGACGGCGTGTACGAAGGTCTGGACGCCGGTGCTGACGACTACCTCACCAAGCCGTTCTCGGCCCGAGAGCTGATGGCCCGGGTGCGCGCCAACGTCGAGCTCGACCGCGCCCGGCGCGCGCGGCTCGAACTCGAGACCAGCCGGGCGCTGCTCGACGAGACGCAGCGCCTCGCCCGGGTTGCCTCGTGGGAGGTCGACCTGGCCAGGGGTCGCCTCGCCACCTCGCCAGAGTTCGGCCGGATGCTGAAAATGACGCCGGATCAGATCGCGACGCTGGACTTCGAGAGCGCTCTCGACATCCTGCTGCGTCCGGAGGACCGTCCCCAGGCTCGGGCCGCTCTCGACGGCGCTCTCGACGGAGTCCCCATCGCGTACGACGCGCTTGTCCGCACCGGCGACGGCGCGGAGATCCTGATGGAGATCGTCGGCGAAGCCATCCGCGACGTGGACGGCAACGCCGTCGCTGTGCGCGGGTCGATCCAGGACGTCGGGGAGCAGCGGCGAGCCGCCCGGCGGACAACGATGGACGTCGCCGCCCGAGAGGTCGCCGCCCGCGAGCACCAGATCGCCGAGGAACTCCAGGCCAGCCTGCTGCCCGGATTGGACTTCGACCCCGAGCACCTTCAGATCGCCAGCTTCTACTCGGCCGGCGTCGAGGGCACCCAGGTCGGCGGCGACTGGTACGACGTCATCGAGCTCGGAGCCGGCCGTACCGCCCTGGTCGTGGGCGACGTCATGGGCCGCGGAGTGCGAGCTGCCGCGGTCATGGGTCAGCTCCGCGCCGCCATCCGGGCCTACGCCCGGCTGGATCTGCCCCCGGCCGACCTCCTGGAGCTCTGCGACGGCGCGGTGCGTGAGCTGGGCGACGACCAGATCGTCACCTGCGTCTATGCCGTCTTCGACCCGGTCGAGCACAGCCTGACGTTCGCCAACGCCGGCCACCTGCCGCCGCTCCTGGTCGCGCCGGCCGGATCCGTCGAGCGACTCTCGGGGAGCGCCGGCGCTCCGCTGGGCAGCGGCCCGCTCACGCTCTTCGACCAGACGGTGCCGATGGCGGCCGGCTCGATGCTGGCGCTCTACACCGACGGCCTGGTGGAGCGGCGCGATCGTGACATCGACGCCGGCATCGCGCTCCTGATCGAGGAGATCGCCGAGTCGGCGGACGACCTCGCAGGTCTGCCCGCCTGCCTCGTCGCGCGGATGCTCCCCGCGGGCCAGGACGATGACGTGGCCGTGCTGCTCGCCCGGGTCCCCCTCGAGAGTCCGGTGGTGCCGACCGTGCGTTTCGCGGCGGGCGACACAGCGCAGACCGTGGCCACGGCTCGCCACTGGGTGGGCCGCATCGCCACGAGCTGGCAGGTCGGGCCGGAACGGTGCGCGGATGCCGAGGTGCTCGTCGGCGAACTGGTCACCAACGCGCTCACCCACGGGACGGCCCCGGTGGAGATCCGGCTGCGCCACACCCGCGACGCCCTGATGATCGAGGTCAGTGACACGGCGCCGTTCCTGCCCCGCCGGTTGCGACCCGCTGTCGACGACGAGCACGGCCGGGGCCTGTTGCTCGTGGCTACGTTGTCCCAGCGCTGGGGCGTACGGCCAAGGCCGGACGGCAAGGCCGTCTGGTGCGTGCTGGCGCTGAGCCGGCCCGCGCCGGTGTGAGGATCTGGCGAGGCGTCAGATCGTCGCGTCGTCGGGAATGATGTGCACGGCGGCTTCTTCGGCTGACGCCCCGGCCCCGTCGATGCCGATGTCGGTCGCGAACAGATCCTTGTCGGTGTCCGTGCGGGCGCCGGCGTCGTCCTCGACGAGCCGCCCCGCGCGCTCGGCGCCGACCTCGCCGCCGACCGACTCGCCCTCCTCGGCGCTCACGTCGGGCACTTCCTGCGCGAGGCGCTGGTCGAGGGACTCGCCCGCGGACTCCTCGAATTCCGTGTTGCCGTAGCGCTGCCCGGCCGACCACTTCTCCGGCGGGGAGTACCCCTCGTCCAGCGGCTCCTTGAGGCCACGGTCGTCCACCAGGCTGTCGCCGGAGGACTGCGGCTGGTCCTCGTCGTCGACGCTGTAGCCGTTGTAGATCTCGGCGTCGTCGGACGGCTGCGTCATCGACGTCTCCTTCTCGCGGTCGAACCCGGTTGTGAGCGGTCCCTACCGTGCTTCCCGCAACCGCAGCGGGCATTCCGCGTGTCAGGATCCGGTCGGAAAGGGGCCGTCCCGTGCTTCGAGCTCGTCGATGACGAGAACAGCGCCCGTGGGCTTGCCGTTGGAGCGCAGTGTGCTGCCGACCACACGCACCGGCACGACCCGGCCCCGGCGATTGAGGGTGTCCAAGCGCAGCTCGCCGCCGCTCTCATCGGCGAGCAGGCGGCGGACCAGCGGCTTGAGGGCGTCGGTCGGGAGCCCGATGTCGAGTCCGAGCAGGTGCTGGCCGGCGGCCTCTTCGCTGCGCACGCCCCACAGGTCCTCGGCGCGTACGTTCCAGGTGCGTACGAGGAGGTCGAGGTCCACGACGATGACCGCCGAACGCAGGCTGGACAGGATCGTGGAGATGAAGTCCGAATTCTCCCGCAGCTCCTGCGTGCGGTCTCGCAGTTCATCGTTGATCGACTGCAACTCGTCGTTGATCGACTGCTGCTCCTCGTTCATCGTCTCGAGCTCTTCGTTCGAGGACTGCAGTTCCTCGTTGGTGGTTTCGAGTTCCTCCACCGTGGACTGCAGTTCCTCGTTGGTGGTCTCCAACTCCTCGATGGTCGACTGCAACTCCTCGTACGCCGTCTCGAGTTGACGGTTGCTGGTCTCCAGATCGCGTTGCAGATGCCAGTACCGGGTGACATCGGTCGCCATCACCGAGACGCCGGTGGGAACCCCGTCCGCATCGAACAGGGGGGTCAGCTGGAGGTCCAGGATCACCCGGTCCTCAGGTGACCGGTTCCATTCGACCTCGCGCAGCGCGACCGAGCGCCGTTCGGTGAGCACCTGGGTGATCGGCGGAACGAGGGGAACCGGGCGGAAAGAGACTTCCAGCTCACGCACGTGTCGTCCGATGTGCGTCGGTAGCAGCGAGAAGAGCGCTTCCGCGCGGGCGTTCATGCCGACCAGCGTGCCGTCGGCATCGATCAGCAAGGTGGCGACCGGGTTGGCCGCGAGAGCCTGCCGGCGTAGCTGGTCCAGCGCCTGGGGGTCCGCGCCGCCGTCGAGGACGTCGACCCGGCCGGGGGACGGGTAGGCGAGCGCCGTCGTGCGAGGCACCTTGCGGAAGAACCGGCGGCGCAGGTCGGTCGGGACGAAGAGCGCTCCGTGTGACAGCAGCATCTCCGCCTTGCCGAGGAAGAGGATGCCGGAATCCGCTAGCGAGAAGTGCAACCGCCGCAGCACCGTCGCCTGGGTCTCGGCGTTGAAGTACATCAGCGTGTTGCGGCAGAGCAGCAGGTCCACCCGGCTGATGGGAGCGTCGGCCACCAGGTCGTTGCGACCGAAGATCACCGAGCGGCGCAGGTCGCTGCGGAACGCCCACCGGCTCCCGATCTGTTCGAAGTGCGCGGCGCGAGTCTCGGCGCCCACCTCCCGCATCTGCCCCTCGTCGTAGACCGCCGCCCGTGCCCGGGTGAGAGCGTCCTCGTCGATGTCGGTCGCATAGATCTTCACCCGCGCGCGGAACTCATCGGGTTCCAACAGGTTCGCCAGGACCACCGCGGCGGAGTAGGCCTCCTCGCCGGTCGCGCAGCCGGCGCTCCAGACCCGGATCGGCGAGCCGGCGGGGCGTGCCGCCAGCAGCTCGGGGACCAGTTCCTTCGCCAGGTGATCCCAGGAGTCCGCGTCGCGGAAGAACCCGGTGACGTTGATCAGGATCGTGTCGAACAGCGCCGTGAACTCCTCGGCGTTCAGCGCGAGCATGTCCTGGTAGTCCGGGAAGGTCGTCATCCCGACCTGACTCATCCGGTGCCGCACCCGCCGCATCAGGCTGGGTCGCTTGTAGCCGGTGAAGTCGAAGCCGCGGCTGTCGCGGAGGAACTCCAGCAACGCCTCGAACTCGGCGTCGGGAGCAGTGGCCATGCCTGCAAACTACTCGTACTCCGCCCCTGCGGGCGGGCTGGCGGCGGTCCGCCCGTCAGGGCACGATCAGCCGGAGGCGCCCTGGACCGCCGCATCGTCCCGCAACAGGTCGCGGATGGTGGCGGCGCTGGCGTCAGCCTCGGCTGCGCGTTCGAGGTAGCGGTCGCGGGCGGCCCCCGTCCGGCGGTCGGCCAGCCGGCGCTGCACCGCCGCTCCCTCCTCCAGCGTCCGGATCGCCGTCCACAGGGCGGCTTCGGTTTCCTCGATCTGGCGCGTCAACAGGGACTCCGGCGACCAGGCGTGACCGACGCGGCAGCGAAAGCGAAGCATCGCCTCACTTACCAGGTCGAACATCGCGCCGCCGCAATCCGGACAGGCGACGCCGGCGGGAGTCCCCGGCCGCACGTGCTGCGCATGGGCTTCTTCGTTCAGATCCGCCATGTCGGTCTCCACCCGAAGAACCTCGTCGACCTCGGCTACGGCAGCCGGTACCGTCTGGCACCGCTCCGCCACCAACTTGGCCAGGTCGCCGGGGGTTCCGGTGGCCGCCCCGGGGACCGCGGCCAGCGCCGCCTTCGGCATGCCGGCGTAGGGCGCGCCGTCCGGGTTCTGCACGTAGATGTCGCCGCCGCGCGCGGCGACGGCCGCCACCCCGGCGGCGCCGTCGTCGAGGGAACCGGACAGCACGACGGCCGAGGCGCGGGGCCCCCACCACCGCGCTGCGGTGCGGAACAGGACATCGACCGCCGGCCGGTGGCCGTTCTCCCGGGGGCCGCGGCTGACGCCCACCTCGGTCTCGCCGACCAGCAGGTGGTGGTCCGGTCCGGCGACGACGACGACGCCGGCGCGGAGCTTGTCGCCCTGCACCGCCGGCACCGCCGGCAGCGGTCCCGCGCGGTCGAGGATGCCCGCCAAGGCGCTCGGCGCGCTGGCCGGAATGTGGAGCACGACGCAGACCGCGGCCGGGAGGTCCGCGGGCAGGGCCGCCACGAATTGGCGCAGCGCCTCGACTCCGCCGGCCGACGCACCGACCACGACGACACGCTCCGGGGCGCTCACTCCATCGCCGATTCGCCGGCACGCGTGAGTATGACCTCTGAGGCGACGTCAGCGAGCTTGCGGTTCGTCCGGTTTGACAGTGCCCGCAGATACTCGAATGCCTGGTTCTCGTCCACCTGCAGGCGCAGCATCAGCATTCCTTTTGCCTGTTCGATCACGCCGCGGTTGTGCATCGCGGTCCTGAGCCCTTCCAACTCGGCCTGAGCCTCCGCCAGCCGGGTGTTCACCATCTCGACCGCGTTGCGGGCTGCCTCCCGGGAGCGCGCGGCCCGGCCGGCATCGACGGCCGCGTCCCGGCGGTCGCGGAGCTCGTGCAGCGACTGGGCCAGCTGATCCAGCCGCTCGCCGACCCGTTGCATCCGTGCAGCCTCGGTCGGCGCCTGGTCTCCGCTCGGGAGCGCACCGGTCGCGTCCTCGTAGTCCTTGATGGGCAGTGCGCTCAACTCCGTGCGGCGCCGAGAGGATCCGTTCAGGTCTCTTACCCCGTGTGATCAGAGCAAAGCGGAAATCTGCTCACTGGAACAGGGTGTCCGGAACCGGGTGCGCGGGCAGGACTTCATCGTCAGTGCCGTGCTCGAGACGTGGGCCCACTCCCCCCGGGTGTCTCATGTCCCTCGCTGATCCGCGTTTCCAGCAAGTTCCCGTTCCGAAAGCGCCCGCGCCGCGCCTGCGCCTCGTGCCGACCGCGACTCCGGTCGCCCGTCGCGACCCGTCGAGCAGAACCGAGGCCGAGCTCTTCGCCGGTCTGAAGGCCGACCAACCCTGGGCACAGGAATGTCGCGCGCTCCTGGTCGAGCGCTACTCCTGGCTCGCCACCTCGTGTGCCCGCCGGTACGTCAATCGGGGCGAGAACGAGGAGGACCTTCGGCAGATCGCGTGCGTCGGTCTGATGGAGGCGTTGTCCCGCTTCGACCCGGACCGGGGGATCGACTTCGAGTACTTCGCCCGCCCGACGATCCTGGGGCACCTGCGCCGCCACTTCCGCGACTGCCGACGGTGGGTGCGCATCCCGCGTCGCCTGCAGGAACTCGGCGCCGAGGTCAAGGAAGCCCGCGAGACGCTGGCCGAGCAGACCTGGCGCACCCCCACGCTGCAGGAACTGGCCGAGCATGTCGGCGCCGAGGCGACCGAGGTCGCCGAGGCCCTGGCCGCAGAGCAGTTCTTCGCGCCGACCTCACTCGACACCCCGGTGTCCTCCGAGGACGGTGCGAGCTCGACACTGGGCGACCTGATCGGGGTTGCGGACACGCGCCTGGACCTGGTGGTCGACTGGACCGCGCTGCGACCGCTGCTCGACGACCTGCCGGAGCGGGAACGCGACATCGTGGGCTCGATCTTCTGGCGCGACGAGACCCAGGCCGCGGTGGGCGAGCGCCTGGGGATCAGCCAGATGCAGGTCTCGCGCATCCTCGGCCGTACGCTGCGTCAGCTCCGGGCCCGGCTCGAGGCCTGACCCCTTCTCCGGCGGTCCGCGGGCTGCCCGCCGGCCCGCGGCCCGGCGGATCCACCGGGCGCCGGAATTCAGCGCGTCCGGCGGCGGTTGGTGTGTGGCATGTCCGAAGCTGAGGTTCCGACGCGCGTCCTGGTCATCACCGCCCACCCCGACGACGTCGATTACGGGGCCGGCGGCACGGTGACGGGATGGACCGCCGCCGGGATCGAGGTCGCGTACTGCATCGTCACCGACGGGGATGCCGGCGGCAGCGACGCGGCGATCTCGCGTCCCGAGATGGCCGAGCTGCGCCGCGAGGAGCAGCGCAAGGCCGCGGCCGTTCTCGGGGTGACCGAGGTCGAGTTCCTCGGCTACCCGGACGGGCGCGTGACCCCGAGCCTGGAGCTGCGGCGCGACCTGTCCCGCGTGATCCGCCGGTACCGGCCGACCCGCGTCGTCACGCAATCCCCGTTGCGCGATCTGCGCACCATGTACGCCAGCCACCCCGATCACACGGCGACCGGCGAGGCCGCGATGTGCGCGGTCTATCCCGACGCGCGCAACGAGTTCGCGCACCCGGAACTATGGCGGGACGAAGGTCTGGCCCCGCACTCCGTCGCCGAGACGTGGGTGATGGCGCCCCTGGGCGACGGCGACCGCCACGTCGACATCACCGACCAGGTGGACCGCAAGCTCGCAGCGCTGTGGGCCCACGTCTCACAGACCGCTTCGGTTCCCGACCTCGAGGCTCGGATCCGCGCGTGGGGCGCGGCCCAGGCCCTGGCCGGGAAGCTGGAACTGGGCCGACTCGCCGAGTCCTTCCACGTCCTCGACACCCGCTGACCCGACCCCGGCCGTCGCCCCGACCCCGGCCGTCGGCCCCGACCCCACCATGTGGAAAACCCCCCACCAGGGCGTGACACGCCCTGGTGGGGGGTTTTCCACAGATCGAGCTTCTAGGAGTCGGCCGCCGCGCGACGTTCCGCGCCGGTCTCTCCCGAAAAGTCGTCGTCGCCGGCCACGCGGCCGACGAACTCCTCCGCCTCGCTGGTTCCGGTGGTGCCGCCCTCGTTGTCGCGACGGTCCGGGTCACCTCCGGTGGCCCGTGAGTCGGCCCGCGCCGGATCCGCGTCGACGTCGGACTCGGCCTTCTTGCCGTCCGGGTTCGTCACGGCTGCGGCCGGTCGACCTCGCCGCGCCAGGCACCGGTCTCGGTGCCGCGCTGCTCCAGGAACTCCTTGAAGCGCCCCAGGTCGCCGTTGACGCGCTGGCCGATGATGCCGGTCGCGAGGCCGAGCTTCTCGAGCATGCCGTCGGGCTCGATGTCCATCTGGACGGTCACCCGGGTCTGGTCGGAGTCGAGACGGTGGAACGTGACGACGCCCGCCTGCTCGGTCTCACCGTGCGTGGTGGTCCAGGCGATCCGCTCGTCGGGGATCTGCTCGGTGATCTTGGTCTCGAACTCGCGCTCGGCGCCCATCACCTTGGTCTTCCAGACGCTGTGCGTTTCGTCGATCTGCTGGACCGATTCCACGCCGTCCATGAACTGCGGGAACTCCTCCAGCTGCGTCCACTGGTTGTACGCCGCTGAAACCGGGACGGCGACGTCGACAGTCTTGATAATGGTCATGTCGCTCTCCTTTCGCTCCGGCACATCCCGTTGGACGCGCCTCAGGAAAAGAGCCCTACCCGGGCGTCGGCGATGAAGTCATCCGCTCGGCGAGCGTGGTCGCGGTCGCCGGGTCCCCGACGCCGGCTGCGGCCAGCAGCGCATGGGTCTCGACGCGGTTCAGGCCCTCGAGGTGGCGCAGGGCGTAGGCGGCACGTGCGGCGGGAAGCAGCCAGGCCAGGTCCGGCTCCGCGGTGGCCACCGGCCGGGAGCGCCCGGCGACGCGGCTGGAGAGGGCGGACCGGCGCCGGCCGGCGCTCAACGTGCGGCGCACGACGCGCTCCCGCAGGACCGGGTAGGCCGCGCCCGTCATGCCCTCGCGGTTGAGGACCTCACCGGAGCTGATCGCGCGGTCGACCGCGACGTGGGCGATCAAGGTGCGGCGACGACGGCCCAGGCGCGGGCTGAGGATCGTGTAGGCGAGCTGCTGGAGGCGGACACGAGCTTCCGCGGCAGGAACGTTGGCAGCCAGATCGGCGGGTTCACCGGACACGAGAACGACGTCCGTTCTTCGGGGGTGCGGCGGGACCGCGTCGGCGGATCGCGGTCGCCTCACTCTGTCAGCCGTCGACGTCCCGGGTCATCGGCCGCTGCGACCAAGAGGTGACAAAAGCTTGCGATCATGGAACGAAGCGGGCACGGAGCGTCACGGATCTGGAGTAGTTCCAGACGACGCCTGACGAGGCGTCACTTCTTGGCGGGACCGCCCGTGTCGCCTTCCTTACCGGTCAGTCGGTTCTTGAGCAGGTCCAGACGCTCGCGGTTCTTCGGGTCGGCGATCTGCTTCTGGACCTGTTCCTTGGCCTTGGCGATCCGCTCCTGGTTCTTCGGGTCCGCGAGCTGCTTGCGGACCTCCTCGTTGGCGCGCGCAATCGCCCGGCGGCCCTGCGGAGAGGCGAGGAGTCTGGCCGCCTTGAACAGTGGCATCACCATGGGGATCCCTTCGACGAACTCGTCCGAACCCCTCCAGATTAGCGAGTCAGGGCCGGGGGTCCCGGCGCAGCGGGTGGTCCGGCGGGACCTCGACCAGCACGATCCGCATCCCGTCCGGGTCCGCGATCCAGCACTCGATCAGCCCCCAGGGCTCCTGGACCGGCTCCCGGAGGATCGGAGTGCCGGCCGCGGCCAGCCGGTCGTGCTGGCCGTGCACGTTTCGCACCTGGATCCACAGCGCGATCTCCGCGCCGGGCCCGTTCTCCGACTGGCCGGACAGCTCCAGCAGCCCGTTGCCCAGGTGGAAGACCACGCCGGGGTGCTCCGCCGGCCCGAACTCGCGGTAGACCGCCAGCCCGAGGGTCTCCTCGTAGAAATGCCGGGACCGGGCGTGGTCGGTGGGGTGCAGGAGCACGCGGCTGCTCAGGACGTCCATGGGCCCGATCCTTCCGGACGCACGGAACCCCCGACCACCGTGGTCGGGGGTTCCGTGCTGACGGGGCGTCAGACTCCGAGCAGCTTGCGATCGCTCGGGCGGAGGTAGACGGCCCAGGTGACGACGAAGCAGACCGCGTAGAAGATCAGGAAGGACAGGTACGCGGCGTCGCCGGTCCCGTTGCGCAGGAACGACTCGCGGAACGCGATGTTCACCAGGACGCCGCCGAAGGCCCCGATGGCGCCGGCGATGCCGATCAGGGCGCCGGACATCCGCCGGGCGTGTTTGTCGGCGACCGCCGAATCGGTGCCCGCGGCCACCGCGATCTGCGCCTTGGCCCGGAAGATCATCGGGATCATCTTGTAGGTCGAGCCATTGCCGATGCCCGAGGTGATGAACAGTCCGACGAAGCCGATCAGGTGGAGCGGCAGTGACTCCTGCATCGAGGCGATCCAGACCAGGGCGGCGAAGAACGCCATGCCCACGAAATTCCAGAAGGTCACCAGCGCGCCGCCGAGCTTGTCCGCCATGATGCCGCCGACCGGGCGGACGAGCGAACCGATCAGGGCGCCGATGAAGGTGATCTCGGCGGCGTCGCGGGCCGTGGGGAACTGGTCGGGGAACTGGGTGAGCAGCACCTGGCCGAAGGCGAAGCCGAAGCCGATGAACGAGCCGAAGGTGCCGATGTAGAGGAAGGACATGATCCAGGTCTGCCTGTCCCTGCACACCTCCCGCATCGCGCCCTTCTCGTTGGCCGCGTTGGTGATGTTGTCCATGAACATCGCCGACAGCACGGCGGCGATCACGATCAACGGGATGTAGATGCCGACCACGTACTTCGGGTGACCGACGCCCGCGGTGGCCAGGATGAGCAGGCCGACGATCTGGATCGTGGCGACGCCGAGGTTGCCACCGGCCGCGTTCAGGCCGAGCGCCCGGCCCTTGAGCCGTGCGGGGTAGAAGACGTTGATGTTCGCCATCGAGGAGGCGAAGTTGCCGCCACCGACGCCGGCGAGACCGGACAGGATCAGCAGCGTGGAGTACTCGATGCCGGGCTCGAGCAGAAAGAACGTGGCGATCGTCGGCACGAGCAGGAGCAGCGCCGAGACGATCGTCCAGTTCCGGCCGCCGAACTTGGCCACCGCGAAGGTGTACGGCAGGCGCAGGAATGCCCCGCACGCGGCCGCGACCGAGACGATCGTGAACTTCTCCGCCGGGGTGAGGCCGTACGCCGGGCCGAGGAACAGCACGAGCGTGGACCACATGGTCCAGACCGAGAATCCGACGTGCTCGGAGAAGATCGAGTAGGTCAGATTCCGGCGGGCGATCTGTTTGCCGCCTCTGGACTCCCAGAACTCGACGTCCTCGGGATCCCAGTCGTCGATCCAGTGCGGGCGCGCAGTGGTGGTCTGGGGGGCGGTCCCGGGGGACTCCGCGGCGATCGTCATAGGGGCTCCTGTGCATGCGGCGACCCCTGCAGAGTCCGGCACCGTTGTTGCCGGTCTGTGTTGCCTGTGTTAACCGAAACGCACGCGAACCCGCACCCGCCTCACGGGCGGCCGTGAGGCGTCCTCAGTGGGCGTGACCTGCGTCACCCTCGACGATCAGGCGCTTGCGGGAGGCCTCGATCTCCTTCTCCGCGGCGACCCGGTCCACCCAGCTCGCGCCCTCGACCGACTTGCCGGGCTCGAGGTCTTTGTAGACCTCGAAGAAGTGCTGGATCTCCAGGCGGTCGAACTCCGGCAGGTGGTGGATGTCGCGGATGTGCTCGGACCGCGGGTCGTTGGCCGGGACGCAGAGGACCTTGTCGTCGCCGCCCTTCTCGTCCGTCATGCGGAACATGCCGATCGCGCGGCAGAGGATCAGGCAGCCGGGGAAGGTGGGCTCGTCCACGAGGACGAGGGCGTCCAGCGGGTCGCCGTCCTCACCGAGGGTGTTCTCGACGAACCCGTAGTCGGCCGGGTACCGGGTCGAGGTGAAGAGCATCCGGTCCAGCCGGATCCGGCCGGTGAGGTGGTCGACCTCGTACTTGTTCCGGTGACCCTTGGGGATCTCGACCAGCACGTCGAACTGCAGGGGAGTCGTCATCGGGGGCGCTGCTTCCATCGGGATCGGACCGGGCGGCTCGATAATCTCTCAGCGGTCCCAACGGGTGGGAGGCCAGGTGGGGGTTTCGGTGCGGGGACGCGCGTGGGCGGCCGCGGTTGCGCTGGCGTTGCTGCCGAGCGCGGTCGGTGCCGCGGAGGTCACCCCAGGCCCGACGGCGCTGCACGGCGTCCCGCAGGTGCTCGCCCCCGTCGACCCCTCGACCGGCACCGGGCCCTCCGCGGCGGGACTCGACGCGGCGCTGGCCGACGTGCTCAAACCCGCCCTGGTCGGCAACGTCCGGGGGATCGCGGTCATCGACGTCGCGACCGGTGCGCTGCTCTACTCCTCCGACGGCGACCGCGCGATCACCCCGGCCTCGACCACCAAGGTCCTGACCGCCGCCGCGATCCTGGCCGCCGCCGGCCCGGACACGGTGCTCCACACGCGGGTGCAGCGGGTCGTCGCTCCGGGGGAGACCGCGCCGCCCGCGAGCCCGACGCCGGGAATCGGGGCGGGGGCGACCCCGGGCCCGGCCGAGATCGTGCTGGTGGGCGGGGGCGACCCGCTGCTGTCCTCGCTGCCGACCGGGAGCGACAAGCTCCCCGACTACCCGCGCCGGGCCAGCCTGGTCGACCTCGCGGTCCAGACCGCGCAGGACCTGGACGAGGCCGGGGTGACCTCGGTCCGGCTCCGCTACGACGCCGGGATCTTCGCCGGCCCCGCCGCCTCGCCGAACTGGCCGCGGACCTACACCGGCGACGTGGTCGGCCCGGTGATGGGGCTCTCGGCCGACCAGGGCCGTCGCGGCCCGCTCGACGGGGGCCGCCTGGACGATCCGGCGCTGCACACCGCACAGCTGTTCGCCGCGGAGCTCAAACGACGCGGTCTCACCGTGCTCGGGGCGCCCGCCGTCGGGACCGCGCCGCCCGGGTCGGAAACGATTGCCGACGTCTCCTCGGCCCCGATGGCGGCGCTGGTCGAGCACATGCTCGTCGAGTCGGACAACGACGTCGCCGAGGCGCTGATGCGGCAGGTCGCGATCGTGCGCGGCAAGCCCGGCAGCTTCACCGACGGCGCCGCGGCGATGCTGGGGGAGCTGACGACACTCGGCGTCGACGTCACCGGCGTCACGCTCTACGACGGCAGCGGGCTCTCCCGGGACAACCGCATCCCGCCCCAGGTGATCGCGAAGACCCTCGCCCTGGCCGCGGCCGGCCCCCGGACCGAGCTGCGGTCGCTGATCGCCGGGCTCGCCATCGCCGGGACCAACGGGACGCTCGGGCAGCGGTTCACGTCCGGTTCCTCCCTGCCCGCCCGGGGACTGCTCCGGGGCAAGAGCGGCTACCTCACCGGCGTCGTCTCGTTGAGCGGGGTCCTCGTCGACGCCTCCGGCCGGATGCTCGCCTTCGACGTCGCGGCCGACGCCGTCCGCCCCGGCACCGGACTGACCGTCCGCTCCGCCTGGGACCAGGTCGCCGGCATCCTCGCCAGGTGCGGGTGCAGCTGACCTCCGCCGACAGCGGCCGTACCGTTGTCGGCATGAGCAGCGGCGGCGCGATGATCGACTGGGGCGTGGCCCGGGCCACCGGACGGCGGCTGATGCCGACGCCGCCGCGACGGACGGCGATCGAGATCGCGCAGGTGGTCGCGCAATTGCGGACCTTCGCGCTGGACTCCCGCGCCTACGTCCGGGACTTCACCGGGATGACCCCGGCGCTCCCGGAGCCGCCGGTGCTGGTGGTGGACCGCGAGCGCTGGCTCGACGTCAACATCGACTCCTTCGGCGGGCTGGTCTCGCCGTTGCTGGAGCGGATGGCCGAGGAACGGACCGGGGCGACCGGCGCGGTGATGAGCGGGATCGGGTCGCGGGTGACCGGGGCGGAACTGGGCGGACTCCTCGCGTTCGTCGGATCCCGCGTCCTCGGCCAGTTCGAGCCGTTCCTGCCGGCGGCGGGGGGCAAGGAGGGGGAGCGGGGAAGCCTGCTGCTCGTCGCGCCGAACATCGTCGCGGTGGAGCGGGACCTGCAGGTCGACCCGGGCGACTTCCGCCTGTGGGTCTGCCTGCACGAGGAGACGCACCGCACGCAGTTCACCGCCGTCCCCTGGCTCGCCGACCACGTCCGCAGCCTGATCGAGGACTTCCTCGCCGCCACCGACGTCGACCCCGCCGCGATGCTGCGCCAGATGGGCCGGGCGGTGCAGGGTCTCGGCGGCGTCGCCCGTGGGGAGGGCTCGGTCCTCGACCTGGTCGCGAACCCGGGCCAGCGCACCGCCCTGGACCGGATCACCGCGGTGATGAGCCTGCTCGAGGGCCACGCCGACTACGTCATGGACGGCGTCGGGCCCGAGGTCATCCCGACGGTCGCCGACATCCGCGCCGCGTTCCAGCGGCGCCGGCAGTCGGCCACCGGTCTGGAGGCACTGATGCGGCGTCTCCTCGGGCTCGAGGCCAAGCTCAAGCAGTACGCCGACGGCGTGAAGTTCGTCAGCGCCGTCGTCGACGAGGTCGGCATGGCGGGGTTCAACCGCGTCTGGGACTCCCCGGAGACCCTCCCGAGCCTTCCCGAGCTCCACGACCCCGCCGCCTGGGTCGCGCGCATCCACCCGGCCCCCACCACCGACCCTCGTTGAAGATGACATCTCCAACGTTGAAGATGACATCTCCAACGATCTTGGCGGGGTAGGGATGGGGCCGCACCCGGCGGTCGCGGAGGTCCGCACCGCGGTCCGGTCCGCGCTGGAGGACCTGCCGGCGGGGGATCTGGTGCTCGTCGCGTGCAGCGGGGGAGCGGACTCGCTCGCGCTGGCCGCCGCGACCGCGTTCGTCGCTCCCCGGGCCGGGCTGCGGGCGGGTGTCCTCAGCGTCGACCACGGACTGCAGGACGGCTCCGCCGAGCGTGCCGCCGCGGTCGTCGAGCTGCTCGCGGGCCGGGGGCTCGATCCCGCGGAGGCCCTTGCGGTCGACGTCGGGACCGCCGGCGGCCCCGAGGCCGCCGCCCGGACCGCCCGCTACGCCGCCCTCGACGCCGCCGCCGATCGGCACGGGGCTGCCGCCGTGCTTCTCGGCCACAGTCGGAACGACCAGGCCGAGACGGTGCTGCTCGGGCTGGCCCGCGGGTCCGGGGCCCGCTCGCTGGCCGGGATGGCGCCCGTCGCGGGCCGGTACCGGCGCCCACTCCTTGACCTGGACCGCGAGCGCCTCGCCGAGGCCTGCCGGGCCGACGGCCTGATCTCCTGGGCGGACCCGCACAACCTCGACCCCGCCTACGCCCGGGTCCGCGTCCGCTCCGAGGCCCTGCCCGCCCTCGAGAAGGCCCTCGGCCCGGGGATCACCGCCGCCCTGGCCCGGACCGCGGCGCTGCTCCGCGCCGATGCGGACGCCCTCGACGCCCTGGCGGCCGCCACCGACGGCACCGCGGACGGCGAGCCCGACGCACTCGACTGCGCGAAGCTCGCGGCCCAGCCGACGGCGATCCGGACCCGGATTCTGCGGTCGGCGGCGATCGCGGCGGGGTGCCCGGCGGGGGCGCTGAGCGCGGGCCACATCGAGTCGTTGGACGCGCTCGTCACCGCCTGGCGGGGCCAGCAGGGGGTAGATCTGCCGGGGGCGGTCCGGGCCGTCCGGGCCTGTGGCACCCTTCGAATGTCGCCCTACGCCCCTGCGCCAGAAGGAAGTACCTAGTGGACGAGGCCGACCTCGGATCAGACCTGGACAAGGTGTTGATCACCGCCGAGGAGATCCAGACCAAGCTGGCGGAGATCGCCAAGCAGATCGACGCCGACTACTCCGGCCAGGACCTGCTGCTGGTCGGGGTGCTCAAGGGCGCCGTGATGGTGATGGCGGACCTGGCGCGCGCGCTGGCCCACCCGGTCGAGATGGACTGGATGGCGGTGTCCTCCTACGGCTCCGGCACCAAGTCCTCCGGGGTGGTCCGGATCCTCAAGGACCTCGACATCGACCTGGCCGGCAAGCACGTGCTGGTCGTCGAGGACATCGTCGACTCCGGACTGACCCTGTCCTGGCTACTGCGGAACCTGTCGATGCGGCAGCCCGCGAGCCTGGAGGTCTTCACGCTGCTGCGGAAGCCGGAGGCCAGCCAGGTCGACGTGCCTGTCCGTTATGTCGGGTTCGACATCCCGAACGAGTTCGTCGTCGGCTACGGGCTGGACTACCGCCAGCGCTACCGGAACCTGCCGTTCGTGGGGACGCTGGCCCGGCACGTCTACGAGTAGGCGCCCCGGGAAACCGGCCCGGCCGGCCTGCCCCGCGGCCACAGCGCAACTCGCAGGCCCGCCTGCAGGTATCGTCGTTCCTCTATGGACTTCAAGCGTTATCTGCGCGGCCCGGTGGTCTGGATCATCGTGGCTGTTCTTGCCGTCATCCTGGTCAGCCAGGTCTTCGACGCAGCGAACGGCTACAAGAAGGTCGACACCGCGACGGCGATCGAGGCCATCAACACCGATCAGGTCCAGAAGGCCAAGCTGATCGGCGGCTCCACGCCGCGCATCGAGCTCGAGCTCAAGGGCGACGTCAAGAACGACAAGATCCAGGCGGCCTACCTCGAGCGACAGGGCGCCGAGCTCGCGCAGCTGCTCCAGGAGAAGAGCGCCGCGGGCAAGCTCGAGGAGAAGTACGACATCTCCAACCCGAAGACGAACATCTTCGTGTCGCTGCTCTTCACCCTGCTGCCGTTCATCCTGATCGTCGTCATCTTCCTGTTCCTGATGAACTCGATGCAGGGCGGCGGCTCCCGCGTCATGCAGTTCGGGAAGTCCAAGGCGAAGCTGATCTCCAAGGACACCCCGAAGACGACCTTCGCCGACGTCGCCGGCGCCCAGGAGGCGGTGCAGGAGCTCCACGAGATCAAGGAGTTCCTCGAGGCCCCGGGCAAGTTCCAGGCGATGGGCGCCAAGATCCCCAAGGGCGTCCTGCTCTACGGCCCGCCCGGCACCGGTAAGACGCTGCTCGCGCGCGCCGTCGCCGGCGAGGCGGGCGTGCCGTTCTACTCGATCTCCGGTTCGGACTTCGTCGAGATGTTCGTCGGTGTCGGCGCCTCCCGTGTGCGCGACCTGTTCGAGCAGGCCAAGGCCAACGCCCCCGCGATCGTCTTCGTCGACGAGATCGACGCCGTCGGCCGGCACCGCGGTGCAGGTCTCGGCGGTGGTCACGACGAGCGCGAGCAGACGCTGAACCAGCTCCTCGTCGAGATGGACGGCTTCGACGTCAAGGGCGGCGTCATCCTGATCGCGGCCACCAACCGGCCCGACATCCTCGACCCCGCGCTGCTGCGCCCGGGCCGGTTCGACCGGCAGATCGCCGTCGAGCGCCCCGACCTGCACGGCCGCCACGAGATCCTCAAGGTGCACGCCCGCGGCAAGCCGATGGAGACGGGTATCGACCTGCTCTCGATCGCGCGCCGGACCCCGGGCTTCACCGGTGCGGACCTGGCGAACGTTCTGAACGAGGCCGCGCTGCTGACCGCGCGCGCGGACGGCAAGCTCATCGACTACAAGGCCCTCGACGAGGCGATCGACCGCGTCGTCGCCGGTCCGCAGAAGGCTTCTCGTCTGATGAACGAGAAGGAGAAGAAGATCACCGCCTACCACGAGGGCGGACACGCCCTGGTGGCTGCGGCGCTGCCGAACACCGACCCGGTGCACAAGATCACGATCCTGAGCCGCGGCCGCGCCCTCGGCTACACGATGGTGCTGCCGGACGAGGACAAGTACTCCACCACCCGCGCCGAGATGCTCGACCAGCTGGCCTACATGCTCGGCGGCCGCGCGGCGGAGGAACTGATCTTCCACGACCCGACCACCGGTGCGGCCAACGACATCGAGAAGGCCACCGCGCTGGCCCGGGCGATGGTCACGCAGTACGGCATGACCGAGCGCCTCGGTGCGATCAAGCTGGGCCAGGAGCAGGGCGAGGTCTTCCTCGGTCGCGACATGGGCCACCAGCGCGACTACTCCGAGGAGATCGCGGCGATCGTCGACGCCGAGATCAAGAAGCTCATCGAGACCGCGCACAACGAGGCCTTCCAGATCCTGGCCGACAACCGCGACATCCTCGACCAGCTCGTGGTCGCACTGCTGGAGCGGGAGACGCTGAACAAGGCGGAGATCGCGGAGATCTTCACCCACCTCAACCGTCGCCCGCAGCGCCCGGCCTGGACCGGCTCGGACTCCCGGATCCCGTCCGACCGCGCCCCGGTCATGACGGCCAAGGAGATCGCGCTGGCGAACGGGACCGCGACGGACGAGGCCGCGACCCCGCCCCCCTCGGTCCCCGCGGACAACCGTCCGGCCTACGAGCCCGAGCCCAACCCGGGCCGCCCCGGCCGCCCGCTCTGGGACCCGCCGAGCGCCTGAGCACGACGTCTCCCGATAGTGCAGTTGAGCCCCGGTCCGAACGCCTGGACCGGGGCTCAACTGCACTATCGGTGCAGAACTAGGGTGGCGGAATGGTCGAACCCATCTCCCTGCCCACGGACGACGGGGCCGCGAAGCGTCCCTATGACGCGAAGCGGGCCGAGGACGCCGTCCGGGAGCTGCTGATCGCGATCGGGGAGGACCCCGAGCGCGACGGACTGCGCGACACCCCGGCCCGGGTCGCCCGGGCCTACGCGGAGATGTTCTCCGGGCTGTGGTTGCGTCCCGAGGACGTCCTGACGACGACGTTCGACCTCGGTCACGACGAGCTGATCCTCGTCCGCGACATCGAGATGTACAGCTGCTGCGAGCACCACCTCGTGCCGTTCCACGGCCTCGCCCACATCGGCTACATCCCGGCGCCCGAGGGCCGCATCACCGGCCTGTCGAAGCTCGCCCGCCTCGTCGACGTCTTCGCCAAGCGCCCGCAGGTGCAGGAGCGGCTGACGACGCAGATCGCGGACTCGCTCATGCGCATCCTGGAACCGCAGGGCGCGATCGTCGTCATCGAGGCCGAGCACCTGTGCATGACGATGCGGGGCGTCCGCAAGCCGGGCTCGCGCACCATCACGTCCGCGGTCCGGGGCACCCTGCTCAACGCCACCACCCGCGCCGAGGCAATGAGCCTGATCGTGGATTCCGGCGGCTCGCGGCGGTGATGCCATCTTGGGGCGCGCGTCCGCCCTATGAAGGCGCGTCGATAGGGCCGAACGGCGCCCCGAGATGCGAGGTGCGGGGCCGGTGACCGGACGCTGGGCCGTGCCCGGCCTGCCGGTGCGGGACCGCTGCCTGGTGATGGGCGTGGTCAACGTGACGCCGGATTCCTTCTCCGACGGGGGCGACCACTTCGACCTCGACGCCGCGGTCGACCGCGGCCGGCTCCTGATGCGGACCGGGGCCGACCTGATCGACGTGGGTGGGGAGTCCACCCGCCCCGGCGCGATCCGGGTCGACGCTGCCGAAGAGCTGCGCCGGGTCATCCCGGTGGTCGCGAAACTGGCGGCCGACGGGATCCCGGTCTCGGTCGACACCACCCGCGCCGAGGTGGCGGCGGAGGCCCTCGGGGCCGGCGCGGTGCTCATCAACGACGTCAGCGGCGGCCTGTCGGATCCCGAGATGGTCTCCTTGGTGGCGGCCGCGGGCGTACCGTACGTCCTCATGCATTGGCGAGGGCCCAGCGTGGACATGCAGTCGCGGGCCGTCTACGACGACGTCGTCGCCGACGTCTCCCGCGAACTGAAGACCCGGCTGGACGACATTTCCGCCGCCGGCGTGGACCCCGAGCGCGTGATCCTCGACCCCGGCCTCGGGTTCGCGAAGAACGCCGAGCACAACTGGGCCCTGCTGGCCCGCCTCGGCGAGCTGCAGGAACTGGGCCGCCCGATTCTGCTCGCGGCCTCCCGCAAGGCGTTCCTGGGCCGACTGCTGCCGGACGCCGACGGTGCCCCGCGCCCGGTCGACGAGCGCGAGGACGCCACCGCCGCGATCTCCGCGCTGGCCGCGGCGAACGGGGCCTATTGCGTGCGTGTCCACGAGGCCGCCGCCACCGCCGACGCGGTCCGCGTGGCCGCCGCCTGGAGCGCCGCCCGATGAGCGACGTCGAGCGGCTGCACGAGCTCAACGAGGACTTCTACGTCGCCTTCGAGTCCGGCGACCTCGACGCGATGGAAGCGATCTGGGCCAACGGCGATCTCGCAGCGTCGGTCACCTGCGTCCACCCCGGCTGGCCGGCGCTGCGCGGGCGGGACGAGGTGATGCGGTCCTGGGCGATGATCATGGCGAACACGACCTACATCCAGTTCGTGCTCACCGACATCGAGGTCGAGGTCGGCGTCGACTTCGCCCTGCTGACCTGCGTCGAGAACATCCTCACGGCCGACGACGAGGACACCGACGAGAACTCCTCGACCTTCGCCGGCGCGAAGGGCGTCGCCACCAACGTGTTCCGCCGGACCGAGAACGGCTGGCAGCTGTGGGTGCGCCACGGCTCGCCCGTGATCTCCAACACGTCCGAGGATGACGACGAGTAGCTGAGGGATTACTAAGTCCCGCTCCGGCTCCCGGCTGCCCGATGCCCTCCGGAGTGGGGACAGGTAGGTTGCTGCTACCCCGCTCTCCCGCCGTGTGTGAAGAGGACTCCGAATGCAGCAGCTCGACCGCGTCGCCCTGCGGGGTCTGCGTGGCTACGGGCGGCATGGGGTTCTTCCCTCGGAACGGGCGAACGGGCAGCCGTTCCTGGTCGATGTGGAGCTCGGGTTCGACACCCGCCGCGCGGCCAAGAGTGACGACCTGACGGACACCGTGGACTACGCCGGTCTCGCCGACCGCGTCGTGGCCCTGGTCGAGGGGGAGCCCGTCAACCTGATCGAGACCCTGGCCGAGCGCATCGCTGAGTTGTGCCTCGAATCCGGTGTCGTCGAGCAGGTACAGGTCACCGTGCACAAGCCCGAAGCGCCGGTCTCGGTCGCGTTCGAGGACGTATCTGTGACGATCATGCGGAGCCGCTCATGAGTGACACCTCCCCCGGCATCGACGACACGCTCACCGGCCAGCTGCGGCCGATTCGCCGCGCCGTGCTCTCGCTCGGCTCGAACCTCGGTGACCGTGAGACGAACCTGCAGAACGCGATCGACGCGATCCTGGACGCCCCCGGGATCTGGGGGCTCAGCGTCTCCCCCGTGTACGAGAGCGAGCCGGAGAAGCCGGAGGACGGTGGGAAGTTCTTCAACGCGATCCTGCTGGTCGACACCGAGATGTCCGGCGCCACCCTGCTGGAGCGGTGCCACGCCGTGGAGGAGGCCTTCGGGCGCCCGCGGGTGGGCCAGGACCGCAGCGGCCCGCGCCGCCTCGACGTCGACGTCATCGCGCTCGCCGACCGCGTCCTGGACGACCCGGCGATCACGCTGCCCCACCCCCGCGCCCATACCCGGCCCTTCGTGCTGCTGCCGTGGCGCGACGTCGAGCCCGACGCCGAGCTGGTGACCCACGGCAAGGTCGCGGACCTCCTCACCGACCTGAACTCCTCGACCCTCACCCGGGTCGACGTCGTTCTGGAACTGCCGGCCTGATCTCCGCGCCGAGCTCCGCACCGAGGTGAAGCCGACGCGGCTGCCGACGCTGGCGGCGATCGCGGCGATCGCGGCCGCCGTGGGCTGGTCCGCCGGGCTGCTGATCGACGGCTCGGGCAGCACGTTGCCCCGGGTGCCGCCGGGAGCCGCCGGGGTGCTCGGGCTGCTCGCCGCTGTGCTCGTCGGGCTGGCGCTGACCACCCGGTCCCGCCTCGCCGCGCTGCGCGAGCGGCGGCCGGCCGCCCGGCCGCTGAATGCGCTCGCCACGGCTCGCTACGTCGTGTTGGCCCGCGCGAGTTCCCCGGTCGGCGCCGCGATGGCCGGCGGCTACGGCGGCTACGCGCTCTACCTGGCCACGAACCTCGACGGGCCGGGCCGCTCGGAGCTGGCCTCGCCCGCACTGGCCGCAGCCGTCGCCGCGCTCGCCGTGATGGTTGCTGCGCTGTTTCTCGAGCACGCCTGCCGCGTCCGCGGTGGGGACGGCCCTGACCAGCACGGGCTGCCGGGGCCCCGCGCCGACCACGCCGGTTAGTGCCGTTTTGTCCCACTGATTACGACACGCCTCTGGAGTCTCGGCGTGCCTCAACGGAAACAGTGGTCACAGGGCTTACTTTCGGCTCATGACACGTGGTCGCCATCGCCAGCAGCTCCCCACCGTCAAGACCGTGTCCGGCGTGACCGTCGGCACCGTTGCGACCGCAGGAGTCGTGCTCGCCGTCGTTTCCGGAGATACCCAGGTCCTGCGCCTGGCCGTCGTCGCCTCCTGGCTGATCGCCCTGGGCCTGGTGGCACATTCGGTCCGCCGCGGCCGGCGCTTCACCCGTGAACTCGCCCTGCAGGAATCGATGCGTCGTCGCGACGAGTCGCTGTTCACCCAACAGCTGACGATCCTCAGCGAGAGCATCAAGGCCCTCCAGGTTCAGGTTTCGGTCATGACGACCGAGTCCGCCGAGCTGCGATCCGAGGTCGCGGCGCTCCGGGTGGAGAAGGCCGAGGCCGACGAGATCGTCCGCCACGCCCGCGCCGAGCGCGCCAAGGCTCAGCTCGCCGAGCGGGAGGCCGCCGACCAGCGGCTGCTCACCGCCGCCGCGTTCGAGGCCGCCGCCGCCGTGCTCCAGAGCTTCGGCAACAACGAGGAGGACACCGACTCCGGCGACTGGATCGACGCCTGGGTCGCCAGCCTGCGCACCTCCGGCGAGCTGGACCTCACGATGCACGACGACACCATCGAGATCGACGTCGAGGGCGAACTCACCGTCGACGTGGTGGACGAGATGCCGGTGGCCAAGATCGCCTGACACGCCCCGCCGCACGACCCGAAGGGCCCGGCATCCGGCCGGGTCCTTCGTTGTTTGCGCCCGATCCGGTTAGCCCGATCGAGTGACGGCCGGGCACCACAGCGCTCTACCGCCCGTCCAGTCACTTCCGACACGCGGGCAACACCTGCGCCTTTGACCGTGACCGGGCGCAAGCCCCGGCATTCACCCGCTCGGACCTGACGAGACGACTCGAACGGGTGGTTTGTTTCGCCCACGGAGTTGCTTCGCGGGGCACTCGGGACATCGGGCACACACGGGGGAATCTGTGACATTTCAGGATTACGTCCGAGTCCTCCGTGAGCGGTGGCTCCTGGTGGTTCTGGGACTGGTCATCGGGGTGAGTGCCGCCGGCGCCCACAGCTACCTCGCCACCCCGCAGTACGCGACCAGCGCCACCTTCTTCATCTCCACGCCAGGCCTGAGCGAGGACGTCGCGCAGGCCTATCAGGGCAGCCTGCTGTCCGAGCAGAAGATCAAGTCCTACACGCAGCTGGCGACGGACCGCCGCTTGCGGGAACAGGTCTCCGAGCAGCTGGGGAGCCCGGTCGCCCCCGGTGCCATCTCCGCGTCCGCCCGGCCGGACACGGTTCTGCTCACGATCTCGGTCACCGACCCCTCGCCGCAGCGCGCCCAGCGGATCGTGCGGCTGGCCGCGGCGAACTTCGTCGAGCTCGTCGCCGAGGTGGAGAAGCCGATCGGCGATGCGGCGCCCGCCGTGGTGGCCCGCCAGGTGCAGGCCCCTCCGTTGCCGACCGCGCCGGTCTCGCCCAAACCGGTTCGCGACATCGCGCTGGGCACGATTCTCGGGCTGATGCTCGGCATCGGTCTCGCCGTCGCCCGGCACACTCTGGACCGCTCGGTGAAATCCGCCGACGTGCTCACCGAGCTGGCCGGCGCGCCGCTGCTCGGGGTCGCCGTCTTCGACAGCGGTGTCAAATCCAAGCCGCTGGTGATGGCGGACGATCCGCAATCGGCGCTGGCCGAGGGATTCCGTCGCCTGCGCACCAACCTGCAGTACGTCGACCTGGACCGCTCGCAGAAGTTGATCGTGGTCACCAGCGCGCTGCCGAACGAGGGCAAGACCACCACCACCTGCAACCTCGCCATCGCGCTCGCACAAGGCGGCGCCCGGGTCGCGCTGGTCGACGCTGACCTGCGTCGGCCACGGGCGGGCGCCTGCCTCGGTCTGGACGACGCGGTCGGGCTCACCAGCGTGCTGACCAGCCAGGTCTACCTGGAGGAAGCCCTGCAGCCCTGGGGAGGTCTTCCCCTGAGCTTCCTCGGCTCCGGACCGCTGCCACCGAACCCGAGCGAGATGCTGGCGTCCCGTCAGATGCAGGAACTGCTGAGTGAACTGGCGGCCCGTTACGACGTCGTGCTGTTCGATGCTCCTCCGACCCTGCCCGTGGCCGATGCCTCCGTGCTGGCCGCGCAGTGTCACGGCGCACTTCTGGTGGCACGCCACGGCAAGGTCAGCACCGATCAGGTGGCGGCGGCCGCCGAGAGCCTTCATCGCGTTTCGGCCACGGTGATCGGCACGGTGCTCACCATGGCGCCGAAATCCGGCCGCCGATCCGGCTACTCCTACCACTACCGGTACAGCGGGCGATCGGGCGAAGTTCCCAGCGCCGCCCTCGCCCCTCCGACCGGACGACACGCGGCTCCCGCGCACGCGGCGCTGTTTGCCGCGTCGGATTCGGCTCCGAAAGTACCGGCGGCCCGGTCCGCGACCGAAACTCAGATGGAAACTGAGGCGTCGTCAGTTCTGAGGTTCCCGGGTGGGACGCCTCCTCTGGAAGCCGACCACCGCGTCGCTGGCTTCTGAGCGACTGAGATTTGAGGTTCCAGCCATGATGCGCTTCACGGATCCGGATTCGACCGTACTGCCGACCAGCCACGGCGGGCAGCTGTCGGGCCGATTCGGCGGCGCGGAACGCCCGGCGCTGCCGGGCATGCGGCGCAGGTCCGATCCGGTCGAGCGACCAACCCTCGACCCGGTCGCGTTCGAGCTCAATCGACGTGCGGCTCGTCGGCAGCGGAGCTGGAAGGCCCGCTACACCCGCACGAGTATCGCGATCGACCTGCTCGCTGTGGTCGGGGCGACCGTGGTGGCCGTCCTGTTGCGCTTCGGCGGTGACGCGCCGTCCGGATACCTCAGCGGATCGCTCACCTTCTCGGGTCTCTGGATCGCCCTGGTGGCGATGAACCGCGCCTACGCGAGTCGGTTCATCGGCATCGGAACTGAGGAGACGACGCGGGTCTTCCGGGCTGGGCTCCTGCTGATGGCGTCGGTCGCGTCGATCTCCTACGCGACCCGCGCCGATTTCGCGCGCGGCTACGTCGTGATCGCCATCCCCAGCCTGGTGGCACTCAGCCTGCTGGGCCGCTGCGTGCAGCGGAGCTGGTTGCACCGGCAGCGCCGCGCCGGTCGCTGCATGCACCGCACCGTTCTCGTGGGCAGCGCCACCAATGTGCGGGTCACCGTGGGTCGGCTCCGTAAGGATCCGACCCACGGAATCCAGGTGGTCGCCGCCTGCCTGTCGGACCCGCACGTGAGCCCGGCGGTGGCCGACGTGGCCGTCGCGGGCCGTCCGGACGAGATCGTCGACATCGTCCGCGCCACTCAGGCGGAGCTCGTGACCGTTCTGCCCACCGCTATGTACTCCGGTGCTCAGCTGCGCCGCCTGGCATGGAACCTCGAGGCCACCGGCGCCGATCTCGTGGTCTGCGTAGGCCTCACGGAGGTGACCGGCGGGCGGATCACGATACGTCCGACCTCTTACACGCCGATGCTGCACGTCGAGCGGGCCCGGCTCTCCGGTCCGGCGCGGGCGGCGAAGGCCATCTTCGACCGCACGGCCGGGCTACTCGGTCTGCTGGTGATCTCGCCGCTGATGCTGGCCATCGCGGTCCGAATCTGGCTGCACGACCGGCACAATCCGTTCTTCCGGCAGGTTCGGGTCGGTCTCAACGGCCGGGAGTTCGGCATGTGGAAATTCCGGACGATGGTCGTCAACGCCGATCAGCTCAAAGCCGGCCTGGCGGCGCGCAACGAGTCCGACGGGCCGTTGTTCAAGATGGCATCCGATCCAAGGGTCACCCCGATCGGACGGACGCTGCGCCGGTACTCCCTCGACGAGCTCCCGCAGCTTCTCAATGTGATTTTGGGTCAGATGTCATTGGTCGGGCCACGTCCGCCACTGGCCGCTGAGGTCCGCGCCTATGGCGAGGACATGCGCCGCCGGCTGCTGGTCAAGCCGGGCATGACCGGGCTGTGGCAGGTCAGCGGCCGCTCGGATCTGTCGTGGGACGAGTCGGAACTGCTCGACGTCCGGTACGTCGAGAACTGGTCGCTCAAGGGCGACTTCCAGATTCTTTGGCGCACCGTACGCACCGTGGTCACCGGCTCTGGCGCGTACTAGCCGGCCCGTCGCTTCACGTAACGCCCGCAGCAATCGAAGGAGAAGGACATGGGACGGTCGGCACTGATCACCGGCATCACCGGGCAGGACGGCTCGTACCTCGCCGAACTGCTGCTGGAGAAGGACTACGAGGTCCACGGCCTGATCCGGCGGGCCTCGACCTTCAACACCGGTCGGCTTGAGGACATCTACCAGGATCCGCACGATTACCAGCGGCGCCTGTTTCTGCACTACGGCGACCTCACCGAGGGCGGTGCGTTGGTCAATTTGCTGCGCGAGGTGCAACCGGACGAGGTCTACAACCTCGGGGCGCAGAGCCACGTGCGGGTCAGCTTCGACATGCCGGAGTACACCGGTGACGTCACGGGGCTCGGCTCGATGCGGCTGCTGGAGGCGATCCGAGCCAGCGGCATCGACACCCGCTTCTACCAGGCGTCGAGTTCGGAGCTTTACGGCTCCACACCGCCCCCGCAACGGGAAAGCACCCCGTTCCACCCGCGGTCTCCCTACGGGGTGGCGAAGCTCTACAGCTACTGGGCCTGCGTGAACTACCGCGAGGCCTACGACCTGTTCGCAGTGAACGGAATTCTGTTCAACCACGAGAGTCCCCGCCGTGGTGAGACCTTCGTGACCCGCAAGATCACGCGCGCGGTCGCCCGCATCGCCGCCGGGCTGCAGGACACGCTCTACATGGGGAACATGGCGGCCGTCCGCGACTGGGGCTACGCGCCGGAGTACGTCGAAGGCATGTGGCGGATGCTGCAGGCCGACGAGCCGGCGGACTTCGTGTTGGCGACCGGCGTCGGCGCCACGGTGCAGCAGTTCGCCGAGGTTGCCTTCGCCGCCGCCGGACTGAATGCCGCGGACCACATCCAGATCGATCCGAAGTACTACCGCCCGGCTGAAGTCGACTGCCTGCTCGGCGACCCCTCCAAGGCGCGGGAGGTGCTCGGCTGGAGCGCCCGGACCCATTGGGATGACTTGGCTCGAATTATGGTGAACGCCGACATCTCCCTGCTCGATGACCAGCTCACCGGCCGGGTCGTCCGGGCGTCAGTTCCGGGGCCGCGGGCCGCCGTCGGGGCTCCAGCATGAGCCGGTCCGGCGACGGTGGGTCGTTCCGGGGCGGCGTGACAATCTTCACCGAGGACCGGTTCGGCCGGGACGCCGCCGGCCGCCCGGCGGCCCTCGACGGGGCGAAGGGTTCAGCCGCGTGGGCGCCTTACGTGTCCGACGGCCGACCGGTGACCATCGCCGCCCGCACGACGACCAGGACGGGCACTGCGCAAACTCGGCTCGAGGGTGTCGAGGTGGCGGCGCTTCCGTACTACGTCGGCATCAGCGGGCTGCTGCGACGCGTCCCTCGGCTCATCGCGGCTGTCTTCGTCGAGGTCCGGCGATCCGAGTACGTGGTGCTTCGGGTGCCCGGTGTCGTGACCTCGGTGGCCGCTGTAGCTTGCCGGTCGCTGCGCCGGCCTTACGCGGTGGACGTCGTCGGTGACGCTGTCGACGCGGTCGACAGTGGTGCGCTCGGACGATTCGGCCGACTCTGGTCTCCTGTAGTGGGGCGTCACGTTCGCTGGGTGGTCAAACACGCGGGTGCCGCACGCTACGTGACGGCGCATGCGCTGCAGTCCCGCTATCCGGCCGCGGCGGATGCGCCGGCGGTGGGCGTTTCCGACGTTCGGATCGATGAGGTGGCCGCACCGGGCGTGCGTCGCTGCAGCGATCCGCCGTTCCGCCTGGTGACGGTCGGCACCATGGAAGCGCGTTACAAGGGTCAGGACGATGTCATCCGCGCGCTCGCGCAGCTGCGTGCGATGGGCGTTGATGTCAGTGTTGACCTGGTCGGTGGTGGCCGCCTGGAGGAGAACAACCGCCAGTTGGCCCGCGAACTGGGTGTCACCGACCACGTCAGGTTTCGTGGCACGGTCAGTGATCGGGCCGTGTTGACCGGGATCCTCGACGAGGCCCATGTGTTCGTCCTTGCTTCACGGCAGGAAGGCCTGCCCCGTGCGCTGGTGGAAGCGATGGCGCGCGGACTGCCCGCGGTGGCCACGCGTGTCGGCGGCGTTCCCGAGCTTCTTGACCCGGCCTGCCTGGTGGCCCCGGACGACCCGGTCGCGCTCGCGCAGGCGATCGGGGGGCTGCTCGCCGATAGATCCTGGTGGCAGCAGGAGTCGGACCGCAACGTGCGAACGGCGGAGGGCTATCAGCGCGACGTACTGGCCGCGCGGTTCGGTGCCTGGATGGCCCGGATTCCCGCGGCGCGTCAATCGCCAGAGGCGGCTGCCGGGTGGATGGCCGAGGCTGCTCCGGCCCGCGGAGGCGAGATCTGATGTCTACCCAGTACTTCGGGCAAGTGCGCCACGCTGCTCAGGAGAGGGTCAAGCTCGGTGTTCGCGGCGCGCTGGGCCGCCGGAACCTCGATTTGGTGCGGGACCCGTTCGCGGGTCGCGTCGTGCGCGCATTGCACGGCCTCGAGATCGATACGGTGATCGACGTCGGCGCCAACATCGGACAGTTCGGCTCGGCGTTGCGGGTGGGCGGCTACCGCGGCCGGATCATCTCTTGCGAACCGTTACCCCCGGCCTTCGCCCGTCTCCGGTCGCGAGCACGCCGGGACCCCCAGTGGCGAGTGATCAACCGCGCGATGGGAGCGGAGCCTGGCACGGCGCTCCTGCATGTAGCCCAGAACTCCTACTCCTCCTCGGTCCTGCCCATGGCGCCGGCGCATCTCGCCGCGGCGCCGAACTCCGGCACGGTCGATGAGGTCGAGGTTTCGGTATCGACCGTTGCCGACCTGGTCCGTGAGTTCGGAATCGCGCCGAAGCGCTCGCTGCTGAAGATCGACACGCAGGGGTACGAAACTCAGGTCCTCGACGGCGCCGGCCCGCTGCTGCCAGGGTTCGGAGCAGTCCAGCTCGAGCTCAGTTTCGTCACCCTGTACCAGGGCCAGGAACTCGCCGGACCGTTGTGCCGACGGATGGATCGCGCCGGGTTCGGCCTCTATGCCTGGGACTCGTCGTTCAACGACCCGAAGACCGGCCGGCTGCTTCAAGCGGACGTCGTGTTTGCTCCCCGGGCGGACAGTGAGCCGTCATCCTTCGGCACGGAGGCGGCCGCCGCAGAGCTGGCTGCGCTGTCCATGGTGGCGGGGCGATGAACCCGAAAACGGCTGTGCCGGCGCCCCGGCAACCACTGGCGGTTTCGCAAGCGGGCTATCCGGAGGTGGGTGCGGGCGGGTTCAGCCACGTCGACGGCACGGTGCAGTTCTATGCGCGGGTCAACGCCCTGATCGCCCCGCACCACACGGTCGTGGACCTCGGCGCCGGGCGCGGTGCTTTCCTCGAAGATCCGGTCATCTATCGCCGGGAACTGCGCCGGCTGCAGGGCAAGGTGCAGCGGGTCATCGGCCTCGACGTCGACCCCTCGGTGCTGACTAACCCCAGCCTCGATGAGGCGCACCTGCTCGAGCCTCAGGGTCGTTTCCCCGTCGCCGATCAATCGGTGGATGTGCTGATCTCCGACTTCACCTTCGAACACATCGACGCTCCTGAGCACGTCGCTGCCGAAATCACCCGGGTTCTGCGACCCGGTGGCTGGCTGTGTGCCCGCACCCCCAACAAGTGGGGCTACATCGCTGCGGGTGCCCGGATCGTGCCGAATCGGCTGCATACCGCCGCGCTCCGGCGTCTGCAGCCCACCAAGCAGGCACGCGACACGTTCCCGACCCGCTATCGGATGAACACGCCCGCCGATCTGAAGCGGTGGTTTCCCGAACATAGTTATGACCACCACAGCTACACCGCTGACAGCGACCCGGCGTACGTAGGCGCGTCAACGACCGCCCGGCGCCTCACCGACGGGATCCTGCATCGGGCGCCGCGAAACTACAAGTCGATGCTGTATGTCTTCATTCGAAGGACCGGCACCGGCGAGACCCCCTCGGGAGACATCCGATGACGGTCTCGGCTGCAATGGCGTCCCGCGTGCTACCGGCCCGACACGGCCTGGTTGGACGGGCGTGGCGGGCCGTCGTGTGTCGCGCCCGGCAGGGCGCGCTTCGCATTCGACTGCGGCCGCGGACGCGCGGTCAGAGGCTGATCCGGTTGGGCAGCGACTACGGAGGCTGGTGGGTGCCGGAGGAGATCGTGGGCCCGGGCCGGATCGCCTACTGCGGTGGCGCCGGAGAGGACATCAGTTTCGACCTGGCCCTGTTCGCCCGCGGGTGCACGGTTCGCGTGTTCGATCCGACTCCGCGGGCGATTGCGCACGTACAAGCGAGTGACCCGCACTCCGAGCGCTTCACCTTCGTCCCGGTCGGATGGTGGTCACACGACGCGAATCTCAAGTTCTACGCGCCGACCGATCCCCGCCACGTGTCGCATTCGGTCGTCAACCTGCAGGGAACTTCGGACCACTTCCTCGCCCCCGTTCGGCCGGTTCGTGTCCTTATGCATGAGCTCGGAGACGAACGAGTCGACCTCATCAAGATGGACATTGAGGGCGCTGAGCACGAGGTCCTCTCCGCGCTGCTCAGTTCAGGCCCGGTGCCGGACGTGCTGTGCGTCGAGTTCGATCAGCCCTGCTCGGTCCGCACGATCGTGAGGATGACGCGGCAGCTGTGCCGGCACGGTTTTGCCGTGCTCAAGGTCGAGGGGTGGAACGTCACCTATCGACGATCCGCCGGCAAAGCCGGCGACATCACGGACACTTCCACTTCAGTACGCGCTCATTAGAGAAGGAAAGCCGATGAAACCCAGCGCCGCGATATCCGAGTTGTACCGCGACCTGTATGCGCACAGCGCCTTGCGCGGGTGGCGGGATGCCGGTGCGGTCAGTAAGGCGGACAACGTCCTGCGCGCCTGTGGGGCCGCGCAGGTAACCCCCGAGCCGAGCGTGGTCGAGCTGGGTTGCGGCGAAGGCGCGCTGGCCGCCGAGCTGGCCCGCCGATCGTTCCTGGGGTCATACCTCGGGCTGGACATCTCGCCGTCGGGAATCGAGGAAGCACGTTCGCGCGCTGTACCCGGGACAGAGTTCCAGCTCATTACCGGCGGACAGGTTCCACTCGACGACCATTGTGCGGACCTCGCCATCCTCAGCCACGTGATCGAACATCTGGAGCATCCGCGCGTGCTGCTCTACGAGGCCAAAAGGATCGCGTCGCACGTCTTGGTCGAAGTTCCGCTCGAGCTGAACGCGCGCACGCCATTGAACTACCGGGTCGACGCTTTGGGCGACATTAACAAGTACACGGCTCGATCCATTCGGCATCTGGTGCAGAGCTGCGGGTTCGACGTGCTCGTTCAGTTCACCACCAACCCTGGGCACGCCGGGTTCGGCGACCGGTCGGTAAAGCGGCGCTTGTCGACCGGCGTCAAGGACGCAACGCTCCGCGCCGCACCCCGGCTGGCGCGGGGGTGCTTCACTTTCCACGAGACGTTGTTGTTGCGGTCGTGAGCGCACTCACGACCTAAATGGTGCGGCGTCCCGGTGACTCCGGGGAAGGCGCTCCGACGCTCAGCTCACGCGGCTTTACTCCGATCGCGACGCCGCTGCCTCGTGCACACTTTCCGCCACCGGCGTCCCCTGCGAGGCCGAGGACGTGCCGCGGAATCGAGAAGTGACGAGAATCGTCAGCCTCCTCGCCAGTTCGTGGAAAAAGTACACCGGCAGGAGAATCGGAACGCCATGGCGGCGGGCGAACCGCATGTAGGGCATCAACCCGGACGGTCCGGTGATGATGGCGCGCCACGCCGCCGGCAGATTCAAACGAGCCGCCCTGTCCGCCGGTGAGATCCCTCGCTCGCAGGTGCCGACCGGTACGGCGTGCACGAAGATGCGGGCACCCAGCTCTCGGGCTCGCAAACCCAGGTCAAGGTCGGCGTAGGCGTGGCGATACCGGCCGTCGAGGCCCCCCAAGCCTTCAAACACGGGTGCCGGGACGAGCACGAAATTCCCGTTGAAGGTGTCCACTTCGCGACCGGCGCCATGGGCGAACACCTGAGTAAATCCCAGCACCTTGACACGTGAGGTGCGGAGCCATCCGCCGTAGGTGAATCCGCCGGTCATCGGCGATTTACAGGTTCCGACGACAACGCTCGGTCGGGTCCGGTTCAACTGCTCGTAGGCCGTCAGGCAGGATGCGACGCCGTCGACGTCGACGGTGACGTCGTCGTTGAACAGCAGGTAGGCATCAACGGCCGTCCCCTGATGCCGCGCTTGTCTGTACGCCGCCGCCATACCCCCGGCCCAGAACATCTGGCCCGACCCTGCGATGACCTGGATCTGGGGAACTGCCGGCGGACTGCGTCCCCGGTGCCGTCCGGAGAGTTGTCGTCCAGAAGGAAATACTCGGTATGCAACATCGGAACTGCGTCGAGGGCAGAGACCAGATGCTGCAGGCCCGCGAGGGTGACTTCACGCCGGTTATGACACGCACTCAGAACGGCTAGTCTCATGGCTGGCCTCCATTCCGTCGGCCGAATTGTGCGGCGACTGCGCCAGCTCGTCCGCTCACGGTAGCAACCGATACATCATTGCCAGCGGACCCACTGCGGCCAGGGCGAGAATCACCGCCATCGCAACTTCGGTCCCCTCGGGAGCCACCGCCGCGATCGAGAGCACAGCCGTCGCAGCCACGATCGAGCCGCCCCAGACGCCCTGTGTGCGATGCGCGGCGCTGCGGACGTCGACCGGCAACGAACGAATCAACAGCACGCCGCCGACGGCGATTGTGCCGGCATACGCGGCGACGACGCCGACCTCATTCAATACGACGGCACCCACCGTCCCCGCCACGAGATTCAGTCCCGCCATCAAGAGGTGGATCTTCACCAGTGGCCACAGCCGGCCTGCACTCAGCTGGAACAAGTAGCCCAGCAAACCGGCGCTGTTGACCATGTTGGCGCCCGCAAGAATTCCGAAGAAGAGCAAGAAGGTGCCGTCCACGTGGCCCATTCCGACAAGCGAGACACCGGCAGCGCCGCAGGCGAGGCCCACCAACGCCAGCGCACAGATCTTCGCCAGTGCACGTTGACCATGTTCAAAGGCGTGCGCCATCTCCGCGGAGAGTTCCCGCTCACGGCGCGCGGCCTGCACGAGCAGGGGTTGCACGCCCGCTTGGAAGGAGATGCGGGCTTGCGTGGACACACGGAGCGCGAGCTCGAAGGCGGCCACCGCACCTAACGAGCCGACACTCGCAAGGAGAAGCTTCGTGATCGGCTCGAAGGTCAGGCGAAGTACACCGATCGACGTCAGATGCACGCTGTCGCTCGTCAGTTCGGCCAGCTGGGTCCTGATCTCGCCGGGGTGACCGCGATGTGGGGCGGTGACGCGGGCGAGCCATGCGGTGGCTCCTACCAGCTGCGCAGCGGAGGTCACGACATAGGTGAGGCCGATACCGGTGAGACCGAATGCGTTCAAGAGGGGATACGCCGACGCCAACGACAGCAGGTTCGCACCAATCAGAATCAAGCTGTTTTCACGGAGATGGCCCATGCCCTCGCTGATCGCCAGTAGCACGACCGATGCCGCCGACAGCACCCCGGCCAGGACGCAGAAAGCTGCGAGCTTGTTGATTTCCTCCGCGGAGAAATCGGCCCCGTACTGCCGGTGCACGAACTCCGTGAGGGGGTAGAACGCGAGGCCCGAGATCACGAGCACCGGTACGACGCCGATGAGCATTCCAGCCACGACCATCGGTCCGACGGGAAAAGGTGAACTTTCTCGTTGCAGTACCGCGACGTGGCGGGTGATGTTCGAACCGAGGCCGGATCCCGCGACCCGCGAGATCAAAAAGACTCCTTGGAGCAGAGCCCACAAGCCCACCGCGGCCACGGACTCCAGTTCGAGGCTCAGTCGGAAGAGGACGATCAGACATACGGCCGAGACGACCGAACTCGCGACGCTGAAAGCGCCCCGGACGCGGTTCTCCGACTTGTGCAGCGTGCTCATAGGCGGCGGACGACCCGTCCGGGCACGCCCATCACCAGCGCTCGGGGCGGCACGTTGCGTGTGACAACCGCGCCCGCAGCGATCACCGAATCGTCCCCGATCTCCACGCCGGGGAGTACGCAGGCGCCGGAACCGATCCAGACATTCCGCCCGATAGTGACTGGCCGCAGAACGTCGGTCTCGCGGTACAGCAGGCCCGAGGCCAAGGCGTTCACGTCGTGGGACTGCGAGGTGATCACGGCGTGCGAAGCCACGAGGACGTGGTCCCCCAGGGTCACGCCCCCGCCTCCCCAAATGTGCACGAAGTCGTTCAGGTGCACGTCCCGGCCCAACCGCACCTTTCCCGGCACGTAGATGCGCACGGTGGAAGCAATGCTTGTCTCGTTACCCATGGCGCTCAAACGCCCGCGCCACCAAGTCGCCACCGCTCGCGCCCGGGCTGCGCGCACCCGGCCATGGAGGCCTCGGACGGCCGCCGCCGGAGAATCCCTCACATTCATCGGCGGAGTGCCATCTCGGGTGCGGCGCGCGAAACGAGCCGATCTCGCAGCATCACGGCACCGATCAGGAACCCGTACTGCTGAAAAATGGCGACCAGGAATGTCCATCCCAGCGTTCCCTGTCGCATGAAGTGAAAGAGGAAGCTCAGAACGAGGGCGTGTCGCACCAGCGCGCCGAAGCTGCGCGGCAAATCCAGGTGCGACTCGTCGTAACGCCGCGTCAGGTATCCCAACAACCAGAACACTGCCAGGATCCCGATCAACCCCGCGGTGATGTAGGACGTGCCGATGAGCGTGCACGCGTAACCCACCGTCGTGTACTGGATATCAGTGTTCTCGACCGATGCCGAGATGCCGTGAGACATGTCCACGAAGGACTCGGGTTTCGCCGGGTAGACGGCCCGCGGAACCGCGTACGTGAAGGGCTTCGAGGTTCGTGGCGACGAACGCCTCGACATTTCCGCCGAGTGAGGCATTGATGTCATCGGCAGAGGCAATCGCGACGGCGAGCATCTCCGTGGTCGAGAACTCCAGGGAGTTGAAGTAAAAGTCGAAGGCGGAGCCGTCGGCGTGATCAACCTCGTCGAGATTAACGACGATGTCGGCCTGTGCTGCGGGAAGGAAAACCCGCGATAGCAGCGTGGCCATCCCCAGTGCCGGCACTGCAAGTAGCAGCCACGGCGCCCATCGAAAAGTGACTGGGCGTCGGTAAACGTGGATGGCACAAAGGACAACGAGCAACGGAAGGATGAGGAAGAGCCGCTTGCCCGAGACGAGGAAGCTGGACGCGAGTACCAGCAGGAAGACCAGCGCGGGCAGGTAGACCGGGCGTCGCGACCGGATGGCCATGACCAGCAACCATGTGGCCCCGGCATTGGCGATACCCGCCAGTGTCAGGAGCTGCACCAAAAGAGGTGACGCATTGTCCAGACCGAGATGTGACCGGCTGGCTCCCGACAACCTCGCTACCGTCGACCCGATACCCCCCAACTCGGCGACGACGTACAGGCGCATGAGCAGCCCGACGATGACCAGTCCGATGGCGACCTGCCAGGCGGCTGGAAGCCGGCGCGGCGCCGTTCCCACGTCCGCCGCATCGATTTGCGTGGTCCAGCTCGACGACCGTCGGCCGACCATCACCGCCGTCCGGCCCGCTCGACGCGGTCCGGCTCGGGGTGGTGCTATTGATCCGACTCGAACCGAGCGACGCGATTCGCTGTCGACCCGGCGGCGCCGGGTAGCGATCGAGTACCCGTAGAGGAATGCCAACAAGGCCACACCGGTAAATGCCACTGCGCGGACCAGTCCGTGGTTTGCCTCGAAACCCGTAGCCCAGTAGAACTCACCGCCCCGGACGAGAAGGAGACCGGCCGGGAACAGTCCATACAGCGCGAAGCTGGCAAGGACGATGCTGTACCCGGAGAGCAGGTGACGGATGCCCTTCGAGTCCCTGGGCGCGGACAGGGCGGCAACGAGGAGCACGAGCGCGAGCGTCAAAACCAAAACAAGGGCGGTCATGATGCGTCTATCGGCGTCGTCGCTCGGGGCCGCTGTTGCATCGGTACGCAGATCATCGGTCGTGCCGAAGGAAAAGCCCGTCGAGCTGCAGCGTCTCGCCGGTCCGCTGGTCCCAGAAGCCGGGCTGCACGCCAGCGAGCCGGAATCCGGCGGCGTCGAGCACGGCGAGAATCTCATCGAAAAGCGGCTGGCCTTCATACAACTCGGCCAAGCTCAGCTCCACCTCAACGGCCGAAACCTTCTTCAGAGCGTCGGGCGCGCCCGCTAGAACCTCACGTTCGAAGCCCTGCGTGTCGATCTTCAGGTATGCCGCTTGAGTCTCCAGATCATCGAGAATTCGCCAGTGGCCCAGCGCGGAGTCCAGCCGCGCGGTCGGAACCTGCACCTGATTGATGACGGCTGATCCGGGCGCCGCGGCCAGATGTCGATCAAGCATCGCCAGCGGCGAGCTGCTCACGCTGTTGCCCGCGATGTTAATCGCGATCACACCGTCCGCCGATCCCACCGCTGAGGGGACAACGTCCCAGCCGGCATCGCGCCGAGATGATCTAACGAGTTCGGCGTACGCGTCCGGCAACGGTTCGAAGGACAGGATTCTGCCCCGGTAGCCGTACGTTCTCAGCTCGGCCCCGAACTGCCCCGTGTTGGCCCCGATGTCGATGACCAAGCGCGTCCCAAGGGTGATCAGGATCAGGCTGCGTTTGTGCGCACCGTTGTACGAGACGGGATATCGCGCCAGCTGCCACCCGTGGGCGCGCAGCCGTGCATGAGCCGCATCTCGGAGCCAGTTTCGCTGAGTCCTGACGAACCTGCTCTGCATCACGCGCTCCATGAACGACCTCCCCGCCCGCCAGGGGCAGCATGTGCCCGCCCCGCATCTGATACCTCGTAGGGCTCGGCTCCGACCATGTCGACAACCACCGCTGCCAGCGCCTCCGGCGTGTGGGCGGTGATCGGGTGGTTACGGCACGGGCCGGTCCAGCTCTCGCGTGAGGCGGCCATGCCGCGGGCGATGTCCTGCGGCGTCGGGGAAACCGGGAATACCCCCGGCATACCCGCGATGTTCGGCGCGACCCCGGCGACGTCGGACACCACGACGTGTAGACCCGCCGCGAGCGCCTCGTTCACCACCAACCCCCACACCTCCGTCCTGCTTGACAGCACGAAGGTGTCAGCTTCGCCGTAGGCGGCGGTGAGGGCATCGCCGTCGAGGTGTCCCCGGAAGCGCACCACCCCCTGCAGGCCCAGGGCGTGCACCTGAGCGCGAAGCTCGGGAGCCAAGGGGCCGGTGCCGACGATGGTGAGGGTGTCGCCCGGCCCGCGTGCCGACGCGAAGGCCTCGATGAGGCCTCGAACATTCTTGCGCTGGATGAGCATCCCGACATAGAGAAACCGGTGCCCGCCGCCGGCGGGCCCGCCGCGACGGCGCGCTCGGTCCGCGCCCTCTGCGAAACGTGCGACGTCGACGGTGTTGAACCCCTCGACCACTCGCTGTCGCGGAATCCCCATCGCGGTGACATCCGCCGTCGACGCTGTTCCTCCGGTGAGCACGGCCTGCGAGGAACGCAGAAACCAGGCACGGACGGCGGCCACGGGACCGGAGGTGAACCGGTGGCTGCCGGATGTGCGATATGACGCGAAGACCGGCACCCCCAAGATCCGCGCCCACAGCTTGGCTGCGATGTAGGCGGGGGATTCCCAGCCGTCGATCAGCATCGCTCGTGGCCGGGCGCTGACGGCGGCCAGCAGACGTAGTGACGGCGCGTAGACCGTATTGTCGTCGGTGCGGTAGATCGGACGCGCCCGACAACGGACGACCTGGAAGTTGCGGGCCGCGAGGTCGACCTCCCACTGCCGGTTGTGCTCGGAGTCGGCCATGACCGCCACGCCGAGGCGGACTCGAGCCCCGAGGGCGTCCCACAAGGGCGCCCGGTACGGGGTGGCGATGTTGGTGACCCACAGCAGGTCCAGGCGGGGACGCCGGCCGTTCTCGGTCACTTCACCCCCTCGATGAAGAAACTGGTCGGGCGGGTCTCCACCGCGTCCAGGTCCGGGCACAGACCAACCCGGAAGGCGCGGTGGTGAACCTCGACGAACCCTGCGGTCTCCAGCATGTGCTCGAGCAGCGCTGGTGACGGCTGCCATCGGTGGGTGTGACCGCCGGCCAGGTTCCGAAGGCCGGTCAGGAAACTGGGGCGTTCCAACGGATGTGCGTTCAGTCGTCGGTTGAACTCCAGTGTGGCCGCCGGGTCATTGTGGCTGCATCCGGCCATGAACTCTCGGGCCATCACCTCCGCGTCCGGCAGGGCTAGCCGCAGAACGCCTGCGGTTCTGAGCACCCGGAACGATTCGCGCAGAACCTGTTCTGCTTCGCGAAAGTACAGGTGCTCAAGGGTGTGCGACGAGTACACAGCGTGCACCGACCGATCGGCAAAGGGCAGAGTGCGGATATCGGCGCGGACGATCTCGCGCGGCCAGGACGTCATATGCGCGTCGCTGAGAATGCCCGCCCTCCGCAGGCCCCGCTTAGCGATGCCGAAGCGGTCGAGCAGTGTGTTCGGTGATCGATCGATGTTGACCCAGCCGGAAACGACTTCCGGGCCACTTCCGAGATTCAGCAATGGCGACTCCGGCAAGGAAGTCCCGTTTTGGGATCGAACGCTCGCAAGGCATCGCGTCATCATCTGAGTGACCATCAGTACTGCTCCTTGCTCTTGCCAGTCGCTTCCAGATCGAGCACCGCCAGGAGCTCCCGCATCGCCGCGGCGAAGGTCAAACGCTCCTGGGCGTAGCGCGCGGCCGCGGCGGCGTGCCGGGTGCGGCGATCGGGATCGGCGCACAGGCCCAGCACCTGCTCCACCAGGGCCGCGGGGTCGCCGGGCGCGGCCGGGGCGGGGGCGCCGGCCCGGGCGAGTTCGCGCAGCGGTGGACCCACCGGCCGCCACCGCCGAGGCCACCGGTACGCCACTGGTGAAGTAGCTGGTGAGCTTGCTCGGGCAGGCTCATGTCGGCGACACCGGCTCGCTCGTTCAGCAGCAGGACATCGGCGGCCGCGAGGATGTCCGGGTAACGGTCCGTCGTCGCACAGCGGCAGGAACTGCACGTTGGGCAGGCCGCGGCTCTGCTCGATGCAGGGCGGCCCGTTGGGACCCGTCGCCCATCAGCACCCAGCGCAGGTCGGACCGGTCCCGGGTGAGCCGGGCCGCCTCGATCACGTTGCCGAGGTCCTGCTTCAGCCCCATGTTCCCGGTGTGCAGGGCGACCGTGACGCCGGCGCCCCAGCCCAGGGTGGCCCGGGTCGTCGCGCGGTCGGCCGTGGATGGCGCCGACCGTGCGACCAGTTGCGGCACCAGGTGGATGCGCGCGTCCGGGCACGCCGTAGGCCTGCAACCGCGCGCGGAAGGCGTCGCTGACGACGACGACCGCGTCGGCGCGCCGGAGCGTGCCGGCACTCCAGGCGCTGGACAGCGGCGGCGACCTTCCCGCCGCCGGCGATCCCGCTCTGGGTGGCGGCCTGTCCGAGCAGGTCCTGGACGATCAGCACCAGGCGGGCGCCGTGCCGCTCGGCTATCCGAGCCGCGGCCGCGGCGCCGCCGAGCGCCGGGGTGATCCCGATGACGACATCCGGTGCGATCGGCGGGTCGCGCGGACGCGGCGTGGGCGAGAAAGCTGAGCTCGTAGGCACCGCGACGCAGCGCGTCCTGCCGGTTCGGGCACGACGTGCTTGAGCCGGCGCACCGTCACGCCCGTTGCGGTCCTCGGTGAAGCGGCAGGCCGCGCCGGTACGCGGCCGGCACGGTCCAGGACGGGTAGCACGGGAGGCCGGTGAGCACCTCCACCGATGCGGCGTGCTTGGCCAGGTGCTCGGCCATTCCGGTGGTGTACGGCGCGATGCCGGTCGGCTCCGGCCAGTAGTTGATGCCGACGATGAGGACGTTGCGGCCCTTCACCGACTCGCCGGGCCGGATTCGAGGCTCCGGGCCATCGTCGCGGAGCCGCACCTGGACGCGGGCGTGCGGCGAGGGTCGCTGCGCATGACTTCGTTCTCCACGAACCAGTCGTAGGTGCTCTTCAGGCCGTCGACGCAGCTCGATCTCCGGCCGCCAGCCGAGGGCGTTGATCCGGGAGGTGTTCGAGCAGCTTGCGGGGCGTGCCGTCCGGCTTGGCGCGTATCCCAGACCAGGTCGCCCTCGTACCCGACGACCTCGGCGACCGCTCGTCGCCAGCTCCGCGATGGTCACGTCGTCGCCGCAGCCGACGTTGATCGGCGTGTCGTCGTCGTACTGCTCCAGCAGCACCAGGCAGGCCCGGGCCAGGTCGTCGACGTGGAGGAACTCCCGCCGCGGGTGTGCCGGTGCCCCACAAGGTCACGTGACGAGCGCGCCCGAGACCTTCGCGTCGTGGAACTTGCGGATCATCGCCGGCAGGACGTGCGAGGTCTCCAGGTCGAAGTTGTCGCCCGGGCCGTAGAGGTTGGTGGGCATCGCGCTGATGTAGGGCAGGCCGTACTGCCGGCGCAGGGCCTGGACGTGCAGGATCCCGGCGATCTTGGCGATCGCGTAGGCGTCGTTCGTCGGCTCCAGCGGCCCGGTCAGGAGCGCGTCCTCGGAGATCGGCTGCGGCGGCGAGCCGCGGGTAGATGCAGCTCGAGCCGAGGAAGAGCACCTTGCGCACGCCGATGCAGGCCGCCGCGTCGAGCACGTTGACCTGGATGCGCAGGTTGTCGGACAGGAACTCCGCCGGTCGGGTGCTGTTGGCGAGGATGCCGCCCGACCGCGGGCCGCGGCGAGCACCACGTACTCCGGGCGCACCTCTTCGTAGAACGTGTCGACCGCCGCGCGGTCCCGCAGATCGAGCTCGGCGCTGGATCGACCGATCACGTTCGGGAATCCGGATCGCTCGAGGTGCCGCCAGACCGCCGACCCGACCAGCCCCCGATGCCCGGCGACATGGATCCGTGCGGTGCGCGAGAGCATCTTCCCACCCCCCTGCAGGTGACCGACTTGTCCGACTCGTTGTGTGACAGCCCAAGAATCACCACAACGAGGGGTACGGGTCTCTTCGGCTACGCCGTCCGGGGGAACTGACGCGCCGTGGACCTACGGGCGGAGTGGCGGCGCCCCTCTGCCGAGGACGACGTCGCTGCGGCAGGATCCGGCGCCGGCGGTAGCGACAGGGGTTACGAGATGACGGCGGGGGTCGAGGTGCGCAGATCACATCGCCGTCGCCGACCGCGGGGCTGGACCTGGAAGGGGGCAGCCCGGGTCGTCGGCATTCAGCATGGCGACGCTGATCGCGCTGGGCCTGCTCTGGGTCGGGGTCACGGCGTGGATGGCGCGCAGCGAGCTCAACGCCGTGCGCGCCGCGGCGCCGGTCCTGCGCGCCCAACTGCTCGCCGCCGACATCCCGGCCGCCACCGCCTCGGCTGATCTGATGGCACGTCAGGCATCCCGGTCCCACAAGCTCACCGGGGGCCCGGCCTGGGCCCTGATCAGCAGGATTCCCGTGCTGGGCGAGCCGTTCGAGACGGCCCGCGGCATCACCGGCGTGGCGGACGAACTCGGCCGCAACGCCCTGCCGCAGCTGGTCGAGGCCGGCACCGCCATCGATCCCGGACCAGTTGCGCGGCGACGGACGGCCGGATCGACGTCGCGGCCCTGCGCGCGGTCACGCCCGAGCTCGATGCGGCCGCCGCCTCGATCGCCCGGGCCATCCGCGCGGCCGAGCAGCTGCCGGACGCGACGTATCTCGGCGCCGTCGACCGCGCCCGGGTCGACCTGCTCGCCGAGTTGCGTCCGTTAGCCCAGATGGCTGATTCCTCGATCCAGGCCAGCCGCCTGCTGCCGCCCATGCTCGGCGCCGACACACCGCAGACCTACTTCCTGGTCTTCCAGAACAACGCCGAGGCGCGCGGCACCGGCGGGCTGCCGGGTGCGTTCGCGATCGTGCGGCCGACCAGGGACGAGCTCGAGTTCGTCGGCTTCCACAGCGACGACGAGCTGCGCCGGCGTCACCGCGCGGGTCCGGTTCGACCGGGACTACGAGCAGCTCTACGAGAACGCCGCGACCAAGACGCTTGTTCCTCAACGGCAACCTGTCGCCGCACTTCCCCTACGCCGCGCAGATCTGGGCCGACATGTGGCAGCAGCAACAGCGGGCAGCGCGTCGACGGTGTGGTCGCGGTCGACCCCGAGGTGCTCAGCTACCTGCTCGCGGTCACCGGGCCGGCGCAGCTGCGCCGACGGCAGCGAGGTCTCCGCCGCCAACGTCGTCGCGCTCACGCAGAGCACCGCCTACAACCGCTTCGCCGGCGACAACCGTCGCCCGCAAGCGGTTCCTGCATCGAGGTCGCGCAGGCGGCCGCGGACAAGCTCACCGGCGCGGCCGGTGACCCGGACGCGCTGGCCCGCGCGCCTGGCCCGGGCGGCCGATGAACGCCGGCTGCTGGTCTGGAGCGCGAACCCCGACCTGCAGACGGTGCTCGAGGCACACCGCGCTGTCCGGCGTCGGTGCCGCACGACGTCCGCGCCCTACGCCGGCCTGACGATCATCAACGAGGGCGGCAACAAGCTCGACTACTACCTCGACCGCGCGCTCACCTGGCACCGCGACGGGCTGCGGCCCCGACCGGACCGTGACGGTGACGGTCACGTCTGACCAACACCGCGCCGGCGGGGCTGTCCCCGTACGTCACCCCGCGGTCGGACAATCCGGACTACCCGGTCAAGCCGGGCGACCATCGGGTGACGATCTACTACGCCGCCACCGCGGGCGCGGTGGCGACAGTCGGTGACCATCAACGGCAAGCCGGCCGGCCTCTCGGCCGGCACCGAGCGCGGACACCCGGTGTTCATCGTCGACGTCGAGCTCCCGCGCGGAGCGACCCGCACCGTCGTGCTCAATCTGGAGGAGCCGGCCGCCCCCGGCGGCGCCGATCGTGCTGCGCCAGCCGCTGGTGCGGCCGCTGGCCGTCGCGGTCCGCGACGAGGGCTGCTGACGGAACGTCAGGTGATGTGGGGTCAGGCCCCGGGGCGACGCCGCCGCGCGAACGCGACCCCACCGATGGTGGCCATGCCGATGACCACGACGGCGGCCGCGGCCGACGTCGTGCCTTCATCGGCGGAGAACGGCGTGCTGTGGACCACGTTGCCCCAGCCGGAGTTCCCGTTGGAGACGTTGCCGTGGCCGGTGTTGTCATCCCCGACGTTGCCGTGCCCGCCGTTGCTGTTCCCCACGTTGCCGTGTCCGGAGTTGTTGTTCCCGACGTTGCCGTGTCCGGAGTTGCCGTTGCCCACGTTGCCGCTGCCACTGTTGCCCCGGCACGCGCTCGGCGGACCGATCAGCAACGTGGTGCTTGCAACCTCTCCGGTCGTCCGGCCGGTGGCGACGATGGTGTGCTCGCACATGTAGTTCGACGGCAGCGTGACCACCGCGGTGGCCGAGCCGTTGGCGTCCGCCTGAACGGTCGCCAGCAGAACCGGCGTCGAGTGCAAGTGGACGTCGATGAGCTCGTTCGGCCCGAAGTTGACCAGCTGGATCGTGATCGTCGCCCCGATGGCCGGGTTGGTGGTGCTCACGGTCACCACGGCGTCGACGGTGTAAGGGGCCGCGGCCGCCGGGAGGGGCCCAGTCAAAACGATCGCGGCGATGGCGCTGGCGCCGACCAATGCGGCGCGGGATCGGGTGTAAGTGCGCATCGGCGTGGATCCTTCTCGCGAGGAGAGCCCGCGACGTCCGCCGCGGGCCCGGTGCGTGGGGACGTTAGTGGACCTGAGGGGCTGGCGGGGTTCGTGTGGGTCGCCGAGGCCCGGGGGATGGTCCGGTTTGACCGGGTTTGCCCGTCTCGCGTAGCCCGCTCCTGGGTCACGGCCCGGCGCACAGATTCACCGGAATGGGTGAACGCGCGACGGCCGCTCCCGTGTCGATTCGGCGAGCCGGCGGGCGCGCTCCGGAGTCCGGTTACGGCGCGATCGCGTGCGTGATGGTGCTGGCCGCCTCGGTGATCTGTTTCGCGGCCAGCGCATGAGCCCGCCGTCGGCGGCCCATCGGATCCGCGATCGAGTCGTCCGCCGGCTTGGTCGGGCGTAGAAGCCCGCGCTGCGGGAGGGCAGCCCGAACCAGGGCGTGGGCTCGCTGCACGGGATCCAGCGGCAGCGCGCCCGGGTCGATTGCCGCGATCAGCCGGGCGAACTCCAGCAGCGTGAAGGTCTTCGGCAGTGCCGAGGGAACAGAGGTGCAGTACTGCGGTGCGGTGCTCGAAGCGTGGCCGTCAAGATCAGATCCGCTGCCTCGACCATGCCCGGCTCCAACTGCCGGGCGCTGAACCGGTCGGCGGAGGTGTCGGCCACACCCCAAGGCCCGAGCTCTCGGCGGGTGTCGGGGTGCATGGGTGAGCCGACGACTGCCCCGATCCCCGCGCTGCCGAGTTGGAACGCGCGAACGCGCTCGCCGAGCCGCTCGGCGAGCAGATGAGCGGTCATCAGCTCCGCGAACGGTGACCGGCACAGGTTCCCGGTGCACACGAACAACATCGTGAACGTGGTCGAGGGGGAGGTAGGCCGCACTCCGGCATTCTTACCTGCGCCGTCTGAGCACCGAGGAGCGCCGGGCGCCGCGGACACCCCTTTGTTGTAGTTGGAGCGACCTCCCATGACCCCTCTTCGCAACCGCAAGACCCTCGCGGCCGTCGCCGCGGCCGCCGGCTTCGCCGGCGCGATCGCGATGGCCGGCCCCGCTGCCGCCGCGCCGCCGACCAGCGAGGTGAGCTTTCACTACTACTACTCCAGCAACCCGGCGAGTCCGAACTACGGCCCGTTCACACAGTCGCTGTCGGTCTTGTGCAACGCCCTGCAGTTCCGTACCGACACCAACGACCCGATCCCGGCCGCGTTCTTCAACACGCTGCGTCTCACCAACGGCAGCGGGCCCCGAGTGCAGTTCATCCAGGGCACCAACGGGCCCAACACGTTGACCGGGGGATCCGGACGCCAGCTGATCGCCGGGTACGGCGGCAACGACACGCTGACCGGCGGCTCCGGCGACGACTTCATCTGCGGTGGTGCCGGCAATGACACCATCAGCCTCGGGTCGGACAACGACCAGGCCCTGGGCGGCGACGGCAACGACGCCATCGATGGCGGATCGGGCAACGACTACCTCGACGGTGGTAGCGGCGCCGACAGCCTGTCCGGCGGTTCCGGTGACGACCGGCTGATCAACGCCGGTGCGGGCTGCTCGGGCGGCAGTGGCTCCAACAACACGTCTGCCTGCTGACGTCGGGTTGCACGTCTGCCCTGCTGACGTCAGTCGAGGTCACGCAGTCCGCCCGGTCACAAGTGACCGGGCGGACTGGCGTTTCCGGCCACATCGGGCGGCGGAGGGGTCCGCCCGGTGCCGTCGACTGACGGTGCGTCAGCCCTTGGCGGGCTTGGCCGCCGGCGGCCTTCGCCGGTGCTGCCTTCACGTCGGTCACCGGCGTGTCGGTGATGGTCGGGGTGGCCGGGTTCCACGCCGTCGCACCGACGTAGATCGCGGCGGTCAGCACGGCCAGCGCCAGCGTCCGCTTGACCGAGATCACCGAGCGCCAGGTCCAGCTGGACTGCATCGGCTCGATCTCGGCCTCCTCGATCTCCGAGAAGGGGGAATCGTCCAGGGCCGGACGCGGCGGCGGCAGCTGCTCCGTGCGGGCGGCCAGCACGCACTCCTCGACCAGCAGCACGTCCACCGAACGGACGGCGCGGGCGGAGACGACCGCGCGGGCTTCGGCCATCGGAGCCGCTGAAGCGTCCGGAGCCGTGGCGACACGGACCGCGGGGGCGACGGATGCAAGGCCCTCAAGCCCGACGATCTCGGCCCGCCGGGCGCGACGGCGCGGCCGGATCGGCTTGCTGCTCGGCCCATGGGGTTCGGCGGGTCGGCAGCGGGATGTCGCGACGGGTCCGGCAGCGGCCGATGCGGCAGCCTGGCCGGAGTGGGCGCGGTAGCGACCGGCTTGACCGGAGCCGGCGCGATCGGGGTCCGGGGGGCCGGAGTCTTCGGGGCCGCAGCCCGAGCTGCGGCGGGGCCTTGGCCGGGGCCGCGGGGGCAACTGGAGCCTTCGCCGCGGGGGCGAGCGGAGCTTCGGTCACGGCCTTGGACTTGCGGGTCGGCTTGGCGGCCTTGCTCACGACCTCCTTGGCAACCCCCTTGGCGGCCTGGACCACCGGGCTGACCGGGGTCGCCGGGATCTCGCCGAGGGCGAGGACCGCTCCGGCGGCGATCGCGGTCGCGGGGTCTGCCCCGGGCGCGAGCACCGGGCGGTGGAACTGACGGGAGAGCAGCTGGGTGACCAGTGGGATCCGGCTGGAGCCGCCGCTGACCAGAACGCAGTCCACGTCGGCGGCGGTCAGGTCGGCGCTGTCCAGGACGGAGTCCAGGACGTCTACCGTCGATTCGAGCGCGGCGGAGATCATGGTCTCGAACTCGGAGCGGGTCAGGCGGACCTTGGCGGTGATGCCGGGCAGCTTCACCTCGACGGTGGTGACCGTGTCGGCGGAGAGCGTCTCCTTGGCCTGCACGCACGCGGTGCGCAGACCGGTCAGTGCGGCCGCGGTGGCCGCGTCCTCGGCGTCCAGCTGGGCCATGCGCCTGCTGCTGGTCGGGGCTGAGGCCCGCGAGGACGTGCGCGAGCACGAGGTCGTCGAGGTCGGCGCCGCCCAGGTCCGGCAGGCCGGCCGGGCGGCCGATCGTCGTCCAGGCGCCGGAGTCCTCGCGGCGGACCAGGGCGGCGTCGAAGGTGCGACCACCGAGGTCGTAGACGGCCACGACCGCGCCGGCGGCGTGGGCACGGCTGGCGACGCCCGCAGTGGCGGCGGCGACCGGGGCGGCCACCAGGGTCGCCCCGGGAACGCCGGCCTCGCGCAGTGCGGCGGCGAAGCAGGTCACGCTTGTGCGGGCCCCAGGTGGCGGGGTGGGTCACGGCGACGGCCTCGGGCGCGCGGCCCTCCTGCACGCTCGCCTGGTCGACCACCCAGGCCACGAAGTCGGCGGCCACGCGGTGGGCGGCGGTCGAGGCGCCGGCCTCGGGCACCATCGGGGTCTCGTCGCCGATGCGGCGGACGAACCCGCGCAGCACGCGACCCGACTCCGCGCCGGCCAGATCGGCGGCGGCGGTGCCGTAAAGCCGAGCTCCGTCCGCGCCGATGTAGACGACGGACGGCACGATCGCCGAGTCTGACACCCAGCGGCGCGCCCTGCGTCGAACCCGCGCGACCGATGGTCGCCGCGGTGAACGACGTGCCCAGGTCTACGCCCAGTCGGTAACCCATGTGACAGCCCCCCAGCTGTTGTCTTGCTCCCTTCTGATGGGACCACGGGCCGAATGGTTCCCTTCCGGGCGGACTAATTTGCTGAATGGAGACCGTGCGTATTCCGGCGCGGCGAGAAATGCGGCTATAAGGCCCGGCGACTACCGGAATGATGGATATCGGCGAAATGTCCGATTACTTCCCCGGGAGTGCGGTAATTCCTCCTGACCGGATGGTGAGGCCGTCACTGACGGTCACCCGACGGGGAACATGCCTTTGACCTGGTAGTTCACCGCTTCGCCCGGTTTGGGCCGGCCGCATAGCGACATCTCGCCCGGCACCTGGTTTACGTGATCTTGACAACGGCTAATGCCGCTGGTGACGCTTAGCCGTCGGACACGCCCCTAAGCGCGATTGGGGGCCTTCGCTGCGACCCCCTAAGGTGTCCGGCCGCGCATTGGGGATGACGCCCGATGGATGTGCTCTGTGAGTTTCTAACGTGGTCAGTAGAACCGCTCCGGGGTGGATCGGTCACACTGACGAATAGGTGGGGGAGCCGACATGGCAACGCCTTCGATGCTCGAATGGATCATGGATCTGCTGAAGGACGACGGATCGCGCGGACGAGTTCCGCCGCAACCCGCAGGCCGCGCTGACGGCCGCCGGCTTCAGCGCGCGCTGCGGCGAGGAGGTGGAGGCAGCTCGCCTCGCGCTGGCCGACAACCCGTGCATCGAGGGGACCGGCGGCCAGGTCGGCGGCGTCACGATCGTCCTGCCCGGCGACAACCGCGGCCAGGTCGGCGGTGTCGACACTCGACCCGGACGACACGATCGACCGATCATCAACATCATCAACAACTACACGATCAACGAAGACAACGACACCACGACACCACCACCACGAACACCACCACGAACACCACCACGAACACCGGCAACGCCACCGTCGACGGCGACAACACCGGCGTGGTGAACACCGGGGACAACAACGTCATCAACAACGGTGACAACAACAACAACACCGGCACGATCGTCAATGGTGACGGCAACACCGTGAACAACGGTGGCGTCATCGGTGGCGACGTCATCGGCGGCGACCTCATCGGCGGCGACGTGCTCAGCGGCATCCTGAGCCCGAGCGGGGACCAGAACATCCTCAACGACGTCGGCCTGCTCAACGGCACGTTCAACGGCGGCATCCTCAACGGCGACCTCAACGGCAACCTCAACGGGGTGCTGAACGGGAACGACGTTCTCGGCGGCGTCCTGAATGGCAGCCCGATCCTGAACGGCAGCCCGATCCTGAATGACCTGGGCGGCATCCTCACCGGCGACATCCTCAACGCCGACGTCGTCGGCGACATCACCAACACCGGTGACCTGGACGTGGCCGGCGTCGGCGACATCCTGGACGGCGGCATCTTCGCCCCGATCACCAACTTCGGCGACATCCTCGACAGCGGCATCGCCAACGGCGCCCTGAACAACCTGCTGCTGGCCGGCCTGCTCAACGGCGTCGACGTCGGAGGCGTGCTGGGCGGCGGCCTGGTGAATGTCGACGACATCACCACGATTGCCCCGATCACGGCGATCGCACCCATCATCGGCAACACGATCGGCAGTGGCGTGCTGGCCGGTCTGCTCAACGGCAACGACGTGCTGGCGGGCCTGCTCAACGGCAACGACGTGCTCAACGGCGCCCTCAACGGCGACGTGATCGCTCCGTTCCTCAACGGCCTCGACGTCGGCCTGATCAACGAGGTGAACCCCTTCGTCTTCGCCCCGCTCCTGAACGGCGCCCTGAACGGCGTCCTCAACGGGACCGACCTCGACGCGGACGTACTCAGCGGCCTGTTCAACGGCCTCGACGCGGATGTGCTCAACGGCCTGCTCAACGGCGTTGCCAACGGCACGGACGTCGGCGGCATCGGCGACATCGACGTCCTGTCCGGCATCCTCAACGGTGTCGGCAACGGCATCGCCAACGGCCTCGACGCGGACGTGCTCAACGTCGTACTCGCGGGTGTTGGCAACGGCGCCCTGAGCCCGGATGTACTCAACGGTGTCCTCAACGGCGACATCACCAACTTCGGCGACATCCTGAGCCCCGTCACGGGAATCGCCGCCCCGATCACCGCGCTCACCGGCGTTCTGGCCCCCATCACCGGGGTTGCCGGCGACGTCACCGGCGTGGGCGGCATCATTGCCCCGATCACCGGCGTGGCCGGCCCGGTCACCGCCCTGGTCGGCGGGGACATTCTCAGCGACCTGGTGGACGCGGCCGTCGTGGGCGACGTCGTCGACGCTGCTCTGGTCGGCAACACCATCGGCGACCTGGTTGACGCGGACGTGCTCAGCGAGCTCGTCGACACAGGCGACATCCTGGACGGCGGGATCCTCACCGGAGACATCCTCGGGGACGCCACCACCACGGTGTTCGCTCCGGTCGCGGCTCTGAACGACGTGGCCGACGTGTTCGCCCCGGTCACGGGCGTGGCCGCGGCACTGACCAACACGGGTGACATCACCACGGTGGTCACCGACCTGACCGACGGTGTTCTGGTCAACGACGTGGCCGACCTGGCCGCGTTGAGCGACCTGGTCGATGTCGGCGACATCACCGACGTGGCTGACGTGGTCACCGTGCTCGATGACGTCATCGCGCCCATCGGCAACGGCAACGACGTGCTCGGTGCGGTCTTCGCTCCGATCGGCAACGGCAACGACGTGCTCGGTGCGGTGTTCGCCCCGATCGCGAACGGGACGGACATCATCGCCCCGATCGTCGGCAACGACATCACGGGCGACGTGCTCAGCCCGGTCATCGGCGACGTGCTCAGCCCGGACATCCTCGGCGACGTCACCACCACGGTCCTGGCGCCGGTGGTCGGCAACGACATCGGGGACGTCCTGGAGGACGGGATCCTCACCGGCGGCGTCTTCGCGCCCGTCGACGCCCTGACCGGGGACGTCCTGAGGACGGGATCCTGACCGACGGTGTCGGCGACATCCTGGACGACGCGGAGATCGCGAACATTCTGCGACGACGTCGTCGTCGGGGACGTTCTCGAGGGCGCGATCTGCAGCGGCAACGACGTCGCTGGAGGACGTCACCGCTGGTGGTCGCCCGGGCAACGACATTCTGGACGACATCACCACGGTGGTGGCCGGGAACGACGTGCTGGCGAACGTTCTCGCCGGGGCTGACGTGGACGCGCTGACCGGGGACTGACGATCCTGGAGTCGACGGCATCCTCACCGACGGTGCGAGGCGCTGACCGGGGACATCCTGGAGGACGGCGTCGAGGCGCTGACCGTGGGACATCCTTGAGGACGCGGACGTGGACGCTCTGACCGGCGACATCCTGGACGACGATCGTCATCGGCGCCTTGACGGCGGGACATCCTGGAGGACGGCGTCGAGGCCCTGACGGGCGACATCCTCGAGGACGCGTTCTCGCGTGCGATCGCCGGCGACATCCTGGAGGACGGGATCCTCACCGACGGCGTCGAGGCGCTGACCGGGGACATCCTGGAGCGACGGCGTCGAGGCGCTGACCGGGGACATCCTGGACGACGGGTCCTGACCGACGGCGGATGTCTGACGCGCCGCGGGATCGCTCCGATCGCCGCTCTGACCGGACGCTGGACATCCTGGAGGACGGCGTCGAGGCGCTGACCGGGGACATCCTGGAGGACGGGATCTGACCGACGGTGTCGAGGCGCTGACCGGGGACATCCTGGACGACGCCCTGGTGTTCGCGCCGTGGAGGCCCTGACCGGGGACATCCTGGAGGACGGGGTCCTGACCGACGGTGTCGAGGCGCTGACCGGGGACGTCCTGGACGACGCCGACATCGAGGCGCTGACCGGCGACATCGAAGAGATCACCACGACCGTGACCGCGGAGGAAGTTCTCAGCGGACTGGTCGACGACGTGGACGCCGATGTGCTGACCGATGTGATCGGTGGGGACGTGCTCTCCGACATCGAAGCGGAGGACTTCCTCAACGGAACCGAGATCGAGGACGTCGTCGGCGACATCGCTGCCGACGTCATCGGGGGCGGGATCCTGGAGGACGTCGACGCGGCTGTGACCGCCGAGGAACTGGTGGACGACATCACGACCGGCGCCATCACCGGCGCGGCGCTCGACGACGTCACCGCCGCCGTCATCGCTAACGAGCTCATTGACGACATCAGCACCGGCGACGTTCTCAGCGAGCTGGCGGACGTCGACGTGGACGATGTCGCGGCCTCGGTGATCGACGATGTCACGACCGGCGACGTGCTCAGCGAGCTGGCGGACGTCGACGTGGACGACGTCGCGGCCTCGGTGATCGACGATGTCACGGCCGGCGACGTCCTGGACGACATCGAGACCGGGGACATCGCGAGCGGGCTCGTGGACGACGTCACCGCCTCGGTGATTGACGATGTCACGACGGGCGACGTCCTGGATGACATCACGGCCGCAGTGATCGCGAACGAACTGATCGATGACGTCACCGCGAACGTGGTCGACGACGTCACCACCACGGTCACGGACAACGAGCTGTTCGACGACATCACCGCGGGCGACATCGCCAGCGGCCTGGTGGACGACGTGACCGCCGGGGTCGTCGCTGAAGAGCTCATCGACGATGTCACCACAACCGTGGTCGAGGACGTCACGACCGGCGACATCCTCAGCGAGCTGGCCGAGGTCGACGACGTCGCCGCCACGGTGACGGACAACGAGCTGCTCGACGACGTCACCGCGACGATCACCGGCAGCGAGATCCTCGAGGACGTCGAGGTGGACGCTCTGACGGGCGACATCGTGGATGACGTCACGGCGACGGTTCTGGACGATGCCACCGCGACGGTCACCGACAACGAGATCCTGGACGACGTGACCGCGACGGTCACCGACAACGAGATCCTGGACGACATCACCACCTCGGTCACGGACAACGACGTCCTGCAGACCGTGACGTCCACGGTTGCGTTCGATGACGTGGTCGACGGTCTGTTCGACGACGTCAACGCGGAGGTGCTCAACGGCGCGCTGGACGACATCGACACCGACGTCGACGCCGACGCACTCAACGGTGCGCTGGACGACCTGGCGGTCGTCGGCGGGGACGTCATCGACGGCGGGGTGCTGGAGACGGTCACCTCTGCGGTCGATGCGGATGTGCTCAACGGTGCTCTGGACGACATCGACGCCGATGTGCTCAACGGCGCGCTGACGACATCGACACCGACGTCGACGCCGACGCACTCAACGGTGCGCTGGACGACATCACCGCGGACGCCGGCGTGCTCAACGGCGCGCTGGATGACATCACCGCTGACGCCGACGTGCTGAACGGCGCCCTGGACGGCCTCTCGATCGTCGATGACATCGCGGTGATTGGTGGCGACGTCGTCGACGGCGGGATCCTGGAGGACGTCACCTCGACGGTCACGGCCGGCGATGTGCTCAGCGGTCTGATCGACGATGTGGACGCCGACGTGCTCAACGGCGCCCTGGACGACCTCACGGTCAACGCGGTGGACGACATCACGACTGTCGTCTTGGCGCCGGTGTTCGACAACCAGCTCTTCGACGACGTTGTCGGGGACGACCTGTTGAGCAACATCACCGACCCCGACGTCCTCGATGTCGACAACGTCGGTGCCACGGTGACGCCGGTGATCGGCAACGTCGCCGTCGCCGGGACCAGCGCGGTCGCCACCGTCATGGCGGTCACCACGGCGCCGCTCTTCGCGGTCGACAGCACGGTGAACGACGTCTCGGACATCACCACGGGTGGGCCCCTGGCCTCACTCGCGCCGACGATCTTCGCCGTCACGACGGCTCCCCTGGCGACGGTCGGTGCGTTGAACGATGGTCCGCTGGCGGCGGTGGGTCCGTTGCTGGGTGGTCCGTTGAACGATGGTCCGCTGGCGGCGGTGGGTCCGCTGCTGGACGGTCCGTTGAACGATGGTCCGCTGGCGGCGGTGGGTCCGCTGCTGGACGGTCCGTTGAACGACGGTCCGTTCAACGACGGTCCGCTGGCGACGGTCGGCCCGCTGGTCGAGGGTCCGTTGGACCTGGTGTCCGGTCCGCTCAACGACGGTCCGTTCAACGACGGTCCGCTGGCGACGGTCGGCCCGCTGGTCGAGGGTCCGTTGGACCTGGTGTCGGGTCCGCTCAACGATGGGCCGCTCAACGACGGTCCGCTGGTCGACGCGGCGGTGGAGGCGCTCAACGGGCCCAACGCCCTGCGTGAGGCGGTCAGCCCGGCGATCGACTCAACGGTGGACGCCGGCCCGAACGCCCTTCGCGACGCGGTCAGCCCGCAGATCGACGTGGTCGATGCGGAGATCAGCGAGATCGCCGAGGACATCAGCGTGGACGAGGTCATCGACACCGTTGATGCCACTCCGAGCGCGGTGATCGACATCTTCTAACCGCCCTCGCCGGTCGAGCCGCCTGGGCGGCGACCAGTAGCACCGCAGTAGAAGGCCCCGTTCCGGATTCTCCGGAGCGGGGCCTTCTCGCTGTGCGCCAAGCGACGCGCTTCCGCCGCCGGCCCCCTGTGTGCGGGCCTCTTTCTGTGGGCCCCGGCAGACCGGGCTTTTTGGCGGGATGCCACCAGCGGCGGTGCCCTCGACGCACGCGCGCGCAGCCGATCTCGTGCCCTATGCACCAGATGTCGGATTAGGGGGCCCAACGGCCCTTTTTCCATGTAGGCCCGAATATTCGGGGGGTCGTGCAACCCAATCGGGTCAAGCGTGGTGTAACGCTTTCATGATCCCCTAGGGAGCGCCCAAATAGTGATGATCGCGGTTTAGGGAGAATCCCCGATGATCACGCGACGTTGATCCATAAATTGAAATGCGGGCCCGGGCGAATGAACTTCCTGGGTCTGAGGAGGGGAAATGGACAACGAATTGCTCGATGAATTTCTCTGGCCGCATTCCGGGGATGAATCCGCTATTCATGCCGAGGTCGGGGAACAAGACGAAAACACCATTCGCGTACGCGTCGGCGAGCCCGACGTTCCGCTGCCGAACCTGGAGGACATTCTGATGGCCCTGGACGACGTTCTTCCCGCCGCTCCTGCTCTGCCCGGAACCCCGGACCTGCCGGAGATCCCGCAGATCAGCGATCTGCCGGGCGTGACCGGACCGGTGATCGCGGGGATCACCGCGGCCGCTACCGCCGCTCTCGTGACCGCGGGCGACACGGCCGGCGGCGGGATCGACCGGGCCGGCACCGTCGCGACCGGTGTTCTGGCCACCGCTCCGGGTGTGGTGGACACCGTGGTGACCGGCGCGCTGGACCGCGTGGAGGGCCGCCTGGACGGCGTCGGGGACCGCCTCGATGGGATCGTCGGGCGCGCTGACATGTTGACCGACTTCCTGGAGAACCGCGCCGGCGCTGTCCTCGATCGCGCCACCGACGTCACCGGCGACGCCCTGGGCACCATCGGTCCCCGGGTCGAGGACGCGCTGAGCACCGCGCTGGCCGCAGCCGAGGCGGCCGCCGAGATCCTCACCGAGGTCACCGGCGCGGCGCTGGACACCGTCACCGGCGTGACCGGCTTCGTCTTCGACACTGTCGGTGACACCGGAGCTGCCGTGATCACCGCCGTTCAGGCGATCGCCATGCAGGTCCAGGACGCAGTCACCGCGATCGCCGCCGAGGCGACCGGCCAGGCGATGGCGCTGGCCGCGCAGGCCCAGGCGGCGCTCGCGGCCATCGCGGACGGCGCCGCCGGCGCTGGGATGGAGGTCGTGGGCAGCACCCTCGGCACCGTCGGGGCCCTGCCGGGCATGGTGCAGGGCGCCGTCGAGGGGGCCGCCGGGTCCGCGATGGATCTGGTCGCAGATGTCCAGGGCACGGCCGCCGGCCTGCAGGGTGCTCTGCAGGCTGCGCTCAGCGAGATTCAGGCCCAGGTCACGGGCGCGGTCGCCGACATTCAGGCCGCCGCCGAGGGCGCCCTGGAGTCCGGTCCGACCCTGGTGACCGACACCGTCGGCACCCTGGCTGCGCAGGTCAACGCGGCAGTCGTCACCGTCACCGCTCAGCTCACCGGGGCCGTCGACCAGATCACCGACGCCGCGAACCTGCCGGCGCTCCCGCCGGGCCTGCCCGGCCTGCCGGGCCTGCCGGGGGCTCCGGGTGTTCCGGGGCTGCCGGGTCTGCCGGGACTGCCGGGTCTGCCTGAGGCGCCGGGTGTTCCGGGGCTGCCGGGTCTGCCGGGTCTGCCGGGTGTGCCTGAGGCTCCGGGTGTTCCCGGTCTGCCGGGGCTGCCGGGTGTCCCTGAGGCTCCGGGTGTTCCCGGGCTGCCGGGCCTGCCGGGCCTGCCGGGCTGCCGGGTGTGCCTGAGGCGCCGGGTGTTCCTGGGCTGCCGGGCCTGCCGGGCCTGCCCGGTCTGCCTGAGACCCCCGCGGTTCCGGGTCTCCCGGGCCTGCCGGGTGCGCCTGAGGCCCCCGAGCTCCCGCTGCCGGAGGCTCCCGGTCTCCCCGTGGAGCCGGAGCTGCCCGGGCTGCCGGAGCTGCCGGACGTCCTCCCGGCACTGCCCGAGCTGCCGAATCTCGACGACCTGCCGGAGCTGCCGGACGTCGAGGACGCCTTGTTCGGCTCGGAAGGGGTTGTTCCGACGGCCGCCGACACGGTGGATTCGCTCGGCGTGTTCTGATCTCAGAACGGCCTGGCAGTAAGAACACTGTCGAGGTGGGAAGGGCCCCATCCGTGCGGGTGGGGCCCTTTCCTTTCCGTTTGGAAAGGTGAGTGTCGCCGGCGCTTGGCGGAAGGGGAAGTTCGTAGCCAAGCCCTAGTGACAATCACCACTGCCCCCTAGTGACACCAAGATCCCTTAGGTGTGGACCCCGATTGATCATGTGCGGGCGTCCCTACTTTGGATCTACGTGCGCACCGGCCCACCACCTCCGTTGCGGCGCAAAAGAAAGACCTGTCTGCTCTGGGAAACGGGGCGATTCGGGTCCGTAAAAAAGCACGACCTGATCGACAGAGATAAAGACACCCATGCGGGACCCCTTCCCCGCCGAAATACGGAGGCTTCACCATGGCTTTTCCCGAGGACATTCTTGCGCCGGCCGACGGCGTTCTGGACACCATCACCGGTGCCGCTGCCATCACCGGCGCCGTGCCCGCTCTGCTGCTCGTGACCGAGCTTGCCGCCCAGCCGCAGATCGCCGGCGCCGTGAACACGGTCAAGGGCGCGGTCACCTCCGCCAGCACGCTGGTCAACAGCGTCAGCGGCATCAGCTCCCCGGTCGGCCCGCTGGGCGCGGTGAACACCGCGGTCACCGGCGTCTACAACGCGGCGGCCACCTCGCTGCTCACCGGACCGCTGAACTCGGCGGCGACCGCGGTCGTCACCGCCGGCAGCCAGCTGCCGGTCGGGCCGATCGCCACGACGATCACCGGCGCGCTCTCCACGGCCGACCTGGTCACGGCGATCGCGGCCCCCCTGGGCCTCGGCGTGGTCGGCGGGGCCATCCCGATCGAGAACTTCGACGACATCGTCGACTCGGTCACCGACGCACTGGACGCAACGGCCGCGCTGCCGTCGGTCCTGTCCAGCATCACCAACCTGCAGGGCGTCGTGTTCAACACCGGCAACCTCGGCCTGCTGTCCTCGATCGGCCCGCTCGGCGCGGTCAGCACCGTCGCCACCGCCGTGCGCACGGCGCTCAACCCGGCCAACCCCCTGGGCATCGCCGGCGACCTGGTCAACGCGGTGCACGCGGTCACCAACACCACCGTGGAGACCGCTCAGGTCAGCGCGCTGGTCAACAGCGTCCTCGGCGCCGCGCAGCTGCAGGCCTTCCCGCTCAGCAGCGCCTTCCTCGGCACCACCTCCCTCGGCTACGTCAACAACGTCGTCGGTGGCGCGCTCGGCGTGGTCAACCCGGTCCTCGGCGTCGTGGACGGGACGACCGGGGCGAGCGACGGGATCCTGGGTGGCCTGACCGGCCTGCCCGGCACCGAGATCCTCGACACCCTGCCCGTGGGCGACCTGCTCGGCGGCGTGACCGGCGGCGAGGACGACCTGCTCGGCGGGCTCCTCGGCCCGGAGGGCGTCGTCGGTGGCCTGCTCGGTGGGGCGACCGGCGGCACGGGCGGATCCCCGCTGGACGCGGTCCTCGGTGAGGACGGCATCGTCGGCGGCCTGCTCGGCGGGGCGACCGGCGGGACCGGATCTCCGCTGGACGCGGTCCTCGGTGAGGACGGCATCGTCGGTGGCCTGCTCGGCGGCGCCACCGGCGGCACGGGCGGATCCCCGCTGGACGCGGTCCTCGGTGAGGACGGCATCGTCGGTGGCCTGCTCGGCGGGGCGACCGGCGGCACGGGCGGCAGCCCGGTCGACGCGATCCTCGGTGAGGACGGCGTTGTCGGTGGCCTGCTCGGCGGCGCCACGGGCGGCACCGGCGCTTCCCCGCTGGACGCGGTCCTCGGTGAGGACGGCATCCTCGGTGGCATCACCGGCGGCGCGGCCGGCGGCGACGACCCGCTGGCTCCCGTGAACGAGATCCTGGGCGAGGACGGCCTCGTCGGCGGCCTGCTCGGTGGCCTCGGCGGCATGTAGTTCCCGCAGTCCAAGCGCAAACAACGGAAGGCCCCACCGATGCGGTGGGGCCTTCCGCCTTTCCGGGGGGTCTTACGGGGTGGCCGGTGGCGCCTCGGTGGACTCGCCGCCGAACTCGACCGAGCCCGACTCGGTCGAGGTGTCCTCCGCCGGAACCGGCGCGGGGGCCGCGGGTTCGGCCGGGGCCTCCACCGCGCTCGGTGCCGCGGCCGCGTCGACCGGCTGTGCCGCCGGAGCGCTCGCGGGGGACACCGCCGCGGGCTGCTGGGCGCGGCCGGTCCGGGCCGCCTTGCGGTCGGCCTGCTCCCTGGTCGATTTCGTCTGACGCTCTGACGCGACATCAGTTGTTGCGGTGTCAGATGTGATGTCAGATGCAATGTCAGATGCGGTGTCCGCGTCCCCGTCGGACGACTCCGCGGACTGCGTGTCGGCGCTCCCCTCCGTGCGCCCACTCGCCGTGCCCGCGGAGCTGTCCGTGCTCATCGAGTCGGTCGCGTCGGACTCGACGCCCGACTCGCCCTTCGACCCGGCCTTGCCCTTGGCCTTCGCGCCGGCCTTGGACGCCTCCGTCGCCTCGATCTTCGAGCGTCGTGCCGTCGTCGGGGACGCCGGCGCGTGCCTCCTGCAACGCGCCGGTCGGGAACGCGCCGGTCGGGAAGGCGCCGCTCAGGTCGAGCAGGCCGAGCTGCGCGAACCCGATCCCGCCGGCGATCACAACGCCGGCGGCCGCCGTCACGAACCTCGACTTCTTGCGCCGTGGCCGCACCACGGTGCGGCCCCGTCCGCGGACCCGCTGCTCCACGTCGCCGAGACCGTCGAAGGTCTCCAGCGTCATCACCGGCCGCGCCGGCTTCGCAGCGCCCGCGGTGACCGCAGCCCCCGCAACCGCAGCGTCCGCGAACGGATCGACATCTACCGCCTCGGCCATCAGCGCAGCCGCGGTCATCGGCACCGGCACCGCGAGGCGCCCGGCCGCGGCCTGCTCCAGGGCGAGCACGCCGCCGAGGGCGACGGCGAGCTTCGGGTCGATGTCCCGCTCAAGAGCGACACCGGGGTAGCGCGCCGAGAGCAGCTGCGTCACCAGGGGGATCCGGGAGGAGCCGCCGGCGAGCAGGATGCGGTCGAGGTTCTTGCGGGTCAGGCCGGCCGAGACCAGCGCGGCCTCGACGGCGGTGCAGGTCTCCTCGATCGCGCCGGCGATCATCGCCTCGAACTCGCCGCGGGTCAGCCGCACGGAGGTCTGCGCCCCGCCCAGCATCACCGGCACGGTCGCTGCGGTGTCGGCGGAGAGGGCTTCCTTGGCCTCGACGCATTCCCGGCGCAACCGGGACAAGGCGGTCAGGTGGACCGGGTCGTCGTGGTCGATCCCCGGGGTCTGCGGTCCGGCCATGCCGAGGGCGTAGGCCAGGACGGCGTCGTCGAAGTCGATGCCGCCGAGGTTCGGCAGCCCGGCCGGGGTGCCGCGCACGGTGAAACCTCCATCGGTCTCGGCCCGCAGCAACGCGGCGTCGAACGTGCCACCCCCGAGGTCGTAGATGGCGACGGTCGTGCCCGCACCGAGGCGCCCGGTCTGGGCGTAGGCGAGGGCGACCGCGGTCGGTTCCGGCACCATCGTCACGCCGAGCAGGCCCTCGCGGGTCAGGGCGTCGGCGAGCAGGTCCTTCTTGTGCGCGCCCCAGGCCGCGGGAACCGTGACGGCGATGGCGTCCGGCGCCCCGCCCTCCTGCTGCGCGACGCGGTCGGCGACCAGCGCGATCATCCGCGCCGCGATCGCGTGCGCCGGCAGGGCCTCGCCCTCCGCGCCGACGAGCAGCGGCATCTCGTCGCCGATGCGCCGCTTGAACCGGCGCACCACCCGGTCGGGGTCGGTCAGGGCGCGGCGCTCGGCGGCCTCACCCATCAGCACCGTGCCGTCGGGCCCGAGGAAGAGCACCGAGGGCATCGTGGCCGAGCGGTCCCCGAGGGAGACGACGGTCGGTGCGGTGCCGGGGCGGGAAATCGCCGCGGCCGTGTTCGTGGTGCCGAGATCGACACTGAGTCGGTATCCCATGGTTGCGCCAGCCCCCTTGGTCGTGTTCATCGGGGCTCATACGACCCGACTTCGGGGCCCGGGGTCGCCCTAGGGGGAGACAAGTTCGCTTGACCGCGAGCGCAGCAATCTGCCCCCGGCAGGGCCCCGGCGGGGGCGTTCCTGCAGGTCAGCGGGCGCTTTGTCCGACCTTGAACCAGTGTGACTGGAGTGACTAGAAGTGACGGTTGTTACCACTTCTTGAACTCCTGTCACACGCGACACGCCCTAACGATCCCCCAACGGACCCGCCCGACCAAGATCACGATCCCCCAATCCGGTGATCGCGAATTGGGGCTTTTCCCCGATCCGTCCGATTCGTCCGGCTACCTAGGTTTCTCGGCAACGGCCCGACCAGGGACGCGAAACCCCACTCATAAGCTCCGAATCTGACGAAGGGTCATGGCAATGGCTACCTCCCTCCTCGACTGGATCGTCGACCTCATGCGCGACGGCTCTGCCCGTGAGGCGTTCAACACCAACCCGCAGATGGAGATGGCCACGGCCGGCTTCAGCAACGTGTGCGGCGAAGACGTGGCGGACTCCCGGGCCTTCCTCTTCGACAACCCCTCGATCCGTGAGGTCGGTGGCGTCGAGCGGCCGCAGGCACAGGACGCGGACGCTCCCGACCAGATCCGCTACATCATCAACAACTACACGATCGAGCAGCCCGCGGTGGCCGGTGACACCAGTGGCCCGACCACCATCGTCGACAACGACCCCGACGACGAGGACGAGCAGGGCACGACGGTCGACGGCGACGGCAACACCACCACCTCCAACCAGGAGAACACCACCGACCAGTCCTCGGCCGACGTCGAGAACGACATCGACTCCAGCACCAACTCCGACACCGAGACCGAGGAGCAGACCGACAACATCGTCAACGGCGACAACTCCGCGGGCGAGGACCAGTTCTCCGGGCTCAAGAACATCGGCGAGGGCAGCTCCGGCCAGGACAACACCAACATCCTGAGCCTGTCGGACGTCGTCGACATCGAGGAGTCGCCGTTCCTCAACGGCAGCCTGAACGAGCTCGTGGACGACAGCGTGAACAACGCCCTGCAGAACGCCACGGACCTGATCAGCGTTCTCTGAGCCAGCTTCACCTCTCGGAGGGGAACACCTCGCCGGAGCGCAGTCGGCCGTGTCGCGCCAGATCCCCCGACACGCGCCCGTCGAGGTGAGAGGATCGGCCCCGTCCCGGGAATCCCGGGACGGGGCCGACGCATGTGCGGGGCCGGGCTGCGTAATTACGCTTGACCGCTTCCCGCCCGGGTCGGTCCGGGGACCAGGTCAGGAGAAGCAGGTGCCGGCACCCGAAGCGGTGATCCAGACGGTCGACGAGGCGCTGCGCGTCGTCACCGCTCGTGGACGGACCGACCTGGCCGCCCGTCTGCGCAAGACCAAGGACCGCCTGAACGACGACCGTGTCCGCGTGCTGGTGATCGGCGAGTTCAAGCAGGGCAAGAGCCAGCTGGTCAACGCCCTGGTGCGGGCCCGGGTCTGCCCCGTCGACGACGACATCGCCACCTCGGTCCCGACCGCCGTGTACTACGCCGAGAATCCCGTGGTGACCCTCGTCAAGGAGGAGCCCGGCGCCGACCCCGATGACGACTCGCGTCCGGTCCGGGTCGAGCGCACCGAGGCCAGCCTCGAGGATCTGGCCCGCTTCGTCTCCGAGATGGGCAACCCGGCGAATCGCGAAGGGCTGAGCCACGTCGAGGTCGGGCTGCCGACGCCGTTGCTCCAATCGGGTCTCGAGCTCGTGGACACCCCCGGTGTCGGAGGCCTGGGCTCGGTCCGCGCCACCGCGACCCTGGCCGCGCTGCCCGGCGCCGATGCCGTCCTGCTCGTCTCCGACGCGGCGCAGGAGTACACCGCGGCGGAGCTGGAGTTCCTCAAGCACGCCGTCAAGCTCTGCCCGAACATCGCGTGCATCCTGACCAAGATCGACCTGTACCCCGAGTGGCGGCGCATCTACGAGCTCAACCAGGCGCACCTGACCAAGGCGGGCGTCACCGCGCAGTTGATCCCGGTCTCCTCGGTGCTGCGCTGGCACGCCCTGGACCGCAACGACAACGAGCTCAACATCGAGTCCGGCTTCCCGGTGCTCGCCACCATGCTGACGAACACCGTCGGCCAGGCCGAGCTGCTGGTCCGCCGGGCGGTCGCGAACACCGTCGGCGGCGTCACCGAGCAGCTCGCCCGGGGGCTCCAGTCCGAGCTCGGCGTCCAGGAGCACCCGGAGACGGTGCAGTCGACGGTTGCGGAGCTGCGGACGGCGAAGGAGCGGATGACCGCGCTCCGGGACCGCTCCGCGCGCTGGCAGCAGACCCTCTCCGACGGGGTGGCCGACCTCGCCGCCGACATCGACTACGACCTGCGCGACCGCATGCGCGACATCCAGCGCAACGCCGAGGAGGAGATCGACGTCCTCGGCGACCCGGCGGTGGTGTGGGTCGAGTTCGCGCCCTGGGTGGAGGAGCAGGTCGCCGGTGCGACCTCGGCGAACTTCGTCTGGGCCAACGAGCGCGCGCGCTTTCTGGCGACGCAGGTGGCCGAGCACTTCGCCGAGGACGGCCAGCTCTCGCTGCCCGATCTCGACGTCGGTGCCGGTAGCTCGATGCAGGCCGTCCGACCGATGTACATCAGCGAGGAGGGCGATCCCGGGCTGGGGGAGCAGGCCCTGATCGCGGTCCGCGGTGGCTACATCGGCACGCTGATGTTCGGCATGTTCTCCACGTTCGCGGGCATGGCCCTGTTGAACCCGTTCTCGGTGGGGGCCGGTCTGCTGCTCGGGGGCCGGACCCTGCGCGATGAGAAGAAGCGCTTGCTCCAGCGCCGGCAGGCGGAGGCGAAGAACGCTGTGCGTCGCTACACCGATGACGTCACCTTCCACGTGGGCAAGGACAGCCGCGACATGCTGCGCCGCGTCCAGCGTCAGCTGCGTGACCACTTCACCGAGGTCGCCACCGAAGCTCGAGACGTCGCTGCAGGACTCGCTGAAGACGGCCGAGACCGGTGCGCGCACCAACGCCAAGGACCGCGAGGCCCGCATCGTCGAGCTCAAGCGCGAACTGGCGACGGTCAGCGCCCTGCAGAATCAGGCACGTGCCCTCGTCGGCGTCCCCGCCGGAGCGGCCTCGTGATTTTTCGTCGCTCCAAGAACAAGCAGGGCGCGGCGGAGGCGGAGCAGGAGGAAGCGCTCGACGCCGTGGCGGCCGAGACGCCACCGCCGGTGGTCGTCCGCGAGGTCCCGGTGCCGGCGGCGCGCTCGCCGCTGCCGCAGCTCCCGACCGACATCTGCGATCAGGTCCGCTCCGTGCTGCGGCAGGCCGCCGAGGTGTACGCCGATCACTCCGAGGAGGCCGAGCGCATCGAGGCGCACCTCGACCGGCTCGACTCCCCGGTGCGGATCGCGATCGCCGGCAAGGTGAAGGCGGGCAAGTCGACGCTGCTCAACGCGCTCGTCGGCGAGGTCATCGCCCCGACCGACGCGGGGGAGTGCACCCGCATCGTCACCTGGTACCGCAACGCCACGGCGCCGCGGATTCTGATGCGCCGTAAGGACGGCGAGGCCCGCGACCTGCCGATCATCCGGCAGAACGGCCGGCTCGAACTCGACCTCGCCGGTAATGCACCCGAGGATGTGGACCGCCTCACCGTCGACTGGCCCTCGGGTGACCTGGCGACGATGACGCTGATCGACACCCCCGGCATCGCCTCGGCCTCGGCGGAGGTCTCGGCGCGCACCGAGGCGCTGCTGACTCCGGACGAGGAGCAGGGCGCCGCCGACGCGATCGTCTACCTGATGCGCCATGTGCACGCGGACGACATCGGCTTCCTCGAGGCCTTCCACGCCCACGCCGCGATCGGCTCCTCGCCGGTCAACACCGTCGCGGTGCTCTCCCGCGCGGACGAGATCGGCGCCGGCCGGGTGGACGCGCTGCAGTCCGCGCGGGCCATCGCCTCGCGGCTGCGGGCGGACGAAAAGGTTCGGTCGCTGTGCCAGACGGTGGTGCCGGTGGCGGGGCTGCTCGCCGAGACGGGCCGCACGTTGCGGCAGGCGGAGTTCAACGCGCTGGCGAAGATCGCCGCGGCCGACCGTGAGTACGTCGACGCGATGCTGCTCTCCGCCGACCGGTTCGGGCGCGAGCTGCCCGAGGGTGCTCCGGACCTGCCCTCCGCCGCGGTGCGCACTGCACTCCTGGCCCGCTTCGGCCTGTTCGGCGTCCGCATCGCGCTCCCGCTGATCCGGCAGGGCGCGACCGATTCCACCGCGCTGGCGAACGAGCTGGTCCGCCGGTCCGGCCTGGAGGAACTGCGCGAGGCCCTGACCGCGCTGTTCACCGAACGAGGCGATCTGCTGAAGGCCCGCTCGGCCCTGATGGCGCTGGACTCGATCCTGCGCACCAAGCCCCTGGACGAGTCCGAGCTGCTGCTCGCCCAGGTCGAGAAGATCTCCTCCGGGGCGCACGAGTTCGTGGAGCTGGGGCTGCTCGGGTCACTGCGGACCGGCGCCGTGCTGCTCCCGGCGGAGCAGCGGGCCGAGGCCGAACGCCTCCTCGGGGGCACCGGTCAGGCGCAGTTCGTCCGCCTCGGTCTGCCGCCGACCGCGACGGCCTCCGACATCCGCGAGGCCACCCTGGATGCGATGTCCCGCTGGCGTCGCCGGGCCGAGAACCCCGCCTCGGCCCGTCCCGTCGCCGACGCCGCCCGTGTCATCGTCCGGACCTGCGAAGGCATTCTTTCCTCGCTGCCGCAAAGCAACTGACGCCTCGTCAGTGTGGACCGTGGATCAGTGAGACGACCGTCTTTCTGACCGAAACCGGAAGGCGCCGGCCTCAGGCGTCGTCGCCGAGCGCGGCGCGGAGCTGGGAGAACAGCTCGCCACGGCTGCCGGCGCCGAGGCGCTGACGCATCCGGGCGACGTGGTGCTCGACGGTCTTGGCGGAGATGAACAGCCGTTCGCCGATCTCCTTGTAGGTCAGGCCGGTCACCAGCAGCGCCGCGACCTCCCGCTCCCGGTCGGAGAGCGAGGCGCCACCGGACTGCGAGGACTCGGACGGGCGCGAGGCCGGGACCGACGCCATCTCGGGCGGGAGCATCGAACCGGCCTCAAGGGCGAGCGACTCCGCGAGCACCGCACCGGCACCGGCGGCCGGGCGCAGCGAACGCGCGACGCTCATCAGCGACGACATCATCGCGCGGTCGCCGGTGCGAACAGCGGCCTGGCCGGCGAGGCGTGAGGCGTCCCAGGCGTGGCCGATCGAGTGCAGCCGGCGGGCGGCGGTCTCGACCTCGGCGGCGTCGACCTGACCCGCCATCACGCGCATCCAGCACTTGGCCGCCACGGCGAGGACCGCCGCCTGCGGGTAGGTCGGTGCTGCCGATTCGAGGATCTTGATGTGTGACTCGGCGTCAGAAGGCCGGTCGGCGAGGCTGGCGGCCTGGACGGCGTACCAGTGCATCGGGGTCGCCCAGAGCGCCGGCTGACCGAGGCGGTCGAGCAGGGCCCACGCCTCCATCAGGTGCGGGCGGATCCAGCTCTCCTCGTGCAGCCGCGCCGCGGCGACGGCGAGTTCGCCGACCGCGTGCAGGGCGAACAGGTCGACGGGGTGGCGCACGATCGCCTGCCGGGCGCGCTGCCACGCGACGTTGAGGGCGCCGAGGTCGCCCTCGCGGCGGGCCAGTCCGACCTCGATGGCGGCGGCGGTGAGTTCCTCGCGCGGTTCCAGCGCGCCACCACCGGGGCCGGCGGAGGCGACGAGCGCGCGGGCCGATTCCAGGTCGCCGCGCTGCATCGCGGTCCAGGCCTGCAGCAGGCGGTAGCGCGACATCGCGGGCTCGCCGCCGAGGCGGGCCGCGACCGCGCGGGTCAGCACGGATTCGGCGACGTCGAACTCGCCGCAGTTCAGGGCGACGATCGCGGCCATCGCGGCCGGGGTCTCGGGCATCAGGACGCGCTCGGCGGACGGCTCGAGCAGCATCGCCGCGCGCGCCAGCAGCGACAGGGCCAGGCTCGGCGTCCCGGTCACGCTCTCCAGAACGCCCTCGGCCAGCAGCGTTTCGACACCGTCGGAGAGCGTCGGGGCCGGCAGCAGGCCGTGCTCGAGTGCGGCGCGTGCACCGGCGAGGTCGCCGACGCCGATCAGGGCCGGGACCGCGAGCACGGGCGGCTCGCCGGTGGTGTTGGCCCACCAGCGGTAGAGCTGGGCGGTCCGGCCGAGCATCCCCCGGGTGGCGAGGACGGTGGCGGCGACGCCGATGGCGATGTCGCGGTCCGGAGCGTTGGGGTCGGAGATCGCGACGTCGGCCAGTCGCAGCGCGGTGTTGAGGTCGCCGACGAGGGCGCTGGCCCGGCCCAGCTTCGCGGCCACGCTGACGATCGGGGCGCCGGCCTTCACCGCGGCGGCGTAGAGCTGAACGGCCTCGGCCGGTGACGTCGCCTCAGCTGCGCCGGCGGCCAGGACGGCGGCGACGTCGGTCCCGGTCATCCCGGCGCCGGCCAGCGCGCGGGCGTGTTCGAGCATGGAGCCACCGCGGCGGCGTACGGCGCCGACCCAGGCGGTGCGGATGGCCTGCACCCGCATCGGCGGCGCGAGCGTGATCAGCGCGTGCCGGGCGAGGGGAAGCAGCGCACCGGCCTCGGTGAGCAGGCCACTGGCCCGCGCGACCTCGGCGGCGTGCTCGACCGCGGCCGGCGCGGAGCCGAGCACGTCGGCAAGCACTTCGGGGTTCAGATCGGCCCCGACGGCGAGGGCGAGCAGCAGGGACAGCGGCTCCGGTCCGAGGCTGGACAGATCCAGGCGCAGCAGTTCCAGGACGCTCGTCGGGATCTTCGATGGCGTCCAGCCGGCGTGGCCGGGCCCGTCCGGGACGAGGCCGGCGGCGGCGAGCGCGGAGGCGAGGGCGTCGACCAGCTTCGGCGTCCCGGCCGTCTGGTCGTAGACGAACGCGGCGACGGCCGCGCTGCCGGCACCGGAGCACAGGCCTTCCACGCGGGCGCCGACCTCGGCCCGGGAGAGCCGGCCGAGCACGATCGGGGCGCGGTGGCGGCCCAGGGCCGCGGCGAGGGAGTCGACGTTGGCGAGGTCCGGACCGGGCCGGGTCGCGACGACGATGCGCTGGCGGCCGGCCTCGACCATCCGGCGCAGGTCGGCGAGGATCTCCGCCGGCAGGGCGCGGGCGTCGTCGATGAGCAGGACGGCGTCCTCCGGCGGCGGCCAGGACGTGGGGTCGCGGTGGACCGGGATGCCGGCGGCGGAGTAGATCGAGGCCAGGGCGTCGAGCATCGCGGTCTTGCCGGTCCCGCCCCGGCCGACGATGACGCCGAGCAGCGGGCCCGAGGGATCGGCCGCGGCGTCCCCGCAGAGGGCGACGGCGGCGTGCGAGCCCGAGAAGGTCGAGCCGGTGCTGCGCGCGGACGTCAGGCTGGTCGAACCTGCCGTGCGCTGCCCCGGTCCGGGGACGCGGGCCGATTGGGCGCTGGCCTGAACCACGCGATTCCCCCGATTCCCGTGCAGACATGTGCGGCGTTCGACCCGATTCCGCCGGATCGCGCGTGACCGGCGAACGAACAGGTCAACGCAACGCTCGCCTGGGTCGGACGCTGGATCAAGGAGACTGGTTCCGATGTGAACCGGCTCCGTTCCGATTGTGTCCCTCCCGTCACAGGAGCACCACGTGACGCGCTCGGCCTGACGAAATATTGCCTAACGTGGGCCGCATGGACCCGTTCGCGCTCGACGACCGCTGGACGCCGGTCTCCCCACGGCTGCGTTCAATGCGGCTGACTGTCCTCGCCCTCGTGCTGGGCGTCGCCGCGGCGCTCGCGGTGGGCGCCGCGGTGCTGGTGGCGCTGACGGACTCGGCCACGCCGGCCGTCGTCACCGTGGTGGTCGCTGCGGTCGTGCTGGCGGGCTTCGGGCTGCTCGGCCGGCGCCTGGTCAACCGCAACTACCTGGCCTGGGGCTACGCCGAGCGCGACGAGGACCTGCTCGTGGTCCGCGGCTGGCTGTTCCGGCGCCTGGTGGTCGTCCCGTACGGGCGGATGCAGTTCGTCGACGTCACCGCCGGGCCGCTGGAGCGCCGCTTCAACATCGCCACCGTCCAGCTCCACACCGCGGCCGCGGCCTCCGACGCGCGCATTCCCGGCCTGCCCCCGGACGAGGCCCACCGCCTCCGCGACACCCTGGCCCGCCTCGGCGAGGCCCGGTCGGCGGGCCTGTGACCGACCCCTTCGCCGCGCCGTTCGCGGAACCGGACGCGGCATCCGCCTCCGGCTCCGCTGTCGCGCCCGCCGACGTCGGCGGCGACGCGGCGACACCCGCCGAGGAACCTCGGCTCGCGGCCCGGCTGCACCCGCTGACCCCGTTCGCGAAGGGCTGGGCGGCGATGATCGGCGCCACCGTCGTCCTCGGCCAGGACGCGGTGCGTGACGCGGACCTGCTGCAGATCCTGCTGATCCTGCTCGCGGTCACCGCCGCGGGACTGGCCTTCGGGCTCTGGACCTGGTGGTTCACCCGCTACGTCATCGAGGGCGACGACCTGCGCGTGGACTCCGGGCTGCTGTTCCGCCGCAGCCGGCACATCCGGCTGAGCCGCCTGCAGGCGATCGACGTGGTCCAGCCGCTGGTCGCCCGGATCCTCGGGCTGGCCGAGCTCCGGCTGGAAGTCGCGGGCGGGGGAGCGGCGGAGGGCCGGCTGGCCTACCTGTCGGAGTCCAGCGCGACGACGCTCCGCGCGGAGCTGCTGGCCCGGGCGGCCGGCGTCCGCCCCGACACCCCGGAGGCCCCGGAGCAGGTGCTGGTGAAGGTGCCGGTCTCCGCGGTGCTGACCTCGTTGCTGCTGACGATCTGGGTGCCCCTGTTCGTGATGGGCGGGGCCGTGTTGCTGGTGGTCGCGATCGTGCTGCGCGAGCCGGCGGTGGTGTTCCCGGTGATCCCGGTGCTGCTCGCGTTGGGGACGTTCGCCTGGCGTGAGCTGGAGGGGGCGTTCGACTTCACCCTCGCCGAGTCCCCGGACGGGCTGCGGCTGCGGCACGGCCTGCTCGCGCGGCGGAGCCAAACGGTGCCGCCGGGGCGGGTCCAGGCGGTGCGGATCGTCCAGCCGTACTTCTGGCGGAAGAAGGACTGGGTCCGCGTCTACATCAACGTCGCCGGCTACGCCGGGGGCAACGACGCGGCGCAGCAGCAGACCTCACGGCTGCTGCCGGTCGCCCCGCGGGCGACCGCGCTGGCGGTGATCGGGCGGATCCTGCCCGGCGTCGACCCGGGCGCGGTCCCGCTGCATCCGGCGCCGCGGCAGGCCCGCATGGCCAGGCCGTTCTGGTGGCGCGGGCTGGCCTGGGGTGCCGACGACCGGGTCTTCGTCGCGACGCGGGGGCTGTTCCGGCGGCAGCTCGACGTCGTGCCCCACGGGAAGACCCAGTCGGTCCGGCTGACCCAGGGCCCCTGGCAACGCCGGCTCGGCCTCGCGACCGTCCGGCTCGACAGCACCCCGGGGCCGGTGGCGGCGGAGGTCCCGCACCGGCTGGCCGCGGAGGCCCGGGCGCTGACCGAGACGCAGGCCGCGCGAGCCGGGGCGAGTCGTCGTGAGGCCGGCCCCGAGCGCTGGATGACCGAGCGGATCTGAGCCCCGCGGGGCCTCTGGGGCCCGCTGCCGTAGGGGATGAGCGGAGCTCATCTCGGCGGCACAAATGCCGATCTACTGCACACGGGTGAATCAAGGGCCTCAAGTGCCGCGCCTGACCGGTGGGGCTGATGTGATTGGTGTGACTGGAGAGCAATCTGCGACAGGGGCAGATCCGGCGTAAGTCCCATTGACCTGCAGAGATGCGTTTTCGCCCCAACGTCAGCCCTGGCCCCGGGACGCGCGCTGTACCCCACGAGTCCCATTGCTATGCCACAACACCGTCAATAACTTTTGCCCACAGCACAACCGATCTTGATCCAGCACAGAGCTGGAGTTGGTGTGCCTGGGAGGAAGTGGAACGTATGAGCACGAACATCCTGCGGGGCGCAGCATTCTTCGGTGCCGCCGCCGTCATCGGGGTCGCGGGCATGCAGGTCGCTACCGCTTCCCCCACGGTCAACACCGGCGCCGCCAACGCGACCGGCTCCAGCTACGGCCAGTCCGATACCACTGTCAGCGGCGACACCCACAACCGCCGTGGTCCTCGCGGCCACCGCGGCCCGAGGGGCTTCACCGGCCCGCGCGGTCCGCAGGGTCCCGCCGGTCCGCAGGGCGTCATGGGTCCACAGGGCCCGCAGGGCATCCCGGGCCAAGGCACCAGCCGGGTCTACGGCCAGGCCACCGACGTCTGGGCTGGCAGCGCGGCAGTGAACCCCGGTAACGGCTACGTCCCTTTCGGGGCAGGAGTCGAGGCTACATGACGGGCGTCTCCCGCGCCGCGCAGTCGTTCACCATCTCGAACTTCTGGGTGGCGGACAAGAACATGCCTAACCGAGAAGTTCGTCCTCGCCACGATCGCTACGAACAACGACGGCACCCCAGTCCCGGGGAATCCCACCGTGATCACCTGCGAGGTTGACGTCGTGGGCAACAGTTGCACTTCGTCGGGGACGCTCTCCGTCGGAGCCGGCAACCTGTGGTGGTTCCAGCCGCTCGACGCGGCGGGCCTGCCTGACAACGGCACGTTCAGTTACACCGTCAGCTAAATCCTGGCGGCTGATCCCGAAGCAACTCGCACCACCAGCGACCCGCCCCGGCGGATCCGCTTCCTTCGGCCGGCTCGGTCCCTCGGGACCGGGCCGGCCGTTTCGCTTGGCGGGCCAGTGCTCCGCCCGGTTCGGCGCCCTTACTGTGCACGGGTGAACTGTTGCACTCCGTTGTGAGCCCGAGATGTCCGAAGCGCGACGATGGGCCCGAAGAGCAATCGCCGAAGATGCCCGTTTTGCGCGGTGGCCGGTCACGCTCAGTTGCGACTTGCGCTCGGATTCGCGGCGCTGCGGCCCTTCCGGACGGTGTCGGCAGCCTTGCTCTCGGTGATTGCTGCGCGTCGCGCGGCCCGCATAGCTTCTGCCCGCGCAGCACAACCGATCTTGATCCGGCACAGAGCCGGAGTCGGGCGTGCTGGGGGAGGAAGTAAACCCAATGAGCACGAATAACTTTCTGCGGGGCGCAGCGTTCTTCGGTGCAGCCGCCGTCATCGGGGTCGCGGGTATGCAGGTTGCTACCGCTTCTCCCACCGTGAACTCCGGTGCCAGCAACGCGACCGGCAACAGCTTCAGTCAGATGGATGAGAGCACCACCATCGATGCGGGCAAGCGCGGCCCCCGTGGCAAGCGTGGTCCGCGTGGCTACACGGGTCCGCAGGGTCCCCGGGGCTTCACCGGCCCGCAGGGTCCGGCCGGCCCCGCCGGCCTGGCCGGCTCGCCGCTGGTCATGGCCAGCATCCTCGGCACGATGGACGATCGAGCGGAACCCTTTCGTCCGGACGCCGCCTACCTGCCGATCGGCGTGTTCGGTGCTGGACGCCAACCAGCTGGGTGTCGCGGCCACCAATATCACCATCAGCAACCTCACCGTGGCCGTCCAGGGCACTACGACGGATGCCCGCACGGTCATCGTCGGCAAGTTCACCCCGGGTGACCTGCCCGGCTCGATTCAGTTCGTCAGCTGTGTGATCCCCGCGGCGGCTGTTGCCCAGGCCAACGTGATGGCTACCTGCACCGCTCCGTCCCTCTCGGTCAATGCCGGGCAGCGGTGGGGAATCCAGAACGTGTCTGGTTCGGCTGTCACGGACCCGACCATCACCTACAGCGTGTCGTAGGTGCGATTCGAGGTTTGATCACCGCTCAGCGGTGCACGAGGCCGCCTCGGTGCGGCCACCACTTCCGGTCGGTCCGGTCCCGTCAGGGGCCGGGCCGATCGGTCTTTTCGTGCTTGGGCAGCCCGATCAGCGGTGCGCGAAGGGCACTAATGGCGGATTGCGTCTCGTTGACCACTCTCGCCACTCTTGTCACAGAGTTCATGCCGTCAGCGCCCAGCGGGACTGACAGCGGCGATACCGGCGTGGGGAGTGGTCGTGGCCAGAGTCTGGCGAGCACTGGGTTTCTTCGGTGCTGCTGCGGTGATCGGGGTCGCCGGCATGCAGGTGGCTGCTGCGTCTCCGAGCGTCAACGGGGCCCCCACCGGCACCACGGTCGTCTCATCGGGAAGCGCCGACGGTGCCAAACACGCCGGCAAGCGCGGCAAGCGCGGGAAGCGCGGCTTCACCGGCAAAACCGGCCCGGCGGGGCCCAGGGGTCCGGCCGGTTCACCCGGAGCCACCCTTTTCGTCGGCGGCGTCACGGGCGGAGGCGATGGAGCAGGTCGCGATCGTTCCGTCCGCGACCGCAAGCTATGTCCCGTTCGGAGCCTCGGGCGCCACCGAGCCCGGCTACGCGGTCGCCACCACCGACACGACCATCAGCAACTTCCGGCTCGCGGTGCTGGGCCAGGTCACCTCCGACCGCTCGTGGGTCCTGTGGAAGTCGAACGGTGATCTGCAAACAGGTGCCGAGTACGTGGCCTGCACGATCCCCGCGATGGTCCTCGCGAACCCCACCGCCGTCGCGGCCTGTGACGCACCGACACTCTCGATCTCCGCCGGCCAGGTCTACGGCATCGCATTCGTTTCCGGCCCGGTCACCAGTAACCCGACCTGGTCGTACAACGTCTCCTAGCGACGGCGATGCACGCCGCGGTCGCTCGAGCGGCCCCGCCTGAGACGATCACCCCGTGACGTCCGAGGAGCCGCTGAGCCGACCCCGGCGGTCCGGCCGCCCGGCCCGACTGCGAGTCGGAGTGATCGGGACCGGGAGGGTCGGAGCCGTCCTCGGGGCCGCGCTGACGCAGGCCGGCCACCGGGTGGTGGCGGCCTCCGGGGTCAGCCACAAGAGCAAGGAACGAGCGCTCGACCTGCTCGACGGGATCGACCTCACCGATCCGTTCGACGTCGCGGGGAAGGCTGACCTCCTCCTGCTCGCCGTCCCCGACGATGCGCTGGTCGCTTTGATTCACGGGCTCGCCGAGGCACGAGCCGTCCCCGCGGGGACCCTCGTCGCCCACACCTCCGGCCGGTACGGGGCCGATGTCCTGGCCCCCCTCACCCGCACCGGCGCCCTCCCGCTCGCGATCCACCCCGTCATGACCTTCACCGGGACCCGGGTCGACCTCGCCCGCCTCGCGGGGGCCTGCTTCGGCGTCACCGCCCCCGAACCGCTGCGCCCCGTCGCGGAGGCCCTCGTCGTCGAGATGGGCTCGGACCCCCAGTGGGTGGAGGAGGATCAGCGCGGGCTCTACCACGCGGCCCTGGCCAACGGCGCGAATCACCTGGTCACGCTGGTCGCGCAGTCCGGGGCCCTGCTGGCCAGGGCCGGGGTGGAGAACCCCTCCCGGCTGCTCGGGCCGCTGCTCGGCGCCGCCCTCGACAACGCCCTGCGCTCCGGCGATCTCGCCCTGACCGGCCCCGTCGCCCGCGGGGACGCCGGAACGGTCGCGGTCCACATCGAACAGATTGCGGCGATCTCCCCGGAGGCGGCCGCCGCCTACGTCGCGATGGCCCGGCTCACCGCCGACCGCGCCCTCGTCGCCGGCCTGCTAACGCCCGATGCCGCTGCGTCTTTGCTGGCGGTCCTCGGCCGCCGTCATCCGTTCGAAGGGCCGACCGGCTCGGACTGAGCAACCGCGCAGGCCTTGATAATCCTGCGATCGACGCTGGAAATTCCAGGGAGGAAGCTCGGGGCGGTTCAGGGGCCCAGCAGCGCGGCGGGGACCACGCCAATCCCGTCCTTGCGTCGGTAGGCCTCCGAACCGGTGGTGATGACGAGGGCATCGAGGACGTCGTCGCCCAGTTGATCCTTCAACCACCGCAAGTGACGGACATCCTCGTCGCCGATCGTGTGGGCAAGCTTGACCTCGACCGCCAGGACCTTGTGGTCACCGCGCTCGACGATGAGGTCGACTTCGTGCTCGCCGCCGTGGGTGCGCAGGTGCGACACGCGGGCTTCGGCGGCCTGGGCGTAGACCCGAACATCCAAGGTGACCAGAGATTCAAAGAGGTGGCCGAGCAGAGTGCCGTCGCGGGGGAGCGCCGGGCCGGTTGGCCGCGCGTCGAGCAGGGCTTCCTCATCCGCGCCGAGCAGTCGCGCGGCGAGGGCGGGGTCGACGAGATGATGCCGGGGTGCTGTGCCGAGACGGCGCAGGTGGTTTCGGGACGGGAGCCAGGCAGGGAGGGGATCCACGATCCACAGACGCTCCAGCACGTCCTGATATGCCTGCGTGGTCGAACGGGCGGGCTTGTGGTGCTCGGCCGGCGTCGCGGCGTCGCGGATGACCTCGAGGGAGGCAGTCGTCCCGGTGGCGGCACCGTAGGCGGCGAGCCATCGCCGCAGGGTCAGTGGTCGCCGGACCGGGGTGCCGAGGTCGGGGACGTCGTGCTCGACGATCAGGTCGAGGTAGCCATCGAGATCGGCGCGCAACGCGCGGCCGGTCCGCCTGCGGACAGCCGGAAATCCCGACCGACAGATCTCTTTCGCGTAGAGCTCGACACCCACCTCGGTGCCGCCGGCCAGGGCGGGGCGTCCGCCGCCCAGCAATGCGCCGAGGCTCACCGTCGGCTGAGCGACTCCGCGTTCGAACAACGTCAAAGGTCGCATCCGCAAGCGCACGATCCGGCCCGCACCGGAGTGCAACTGCACTCCGGCGGGGACCGCGGAGCCGGTCAACAGGAACCGACCCGGCGTGGGGTCGGCGTCGACGGCCCGGCGAACGAGGTCCCAGGAGGTCGGGAGCCGTTGCCACTCGTCGATCAGGACGGGGGGCGCACCGGCGAGCATGCGGTCCGGTTGAGCGCCCAGCACTGCCGCTGAGCCTGGCTGATCAAGCGCGTGCACGGTGTTCGCCCGCCGGGCGGCCGTGACCGTCTTGCCCACGCCTTTGGCGCCGGTCAGCGCGATCGCCGGCAGTTGGGAGAGCAGCTCATCGAACTCTTGGTCGATGACTCGGTCCACGTACTCGGCCACGTGCGCCTACACTACAGTTTCGACGGCATCTGGCATACTGTTTCGACGGCTCTTAGGTGGCAAGACCGACGCCGAGGTGCCGTGTTCGTCCCTCAGGGGTCCGTGGGGCGCGTCACGTATTGGGCTGAGTCGACGGGATTACGCGGGGCTCACGAACGTGTTTACACTCGTGGCGCCACTGCACGTCCGGTACCCGACGAGGACTGGAACGAAGGCAATGACCATGACCGCCCTGCTCGACCACGCACGCCCGGCGACGACCGCCCGCGTGCCGATCGTGGCGCGTACGCGCGCCGAGCTCGACGCCGCCCTGGCCCATCTGGATCGGACGCTGCCCGGACCTCGCGGCGTCGTGATGACGATGGGTGCCCTGCACGACGGGCACGCGGAGCTGATGCGCACCGCCCGCCGGGAGTGCGCCAGTGTCGTCGCGACGATCTTCGTCAATCCGCTGCAGTTCGGCGCGAACGAGGATCTCGACAAGTACCCCCGCACCTTCGAGTCCGACCTGGCGATCTGCGCCGCGGCCGGGGTGGACGTGCTCTTCCATCCGGGCGAGGCGGAGATGTACCCGCACGGCCGGCCCGCCACCGTGGTCACCGCCGGCCCGCTCGGCGGTGACCTCGAGGGCGCGTGCCGGCCCGGGCACTTCGACGGTGTCCTCACCGTCGTGCTCAAGCTGCTGCACCTGACGGGGCCTCAGATCGCTTACTTCGGCGAGAAGGACTACCAGCAGCTCACGCTGATCCGGCAGATGGTCGACGACCTCGACCTCGCCGTCCGGATCGCTCCGGTCCCGACCGTCCGCGAGGCGGACGGGCTCGCGCGCTCCAGTCGCAACCGCTACCTCTCCGGCGCCGAACGCGCCGGAGCGCTGGCGATCTCACGCGCGCTGCTCGCCGGTGCCGCCGCCGGTCCCCTCGGACCCGACGCGGTACTCGACGCGGCGAAGGCCACCCTGGCTGCGGAGCCCGGCCTGGTCGTGGATTACGTTGCGCTGCGCGACCCCATGCTCGGCCCCGCACCAGACTCCGGCGAGACCCGCCTGCTGGTAGCTGCGAAAGCCGGAACAACGCGGCTGATCGACAACCTCCCTGTGCTGCTCAGCAGTGCTCCAACGACTGCGTCCGCAGCCGATTCCCCCGCCCGGAACTGAAGGGACGCCGCCACCGTGTTCCGCACCATGCTGAAGTCCAAGATCCACCGCGCCACCGTGACGCAGGCCGACCTGCACTACGTCGGCTCGATCACCATCGACGAGGACCTCCTCGACGCCGCCGATCTGCTCGCCGGCGAACAGGTCGCGATCGTCGACATCGACAACGGCGCCCGCCTCGAGACCTACGTGATCCCGGGCCCGCGCGGCACCGGTGTCATCGGCATCAACGGTGCCGCGGCCCGCCTGGTCCAGCCCGGCGACCTCGTCATCATCATCAGCTACATGGGCGTCACCGACCGCGAGGCCCGCGAGCTCAAGCCGAAGGTCGTGCACGTCGACGGCCGCAACAACATCGTGCACATCGACGGCGACCCGGCCGCCCCCGTGCCCGGCGACGGTGACGAGCGCGGCGACATGCGCGGCGACCTCGTCAACGGCCTGCCCGCCACCTCGCTGGTGAACGAGCCCCTGATGAACCGTCACGCCACTCCCGTGCGCGCCGGTCGATAGTCAGGCGACGACACCACCATGAGCGGGTTGCCGAGGCGGCTCGCTGCTCCTGACCCCGGGTGGGTTCAGGAGGCCGACGTGGTCGTCGTCGGCTCCGGCATCGCCGGGCTGACGATCGCCTTGCGCGCGGCCGCGTCGCTCGCGGAGTTCGGCGGCCGCGTCCTGCTGATCACCAAGGACGTGCTCGCGGCCGGGTCCACGCAGTGGGCCCAGGGCGGGATCGCCGCCGCGCTCGGCCCCGAGGACAGCCCCGCCGAGCACGAGCGCGACACCCTGCTCGCCGGCGACGGCCTCTGCGACCCCGACGCCGTCCGCCTGCTCGTCACCGAGGGCCCGGCCGCGGTCCGGCGCCTGATCGCCGGGGGCGCGGTGTTCGACCTGGGTCTTGACGGTGAACTCGCGCTCGGCCGCGAAGGCGGCCACCGTCGCGACCGCATCGCGCACGCCGGCGGCGACGCGACCGGTGCGGAGATCCAGCGCTCGCTCGTCGACGCCGTCCGCGCGGATCGCCGCATCGAGGTCATCGAGCACGCCCTCGCCCTCGACCTGCTCCTCGGCGCCGACGGCGGCGTCGCCGGACTGACGCTGCACGTGATGGGCGAGGGCCAGCGCGACGGTGTCGGCGCGGTCCACGCCCCGGTCGTGGTGCTCGCGACCGGCGGGCTCGGCCAGGTCTACGAGGCCACCACCAACCCGCTGGTCTCCACCGGCGACGGCACCGCGATGGCGTTGCGCGCCGGCGCGGTCGTCCGCGATCTGGAGTTCGTCCAGTTCCACCCGACCGTGCTCTGGCTCGGTCCCGGCGCCGCCGGGCAGCAGCCCCTGATCTCCGAGGCGGTGCGCGGCGAGGGCGCGGTGCTCGTCGACTCCACCGGCCGCCCGTTCATGGCCGGCGAGCACGAGCTCGGCGACCTCGCCCCGCGCAGCGTCGTCGCCAAGGCGATCCTGCGCCGCATGCATTCCACCGGCGTCCCGCACGTCTGGCTCGACGCGCGGGGACTCGGCGCGGACGTCTGGGAGGCGCGCTTCCCGACGATCCTCGCGAAGTGCCGCGAGCACGGCATCAACCCGGTGACCGACCTCATCCCCGTCGTTCCCGCCTGCCACTACGCCTCCGGCGGCGTGCGGACCGATCTCGCCGGCCGCTCGTCACTGCCGGGCCTCTACGCCTGCGGTGAGGCGGCCTGCTCCGGCGTGCACGGCGCGAACCGGCTCGCGTCGAACTCGCTGCTCGAAGGACTGGTCTTCGCCGAACGGATCGCCGACGACCTCGAGCGCACCTTCCGCACCGGCCGCCCGGCCCGTCGCGTGCCCGTCGCCGATCAGCGCGAGGCCGGCGTTCTCGCCGGCAGCGCCCGCGGGGAGATCCAGCGGCTGATGAGCGCCGGCGCCGGTGTGCTGCGCAACCACCGCGGCCTGCGCGACACCGAGAGCGCGCTCGTCTTCCTCGGCCGCAACCACCCCGGCGAGCCGTGCGTGGAGTCGTGGGAGACGACGAACCTGCTGACCGTCGCGCGGGTGCTCGTCGCGGCGGCGGGGGCGCGCGCCGAGACCCGCGGCTCGCACTGGCGCGAGGACTACCCCGAGCGGGATGACGCCGAGTGGCTCGGCCACCTGGACTGCCGGCTCACCGACGAGGGCGTCTCGATGTCGCACACCGCCGGGCACCCCGGCGTTCCCTCCGCGGTGCTCCTGGCCGAACTCGGCGAAGCGGGCCTGGCGGCCGAGGAGGTGCTGGACGTCGTCGCGCGTGCCCTGGCCGAGGACCTGCCGCCCGGTCGCGCCGACGTCACCAGCACCTCGACCGTCCCGGTCGAGCAGCGCAGCATCGCGGACATCGTCGCCCGTGCCGACGGGGTGGTCGCCGGGCTCGCGGTGGCCCGCGCGGTCTTCGAGTCCGTGACCCGCGGCGCCGCGAACGTCGACGTGCTCGCCAAGGACGGCGAACGCGTGCAGCGCGGCGACGTGCTGATGTCGGTGTCCGGCCGGACCGGCGACCTGCTCGTCGCCGAGCGCACCGCACTGAACTTCCTGTGCCACCTCTCCGGCATCGCGACCGCGACCCGCGCGTGGGCCGACGCCCTCGCCGGCACCCGGGCGCGTGTGCGGGACACCCGCAAGACCACCCCGGGCCTGCGGGCGCTGGAGAAGTACGCGGTGCGTGCCGGCGGCGGGGTGAACCACCGGATGTCGCTGTGGGACGAGGCCTTGGTCAAGGACAACCACGTGATCGCCGCCGGCGGGATCGTCGAGGCGTTCGCCGCGGTCCGCGCGCGGCATCCGGAGCTGCCGATCGAGGTCGAGGTCGACTCCCTGACGCAGCTTTCGGAGGTGCTGGAGGCCGGCGCCGAGCAGGTGCTCCTGGACAACTTCACCCCCGACCTGATGCGCGAGGCCGTGGCGCTCAACGCCGGCCGCGCGCGGCTCGAGGCCAGCGGCGGGCTCACCTTCGCCGACGCCGCGGCGGTGGCGGCGACCGGCGTGGACTACATCTCGGTCGGCGCCCTGACACACTCCGCCCCGATCCTGGACATCGCGCTCGACCTTCGTGAGGAGACCGGCTGATGCTGCTGACCATCGATGTCGGGAACACCCACACCGTGCTGGGGCTCTTCGACGACAAGGAGATCGTCGAGCACTGGCGGATCGCCACCGACGCCCGCCGCACCGCCGACGAACTCGCGGTCACGGTGCGCTCGCTGCTCGACCGGTTCGTCCCGCCGACCGCGATCGAGGGGCCGCTGGTCGGCGGCATCTCGATGTGCTCGACCGTGCCCTCGGTGCTGCACGAGATGCGCGAGATGTTCCGGCGCTACTACGCCGACGTCCCGGTCGTCGTCGTCGAGCCCGGGGTGCGCACCGGGGTGCCGGTGCTGATGGACAACCCCAAGGAGGTCGGCGCCGACCGCGTCGTGAACTCCCTCGCCGCCGCGCACCTCTACGGCGGGCCGTGCATCGTCGTCGACCTCGGCACGGCGACCACCTTCGACGCCGTCAGCGCCCGCGGGGAGTACATCGGCGGCGCGATCGCCCCCGGCATCGAGATCTCCGTCGAGGCCCTCGGCTCCCGCGGCGCGCAGTTGCGCAAGGTCGAACTCGCCCGCCCCCGCTCGGTGATCGGCAAGTCCACGGTCGAGGCGATGCAGTCCGGCATCCTCTACGGCTTCGCCGGCCAGATCGACGGGATCGTCGAGCGCATGGCCGCGGAACTCTCCGACGACCCCGACACCGTCACCGTCGTCGCGACCGGTGGCCTCGCCCCGATCATCCTGGCCGAGGCCTCCACGATCGACGTCCACGAGCCCTGGCTCACCCTCGTCGGCCTGCGCCTGATCTACGAGCGCAACACCACCCCCTGACCTCCTGTTGCGTCCGGCCAAGTGAGGCCTATAGGCCACAGTTGGCCGGACGTAAGCGATGAGGGACGCTGAGCGGGTGTTCGCTCCCGATCCGATCGACCTCGCGGACTTCGGTGAGGTCCGCCGACGGGTGGTCGACCCGATGCTGGCCGACCTGCTGCGGCCCGGCGAGCTGACCGGCGTCGAACTCGTGGCGGACTACGACTGGCCGCGCAATCCCGACGACCCCTGGCCCGAGTGGCTGGACAGCCCGTTCTCGACCCGGCCCGGTGATGCGCCGAAGTCCCTCTTCCTCATCCTGCGCGCCGATCGGGAGGAACCGCACAGCGTGCGGCTCGGCGAGCTCGGGTTCTTCCGGGCCGACGTCGACGTCGTCGCCGAACAGATCGCCGACTCGCTCGTCGACTGGATCGCCGAGAGCGATTTCGGTCGGGGTGAGGCCCGTCAGCTCCGCGCCGACCTGACGTTCCCCGCGGCCGTGGCCCGGGTGGAGGGACGGCCGGTGGTGCTGCTCGACATGGACGCAGAGGATCGCGCTGTGCTGGACGCCGCGGGGGCGGCGACGGCACCCGCCACGCTCGGCCTCAGCTCGGCCCTCGTCGCCGACCTCGACGCGTGGACCTCGGACCTGGGCGCAGAGCTCGAGGCGCTGTTCAGTGCGCTGGAGCGGGTCCAGCAGGCGCGCTTCAACGCGGAGTTCGCCGGCCGGCCACCCGGGCTCATGCGCATGGTGTTCGCGCCGCGGAAAAAGGCGGCCGCCGCTCGGCAGCGGACGGAGAAGGCGGTCGCTGAAGCGCACCTCGTCCGCTGGAGTCGGCTCGTCGCCGAGCACGAGCCTCGCCGCGACGCCCTGGTCGAGCGCCTCCGCACCGAGCTCGGGCCCGACTTCCACGTTCCGACCCCGCCGCGTATCCCCTGATCGCCGGTCAACGGCGGCCGGCGGCGGCGATCAGCGCCGTGCAGGCCTCCAGCGCCTCCAGGTGCGGCGCTTCGTCCTCGGTGACTCCGGCCAGGATCTCGGTCTCGGCGCCCTGGAAGACGTTGGCGATCAGGGCGGCCATCGCGCGTGAGCTCATCGGGAGACGCCGCCCTCCTCGGTCTGCCAGCGGTCGAGGCGGTCGACGATCATGTCCCGCCAGCCGCGCTGGCTCGCGCGCCAGCGCTCGGCGAGTTCGGGGTCGGCCAGGCCGGCCGCCCACAGCTCCCACAGGATCCGCACGTAGCCGGAGCTGACGTCGTCGTGCAGGTACTCGCACGCGGTGCGCCACTGCGTCGGCGAACGGCCGGCCGTCGGCCCACATCGCGCGCTGACGCTCCCACCCGCGGGCGTTCATCTCGTCCATCACCGCGACGAGCAGGCCCTGCTTGGAACCGAAGTGGTACTGCACCAGCGAGAGCGGGGTGCCGGCCCGCTCGGAGACCGCGCGCATCGAGGTGGCGACGTACCCTGTTCGCGCAGCACTTCGATCGCAGCGGTCAGCAGTTGATCCGGGTCTCCCGGCCACGCTCCAGTCGCTGGTCCCGGCGGGCCTCGTCCGGCCCTCGACGTCGCTGTTGACATGCCACGCAGCATAGACCAACATCTTAGTTGGTCGTACGACCTAATTCTGGAGGCGCGCGTGCGGGCATGCGAACCGGACGAGCAGGGGTACATCGAGCGCGACGGCGTGCGCGTCTACTACGAGGTGCTACGGCTCCGGCGAGACGACGATCCTGTTCTGCCCGACCTGGACGATCATCGATTCGCGGATCTGGAAGATGCAGATCCCGTATCTCGCCCGGCACTTCCGGGTGATCACGTTCGACCCGCGCGGCAACGGGCGCAGCGACCGGCCGCGCACCGTCGCGGGCTACGCGGAATCCGAGTTCGCGCAGGACGCCGTCGACATCCTCGACGCCACCGGGACGGCGCAGGCGTACGTCGTCGGGTTGTCCCGCGGAGCGCAGCGCACGTTGCTGCTCGCCGCCGAGCATCCCGAGCGCGTCCTGGGTGCGATCTTCATCGGCGCCCTACTTCCCCGCCAGCTTCGCGGTGTCGAGCCTGGTGTTCCGATTCGCCGAGAGCCGGCTGGGAAAGACGATGTTCTTCCGGCGGCCGGTGCTCGCGCGCTGGTGGTTCAAGGCGAACGCGGTGCACTGGCGGCGCGAGGGCGGCTACCGCGACTTCGTCGAGTGGTTCATCGCGAAGGCGACGACCGAATCGCACCAGACCAAGACCTACGAGGACGCGGTCGGCTGGGCGCTCGACACCGACGGCGAGACGTTGATCCAGGCCGGACTGGGAGTGGCGGAGCCGGCCGCGCCCGGCACGCGGCGCGGCCAGCTGGGCCTCGCCCGCCGCCTGCGGTGCCCGGTGCTCGTGATCGGCGGCACCAAGGACGAGATCACCCCCTTCGCCGACGCGCGACTGCTGGCGAAGGCGACCGGCGGGACGCTGCTGCCGATCGAGGGCGGCGACCACGTCCCCGAGGCGCGGCACCCCGTCGAGGTCAATCTGGCGATCCGTCAGTTCGTCGATCCGACCTTCCGCCCCGACCGGCGACCGCATCGCAACGGCGGGAAGCGGGCGCTGTTCGTCAGCTCCCCGATCGGGCTCGGCCACACGCGCCGGGACATCGCGATCGCTCGCGAGCTACGCGCCCTGGTGCCCGGCCTGGAGGTCGACTGGCTGGCGCAGGACCCGGTCACGCGCGTGCTTGACCGAGCGACGGCGAGCGGGTGCACCCGGCGAGCAAGTACCTGGCCAGCGAGACCGCGCACATCGAGTCCGAGTCCGCCGAGCACGACCTGCACTGCTTCCAGGCGCTGCGGAACATGGACGAGATCCTGATGGCCAACTACATGGTCTTCGACGACGTCGTCCGCGACGAGCACTACGACCTGTGGATCGGCGACGAGGCCTGGGAGCTCGACTACCACCTGCACAAGAACCCGAGCCGCAAGGCCGCGCCGTTCGCCTGGCTGACCGACTTCGTCGGCTGGCTGCCGATGCCCGACGGCGGGGAGCGCGAGGCCATCCTCACCGCCGACTACAACGCCGAGATGGTCGAGCACGTCCGCGACCAGCCGCAGATCCGCGACCGCGTCGATCTTCGTCGGCAACCCGGACGACTGCGTGACCGCGACGGCCTCGGGCCGGGGCTGCCCACGATCCGGGACTGGACGCAGCAGCACTTCGACTTCGCCGGGTACATCACCGGCTTCGACGCCGGCCGAGCTCGGCGACCGCGAGCGGCTGCGCGCCGAGCTCGGCTTCGGCGCCGAACGAGAAGGTCTGCCTGGTCACGGTCGGCGGATCCGGCGTCGGCGGTGCGCTGCTCCGCAAGGTGATGGCGGCCTACCCCGCGGCCAAGCGGGCCGTTCCCGAGCTGCGGATGATCGTGGTGACCGGGCCGCGCATCGACGCCGAGGCGCTGCCGGTCGTCGACGGGCTCGAGGTCCGCACCTACGTCCCCGACCTCTACCGCCATCTGGCTGCCTGCGACCTCGCGGTCGTGCAGGGCGGGCTGACCACCGCGATGGAGCTGACCGCCGCGGGCACGCCGTTCCTGTACTTCCCGCTGCGCCACCACTTCGAGCAGAACTTCCACGTCGCCCACCGGCTCGACCGCTACCGCGCGGGCCGGCGGATGGACTTCGACACTGCGACTCCCGACGTCCTCGCCGAGGCGATCGCCGAGGAGATCGGCCGCACGGTCGACTACCTGCCGGTCGAGACCGGCGGCGCCCGGATCGCGGCAGCGCGCATCGCCGAGCTCCTCAACTGAGAACCCACTTCTGGAGGAATGCCATGTACGCCAGCAACCCCACCGACCTGCCCAGCGTCATCTCCGACGGCGCCCTGCAGGTCCGCGGCGCCGACCACGACGGCATGACCATCGCGCACTTCGCGCTGCCCGCCGGGACGGACCTGCGCCCGGCGCTCAAGGGACTGCCGGGCGACCTGTGCCAGTGCCCCCACTGGGGCTACATGCTCAAGGGCACGGTGCGCATGCACACCGCGGACGGCTCGCACGACTACACCGCCGGCCAGGTCTTCCACTGGGCGCCCGGCCACGCCCCCGAGGCTCTCGACGACTGCGAGTACGTCGACTTCTCGCCGTCCGAGGAACTCGGCCGCGTCGTCGCCCACATCACCTCCGGCGCGGCCGCGGACGCCTGAGCGCCGGCCCGCAGGAAGTAACCTCTGCGGGTGATCGACGAGAACGAACTGCCGGAGCAGATGCGGGTCCGGCGCGAGAAGCTGGACCGGCTGCGGGCGGCGGGGGTCGACCCCTACCCGGTGACGTTCGACCGGACCGCGACGGCCGCGGAGCTCGCGGCGAGCCACACCGGGCTGGAGCCCGACACCTTCACCGGGGAGACCGCGGGGGTCGCCGGCCGGGTGCTGCTCTCCCGGGTCGGCGGGAAGCTCTGCTTCGCGACGCTGCGGGACGGCACCGGGGACATCCAGGTGATGCTCTCCCTCGACAAGCTGGGCGAGGAGTCACTCGCCGCCTGGAAGGCCGACGTCGACCTCGGTGACCACGTCGGAATTACCGGCGAGGTCATCACCTCCCGCCGGGGCGAGCTCTCCGTCCTCGCGACGGACTGGACGCTGACCGCGAAGTGCCTGCGCCCGCTCCCGGACAAGCACAAGGGACTGTCGGACCCGGAGTCGTTGGTCCGTCAGCGCTACGTCGACCTGATCGTGAACCCCGACGCCCGGCGCATGCTGACGATGCGCAGCGACATGGTTCGCTCTCTGCGAAACACGTTGGCCGACGCGGGTTATCTCGAGGTCGAGACCCCGATGCTGCAGGCCATTCACGGCGGAGCGAATGCGCGGCCGTTCACCACGCACATCAATGCCTACGACGTGGATCTCTATCTGCGAATCGCACCGGAGCTGTATCTCAAGCGCCTCGCGGTCGGCGGGGTCGAGAAGGTATTCGAGATCAACCGGAACTTCCGGAACGAAGGCGTCGATGCGACGCACAATCCGGAGTTCACGATGCTGGAGGCGTACGAGGCTTACGGCGACTACAACTCGATGGCCGAACTGACCCAGCGTCTGATCATGAACGCAACTCGCGACGCAGTGGGCAGCACGGTGATCCGGCGCGGAGACGAAGAATTCGATCTCGGTGGCGAATGGCGCACGATCACCGTGAACGAGGGATTGTCAGAAACGCTCGGAACGGAGATCACCGCCGACACCCCGGTGGCCGACCTGCTCACGTTGTGTCAGAAGGCCGATGTTCCGTTCAATCCCGCGTGGAACCGCGGTCAGGTCATTCTCGAGATGTACGAGCACCTGCTTGAGGACCGCACCGTTTTGCCGACCTTCTATCGGGATTTCCCGACCGAGGTCTCGCCGCTGACCCGCGCTCACCGCGTCGATCCGCGATTGGCCGAACGCTGGGACCTCGTCGCGTTCGGCACCGAGATCGGCACCGCCTATTCGGAGTTGATCGACCCGGTCGAGCAGCGCGCGCGGTTCACCGCGCAGTCGCTGCTCGCGGCCGGCGGCGACGCCGAGGCGATGCAGCTCGACGAGGACTTCCTGCGCGCGCTGGAGTACGCGATGCCCCCCACCGGCGGCATGGGCATGGGCGTGGACCGCCTGCTCATGATGATGACGGGCGCGAGCATCCGGCAGACCGTGCTGTTCCCGTTCGTCCGCCCGGAGTGACGGTGGAGGTCGACGGCGTTTCCCTGCGGCGGGCCCGCACCGGGGACGTGCGCGAGATCCGGCGGTTCATCGACGTCTACGCCGACGACAAGATCCTGCTCTCGAAGCCCACCGTCCAGTTGTACGAGGACGTCCAGGAATTCTGGATCGCCGAGCGCGACGTCAGTGAGACCGAGAAGCGCGTCGTCGGCTGTGGCGCGCTGCACGTCATGTGGGAGGACCTGGCCGAGGTCCGCACCTTGGCCGTCAGTCCGGATGAACGCGGAACCGGCGTCGGTTCTCTGCTGCTGGATCGCTTGATCGACGTCGCGCGCGAACTCGGGGTGCGTCGTGTCTTCTGCCTCACGTTCGAGGTCGACTTCTTCGTCCGGCACGGATTCCGGCAGATCGACGGTGTACCCATTGAGCACGAGGTGTTCGCGCAGATTCTGCAGTCCTACGACGAAGGTGTTGCGGAGTTCCTCGACCTCGAACGGGTGAAGCCGAACACCCTGGGCAACTCGCGGATGCTGCTGACGCTATAGATTGCGATTCCGCGCAATTACTGATTTGCTTTTCCTCAAATCAGCTCGGCCACAGATGGGGGATTGCCCGCGATGGCGCAAAAGACACTGGTCATTCTTGAGGACGATCTGGAGGGTGGCGAGGCGGCCGAGACGGTCTCCTTCTCTCTCGACGGCGTCGCCTACGAGATCGACCTTTCCGCGAAGAACGCGGCAAAGTTGCGCGACGTGATGGCCGTCTATGTCGGTTCCGGCCGCCGGGTGGGCGGACGGGCCAGTCGCGGGAAGGCGACGAAGAACCGGACCGGTAACGCGCGCACCGCGGACATCCGCGAATGGGCCCGCACCACCGGGTTGGACGTCAGCGAACGCGGCCGTATTCCCGCTTTGATCGTCGAGCAGTACGAGAAAGCCCACAAATAGGACACTCCCGCGCTGCTGTTCAGAGCCGCCGGCCCCACACCGATCATCGGTGTGGGGCTGTTTGTGTTCCGGGCGCCGTACGGGGCATGTAACGGCCAGGCGTCTCGCCCGTCACGCCTGGCGGCCCGGGACTAGAGTGGCGAAGGACGGCGTTAGGCCCTCGCTAGTAAAGGCCGTAGGGGAGCGCGAAACATGTTCGAGAGATTTACCGACAGAGCCCGTCGGGTGGTCGTCCTGGCCCAGGAAGAAGCCAGGATGCTCAACCACAACTACATCGGGACCGAGCACATCCTGCTCGGGCTCATCCACGAGGGCGAGGGTGTCGCCGCCAAGGCGCTGGAGAGCCTCGGTATCTCGCTGGAGGCCGTCCGCCAGCAGGTCGAGGAGATCATCGGCCAGGGCCAGCAGGCCCCGTCCGGTCACATCCCCTTCACCCCCCGCGCCAAGAAGGTCCTCGAGCTGTCGCTGCGCGAGGCGCTGCAGCTCGGGCACAACTACATCGGCACCGAGCACATCCTGCTCGGCCTGATCCGCGAAGGCGAAGGCGTCGCGGCCCAGGTGCTGGTCAAGCTGGGCGCCGACCTCAACCGGGTCCGTCAGCAGGTCATTCAGCTGCTGAGCGGCTACCAGGGCAAGGAGCCGGCTGCCGGCTCCGGCGGCCCGCAGGAGGGCACCCCCTCCACGTCGCTCGTGCTCGACCAGTTCGGCCGCAACCTCACGCAGGCGGCGCGCGAAGGAAAGCTCGACCCGGTCATCGGGCGCGAGAAGGAAATCGAGCGCGTCATGCAGGTGCTCTCCCGGCGCACCAAGAACAACCCGGTGCTGATCGGCGAGCCCGGCGTCGGCAAGACCGCCGTCGTCGAGGGCTTGAGCCAGAAGATCGTCCGCGGCGAGGTTCCGGAGACCCTGAAGGACAAGCAGCTCTACACCCTCGACCTCGGCGCGCTGGTCGCCGGTTCCCGCTACCGCGGTGACTTCGAGGAGCGGCTGAAGAAGGTCCTCAAGGAGATCCGCACCCGCGGCGACATCATCCTGTTCATCGACGAGCTCCACACCCTCGTCGGTGCGGGTGCCGCCGAGGGCGCGATCGACGCGGCCTCGATCCTGAAGCCGATGCTGGCCCGTGGCGAGCTGCAGACCATCGGTGCGACGACGCTGGACGAGTACCGCAAGCACCTGGAGAAGGACGCCGCGCTCGAGCGCCGCTTCCAGCCGATCCAGGTCGCCGAGCCCTCGCTGGCGCACACCATCGAGATCCTCAAGGGCCTGCGCGACCGGTACGAGGCGCACCACCGGGTCTCGATCACCGACGCCGCCCTCGTGGCGGCGGCGACGCTGGCCGACCGCTACATCTCCGACCGGTTCCTGCCGGACAAGGCGATCGACCTCATCGACGAGGCCGGCTCGCGCATGCGCATCCGTCGCATGACCGCGCCGCCGGACCTGCGCGAGTTCGACGAGCGCATCGCCGGCGTCCGCCGGGACAAGGAGTCCGCGATCGATGCGCAGGACTTCGAGAAGGCCGCCTCCCTCCGCGACACCGAGAAGCAGCTGCTCGGCGAGAAGTCGCAGCGGGAGAAGGAGTGGAAGGCCGGCGACATGGACGTCGTCGCCGAGGTCGACGAGGAGCTGATCGCGGAGGTTCTCGCCACCGCGACCGGGATCCCGGTCTTCAAGCTGACCGAGGAGGAGTCGACCCGACTGCTCCGCATGGAGGACGAGCTGCACAAGCGCGTCATCGGTCAGAAGGAAGCGATCAAGGCGCTGTCCCAGGCGATCCGGCGTACCCGCGCCGGTCTGAAGGACCCGAAGCGTCCGGGTGGCTCGTTCATCTTCGCCGGCCCGTCCGGTGTCGGTAAGACCGAGCTGTCCAAGACCCTCGCGGAGTTCCTGTTCGGTGACGAGGACTCACTCATCTCGCTCGACATGAGTGAGTTCGCCGAGAAGCACACCGTCTCCCGGCTGTTCGGCTCGCCTCCCGGTTACGTCGGGTACGAGGAGGGCGGCCAGCTCACGGAGAAGGTGCGGCGCAAGCCGTTCTCGGTGGTCCTCTTCGACGAGATCGAGAAGGCGCACCCGGACATCTTCAACTCGCTGTTGCAGATCCTGGAGGAAGGTCGCCTGACCGACGCCCAGGGCCGGGTCGTGGACTTCAAGAACACCGTCATCATCATGACGACGAACCTCGGTACCCGGGACATCTCCAAGGGCATCAACCTCGGCTTCGCGGCCGACGGCAACGTCCAGTCCGGCTACGAGCGCATGAAGCTCAAGGTCCAGGACGAGCTCAAGCAGCACTTCCGTCCGGAGTTCCTCAACCGCGTCGACGACATCGTCGTGTTCCACCAGCTCGCGGAGGAAGAGATCATCACGATCGTCGACCTCATGGTCGCGAAGCTGGACGAGCGGCTCAAGGACAAGGACATGGCCATCGAGGTCACGCCGGCGGCGAAGAACCTGCTCGCCAAGCGCGGCTTCGACCCGGTCCTCGGCGCCCGGCCGCTGCGTCGCGCGATCCAGCGTGACGTCGAGGACATGCTCTCGGAGAAGATCCTCTACTCCGAGCTGCGTCCCGGCCAGATCGTGATCGTGGACGTCGAAGGTGAGGGCGCCGACGTGAAGTTCACCTTCCGGGGTGAGCTGAAGCCGGTGGTCGTCGTTCCCGACGCCCCGCCGGTCGAGCTCGGCAGCTCGGGTACGACTAGCGAGTAAGACCCGGTAGGCGGAACTCGTCGCCGGCGGCCTCAACCAGGCCGTCGGCGACGAGTCCGTTAAGGGCGCGGTCGCGCTGTTCGGCGAGACTCCACGCGTCCGCCAGCGCCTGCGCGGACACCGGCTCCGGAGCGGCGGCGCGCAGCACGGCGAGCAGGCGGCCGCGGACCTGGCGGTCGGTGCCCGCGTACGTCTGGACCTTGCGCGGCGGGCCGTCGTCGGCGGGCCGGCCGGCGCCGTGCCAGGCGCAGAGCTCGCTGACCGGGCAGCCTCCGCAGCGCGGGGCGCGGGCCGTGCAGACCAGCGCGCCGAGCTCCATCGACGCGACGGCCCAGCGGGCGGCCGTCGCGGCGTCCGCCGGCAGCAGGCCGGCGGCCGTGGCGCGCTCGGCGGCGGTGATCGAGGCGGGGGGTAACTCGCGGCCGCCGACGGTGCGGGCCAGGACGCGGCGGACGTTGGTGTCGAGGACGACGTGGCGGCGGCCGTAGGCGAAGGAGGCGACGGCGGCTGCGGTGTAATCGCCGATGCCCGGCAGGGCGAGCAGGTCGGCGTAGTCCGCGGGAACCTCGCCGCCGTGCCGTTCGGTGATCGCAACGGCGGCCCCGTGGAGTCGCAGCGCGCGCCGGGGGTAGCCGAGGCGGCCCCAGGCCAGGACGGCCTCGCCGGGGGAGTCCGCGGCCAGCGCGGCGGGGGCCGGCCAGCGCTCGAGCCAGGCGGTGTAGACCGGCAGGACCCGCGCGACCGGGGTCTGCTGCAGCATCACCTCGCTGACCAGGACGGACCAGCCGTCGATGCCCGGCGCCCGCCACGGGAGATCCCGGGCATGTGCCGCATACCACTCCAGAACCTGGGACACCAGCGATGTCCCCGGCGTGCCTCCACGGATGGGCGCGGTGTCCGGCCTACCGTGGCGATCAGTCATGAACCCCATCCTCGACCCAGCCGGCGAACGTCCCGCAGTGGTCTACTGGCGGCGACGCGCGATCGTCTTTGCTGCCTTCGCGGTCGTGATGCTGTTGATGGTGAGGGCCTGCGGCGGGGATGGGCCCGACCTGTCGAGCACCGTGGTGCAGGGCGAAGTGCCGCTCGTGTCCACGTACACGCCCACGCCGAGTGCGACGGCGTCCGACTCCGGTCTCGACCCGTCCGGTTCGCCGATCAGCGACCCGGGCATCGGTGACGACCCGAACAACCCTTACGACCCGACCGGGACCGCGAGTCCGACCGGTTCGCCGGTGATGGACCCGAACATGGTCGACGAGGCCGGCCAGCCGCTGTTCCCCGGCGGTTCCACGCCCCCGTCGCTCGCGCCGCCGGTGACGCCGAAGCCGACCGTGACGCCGAAGCCGACCGTGACGCCGAAGCCGACCGTCACGCCCTCGGCCAAGCCGACCTCGGACAGCGCCGCGGCGGGCCCGATGTCCTGCGCCAAGTCCGTGCTGGCGGTCAAGCTCCGCGCCGACCAGCGGATCTACTCCGGCACCGCCAAGCCCAAGCTCTACCTCGGGGTCAAGAACACCGGCACGAACGAGTGCCTGGTCGACATGGGCTCCCGGGCGCTCTCGTTCACGATCGTCTCCGGCAAGGACCGCATCTGGTCCTCCGATGACTGCCAGGGCAAGGGCACCCGCGACATCCGGACCCTCAAGCCGGGCCAGACCCTCTGGGCCCGCGCGGTCTGGAGCAAGGTCCGCTCCACCCCGGGTTGCCCGAAGGGGATGCCGGTCGCGAAGCCCGGGACCTACGTCGTCGAGGGTTCCGCCGGCGGAGTGAAGGCCCGCGACCGCGAGGTCTTCGACCTGCGCTGACGCTCCGTCAGGCCCGACCGCGCCGCCAGAGTGCCGACGTCAGACGTACCGCTCCAGGATCGACGACTCCGCGAGGCGGGACAGGCCTTCGCGGACCGAGCGGGCGCGGGACTCCCCGACGCCTTCCACGGTCTGCAGGTCGTCGATGCTGGCCGCGAGGAGCTTCTGCAGGCCGCCGAAGTGCTCGACCAGGCGGTCGATGATCGCGACCGGCAGCCGCGGCACCTTCGCGAGCAACCGGAACCCGCGGGGGCTGACAGCGCCGTCGAGGGCCTCGACGGTGCCGGGGTGCCCGAGCGCCTTGGCGACTGTCGGCAGGTCGAGCAGATCGGTGGCGGTCAGAGAGTCGAGGGCCTCGAGGGCAGCGTCGACCGTGTGCGGGTTGCGGCCGGTCTGCGCCGGCAGGTAGTCGCGCGTGACCTGCTCGCGGTCGGGCTCGACGCCGGCGATGAGCTCCTCGAGCTGCAGGGCGAGCAGGCGGCCGTCCGTGCCGAGCTCGACGACATAGCCCTCGATCTCGCGGGCGATGCGAACGACCATCTCCAGCCGCTGCGCGACGGCGGCGACGTCCCGGATCGTGACGAGGTCCTCGATCTCGAGCGCGGACAGCGTGCCGGAGACCTCGTCCAGGCGCAGCTTGTAGCGCTCCAGCGTGGCGAGGGCCTGGTTGGCGCGGTCCAGGATCGAGCGCGACTCCTCCAGGACGTAGCGCTGGCCCTCGATGTAGAGCGCGATCAGGTTCATCGACTGGCTGACCGAGATCACCGGCAGCCGGACCTGGCGCGAGACGCGGTCCGCGGTGCGGTGCCGGGTGCCCGACTCGTCGGTGGGGATCGAGGAGTCCGGCATCAGGTGCACCGCGGCGCGCACGACCTTGGTGGCGTCGCGGTCGAGCACGATCGCGCCGTCCATCTTGGCGAGCTCGCGCAGCCGCGTCGCCGAGAACTCGACGTCGAGCACGAATCCGCCGGTGCACATCGACTCGACGACCCGGTCGTGGCCGAGCACGATCAGCGCTCCGGTGTGCCCGCGGAGGATGCGCTCGAGGCCTTCACGCAGCGAGGTGCCGGGGGCGACCGCGGCCAGCGTGGCGCGCAGCAGTGCCTCGTGTTCGGCTCCCGAGCGATCGGGACGCTCGATCGTGGTCACGTTCCCCCACCTGGCCTGCGCCGCTGCGGTCGTTCCCGCGAGTGTAAACGTCGCGACCTGCGGTTTCGCTGGTTCGGCGACGGTCTGCGACCGATCGTCACCCGAGTTTTGCTCGCCTATACCCGGTGCAGGGACCGGAGGGGCACGACCGGCTCCGGGGCGGTGGCCGCAGCCCAGGCCAGCGCGAGCGTCGAACACTCGATGACGGTCATGCCGGGCGGGGCCGCGCCCGCGTTCCCGGGCGGTGTGATGGCGCGTCGGAAACCGAGCCGCTGGGCCTCGGCGAGCCGGCGGGCGACGCCGGTCACCGGGCGGATCTCCCCGGTCAGACCGACCTCGCCGAGGGCGATCAGGTCGCCGGGCAGGGCCTCGTCGGTGGCGGCACTCGCGACCGCGAGGCACACCGCGAGGTCGGCGGTCGGGTCGGTGATCCGCACCCCGCCGACGGTGGCGGTGAAGACGTCGCTGTCGCCGAGGCGGACCTTGCCGCGGCGTTCGAGGACGGCCAGGGCGAGCGCCACCCGCGAGGAGTCCAGGCCGGACGTGGTGCGCCGCGGGTTGTTGCCGACCGCCGGGCCGACGAGCGCCTGCACCTCGGCCACCAGGGGGCGGCGGCCCTCGACGGTCACCGTCACGCACTGGCCCGGCACGCCGGCGGAGGTGCGGGAGAGGAAGAGCCCGCTCGGGTCGGGCAGTTCTTCGATCCCGTCGTCACGCAGGCCGAAGCAGCCGACCTCGTCCGAGGGGCCGTAGCGGTTCTTCACCCCGCGGACCATGCGCAGCCGCCCCGTGCGTTCGCCCTCGAAGTGCAGGACGACGTCGACCAGGTGCTCCAGCACGCGGGGCCCGGCGATCGACCCGTCCTTCGTGACGTGGCCGACCAGCACGGTCGTCATCCCGCGGTCCTTGGCCAGGCGGGTCAGGCCGGCCGCGACCTCGCGGACCTGCGTCACGCCGCCCGCGCTGCCGTCGGCGTCCGGGCTGGACATGGTCTGGACCGAGTCGACGATCAGCAGGGCCGGGTCGACCTCGGCGACGTGCTCGGCGACCGCGCCGAGGTCGGTCTCGGCAGCGAGGTAGAGCGTCGGCTCCAGAGCGTTCACGCGGTCGGCGCGCAGCCGCACCTGAGCCGCGGACTCCTCGCCGGTGATGTACAGAACCTTCGCGCCGGTCCGGGCGAAGCAGGCCGCGACCTCGAGCAGCAGCGTCGACTTCCCGACCCCGGGTTCCCCGGCCAGCAGCACCACCGCGCCGGCCACCAGGCCGCCGCCGAGTACCCGGTCGAGTTCTCCGACCCCGCTGGGGGTGGACCGCGCGTCGTCGGCGCTGATCTCGGCGATGGGCAGCGGGCTCGACCGCGGGACGACCCGGCCCCCGGTCCGCCGGGTGGTCCCCGGTGCGGCCGCGGCCTCCTTGAGGGTGCTCCAGGCCTGGCACTCCCCGCAGCGGCCCACCCACTTCGCCGTCTGCCATCCGCACTCGGTGCACCGGAACGCCGTCGTCGCCTTCGCCATGGTTCGAACACTAGTTCGCACGACCGACAGGATCGCGCAGCCGCGCGGGGAGCGGCCCCGCCGGTTGCTCATGCATGAGCGAGTTGTCGATTTTCGCCCGGATCGGGCCCCGGAATCGACAACCTGCTCATGCATGAGCGAGTGGTCGATTTCGGGCCCGATCCGGATCGAATTTCGACCACCCACTCATGCATGAGCGAATGGTCGACCGGGCTGCGGAAGGATGGCGGCGTGGAACTCCTGCATAGCGGCAAGGTGCGCGACGTCTATCTCGATCCGGCGACCGACGAGCTGATCCTCGTCGCCTCGGACCGGATCTCGGTCTACGACGTGGTGCTGCCGACGCCGATCCCGGACAAGGGCGCGATCCTCACCCGGCTCTCGCTGTGGTGGTTCTCGCAGCTGGCGGGGATCGTCCCCGATCACGTGGTCTCGGAGACCGACGTCCCGGCGGAATGGGCCGGGCGCGCGATCCGGTGCCAGCGGCTGCGGATGGTGCCCGTCGAGTGTGTGGCCCGGGGCTACCTGGCCGGGTCCGGCACGTCGCAGTATCACGCGACCGGGGCGGTCAGCGGGGTTCCGCTGCCGGCCGGGCTGGTCGAGGGCTCGCGGCTGCCCGAGCCGATCTTCACCCCGACCACCAAGGCCCCCGTCGGCGACCACGACGAGCCGATGACCCTCGACGAGGTCCGCGAGCAGGTCGGCCCGACCCTGGCCGACGAGCTCGTCGAGGTGACGCTGGAGATCTACCGCCGGGGTGCCACGCTGGCCGCTGAGCGGGGCGTGATCATCGCCGACACGAAGATCGAGGTCGGCCTCGACTCCCACGGCCAGCTGACCCTCGGCGACGAACTGCTGACCCCGGACTCCTCGCGGTTCTGGCCGGCCGACACCTGGTCGCCCGGACGTGCGCAGCCCAGCCTCGACAAGCAATTCGTCCGCGACTGGGCGGCCGGGACCGGCTGGGACAAGAAGCCGCCGGCGCCACCGGTCCCGGACGACGTGGTGGAGGCGACCCGGGCCCGCTACGTCGAGGTCTACGAACGGCTGACGGGTCAGACCTGGGCGTGAGCGAAGCCAATCCGTCGGGCGCGATCCCGAGCCCGAACATCTGGGACTTCCCCGAGATCTACGAGATCGAGAACCGGGCGGTGGACCCGGACCGCGTCATCGAGGCGTCGATCGCGGAGCTGGTCGCGGAATCGCGTCGCGAGACCGGCGTGGGCCATCTGCTCGGCGGTGCGGCCGACCCGACGAGCTGGGGGCGAGTCGTCGACATCGGCTGCGGGACGGGGTTCCATCTGCCGCGCCTCGCGGAGTTCGCGGAGCACGTCACCGGCGTCGAGCCGCGGGCCTCGTTGGCGGCCACCGCGATGCACCGTGTCCGGCACCTGAGCAATGTGACGATCCGTCAGGGGGTTGCGCAGGAGTTGCCATTGCCCAACAGCTCCGTCGACGTCGCCCACGCGCGGTGGGCCTACTTCTTCGGCCCCGGCTGCGAACCGGGCCTGGCGGAGCTGACCCGCGTCGTGCGTCCCGGCGGCCTCGCCGTCGTCCTCGACCACGATGCGACCCGCTCCGAACTCGGCCGCTGGTTCGCCGACGGCCTGGCGGTGGACGGGATCCCGCGGGACTCCGCGGCCTACGAACGGTTCTGGGTCCGGCACGGGTTCTCCCGGCGGCAGCTCGACGTCCGCTGGCAGTTCGAGAACGCCGAGGACCTCTCCGCGGTGCTGCGGATCGAGTTCCCGCTGGCGACGGTCCAGCGCGCCCTGGCCGAGCTCGGCGACCGCCTCGAGCTCCAGGCCGCGGTCAACCTCTGGTTCCGCCGCTACTGACCGCCCCGGGGCCCCGGCGCGGCGGCGAACGTCCTCAGCCGAGGGTCTGGAGATCCTCGGCGGTGCCGAAGCCGACGGCGGAGTCGACGAGGTGGTCGAACCACCGCAGGATCAGGCCCTCGCGCAGGGCCCAGGGGCAGATGTCGAGCTTCTCCACCGAGAACAGGTCCATCGCGGCGTCGGCGACGATCGCGCCGGCGAGGAGTTGCCCAGCGCGGCCGGGGGAGACGCCGGGGAGCTGGGCGCGCTCCGCGGTCGTCATCGTCGCCATCTGGTTCATCCAGTGCTTGACGTCCGTGTGGGTCAGCGTCCGCCGGACGTACATGCCTTCGGTCGACGGTGCGGCGCCGGCCATCCGGGCCAGCTGCTTGAACGTCTTCGAGGTGGCGACGCCGAGGTCCGGCGGGCCGAAGCGCAGGATCGGGCCGCAGGCGCGGGCGATCTCGGCGCGGACGGCCTTGCGCAGCGCGGTCACCTCACGGTCCGGGGGCGGGTCGGCGGTGAAGAAGTCGCGGGTGAGGCGGGCCGCGCCCAGCGGCAGCGAGGTCGCGGCGTCGGGCTCGGAGTCGATGCCGGTCGCGAGTTCGAGCGACCCGCCGCCGATGTCGAAGAGCAGCAACCGGCCGGCGGACCAGCCGAACCAGCGACGTACGGCCAGGAACGTGAGCCGAGCTTCGTCCCCGCCGTTGAGGACCTCGAGGGTCACGCCGGTGCGGCGCAGGACCTCGGCGAGCACCTCGTCGCCGTTGGTGGACTCCCGGATCGCGGACGTCGCGAACGCCATGATCTGTTCGACGCCGGCGTCCGACGCCGCGACGGCCGCGTTCTGCACGGCCTCGACCAGCGCGTTGACGCCGTCGTCCGACAACGCCCCGCGGTCGTCGAGGTAATCGACCAGGCGCAGCTCGACCTTGTGCGAGTGGGCGGCCCAGGGGCGAGCGCCGGAATGCGCGTCCATGACCAGCAGGTGAACAGTGTTGGAGCCGACGTCCAGGACCCCGAGGCGCATGGGCCGACGGTACCGCGCCGATGCAGCCGACAGCCGGGCGCACGCCTTACCCTGGCCCGATGCCAGAAGTGTCGCTCGACTTCCCACGCGCCTGGGCGGAGTTTCAGGACCCCGCCAACGAGAACCAGATGTTCCGCGTCGATCTGACGTGGCTGACATCGCGCTGGGGGTGCATCTTCGGCAACGGCTGCCAGGGCATCCAGGAGGGCCGTTCCTCCGACGGGTGCTGCTCGATGGGTGCCCACTTCGCGGACAAGAAAGACATCAAGCGGGTCCAGAAGTACGTCGACCAGCTCACCGACGAGACCTGGCAGTACCGCAAGGTCGGCCTGAAGAAGGGCATCATCGGCAAGGGCCCGGACGGTGACCCGCAGACCCTGGTCCACAAGGGCGCGTGCGTCCTCCTGAACCGACCCGGCTTCCCCGGTGGCGAAGGCTGCTCCCTGCACGGCCTCGCCCTGCGCAACGGGCAGAACCCGTTGGAGACCAAGCCCGAGGTCTGCTGGCAGCTGCCGGTCCGCCGCGCGTACCGCTGGGTGGACCGCGTCGACGAGACGCGCTATCTCGAGGTCTCGATCGGGGAGTACGACCGTCGCGGCTGGGGCCCCGGAGGCCACGACCTGCACTGGTACTGCACCTCGGCGACCGAGGCGCACACGGCCTCCGAACCCGTCTACGTCCACTCCGCGGCCGAGCTCATCGAGCTGATGGGCGCCCCGGCCTACGAGGTCCTCGCCGAGCTGTGCCGGGCCCGTGATGCCGAGGCGAACCCGATCGCGGTGCATCCGGCGTCGGTCCCGTTCCTGCTCCAGATCACGGCGAACCCCTATACCGAGAAGGCGATCCAGCCCGACCCGCAGCCCGAACCCGCGCCGATGCCTCCGCCGGACAACCCCAAGGTCCCGCGCCCCCGGGCGAAGAAGCAGGACAAGCCCGGCGTCAAGAAGCCGAACAAGCCGGCCTCGAAGGCGACGACCAAGGGCAAGGACAAGGGCAAGGGCACGGCCAAGCCGAAGGCCCGCGGCAAGTCCTGACGTCCCGTCAGTCCTGACCGGCGCTAGGGCGTCAGGCCGGACTGCATCGCGAAGACGACGAGTTGGGCGCGGTCGCGGGCGCCGAGTTTTCCCATGGCGCGGCCGACGTGGGTGCGGACGGTCGCGGGGGAGACCACGAGGGCCGCGGCGATCTCGTCGTTGGACGCCCCGGTGGCGACCCAGCCGGCGATCTCCTTCTCCCGCTCGGTCAGCAGATGCAGCAGTGGGTGCGGGGTGCCGGCGCCGCTGCGGCGGATGCCGAACTCCTCGATCACCCGGCGGGTCACCGCGGGGGAGAGCAGCGAACCGCCGTCGGCGACGACACGGATCGCCCGGAGCAGTTCGGTCGGTTCCGCATCCTTGACGAGGAATCCACTGGCGCCGGCCGACAGCGCGGTGAACACGTACTCGTCGAGCGAGAACGTGGTCAGCATGATGACCCGCGTCCCGGCGAGTAGCGGGTCCGCGGTGATCTCGGCCAGCACCGCCAACCCGTCCTGTCCGGGCATCCGGATGTCGAGCAGCGCGACGTCCGGCCGGGTCCGCCGGATCGCTTCCAGAGCCCCGGGGCCGTCCTCCGCCTCGGCCACCAGTTCGGTGTCCCCGGCGTCGTCGAGCAGGACCCGTAGGCCCATCCGGACCAGGGCCTGGTCGTCGGCGATCGCGACGCGGATCACGGCGCTCCGAGCGGCAACGTGGCCCGAACCTCGAACCCGCCGCCGGTCAGCGGAGCCGCGTCCAGCGTCCCGCCGACCGACGCCGCCCGCGCGCGCATGCCCGCGATGCCGCCGCCCTCGGCGCCGGTAGCTCCGGCGCCGTCGTCGCGCACACTCAGCCGCAGCTCGCCGGGGCCCCAGGCCGCGGTCACCTGCACCCGCTGGGCGTTCGCGTGCCGCAGCACGTTGGTCAGCGACTCCTGGACGATCCGGTACGCGGTGTGGTCCACCGCGGGGAAGACGGGAACAGCCTGCCCGCTCGACCGCAGGTCCACCGCGACCCCGGCCCGGCTGATCCGATCCGCCAGCGCGGGCAGGTCGGCCAGCCCGGGCAGGCCGGGAGTCAGGGGCGCATCGGTCGCCCGCAGCGAGTCCAGGGTCGTGCGCAGGCCGTCGAGCGCCTCGGTGCTCGCGGCGCGGATCTCCTCCAGAGCGATCCGCGCCTGTTCCGGCTTGCGCTCCAGCACGTGCAGGGCGACCCCGGCCTGCATCGCGATCACGGCGAGTCCGTGGCCGGCGACGTCGTGCACCTCGGCGGCGATCCGCAGTCGCTCGGCGTGGATCGCGCGATCCGCCTCGTCGCGCCGGTTCCGGGCCCGGTTCTCGGAGTTCAGGCCGACGACGACGCCGATCGCGAACGGCACCACGAGCCAGGCCGGTGCGGCCAGCAGCCCGACCGCCCCGGACTCGTCGGGTTCCCGCGCGAAACGGATCACCAGGCCCGTCATGAGCAGGGCGAGGGGCGCGACGCCGGCGCGCAGCGCGCGCGACAACGGAAGTGCCGCTGCCATGGATGCCGTGATCAGCCCCAGTGCGATCAGCACCGGACCGAACGCGTAACCGGCCGCGAAGTACACCGCCGCGGCCAGTGCTGACGCGACGGTGCCCGCGACCGGAGCTCCCCGCCGGACGACGAAGGGGATCGCGCTCAGCGCCGCGAGGACGAACCCGACGACGTCGATCCCGCGCAGCGCGTCGTCCTGACCGGAGGCGGCACCGGCGGTCCCCACCAGGGTGAAGGCCGTCAGCGCCAGCGTCAGCGCCACGTCGGTGCCGGGCGGCCGCCTTCTGCACTCGGTCACGTTCGAACAGTAGGCCGCCGCCCGTGCTCGGAGGGAGGTCCCGCCACCGCCCGGCGGATCAAGGTCTGCGGTCACGCCACGTCCCGGCGGGTGAAGGCCAGGCCCGCCACCGTGGCGGCCACCACGCCGTAGGCCGCACTCGACGCGAGGGCCTGACCCGCGGAGACGTCGTCGCGGTCCGCCGGCGACGAACGCCTCCAGCAGCAGGCCGGGGAAGACGGAGTTCGCGCCGCTCCAGGCGTCGGCCAGGATGTGCTCGAACGGTCCGGCCCAGGCGATGCCGATGGCCAGCGCGACCGGGACCGAGCGCACGACGACCGCGAGCGCGGTGCCCAGCAACGCATACCCCGTCACCCACACCAGGACCGTGCCGTAATCGGCGGCGCCCGCGGCCAGGGCGTGGACGCTCGTCCACGCCGACGCATCGACACCCTGGCTGCCGGCGAGCAGCCGCGCGGTGGTCCACCCGAGAACCTCGGCGAGGGCGAGCAGCACGGCCGCGGAGCAGAGCAGTGCGGCGAGCTTGCCGCCGAGCAGCTGCAGCCGGGCCGGCTGCCGCAGCACCATCGTGCGGATGTTGCCGCGGGAGAACTCCGCCGCCATCGCGCCGGTGAACAGCACCAGGACGAAGAACCCGGCGAAGGCCAGGGACGTCGCGAAGACCTGCGTGCCGCCCCCGGCGGCCGCGAGTTCCTCGACGGTCAGCCCGGGTCCGCCCCCGACTCCTGGTCGGGCCGGCTCGGCCGAGGCCAGCAGCAGGGCGGACGAGCCGACCGCGAACACGGTGGTGACGGCCAGCGCGATTCCCGCGGTGCGGCGCCGCCACAGTTTGATCAGTTCGAAGTGGAACGCGCGGTTCATCGCAGGACTCCTCGGCGTGCGGTTCGACGGGTGGCGCGGCTCATCGCGCAGTGCTCGCGGCCACGCGGGACAAGTAGTGGGACTCGAGGTCAGGACGGCGGACCGCCAGTTCGGCCAGGACGATCCCCTCGCCGATCGCGGCCCGGTTGACCGCGACCGCCACCGCGCGGGCGTCCCCACGGGGGACCGGGATCAGCAGGCCCTCGCCGGAGCGACTGACGTCCTCGCCGCTGCGCTTCGCCAGCTCGAGCAGCCGGCTCAGGTCGTCGGGGTGTTCGGGGAGGGCGTAGACCTGGGGCACGGCCTGGGCGAGGAACCCCGCGGCGGGACCTTGGTAGAGCAGTTCGCCGCGGTCGATCACCAGCAGCCAGTCGCAGATCTGCTCCAGGTCGCCGAGGAGGTGCGAGGAGACGAAGACGGTCCGCCCGCCGCCGGCGACGCGGCCGATCAGTTCGCGCATGTCGCGCATGCCGACGGGGTCGAGGCCGTTCGACGGCTCGTCGAGGATCAGCAGCTCGGGGTCGCCGAGCAACGAGGCGGCGATCGCGAGGCGCTGCTTCATGCCGAGGGAGTAACCGCGGAAGCGGTCGCCCCCACGGCCACCGAGCCCGACCAGGTCGATCAACCCGGGGACCGTCGCGGCGTCGTGCCCGCCGAGGGCGGCGAGGGCACGCAGGTTCTGCTCGCCGGTCAGGGCCGGCCAGAGCGCCGGGCCCTCGATCATCGCCCCGACCCGGCCGAGGTAGCGGCGCGGATCGGTCAGGGGCGCACCCAGCACCGTCCCGGTCCCCCCGGAGGGGCGGACCAGTCCGAGGAGCATCGCCATCGTCGTCGTCTTGCCCGCGCCGTTGGGGCCGACGAAACCGGCCACCGCACCGCGGGGGATCTCGAAGGACAGCCGGTCGACGACGGCGGAGCCGCCGTAGTTCTTCGTGAGCCCGGCCACGCTCACCGCGGAATTCGTCATGCTCTCAGGTTCGTGATGGTGCGGCTCTCGCGCGTCCACGCGGGAACGGCATTGGCCGTACGCAATCCGACGTACGCCGGGGCCCCCGCCTAGGCTGGGTGCATGACCGCTGGGGAGGCCGCCGTTCCTCCCGTCCGTGGTGTCCAGGTGCCGGACGCCAAGGTCTGCCTCTCGACGTCGTCGACCTACCCGGAGTCGACCGGGGCCGCCTTCGAGATGGCCGCCAACCTCGGCTTCGACGGCATCGAGGTGATGGTCGGCGTCGACCCGGTGAGCCAGGACGCGGACGCGTTGCGGCACCTGTCCGAGTACCACCAGATGCCGATCATCGCCATCCACGCGCCGTGCCTGCTGATCACCCAGCGGGTGTGGGGGACCGAGCCCTGGGTCAAGCTGGATCGCGCCCGCGAGGTCGCCGAGATGCTCGGCGCCGAGGTCGTCGTCGTCCACCCGCCGTTCCGCTGGCAGCGCGACTACGCGAAGGCCTTCGAGGCGGGGCTCGCGCACCTGATGCAGGAGACCGACATCGCGTTCGCGGTGGAGAACATGTACCCGTGGCGGGCCCGGGGCCGCGAGGTGCAGGCCTACGCCCCGGACTGGGACATCGTCGATCGCGACTACCCCCAGGTGACCCTCGACCTGTCGCACACCGCGGTCTCGCAGTCGGACCCGTTGGCGATGATCGAGAAGCTCGGCGACCGGCTCCGCCACCTCCACATGGCGGACGGCTCGGGGTCGAACAAGGACGAGCACCTGATCCCGGGCCGCGGGACGCAGCCGTGCGCCGAGGTCCTGGAAACCCTCGCCCGCCGCGGTTTCACCGGTTCCGTGGTGCTCAAGGTCAACACCCGCCGGTGCTCCAACCGCCGCGAGCGCGAGGCCGATCTCGCCGAGGCCCTGGCGTTCACCCGGCTGCACCTCGCGGCCGCCGTCGAACGCTGAGAGTCGGGGGCTCCGCCCCGGACGACTCCCGGAAAAGCGCTACTGACTGATCGTCACACCCCGTCGGGGAAGTACGGCGCGGTCCAGCCGAGGTAACGCGCGTTCCAGCGGGCGTCGATCGTCGAGGCCGGAACGATGCTGATCTTGCCCGGGGTGATGATGTCGTTGCTGGCGACGTAGCCGTCGCCGAGCGAGATCGCGACGTGGCCGGCCCGCAGGCCGGTGTCCCAGAACATCAGCGCGCCGGCGGGGGCGTTGCGCGCCCGGTGGTGACGCATCGAGTTCGGGGTGAACAACCAGTGGTCGATGGCGTACCGCGTCCCGGAGTGGTCCCAGCCGTAGGCCTGCGCGGTGAAGTTCAGGCACAGGTTGAGCCAGCCGTAGTCGCCGGCCATCGAGCGCGCCCACTTCACCGCGCTCACCGGGCCCCGCGGGTTCGGCAGCGGGGTGTAGAGCGAGCGCGAGGAGTTCGCGACGCCGAGCCCCTTCGCGTAGAACGGCGCGAGCGACTTGACCTCCGCGACGTACTGCCGGGTCACGGGGAGCTGGGCGAGGCCGCCGACCTCGACGAGCCGGTTCCACCCGACCCGGTAGGCCGCGAGGGCGAGGGAGAGGCGGTCGCCGCGCATCGAGGACTGCACCGCGAGGCGGTAGTAGTGGCAGAGCATGCGGGCCTGGGTGTCGATGGCGTCGGCGGAGTCCAGCGGGCTGGACGTCCCGTCCCCGTCGGCGTCCTCGCCCCAGGCCGCCCACATGCGCGGCGAGAGCTGGGCCAGGCCCTCGACCCCGTTGGGGCCTTCCTTGACGGCGTCCCAGTTGCTCTCGACGTCGATCACCGCGGCCTGCAGGCCGGCCGGCAGGTGCGGGCACGTGTAGGCCGCGTCGGCCAGCGCGGCCCGGAAGCGCGTGGGCGCACCCCCGCCCGCCGTCGACTCGGGCGCGGCGACCGCGACGCCGAACAGTCCGGCGATCAACGGCAGCACTGCGCCGCCGACAACCGCGGCAATGCGCGGGTACCGCATGACAGCTCCCCAGGGTGTTCGTTCCGCGGGCACGGAAGGCTGGCATCCCTCTGCTGGCAACAGAGGGCGAAATCGTACGAATTGCCCACATGATCGTTCCGGCTTTCCGGTGTAGTCGCAGGTCAGGGGGGTGCGCAGAACCTCGGGGACGGCTCCGGAGGTTCGTCGCGGCGCACCGCCCTCCGGCTGTCACGATGGAGTTGTGCTGCGCCAGGCGCTCCTTGCCGCGTCCCGATCGACCCGGGTCCGCGACGCGATCACCTCCGCCCCCGGGACCCGGGCGGTGGTGCGGCGCTTCGTGGCCGGCTACAGCCTCGACGCGGCGGTCGGCGTCGCCGGAAACCTGATCGGATCCGGCCTGCGGGTCTCCCTCGACCACCTCGGCGAGGACACCGGGGACCGCGCCCAGGCCGACCACATGCGCGACGTCTGTCTGCAGGCGCTGGACGCGCTGGCCGCCGCGGGGCTGACGCACGGCGCGGAGATCTCGCTCAAGCTGTCGTCGCTCGGTCAGGCCCTCGGCGCCGACGGGGACCGCATCGCCTACGAGAACGCAGCGAAGGTGTGCGCGGCCGCGGCGGCGGTGGGCACGACGGTGACCCTCGACATGGAGGACCACACCACCACCGACGCCACCCTGGCCGTGCTGCGCGACCTGCGGGCGGATTTCCCCTGGGCGGGAGCGGTGCTGCAGGCCTATCTGCGACGGACCGAGGGCGACTGCCAGGACCTGGCCCACGCCGGATCCCGGGTCCGGCTGTGCAAGGGCGCCTACCGTGAACCGGCCTCCGTCGCGTACCAGGACCCGCACGACGTCGACCTGTCCTACGTGCGCTGCCTGAAGGTCCTGATGGCCGGGTCCGGCTATCCCATGGTCGCCTCGCACGACCCGCGGATGCTCGCGATCGCGGCCGATCTGGCCGCCCGCGCCGGCCGTAACCCCGGCGACTTCGAGTACCAGATGCTCTACGGTGTGCGCCCGGACGAGCAGCGCAGGCTGGCGGCCGCCGGCGAGACCGTTCGGGTCTACGTGCCCTTCGGGGAGGAGTGGTACGGCTACCTGATGCGTAGGCTCGCCGAGCGCCCTGCCAACGTGGCGTTCTTCGCAAGGGCTCTGCTCAGTCGGGGCTGATCGGTCGGGACGACGAGAGGTGACCGGAATGGGCCAGCGGGTGGCCATGCTCGGCGGCGGCAAGATGGGCGAGGCCCTGCTCGCCGGGATGCTGCGCGCCGGCCGGACGGCGGCCGATGTCGTCGTGACGGAACGGCACGCGGAGCGGGCGGCGGAACTGCGCGACCGCTACGGCGTCGCGACCGCGGACGCGGTCGAGGCGGTGAAGACGGCCGAGGTCATCCTGCTCGCCGTCAAGCCGCAGGACATGGCGAGCCTGCTCGCCGAGATCGGCGACGTCGTCCGCGCCGATCAGCTGGTGATCTCCGTCGCCGCGGGCATCCCGACCGCGTTCTTGGAGCGCCACTTCACCGCCGACGTCCCGGTCGTCCGGGTCATGTCCAACACCGCGGTGTTCGTTGACGAGGCGATGAGTGCGGTCTCGGCCGGAGCGCACGCCAACGGTGATCACATGAAGCTCGCCGAGGGCCTGCTCTCGCCGGTCGGCGAGGTGATCCGGGTGCCCGAGTCGCAGCTGGACGCCGTCACGGCGCTGTCCGGCTCCGGGCCGGCGTACTTCTTCTACCTCGTCGAGGCGATGACCGACGCGGGCATCCTGCTCGGACTGCCCCGCGAGGTCGCGTACAAGCTGATCGTGCAGACGGCGATCGGGTCCGCGCGGATGCTCAAAGAGACCGGCGAGCACCCGGTCAAGCTTCGCGAGGCCGTGATGTCGCCGGCCGGCACGACGATCGCCGCCATCCGCGAGATGGAGAACCACGGCGTCCGCGCCGCGATGATCGCCGCCCTCGAAGCCGCCCGCGACCGGTCCCGCGAGCTCGCCTCGGGTCACGGATGAGCCAGGCGAAGGCGCCGGCTCGCCGGCTGCGTTTCGAGGCTCTGCATGCGGAGTCGACGGCCACCACGCTCGAGCTGTTCTTCGATCTGGTCTTCGTCTTCGCCCTGACCCAGGTCACGGCGTTCATGGCCAAGGACCCGAGCCCCGAGCGACTCCTGCAGGGCATGCTCATGATGGGCCTGCTGTGGTGGTGCTGGGTCAGCTACGCATGGCTCGGCAACGTGGTCAAGGCCGACGAGGGTGCGCCACGGCTCGCCATGCTCACCGCGATGGGCGCGTTGTTCGTCATCGCACTCGCAGCGCCCGAGGCCTTCGATGACGCCGCCGGTGGGCTCTCCGCGCCGTATGCGATCGCGCTCGCCTACTTCGTGCTGCGCGGCATCCACATCGTCACGTTCTGGTGCCTGTCCGCCGGCGACCCGGGCCTGCGCAACCAACTGATCCGCTTCGGCCTGTCACAAGTGACTGCCAGTGGGCTGCTGCTCGCCGCGGCTGCTGCGAGCGGGAACACCCGGACCTGGCTGTGGGTCGCGGTGCTCGCGGCGGACTACCTCGGCAACGTGCTCGGGGGTGCCGAGGGCTGGCGGCTGCCGGCGCCGCGGCACTTCGCGGAACGGCACGGGCTGATCGTCATCGTCGCGCTGGGGGAGTCGATCGTCGCGATCGGCGTCGGAATCTCCGACCGGCCGTTCTCCGGCGCGATCGCCGTCACCAGCCTGCTCGGCCTGACGCTGACCGCTGCCCTGTGGTGGTTGTACTTCGACACCAGCGCGTTGATCGCCGAACGGGCCCTCGCCGATGCGGAGCCGACCGCCCGGGCCCGGATGGGGCGCGACGCGTTCAGCTACTGCCACCTCCCGATCGTGGCGGGTGTCGTGCTGCTCGCCCTCGGGATGAAGAAGGTGCTGGAGTACGTCTCGGACACCGAGCATCACGACCTCTCGGACCCGCTGAAGGGTGCGGCCTTGTTCGCACTCGTCGCCGGCGTCATCGTCCACCTGCTCGGGCAGTCGGCGTTCTACTACCGCTGTGTTGCGCAGGTGAAGGTGTACCGGGTGGGCGCCGCGGCCCTGCTGGTGCCGTTGTTCGCGATCGGGCCGCACGTGCCGGCGATGGTCAGCCTCGCCATCCTGACCGGCGTGGTCGTGGTGATGGTGATGTGGGAGACCCACGTCTTCGCCGAGGACCGGCACCAGGTCCGGCACAGTCCGCACGGCGAACCGCCCCACCGCGAGGAAGATCGCTCGAGCGAAGGTGACCTCGACCTGACGTGATGTCAGATAGGTCGGATATGCCCGGCTTGAATCCGACCAGCGGTTTGATTGATTCCCCGGCCCCACCGGTGAGGGCTACCTAGCATGGCCGTATGCGATCTTGGTCCGGGCGGGGACGGGCTGGCGCGGGAGCGTTGCTGGCTGCCGGGCTCTGCCTGACCGGCCTCTCCGCGTGCGGGAGCGACGGCAGTTCCGTCGAACTCGGTCCCGTCGAGCGGCGCTCGGTCGCGGAGGTCGTCGAGGCCGCCGGGGCCGTGGTTGCGCGGACCCAGGTCACGCTGCGGGCTCCGGCCTCGGCCACCGTCGACACCTTGACGGTGAAGTCCGGCCAGCAGGTTCGTCAGGGCGACGTGCTGATGACGCTGGACTCGCCGGCGGCCGAGGACGCGCTCGCTGCCGCCGAAGCCGCGGCCGCCGAGGTGGGCGACACCGACATCGACATCCCCGCGGGCAACAACGTCGCGGACAGCGAATCGGCCCGGGCGGCCGAGCAGGCGTTCGACGACGCCGAAGAGTTGGCGCGCATGCTCCCCGAGGGTCCGGCTCGCGACGCCGCGCTCGCGCAGACCGCAAGCCTGCGCGCCTCCTTCACCGCCGCGCAGGCGCAGGCGCAGGCCGCTATCGACAACTTCAGCGCCGGGCTGGGCAGCCTCGCCGAGGCACTGTCGTCCATCTCCGCCGCCGGCCGGCTGCAGACGCAGGCAGCGGTCGCGGCGGCGCGGCGCACGGTCGAAGCGCTGACGATCAAGGCTCCCGCCGACGGCATCGTGACGCTCGGATCCGGCAACGGCGGCGGCGGGGCGGACCCGTCCGCGTTGCTCGGTGCCCTGCCCCCGGAAGCCTCCGCGCTGCTGGGCGCGACGGGAGGCGGGTCGACGACGACGGCCTCAGGTGGACCCGTCGGCGTCGGTTCGCCGGTCGAGTCCGGCGGCCTGCTGGCCACCGTCATCGACGACTCGGAACTGACGCTCCGGGCCGAGGTCGACGAGACCGACATCCTCACCGTGACCGAGGGCATCCCCGCCGAGATCGAACTCGACGCGGTGCCCGGCGCGGTCTACCCGTCGCAGGTGAAGTTCATCGATCTGGCGCCGACCTCGTCCGCGCGCGGCGGGGTCGGGTACGCGGTGACGTTGTCGCTGCAGCCGGGCAAGCTCGCCGACGGCTCCGATGCGCCGAAGCCGCGGCCCGGCATGAGCGCCGTGGTCAGTCTTCAGGTCGCGGAGGCCGACGACGCGCTGTCCGTCCCCGCTTCCGCGGTGGTCCGTGACGGCGACCGCGACACCGTGTGGCGGATCGAGAACGGCAAGGCGGCCCGGCGCGAGGTCTCCCTCGGCGCCGAGGGCCAGGAATACGTCCAGATCCTGCGTGGACTCGAAGACGGCGACACCGTGGTGGTGCGCGGCGCCGACGAGGTCCGCGAGGGCGACAAGGTCTGACGGGCCGTCATGATTGAGGCGATCGACCTCGAGCGGACCTACCGGCTCGGCGACTCCGACGTCGGTGCCCTGCGCGGGGTCTCCCTCACGGTCGCCGCCGGCGATTACGTCGCGATCACCGGTCCTTCCGGGTCGGGCAAATCGACGCTGATGCATGTCCTCGGCGCGCTCGACCGTCCGACCGCCGGCCTGGTCCGGATCGACGGCAAGGACGTCAACACCCTCAGCGACGGCGATCTCGCCGAGTTGCGCAACGCCACGATCGGCTTCGTCTTCCAGTCCTTTGCCCTGCTGGCGCGCACCTCCGCGGTCGACAACGTCGCGATGCCGCTGCTCTACCGGGGGATGCGCAAGTCCGCCCGCCGCAAGCTCGCCGAGGAAGCCCTCGGCCGCGTCGGGCTCGCGCACCGGCTCGATCACCGTCCGAACCAGCTCTCCGGTGGTGAGCAGCAACGCGTCGCGATCGCTCGCGCCCTGGTCGGTGAGCCGAAGGTCGTCTTCGCCGACGAGCCCACCGGCAACCTCGACACCCGCAACGGGGAGGAGGTCATGAAGCTGCTCGGCGACCTCAACCGCGTCGCCGGGGTCGCGATCGTGCTGGTCACCCACGAGCCCGAGATCGCCGCCCACGCCTCCCGGCAGATCCAGATCCGTGACGGCCTGATCGCCTACGACTCCGCGGCCGAGCCCGCCGCCGGGGCCGACCCGACGGACTCCGCGGCATGACGTTCCTTGAGGGTTTCCGCGTCGCGCTGGAGGCGCTGCGCGCGAACCGGCTGCGCAGTCTGCTGACGATGCTCGGCGTCATCATCGGTGTCGCCGCGGTGGTGCTGCTGGTCGGCATCGGCGGCGGGGCGAAGCAGGAAGTGACGAGTCAGGTCGAGGGTCTGGGCTCGAACCTGGTCATCGTCGTGCCCGGCAAGTTCGAGCTCGGGTCCGCGCCGACCGTGAGCCGGCTGTCCCTCGACGACGTCGACGCGATCGCCCGGGTGGTCGGCAACCCGGACGCCGTCACCGGGTCGGTCACCTCCGGCGAGGTGGCGCGGGTCGGCACCCGGGAGACGTTCACGTCGATGGTGGGCGTGACCGAGACCAACGGGTCGGTCTTCGACCGGCCGCTGGCCCGCGGGCAGGTGATCTCGTCCACCGATGTGGACACCCGGCGCCGCGTCGCGGTGCTCGGATCGCTGGCCGCGGATGAGCTGTTCGGCGACGTCGACCCGATCGGCCGGCAGCTCACGCTGGCCGGCGTGCGTTTCCGGGTGGTCGGCGTGTACGAGGAGAGCGGCTCGGCGTTCGGGGTCAGCCGGGACGGCGAGATCCACATCCCGATCACCACCGCGCACCGGATGCTCGGCACCGAGCGGGTCGACGGGATCGTGGTCAAGGCACCGAGCTCCGACCGGGTCGACGAGCTCAGCCCGCTTCTCGAGGCCGCTCTCATCGACCGGTATCCCGGCGAGGAGTTCTCCGCCGTGACGCAGTCCCAGATCCTGGGGACGATCGGGAAGATCCTCGGCCTGCTCACCCTCGTGCTCGCGGCGATCGCCGCCATCTCGCTGCTCGTCGGCGGCGTCGGGGTCTCGAACATCATGCTCGTCAGCGTCCGGGAGCGGACCCGTGAGATCGGGCTGCGCAAGGCGATGGGCGCCCGACAGCGCGACGTGCTGCTGCAGTTCCTGATCGAGGCCGTGCTGCTCACCGCCGTCGGCGGGTTCATCGGCATCGCGATCGGCATCGGCGGCTCGCTGCTGATCGACACCTTCTCCCCGGTTCCCGCCGTCATCACCTGGTGGTCCCCGGCGATGGCCTTCGCGGTCTCCGCGAGCGTCGGCGTCTTCTTCGGCGTCGCTCCCGCCCGTCGGGCGGCCCGCCTCGACCCTGTCGTCGCCCTCCGCACCGACTAGCCGGCGTCGGGGCTGGGGTCATCACCACCGACGCCCCAGCCGTAGATCCCTCCCACCAGGGCGTGTCACGCCGTGGTGGGAGGCAGAAGCTCCCACCAGGGCGTGTCACGCCCTGGTGGGTGGGTCAGCCGTGGCCGGCGGCGACGGCGACGGAGTAGATGACGACGCCGGCGAGCGCCCCGACCACGGTCCCGTTGATCCGGATGAACTGGAGGTCCCGTCCGACGGCGGTCTCGATCTTCGAGGAGGCCTCGTCGGCGGGCCAGCGGGCGACCTGGTCGCGGATCAGGGCGACGACCTGGTCCGCGTAGTTGGTGACGGCGTAGCGGACGGCCTGCTCGAGGCCCCGGTCGAGCTTCGCGGCGAACTCCGGGTCGTTGACCGCGCGGCGGCCGAGGTCCTGGACGAACCGGCCGAGCTGCTGCTGCAGGCTCACCGTCGGGTCGTCGAGCAGTTCGCGGACGGAGCCGAGGTAGCGGGTGACGACGTCGCGGAGCCAGGACTCGACCGCCGGGTTGTCGGCGATCTCCCGCAGCACCTCGTCGATGCCGTCGGCGGCGCGCGGGTCGTTGGCGAGGCCGTCGGCGAGGCGTTCGAGGATCTCGTCGATCTGGCGTCGGATCGGGTGCGCCTGGCCCACCCGCTCCATCTCCGAGAGCAGCCCGACGATGCGGTCGATGATCCTGTCGACGCGCCGGTCCGTCGACCACAGCCGGGCCGCCATCCCCAGGCTGTCGAGGAACCGCGAGAGCTCGGCGTGGACCGTCTCCCGGTTGGTCACCAGCTGTGCGCGCAGGCGGGGCAGGCTCAGCTCGACGATGGGGTCCTGGGCCCGGTTGGCCACCGCCGTCGTCAGCAGCTGGCCGACCTCGCGGGCGTAGGAGCGCCGGTCGAGGTCTCGGCGGACGTGCTCCAGCAGCATCGAGGAGACCAGTTCGTCGTCCAGCGTCGCGACCACCGCGGCGATCGCGCGGGAGAGCTCGCGGCCCACCGCATCGGCCGTCGCCGGATCGAGCAGGCGCTCGCCCACCTTGCGGACCGGGTCCGCCTGGCGCACCCGCTCCACCACCGCGTCGGGCGTGAGGAAGTTGCCGGAGACGAACTCGCCGAGCTTGGTCGCCAGGTCGTCCTTCTTCTTCGGGACGAGCGCCGTGTGGGGGATCGGCAGCCCGAGCGGGTGCCGGAACAGGGCGGTGACGGCGAACCAGTCGGCCAGCCCGCCGACCATGCCCGCCTCGGCCGCGGCGCGCAGGTAGCCGGTGCCGGTGTTCTCCGGCAGTGCGAACGTCAGCAGGAACAGCGCGGCGGCGAACGCGAGGATGCCGGTCGCCGCGAGCTTCATCCGGCGCAGGCGGCGCCGGGCCGCCGGGTCGTCGTAACCGGCCAGCACCCCGGTGATCACCACGGTCGCCACGCTATCCGGCGCCGGCGGGTTCCCCGCGCAACGCCGTCGGCCCTCCCGGGAGTCCTCACGCTCCGTGTGCGAATCATCGGATCGAGTTACTGACCCACCGTTGGTCGAGCGCGCGACCTAATCTGACGGCATGGACGCGGAGGTCGAGGCCTGGCTCTCGGACACGGTGCTGCCGGACTTCGGGCCGAAGGTGGCCTACGACGACGTCGCCCGCGCCTGGTTCAGCTCGCTGCACGCCTCCGCGGGGCCGCTCACGGGCGAGGCGCTGTGGAGCGCTGCGGTCACCCACCAGTACGAGCTGGCCAAGGACGCCGTCCTCGCCATCTACGCCGACCTCTCCGCGACCCTCACCGACCGCTCGCTGGCGGTCTCCCCGGAGATCGACGGCTACATCGTCCGCATCAGCTGCGAGGGCCAGTTCTCCGGGCACGACGGCGGCCGGATGCTCGCCTTCGCCGCCGACCAGGCCCTGCTCGAGGTCGCGACCACCGTCCAGGACCTGATCACCGGCCTCTACCTGGTCTGGCCGGAGTGCCCCGAGCACGGTCGCGCGCTGATGGCCGAGGCCCGCTCGAAACCGACCTGGATCTGCCGGACCGGCCCGCACGAGGTCGCGCCGATCGGCTCGCTCGGCGTCGGGTGAGTTCCGCCGGGTAGCGTGAACGACGTGGCGTGCCAGGGTCCTGTTCAGGTGATGTGGGATCCCGCGCTGATCGGCTACGACTTCGGGCGGGGGCACCCGCTCGCCCCGATCCGCGTCGACCTCACGATGCGGCTCGCCCGCGAGTTCGGGGTGTTCGAGCACTCCCACGTGAACACCGTCGCCGCGCCGCCGGCCGGCGAGAAGGTGCTGCGCCTGCTGCACGAGGCCGAGTACCTCGCCGCGGTCCGCAAGGCCGGCGCGGATCCCGACGAGGCCGATCTCTACCGCGGCCTCGGCACCGGCGACGTCCCGACCTTCGCCGGCATGTACGACGCCTCCGCCCTCGTGGTCGGGCAGTCGGTGGCCGCGGCCGAGGCGGTCTGGTCGGGCGAGGCGCTGCACGCGGTGAACATCGCCGGCGGGCTGCACCACGCGATGGCCGGCAGCGCCAGCGGCTTCTGCGTCTTCAACGACGTCGCGCTGGGCATCGCGCGGCTGCTCGAGCTCGGCGCCACACGCGTCGCCTACGTCGACGTCGACGTGCACCACGGCGACGGCACCCAGGCCCTGTTCTGGGACGACCCCCGCGTGCTGACGATCTCTCTGCACGAGTCGGGCCGCTACCTGTTCCCCGGCACCGGCTTCGCCGAGGAGATCGGGGGCGCCGGCGCCGAGGGTCGCGCCGTCAACGTCGCCCTCCCGCCCGCGACCGACGACGCGCGCTGGCTGCGGGCGTTCGACGCCGTGGTGCCGCCCCTGCTGCGCGCGTTCGACCCGGAGGTGCTGGTCACGCAGCACGGCTGCGACAGCCACGTGAACGACCCGCTCGCGCACCTCTCGCTCACCGTCGACGGTCAGCGCACCTCCTACGCGCGGCTGCACGAACTCGCGCACGAGGTCGCCGGCGGCCGCTGGCTGGTCACCGGCGGCGGCGGGTACGACCTCGTCGGCGTGGTGCCGCGGGCCTGGACGCACCTGCTCGCCGAGGCCTGTGGGGTCCCGATCGACCCCGAGACCGAGACCGGCCCGGGCTGGCAGGCCCACGTGAAGAGCCTCGGCGGCAGCCCGCCCGAGCGGATGACCGACGGCTCGGCCGCCGCCTTCGTCCCCTGGGACGGCGGCGACCCGGACGACCCCCTGGACTCGACCGTGCTCGCCACCCGCGCCGCGGTGTTCCCCTCGCACGGCCTGCCCGCGTGAGCAGGACCGCGTGAGCAGCCCCGTCCCCACCCGCGAGGAACTGCGGGAGCACCTGTGCCGCGCCCGGATCGCCGGCGACGTCGCGACCCCGCGGGACAACAACCTGCGCAGCTACCGCCGGGTGGTCACCGGCGACGAGTACGCGAGCTTCGGCCTCGACACCGACCCGGCGTGGACGTTCGACGAGGTGCTCGACGTGATGGCCCGGCGCTGCGGCGTCTCGCCCGACCCCAGCTTCACCGAGGGCGGCGACACGATCGACCCCGACCTGACCCTGGCCGGTCTCGACGCCGCTGCCGAGCTGCTCGCGAAGGCCGCCGCCGCGCGGGCCCGCGTTCTCGTCGCGACCGGGCACCCCGCCGGACTGCTCCCCGTCCACCTCGCCGTCGTGGCCGCGCTGCGGGCCGCCGGCTGCACCGTGCTGACCCCGTCCGCGGGCTGGCGCTACGAGGAGTGGCGCCGCAACCGGGAGGAGTACCGCGAGATCCGGTACATCGCCGACGTCGCGATGGTGTCCAACCGCGGCGAGCTCTGCCACACCCACTCGGCCTATCCGATGCGCGAGATGTTGCGGGCGTTGGACCGGGCGGGTGAGGCCCCGCCCGACCTCGTGGTCGCCGACCACGGCTGGGCCGGAGCGGCCGGGCTCGCCGGCGTGACCGCCGTGGGATTCGCCGACAGCAATGATCCGGCCATGTTCCTGGGCGCGGAGGAGGGGAAGATCGCGGTGGCGGTGCCCCTCGACGACAACGTCGAACCGCACCTCTACGGGCCGCTGACGGCCTACCTGCTGGACCGGTCCGAAATCTGATGGTCCGTTCGTGCAAAGTTCTGACCACCCGGACGGGTGAAATTTCCCTCCGAAAGCGCCAAAAGCAGCTTAGGTGTGTCGCGTTTCCGCAGGTAGATCAAGATCGGGCACAATGCGGCCCCTTCCCCACCCGTATCACCCGCCACTAGTGTCTACTTTAACGAAACGCAGCATCCCCGAACTCGTCCACCGGAGCCCTTCCGGTGCCCGTCGCGGGCTGAAAGGTCCGGTGCGCCCATGGCTTCGAACGAGCAGCCGCTCTCCGACGTCTCGTTCCTCACGGTGGCAGAAGTTGCCACCAAGATGAGGGTGTCGAAGATGACGGTCTACCGGCTCGTCCACAACGGCGAGCTTCCTGCCGTGCGTGTCGGCCGATCCTTCCGGGTCCCCGAGAACGCAGTGCAGACCTACCTCCGGCAGTCGTTCTTCGACGCCGACACCGGCTGAACCCCGCACCTCGCGCAGCGAAAAATGGTCGGCGCCGGGTCCGCGAATGCGGGCCCGGCGTTCGTCATTTGTGCGCCGGGTTAGTCTGCTCTCCTCAAGCAACGCGCGCCCGAGATCAGGCCGCGCACGACGGTTAGCGAAGGTCTGCAGTGGGCTCTGTCATCAAGAAGCGTCGTAAGCGCATGGCGAAGAAGAAGCACCGGAAGCTGCTGAAGCGGACGCGCGTCCAGCGCCGCAACAAGAAGTAGCTCGAGCGCGCGCAACGCATTCGACGGGCGGGGGCCGGCATGGGGCGAGTGGTTCTGGTGACCGGCGTCGCTCGCACCCTGGGCGGCGCGCTGGTCCGGGACCTCAACGCCTGTGACGGCGTCGACCGCGTTATCGGCGTCGACGTCGTGCCGCCGCGCGCGGATCTGGGCCGCGCCGAGTTCGTGCGCGCCGACATCCGCAACCCGATCATCGCCAAGGTGATCGGCGCGGCCGAGGTCGACACCGTCGTGCACCTGTCGGTCACCTCGGGTCCGGCCGAGGCCGGTGGGCGGGCCGCGCTCAAGGAACTGAACGTCATCGGCACCATGCAGCTGCTCGCGGCGTGCCAGAAGGCGCCCAGTCTGCGTCGGCTGGTGGTCAAATCTTCGACAGCCGTCTACGGGGCCTCGCGCGGCGACCCGGCGATGTTCTCCGAGGGCACCCAGCCCAAGGCCGCGCCCCGCTCCGGCTTCGCGAAGGACGCCTCCGAGGTCGAGGCCTACGTCCGCGGATTCGTCCGCCGCCGCGGCGACGTGGACACCACGGTGCTGCGCTTCGCGAACATCCTCGGCGCCGGGGTCGACTCCCCGATCACCGGACTGTTCGGATTGCCGGTCGTCCCGACGATCCTCGGGTACGACGCCCGCCTGCAGTTCGTCCACCCGCTCGACGCCCTCGCGGTGCTCCGGCTGGCGGCTACCGAGCAGCACCGCGGCACCTACAACGTGGCCGGCGACGGGGTTCTGCTGCTCTCCCAGGCGGCCCGCCGGGCGGGCAAGCCCACCGTGCCGGTGGCCGGCCTGGCCGCGAGGTTCGCCGGCGGGCTCCTGCGCCGGGGCGGGGTCAGCCTCTCGCCGGAGCTGATCACCTTCCTCACCCACGGCCGGGTCGTCGACACCGCGAAGCTGAAGACCGAGTTCGGCTACACCCCGGTGTACTCGACCGCGGCCGCCTTCGAGGAGTTCCTGGCCGGCCACCCGGCGGATCCGCAGCTCGGCCTCGTCCTGGACGGAGACCGGTCGTGAGCGACGCCCGCGTGATTCCGATTCATCCCGAAGGCCGGGGCAAGCCGCGTTCCGGCGCCACCGGCGGGGCCCCCGAGAACGGCCTGACCGACGCGGTGCGCGAGGCGATCGGGGCCCGCGGCCGGGTGCTGGACCGCAAGGCCGCCGGCGCCCTGGCGTTCCTGCGCCGCCGGATCAGCGGCGACTACGAGGTCGACGAGTTCGGCTGCGACCCGGACCTCGCGGACAACGTCCTGCTCGCGCCCTTCCGGCCGCTGTACACGACCTGGTTCCGCGTCGAGACCCGCGGCCTGGAGAACGTGCCCGACGGGGCGGGCCTGGTGGTGGGAAACCACTCCGGCGCGATCCCGCTCGACTCGATCATGACGATGCTCGCGTTGCGGAACGAGCACCCCGCCCACCGGCGGCTGCGCCCGCTCGGGGCCGACCTGCTCTTCGGCCTGCCCTTCGTCGGCGAGTACGCCCGCAAGGGCGGCGTGACGCTGGCCTGCGCCCCCGACGCGGAGCGGCTGCTGAACTCCGGCGAGCTCGTCGGCGTCTGGCCCGAGGGCTACAAGGGCATCGGCAAGCCGTTCAGCGAGCGATACAAGCTGCAGCGCTTCGGCCGCGGCGGGTTCGTGGCGGCGGCGCTGCGGACGGGGGCCCCGATCATCCCCACGGCCATCGTGGGGGCCGAGGAGACCTATCCGGTCCTGGGCAACAGCCGGACCCTCGCGCGGATCCTGGGGGTGCCCTACCTGCCCCTGACGCCCACGTTCCCGTGGCTGGGTCCGCTGGGCCTGGTCCCGCTGCCGTCGAAGTGGCTGATCGAGTTCGGCCGCCCGATCCCGACCGACGGCTATCCCGAGGGCGCGGCGGACGATCCCGCGCTCGTCTTCGACCTCGCTGATCAGGTCCGCGAGGTCATCCAGCAGACGCTGTACCGGCTGCTGATGCAGCGCCGCTCTGTCTTCACCTGACCGGGCGGTTGCGGCCGCGGGCCACCAGCGCCGTGCCGCCGAGGGCGCCGACAACTCCGAGGCCGATCAGGGCCATGTCGGCGCCGTTCCCCCCGGAGTGGAGCCCGCCGGCCGCCGCACCGCCGACCGGAACGTGCGAGACCTGGCCGCTCCCGAGACTGAAGGTCGCGGTGATCGATTCACTGTCGTCGTTGAGGGTCTTGACGACGGCGGCGCCGGTCGCGCCCGCGTAGGCGCCGGTCCCGCCGACGATGTCGACCGTGTCGCCCTCGTCCTCGCCCTCGTCCTCGGCCGCCGCGTCGAAGACCAGCTTCACGGCGAGCTTGAGCGTCCCGTTGTCGAACGTCAACGTGGCGGTGCAGTCATTGGTGATCTCGGACCGCACCACTTTCGTCACCGTGCAGAGGCCTCGTTGGGTGCCGACTGCGGTCCCGTCCTGCGAGAGCTCGTCCTCCCAGGAAATCCCGTCGCCGACGCTCGGGAGGAAGTCCTCCTCCTCCGGCCACTCGCCGGGCTCGCCGCCCTTGGGGATGAAGAAATCGTCAACGTAGGTCGCGAGGACCGCGAGAACGGTCTTGCCGTCCTTCGTGCTGGTCTCGACCTCCGCCACATCGGAGGCGGCGGCGGGACCGGCCAGCGCCACCGCGGCGGCAAGGGCGGCTGACGTCAACAGGATGGGGCGGTGGATTCGCGTCATGGCGATCTCTTCTCAGGACCGGGTGACGCCGGGGCGTCGGCGCCGTGCTCCTGCAGTCTTCGACCCGTCGCGTCAACGCGAAAAGAGGTGATGAGTTCGCAGTGATCCAAATTCCGCTCACGAAAGAATGCCGACGGCAAGCGCCGAAACGGCGCGCAGGCGAGGGGCGGAGCGAACGGCGGACCTACTGCGCGGCGACCTGAGCGGTGTTGTCGCCGGTCGGGGAGAAGTTGGCCGAAAGGCCGGCGGGGGTGGAGGCGCCGACGTCGTTCGTCGGGACCGGCAGGCTCCAGAGCAGCTGCTGGCTCGAGCTGCCGGCGTCCTTCGCTGGGCTCCCCTTGAGGGACCCGGTGTTGAAGTTCCGCTCGTGCTGCGTGTTCGGCAGCGTCGCGACCGAGACGCCGTCCACGGTGCCGTCACTTCCCGCGACGTTGACCTGGATGTAGCCGTCGACGTCGCGCTGAACCCGCTTCGTCGCCGGTTCCTGCTCCTCCTGCGACTGCTGCTCGGCCTGGGCCGCGGAGGCCTCGGCGGCCTGCGCCTGGGCGGCCTCGGCGGCGACGCGCATGGCTTCGAGGGCCGCGGCGATGGCGCTGGCCGAGGAGACGAGCACGGCACGGTCGCCGTTGCGGTCGGCGCGGTGCTTGTCCTTGGCGTCGGCGACCGCCTGGGCCAGCTCGGGGTGGCGCCCGGTCACGTAGGCGAGGCGGGCGGCCAGGCCTTCGAGCTCGACCAGGAGCGAGGCCTGGTTCATCAGCAGCTGGACCGGCATCAGGCCGCTGACCGTCGACAGGTCCAGCGAGCGCTCGCTGAGGAACTGCGCCAGCGTCGCGAGGACCGTGGCGTCACCGGTGCGCTCGAAGACCTCGAAGAACAACGCGCTGCCGGCGGCGACGGCCTCGGCCATCGCGCTCATCGTCTCGCGGAGTTCCTGGACCAGCGCGGGGTCGGCGGCGGCGTTGGGGTTCGCGGCCAGCATCGCGTTGATCTCGGCGAGGCGGGTGGAGGCGATCGCCAGGTAGCGCTCGCCCCGCGCGATGTCGTTGGGCGCCAGGGCGAGGCGGACGTTCTCGATCGCCCGCTTGACCTCGTAGAGGCGGTCGCCGGGCAGCGCGTCGCCGCTGGCGACGGCCAGGCCCGCGCCACTGCCGGTGGAGACCGCCAGCACCGCGCTCGCGGCGACGAGGCGCCGGCGCCAGGGAGCCGGGGCGGCGAGGCCGGCCGGCGGAGTGGAGGTGACCGCACCGACCGCCAGCAGGCGGTTGCGCAGGGCGGCCTTGAACTCGTCAGCGGGAGCGGCGACGGAATAGGCGGTGCCGACGTCGGACAGCGACGTGGCCAGACGCGACAGCGGAACCATCGACGCCTGGTCGACAGTCCCTGCGTCCACAGCGAGCGCGAACTGCCGCACCCGCTGCCGCTCGCGCGGCAATCCAGTCACCGATCCCACCCCCGGCCAGACCTTTCCACGGCGTTGGGTTGTCGCTGCGGATAACGACTCAGGACAGAGAAAGTTACGCATTTCCGCGATCGGGGGGCGGCCGAACTGGTGACCGCTCTCGAAGACGTGCTCATCGGACGTCCTCCGGGAGCAGCGCGGCCAGCGCGCGGATCGCGCGGTACTGCAGCGTCTTGATGGCGCCGTCGTTCTTACCCATGATCCGGGCCGTCTCGGCGACCGACAGACCCTGAAGGAATCTCAGCACCAGGCATTCCTGCTGCTGGGGGTTCAGCCGCTGCACGGCCTCCAGCAGGGCGGTGTTGGTGAAGGCCGCCATGACCTCGCCCTCGGGGCTGTCCTCGACGGAGTCGGAATCGACCATCTCCGCGGTGGTGACCTCGAGCCGGAAGCGGCTGGATTTGAAGTGGTCGGCGACCAGGTTGCGGGCGATCGTGACGAGCCAGGCCCCGAAGTCCCGGCCCTGCCAGGTGAAGGTCTCGATGCGGCGCAGCGCGCGCAGGAACGTCTCGCTCGTCAGGTCCTCGGCGAGCTGCCGCGAGCCCACCCGGTAGTAGACGTAGCGGTGGATCGTGTCGACGTAGCGGTCGTAGAGCTGGGCGAACGCCTCGGTGTCGCCGGTCTTTGCGCGGTTCACCAGGCCCGCGACGCGCCGCGCCTCGGGGTCCTCGACCTGCGCCGGAGCGGCCGGAGCGGCCTGGCCGGGGAGCCCGTAGACGTTGCCGGTGGCCGCGGCGCCGGCCGCCAGGCTCAGCACAAGATGCGACGAGGACTCGGCCGGGGACCTGCGGATCGAGGGCACGCTGCCAGGCCCACCGGCGACCGCGAGAGCGGGCGGCGCCAGGAGGGCGTCACGCAGGCGTGCGAAGCCTGACGTGTCGGCAAACGGCGGAAAGGACATCGGCTCCCCGGGCGGCGGCGGACGTGAGGGGGTTCGATCCGAAGATGTGGGCAATCGTAGACACGGAACCTGCAGCAGCACAGGTGTTGTGGACGAACCTTGACCTTCCCGTCCTTCTGCGTCTCAACACCACCGAACGGGTGAACCGTCCGCAGTTCCGGCAATGCGTTGCGCTACCGATGTCCGATCGGACAAATAGTCCTGACGGATCGGACAAAGTGCGCGCCTGAAGGTCAGGCCGAACTGCTCAATCGGCGCCGGTGCAAGGAGATCGCGGCCGCGATTCCCCCAGCCATCGCGCCCGCTCCGGCGGCGGTGGGAAGTCCAATTTTGGCCGCTTTTCGCCCGGTTCGGTAATCGCGGATCCGCCACCCGTGGGCTTTCGCGTGGGCGCGCAGCCTCGCGTCGGGGTTCACCGCGCAGGGGTGCCCGACGAGGGAGAGCAGCGGGATGTCGTTGGCGGAGTCGCTGTAGGCGGAGCAGCGGGACAGATCGAGGCCCTCCCGCTCGGCCAGCGCCTCGACGGCGCGGGCCTTCGCCAGGCCGTGCAGGGGCTCGGAGACGAGTCGTCCGGTGAAGACGCCGTCGCGGACCTCGGCCTCGGTGCCGAGGGCTCCGGTCAGCCCCAGCCGGCCCGCGATCGTGGTGGCGAGTTCGACCGGGGTGGCCGTCACCAGCCACACCTGCTGCCCGGCGTAGATGTGCATTTGCGTCAACGCGCGGGTGCCGGGCCAGATTCGCCGTGAGATCAATTCGTCAAAAATTTCCTCGCCGACCTGAACCAATTCCGCGACCGAGTGCCCGTCGATGAACGACAACGCCATGGCTTTCGCCGAATCCATGTCGTTGAGATCTTCCGATCCGCCCACGACGAATTTCAGCTGCATCAGCGCGAACCGCGCGATGTCGCGGTTGCGGAAAAAGCGGCGGGCATACAGACCGCGCGCGAGATGGAACATCGAAGCGCCGCGAACGATCGTGTTGTCCACGTCGAAGAACGCCGCCGCCCCGCCCCCGGAGTCCGCCTCGGCCGACATGATCACGACCCTATCCGCGCGGGGCGGGGCGCGTGGCCGTGGCAGACTCCGCGCGTGGTTCGCGCACCGAATCTGGCCGGTCTGGTCTCGGCGGCCGCGGCCCGGGATCCGGACGGGCTGGCCCTGGTCACTGCCGGTTCTCCCCTGACGTGGCTCGAGCTCGACGCCCGGGTCGACGCCGTCGCGGCCGGGCTGCGGGCCCGGGACCTGCGCTTCGGCGATCGCGTCGCGCTCTCGCTGCCCAACAGCCCGGCGTTCGTGACGATCTACCTCGGGGCGCTGCGGGCCGGTCTGGTCGTGGCCCCGCTCGACCCGGCCGCGCCGGCGGCGGACCTCGAGGCCGCGCTGGCCGACACCGGTGCGCGCCTGCACATCGCCGACGAGACCGCCGTGGCGGACCTGATCGCCGGCGGGGGCTCGCCCGCGCCCGACCGGGTGCCGGGCGGGGAGTCCCTCGCCGCCCTGCTCCAGACCGCGGGCACCGGCGGCCGCCCGCGGCGGGCGATGCTCTCCCACCGCGCGCTCCTGGCCAACCTGGAGCAGATGGCCGCGCTGGAACCGGCACCGTTCGCCCCCGGCGACGTGGTGCTGCTGGCGCTCCCGCTGTTCCACGTCTTCGGTCTCAACGCCGTGCTCGGTCAGGCCCTGCACGCCGGGGCGACCACGGTGCTCGCCACCGCGGCCGAGATGGCCGATCCCGCCGCGGTGCTCACCCTCGTCGCCTCGACCGGGGTCACCAGCGTGGCCGGGACGCCGGAGATGTACGCCGCGTGGGCCGCGCTGCCCGATGCCCGGGCGGCGCTCGCGGGCGTGCGGGTGCTGGTCAGTGGCTCCGCGCCGCTGCGGCCGGCGGAAGCCACCGCATTCCGGGAGGCCACCGGCCGGCGGGTCTGGCAGGGCTACGGGCTGACCGAGGCGGCTCCGGTCGTGACGGCGTCGATGCGGGCCAAGGACGGCTCGGTCGGCCGGCCGTTGCCCGGGGTCGAGGTCCGGGTGGTCGAGCGTGACGGCTCCGAGGCCGACGCCGGCGACCCGGGCGAGCTCTGGGTGCGCGGCGCCAACCTGTTCTCCGGCTACTGGCCCGACGGCCGGGACGCTCCCGACGCCGACGGCTGGTTCGCGACCGGGGACGTCGCAATCCGGGACCTCGACGGCGACCTGTTCCTCGTCAGCACCCGCCACGACGTGGTGGTGGTGAACGGGTTCACCGTCTACCCCCGCGAGGTCGAGGAGGTCCTGCTCACGCTGCCCGGCGTCGCGGAGGCCGCCGTGGTGGCGGTCCCGGACGCCCGTACCGGCCAGGCGGTCAAGTCGCTGCTCGTGCCCGCTCCGGGCGCGGAGCTGACGGCTGATCAGGTTCGCGAGTTCTGCGCGAGCCGGCTGGCCCGGTTCAAGGTGCCGCAGCAGGTCGAACTCGTCGCCGAGCTGCCGCGCTCGGTCGCCGGCAAGATCGCGCGCGGCCTGCTGCGGGACAATCAACGGTGAGCGAGCCGCGGGTCACCGTGATGACCAAGCCGGGATGCCATCTGTGTGCGAACGCCCTGGTCGTCATCGAGCAGGTGTGCACGGAACTGGGCGTGGGCTGGACCGAGGTCGACATCACGAAGGACGAGGCGCTGTTCGCGCAGTGGTGGGAGCAGATTCCGGTCACGTTGATCGATGGCGTACAGCACACGTTCTGGCGCGTGGACCCCGACCGGCTGCGGGCCGCACTTACCCGATGAGATAGGCCAAAGTCCAACGTCTCACATATTGAGACGATGGGTCACTTCGAGTTTGTTCGCGCGTTCACAAGTGCTTACCCTCGGGTCCGCACGACCCCGGAAAGCGGCTCATTTTTCCTCGCCCAGGAGTGCCATGAGCGCTGCACGATCACCGCGCGCGGCCCGTAGCCGCGACGGGATCCCGGACGCCACCGTGGCCCGCCTGCCGGTGTATCTGCGCGCACTGCTCGCCTACTCCGAGCGGGGCACCGCCACCGTTTCGTCCGAGGAACTCGCTGCCGCCGCCGGGGTCAACTCCGCGAAGCTGCGCAAGGACCTGTCCTACCTCGGGTCGTACGGCACCCGCGGGGTCGGCTACGACGTCGCGTACCTCGTCTACCAGATCTCCCGCGAGCTCGGACTGACCCAGGACTGGGCCTGCGTCATCGTCGGCGTCGGTTCGCTCGGGCACGCCCTGGCGAACTACGGCGGCTTCTCGTCCCGCGGATTCCGCATCGTCGCGCTCGTCGACGCCGACCCCGCCCGGGTGGGGGAGACGCTGGCCGGCGTCGCGGTGAACCCGCTGGAGGAGCTCGAGTCGATCGTCGCCTCCCGCGGCGTGACCATCGGCGTGATCGCCACTCCGGGGGTAGCTGCCCAGGAAATGTGCGACCGCCTGGTGGCGGCGGGCGTGACCAGCATCCTGAACTTCGCCCCCGTAGAGCTGTCAGTTCCGGAGGGGGTCGACGTGCGCAAGGTCGACCTGTCCGTCGAGCTGCAGATCCTCGCCTTCCACGCCCAGCGCAAGTCACTGCGTGAGACCGACGCTCTCCCCGCCACGTCGCGCCGGGCGCCGGCGCTGACGGGGGTGGTGACGCCGTGAACATCCTCGTCATCGGGCTGTCCCACCGCACCGGACCGGTCAGCCTGCTGGAGCGGGTCTCCCTCTCGGGCGACGCCCTCACCAAGCTTCTCTCCGACGCCACGGCCTCCGAGCACGTGGCCGAGGTGGCGGTGCTGTCGACCTGCAACCGGGTCGAGATCTACGCGGTGGTGGAGAAGTTCCACGGCGGCCTGGCCGACCTCTCCGAGGTGCTGTGCCGGCACACCGCGATCGGGCTGGAGCAGCTGCGTCCGCACCTGTACGTGCACTACGAGGACCGTGCGGTGCAGCACCTGTACACCGTGGCCTGCGGCCTCGACTCGATGGTCGTCGGGGAGAGCCAGATCCTCGGCCAGGTCCGTGCCGCGCTCGCCGTCGCGCAGGAGCAGGGCGGCGCCGGCCGGGTGCTGAACGAGCTCGTCCAGAGTTCGCTGCGCGTCGGCAAGCGGGCCCGCACCGAGACCGGGATCGACCGCGCCGGCCGCTCTCTCGTGGGCGTCGGCCTGAAGCGCGCCGCGGAGGAATTGGGCGGGCTGGCCGGACGCCGGGCCCTGGTCGTGGGCGCGGGTTCGATGTCCGCGCTGGCCGCCACCATGCTCGCGCAGGAGAACCTCGGCGACCTCGTCATCGCGAACCGGACCTACCCCCGCGCGCAGCGTCTGGCCGCCGGCGTCGGCGGCCGCGGGATCAGGATGGAGCAGGTCCCGGCCGCGCTGGCCGAGGCGGACCTCGTCATCTCCTGCACCGGCGCGACCGAGCTCGTCCTCGACGCACCGACGCTGGCGGCCGCAGCCGCGGCCCGCGAGGGGCGTCCGCAGTTCCTGCTCGACCTGGCGCTGCCCCGCGACATCGACCCCGCTGCCGCGGCACTGCCCGGCATCACGCTGGTCGACCTGGAGTCCCTCGCCGACGCCGACCCCGAGGGTTCCGTTCCCCTCGAGGTGGAAGCGGTCCGGCGGATCATCGCCGCCGAGGTCGCGGCGTTCGCCGCCGGCCAGCGCGCGAACCAGATCGCCCCGACCGTGGTGGCGCTGCGCACGATGGCCGACGACGTCGTGAGCTCCGAGATGCTGCGGCTCGAGGCCAAGCTCCCGGACCTGCAGGCGAAGGAACGCGCGGAGATCGCCAAGGCCGTCAAGCGCGTCGTCGACAAGCTCATGCACGGCCCGACCGTGCGGGTGAAGGAACTCGCGAGCGGCCCGGACGGCGACACCTACGCCACGGCGCTCCGCGAGCTGTTCGACCTCGACCGCAAGGCCGTCCAGGCGGTCATGAGCGCCGACCTCACCGATGACGTGCTTGGCGATCTGCGTTCCGAGGGGGAGCGATGAGCACTCCTGCCCCCGCGCTGCGCCTCGGCACCCGCGCGAGCGCGCTGGCCACCGTGCAGTCGCAGTGGGTGGCGGACCGCGTCACCGAGCTGACGGGTCGTCAGGTCGAACTCGTGCCGATTACCACCCACGGTGACGTCTCGTCAGAACCGCTCGCGCAGATGGGCGGCGTCGGGGTATTCGTCAACGCCCTGCGTGACGCGCTGCTCGCCGGCGAGATCGATTTCGCGGTGCATTCGCTGAAGGACCTGCCGACCGCGGACCCGCCCGGCCTCGTGGTGGCCGCGATCCCGCCGCGGGCGGACCCGCGTGACGCACTGGTGGCCCGCGACGGGCTCGTGCTCGGCGAGCTGCCCCCGGGGTCACGCATCGGCACCGGCTCCCCCCGCCGCGCCGCGCAGCTGCGCGCGCTCGGGTTCGGCCACGAGATCGTCGAGATCCGCGGCAACGTCGACACCCGGCTCCGCAAGGTCGCGGACGGCGAGCTCGACGCCGTCGTCCTGGCACGCGCGGGTCTGGTCCGGCTCGGCCGCGCGGACGAGATCACCGAGACGCTCGACCCGATCCAGATGTTGCCCGCACCCGGGCAGGGGGCGCTCGCGGTCGAGTGCCGCGACCCCGATGCCGACTCCGCGGCGGCTGATGTGTTCGCCGCGCTGCGTGGCCTCGACGACCCGTGGACCCGGGCCGCCGTCGCCGCGGAACGAAGCCTGCTCGCCGCGCTCGAGGCCGGTTGCTCGGCGCCCGTCGGGGCGCTCGGTGAAGCCATCGAGGGTGACCCGGAAGCGGGCGAGGAGAACGAGCTGTACCTGCGGGCGACGGTGCTCGCGATGGATGGGACTGCCGCGGTGCGGCAGTCCACGACCGGCCCTCTCGTCGAGGCAGAGATGCTCGGCCGCAAGCTCGCGGCCGAGATGCTCGCCGACGGGGCCGATTTGTTGATGGAGGAGTCGGGTTGAGCGAGCGAAGCGAGCTCTTCGACCAGCACAGCGCGCCGGCGAACGCCGGTGCCGAGCGAAGCGAGGCTACAAATTGAGCCCGACGCGCAAGACGACCACGACCGGCGCCGCGACGGCTGCGACGCAGCCGGCCGCCAAGGCCACGGCCAAGTCGGCGCCCCCCAAGGCCGCGGCGGCCGCGAAGGCCGCCAAGGCTCCGGAGCCGGCTCGCCGTGTCTCCGGAGCCGTCGCCTTCGTGGGCACCGGCCCGGGTGACCCGGGTCTGCTCACCGTGCGTGCGTTGGAGTTGCTGCGCGACGCCGAGGTCGTGGTGCTCTCAGAATGCGGCCGCGAGCAGATGCTTACGCATTGCCCGGCCGGGGTTACCGTCGTCGACGGTGCCTTCGACGCCGACGGCGGGACACTGACTCCGGCCGCGCGCGCCAAGGCGGTCACCTCCGCCGCCAAGGGCGGCAAGCGTGTCGTCCGCCTGGTCGACGGCGACGGCTCGATCACCGGGCACGTGGCCGAGGAGGCCGCCGCCTGCGTCAAGGCCGGATGGTCGTTCCAGCTGGTGCCCGGCGTCTCGCCGGTGACCGCGGTCCCGGCTTTCGCCGGCGTCCCGCTGACCAGCCGCAGCGTCCGCGAGGTCCGGGTCGTCGACGTCTCCGACACCAAGATCGACTGGGCCTCCCTGGCCAGCAAGGACGCCACCCTGGTGCTGGCCGGCACCACCGAGCGCTCGCTGGTGGCCGCCGCGGTGGCGAAGCTGATCGAGGCCGGGCTCGACCCCGCCACCCCGGTCATCACCACCTGGGCCGGCACCACGACCGAGCAGCGCACGGTCGCGGGGACGCTGGTCGACATCGCCGGCGCCCTGCCGGCCGGGACGCTGTGCCCGAGCGCGGTCACGGTCGTCGGCGAGGTCGTGAACCTGCGCGAGACGTTGTCGTGGTTCGAGACCCGGCCGCTGTTCGGCTGGCGCGTGCTCGTGCCTCGCACCAAGGAGCAGTCCGGCGCGCTGTCGAACCGGTTGCGTTCCTACGGCGCGGTGCCCGAGGAGGTCCCGACCATCTCGGTCGAGCCGCCGCGCACCCCGCAGCAGATGGAGCGGGCCATCAAGGGCCTGGTGACCGGCCGCTACGAGTGGGTCGCGTTCACCTCGCGCAACGCCGTCAAGGCGGTGCGGGAGAAGTTCGAGGAGTACGGCCTCGACGCCCGGGCCTTCTCCGGCATCAAGGTGGCCGCGGTCGGCGAACAGACCGCCGGTGACCTGGCGGCCTGGGGAATCCGTGCGGACCTGGTGCCCTCCGGTGAGCAGTCCGCCCGCGGGCTGCTGGAGGACTGGCCGCCCTACGACGAGGTCTTCGACCCGATCAACCGCGTCTTCCTGCCGCGGGCGGACATCGCCACCGATGTTCTCGTCGCCGGCCTGGTGAACCTGGGCTGGGAGGTCGACGACGTCACCGCCTACCGGACCGTGCGTGCGGCCCCGCCGCCCGCGCCGGTGCGCGAGGCGATCAAGGGCGGCGGCTTCGATGCGGTCGTGTTCACGTCGTCCTCGACGGTGCGGAACCTGGTCGGCATCGCCGGCAAGCCCCACGCCTCGACGATCATCGCCTGCATCGGCCCGGCCACCGCGGCGGAGGCGACCGAGCACGGCCTGCGCGTCGACGTCCTCGCCCCGTCTCCGTCGGCCCGTGAGCTCGCGGACGCCCTCGCCGACTTCGGCACCGCCCGCCGCGCCGCGGCCGCGGAGCTCGGCGAGGCTGTGCTCCGGCCGTCGGAGAAGCGGACGTCGGCCCGCCGGCGCCGGTAGTCGTGGAGATCCGTCCCCGTCGTCTTCGGCGCACCCCGGCGATCCGCCGGCTGGTCGCCGAGACGACGGTGGCGCCGCGGCAGCTGATCCTGCCGATGTTCGTCAAGGAAGGCGCGACCGAGCCGGTCCCGATCGCGTCCATGCCCGGCGTGGTCCAGCACTCGCTGGACTCGTTGCGCAAGGCGGCCGTGGAGGCCGTCGAGGCAGGCGTCGGCGGATTGATGCTCTTCGGCGTCCCGCTGTCGAAGGACGCGGCCGGGTCCGGGCTCGAGGACCCGGCCGGGATTCTCAACGTCGGACTGCGTGAGCTCGCTGCCGAGGTGGGCGACGCGACCGTGCTGATGGCCGACCTCTGTCTGGACGAGTTCACCGACCACGGCCACTGCGGCGTGCTGGCCGCGGACGGCTCGGTGGACAACGACGCGACGCTGGAGCGCTACGTCGCCGGGGCGTTGGCGCAGGTCGGCGCCGGAGCCCACGTGCTCGGGCCCTCCGGGATGATGGACGGCCAGATCGGGCACCTGCGGCGCGCCCTCGATGCCGCCGGCCACACCGACACCGTCCTGCTGGCCTACGCGGCCAAGTACGCCTCGGCCTTCTACGGCCCGTTCCGCGACGCGGTGGAGTCCACGCTGGTCGGCGACCGCAAGAGCTACCAGCAGGACCCCGCGAACGGCCGCGAGGCGCTGCGCGAGGTCGCGCTGGACGTCGCCGAGGGCGCGGACATCGTTCTGGTGAAGCCGGCGCTGGGGTACCTCGACGTGGTGCGGCAGGTCCGCGACGCCGTCGACGTGCCGGTGGCGGCCTACCAGGTCTCCGGGGAGTACTCGATGGTCGAGGCGGCCGCCGCCGCCGGCTACCTGGACCGGGAGCGGGTCATCGACGAGACCCTCTCCTCGATCCGCCGGGCCGGAGCGGATCTCGTGCTCACGTACTGGGCCGTCGAGGCCGCGCGCCGCCTGCGTTAGCCCGTTCGGGGCGGCGCGGAAAAATTCTCGACGTACGGCGTAAACCCCGTGGCCGGGTGTGGCGTCTTGTCGGTGCGGGCCCGGGACGGGCCGCCGCCGGGGACCTCCCGGAGACGACCTCACAGAAGGACACCCAGGCCATGGACCTCAGCAAGAAGACCAGCCGTCGCGCCCTCGCCGGTGCCGTTATCGCCGGCGTCGCCCTGACCGGCTTCGCCGTCACCTCGGCCAGCGCGGACCACACCGGCCGTTTCGTGCCGAAGAGCGACCTGCCGCAGGCCTCGAAGTACACCCCGTGGACGGCGTCGGCCCCCAAGGCCGGCCTGCCCTCGCCGATGTACACCTGCATCCGGGGCATTCTCCCGGCGGCCAAGACGTCCCACCAGACGTTCTCGTCGGACATGACCGCCGAGGTGCGCGAGACCATCACGCGGGTCAACAGCTCGAAGACCGCCACCAAGCTGGCCACCAAGCTGCGCAAGGCGATCCGGGAGTGTGACGAGAAGCTGGACGACGTGACCGGCATCGACCGCGTCGGCAAGTGGAACGTCGAGGAGGGCCTGACCCTCCACGCGGTCTACTCCGCGCCGGAGGGTTCGGAGTACAACTTCCAGCTCTTCGCGGTCGGCCGCGACGGCCGCAACGTCGTCGTGACCACGTTCTCCGACATGGGTGGGAAGAAGGACGCCCCCCTGGCGGCGTTCTCCACCACGGCCAAGCGGGCGCTCGAGAAGGCTTTCTGACCCTCCGCCAGATAGCCTGCAGCACCTGCGATTCGCGCCCCGGGGCCCCCAACCCCCCGGGGCGCTTCCGCGTCCTGGACCCAACGCGTCCCACCAGGGCGTGACACGCCCTGGTGTGTAGAAGTTCCTCCCACCAGGGCGTGACACGCCCTGGTGGGAGGTTTTGCCTACCAGTCAGAAGCCGGGGAGGTCGGGGACGAGGTCGCGGAGGCGGGCCCGGAGGGAGTCCTTGACGGCCTCGGTGATCGCGGCGGTGATCAGCCGCTGCATCTGGGAGGGGTCCTCCAGGTCGGCGAGCAGGCGCCGGAGGTCGAGGTCGGTCACGGCGCGGCGCAGGACGTCGTCGGTCTTGAGCGTGCCGTTCACCACGCTGTCGGGCAGGGCCTGCACGAGCCGCTTGACGAACGCGTTCAGGTCCGCCTCGGCCAGGGCCTCGTCGGCGAGCGCGGAGGCCGGGGGCAGCAGGTTCTCCGTCTTCATCCGCTCGACGGCGTCGAGCAGGCCGCCGCGCAGGGCCTCGATCTCGGCGTCGGAGAACTCCGTCGCCAGGCCGAGGTCGATCACCAGGGATTCCCGGCTCTTGCCCAGCCGGCAGGCCGCCCCGTCGATCCCGTAGAGCACCAGCACCTCGCCGAGCGCGTCGATCGACGTCGTCGACGCGGCCCTCACGACCCGCGGGGTGCAGGGGTCCTCCGACCGCACCGGCACGAAGTCGCCCCCGCCGTTCGCGGTCTGGACGCCGAGGACCCCGGCGACCAGAGTCAGGGCGATCCCGGGGAGCAACAGGGCGCGCGTGTTCACCGGCCCGCCTCTGTTGAAGATGTCATCTTCACTGTCGACCGGCGGCGGAAGGGGACCAGGGGCAGCAGCGCGGCCAGGGCGAGCCCGGAGGCGATCAGGAACGAGTCCCGGAAGGCCCGGGTCGCCGCCCGCTCGAGCTGGGAGTCGAGCGACGCCTCGAGCTTCGCCGCCTCGATCCGCTCGGCGTCGGTCAGCCGCAGCGCCTCGAAGGCCGGGTGGAGGTCGGGCACCCGGCCCTCCTCGTCGGCCAAGCGCTCACCCAGCCCGCGGGCGAGCGCGATCTTGTCGTCGGGGAGCAGGGGGGCGTCCAGGACGAGGCTGGTGATCGCCTCCGTCGCCGGGACCTGGGCGTCGCGCAGGTCGGCCGTGAAGACCGGCGTGAGGAGCACCAGCCCGAGAACGACCCCGGCGTGCCGGGCGCCGATCGTCCAGCCGCCGTGCAAAGCGCGCGGGAACCGGTCGCGCAGCGCCGCGTAGGTGAGGGAGTCGACGGTCAGCCCGAGCCCGAGGCCGATCAACGCCTGGGGAGCGATCGTCCAGGCCAGATGCGCGGACGGCGGCAGCGCCAGGGCGGCGAGACCGCCGGCGATGAGCAGGCACCCGGCCGCGGTCTCGGACCGCGGTCCGCCGCGGACGAAGCGCGCAAGGGGAGGTGCGACGAACGCCGCGATCGGCACCACCGAGACCGTCAGCGCGGCGGTGGCGGGGGAGCGGCGCCAGCCCTCGACGAGGAGCAGCACGACCAGGAACAACGCCGCGGTCAGCGCCGCGGAGAGCAGCACGAGCGCGACGTTGGGGCCGAGCGCCGGCCGTTCCCGCGAGGGCGAGGGCGCCCGTGGCGCCCGGACCGCGAGCGCGGCCGGCACCGCCAGCACCGCGATCGGGACCTGGACGATGAAGATGGACTGCCACGAGATCGCCTCGGTGAGCAGGCCGCCGGCCACCGGGCCCGTCGCCGTGCCGAGCACCCCGGCCGCGGTCCAGCGCGTGACGCCGCGCACCTCGTCCGTCGCCGCCACCAGCAGCTCGAGGCAGCCGACCAGCGCGAACGCACCTCCGAGCGCCTGCACCGACCGGGCGGCGATCAGCACCTCCATCGTCGACGCCCACGCGCAGGCTGCCGACGCGAGCGCGAACACCGCGATCCCGACGGCGGTGAGCGGCGCCGGGTCGCGGCGGACACAGACCCACGCGGCCGGCACCGACACCACGGCGAGCACCAGGTTGAACGCGATCAGCACCCACGCCACCTCGGAGACGGTGCCGTCGAGTTCGCGCAGGATCTCGGGCAGCGCCAGGGTGACGATCGCGGAGTCGGCCAGCACCGTCCCGACCGTGAGCGCGAGCAGGGGGACGCAGGCGCGCCGGGCCAGGGCAGTCATCGCTACTGCGGGGTGATGAAACCCGGGGGGACCTGGTCGTTGTCGAAGTCGCCCTCGTCGACGTAGGAGAGCACGACCGCGCCCGTCACGATCAGCACGAGCCCGGCGATCGCCATCGCGACGTCGCGGGGCAGGCGCCGACGGGCCGGATCCCCGGACGCGGCGGCGTCGCCGCCGGCCGAGAGCATGACCTCACCGCCGAGGACGGGGTCGCCCTGGGGGTTGCGCCCCAGATCCCCGGCGGCGAGCAGGTCCGAGCCCTCGGTCAGCAGGAACTCGAACACCTCGACCCCGCCCGCCAGGTCGGGCGCCTCGTCGAACCACGGGTGGGCGTCGGTCCGCGTCTCGCGGAAGGACGGTGCGATCTGCTCCAGGGCCGGGCAGGTCGGCCCGACCAGGACGCGGTTGCCCTCGGGGTCCCGGAGCGTGAACGGCAGCGGCGCGAATCGGTCCACGGTGGCCCGTCGGCCGCCCTCCCCGACGGTCTGGGTGGCGAGGTACCAGACGCACTCGGTGTCCGACAGCGGCGAGCGGTAGGTCCCACCGGGGCCGGCCCCGACGGTGCCGCGCACCACGACCCGCGGCGGACCGAACTTCGACTGGGCCGACTTCGCGGAACGCGTCGGCAGTTCGGAGATCCGCTCCACCCCACGGCCGGGCAGCAGCTTCAACGTGAGCGCGGACCCCATCGCCCCCAGCAGTCCGACGATCGCCAGGAAGGCCCCGGTGAGGACGGAGAGGAGGCCGATCAGGGTGCGCATCCGGCCACGGTAGTGAGGGGGCCACATCAGCCGGACGACCGACCCGGACGTCGGGTGAAGACCCGGCCGAGATTGCCCGCTCTGCCCCGGGCTGCGGCGTATCGTCCCGGTCTGGGGGTTCGACGGATCGTGGCCCCGCCGTCACGGTGCGCCGATTTTGCCGAGCGGTTCTCCCCGAACGGCGCACACGCGCAACCGGTACTCCCGCACGATCGTCGAACCCGCATTCGGCCGACCGCCAGAGCGGGCGATGCTCCACCAGACGTTCAGGAGAGAAGACGACGATGACGACGCTGCGACTTCGTGGCCGTATCGCCACCGCCGCCCTCGCGATGTGCGCCGCCGGGACCGCGTTCGGCGGGCTCGTGGCCGGCCTGGGTGTCCCCGCCGCCGCGTCCAACCTCGCCGCGCCGGCCCCCGCGATGCCCAGCTACGAGCCGGAGATCGGCGAGGGCGTCTCCCGCGGCCCGTCGTTCCTGACCACCTCCCAGCTGCCGAAGGGCACCCGCTTCGGGCAGTGGAGGGCGAGTGGCGTCTACACCGGCACCCCGCGCAACCCGAAGTTCTGCCTGGAGAACGTGCTCCCCGCGGCCGAGACCCGGTACCGCACCTACCGCGGCAAGAAGAACGTCGCAGCGGAGGAGTTCGTGACCGTCGCCGACTCCTCGGCCGCGGCCGCCGCCCTCGTCGACAAGGTGCGGGCCCAGGTTCAGCGCTGCTACCAGACCTGGCTCGACACCGACATCCCGCAGTACAGCGAGGGCAAGCGGTCCGCCGGCTTCAAGCGCTACGGCACCGAGAGCGTCGAGGACGGCATGACCGTGATCGGCGTCTTCACCGTCCCGCCGAAGGGCTTCGTCAAAATGGCGCACCTCTACGCGATCGGCCGTGACGGCAACTTCGTCGTTCTCGTTCACCTGGGCGTGCCCGGCACCAAGGCCAACGCTCCGGTCCAGAAGTTCACCACCACCGGCGCGAAGGCGCTTCGCCAGGCGTTCTAGAGCCTGCGGCGGCCCGTGCACCCGGGCCCCGGGCACACCCCGTCCCCCGCACCGGGGGGCGGGGTTTGTGCTGAGGGCGGCGCCCCGGCGGAGCTCCAATCCAGGTCTGGGACCATGGCGGGGTGACTGCCGAACAGATTCCTGCCTCCGCGGCCCCGGCCTCGGAGGCCTTGTTCGCGCGGGCCAGAGCGGTCATCCCCGGCGGGGTGAACTCGCCGGTCCGCGCGTTCGGTGCGGTCGGCGGGACGCCACGCTTCATGGCCGCCGGCCGCGGGCCGTACCTGATCGACGCGGACGGCCGCGACTACGTCGACCTGATCTGCTCCTGGGGCCCGCTGATCCTCGGCCACGCCCACCCCGACGTGCTGGCCGCGGTGCAGGCCGCGGCGGCGACGGGGACCTCCTTCGGCGCCCCGACCGAGGGTGAGGTCACGCTCGCGGAGGAGATCGTGGCGCGGATCGCGCCGGTCGAGCAGGTCCGCCTGGTCTCCTCCGGCACCGAGGCGACGATGTCCGCCGTCCGCCTCGCCCGCGGCTTCACCGGCCGCCCCAAGATCGTCAAGTTCGCCGGCTGCTACCACGGCCACGTCGACTCCCTGCTGGCCGCGGCGGGCTCCGGCCTCGCCACCTTCGCGTTGCCGGACACCCCCGGGGTGACGGGGGCGCAGACCGGCGAGACCGTCGTCCTGCCCTACAACGACCTCGACGCCGTCGCCGCGGCGTTCGCCGCCAACGACGGCCAGATCGCGGCGGTCATCACCGAAGCGGCCCCGGGGAACATGGGCGTGGTGCCGCCCGAGCCCGGGTTCACCGCGGGGCTGGCACAGCTCTGCCGGGCCGCCGGCGCGCTGCTCATCTCCGACGAGGTGATGACCGGCTTCCGGGCCGGCCCTGCCGGGTGGTGGGGCATCGAGGGCGTCGACGCCGACCTGTTCACCTTCGGCAAGGTCATGGGTGGCGGTTTCCCGGCCGCGGCCTTCGGTGGCCGGGCCGACGTGATGGGCCACCTCGCTCCGGCCGGGCCGGTCTACCAGGCCGGGACGCTGTCCGGTAATCCCGTCGCCGTCGCCGCGGGGCTCGCGACACTGCGCGGCTGCACGCCCGACGTCTACGACCACCTGACCAAGGCCGGTGAGGTCGTGGCCGGCGCGACCGCCGAGGCGCTGACCGCTGCCGGTGTCCCGCACCGGGTGCAGTTCGCGGGGACGATGTTCTCCGTCTTCTTCACCGACCGGCCCGTCCGCAACTACGACGACGCGCGCACGCAGCACCTGCCCTCCTACCGCGCGTTCTTCCACGCGATGCTCGACCGCGGCGTCTATCTGCCGCCGTCGGCGTTCGAGGCCTGGTTCCTCTCCGCCGCCCACGACGACGAGGCGATCGGCCGCATCCTCGACGCGTTGCCGGCCGCCGCCCGCGCTGCGGCGGAGGCGTCATGAGTGCGCACACGATCGTCCACGTGGTGCGTCACGGCGAGGTGCACAACCCGGAGGGCGTGCTCTACGGCCGGATCCCCGGCTACCACCTCTCCGAACTCGGCGTGAAGATGGCGGAGCGGGTCGCGGAATCCTTCGCCGGTGCGGACATTGGCGCGCTGGTCTCCTCTCCGCTGGAGCGGGCGCAGGAGACGATGGCTCCCATCGCCGCCGCGTTCGATCTGCCGGTGGTGATCGACGAGCGGCTGATCGAGACCGAGAACTACTTCGAGGGCAAGACCTTCGGGGTCGGCGACGGCTCGCTGCGCCGGCCCGAGCACTGGCCGAAGCTGTGGAATCCGATGCGGCCCTCGTGGGGCGAGCCCTACGAGAAGATCGCGGCCCGGATGCTCGCCGCCGTTGCGGCCGCCCGCGATCTCGCCCGCGGCCACGAGATCATCTGTGTCAGCCACCAACTGCCGATCTGGACGATGCGTCAGAAGATCGAGGGCAATCGGCTCTGGCACGACCCGCGCAAGCGGCAGTGCGGCCTCGCGAGCATCACCTCGATCCGTTACGAGGGCGACAAGATCCGCGGGCTGAGCTACCGCGAACCGGCAGCCGACCTGGTGCCGGTCAAAGCCCGCAAGGGCTTCACCGCGGGCGCCTGAAGGTGCCCGCTTCGTGACTGCCGAGATCTGGCTCGCCGCGTCCGGGGACTTCTCCGGGACGGTCACCGACGGGTCGCTGGTGTTGGCGATCCCGGTGGCGCTGCTGGCCGGGCTGGTCGCGTTCGCCTCGCCGTGCGTGCTGCCGCTGGTGCCGGGCTACCTCGCCTACGTCACCGGACTGACCGGGACGGACCTGGCCGAGGCGAGGCGTGGCCGCGTCCTGCTCGGGACGACGCTGTTCGTGCTCGGCTTCACCGCCGTGTTCGTCTCCTTCGGGGCACTCTTCGGCTACTTCGGCGCCGAACTCGTCGAGCACGAGACCACGATCAACCGGGTGCTGGGGGTGGCGACGATCCTGCTCGGCCTCGGCTTCCTCGGGTTCCTGCCGTTCCTGCAGCGCGAGTACCGGCTGTTGCGGCACGCCCCGTCGGCCGGCCTGATGGCCGCACCGATGCTCGGTGTGCTGTTCGGCATCGGCTGGGCGCCGTGCATCGGCCCGACCCTGGGTGCCGTCCAGGCGTTGGCGTTCACCTCGGCCAGCGAGGAGCGCGGCGCGCTGCTGACGTTCGTCTACTGCCTCGGACTCGGCCTGCCGTTCATCGGCATTGCGCTCGGCATGCGCCGGCTGCTCGGGACGGTCGAGTGGGTGAAGGCGCACCACCAGCTGGTCACCCGCGTCGGGGGCGCGATGCTGTGTGTGCTCGGGTTGCTGCTCGTGACCGGCGCCTGGACCGAGTTGTCGATCCAGATGCGGATCTGGACCGCCAACTTCGAGACTGCGATCTGAGTGTCCATCAGATGACTGTCACCGACGAGAACGTCGACACCGCCCCGATCCCGCCGCCGATCGGTGCCGTCGGGATGGCGCGCTGGGCGTGGCGTCAGCTCACCTCGATGCGCACGGCGCTGATGCTGTTGTTCCTGCTGGCTGTGGCAGCGATCCCGGGCTCGCTGATCCCGCAGCAGGGCGTCGACCCGGTCGCCGTCGCGGACTTCCGCAGCAAGAACCCTGAGTTGTCGAAGTGGTACGACCGCGCCTCGCTGTTCGAGGTGTTCACCTCGCCCTGGTTCTCCGCGGTCTACCTGCTGCTGATGGTCTCGCTGATCGGCTGTCTGGTCCCCCGGACGCGGGTGTACCTGCGCGCGGTGCGCGCCCGGCCCCCGGCCACGCCGCGCAACCTGTCACGCCTGCCCGAGCACCGCAGCTTCGTCGTCGACGACGATCCCGAGACCGCCCTTGCCGCCGCGACCGCGGAGCTGCGCCGCAGGCGGTTCCGCGTCGAGGCCTATGAGGGGTCGATCTCCGCCGAGCGCGGCTACCTGCGCGACACCGGCAACCTGGTCTTCCATCTCTCGCTGGTCGTCGTCCTGGTCGGCATCGCGGTCGGGCACCTCTACGGGATGCGCGGCAGCACGCTCGTCGTCGAGGGCGAAGGGTTCTCCAACACCCTCACCCAGTACGACAACCTCAAGACCGGCTCGCAGTTCGACGTCGACGACCTCCCGCCCTTCACCATCACCCTCGAGCAGTTCCGCGCCCGCTACGAGGAGACCGGCGCCCAGCGCGGTGCGGCCCGCGACTTCGCCGCGGAGGTCTCCGTCCGCGCCGAGCCGGGTGCGGCGTCGCAGATCGAGCAGATCCGGGTCAACCACCCGCTGAGCATCGGCGGGTCCAAGGTCTTCCTCGGGCCGCACGGCTACGCGCCCGTCGTCACGGTCCGGGACGGCGAGGGCAACGTCGTGTTCGACGGGGCGGTCCCGTTCCTGCCCATCGACCCGGTCGGCCTGAGCTCGCGCGGCGTCGTCAAAGTTCCGGACGCCGCTCCGACGCAGCTCGGCTTTCAGGGGTTCTTCCTCCCGACCGCCGCGTTCGACCTCGAGCTCGGGCCGTTCTCGACGTTCCCGGAGCCGCGGCTGCCGCGGTTGGTGCTCAACGCCTGGTCCGGCGACCTCGGTCTGGACGACGGGGTGCCGCAGTCCGTCTACCGGCTGGACACCACGGACATGACGCAGGTGAAGGCCTCGGCCCGGGCGGACGCGACGCCGGTGACCTCGTCGCTGGCGATCGGCGACACGATGACCCTGCCCGGCGGGCTGGGCAGCCTGACCTTCGACGGGTACCGCGAGTGGGTCGTGCTGCAGATTGCGGAGGACCCGGGCCGCATGCCCGCGCTGGCCGGTGGGGCGCTCGCCCTGACGGGCCTGCTGGCCTCGCTGTTCGTCCGCCCCCGGCGGCTCTGGGTGCGTGCGAGGCGCGACGAGGCAGGCCGTACCGTGGTCGAGGTCGCCGCGCTGGCCCGCTCGGAGGGGCCGGACCTCGCGGCCGACGTCGACGGGGTCGCCACGAGCCTGACCGGATCCGTCGAGAACACAGCGAGGGAGTGAGCGTGGTCCACGAGAGCCTGGCCGAGATCAGCGATCGGCTGGTCTACGCCGCGATCCTGGTCTACGCGCTGGCGATGCTGGCCCTGGCCGCGGAGTGGGCGTTCGGCAGCCGCCGGTTCGCCCCCGTCGCGGGGACGGCCGAGGCCAAGGCCCTGGTCGGTGCGGGCGCCCCCGTGCCGGTGTCCGCCGGAGACCGGGTGGAGCCCGACGCCCCGGGCCGCGCGGAGCGCTTCGGTCGCGTCGGACTGTCGCTGGCGGTCCTGGGATTCCTGCTCCATGCGGCCGGCATGGCCACCCGCGGCGTCGCCGCCGACCGGGTGCCGTGGGGCAACATGTACGAGTTCTCGGCGATGTCCGCGCTGGCCGCGATGGGTGTCTTCCTCGCGCTGACCCGCAAGTACGACATCCGCTGGCTCGGCGTCTTCATCGTCACCCCGGTGCTGCTCACGCTCGGCCTGGCCGTCACGGTCCTCTACACCGACGCCCAGCAGCTGCAGCCCGCGCTGCAGTCGTACTGGCTGGTGATCCACGTGATCGCCGCGGTCGATCTCGGCGGGCGCGTTCACCGTCGGGGCCGCGCTGAGCATTCTCTACATCGTCAAGGACGCGCGCCGAGCGCAGCGGTTCCGGGCGCCTGCGCCGGCTGCCGGCCGCGGACTCGCTCGACCGTCTGGCCTACCGGGTCCACGCCTTCGTCTTCCCGCTGTGGACGTTCGCCGTGATCGCCGGCGCCATCTGGGCCGAGAACGCCTGGGGCCGGTACTGGGGCTGGGATCCCGAAGGAGACCTGGGCCTTCATCACCTGGGTGGTCTACGCGGCCTACCTGCACGCCCGGGCCACCGCCGGCTGGAAGGGCGGCCGCGCCGCCGGCATCGCGCTGCTCGGCTTCGGCTGCTTCCTGTTCAACTACTTCGTGGTCAACCTGGTCGTCACCGGGCTGCACTCCTACGCCGGGACCTGAGCCGCTCCCCGCCCCCCCGAAAGCGCAGATCGGCAGGCCGAAACCGCGGTCTCGACCTGCCGATCTGCGCTTTCGGGAACTACGAGTCGCGCGGGGCGGTGTCGTCGCCGGGCTCGGCCTTGGGGGCCTTCGGGTTGTCCAGATCGTCCTCGAGACGGCGCAGCATCCGGCGGTGCTCGGCCTCGTCGTTCAGCCGGCGCAGGAACTCGGGGTCGTCGTCCGGTGCGGGCCGCGCGACGTAGCGGGTCCGGCGGGGCAGGTTCGGCAGAGTGAGCCCGCCACCGGCGGTGGGACGCGGGGTTGCGGCGACGCCGGCCTTCGGGCGGCCGAGGAAGAACCACGCGATGGCGCCGAGCGGCGGCAGCGGGAACACGGACAGGATCAGCCAGGCCCACTTGGGCAAATGGCGAATCTGGGCGCGGTCGGCCTGCAGGATCTCGACCAGTGCCCAGACGACGATGACGACCGTCAGCACGATGAGCGTGATGGGCACGCGCAAGGAGCCTCTCCCTCGGAAACGATCTCGGTTCAGGGTAACCGCGCTGGGCCGAACGTGCGTCCGGACCACCAAGCCGTGACCTGGTATCCGCATGTTTGACTGAGCCCGTGAAGTTGCCCCCCACCGCGATGTACTCGTTGCAGCGTCTGGCGCTGTTCGGCGGCACGCTGCTGCTGTGCGCGGCCGTGCTCCGCGGCTCGTCCTTCTTCGTCGTCCTGCTGCTCGCCACGCTCATCTCCGGCGTGCTCAGCTACTTCCTGCTGGCCCGGTCGCGGGAGCAGATGGCCCTGGTCGTCGCGGGCCGGATGAAGCGCCTGAACGAGCGCCTGGACGCCGGCGCGGTCGCCGAGGACGAGGCCCTGGACGCCGCGGAGGATGTCCGACAGGTCCCGGAAAAGGGCAATTCGAAGCCGGAGTGACCCCGGCGCCGCGTTCACTCGTGTTCCGCAAAACTCGCGCCGCGACGACTGAAGTCGGCCTACGGTGGGAAGTGGGGTGGAGGGGGACTACGAGATGAATGGTGGGAAAAAGACATCTCGGCTTCGATCCGAGTTCGATTTGTGGATCCGAGCCGTGGGGGGCTCGTTCCGGCAGCTGCAGCAGCGCCGGGAGATGGGCCGTGTCAGTACTGCGGACGTCGAGCGTAAGCGGCGGGCCGAGGAGCGGGTCGCGGCCTACCGCGCCGCCGGTCGGCGCAAGGCTGCCTTTCTGCTGATGGGGCTGCTGCTCGTCGTCACTCTGCCCACCTGGGCCGTCGTGAGCGCGCTCACCGCGCCCTCGGCTCACAACGGCGACGCCTCCGACCTGGGCCAGCCGCCCGGTTACGTCGAGGTTCAGCCCGCGGGTGAGGACGGCTCGATCGAGATCGTCGACAGCCCGAGTCCCAGTCCCAGCCCCGAGGTGGCGGGCGTCGACCTTCCGACCCCGACCCCGGACCCGACCGTGGCCCCGTCCCCGACGTCCACCCCGGAGCCGAACGTCCCGCGGCCGACGGTTCAGCCCCAGCCGAACCGGCCGGACCCGACGCCCAAGGCGACCGTGAAGCCCCGGCCGCCGAAGGCCACGCCCAAGCCGGGCTGCCCGAAGTCCGACCCGGCCTGTTCCAGCGGTGGCGACACCCCGGGGCCGATCCCGACGCCGACCCCGGCGCCGCCGACTCCGACGCCCTCGGCGACCCCGAGCCCGTCCCCGACGGTGGAGCCCTCCCCGTCCGTGACCCCGGGCCCGACCCCGGTTGCGACTCCCTGAGTCAGGTCGGTAGGCACAGCGCGAGGGTGAGCAGCGCGCCGTAGGCGAGTTGCGTCATCCCGGTGCGGCCGAGCACGGCGATCAACGCCGGGCCGGCCGCGCCGTTGCGTACGGCCCGAACCGCGGGGGCGGCGACGGGCAGGGCCAGGACCGCAATCGCGGCCGGTGGGTGGACGACCGCGAGCCCGAGGGCGATCAGCAGCGGCCCGAACAGCAGGACGGTGTAGAGCCAGCGGGTGCGAACGTCGCCGAGGACGACGGCCAAGGTCTTCTTGCCGACGCCGGCATCGACCGGGGCGTCGCGCAGGTTGTTCACCACCAGCAGGGCGCAGGCCAGCATGCCGACCGGGATCGACGCGGCGAGGGCGAGGCCGGTGATCTCCTCGGTCTGCGCGTACGCGGTACCGACCACGGCGACGAGGCCGAAGAAAACGAACACCGACAGCTCGCCCAGGGCCTTGTAGCCGTAGGGGTTCTTGCCGCCGGTGTAGCCCCAGGCCGCCGCCATCGCCGCGACCCCGACGGCGAGGAGCCACCACGAGGTCGTCGCGGCCAGGGCGAGGCCCGCTGCCGCTCCCACGCCCAGGGCTCCGAAGGCTGCGAGCTTCACCTGTTCCGGAGCCGCGACCTTCGACCCGACGAGCCGTAGCGGCCCGACCCGGACGTCATCGGTGCCGCGGACTCCGTCGGAGTAGTCGTTGGCGTAGTTGACCCCGATCTGCATGGCCAGGCTGACGATCAGCGCGAGCAGCGCCTTCCACCACACCGCGTCGCCCGCCTCGACCGCGACTCCGGTCCCGACCGCGACCGGCACGACCGCCGCCGGCAACGTCCGGGGCCGCGCGCCCGCCAACCACTGCCCGGGAGTTGCCACGGCGGAAGTCTCCCAGGCGGGCTCCCGGCGGCCTGACGTCCCCCACGTGCTCCCTCCTTTCGAAAGCCACGTGCGCCTTTCGGGTTCGCCCGGGGCCGCTACCCCGTGCGGGCGGGGTTCCAGGCGACCTCCCAGAGGTTGCCGTCGGGGTCGGCGAAGTAGCCGGAGTAGACGCCGAAGGGGTGCATCTTGGCCGGGGCGGTAATGCGTGCCCCGGCGGCCTCGGCCTCGGCGAGCATCGCGTCGACCTCGGCCTGGGAATCGGCGGGTATGCCGAGGCTGTGGGCGGCCCCGCCGGGGGGGCCGGCATCGACGTGGGCGTCCAGGGCGAGGTTGCGCCGTTCCCACAGCGCGAGGGCCAGGCCGCCCCCGAGTTCGAACATCACGATGCTGTAGTCGGCGCCCGTGACCTCGTCGGAGAACTCGGTGCCGACGATGCCGTCGGTCTTCCAGCCGAGGCCGTCGCGGTAGAACGCCAGCGAGCGGTTCAGGTCCTCGACGGCGAGAGTGATGAAGTTGATCGCGGCCCGCATCGGATCTCCTCGACTCGGTTCGGCACTACGCAGGATCGACGTCCCGCACCAGGGTGCGCAGGGCGTCGCGGTCCACCTTGCCGGACGGGAGGAACGGGAAGGCCTCGACCGTCACCAGATCCCGAGGGGCCCAGGCCCGGCCCAGGCGGTCGGCGACCAGGTCGCGCAGCTCGGCGAGATCGGGCGCTCGGGTCGACCCACCAGGGCGTGTCACGCCCTGGTGGGTCGGGATCACGACGGCCACGACCACCTCGCCCCACTCCGGATCGGGCCGGCCGACCACGACGACGTCGGCCACCGCGGGATGTCCGGCGATCACCTGCTCCACGCTCTGCGCCGGCACATTGACTCCGCCGGAGAGGATCACGTCGTCGGCCCGGCCGAGGACCGTGAGGACGCCCGCCCCGGTCTCGTCGTCGTCGAGCCGCCCGAGGTCGGAGCTGACGAACTCCCCGCCGAAGTCCGGCCCGCCGAGGTACCCGCGGGCGAGCACCGGGCCGGTGATCGCGACCAGGCCGTCGTCGGTGATCCGCAGGCCGACCCGGTCCAGCGGCCGCCCGTCGTACACGCAGCCGCCGCAGGTCTCGGTCATCCCGTACGTGCGGATGACGCGCGCGCCCACCCCCGTCGCGCGCTCGACCAGCCCGGCCGGGATCGGGCCGCCGCCGAGCAGGATCGCGTCCAGCGTGGTCAGGTCGGTCCCCGCGTCGAGCAGCCGGATCAGCTGGGTCGGCACCAGCGAGACGTAGCGGCGGTCGCCGGTCATCTCGGCGACGGCGGCAGCGAACGCGTCCGGGCGGAATCCGGCGGTGGTGTCGAGGACGGCGGGCTCGACACCCGCGGCGCGGGACCGCAGCACCACCTGCAGGCCGGCGATCCGCGCGGCCGACATCGCCAGCAGCCACTGACCGGGCCCGCCGAGGAAGTCATGGGTCGCGCGGGCCGAGTGGCGCAGCGCCTTGGCCGAGATGCGGACGCCCTTCGGGGTCCCCGTCGATCCGGAGGTCGCGACCACGACCGCGGTACCGCTCGGCACCCCGGCCGCCGCGACCGACGCGAGCGCGCCCACCATCCGCGCACCCTCCGGGCCCGGCGGCACCAGCAGCAGGGCCGGCCCGCTCCCGTCCAGCGCGGCGGCCAGCCCGGGGATCTCGGCGCTGCCGGGCGGTACCGGCACCGGCACCACGTCATGGATGCTCATCGCCCGCCAGCGTACGAACTGCGCCGTCACTGGCCGAGCCCCCTCCTCACCGGCCAGGGCCGGCTGATGAAGCGGGGGCTCAGCTGGTGAAGCTGAGCGGGGTGGCTGGTGAAGCGGGGGGGTCAGGGGAGGCCGGGGAGGACCTGCTCGCCGATCAGCGCGCTCCGTTGGAGATGACATCTTCAACGACGCTCCGTTGGAGATGTCATCTTCAACGACGCTCCGCTGGAGATGTCATCTCCAAGGGGGTCAGGCGGTGCGGCGGTTCCGCTTCGGGGCGGGGGCCGGCTCCTTCTCGCGGGCGACCTGCACGGTGGTGGCGACGATCTGCTCGCAGACGAGGTCGAAGACCTCATCCGCGGTCAGGGCCCGTTCGGCCTGGGCTTTCGCCATGTGCGGTGCCCGCTTGGGGTCCGGCTTCGTCGTGCCCGCGCCGGCCTCGTGCAGAGCGCTGCCGATGACGTAGAGCTCGAGCGCCTCCATCATCGGGGCGATCGCGCCGATCGGGACGCCTTCCTCCGCCAGCATCGCGAACGTCGCCTCGAGCTGCGAGGTGCCGATGCCGAGCGGCTCGCGCCGCAGCATGACCGGAACCAGGTCGGGGTGGTCGCGGAACGCCGCGCGCAGCCGGCGGGCGTTGCGCAGCAGCCAGACCTCCCACGGTTCCTCGTGGCCCTGCGGGACACGGACCTCCTCCAGCGGCCCCGACGACGATCTCTTCCCAGTTCTGGAAGTGGTGGTAGAGCGAGGCGCCGTTGACGCCGAGCCGGCGGATGCTGAGCGCGTCGATGCCCTCGGTGTCGATGATGTCCAGCGCCGCCTCCAGCGCTGCGCGCTTGGAGATCAGTGGGACCTTCGGACGTGCCACGGCTGCCGTCCCCCTAGCTCGGTGCACGCATGGCAGCGAGCAGGGTCAGGAACACGGCCCGATCGAGTTCCAGCCGCGAGGCGACGGTCGGCGCCGTCTCGTCCCGCAGCAACGCGCGGGCCGCGAGCAGGGCTTCGCGTGGCTTGGCCGCCAGCGCGGCGGTGCGTTCCGCCACGCAGGTCTGCAGCTCCTCTGGCGATTCGAGCACCGCCGTCACCACCCCGAGACGGAGCGCTTCCTCGGCGGAGAACCGCTCGCCGAGCAGCATCAACTCCGCCGCTTTCTGATGACCAATCAGGCGGGGGAGCAACAGCGTCGAGGCCGCCTCCGGGACCAGCCCCAGATCGACGAAGGGGAAGCCGAAGAAGCTGCGTGACGTCGCGTAGACCAAGTCGCAGTGCAGCAGCACCGTCGTCCCGATGCCGAGCGCCGGGCCGTCGACCGCCGCCACCAGGACCGGGCGTAGCCCGGTCAGTGCCTGCAGGAACCGGCCGGGCGGGGAGTCCGCGCCACGCACCGGATTCGCCGCCATGTCTTTCAGGTCGTTCCCGGCGGTGAATGAGCCACCGGCGCCGGTGAGCACGACCACCGCGGCCCCGTCCGCGTCCGCCTTGCTGAACTCGTCAGCCAGCCGGGCGTACATCGCCGTGGTGATGGCGTTGCGCTTCTCCGGCCGGTCCAGCCGGATCGTCACGACTTCGCCGTCCGCGACGACCTCGATGTCGGTGGAGCCGTCGGAGGTCACGACCGCCGCACGTCCCGCCACGGGATGTCCTTGTCCACCCGCGGCTCGCCGGGCAGGCCGAGCACCCGCTCGCCGAGGATCGTCCGCTGCACCTCGGAGGTACCACCCTCGATCGAATTCGCCAGCGAGCGCAGCCAGGACTTGCGGACGTCCTTGACGCCGTCCAACGCGGTGCCGGTCGGGGCGAAGCGTTCGTAGGTGTCGATCAGCAGGCCCTCGATCCCCAGCAGATCGACGCACAGTTCGTAGACCGCCTTGTTGAGTTCGGCCATCTGCAGCTTGGCGATCGAGCCCTCCGGCCCCGGCGCGCTTCCGGCGCCGGCGGAGGAGGCGCGCAGGCTGGTGAGCCGGGCGGCCTCCGCCTGCGTCCAGAGCACCATCAGTCGCTCCAGTGAAGCGGCGTCAGTTCGGCCTTCGGCGGCCGCCGCGCGATAGGTCTCCACCGCCCGCGCGATCGATCCCTCACCCCGTCGCACAAACTTGCGGCCGAGCGCGACGCGCTCGTTGGCCAGCGTCGTCATCGCGACCTTCCAGCCGTCGCCGAGGCCCCCGAGCATGCAGTCCGCGGGCACCCGCACGTCGGTCAGGTACACCTCGTTGAACTCGTCCTCGCCGGTGAGTTGCCGCAAGGGACGCACCTCGACGCCGGGCGATTGCATGTCCAGCACGAAGTACGTCAGCCCGGCGTGCTTGGGCACGTCCGGGTCGGTGCGGGTGACGAGGATGCCCCGACGCGCGGTGTGGGCGAGTGACGTCCACACCTTCTGCCCGTTGACGAGATATTCGGTGGCGAAGGCCCCGTCGGGAACGGCGCGGGTGGCCAGCGCCGCGAGGTCGGATCCGGCACCGGGCTCGGAGAAGAGCTGGCAGTAGATCTCCTCACCCGAGAAGCACGGGCGCAGGTAACGCTGCTTCTGCTCCTCGGTGCCGTGCGCGTTGATGGTCGCCATCGCCATGCCGAGCCCGATGACGTTGCGCAGGCTGTGGTCGGCCGCTCCGGCGGCGAGGAAGCGCCTCTCGACCAACGGCTGCAGGGACGACGGGAGACCCTGGCCACCGTGCCCCGCGGGGAAGGCGACCAGCGCGAGCCCGGCATCGAAGCGGGCCTCGCGGAAGGCGCGGTCGGCCTCGACGTCGGCCGGGTCGGGTACCGGGTGCGCGGCGAGGAACTCGGTGATCGCCGCGTCCAGGGCGGCCTCCTGCGGTCCGCGGTCCTCGGCCGGGGCCTCGGCCGGCAGCGGTACGGTCGCCTCGCCGGTGACCCCGACCAGCGCGGCCAGACCGGCCCGGTGCTTCGACGGTGCGCCGAACAGCAGTTGGCTGCTCTTGGCCCGCTTCAGATACAGATGCGTCGGGTGCTCCCAGGTGAAGCCGATGCCACCGAGGATCTGCACGCTCGAGGTCGTCACCGACCGATAGGCATCGGAGGCGACGGCGCGGGCGAGGGCCGCCGCGGCCGGCAGCGTCGCGGGATCGTGCGCCGCGCTCCACAGTCCGTGCCAGACGACCGAGCGCGCGGCTTCGACCTCGACGAGCAGGTCCGCACAGCGGTGCTTGATGGTGGAGAACGAGCCGATCGCGCGACCGAACTGAATGCGCGTGCGTGCGTATTCGACGGTCGTCGCGAGCATCCGTGCCGAGCCGCCCAGTTGCTCCGCCGCCAGGTAGAGCAACCCGAGCTGCCAGGCCCGCTGCAGGGCCTCGGCGCCGGTGCCGAGCAGGCGGGCCGGTACCGCGTCGAACGTCAGGGCGGCGAGGCGGCGCGTCGGGTCCAGTGCGGTCAGGGGCGTCCGGGTCAGGCCGGAGGTGTCGGCGGTGACCGCGAACAAAGCCGGTCCGGACGGGATCGTGGCGGCGACGAGGATCAGCTGCGCGCTCGCGCCGTCCAGCACGACGTCGGCGGTCCCGGACACCCGCCACCCGCCGGTGTCCACGGCGGTCAGCGTGGACGCGGCCGGCTGCGGACCCGACCACGCCAGCGTGGCGACGGTGCTGCCGTCGACGATCCCCGGCACCAGCGCGTCGGCGTCCGCCCCACCGACCTCGAGCAGCGTGGTGGCTGCGAGGCCGATCGAGGCGAGGAACGGTCCGCCGTAGAGGGCCGCGCCCAGCTCCTCGAAGACCACCCCGAGTTCGACCGGCGTCGCGCCGCTGCCACCGAGCTGTTCGGGCACCGCCAGCCCGTGCAGGCCGAGCTCCCCGGCCAGCTGGGACCAGACCGCGGGCTCCCACCCGGTGTCGGACTCCATCAGCCGGCGGACCTCGGCCTCGGCGGAACGCTTGTCGAGAAAGTCGCGCACGACGGCGCGGAGGTCCTCGGTGTCCTTGCCCGGTGCGTAGGTCATGGCGAGTCCTCTGGGTCGCGGGGTGCCTGCAGATAGCTTCCCCGACGACCGCGAACGAAGTCGTCGCGGAGTCCCTGTGCCTCCCCGCGGAGGTTGAGGTCGAGCGTGCCGGCGAGCGCGTGCCGGTATACCGCGCGGATCTTCCGGCCGAGCGGGCCGTCCCCGGCAAGCACGAACCGCGGTCGACGCCGGTTCCGAACCTCTGGAACGTTGGTGACGGAGCCCGTCCATCGACGACGTGTTCGGCTGGGGCGCCTAACCTCAGGTCAGAAGTACCAGGGGTACGGGGACCAGTCGGGGTCCCGCTTCTCCAGGAACGAGTCGCGACCCTCGACGGCCTCGTCGGTCATGTAGGCCAACCTGGTGGTCTCGCCGGCGAAGAGTTGCTGCCCGACCAGGCCGTCGTCGATGAGGTTGAACGAGTACTTCAGCATCCGCTGGGCCGTCGGGCTCTTGCCGTTGATGATCCGCGCCCAGCGCAGGGCCTCGGCCTCGAGCTCGGCGTGCGGCACGACGCGGTTGACCGCGCCCATCCGGTAGGCGTCGTCGGCGGAGTACTCCTCGCCCAGGAAGAAGATCTCCCGCGCGAACTTCTGGCCGACCTGGCGGGCCAGGTACGCGGAGCCGTAACCACCGTCGAAGGAGCCGACGTCGGCGTCGGTCTGCTTGAACCGGGCGTGTTCGCGGGACGCGATCGCGAGGTCGGCAATGACGTAGAGCGAGTGCCCGCCACCGGCGGCCCAGCCGGGGATCACCGCGATCACGATCTTCGGCATGAAGCGGATCAGCCGCTGTACCTCCAGGATGTGCAGCCGCCCGGCCCGGGCCGGGTCGACCGTTTCCGCCGTCTCCCCGGAGGCGTACTGGTAGCCCGTGCGGCCACGGATCCGCTGGTCCCCGCCGGAGCAGAACGCCCAGACGCCGTCCTTCGGAGCCGGCCCGTTGCCGGTCAGCAGCACGCAGCCGACGTCGGAGGTCATGCGCGCGTGGTCCAGCGCCCGGTACAGCTCGTCGACGGTCGAGGGCCGGAATGCGTTGCGCACCTCCGGCCGGTTGAACGCGATCCGCACTGCGCCGGTGTCCAGCGCCCGGTGGTAGGTGATGTCGACGAAGTCGAAGCCGTCGACCTGCTTCCACGCGCTCGCGTCGAAAATCTCGGAGACCATCGCGCCACCGTACTGAGCCGTTGCGTCCGGCCAACTGAGGGCTATAGCCCACCGTTGGCCGGACTCAACGCAGAATGGGGACGCCATGAGCCTCCCGCTGTCCGTCCTCGACCTCGCGCCGGTGTCCAGCGGAACGCCGGCGGCGGAGTCCGTGCGCCGCACCGTCGACCTCGCGCGGCTGGCGGAGCGCCTCGGCTTCGTCCGGTACTGGTTCGCGGAGCACCACAGCCTGCCGAGCGTGGCGAGCAGTTCGCCCGAGGTACTGATCGCGCACGTGGCCGCGCACACCGAGCGGATCCGGGTCGGGTCCGGCGGGATCATGCTGCCCAACCACGTGCCGCTGCGGATCGCGGAGGCGTTCCACACCCTCGCCGCGTTGCACCCCGGCCGGATCGATCTCGGCATCGGCCGCGCGCCCGGTTCCGAGCCCGTGGCGTCGCAGGCACTCCGCGCGTTCGACGGCAGTGCGTTCTCGCCGCTGATGACCGAACTGATGTCGCTGTCCCGCCGGCTCTACGAACCGAGCCACCCGTTCGCCCGGCTCCAGGTCATGCCGCCGGACGTGCAGCTGCCGCCGATGTTCCTGCTCGGCTCCTCCGGTGCCAGCGCGACGAGCGCCGGCCGGGCCGGCCTGGGTTACGCCTTCGCCGCCCACTTCTCAGCGACCGACCCGGCCCCGGCTCTTCGCGCGTACCGCGAGAACTTTCAGGCTTCAGAAGGGTTCGAGCGACCCCTCGCGATCCTCGGTCTCGCCGCGGTCTGCGCCGAGACGGACGACGACGCGCAACGGCTCGCGAGCACGATGGAGCTCGCCTGGCTGCGGATCGAGCAGGGAGAGTTCCTGCCGCTGCCCAGTCCGGAAGAGGCTGACGCCTACCCCTTCACCGCCGGGGACCGCGCATCGATCGAGCGGCGGCGGAGACTGACCGTCGTGGGCAGCCCCAAGACCGTCCGCGACGAGATCGAACGCCGCGTCGAAGCCGCGGGCGCGGACGAGGCCATGGTGGTCACCAACGTGTGGAGTCATACCGACCGGCTCCGGTCCTACGAGTTGCTGGCGGAGGCCTTCGCCGAGTGAGCGCCGACCCCGTTGTGTACTCGATCCGGATGCGGACGCGCTTCCGCGGGATCGATGTCCGCGAGGGTGCCTTGCTGCAGGGTCCGGCGGGGTGGGGCGAGTTCGCGCCATTCGCCGAGTACGACCCGGCCGAGTGTGTCGCGTGGCTGCGGGCGGCGCACGAGGCGGCGTTCGAAGGCTGGCCCGCGCCAGTCCGCGACCGGATCCCGGTCAACGTCACGGTCCCGGCCTGCGAGCCGGCCCGCGCGATCCAGATCGTGCGGGCGTCGGCCGGCTGCCGTACGGCGAAGGTGAAGGTCGCCGAGCGCGGGCAGGACTTCATCGCCGACCTGGATCGCGTGCTCGCGGTGCGCGATGCGCTCGGACCTGACGGGCGGATCCGGGTCGACGCGAACGGCGGGTGGGACGTCGAGCAGGCGATCGACGCGATCGCCGCGCTGCATCGCGCGGTCGGGCTCGAGTACGTCGAGCAGCCGTGCGCCTCGGTGGCCGACCTGGCCGCGGTGCGCCGCCGCGTCAACGTCCCGATCGCGGCCGACGAATCCATCCGCCGCGCGGAGGACCCGCTGCTGGTCGCGAAGGCGGAGGCGGCCGACATCGCCGTCGTAAAGGTCGCCCCACTCGGGGGCGTCCGCGCCGCGCTCGAGATCGTCGAGGCGATCGGCCTGCCGGCCGTCGTGTCGTCCGCGCTGGACACGTCCATCGGGATCGCCGCCGGGATAGCGCTCGCCGCCGCCCTGCCCGAGCTGCCCTACGCCTGCGGCCTGGCCACCGTGGCCCTGCTGGACCGCGACGTCGTGGCCGATCCCTTCCTGCCGGTCGACGGGTATCTGACGGTGCGTCGACCCGAGCCCGACCCGGCGTTGCTGGCCGCCGCGGCGGCCTCGGCGGAGCGCACCGCGCACTGGCGGGAGAGAATTGCGCTCGTGGAGCGCGTGCGAGCCGAGCAGGGCCGGTGAACCCGGCTACGGCGTTGGCGCGGGTCCTGGCCGACGAACTCGCCCGGTGCGGCGTGACCGAGGCGGTGATCGCGCCCGGCTCCCGCTCCGGCCCGCTGGCCCTGGCGCTGCTGGCGCAGGAGGGCCTGCGCATCCATGTCCGCATCGACGAGCGCTCGGCGGCCTTCCTTGCGCTCGGCCTGGCCGCGGCGAGCGGACGCTGCGTACCGGTGGTGTGCACCTCCGGCACGGCGGCCGCCGCGTTCCATCCCGCCGTGGTCGAGGCTGACGCCGCCGGGATCGGCCTCCTCGTGCTGACCGCCGACCGGCCCCCGGAGCTCCGCGGGACGGGCGCGAGCCAGACGATCGACCAGCTCGGCCTGTACGGCCGGTCGGTCCGGATGTTCTCCGAGGTCGGGGTTCCCGAGGCGATTCCCGGCCAGGTCGCCTACTGGCGCTCGCTGGTTGGCCGCGCCGTCGCCGCGAGCGCCGACGGCCCCGTCCATCTCAACGTGGCTTTGCGCGAACCCCTGCTCCCGGACGGCACGGAGAACTGGCCCGAGCCGCTGGACGGCCGGTCGGGCGGCCGGCCGTGGGTGACGGTGCGTCCGTCGGTTCCAGGCGGCGCCCCGGACCTCACCGACGTCCTCGGCGGTCCCGTCCCCGAACGCGGCGCCGTCGTCGTCGGAGCCGATGCGCCCGATCCGGCAGCCGCGGTTGCGCTGGCCAGAGCCTGTGGCTGGCCGCTGTTCGCCGAGCCCACCAGCGGCGCGCGGTTCGGGCCGCAGGCGGTCGCGGCCTACCCGCTGATCCTGGCTGACGCAAACTTCGGGTCCGCGGCACCGGACCTTCTCGTGACGGTCGGACGCCCGGGGCTGTCCCGCTCCTTGCTGTCCTGGATGCGGACCGCCCGCCGGCAGGTCGTGGTGGACGCCCATCGGCGCTGGGCGGACCCGACCCGCACCGCGGAACTGGTACTCGACACCGTCCCGGTCGCCGCGCGCGAGCGGGGCGCGTGGGGGGACCGCTGGCGGGAGGCGTCCGAGGCCGCTGCCTCGGCGGTCGACGCGGTGCTGGACGACAGCCACGAGCTGACCGAGCCCGGGGTGGCCCGCGCCTTGGGTCGCGACCTGCCGGCCGGCTCGCTGCTGGTGACCGGGCCCAGCCGCGCGGTGCGCGATCTCGAGCTCTGCCTGCCGGCCCGGCGCGACCTGCGGGTGCTCGGCAACCGCGGGGCGAACGGCATCGACGGTGTCGTCTCGACCGCGATCGGGGCGGCCCTGGCGCACCAGGGCGCGGGTGGGGGAGCGGCCGTCGCCCTGATGGGCGACCTGACCTATCTCTACGACCGCAACGGCCTGGTGCTCGGCCCGGACGAACCGCGCCCCGATCTCATCGTCGTCGTGGTCGACAACGACGGCGGCGGCATCTTCTCGATGCTGCCCCAGGCCGGGGTGGCCGGTTTCGAGCGGGTGTTCGGCACTCCGCACTCCCTGGACCTGATCGCGGACGCGACCGCGGCCGGCATCCCGGCCACCGCGGTGGCCACCGCCTCGGAGCTGGACGCGGCGCTGGAGCCGGCGCCGGGGCTGCGCCTCGTGCGCGTCCGCACCGACCGCGACGCGACCGCCGAGCTGCACCGGGCGTTGCAGAAGGCCGTCACGGCGGCGCTGCGCTGATCCCTGGGGATTTCTCAGGTTCGGCCCGAGGCCGGACTGTGCCCGAGTCACAAGAACTCGCGGGGATTTGATGAGGCGCGCCTAGTGGCCCCCGTCACAACCTGTCCTAGCGTGGGGCCCTATTGGCTCCACCACCTTTGTTCCAGTTCGTCCCCGGGAGTGCGAAGCAATGGGATTCAAAACGCCTGATTTCCCGCCGGTCGATCCAGAGACCTTCCTCGACAAGCCACTGATGGAGCGCACGAAGACCCTCGCGCTGCACTGGGGCGAGTACGGCTTCGGGACGCCGAAGATGGTCCACACCATCTACATCACCAAGCTGCTGGTCTTCTACATCACCGTGGGCGTGTGCCTCGCGGTGTGGACGTCGGACATCGGGATGGCGCCCTGGGAGGTCGACCAGTGGTGGGACCAGCCGATCGTGTTCCAGAAGCTCGTCCTGTGGACGATGCTGCTCGAAGCCCTCGGGGTGGCCGGCTCGTGGGGCCCGCTCTCGGGCACCTTCAAGCCGATGACGGCGGGCGTCCGCTTCTGGGCGAAGGTCGGGACGCTGCGCGTCCGGCCCTGGAAGTCGGTGCCCTTCACCGAGGGTGACTCCCGCACGATCGTCGACGTCGGGCTCTACCTCGGCTTTCTCGCCGCCCTGCTGGTCGCGATCTGTTCCCCCGAGGACGACGGCCTGGTGAGCCCGGTGCTGCTGATCGTGCCGTTGGTCCTCCTCGGCCTGATCGGCCTGCGCGACACGGTCGTCTTCCTGGCCGCGCGGACCGAGCAGTACGCGCCGTGGATCCTCTTCTTCGCCGTGTTCGACTTCGTCGACATGATCGTCGCGGTCAAGATCGCGATCTGCATCATCTGGATCGGCGCCGGCATCTCCAAGTTCGGTCACCACTTCAGCAACGTGGTGGCGCCGATGATGTCGAACTCGCCGGCGCTGCCGTCGAAGAAGATCAAGCGGATGATGTACAAGGACTTCCCGACCGACCTGCGGCCCGGCAAGATCTCGCAGTTCCTGGCGCACGGCGGCGGCACCTTCGTGGAGCTCGCGCTCCCGCTGATCCTGCTGTTCTCGACCAACCGCGAGCTCACCATCGCCACGGTCGTGGGCATGGTGATCTTCCACATCTTCATCGTCTCGGCGTTCCCGCTGGCCGTGCCCCTGGAGTGGAACATTCTGTTCGCCTACGCGACGGTGTTCCTGTTCGCCGGCTTCCCGGCCCAGGACGGTTTCGGGGTCGGCGACATCAACGGTGGGCTGCTGCTCCTGGTCCTCGTGATCGGTCTGACCTTCCCGATCCTCGGCAACCTCCGCCCGGACCTGGTCTCCTTCCTGCCGTCGATGCGGCAGTACGCGGGCAACTGGGCCTCGGCGCAGTGGGCGTTCAAGTCCCGCGAGGTGGAGGCCAAGCTCAACAAGCTGACCCCGCGACCGCACCTCAACCAGATCGACCAGCTGACCACCGGCATGGGCTACCCGGACGCGATCGCCGAGATCACGATGCAGCAGACCATCGGCTGGCGCACCCTGCACAGCCAGGCCCGCGGTCTGTACTCGCTGCTCATGCACCACGTGCCGGACCTCGACAAGGCGACCATCCGCGAGGCGGAGTTCGCCTGCAACTCGATCGTCGGGTTCAACTTCGGTGATGGCCACTTCCACGACGAGCGCCTGCTCACCGCGATCCAGAAGCGGTGCCAGTTCGAGCCGGGCGAGTTCATCGTGGTCTGGGTCGAGTCGCAGCCGATCCACAAGCCGACGCAGACCTACAAGGTGATCGACGTCGGCCTGCTCGGCAGTGCCGGCGGCGGTGTCCTGGAGCGGGGCACCTGGAACGTCGCGGAGGCCGTGAACGAGCAGCCCTGGCTGCCCAACGGCCCGATCAACCTCAACGTCACCTGGACCCGTGAGGGCTACGTCCGGCCCGGCAACTACACGGTCCCGGAGTCGATCCGCAACGGCGTCCCGAAGACCGCGGGACAGCCGGCCGAGCAGCCTGCTTGAGCAGCACAGCTTGAGCACAGCCGTTGTGGTGGGGGCGGGCCCGAACGGGCTCGCCGCCGCCGCGGTCCTGGCCAAGGCCGGGGTTGACGTCACGGTGCTGGAGGCCACCGCCGAGATCGGCGGTGGCACCCGCACGTCCGAGGCGATCGTGCCCGGCCTGCTCCACGACCACTGCTCCGCCGTCCACCCGATCGCGGTGGGCTCGACGGTCCTCCGTGAGCTCGAACTCGAGAAGCGCGGTCTGACCTGGCGGTGGGCGGAGATCGACTGCGCCCATCCGCTGGACGGGGGCGAAGCCGCGCTGCTGTACCGGTCGGTCACGGAGACCGCCGACGGACTCGGCGCGGACGGGCGACGCTGGCGCGCGCTGTTCGGCCGGACCTCAGCCGGCTACGACGCGCTCTCCGAGGACATCCTCAGGCCGCTGATCCGCATGCCGTCCCACCCGATCCGGCTCGCCCGGTTCGGCATCCCGACGATGTTGCCCGCGTCGGTGCTGGCCCGGGGATTCTCCACCGACGCGGCTCGGGCGCTGTGGGGCGGAGTCGCCGCCCACGCCATCCGGCCGCTGAACCGGCCCTTCACGTCAGCGATCGGCCTCGGAATTCTGACGGCGGGTCACCGGCACGGCTGGGCGGTGGCCGGAGGCGGGTCGCGGACGATCACCGACGCTCTCGCCACCGTGATCGCCGAGCACGGCGGCCGCATCGAGGTGAACACGCACGTCCGGTCGGCGTCCGACCTGCCCCCCGCGGATGCCGTGCTCTTCGACGTCGCGCCGGGCGCCCTCGCGGAGATCCTCGGTGACCGCCTGCCGGCGCGCGTTCGCCGCGCCTATCAGCGTTTCGAGCACGGCCCCGGCGCGTTCAAGGTGGACTTCGCGGTCGACGGCGGGGTGCCCTGGGCGAACGAAGCCATCGCCCGCGCCGGCACCGTGCACCTTGGCGGCACGTTCGCCGAGATCGCCGCCAACGAGAAGACCGTGCATGCGGGCAAGATGCCCGAGCGACCCTTCGTGCTCGTCGCCCAGCAGCACGTCGCGGACCCGATGCGCATGGCCGGCAGCATCGCGCCGCTGTGGACCTACGCTCACGTCCCGCACGGCTGGACCGGCGACGCCACCGAGGCGATCACCGCACAGATCGAGCGGTTCGCCCCCGGCTTCCGGGAGCGGATCGTCGGCACCGCGGTGCGCTCCACCACCGAGATGGCCCAGTACAACCCGAACTTCGTCGGCGGCGACATCGTCACCGGCGCGAAGAACACACCGCAGTTGTTGTTCGGTCCACGGATCACTCCGCAGCCCTACGACACCGGAGTCCCCGGCATGTACCTGTGCTCGGCCGCGGTCCCACCCGGACCCGGCGCCCACGGCATGTGCGGTGCCCTCGCCGCGGAGCGGGCGCTAGGTCACCTTGGTGCGCGGAAGTAGCCGCAGCAGGATCGGCACCATGACCGCGAACCACGCCCCGAACACAACGACGGGGATGTAGAACCCGAGCAAGCCGTCCCAGGCGAGCGGCCCGGAGTCGAAGAGCGGGATGAAGCTCGGCGGGATCAGGCCGATCGCGACCCACATGTTGAAGTAGGCCACCCAGCGGGGAATCAGCGGCTTCAGATCCGGGATCTGCAGGATCGCCAGGGCGATCGCGAAGTACTGCAGGAAGAACGGCGCGGCCGGGCTGAACGTCATGACGAAGCCGAGATCGTGCAGCGTCTGGGTTGAGCCCTCGGGTCCGCCCGGTCGGAAGCCGGCGACCGCGAGGATCAGGAAGTTGAAGCTGAAATACACCGTCCCGAATACGCCGAGCACGGTCTGGGTGATCGGCATGATCACGTCGTCGGTGCACTTGCGCAGGAGGAAGCCGATCGCGAGCGAGAAGGTGGCGTAGAGCGTCCCGCCGATGAAGCAGAGAATCATGCCGGCCTGCTTCAGGCGTTGGTTGTCCTGCCAGAGCTCGGCGACTTCTGCTCCGGTCTTCTCGGGCGACGGCGGCGGGAAGAATCCGGCCATCACGAAGAGGCCGAAGAACACCATCAGCACGCAGACCGGGCCGGTCCACACCAGGATCCGCAGGTTGGTGACGGTCGCCGGCGGGGCGCCCTCCAAGGGGCGTCGACCGGCCGCGCGCGACTCGGTGGTGGCTTCCGACATCATCCCTCCGTATTCGGGCTGAGCAGCCGCTCACCGACAGGCAGGGCGAGGGACGCACCGAGGTCAGCCATGTCGAGTGAAGGGTCGATATCGGCCTGACCGGTGGCCAGAGCATCGCGCAGGTTGCCGCAGAACGCATCCAACTCCTCGACCGTCTCGGCCTCAAGCTCGTAGATCGCGAGGTATTTCTGCTGGGGTCCATTTACGCCGGGCAGTGTCTCGACGCCCTGCGCGAGCCTGTACCGGGTCGCGGCGACGACGCCTTTGATACCGACAACGTCGTGCAGGTGCTTCGTGTCGTACCAGCGGTTGTAGTCGTCCTCGGTGGCCTCGGAGACGGGGCTGGTGAAGGCGAGCATCAGCGAGCGTGGCACAGAGGAACTCCTCAGGAGGTGCGGACGGGGGAGAGGTGGACGCCGGCTTCGGCGGCCACGGTGTCGGAGGAACCGGCCACGGAAGACCAAGCACGCATTCCTGGTTCGCCGGCACCGGCCAGCAGGGCGCGGGCGGCCAGGAAGCCGCTGCGGGCGGTGACGTCGTAGACGTCGGTCACGGATCCCACGACGGTGCAGCGGCCCCCGGAGCCTTCGGCGCGGACGGTCGTCGTGGCCCGCCCACCCCCGCCGCGGGCGTGGTCGCTCGGGCGGTCTGCCCAGGCCGCGAAGCCGCGGCGCACGGTCCGCAGCACGCGGGGTCGGCGCAGGGCGGCGCCGAGGCCGACCATCACGGCGCCGGCCACCGACGGGGCCGGCACCTGCATCACCGACTGGATCTGCGCATTCGGCCACACCGTGTGCAGGAGCACGGCGTCGGGGAGGGGGAACCGGATGCCGGACAGCGGTGCGTCGGAGCGCCCGGCGGGGCGGAACTCCACGCCGCGGCTCGTGGCGAGCGGCGCCTCACCGGCGAGAATCTCCACGGTCGAGCGCGCGGTGGCGACCGACGGCTTCATCCCGACGATCCGGTAGGCGACGGTGAGCCGGTGGACCTCGCCCACCTCCGCGGCCGCGCGGACGGCCGCGAGGTCGGCGGCGATCCCCAGGCCGAGCGACGGCAGCAGCGTCACCTTGGCCTCAGCGGCCCGCTCGTCGAAGTGGGTGGCCACCCGCTGCACCCAGCGCGGTTCGCCGGAGAAGTCGATCCAGTGCGCGCCCGCTCGCAGAGTGGCGGCCAGCATCGCCGGCCCGTAGTGGGTGGCGGGGCCGATGGCACCGATCACCACCGCGGCATCGGCGAGCACGCGGTCGAGCTCGTGCGGGTCCAGGGAGGCGACCCGGCCCTCGACGTCCAGTCCGGCGGTGACCGCGGCAAGGGCGTCCGCACGACGGCCGACCGCCACCGGGCTCAGGCCGGCGGCCGCGGCCAGGCGCAGCACACGCCGCCCGGTCGCACCGGTCGCACCGAGCACGACCAACCGATCGCCGACCATCCGCACCTCCAGAGGATTGCCGTACCGTACAACGTACGGTAGCGTCGCGCCACCATGCAGACGAAGCCGGCTCAGACACGGGTAGCGCGCGGTTCGGTGACCGTCGACGACGTCGAGGTGACCGCGCTGCGTATCGCGGACACCGAAGGGCTGGAGGCGCTGAGCATGCGCCGATTGGCCGGCGATCTCGGCGTCGGGGTGATGACCCTGTACGGCCACGTCCGCACCAAGGACGAACTGATCGAGCGGATCACCGAGCGGGCCATCGCCGAACTGACGATCCCTCAGAGGGGAACCTGGACCGAGCAGCTCAAGGCGCTGTTCACGAACCTGCGGGCGCTGCTGCTGGCCCACCCGGCGGTGCTCTACGCCGATGCCGCGCGGCCGATCTCCGGCCCGGGCGCCCTGCGTAGCGCGGAGGCCGCGCTCGGCATGCTGCGCCGGGGCGGGCTGGACGGCGCGCACGCGGTCGCGGGGATGAGCACCCTGATCGCCTACACCTTCGGCTCGGCGATGTTCCGGCTGCATCAGACGGCTGACGGCGCCGAGGACTACTCCAAGCACGTGCGCGGCGTGAACCCTGAGGAACTGCCGAACGTCGCGGCCGTCACCCCGCACCTGCTGACCCGGGGCAGCGAGGCCGAGTTCGCGGTCGGCCTGCACCTGATTCTCGACGGCCTGGCTCGCCAGGCGGAAGGCACATCATGAGCATCAGCGATCCGCTGCACCAACCGGGTTCGAGCAGGACCTACTGGACGACGATCAACGCCGAGGAGAATCTGCCCGGCATCGTCACCCCGCTCTCCGGCAGCTTCTGGTTGCGGCCGGTCAGCGTCGGCACTCTCGGTGCGTTCGTCGAGCTCGGCGTGCTGCCGGAGTCGAAGGCAGTGCTTCTCCGACGACATCGACGAACGGATCTGTTCGGTCATCTACGGCCGCTTCTGCGCCAACATCGACCTGATCCGCGCCTGCGCCGACAAGACGCCGGGAACTTCCGGCGACGCGGTCGAACTGCAACTCTTCGCCAACGTGCGTCCGGGCATCGCCAAGCAGGGCGCCCCGTGGCGCTACCCGATCGTCGGCCTGAAGGCGCCCCGCGCAGCGGCCAAGGTCGCGGGGTGGATGCAGCGCGAATTCGACCGCAGCCAGGATTGGTGGCGCCGTTCGATCGCCCAGGTCGGCTCCGACGACCTGGTCAAGGCGCGACTGCGTCTGCAAGGCGCGCAGGACAACATGACGCGGGTGATGCGCCCGCACACGCTGGGCACGTTTCTCACCCAGGGCGTGCTCGATCAGGTGCGCGTTCTGGTCGAGGGTGCCGGTCGGCCGGACCTGTTGCTCGAGCTCTCCCGCGGCGGCGGTTCGCTGGAGGAGACCGAGATGCTCAAGGTGCTCTGGGAGGTCTCGCGGGGCCGCGTCAGTGTCGAGGACTTCCTCGGGCAGTACGGCTTCCACGGCCCGGGCGAGGCCGCGGCCTCGGCCACCGTGTGGCGCGAGAACCCGGCCGCGCTCGACTCGGTGCTCGCGACCTACCGCGGCATGCCCGAGGACCGGGCGCCACATCTGCTCGGACCGGTGGTCGCTGCCCAGCGGGCGACGGCCAGTGCCGAGCTGATGGCCGCGCTCCCGCGGCTGAAGCGGCCGGCCGCGAAGTTCCTGCTCTCCCTCTCGGACAAGTTCTGGCCGCTGCGCGAAACGGGCAAGGCGACGTTGCTGCACTCGATCGACGTCGGCCGCGCCTCCTCGCGTCGGATCGGCGAGTTCCTGGTCAAGGACGGACGTCTCGGCGAGGTCGACGACGTCGCCTATCTGACTCTCGATGAACTCGTCGCTGACGACGGACACGTGGACTGGCAGGAGACCGTCGCCTTCCGTCGCGCCAAGCGCGAGGAGTACCTGCTCATCGACCTCCCGCAGACCTGGGAGGGCGTCCCTGCGGTGACCCGCGTGGACGCCCGGGCCGCGGCCACCGGGACCTCAGAGCTGGTGGCGATCCCCGGCAGCCCCGGGGTTGCCGAGGGGATCGTGCGAATCGTCCGCGACCCGATGCTCGACGAGTTCGACGACGGCGAGGTCCTGGTCTGTGAGACCACCGACCCGTCATGGGCCTCGTTGTTCCTGGCCGCCAACGCCCTCGTCATTGACGTCGGCAGTCCGATGAGCCACGGCGCGATCGTGGCCCGCGAATTGGGCCTGCCCTGCGTGATCAACACCCGTACCGGAACGCGCGAACTTCGTACCGGGGACCGGGTCCGGGTCGACGGCACCGCCGGTCGCGTCGAGGTGCTCTCCCGAGCCGAGGAGAAGTGATGACACGTCAGAGCAAGCACCTTCGCAAGCGCGAGGCGGGCCGCGCACAGATTCTCGCCCAGCGCCCCCTGCGGGCCCTGGTTACCGGCGCTTCGGCCGGCATCGGCCGCGCTTTTGCCGAACTGCTCGCGGAGAACCGGCACGACCTGGTGCTGGTCGCGCGGCGCAAGGAGCTGCTGGAGCGGGCCGCGATCGAGATCGAAGCGCGGCACGGGGTGAGCTGCACCGTGATGACCGCTGACCTGGCCGACCCGATGGCACCGCGTGAACTCGTGGCCGCGCTCGATCAACTGGGCCTGGACGTCGACGTGCTCGTCAACAACGCCGGCTACACGATGGACGGGCACTACCTGTCCTACACCTGGGACGAGCACGAGGCCTACCAGCGGGTGATGGCGATCGCCCCCGCCGAGCTGATCCACCGGCTGCTGCCCGGAATGATCCGACGCGGCTTCGGACAGATTCTGAACGTCGCCTCCGCGGCATCGCTGATGCCGGCCACTCCGTTCAACGCCCTCTACGGGCCGTGCAAGCACCACATGACGATCCTGACCCGCAGCCTGCACGGTGAGTTCGCGCCGGCGGGCATCTCGGTGTCGGTCTCGTTCCCGCCGCCGGTGAAGGACACCGGCATCGTGAACGACACCCCGCACGGGCAGGCCTGGTCGCGCTTCGGGTTCCTGCTCGCAACGACGGAACAGTGCGCGCGGATCGCCTACGACGCCGTGCAGGCCGGACGGATGACCGCCGGCATCGGACCGGTCACCAAGGTCCTCGCCGTGCAGAACAAGCTCCTGCCGGCCAATACGAACGCCAAGCTCGGGGGCGCCACCGTCGCCTTCCTGTCCAAGGAAAAGCCGATCGATTCCCCGCAGGCCGCGGGTCTCAGTTAAGGAAAACGATGGCGCTCATCACCCGTGAGAACCCGTACGGCATCGACCCCGTCCGGGACCTGCACCACAGCCCGCCCCGCTACGACATTCCGGGGTGGAGCGAGAACCTGCTCTTCTCCGGCACCGACAACGCGACCGGGATGTTCTTCTACCACCACCTCGGCCTGGTCGCCGGCGCCCCGGATCTCTGGCGCGGGGACTTCGCTGTCGCCATGCCCGACGGCCGTCAGTACCTCTCGGTGACCTTCGGCAACGCCGAGACGGCCAACGTGATCAGTGACGGCACCCTGCACATGGAGTGCCTCGAACCGCTCAAGAGCTGGCGGATCACCTTCGACGGGGCCTGCTTCGCCACCGACGCGCATACCAACAAGCACAACTTCCTCGCCGTCGACCAGCTTCCCGTGAAGTTCACGTTCGACATCCGTTGGGAGGGCTGCGTGCCGATGCACGAGGCCAAGAACAACGGTGCCCTCGCCTCCGGGTTCGACGTCCGGTACGAGCAGGCCGGCAGGTACTGGGGCTGGATGCAGATCGGTGAGGAGCGCATCCCACTGAACGGCGTCGGCTACCGCGACCACAGCGTCGGCCCTCGCGACTACTCCAAGTTCACCGGGCACGTCTGGCACTGGGGCGTGTTCGGATCCGGCAACATCTTCGGTTGCCTGGCGATGGACGAAGGCAGTCGGCTGAAGTGGGCCGCGCCCTACGTCGTGATCGACGGCGAACTGGTCGAGTGCGAGTACGTCGACGGCCCCTACTGGGGACCGGGCCGCGACGACTTCGACGACAAGACCTACGACTTCGTGCTCAAGGCCGCCGATGGCAAGGAACACGTCATCCACGGCGAGAACCTCGACTACGGCTACTACTGGACCTGCATGAATCCCTCGCAGCTGAATTACGGCCGGGCCCCGCAGCGGATGATCGACGAGCAGATGTGGATCTGCCGCGAGGTCGTCACCAAATGGACCTGGAACGGCGAGGAGTCTCTCGGCCTGGTCGAGATCAGCCGGCGGCTGGGCATCTGAGCCGTGCTTCCCGCGGAACTGTTCAACTACCGGGACCTCGGCGGGCACGAGGTACTCGGTGGAAGGCTGCGCACCGGTCTGCTGCTGCGCTCCAACGCCGTCGTCGGCCTCGACGCCGACGCCGCGGCGGCCCTCGGCCTGCGCACGGCTATCGACCTGCGTGAGCCGGGGGAGAAGCACGCCGAGCCCGCGACCGCCGGCGCCGCGCGGCTGCACGAACTGGAGATCATCGCCGCCGACCCGGGGGCGCCGCACACCCTGGAAGGCTTCACCCGCTGGCTGGTCGAGTCGCGGGGGCACGCGCTGGCCGAGGTGGTCCGCCTGCTCGTCCACGAACCGCTCCCTGCCGTCTTCTTCTGCTCTTCGGGCAAGGACCGCACCGGGGTACTGGCCGGGCTGCTCCAGTCCGCGCTGGGGGTCGCGGACGCCGACGTGATCGACGACTACGTCGAGACCGAACGCCGGATGCCGGACAGCTATCACGCCGTCGCGATGGCTCGCTCCCGCCGGGCGGGGCTCCCGGAGGACACCGCCGCGATCGGTCTCGGCTCGCCGCCGGAGCTGATGGCCGAGGTCCTCGCCGGTGTTCGCGAGCGGCACGGCGACGCGGCGGGCTACCTGTTCGACCACGGCCTGGCGGCCGATGACCTGGACCGGCTGCGGAAGCAGCTGGTCATCGATCTCGACGACGAGAGGACCAACTGATGAGCGCTGTGCGGACCGGGATCGGCCTGTGGGGCTCGCGCTACCTCGGCCCGAAAATGGGGATGCCTTACGCCCAGGCGCTGGAGGCGACGGGTCAGATCGACCAGGTCGTGGTCTGGGACCAGTTGCAGAGCTGGTGGCCTCAGGCACTGTGGACGCCGGAGAACTCTCCGATGGCAGCGATGTTGCCGGACATGGATTCGGTGTCCGACCCGTTCATCACGATCGCGTTCGCGCTGTCGGGGCTGGAGCGCATGGGCTTCGCGGCCTGCACCGACGCGATCCGGCGGGAGCCCCCGGAGCTCGCCCAGACCATGTCCACGCTCGCGACGGCCACCCCGGGCAAGGCGACGCTGAGCCTCGGCGCCGGCGAAGTCCGTCACGTCACTCCCTTCGGCCGTAAACGCTCAGTCGGACTCAAGCGCCTGAACGAGGCGCTGCAGATCCTGCGCCTGCTCTGGGACGCGAAGGAGCCGGTGAACTTCGAGGGCGAGATCTGGACGTTGAAGGACGCCTGGATCGGGGCGGGCGGTCAGCAGAACCGTCCCGAGGTCGTCGCCATGGGTGGTGGCCCCAAGCTGATCGAGATGGCACTCGCCCACGCCGACGGGATGGGTACCGGTGCTCCATTCGTTTATGCCGACCCCGCGAAGTACGCCGCCGCGGTCGCCGACTGGAAGCAGCGGTTGACCGGACTCGGTCGCAGCGCGGAGGACTTCACCTTCGCCTTGCACCACATCACGTTCATTCTCAAGAACAAGGACGAGTTCGAGCAGTACGTCGACAACCCCCTGCTCAAGTGGTACGCCGCGACCGGCGGCCGGATCAACATGGCCGACTGGGAGCCGGAGGGCATCGAACCGGTCATGCCGCTCGACTGGCACTACGCCTTGCACATGAAGCCGAACTCGACGCCCTACGAGCAGATCCAGGACGTTCTCAGCCGGGTGACGCCGGAGATGGTCCGCAAGACCTTCTTCCACGGCACCCCGGCCGACATCGCCGCCGAGATTCAGCCGTTCGTGCAGGCCGGCGCGAACCTGAACCTGATCGCCGACCTCGCGCCGCTGCTGATGCCGGTCGACCCGCAGCAGACGATCGAGGCGTCCGCCGAGATCTGCCGCTTGGTCAAGCAACCGTAGGGCGGGGTCAGACATGCGGGACGTGAGGTACGGCATGGCCGGCGGGTTTTCCGACGTCGGGATGAACCGCGGGGCAGCGCAGGCATACGAGGCGGCCGGGTACGACTTCATGATCTGGGCCGACCAGATGTCGCTCACGATTCCGCGCTCGATCTGGACGCCGGACATCATCCCCGCGGCCGCGGTGGTCGACGTCGACGCGTACATGGAGCCCTGGCCGATGGCCACCGACGCGGCGACCCACACCTCGACGCTGGGCCTCGGAGTGACGGTCTGCGACGTATTTCGCCGGGGCCCCGCCCATCTGGCGCAGCTCGCTCTGACTCTCAGTCACTTCTCTCAGGGCCGGTTCTTCCTGGGGCTCGGGACCGGGGAGATGCGGCACTTCAGTCCCTACGGCATCCCGCGCCCGAAGCCGTTCACGCACCTTGAGGAGTCCGTGAAGCTCACCAAGCTCCTGATGGCCTCGGACGCCCCGGTCATCTACGAGGGCCCGATCTGGTCGTTGCAGAACGCGACGATGACGCTAGCGCCGTACGGCGGCGAAATCCCGAAGGTTTTCGTCGCCGGTGGCGGCCGCGCCCGCACCATCGCGGGCGAACACGCCGACGGCTGGATCACCATGCAGCCGTTCGGGTCCAGCCCGGAGCGTTATGCCGAGGATGTTGCGTACGTACGGCAGTGCGCGGACAAGGCCGGGCGCGACCCGGACTCGATCGAGTTCTACGTCACCGCCTTCGCGCTGATCGGGACCAACGACGAGTCCGTCGAGCAATTGGTGAACCACCCGATCGCCAGATGGGACGCCGCCGCGCTGATCACCGACGCCGAGTACTACCGCAGCTGGGCCGGCACCGAGCACCCCATCCGAGCGGACTACAACTACGCCCGCGACCTGATCTCCCCGGACTGGTCGCGCGAGGACGCCCTGGCCGTGATCGACAAGGTGCCGGCCGAGGTCGTACGAGGAGCGCGTGCCTGCGGCACCCCGAACGAGGTCGCCGCGCAGATCCAGCCCTACATCGAAGCGGGCGCGACCTGGATCAATCTCGTCGACTACTCCCCGCTGCTCGGCAGCGGCCAGTTCGGCGAAGCCGGCGAAGCGGTCGACGTCTCCGCCGCGACTGTCAACCGGTTGCGTGAACTGAACGGCCAGCCTGCGCTTGGAGCTTCCGCATGAGCACCCACGCCACACACCCGCCGGAGTCCGACCTCTGGGTCCCGCGGCCCGCACCGGGGCAGTCCTGGGACCCGGCAATGCTCTCGACGCACTACCACGGTATCCACATCCCGTCGGAGCGGATCGGCGCGTACATCTACTCCCTCAACCGGCCGGCGTTCGGCTGCAACCAGGGCGGCGTGCTCATCTTCCAGGGCGACGCGAACCACGATCCGCTCGATATGGCGTATCTGGACTACGGCATGACGCAGGCCTGGCCCACGATCGACCACAACTCTCTGACGACCGAGAACGGCCTGCGCATCGAGTTCGTCGAGCTGGGTCGCGTGGTGCGCCTGACCTACACCAGCCCGGACGGCGGAACCTGGTTCGACGTCACCGGGGAGGCCCTCACTCCGCTGTTCGCGCGGGGGCACATCATCCCCGGCGAGGACGTCGAAAAGGATCCGGCGATGTCACCCGGCGGCACCGAGCAGATGATGCACATGACCGGAACGCTCGTGCTGCACGGCAACCGCTACGACGTCGACTGCTTCAACCCGCGCGACCGCTCCTGGGGCCAGGTCCGCACCGAGTCGATGCAACGCCGCGCCAAGCTGCCCGTGCTGCCTCCGGTGGGCTGGACGCCGATGTACTTCGGCGCCGACCTGATCTTCAACTCGGCCGGCTTCGTGCAGGAATCGACCGGTCCGAACTGGGTCGGCGTCTACGACGTCGCTCCAACCGTGCGCCCGGACTACTTCGCCTGGATGATCGTCGACGGGAAGAACGCCGGCGTGAAATCCGTGACCCGGACCGTCCACGAGTACCACCCGGTGCTGCACAGCGCGCAGCGCCAGCGGGTGGACGTGGAACTTGTCGACGGCCGCCGGTACGGGTTCGAGGGCACCACCACCGCGATGTGCAACGCGGTCGCCTGGCCGAACGCCGCGATCCGCGTCGGCACCTCGCACTGGGTCGCCGAGGACGGCCGCGAGTGCGACAACACGTATCAGGAGATGTGGTTCGACCACGCCTACCAGCGGGAGATGAACCGCCGGTCCGGGCAGCGCACCTAGTGGCCGACGTCGGCGCCGACGTACTCGGCGAAGACGTCGTCGCCGTCGAGTTCGCTGGGTTGGCCGACGAAGGCGACTTCGCCCTTGTTGAGCAGGTAGACGTAGTCGGCGACCTCGAGGGCGCGGGTGACGTACTGCTCGACCAGGAGCAGGCTCGAGCCCTGGTCGCGGAGCAGCGCGAGAAACTCGAAGATCTCGTCGACGATCTTCGGGGCCAGACCCATCGAGACCTCGTCGAGGAGGGCGACCTTGGGGTTCTGCACGTAGGTGCGCGCGAGGGCGACCATCTGCTGCTCGCCGCCGGACATGGTGCCGCAGGCCTGATTCAGGCGTTCGCCGAGGCGCGGGAAGGCGCTGCATGCCTTCTCGATGGATTCGGACTCCTTGCCGGCGGGGGACTGCAGGACGAGGTTCTCCCGCACGGTGAGGGAGGGGAAGACGCCGCGGCCCTCGGGGACGTGGCAGATGCCGCGCTTCACCAACTGGTGGGGGGCTTTGCGGGTGACGTCCTCGCCGTCGAGGATCAGCTGGCCCTCGGTGGCGTGGATCAGCCCGGAGGCCAGGCGCAGCAGGGTGGTCTTGCCGGCGCCGTTGGCACCGAGGAGCGCGACGACCGCGCCTTCGGGTACGACGAGGTCGACTCCGCGCAGCACGGTGGTGCCGGCGTAGCCGGCGTGTACACCCTGAAGCTCGAACATCTAGGCCTCCACACCGGTGGACGTGCTCATGTGATTCTCCTCGAGTGCTTCCTCGACGGCTTCGCTGCCGAGGTAGGCCGCGCGGACCAGGTCGGAGGTGCCGACCTCGCGTGCGGTGCCTTCGAAGATGGGCTTACCGAAGTCCAGGACGTGGATGTAGTCGCAGGTGGACATGACCAGGGCCATGTCGTGCTCGACGATCAGGATCCCGATGCCGCGCTCCGCGACCAGGGATCGCAGGATCTCGCCGAACCGCTTCGTCTCGGGCTTGTCCAGGCCGGAGGAGGGTTCGTCGAGGAGCATGATCCGGAATCCGCCGGCCATGCACCGGGCGAGCTCGACCAGGCGCCGTTGGCCGGTGGACAGGTCGGCGGGTCGGCGGTCGATCAGCTCGGTGATGCCGCAGGCGGCGATCGCGTCCTCGACGGCCGTGGCCACCACGCCGGCGTCCGAGCGCTTACCGAGGATGTGGCGCCAGGGCTTCGAGCCGGCCAGCCCGGCCTCGCGGCCGAGGGAGACGTTGTCCCGCACGGTCAGGGAGTCGAAGAGCTCCATGCGCTGGAACGTGCGCCCGAGGCCCTTCTGGGCCCGGTGGTGCGGAGTCGATCCGGTGACGTCCTCCCCGAACAGATGCACCGTCCCCGAGGTCGGGCGCAGCAGGCCCGAGCAGGCGTTGAAGGTCGTCGTCTTGCCCGCACCGTTCGGGCCGATCAACCCGGTGATCCGGCCCTTCGGTGCGTTCAGGCTGATCCGGTCCACGGCCAGATGACCGCCGTAGCGCACCGACACGTCGCGGACGGCAAGCCCGTCCACAGCGCTCTGATCAGCCATTTCGCCTCCGTTACCTACAGACACTAGACAAGTGCACCGCATTTCTGAACACTGTGTCCAGACAGGGCGACCAGTGTAACCCCTTTGTGATTGAACCCACAGAAGTCGTCTGTATAGTAGCCACTGGCTACACGTAGTCCAGACACTCATTCCAGTTGCAAGATCCAGTCGCTGTTTGCAGCGGAGGAGGCGGCGATGCCGCGTAAAACAGGGCTCGCGGGAACGGTGCCGCTGCTCGGGTCCGGACTGGCCGCCGCGGCCGTGTTCGGTGCCAGCTCCCTGGTGTGGACGCCGTCAGCGGGAGCGGACGTCGACTCCTACTACCAGGCGAGCGCCCGGTCGGTCGTGGTCGACTCGTACTTCTCGAACTCGACGATCCCGGGTGGTGTGCGACCCGAGGGCGGTGGGCCGCAGACCGACGTGGTGCAGTCCTCGCTGGACAAGGGCGACGCGAACGCGTCGTTCCCCTACTTCGGGGACTACGTCGCGACCGCGCCCGGTGTGGTCAGCGGTCTGTTCGGGGTTCCGGTACCGCCGTACCCGCTGACCGCGTCTTCGACGTTCGGGGGCGCGCCGGCCCGGGTGAACTACCCCGGCATCGAGTTGTCCGCGACGTCCCGCTCGACCTCGACGGTCGCCGACGCGATCGCGGGCTCCGCCGGGTCCGGAGCGGTGTCGCACTCCGAGGTGGACGAGAGCGCGGACGGCAACGTGATCGCGAGTGCAACCGCCTCTGCGCCGCTGACGGTGCTGGGCCCGCTGGTCAGCGTGAAGGGCTTCGACTCCGCCGTGGCGGTGGTCGCCGATGCGAACGGCACGTTGACCCGGACCTCGAATTTCACTATCGATGAGATCGCGGTGCCGGGTCTGGTGTTGCGGATCCCTGAGCAGTCGCCGAGTTCCTACCCGATCCCGTTCCCGCTCCCGGTTCCGGGCGTGCCCGCTCCGGAGCCGATCCCGGCGCCGGCGTTCCCGGTGCCGAACGGCGGGGCGACGTTGGTCGAGCCGAAGATCGGCTTTCGCAACGGCTTCTTCGTGATCACGCAGCCCTTTGAGGGCAAGCCGCAGCAGTACGCGCTGCCGGCGGACGCGGTCGTGCAGGCGTTCAAGGCACAGGGCGTGACGTTGAGCTTCACCGCGCCGACCGAGACCAAGGACGGCATCCTCGGTGGCGTCTTCACGGTGCAGTACACCTTCGCGGCGCCGCCGGAGAACCCGTTCTACCAGGGCCCGACCCCGGCCACGTTCATCCTCGGCGACACCCGGGCCGCGGTCAGCCGCGCCCCCGAGACCGCCGGTGGACCCGACGGTGGCCTGGGGGTCGACTCCGCCGCCGGATTCCCGTCGGGCGCGCTGCCGGGCGGTGCGCTTCCTCCTGCTGCCGGGCTGTCCGGCACGGACCTGGCCGGCATCGGGACCCTTCCCGCCACCCCGGGTGGCGTGCCGACCGTGAACCTCTCCCCGCAAGCCGGTATCGGCTCTGACGGTGCCTCACTTGTTGCCGCCGGGTTGCCGGCGTTCCTGTTCAGCGACTTCTCGGCCATCTATCTGGCTCTGGTCGGTGTGACTCTTATGGGGCTGCTCGCCGCGGCCCTCCTGGGTGCGAAGGGTGTGTCCGCGCGATGGAATTCCTGAATCTGGTCCGGTCCCAGTGGGACCGCTCGATCGCGATCGCCTGCGCCCTCGCGGGGGCCGTGTCCCTGCTGATCGGCTGGATCGGCACCAGCGGCACCGAGCACGTTGCCGAGCAGATGCCCTACATCGTCTCGGCCGGCCTGACCGGGGTGTTCCTGCTCGGAATCGCCGCCGTGCTGTGGATCACCGCGGACCTGCGTGATGAGTGGCGTGAGCTGCGGCGGGTCGGCAACCTGCTGGAGCGTGAGCTGACTGAGCGTCATGCCCGCGGTTGAGACGACGGGCGTGACGGAAACGGTCGCCACGACGGTCGAGAACCCCGTCGAGAACACGTCGGGGGCGCGTCGTCGCCGCCGATACCTGCGTGAGCCGGTGCCGTGGCGACGCAGCGACGTGACCCGTGCGTCGGTGCTCGCGGTCATCGGTGCGGCGATCGGTGTGTGGGGCTGGTTCGGGGTCAGCGGTGAGGTCCGCCTGCGGGAGCAGGAGGTCTGGACCGTAGTGGCGTTCTTCGGTGTCGCGATCGCGGCCTGCGGCGGGGTCTACCTGGTCACCGTCGCGATGCGCGAGGTCCGCCTCGGGCAGCGCCAGTTGATGTTCGACCTGGCCGACGTGATGGGCTGGTCGGTCACCGTCACCAAACGTGGCCGGCTGCAATTGCATTCCGCCGACGAGCAGGCTGTCGTCGAGGAGATGGCGACCACCCTCGTGGTCGGACCGGGCATGACGATCGTGCACCGCAGCGAGTGCCCGATCGCCCGGGGCAAGGCTGTTTCGGAGATCAGCTCCGTCGACGCGGCCGCGCGCGGTCTCGGCCCCTGCGGCGTGTGCGGATCAGGGAGCACAGCATGAACGAGTACCTCCCGTATCTGATCTTCGGCATCGTCACCGGGTCGATCTATGGCATCTGCGCCATGGGGCTGGTGCTCACCTACAAGACCTCCGGTGTCTTCAACTTCGGCCACGGTGCGGTCTGCGCGCTGTCGGCGTACGCGTTCTTCGACCTGCGTCAACAGCACGGTGTCCCGTGGCCGGTGGCGGCGTTCCTCGTCGTATTCGTGATCGGTCCGCTCGTCGGCCTGGTGATGGAACGCCTCGCGGCGGGTCTGGCGCCGGTGTCCACTGCCTACAAGATTGTCGGCACGGTCGGCCTGCTGGTGTTCATCCAGGCCTTGATCGTGCTGCGCTACAGCGGCCAGGGCCGCCGCTTCGACTACTTCTTCCCGCAGGACGAGGCCTTCTCCGTCTCCGGGGTCGGGGTCACCGTCGACTCGTGCATCACCGTCGGGATCGGCGCCGCGGCGGCGATCGGGTTGTTCGCGTTCTTCCGCTACACCCGCCTCGGCACCGCCATCCGCGGCGTCGTCGATGACCCGCAGCTGCTCGACATGACCGGGGAGTCCCCGACCCGGGTGCGGCGGACCGCGTGGGTGATCGGATCGATCTTCGCCTCCGCCTCCGGCATCCTGTTCGCCTCCACGCAGCAGCAGGTCGACGTCAACGTGCTCTCGATCCTCATCGTGCAGGCGTTCGGCGCGGCCACCATCGCGCTGTTTCGCAACCTGCCGATGTGTTTCGTGGGTGGCGTCATCGTCGCGCTCCTGCAGAAGTTGGTCTCCAAAGATCTCTCCACGGCCAGCGAGCAACTCGCGGGCCTGGACCTCACGATCCCGTTCCTCGTGTTGTTCGTCGGTCTGCTGGTGATTCCGCGCAAGCACCTGGTCGAGGTCGGCCGGGCCGTCAAGCCGCGCGCGGCCAAGGCGAGCAGGCTCTCGCTGCGGGACCGTCGCATCGGAATGGGCCTGGTGTTCGCCGCCGCGCTGGCCATTCCGGCGTTCTCCGGCACCCACCAGGTGGCGTGGAATGTGGCGCTCACCCAGGTGGCCCTGTTCCTGTCGCTGCACCTGCTGGTGCGGGTCTCCGGACAGATCTCCCTGGGTCAGATCGGCTTCGCGGCGATCGGGGCCTCGACCTTCGCGCACATGCTGGGCCGCGGCATGCCCTGGGCGCTGGCCCTACTGATCTCGGGGTTGATCTGCATCCCGGTCTCGCTGGTCATCGCGGTGCCGGCGATCCGCCTGTCCGGGCTCTACCTCGGCCTGGCCACCTTCGGCTTCGGCATCGTCCTGAACCAGTTCTTCTACGCGAAGGACTACATGTTCGGCTTCGGCAGCGTCGACACCGAACGCCCCGGCTTCTGGGACATGGACACCAACGAAAGCCACTACTTCTACCTGCTGCTGGCGATCGCGGTCGCCTCGATCGCCCTGGTGCTCTGGATCGAACGCTCCCGCCTCGGGCGCCTGCTGCGCGGGATGGCCGACGCTCCGGTGGCGCTGTCCACCCTCGGTCTCGCGGTCAACATCTCCCGGACCCTGGTGTTCTGCATCGCCGGCTTCCTGGCCGGGATCAGCGGAGCGCTGTACGCGTCCATGTTCGGCGCCGTCAGCGCAGAGAGCTACTTCTTCATCCAGTCGCTGATCGTGCTCGCGGTGCTCGCGATCTCCGGACGGCGCACCGTCGTCGCCGCGATCGTCGCGCCGATCCTGCTCTACGTCGTGCCGAACTACATCACCAACCCGGACTTCTACCAGGTCCTGCAGATGTTCTTCGGCCTCGCGGCCATCCTCGCCGCGATCGGATCCCAAGGTGCTTTCGATCGCCTCTACGCATCGACCGCTGCCCGCTTCTCCTCCCGTCGTGTCGGCCCGGCCTCGGTCCGGGTCGAGGACTACCTGAACAGCAAGGTCGAACGCCCACTGGCGGCGGACGACCGCGAACCCGTTGGAGCCTCCCGATGACCATCCACCGCACTCTCTTGGGGCACCAGCGCCTCCGGAACCGCCGCACCGCTGCGGTCGCGGGTCTGCTCGCAATCGTCGTCCCGCTCAGCGGCTGCGGCACCCGGATGTCCTCCGAGGCGATCTCGGCCGCTGACGGCTCCGCCATCTCCACCCAGGCCGCCGGGGGCGACGCAGCCGCGCTCGGTGCCGACACCGGAGTGATCGCGCCCGGCGCCGTCGATACCGGCGCGACCGGCGTCGTCGCCCCGACCGGCACCACCGGCACCGCGGCCACGGGCACGGCCGCCGGGACCACCGGCACCGCGGCAGCCGGCACCGCTGCGACAGGTACCGCGGCGACGGGAGCGAAGAACGGCGGGACGGCCGGAGCGACCGGCGGTGCCACCGTGGCCACCGGCCCGAACGCCCCGTGCAAGCAGTCGCTGACGCCGGTCATTCTCGGCCAGACGTCGCCGTCCTCCGGGATCATCGGCGCCTCGACGTTCAACATGCGGGCCGGTCTCGCCCTGTGGGCGCGGGCCGTCAACGCCGCCGGCGGCGTGCAGTGCCACCCGGTGCAGCTCTACCAGATGGACGACGCCGCCGACCCGGCCCGCGTCACGTCGAACCTGAACGAGATGGTGAACAACAAGAAGGCGATCGCGATCGTGGGCGCCGGTGTCCCGACCACCTTCTCGGCGGCGAAGCGGTTCGCCGAGCAGAACAAGGTGCCGTTCGTCGGCGGCGACATGATCGAAGCGCCCTGGTTCGCCAGTCAGTGGTTCTTCCCGCAGGGCGGTGGACCCCTCGCCGCGTACGCCGGAGCCACCAAGGAAGCGGCGCTGAAGGCCGGCACCAAGAAGGTCGGGCTGGTGTACTGCGTCGAGGCCGCGATCTGCGGAACGATCAACGAGAACTTCGAGGCGATGGCCAAGGTCTCCGGACTCGAGGTCGTGCTGCGCAAGGTCTCTTCGATCACGTCGCCGGACTACACCGCCGAGTGCCAGGCGTTGAAGGCCGCGGGTGCTGAAGCGGTATTCGTCGCGCTTGAGGGCTCCGGCGACGCGCGCTTTGCCCGGTCCTGCCTCTCGCTGGGCTACGCGCCGCCGGCGGCGACGTCCGCCTTGTCGGTCAGTGCCGAAGCCGCGCTCGACCCCAACTTCCGCAAGCTGGGCGTCTTCCTCGGCACCGGCAACGCGCCCTACCAGGCCGCGGACACGGCGGGTGGCAAGGCGTTCAAGGCCGCGTACGACCGGTTCGCGCCGGGGTCGTCAATCGACCAGAACACGATCAGCCAGTGGACGTCCGGGAAGCTGTTCGAGAAGGCGATCGCGAACGTCTTCGAGAAGGCGCGCAGCGGCCCGATCACCCGGGAAATGTTGCTCGACGGGCTCTGGATGATCAAGAACGAGAAGCTCGACGGGCTCGCCCCGAACATCACGTTCAACAAGAACGCGTTGCCGACGCAGAACGACTGCTACGCGCTGCTGAACCTGACGCCGAGCGGGTACACGGCTCCGAAGGGCTCGAAGTTCGAGTGCTTCAAGGGTCTGCCCAAGGGCTTCTGAGCCCATCAACTGACGCACAATAAGTAGCGAGCGTTACCAAGGGTTGGTCGCAGGATGGAGGCTCAGGTGCCCGGATCCGAGCGGGAGGTACTGACCCGTCGGGCGCCCGGTCCCACGACCGAGGAGCCCCGGCGGGCGGTCCGCCGTCCGTCGGCGGTCGTCCGGGGCCTGCTGCTCGACAGCGCCCGACGATTGTTCGCGGCCCGCGGGTACGCCGGTGCCAGCACGCGCGAGATCGCCACCGAGGCGGGCGTCAACGAGGCGCTGATCTTCCGGCACTTCGGCAACAAGGTCGGGCTGTTCCGCGCGGCGGTGGTCGAGCCCTTCCGCGAACTGATCGATGACTTCGTCGACTCGTGGGAGGCCACCTACATCTCCAACAGCCTGTCGACGGAAGACCTGACCGGCGCCTGGATCCACGCGCTGCACGACCTGATGCGTGAGCACCGCGACCTGGTGGTGGCACTGATCGCGGCGAACTCGTTCGACGCCGAGGGCGACGACCCGGAAGGTGGACCGCTCTCCGACGCGTTCGCCCGGCCGCTGGAGCGCCTCGAACGTTTCACCCGCCGGGAGATGGCGGGCCGAGACCTGGCGGCCAACCCCACCGTGGCGGTGCGCGCCACCTTCGGCATGGTGATGTCGATGGCGGTCTTCGACGACTGGTTCTTCAGCGGTGTCGCCCGCCCGCCGTCGGGGGAGACGATTGCCCGGGAGATGACCGACCTCGTGGTCTACGGGATCGCGGGCCGACCGGTCGGCGATCCGACGATCTGAGCGCCCCGCCCGTTCGTCAGAGGAGAATGAGCATCCCGATCAGGCCGATGGCCACCAGCGCGCAGTAGGCCTGAAAACCCCGACGGAGCCGGGGATCGGCCCGCCGGAGCTCCATGAACTCCATGCCGATCAGGTAGATCTTGACCACCGCAACGCCGAGCAGGAGCGCCGCCGAGGCGGTGGGGTCGCTCAGGCCGTGGTCGGTCCCGACCCACCACGCGGCCAGGGTGGCGGCGACGAGAACGATCCAGGTGATCCCGGTCGAGGTCCGGAGGAACGTCACCGTGTGGGAGTTGGAAGTAGTCAGCGCCATGCGTCAGCCCACCGGCATGAGGTAGATGAGCGGGAACAGGACGACCCACAGCAGGTCGACCAGGTGCCAGTAGCAGCCGCCCCCTTCGAGGAAGGCGATCCGGCGTTGGGGCCGGGCCAGTTCGCGCCACATCGCCACCAGCACAGCGAGGCCGATGGTCACGTGCGCCAGGTGGATCCCGGTGAGCATGTAGTAGACGCCGTAGAAGTCATTGGTGGAGACGGTGTGGCCGTCGGCGATGCTCGAGCCCCACTCGAGCACCTTCACGCCGAGGAAGGTGGCGCCACAACCGATCGCGCCGAGCAGAAGGCGATCAGGGCGACCGGCTCCGGTTCGGGTGCCGTGAATCGCCATTGCGACCAGGAGTGAGCCGGTGAGCAGCAGGACCGTGTTGACGAGGCCGAGCGTCTGGCTCAGCGTCGCCTGCGACTCGGCGAAGACGTCAGGCTGGTCGTCCCGGATGTAGATGACGATGCCGAACAGGGCCGCGAACAACAGCATGTCCGCGAACAGAAAGAGCCACAGGCCGGGTTCGCCGGGGATGGCCGCGGGCCGGTCCTCCTGGACGTCGCGGGGGGTCTGCGTGAGGGTCATCCGCGCTGCACCGAAAGTTCGACGTCGCGAAGCTCAGCCATCGTGATCTCCGCTTCCTCGTCCGCAATCGCCTTGCGCAGCATGAAGAACCACATTCCGAACCAGACACCGAAGACGTTCGCCGGGATCCAGAAGGTGGCGAAGCCGTTCCAGGCGAAGGCGCCGGTGTGGAAGAAGATGATGAACGGCCCGGGGCCGAACGCGAACGCCACCCAGAGGTTCGCGTAGCCGAACCAGCGCGGGAAGACCGGGTTCTCCCGCTTGTCGCTGAGGGTCGCCATACCGACCGCGACGCACTGCAGGATCGCGGGCCAGCCGATGCCGACCAGGCAGAGGAAGCCGAAGTTGTGGAAGATCGCGGTGATCTCGGGGTCGCGCCCGGGGGTGTACGCCGCGGCTGCGAACGCAAAGGCCGGGAACATCACGACGAGGATCCCGCAGCCGCCGGCGGCGAGCTGCATGTACGTGAACAGCGGCCGGTCGCCCTCGATGCGGCGGAGCTGACGACTCATCAGGGCTGCCCAGACGCCCTGGAAGAAGCTCGACATGCCGATCAGCAGCGCGCCGGTCCGGATGCCGTCGATGTTCGCGTTGTACATGTCGGAGATCTCGGGAGCGGTCATGTTCGCGGCCGGCGGCGGGAGCCAGCCGGCCGCGAGGATGCCGCCGAAGAAGACCGCGATGAAGATCGGTCCGCTCCAGAGGCACGCGCGTGAGATTCCGGGCGTCATGGGCTCAGCCTAGGTTTATTGGAACGGAGATTCAATATTGAAAGTCCGTTCTAGAAAGGTCGGAGTTGACCGGCAGGGGCTCGACCTCGGACAATGTGTCCAGACTAATTGTGCTGCCGGTGCGAAGTCCACTGCGGAAGGACGTCCGATGGGCCACCCCAAGCCCGACTACGACCAGGTCTCGCTCTCCCCGCTCGCGTTCTGGTCGAAGGACCCCCGGGGCCGCGACCACGAGCTGTCGATCCTGCGGCAGGAGCGTCCGCTGAGCTGGCACCCGCCGGCCGAGGGTTCGATGATGGAGCCCGACGAGCAGCAGCCGGGCTTCTGGGCCGTCACCTCCAACGCGCTGATCAAAGAGGTCTCGACCCGCCCCGAGGACTTCTGCTCCGGGAACGGGATCACCCTGGAGGACGTCCCGACCGAGATCCTCGAGACGATCAGCTCGTTCCTGGCGATGGACGCCCCCCGGCACACCGCGCTGCGTCGGCTGGTCTCGACTGCGTTCACCCCGCGCCGGGTCAGGATCATCGAGGAGCAGATCCAGGAACGTGCGCGCCTGATCGTCGACGACCTGCTGACGCGACCGGAGGGCGACTTCGTTCACACCGTGTCCGCGCGCCTGCCCATGCTCACGATCTTCGACATGATGGGCGTACCGGAGGAGTTCCACGCGGACGCCGTGACCGGCGTCGAGGGCCTGGTCGCCTGGGCGGACGAGGAGGTCCGCGATGGGCGCCTGCCGGAAGAGCTGCTCATGGAGTCGATGCTCACGCTGCTGCGGATCGCCACCACGCTGAGCGCCGCGCGTCGGGAGAGCCCGCAGGACGACCTGATGACCAGCCTGGTCCAGGCCGAGATCGACGGGGTCAAGATCACCGACGACGAGATCGCCGGGTACTTCTGCCTGCTGGCCGTGGCCGGCAACGACACGACCCGCAACACCACCTCGCAGGCGGCGAAGGCGCTCACCGATTTCCCGGAGGCGCGCAAGCTGCTGCTGGAGGACTTCGACGCGTACATCGGGACGGCGGTCGAGGAGATGGTGCGCTGGGCGACCCCGGTGATGACCTTCCGCCGGACCGCGACCCGCGACACCGAGCTGAACGGCATCGCCATCTCTGAGGGCGACTGGATCGGCATGTTCTACGAGTCCGGCAACCGCGACGAGGCCGTCTTCGCCGATCCGTGGACCTTCGACGTGACCCGGAGCCCGAACCCGCACGTCGGATTCGGGGGCGGCGGGCCGCACTTCTGCATGGGCAGCATGCTGGCCAAGACCCAACTGCGGCACCTGTGGAAGGAGATCCTCACCCGCGCGCCGAACTTCGAGGTGGGCGAGCCGGAGTACTTGGTGGGTAACTTCATGTGCGCCACCAAGCGTCTCCCGTACAAGCTCAACCTCTAGGAGCACTTCATGCGGGTCTTCGAAAGCCTCGACGAGTTCGTCGCCGCGGCCGGAACCGAGCTCGGCACGTCGGACTGGATGCTCGTCGACCAGAAGCGGATCGACACGTTCGCGGACGCGACCGGCGATCACCAGTGGATTCACGTCGACCCCGACCGCGCCGCGACCGGACCGTTCGGGCAGACGATCGCCCACGGGCTGTTGACGCTGTCCCTCTACCCGGCACTGATGCTGCAGATCTACGAGGTCCGCAACGTGTCGATGGGAGTGAACTACGGCTTCAACAAGGTCCGCTTCCCGTCCCCGGTGCCGGTGAACTCCGAGGTCCGGATGTCGCTGGCGATCGGTGAGGTCACCACGTTCGAGGGCGGGGCCCAGGCCGTGATGGTCGGGACCATCGAGATCCAGGGCGGTACGAAACCGGCTGCGGTGCTCGAGGCGATCGTCCGGTACGTGAAGTGAGCTCCGGCGACGAGGTTCTGGTCCGAGCCGATGGTCGAGTTGGCTACCTGACGCTGAACCGGCCCGGCGCCAAGAACGCCATCACGGTCGAGCTCAGCCACGGCCTGGCCGCCGGCGTGCGCGAGCTCGAGACCGAGGTCGACGTTCTCGTCGTCCGCGGCGCCGGTGGCACCTTCTGTGCCGGTGGGGACGTCGAGCAGTTGTCCGCGCTGCGGGCGAAGGGCCGCGACGATCTCGCGACCATGTTCTCCGCGTTCCGGGACGCGCGCGCCGCGATCGCCGCGGCCGAGGTGCCGGTGGTCGCGGTCGTCGAGGGCCACGCCGTCGCCGGTGGGTTCGAGCTGCTGTTGTCCTGCGATCTCGTGCTCGCCGCGGAGTCCGCGGTGCTCTCGGACATCCACGCACGGTTCGGGCAGATTCCCGGCGGTGGCGGCACGCAGTTGCTGCCCCGTCTGGTCGGCCTCTCGCGGGCGGCGGGTCTCGTGCTGACCGGTGACCCCCTGACGGCCCGTCAGGCGCTGGAGTGGGGTCTGGTGTACGAGGTGGCGGCGGATGCCGACCTGGACGCCGCGCTGGAGTCGCTGATTTCGCGTTTGACCCGCGGCTCCCGCGCGGCAAGGACCCAGTCCAAGCGGCTGATGCGCGCCGGCCTCGAGATGCCGCTGGAGCACGGTCTCGACCTGGAGGCCGAGGCCGTGATCGATCACATCCTGGGTGACGCCGGCCAGGCGGCCACGGATGCGTTCACCAGTCGAAAGGACAGCGAAACTTGAGTTCGGAACCGAAGGCTCTGATCGCCGCGGGTGACGTCCTGCTCGACCTGCATGACGACGGGGTCGGGCACCTGCGGCTGAACCGGCCGGACGCGTCCAATGCGATGAGCAACGAGTTCCTCAAGGCGCTGTTCGACGCGGTGATGCGCTGCCACGGCGAGTCCGCGATGCGGGTGGTCGTCCTCTCCGGCGAGGGACGGCACTTCTGCGCGGGCGGTGACGTCAAGGATTTCGCGTCCAAGGGCGAGGGCCTGCCCGATTATCTGCGGGAGGCGACCACGTGGCTGGGCATGGTGGCCGGGTCGCTGATCCGGTTGCAGCAGCCGGTGGTCGTCGCCGTGCAGGGGTACGCCGCCGGCGGCGGTGGCCTGGGCCTGGTGTGCGCCGGCGACCTGGTCGTCGCCGGGCGGCGGGCCAAGTTCATGTCGGGCGCCACCCGGGCCGGGATGGCGCCGGATGCGGGTTCAACCGTCGCGTTGCAGCGGATCGTGGGCTTCCGGAACGCGATGGAGATCGTGCTGCTGAATCCGACGCTGACCGCGGACGAGGCGAAGGCGCTGGGTCTGGTGAACCGGGTGGTCGACGACGACGCGGTGTTGGACGAGGCCTTCGCACTGGCCCGGACGTTGGCCGCCGGCGCTCCGCTCGCGCTCGCGGCGGCGAAGCGTCTGATGTGGGACGGCGTCGGCCGCTCGATCGAGGAGGCCTTCCCGGACGAGTCGCGGACCGTGGCCGCGCTCTCCGGCACCGCCGACGCCCGTGAGGCCCTCGCCGCGGTGATCGAGAAGCGCACGCCCGAGTTCCGGGGGCAATAGCAATGCCCGACTTCACCGGCCGGACCGCGATCGTCACCGGCGGCGGCCGCGGGATCGGCGAGGCCATCTGCCGGGCTCTCGCGGCGGGCGGCGCTGCGGTGCATGTCGTCGACCGCGACGCAGAGCCGGCGGAGAAGGTCGCGGCCGAGATCGGCGGCACGGCGGTGGTGCTCGACATCTCCGACTTCGACGCCGTCGAGGCGACGTTGTCACCGATCGGCGCCGACATCCTCGTCAACAACGCGGGCTTCGACGAGCACTGCTGGTTCACCGACGCGACCCCCGCCTACTGGCGACGTCTGGTCTCGGTGAACCTCGAGGGCACCTTCGCCTGCACCCATGCCGTGCTGCGCGGGATGCAGGAGCGCAGGTACGGCCGGCTCGTCCACGTCGCGTCCGAGGCCGGCCGCATCGGCTCGAAGGGCAACGCCGTCTACGCCGCCACCAAGGGCGGCGTGATCGTGTTCTCGAAGTCGATCGCCCTGGAGAACGCCCGCTTCTCGATCACGTCGAACACGATCCTCCCGGGCCCGATCGACACTCCGCTGCTCGACCAGGTCCGCGCCCACCCCAAGGGCGACGACATGATCGCCGCGATGAAGAAGCTGACCCCGCTCGGTCGCCTCGGCTCTCCTGGCGAGGTCGCGAACGCCGTCGCGTTCCTCTGCTCTGACGAAGCCGCCTACATCACCGGGGAGACCCTCGGCGTCTCGGGCGGCATGGGCATCGGCGCTGGCTGACGTAACGTCAGAGTCCCGTCTGCACAGGGGTTCTGGGGTTCCAGTGACGCGAGTGAACTGTCAGTGGCGCCGTCTAGTTTGGCGGTGTGGGTGAGGCACTGCTCGAGGACTTCGCGGCCATGCAGGCCGCGATCTCGGCCTGCCGTAAACGCCTGGATGAAGACCTCTGGCGGCTGGCCGACGCCGAGGTCGTGAGTCTGGTCCGCGGCCTGAACGTGGCCGAGTCGCAGCTCGCGGCGATGTCGGTCCAGGTGGTGCAGGACGCCACCGAGCGCAGCGTCCCGGACGCCACCGGAGCCACGTGCACCCGCGCCTGGCTGACCCAGCTGCTGAAGCTGACTCCGCGGGCGGCCAAGGAACGGGCCCGTCTCGCCGCCGCCTTCGACGACCGCTTCGGTGCCACCGGCGCCGCCCTGGGTGAGGGCCGGATCAACTACGAGCAGGCCTCCGCGATCCACGCGACCGTCGAAGGCCTGCCCAAGATCGCGACCAGCGAGCAGAAGGCCGACGCCGAGACCTACCTGATCGGCCACGCCTCCCACCTGCACGCCGACGACCTGCGCCGCCTGGGCAAGGCCCTGGACGCGATGATCGACCCGGACGGCGTGGAACCTCGGGAAGAGGGCGCGAAGGGCCGGCGCGGGCTGGTCATCCGCAACCACCACGACGGCACCCAGACGATCGCCTGGCGCGAGACCGACGAGAACATCGCCCTGGCCAAAGCCGCGATGTCGGCACTGTCGGCACCGGTCCCGGCGGTCGACGGCACCCGCGATGCCCGCGTCCCCAGCATCCGCCAGGCCGACGCGATGCTGGAGATCGTCCTCCAAGCGATGCGTAAGGGCCGCTTGCCCCGTGCCCGCGGGGAACGCCCGCACCTGGTCATCACCACGCCCATCGACGCCCTCCGCGCCGGGCAAGGCTTCGGCACCACCGGGAGCGGGGAATCGCTGTCCGCCCAGGCGGTGCGGCGTCTCGCGTGTGATGCCGACGTCTTCGGGGTCGTGCTGGACCGCTGGCGCGCCCCGCTGGAAATGGGCCGCAAGAAGCGGACCATCACCCCCACCCAGTGGGTGGCCATCTGTGCCCGCGACGTCGGCTGCGTCTTCCCCGGGTGCACCAGGCCGGCCGATTTCTGCATCGCCCACCATCTCGTGCACTGGCTCGACCACGGCCCCACCGACCTGGACAACCTCGCCCTGCTCTGCGGCCACCACCACGACGCCGTGCACCACAAGGGCTGGGAGATCTTCCTCGGCGCGGACCGACATCCCCGGCTCCGGCCACCCGCATGGGTCGACCCGGAGCGCCCCGTCGTGCAGAACACCTACTGGAGAACCCAGCAGGCCATGGCCGACGAGCTACGCCCCGACGTCACCGAATCGGACTGAACGGCGGACGACAGCCAGGACGTCCGGCTCCCGGCGCGCAAGAACGCCTTGAGAGCCGGACGTGGCGAGGTTCAGTCCGCGGCGCGGGCCTCGTTGATCGCCGCCCGGCGGACGGCCCAGGCGAGGACGAGGATCCACCCGCCGAAGATCAGCAGCGGGATCCAGAACGGGAACAGCCCGTGGTAGCTGAACGCGCCGGAGTGGAAGAAGATCAGCGCCGCGGCAGGGAGAAACAGCGCCTCGGCCCAGATGTTGACGTAGGCAAGCCAGCGCGGGAAGACAGGACTCGGGCTGGGGTCCTGGAAGATCGCGACCGCCATCGCGGTGCTGAACATCGCGAAGACCAGGAACGGGAAGAACGCGGAGATCCAGGCGAGGTCGTGGAGGGTCTGCGTGATCTCGGGTGAGCGTTCCGGGCGGTAGGCCGCGACGGTCAGGATGATCGTCGGCAGCAGCAGGAACATCCACCCGGCGCCGCCGCTGAGCATCACGAGGTTCGTGAGGATCGGCCGACCGCCTTCGATCCGCTGCATCTGCGTGCTGATGCAGGCGATGAGCGTCCCCCACCCGGCCCACGAGATGAACATCAGCAGCAGACCGGCGCGGATGCGGCCGGTGTTGTCGGCGTAAAAGGCCGCGATCTCCGTCGCGGACGCATCGGCCTTCGGCGGTGGGATGTACCCCGCCAGCACGAACGCGATCCCGCTCAGCACGATGCACGCGACGGTCGTCCAGGCGCAGAACACCTGCGTCCGGCTGCTCAGGTGCGGCGACCGGGGCCGCGTGAGCTCGGTGGACGCACCGGCCAGTCCGTCGGCAACAGCGGTCATGACGCCAACCTTTCCAGTACGCGCTCGACGACGAGCTTCGACGTTTCGGCGCAGGCGGTGGTCCCGCCGTTGGCGTACTCCTTGACCCCATCGCCCAGGTTCCACAAGTTCGGCAGGGGAGTCTCGGGCGTGAGGTCGAACCCGGCGACCGCGCGCTGCGGTGGCCACGCGTCGCGGGTGATGACGGTGGAGAGCACGCGGGCCCGGGTGTCGAAGTCCGGGATGTGCTCGCGGATGTCCTCGTACAGCAGGGCGAGTTCGGTCTCGTTGTCGAAGTCACCGACGGCCGGCCGCGGGACCGCGGTGGCGACGTAGAGGTTCCAGCCCGGCGGAGCCATCTCGGGACAGAGGTCGGTGAAGTTCGCCATGTAGGCGAGGCGTCGTGACTTGGCGAACCCGAGCATGCCCGGCATCTCCAGCAGGCGTTCCTGCGACGCGAAGTTCACCGTGACCATCGCGCTCGGACGGTCGGCGCGCTTGACCGCGAGCAGGTAGTCGGCGTCGAAGCGGTCCTCGCCCACCAGGCGCACGGTTCCCGTCGGACCGACGTTGCTCAGCACCACCCGCGCGGTCACCGTGGTGCCGTCACCGAGCACCGCAGTGGCCTCGTCGTCCGCCATCTCCAGGGACGACACCTCGGTCGACAGACGGATCTCACCGCCGTTCGCCACGATCGCGTCGGCCAACGCCCGCCAGAGACCGATGGTGCCCTCAGGGTGGTAGCCGAACCGCTTGAATGCGCTCTTGCGGGTGAAGTAGGTGAGGAACACCCGGGCCGGCAGCTCGTCCGAGCCGACCGCGAAGATCGAGGCGCACATGTTGCGGAAGATCCCGTGAACCGATTCGTTCTTCGTGTACTTGTTCAGCCACTGCTCGAGCGTCAACTCGTGCTCGGGCAGGCCTTCGTCGGAGCGGGCAGCCCCGATGCCGCCGAGGATCTTCGCGCCCGACCGCGACATCTTCGACAGGAGCAGACCCCAGCCGCCGCCGGTGACGTCGACGTCCTTCTTGCCGACGCGGTAGAGGATCGGCGGCGAGGGCTCGCGGATGTCGAAGCGGGCGCCGACCTCCTGACACGTCTGCTCGGTGATGCCGCCGACCTCGATGACGATCGCGCCGTCGTTGACCCGGAAGCCGTCGACCTCGGTGGTGGACGCCCGTCCCCCGACCTTGTCCAGGGCCTCGACCACCAGCACCCGGCGGCCGGCCTTGGCCAGCCGGGCGGCGGCGAACAGGCCACCGGCGCCGGCGCCGATCACGAGAACGTCGTAGTCGCTCACTGCGAGACCTCCGAAGGTGTGATCAGGCCCTGACGGACCATCAGCTGAGCCGTGGCGATGGTGCGGGTCAATGACCCGCGGGACGGGTTCCACCACTCCGCCGCCCAGTTCAGGGCACCGAGGACGAGCATCCGTGCGGCGGCGGTGTCCAGCGCGGGGTTGACCAACCCGGCCCGGTCGGCGTCCGCGATCAGGGTCCGCCACAGCACGCCGTACCGGCGCTCGTTGACGAGCTGGACCTCGCGGATCGCCGGTGGCAGCGACGAGGCGAGCCGGATCGCGACGGCGCCGTACTTCGAGTCGCGCAGTGTTGCCTGCAGATGCCCGGCGACCGCGGCGGAGATCCGGTCCATCGGATCGGCGTCCGGCGGCAGCGCGGAGAGCGCGTCCTCGACGGAGGCGAGGACCCGGCGCAGCCCCTCCTGGACGGCCTCGCCGATCACCTTGTCGCGCGAGTCGAAGTAGTAGTAGACGGCGGTGGGTTGCACGCCGGCGACCTCCGCGATGTCGGAGAGCCGCGTGCCCGCGTACCCCTTGGTGTTGAGAACCTCCGCGGTCGCGTCGAGGATCCGCTCCCGCGTCGCCTCGGACTTCGACAGTGCGCGTGCCGCAGTGGCCATCAGTACTCCGTCGCCGAAGATGCCGCCATCAGTACGACGCCGGCAGCTTCATGCTGTGCTGCGCCACGAAGTTCAGCACCATCTCGCGGCTCACCGGCGCGGTCTTGAGCATCCGCGCGATGAACCACAGGTCGGCCAGGCCGTACTCCAGGGACATCCCGTTGCCGCCGTGGGTCTGCATGGCCTGGTCCAGGGTCCGGAGCGAGGAGTCCGCGGCGACGAACTTCGCGATGTTCGAGGCCTCGCCCGCCTCCAGCCCGAGGTCGTAGAGCTCGGCCGCCCGGAAGGCCGTCAGCCGCGCCACCTGGGTGCCGATGTAGGCCTCGGCCAACGGATGTGAGACGCCCTGGTGCGCGCCGATCGGGGTTTTCCAGACCTGCCGCTCGCCGGCGTAACGCACCGCCTTGTTCAGGGCATAGCGCGCAATGCCGTTGCTGATGCAGGACGCGGTGATCCGCTCCGGGTTCAGCCCCGCGAAGACCTGCCGCAGGCCGGAACCCTCCTCGCCGATCAGTGCCTCCGGCCCGACCGCCACGTCGTCGAAGAACAGCATGAACTGGCCCTCGGGCTCGAAGACCGCGGAGGGGATCGGTGTCCAGCTCACCCCGGGGGCGTCGGTCGGGACGACGAACAGCGAGAGCGGGTGCTTGCCGTTCGGGCCCGGATCCGGCTGCCGCACGACCACCAGTACGGCGGAAACCTTGTCGATCCCGGAGGTCCAGTACTTGGTCCCGGAGATCCGCCAGCCGTTCCCGTCGGGACGGGCAGTGGTGGTGACCATGTGACTGTTCGAGCCGGCGTCCGGCTCGGTGATGGCGAAGGCCATTTTCAGTGAGCCGTCGGCGATGCCGGGCAGCCAGCGCGCCTTCATCTCGGAGCTGCCGTGCTTGTCGAGGATCGTGCCGCAGATGGCGGGGGAGATGACGCTCATCAGCAGCGGGCAGCCCTGGGTGGCCGTCTCCTCGATGATCACCGCGAGGTCGGTCATCGTGCCGCCGCCTCCGCCGTACTCCGCGGAGAGGTGCACCCCGAGGAACCCCGCAGTGCCGAGGTCCTTCCAGAGCTCGGTGGTCTCGGCGCGCCGGGCGGCGCAGTCGGCCCAGTAGGCGTGTCCGTACCCACCCACGAGCTGGCCGACGGCCTGGCGCAGCAGGACGCGCTCCGGGCTGTCGACGATCAGCGAGCTGTCCATCGGGTGCTCCTTCGTCTCGTTGCGTCGGCGAAGGCGTTCGCTGTAGCGCCTGTCCCCGCTGACGTTGCGGGGCTAGCGGCCGCGGAAGGTCGGGCGGCGGCGGGCGGCGAAGGCGGACATGCCCTCGCTGAGGTCGGCGGTGCGGACGGCGACGTCGACCTCGCGGAGTTCGGCGGCGAGTTGGTCCGACAGGGAACTGTCGTAGCTCGCCCGCAGCAGGCGACGCATCCCGGCGAAGGCCTTGGTCGGACCGGCCGCGAGTTGCGCCGCGATGCGTGCGGCCTCGGCGTCGACCTCGGCGGCCGGGACGACCGCCGAGATCAGTCCCCACTCCAGCGCCTCGGCCGCGGTCAGTCGCTTGTTGAGCAGGAACATCTCCTGCGCCCGGCGCAGGCCGATCAGCCGCGGGAGGTACCAGGAGTTGGCTCCGTCGGAGGTCATGCCGAGGGCGGCGTACCCCAGCGCGAACGCGGCGTCGTCGGCCGCGATCACGACGTCGGCCGCGTGCACCAGCCCGAGCCCGCCGCCGGCCGCGGCGCCGGTGACGGCCGCGACGATCGGGGCGTCCAGAGCGGTCAGACGATCCAGGGCGACGTGGTAGTCCCCGATCATCCGGTGCAGGGTGGCTGCCCGCTCGTCGTCGCCCTGGGGCCCGAGGAAGCGCATGTCACCGCCGACGGTGAACGGGCCCTTCGCGCGGAGCAGGATGCAGCGGACGTCGGAGTCCCGCGAGAGTCGGGTGCTGAGCTCGAGCAGGTCGTCGGTCATGGTGACGTCGAACGCGTTGCCGATCTCCGGGCGGTTCAACGTCACCGTCGCGACGCCGTCGGCCAGCTCGAGCGTCATCGCGCGGAAGGGTGAGCCGGCGTCACGCCAGCGCGCGGTGTCGCTCACCTGCTCGATGCCGCTGATCTGGTCCTCGCGGAAGCTGAAGACGTGGGTGTAGGTCGCGTCGAGCGGACCGCCGCCGCGGCGGCCGTGTCCGGCGTACCGGCCGCTCACCAGCAGGCGCCCGTCGACGAGGGCGGTCATCTCGGCGGGCTTCGGCCCTGCAGCGAAGGCCCGGCCGATCTGCTTCCAGCCGTTCTCCCACATGGCCTCGGGACCCTCGTGGGAGCCACCGCCCGCCGGCATCCCCTCGGCAATGACGCCGCGGAACTCCGGATGCAGCAGCGCTCCGACCGCCGCCGCGTCGCCGGTGGCCAGAGCCTCGTAGAGCCGCCGGACGAGGTCCTCGGAATCGGTCACAGTTTTGAATCTAGGTTCAAAACTGGCGCGGCGTCAACCGCCACCTCCTGGTGGCGCCGCTCGGCTTCACCAGGTCCCCCGCACGCCCTCACGGGCCGCAATCCCGCTTCACCGGGCCGGGCGGCCCCGTGAAGCCGGGCCTGGGCCCGTGAAGGCGAGGCAGAAGGATCGGGGCCGAGGGGCGCCGCTTGGCAGGCGGTGCGCGGAGCGGTAGTCTGGACACACTGTCCGAGCAGTGTGACCGACGCCCACGACCGGAGGACCGCCGTGCCGCAGGGGATCGTGGCCTACGCCGCGTATCTGCCCGCCCACCGCCTCGCGCTGGCCGATGTGGCCGCGACGCTGGGTGCCGGGCGAGGGAAGGGCACCCGGGTGGTGGCCTCCTTCGACGAGGACTCCACGACGCTGGCGGTGGCCGCGGGCCGGGGTGCGCTGGCGGGCCCCGGTGCTGGTTCGGTGCGGGCGAAATCCGTGTGGTTCGCCACCACGAGCCCGGCCTACGCCGAGAAGACCAACGCCTCCGCGATCCATGCCGCGCTCGGTCTCGGCACCGACGGCTTCGCGGTCGACCTGGCGGGCTCGGCCCGGTCGGCCGCGGGGGCGCTGCGCGCCGCCGCCACCCAGCCCGGCGGGCTCGCGCTGCTCGCCGACGTCCGGGTCGGGATGCCCGGCTCGGCCGACGAGCGGGAGAACGCCGACGGCGCCGCCGCGTTCCTGTTCGGCCCGGAGGACGAGGCGCTCGCGGTCGAGATTGCGAGCGCGAGCGTTACCGGGGAGTTCCTGGACCGCTGGCGGGCGCCGGGTGACCACTCCGCCCGGAGTTGGGAAGAGCGCTTCGGCCAGGAGATGTACACCCCGCTGATCCAGGCCGCCACGGCTCAGGCTCTGGCCGAGGCCGGCATCGCGAGCGCGGACCACGTCGTGATCTCCTGCCCGCACACCCGCACCGCCGCGGCCACCCGGGCCGCCCACGAGAACAGCGGCGCAGACCTGACGCTGGGTCAGGTCGGGGCGGCCGACCTTGGTCTTCGCATGGCCGACGCGCTCGATCGCGCCGAACCGGGCGAGACAATCCTGACGATCAGCGCCGTCGACGGCGCCGACGTGACCGTGTGGCGCGTCACCGAGCGGATCCGCGACGGCCGTGCCGCGGCGCCGGTGCGCGCCCAGCTGGAGGCCGGCCGCGAGGTCGGTTACGGCACCTATCTGACCTGGCGCGGGCTCCTCGACCGTGAGGGCCCGCGCCGGCCCGACCCCGAGCGCCCGGCCGGTCCGCCGAGCGCCCGCGGCCTGGACTGGAAGTTCGCCTTCGTCGGGACCCGCTGCGACAAGTGCGGGTTCCTCCACCTGCCGCCGTCCCGGGTCTGCGTCTCCTGCCGGGTCGCCGACCAGATGACGCCGACACCCCTCGCGGACGCGGTCGGCACCGTCGTCACGTTCACCGTCGACCGCCTGGCCTACTCGCCGAGCCCGCCGGTGATCGACGCCGTCGTCGACTTCGACGGGGGCGGTCGGACCCTGCTCGAGTTGGCCGATGTTCGGGAAGAGGACGTCGCCGTCGGCTCCCGCGTCGCCCTCACCTTCCGCCGTCTCTACAGCTCCGGCGGTGTGCACAACTACTTCTGGAAGGCCCGGATCCTGAAGGGGGAGGCGACCGATGGCGAGTAAGGGCATCCGCGACCAGGTCGCGATCGTCGGAATGGGTTGCACCACCTTCGGCGAGCACTGGGGCCGCAGCGTCGACGATCTGCTGATCGATGCGACGACCGAGTGCTACGCGAGCACCAACGGCATCACGCCCGCTGACGTCGACGCCTACTGGCTCGGGACGATGGCTTCCGGGCTGTCCGGGATGATCCTGGCGAAGCCGCTGGCGCTGGAGTACAAGCCGGTCACGCGGGTGGAGAACTTCTGTGCCACCGGATCCGAGGCCTTCCGCAACGCCTGCTACGCGGTGGCCAGCGGTGCGTACGACACCGCGATGGCGGTCGGTGTGGAGAAGCTCAAGGACTCCGGGTTCTCCGGGCTGGTCCGCCCCCAGATCGCCAACGACGGCACCTCGCCCGACCTGACGCTGACGGCACCGGCCGCGTTCTCGCTCCTCGACCCGGCGTACTGCCGCAAGTACGGCGTCGATCCGTCGGCCTTCCGCGACGCGATGACCCACGTGGCGTGGAAGAACCATCAGAACGGCGCGAAGAACCCGCGCGCGCAGTTCCGCAAGCCGGTGGCCAAGGAGAAGATCTCCGGCTCGCCGCTGGTCGCCGGGCGGCTCGGCATCTTCGACTGCTCCGGGGTCTCCGACGGCGCTGCCGCAGCGCTCATCGTCCGTGCCGAGGACGCCCATCGCTACACCGATCACCCGGTGTACGTGAAAGGCCTGTCCCTGGTCGCCGGGCCCGGCAGCGGGGCCTCCGACCCGGGGTACGACTACACGTCCTTCCCTGAGGTCGTCGTCAGTTCGGCCGACGCCTACGCGCAGGCCGGCATTGTGGCGACGGATCTCGACCTCGCCGAGGTGCACGACTGCTTCACCCCGACCGAGATCGTGCTGATGGAGGACCTCGGCTTCTCCCCGCGCGGGTCTGCCTGGAAGGACGTCGTGAACGGCGACTTCGACCTCGGCGGCCGGATCTCGGTGAACCCCGACGGCGGCTTGAAGTCCTTCGGTCACCCGGTCGGAGCCAGCGGCCTGCGGATGCTCTTCGAGTGTTGGCTGCAGTTCCGCGGCGAGGCCGGCGAGCGCCAGCTGGACGACCCGAAGCTCGGTCTCACGCACAACCTGGGTGGTCGCCCGGGCAGCTGTGTCTCGTTCGTGTCCGTGGTCGGCAAGGAGCTCTCATGACAACGCTCGGCAGCAAGTACGACGAGCTCATCGCGCCGGACCGGGTGCACGGCTCGCTGTATACCGACCCGGAGATTTTCGCCGAGGAGATGGCGAAGATCTACTACACCACCTGGGTCTACGTCGGTCACGAGTCCGAGGTGCCCGAGCCCAACGACTACGTCGTCAAGCCGTTCGGTCCGCAGTCGGTGATTATGAGCCGGGCCAAGGACGGGTCGATCCACCTGTTGCAGAACCGCTGCGCGCACCGGGCGAACCTCGTCTGCGACGCCCCGAAGGGCAACGCCACCGCGTTCCGTTGTCAGTACCACGGGTGGACGTACGCCAACGACGGCGCGCTGCTCGGGTTCCCGTACAAGAAGGGCTACGAGGGCGCCGACAAGTCCCAGCTCGGCCTCGGCAAAGTCCCGCGGGTCGAGTCCTACCAGGGCTTCGTCTTCGGCAGCTTCGCCGAGGACGGCCCGACCCTGACGGAGCACCTCGGTGCCGCCGCCGGCGAGATCGACCGCCTCGTGCGGCTCTCCCCGACGGGCAAGATCAAGCTCACCGCCGGTTGGCTCAAGCACAAGGCCAAGGCCAACTGGAAGATGATGCTGGAGAACGAGACCGACGGGTACCACCCGCAGTTCGTGCACTCCTCGGTCTTCGTCGCCGCCGACAGCGGGATCGGCGCGCTCTACTCCGACAACGCCGAAGCGGTCAGCCGTGATCTCGGCAACGGTCACACCGAGAACGACCTGCGTCCGGAGTTCCGCCGGCTGAACAACGTGATGGGCTGGTTCGGCACGACTGAGGAGAAGGTCCCGAAGTACGTCGCGAGAATGCGCGCGCTGCACGGCGAGAAGGCCGACGAGATCCTCATCGAGGGATCGCCGCACCTGATGGTGTTCCCGAACCTGTTCATCGCCGAGATTCAGATCTTCGTCATCCAGCCGCTCGCGGTCGACGAGACGGTCCAGCACGTGACGGCCATTCAGTTCGAGGACGGCGAGGAGATGAACCGCCGCCTGCTGCAGCAGACCATCGGCTCGGTCGGCCCGGCCGGGTTCCTGCTGGCCGACGACTCGGAGATGTACGAGCGCAATCAGCGCGGCGTGCAGGCCCGCAATCCGGAGTGGCTGGTGCTCAGCCGCGGTGCCCACCGGGAGCGGATCGACGAGAACGGCCACCGCATCGGCTACAACACCGACGAGGTGCCCATCCGCGCCATCTGGCAGCACTACAAGACGTTGATGGAGCGCCCATGACCGCGGTCGCCGAGAACCCCCTCGCCCAGACGCCGGCACCCGGCGCCATCCCGCAGCCCGAGGCCGCGCAGTTCCTCTACCGCGAGGCCCGCCTCGCCGACTCCCACGACTACGACGGGTGGGAAGCGCTGTGGACCGACGACGCCATCTACTGGGTGCCGGCCGGAGGGAAGTCCGCGGAGGACCCGACCACCCAGGTCTCGGTGCTCTTCGACAACCGGTCGCGCATCGGCACCCGCATCCGGCAGCTGAAGTCCGGCAAGCGGCACTCACAGACGCCGAAATCCAACATCGTGCACCAGATCACGAACGTCGAGGTGCTGGGGCAGCACGAGAACGGCGACACCGAAGTGACCGCGTCCCTCCTGGCCGTGGAGTCCCGCGAACGCGGCACCACGATCTGGGCCGGGCGGGTCGAGTACCGCCTGCGCAGGATCGACGGGGAGATCCGGCTCGCGTTCAAGAAGGTCACTCTCGTCGACCGTGACCAGCCGCTCTACACCCTCTCGTTCCTGATCTGATGGACCAGCCGGATCTCGAGCCCCTGGGCGTCGTCGAGAACGAGTTCGCGGCCGTCCACCTGTCCATCGACCGCCGCGGCAACGGCCCGCGGCTGCGGATCGAGGATCTGACGAACGAGCGGGTCGGCTATCTCGACGCGCTCACTCTCGAGGCCCTGGCCTGGGCGTCCGAGGACCGGATCCGCGAGCTGCTCGACCCCTCCGACGAACGCTGGCGCGACCGCGGCTGACCCCAGTGCTCTTTCGGGGTACTAGACGGCGGCGGGCTGGCGCGCGGCGGTCCGGAACTCGATGTCGTCGGTGATGTCGGCCCGCCGGGCGGCGAGGACATCGCCCAGGTAGTTCTGGGTGACGCGCCACGGCCCGGACGTCCCGGACTTCGGGAACTGCCCGATGCCGCGCTGAACGTAGCCCGAGGTCAGGTCGAGGAACGGCCTGCGCTCCATGCCGGCCGGGGCCGTCGGCACCGCGATGTCGTAGCCGCGCTCGGCCATATGCCCGAGCAGGCGCGTGAGATAACGCGCCGAGAGGTCGGCGCGGAGGGTCCACGAGTTGTTCGAGTAGCCGAAGCAGAACCCGAAGTTCGGCACCCCGGAGAGCATCCAGGCCCGGTAGGCGACCGTGTCCGCGACGTCCACGGGCCGGCCGTCGACCTCGAGGGCGAGCCCGCCCAGCGGCTTCAACGTCAGGCCGGTGGCGGAGACGATGACGTCGGCCGCCAGCAGCTTGCCGGACTTCAGTCGGATGCCCGCGGGCTCGAACCGCTCGATGTGGTCGGTGACGACGTCGACGGACCCGCCGCGGATCGACTTGAAGAGGTCGCCGTCCGGCACCAGGCACAGCCGCTGGTCCCACGGCTCGTACTGCGGCGTGAAGTGCTCGTCGACGAGCGCTTCGTCCTTCAGGAAGTGCAGAGCGGTCTTGCGGCAGATCCTCTTGAACGTCTGGGGGCGACGACGGCTCAGGGCGTACATGGCCTGGATCGTGAGCACGTTCTTCGCCCGCACCACGCGGTGAGCCACCGACGCCGGCAGCACCTTCTGCATGCTGACGGCGAGTTGGTCCACGGCGGGCAGCGAGAGCACCCAGGTCGGGGTGCGCTGCAGCATCGTCACGTGCGCCGCGGTCGGCGCCATCGAGGGCACCAGCGTGATCGCAGTGGCCCCGCTGCCGATGACAACGACGCGCTTGCCCGCGTAGTCGAGGTCCTTCGGCCAGAACTGCGGGTACACCAGCGTCCCGGCGAAGTCCTCCTGGCCCGGGAAGTGCGGGGTGTGGCCCTTGTCGTAGTCGTAGTACCCGGCGCAGACGTAGAGGAAGTTGCAGGAAATCTCGACGGGCTGCCCGCCGGTTTCGGCCCGCACGGTCCACCGCGCGTCCGCCGAGGACCAGGAGGCGCCGAGCGCCTTGGTGCCGAAGCGGATGTGCTCGGTGACGCCGGCTTCGCGCGCCAGGTCGCGGATGTAGGTCCGCAGCGAGTCACCCGAGGTGATCGACTCGCGGCCCTTCCACGGCTTGAAGGAGTAGCCCATCGTGAAGGCGTCCGTGTCGGACCGGATGCCCGGGTACTGGAACAGGTCCCACGTCCCACCGATCGCGGCGCGGGCCTCGAGCACCTCGTAGGTGAGGCCGGGCCGCTCGCGCTGCACGCGGGCCGCGGCGCCGATGCCGGACAGGCCGGCTCCGATGATCAGGACGTCGACGTGGTCGCTCATGGCGGGCCTCCGGGGTCGAACGCGAGTTTCAGGCTGGGAAGGGACGGCACGGCATCCGCTTCACCACATGAAAGAAGTTACCCGGAGTAAGTTCTGGTTGTCCAGCCTCGATGTCGGGGCAGCGGGTGAGCAGCTCCGTGAACAGGGCGCGGAGCTGGAAGCGGGCGAGCTGGTTGCCCAGGCAGTGGTGGATGCCGCCGCCGCCGAAGGCGACGTGCGGATTGGGGTGCCGGCCGAGGTCCAGGTCGTGGGGCCGTTCGATGGCCAGTTCGTCCCGGTTCGCCGAGCTGTAGAACAGGACGACCTTGTCGCCCTTGGTGATCTGCACGCCGTCGAGTTCGCAGTCCCGGGACGCGGTGCGGCGGAAGGTCATGATCGGGGTCGCCCAGCGGACCATCTCCTCGGTCGCGGTGGCCATCCGGCCCGTCAGGTCCTCCTGCAACCAGGCGCGCTGCTCGGGGTGCGTGGTCAGGGCGCGCAGCCCGTGCGCGATGGACTGGCGGGTGGTGTCGTTGCCGGCGATCGTGAGCAGGACGAAGAACGACCCGATCTCGTGGTCGGAGAGCCGTTCCCCGTCGACCTCGGCCAGGGCGAGCGAGCTGAACAGGTCCGGGCCCGGGTTGGCCCGGCGGTCCTCGATCAGCCCGGCGGCCAGGTCGTGCATGTAGACGACAGCGTCGAAGAGCATCGTGATCGCGTCTTCCTTGGTGGGCCCCGCGTACTCGGGGTCGCCCCAGGAGGTGGCCTTCATCATCCACTCGGCGGCTTCCTGTCGCTGCCCGTCGGGGATGCCCATCATGTCGTTGATGTTGTGCATCGGCAGCGGGGCGGCGCACTCGGCGACGAAGTCGACCCAGCCGTCGGGGGACTCCTTCGCGTGCTGGATCAGGTTGTCCACGACCAGGGTCGCGTTGGCCTGGATCTGGTCCTCGATCGTGCGCATCTGACGGGGCGTGAACGCCGACGCCATCAGGCGTCGCAGCGGTGGGTGCCGGGGTGCGTCCATCGCGATGATCGACTGCGCGGCCTCGATGACCTGGACCGGCAGGTTCTCCATCAGGATGCTCGGCGCGGACAGGAAGTCCTCGGGCCGCCGGGTCACCTCCACCAGGTGCCGGTGCGTGGTGATCGCCCAGTAGCCGTAGTCCTCCGGCTCGTCGATCAACCCGTCATCGAAGGGCGGCTGCCAGGTGATCGGCCGCTCCTTGCGCAGCACCGCGAACGTCTTCTCGCGCTCGTCCATCGTGGTCCACCAGAACGCCTTGGTCGAGAGGTTGATCTCGTCGTGGGGCCGGTCCGGGTTGCCACTGGCGTTCGAGAGTTCGTTGTCGAACCAGGTGTCGGTGCTCATCGGATTCTCGCTTTCTGCGGCGCTGCAGTCCGTCGCGGTCGACGCTAGGAAACCGGTTCCGACGGCAACATGGTCCGCCGCACCAGAGGGAGGCGGAGGTGCCGTGGCCCTGGCACAACCGGGTTTTGACGGTGGGTCACGAAATCGGCGTCAACACCGCGGGTCCGAGCACCCGGCAGGCGCGCAGCGCCAGCTCGATGTCGGCCCGGTCCGAGCGGAACGGCCGGCCGCGCAGCGCCTCCGCCTTCGCGATCCGGTACTGCACGGAGTTCTTGTGCAGGTTCAGCAGCTTGGCCGCGGCGGTGTGGCTGGACCCGAGGTTGAGGAAGACGCGAACCGTCTCGCGGAGGCGTTCGGTGTCCTCGTCATCCGCGGCGAGGGCGCCGAGGGTGTCCGCGACCCAGACCCGGGTGGCCGCGAGGTCGGCACTCAGCAGGGCGATCGCGCCGACGTCGGTGAAGGAGGTGACCTGGGCGGCGGCGGAGGGGGCCGCGAGCGCCACGGCTCGGGCCTGGGTCGCCTGCCGGTGGCTGTTCCGGAAGCCCTCCGGCCCGAACTCGGGCCGCCCGAGGGCGACCCGTGGGGCGGGCTCGTCCCCCGACGACGTCGGGCCCGTCAGGGCTTTGACGATGTCGTCGAGGTCCTCGAAGATCCCGGGGCACGCTGATCCACACGGCGGCGCTGGCCTCGTCGGTCGGCAGGAACACGTGCTGGCCGCCATGGACTGCGGCCGCTGCCGCGCAGAGCCGCTCGAGCCGCCGCAACTCCTCGCCCGCCTCGGATGCCGACGGATCGATCCAGAGCAACGCCGCGAGGTGCGTCTGCCCGAGCCGATAACCCAGCGCGGCCTCCGTGTCCGCGACGTCCACCGGCCCGCCCCCGAGCAGGGTGCTGATCCGCGCGGCACGCACGATCGAGTGGTGCTGCGTCCACTCCGCGCGCTCCTCCTCGTAAGCGGCCACGAGCAGTTCGGAGACCGAGTCCACGTAGGCCGTCGAGACGCGCAGCATGTACACGCTGGCCGCTGCGGTGTCCGCCCGGCTGCAGTCCGGGTCGGCGGCGAGTTCGGAGAGCACGACCTCGATGAACCCGGAGTGGCCCAGGCGATAAGCCCGCAGGAGATTGGAGACGGGAATGCCGCGCTGGGCCAGCCGGCGCGCGTAGGCCAGGGCCGTGGGTGGTGCCCCGAGCAGGCGGGGGTCGACGCCCTGCTCCAGCACGTACAGAGCCGCGGCGACGCTCTCGTCGGTGGACGTCGCCAGCAGGGCGCGCATCGGGTCGTCGTGTTGCAGGGGGGCGATGTCGGCTCCGAAGAGCGAGACGAGGCCGGCCACCAGCTCCGCGCGCGATGCCGAGAGGCGTCGCACGGCCGCCGAGATCTGCGCCGCTACGGCCGGGTCAGCGCCTCCCGACACGGTCACCAACGACCACCTCTCCTGGCCCAGATCACCCGGCGTACCTGTGGAGACGGCGGATTATCACGCTCCGCAGTTGCGAGCGCGCGTAACGCTGACCCGTTTCGTCACGATTGTGCATCCGCCGCGCCGTTGAACTGTGTACGGTCCGCCAGGCTGGTCCGATCAGCCCAAAGGCGGCTTCGGACATTGTGCCCACCACACAGTGACCCCAGTCACGTCCAATTCGTACCTTTGACACCACGTCTTTGGTCCCCCAGCACAACAAGTCCTCGGAGTTGAACGGTGCCCACGTCTCGCTCGGTCACGTCCGCCCGGCTGGTCGCCCTGCTCGCGTCCGGCGCCCTGCTCGTTGCCTGTGGTGCGTCGCAGGAGGTCAAGGAGTCCGTCGCTGCTCAGCGCGCGGCCGGTCCGGCTGGGGGTGTCGGTGCCGCGGGACCCGATCTCGGCGGCGCCGCGGCGCCCACGGTCGACACGACGGTCCCCGGAGCTGTGGCCGGCGCGCCCGCGCCCGGCACGGCAACCGCCCCCGGCGCGACCACCGGCGGCCCGGCCGCTGCCGCGGGTGACAAGAACAAGCCCGCGACGACGGACAACACCGCCACGGCCACCAAGCCGGCCGGCGGCGTCGCCGCCTGTGGCGCGGCCGCACCGGCCGGCGGCAACGGTGGGGCCACGGACACCGGCGTCACCGAGACGTCGATCAAGATCGGTGCCACGTTCTTCAACGGCGGCTTCCTGGACAAGTACAGCCAGGTCTCGCAGAACGCGGCGACCGCCTACTTCAACTTCATCAACAGCCAGGGCGGCGTCTGCGGCCGCAAGATCGCGTACTCGCCGTGTGACACCGGGGGCACCGCCGACGGCACGACCGGCTGCCTGTCCAAGCTGGCCTCCCAGGACAAGGTCTTCATGATGGGCCCGTCCCTGGACTTCAACCTGGACATCGTCCAGAAGACGCTGGCCGACAACAAGCTGCCGTGGGTCGGGTCCTCGGGTCTGTACGACCAGGAGTTCACCAGCCCCTGGATGTACCCGACGCAGATCCCCGGCGGTTCGGTCGGCGCGCTCATCACCTCCCACGCGGTGAACGTGCTCAAGGTGAAGCGGATCGGCGTCTCGCAGCTGCGTAACGGGGCCGGCCCGTCCTGCACCGGCAAGGTCAAGTCCACCGCGGAGGCGCTCGGCGCCCAACTGGTCCAGGTCGCCCTCAACTCCGACGTCGAGACCAGCCTCGACAGCCAGGTGGCCGCGCTGAAGAACGCCAACGTCGACTCCGTGCTGTTCTGCAACGACCCGGTGAACACGATCAAGTTCATCCAGGCCGCGCAGCGCACCGGTTGGAAGCCGATCTTCTTCGGCGGCTTCGTCGCCGCGGACGACGTGCCGAAGGCGTCGGGTGCGTACGGCAAGGGCATGTACGGCCTGACGATGTTCGACTTCTACAACTCGGACTCGCCCGGCCTGCGGGAGTACAAGAAGATCACCGAGTTCTACTACCCGAACACCTTCCACCACTTCTACGAGCAGGCGGCCTACGCCGGGGCGGCCGCGATCGTCGCCACGCTGAGGGCCATCGGCCCGAAGGTGACCCGGACGGACTTTCTCAAGGAGCTCAGGACGATGAAGGCCTTCGACATCGGCCTGGGTCTCAAGCTCAATTTCTCGGACCTGAAGAACGCGACGCCGAGCGGCATCATCCTCAAGGCCGACGACAACCTGAACTGGCAGCTCGAGTCCAAGCGCTTCTCGCCGGCGACGGCGAAGTCGAGCATCTCCTCCAGCGTGCAGCCGGAGATCGTCGGAGACCGCGGCCGCGCCCGCGTCACCCCGGCTCGGACCTTCTGATCCATGGAGCGCTTCTTCGGATACCTCATCACGGGGCTGGCCAACGGGGCGATCTTCGCCCTGGTCGCCCTGGGCGTGGTGGTGATCTACCGGGTCAGCCGGGTGATCAACCTGGCGCAGGGAGCGATCGGCGTCTTCTCGGCGTTCGTCTTCCACTACACGTTGATGGGTGACTTCGGCCTTCCGGTCGCGGTCGCCACCGCGGGGGCGATCCTCGTCGGAGCGGTGCTCGGGGCCGGCGTCGAGAAGTTCGTCGTCCGGCCCGTGCAGACGCGTGGTGCCCTGGCCACGCTGACCGCCACCACGGGCGTCCTGCTGCTGCTCACCGAGCTCACGGTGCAGCTGTGGGGTCCGGACAACCCAGTCATCGCCTCGGTCTTCCCGGACACCCTGGTCCGCATCGGCGGCACGGGCGTGACGGTTCACCAGATCGCCACCGCGGGCCTGGTCATCGCGCTGGCCGGAGCGCTCTACTGGATGCTCGCGAAGACCTGGGTCGGTGTCGGCATCACCGCCATCGCCCAGGATCCGGGCGCGGCCCGCATCGTCGGGCTACCGGTCCGGTCCATCGTGACCCTGACCTGGGCCATCGGCGGCGCGAGTGCCGCGTTGGCCGGCCTGATGTACATCCACCTCAACAGCCTCGACCAGATCAGCCTGACCTTCGTGCTGATCTCCTCGCTGGTTGCGGCGGCCCTCGGCGGCTTCAACAGCCTGCCGCTGGCCGGCGCGGGCGGGGTCGCGGTCGGCCTGATCTTCAGCTTCGGCCAGGGCTACCAACCCGTCGCCGGCATCGGTCAACTGCTGGTCTTCATCGCCCTGCTGGGCGTCCTGCTGGTGCGGTCGAACAAGCCGACCCTCGACGTTGTCTCGGAGTTCTGATGGCTCGGGGCGTGCAGAGCATGAAGAACGCGGCGGATCGCGGCGTCAAGCTCACCGGCGGTTCGCTGATGAGTGGCAAGAAGATCGAAACCGCCACCGTCGCCCTCGTCGCGATCGGCCTGGTCGTCTGGCCCTTGCTGACCCCTCAGGTGGCGCACTTCTACGGCAGCCTGTCGGCGATCTACGCGCTGATCGGACTCTCGCTCGTGATTCTGGTCGGATGGACCGGCCAGATCTCCCTCGGTCACGCGGCCTTCGTCGGCACGGGGTGTTACTTCGGCGCGAAGCTGCTCAACAACGACGTTCCGCTCGTTCTCACGGTGCTGCTGATCGGGCTCATCGGTGCGGCGGTCAGCCTGATTCTCGGCATCCCGTCGCTGCGCCTGCGAGGCGTCTACTTTACGATCGCGACGCTGGCGTTCGGCGCCGCGTGCCAGACGTACTTCTTCACCCGCTCCGAGGTCCGCGGCATCGCGGCCGACCAGGTGCCGCGCGTGGATCTCGTCGGCATCCAGACCACGAGCGACCGCGGCCTGTACTACGCGGTGTTGGTGGTGCTCGCGATCGCGCTGGTGCTGGCCTACAACACCCGGCGCACCGACGTGGGCCGCGTGCTGTTCGCCATCCGTGACTCCGAGCAGGCCGCCCAGGCGATGGCGATCAAGATCGCGCCGTACAAGATCGGCCTGTTCGCGGCCTCCGCCGCGCTGGCCTCGATCGCGGGCCTGTTCTACGGGATGTTGTTCCAGGCGACCCCCGCTCCCGAGCAGTTCAGCGTGCTGCAGTCGCTGTTCTACCTCGCGATGCCGGTGCTCGGCGGCGCCGAGGCGCTGCTCGGGGCGCTGGTTGGCGGAGCGTTCCTCGCCGTCGGCCAGCCGCTGGTCAACCTGTTCGACGTCCGGCTGTTCCTGGTGACGGCGCTGGCGCTGCTGCTCACGCTGCTCTCCGGCTTCGACGGCGTCACCGGCGCCCTGAAGTCGGCCCGCAAGGCGATCGCGGACGCGGTGCGCGGCGAGCCGGTGCGCTACGGCTCGTTCGTCCCGCACGAGGAGCACGACCACTCGCCGCCGCGTGTGCACGCGACGGTCGGTGGTGAGGGCGCACTGCCGGTCGGCAGCGTGGTCCGGGTCCGCCTCGTTCCGGGAGTGCGGCCATGAGCGGGCACCTGATCGGTACCGGCCTGACCAAGCGTTACGCCGGCCTGGTCGCGAACGACAACGTCGACATCGAGGTCCGCCCGGGCGAGATCGTCGGCCTGATCGGGCCGAACGGTGCCGGCAAGACCACGTGCTTCAACTGCCTGACCGGTGCTCAGAAACTGACGTCGGGTTCGATCACGCTGGACGGCACGGACATCTCCTACATGCCCGCGAGTGAACGGGCCAACATGGGACTGGCCCGCACGTTCCAGCAGGCCCAGCTCTTCAAGCACCTGTCGGTGGAGGAGAACCTGCTGCTCGGCCGGCACCGGCACTACGGCGCCAGCGCGCTGCGTGCCGCGTTCGGCCTGGCCGGGAAGTCGGAGCGCAAGGCTCGGGACCTGGTCCACTCCATCGCCGATCAGTGCGGCCTCACCGACGTGCTCGACGCCCCGGTGGGTGACCTCCCGTTCGGCACCCAGCGGATGGTGGAGGTCGCCCGGGCGATCGTGCTCGAACCCACCGTGCTCCTCGTCGATGAGCCCGGCGCCGGGATGGACAGCACCGAATCGGCCTATTTCGGGGCACTTCTTGCCCGAATCAGCCGTGAACGCGAGATGTCGGTGCTTATCATCGAGCACGACGTCGCGATGATCCTGTCGATCTGCGACCGAATTTACGTCCTGAACTTCGGCAAGCTGCTCGCCCAGGGCACCCCGGCTGACATCCGGGCCAACGCCGAGGTCCGGGCGGCGTACTTCGGGAGCACAGTCCAGGAGGCTTCGGTATGACGATGACCGATCCGGTCAGCTCTGCTGTCGCCGCCGTGACCGGGGCGGCCAAGCCGATCCTCGCCACCCGCGCCCTGGACGTCGGGTACGGCAACGTGCTCGCGGTCCGCCGGCTCACCCTGCAGGTCAATCCCGGCGAGATCGTCGCCCTGCTCGGGCCGAACGGCGCGGGCAAGACCTCGTCGCTGCGCGGCATCACCGGCCTGGTGCGGCCGCAGGCCGGCACCGTCAGCGTCAACGGCGTCCGGATCGACAGCCGGGGTCCGGCCGTCGCCGTGCAGGCCGGGCTCGCCCACGTGCCCGAGGGCCGCCGGGTGTTCCCCGAGATGAGCGTGACGGACAATCTGCGCCTCGGTGCCTGGCCCGTGCGCCGCAAGACGAAGCTCGTCGAGTCGCGCCTGGCCGACGCCTACGCCCTGTTCCCCCGGCTCGCCGAACGGCGCGCTCAGCTGGCCGGGTCGATGTCCGGCGGCGAGCAGCAGATGCTCGCGATCGCCCGGGCGCTCATGAGTGACCCGAAGCTGCTGCTCATCGACGAGCTCAGCCTCGGTCTGTCCCCTCTCGTGGTCGACGAGATCCTTGCGCGGCTTCTGGAGCTGAACAAGGAAGGACTGTCCATCCTGCTCATCGAGCAGTTCGTGCACCGGGCCATGGACGTATCGGACCGGGTGTACGTGTTGAAGAAGGGGCACGTGGCGTTCAGCGGAACACCGGCGGCTGCCATCCGGATCGGCGCGGTCGAGGAGGCCTACCACCTATGAGCACTTTCAAGAAGGACCTGCTGCGCAAGCGCGGCGTGCAGACCGCCGCCGGCTCGACGGCTCTGCTGCTCACGGCGGGCATCGCCATCCTCTGGGACGCCACGGCGCAGGCCGCGGCTCCGGACAACCTGGCCGTGTTCTTCGCGTCCAGCCAGGCGACGCCGGCCAGCGTGGTCAGCCGGGTTCCGGTCGAGACCGCCGGTGGTTACCTGCTGTCGCAGAGCTCGGTCCAGATCGGCAAGTCCCAGGCCCTGGCCGCCGGTTTCACCCTCGGCCCGCTCGGTGACGCCTTCGTCGTGACGTCGGCGCCGCCCGGGACGATCACGCAGTTCCCGACGGTGGTCAACGCGCAGGACCCGCCCTCGGAGACCGCGCCGCGCGAGAACTCGCTGTCCGCCGGCAACGGCGGGGGGCCGAGCCTGGGCAGCGAGGTCCGCAACGCCGACCTGAGCGCGCGCGCCAGTGACAGCCCGAACGCCATCGCCAGCGCCTCCGGTCAGAGCGTCTCGACGCCGGTGTACACCGCCGGCGGCGGCGTGTCCCGCAGTGAGAGCGCGGTGCTGCCGGACGGAACCGTCCTGACCAAGGCGATCAGCTCGGTCCAGAACCTGCTGATCGGCGGCCCGACCGGTCTGCGGATCGCCAACATCGACAGCCTGGCGACGATCACCATCGCGCCGGGTCAGAAGCCGGTCACCTCGCTGCAGGTGCACACCTCCGGCGCCTCGCTGGCCGGCGTGCCCGTGACGATCGACAAGAACGGCCTGCGGATCTCGGACCAGGTCCCGCTGCCCGCGTCCAGCGTGGCGGCGTTCAACGCGGGTGTGGCCGGTCTGGCCGCCCAGGGTCTGACGTTCATCGCCTCGACCGAGACCGTCAAGGTGAGCGACGGTGAGGCCGAGCTCTACGGGTCGGCCTTCACCTTCCGCTATCAGCTGCCGGAATCCGACATCGAGAAGCCGAGTGACATCGGCTCGGACGAGACCTTCGAGTACGGCAAGGTCGTCGCCAAGGTGACCGCGCGGGCCCTCGGTTCGCTCGGCGGCCCGGACCTCGGTTCGGCCGGTACGGACGCTGCTGTGGCGCCGGGCGTGGACGCCGGCGCGGGCACGGGCACGGGCACGGGCACGGGCACGGGCACCGATCTCGCCGGCACGGCGGACCTCGGTGCGTTGCCGACGACAGTCGGCGCGCTCCCGACCGTCGGACTGGGTGCCACTGCCCCGTCCGCCGCGGCCCCGGTCGGCTTCACCCTCACCAAGGAGAGCCTCGCCCCGGGCCAGTTCCAGGACGGCTACCGGTTCCTGCTGCTGGCAGCAGCACTGGGCGTCGCCGGCCTGATCACCATCGTTCGCAAGAGCCCGACCGTCTAGAGGAGCACCGATGAACGACCGCGTGAGAGATCTCCGATTGAAGGCACTCGCAGGTGTCCTGGTCCTGGGTGGCCTGGTGGGTGTGCTGCTCGGCTTTCTCGGCGTGCGCCGCAACGACGACATCGTGCTCCAGATGCCGTACCTCGCGTCCGGCGGACTGGTGGGCCTCGCGCTGATCAGCCTCGGTGCCCTGGTGATGATCCAGCAGCAGATGCAGGAGCAGAGCCGGCGGGCCGCGGCGGTCACCGAGTCGCTGGAGGAGTGGAAGGAGGCGGCTCTCGCCGAGCTGCGCGCCTTCCTGGAGAGCGCGACCCTCGAGCTTGAGGTCCGTAACCCGGCGCCCGCCCACCGCATCGAGAACAGCGTTCCCGCCGGTGCCGGTGGCAGCCGGGACCACGCGTAGCGGTCCTCGCCTTCGATCGAATCCCGTAGCGCCCGCTCAGACCGAGCGGACGCTGCGGGATTTCGATTGTGCGGGGGCCGGTGGGGCGTTCGCGTTGACCCGCCGCCACAGCAGGTCGCACGCCAGCAGGGCCACCTCGAGGTCGAGGCGGTCGTCGCCCAGGGGCCGGCCGCGGACCTCCTCGGCCTTGCGGATCCGGTAGCTCACGGTGTTCTTGTGCAGGTGCAGGCGGGCGGCCGCCTCGGTGAAGCTGCCGTTCGCATCCAGGAAACAGCGCACCGTCGCCCGGAGCCGCGCCGTCGAGTCGTCGGTCGCGGCGAGACCGCCGAGCACGCGTTCGGTCCATGCCCGCAGGTCGTCCGGATGGTCCGTCAGCAGGGCCGCGATCGCGACCTCGTCGAAGCAGACGAGCTGTTCGTCCCCGCTCATCGTCTCGGCCACCTTGCGCGCCCGCTGTGCCTCGCGCAGCGTGCCACGGAAGCCGTTCAGCCGGATGCCCGGTGAGCCGAGCGCGATACGCAGCCCGGGATGGGCGAGCAGCCGCTCGCGCAGCAGCGCGCGATCGACGAGCGGCTCGCTCGGACCGCTGAGCCAGGCCCACATGGTGTGGTCGTCCGCCAGCATCGTGAGCGGGTTGCGCCCGGAGGCCTCGGTCAGGAGGCGGTTGGCGGTCTGCAGAGCGGCGTCCGGGTCGGGCGTGGCCGGCGCCACCCAGACGAGCGCGCCCTGGTGGCGACCCGAGAGCGGGGTGCCCAGGATGTGTTCGGCGGAGCTGTCGGTGAGGTTCTCGTTCTCCAGGATCGTGCGCAGCTGAGCGGTGCGGGCGGCGCCGGTGCGGCTGTTCCAGCGCCGCAGCTCCGCCTCATAGATGTCGATCAGGCCTGCGCTGACCTGGTCGATGTAGCGGTTCACGCGCTGGGTGATCTCGGCGACGGCGGCCAGGGCCCGGCCGGTGTCGAGGTCGGGCATGTCGTTGAGCAGTGCCAGCGACCATTCGGTCAGCCGGTGCTGGCCCAACCGGTACGCGCGCAGCAGCGCTTCGAGGGAAAGCTCGTGCTGGGCGAACCGGCGGGCGTACTCCGCGGCGGCGGCCGGCACGGTGATGCTGTCCACCGGGATCTTGTGGGCCAGGACGTCGACGATGGCTTCGAGGTTCGAGGAGGTGCTCGCCACCATCAGCTGACGCACGGTCTCGTCGTGCTGGAACTCGGGAATGACCTCGACGAAATAGTCCGTCAGTTCCGTGGTCAGATGGGGCAGATTCGTGTCGAGGACGCGCGCGACATCGGAGACGACTGCGTCGACGTCGACTGCCATGGGGCGAAATATACGCCCGGGCCCTGCGAGTTTCCTGCTCAGAAGTCCGTCGGCGGGACCGGGGAACCGCAGAAAGCGCCCTTTCCGGGCGCCGGCTGGCCGCTGCGTGAGTTCAGGCCGGCGAACGGACCGGGGCGTACAGCGTGTTCCAGACGATCGCGGTGTAGGCGTCGATCAGGGTCTCGACCGTGGCGTCGTTCGCCCCGCGGACGAGTTGGTGGAGGCCGCGCTCCGCCATCCACGTCAGCCACTGTGCGACCTCGGCCGCGGGCAGCGACGGATCGACGAACCCCTCGCGCTGGCCGGCCTTGATGTGCTTGCGCAGGCCGGCGGCGTTGTGGGTCATCAGCCCCATCGCCGCTTCGCGGACCGCCGGATCGTACGCGGCGGCGTCGAACGCGGCCGCCATGAGGTTCGTGTGCGGCCGGTACGTCAGGACGATCGCGGAGAGCGCCTTGCGGAGGTCGTCGCGGTCCGCGCCGGCATCCAGGCCCCACCAGTCCTTGGCGGAGTCGTCGAGGGACTCGGTGATCTCCTCGAGCCAGGCGCGCAGAAGTTCGCCTTTGTCCTCGAAGTAGACGTAGAAGGTCGAGCGGGCCACCCCGGCCTGCGCAACGAGGCGCTCCACGGACAACTCGGTGAAGCTCTCGCCGTCCGCGAGCATCTGCTCCACGGCGGCGAGCAGCTTCGCGCGGATGTCGTCCCGGCGCTGCGCCCGGCTGCTCTGGGCCTTACGCGTGATCGAGGGCATGTACGCATTGTGACCGAACGGACGGGGGGTTTCCACTTCATGTCTGGACGGGTTGTCCGACGTCGTAGGATGTGTCCGGACGGACCGTCCGAGTCCTGATCGCCGGATCCCGAGGAGTTCTGCCGTGCCCGAGGCCTACATCGTCGATGCCATCCGTACTCCGGTCGGGCGCCGCAAGGGCGGATTCTCCGAGGTCCACCCGGCCGACATGGGGGCCCACGTTCTTCGGGCCGTCGTCGAGCGCACCGGCGTCGACCCCAATGCGATCGACGACGTGATCATCGGCTGCCTCGACAATCTCGGCTCCCAGGCCGGCAACATCGGCCGCACCGCCCTGCTCGCCGCGGGCCTGCCCGAGGCGGTGCCCGGCGTCACCATCGACCGGCAGTGCGGGTCTTCGCAGCAGGCCGTGCACTTCGCCGCCCAGGCCGTCATGAGCGGGACCAACGACCTCGTGCTCGCCGGCGGCATCCAGAACATGACGCAGTACACGATCCTGTGCGCGTTCCTCGCCGGTGAGCACTTCGGGCTCGGCCGCACCGACCCGTGGACCGGGAGCGACGGTTGGGCCGCTCGCTACGGCAGTGAACTGCCGAGCCAGTTCACCGGCGCCGAGAACATCGCGACCCAGTGGAACATCAGCCGCGAGGAGATGGAGCAGTTCGCGCTGCAGAGCCACGAGCGCGCCCTGCTCGCCCAGAAGAACGGGCACTTCGACCGCGAGATCCTTGCCTTCGGCACGATCACCGCCGACGAGGGTCCGCGCGCGGACACCAGCCTGGAGAAGCTGGCCGGCCTCAAGGAACTCGCTCCCGGCGGCAAGCTCACCGCCGGTGTCTCCAGTCAGATCTCCGACGGCGCGGCTGCCCTGCTGGTGGCCTCCGAGGCTGCGGTGAAGGCCCACGGCCTCACGCCCCGCGCGCGCATCCACCACATCTCGGTGATGGGTGCCGACCCCGTGATGATGCTGACGGCCCCGATCCCCGCCACGAAGCGGGCGCTCGAGCGCACCGGCCTGAGCGTCGACGACATCGACCTGTTCGAGTGCAACGAGGCCTTCGCCTCCGTGCCGATGGCGTGGCAGAAGGAGCTCGGCGTTCCGTCCGAGAAGCTGAACGTCAACGGCGGCGCGATCGCGATCGGCCACCCGGTCGGTGCCAGCGGCGCCCGGATCATGACGACGCTCCTTCACGAACTCGAGCGCACCGGCGGCCGCTACGGCCTGCAGACCATGTGTGAGGGCGGCGGCGTCGCCAACGTGACGATCCTCGAGCGCCTCTGATGGGCTGGCCGACCGACGACGAGTCCGCACTCGCCACCGAGGTGGCCCGCCTGTTGGAGCGGACCGCTTCCCGCGAGGACCTCAAGGCGGCCGTGCAGCCGACGGACGTCCGCCACGACGTGGCGTGGAAGCAGCTGGCGACCCAGCTCGGCGCGGCGGGTCTCGCCGTGCCGGAGGCCCTCGGTGGCGCCGGGGCGGATCTGGGTGCTCTGGCGGTCGTGGCGGAGCAGGTCGGCCGCGCGTGCGCGGCCGTGCCGTTCCTGTCCACCGCGCTCGCGACCACGGCGCTCTCCGCGGTCGGGGACACCGAGATCCTGCCCGGTGTCGCCGCGGGGGAGCGGGCCGCGGTGCTGGCCGCCCCGCTCGACGGGTCGCCCGTGACGGTCACGGCCGTCGGCGGCGCCCTGACCGGCGTCGTGGACGTGCTCGACGGGATGAGTGCCGACATTCTTCTCGTCCCGGCGCGAGCGGCCGGCGGCATCGCCCTGTTCCTGGTCCAGGCTTCGACCACCCGGCGGACGGCGCTGCACACCCTCGACCTCGGGCGACCGCAGGCTCGCGTCGAGCTGGCCGGAACGCGCGCCCGGGAGCTGGCCGCCGACGCCAAACCGGCGCTGCAGGCCGCCCGGCAGGTCGCCCGCCTGCTGTTGGCCGCCGAGAACCTCGGCATCGCGGACTGGTGTGTCCAGACCGCGGTCGAGTACGCGAAGACCCGCGAACAGTTCGGCGTGAAGATCGGCTCCTTCCAGGCGGTGAAGCACCTGTGCGCGGAGATGTACTTCGCGACCGAGGTGGCCCGGGCCCTGCTCGTCTCCGCGGTCGACCTGTGCCGCGGCGAGGTGAAAGCCCCCGGCCGGACCGCGCTGAACGCCGCCGCGGTGGCGTGCGCCGAGGCGGCCGTCGCCGCGACGCAGGGAGCGGTGCAGGTACTCGCCGGCATCGGATTCACCTGGGAGCACGACGCGCATCTGTACTTCCGCCGGGCCCGCGCGAATGCGGTGCTGACCGGATCGACCGCCGCGGTCAAGGACTCCCTCGCGGAGCTGTTGATCGCGGGCAAGGGGATCGCCGAGCCCGCCCCGGAGATGACGGACGAGGTGGCGGCGCTCGGCGAGCAGGCCCGCGCGTTCTTCGCCACCCACGCGCGCGGACGCGGCCGGGCCGCCGACGAGGGCGCGCATGTCGCCGACGCCCGCGCGTACCGCGCCGCGTTGGCGGAGGCCGGCCTGGCGGGGGTCACGGTGCCGGCCGAGTACGGCGGGCAGGGCCGAACGATCGCGCACGACACCGCCGTCGCGCTGGCGGCCCGGGGCAAGCACACCTTCGAGGACGTCTGCGGCATCGGCACCGGCATGTGCGTCCCGGTTCTGCTCACCCTCGGCACCGAGGAGCAGAAGCGCGCGTACATCGGCCCGCTGCTGCGCGGCGAGCAGATCTGGTGCCAGCTGTTCAGCGAGCCCGGCGCCGGGTCCGACGTCGCCGCGCTCCGCACGAAGGCGGTCCGCGACGGGAACGAGTGGGTCCTCACCGGCCAGAAGGTCTGGACCACCTATGCCCACCACGCCGACTACGGCCTCGTGCTGGCCCGCACCGACCCGGACGCGCCCAAGCACAAGGGCATCACGATGTTCGTGCTCGACATGAAGGCCGCCGGAATCACCCCGCGCCCGCTGCGCCAGATGACCGGCGACGCGGAGTTCAACGAGGTCTTCCTCGACGAGGTCCGGGTGCCCGCCGACGCGGTCGTGGGAGAGCTGAACGGCGGCTGGACCGCCGCGCTGGTGATGCTCATGAACGAGCGCGTGCAGATCGGCCGCGACCCGTTGTCGATGAGCCCGCCGGTCAACTTCGCGATGCTGCGCGAGCTGATCTCCACGCGCGGCCTGGGCGAGGACACCACCGCACGGGCGAAGCTGTCCGAGGTTTTCGTCCTGGAGCGTGGGTTGCAGTTGCTCGGCCACAAGGTCGCGGCGAGCCTGCAGCCCGGGCAGGACCCGGGCCCGTTCGCGTCGCTGTCGAAGATGGGCGCGGCGCACCTCGCCCGGTTCACGACGCAGGCCGCCTTCGACCTCGGTGGCGCCGCGTCAGCCGCCTGGGCCGGGGAGGACCCGTCCGCCGGGATCTGGGCGTACTCGATGCTCGCGGCCCCGGCCCTGGGCATCGCCGGGGGGACCGACCAGATTCAACGCTCGATCGTGGCGGAACGCGTGCTCGGTCTGCCCAAGGGCTGACGCCGCGCCAGCGGCGGATCAGACGTCGCCGTAGCCGTCACCGGAGAGCCAGGCGTCGGTGGCATTGAGGAGCAGGTCGAAGTACTGCTCCAGGATCGGGAAGTGCCCCGCGTTGGGGATGCCGGAGACGGTGACCGCGGGGCTGCCCAGGTACCGGGCGGCCTGCAGGTCGGGGGCCGGCGCCGGGTAGACGGCGTCGTCCCTCCCGAAGGCCAGCATCACAGGCACGTCGATCTCCGCCAGGCGAGCGATGTCGGCGCCGATCCCCGCGAGCACCGAGGTGATCTGGCCGCAGGGGTCGGGGCTCGAAGCGGGAACCGCCGCACGAACGGCCGGCATCGCGTCATGGAAGTAGAAGGTGTCGCGCGAGTTCTTGGCGAAGGTGGCGTAGTCCTTGGGTGCGCCCGAGTCGCCGCCGGAAGCGCACCGGGAGTTCGCGTCGTAGACCTCCTGGGCGGCGTAAGGGCTCGCGGCGAAATCGCCGAACCCCTGGTTGATGACGCCGTCGACGTTGGAGAAGGAGTACGCGGTGATGTTCGCGATCATCCCGCCGACCGAGGAGCCGCCGAGGTAGACCGTCTTGTAGGTCCCGCCGGGGCGGCCGCCGACGGTGTAGGTGCCGGACTTCAGTGCGTCGACCATCTGCCCGGCGACGTCGGCCTCGGAGCCGAAACACGTGGCGAGGCCCGGAGGCTTGTCGCTCTTGCCGTAGCCGAGGCGATCCACGGCGATCGAGACGTGGCCCAGCGTCGCCAGGGCCCGGACCCAGTTGTGGCCCGGGATGTCGAGGTTGAAGTAGTCCCCGGTCCACGTCACGGCGTGCAGCCACAGGGTGGCCGCGTCCCCGCCCGCGAGTGCCTGCTTCGGACCGACGATCACGCCGGACACCGTGTAGTCCTTGCCGTCGCTCAGGCACGGCACGGCTGTCCGGTTCGTGTTCTTCACCGTGAAGCTGATCGGCAGTTCGACGACCTCGACCGGATTCGCGGCGGAGGCCGGGGTGGTGAGCAAGCCGGCGGTGAGGATGCCGGCGAGGGCGCCGGTAAGCAGGGTGCGCAGACGCATGGGGGCCTTCCGATAGACCCCCGCATCATCTGTGAAATTCTCAGATGATCGCAATAGTCGTATTTCGGCGGTGACAGGCGTTTTGACCAGACAGTGCGACTAGACACTCTGTCCGGTGACCGGCAGAATGAGGCTGCCGCCGTCCGAGGGAGCAGTTATGAACGCGTCGCCCAGCCGCACCGTCGACGTCCTGGTCGTCGGCTCCGGGCACAACGGCCTGATCTCGGCTGCCTACCTGGCCAAGGCGGGGCTGAAGGTGCAGGTGCTCGAGGCGTACAAGACCCCGGGCGGCATGACCTCGACGACCGAGGTCGAGGAGTGCCCCGGCTATTCGGTCAACGACGCGTCGATCCAGCCGTCGCTGTTCCGGACGACGACGATCATGAAGGACCTCCAGCTCGAGGAGAAGTACGGGCTCAAGATGCGGGTCATCGACCCGGTGCACCTGCAGCTGAACTACGACCACACCTCGCTCGGTCTGTGGCGGGACGCGCAGAAGACGGCCGATGAGCTCGCGTACTTCTCGAAGAAGGACGCCGCGGCCCTCAAGGATCTCTACAGCGTGATCCACGCGGCGGTCGACATCGGGCTGCCGATGATGCAGACCAGCCCGGTCCGTCCGGACCCGAAGGCGATCCTCGAACTGGCGAAGCAGTCGCTGAAGCATCGCTCCGAACTGCTCGCCGTCGGCCGGTGGATGCGGTCCACCGAGATCGAGGTACTCGACGAGAACTTCGAATCCGATCCACTGAAGGCGTGCGTGCTGATCGGCCTGCCGTTCATGGCCTACGACTCGGACTTCTCCGGGTGGTCGCTGATCTACCTCGGCATCATCACCAAGTACGGCGTCGCCATGTTCGAAGGTGGCACCGGGCAGCTCCCGCGAGCCCTGATCGATCTCATCGTCGACCACGGCGGCAGTGTCCGCTGTAACGCCGAGGCCGAGCAGATGATTCTGAGGGGCGGCCGCGTCGTCGGTGTTCGGCTCCGCAGCGGCGAGGAGATCTACGCCCGGCGCGGCGTGCTCACGGCGTTCAGCCCCAAGCGCGTCCTGCGCGACATGCTGCCGGCCGGGACGCTGCCGCCGCACCTGGCGAACCGGGTTGCGAACATCCCGACCCGCTCGCGCGGGTTCGCGGACATGAAGCTCGACGTCCTGACCAAGGGTCAGATTCGCATGGACAAGATCAAGGCCAAGCGCAAGGACGACCTGGACCCGCGCCTCCCGGCCAACGGCTACCACAACTACGAGCAGGTCAAGGCGGCCCAGATCGCCTGCAAGCGCGGTGAGATGCCGCAGCACATCCCGGGGCTCGCGCAGATCTCCACGGCGCTGCCGTCGAACGCGCATTTCGCGCCGCCCGGGGGAGACGTGTTCTGGTTCTGGTCGGGCCTGACCCCGAACGACCCGCACATGGGCTGGGAGGCGGCGAAGAAGCAGGCCGCCGACACGATCATCAGCCAGAGCGACCACTACTACGAGGGCATCGAAGAGCTGCAGATCTACAGCCGGGTCCGGATGCTCCCGGACATCGAGGAGCGCTTTTTCGCCCAGGACGGCTCGGTCTACCACGTCGACCCGCTCATCTCCCGGTTCGGGCCGAACAAGCCGGCCGTCGGGTTCGCGGGCTACTCCACCCCGGTCCCAGGCCTGTTCCTCACCGGCTCCGGCACCCACCCGGTGGCCGGCATCAGCGGCATGCCCGGGCAGAACGCGGCGCGCACGATGCTCAAGGTCTTTCGGCGCGAGGACCGCAAGACCTCCGGTGCGCACGCGGTCGAGGAGGCCCGGTTCTGGGAGAGCGTCGAGACCTCCGACGCCTACACCGGGGCACCGGCGTCCGGCGAGGCCCCGGCGTCGTCCTCGTAGGGTCCCGCCCATGAATCCCCGGGCCAGGCTGGCCGGCCGGGCCGCCGTGGTCGGCGCGCTCTGCGTGAGCGAGAAGATCCGCCGCCCCGTGCCGGCGACCCGTGCGGACGTGCCGGTCTCCGGCGCGCACGTGACGCCGGCGTGGCTCACGGCGGTGCTCTGCCGGGACACCCCGGGCGCCCAGGTGACGTCGTTCTCGCGCACCGGTGGCAGTCGCGGGACCTCGGAGCGGGTCGGGCTCTCGGTCACCTACAACGAGGCCGGGACCGCCGCCGGGCTGCCGACGGCGATCTTCACCAAGGCCACCGCCGGCTACAAGCAGCGCATGCTGCTGGGCGGCGCGGACGTCATCGGCGGCGAGACCCATTTCTTCATGGGTCTGCGGCAACGGGTCGACATCGAGGCGCCCCAGGGTTACTGGGCGGCGGTCGACGATCGCTCCTGGCGTTCAATCACGGTGCTGGAGGACATCGCGGCCACGAAGGGCGCACAGTTCCTGACGCCGACCACGGGCTTCACGAAGGGCGAGATTGTCGACCTCGTGCAGAACCTCGGCCGGTTGCACGGACCGCTCTGGCAGGACCCGGCGATCGCGGGGCTGAAGACGCCGAAGGAGTACTCGGACAACACGGACGCGTTCCTCAACTTCCGTAAGCGCACCGCGGTCGGGATGGAACGCTCCCGTGAGGTGATGCCGCCGGCCCTGCTCGGTCAGGCCGAGCGGCTGCACGACGCGTCCAATCGCTCGATGGAGCTCAGCACGTCGGGCGCCCGCACCCTGCTGCACGGCGACTGCCACGCCGGGCAGACCTACCGGACCGCCGCCGGGGCGATGGGGCTGTGTGACTGGCAGGGCCTGCTGCAGGGCAGTTGGGCGTTCGACGTCGCCTATCTGGTCAACACCGGCTGCGAGCCGGACGATCGCAAGGCGTGGCAGGACGATCTGCTGACCTCGTACCTGGATGCCCTGAGCGGCGCGGGTGGACCGCGACTTACCTTCTCCGAGGCGCTGCTGACGTACCGTCAGCACGCGTTCTGGCCCTACACGGCCTGGGCCTTCACCATCGGGCGGGCGTTCTACCAGCCGAAGATGCAGCCGGTGGCGACCTCCCTGGCCATGATGCGCCGGACCGCGGCGGCCATCGCCGAACTCGACGCGTTCGAGGCCGTCGGGGTGTGAGAGTGTCCCGTGCCCGACCGACCTGAAGGAAGAACCTGTGGCTCCCGTAGACACCCTGGGTGTGGATCAACCGGTCGGCGCGGCCGGTCAGTTCGTGGCGACGGGCCTGACCTTCGCCCTGGCCGCGGCCGCCGTGCTGTACGTCGTCACGCTGTGGCGACGGGAGGGCATCACCTGGCCGTTCTTCCTCCTGATCTCCGGCGGGCTCACCTGCCTGATGGAGCCGCTGTACGACCACCTCTACGGGCTGTGGTTCTACGAGGAGAACCAGTGGAACCTCTACGAGACCTTCGGTAGCTCGCAGCCCGTGTGGGTGCCGGCTGCCTACCTGGCGTTCTACGGCGGGGCCTCGGTCTTCGTCGCGCGGACTCTCGCCCGCCGCCCGGACATGCGCACGGTGTGGTCGATGTACGGCGCCGTGGCGCTCATGTCGCTGGCGGCGGAGATCACGTACGTGAGCGTGCTCGACGTCTACAGCTACCAGGACAGCCAACCGTTCGAGGTGTTGGGCTACCCGGTGTTCCTCGCGTGCACCAACGCCATGTCCGCGTTGGTGTCGGGGATCCTTGCCTTCCGGCTGGCGCCCCTGCTGCCGCGCGCCCGCGACCAGGTGGCGCTGATCGCCCTCGTCCCGAGTGCTTTCGCGTTGGGACTCTTCGGCACCGGGATTCTCTATCTGTCGGTGCGGCACGGCTTCGACGATCCGCCGATGCTGCTCGTGCACCTCGCCGCCCTGACCGTCGTCGGCGGCATCGCCTCAACAGTTCGGTTGCTCGGCATCGCCCTGGTACGCACGGCGCCGCGGCCGGTCGCCGAGGCGGAGCCGGCCCCGCCGCGTCGCGTCGGGGTCTGAGGTCCGACGGATGACATTGCGCGATTCACTCACCCTGACCGGGTCGGTCCTGCGCGTGGGGGCGACCGTCGCGGCCGAGAAGGCCCGCCGGAAGAACGCCCCGATCACCGCGGCGGCAGCGGTCCCCGCCCGTCCGGAGGATCTCACCCCGGAATGGCTCACGGCGGTCCTGTGCGGAGACCGGCCGGGCGCGCGGGTGACGGACGTCCGCCTGGGCGACGGGTCGGAGGGCACGAGCTCGCGCCGCGCGTTGACGGTGACCTACAACGAGGCCGGGGCCGGACTGCCGACCGCGCTGTACGCGAAGTCCACCCCGCGGTTCGTCTCCCGGGTGCTGATCGGCGTCACCGGGGCGGCGGGTGCGGAAGCGCTCTTCTACGGCCGGATCCGCCGGCACCTCGACATCGGTGCTCCGGCCGGCTACGCCGGAGCCTGGGATCCGCGGAGCTGCCGCTCCATGGTGCTCGCCGAGGACGTCAGCGTCACCCGCGGCGCCACCTTTCCGGACGGGACCGTGCCGGTCGACTTCGCCGGGGCGCAGAGCATGGTCCGGGAAATGGCCCGGTACCACGGGGCGCTCTGGGAGGACCCCCGGCTGGACCGCGAGTGGACATCGTTGCGGGATGCGCAGACCTGGCAGCAGAAGTTCAATGCCTCGACCGGCATGGATGCCGGCGCGGTGTTCGCGTTCCGCTTCGCGCGCGACGACATCCCCGCCGCGCTGCACGCCCGCCGACGCGAGATCCGGCCGGCGTTTGCGCGATCGCTCGCCGTCAACGTGCGCGCACCTCGGACCCTGCTGCACCAGGACGTCCACCCCCGCAACTGGTTCCGGCTGCCCGACGGGACCCTGCACCTCTACGACTGGCAGGGGATCGCGAAGGGCAACTGGTCCCTCGATCTCGCCTACGCCCTGAGCGCGGCGCTCGAAACGGCCGATCGGCGCGCCTGGGAACGGGACCTCCTCGCGCTCTATCTCGACGAGCTCGGTGCCGCGGGTGGGAAGCCACCGGGTCTCGACGAGGCCTGGCTGGCCTACCGACAGCAGATGTTCCACGGGCTGATCTTCTGGACCTACACCCTGCTCGTCGGCAAGCTGTCCGAGCTCCAGCCGGAGAGCTACGTGCGGGCGCTGATCCGGCGGACCTCCCAGGCCACCGTGGACCTGGACTCGCTCGACAGTCTCGGCCGCGACTGACACTGCGGTGGGTCGCGCCTTTTGGGCCGGGATCCGCGCTTGTGGTTCGATCCCCGTACCAGCGAGTACATCCTGAGGAGCGCCCGTGGCCCTGTCGACCCGGTTCACCGAACTGTTCGGTGTGAAGCACCCGATCGTCTGCGGGGGCATGACCCGCGTCGGAACGCCCGAGCTCATCGCGGCGGTGGCGAACGCCGGTGCGCTGGGCTTCATGCCCGCGCACAACTCGCCGACGCCCGAGGACCTGGTCAAGGACATCGCGAAGATCCGTGACCTCACGGATCAGCCGTTCGGCGTGAACTTCACGATCCTGCCGTCGCGCAACCCACCGCCGTGGGAGGAGTACATGCGCGCGACGGTGGAGAGCGGTGTGACCGCGGTGGAGACGGCGGGCCAGAACCCGGAGCCGTACCTGCCGATCTTCCAGGGCGGTGGGGCGAAGGTGCTGCACAAGTGCACCAGCGTCCGGCACTCGCTCAAGGCGGAGCGGGTCGGCGTCGACGCGGTCAGCATCGACGGCTTCGAGGCCGCCGGTCACCCGGGCGAGGACGACACCCCCGGCCTGGTGGTGATCCCGGCGCTGGCCGACAAGATCGGTATCCCCTTCATCGCCTCGGGCGGCTTCGCCGACGGTCGCGGTCTGGTGGCGGCCCTCTCACTCGGGGCCCAGGGCATCTCGATGGGCACCCGGTTCATGTGCACGGTCGAGGCGCCGATCCACGAGAACGTGAAGAACCAGATCGTGGCCAACGACGAGCGCAGCACGAATCTGATCTTCCGTCAGCTGCGAAACACCGGCCGTTACGCCAAGAACGGCGTGACCGACGAGATCATCCGCATCCTGAACGAGGGGGGCAAGTTCGAAGACGTCGCCCACTTGGCGTCGGGGGACAAGGGCGCGATCGTCCTGCAGACCGGCGACCTCGAAGCCGGCGTGTGGTGTGCCGGCCAGACGCAGGGCCTGATCTTCGACATCCCGACCGTCGACGAGGTCGTGACGCGGATCGTCGCCGACGCCGAGGCGGCCATCGGCCGGGTGGCCGCGCTGCGCCACTGACCCCGCGCCGGTCTGGTTGACCCCGTAACCTTAAGCCTCTAGATTAGTGGCCATGGACGAGGTCTCCGTCGATCGCGAGCGCCGCATCCGGCGCGCACTCGATCACCTGCGCAACAACACCACGGACCAGCTGGACGCACCGAGCACGTTCGTGGCCGCGGAGCACACCGACGCCGGCCTGGCCGAGCGCGAACGCGACCTGATCTTCGGCCGCGTACCGACCATTGCCTGCCACGGCAGCGAGATTCCGCAGCCCTACGACTTCCGCACCCTGCAGCTGCCGCGCAACAAGGTCATCGTCGCGCGACAGCCGGACGGCAGCGTCAAGACCTTCGTCAATCTCTGCCGGCACCGCGGCGCGCTGCTCGAGGAGGAGAGCTACTCCGGCTGCGGCCGGGCCCGTCTCTTCTCCTGCCCGTATCACCGCTGGTCGTACAACATCGACGGCTCGCTGCGCACGATCACGCGGCAGAGCACCTTCGGAGACGTCGACAAGGCGCAGTACGGCCTGGTCGAGCTGCCCACCGAGGAGCGCCACGGTTTCGTCTGGGTCGTCGATTCCGCCGACGCGACCATCGACGTCGCCACCTGGCTCGGCCCGGACATGGACTCGATCCTGACCAGCTACGGCATCGCCGATCTGGTGACCGCTCGCGCCGAGGGCTTCGACGAGCCCGTCAACTGGAAGGTCATGCAGGACGCCTTCCTCGACGGGTACCACATCGCCTACGCCCACCCGAACACCGCAGCGAAGATCATCCACACCAATCTGATGGCCTTCGAGGATTTCGGCCGGCACTGCCGCTTCGTCACCCCGCGCAAGACCATCGACAAGTGGATCGATGTCGACCCGCCGGAAGGCGAGACCCTCATCCCCTACGTGACGGAGACTCAGTTCCTCGGTCCGTGTCACACCCTGCTCAAGCAGCCTGATCACTTCCAGTTGCTCACCTTCCGTCCGGACCCGACCCGCGCGGACCGGTCCTGGATGGAGATGCGTCTGATGGTCACGCCGCAGGAGCGCTCGGGTATGACCGCGGACCGTTGGACCAAGCTCTGGGACAAGAACTGGGAGATCCTGCTCGCGGTGCTGCACCAGGAGGACTTCCCCCTGCTGCGCGCGTCGCAGACCGGGATGGCCAGCCGCGATGCGGGCTCCATGGTGCTCGGCCGCAACGAGGTCGCCAACCAGGTTTTCCACCGCGAGACCCGGCGCCTGTTGGCCGCCGCCGATTCCGAGGTCAGCCCGCCGCTGCCGGCCACGTCGGTCGGAGTGGTCGCACCGGCCACCGGCGCCTCCGTGACGTGATCACCGTCGATTTCCGCGACGAGCTCGGTGCGCAGGAGCGCGCCGAGCTCGAGGCGTTGATCGCCGAGGCCGCGGCCTACGACGAAGAGGCCGGCTTCTCGACCGTCGAGCCGGCGGGCGAGCCGACCGGCAATGTCGAGGTGTTCCAGGCCGTCGCCCGGCTGAACGCGGGGATGCACGGCTCCTCGGAGACTCCCCTGGTCGCCTTCCTGCGGTTGGACGTCGACCGGGCGGGCGGGGGCGTCGCGCAGCTGCTCGTGCGCCGCGGCTACCGCTCACTGGGCATCGCCACGCTGATGCTCGAGCTGCTCTCCGAACGGGAGGGGCAGGGCTGGGCCGGGACCGGCGCGGTCAGCATCAGCGGCTGGGCGCGCGGAAACCACCCCGCCGCCGACCGGATGGCGAACCGGCTCGGGGCCGAGGTCGAGCGCAGTACGTTCAAGCTGGTGCGCGGTGACGGTCCCGATCCGCAGGTGCGGTACGTCGATGCTGCCGAGGAGGCGGCGGTCCTCGCCGCCCGCGCGGACGGTTTCGTGCACGAGCACACCGACATCTGTTACGTCTGGCGCGCCGCGGTCCCGCAGTCCCCGGTCTCGCCCTAGCGCGTCTTCGCCGCGGCGCGGTCCAGTGCGCCCTGCAGCATCGCCCGGAGCTCCTGGGCGAACAGCTCCTCCGTGGTCGGCCACGGATTGGCGTCGACCGCGGCGGCCAAGGCGGCGTCGGTGGACCGGTCCAGGGCGGCGAAGGGGATGTCCCGCTTCTCCGGCGTCTTGGTCGCGGTGATCAGCGCGGAGCCGACGGTGAGTGTCTCCAGGCCGTCCAGGATCAGTGCATGCACCTCGACGGGCACGCCGGCCTCGGCCAGCAACCGCGCTGCGTTGTCGTAGAGCGCCGACAGCGAGTCACGCGGCAGGAACTCCAGCAGGATCGGCGCGACGTTGGGGTGGCGCAGGATCGTGCGGCGGAAGTTGACCGCCTGCTCGACGAACCAGTCCATCCATTGGGCCGGATCGCGATCCTTGGGGAAAGGCGTCTCGCGGACCACCAGTCGCGCCACCTCGGCCATGATGTCGGCCCGGTCGGCGAAGTGGTGGTAGAGCGACGGTGCACGCACGCCGAACTCCCGGGCGAGGCGCGGCGTGCTGCAGGCCGACAACCCCTCGGCGTCGATGATCCGCAGGGCCGCGGCGATCACGGATTCGCGCGTCAGTAACGGTGACGAGGGGCGTGGCATGGCTGCGAGTATGCCTTACTGCCTGAAGGTTTTCGGGAGCGATCGACGTTGTTTTCGCAGGTCGGAGCCCTTGGACTCGCTAACCTACAGTGATAAGGTTTACCGCACAGGCCGTCATGTGGAAGGTGTTGCGGAATGACCGCCATTTCAGAAGAGCCCGTCAAGACCGCCGAGTCCCCGGAGATTCAGACCGACTTCGACATCCACGACCCGGCCCGCGTCGAGTCACTCTTCGACGACTACGCCGAGCTGCGGTCGACGTGCCCCGTCGCGCACTCCACCACGTGGGGCGGGCACTGGGTGATGACCCGTTACGACGACATCTCCGAGGCCATGCGGACCCCGGAGATCTTCTCGAGCGAGTGCGTGAACATCCCGCCGACCATCGGGCAGGACGGCCCGATGATCCCGCTGGAGATCGACCCGCCGGACCACACCACCTACCGGCAGATCATGACGCCGCTGTTCTCGCCGACCCGGATGCGGAAGCTGGAGCCCCAGGTCCGCGAGCTCGTCCTCGAACTCCTCGACGGCATCGGGGACGCCACCGAGATCGATTTCGTGGAGGCCTTCGCCAAGGAACTCCCGACCCGGGTCTTCCTCAGGCTGATGGGCTGGTCGATGGACGACGCGGCCAAGCTGAACGACTGGACCGACCGGATCGTGCTCGGCCTGCCGGGCGCGACCGAGGAGGACAACACCGCGTTCCGCATGGAGGCGGCCCTCGAGGTCTACGCCTACTTCGCCGAGATGATCGACGAGCGGTTCGAGAAGCGCGAGGCCGAAGGTTTCCGTGAGGTCGACCGCGACGTCGACGACATCACCGACGTGCTGGTCAACAGCAAGTTCGGCGACCGCGACCTGACGCAGTTCGAGATGCTCAACATCCTGTTCCTCATGATGATCGGCGGCCTCCACACCGTGCAGGGGCAGCTGGCCCACAGCTGGATCCACTTCGCGCAGCACCCGGACAAGCGCAAGGAACTCGTCGAGAACCCGGACATCATCCCGGCCGCGGTCGAGGAGATGTTGCGCTACGAGTCCGCGGTCGCGGGCGCACGGGTGGTCCAGGAAGACGTCATCGTGAACGGGGTCCTGCTCAAAGCCGGCGACCGGGTGCTGATCCCACTGGCCGCGGCCAACCGTGACCCCGAGAAATTCGACCGCCCCGACGAGATCGACTTCGCTCGCGAGCCGAATCCGCACGTCGCCTTCGGCGGCGGGCGGCACCGTTGCCTCGGCTCGCACCTGGCGCGGATCGAGTTGAACATCGCGTTCGAGGAATGGCACCAGCGGTACCCGGACTACCGGCTCAACCCCGACGCGCCCTACAAGAAGCACCTCAGCCAGGTTCGCGGCGTGGAGAAGCTGCCGCTGCTGCTCAATCAATCCCTCTGAGCCCGCTCACCAACGGAGATCACCGATGACCGTCAAACTCGGCACCGTCAGCTTCTACGAGGCCATGGCCGACCAGCTCAACAACGACCCGGAGTGGGCGGAGAAGGGCAAGAACCTCAACTACACGATGGTCTACAACTTCGAGGCGCCGCTCGAGGGCTCCTTCCACGCGAAGTTCGAGGGCGGGAAGGTCACCGACGTCCGCGACGCGACGCCGGCTGACGCGGAGGCCGCGGACTTCGTCATCAGCGGATCGTCCGACGTGTGGCGGGGGGTCTTTCGGAAGGAGATCAACCCCACCGTCGCTCTGACGCGGGGCCAGCTCCGCGTCCGCGGGAAAATGTCGCAGCTGCTGAAGAACATGGCCGCGTTCCAGTACGTCATCGTCGCCATGACGCGGGTGGACTTCGAGTAGTGCCGGCTCAGCGCTTCGGCCTCGAGGGCCCGTCCCACACCCGGCACGACGAGGGACACTGGGAGGGCCTGAAGGTCGGCGAGTTGCGCATCCAGCGGTGCGGGGCGTGCGCGCAGTGGATCTGGGTCGCGCAGCCGCTGTGCCCGTCGTGCCACACGTTCGACCCGGAGTGGGTGGCCGTCGAGCCGGCCGGCGTCGTGTACGCCTGGACGCGGACGCACCGGGCCTTCCATCCGACCGCGGAGGTGCCGTACACAACAGTGCTGGTCGAACTGCCGCACGCCGGCCACAAGCGCGTGATCGGGTTGTACCTCGGCGACGGAGACCCGGTGATCGGGTCCCGGGTGCGAGGCGAGATCGAGCCCCCACCGGACGAGGACTCGTGGCCGCTGATGCGTTGGAGCGCGGCATGAGCATCCGGGGAGCCGCCGCGGTCGTCGGTGTCGGCCAGACGCCGTACTACAAGCGGAACACCGCGCCGCGCAGCACGCGTGGGCTGGTCGCCGAGGCCTTGATCGCGGCCGCTGCCGATGCCGGCATCGACGCCCGCGACATCGACGGCTTCGCGTCCTGGGGAGACGACCCGACCGAGGGTACGCACATGGCCACCGCGCTCGGTGTCTCCGAGCTGCGTTGGTCCTCCCTCGCCTGGGGCGGGGGAGGTGGCGGCCAGGTGCCGGCCATCCTGCAGGCCGTGGCCGCCATCGCGACCGGCCAGGCGACCTGCGTCGCGGTCTATCGCGGGATGAACCAGGCCGAGGAAGGGCGGATGCCCTACGCGAAGGGGCACTTCGACACCCAGTACTCCGCCCACGGAATTCTGACGCCCGTTCAGGTCTGTGCGATGCGGACCCAGCGCATGCTGGAGATCGACAAGGTGCCGGCATCGACGCTCGAAGCCCTCGCGTTGGCCGGATACCACCACGCGCAGAACAACCCCCGAGCCGTCGCCTACGGGCAGCCGCTCGACGCTGCGGCCTATCGCGCCTCGCGACTCATCTCCGAACCCTTGCGCCTTCACGACTGCTCGCGCGAGAACGACGGCGCCGGGGCGATCCTGCTGATGGCCGCGGACCGCGCGAAGGACACGCGGGGAAGGCCGGCCTACGTCCTGGGCGGGGTGCAGGGATTCGTGTCCGGGTGGGGAGAGCTGACCGAGAACCACGAGCCGTACACCTCGAACGGGCTGGCCCCGGCGATGGTGGAGCGGCTGTGGCGCTCCGCCGGCGTCACGGTCGATGACGTCGACGTCACCCAGGTCTATGAGAACTTCACCGGCCCCGCGGTGGCCGCGCTGATCGACGTCGGACTGGTGCCCCCCGGCCCCGCGGCCGGCGAGGTGATGACGCTGGAGAACCTGACCGTGGAACAGGGACGGCTGCCGATGAACACCGCCGGCGGCAACCTGGCCGATGGGTTCGTCCACGGCATCGGCGTCGTCCTGGAGGCCGCGCGGCAGATCCGCGGTGGCTCTCCGAACCCGGTGCCGGACGCGAAGGTCTCGCTGCTCCTCGGCGGCCCGATGGCGCCCCAGGTCGGCGCCGTGCTCTTCGGCTCCGAGGACGCCCTCGGTTGACGCGACAGGAGTTCAGCCGCGAAGCGACGGGACGAGGTAGGCGAACATCCAGTCCCGGATGCCGTCGTCGTCGAGGCCGAAGCCGGCGCCGGTGGAGACCAGGGCGAACTGGTTGAACATGATCCACTGGACCATCTGGTCGACGGACCGGTCGGTCCGCAGGCCGTGCTGCTCCTGGGCTTCGGTGAGCAGCGGCGCCCAGAACGCGGTGATGATCTCCAGCACGCGGGCGGACTCGAGAAACATCGGAACCAGTTGCGCGAAGTCGGCGTCGACGAGCAAGCGCACGTAGGGGTTCGCCCGCGACTCCGCCACCGTCAGGTAGGCCGCCTGGCCGATCCGCTCCAGCCCCTTGCCGCGGACGCGCTTACGGGTGGTGTCGAGGATCTGCTGCACCTGCCGGGCGACCACCTCGAGGATCAGGTCGTCCTTGCTGGCGAAGTAGTAGTAGACCGTCGGCCGCGAGACCCCGAGGGCGGTGGCGACGTCGTCCATGCTCGTCGCCTTGATCCCTTGCTTCTCGAAGCAGGCCAACGCGGCGTCGTGTATCCGCTTGCGGGGGTCGGTGCCAAGCGCCGATTTCGGCCCGCGCTTGCGCGCGGGCACGCCGCCTTCCCCCATGGATCGAATTCTAGAGCGAGGGCTGGTTTCAGAAATGGTCTAGTGATAAACAATAACAATCACAACGCAACGTCAGAAATTCTTCCTGGTGGGGAAACGGCTTCGTACATGTCAGCAGGTCAGAGGCGCGGATCGGGTTCTCTTGTAAGCACTCGCTCGCTTGGGGTACCTTCTGGACGCAAAGTCCGGACAGCGTGTCTAGGTGTTGACGAACCTCACAAGGGCCTTTAGGCTAAAGGCTATAGGTTTCACCGGCATTGCTGCGGCGCCCCCGGCGAGGATTCATCCGTCCGGGCGAGCTGCGGCCAGGCGGAAGGTGCACCAGGTGACGATCACGTCGAGGGCGGCCGTCCTCTTCGAGGCTCCGGGCGATTGGGAGATCGTGGAGCTCGAAGTCGACGAGCCGCGCGAGCACGAGGTGCTCGTCCGATACGTCACAGCCGGCCTGTGCCATTCCGATGACCACGTCGCCAAGGGCGACATTCCCATGGCGCATCTGCCGCTGTGTGGCGGCCACGAGGGCGCGGGCATCGTCGAGGCGGTCGGGCCGGGGGTGCGCAACCTGCAGGTCGGCGACCACGTCGTCGCCGCGTTCATCCCCAGCTGCGGCAGCTGCCGCTGGTGCGCGACCGGGATGCAGAACCTCTGCGACAACGGGGCCTTCATGATGATGGGCACCCAGCTCGACGGCACGTTCCGGATGCACCATCAGGGTCAGGACGTTGCGCAGACCTCGTTGGTCTCCACGTTCTCCGAGTACTCCGTGCTCCCCGAGTGGGGCGCCATCAAGATCGATCAGGACGTTCCGCTGCAGACCGCGGCGCTTGTCGGCTGCGGCGTCCCGACCGGCTGGGGGTCCGCGGTGAACGCCGCGCAGGTCCGCCCCGGTGACGTCGTCATCGTGATGGGCACCGGCGGCATCGGCATGAACGCCGTGCAGGGCGCCAAGCACGCCGGGGCCTCGCGGATCATCGCCGTCGACACCGCAGTCTTCAAGCGCGAGAGTGCGCTCAAGCTCGGCGCCACCGACGCGGTCGAGAACATGATCCAGGCGACCGATCTCGCGCAGTCGCTGACGAACGGTCAGGGCGCCGACTCCGCCATCGTGACTGTTGGTATCGCCGAAGGTGAGCACATCGGCCAGGCCTTCGCCGCCATCCGCAAGGCCGGCACCGTGGTGCTGACGGCGATGGCGAACATCGACTCCAGCGAGATCCCGGTCAACCTCTTCGAGCTCGCGATGTTCCAGAAACGGATCCAGGGCGCGCTGTTCGGGATGATGTCGCCGGCCGCGGCGATCCCGTACTTCCTCAATCTCTACAAGTCCGGCAACCTGCTGCTCGACGAGCTGGCCACCCGGCGATACTCGCTGGACGAGATCAACACCGGCTACGCCGACATGCACGCCGGCACCAACATCCGTGGCGTGGTGGATTTCTGATGGCGGCCACTCTCGCCTCGGCCCTGCGCTGGTGGGCCGGGACCCGCGGCGACGACGCGGCGATCATCCTGGAGGACGACCGCCTCTCCTTCCGGGCGCTGCAGGACTGGAGCTCGCGCGTCGGCGAGGACCTCGTGGCGCGCGGGATTTCCCCCGGCGACCGGGTCGGCGTGCTGGGTGGCAATTCGCTCGAATGGGCGGCCGCCGCGCTCGGCGTACTCAAGGCCGGCGCCGTCGTGGTGCCGCTCAACCCGCGCCTCGTCGGCCCCGAACTGCACAAGATCGTCGAGGCCTCCGGGGCCACGATGATCGTCCACGAGACTGCCTTCGAGCCGGTACTCAAAGAGGTGGTCGCCATGGGTGCGACCCTGGAGACCGTCGGCCTCGACGCCGTGGCCCACCTGCGCGAGGGCGGCACGAACGACTTCGTCGTCGACGTCGAGCCCGACGCCGCCTGCATGGTCATCTTCACCAGCGGCACGACCGGTCTCTCCAAGGGCGTCATCTGCACCAACCGCCAACTGCTCTCGATCGCGTTCGAGGCGAGCCTCACCGAGGAGGGCATGCGCCCCGGCGGTCGGACCCTGCTGGTGCTCCCGCTCGCTTTCACGCCCGGTCTGGTGTGGGGGCTGGCGCTGTCGGCGATCCTCGGCACCACGCTGGTCGTCGAGAAGACCCTCGACCCGACCCGCGCGGTCGACCTGATTGAGAGGCACAAGATCGGGGCGCTCTTCGGCGTGCCGCTGATCTTCGGCGCGATCGCCTCGGCCCCGAACTTCGCCACCGCCGACCTGAGCTCGCTGACCTCCGCCTTCACCGGCGGCGCCCCGGTTCCGGTCCCGTTGCTCCAGGCCTGGGCGGCCAAGGGCGTGAAGCTGCGTCAGATTTACGGCATGACGGAGGCCGGCGGGGTGGCCACAGCGACCCTGGTCAAGGACGCCGCCGACCACCCGGACACCTGCGGAACCGGCTCGGTGTTCACCGAGTTCCGCGTCGTCGACAGCGAGGGCAACGACTGCGCCCCGGGCGAGAACGGCGAGATCATCCTGCGGGGGCCGGGCATGACGCCGGGCTACTGGAACGATGCCGAGACGACCGCTCAGGCCATCCGCGACGGCTGGATCCGCAGTGGCGACCTCGGTACCACGACCTCCGACGGCCGGCTGCGGTTCGTCGACCGGGTCAAGGACCTGATCATCACGGGCGGTATCAACGTCTCGCCGGTGGAGATCGAGCAGGTCATCGCCGCCATCCCGGGCGTCTCCGAGGTGGCCGTGATCCGGGCGCCCGACGAGAAGTTCGGCGAGACGCCGGCGGCGATCCTGGTCGCCGATCCCGCAGTGACCGTCGAAGCGGTCGTCGAGCGTTGCAATGCGGAGTTGTCCAGCTACAAGGTGCCGCGGTACGTCGTTCTGCGCGCCGAACCGTTGCCCAAACTCCCTAACGGCAAGCTCGCCAAGGTCGCGATCCGCGAGGAGTACCGCGACGTTGTAACGAAACACCCCAGGGTCCGTTAAAAGTGACGGGGCTTACGGCCCCTTCCTCGTGCTGCACGAACACAGTCGAGTTTCGCAAGTCCGGAAGGGACGCTCATGAGTGGTAGGCACAAGCGGGCCAAGCTCGCCGCCGGCCGACGCCGGATCGCGGCGACGGCGGTCGTTACCGTGCTCACCCCCGCAGCGGGAACGCTCGGCGTCGGGGCGGCCTTCGCGGCGGACGAGCCGACCGCCCCGGCCAGTACCCAGGCGGACTTCGGCAGTGGAACCTTCCGCGGCCAGGCCTCCGCGGACGGGATCCGGGCGACGATCGCGGTGAAGGACTACCTGATCGTCGAGGACTTCATCGACGGCGGGGGTCCGACCGCACAGGCGGGCCTGGACAGCCTGGGGGAGAGCAGCGCCTTCTCCTCCCTGCCCTACCCGGGCGCGACCGCGGTCGCTTTCCCTGGCCTGGTCTCGACGCTGTCGGGCAAGTCGGTGCCGTCCTACCCGTTCTACGTCGCCAGCCAGAACCCCTCGAACCCTGAGGTGACGGTTCGTCAGCCCGGTTACCTGATGCACGCCAAGTCCGGCTCGGACCGCTCCGAGGCCCAGACCGAGGCCGGCGCCACCACGACCGGGGGTGAGGAGTTCGGCTCCTTCGCCAACGCCACGGTGGAGTTCCTGGGCGGGACGGTGACCTCTCTCGGCGAGGCCCGCACCCGGCTGGCGGTCGGCGCGTTCCAGCTCAACGGTTCCTTCTCCCGCGCGGTGGTCTCGGTCGCCCCCGGGGGCAAGGTCACCAAGACCTCCTCCTTCGAGGCCTCCACGTTCCGCCTCGGCACGCTGACGATCGGGGTCACCGACAAGGGTCTGATCGCGGGCCCGCAGGGCGCTCCGCTCGACCCGGCCCGCCAGGTCAGCCAGGCGATCACCGAGGCCGGCGTGACGGTGAAGTTCCTGCCGGCCGTCGAGACCGCCGATTCGATCCTGTCCTCCGGGCTGGAGATCAGCATGGAGCGCGCGATCCCGAACGTGGGCAGCGCCCGCGGCGTGATCAGCTACATCGTCGGGCGCACGTTCGCGCAGGCCAATGCGGCCGGCTTCACCGCCGGTGCCGGTGCCGGTACCGGGACCCCCGCCGCCGGGGTCGACGCCGGGGCCACCCCAGCGGTCGGTCTGCCGACCACCGGAGTCGACGCGGCCGGCATCCCCGCGGTCGTGCCCGGAGCCGCCGTGCCCGGGGCGATCGCCCCCGGTACCGCGCCGGTTCCGACGGTCAACATCGCCAACGCCTCCGCGGCGCTGCAGCCCAACCTGACCGAGATCTCGTTCTACCCGATCCTCGCCGCGATCGTCCCGATCCTGCTGCTCGCCGCCGTCGGCGCGCGCCGGTTCGTTTAGCAAGCTCACGTTGAGCAAGCACCGCGTCCAAGCCAGCAACGCCGACAGCCCCCGGAGTTAGAGGTCCTGACATGGAATTCGTGAACTGGTGCCGTCTGCAGTGGGACCGTGCGCTCGCCGTCGTCTCGGGCATCGCCGGCGTTCTGCTGGTCGTGCTGGGCTGGATCGGGGTCTCTGACACTCCGTACATCGCCAAGCAGGTGCCCTACGTCGTGTCCTACGGCATCGGCGGCCTGGTGCTGGTGATCATCGGCGCCACGCTGTGGCTGTCGGCGGACATGAACGACGAGTGGCGCACCCTGGACCGCCTCGAGGGGGCCGGGCGCTCCTCCGGCGACGGCACCGTGGACAAGGCCGAGATCGCCGCGCTGACGCAGCGCGTGCGTGACCTCGAGGCCCGCACCGAGCTGACGCGAACGCACTGATGCCGAGTTCACCTCCCACCCGCGAACGGACGTCCCGGGCGGCCGGCGGCCGCCGGCGCCCGAGCGATCCGCCGAGCCTGATCGCGGCCGCCATCCCCGGCGCGATCGGCTTGCTGCTGCTCGTGCTCGGCTGGATCTCGGTCAGTGGCGAAGCCGCCTTCGACGACCAGACGGTCGGGCTGAACCTGGCCATCCTCGGCGGCTTTGTGGTGCTCGCCGGGTGCGGGTTCTACCTCTACGTGTTCCGCACCAAGATCGCGCGCCGGATGAAGGCGCTCCGCGCGGTGACCTTCGGTGAGGACGAGGACTTTCACGCCGGGGGAGTGGCCTGATGGACATCTGGCTTCCCTTCATCGTCGTCGGCATCACCGCCGGTGCCGTCTACGGCCTGGCCGGCGTGGGCCTGGTGCTGACCTACCGCACCAGCGGGGTGTTCAACTTCGCGCACGGCGCGCTCGCCACCGCCGGTGCCTACCTGTTCTACGAGCTCTGGGTGAAGAACGACGTTCCCTGGGCGATCGCCGCGGTGATCTCGATCCTCCTCGTCGGCGTGCTGTTCGGGTTCGTACTCGAACGGGTGGCCAGGCGCCTGGCCAAAGCGGCGCCGTCGGTCATCGTCGTCGCCACCGTCGGTCTGCTGCTGATCATCCAGGGCATCACCAGCAAGCGGTACGGCGCCGAGACCATCACGATCGACAGCTTCCTGCCGACCGAGACCTTCGAGGTTTCGGTGAACGTCGGCTACAACCAGCTGATCATCGTGCTGGTCGGCATCACCGTCGCGGTCGGTCTGGGTCTGCTCCTCTCGCGTACCCGCATCGGTATCGCGATGCGCGGTGTGGTCGACGACTCCGAGCTGATGGAGCTGACCGGCCTGGACGGCGCCGCCGTGCGTCGGTTGGCCTGGATGATCGGCGGCTCGGTCGCGGTCCTGTCCGGGATCCTGCTCGCCCCGATCGTCGGGCTGGACCCGATCCGCCTGACCTACCTGGTCGTGCAGGCCTTCGGTGCCGCCGCCATCGGCCGGTTCCGCTCCCTGCCCTGGACCTTCGTCGGCGGCCTGATCATCGGTGTCGTTGCCGCGATCGGGCAGAAGCTGGAGTCCGAGCACACCTCGCTGGCGGGCCTGCCGTCCTCGGTGCCCTTCTTCGCACTCTTCGGTGTGCTGCTCCTGGTCGGCAAGCGGGGACTGCCCACGGCGGCTCCGGTGCGGCGTCAGCAGCCGGAGCACTTCGCGCCGCTGCCGCTACCGGTTCGGGCCGGCTTCGGCGTCGCGCTCGGTGCGGTGGTGATCTTCCTGCCGAACCTGGTCGATGCCCGGCTCGCGGTCTACACCAGCGCGTGCGGGCTGGCGATCATGTTCCTTTCGCTGTCCCTGCTGGTGAAGATGTCCGCGCAGGTCTCGCTCTGTCACGCCGCGTTCGTGGCGGTCGGCGCGGTGGCCTTCAGCCGGCTCTCGACCGAGGCGAACCTGCCCTGGTTCCTCGCGCTGCTGGGCGCGGGCCTGATCACGGTGCCCCTCGGGTTGATCGTCGCGCTGCCGGCCGTTCGGCTGGCGGGTATCTACCTGGCGCTGGCCACGTTCGCCTTCGGCCTCCTCATGGAGAACCTGATCTACCGCAAGAGCTTCATGTTCCCGCAGGGCGGGACCCGGGACGCTCCGCGCCCGGACATCCCGGGCGTCGGGGTGGCGAACGACAAGCAGTACTTCTACGTCGCGGTCGCGATCCTCGCCGCGGTCATCGTCCTGGTGCTGATTCTGCAGCGCAGCCGGCTCGGCCGGCTGCTGCGCGCGCTGGCGGACTCCCCGCTCGCCCTCTCGACCTACGGCACCGGCACCACCACCACCCTGATGTTGCTGTTCGCGATCTCGGCGTTCTTCGCCGGCATCGCCGGTGGCGTCATCGCGGTCGGTAACGGGGCGGCCGGTCCGGGTGGTCTGGGTTCGCTGCAGTCGCTGCTCTGGGTGGCGGTCATCGCGATCACCGGCATGAACCTGGTCCGCTCCTCGATCCTGGCCGCTCTCGCGCTGGTCGTGCTCCCGTCCTACCTGGCCGACCTCGACGCCGACTATCAGGCGATCGGCTTCGGTGTGCTGGCGATCCTCGCCTCGCTCATCACCGCGTCCGGGTTCGATCCGGTGACGTGGTTCAAGGACAACCTGGCCAACTCTTCGCGGGTGGGCACCAAGGGTCCGATCCCGCAGCGCAGTGCCGACCCCGGGTGGCGACGTGCCAGTGCCAGCCGTAGGCACGCAGCCGACCGCGCAACGCCGGCAGCGGATCGCGAGCTCGTCTCGACCGGAGGTGACCGATGAGCACCCCGGCCAGCGCCGAGGTGGCGTCGGAGCGTGCAGCGCGCGCCGGGCTCCACATCGAGAATCTGGTGGTCCGCTTCGGCGGCGTCACCGCGGTCAATCACCTGACCATGCACGCCCCGATCGGATCGGTGACCGGTCTCATCGGGCCGAACGGCGCGGGTAAGACCACGACGTTCAACGCGTGCTCGGGGGCCAACTCCCCGTCCGAGGGACGGATCACCTTCGACGGCCACGACCTGTCCAGTGCACCGGCCTCGGCCCGCGCCAAGTTCGGGATCGGGCGCACCTTCCAGCGCATCGAGCTCTATGACAGCCTGACCGTCGCCGAGAACGTGGCGCTGGGCCGGGAGGCCCGCCTGGCCGGCGTCTCGCCGATCACCCAGCTGATCCCGCGACGCGGGGAGCGGGCCGCGATCGCCGAGGCCACCGAGAAGGCGATGGCGCAGTGCGGCATCACCGACGTCGCCAAGGCGCGCGCCGGGCGGCTGTCCACCGGTCAGCGCCGCCTGGTCGAGCTGGCCCGCGCCCTGGCCGGGGATTTCCGGCTCCTGCTGCTGGACGAGCCGTCCTCCGGGCTCGACGCGAACGAGTCCGACCAGTTCACGACACTGCTCAAGTCCGTCGTCGCCGAGCTCGGCATCGGGATCCTCATCGTCGAGCACGACATGACGGTCATCAGCGGACTGTGCGACTACGCCTACGTCCTGGACTTCGGCCAGCTGCTCTTCGAGGGCCTCCCCAACGACGTGCTCACCAGTGACCTGGTCCGCAAGGCCTACCTGGGTACCGAGGACCTCGGCATCCACGCGCCTGACGAAGAAAGTGTGGAGGTGGGCGCATGAGCACCCCGGATGCCCGGCCGATCCTGGAACTGCGCGGGGTCACCTCCGGCTACGGCGAGAAGACGGTGGTCCGCAACCTGTCCCTGACCCTGCCCGCGGGTGGGTCGCTGGCGGTGCTCGGGCCGAACGGCGCCGGCAAGACCACCTTCCTCAAGACCTGCTCCGGTCTGCTCAAGGCGACCTCGGGTCAGGTTCTGATTGACGGTCAGGACGTCACCAAGCGTTCGACGCACGACCGGGTCAAGGCCGGGCTGTGCCACATCCCCGACCCGCGCGGAATTTTCCCGTCCCTGACGGTGAAGGAGAACCTGATCCTCCAGGCGCCGCGCGGCGAAGCATCCGCCGCGATCGAGAAGGCGGCCGCGGCGTTCCCGCGCCTCGGCCAGCGCCTGACCCAGACCGCCGGGACCATGAGCGGCGGCGAGCAGCAGATGCTCGCGGTCGCCCGGTCCTACATCCAGAACCCGAAGGTCGTCCTGCTCGACGAGGTCTCGATGGGCCTCGCGCCCAACCTCGTCGACGAGATCTTCACCTTCCTCACCACGCTGAAAGAAACCGGCGTGGCCCTGATCGTGGTCGAGCAGTTCGTCCACCGTGCCCTGGCGCTGTCGGACTCCGTGGTCGTGATCGCACGCGGGACTGTCCGGCTCTCCGGACGTTCCGACGAATTCGGCGAGGACGAGATCTTTCACGCCTACGCCGGCACCGCCCCCCAAGGAGCATCTGCCCATGTTTAGGAGCCTGCCCGTGTTCAGCCACTCTTCCCGCGCGCGAGGCAGGTGGACCGGCACTTCGCTGATCGCCGGGACCGCCGCCGTTGCCGTGCTGCTGACGGGGTGCGGGGGTACCCGCGAGAGCGATGAAGCCATCGAACGCGCGGCCGGTATCGGGCAGACCGTTGCTGTCCCGCAGGCGGATGCCGGCACCGGCGCGCTGCCCACCGACACCACGGGAACCGGCGCGGTGGCGACCGACACCGGGGCGGTCGCGCCCGGACCCGGCACGGCCGCCGCCCCCGGCACGACGACGGGCACCGCGCCCGGCACGTCCACCGGAACCGGCACCGCCGCCACGAACGGCACCAAGGGCCAGGGGACCACTCCGGCCACGAAGCCGGGCGCTCCGGCGGCCCCGGCCGCCGCCGGTCCGGCCAACAAACCGCTGATCAAGCTCGGCGCGGTCGGGACCTTCTCCGGTCCCGTCGGCGCTCTGGTCAAGGACACCATCAACGGCATCCGGGTCTGGCAGCAGTGGACCAATGCTCGCGGTGGAGTGAATGGGCACCCGGTCGAGGTGCTCGTCGGTGACGACGGTGGCGACCCCGCGCGCTACATCTCCATCCAGCGCCAGTTCGTCGAGAAGGACGGCGTCGTCGCCTTCCTCTACGGCACCCTCGGCTTCTCGCCGAACGGCAACAACAAGTACCTGGACTCCCAGAAGATCTTCACCTTCGGCACCGAGGGTGGCCTGGAGACCGCGTACAACAACCCGTGGGTGCTCACTGCGACCCCGACCGGCCTCGTGAACGCCGACTCGATTCTCAAGGCGCTCGGTGACGTGGCCCGGCCGCTCGGCAAGAAGAAGTTCGCCGAGTTCGCCTGCAGTGACTTCGGGCTGTGCGACAACTTCGACAAGCGCTGGGGCGACCCGGAGGCCGCCAAGGCCGTCGGCTTCGACGCGGTCGTCGCGCGTGGTCGGCCGTCGCTGACCCAGCCCGACTACACCGCCCAGTGCCTGGCCGCCAAGAACGGCGGCGCCGAGGTCGTCATGCTCGCCCTCGACACCGCGAGCCTGCGGCGCTTCGCGGGTGACTGCGCCCGGCAGAACTACAAGCCGATCTTCGGCACCGCCGACCTGCTGGCCCTGTCCAGCCTGCCGACCGATCCGAACGTGGACGGCCTGATCGTCGCCAGCAAGATGGCGCCGTGGACCGACATCTCCGTCCCCGGAATCGCCGAGGTGACCAAGGCGTTCGCCCAGTACTCACCGGGTGCGCTGCCGACCGGCGGCAACACCAACGGCTGGATCCTCGGTGAGTTCTTCGCCGCGGCCGGCGCGAACTTCCCGGACGGCGCGATCACGAAGGCCGACGTCGAGGCGGGCGTCTACAAGATCAAGAACAACAATCTCAAGGGCATGACGTTCCCGATCACGATGACCAAGGGCCAGCCGATGAAGCGGCAGCTCTGCTACGGCGTCGTGGTCATCAAGAACAAGCAGTACTCGAAGTTCCCGGGCCAGGCGCTGCGCTGCGGCGGACTGCTGCCGGGTGCGTCGGGGTCGGTCGCGCCCGCCTCGGTCGAGCAGGCGGCTCCGACCCGGGCGGCGCTGCGTTCGACGGCGCCCGCCGCCGCTCCCGCCGCCGCTCCGGCCTCGGACGGCTGGCTCCCGACCGGCGCTCCGGCGATCATCGGGGTGACCCCGGCCCGCGCCCGGGTCGCCACCGCGGCGCCGGCCGGCGCCGCGCGGCCGGCGGCGGAGTCCGCCTGCGGGCCCGCACGGGCCGCCGGGTTCTCCTACTTCCTCGACGCGTTCCAGACCGGCTCCTCGGCCGGCCCGGGCGTGCTGTTCGGCGCGTCGCTCGCGGTGCTCGGCATTCCGTTGCCCGAGCCGTTCGCCCAGTACCAGAACCAGTTCATCGCCGAGGGTGCGACTGCGGTCGAAGGATTCAGCGACTCGGTGCCGCAGACCTTCCAGGACAGCCGGAGCTTCTTCGAGGCGTTCGCGGTCTACAACGACTACTCGAACGCGTTCATCGACGCCTTCGTCAACGGCCTGGACACCTCGGCCACCTCGTTCGGGCCGTTCATCCAGCCCGGCGACCGCAGCCTGCAGGAGCTCGCCCAGTCGGCCCGGGACGCTCAGGCGGTGAACGAGCCGTGCGACGTCGCCATCAAGAGCACCGGGGACAAGGTCCTCGACTCCCTCGCCACCGCGTTCGTGAAGGGCGAGACGGCGAAGGCGATCTCGCTGATCCAGAAGAACAACCTGCAGAAGGCGCACGCCCGGGTCGCGAAGGCGATCCTGGCCGGCGGTGTCGCGGTCAGCGAGTCGAACAACTACGAGCCGTTCGTCCGCAGCGTGTCCAACTCGTTCGTGGACGCCGGGATGTCGCCGGCCGACACCGGGGAGATCTTCCGCCTCGCCGCCACCGAGGTGGCGCCCACCCTGACGATGGAGCAGGGTGCGATCGGATTCCGCACCATCTGCGAGACCTACGCGTTGTATCTCGCGAAGGGTAAGTTCAGCTAGAACGGCGAGCGGCAGACGGAGGCCCGGGCATGACAGTTCGCACGGGCCCCCGCATCTGCCCACTCTGCGAAGCCACCTGCGGGCTCGAGGTCACTCTCGACGGCTCGCAGGTGGTGTCGGTTCGGGGCGCGGATGACGACCTGTTCAGTCAGGGTTTTATCTGCCCGAAGGGCGTGAACCTCGGTGCGCTGGACGCCGACCCGGACCGGCTCACGGCGCCGCTGATCCGCACTCCGGACGGGTTTCGCGAGGCGAGCTGGGACGACGCCTTCGCGGCCGTCCGCGCCGGGCTGGACGGGGTGCGCGAACGGCACGGTCGCGAGTCCTTCGCGCTCTACCGGGGCAACCCGACCGCGCACAACTTCGCCGCCGTGCCCTACCTGCGTGGCCTCGTCGCGGCGATGGCGACGAAGCAGCAGTACACCGCCAGCACCGCCGACCAGATGCCCGCGCACGTCGCCGCCTGCGCCATCTTCGGCAGCCCGATGTCGATCCCGGTGCCGGACATCGACCGGACCGACTATCTGCTGATGCTCGGGGCCAACCCGATGGTGTCCAACGGGAGCCTCTTCACGGCGCCGGACTTTCCGCGCCGGGCTCGGGAGCTGAAGCGCCGCGGCGGCCGGCTCGTCGTGGTCGATCCCAAGCGCACCGAGACCGCCCGTCGCGCCGACCGGCACCTCGCCATCCGGCCGGGCGCCGACCCGCTGTTCCTGCTCGCCCTGCTGCAGGAGCTCGCCGCCACCGACCGTCTGGCGCCGGGCCCGCACGCGGCGGTCTTCGACGGCGTCGATGAGCTCGTCGCGCTGGCGGCGCCGTTCACCCCCGACCGGGTGGCCGGTGCGACCGGTCTCGACCCGGCGGAGATCCGGGCCGTGGCGCACGAGCTGGCCGACGCCCCGGCGGCTGCGGTCTACGGCCGGATCGGGACCTGCACGACCGAGCACGGCACGCTGACGCAGTGGCTGATCCTGGCGTTGAACGCCCTCACCGGGAATCTGGATCGGCCCGGCGGCGCGATGTTCGGGCGCAACCCGACCCGACCCGCGTACCTCCCGGAGAAGCCGCTGCGCACCGGCCGCTGGCAGAGCCGGGTGCGCGGACTGCCCGAGGCACTGGGTGAGTTCCCGGTCGCGACGCTCGCCGACGAGATTCTCTCCCCGGGGCCCGGTCAGATCCGTGCGCTCATCACCGTCGCCGGCAACCCGGTGAGCTCCGCTCCGGGCGGCGACCGGCTCGGGCCCGCCCTGGACTCCCTTGAGTTCCTGGTCTGCGTCGATCCGTACGTGAACGAGACGACGCGCTACGCCGACGTGATCCTGCCGCCGCCGCGGGTGATGCAGAGCGGGCACTTCGACTGGTTGCTGGCGGGGTTCGCGGTGCGAGCGGTGGTCCGCTACAGCGCCCCGCTGCTGGAGCTGACGGAGGGTCAGCTATCGGAGGCCGACATTCTCGCCCGGCTGACCGCGATCTGTGCCGGCGACGATTCCTCGGAGGCGGTGGCGGCCATCGAGGCGAAGCTGGTCGAGGGCGTGCTGGCCAAGGTGGTCGCGCTGCCCGGTTCGCCGGTGCACGGTCGCGACCCGGCCGAACTGATGGCGATGGTCACCGGCCGGAACCCGCTCGAACGTCACCTCGATGTGCTGCTGCGGCTCGGCCCGTTCGGCGACGGCTTCGGGGCCGATCCGGACGGCGTGACGCTGCAGCAGCTGCTCGATCACCCGGAGGGGATCGACCGCGGCCCGATGGAGCCGCGCTTGGCCGAGGTGGTGGTGCATACCGACGGCCGGGTCCAACTGTGTCCGCCGGAGTACGCCGCGGAAGTCGCGACGCTGACCGAGCTGGCCGACCAGGACTGGCCGGAGTTCGTGCTGATCGGCCGCCGGTCGCTGCGCTCCAACAACAGCTGGATGCACAACCTGCCGGACCTGGTCGGCGGTTCGAATCAGTGCACGCTGCAGCTCTCGCTGTCCGACGCCTCACGGCTCGGCATAGCCGCCGGCGACGAGGTGCTCGTGCGATCCGCGGTCGGCGAGGTCCGCGTGCCCGCCGAACCGATCGCGGGGCTGCGGGACGGCGTGGTGAGCCTGCCCCACGGGTGGGGCCATGACGTCCCCGACGTCGCTCTCGAGGTGGCCCGCAAGGCCGGTGGGGCCAGCGCCAACACCCTGACCGACCATCGAGTGACCGACCGGTTCTCCGGCAACGCGGTCTTCAACGGCGTCCCCGTCACGGTGGCGCCGGCGCGGTGATCGGCCGGCCCGGCTGATTGCTGACCGGACGCTCCGTTACGGTCCGCGGTCGGGTTCGTCGGTTTTGAGTCCGTCGCGTAGGAGTTTCCAGTGGGCGTTACGCCGGGGTTGTTGGAGCGGGTCGATCCAGGGCGGTGGGATGACTTCGGGGTGGCCGTCGGGGCCGAGTCGGATGTGCCAGCCGCGGTGGTGGATCGCGTCGTGGTGGTGGTCGCAGACCAGGGCGCAGTTCTCCAGGGAGGTTTCGCCATCGTCGGCCCAGTGCACGATGTGATGGGCCTGGGTCCAGGCCGGGGGGCGGGTGCAGCCGTCGAAGACGCAGCCGAGGTCGCGGGCGACGAGGGCGGCCCAGATCGCGGGGGTGGCGGTTCTTGATTCGCGGCCGACGTTCAGGGGGGCGCCGAGGGTGTCGGTGACGATGGGGGTGATCCCGGCGTCGCAGCAGATCTTGCGCACGGTCGCGAGGTCGAGGTCTTCCCCGGTGGCGGTGCGGGCGTAGGGGTGCCCGGGATCGCCCTGCAGGGTCGGGACCGCGACGGTGAGGTGCACGTGGGGGCGGGCCCCGCGGGTGGTGGGCAGGTCCCCGAAGCGCAGGAAGCTTGAGGCGAGGTCCTGGAGGGCGTCGGCGTTGCGCTGCCCCGGGCTGCGGGGGTCGCGGGTGCCGTCGGCGGCCGGACGGGGCGCGGCGAGGGGGTCGAGCGCGGCTTTGAGGATCGCCGCGCCTTCATCGGTCAGGCTGCCCGAGACCCGGTGCCGCCCGTTGCCGAGGTCGGTGACGGTGAACGAGCGCGACGCCAGCGCCCGCTCCAGCTTGTCCGGGGTGCCGTCCGGGTCGAGGACGGCTTCGATGTGGCGGGCCAGGCGGGTGATCTGCCCCGAGTGCAGCAGCCGGCCCTCGCGGAGCAGGAACTCCTGCGCCTGGGTGAACTCTCCGGGGGAGGCGTGCGGGTCGACCCGGCGCAGCCCGGCGGCGACCGCGCGGGCCTGGGAGGCGTTCAACTTCCCCTGCAGGAGTGCCTCGCCGGTGGCCTGGGCCTTCGTTCCGAGCAGCTGCGCGGTCTTCACGCGCGAGGTCCCCTCACCGGGGTGCAGGTGCAGCTGGCGGGCCAGCCACAACGCCGTCGAGGTCTGCCCATCGGCGGCGGCCAGGCCCCGGCTGTCGCACTCGCGGATCACGGTGAACCCGATCGCGGCGAACACCGCCTCGCCCTCCTCGCGCAGCCGCAACGCCAGGACCAGATCCCGGTTCGAGGCCGTCCACACCGAGTCCGCGGCCAGCATCGCCGCGGCCTTGCGCGCATCGGCGACCGCGTTCGCGAGCAGTGTCAGGGCCGGGTGCAGCGCTCCCGCGCTCTTGTTGTCCACCCCCGCGATCATGACCGAAGTCTACCCTGAATTCGAACACATGTTCGAGCATGGAGGCGACCTCATTCGCCCCTGCAGTCACTAGTTTCTGACTCACCGTTAGGGCGACCGTTTGCAGGGCCCAGGTCTGGTAGCAACGACATCGATGAAAGGAACACGGTGACGGAGTTGCTGCTGACGGGTGAGATCGCGCTGGTGACCGGAGCCTCGGGAGGCATAGGCCGCCGGTTCGCCGTCGCGTTGGCCGGCGCGGGTGCCACCGTCGTAGCCACCGCCCGGCGGAAAGACAAGCTCGACGAGCTGGCCGTGGAGATCGGGGCCGCGGGTGGCCGGTGCGTCCCGCGCTCGCTCGACCTGACCGACCCGGACCGGATCACCGCCATGGTCGAGGAGGTCGCGGCCTCCGTCGGCCTGATCACCGTCCTGGTCAACAATGCCGGGATCGTCGATGCGCGCCGGGCGCACAAGATGCCACCGGCGCTCGTCGATGCGGTGATCGGCACCAACCTGCGGGCCCCGTGGCAGCTGTCCACCGATGTTGCCGGGCGTCTGATCGCGGCCGGGCGGAAGGGTCGCATCGTCAACGTCTCGTCGATCGCAGCCCGGCACTACGGTCCGGAGTCCGCCCCCGCCGCGCTGTACGCCGTCACCAAAGCGGCGCTGAACCGCATGACCGAGGTGCTGGCGGTGGAGTGGGTGCGGCAGGGAATCAACGTGAACGGCATCGAGCCGGGTGCCGTGCACACCGAGATGATGGACGGAATGTTCGAACGCGTCGGGATGACCGCGACCGACTTCGCGTCCCGGCTGCCGCGCGGCCGCATGCTCGGCACGGAGCATCTGGTCGGCACCCTGATGTACCTGGTCGGTCCGGCCTCGGAGGGCGTGACCGGCACCGTCATCACCGTCGACGACGGCCAGACTCCGCGCTAGCGCATTTTACCTACACCTTGTAGATTAGGCGCATGACCTCCGTGGCGATCGCGGGGCTCGGGATGACCGAGCTCGGCAAGGTGTACGGGCGGTCCGCGACCAGCTTGGCCGCGGAGGCCGTCCGCCTGGCGGCGGCGGACGCGGGACTGCCGCTGTCCGCCGTCGACGGGCTGCTGATCAGTTCGGGCAACAAGCAGGACGTCGGTCTTCAGCTCGCCAATGTGCTCTCGACCGGCCCGCTCCGCGTCCTCGCCACGATGAACGCCTTCGGCGCGACCGCCGGAATTCTGATCGCCACCGCGGCCAGGGCGATCGCCTCCGGTGAGGCGACGACCGTCGCGTGCGTCTTCGCCGATGCCCCGCTCAAGCCGAAGGAGAGCACCGGGGCGGCCTACGGGTCGCCGCGGTTCAACAGCCGCGAGATCGCGGGCCTGGGTGGCTGGTCACTGGCCGGCGGGGCCACGAACCCGAACATCCTCTACGCGATGTGCGCCCGGCGGCACATGGAGCGCTACGGCACGACCTCCGAGCAGCTCGGCGAGATCGCGGTGGCGCAGCGCGCGTGGGCGGCGCACAATCCGCTCGCCGCGATGCGCGAGCCGATGACGATCGAGGATCACCAGGCCTCGCGGTGGATCGCAGATCCGCTCCACCTGCTCGACTGCTGCCTGGTCAGCAACGGTGCGGTCGCCGTTCTCGTGACCGCGGGCGACCGTGCCCGCGATCTCGCGAGGCCACCTGTGCATGTGTGGGGCTGGGGTCAGGCTCACGAGGTGCGTCGCATGCACGCGGGCTCGGACTGGGGTCTGGTCACACCGGCGGCGCGCTCGGGCCCCGCCGCGATGCGGATGGCCGGCATCGGGGTCGACGACGTCGACGTCGCCGAGCTCTACGACTGCTACACGTACACGGTCCTCGTGACCCTGGAGGACTACGGCTTCTGTCCCAAGGGCGAGGGCGGCTCCTACGTGGAGCACGGCCGGCTCGCGCCCGGCGGCAAGCTCGCGCTGAACACCGGCGGCGGGCAGCTGTCCTCGTACTACATGTGGGGCATGACGCCGCTGTCGGAAGCGGTGATCCAGGCTCGGGGCGAAGGTGGTGCGCGACAGGCTCCGCGTAACGACGTGGTGCTGGTCAGTGGCAACGGCGGGATCCTCGAGCATCACTCGACGTTGGTGCTGAGTCCGCATGCTCGCGAGCTCCCGACGGAGGTGAGCGCGTGAGCCGCGAGACGTCCACGGCTGCGCTGCCCGTCTTCCCCGCTGTCGGCCGCGACGGCGCCAGCGAGGCGTTCTTCGACGCCGCGGCCCGCGGCGAACTGCTCGTGCAGCAGTGCTCGAGCTGCGCGACGGTACTGCCGCCCGAGGCCCGGACGTGCTGGACGTGCGGGTCCGTCCAGCTCGGGTCGACGGTGGTGTCCGGCCGCGGTCGGCTCGTCTCCTGGGTCGTTGTTCGTCAGGCGCCGATCCCCGTCCTCGCGGGTGCGGTGCCCTACGTGACCGCGGTCGTCGAACTCGACGAGGGCCCCTGGCTGATGGTCCGTCTGATCGACGCCGACCCCGCGGCGCTGCGTGCGGACGTCGCTGTCCAGGTGGACTTCGTGCGATCGGGTGAGGGAGACGCCTCGGGGGAGATGCTGCCGGTGTTCCGGGTCAGTGCGGGGAACGGCGCATGAGCCTGCCACTGCAGGGTTTGCGCGTCCTCGACCTGACCCACGGCGCAGCCGAGGCCTGCGGTCGCTACCTCGCCGACCTGGGCGCTGACGTCGTGCTCGTCGAGCCGCCCGGCGGGACGATCGGGCGCGCCGACCCCATCGGCTTCGGGCTGCGCAACGCCAACAAGCGCGGGGTCGTGTTCGACCCGGCCGACGCCGGCGATGTGGACCGCTTGCTCGCCCTGACCGGCCGGGTCGACATCGTGCTGGAGTCGCTGCCTCGCGAGCTGGCCGCCTCGACCGGCATCACCCCGGAGGCGCTGCTCGCCGCGCACCCGGGTCTGGTCGTCGTCTCCGTCACCGACTTCGGGCGCACCGGCCCCTACGCCGACTACGTCGCTACCGACGCGGTGCTCGCCGCGATGGGCGGCGTGCTCTCCCGCTCCGGCCTGCCCGGGGCACCGCCGCTGCTGCCACCGGCCGGCATCGTCGCGCAGACCGTCGCCGTGCACGCCGCGTGGGCAGCGCTCGTCGCCTTCGTGAAGCGGCTGCGGACCGGCGAGGGTGAACTTGTCGAGGTGTCCGCGTTCGAGGCCGTCGTCGGCGGTTTCGATCCCGGTTTCGGCACGCAGGGCTCCGCGGCAGCCGGCCGTAAGGAGACCTTCCCCCGCGACCGGCCCGACGCCGCCGCGTTCTACCCCGTGTTCCCCTGCGCCGACGGCCACGTCCGCATCGCGCTGCTCGCCCCGCGACAGTGGAGGGCGATGTTCGACTGGCTCGGGCAGCCGGCGGAGTTCGCCGATCCGAAGTACGGCCACATCGCGGTGCGCTTCGAGGCCGCGGACCGGCTGCACCCGCTGATCGCTACGCATTTCGCGTTCTCCACCCGGGCCGAGCTCGTCGCCGAGGGCACGCGTCGCGGCATCCCGATCGCCGCCGTGCTCACACCGGCCGAAGTGCTCGTCGCCGACCACTTCGCCGCGTCGGGTGCGCTCGTCGACGCCCAGATCGTCGACGGTGTCCGTGCGCGGGTGCCGCACGGCTACCTGTCGATCGATGGCGAACGCGCTGGGCTGCGTCACCGGGCCCCGAGGATCGGAGAGCACAACGCCGAACCCTTTCCGCCCCTCGTTGGAGATGACATCTCCATGCGAGCGTCTTTGGAGATGTCATCTTCAGAGAACGGGGGGCCACTGGCCGGGCTGCGCGTGCTCGACCTGGGCGTCATCGTCTTCGGAGCCGAGCTGACGCGGCTCTTCGCCGACCAGGGCGCCGACGTCATCAAGATCGAGAACTCGGCCTTCCCTGACGGCCTGCGCCAGACCCGCAAGAACTCGGCGATGAACGCCTCCTTCGCGTGGGGCGCGCGGAACAAGCGCGGCCTCGGCCTGGACCTGCGCAGCCCCGAGGGGGCCGAGATCGTCCGCGAACTCGCCCGCACCGCCGACGTCGTGACCGGAAACTTCAAACCCGGCACGCTGGAATCGCTCGGGCTCTCCCGCGGGAAGCTCGCCGGCATCAACCCGCGGATCATCGTCTCGGACAGCAGCGCGTTCGGCTCGCGAGGGCCGTGGAGCGACCGGATGGGCTACGGGCCGCTGGTGCGCGGGGCCTGCGGCGTCTCGTCGTTGTGGCGCTACCCGGAGGGCGACCCGAACTCCGAGACGTACTGCGACGGCGCCACGGTCTATCCCGACCACATCGCGGCGCACGTGGGCGCCGTGGCGGTGCTCGCCGCCGTGATTGCCCGGGCGCGCACCGGCCAGGGCAGTGCGTTGGAGTTGGCGCAGGCCGACGTCGCGGTGATGCACCTCGGTCCGCTGCTTGCCCAGGAATCGCTGCATCCCGGTTCGATCCGCCCGGACAAACGGGCCCGTGTCTTCCCCTGTTCCGGCGACGACGAGTGGTGCGTGATCGACGTCCGCGACGACGCCGACCGCGCACGGCTGGCCGAGGTGACGGGCATCCAGGACCTGGCGGCTTGGACAGCACTGCGCAGCCCGGGCGACGTCACCGAGGTCCTGCAGGCGGCCGGGATCCCGGCGGGGCCGATGCTGCGCCTTCCCGAGCAGCTGACGGATCCGCAACTGGGGGAACGCGGCGCGTTTGCCTCGATGACGCACCCGCACCTGTCCGGACCGGTCCCGACCGGTGCGCACATCGCGCGGTTCTCGACGATCGCCGACCCGCCGCTGCGGCCCGCGCCGTTGCCGGGCGAGCACACGATCGACATCTGTTCCGAGCTACTGGGAATGCAGGAGGACGCGATCGCCGACCTTGTGCAGCGCGGCGTTCTCCAGGTCCCCGCCGACTGATCGGCCTCGCTGGAGCCTTGTGAGGACCGGGTTCGTATTTATCTAATGGTGTTAGACAACGCTGCGCAGGGCCACCTTCGGTGAAGTCGGGAGCGCTGACGTCGGCCTTTCGTCTAAGACGTTAAGTTTTACGAGTTTACCTATAGCCATTAGGGGAGTTTCGGGCGAGGATGGCGGGTAGACCGTCGTCCGCCCACCGCCCGGGAGGCCGCCCCGTGACCACCACTGTGCCCACCTCTGTGCCCGCCACCGAGAAGTCCACGTACTGCCGCATCTGCGAACCGCAGTGCGGCCTGATCGCGACCGTCGAGAACGGCAAGCTGGTCAAGCTCCGCGCCGACAAGGACGACCCGCACAGCAAGGGATTCTTCTGCACCAAGGGCGTCGCAATGACCGAGGTCGTCAACGACCCCGACCGGCTGCTCACGCCGATGAAGCGCGTCGGTGGCCCGGGTGAGTTCGAGCCCTGCACCTGGGACGAGGCGCTGAACGACATCGCCGCGCGTTTCAAGTCGCTGCGCGATCGGCACGGGAAGCGCTCGCTCGCCGTGCACGAGGGCAACCCGCCGTACTTCTCCTACGCCGCCGCGTTCTGGGGCAAGAACTTCGCGGTCGCCCTCGGTACGCCGTGGTTCTACGGGATCAACTCCGAGGACGGAGCGTCCCGCGTCGCCGCGTTCAAGATGCTCTACGGGCACTGCGCCCACATGCCGATCCCGGACATCCCCCGCACCGAGGTGCTGTTGATGCTCGGCGCGAACCCGTGGGTCTCGAAGATGAGCTTCGTCCACGACCCGCGCATCCGCGAGCACATGACCGGCGTCGTCGAGCGCGGCGGCCGGGTCTTCGTCGTCGACCCTCGTGAGACGCAGACCGCCAAGGTGTTCGAACACGTCCCGATCCGGGCCGGTCAGGACGCGTGGTTCCTCCTCTCCCTGCTGCACGTGCTCCTCGGCGAAAGCCTGTACGACTCCGAGTTCGTCGCCCGCTGGACCACGGGCTTCGACACCTGGAAGGAGATCGCGAAGCGTTTCGCGCCGGAGGTCACGGAGGAGCGCACGGGTATCGCTCCGGACACCGTTCGCGAGATCGCCCGGGCGATCGGGCGGGCGAAGAGCGCGGTCGTCTACGGCCGCACCGGGACGTGCACGCAGGAGTTCGGCACGCTGACCAACGTTCTGCAGGACTTCGTCAACATCGTCACCGGCAACCTGCAGCGCGCGGGCGGCTGGGTCTGGGCCTGGTCCCCGGTCGAGACGGCCTACCTCGCGGAGAAGCTGAACTTCGCCTCGTTCGGCAAGGTGCGCACCCGTGTCGACAACCTGCCGGACGCCTACGGGTTCCTGCCGTCGTCGGCGTTGCCGACCGAGATCACGACGCCCGGCGAGGGCCAGATCCGCGGCATCATGATGATCGGCTCCAACCCGGTCGTGACCGGGCCGCAGGGCCAGCAGCTGGCCGAGGCGCTCGACTCGCTCGAAGATCTTCGCGGCGATGGACCTCTACATGAACGAGACGAACAAGTACGCGCACTACCTGCTCCCCGCGACGACGATGTACGAGCGCGAGGATGCGCCGATCCAGTTCGCCAACCGCTACATGCGGCCGAGCTTCCGGATCACCGAGAAGGTCATCGAGCCCATGGGGCAGGCCCGCGAGGAGTGGCAGGTCCTCAACGAGATCTGCAAGCGGATGGGTCTCGGCGGCGCGCACATGTTCGGCGTCGAGCGAGCGCTGGCCAAGCGCGGCCTCGCCATGAAGCCGCATCACATGGCCGACCTGCTGATCCGCACCGGCAAGGGTGGCGACCTGTTCGGGCTGCGCCGGTCCGGCTGGTCCTGGAAGAAGTACCGCGACAAGGCGCCGCGCGGCGTGGTGTTCCACGAGGAGCAGCCGATCGCGCCGGTCGGCAAGGTCATCCGCACCAAGGACAAGAAGATCGCGATGGCCGATCCGCGCTTCCTCGCCGAGCTGGAGCGCTTGGAGAACTCGGCGGCGGAGAACGCGGAATTCCCGTTGCGCATGATCGGGCTGCGCGAGATGAACTCGCACAACTCGTGGATGCACAACTCACCGCGCCTGATGCCGGACAAACGCCGTCACCACCTCCACCTCAACCCGGACGACGCCGCCGTGCTGGGACTCGGCGAGGACGACCTGGCCAACCTCTCCTCGGAGGGTGGCCTGATCGAGGTGCAGGTGACGTTGAACCCGGAGATGGTCCGCGGGACCGTGGCCCTGCCGCACGGCTGGGGTCACGCCGGTGGCTGGCAGCGCGCGAACGCCGCGGGCGGGTCGACCTCCAACTTCCTGTCCTCCCGGGTCGAGCAGCTCTCGGGCACCTCGGTGCTCAACGGCATTCCGGTCCGGCTCGAGGCCGTCGCGAAGGCCGCCGACGTCGTCGCGGCGGCGGAGAGCGTCGTGGCCGGCACCGACCCGGTCCCGGCCTGAGCCGAGTTACGCATGAGCGACGTTCTCGATCCGGTATGGCCCGGCGCGGAGGGGATGAACCCCTTCGAGGCGGTGATGTGGCGGCTCGACGCGGCCCCGATGCTGCGGGTGCCGACGCTGTCGTGCGAGGAACTCGACGTCGTCCCGGACTGGGACCGGTTTCTCGCCGCCCACGAGTGGGCGGTTCAGATGGCGCCACAGTTCCGGCTCAAGGTGGTCGAGCCGGCGTTCGGTCTCGGCACGCCGCGGTGGACGGTCGACCCGCACTTCGACCTGTCGTTCCACATCCGCCGCCAACGGCTGCCCGAGGGCGGCGGCTGGCCGGAGCTCTTCGAGGCCCTCAGCCAGTTCTTCGCCACGCCGCTCGACCGCAGCCGGCCGCTGTGGGAGATCGTCCTCTACTCCGGCCTTCCGGAGGGCCGGGCGATCTACGCGCTGAAGATGCATCACGCGATGGCCGACGGTCATGCGGTCATGCAACTGCTGTCGCGATTGCACTCGCGGACGCGGGAGCCCTCACCGGACAAGCCCGCGCCGGTTGCGACTCCCGTCCCGGAGCTCACCGAGGTCGACGCCCTCTGGCGCCAGGTTCGCGACGACGTCGCGACGGTGCCCGCTGCGGCCCGCAAGCTCGGTACTTCCGTCCTGCGCACCTCGACCAACCCGGTGAGCGGTGTCCGGGCCGCCGCCCGTTACGGCGCCTCGTTGCGCCGCGTCGTCGCCCCGCCGGTGGGGGCCGGCTCGCCGCTGCTCACCGGCCGCAGCATGAGCATGCGCCTGTCGTTGATCGACGTGCCGTTCGGTGATTTCCGGGCCGCGGCGAAGGCCGCCGGCGGCTCGGTCAACGACGCCTACCTGGCGGCGCTGCTCGGCGGGTACCGCCGCTACCACGAGGCGATGGGTGCGCCCGTGGTCGACACCGTCCCGATCGGATTCCCGATCTCGCTGCGCAAGCCCGACGACCCCGCCGGGGGCAACCGCATCGCCGCCGCCCGCATCGCGGGTCCCGTCGCGGAGACCGATCCGGTCGTGCGCATGGCCCGGATCCGCGGGCTGTCCCAGGCCGCACGCAACGAGCCCGCCATCGACGTGATGGGGGTGGCGTCGCCGGTGCTCGCCCGCCTGCCCTCGCCGGTGCTCGCGAACGTGGCCGGGCCCCTGACCACGAGCCTGCAGCTGATGGCCAGTAACGTGCCGGGGCTCGGCCGCGGCCACTACCTCGCCGGCGCGGAGGTGCTGCGCTTCTTCGGGTACGGCCGGTCCGGGGCGGCGGCGCTGATCACCTTCATCACCTGTGGTGACCTCGCGAGCGTGGGCGTCGGCTTCGATCCCGCGGCGGTGACCGATCCGGCGCTGTTCCTGGAGTGCATCGTCGACGGGTTCGTCGAAGTGCTGGACCTGCACCCCGGTTCGGCGAAGCCGGTGCTGCGCGGATGACACAGCCCGTCGTCCACCGGCGGTCGAAATCGAGCGTGCGTTCGCGACTGGTGACCACCGCCATGAACAAGGCGACCCCGCGGCATCTCGCCAAGCTGACCGGCGACGGCTTGAGCGCGGAGATCTCGGCGCGGCTGGCGAAGTTCGATCAGTTGGCCGGCCGGGTGCCCGCGCTGCGCGGCAGCCGGATCGAAACGCTGAGCATCGACGGGATCGACGCCGAGTGGGTGCACGGCCCCGGAGTTCCCGGCGGCCGTGCGGACAGTCGCGACCGCGTGATCCTCTATCTGCACGGCGGTGGCTGGTTGTTCGGCAATCTCGCCTCGCACCGGCGGTTGATCTCGAAGATGTCCCGAGCCACGCGCATGCCGGTGCTCGCGCTCGACTACCGCCTGGTCCCGGCGGTGACGTTCGCGGAGGAGATCGCCGACTGCGTCGCCGGCTATCGCTGGTTGCTCGAGCAGGGCGTGAAGCCGGAGCGGATCGTGATCATGGGCGACTCCGCCGGCGGCCACCTCACCTTCGCCACCGCGTTACGGGCGCGGGACGAGGGCCTTCCGATGCCGGCTGCGCTGGTCGGGATCTCCGGGGTCTACGACATGTCGACGGCGGGCAAGGCGACCCACGCCAATGCCGCGGCCGACCGGACCGGCGCCCTCCCGGCGCTGGACTGGATGATGCAGGTCGTTCTCGCCGGTGCCGATCCCGCCGACCCCGCGGTCTCCCCGCTGCGCGCCGACCTCGCCGGCCTGCCGCCGACGTTGCTCGTCGTCAGCTCGTCCGAGGTCATCTACTGCGACTCCGAGCGCATGGCCGAGAGGCTCGCGGCGGTCGGCGTTCCGGTCACGCTCTCCGTCTGGCCGAACCAGTTGCACGTGTTCCAGGCGTTCGGGCCGCTGGTGCCGGAAGCCACCGCGTCGATCCGCGAGATCGCCCGCTTCGCACGCTCGGCCGTCAGCTAACTGAGGCAACGGGTTACCGCGCGCGGAGGCCGAGCTTGCGCCGCCAGTCGCCGGCGCCCATCATCCGCATCACGCGGGCCTGCAGCACCGCCTTGCGCTTGCTGATCGGGAACCAGTACGGCTCGGACTTCATCGCGATCCGCTCGGAGACCTGCGCCTGGGGGCGGCAGAACTTGAGCACGGCGTTCGCGCCGCCGAGGCGGGTGCCGATGCCGGAGGTCTTCCAGCCGCCCATCGGAAGGGTGAGCTGAAACAGGTTGCTGAGCACGTTGTTGGTGTTGACCGCGCCGGCCTGGAGCCGGTCGGCGACGCGTTGCGCCCGCTCCGCGTCGGAGCTGAAGACGCTGGCCGACAGGCCGTAGACGGAATCGTTGGCGAGGCGGATGGCCTCCTCCTCGTCCGCGACCTTCATGACCGGCAGGGTCGGCCCGAACGTCTCCTCGCGCATGCAGTCCATGGAGTGGTCGACGTCGGCGAGAACGGTGGGCTCGAAGTACTGGTGCCCCGGCCCGCTTGCCGCCGGTGGTCACCCGGGCGCCCTTGGCGACCGCGTCCTGGACGTGGGACTCGATGATCCCCAGCTGGTCCGGCGTGGCGATCGCGCCGATCTCGGTCGGCGAACTCGCCGGGGGCGTCCATGCCGACGCGGACGCGCGCCGACCTTCGCGGTGACCTTCGCGACGAACTCGTCGTAGACGCGGCGCCTCGACGTAGACGCGCTCGACGGAGATGCAGGCCTGGCCGGCGTTGAGCATCGCCGCCCCAGGCCGCGGCGCGAGGACGCACGCTCGAGGTCGGCGTCGGCGAGGACGATCATCGCGTCCTTGCCGCCGAGCTCGAGGCTGCACGGGATCAGCCGCTCGCCACAACGGGCCGCGATGCGGGCGCCGGTGCGGTTGGAGCCGGTGAACATGACCATGTCGACCTCGTCGACGACAGCAGCGCCGGTCTCACCACCACCGGTCACGACACCGAGCACCGGCGGGGCGCCGATGTCGTCGTTCCAGCCCCGGACCACCTCGAGCCACGACAGGGGTGTGACCTCGGACGGCTTGGTGAGCACCGTCGCGCCGGCGAGCAGCGCACCGACGATGTCGAGCATCGGGTTGCCGATCGGCCCGTTCCACGGCGTGATCAGGCCGACCACGGGGTACGGGCGGTAGACGACGCGCATGCGCTTCGTCGGCGCCGGCCGGGCCGTGCGGGGAGATCTTGCGCGGCGCCAGGAATTCCGCGCCGTGCTTGGTCAGATAGCTGATGACCTCGACGCCGAGGCCTGTCTCCATGGAGGCGTCCGCCCAGCTCTTGCCGGTCTCGGACTGCACCAGCTCGCCGAGACGCCGCTCGTTGTCGAGCGTCCAGTCGCGCCAGGCGCGCAGGTGCACGCTGCGGCCCCCGGGGCCCAGGGCCTCCCACGCCGGCTGGGCGACGCGCAGCGCCGTCGCGGCCGCGGCGACCTCCGCGCGGGACTGGTTCGGGACCGTGCCCACGATGCGGCCGTCGGCCGGGCAGCGGACCTCGATCACCGGGGCGGGCGTGGTCCCCGTGGTGGCCGGCGAATCGGTGGTGGTCATGGAGCCTCCTGCGGACAGCGAATCAGACGTCCCGGGCGGCCGTGGCGCTGGGCGTCCCGACCCTTTAACCTTAACCCAATAGGTTAAGTCGCGGAACGGCTTCCGGATCCAGACAAGGGAGAACTGACATGGGTCGACTCGAGGGCAAGGTCGCTTTCATCACCGGTGCCGCGCGCGGCCAGGGCCGCTCCCATGCGATCCGCATGGCGCAGGAGGGTGCAGCGATCGTCGCCCTCGACATCTGCGAGCAGATCCCGACGGTCTTCTACCCGATGGCCACCAAGGCGGACCTGGACGAGACCGTGGGCAGAGTCGAGGAGGTCGACGGGCGGATCCTCTCCGTCGTCGCCGACGTGCGCGACCGCGACGCGGTGAAGGCCGCCTACGACGCCGGCGTCGCGGAGTTCGGTCAGATCGACATCGTGGTCGCCAACGCCGGGATCATGCCGGTCATCGACGCCGGTGAGCAGCTCCAGGCCTGGGACGACGGCATCAGCACCCTGCTGTCCGGCGTCTGGCACACCATGGACGCCGCCGTCCCCGACATGATCGCCCGCCGCGACGGCGCCATCATCATCACGAGTTCCAGTGCCGGACTGACGGGGATCGGCCTCAACACCTCGCCGGGGCAGGCCGCCTACGTCGCGGCCAAGCACGGCGTCGTGGGACTGATGCGTCTGTACGCCTCCCAGCTCGCGCAGTACAACATCCGCGTCAACACGATCCACCCGACCGGCGTGAACACCCCGATGGTGGCCAACGCGGAGTACGGCGCGTTCGTGCAAGCGAACCTCGAGGTGGCTGCCAGTCCGCTGTACCAGAACCCGATGCCCGTCGATCTGATCGAGCCGGTCGACATCAGCAACGCGGTGATCTACCTCGCCTCGGACGACGGCCGGTACGTCACCGGCAGCACGATGGTGGTCGACGCGGGCTACGTGAACCGGGGGGTTCCGCGCACGCCACCGGCCTGAACCACGGTCCCGGCATGGCACAGTTGCTGCCCGGACCGCGCGGCGCTGAGGAGGACGAATGGCGAGGCCCTCGTCGCCGATGATCTCGCGTGAGCTGGCCATCAAGACCACCCTCGAGCTCATCGACGAGGAAGGCTACGAGACCTTCTCGCTGAGCAAGCTCGCCCGCCGCATGAGCGTGCGCACGCCATCGCTCTACTACTACTTCGCCGGCCGCGACGAGGTTCTCGAGGAGGCGGCGCGCGAACTGCTCACCGAGGGGCCGGTGCCGCCGCGCCCGGCGGACGGCGCGTGGCAGGAGTGGTTCGTCGAGCTCTGCATGGAGACCTACCAGCTGATCCTGCGTCATCCGAAGGCGGCCGGCCTGGTCTTCACCTACTTCCCGAACACGGTGGTCATGCCCTCGCACGAACGTGGCGCCCAGTTGCTCGCCGAGGCCGGCGTTCCGGTCGAGGACCACTGGGCGGTGATGCGCGGTATGGAGAAGCTCGTTTTCGGCATGGCGTTCGGTGACGCCCAGGCCGAGACCAGCGGCCGGGCCAGCGCGCCGCACGGCGGGCAGCGTGAGCTCTATCCCGCATTCAGTGCCGCGAGCGACGCCAGCCCGACCGGTGCCGTCCTGCTCGAACGTGCGCTGCGGGTCTTCCTCGCCGGGGTGGGCGCCGACGCGCGCGGGGCCCGTACATGAACTACGTCCGCACGGCGCGCGACGGCGCGGTCGCGCACATCGAGCTGAACCGGCCGGAGGCGCTCAACGCCTGGCTGCCGGAGTTCGCCGACGAGGTGGCCGACGCGGTGCGCGCGGCGTCCGCGGACCCGGCGGTCCGGGCTCTGCTGATCACGGGGGCCGGGCGCGCGTTCTCCGCGGGTGCCGACGTGAAGCGACCGCGGGACGTCCTGCCGAACGGGGATCCCGACCTGTCCTCCTGGCTGCACCGCCACTACAACCCGGTGATCCTCGCGGTCCGGGAGGCACCGAAGCCCGTGGTCGGCGCGATCCAGGGCGCGGCAGCCGGCCTCGGCTGCTCGCTCGCGCTGTCCTGCGACCTGCTGATCGCGGGGGAGTCGTCGTACCTGCTCCTCGCCTTCGTGAACATCGCGGTGATGCCGGACGCCGGAGCGTTGCGCTTTCTCGCCGAACGCGTCGGGTTGGCGCGTGCGGCCGAACTCGCGATGCTCGGTGAACGACTGCCCGCGGCGAAGGCGCTGGAGTGGGGCCTGGTCAACCGGGTCGTGCCGGACGGCGACGTGTACTCCGAAGGAATCGCGCTCGCCCAACGGCTTGCGGCGGCACCCACCTTGGCTCTCGCCAGCATCAAGCGGACGCTCAACGAGACCGCCCAGGCGGACCTGGCCGGACAGCTCGCGATCGAGGCCGACCGCCAGCAGGTGCACGGCGGATCCGCCGACTACGCCGAGGGCAAGGCGGCTTTCGTCGAGAAGCGCAAAGCGCAGTTTCAGGGTCGCTAGGGGAGCAGCCCGTGGCGACGGGCGTTGGCGACCGCCTGCACCCGGTTGTGGGCGCCCAGCTTCCGGGCCGCGGCCTGGAGGTAGGACTTCGTCGTGGCCTCGGTCAGGCCCAACCGCTCGCCGGCCTCGGCGTTGCTCGCGCCGGTCGCCACCTGGGTCAGCACGTCGAGTTCGCGGCGGGTGAGCCGGATCTGGGAAGGCGGCCCCGCCACGGCCGCAACGCCCGGGGTCATCACTGCGGAGATCCGCGTCAGCAGGGCGTCCACGCGGCTCCGCTGCGGATCCGCGACAGCTTCCCGAAGCAGGGTCAGTTCCGCATGGGCATCGCGCAGGCACTGCTCCCGCCGGCCCGCGTTCAGTGCGGTACCGGGGACGAGTTCGGCCAGCCGGCGGTCGACCTCGGTCGCCACGCGGGCGTCGGTCTCCAGCGACCGGGCCACCTCGACCGCCCGGTCGAGGACGCGGTCGCCCATCGACATCGCCCGGCGCATGCTCGCGTACAGGACGCCCCGCAGGCCGTCGGGCAGGGCGAACGGCACCGCGACCATCGCGCGTAGTCCCTCCGCGCGGACCGGCTCGTCGTAGTGGTGCGTGATGCCCTTGGCGGTCCAGTAGTCCGCGACCCACACGGGCCGGTTGACGGCCAGGGCCTTGCCGCCGAGCCCCTGGCCGTGGCGCACGTCCAGGTACCGCAGGCTGTCCGAGCGCACGCCGACCAGCGTCGTCAGCGTCATGCGGGGCCCACCGTCGCAGACGCCGCCGGCGGCGATGTCGGTGCCGGCCGCAGTCCGCAGGGCGGTCACGTACGGGGCCAGGTCGAGCGTCGCGGGTGTGGCCGCGAGGTCCGGAGGCATCCGCGCATTCTGCATCAGGGGACCTCCGATTGGAGGGGTTTCGCGCAACTTTCCCCTGGTCTGGGCCCTTTCGCGGGTGCACGATGTGCTCACAGGTGCTCTCAGGCCAGGTCGTTCCCCCCCGACGACCGGAGGCGCCGCTGTGAGGTGAAGCCATGCGCAAGCCGGTCCTGGCGGTCGGAGCTGCCGCCCTTCTCGTCCCCCTGACGCCGAGCCTGGGCGTCGCCGCCGGCGACGGACTGACCGCGGCGAACACCGGACTGTTCAGCGCCCTGTTCGAGGAGCCCGCGGGCAATCTCGGAACGGACTGCATCTCCGCGAACGATCCGCGACCCCGGTGCAAGCCGACCGCGAACGCGATCTCGCAGCTCCCCGACGGCCGGCAGATCTACTGGAGCGGGCTGGAGGGCATGGACGAGCCGGAGGCGTCCGTCGTCTTCGAGTACGGCCACACCGCGCTCAACAGCGGCGCGCGGCTGCTCGACATGCGCAGCGGCCGCCCGAGCTGGAAGCCCACCGCGCCCTACGACGCGCTCGTCAACCCGAACGGCAACCCGGACAACGAGTATCTCCCCCTGGTCCCGCACAACAATGACAAGGTCGACAACGACGGCGACCTGTTCTGCGCCGACCTGAACTTCCTCGCCGATGGCCGGCTCATCACCAACGGGGGCACCGCCTACTACGAGGAGCCCGGTATCTCGGGCACCCGGTACGGCGTCATCGAACTGAACGGCCTGAAGAACACCCGCATCTTCGATCCGCGCACCGACCGGTGGAGCGAGGTCGGGAAGATGAAGTACGCGCGCTGGTACCCGACGATGGTGACGCAGCCCGACGGCTCGATCCTCACCTTCAGCGGCGTCACCAAGATGATCAAGCCGTACTACCCCGAGCGTCCGCTGGACTCCGCAGCCAACGAGCGCCACGTCGAGCGGTTCGACCCGAAGACGGGCAAGTGGACCGTGCTGCCGGACTCGGCGAACAAGTCCCTGCCGCTGTACCCCCGCGTCCACCTGCTGCCGGACGGGCGCACGTTCTTCAACTCCCAGGGCCAGGTCGTCAACCCGATGGGCTACGCCTGGGACGAGGCGACCTGGAGCCTCACGTCGGTGTTCGACCCGAAGTCGAACTCCTGGACCGACCTCGGCGTCAACGACTTCGGCGGCCTCCCGTTGGGCTTCCGTGGCTCCGGCTTCTCGATGATGCTGACGCTCAAGCCGGGCGACACCACCGCGCGGTTCCTCTCCGTCGGCGGCGTGCCGTTCGCATGGCCGGGCGGGTATTTCGGGGTGCCGTTCACGACCATGACCGAGGTCGGCCCCGGTAACTCGTTCAAGTCCTACCAGGGCGGCAACCTGCACAGCGCGCGCTGGTACAACGACGGCGTCATGCTGCCGACCGGCGAGGTCCTCGTCGTCAACGGCGCCGACCGCGACCACCTTGCGGCCCCGGGCATCGACATCGCGAACCGCACCACCGAGATCTGGAGCCCTGCCACCGGCAAGTGGACCCGGACCGCGGCGCAGGCACACGGCCGCACCTACCACCCGACGGCCATGCTGCTCCCGGACGGCCGCGTGCTGGTTGGTGGTCACGCCCCCGCCGGTTTCCTCTACGGCCGGCCGACCGATGCCGCCGAGCAGAACCTCGGCATGTCGCGGCAGTACGCGGACCCGTCGTTCCAGGTCTTCAATCCGCCGTACCTCTACTGGGGCAAGCGCCCGGTCATCACCAAGGTCAACCCGAATGTGCAGACCGGCAAGACCCTGACCATCAACGTGGACCGGCCGGCCGACATCTCCAGCATCCGCATGGTCCGCAACCCGACCGTGACGCACCTTCAGGACGGCGACCAGCGCAACGTCGAACTGAAGATCGTCCGCACGGCGAAGAACTCGGTCACGGTCGAGGTGCCGAACCGCAATTACCTCCCCGCCGGGCCGTACATGCTCTTCGCGCACACCAAGTCCGCCCAGGGCGAGATCCCGTCGGTGTCGCGGCAGGTGTTCGTCGACGCGAAACTGCCGAAGACGCAGATCTCGGTCCTGCAGCACGCCGCGTCGAAGCAGGCCGTGGTTGAGCTGCAGGCCGGGGTGCCCCAGGTCCCGGCCGCCGGTGATCTCGGCGACTCGGGCGGCGTCACTCCCACGGGCGTCGTCACCGACGTCGCGGCCGTGCCGGCCCCCGTCGCGCGGACGGTGGCCCGGCGGAGTGGCCGGCGGTCCGTGACGCTGACCCGACGGGCCCGGTGATCCGGCCCCACCAGGGCGTGTCACGCCCCGGTGGGTCCCACCAGGGCGTGTCACGCCCCGGTGGGGCGGCCGCCGCCATGCTGCTCGGGCTCGGGTGGGTGTTCGGGCTCGGGGCCACCCCGGCGGCGGCCCACGGCGGTGACCCGACGTTGGTCCCGGTCGTGCGCGCGGTCAGCCCGGCGCTGCCCCTCGACGTCGTGGTGCAGGTCCGGACCACCGTCAGCGAGCAGATGATCGTCGGGAACCCGACGACGACGCCACTGCTGGTCCTCGATCCGGCGGGGGTCCCGTTCCTGCGGGTGTCACGCGCCGGTGCCGCGGGCAACGTGGCGAATCCGTACTTCCATCGCACCCTCAACCCGGCCGGCGTCCGGGCGCAGATTCCGGACTCGGCCCGGGCCGGGGGCAGGGAGCGATGGGTGAAGCTCGCCCCGGGCGACAGCTGGGGCTGGTTCGAGCCGCGGCTGCATCCGTTCGAGCCCGGCACCGAACCCGGGACGCCGGCGGGCCAGGCCGCCGACATCGCGACGTGGCAGGTCGGGCTGAAGTACGGCGCTCAGCCCGTCCGGGTGGAAGGGGCGCTCGAACGACGGACCGTCACGGGCGCGTTCTTCGCCCAGGCCGGGCCACGTTCCGACGGGGTGACCGTGACCGTGGCTCAGGGCCCCACGCCCGCGCTGTTCCTCGTCGCCCCGGCCCCGCAGCGGGTCGAGGTCACGGGCCGCGACGGCAAGCCGTTCCTGCGGCTGGACGCTGCGGGTGCGTTCGCGAACACGGCGAGCGCCAGCTTCCGCGACAACCCCGACTTCGTCGACGTGGCCGGGAAGCGCACCGGGTGGGTGAAGGTCGGTGACCCGGGCCGGGTGCGCTGGCTCGACCCGCGCCTGCAGTACTCCGCCGACCGTCCGCCGGAGGTGGTGGAGCGCGCGGGTCAGCGCGCCGAGCTCGGCCGGTGGGAGATCCCGGTGACGGTCGACGGAGCGGCTGCGCCCCTGCAGGGCACGCTGGCCTGGATCCCCGCGGGCGCTCCGGTGAGCGCGGTCGGGGATGACGGCGACGGCGTCCCGTGGGCGCCGGTCGCCGCGGGCGGCCTGGTCGCCGCCGGGGCGGTCGCTCTCGCGGTCAGTCGAGCCCGAGCTCGATGAGCCGCCGGGTGATCCGCGGGTCGGTGGACACCGTCGGGCTGCCGGTGCGCACGTAGGGATCGCCGTCGAAGTACCGCACGAAGATCTGCTCCGCGGTCCGGGTGGCGAGGGCCTGCGTCGTCAGCGTCGGATTGGGTCCGCCGATCGCGTTGGGCAGCGCGGAGTTGTCGGCGACGAACAGGCGGCGGACGAACCGGGCCTCACCCGTCGCGTCGAGGACGGAGTCCGCCGCGTCGTGCCCCATGCGCATCGAGGACTGCACGTGCAGGATCAGCGGCGGCCAGTCCAGCCGGAGAACCTTCTTCGCGCCGGCGGCCCGCAGTACCTCGGCGGCGCGGTGCGCCATGAACTCGCGGTTGGCCAGGGTCCGTGCGCTGCGGCCGCGCTTCGCGAAGGACACCTTGGGTGCCGCCCCGTGCTCATCGGCCGGCATGGCGGAGAGCATCGTGCGGTTGTTCGGCTCGACGTCGTCGTCGACGAGCGTGACGAAGTTCAGCAACCGGTCGACGTCGGAGAGGATCTCCTTGAGCTCGTTGCCGATCGGCCGCCCCGACGGTCCGTCCCAGGGGCCTTCCACGCCCCGGCCGTTGCCGTAGGCGCCGCGCACGCCGGAGTCGCTGAAGGTCGTCGCAAAGGCCTGCAGCGCCGGGGGCAGGCCGACGTGCTCGAGGCAACCGTGGCCGGGGAAGTCGACGCGGGCTGAGGATCCCGTGCCCTTGGACGAGCCGGTGTAGAAGTCGCAGACGCCGACGAGCCAGTCGAAGGCGTGGTCGGTGAAGCCACGGCCCACCCAGTCGTTCGGGTTGGGCAGTCCGGAGTTCAGCCAGAGCCGCGGGGTCTCCACACAGCCGCCGGCGAGGACGACGACCTTCGCGTCCTCGCGGACGTGCTCCCCGGTGCGGGTGTCGCGCCAGGTGACGCCGGTGGCGACGGTCTCGGCGCCTCGTTCCTCGAAGTGAACCTGCGTCACATACGAGTCCGCCCGCAACTCGACCGCGCGCCCGCCCGGGGCCCAGCGATCCGCGGTGATCGCCATCGGGATGTAGGAGTTGTCCGTCGAGCGCTTCGCCTTGAGGTTGCGCGGCGCCCGCCGCGGCTGGATACAGCCCTGGAAACAGAAGCCGCAGAACGTGCAGCCCTTCGCCTGCGGGTACAGGAGCTTGCGGCTGTCGTTCGTGCGGCCCGCCGTTCCCTGCGGCTGCAGGATCGCGTTGGGCTGGGGCCGGTAGGAGTCGCGGGCGACGTTCCGCCCGCGGTTCAGCGGTACGCCGAGTTTGCGGACGCCGCGGAAGATGACCTCCTCCTTCGTTCCCATGGCCGCGGGAGCGACCGGCAGGGTCTCCTCCACCCACTCGTAGTAGGGCAGGAAGTGCCGGTAGGAGAACGGGAAGGGGTGCGCCGTGTCGTAGGCGGCGCGGTCCGCGCCGGCGTAGCCCGAGAACACGCCGGGCATCGCGCGCAGCGAGTTCGCGTAGTAGTGCAAGGTCGTGCCGCCGACCCCGGCCACCTGCCAGAGAAAGGACGGCTGTGGCAACTCGCGGAACCACGGGGGCCGGTCGTAGCGGCCGCTCGGGCCGACGCGTAAGTACCCGTCGATCAGGCTGTTGGCGTCGTTCTCGTAGTTCGTCCATTCCTGCTCGGGCTTCGCGTGCCGGGGCCCGCCCTCCAGCAGCAGGACGTCGAGCCCCTGCGCCGCGAGCTCCGTCGCGACCACCGGCCCGCCCGCACCGGCGCCGACGATGATCACGTCCCTCATCGCACCCCCCGGTGGTAGCCCCGGAACTCGTCCCAGCCGTCGCGCGGGACCTTTCGGCCCGGCGTGAAGTTCGACAGGTCCCAGCCGATCGGCCGCTCCCGCGCGGTCCGGGTCGCGCGGTCGAAGACGGAGAACTCGCTGTAGACCGCGAAGGCGGCGAAGTTGGGCAGGGACGCCCCGAGCAGCCCGAGGACGCCGGAGAACGCACTGCGCATCGGCTCGGAGAGTTCGCCGTCGATGCGTGCGGCGATGGCCGTGTTCTCCTCCTCCAGGCGCCGGAAGGCCTCGGTCTTCTCCGCGTGCGTGAGGTTGGCGTAGGGCGAGGCCGGGAACGGGCCGACCAGCGCGGCCGGGTTCACCTGGACGGCCAGCGAATTCAGCAGCAGCGCCACGAGCAGCGTGATGGGGACCGTCCGGTCACCGGCCAGGAGTCGCTGGAGCTCGTCGTCGACCGCGCCGAAGGCCTCCAGCGGTACCGGCGGCAGGGGGGCGGGCGCGGTCCCGCTCAGGCCGGTGATCAGGGCGTGCGCCACCGGGCGGAGCAGCTCGTCCGAGGCCGGCACGTACCGGTCGAGGCCGTAGAGGAGGAATTCGCCCGCCCCGGCCTCGACGCCGCCCGGCGTCGAACTGATCTCTCCCTGCGCCCGGGAGTAGGGATCGGAGCCGGGCACCACCCAGGCAGCGAGGCCGCGGTAGGTGTCCAGCGACAAGGTGTGCAACGCGTCGGCCGCCGCGCGGTCCGGTGATGCACCCGCAGCTCCGGTCGACCAGGCGGTCCCGGGGCTCACCAGCAGCGCGGCCCCGAGCACGCCGAACTGCGCGAGGAACTGGCGGCGACCCAGCATCCGCGCATTAGAACATGCGTGACGTGGGCGTCAGGAGGATCACCGCTGCGGGTGGAACTACCCTTTTACGGCTTTCAGTGGTGAAATTTGACTATGTACCGACGCTGGCGGGCCTCAGGCGCGGGTGCGGTGGTCCTCGCGGCCGCCGGAATCCTGCTGACCGCGGCCCCGGCGCAGGCGGACTGCGGCAACGCCGACGCGGCGGCCGGCCAGGCGCCCGACCAGACCGCGGCCCAGCGGACGCAGGCCGCGCGGTGGCAGATCGGCCTGAAGCTGGGCCCGGCACCGGTCTTCCTCACGGGGGCGGGCGGGCTCCCCGCACTGCTCCTGTCCGCCACCCCGGTGACCGGGGTCGCGGTCGAGAACGCCTACGGCCAGAACCTGGTCAGTGTGGACGCGGCCAACACCTCGACCCTGGCCGACACGGCCGCCGTTCCTCGCACGCAGAGCCTGCGCGAGAACCTCGACGTCGCGAAGCACTCCGCCGCGGTGCGCCTCGCGCCGACGGACCGGGTTCGCACGGCGGCGACCGCCGCCACCCCGGCCGCCGCCGCCGCGCCTGCGCGCGCCGCGCAGAAGGCGACCGCGAGCTCCGCCCCGGTGCAGTGGGAGGTCCTGCAGGCCGGCGGGGCGGACAGCGCCCTCGGCGGGCCGTTCACCTGGGTCCCGATCGAGAGTGTGACCGGCTTCGGCACGGACGGCGAGAGCCGGCCGTGGGCCACGGGTGTCGGCCTCGTGGTGCTGGCCGGTGGTGCAGCGGCCGTCTCGGTCGCCCGCCGCGGCCGCGTCTCCGCTGGGTAACCTGCCCGGGTGTATCCCGGGACCCACGCCGCGACGACGCCGGACAAGCCGGCTGCCGTGCTGGTCGGCGCCGACGGTCGCGCCCAGCAGGTTCTGACCTACCGTCAGCTCGATGAGGCGTCGCTGCGGTTGGCGCAGGTGTTCCGCGCGGCGGGACTGCGCCGCGGCGATGTGGTCGGGCTGGTGAGCGACAACCGGCTGGAGGCCTTCGAGGTCTACTGGGCCGCGCTCCGTTCCGGGCTCTACTTCACCGCCGTCAACCACCACCTCACCTCCGAGGAGGCCGGCTACATCCTGCGCGACGCGGGTGTCACGGCCCTCGTGGTCTCGGCCGGCAAGGCTGAACTCGCCGCCGCGGTGCGCGAGTCCGCGGAGGTGGACGTGGCCCTCGCGTTCGGCGGACCTGTGGCCGGCTACACCGACTACGGGCAGGCACTGGCCGCGGCATCGCCGGATCCGCTGCCGGATCAGCCCCGCGGGTCGATGATGCTCTACAGCTCCGGCACCACCGGCCGGCCGAAGGGCGTCCGCCCGCCGTTGTCCCACCGGCAGGTGGACGAGCCCGGCGATCCGCTGGTGCAGCTCAACCACGACGTCTACGGCGTCGATCTCGACACCGTGTACCTCTCGCCGGCGCCGATCTACCACTCGGCACCGGTGAAGTGGTGTCACTCGGTGCACGCCTACGGCGGCACCGTGATCATGATGGAGCGCTTCGACGCCGAGGGTGTCCTGCGGTCGATCGCGGACCACCGGGTGACCCACGCGCAGTTCGTGCCGACGATGCTGATCCGGATCCTCAAACTCGCGCCCGAGGTGCGGGCGCGTTACGACGTCTCCAGTCTGCGGGTCGCGGTGCACGCGGCAGCGCCGTGCCCGGTCGAGGTGAAGCAGGCGATCCTCGCGGAGTGGGGCCCCGTGGTCTGGGAGTACTACGGCTCCACCGAGTCCCTCGGGGTGACGATCCTGTCGCCGGCCGAGGCGCTCGCCAAGCCAGGTTCGGTGGGGCGGCCCGTCCTCGGCACCCTGCGCATCTGCGACTCCGAGGATCCGGACGCGGCCGAGCTGCCGGCGGGCGAGGTGGGGACCGTGTACTTCGAGCGAGAGTTTCTGCCGTTCCGCTACCACAACGACGACGAGCGCACGAAGTCCGCGCAGCACCCCCGGCACCCGAACTGGGGAACCGTCGGGGACCTCGGCTACGTCGATGACGACGGCTACCTGTATCTGACGGACCGTAAGGCATTCTTGATCATCTCCGGCGGGGTGAACATCTACCCGCAGGAGGTGGAGAACGCCCTCGCCCTGCATCCGAAGGTCCACGACGTCGCGGTGATCGGCGTGCCGGACCCTGAGATGGGGGAGTCCGTCGCCGCCTTCGTCGAACTGCCCCCCGGGGTCGAGGCCTCTCCGGAGTTGGGCGAGGAGATCCGCGACTTCGTGCGGTCGCGGATCGCGCACTACAAGGCGCCCCGCACGGTGACCTTCGTCGACGCCCTCCCGCGGACGCCCACCGGCAAGCTGGTGAAGGGCCGGTTGAGTCTGGCGGCGCCTGCTCTGGACGTCTAGTCTGGACAGAGCGTCTTTTCACCGGCCCGAAATGCTTGACTCATCCGGGCTTCCTGACAGACACTGAACACGGCGTCTAGCCACCTCGTATAGCGACGTCCCAGCTGACGGTAGGAGACCCGCATGTTCCTTGCGGACCCGAACATCGATCCGCACAACCCGTCCCCGGGCTACGGCGAACTGCTGCCGCATCCCTCGGGCATCGTCGCGTCGGACTTCGACGCGTGGTTCTTCCTGTTCTGGGCCGGCCTGCTGGTCGTCGGCATCGCGTTGCCGTGGGCGCTCAAGCGCGCGTTCCTGCACAAGGACTACCTGCCGATCCTGATGCTCGGCGCGGGCCTGGGAACGTCCCTCGGCGAGCCGATGCTCGACCTCGTCGGGCACCTGCGGTGGTCCGAGAATTTGCACGGCCCGGCGTTCACGAACTTCGGCATCCCCGTGCCGATCCTCATTCCGCCCTGTTACGCGCTCTTCATGGGTCTCAAGGCGTACTGGGGCTACATGATCATCCAGCGCGGGATCAGCGTGAAGAACTTCTTCATGCTCTTCGCCGCGTGCGGCGCCTCGGACGCGATCATGGAGCACCCGGGCGTGATCATGGGCGTCTACGAGTACTACGGCAAGCAGCCTTTCGAGTTCTACAAGTTCCCGTTCTACTGGTCGTTCACCAACGCCGCGGCGATCATCTCGATCTCGGTCGCGCTGCACTACCTGTGGCCGCTGGTGAAGGACAACGCGAAGCACCGCCTGCTGGTCATCCCGCTCGGGATCATCGTCACCACCGCCGTCGAGATGGGCACCGGCTTCCCGGTCTTCCTCGCGATCAACACCGACCTGCCGACCGCGGTCCAGTGGATCATCGGGTCCGGAACGCTGATCATCGCGACCGCCTGGGTCTGGGTGCTCGCGCAGATGGTGTGCGACAACGACTCTGAGCTGGAGTGGACCTTCTGGGGCCTGTTCAAGTCCCGGTTCATGCTCCCGAAGCAGCGTGAGGCCTACATCGCCGGCATCACCAAGCCGAAGGCGGCCGCCCCTGCTCAGGGGTCCGAGGACCGCGAGCCGCAGCTGGCCCGCACCAACCTCAACCCGGGCACCGACCCGGCACCCGCGGCGGGCTGACGCCCCGTCGGTTCATAGTTCTCACGTCCGGGCCCGGCGGAGCATCTCCGCCGGGCCCGGACGGCTTATAAGGTCCCCACCCAGTACCCCTGCAGGAGGCCGCGATGACCAGGTCGATCCAGTCCGCCATGGCGTGGTGCGGGTTCGCCTTCGTCGGAGTCTTCTTCGCCGGGCTGATCCTCTCCGGATTCTTCCCGCCGATCCCGCCGGACAACACGGCGCAGGAGGTCGCGGACCGGTACGTCCGCGACCAGGACCGGATCCTGGCCGGCGCGGTCCTGATGATGATCGCGACCTGCTTCATCCTGCCGTTCGTCGCGGTGGTGAGCGCTCAGATGGCGCGCATCGAAGGCCGCTGGACCCCGCTGGCCTACCTCAACCTGGCCGCCGGCACCGTCGGCATGGTGGCGGCGCTGCTCCCCGTGCTGTTCTTCATCGGCATCGCCTACCGGCCGGAGAACCGCGACCCGGAGCTCATCCAGGCGTTCAACGACTTCGCCTGGGTGCCGTTCATCATCAATTGGCCCCCGGCCTTCGTGGAGGCCATCTGCCTCGCGGTGGTGATTTTTGCCGACAAGCGGCCGGACCCGGTCTACCCGCGCTGGGTGGCGTACTTCCTGGTGTGGGCCGCGATCGGCTTCCTGCCGGCGACCGGGCTCGCGTTCTTCTACGACGGCCCGTTCGCCTGGAACGGGCTGCTCTCCTTCTGGCTGGCCGCCACGTTCTTCGGCAGCTTCTTCCTGATCATGTCCTGGGCCACGCTGCGCGCCGTGAAGTCCCAGTTCGCCGCGGGAAGCCCGGACGCCGACACCGCCGTGCCGGACCTGCTGCCGGCATGAGCGGGGACCCCGGACGACCTCCGTCCGCGCCCGTGCAGCGGGCGATGGCCTACAGCGCGCTCGGGTTCTGTGCGGTCTACGGCGCCGGCATCCTGACCGCGGGGTTCGTGCCGCCGCCGTCGCCGGACGACAGTGCCGCGGAGATCTCGACGTTCTTCGCCGACAATACGGGCCGGATCCGCACCGGGACGCTGCTGATGATGCTCGGCGGCGCGCTGATGATCCCGTTCTTCGCGGTCCTCACGCTGCAGATGCGCCGCATCACGGGCCGCTTCGACGGGTTGTGCCTCGCGCAGCTGATCGCCGGCGGGATCGCGGTCTGGGTGTTCACCCTGCCGCCGATCGTCTTCGCCGTCGCGGCGTTCCGGCCCGGGCAGGACGAGAACATCACCCAGATGCTCAACGACCTGGGGTGGTTCCTGTTCGTGTGGAACCTCGGGACCGTCACCGTCCAGGCCGTCGTCATCGCGGTGGCGATACTCTCAGATCGTAATACTGAGCCGGTGTTCCCGCGGTGGGTCGCCTACCTCAACATCTGGGTCGCGATCGGGTTCCTGCCCGGCGCGATGCTCACCTATTTCAAGACCGGTCTCATGGCGTGGGACGGGCTGCTGGCGTTCTGGCTGGCCGCCGTGTTGTTCTTCTCCTGGATTCTGGTGCTGTTCTGGGCCACGCTGCGCGCGATCAACCGTGAAGCGCAGGCGGCCGGATCCTCGACCGTCGAGATGGGAGTTCCTGCATGACCGCGGAGGTCGAAACGCCGCCATCCCCAGTGGCGAAACCCGGGCACGTGCCAGGAGAAGCCGGGCTCTGGGTGTTCCTGCTCGGCGACATGATCGTCTTCGGCATCTTCTTCGGCACGATCCTGGTGCTGCGCGGCCAGGAAACCGAGATGTTCACGAGCTCGGCCGAGACGCTGCACCTGGAGTGGGGCGTCGCGAACACCATCGTCCTGCTGACGTCCTCGCTGTTCGTGGTCATCGGAATGCACCTGGCCCGCGCCCGGCACCATCGCGCGCCGATGTTCTTCCTGGCCGCCATCGCCTGCGGGCTGGTGTTCGCCGGCGTCAAGGCGATCGAGTACACCTCGTTGGTCCAGGACGACCACACCGCATCCGCCAACGACTTCTACACGTACTACTTCATGTTCACCGGGATCCACCTCGGCCATGTGGTGCTCGGCATGGGTGCGCTGCTGGTCGCGATGAAGATTTCGAAGCCCACCGCCACCGGCACGCACCGGATCGCGGCGCTGGAAGGTGTGGCCAGCTTCTGGCACCTGGTCGACCTGCTCTGGATCATGCTGTTCGCGACTCTCTACCTGGTGCGCTGATGACGAACTCGACGATGAACGTTCAGGCCATGACCGGCTCGATTCTCAAGAGTCCCGCGGCCAAGGCCTCGGCCGTCGTCTGGGCGGCCCTCGTGATCTTCACCGTGGCGTCCTTCGCCCTCGGCGGCGAGCACCTGATCGAGAACAGGACCCTCGCCGCGGCGGTCGTGATCGGCATTGCGGCGATCAAGATCCGTCTCGTCGGACTGCACTTCATGGAGTTGCGGCACGCCCCGGTCGCGCTCCGGGCGGTCTTCGAGGCGTACTGTGCGGTCCTGTTCCTCGCGCTGATGGGGATCTACGTCTTTGCCTGAGCCCACTGCCGGACGCTGGTCCGCGGCGTCGTTCGTCGGCGGCTCGGAAGGTCGGGTCGACACCCTCGACAACACCGCGTGCGATCCGGCGGTCTGCTGGACGACGGGCAACGTCGCCGACGCCTTTCCCGGTGTGTTCACCACCTTCACGTTCTCCTTCGTGCACGAGCCGATGGAGATCGCGATGCGGCGGATGTTCGCCACCCTCGGGGTCTTCACGGCCGAGGATTTGGCGGTCTCCCCGCGGCCCGAGGAGCAGTTCTGGAACGCGTTCGCCGGCCGGGCCGCCGCGAACATCGACCAGTTCCGCCGTGTCGCCGGGTTGCTGCCCGGCACCTCCGCGACGGCCATCGAGCAGCAGCTGTTCGGTTACGTCCGCCCCGAGACCGTCGACGACAACTCCGTGCGCAGGTACCCGGCGATCCTGGCCAAGGCCCCACGGGCGATCACCACGCTGCCCAAACGGCACGACGCGATGTTCGCCGACCTGCGTACGTGGCGGCTGTCGTCGCTGGCCAGCGTCCCCAACCTCGACGAGGCCGGCTGCCTCGACCTGATCGGGAACGCCAAGCACCGGTTCGGCCGCTTCATGCTCGAGCACCTGATCGTCGCCTTCGTCAGCTCCGGCCTGGCCGACCGGCTGACCGAGTTGACGGTCAAGGCCGGGCTCCCCGGGCTGGAGTCCCGGCTCCTGTCGGGGGTCGGCTCGGACGAGAATGAGGTCGCCAACGACCTGTGGGAACTCGCCCACGGCATGCTTCCGCTGTCGATGTTCCTCGACCGGCACGGCTACCACGGGCCCAACGAGGGCCAGATCGACGGCGTCTCGTGGCGCGAGGATGCGGGTCCGGTCCTCACCAGGTTGGACGACTACCGCGCGATCGCCGCCGACGACCCGCGCGCGCCGCGCAACCGCAGCGCGGCGCAGGCCCGCCTGCGGGCGGAGGCCGCGGCCGAGTTGGGCCGCACGTCCCGGCTCGTGGGCGCGCAGGTCCGGCTGCTGGTCAGACTCACAGCGCGTTTCCTCGCCCTGCGCGAGCAGGGCAAGGCGGGCTACCTGCTCACCTTCGATGTCACCAAGGCGGCCTGCCGTCGCCTCGGCGCGCTGCTGGTCGAGCGTGGGGTGCTGACCGACCCCGAGGACGTCTTCCATCTCACCCACGGCGAGCTCGTGGACGGGCTGCAGGACCTACCCGGCGGACTGTCGGTCGCGGAGCTCGTCGCGACCCGCCGGGCGTTGTTCGTCGAGCGTCAGGACCTGCGCCTCCCGCAGGCCTGGGCCGGCCTGCCGGAACTCACGAAGGTCGAGGCGCCGTCCGCCCAGGGCTCGCCGGTCGGCACCGTCGTGACCGGCCTGGCCGCCAGTAGCGGCGTCGCCGCGGGACGGGCACGGGTGGTGCGTGATCCGGCCACCGCCGAGTTCGACGACGGCGACATCCTGGTCTGCGAGAACACCGACCCGGGCTGGATCTCGCTCTTTCTGCTCGCCGCCGCCGTGGTCACCGACCAGGGCGGGATGCTCAGCCACGGGCCCATCGTGACCCGCGAGCTGGGCCTGCCCTGCGTCTGCGGCACCCAGGACGGCAGCCGGCGGATCGGGGACGGGCAGCGGGTCCGGGTCGACGGCAACGTGGGCACGGTCGAAATCCTGGCCTGATCTACCTCCTCCGACCCTCGCGTCACAGGAGTTTCCGACAAATCGGACAAACCATGGCATTTCCTCACGTTGGGAAGGGCCGCTGTTGGCGCGCCGTCGGGAGGATTGGCTCAGGTTCGATCTCGCTGCGTCACGGAGGCACTACATGCGGATGATCAAGCGCACCGCGCTCGCCCTCGGGGTGGGCTCCGCCCTGGTTCTCGGCGCGACCGGGATCTCCCTCGCGGCCCCGACCGCCACCCTCGCCGGACCCGCGACCGCGGCCGACGACGACAACGGCCTGCTCGGCATCCTCGGCGGCGACAACGACAACGACAAGAACGATGACGACGACTCGCTCGGCGAGAGCCTGAGCGACGACAGCGACGACAGCGACGACAGCGACGAGGAAAGCCGCGTCACCTACCGCTGCGACGACGACGAGAACGAGGGCAACGAGCTCCTCGACCTCGACGGGCTGAACCTGGTCGCGATCCTCCAGGGCGTCAACGTCCTCGGCCTCGACCTCGGCGACTGCGGGAAACGACGACAACGACGACAACGACGGCCTGCTCGGCGGCCTGCTGGACGGCGACGACGACAACGACGACGACGGCCACGACGGGGTGCTCGGCTCGGTCCTCAAGGGTCTCCTGGGCGGCCTGCTCGGCGACGACGACAACGAGGACGACGACAACGACGGCATCGACGTCAACGGCGACCGGGACAACGACGAGGACGTCGAGGACAGCGTCCTCGGTGGCGGCCTCCTCGGCGGCAGCTGACTCACCGCGTGTCGCGGTCAGCGCTTGGCGGCGGCGTCCAGCATGGCCGGCCAGGTGTGGACCTTGACACGGGCGTTGCCGCGCTTCTCGCCGAGGGCGACCTCGGCGGCGTCGAGGAAGTTCCACCCCTCGAGGGTGACGAGCTGCTCGACGCGTGAGGTGACCAGCGCGACCGCACTGCCGGGGGTGACCTCGCGCGCGAGGAGCTGCTCGGCGTCGCCGAGGATCACCTCGACGGTGTGATCGGCGTCGGAGCGGTTGGTTCCGATGACTCCGGTGGCTCCGCGCTTGACCCAGCCGGCGGCGTACTCGCCGATCTCCACCTGGCCGCCGACGACGCGGTGGTCCGCGGTGGGCACGATCCTGGCCTCCGCGTCGAAGGGAACACCGGGCACCGGGACGCCGAGGTAGCCGATCGAGCGGAAGATCAGACCGACCGGCAACTCCTTCACACCGTCGCCGTCGCGGATCTGCAGGCCCTCGACCTGATCCGTGCCGAGCACCGCGACCGGCGGGGCGAAGAAGTGCACGTGCAGCCGGCGCTCCGCGCCGGTGGCCTCGCGGATCGACCAGGACCGCAGCTCGTCGACCAGCCTGGTCACGTTCTTCTCGAGCTCGTCCGGGACGTTCGCGAAGTGCACCGGATCGACGATCACGTCGACCCCGTTCAGTTCGCCCATCTCGCGCAGTTCCTTGATGGTGAACTTCACGTGCTCCGGGCCGCGGCGACCGACGATGTGGACGTCGCGGATCTGCGACGCCCGCAGGACCTCGAGGACGTCGTCCGGCACGTCGGTCGCGACCAGTTCCTCGGGGTTCCGGATGAGGATCCGCGCGACGTCGAGGGCGACATTGCCCAGCCCGATCACGGCGGCATGCTGCGAGGAGAGCAGGACCGGCGCGATGTCGGTGTCCGGGTGCCCGCAGTACCAGGCGACGAAGTCGGTGGCGGCGATGCTGCCGGTCAGGTCCTCGCCCGGGATGCCCATCGGGCGGTCGGTCGAGGCGCCCACGGTGTAGACGACCGCGTGGTAGTCCGCGAGCAGTTCGGTGGTCGTGATGTCGCGGCCGAGCTCGACGTTGCCGAAAAAGCGCACCGTCGGGTTCTCGAAGAACCTTCTGCAAGGTGCTCGCGAGGTTCTTCATCTTCAGGTGATCAGGGGCGACGCCGTAACGCAGCAGCCCGAACGGCGCCGGCAGGCGGTCGTAGATGTCGACCTCGGTGCCCGGGTTCTTCTTGGTGAGCGAGTCGGCGACGTAGATACCGGCCGGACCGGCGCCCACGACCGCCACGCGAAGCGGGCCCCGCGACACCTCAGTAGGTGAAGTCACGGCCGCAACCTTAGTCAACCGCCGTAGATGGCGGACTCGATGGTGGCCGCGAGCGCGGCGTTGACGCCGGCGAGTTTGTCCGGCGAATCGGCGTCGGTCGCAGCCTCGTACCAGGCCCGCTCGAGCGTCCAGACCAGTGCGCTGCCCATGGTCGGCGCGGGTACGCCCAGCGAGGCGGTCATGCTCTTGCGCTCGTTCTCCAGCACCTTCGTCACCGCGTCCGACATCCGACGCTGGGCACCGAGGTGGATCTCGCGGATCCCGGCGTGCCGCGGCCACTCCTCGATCGCGGTCCGGAGCACTGCGGCCTCACCGGCATCGAAGTTCAGCCAGGTGGCGATCGCGTTCCGCAGCTGGGGCGGCCGCTGCGTCCCGGGGTCCGCGAACAGGGCCTCGAACGCCGGCACCGCGCGGGCGTACATCTGGTCGAGCAGCGCGGCGAAGGCGTCTTCCTTGCTCGCGTAGTAGAAGTAGAACGTCCCGCGCGAGACCTTCGCGGCCTTCAGGATCTGCGCGATGCGGAGGTCGTCGAGCGTCGACTCCTGGAGGAGCCGGCCGAGGACGTCGAGGATCTCCTGCCGGAAGGCCCCGGCGCTCGCCCCCACCGGGGCAGGTGCGTCGTCCTTGCTCATGCGCTCACCGGCCCTCGGGGGTCGCCGTAGATCGCCGCCATGCAGATCGCCACGGTGGCATCGAGGCGCTGGGAAGCTGTCCGCAGCCGCGGATCCGTGCCGGTCGATCCGACGTAGAAGATCCGCTCCGCCGCCGACACCATCATCGCGGCGATCACCTCCGCCGGCAGACCGTCAGGAGCCCGGCCGGCCGCGCGCTGTGCGGTGATCTGCGCGGCCAGCACGGCCCGGAACGGCTCGGAGACCGCCGACCAGACCTTCGCCAGGTCCGGTACCGCGTGCTGGTTCTCCAGCACTGCTGAGATCACGGCGCGGTGCTCGAACCACAGCTCCATCGCGGGGCGGAGGCTCGCACGCAGCGCGGCGACCGGGTCGGTCCATTCGGCCTCGAGCTCGCCGTGCGTCGAGGCGAACATGTCCTCGAAGATCGAGGTCATCAGCGCAGTGACGACGTCGTGCTTGGACGAGAAGTAGTGGTAGAAACTCGCGCGCGAAAGCTCGGCCTCGGCGATGATCTGGGCGACGGAGATCTCGTGCAGCGGCGTGGTGGCCAGCAGCTTCTCGGTGGCGGCGAAAACGGCCTTCTCGATCGCCTGATCCCCGGTGTGCGCCCGGGGCCGACGACGCGGAGGCGGCCCGGCGGTCGGGCTCACGCCTCCAGCACCTCGCGCACGGCGACGAACTTCGCCTCCGCTTCCGCAAATTCTGACTCGGGGTCAGAACCGGCCACGATGCCGCAGCCGGCGAACAGCCGCAGTCGCGCGCCGTCCACCTCGGCGCACCGGAGCGCGATACCCCACTCGCCGTCGCCGCGGGCGTCCATCCAGCCGACGGGTCCGGCGTAACGGCCCCGGTCCATCCCTTCCAGGTCGCCGATGACCCGGCCGGCCCGTTTGGTGGGAGTGCCGCACACCGCGGCGGTCGGGTGGAGCAGGCCGGCCAGGCTGAGCACGTCGGTCGCCGTGCCGTTGAGACTGGCGCGGCTGCGCAGGGTCCCGGTCACTTCAGTGGCCAGGTGCATGACGTTCGCGAGCTCCATCACCGAGGGCCGCTGCGGCGCCGTCAGCTCAGTGCAGTACGGGGCGATCGCGTCGAAGGCCGAGCGCACCGCGTAGTCGTGCTCCTCCCGGTCCTTGCCGGACGCCATCAGCCGGGCCGCGGCGCCGGGGCCGTCGGTCCCCCAGGCCGTCCCCGCCAGCACACGCGAGACCACCTGCTCGCCCTCGCGCTGCACGAGCAGCTCGGGGGTCGCACCGACCAGGCCGTCGACGGAGAAGGCGAAGCAGGCCGGGTAGCGCTGGGCCAGTCCGCGGACCAGGTGCCGGATGTCGATCGGGGCGTCCGCGCGGGCGATCAGGTCCCGGGCCAGCACGACCTTGGACAGCTCGCCGGCGCGGATCCGCTGGACGGCGGTCGCCACCGCCGCCCGCCACGCGTCCGGGCTGAGCGCGCCGTCGGTGACCTGTACGTGCTCCGGGCCGCGCGCGGCCGGAACCGGACGGTCGGGCTCGGGGTCGCCGGGCCCGACCACGGTCAGCCAGGTGCGGCCGTCGCGGCGACCCAGCACGACGCGGGGGAGCACCAGCACGGAGGAGGTGGGGCCGTCGGCGAACGCGAAGCTGCCGAAGACCACCGGGCCGGTGCCGGGGACGCGGACCTCGTCGGAGACCGACGCCCCGAGGTGCAGTTCGCGCCACCAGCGCACAGCCTGGTCGAACCGGTCGGGACCGGAGACCACGAGGCGGGCCGCCTCACCCCAACCGATGAGGCCCTCGCCGTTGCGCACCCAGGCCAGGGGCGAACCGGGCGGCAGCAGGTCGACCAGCGCGGCCGTGGCACGGGTGTCGGAGCGCGAAAGCTCGACCGTGCGGACCACCAGCGGCTCGAGAGAGGTGGCGGTGGTCAACGGACGCGCCCCCCTTGTGTTCGACCCCGAGTCACAGGCGTTCAGCGTACGCGGGCGGCACCTGACGGTGCGTCGCCAGGTCGACGGTCGGGGCGCGGCCACGAATTGACAGGATGTGCCCGTGAGCAGAGCCGCGCTGGACAAGCAGCCCGCCGACGTGGCGGCAATGTTCGACGGCGTGGCCCGTCGCTACGACCTGACGAACGACGTCCTGAGCCTGGGGCAGGACCGGCGCTGGCGGCAGGCCGTCACGCGTGCCGTGGGCGCCCAGCCCGGGGACACGGTGCTGGACCTCGCCGCCGGCACCGGAACCTCCACGCTGCCGTTCGCCCGGGCCGGCGCGACCGCCGTCCCCTGCGACTTCTCCCTGGGCATGCTGCGGGTGGGCAAGTCCCGGCTACCGCAGCTGGGCTTCACGGCCGGCGACGCGATGCGCCTGCCGTTCGCGGACGGCGTGTTCGACGCGGTGACGATCTCCTTCGGCCTGCGCAACGTGGCCGACCCGGCCGTGGCGCTGGCGGAGATGCTGCGCGTCACCCGGCCCGGCGGCCGGCTCGTCGTGTGCGAGTTCAGTCACCCGGCCTGGGCGCCGTTCCGCACCGTCTACACCGAGTACCTGATGCGCGCGCTGCCGGCGATCGCGCGCCGGGTGGCCACCAACCCCGACGCCTACGTCTACCTCGCGGAGTCGATCCGGGCCTGGCCCGACCAGCGCGAGCTGGCCGGGGTTCTCGGCCAGGCCGGGTGGGACCGGGTCGGCTGGCGGAACCTCTCCGGGGGCATCGTCACGCTGCACCGCGGCCGCCGGCCTTGATGTGCTGCCGACACATTCGGGGGCAGCTTTTCCCGGTCGATGAACGTTGACTTGCCTCTGACCTGGGCGTTTGCTTGCCTGCATGACGATCACCGCCAACCCGTCGGTCCGCCAGGTCCTCGCCCAGGTGGTGCAGGACCCGGACTACGCGGCCATCGCGCACAAGCCGACCTGGCAGTGGCCGCACCTGGCGTTGACGGCGGGGTCGTGGGCGCTGTTCGTCGGCAGCACCTGGGCCTACCTGGCGGGCAACCTGCCGCTGATCGCGATGCTGCTGCTCAATCAGCTGGCCTTCTACGCCACCTTCACGCCGCTGCACGACGCCGTGCACAACGCGGCGTCGGGCAACTCCCGCATCAACGACGCCATCGGCACGGTGTCCGGCAACCTGCTGCTCCCCGGCATCACCACGCCGGTCTACCGGACCCTCCACATGGAGCACCACCGCTGGGTCGGTGACCGCGACCGCGACCCGGACCACTGGTTCGTGCACACCAAGAAGCCGCTGCTGCCGATCGTCTTCGCCGGGCCGGAATGGGTCTGGGCGTACTGGTGGATCACCAAGCTCTGGAAGACCCGCAGCCGGGCGGAGAACCTCCGCTTCACCGCGATGATCGCGATCTACGTCGGCATGTACGTCGGCTTCCTGGCCTCGCCCTACTGGAAGGAGTTCCTCCTCTGCTGGCTGATCCCGCACTGGCTGGGCTTCCTGGTGCTGGTCTACGTCTTCGCCCACATCCAGCACCCCGAGGAATCCACCTGGCAGGTCGCGCCCTTCCAGAGCACCGTCGAACTCCGCGGGACCAAGGCGGGCAAGGTCTACTGGCTCGGCCAGACCGACCACTGCATCCACCACGCGATGCCCCACGTTCCGTTCCACAAGTACCACCGGGTCTGGAACCTGTCGGACTCGGTGCTGCGTAAGCAGGGCATCCCCGAGCGGGGTCTGTTCCGCGGTCCCGAGCCCTTCGACATCCCGCGCCGGGCCTACGACACGACGGTGGCCGCCCGGGTGGTCGAGGCCCGCGACGTCGGGGCAGGTGTCCGCACCTTCGTCCTCGAGGGCGTGGACGGCGACCTCCCGGAGTTCACCCCGGGTGCGCACGTCGACCTCCACCTCCCGAGCGGGCGGGTGCGGCAGTACTCGCTCTGCGGGCCGGCCGGGCGGCAGTACCGGATCGCGGTCAAGGCGCTCCCCGACGGCCGCGGTGGCTCGCTGGAGGTCCACGAGGCCCTGCGGGTCGGCGAGGTCGTGACCGTCAGCGCGCCGCGGAACAACTTCGAGCTGGTGCCGGCCAGGCGCTACGAGTTGATCGCGGCCGGCATCGGCATCACTCCGATGCTCGCGATGGCACACCACCTCCACGCCGAAGGCAGGTCGTTCACCCTGCACGTGTGCGCGTCCGACGAGGCCTCGGTGCCGTTCGGGACCGAACTCCCGACGCTGCCGTTCGCCTCGGCGGTCTCGGTGCACGTACCCGGCCGCGAGTTCTCGCTCGAGCAGGTGGTCGGCCGCTGGGCCGGCGACTCCGCCGTCTACGTCTGCGGTCCGAGCGGCTTCATGGACAAGCTCGGCACCGAGGCCGCGCGCCTGGAGTACCCGATCGACGCCCTGCACCGCGAATCCTTCACCGCCGGCGTCATCGACCTGACCGACACCCGGCCGTTCGAGGTCGTTCTCGGCCGCAGCGGGCGGACCCTGCAGATCCCGGCGGACCGCCAGGTGCTGGACGTCCTCCTCGAGCACGACGTCCCCGTGGCGTGGTCGTGTTCGCAGGGCGTCTGCGGCACCTGCGTCACGCCCGTCCTGGCGGGGGAGGTCGAACACCGCGACGCCGTCCTGTCGCCCGAGGTGAAGGCGAGCAACTGCGCCATGACCCTGTGCGTGAGCCGCGCCGTGGGAGACCGGATCACGCTCGACCTCTGATTCCTGGCCCTGCCAAGCTGTTGTGGATCACTCACCACAGGGCGTGTCACGCCCTCTGGTGGCGCCGGTGCGGACGGAGTAGGATCCGCGCGCCAAGCGCCGACTCGGTCGGCGACGCCGTCGAATCGCGCCCTCCGAGCGGCTCCCACTCGCGCTACGCGATTCGAATGCCGGGGCTTGCCATGGTCGAGATGGTCCGATTCCGTCCGAGTATCTGTGTCCTTGCCGGTCTGCTGCTGCTGGCCGGGTGCGATTCCGCCGACCCGCCCCAGGCGCAGGACGCCCCGCTGGAAGCGGTCGCGCAGGGTGGCGAGCCGGGCGAGCACGCCCACACCCTCCCGGAGGAATTGGGCACAGTGGAGTTCGTGGTCTCGTGCGCGCCGGCGGCGCAGGCCGAGTTCAACCGCGCCGCGGCGCTCCTGCACTCGTTCTGGTTCGCGCCGGCGATAGCGGGGTTCTCCGAGGTCGCCGAGCTCGACGACACCTGCGCCATGGCTCACTGGGGCGTGGCGATGAGCCTGCTGAGCAACCCCTTCGCGTGGCCGCTGACCGGACCGGCCCTGGTCGACGGTCAGGCCGCGGTCGACCGGGCCGTCGCCGCCGGTGCCGACACCGATCGCGAGCGCGCTTACATCGACGCGGTCGCCGTGTTCTACCGGGACGCCGCCACCGTCGACCACGCCACCAGAGCGCTGGCGTACGCCAAGGCCATGGAGGATCTGGCCGCGGACCACCCGGACGACACCGAGGCGCAGATCTTCTACGCCCTGGCGCTCGGCGCCACCGCCGCGCCGACCGACAAGACCTACGCCAACCAGAAGAAGGCCGCGGCGATCCTGGAGCGCATCGCCGTGGCTGCGCCCGATCATCCGGGGGTCGCCCACTACCTCATCCACAGCTACGACTACCCGGCCGGCGCCGCCGACGGCCGCGAGGCCGCCCGGCGCTACTCCGCCATCGCGCCGTCGGCGCCGCATGCGTTGCACATGCCGTCACACATCTTCACGCGCCTCGGGGACTGGGAAGCCTCGATCCGCTCGAACAGTGCCTCGGCCGAGTCGGCCAAGGACGAACTGAGCGCGGACCACCGTCAGGCCGCCGGTTCGTACAACGCGCTCCATGCGCTGGATTACCTGATGTACGCGTACCTGCAGAGCGGCCAGGACCAGGCGGCGAAGAAGGTGCTCGACGAGATCAGTGCGGTCTCGCAATTGGACGTCGAGGTATTCGTGGGGGCCTACGCCTTCGCCGCGATCCCGGCCCGCTACGCATTCGAACGCGGCGAGTGGGCCCAGGCTGCGGAACTCACGCTGCATCCGGCCACGCTGGACTGGAAGCGCTTTCCCCAGGCCGAGGCCGTCAACGCGTTCGCACGCGGGCTGGGCGCCGCCCGATCCGGGGATGTGGCCGCGGCCCGCGCGGAGTCCCGACGACTGGACGTTCTGAAGACCGCCATGCTCGCCGCCAAGCAGGACTACTGGGCGGGGCAGGCCGACATCCAGAGCGCGATCATCGCGGCGTGGACCGCCCTGGCCTCCGGCCGGGACGGTGAAGCGCTGAGCGTTCTGCGCGATGCCGCCGACCGGGAAGCGGCAACCGAGAAGCATCCGGTCATGCCGGGCCCGCTGATTCCGGCGCGGGAACTCCTCGGCGAGATGCTCCTCGAACTGAATCAGCCGGCGGAAGCCTTGGCCGAATTCCAGTCCTCGCAGCAGGTCGAACCGGGTCGCTTCCGTGGCCTGTACGGCGCCGCGCGGGCGGCTGAATTGGCCGGCGACCCCGTTCAGGCCCGCGGCTACTACCAGCGGCTGGTGGAGTTGGCCGGCAGGGCCGACGGCTCGCGTCCCGAACTCGCCGCGGCGAAGTCCTACCTGGCCAGGGAGAGGTAAGGCCAAGCACCGGCAGGGGCTGTCAGCAGCACCCCCGCCCACGCAATAGACTCTGCCTCGCGCGCAATCGTGAAGACGTTCACAAGCGCGCGTACTAGGGCCCCGGGCGCACCGCGAGACCGAATTGCCGTTCACGGGGGCCCGCGCGAGGAAGCAGGGTCGTATGAGCGTGCAATCAGACGCGGGTCGTGACGCCGATGTGATCGTCATCGGCGCCGGCCCTGCCGGTGCCACGGCGGCCTTTCACCTTGCCCAGTCGGGGGTCGACACCCTCGTCCTGGAGAAGACCCAGTTCCCGCGGGAGAAGGTCTGCGGCGACGGGCTGACCCCACGGGCGGTCAAGCAGTTGCTGGCGATGGGGGTGCCCACCGACTCCGACGGCTGGCTCAAGCACCAGGGCCTGCGGATCATCGGCGGCGGCCACACCATCGAGGTCCCCTGGCCCGAGCTCGGGTCCTACCCGGACTACGGCCTGATCCGGACCCGGATGGACTTCGACGAGACGCTGGCCCGGCACGCCCAGAAGGCCGGTGCCCGCCTCCTCGAGCAGACCAACGTCACCGGGCCGGTGCTCGACCGCGCGAACCGGGTCGCCGGGGTCACGGCGAAGCAGGCCGACGGCAGCGAGGTCACCTACCGCGCGCCGCTGGTCCTGGTCTGCGACGGCAACTCGTCGCGCTTCTCCCTCGAGCTCGGCCTGCACAAGCGTGAGGACCGCCCGATGGGCGTCGCGGTCCGCACGTACTACACGAGCCCCCGGCACAAGGAGGACTGGCTCGAGTCCTGGCTGGAGCTGTGGGACACCTCGCGCGGGGAGCGCAAACTGCTGCCCGGCTACGGCTGGATCTTCCCGGTGGGTGACGGGACCTGCAACATCGGTCTGGGCGTGCTGAACAACTCCTGCGGCTTCGGCAAGACCGACTACCGGGCGATGCTCAAGGCCTGGATGGCGTCCTGCCCGCCGGAGTGGGGCTTCACGGAGGAGAACCGCACCGGCACGATCCTCGGTGCCGCGCTGCCGATGGGTTTCAACCGGCAGCCGCACTACACCCGCGGCGCGATGCTGGTCGGCGACGCCGGCGGCATGGTCAACCCGTTCAACGGCGAGGGCATCGCCTACGCGATGGAGTCCGGGGCGATGGCCGCGGAGGTCGCGGTGCAGGCACTCGGCCGCTCCGGTGCACAGCGCGAGCTCGTGCTGGAGACCTACCCGAAGGCGCTGCAGGAGGCCTGGGGCGGTTACTACACACTCGGCCGCGTGTTCGTGAAGATGATCGGCAACCCGGCCTTCATGTCGTTCGCGACCAAGCACGGCCTGCCGCGCCCGGCCCTGATGCGTTTCACGTTGAAGCTGCTCGCGAATCTCACCGACCCCAAGGGCGGTGACGCCTCCGACCGGGTGATCAACGCCCTGTCCCGGGTCGCGCCCACCGCCTGACTCACGCCTCGACTGCACGGAAGGAGACGACGGATGGACGGCAACGTCTACATCCCGATCGCGGTCCTCGCGGCCCTCGGTTTCGGGTTCGCCGCGTTCTCCGTCCTCATGGGGGCGCTGACCGGCCCGAAGCGCTACAACCGCGCGAAGCTCGACGCCTACGAGTGCGGTATCGAACCCACGCCCCAACCGGTCGGTGGCGGCCGCTTCCCGGTGCAGTACTACACGATCGCGATGCTGTTCATCATCTTCGACATCGAGATCATCTTCCTCTATCCCTGGGCCGTCACCTTCGACGCGTTCGGCTTCTTCATCCTCATCGAGATGGCCCTGTTCATCGTCACCGTGTTCGTTCCGCTCATCTACGTGTGGAAACGCGGCGGCCTGGAGTGGACTCGGTAGAACCAGGCACTACATCAGAAAGGTCATGCGTCGCGGGACCTGCTGCGGGCCCCGCGAACCACACCGCCCGAGAAGGAGATCGACGCATGGGAGTCGAAGAAAAGCTCCCCAGCGGGTTCTTGCTGAGCACGGTCGAGGGTCTGGCCGGCTACATGCGCAAGAGCTCGCTGTGGCCGGCGACGTTCGGCCTCGCCTGCTGCGCGATCGAGATGATGGCGACCGGAACCGGCCGCTACGACATCGCGCGCTTCGGCATGGAGGCGTTCCGCGCCTCGCCGCGCCAGGCGGACCTGATGATCGTCGCGGGCCGGGTCAGCCAGAAGATGGCGCCGGTGGTCCGCCAGGTCTGGGACCAGATGCCCAACCCGAAGTGGTGCATCGCGATGGGCGTGTGCGCGTCCTCGGGCGGGATGTTCAACAACTACGCGATCGTGCAGGGCGTCGACCACATCGTCCCGGTGGACATCTACCTGCCCGGCTGCCCGCCGCGGCCGGAGATGCTGCTCGACGCAATCCTCAAGCTGCACGACCAGATCGGCGCCACCAAGCTCGGCGCGCACGCCGCCCGGCAGGATGCCGAGCTGGAAGCCGCTGCCCTCGCCGCAATGCCGACGTCGGAGATGAAGGGGCTGCTGCGGTGACCGTCGAACACCCCGCTCCCACGCAGCCGGAGAATCCACCGTCCGGTAGCGGCCCCGTCATCGGGGTCCGCAAGGGCATGTTCGGCTCCCGCGGGTCCGGTGACACCTCCGGCTACTCCGGGCTGGTCCGCCCGATCGCGCTGCCGGGTGCGACCCCGGCGCCCTACGGCGGCTGGTTCGACGACGCCGCGGACGCGCTGCGCCGGTCGCTGCTGATCTCGGGATCCAGCTGGGACGACGCGGTCGAGGCCGTGGTCGTGGACCGCGGCGAGATGACGCTCCACATCCGCCGGGAGTCGATCGTCGCGGTGGCGAAGTCGATGCGCGACGACCCGGCGCTGCGGTTCGAGATGCTGTCCGGCGTCTCCGGTGTGCACTACCCGGAGCAGGCCGGCCGTGAACTGCACGCGGTGTACCACCTGCTCTCGATCACCCACAACCGGCGGCTGCGGCTCGAGGTCTCGGTGCCCGATGCCGACCCGCACCTGCCGTCGGTGTTCGCGGTCTACCCGACCTGTGACTGGCACGAGCGCGAGACCTTCGATTTCTTCGGGATCATCTTCGACGGCCACCCCGCGCTGACGCGGATCTTCATGCCGGACGACTGGCCCGGCCACCCGCAGCGCAAGGACTACCCGCTGGGCGGCATCCCGGTGGAGTACAAGGGCGCGACGATCCCGCCGCCCGACCAGCGGAGGTCGTACAGCTGATGACCGAGAACATCTCTGCGCCCGACGCCTACGCGCCGGCGGTGGACACCTCGGAGGGCAAGGTCTTCCACGTCTCCGGTGGGGACTGGGACAGCTTGGTCTCCGAACTCGGCGAGGCTCCCGAGGAGCGCATCGTCGTCAACATGGGTCCGCAGCACCCGTCCACCCACGGCGTGCTCCGGCTCATCCTCGAGCTCGAGGGCGAGACCGTCACCGACGTGCGCTGTGGCATCGGCTACCTGCACACCGGGATCGAGAAGAACACCGAGTTCCGGACCTACACCCAGGGCGTCACCTTCGTGACGCGGATGGACTACCTCTCACCGCTGTTCAACGAGGCCGTCTACTGCCTCGCGGTCGAGAAGCTGCTGGGCATCACCGACGACATCCCGGAGCGGGCATCCGTCATCCGCGTGCTGATGATGGAGCTGAACCGGATCTCCTCGCACCTGGTGGCGATCGGCACCGGCGGTATGGAGCTCGGCGCGATCACCGGGATGATGTTCGGCTTCCGCGAGCGCGAGCTGATCCTCGACATCTTCGAGGAGATCACCGGCCTCCGGATGAACCACGCCTACATCCGGCCGGGCGGCGTCGTCCAGGACGTACCGGACACGGCCATCACCAAGATCGAGGAACTGATTCAGGTCTGGCCCTCCCGGCACAAGGACTACGTGAAGCTGCTCAACGGCCAGCCGATCTGGAAGGGCCGCACCGTCGGGGTCGGCTACCTCGACCTCACCGGGTGCATGGCGCTCGGCGTCACCGGCCCGATCCTGCGCGCCACCGGGCTGCCGCACGACCTGCGCAAGACGCAGCCCTACTGCGGCTACGAGAACTACGAGTTCGACGTCATCACCGAGGACACCTGCGACGCCTACGGTCGCTACCTGATCCGTCTGAACGAGATGGGCGAGTCCATCAAGATCCTCGCCCAGTGCCTCGACCGGCTCCGCGAGCCGGGGCCCGTCATGGTCGCCGACAAGAAGATCGCCTGGCCCGCGCAGCTCGCGCTCGGCGGCGACGGCATCGGCAACTCGCTCGCTCACATCCAGAAGATCATGAGCGAGTCGATGGAGTCCCTGATCCACCACTTCAAGCTGGTCACCGAGGGCTTCCGGGTCCCCGCCGGGCAGGTCTACCAGGCGATCGAGTCACCCCGCGGTGAGCTGGCCTGCCACATGGTCTCCGACGGCGGCACCAAGCCGTGGCGCGTGCACTACCGCGACCCCGGCTTCGTGAATCTGCAGGCCACCGCTGCCATGAGTCACGGCAGCCTCGTCGCCGACGTCATCGCCGCCGTCGCGTCCATCGACCCCGTCATGGGAGGGGTGGACCGTTGAGCGGTCTCACCGAGAAGACGCGCGAGGACATGCGCGCGATCATCGCCCGCTACCCGGAGTCCCGCTCCGCGCTGCTGCCGATGCTGCACCTGTGCCAGGCCGAGGAGGGCTACGTCAGCCCCGAGGGCGTGGCGATGTGCGCCGAGGAACTGGGCCTGACCGTCGCCGAGGTCGGCGGGGTCGCGACGTTCTACACGATGTACAAGCGCCGCCCGGTCGGTGACTACCACGTCGGGGTCTGCACCAACACGCTGTGCGCGGTCATGGGCGGCGACGCGATCTTCGGCGCGCTGAAGGAGCACCTGGGCGTGGGCAACGACGAGACCACCGCGGACGGCAAGGTCACGCTCGAGCACATCGAGTGCAACGCGGCCTGTGACTACGCGCCCGTGATGACGGTCAACTGGGAGTTCTTCGACAACCAGGACATCGGCTCGGCCAAGGACCTGGTGGACAAGCTGCGCTCGGGTCAGCCGGTGGCGCCGACCCGTGGTGCGAACCGGGTCTGCACGTGGAAGGAGGCCTCGCGGGTGCTCGCGGGCTTCCCGGACGGGCATGCCGAGGAGGGCGTGTCCGCCGGTCCGCCGTCGCTGCTCGGCCTCAAGTACGCGAAGGAACGCGGCGAGTCCGCGCCGGCGATGCCCGGGGGTGGGATCTGATGCTGACTCCGGTGCTGTCGGCGAACTGGGACGACGCCGACTCGTTCACCATCGCGGGCTACGAACGCCGTGGCGGTTACGCCGCGGCGCGGACCGCGCTGCAGCTGCAGCCGGATGCGCTCATCTCGCTCGTCAAGGACTCCGGTCTGCGCGGCCGCGGCGGCGCCGGCTTCCCGACCGGAATGAAGTGGAGCTTCATCCCCCAGGGCGACAACAAGCCGCACTACCTGGTCATCAACGCGGACGAGTCAGAACCGGGCACGTGCAAGGACATCCCGTTGATGATGGCCAACCCGCACGTGCTCGTGGAGGGCGTCATCATCGCGGCCTTCGCGATCCGCGCCAGCCACGCCTTCATCTACATCCGCGGTGAGGTGCTCCACGTCATCCGCCGGATGCAGAAGGCCGTCGAGGACGCCTACGCCAAGGGCTACGCGGGCAAGAACATCTTCGGCTCGGGCTACGACCTGGAGATCGTGGTCCACGCCGGCGCCGGCGCCTACATCTGCGGCGAGGAAACGGCGTTGCTCGACTCCCTGGAGGGCCGCCGCGGCCAGCCGCGTCTGCGCCCGCCGTTCCCCGCGGTCGCCGGCCTCTACGGATCTCCGACCGTCATCAACAACGTCGAATCGATCGCGTCGGTGCCGTCGATCGTGCTCGGCGGCGCGCAGTGGTTCGGCTCGATGGGCACGGAGAAGTCCAAGGGCTACACGCTGTACTCGCTGTCCGGGCACGTCGCCAACCCTGGCCAGTTCGAGGCCCCGCTCGGTGTGACGCTGCGTCAGTTGCTGGACCTCTCGGGCGGCATGCGGCCCGGCCGGACGCTGAAGTTCTGGACACCGGGCGGATCATCCACGCCGCTGCTCACCGATGCCCATCTCGACATCCCGCTGGACTACGAGGGCGTGGCCGGGGCCGGCTCGATGCTGGGCACCAAGGCTCTGCAGATCTTCGACGACACCACCTGCGTGGTGCGTGCCGTGCTGCGCTGGACCGAGTTCTACGCCCACGAGTCCTGCGGCAAGTGCACGCCGTGCCGCGAGGGCACCTATTGGCTGGTGCGGCTGCTCAAGCGATGGGAAGCCGGGGAGGGCTCGCCGGAGGAGATCGAGCAGTTGCTCGACATCTCCGACAACATCCTCGGGCGCTCCTTCTGTGCCCTGGGTGACGGTGCGACCAGCCCCATCACCTCCTCCATCGAGTACTTCCGGGACGAGTACCTGGCCCACCTGCAGGGTGGCTGCCCGTTCGACCCGGTCGCCTCCACCTTGTTTGCGGGAGCGCCGGCATGACCGGAACGACGAATACCGGATCCGACGTCGCGAAGCCCGTCGACCTCGTGAACATCACGATCGATGGCATCGCGATGTCGGTGCCGAAGGGCACGCTGGTCATCCGGGCCGCCGAGCAGATCGGGATCCAGATCCCGCGGTTCTGTGACCACCCGCTGCTGGACCCGGTCGGCGCCTGTCGCCAGTGCCTGGTCGAGGTCGAGGGTCAGCGCAAGCCGATCGCGTCCTGCACGACCACGGTCGCCGAGGGCATGATCGTGCAGACCCAGCTCAGCTCGCCGGTCGCGGACAAGGCGCAGCAGGGCGTGATGGAACTGCTGCTGATCAACCACCCGCTCGACTGCCCGGTGTGCGACAAGGGCGGCGAGTGCCCGCTGCAGAACCAGGCGATGTCGAACGGCCGCACCGACTCGCGCTTCACGGAGGCGAAGCGGACCTTCCCCAAGCCGGTGCACATCTCGGCCCAGGTCCTGCTCGACCGCGAGCGCTGCGTGCTCTGCGCGCGATGCACCCGGTTCTCCAAGCAGATCGCCGGCGACCCGTTCATCGACATGTTCGAGCGCGGTGCGCTGCAACAGGTCTCGATCTACGAGAACGCGCCGTTCGAGTCGTATTTCTCCGGCAACACCATTCAGATCTGCCCGGTCGGTGCGCTGACGTCGGCGGCCTACCGGTTCCGTTCCCGCCCCTTCGACCTGATCTCCACCCCGAGCGTGTGCGAGCACTGCTCGGGCGGTTGCGCCCTCCGCACCGACCACCGTCGCGGCAAGGTGATGCGCCGGTTGGCCGCGGAGGACCCGGAGGTCAACGAGGAGTGGAACTGCGACAAGGGCCGGTTCGCGTTCACCTACGCGACCCGCCCGGACCGGCTCACCACCCCGTTGATCCGGGATGCGAGCGGCAGCCTCAACCCGGCTTCGTGGCGGGAGGCGCTCGCCCTCGTCGCGGAGCGGCTCGAAGCCGATCGCGGCCGCGCTGCCGTGCTCACCGGTGGCCGCCTGACGCTCGAGGACAACTACGCCTACGCGAAGTTCGCGCGCGTGTGCCTCGACACCAATGACATCGACTTCCGTAGCCGCGGGCACTCCGCCGAGGAGGCGGACTTCCTCGCCACCCACGTCGCCGGCAAGGGTGTCTTCGCCGCGACGCCGAATGCGGTGACCTACGCCGCGATCGAGTCGGCGTCGGCCGTCCTGCTCGTCGGGCTGGAGGCCGAGGACGAGGCCGCGAGCATCTTCCTGCGGCTGCGCAAGGCGCACCTCAAGCGGGCGCTGCCGATCGTTGCCGTCGCGCCGTTCGCGTCGAACGGCCTGGCCAAGGCCGGCGGGCTGCTGGCGCCGACGGTGCCGGGTGCCGAGGCCGCGACGCTCGACTCCTTCGCCGCCGGCTCCGACATCGGAGATCTGCTGCGTCAGCCGGGCGCCGTGATCCTCGCCGGCGAACGGCTGGCGGTCTCTCCGGGCGCGTTCAGCGCGGTGGCTCGGCTGGCCGAGGCGACCGGCGCGCGGGTGGCTTGGGTCCCCCGGCGTGCTGGGGACCGCGGCGCGGTCGAGGCCGGTGCGATCGGCTCGCTGCTGCCGGGCGGTCGCCCGGTGGCCGACCCCGAGGCCCGGGCCCAGCTGGCCGCGGCCTGGGGTGTGGAGGCCCTGCCGAGCCTGGCCGGTCGTGACACCAGCGCGATCCTGGCCGCGATCGCCGCGAACCAGATCACCTCGCTCGTCGTCGCGGGCGTCGACGCCGACGACCTGCCCGACCCGTCCAACGCCCTGGTCGCGCTCAGCCTGACCGACTTCCTCGTGAGCATCGAGGTGCGCGCCAGTGAGGTCACCGAGCGGGCCGACGTCGTCTTCCCGGTGCCGCCGGTCGCGGAGAAGTCCGGGACGTTCCTGAACTGGGAGGGCCGGATGCGACCCTTCGCGCAGGCCCTGCAGAGTGCGTCCCCGATGACCGATCTGCGCGTCCTGCAGGCGATCGCCGAGGAGATGGACCGTCCGCTCGGCCTGCGCAACGCCGCCGCAGCGACCAGTGAACTCGCCTCGCTGGGGCGATGGTCGGGCGCGGTGGCCGCTCCGAACGTCGCGGCCGACCGAGCTCCGGAACCGCGCGTCGGCGAAGCCGTGCTCGCGAGCTGGAATCTGCTGCTCGACCTCGGCCGACTGCAGGACGGCGAGCCGCACCTGGCCCGGACCGCACGCAAGCCGGTCGCGCGCCTGTCCGCCGCGACCGCCGCGGAGATCGGTGCCGGTGAGGGTTCGCTCGTCGTCGTCACCACCGACCGCGGCACCGTCACGTTGCCCCTCGCCGTCACCGACATGCCGGACCGCGTGGTCTGGCTGCCGATGAAGTCGCCGGGGAGTGCGGTCCGCCGTGATCTCGGCGTCGACGCGGGCGCCGTGGTCCGGATCCACGCGGGAGGTGCGCTGTGACGGACGTGGTGCTCGCGGCGACCGACGGCGCACAGCTGGCCCAGTTCGGCAACGACGTGTGGTGGATCATGCTGATCAAGTGCGTGGTCATCTTCGCGTTCCTGATGGTCATCACGCTCTTCAACATCCTGTTCGAGCGGCGCGCGGTCTCCTGGATGCAGCAGCGCGTCGGCCCGAACCGTGTGGGCCCGCAGGGCTCCCTGCAGTCGCTGGCCGACGGCATCAAGCTGATGCTGAAGGAGGACATCGTCCCGAAGGCGGCCGACAAGGTCGTGTTCGTGCTCGCCCCGGTCATCTCCGCGACCGGCGCGTTCCTGGCCTTCGCGGTGATCCCGATCGGGCCCGAGGTCTCGATCTTCGGCGAGCGCACCGTGCTCCAGGTGACGGACACCCCGGTCGCGGTCCTGTTCATCCTCGCCACGTCCAGCGCCGCGATCTACGGCATCGTGCTCGCCGGTTGGTCGTCCGGCTCGACGTACCCGCTGCTCGGCGGGCTGCGTTCGACGGCGCAGATGATCTCCTACGAGCTGGCGATGGCCCTGTCGTTCGTGGGGGTGTTCCTCTACGCCGGGTCGATGTCCACCTCGGAGATCGTCGCCGCCCAGGAAGACCTTTGGTACGGCATCGCGCTGTTGCCCTCCTTCATCGTCTTCCTGATCGCGATGGTCGGCGAGACCAACCGTCCGCCGTTCGACCTGCCCGAGGCCGAAGGTGAGCTGGTCGGTGGTTTCCACACCGAGTACAGCTCGATCAAGTTCGCGCTGTTCTTCCTCGGCGAGTACATCGCGCTGACCACCGTCTCGGCTCTCGCCGTCACGCTGTTCCTCGGCGGGTGGATGGCCCCCTGGCCGTTGGGCGGGCCGATCTGGCCGGGCGCCAACGAGAACTGGTGGCCGGTCCTGTGGTTCCTCGGCAAGCTGCTCTGCCTGATCTTCGTCTTCATCTGGCTGCGCGGAACCCTGCCCCGCATGCGTTACGACCAGTTCATGGCGCTGGGCTGGAAGGTCCTGATCCCGGTCTCGATCGGCTGGATCCTCCTCGTCGCCACGATCCAGGCGCTGCGCAACGAGGGCCACGACGTGCGCAACATCGTGCTCGTCGCGGCCGGGGTGCTGGCGGCGCTGCTGCTGCTGACCTGGGTCTGGGAAGTGCTGCGGGCCAAGCCGCAGGACGCCGAGCCGGAGCCCGAGGCCGTGGAGTTCGACCCGTTCGCGGGTGGGTACCCGGTGCCTCCGATGCCCGGCCAGGTCCCCGTCCCCACCGGCGCCCGGGTGCCGCAGACACTTCCCACCGAGAGCTATACCGATCAGGGCGAGAGGGGGAACGATGCCTAAGCTCACCGATGCGCTCGCCGGGTTCAGCGTCACGTTCGGGGCGATGTTCCGGAAGAAGACCACCGAGTTCTACCCGGAGCAGGTGAAGGGCAAGGAGGGCGGACCCCGCATCTCCCCGCGCTTCCACGGGCGCCACCAGCTCAACCGGCACCCGGACGGGCTGGAGAAGTGCATCGGCTGCGAGCTGTGCGCCTGGGCCTGCCCCGCGGACGCCATCTACGTCGAGGGCGCGGACAACGACGACCTGGCCGGCGAGCGGTTCTCGCCGGGGGAGCGGTACGGCCGCGTCTACCAGATCAACTATCTGCGCTGCATCTTCTGCGGTCTGTGCATCGAGGCGTGCCCCACCCGCGCACTGACGATGACGACGGAGTTCGAGCTCGCCGACTCCAGCCGCGAACGCCTGATCTTCACCAAGGCCGAGCTGCTGGGTCCGCTGCTCGAGGGCATGGTCGACGCCCCACACCCGATGTTCCCCGGGACCACCGAGCAGGACTACTACGCCGGCAAGGTCACGGGCGCGGAACCGTCGCTGTTCCGGCCGCAGGAGGACGGGGCATGAACGCCACGTCCACCGGCGAGGCCGTGCTGTTCTGGATCCTCGCGCCGATCACCGTGTTCGCTGCGCTGGCGATCGTCGGGTCGAAGAAGGCCGTGCACTCGGCGCTCTGGATGGCCCTGGTGATGGTCAACCTGGCGATGTTCTTCGCCGTGCAGTCCGCGCCGTTCCTCGCGGTCGCCCAGGTCGTCGTCTACACCGGCGCCGTCATGATGTTGTTCCTGTTCGTGCTGATGCTCATCGGCGTCGACTCCTCCGACTCCCTGGTGGAGACGCTGCGCGGCCAGCGGATCGCGGCGATGGTGGCCGGGGTCGGCTTCGGCATCGTCATGATCGCGGGCTTCGCGAACGCGTCGGTCGGCAACTTCAACGGCCTTGAGGCGGCGAACACGGCCCGGGGCGGCAACGTCGAGGGCCTCGCGGAACTGATCTTCACCCGCTACGTGTTCGCGTTCGAGGTCGTCGGCGCGCTGCTGATCACCGCGGCGCTCGGCGCGATGGTGCTGGCGCACCGCGAAGAGATCGGCGAGCGGCTCACGCAGAAGGAGCGGTCGATCCAGCGGTTCAAGGACGGCGGCCTCGTCACCCAGTTGCCGCCTCCCGGCGTCTACGCCCGGAGCAACGCGGTCGACATGCCGGGTCTGCTCCCGGACGGTTCGCCGGCGGAGTTGTCGATCTCGAAGGTCCTGCGGGCCCGCGGCGACGTGCGCGCTCCGGACGCCATGGCCACCCCGGAGGACGTGCTCGACGCCGACGACGTCACCGAGTCCCGAACCGCGCGCCCCCTCGGGAGAGGCGGTACGGAGTGAACCCGGCGAACTACCTGTACCTGTCGGCGCTGCTGTTCACCATCGGCGCGGCCGGGGTTCTGGTCCGGAGGAACGCGATCATCGTGTTCATGTGCGTCGAGCTGATGCTCAACGCCGCGAACCTTGCGTTCATCACCTTCGCCCGCCAGCACGGCAACCTCGAGGGTCAGATCATCGCGTTGTTCGTGATGGTCGTCGCGGCCGCCGAGGTCGTGGTCGGTCTGGCGATCATCGTCTCGATGCAGCGGACCCGACGCTCCGCCTCCGTCGACGACGCGAACCTGCTGAAGTACTGAGGCGGCCGAGATGATGATTTCGATTTCCGAGGCCCCCGGCGCCGCCGAGCAGATTCAGCAGGTCGGTGAGGCGTCCGGCGTCTTTCACCTGACCTGGCTGATGATCGCGCTGCCGCTGTTCGGTGCGCTCGTCCTGCTCTGCGGTGGCAAGCGCACCGATGCCTGGGGTCACCTCCTGGGTTGCGCGACCGTCTTCGGCGCCTTCGTGGTCGGCGCGGTCCAGTTCCTCACCCTGCTGGGCAAGGACTCGAACGAGCGCGCCTACAACCAGCACCTCTACGACTGGCTGGACACCGGCAATCTGCAGCTCGGTGTCGGCTTCCAGGTCGACCAGCTCTCGATCTGCTTCGTCCTGCTGATCACCTTCGTCGGGTTCCTGATCCACGTGTACTCGGTGGAGTACATGGCGCACGACCCGCGGCGTCGGCGGTTCTTCGGTTACCTGAACCTCTTCGTCTCGGCGATGCTGCTGCTGGTCCTGGCCGATTCCTACCTGCTGCTGTTCGTCGGGTGGGAAGGCGTCGGTCTGGCCTCCTACCTGTTGATCGGCTTCTGGCAGCACGTGCCCGACTACGCGACCGCGGCCAAGAAGGCGTTCGTGATGAACCGGGTGGGCGACATCGGCCTGCTCGTCGCGATGTTCTTCATGTTCGACCAGTTCGGTTCGCTCGCCTTCGGCGAGGTGTTCGAGGCGGTGCCCGGGGCCAGCGACGGCTGGGTCACCGCGATCGGCCTGATGCTGCTGCTCGGCGCGGTCGGCAAATCCGCGCAGTTCCCGCTGCAGGCCTGGCTGCTCGACGCCATGGCCGGCCCGACGCCGGTGTCCGCGCTGATCCATGCGGCGACCATGGTCACCGCCGGCGTGTACCTGATCGTGCGCTCCGCGCCGATCTACAACCTCTCCGACACGGCGCAGCTCGTGGTCGCGCTCGTGGGTGCCATCACGCTGTTGATGGGTGCGCTGATCGGCACCGCGAAGGACGACATCAAGAAGGCGCTCGCCGCCTCGACGATGAGTCAGATCGGTTACATGGTGCTGGCCGCCGGCCTCGGTCCGGCCGGCTACGCGTTCGCGATCTTCCACCTGCTGACCCACGGGTTCTTCAAGGCCGGGTTGTTCCTGTCGGCCGGGTCGGTGATGCACGGGATGCACGACGACACCGACATGCGAAGGTACGGCGCGCTGAGAGCGGCGATGCCCATCACCTACGCGTGCTTCGGCCTCGGCTTCCTCGCCATCATCGGAATTCCGCCGTTCGCGGGGTTCTGGTCGAAGGACAAGATCATCGAGGCCGCGTTCGCGGACAACATCGGCCTCGGGATCTGCGCTCTGCTGGGCGCCGCGATCACGGCGTTCTACATGAGCCGCGTCATGCTGATGACGTTCTTCGGCGACAAGCGCTGGAACGACGACGTGCACCCGCACGAGTCGCCGAAGCTGATGACGGTGCCGCTGATCGTGCTGGCGGGCGGAGCGGTGCTCGGCGGTCTGCTGCTGGTCAACGACGGCATCGTCACGTGGCTGGCTCCGGTCGTGGGCGAGGAACATCATGAGCTGGCCCTGCCCGTCCTGGCGTACACCGCGATGACGCTTTCCGCCGTGGCGATCGGCTTCGGGATCGCCTACTCGATGTATGCCGCGCGCGAGGTCCCCCGGACCCAGCCGGCGGGTGGGGTGCTGGTGCACGCAGCGCGGCACGACCTGTACCAGGACACGATCAATGAGACCGTGCTGATGCGTCCCGGTCAGTGGTTCACGCGCTTCCTGGTCTGGCTGGACAACCGCGGGCTGGACAACGTCGTCAACGGCCTCGCGGCGCTGCTCGGCGGCACCGCCGGTCGGGTCCGGCGGGTCCAGGCCGGGTTCGTCCGCTCCTATGCCCTCACGATGTTCGGCGGAGCCACACTCACCGTCCTGGCCGTATTGGTGGTGCGACTCTGATGGAGGACTTTCCCTTTATGACCGTGGCGATGGCCGTTCCCCTCGTGGGTGCGGCACTCGCCGGATTGACCCCGCGCTCCCAGGCCGAGTTGGCCCGCCGGATCGCGCTGATCGCGTCGCTGCTGACGCTCGGCGTCGTGCTGGTGGCCGCTTTCCAGTTCGAGAGCAACGGATCGCGCTACCAGCTCGTCGAGAACCACGACTGGATCCGCGAGTTCGGCGTCAGCTACGCGCTCGGCGTCGACGGCATCGGCTTCGTCATGGTGCTGCTCACCGCGGCGCTCATGCCGATCCTGCTGCTCGCGTCGTGGCGTGACCTGGACGAGGGCGAGCACGCGCAGACCGGGCCGGGTGGCGGGACCACACAGCTCTACGTCTCGATGATGCTCGTGCTCGAGGCGATGTCGATCGGGCAGTTCGCGGCGCTGGACGTCTTCCTCTTCTACGTCCTGTTCGAAGCGATGCTGATCCCGATGTACATCCTGATCGGGCGCTTCGGCGGCCCGCAGCGGCAGTACGCGGCGGTCAAGTTTCTGCTCTACAACCTGCTCGGCGGCCTGCTCATGCTGGTCGCGGTGGTCTGGATCAACTTCGCCGGGCCGGGTGGTGACAAGGCGTACTACATCCCGAACCTGATCGGGTACGACTTCGGCACCGAGACCGCGCGGTGGATGTTCCTCGGCTTCTTCGTCGCGTTCGCGATCAAGGCGCCGCTGTGGCCGTTCCACACCTGGCTGCCGGACGCGATGGCCGAGGCCACCCCCTCTAACGGCGTTCTGCTCTCGGGCATCCTCGACAAGGTGGGCGTCTTCGCGATGCTGCACCTGTGCCTGCCGCTGTTCCCGGAGGCCGCGCGGTATTTCGCGCCGACGATCGTCGTACTCGCGCTGATCAGCATCCTCTACGGGGCGATGGTCGCGATCGGGCAGAAGGATCTCAAGCGGCTGATCGCCTATGCCTCGGTGTCGCACTTCGGGTTCATCGTGCTCGGCATCTTTGTGATGACCAGTCAGGGCCAGTCCGGCGCGACGCTGTACATGGTGAACCACGGTTTCGCGACCGCCGGAATGCTCTTGGTCGCCGGGTTCCTGATGTCGCGGCGTGGATCCCGTCTGATCTCGTCCTACGGCGGCGTGCAGAAGGTCGCGCCGGTGCTGGCCGGCACGTTCCTGTTCGCCGGCCTGGCGAACCTCTCGCTGCCCGGCCTGTCGCCGTTCATCAGCGAGTTTCTGGTCCTTGTCGGGACCTTCACCCGGTACCCGATCGCGGGCTATTTCGCGGTCGCCGGTGTGTTGCTCGCCGCCCTCTACGTCCTCATCGCGTACCAGCGCACGATGGCTGGTGAGCTGCGGAAGGAACTTGAGGACACCCCTGATCTGAAGACCCGTGAGCTGGTGGCGGTCACCCCGGTGATCGTGATCATTCTCGCCCTCGGCTTCTTCCCGAAGCCACTGCTCGACGTGATCGACCCAGCGGTGGAGCGCACGCTCACGCAAGTCTCGAAGACCGACCCGGTACCTGAGCACCCGCTCGAGCTGGCCGCTGAGGAGCCCAAGTGATCCGCCAAGCGGTCGAACCGCTTATCCCCGCCCCGCACATCGAGTACTACCAACTCTCGCCGATCCTCATCGTGTTCGGCGTGGGCGTGCTGGCGGTGCTCGTCGAGGCGTTCCTCCCGCGGGCGCACCGGCTGCACGCGCAACTCGCGCTGTGCCTGACCGGCCTGATCTCGGCCTTCGTCGTGGTCTGCACCTTGACCGGCGAGGCCAAGGCCAACGCCCGGGCGGTCCCGCAGCGGGCCGCCGCCGAAGGCGCGGTGGCCGTCGACGGGATGACCCTGTTCCTGCAGGGGACGATCCTGCTGCTCGGCGTGGTCGCCGTGCTGCTGCTCGCGGAACGCCGCCTCGGCGGCGAGTTCGCCGCGTCGGCCGCGACGGTGCCCGGCTCGGCGGCGGAGAAGGAAACCACCCGGCTCGGCTGGGTGCAGACCGAGATCTTCCCGCTGGTGATGTTCTCCATCGGCGGGATGCTGATCTTCCCGGCGGCGAACGACCTGCTGCTGATGTTCGTCGCGCTCGAGGTGCTGTCGCTGCCGCTGTACCTGCTCTGCGGTCTGGCCCGGCGTCGTCGTCTTCTCTCGCAGGAAGCGGCGCTGAAGTACTTCCTGCTCGGGGCGTTCTCCTCCGCGTTCTTCCTCTACGGCATCGCGCTGCTCTACGGGTACGCGGGTTCGGTGCGGCTGTCGGAGATCAACGCGGCGGTCTCGGGCTCTGAGTCCAACGACGCACTGCTGCTGATCGGTATGGCACTGCTCGCCGTCGGCCTGCTCTTCAAGGTCGGCGCGGTTCCGTTCCACGCCTGGACCCCGGACGTCTACCAGGGCGCCCCGACCCCGATCACCGCGTTCATGGCCGCCGCCACCAAGGTCGCGGCCTTCGGCGCGCTGCTGCGCGTGTTCTACGTCGGCCTGGGCGGCGCGAAGTGGGACTGGCACCCGATGTTCTGGGGCGTCGCCATCGTGACGATGCTGTTCGGCTCGCTCGTCGCACTCGTGCAGACCGACGTCAAGCGCATGCTGGCGTACTCCTCGATCGCGCACGCCGGGTTCATCCTCGTCGGCCTCGTGGCCACCAACGCCGAGGGCCTGTCGGCCACGATGTTCTACCTGCTGGCCTACGGGTTCTCCACGATCGCGGCGTTCGCGATCGTCTCCCTGGTGCGGGACGGCACCGGCGAGGCGACGCACCTGTCGCAATGGGCGGGTCTCGGGCGCCGCTCTCCGGTCGTCGGGGGCCTGTTCGCCTTGTTGCTGCTCGCGTTCGCCGGCATCCCGCTGACCAGCGGGTTTACCGCGAAGTTCGCCGTGTTCTCCGCCTCGGTCTCGGCGGGGGCGACCCCGCTGGTCGTGGTCGGCGTGCTCTCCTCGGCGATCGCCGCCTTCTTCTACATCCGGGTCATCGTGCTGATGTTCTTCTCGGCCCCGGTGGGCGACGGGCCCCGGGTCGTGGTGCCTTCTCTGACCACCGCGCTGGCGGTCTGGATCGGGGTGGCGGTTACGGTATTCCTCGGTGTGCTGCCGCAGCCGGTCCTCGACCTGGCTGACAGCGCATCGTTCCTCATCAGCTGAACGGGCCTTCGGAAAGGGGCGGGGTGTCGAGCAGCCTCGGGCTGGATCTCGATCGGGTCGCTCCCGACCTGGTCGAGGATCTGCGCACGGGCATGGACGCCGTGGAGGTCGCCCTCCGCGACGCGGTGAAGGGCGACTACCCGTTCGTCACCGAGACCTCGCGGCACCTCGTCGACGCCGGCGGGAAGCGTTTCCGCCCGTTGGTCGTCCTGCTGGCGGCCCAGTTCGGCGACCCCCACGCGACGGGCATCGTCTCCTCGGCCGTGGTCTGCGAGCTGACCCACCTCGGGACGCTGTACCACGACGACGTGATGGACGAGGCGACGATCCGGCGCGGAGCGGAGTCCGCGAACTCCCGGTGGGGGAACACGGTCGCGATCCTGACCGGCGACTTCCTCTTCGCGCGGGCCTCGGATCTCCTCGCGGACCTCGGGCCCGAGTGCGTCCGCATCCAGGCGCGCTGCTTCGAGCGGCTCTGCACCGGCCAGATCCGCGAAACCGTCGGACCGTCCGAGACCGACGACCCGATGCAGCACTACCTCTCGGTGGTCGCGGACAAGACGGCCTCCCTCATTGCCACCTGCGCACGGTTCGGGGCCCTGCTCGCCGGCGCACCCGAGCCGATCGTGGATGAGCTGACCCGATTCGGTGAGCGGATCGGCGTCGCTTTCCAGCTCTCCGACGACCTGCTCGACATCACCTCGGAGTCCATCGAATCCGGCAAGACCCCCGGCACCGACCTCCGCGAGGGCGTCCCCACCCTGCCGATGCTCCACGTCCTGGCTTCTGGCGATCCGGCCGATGCTCGGCTGCAGGAGCTCCTGCGCTCCGACCTCACCGACGACGTCCTCCACGCTGAGGCCCTCGCGCTGCTCCGGGCCAACCCGGCGATGGACCGCTCCCGGCAGGATCTCCAGCGCTGGGCCGACGACGCCCGCGCGACGCTGGCCCCCCTGCCCGCCGGCCCCGCGAAGGAATTGCTGGAGTACCTCTGCGACGTGGTCGTCTCCCGCTCCGCCTGAGTTCTCGCAGCCTGCGTTCCCGCGGCTGTCTCTCGCCTTCACTGGCCGCCCCGCTCGCCTTCCTCGGCCGCGCCCGCTCGCCTTCACGGCCCGCTCGCCTTCACGGCCCGGGCTCTCGCTTCACCAGCCAGCGCTGACTTCTGAAGTCTTTACACACCCCGGACAGTTCTGTCCGGACAGATCCCGGACTCTCCGAATGACGTGCCCGCCAAGCTGCGGGCATGTCGGAGAGGTCGTGGCTAGTGGACCTGCGCATGGTGATCGCGTCGTGGCCGGAGGACGCTCCGCGCGGGGCGGTAACCCGGTTCTGCAAACAGAACGGGGTCTCCCGGAGCTGGTTCTACGAAGTGCGCGCCCGGGCCCGCGACGGTGACGGGACCCTGGCCTCGACGTTGCCGCTCTCGCGGGCACCGAAGCACCCCGCGCGAGCGACGCCGCCTGTGGTGGAGGACCTGGCGCTGCGGATCCGTAAGGAGCTGGCCGAGGACGGTTGGGACCACGGCCCGCTCTCGGTCCGGTCCCGGATGCTCGCTATGGGCCTGCCCGCCCCGTCCCGGTCGACCTTGGCGGCGATCTTCGCCCGCCGCGGGGCGGTGGTCCCGCAGCCGCAGAAGCGTCCCCGCGCGTCCTGGCGGCGGTTCTCCTTCGCCCGCCCGAACGAGTGCTGGCAGCTCGACGGGATGGCCTGGTGGCTCGCTGATGGCAGCGAGGTCTGCGTGCTGCAAGTCATCGATGACCACTCCCGGGCCATCCTGGCCAGCCTGGCCGCACCGGCCGAGACCGCCGTCGCCGCGCTGGCGGTGGTGCAGGCCGCGATCGCCCGCTACGGCATCCCGCAGCGCCTGCTCAGCGACAACGGCACCGCGCTGAACCAGTCCCGTCGTGGCCGGGCCACCCTGCTGCAGAACCACCTTGGCGAGCTCGGGGTCCAGCCGATCGCCTCCACCCCGAACCACCCGCAGACCTGCGGCAAGCACGAACGCTCCCACCAGACCCTGCAGCGCTGGCTCCGGGCCCGCCCGGCACCGGCCGACCTGGCCGAACTCCAAGCACGTCTGGACACCTTCGACCTGGCCTACAACACCACCCGGCCCCACCAGGCCCTGGCCGGACGCAACCCGATGCAGGTCTACGCCGCCACTCCGAAAGCCCCGACGCCGTCCCCGCCCGAGCCCGTACTGCCGCAGGCTCCCAAAGCACGCATGCAGATCCGCAGCTACCGCGTCGATGAGCGCGGCTACCTGCACCCGAACAAGCTCACCGTCATGATCGGCGTCCCCTACGCCGGCCACACCTTCCACATCGTCCTCGACCCGGACCAGCTCACCCTCTTCACCGCCGACGGAACCCACTTCCGCGACATCGAGCTCGAACCGGGCCGGCGCTACTACGGCAACGGCCGCCCTACCGGCGGACGCCGCCAACCCCGGCTACCGTCCGGGATGTCATCGGACAGTTGAGTCCGGGATGTCTCCGGACATCACAAGCCAGCGCTGACTGGTGAGGCGGCGGTGGGGCTGGTGAAGGCGATGTCCACAGGTGATGGGATCGCCGGAACCATCCACAGATTGCGGCCGGGCCCGGTCGGCACAGCGGGATTCTCGCCAATCTTTCCGCCCATGGGCCTCCTCCAGATCTCTCCGGCAGTGCTCGCTGACCGACAGAACGGCATCATCTCCGTCGCAGACGCCGGGCTCTGTGGCTACAACGATGCCGATGTCGACCGTTTCTGTCGCCGCAACGAATGGACCCGGATGCGACGCGGGCTCTACCACCCCTTTCCGCCGCCGGGACCGGAGCAGCGCATGCTGCTCGAGTTCGCGGCGGCGCTGCGCGCCATCCAGATCAAGGACGCCGCCATCGCCGGCATCTCGGCGGCGCGGTTGTGGGGCGCTCAATGGCTGCACGAGCCCGGCTTCTCCGACGTCTGGGTCGCCTGCGACGTGCCCGGCAAGCCGCGCTACTACCCGGGCCTCCGGGTCCTGCCGGCCGCATTTCCGGCGGAGGATCTGACGCGATCAGAAGGACTGCCAGTGAGCACGCCAGCGCGGACCGCGGTGGATCTGGCGCGCCACCTGTCCTTCGATCCGGCAGTAGTTGCCATCGAGTCGTTGCGGTACCGGTACGCGATCAGCGACGGCGAGTTGGCTGGCGTGCTCGCGCGGTGCCGCGGGTGGCCGTACATCCGGCGTGCGCGGCGAGCGATCGAATTCTCCGGTGCATCGTCGGAATCGCCACTGGAATCGAAGGCTCGGTTGGCGTTCTACTACGCCGATGTTCCGCCGTACCGACAGCAGGTGGAGTTCATCGACGCCTACGGTGTGCGCCGCCGGGTGGACTTCCTGTTCGGGCGTCGCTCCGGCGTCGAAACCGACGGCCGCGTCAAGTATCGGACGCCCGAAGACCTGTGGAAGGAGAAGCGTCGGACTGACGGTCTGAACGAGGCGGGCGTCGCGCTTCTGCGTCTCGGCGCTTCCGATCTGCGCGTCGACCCACGCGCCCTCCGGCGTCGGATCATCGACCACATGAGCCGAGCGGGTGACTGGATCGACGGTGTCGGCCCGGTGCCGTTTGAATAGCGCCCATTGCGCGTCCCGCGTCTCGCCTGCACAAGCCGCAGCCCACCTTCACTGGTCAGGCCCGGGCGGTGAAGATGGGCCACGGCTGGTGAAGCGGAGCGGGGTGGCTTGTGAAGGCGTCGGGGACACCTGAAGTCGAGGGGCGGCAGGGGCGAGGGGCGAGGGGCGGGGAGGTCAGAGGAGAGCGGCGGCCATGCGGGTCACCATCTCGGTGACGATCGCGCGGGAGGTCCCGAAGTTCAGCCGGACGAAGCCGTCGCCCCCCGGGCCGAATGTGCGCCCCGCGTTGAAGGCGACCCGGCCCCGTTCCAGGAACAGAGCCGCGGGGGATTCCAGCCGGAGTCCGCGGCAGTCGAGCCAGGCCAGATAGGTTGCCTCAGCGGGGAAACACGTGACTCCGGGCAGGTGGGAAGCCAGCTCGGCACTCAGATGCGTGCGCACCATCTGAAGGTGCGTCAGAAGCGCGGCGAGCCATTCGTCGCCATCAGAAAACGCCGCGACCGAGGCCTCGATGCCGAGGATCCCCGCCGGGCCGCGGTGGCGGTAGGAGATCTCCGCGAACCGCTTCGCCTCCTCGGGGTTCCCGATCACCGCGACCGCCGCCCCGAGCCCCGCGAGGTTGAAGGCCTTCGAGGCGGAGTGCAGCGTCATCGTCCGCCGGGCAACCTCCGGACCGAGCGTCGCGAACGGGACGTGCACCGCGGGCGGGTAGGTCAGGGGGGCGTGGATCTCGTCGGAGACCACGCGGACGTCGTAGCGCTCTGCGAGCTCGGCGACGGCCAGCAGCTCGGCCGAGGTGTACGCGCGCCCCACCGGGTTGTGGGGGTTGCACAGCAGCAGCAGGCGGTGACCGGCGGCGAAGGCGGACTCGAGCCCGCCGAGATCCAGCTCCCATCGCGAGCCACCGTCGAGCACCGGGACCGCCACCACCTGCCGGCCGAGCTCGGAGATCGCGTCCAGGAACGGGTAGTACACCGGGGTCGTCACGACGACCCCGTCGCCGGGGGCGGTGAAGGTCTCGATCCACAGCTCGATCCCGCGCATCGTGTCGCGCAGGAGGTAGACCTCCGCCGGGTCGACGTCCCACGACCAGTGTCGCGCCGCGAACCCGCAGAACGCCGTGGTCAGGTCCGGCGCCGTCAGGTCGACCGCGTAGCCGAGGTCGCCGCGGGAGATCGCGGCCGACAGTGCGTCGGACACGCTCGGCGCCGTCCCGAAGTCCATCTCGGCCACCCAGGCCGGCAACACGTCGGGGGGATAGGACTGCCACTTCGTGCTGTGCCGCTGGTGAAGGACGGCCAGGTCGAGCGCGTCGAACCCGAACGGGTCGGCCGAAGGGGGCATGGCGTCGATTCTCTCTCATGCCCGGAGCGCCAGATTCGAGGCCCGTGGGGGCCTCGATCTGGTCGTCCGGGCATGAGCGGTAGCGCCCCGCTCACTCATGAGCGCCGAGAGCTGGGTGTACCGAGGACTAGGCCGGGATCATGTTCAGGATCGCGGCGAGCTCCGGGGGGAGCCCGAGGAAGTCGCCGAGCTGGCCCTGGCCGAGACTGCGGTTGACGACCGAGGGTTCGGGGAACGGCATCCGGTCACAGCTGACGTCGGGGCCCTCGCCGGAGACCCGCTGCGGCATCGTCCCGTTGAGCAGGTACGCGGTGACGACGTCATCGACGCACGTGTTGCCCGAGTAGACCGCGGCGTGGGTGGTGGCGCCGACCTCGGCGATGAGCGCGCTGGTCGGGAACTCCTTACGGACCTGGGTGCCGCCGATGTACGGGGTGGCGCCGTCGAGGGTCTGCTGGACCAGCAGGAACGGGATCTTCACCTTCGACCCGTCGACCGGCGGAACCTTCCCGGCCTTGGCCGGCCAGTAGGTGCAGGGAGCCGAGAACCAGAAGCTGCTCCAGGTGCTCTCCGGGGCCGTCTTCGCGATCTCGAAGGCGTCCTTGCGGATCTTGTCGTAGGAACGCGGGAACTTGCCGTCCGTGCACAGGGTGGCGTTGAAGGCGGCGTAGCCGTTGTCGTCGGTCGGGTTCTGCAGAATCTCGTACACCCGGGTGAGGAAATCGAAGTTGCCCTCGTTCGCGTCGGCCACCGCGGCGGTGATCGGCACCCAGATCTGCTCCGAGTAGGCCCCGGTGAAGAACACGTCAGCGAGCTCGGACGGACCGATCGTCCCGACCGGAGCGGCAGTGAGCTTCGCCCGCAGGTCCTGGTAGGTCTTCAGCACCTCTTCCTTGGAGGCCCCGAGACCGTAGACGCTGTTGCGCTGCGCGATCCAGTCGAACCAGATGTCGAGCACCTTCTGGAAGGCCTCGGTCTGCGACTTCCCGCCGTCCGCGTACCCGCCGTAGTTGAACGGGTCGACCATGCCGGCCAGCACCATCTTGGCGACGCGGTTCGGGTAGCGGGTGGAGTAGGTCTGGCCGAGGAAGGTGCCGTAGGAGTAGCCGAAGAAGTTGATCTTCTCCGCACCCAGCGCGACGCGGATCGCCTCCATGTCCTGGAGGGTGTCGATCGTCTTCACGTGGTTGAGCAGAGCGCCGTTCTTCTCCTTGCACGCCGCCGCGTAGTTCTTGGTGCGCGCAATCCACGCCAGCTCGTTCGGCGCCTTCACCGACTTCTGCGGCGTGTAGGCCGGACGCGGTCCCTTCGCGTAGTCCGGGATGCACGACAGCGCGGGCTTGCTGGACCCGACGCCTCGCGGGTCGAACCCGATGAGGTCGAACTGGGCCGCGACCTCCGGCGGCATCGACTGCGCCAGGAACGCGGAGAACCCGAGGCCGGACCCGCCCGGGCCGCCGGGGTTGATCAGCATCGGGCCCTGGGACTTCGCCGCCGTGGCCTTCACCCGGGAGACGGCGACCTGGATCTTCTCGCCGTTCGGCTTCGACCAGTCCATCGGGACCGAGAGGAACCCGCACTCGGCCTTCGCGGCCGCCAGGCCCTCGTCGGTGCACGCGGACCAGGCGATCGTCGACGTCGGCGCGGCGGCCAGGGCGGTGGTGTTGCCCGCGGTCGCGGCCACGACGCCGGCGACGAGGGAGCCTGCCGCGAGGGTTGCTACCAAGGTGCGCATCGCTACTCCTGTGCTCGCCCGGCGGATGCCGGCATTCGTTGCCGGACTCGCACCGGCTTGGTGGTCGGACTCAGCGTGTGCGCGAAGGCAGCAGGCCGACGATCTGGTCGAACAGAGACTGGTCGCGCTGGGGCTCCGGGTCCGGAGCCGGCAGCGACAGTCCATAACTTCCCGTGCTGATCGGCAGCAAGCCTGGCTCGGGCTGAGAGGTCCGGGAGCAGACGACGTCGGCTGCGTTCCCGGTCTTGCGCGGCGGCACCTTGCCCGAGAGCAGGAACTCGCTGATGCGCTTGTCGATGCACTTGTTCTTACCCAGCACCGCGCCGGCGTGGGTGGTCGCGCCCTGCTCGGCCACCAGGACCGCCTTCGGGAACCGCTTCCGCACCTCCAACGCGCCGCTGTACGGCGTGGCCCCGTCCAGCGTTGCGTTCAGCAGCAGGATGGGCGGCGCTGCCGCACCGTTGACGGTCACCGCCTTGCCGGGGGTGCCTGGCCAGTACAGGCAGGGCGTGTTGAACCAGACGTTGCTCCAGGTCAGCAGCGGAGACGACTTCGCAACTCGGAAAGCATCCTTGCGCCACGTGGAGTACTTGGCCGGCCAGGGCGCGTCCGAACACTGCACGGCGTTGTAGACGGCGAAGACGTTGTCGTCGGGTTCGAGCGAGTCGCGGTACGCCCTCTTGGCCGGGCCCATGTCCCGCTTGACCACCCAGGAGGCGAACGCCTCAGCCGCGTCCGCCCACAGGAACTCGGCGTACATCGCGCGCACGAAGGTGTCGGTCCACTCGTTGGCGCCGATGCCGTCGACCCGGGTGGAGCGGAGATCCTTGACGACCGCGCGGTACTTCGAGCGCACGGCGGCGGCGGAGGTGCCGAGGCGGTACGTCGCGTTGTTCTTGGCGATCCAGCCGAAGAACTGCGTGGCGGTCTTCTCGAAGGCGCGGTCCTGATTCAGCTGCGCCTTGTACCAAACCCCGCGAGGGTTGACGTTGCCGTCGAAGATCATCCGCCCCACGCGCGAGGGGTACATCGTCGCGTAGACCTGGCCGAGGTAGGTGCCGTAGGAGAAGCCGAGGAAGTTGATCTTCTCCGCGCCGAGGGCCGCGCGCAGGGCGTCCATGTCGCGCACCCAGTCCACCGTGCGCATGTTCTGCAGCAGCGGGCCGTGCTTTTTCGCGCACGTGTTCGCGTAGCGCTTCGACCGCTTCAGCCAGGCCTTCTCACTCGGGGTCGGGGACTTGCCCATCCGGGTCGGCACGTAGGGCGGACGCTTGCCCTCGGCGTAGTCGTCGATGCACGACAGCGCGGGCTGGGAGTCCCCGACGCCGCGCGGGTCGAACCCGATCCAGTCGTAGCCCTTGCCGCTGCCCCCCGGCATCGCGTCCTTCAGGCTGGAGTAGGCCAGCCCGGATCCGCCCGGGCCGCCGGGATTCACCAGCATCACGCCCTGGTACTTCGAAGCCGGCAGCGTCGACTTGTTGCGCGAGATCGCGAGCTTGATCTTCGTCCCGGCCGGCTTCGACCAGTTCATCGGCACCGTGAGGTACCCGCACTCCGTACCGCCACCGCCCATGCCCGACGTCTCGCAGCTGACCCACTCGATGGTGTCCGCGGCCCGGGCGACCGGCGCAGCTCCCACGGAACTGTCGGCGCTGGCAGTGCCGGCGGGCCACAGGGCGAGCAGGGACGCACCGACCAGGCCGGCGGCGCCGACCACGCCGGGTACTCCAGTGCGCTTCACGGTGCTTCCCCTTGGGTTGGGTGGTGGTGCGGAACGTCGACTAACGGCGGTGGGTGACCGGGATCCGCGTGATCACGGAATTGAACGGCTCGGGCATGAAGCCGTCGAGGAACGCCCCGGCCTCCTGACCGCGGAACAGCAGGGACGGCTCGGGCAGCGGCTTACGCGCGCATTCGACGTCCGCGCCGGACCCCGACGCGCGGGCCGGCAGCGTGCCGTCCCGCAGGTAGTCCGCGACGTACTTCGTGACGCAGGCGTTGCCGTTCAGGCCGACGCCGTGCGTCATGCCGCCGACATCGGCCACGAGCACCGACGTCGGGAATTCCGAACGCACCTTCAGCGCGTTCGCGAACGGCGTCGGGGCGTCCTGGGTCGCGTTGAGCAGCAGGATCGGGACCGCGATCTTCGCACCGTCGATCGCCAGCGGCGCCTTGGGCTTCACCGACCAGAAGGTGCACGGCCCCGAGAACCAGTAGCTGCCCCACGTGCCGAAGCGGAACTCCTCGGCCAGGGCGATCGCGTCGTTGCGCACCTTGGTGTAGGCGCGCGGCCAGGGCCCGTCGGTGCACAGCGTCGCGTTGAAGGCGGCGAAGCTGTTGTCGTTCCCGACGCTGGCGAGCACCTCGTAGAGGAACTCCATCCGGGAGCGGTCACCGGTGGACCACAGCGCCCAGCCGTCGGCGAGGGTCGGCCACAGGCTCTCCGCGTATCCCGCGACCAGGAAGACGTCCTGCCACTCGGCCGAGCCGATCTTCCCGACCGGAGCCTTCCGCAGCGACTCCAGCTGGGCGTAGTACGCCTCGGTGACCGCCTCCGGGGTGGCGCCGAGGTTGTAGGAGGTGTGGTGCGCGGCGATCCATGAGAAGAACTGCTTCGACGTGTACTCGAAGCCTTCGATCTGGCCGCGGCCGGCATCGCCGTACCCGGGGTAGTCCGGCGCGACGTTGCTGTCGAGGATCATCCGGCGGACCTGGCCCGGATACTTCGTCGCGTACGCCTGCCCGAGGAAGGTCCCGTAGGAGATGCCGTAGTAGTTGATCTGCTGCTCGCCGAGCGCCACGCGGATGGCGTCCATGTCGCGCACGGTGTCGATGGAGCGCATGTGCTGCAGGATCGCGCCGTTCTGGTCGGCGCAGGCCTTCGAGTACTTCTTGGTGCGCTCCAGCCAGACGGCCTCGCTGCCGGTGATCTTCGTCAGATCGGTCGGCTCGTACTGGGGGCGCGGTCCGTTGAAGTACGACGGATCGCAGCTGATCGCCGGCTTGCTGGAGCCGACGCCGCGGGGGTCGAATCCGATCCAGTCGTACTGCAGGCCGATGTTGTCCGGGACCTTCTGCGGATAGAGCGCGGGGAAGTCCAGGCCGGAGCCGCCAGGGCCGCCGGGATTGATCAGCATCACGCCCTGGCGCGCTTCGGTGGCTCGAAGCCGCGATACGGCGATCGAGATCTTCTGGCCGTTGGGCTTTGCCCAGTCCAGGGGCACCGGCACGAAGCCGCACTCGGCCCCGACGCCGGTGAGGGAGGCGGACTCGCAGGCACCCCAGCTGATGGCGGCGGCCGGCCGGGCCGTCCCGGCGTCGGCGTCCGCTCTGGCCGCCGGGGACGCGACGGTGCCGGCGGCGGTGAGACCGCTGACGGCCAGCATTCCGGCAGTCGCCACCGCCACTCGTGCGCGCACTGGACCCCACTCATCTCACCCGGGCCGACAGACCGGGGTTGCCGCATCCTAAATCGGTCACCTTGGAGCAGTAGGGAAGATGACCGAAAACTGTGGACATCGCGCCCCAGTGCTGGTCAGGGACATCCGCGCTGGTCAGCGGCTGTTTCGCCGACCGGGCGGCCCTGCGATTCCGTCCAGCGCCGAGAGCAGGGGCAGGGCCACCTCGCCGGCCGCCGCCAGTGCGATCTCCGGGTAGCCCGGGCGGGGCGCTCCGGCGCACTGCAGATCGGGCCCGGCGCCGCCCGTCCGCGCCGGCAGCTCCCCGGTGAGCAGGTAGTGCTCCACCGGCTGCTGCACGCACGGATTGCCCCACAGGGAGCCGCCGGCGTGCCGCAGTGACGCGGTGACCTCGATCAGCGCCGAGCGCGGGAACGCCGCGCGGGTGGCGAGCGCGTCGGCAAAGGGTGTCGGCGCGTCCATCGTGCCGTTGACCAGCAACATCGACGGCGTCGCCGAGCCGACGCGCTGGCGGGTACCCGTCGACGGCCAGGTGGAGCACGGCGTCGACAGTTCCCAGTGCAGGGCCCAGGTGATGAAGGGTGCGCTGCGGGCGGTCCGCAGCGAGTCGGCGCGGAGCCGGTCGTAGCTGCGCGGCCACGGCCCGTCGGAGCAGGCGACGGCGAGGAAGGCGGCGGTGAAGGCGTCGGTCTCGACGGGATCGGACCCGGCGAACGCCCCCTCGAAGATCGCGGTGCGCCCGGCGGTCCAGCCCGACCAGCCCTGGGCCAGCAGAGCCCAGGGCCCGTCGCTGTAGACGGCGGAACCGAACAGCTGCACCCATTCGGCGGGGCCGATGCCGTTGCGGGGCGCCCGGCGCAGCGCGTCCCGGTCGGCGTAGAAGCGCTCACGCACGGCGGCGCCGTCCGCCCCGAGGCGATAGATCGCGTCGTGCTCGCCGACCCAGGCGAAGAAGGCGTTGATGTTGCGTTCGTACGCGCGCGCCACCTCGGGCCGCGAGACGTCGCCCGTGTAACCCGCTCCGTTCGGTGGGACGACGCCGGCGAGCACCATGCGGGCCACCCGGGTCGGAAAGGTCGTGGCATAGACCTGCCCCAGGTAAGTGCCGTAGGAGTTGCCGACGAAGCTCAACGTCGGGCTGCCCAGGGCGGCGCGGATCCGCTCGAGGTCACCGGCCACGTCCACGGTGCGCAGATGGTTCAGCGCGTCGCCGCTGCTTTTCCGACACGCCGTCACATAGGCGCGGGTCTCGGCCAGCCGCCGCGCCTCGGAGCCCGTGACACGCGCCGGGTCCGGCGGGAGGTAGTCCGGCGACGGACGGGTGAAGTGCCCCGGGTCGCACTGCAGTTTTGGCCCGCTCGCCCCGACCCCGCGGGGATCGAAGCCGATCAGGTCGAACCGCCCGGCGACCTCGGAGCTGAGCAGGGTCGCCAGGTCCGCCGGGTCGCCGAGCCCGGAGCCACCCGGCCCGCCGGGGTTCGAGAACAGCGGCCCGAGGTAGTCCGCGCCGGTCGCGGTGGCCGCGATCCGCGAGATCGCGATCGGGACCGACGGGCCGCCGGGCTTCGCGGAATCGAGCGGTACGGAAACGACGGCGCACTGCGCACCGGCCTCGACCAGACGCGGCTCCTGGCACGCGCCCCAGACCAAGGTCGGCTCCGCCGTCGCCGTCGCCGGTAGACCGGCCGCGACGAGGGCGAGCGTGGCAGCGGCCGGCACCAGGCTGCGCATCCGGGTGTGCGTCCGCATCAGGGCCGCGGCAGCGGTGAGCGGCGGCAGCGCACGTCGGCACCAGAGCCGCCGTCCCGCTTCGGCAATGACCCGCTGCGGAGGTACCGGATCACCACGGCATCGACGCACCGGTTGCCGTTGAGGCTGTCGGAGTGCGTGGTGCTGCCGACCTGGGCCACCAGCGCGGACTTACGGAACAGCTGTCGCAGGTACAGCGCGCCGCGGTACGGCGTCGCCCCGTCGAGGGTGGAGCTCACGAGCAACAGCGACGGCGTCTTCGAGCCGTCGATCGCCACCGGAACCCCGGCGGGGGCCCGCCAGTACAGGCACGGAGCGTTGAACCAGACGTTGCCCCAGGTCTCGAACTTCGCTGTGCGCACGGTCGCGATCGCGTCGCGTCGCCACGCCGCGTAGTCCGACGGCCAGGCGACGTCGGTGCACTGCACCGCGAGGTACATCCCGTAGCCGTTGTCGAAGTCGGCGATGTCCGCGGCGTACATGCCCCGGATCGCACGCGTGCTGCCGCGCTCCCAGGCGGCCCAGGCCCGCGCGATCCGCGGCCAGGTGAACTGCGCGTACCCGGCGCTGAGGAAGACGTCGTTCCACTCCGCCGGGCCGATCTGGCCGACCGCCCGCCGCTTGAGCGCCCGCTCCTCGGAATAGTGACGCGCCGCCACGGCCTTCGCGGTCCGGCCGAGCCGATAGGTGCCGTGGTGGCTCGCGACCCAACCCCAGAACGTGCGCATGCCCTTCTCGAACGCGCGGTCCTGCGCCAGTTGGCCGGCATACCAGACCTTGCGCGGGTCGACGACGCCGTCGAACACCAGCCGCCGCGTGCGGGTCGGGAACAGCGTCGCGTAGACCGAACCGAGGTAGGTCCCGTACGAGTAGCCGTAGTAGTTGATCTTCGTCGCGCCGAGAGCCTGCCGCAGCACGTCCAGGTCGCGGGCGGCGTCCTCGGTGCGCAGGAACGGCAGCAGGTTCGGGTACCGCTCCGCGCAGGCGGCGGCGTAGGACTTCGACCGCGCAAGCCAACGCTGCTCGTTGGGTCCGGGTGCCTGCGACGGCCCGGTCGTGGGCCGGTAGGCGGGCCGCGGACCCTTCGCGTATTTCGCCTTGCACCGCAAGGAGGGCCGGCTCGCGCCGACGCCGCGCGGGTCGAAGCCGATCAGGTCGTAGGTCGAGGACACCGACCGCGGGAGGTCCCGGAACATCGACGCCGCCATGCGCAGGCCGCGGCCGCCGGGCCCGCCCGGGTTGATCAGCAGCGGACCCTGGCGCCGCGAAGCCGGGGCGGTCGCCTTGACGCGCGAGACCGCGATCTTGATCGTGCGGCCACCGGGGTCGGCGTGGTTGAGCGGGACGGCGAGCATGCCGCACTGCGCCCGGACGGCGCGCAGGCGACCGTCACCGCAGCGCTTCCAGGTGATCGACGGGGCGGCGGTCACGGCCGTCGGCGCCGCCTCGGCATTCTCGGCACGAGCGGAGGGGGACGCGATGCCGGTCAGGGCCGAGCCGGCGACGAGGGTTCCCGCGAGGGCCACGGCCGGGACGGTTCGCCTCATGCGCGGGAGTGTCTCAGACGGGTGCTTCGGCGGTGATCCGCAAGGTGCGGCGCTGGTTGCGGATCCCGTCCACGGTCATCACGACGAGGGCGAGCCAGACGAGGATGAACCCGGCCAGGCGTTCCGGCGGAAGGGGCTCATCGTTGATTCCCACGCCGATCAGGAACTGGAGCGTGGGCGCCAGGTACTGCAGCATCCCCAGCGTGCTCAGCGGGACCCGGCGGGCCGCACCGGCGAACAGCAGCAGCGGCGCCAGGGTCGCGATGCCGGCGCACGCCATCAGCAGCGCGTGACCGCCGCCGGCGGAGCCGAACTCGGCGTCGCCCGTCGCGGTCAGCACGACGACGAAGAACGCCGCGGGCGGCAGCAGGACCGCGGTCTCCACCGTCAGCCCTTCCACCGCTCCGACGCCGACGGTCTTCTTGATCAGCGAGTACGCCGCGAAGGTGGTGGCGAGCAGCAGCGCGATCCACGGCAGCCGCCCGTAGCCGATCGTCAGCACCACCACGGCGACGCCGGCGATCCCGATCGCGGCCCATTGCGGAGGGCGGAGCCGCTCGCCGAGCACGAGCACCGCGATGGCGATCGTCATCAGCGGGTTGATGTAGTACCCGAGCGCGGTCTCCACGATGTGGTCGTTGTTGACGGCCCAGATGTAGCCCAGCCAGTTGACCCCGATCAGCGCCCCCGCGATCGCGAGCAGACCGAACCGCCGGCGGTCACGCACGATGACCCGCAGGTTCGCCCAGGCCGCTCCACCCCGGCGGGCGAGCAGCCAGACCATTCCCGCCGAGAAGACGGCCGACCAGAGGACCCGGTGCGCGAGCACCTCCGGCGCCCCCGCCGGTTCCAGATACGGCCAGTACAGCGGGAGCAGCCCCCACAGGGTGTATGCCCAGACGCCGAAGACGAGGCCTCGGCGGTCGGTCGTCACATCGTCGAGGCTACGTGCGAGCGCCCGGGCGGTCGAACCGGTTCTACGGCTTGGGTAGTGGGGACCGCTTGCACACCACATCGGCACCGTCGCCCGACGTGCGCTTCGGCACGTGCCCGTCCCGCAGGTAGCGGTGGACCGCCCTGTCGACGCAGGCGTTGCCGTTGAGCGAATTGGCGTGGGTGGTGCTGCCCTGTTCGGCGACCAGCACGGCACGGGGGAAGCGACGTCGGGCCTCGAGCGCACCGGCGAACGGGGTGGCCCCGTCCAGGGTCGTGTTGATCAGCAGCACCTTCGGGGCACGGGCGCCGGACACGGGAACCGGCGTGCCTCCCGGCGCGGACCAGAACAGGCACGGCGCGTTGTACCAGACGTTGTTCCAGGTCAGGAACGGCGCCGTGGAAGCCGTGGCGAACGCGTCCGTGCGCCAGACCTCGTAGTCCCGCGGCCAGGCCGCGTCGACGCACTGCACCGCGAGGTACATCGCGTAGCCGTTGTCGCCGCCGGCGGCCGACGCGGCGTAGATCGCCTTCATCGGGCCGGACCTGCCCGTCACATAGGCGGCGAACGCCTCCGCGACGTCGGGCCATCCGCTCTCGTAGTACGCGGCGCTGACGAACGCGTCGTTCCACTCCGCAGCGCCGAGCGAACCGTCCGGAACCTGGGCCAGTCTCGACTGGACGGCGTAGAAGCGGCTCTCGACCTCCGCGGCGGTGTCGCCGAGCGCGTAGGTGTCTGCATGCCTGGCCACCCAGGTCCAGAACTGCTCGACCGCGCGTTCGAAGGCCCGGTCCTGGTTGAGCTGTCCGGAGTACCAGACCTCGCGCGGATCGACCACGCCGTCCCACACCATGCGGCGCGTGTGCTTCGGGTAGAGCGTCGCGTACACCTGGCCGAGGTAGGTCCCGTAGGAGAAGCCGTAGAAGTTGATCTTCTTGACCTTCAGGGCGCGGCGCAGGGTCTCGAGATCGCGGACGGCGTTGAGGGTCGACAGGTGCGGCAGCAGATCGCCGTGCTTCGCCGCGCACACGTCCGCGTACTGCTTCGCCCGCTGGAGCCACGCGGTCTCATTCGGGCTGCGCAGCGGGAGCTCTCCGAGCATTGGCTCGTACGCCGGGCGCGGGCCCTTGGCGTAACCGGGGATGCAGGACAGGGCCGGCTTGCTCCGGCCGACGCCGCGCGGGTCGAACCCGATCAGGTCGTAGGTGGACGCGACACCTGAAGGCAACGCGTCGGCCAGGTAGGCGCTCAGCCCGAGCCCGGAGCCGCCCGGGCCCCCGGGGTTGGCGAGCAGGACGCCCTGCCGCTTGCCGGCCGGAGCCGTCGCCCTCACCCGGGAGATCGCCAGCTTCAGCGTGCGTCCGGTAGGCCTGGCGTAGTCCATCGGTACCGTCAGAAATCCGCAGCGCGCCCCGGCGCCCTGCAGTGACGCGGAGGCGCACTTGCCCCACGTGACGGGCGCCGGCCTGAAGGCGGCGGGGGCCTTCGCCAGGGTCTTCGCCGGCGTCTGCGCCTCCCGCGCCTGGGCCGGAACTCCGGTCGGGCCCAACGTCGACGCGGCGAGCGCGACAGCCGCGAGGCTCGCGACGACCGCGGCACCCGGGCGCCGGAAAAGAATCACCCGGCCGACCCTATGTGGGCGACCGGGTGATCTCAGGGGAATCGGGAACAGCTCAGGCGACGGTCCAGGTGTCGGTGCCACGCAGCAGGCGCTGCAGGTCACCGGGAGAGTTCTTGCCCTGGCGCAGCTGGCCGGACATCAACGCGTCGTAGGTCGGGCGCTCGACGTCGCGGAACACCCCGATGGGCGTCTTGTCCAACGTCAGGTCGGGGAGCCGCGACAGCGCGAACGCCACCCCGGGGTCGTCGGCGTGAGCGTCGTGGACCAGCAGCTGGGACTCGTTCTCCGGCGTCACGTCGACGACGTCGATGGTCCCGTTCGGCAAGCGCATCACGCCGCGTTCATTGTCGGGACCGAACCGGATCGGCTGGCCGTGCTCGAGCCGGATAATGGCCCGCTTCGAGCCCTCCGGGTCCTTGAGGATCTCCCACGCGCCGTCGTTGAAGATGTTGCAGTTCTGGTAGATCTCGACCAGCGCGGTGCCGGGGTGCTCGGCCGCCTTGCGCAGCACGTCGGTGAGGTGCTTGCGGTCGGAGTCGATCGTGCGGGCGACAAAGGTCGCTTCCGCGCCCAGCGCGAGCGATACCGGGTTGAACGGAGCGTCCAGCGAGCCGAGCGGCGTCGACTTGGTCACCTTGCCGACCTCGGAGGTCGGCGAGTACTGACCCTTCGTCAGACCGTAGATCCGGTTGTTGAACAGCAGGATCTTGAGGTTGACGTTGCGGCGCAGCGCGTGGATGAGGTGGTTGCCGCCGATGGACAGGGCGTCGCCGTCACCGGTGACGACCCACACCGACAGGTCCGGCCGGGTCGCGGACAGACCGGTCGCGATCGCCGGCGCGCGGCCGTGGATCGAGTGCAGCCCATAGGTGTCCATGTAGTACGGGAAGCGGCTCGAGCAGCCGATACCGGACACCCAGACGATGTTCTCCTTGCGGAGGCCGAGGTCGGGCATGAAGCCCTGCACGGCGGCGAGGATCGCGTAGTCCCCACAACCGGGGCACCAGCGCACCTCCTGGTCGGACTTGAAGTCCTTGGCGCTCTGCGCGTTCTCGGTCTTCGGGACGAGCGAGAGGCTCTTGTAGGCGAGCCCGGGGGGCGGGCCCTCGGCGCGTGGCATCAGATCTCTCCCACGGTGCGACGGGTGCGGGGTTTGGGGGCATTGACGGTCGCGATGACTTCGTTGATGGCGGTCTCCAGTTCACCGACGGAGAACGGCAGACCCTGGACCTTGTTGAAGCCCATGACGTCGACCAGGTACTTGGCGCGCAGCAGCATCGTGAGCTGGCCGAGATTCATCTCCGGCACGATCACGCGGTCGTAGCTGCGCAGCACCTCGCCGGTGTTCTCCGGGAACGGGTTGAGGTGGCGCAGGTGTGCGCTGGCGATGTGCCCGCCCGCCTGGCGGACCCGCCGGCACGCGGCGCCGATGGGGCCGTAGGTCGAACCCCAGCCCAGGATGAGGACCTTGGCCTTGCCGGACGGGTCGTCCACCGCCAGCTTCGGGATGTCGTACGCAATCCCGTCGATCTTGGCCTGGCGCGTCCGCGTCATGAGGTCGTGGTTGGCCGGGTCGTAGGAGATGTTGCCGTGCCCGTCCGCCTTCTCGATGCCGCCGATGCGGTGCTCGAGGCCGGGCGTGCCCGGGATCGCCCACGGCCGGGCCAGGGTTTTCGGGTCCCGCTTGTAGGGCCAGAAGACGTGATCGCCGTTCTCGGTCTCGTGGTTGGTCGTGGTGGCGAACGGGGTCTGCAGGTCCGGCAGTTCGGTGACGTCCGGGATCAGCCAGGGCTCGGCGCCGTTGGCGATGTAGCCGTCGGAGAGCAGCATGACCGGGGTCCGGTACTTGGTCGCGAGCCGGATCGACTCGACGGCGGCGTCGAAGCAGTCGCCCGGCGACTGCGGCGCGACGATCGCGACCGGGCACTCCCCGTTGCGGCCGAACATGGCCATCAACAGGTCGGACTGTTCGGTCTTGGTCGGCAGGCCCGTCGAGGGGCCGCCGCGCTGCACGTCGATGACCACCAGCGGCAGCTCGAGGCTGACCGCAAGACCGATGGTCTCGGCCTTGAGCACGACCCCGGGGCCCGAGGTGCTGGTGACGCCGAGCGCCCCGCCGAAGGAGGCGCCGAGGGCCGCGCCGACGCCGGCGATCTCGTCCTCGGCCTGGAAGGTCCGCACACCCATGCCCTTGTGCTTGGACAGCTCGTGGAGGATGTCGCTGGCCGGGGTGATGGGGTACGCGCCGAGGAACAGCGGGAGCTTCGCCAGCTGCGCACCGGCGATCAGGCCGTAGGACAGCGCCGTGTTGCCGGTGATGTTGCGGTACTCGCCGGCTGCCATCTTGGCCGGCTTGATCGCGTAGGAGACCGCGAAGTCCTCGGTGGTCTCGCCGTAGTTCCAGCCGGCCTTGAACGCCGCGATGTTGGCGTCACGGATCTCGGGCTTGCGCGCGAACTTGTCCTTGAGGAACTTCACGGTGCCCTCGGCCGGGCGGCCGTACAGCCAGGACAGCAGGCCGAGGGCGAACATGTTCTTCGAACGCTCGGCGTCCTTGCGGGTCAGCTCGAAGCTGGAGAGGGCGTCGACGGTCAGCTGGGTCAGCGCGAGTGCATGGACGTGGTACGCCGCGAGGGTGTTGTCCTCCAGCGGGCTGACCGCGTACCCGACCTTCGACAGGTTCCGCTTGGTGAACTCGTCGGTGTCGATGATGAGCGTGGCCCCGCGCGGCAGGTCGTGCAGGTTCGCCTTCAGTGCCGCCGGGTTCATCGCGACCAGGACGTTGGGGGAGTCGCCCGGCGTCATGATGTCGTGATCGGCGAAGTGCAGCTGGAAGCTCGAGACGCCGGCCAGGGTGCCGGCGGGCGCCCGGATCTCGGCCGGGAAGTTCGGCCACGTCGCGAGGTCGTTGCCGAAGTTCGCGGTCTCGGCGGTGAAGCGGTCACCGGTGAGCTGCATGCCGTCGCCCGAGTCGCCGGCGAAGCGGATGATCACACGGTCGAGTTGCTGGACTTGCTTGTCCACGCTGAGGCTCCATGGTGGGGGCTTGATGCGGTCGGGCGGCGAGCCTGCCCGCCGGTAATAATCTACAGGCTTTAGGTATCGATGACGGCGCTCTGCAGGATACCTCCGGCCGGCCCGGACGAAATCAGCGCCGACCGTTCGCCCGCGCGCCCTCGACCATCGCCGAGCAGATCCGCCCGACGTCCTCCGCCGCCGTGATGTACGGCGGCATCGTGTAGATCAGGTTCGAGAACGGACGCAGCCAGACCCCGCATCCGAGCGCGGCCTCGGTGACCGCGCGCACGTCAACGGGGCCCACGGTCTCGATGACGCCGATGGCACCGAGCACCCGGACGTCGGCGACCTGGGGGAGTCCGGCCGCCTCGGAAAGTCCGTTCCGCAGGACGGACTCGATCCCGGCCACCTGGCCCGGCCAGGCGCCGGTGGCCAGCAGGTCGAGGTTCGCGCACGCGACGGCCGCGGCCAGCGGATTGCCCATGTAGGTGGGGCCGTGCATCAGGACGCGGGCCTCCCCGGCGCAGACCCCCGCGGCGACGGCCGGGGTGCAGAGCGTCGCGGCCATCGACAGGTAGCCGCCCGTCATCGCCTTCCCGACGCACAGGATGTCCGGCACCACCCCGGCGCGCAGGTGGGCGAAGAGCGCACCCGTCCGGCCGAAGCCGGTGCCGATCTCGTCGAGGATGAGCAGCACGCCCGTGGCGTCGCACAGATCCCGCAGCGCGCGCACGTAGGCGGGGGAGTGGAAGCGCATCCCGCCGGCGTTCTGCACGATGGGCTCGACGATCACCGCGGCAATCTGGCCGGCGTGCTTCGTGAGCAACTGCTCGGTCGCGGCGAACCACTCCGGGTCGAGCTCCGCGTCGACGCCGTCCGGTGGGCGCGGGGCGAACAGGTGCGCCGGCAGCGCGTCGGTGAAGAGGTGGTGCATGCCGCCGACGGGGTCGCAGACGGCCATTGTCGCGAAGGTGTCGCCGTGGTAGCCGCCCCGCACCGTGAGCAGCCGGTGCCGGGCCTGGCCCTGCCCCTGCCAGTACTGCAGGGCCATCTTGATCGCGACCTCGACCGACACCGAGCCGGAGTCGGAGAAGAAGACGTGCTCGAGGCCGTCGCCGGTCATCGCGGCGAGGCGCTGCGCGAGCCCGACCGCCGCCGGGTGGGTGAGGCCGCCGAACATGACGTGGGCCATCGTGTCGAGCTGCTCGCGGATCGCCGCGTCCAGGACGGGGTGGCGGTAGCCGTGGATCGCCGCCCACCACGAGGACATCCCGTCGATCACTTCACGGCCGTCGGCGAGCGTCAGCCGCACCCCCTCGGCCCCGACCACCGGATACACCGGGCCGGGCTCGGTCATCGAGGCGTAGGGATGCCAGACATGGGCTCGGTCGAGCGCGAGAAGTCGTTCGCCGTCGACCGGTAGGGCTGCCACGACGGTCGAGTCTAGGGAGCGTCAGTAGCCCATCGACTGCGACGGCCGGGCCTGGAGCTTCGCCCGGACCGAGGCCGGCTGGGCCTCCATGTAGTCCACGAGCTCGGTGAACGACACACACCGGGTGTTCGGCTTGGTGCACGTCTCCTTGACGAAGTCGTACAGCGCTTTCGCGTAGATGCCGCCGTTCCAGGTGTTGAAGTGCGCACCGAGGATCAGCGGCGCCCGGTTGCCGTTGTAGACCGCGCGATAGGCGTTGCGGTAGGTGTTCAGCACCTGGGCGTACTGGGCCGGCCGCTTCGAGGCCGGCCCGTCCACGGCGCCGGTGTGGCGCTCGAAGAAGTTGTAGTCCATCGACAGCACGGGGACGCCGGTCCCGGCCATGCGCAGGCTCTGCTGCGGGATGTTCCACATCCCGTTCGCCATCCGCGACGGCCAGCGCAGTGGACCCTGGTTGCTCGTGTCGTAGCGGTAGCCGTTCGCGACCATCGCGGGGTACATCGCGGCGCGGTTGCCCTCCAGGCACGGCGTCCGGCCGCCGACGACGACCCCGGAGTCCCAGCCCAGTGGGGTCACGCTGGTGGCGTTGTTGTTGACGCGCCAGTTGTCGAGGAACGAGTTGAACTGCCGGATCTCGCTGAGCCAGTCCGACGTGGACCACCGCTGCACGCCGCTGGCGCCGCAGAAGTGGCCGTTGTAGTGGGTGCCGATCTCATGGCCCTCGGCGCGGGCGGCGCGGACCTGCTCCATCCGCGGGCGCACGTTCTCCGCCGCGCTGAAGCCGACCTCGGACGCGCCACGGGGCTTGCGGGGCGGGCTGTAGAGGTAGGACTTCTGCTCCGGCACCAGGTACGTGCCGGTGAGGAAGAAGGTCATGCTCGCGTCGACCTGGGACGACAGGGAGCGCCACTTCTGCCAGGCCGCGATGCTGCCGCCACCGTCGAACGAGACCACGATGAATTGCGGCGGTTCCCCTCCCGTCGCCGCCGTGGTCCCGGTCGCGGTCGGCGACAGCATCGCCAGCCCCGCCAGCAGCGATCCAGCCAGGGCAAACAGGCCACCGGTCCGCAGCTTCAGCCGAATCGTCCGCATACGGCACGGTAAGAACGACCCGTCAGGTAGTGCAGGCGATTTGCCGGATACAGGTGAGGGATTCACATATGTCAGCTCCGGACTACGTCCACTACACCCTCGACGACCACGTCGCGACGATCACCTACGACCGGCCCGAGCGCGCTCAACGCGATCGACGGCGAGATGCGGCGCAGACCTCAACGCCGCCTTCGCCCGGTTCCGCGACGACGAGGAGGCCTGGGTCGGCGATCGTCACCGGCGCCGGGCGGGCGTTCTGCGCGGCGCCGACCTGCGCGACGACGCCGGCAACCCGGCCGGCGACTTCGCCGGCACGTTCTGGGAGAAGCCGACGATCAACTCGTTCGAGAGCGGCTGGGAGATCTTCAAGCCGGTGATCGCCGCGGTGAACGGGCACTGCCTCGGCTACGGGCTGACGCTCGTCACGTGGTGCGACTTCGTGATCGCCAGCGAGCGCGCCGAGTTCGGCTTCCCTGAGGTGACCGTCGGCGTGCCCGACCATCGTCGGCGCGCATCCGGCTGCCGCAGCGGATCGGCTGGCAGAACGCGATGGAGCTGCTGCTCACCGGCGAGCGCATCGACGCCGCCCGGGCCAAGGAGATCGGCCTCGCCGGCCGGGTCGTGCCGCACGACGACCTGATGGACGAGGCGCGGGCGCTGGCCGACCGGCTGTGCCGGCCGCGCCGCTCGCCGCCCGCGCCACCAAGGAGATGGCGGTGCGCGGTCGCGAACCTGCCGATGACCGAGGCGATCCGCTTCGGCGAGACGATGCGCAAGGTCGGTCGGCGCCACCGAGGACGCCGCGGAGGGGATGGCCGCGGCCGCCGAGCGGCGGGAGCCACGCTGGCAGGGGCGCTGAGCCGACCCGGGCGAGAGTGGTTACGCCGGCTCGACGACCAACACCGGGATGAGCCGGTCGGTCTTCTCCTGGTACTCCGCGTACGGCGGGTACGCCTCGACGGCGCGCGCCCACCATTCCTCGCGTTCCGCGCCGTCGACCTCCCGGACGGTGTACGTCGCAACGGCCGTGCCGTCCTGCAGGCTCACCTCAGGATTCGCACGGACGTTCGCGTACCAGGCGGGGTGCTCCGGCGCGCCACCCTTGCTGGCGATCATCGCGTAGCTCCCCTGGTGCTCGACCCGCATCAAGGGGACGAGGCGCTCCTTGCCGGACTTGGCACCGATCACCGTGAACAGCACGACCGGACGGTCGTACACCGTCACGCCGTCGGTCGTCCCGGTGCGCAGGATCTGGTCGGTCTGGTCGCGGACCCATTCGGTCGGGCTCAGCTCGGCATTCGTCGTCGTCATGACTCGAACAACCGCGTCGACGGCGCCGAACTTCCCCGCGAGATGGACATCACAGCGACGCCCTACGTCCGCGGATCAGCGCGCTCCAGCGCCCGCTTCCGCGGACGCACGCGTCAAGCCGCGGCGACTTCGCTGACGTGGGTGACGCGGATCGCCGACCAGAGCGTGACCACGGTGGCGGCGACGAACGCGACGCCCAGCCACACGAAGGTCGGGTCGCCGTCGGCGGTGCCCTGGGTCAGGTACATGAAGGACATCAGGGCGAGCACGCACGAGGTCAGCGTCAGGCAGTAGGAGTAGAGCCGGAGCCGGCTCAGCTTCGCCTCATAGGCCGCCCGTGCCCGCCGCAGGCGCTCGCGCTCGGCCCGCATTGCGCCGGTGTCCGGCGGGGGAACGCGGACCGGAACGGGTGCCGCCACGGCGGGCGCATACGGCGCCGCCTGGATCTGCTCGGTCATCGCTCCCCTGGGTGTCCGAACGGAGGGCCTCAGCCGGGCAGATGCTGGCATCTCGGGATTCTGTGGACTATCCGCCCTGCTCACCACTGTGCCAGCGGACGCGATGCGGCAAACCTGCTCCGGTCCCGTAATCGGCAAAGCGAGCGGCGCCGCACCAAGCGTGGATGCCTACACTGCGGCAAAAGCCCAGCTCGAGTACTTCGCCCACCAAACTGCGCGTCCCCCGTGCACGAATGCGGGATACGCCGCCGTCCGCCAGAGGGGTTCAGGCATGTCACGTAGCCGCAGGCCGGGAGCTCGATCGATTGCGGTGCTGAGCGCGGTGGGCCTGGCGGCCGGCCTCGCCGCCGGGCTGCCGGGCGGGGCAGCCTCAGCCGACGCCCCGGGAAGCCTGCTCGACCAGGCGAAGGCCAACCCCTTCTCCGCGGCGTCGAACGCCCTCGACCCGGCCCAGTTGGCCCACTTTCCCCACGACGCGCTCTTCAGCCTCTCCCCGGAGCTCGCAGCTCTGACGGGTCGGACGACGATGAGCGCCGACGACGCCGCCGCGCTGCTCTCGCAACGCGGGCAGACGGCTTCCCCGTCGGTCCTCGGCGCCGAGACCCCCGAGATCGGCACCAAGCGGCAGTGGCCGGCGCTGGACATGGTCGGGAACACCCCCACCGGCGTCCCGCCCTTCGGGCTCTACCTGAAGGAGTACACCCTCCAGGCGAAGCGCCCGAACATCGAGATCTGGGTCGCGAGCGGGACCGATGAGATCTCCACCGGCACCCAGTTCCCGGCCGGCGACTGCCGCACCGTCCAGAGCGACCCGACGGTCGTGACGCCGGCCCAGGCCCAGGGACTGGCCGACGAGTTCCAGGACAAGCAGCTGCCGGTCGAGTCGAAGTTCTTCTCGGTCGCGCCGCCCAGGGACGGGACGCAGGGCATCGGAGCGCTCGGAGCGGTGGGCGGCCCGGACTTCACCGGCAGCGGCGACTCCGTCGTCACCCTCGTCGACAACGTGCGTGACCCGAACTTCTACGACTTCACCAACAACCGGACCTACATCGCCGGGTTCTTCGCGCCGATCTTCAACCTCATCACCAACCGCAACGTGATGACGATCGACGCCTTCGACTGGATCCACCGCACCGGGGAGAACCCGAAGAACGAGCCGGACGACGACATCTGCAAGTCCCGCCCGGCGCGCCCGCGGACCTACGAGAGCGTCTTCGCCCACGAGTACCAGCACCTGCTGCACAGCTACACGAACCCCAACCCGTCGCCGGTCGGCCTGCCGTTCCGCAGCGAGGACCTCTGGATCAACGAGGGCCTGTCCGACATGGCGCCGATGCTCGTGGGGTACTCCGAGCCGAGCCGCCTGATCTCCGAGACCAAGGCCGAGTCCCACATCTACTGCTTCCAGGGCTACGGCGAGACCAAGGGCCCGGCGAACCCGAACCCGAACTACTGCGGCGGTCCCGAGAACTCCCTGACGCTGTGGGAGGACCAGGGCGGCCAGTCCGACATCCTCGCCGACTACGGCAATGCCTGGTCGTTCATGATCTTCCTCTATGACCGGTACGGCGACGGGATCATCTCCGCCCTTCACCAGGACCCCGAGTTCGGTCTGGTCAGCCTGCAGAACCAGCTGGACAAGTTCGGCAGGGGCGCGAAGGTCTTCGACGTGCTGCACGACTTCCAGTTGATGAACCTGCTGGACAAGACCGTGAGCGCCAAGGGCGTGAAGCTGACCGGTGCCGACAAGGCGGCGATCACCTCCAAGGAGCTGAACGCGGCCGTCAACTACACGTACAAGGGCGCGTTCGCCGCCCCCGGCGCGGCCCCGAACGGTGCTGACTACGTCCAGCTGCTCGGCGCCAACGGACCGCTCACCGGGAAGGCGTTGCAATCGCTGACCTTCGCGGGCGCCCCGACCGGGGCGAACGACGCCCCGGTGCAGAACTGGGTGGTGCGGCTGGTCGGCATCGACGCCAAGGGCAAGAACGTGCTGGTGCGGTCCTTCGACAACGCCGCCAGCCTCACCCTCAGCGCCGACGACCTGAGGGCCTTCGCACCGTTCAAGACCCTGATCGCCGTGGTCTCGGTCGACGACCTGGACGCCGCGCAGACGGCGTACGTGCCCTACGCGCTGACCGTGAACGGCCAGCTCCAGCCCGGCGGCGCCTGAGCCGCAACCCGGGGTGTGGAACGCCTGCCAGGGGAATTACGTTGTGCCTGGCAGGCGGGGTTCGGTGAGTGGACCTCCGTCTCCGCGCACCGGGAGGGAGTCGGTCCATGCACAGCCACAACCACTACAACGGTCTGAAGACGGCAGCCCTGCTCGGGCTGCTCACGGCCCTGTTCATCGGGGCCGGCGGGCTGCTGGCGGGGACGACCGGCCTGGTGCTCGGCGGTGTGCTCGCGCTGGCGATGAACGGCTACGCGTACTTCAACAGCGCCAAGCTCGCGCTGCGCTCGATGCACGCCCGTCCGGTCAGTGAGGCCGAGTTCCCCGCGCTGTACAAGATCGTGCGGGAGCTCTCCACGGCCGCGAAGCAGCCGATGCCGGCCCTGTACATCTCGCCCACCTCGGCCCCGAACGCGTTCGCGACCGGGCGCAACCCGCGCAACGCGGCGGTCTGCTGCACCGAGGGCATCCTGCAGCTGCTCGACGAGCGGGAGCTCCGCGGCGTCCTCGGCCACGAACTCGGTCACGTCTACAACCGCGACATCCTGATCGCCTCGGTGGCCGCCACCATCGCCGGCGGCATCGTGATGATCGCGAACCTGGCGTTCTTCCTCCCGACCGGCGGCGACAACGACCGGCCCAACCCGCTCGTGGCGCTGCTGATCATGTTCACCGGCCCGATCGCCGCCGGCGTCATCCAGATGGCGATCAGCCGCTCCCGCGAGTACCAGGCCGACGTCTACGGCGCCGAGATCACCGGCGACCCGCTGGCCCTGGCCAGCGCCCTGCGGAAGCTGGAGCACGGCACCGCCGCGGCCCCGTTGCCCCCGCAGCCCTCGCTGCAGACCACCAGCTCGCTGATGATCGCGAACCCGTTCCGCGGTGGCGGAATGTCGCAGATGTTCTCCACCCACCCGCCGATGGCGGAGCGGATCCGCCGCCTCGAGGCGATGGCCGGGTACCGCCGCTAACCCTGCGCGAGACCTGGACGTTCGCGCCGCGCTCGTTCGGGCAGAGTGCGCGGGTGGACCTGAAGCGTCTGGACGACGTCATCTTCGCCCGCTGGCATCGGACCCAGACGCCGAATCTCGACCGGGTGCTGCCACCGCTGTCGCGCGCCGCCGACCACGGTGTGCTCTGGCTGGGGATCGCCGGGGTGCTGTGGGCGAGCGCACGGCCGGACAACCGCCGGGCCGCGATGCGCGGGCTCGGCGGCCTGGCGCTCGCGAGCGCGTTGACCAACGGACCCGGGAAGTGGCTGACGGCGCGACCGCGGCCGGCGCCCGACCTGGTCACGCTGGGCCGCCGGCTGCTCCACTCGCCCCGGACCTCGTCCTTCCCGTCCGGGCACTCGGCGTCCGCGGCGGCGTTCGCCACCGGGGTCGCGTTGGAACAGCCCCTGGTCGCCGTGCCGGTCGGTCTGGTCGCGGCCGGCGTCGCCGCCTCGCGCGTGCACACCGGCGTCCACTATCCCGGCGACGTCGTCGCCGGATTGGCGGTCGGTGCCCTCGCGACCTACGGCGTGAGCCGCGTGTGGCCGCCCCGGTCACCCGTCGACCCGGTGGAACGCGCGCCGGCCGCGGAGGTTCCCGCCACCGCGGACGGCGAGGGCGTGGTCGTGGTGATCAACGCCGCCGCCGGCAACGGGGACGGGGAGATCGCCGCGACGGTGCGCGAGGCGCTGCCCGCGGCGCAGGTGCGCGAGTTCGGGCCGGACGACGATGTCCCCGCGCTGCTGCGGGAGGCGGCCGCCGGTGCGCGGATCCTCGGCGTCGCCGGCGGTGACGGCACGATCAACGCCGCGGCCGAGGTCGCCCTCGCGACCGGACTGCCGCTGCTGGTCATTCCCGGGGGGACCCTCAACCACTTCGCCCGCGACCTCGGCCTGGGGTCCGTGCAGGACGCCCTCGACGCTGTGCGTTCCGGCGAGGCCTGCTGGGTCGACCTCGCGGGTGCCGAGGTCGACGGCACGCGCCAGGTGTTCCTCAACACCGCGAGCCTCGGCGGGTACTCGGAGATGGTCCGGGCGCGGGAGCAGTTGGAGGAGCGGCTGGGCAAGTGGCCCGCGATGGTGGTCGCGCTGGTGCGGGTGCTGCGCCACTCCGATCCGGTCGAGGTCACGTTCGACGGCGAACCCCGCCGGATCTGGCTGCTGTTCGTCGGCAACTGCGGATACTCCCCGCCTGGGTCCGCGCCGTCGTGGCGGGATCGTCTCGACGACGGACTGCTGGACCTCCGCGTTGTCGACGCGACCCGGCCGTACTCCCGGACGCGCCTGGTCGCGGCCGTCCTCTCGGGCCGGTTGCACCGCTGCCCGGCGTTCGAGGCGTGGACCGCCAAGGAGCTCGAGATTCGGGCGCAGTCCGGGCCGCTGCGGCTGGCCCGGGACGGCGAGGTGGGGGAGCCGGCCCAGACCTTCCGGCTCGGCAAGGCCGGGCGGCTCCGGGTCTATCGCGCGCTGTAAGTGCCGCGAACTCCCTTCGCTGTCCTGGCCGCGACCACCGTCACCAGCGCCGTGTGTCGACCGTCGGCGGGGACATCAGCGTTGCGGGTTCAGAGCCGCGGGCAGAGGTCCTTCTTCAACACCTTGACGATCTGCTTGGCCGTGGCGTCGTCGACCTGAACCGAGCTGGTGCCGAAGCGCTTGCGGGCCTCGGCGACGCCTTGCGCCGCCGGCTTGTTCTCGATGACGGCGCAGACCGCTTTGGCCTGGACGAGGGCGCGCGTGGGGTCCTGAGCGAGTTCGGGGTCGATCGCTGCGAGGGCCGCGATCGTGGCGCCCTCGTAGGCTTTCTGCTGGGCCTGATCCGCGGCGTTCCGGGCGGCGTCCTGGGCGTTCTGGATCGGATTGTTGTCCTCGCCGCAGGCGGCCAGTGCGAGCACGGCGAGCGCGGCGCCCAGGGTTCGGGTCGTCCGTCGAATCGTCAGCATGAGAACGAATCTAGCTCTGACGGGTGAGCAGCATCGTCGCAGTGCCCGTGCCGATCAGGCGGCCGTCGGCGTCGTGCACCGAGGCCTCGGCGGTGCCGATCCGGCGGGACACGTTCAGCGAACGCCCCTCGGCTCGCAGCACGGTGCCGGCGGTGACCGGCCGGATCATCTTCACTGCGAGGTCGACGGTCACGTAGTCGACGCCGGCTTCGACCTCGCTCGCGATAGCGCTACCCAGCACCGAGTCGAGCAGCGCCGCCAGATAGCCGCCGTGGACGGCGTTGCGCGAACTGAGGTGGCGTTCGTCCGGCCGCGCCTCCCAGACGACGCTCCCGGCCGTGGCCGCGATCGGGCGGTAGTTGAGCAGGGCCGCCATCGGGTGCTCGACCTCGCCGGCGATGAAGTCCGCCATCATTTGCAGGCCCGATCGGGCCGGCGGGCTCACCGGTAATTGATGAACTGCAGGGCGAAGTCGAAGTCCTGCTCCTTGAGCAGCGAGATGACGGTCTGCAGGTCGTCGCGCTTCTTCGAGGTGACCCGGAGCTGGTCGCCCTGGATCTGGGCCTGCACGCCCTTCGGGCCCTGGTCGCGGATGACCTTCGAGACCTTCTTCGCGTTGTCCTGGGAGATGCCCTCCTCGATGGACGCGAAGAGCTTGTACTCCTTGCCGGAGAGCTGCGGCTCACCGGCGTCGAGCGCCTTCAGCGAGATCTGACGCTTGATCAGCTTCTCCTTGAAGACGTCGAGGATCGCCTTGACCCGCTCCTCGGAGTTGGCCTGCATCTCGATCTTCTCGCCGGACCACTTGATCTCGGCCCCGGTGTTCTTGAAGTCGAAGCGCTGGGACAGCTCACGGCCGGCCTGGTTCAGGGCGTTGTCGACCTCCTGGCGGTCGACCTTGCTGACGACGTCGAAGGACGAGTCGGCCACGGCGGGGTTCCTCTCGGTGCTGCGCGGCGGGTAGCGGGGCGGGGATCGGGTTTGGTGCTGCCCGGGCCCCCTGGGTATCCTCTCCAACCGCCGCACCGGCAGTCCCCAGGGGCTGTCCGCGGCACTGGCAGATTGCCCGAGCGGCCAATGGGAGCGGACTGTAAATCCGTCGCGAAAGCTTCCCAGGTTC
>CAVWPF010000002.1:0-1027010 GCA_963756785.1 uncultured Actinomycetota bacterium
ATACCGCTGGAGGGCTGCGGCGAAAGTCTCCGGCTTGGTGCCGAAGGATCGGTAGAGGCTGGATGACGAGAGGCCGGTCGCGCGCAGCATCTCCTCCTGGGTCGCGCCCTCGTAGCCATGTCGCCAGAACAGCGCGAGTAGCCGGTCCAAGGCCGCGGTGCGGTCGAAGGACGGTGGGCGGCCACGACGCGGTGCTGCTGCCGACTCGGCGGCGTTCGGCCTTGTCATGGGAGTGATGCTACTCCATAATCGAACGCATTCGGAGTCGTCCCACTCAGAAAGGTGCACCATGCCACCGATCCCGCGGACGACCACCGCACCGGGCAGACCGGATCGCCGCGCGCGAACTGCAGTCGATCCACGGTCGACCCGTCGCGGTGCCGGATCCCGAACGTGCCGTCCACCTGCAGTTCCGCCGCTTCGCCGCCTGCCCGATCTGCTCCATCCACCTGCGCGGGTTCACCTCGCGCCACGAGGAGTTGCTCGCCGTCGGCATCCGAGAGGTCGTGGCGTTCCACTCCGAGGAGCGGGAGCTTCTTCGTTACCGATCCGACCTGCCCTACGACGTGATCGCCGACCCGGACCGCAAGCTGTACACGGAGTTCGGGGTCGGACGCGGGCTCCGGACTGTTCTGCATCCCCGGGCCGCGTGGACGCGGGCGCGAGGATTGGCGGGGGGCTCGTCGCTGCGCGGGGCTCTCAACCGATCCGAGGACCATCTCGGTCAGCCGGCAGATTTCCTCATCTCGCCGGATGGACTGGTCCGCGCGGCGCAGTACGGCACCAACGCCGCGGACGGGTGGTCAGTCGACGAAGTGCTCCGGGCAGCCGGCGAATCGCGGGGCTGACGCCGCATCCGTGAATTCGAGTACGAGGGTCCGTGTTCGCGCTCCGGGGGCGCCCCGGACCGATTCACGGTCAGCCTCGCGATCCTGAGCCTGGTCAGTGCCCGCACCGTCGAATGGCACCTGCGGAGGGTGTTCGGCGAGTAGGGCGTCGCGTCTCGCAAGGAGCTGGCCGCCGCGATCTGACGAGGACCCGACAGCCGTCCGGCCAGACCACATCCGAAACGGGCGTGGCGACGCGGAGCCTGGCGGGCGGCTCAGTTCTTTCGGTTGTGGTCTGGCCCGTGCTCGCCGAAGGATCAGGCGTCCAGCCTGAGGTCCGGGAGCTCGCGGTGGGCGATCTCCTTGGCGTCGGCGGAGTCGAGGCCGAAGGCGCGCAGCATCATCTCCGCGCCGTCGGCGGCGGAGCCCGGCGCTGATGCGGCCGGCGAGGACGCCCTTGATGGCGGCGAAGGCGGCGGCGGAGACCGAGAGCAGGGCCAGGTCGATGTCGACGATGTCGAAGCGGCCGGACTCGATGCCCCGCTCCAGGGTCTTGCGGGCGTAGGGCAGCAGCGACTGCTCGAACATCGCGTCGGAGTCGTCGAGCTTGGTGAGGACGGCGGCCAGTTCCGGCTCGTCGGCCGCGAAGCGGACGAAGCGGCGGTAGGCGAACGAGGCGGTCTCCGCGGGGTCGGGAACTCCAGGGCCCGGGAGCCGATCGCCGCGGCGGCGCCGGCCATCACCTCGGTGAGGACGGCCTCGACGAGGGCTTCCTTGGACTCGAAGTGGCTGTAGAAGGTGCCGAAGCCGATGTCGGCCATCTCGGTGAGATCGCCGATGCGCAGGTTGGCCTCGCCGCTGGTCGGCGAGGACCTGGCGGGCCGCGGCGAGCAGTCGCTCCCGTCGCCTCGAGCTTGCGGCGCTCGCGACGGCCCGGCTCTTTCTCGACTGCACGGCCTTCTCCACCCTCCGAGAGTGGCACAAACGAATGGATTTTCAAACTTGATTCTGCAATCGAGAAGGCGCAGGATGTGTCCATGACCACTTCTTCGCAGTACGACGTCGTGATCGTCGGAGCCGGCCACAACGGGCTCACCGCCGGCTGTTACCTGGCCAAGGCGGGCAAGCGCGTGCTGATCGTGGAGGCGTCGAATCAGTTCGGCGGCATGACCGCGACCAACGCGACGCTGCCCGAGGCGCCGAACCACCTGTTCAACGAGGGCGCGATCCAGCTGACCGGCATCTTCCGGCTCTCCGGGGTCGCGGAGGACCTGGAGCTCTACAAGTACGGCCTGCGCGAGATCCCGGTCGACCCGGCGCACATCCAGCTCGCCCCCGACGGCAGCTCGCTGGCCATCTGGAAGGACGCGAGCAGGACCGCCGACGAACTGCGCTACTTCTCCCCGAAGGACGCACGCGTCTGGCTCGACATGTCCAACGCGATGTATCACGCGATGGGTCCGGTCATCGAGTACATGAAGGTCCACCCGACGCGGCCGTTCAGCAAGGAACTGCTGATCCAGACCGCGAAGGCCGCGCCGCACCTGCGCAAGCTGTGGGGTCTCAAGCACATCGTCGGGGCGTCCCACTTCGAGTTCCTCGACGAGAGCTTCGAGACCGAGCTGCCCAAGGGCGCCCTCTCGGCGATGGCGGCGTTCTCGCAGCTGAAGCTGGACATGACGGCCTGGGCGATGATCTACCTCGGCATCGTCCAGCGGGTCGCCAACGCGATGCCGGTCGGCGGCACGGGGGCCCTGCCGAAGGCGCTGCACGCGTGCTTCGTCGCGCACGGCGGCGAGGTTCAGCTCTCCGCCCCGGTCGCGCAGCTCAAGGTCGAGGGCGACCGCGTGGCCGCCGTCGAACTCGAGTCCGGCGAGGTCATCCGCGCCCGCGACGCCGTGCTGACGACCTGCAACCCGTTCATCACGCTGAACCAGCTGCTCCCCGCCGGGACGCTCGAGTCGAAGCTGGACTCGCGCGCCAAGGACATCCCGATCAAGAAGACGCACGCGACGTCGCTGAAGATCAACGTCGCCACCAGCGGCAAGATCACGATGGAGAAGCACCGGCAGTGGCGTAAGGACAAGCTCGACCCGACCGGGATCCTCGTCGCCTGGGCGACCCTGGAGGAACAGAGCGCCGCCTGGGACAACACGGTCCGGGGCGAGTGGACCCACCCGATGCCGGTGCACTGCTCGATCGTCCCGACCCGGGTCGACCCGACCCAGGCACCCGAGGGCGGCGACACGTTCTGGCTGTGGTCCGGCATCCCGCCGGTCAACCCGGTCGTGCCGTGGGACGAGGTCCGCGACGAGGTCGGCCGCTCGGTGCTCAAGGACGCCGCCCAGTACTACGTCGGTCTCGACACCTACGAGATCGGGCGCACCGTGCTCTGCGGGCCCGACCTGGAGAAGCGCTTCAACGCACCGGCGGGCAACGTCTACCACGTCGACCCGCTGATCACCCGGTTCGGACCGATGCGGCCGGCGCCGGGACTCGGCTCGTACCGCACTCCGGTGAAGGGCCTGTATCTGTCCGGTGCCGGCACGCACCCGACCGGCGGCGTCTGCTCCCTGCCGGGCAAGCTCGCCGCCGAGACGCTGCTCGGGGACCTCGCCAAGGCCGAGAAGAAGAACAGGTAGCCGGAAGGCTGTGACGTTCTCCACGCGTGAACCGCGCCCGCGGCGGGCAGCCCCCCTGCGACGCCCACCCAGGAGGACGCATGTCTCTGCGCACCCGAACCACCGCGGTCGCCGCCGCACTCGTGCTCGGATCGGGCTCGATGCTCGCCGGCTGCGGGGACGATAAGGACGACGGCGGGGACGTGACGACGAACATCCAGGAGAACGTCGAGGACGGCGCCGACGAGGTCGAGGACGGCGCGGACAAGGCCGGAGACAAGATCGAGGACGGCGCGGACAAGGCCGGGGACGAGATCGAGGACGCCGGGGACGACGTCAAACCGGACCCGTGATCAGTCGCTACCCCGCGACAACGGCCCCCGCCTGGCTGGCGGGGGCCGTTCGTCGTGCTTTCGAACCGCGGTGTCAGTAGACCTCGACGACGACCGTCAGGTCGCCGAATCCGTCCGGAGCCGGCGCACTCGCCCGCGGAACCCGGAACCGGCGGCCACTGGTGGTCCCCGGCGGAACCCGCAGGCGGACGCTCGCGCCCGGCGCGGGAACGCGGATCAAGGCGCCGTGTTGAGCCTCGGTCGCGGCAATCGGGACGATCAGGACCAGTTCGGAGCCCTGCCGCTCGAACCGCGCCGACGGCGGTGCCGTGGGCGCGGTCGACGGGGCAGGCGTCTCAGCCGTGGTGGGGCCGCCCGGGCGGGCGGCAGGCACGAAGGGACGAGGCTGGGACCAGTACTCCCGCTCGAGCCACGTCATTGTTGTCATGACCTACTCCTTCCCCTGCGGGCTTTCCGGTACTCCAGAGTTGCCCGTCCAACCGCACTTCCGTGTTGCATCGGAGTGAAGTTCGGAGGTCGGGCGAGCCACGATTGGTCGCGGCACGAATTGCCGGTATGAGCAACCGACGCCCGCCCGACGTGGTGCGCACCGGCGAACAGATGGCCGCGGTGGGCGGATTGTCCCTGTGTTACGAGAGTTTCGGCGATGCCGACGACGAGGCCGTCCTGCTGATCATGGGCCTGGGCCTGTCGATGCTCTACTGGCGCGACGATCTCTGCGCCGATCTGGCCGCGAGCGGGTACCGGGTGGTCCGCTTCGACAACCGTGACGTCGGTCGCTCGAGCACGGTCCCCGGGCCCGGCATCAGTGGCTGGCAATTCGTGCGTCGACGGGCGCGGCCCGTCTACAGCCTCGCAGACATGGCCGACGACGCCGCCGGACTGCTGACCGCGCTGGGCATCGACGCCGCACACGTCGTCGGGGTGTCGCTGGGGTCGTTCATCGCCCAGGAGGTCGCGATCCGCCATCCCGGGCGGACCCGGTCCCTGGTCTCGATCATGGGGCGGCCCGGCGACGGGCGGACCGGCCGGGTCGCCCGGCGGATGATCCCGCTGTTCCTGCGCCGCGCGCCCCGCACCGCCGAGGCGGCCGTCGAGGATCTCGTGCGTGCCTTCCGCCGGATCGGGTCGGACGGGCGCACCGAGGCGGACGACGCCGACGTCCGTGAGGTCACCCGCCGCTCGATGCAGCGCGAGACCGGCAACGGCTCGGGGCGGCAATTGGCGGCCGCCGTGGCCGAACGGGACCGGACGGGCGACCTGCGCCGGCTCGACCTGCCTGTGCTCGTGCTGCACGGCGAGAAGGACCGGGTGATCCTGCCCTCGGGTGGCATCGCGACCGCGGCCGCAATACCCGGCGCGGAGCTGCGCCTGGTGCCTGGCATGGGCCACGACCTGCCCCGCTGGGTGTGGCCGGAGGTGCTGGCCGGCATCGAGCGCACGGCCGCCCGCGCGCGTCACCCCTGCTGACCCGATCACGCGCACCCCCCGGAAGCCTGGGCGCCCAGCACAGTCCCGGTCGTTTCGCGGCGTCAAGGCGCGGGGGCCGGGCGGGCTGGGACACGAGGGGCATACGGGCTAGATTCCCCACGCAGCCCGAGGAAGGTCCCCACCGGAGTGCAGCTGGATCTCGTCCCGGAGATCGTCGTCCTCGGCCTGACCGTGGCGGCGCTTTACGGCATGCTCCCGGTCGCCATCGTGCTGACGTACCGGATCAGTCGCACCATCGCCTTCGTCCATGGCGGCATCGCGATCCTCGGCGCGCTCGTGTACGCCTACCTCGTGCGGGGCCCGGCCGGCGCCCACAACTTCGACAACGACGCGATCGTCGACGCCCAACTTGCCTTGCCCATGGCCATTGCGGCCGGCGCCGCCGCGGGGATCGCGTTCGGCGCGCTGGTGATGTCGCGCTGGATGGCCGAGCTGCCGGGCATGACGCTCACCGTCGTCTCGATCGCCGGGTTGCTCGTGATCGGCAACCTCGCCGGCTACTACATCCGCCCCGGCGGGCTCTCCGTCACGCCGAGCCCGTTCGGCGACGGCGGGACCCGGGTCGGCGACGTCGTGGTCACCCATCACCGCGTCGCCGCGTTCGTTCTCCTGTGCGTTCTGGTGGCCGGCCTCGCCTTGTTCCTGTCGAGGACCTACACCGGACTGGCGATCCGCGCGATCGCCGACGACGTCGAGGCCAGCGTCTGGTGCGGAGCGAAGCTGCGGCTGATCGGCACCGGGGTCTACGGCGCGTCCGGCGCGGTCGCGGCGCTGGCCGGGGCGATGTACGCCGCCGCGGTCGCCGAACCGGTCGACGGCCTCCTGCTGTTGATGGTGCGCGGCATGCTGATCGCCGTCGTGGGCGGGCTGCGCAGCCTGCCGCTGGCGCTGGCCGGCGCCGTCGTCTACGGGATTCTCGAAACGGCGCTGGTCGTCGGGTTCTTCGGCGACGTCTCCGCCGGCGGCCGCGAGATCACGCTGTCCTGTTCGCTGCTCGTGCTGATCGTGGTCGCGGCCCGGTTCCGCCGCGAGACGTTCTTCCTGCTTGAGCGGCGGCAGGCGTGACCGGCCTCGCACGCCCCGCCGGCACCGGCATCTTCGAGGGACTGGAGACCAAGTCCCGCCCGGTCGTGCGGGCGATGAGCAGCCCGGCCTCGATCCTGCTCACCGGGGCCCTCGTCGCCTGGGGCCTGCTGATGGCCGACTACCGCGTCTTCGGTCTCACCGCCGCGATCCCGGTGGCGATCCTCGGACTCGGCCTGCTGGTGCTGCAGGGCTGGACCCGGGAGATCTCGCTGGCCTCGGCCGGGGTGTTCGCCTCGGCGATGTACTACTTCAACTGGCTCGACCGCGACGACCAGGGCCAGGGCCTCCCCTGGATCGTCGCAGCGCTGATCGCGGTCGCGATCGCCACCGCCTTCATGGCCGGCCTGGCCCTGGCGTCCAGCCGGCTCCCGGTGATCTACCTGGTGATCCTCACCCTCGGCCTGCAGGTGACGATCGAGAAGACGATCTACCCGATCGGCTATCTCTCCGGCGGGGTCTCCGGGGGCAACGGCGGCGCGGCACTGATGAACCCGCGGCCCGAGCCGCTGGGCATCGACCTGGTCGCGGACCGCACGTTCTTCTTCTTCGCGCTGGGCTGGTTGGCGATCGTCCTGGCGCTGTTGATCCGGCTGCGGCGGAGCCCGGCGGGCCTGGCGTTCCTCGTCGTCGGTTCCAACCGGCAGGCGGCCGCCGCGATCGGCATCCCGCCCGTCCGTTTCCGCGTGCTGGCCTTCACCCTGGCCGGCTTTCTCGCCGGGATCGGCGGGGTGCTCGGCGCGATGTTCTACGTGACCCCGCCGTTGTTCCTCGGCTTCGACGTCGAGACCTCGCTGCTGCTGCTGTGCATCCCGGTGCTGGCCGGGGTGGACTCGATGGCCGCGGTGATCGTGGTCGCGGCCTACCTCTACGTCATGCCGATCGAGCTCGAGCGCTGGAACGTCGAGCAGAACTTCATCGCCTCCGTGGCCCTCGGCTTCGGGGCGCTGTTCGGCGCCCGCGGCGTCGGTGGGCGGATGCAGGACCTGGAGCGCCGCCGCCGGTACGGCAAGCGGCGGCACCGCACCAAGCGCAAGCGCATGGCGACCGCGGTGCTGCGCGAGTCCGCCGGCCTCGCGTACGAGAACACCAGCGTGCTCAGCTCCGCCGAGCGCGCCGAGTGCCTCGCGGTGCTGGAACGCTGGCTGCCGCCGCGACCGGAGACCCCGTTCGCGGTACGGGCTTCCGACGTACGCCTGTCGTTCGGGCCGATCCACGCGCTGACCGGTGCGAGCATCGACGTCCCCGCCGGGCAGATGGTGGGGCTGATCGGCCCCAACGGTGCGGGCAAGACGACGCTGTTCGACGTGATCTCCGGGTTTTCGACGCCGGACTCCGGCCGGATCGAGCTTTTCGGCCAGGACGTCACCCGGACCAGTTCGTGGAACCGCTCGCGGCTCGGCATGACCCGCACCTTCCAGAACACGCGGGTGATCCCGGAGCTCACCGCCGGGGACAACATCTGCGGCGGCGCCTGGGCCTCGGTGCGCGCGTCGACGGCGTCGTTCGTGGCCGGCCGGCCGGCCGCCTGGGCGAAGCTGCGGCAGGCCGAGGAAGCGGGCTACGCCGCGGCGCGGCTGCTCGACGTCCACCTCTATTGGGACGAGCGGGTCGGCACGCTGGAATTCTCCGCCCGACGGCGGATCGAGATCGCGCGGGCGCTGGTCGCCGGCCCGCGACTGCTGCTGCTCGATGAACCCGCGGCCGGGCTGGACCCCGCGTCCTCCTCCGCGATGTTCTCGCTGATCCGCCGACTGCACTCCGACCTCGGGCTGAGCGTGCTGATCGTCGAGCACTACGTGCGGGCCGTGCTGGACAGCTGCGACCTGGTGCACGTCCTCGCCGAGGGGGCCGTGCTCGCCTCCGGCACTCCCGCGGAGATCGCGGCGAACACCGAGGTGCAGGACCGCTACCTGGGGACGCGCCTGGACTACGTCGAGGACCTCTCGCCGGAGGGGACGCCGTGAGCAGGGAGGCGACCCTCGGGGTCGAGGACCTCGTCGCCGGCTACAGCGGCCAGCCGGTCCTGCACAAGGTGACCCTCGAGGTCCGCGCCGGTGAAGTGGTGTCGCTGCTCGGCGCCAACGGGGCCGGGAAATCGACGTTGCTCAAGACCATCATCGGCACCGTCCCGGTGATCGGTGGCTACATCCGGCTGGGCGGAACCGGCATCTCCACCTGGTCCGCGCACAAGCGCGTGGCGGCCGGGATCGGGCTGTCCCCGGAGGGACGGCGCATCTTCGCCAACCTCTCGACCGAGGAGAACCTGCTGATGGGGGCGGCGTCGCTGCCGCGGGCACGCAAGCGCGACGGCCTGAACCGCGCCTTCGCGCTGTTCCCCGTCCTCGCCGAGCGGACCACCCAGAAGGCGGGAACGTTGTCCGGCGGCGAGCAGCAGATGGTCGCGATCGCGCGGGCGATGATGTCCGCGCCCAGGTTGCTGCTCGTCGAGGAACCCTCCCAGGGCCTGGCCCCGGTGGTCGTGGACGCCGTCTACGCCACGCTGCGCGAGATCGCCGACACCGGAGTCGCGGTGCTGGTCGCCGAGCAGTTCCAGCAGGTGCACGAGGACGCGAGCGACCGCATCCTCGTCATCGACAAGGGCACGATCATTCCGGACCGCCACCGCGCGCGATGACGTCTCCGGTCAGGAGGTACTCGCGCCGAGGGTGTCGATGACGCCGTCGAGGTCGTCGAGTTGCTGCTGCAGCGATGTCGAGGCCGGGGGCGGAACCTCCGCGGGGGCCGGGTCGTCCCCGCCGCCGAGGAGCAGCACACCACCGAGAACGGCCAGGACGCCGACGAGGCCGCCGAGCCCGGCGAGCACCACCCGGCGGCTGGGACGACGCCGCAGCCGCGGGTACGGAGCCGGATAGGCCGCGAACGGCTCTCCACCTAACTCGGCGAGTGGCTGGGCGAACGGCTCGCCGAGTGACTGGGCGAAGGGCTGGGCGAGCGGCTGGACCAGCGGAGTGTCCGCGACCGGCCGGCCGTCGACGACCGGCGGAAACGCGACGGGCGGGAACGCGAGCGCTTCCGTCGGCACGTCCTGCGGGGCTGCCACCGGGGCGGGCGGCGGCGCGGGAGGGGGCGCCGGGGCCGGCAACGGAGCCGGCGCGGAGGGGATCGGGTTCTCGAAGGCCGGCGGTGCGGACGGAGCCGGCAGGTGGGCGGTCGGAGCGCCGAGCAGCGACAGGGCTTCGGTGGCCGAGGCGGGGCGCAGGTCGGCATCGGCTGTGAGCATCCCGATCACGACCATCACGGGCGCGGAGGCATCCGGCCCGGCGGCGTCGGCGAGCAGAGCTCCGCACGCGTAGAGATCGGCGGCGACGTCGGCGGGACCGCCGGGCGCACTCCCGCGCTGCGTGCCGATCTTGGAGCTGTGCAACCGGCCCGCGCTGTCGAGCCGGACGCTGGCGGGGGACAGGTCCCGGTGCGGCGTCCCGTTCGCGTGCAGCGAGGCGAGCATCCCGAGAAGGTCCTGCGCCAACTGCTCGAGCTCGTCGCGGTTCAGCGGTCCGGACTGCAGGCGGTCGGCCAACGTGCCGCCACCGGCGTGGTCAGTTTTCATCGGAACCCCCGGAACCCTTGCCGTCGCCGGACCTCTTCCGGTCGGCCTTCTTGCGCTCGGCCTGCTTCTCGGCCTTCTGCTGCGCCTCGCGCTCGGCGATCTGCTGCTCGACGTACTCCGTCAGGCGTTCGCGCAACATCTCGCTGAGACGTTCAGCGGTCTCCTGCTGCAGCACCTGCGTCTGCTCCGGCGTCATGGTCGGCACCGGCACGGGTGTGGGTTCGGGCGTGGGCGTCGCGGTCGGAGTCGGGGTCGGGGTCGGGGTCGGAACGACGACCTCGGCCAGCACGCCGCTCTCGATCGCGTCGGCGTACGCCAGCAGGCCCGCGGCCTGCGCCTCGGTCAGCGCACCGGCGTCGAGCAGACGCCGCACCTCGGCGCGGAAGGCCTCGACGGCCGCGACGGCGTCGTCGCGGCTCTCCGTGTCCGCGGCGACGCGGACCGCCGCCACGCGTTCGTGCAGGAGTTTCACGGACGAAGCCCCGAGTTCGGTCGCGGCGCCGCCGCAGCCGGTCAGCGCCAGCACAGCGAGTCCCGCGATCACGATCCGGCTGCGTGCACGCAGCCTTCGGCCTTGTTGCGCGTTCATGCGCGTCCCCTCCGTCGCCCCCAACGCCCCCCGGCGCCGCCCGGATACGGGCGTCTCTGACGGTGTTCCCTCACAAGTTCCTCGATCAACTCAAGCACGCGACGGGCCGGGCGTCCGGTGGTTGCGACATTCGAGGGTGTGCCCGGACCCGTCCCGAACCCGGTCGGCCGAGCGCACTTGACCCCCGTTTCAGCGTGTGACGCTGGTGATCGCGCGATCCAGGCCGTCCAGTTGTTCAGACAGCCTGCCCTCGGTCGGGGCCGGCACCGGACGGGGCTCCTCGCTGCCGCCGGCGGTTCCGACGACACCCGCCGTCGCGAGCACCACTGCGGCCGCCACCGCCGCGGCGACGCGCGTCGATGGGCACTGGACGCGATCCGGACCCAGCTGCCGCACCGGCGCCCGCACCGGCGCCGGCACCGTCGGGACCGGCTCTGACCGGGGCTGCCGCGATCGGGGCACGGCCGGGCTGGGCCGGGAGACCACAACCGGCGAGGTGAGCTCGCCTCCCCCGAGCAGCGCGAGGGCGTCGACCGCCGAGGCCGGCCGCCGCGCCGGATCGACCGACGTCAGTCGCTCGATCAGCGCTCGCAGGGACGCCGGCACCGAATCGCCCGCGCACTCGGCAAGCAGCACGCCGCAGGCGTACAGGTCGGTGCGGACGTCCGCGGGCCGGCCATCGAGGACCTCGGGCGCCAGATAGCGCCGGGTGCCGATCAGTTCCCCCGTGCCCGTGACACGGGTGCCGTCCGCCAACTGCGCGATCCCGAAGTCGGTCAGGCGGGGCCGCCCGTCGGTGCCGATCAGCACGTTCGCCGGCTTGAGGTCGCGGTGCAGGACACCGGCGTCGTGCAGGTGCATCAGCGTCCGCAGGAGATCGCGCGCGAGGGCGGTCAAGTCCCAGCGGTCCAGGCCGCCGCCGGCGATGCGATCCGCCAGCGTGCCGCCGGGGATGTACTCCATGGCCAGGTAGGGCCGGTCCCCGTCGACGGCGGAATCCAGCACCGGGACCACCAGCGGGTGATCGAGCGACGCCGCCAGGCGCGCCTCCCGCGCGAACCGCGCGACGAAGGCCGGATCGAGCGCGAGCGAGTCCGAGAGGACCTTGACGGCGACCTCGCGGCCGGTTTCGCGGTCGTCGGCGATCCAGACCGAGGCCATGCCCCCGGTGCCGAGCAGACGCAGCAGCAGGTAGCGGCCGTTGCACCCGAAGCGCTGGCCCGCGACCACGTGGACGTGGTCCGCTCCGGCGCGTGCCGCCGGCTCGGTTCGCGTCGTCATGCGCGCCCCTTGCCGTCGGAAGAGCGTCCTGACTGGTGGCGGCCACGGTCCCGACCGTGTTCGCGCCGTTGCTCGTCCATCCGGTCGGAGATCCGCTCGCGCAGGGCGGCCCACAGCGCGTTGAGGTCCGCGCGTTCCGGCGTGCGCGTCCGGTTGACCGGGGTGCGATCGGCGGTCGAGGGCGACGGGGTGGCCTTCGGCGTCGGCGGGATCACCGTGTCCACGATGTCTGCGTCGATCTGGTCCGCGTGCGCCAGCAGCGCCATCGCCTGCGCCGGATCGAGACTCCCGGCCTCGACGAGGCGCTGGACGTCGGCGCGGAACTGCGCCACCGCCGTCCGGGCCGCCACCGGGTTCTCCAGCGCGGCGGCCGCCCGGACCGACGCGACCCGTCCGTGCAGCGCGACCGCCTGTTCGGCGGCGAGGCCCGGAGTGTCGTCCGCGCACCCGACCAGCCCCAGTGGCAGGACCAGCGCGAGGCCGATCCCGACGCCTCGCAGCCTGCCCGCGGGCCGTTGTCCGGCGGACAGAGTTCTCCCCCAGCGTGCGTGCATGCGCCCTCCTTGTTCGCCCCCCGGCGCCGCCCTCCCCAGGACGTCCTGATGGTGTACCCACTCCGCCGCCGTCCTATCCACCAGGGCGTGACACGCCCTGGTGGGTCCGTCCCACCAGGGCGTGTCACGCCCTGGTGGGGTGGTCCACAGGGGGGTGGGCGCTGTCGGGATGCGCGCCTAGGGTGGCCGCATGTGCCGCAACATCCGAACCCTGCACAACTTCGCCCCGCCCGCGACGCGGGACGAGATCGCCGCCGCAGCGCTGCAGTACGTGCGCAAGATCAGCGGGTCGGCCAAGCCGTCGGCCGTCAATGCCGAGGCCTTCGACCGCGCCGTCGCGGCGATCACGCTCGCGTCGGAACGGCTGTTGGATGAGCTGACGACGACGGCTCCCCCGAAGGATCGCGAGGTCGAGGCGGCGAAGGCCAAGGCCCGCGCCGCGGTCCGGTACAGCTGACCGCCGTGAGCACCCCCGCGCTCGCTCCCTCCGCCGGCGAGCGGGCGCTGACCGATGTCCTGGTTCAGCTCGCCGGCCCGGACGCCCGGCCGCGCGCCGACCAGGTCGAGGCGGTGGACGCGCTGCTGACCGGCCAGCGCGTCCTGCTCGTGCAGGCCACCGGCTGGGGCAAATCGGCCGTGTACTGGGCCGCCGCTGCCGCGCTGCGCGCCGCGGGCCGCGGCCCGACGCTGGTCATCTCGCCGTTGCTGGCGTTGATGCGCGACCAGGTCACCGCCGCCGAACGCGCGGGCCTGCGGGCCGCGACGGTGAACTCCGCGAACGTCGACGACTGGCAACAGGTCTTCGACGCCCTCGCGGCCGACACCGTCGACGTGCTGCTCGTCTCGCCCGAGCGGTTGGCCAACCCCCGCTTCGCCGACAAGGCCCTGCCCCTGCTGGCCGGTGCCGGGTTACTCGTCGTCGACGAGGCGCACTGCATCTCGGACTGGGGCTTCGATTTCCGGCCCGACTACCAGCGCCTGACGCGCTTGCTCGCGCAACTCGCCGAGAGCGCCCCGGTCCTGGCCACGACCGCGACCGCGAACGCCCGCGTGACCGAGGACGTCGCTGCCCAGCTCGGGCCCGGCACCCTCGTCCTGCGCGGTCCGCTGGCGCGGGCCACCCTCAAGCTCTCGGTCGTTCCGGGCCTCGGTGGCGTCGAACGGTTCGCCTGGGTCGCGGAGGCGCTGAACACCCTGCCGGGGTCCGGGATCGTCTACGCGCTGACCGTCGACAACGCGACCTCGCTCGCCGAATTCCTGCGCGGGCAAGGGCATCGCGTCGCGGCCTACACCGGGCAGACAGCGCCGGAGGAGCGCGCGCAGATCGAAGCGGCGCTGCGAGCCAACGAGGTGAAGGCGGTGGTCGCGACCTCGGCGCTGGGCATGGGCTACGACAAGCCCGACCTCGGGTTCTGCGTGCACGTCGGTTCGCCGGACTCCCCGGTCGCGTACTACCAGCAGGTCGGCCGCGCCGGCCGCGCGCTGCCGCCGGAACTCGCGGCCCAGGGCGCGGTCGGGGTACTGCTGCCCGCCGCGGAATCGGACCCCCGTATCTGGGAGTACTTCGCGACCGCGACGATCCCGGACCCGCAGGCCGCGCGGCAGGTGCTGGCGTTGCTCGGGGCCCTCGCCGACGCGGGCGGACCCGGCGCGGCGATGTCGGTGCCCGCGATCGAGACCGAGACCGGTCTGCGCCGTGGCCGGCTCGAGGCGCTGCTGAAGACGATGCACGTCGACGGCGCCGTCGAACGGGTCGGCGGCGGCTGGCGGAGCACCGGCGCCGGCTGGGTCTACGACGCCGAGAAGTACGAGCGCATCGTCGCGGCCCGGCGCGCGGAGGCCGAGTTGATGCGGGCCTACGCCCAGGGCGCGCGCTGCCTGATGGACGTCCTGACCGAGGCACTCGACGACCCGCAGGCCGGGCGCTGCGGCCGCTGCTCGGTCTGCACCGGAGAGCTGCCGGCACCGGGGGCGCGGCCGGCCGCCGCGGCGGTGGGTGCAGCCACGATGCATCTGCGCGGCCGCTCCCACGTACTGGAGCCGCGCAAGATGTGGCCGTCCAGTCAGGGGGCTCCGCCCCCCGACGACCCCCGAAAAACACTGCTTCCCTACGACGGCCCCGCGGCAAGATCGCCGGCATCGCGCCCGGCCGGGCCCTGGCCTTCGCCGACGACCCCGCCTGGGTGGACGTGATCCGGGAGCTCGGCTCGTCCGACGCCGAGCCGTCGGAGGAACTGAAGGCCGGGCTGGTCGACGTGCTCAAGGCCTGGGCTCAGGACTGGGAGCGGCCGGTGGCCGTCGTCCCGGTGCCGAGCCGCACCCATCCGCGTCGGGTCGCGGGAATGGCGGCGCACCTCGCCGAGATCGGCCGGCTTCCCCTGCTCGACGTGCTGCAGGTCGACGGTCCCGCGCCCGCACCGGACGTCGCCTCGGCCGCGCGCGTCTCCGCGCTGCTGGCCGCACTGTCGGTGGCACCCGACGCGCCCGCGCTGCCCGACGGGCCGCTGTTGCTCGTCGACGACGTCAGCCGCACCGGCTGGACGCTGACTGTCGCCGCCGCACTCCTGCGCGACGCGGGCGCCGGCCCGGTCCTCCCCCTCGTCGGTCACCGCCGCCCCTGACGCGGGCAGGATGGCGGCCATGGCTCTGGAGATCCGCCCCCTGGTCGAGGCCGACGGCGCAGCGTCGTGGCAGCTCGGTCGGCTCGCGTTCGGCGGGCCGGCGGAGCGACCGGCGGGGGCGCGCCCGATGCCGGCGCCCGGCGCCCACGCCCTCGGCGCGTTCGACTCCGGACGGCTGATCGGCAAGGCCGTCGACCTCGAGCACACGTACTACTACGGGGGGCGGGCCGTCCCCGGGTCGGGTGTGGCGAGCGTCGCGATCGCCCCGGAGTTCCGCGCAAGCGGCGTGCTCGGAGCGCTGCTCGGCCCGTTGATGGCGCAGGCCCGCGAGCGGGGAGCGGCGGTCTCGGCCCTGTTCCCCACCACCGCCGTGCCGTACCGCCGGCTGGGCTGGGAGCTCACCGGCGTCCTGCGCTGGACGGCGGTGCCGACCGCTGCGCTGGCCGCGGAGCGGCGGCCGGCCGGGGTGACGGTCCGTCCGGCCGAGCCCGCGGACGTCCCGGCGATCCTCGACATTTACCGGGCCGCAGCCGCCGACGCGACGGGCATGCTCGGTCGCACCGGCCCCCTGTTCGAGCGCGACGCCGCCGACCTGCTTGCCGGGCACGACGGGTATTCGGTCGCCGCGGGGCCCGACGGGATCGAGGGCTACGCGAGCTGGGACCGGCAGGGCGGATACGACGCCCAGGGTGTCCTGGCCGTCGCGGACCTGATCGCGGCGACGCCGCAGGGACTGTCCGCACTGCTGGCGATGCTCGCCACCTGGCGCTCGGTCGCGCCGAACCTGCACCTGCGGCTGCGCCCGGACGATCCCACGTGGCTCCGGGCCGGCCTGGCCGGGGCACGCACCGAATCCGAGCAGCCCTGGATGCTGCGGCTGATCGACGCCCCGGCCGCCGTGGCCGCTCGCGGCTGGCCGGTCGCGGTCGAGGGCAGCGTCGACCTCGATCTTGTCGACGACCTCTGCCGGTGGAACGCGGGCCCGCACCGTCTGACCGTTCGCGGCGGCCGCGGCGAACTGGTCCCCGGCGGCAGCCGCACCGTCCGGATCGAACCGGGCGGGCTGGCCCTGCTCTTCGCCGGCGCGTCCGCCCCGGCCACGCTGCGCCGGGCCGGTCTGCTTTCCGGCGGCGATCCCGGCACCGACGCCTTTCTGGTGGCGGCGTCGGCCGGTCCGCCGCCGGCGCTGCTCGACTACTTCTGACCAGTCGCCAGAGCAGGCACCGGACGAGGCGTCAGAAGACGAGCAGGCGCGGGACGACGACGCTCTCCAGGTGGTCCCACCCCGCGATACCGACCCGGCCGATCTCCCAGTCCGCGAGGGGGACCTCGATCACCGCGCCCGCCGCAGGGTCGTAGACCACGACCGCATCCGGCCGGGAGCCGATGGCGAGTACGACGTGCCGGTCCACGTGCCGACCGACGTACACCGGGACCGGGATCCCGGCCGAGACGCCTCGCAGCACGGCATCGAGGCACCGGCGCAGGTGCACGCGGTTGTCGCCGTCCACGGGCACCCAGCCGAAGGAACCGCCGGTCAGGCCGGTGAACCGGTTGAGGAAGGCGGCGAGTGCCCACGGCGGGGACCCCAGCGCCCGGGGCCAGGGTGCCGGTCCGAGCGCGCGGCGGGTCAATGCCTCGTGCACCGCGTGCTGCTGGCTGCGGAACCGCTGCTCGAACGGCAGGCCGTCGCCGGACCGCTCCGGTTGCAGATGGTCCCCGCTGGTCAGCCAGAGCGCGTACGCCGGATCGAGGAGGACACGCAGCAGGATCGCGCAGGTCGGGCCACAGGTGGTGGGGCCCAGTTGCCGCAGGCGCAGGGCGGAGCCGTCGTCGTCGACGAAGGTCGCCGGGCCCGCTTCCCCGCCGAGCACGCCGAGGTGCCGGTGCAGCCAGTTCGCGTCCCGGGCGTGACCCGCCACCGCGGTCGCCAGCGCCTCGACGGCGTCGGGGCCGCGACCGGTCGCCAGCATCGAGAGCAGGTACGCCGTCAGCGTCGGACCGGCTCCGGACATCACTTTGGCCACGGTCTCCCGGCCCTCAGCCTCCGAGGTGGCGAGCCGGTCGGCGGCCAGGACCAGACGGTAGGGGAGCAGCACCGGCCGTCCATCCGCCCGGCGGATCTCCTCGACGGCTTCGAAGGCGGAGGCACCCACCAGAGCGGCCAGTGCAGTGCGCGCGCGGTCGAGCCCGACATCGGAGACCGCCGGTGCGGCGGGACCCGCTTCGTCGAGCACGCCGAGGGCGGCGTCCAGGGGGCCGGCGCCGGGCGCCTGCCCGCGACGCAGGCCGGACTTCACCCGGTGCACCATGGTCCACAGCTCCGGCATCTCGACAGCCTGTCTGCCCGCCCCGAGCATCCACAAGGGGCCGGTCGGCCCCAGCGGTCGATGGCGCGCTGTCGATCAGTTCGGCAGCAGCACACCCGGGTTGAGGGTGCCGGTCGGGTCGAAGGCGAGTTTGACCGCGCGCCACACCGCGAGCTCCTCCGCGCTGCGCACCAGCGGCAGCCAGCGCTGCTTGGCCCGGCCGATCCCGTGCTCGGCGCTGATCGAGCCCCCGACCTCGGCGACCAGGTGCAGGACGACGTCGTCGAGCTCGTCGTCGCCCGGAGCGACGCCGGTGACGTTGACGTGCAGGTTGCCCTCCCCGACGTGCCCGAACATCCAGGCGACGGCGGTCGGCCACCGCTGCGCCAGCAGGGCCCGGACCTCGTCGACGAAGCCGGCGAACGCCGGTAGCGGCAGGGCGACGTCGAGCTTGTGCGGGACCCCGACCCGGCTGATCGACTCGGTGTGCAGCTCGCGGTAGGCCCACAGGCGGCGGGCCGCGCCCGCGTCGACGGCGACCGCGGCGTCGGCAAGATCCGGCAGCCCCCCGACCAGCTCACTCAGCACCGCGTCGGCGTCCCCGGCCGCGGTCGCCTCCACCAGCAGCAGCGCCGGATGCGACGTCGTGAACGGCGCGGCCAGGTCGTGCTGCTCGCAGACCAGGGCGACGCCCGGGGCGAGCATCAGCTCAAGCACCTCGACGGCGGTCTCGCGGCGCAGCGACGCCGCGGCCGCGACGGCCTCGGCCACTCCGGGGAAGGCGAGGAGCGCGGTGGCGCGGTCGGCCGGTTCCGGCACCAGCCGTAGCCGCGCGGCGGTGATCACGCCGAGCGTCCCTTCACTGCCGCACACCCAACGCGGCAGGTCGTAGCCGCTGTTGTCGCGCGTCAGTCCGCCGCGGCGCGAGAGCACCGCTCCGGTGCTCAGCACCACGTCGACGTCGATCACCTGGGCGCGGGTGTCCCCCAGGCGCACCGCGCGCAATCCGGCGGCGTTCGTGGCGATCGTGCCGCCCACCGTCGCGGTGTCCCGGCTGGCCAGATCGACGCCGTAGCGCAGGCCCACCGCGCGGGCCGCCGCCTGCACCGCGCCGACCGTCGCCCCGGCGCCGGCCAGCACCTGACCGGCCACCGGATCGACGTCGACCGAGTTCAGCCGGCGGAGGTCCAGTACGACGTCGCCGTGCGGGACCCCACCTCCGACCAGGCCGGTGTTACCGCCCTGGGGAACCACGCCGATGCCCGCCTCGACGCAGACCCGCAGAATGCCCACTACCTGCGCGCAATTGGCCGGAGCGACAACAAATGGACTGAGTCCGACCCAACGACCGGTCCAATCAATGGTCTGACCTGACAAATTCTCATGCCGCACGTGCGAGGGTCCGACGACCTTTCGTAGCGCATCCGCGAGATTGCTCACGCGCCCCTCCCCCCGCCGGGACCCCGATATAAAAGTGGCACACGCCACCAAATTTCCCCCCATACGGAGGACTTCAAGGGGAAGGCAAATGGAGTTAGGTTGGGCATTCCAGCCCGCATCGGGGTGGCGGAGCTGGGGTTTCGATTCGAGAGGTGCACGTGATGATCACGAGCTTGCGTCTGGTGTGCGCGACCACAGCGGTCGCCCTGATAACGGCGGCTGCCCCTCTGGGTGCCGCCACGGCGACCGAGGCGGCCCCTAAGTCCAAGGCTCCGATGATCACGTTCAACATCGCGGAGGATCACACCGAGATCGAGGGCACGCTCACGCAACCCGCCGGTCCGCTGCGCCTGCGCCTGCTGGCCGAGGACGACGATCACCTGCTCTCCCTGTTCCAGCTCAAGGCCGGCTACACCGTCAAGGAGCTGCGCCAGGACACCCGCGCGCTCAGTCGCCTGTACAGCGAAGGCGGCAAGGACAACGCCAAGGCCGTCAAGCGCATGCAGCGCAACACCATCACCTACGGCGGCGCCAACGCCAGCTTCGGTGCCGTGGCGATCGCGACCGTGAACCTCAAGCCCGGCAACTACTTCCTGAGCGACAACGTGGGCCCGCCCGGCGGTCACCTCTACAAGCTGCGCATCACCCCCGGCTCCAACCCGGCCGCGCTCCCCGAAGGCGTGCCGGTCATCCGGATGACCGACAGCGAGTACAAGGGCGCCAGCAAGCTGCCTGCCACCGGCACCATCGAGATCCGGAATGCGATGCAGAAGGGCCACGAGTGGCTCCAGGCCGCGTTCCTCGAGGTTCAGCCGGGGACGACCGAGGAGCAGGTTGCGAACCTGTTCAAGGGCACCGGCGACGGCGCGTTCGTGCTGTCCGGCTACGCCGGCGGCGACACGCTCTCCCCGGGCCGTAGTCAGTTCCTGACGTACTCGGTGGAACCCGGCACCTACGCCCTGATCTGCTTCTTCCCGGACCCGAACAATCCCGGTTCGACCTACGTCGCCGACGGCATGGTCCGCATCATCCAGCTGGACTGACCGACTCGACGACTCCCATGGCCGCGGCGAAAGCCGCGGCCATTGTCGTTCCCGGCCGCCGCGTGAGGTACTGGAACCATGACCCCCGATCCCGAAGGTCCGGGAATTCCGGACCGCAGCGAGGACGACTCCGACCGTGGCTGGGGCGACGACACACCCGAGAACGGCGACGCGCACGAGGAGTGGCTGCGCCGCCAGCGTCCCCCGCACCACGGCGGGTAACGCGGGCGGCGCGACCTGAAGCCGCGTCAGGTCCGCAGGATCGCCTCGACGAGCGCATCCACTGCACGGTCCCCCGCGGCCAGCATCCCGGCCAGTGCGTGGAAGTCGTGCCACATCCCGGGGATGTCGTAGTGCTCGACCGCGACGCCGGCGGCGCGGGCCCGCGCCACCAGTTCGGTGCCGTCGGCGTGCAGCAGGTCATCTCCCGCCGTGTGGATGATCAGCGGGGCCAGCCCGGCGAGGTCGGCGCGCAGGGGCGAGGCCCGCGGATCGACGCTCGTGCCGCCGACGTAGTCCTGGCCGAACGTCACGGTGTGCTTCCGGGTGAGCAGCGGGTCGCCGTCCTGGCCGCCGCGCCAGGAGGCGTCGGGTCCGAGGTCGACGAACGGACAGATCAGCCCGACGCACCGCGGGTGCTCGCCGCGATCGCGCAGCTCCAGCGCGGCCGCGAGCGCCAGCCCGGCACCGGCGGAGTCACCCGCGAGGACGATCCGCTCGGCCGGAGTGCCGCCGGCGCGCAGGGCTTGGTAGGCGTCCAGAACGTCGTCGTAGGCGGCCGGGAACGGATGCTCCGGCGCGAGCCGGTAGTCCAGGCCCAACACCGGCAGTCCGGTGCCGACCGCGAGCCGGACCAGCATCGGTCGGTGCGAGGTCGGAGACCCGACAACGAAGCCGCCGCCGTGCAGGTAGAGCACCGCGCCGTCCGACTGGGGGCGGGGCGCGCCCGGTGGATCGATGCGCAGGGCGCGGACGCCCCCGAGCCGACCCCAGGTCCCGGTGGTCCCCCGGGGTCGAGGCATCGAGCCGGCGATCACGTCGAGTGCCGCCCGGCGGACCGGGCGCGGCAATCGCGGGGACAGACTGAGTTCGCGGACGAGTGGCATGGTGGCCCGGACGACCGGGGCAGGGAGTCGTAACACACCTCGACCCTAGAGATGCCCGGTTGTAGGGTCGAGTCGCGCGAGAGCCCGGGGAAGCCGGCGAGATTCCGGCACGGTCGCGCCGCTGTGAGTTCTCGAGGAATCGGGAGCGAGTCAGAGCACCGGCTCTCGCGACGACGCCCCAAGCAGTGGGACGCGAGATCCCCGAAGGAGCCACCCCGTGAGCAGCACCACCCCGGCGGTCCGCACGACCGCCGCCGCCACTCCGCTCGTTCTTGCCAACTCCGCCGCGATGGCGTGGCTGATGGGCACGACCGTGCTTGCGATGATCGTCTACTACTTTCTCGGCGTGGAGCAGGGTGCGACCGCGATCTTCAACGGAGCGCAGGTCCACGAGCTCATTCACGACGCTCGTCACTTCCTCGGATTCCCCTGCCACTGACGCATCGGTAGAGGACTCCCCGTGGAGAAGAAACTGATCTTCGGCGGGTTGATCGCCGGTGCCACCGGCGGGTTGGCGGCGTGGATCTTCGCGCTGCTCTTCGCCGAGCCGCTGATCGACCGTGCGATCGCCTACGAGGACGGGCGCGCGGCTGCGCAGGAAACGCTGGACCGCGCCGCGGGCTTCGCGATCCCGGTCGACACCGGCGGCGACGTCGTCAGCCGCGGCATGCAGTCCACCCTCGGGTTGGGCATCGGGATGGTCGCCTTCGGGCTCGTGATGGGTGCGCTGTTCGCGGTCGCCTACACCGTCAGCCTGGGCCGCACCGGCGCGATCCGGGCGCGGCACCTGTCGTTGCTGCTCGCCGGGGCCGGCTTCGTCGTCGTCTTCCTCGTGCCGTTCCTCAAGTACCCGGCCAACCCGCCGGCGGTGGGCAACGACGGCACGATCGACGACCGGGCCGAGTACTTCCTGCTGATGCTGGTCGCATCGCTGTTGATGGCGGTACTCGCCACGGTCGTGGGGCAGGGGCTGCGGCCGCGGTTCGGAACGTGGAACGCCGGCCTGCTGGGTGTCGGCGGCTATCTCGCCGCCGTCGGGGTCGTCATGCTGCTGCTGAAGGACATCTCCGAGGTGCCTGCGCCGTTGCTCGACCCCGAGGGCACGATCGTCTTCGCTGCCTTCCCGGGCGACGTACTCGCCGATTTCCGGGTCTACGCGATCGGCTCCCAGGTGGTGCTGTGGTCGGCGATCGGGCTGGTGTTCGCGCCGTTGGCGGACCGCGTGCTCGCCTCGGGTCGCCTGCCGGCGGTCGCACCGCCGCGTGAGACGGCCGGCATCTAACGACCGAGCAGGACGCAGTCGCCGCAGTACCCGCCGCCGGGAACCCGGTAGTACAGGCAGCAGGTACTGCGGCGGAACGCGCCCGGACCAGCCGGTCCGTCGAAGCTCCCGCTACCGGGAAGTGGCTCCCGGGAGACCAGGCGCCGCCCGACCGCGTAGGCGGTGCCGGCGTGCGCGGGTGATGCGGAGCTCAGCATCCGGACCGCCCCCGCGGCGGCAGAAGCGACGTTGCCCCACAGCACCCGGGTCGAGACCTTCCCCACCGCACCGATAGCCGCGCCGAGATGCGCCACCGGGCCGGCGGCGAGTTGCGCCGACAGCGCGTCCGCGACCGCATCGGCATCTCCGCCGTCAACCGTCGCGCCGCGGGGATCGGGCAACGTCAGCGGTACCGGCCCCAGGACGTCGCGCCAGTACAACCCGTCGAGTTCGGGCACCACACCCCCGAGCAATGCGGCGCCGAGGGACGGGGAGATCAGCCGGGAGACCAGGCCGAGGTGGGCGAGCGAGGCGGCCGCGCGCCGCGGTACGTCGTCGACGGACATCCGACCGCGTTCTGCGATCCCGAGCCGGATGGCGTCGATCCGCGCCGCGGTGACGGCCGGGTCGGAGACGAGATCGACGAACGGGCGCCACGGTGGCGCGCCGTCCGCCCTCGTTCGCGGCGGCGCGTCGGTCTCGAGCACGAAGAACGGCCCGAGCGCGGCCGCGGCCGCGAGGGCGTCCCTCGTCAACTCAGTACTTGCCCGGGTGCCCAAGCAGGCCCCGCAGGTAGGAGGCCTGCCCGGCATGCTGCAGGCAGTCGTCGGCCACGCTGACCAGCCGCACACCCAACGTCACCGGCGGGTCGTACGAGGTGTCCACGACGCGGTCGAGGTCGGGACCGCTCAGCCCGCCGAGGTAGGCGCGGGTCCGCTCGTCGACTGCGTCGAGGTAGGAGAGCAGCGCCGCTGCGTCGTCGATCCGCACGGCGGCGACCTGTTCCGGGGTGTGACCGAAGCCGATGTCGTCGGCCTCCGCGCTCCGGCCGAGCCGATCCGCCCATTCCCCGTCGAGCCAGAGTTGCTGATCTCCGGACTGCTCGCAGATCTGGTGGTCCAGTACACGCGCGACGTGCCACACGAGCCAACCGATGTGGTTCGACTCCGGCGTGGGGCGGTAATTCAGGGCGCCCGAGTCCAAGCCGTCGACGGCGGCGCGTGACAGCGGGGCGATACGGCCGTACAGCTCCTGCAACAGGTCTGGGATCTCCATACCCTGATCCTGCCCACTTACTGCATCTGTTGGCGCGCGGGGTGTTGAGCACTCGTCAGATCATGTTGTTACGATGCACGGCGTGGCCAAATCTGACGCTCCGAAAGTCAAGCTCCGCACCGTCGACAAGCGCGTCGCCGGGCGTCGAGCAACTGAGACCCGGGACCGGATCCTCGAGGCACTGACCGATCTGCTCGGCTCGATGTCGTACCGCAACGTGCGGGTCACCGACGTCGTGCGCGAGGTCGGCACCTCGCCCGCGACCTTCTACCAGTACTTCGCCGACGTCGAGACCGCCGTGCTCGCGCTGTCGCAGGACATCGCGAAGGAGTCGGCCGGCCTGAAGACCGCGGGAGCGGGCGCGCGCAACGCGACGGCCGCGGTCGACCAGGTGATCACCGGCGTCGCTGCGTTCGTCAAGAAGAACGAGCCGATCCTGCGGGTCATCGACACCGCTGCGGCCGAGGGTGACAAGCGCTTCCAGAAGGTGCGGCAGACCGTGCTCGCCAACGCGGCGAGTGGCTTGGCTGTCCTCGGCGCCAAGACCAAGGAGGTCGCCGGCAACGCCGACGTGCTCGCCTCCCTGTTGCTGGCCAACCCGGCCGACGCCGCGGCCGCGCGCCGCCTGGTGCACCAGGGCATCACCGGGCGCAAGCCGACCGGTTGATCCCGACCGACCGACCGCTCGGCTACTGGGTCAAACACCTCGACACGCTGCTCGAGGAGTCGTTGGACCGGGTTCTCGCGCGCAGCGGGATCCGCCGCCGGCACTGGCAGGTGCTCAACGTCCTGCGCGACGGCCCGCAGACGCGGGCGCAGGTCGCCGAGGCGATGCTGTCGTTCTGGGTGGCCGCGTCGGTAACGCAGACCGACGTCGTGGATGACCTGAACCGGCGCGGCTGGGCCGAGATCGACGGCGACACCTATCGGCTCACGGTGGAGGGCGAAGAGGCGTACTCCCGCCTGTCGCTGGACGTCGCGACACTGCGGGCACAGGTCACCGACGGCTTCAGTGCCGAGGAGTACTCCGCTGTGGTCGCGGCACTGGCGCGCATGGCCGCGAACCTCGAGGGCTCAGAGCAGGGGCGGTAGCGGGACGTCGGGGTCGAGCTCCACGCCCACGATGCCCAGCGCTTCGGCGATCATCGCCCACGTCCAGGCTGACAGCTGGTCGACGATCACATCGCTGTCCGCCGCGCCCTGTTCGGTCCACCGCTCGGTGACGGACTCGACCATGCCGACGACGGCGTAGGCGAGCGTGTCGGTGGTGGAGTTCTCCACGCCCACCAGGGACAGGTACGCACCGAACAGCTTCGTGAGGTGCTCGGCGACCGCGCGCCGCACTCCCGCGTGCCCGTCGAGGGCGTGGTCATCGTCATCGGGCCGCGCGTTCCGGCGCAGGTAGATGTACAGGTTGCGGTTCTCCGCCAGCCAGCCGACGTGGGCCCCGATCGCACCCCGGATCATCTGCCGGGCGGAACCCTCGGGACGCCACAGCGGCTTCAGCTCGGCGACGATCAGCCCCGCCACGCGAGCGCTGATCGCGCGCTCCAGATCGGCGCGGTCGTGAAAATGCCGGTAGACCCGGGTCCGCGCGACCCCGGCCTCGGCCGCGAAGTCCTCCAGGGAGGCCGTCGGCCCCTGCTCGGCGATCACCTTCAGCGCTGAGTCCACGAACTCGGCCTGGCGGCGCTCGCGCTGGCCGGCCCAGCGCGCAGCCTGCCCGGACAGCGGCTCAGGACTCGTCATGCAGGCACTCTAGCGCGTGAGTGGTACATGGCGTACCGTGTACCGGGTAAGAGTGGTACGACGTGTACCACGCTGATCCTGGAGGTCACATGACCCCGCCCCTGACCGGGACCGAAGCCGAGACCGAGCGCCACCGTGAGCACGTCGCGGGCCGGCTGCTGGCCTCCTCGGCCCGGCATTCCTTCGACCCCATCACCGAGATCGACTGGGACGCTCCCCTGATCGACGGCCTGGCCTACATGCCGTTCGAGAAGATGTCGCTCTACGGCACCGACCTGTGGAAGAACCTGTCCCACGAACAGCGCGTCGAGCTGTCCAAGCACGAGTTCTCCTCCGGCATGCAGGTCGGCCTGTGGTTCGAGCTCATCCTCATGCAGCTGCTCGCGCGGTACGCCTACGACCTCGACCCCCGCAGCCGGCACGCGCAGTACGCCCTCACCGAACTCGGCGACGAGACGCGGCACTCGATCATGTTCGCGAAGGCGTGCGAGAAGCTCGACGTCCCGCACTACAAGCCGCACCGCCTGACCCATGAGCTCTCCCGCCTGGCCAAGGCGACGATGGGCGGCCCCTCGATGTTCGCCGCCGTCCTGGTCGCCGAGGAGACCACGGACCGGATGCAGCGGGTCATGATGAACAACGACGACATCCAGCCACTGATGCGCCAGGTCACGCGGATCCATGTGATCGAGGAGGCGCGCCACGTCAGCTACGCCCGCGACGAGGTCACCAGCCGGATGGTTGACACCAACCGCGTCACCCGCGAACTGCACCGCCACATCTGCGCGGTGATGTCGTACATGATCATCGACTCGATGATCGACCCGCGGGTCTACACCTCCGTCGGCATCTCGCCCGCCGAAGGTCGCGCGGCCGCGCTGGCCAACCCGCACTACCAGGCCACCCGACGCTGGATGGCCGAGAAGATCACCGCGTTCCTGCGGGAGAACGGGCTCATCGGCGGCCCGTCGACGGTGCTGTGGAAGCGCGCGCATCTGATCTGACCCAGGCTCGGGTGGCGTGGGAGACTGCGCCGGTGGAGACGCTGGCCCCGGTGCGGCTGCAGCGACTGACCAGCTTCCTGCCCTGGGCGTTGGTCTCGCTCATCCTGCTCTGGGGCGGCCAGGCCGGCAGCACCACCATGGACCGGATCATCGGGTACGGCGGGGCGGCGGTGATGGCGCTCGTGTCCTACCGCGCGGCCCGGTTGCGGATGGTCCTCGGGAACGACGTCGTGGTCGTCGGGTGGTTCCGCTCGCGCCGGGTGCCGTGGGCCGAGATCGAGAAATTCGTGGTGAACGAGAAGGGTCTCGCCATCCGGATGCGCGGCGGCCTGGAGGAGCAGGTGCCCGCCTTCCCGATGGGCGCGTGGCTCTTCCGCTCGATGCGGGATTCGATGCGGGCGGACCTGAATCGGGCCTGCGAGAACGCCGAGCGCCGCCGGCGCGAGCGTCGGGGCCGCAGGTAACGGCCCGCCCTGAGTGGGCCCTGGGCATCTCCTGCAGCGGACATCTGCCGGTCAATTCCTGATTTGCCCGGGTTTAGCAGCGCGCTGACCAGGGGTAACGTCCCCAGACAGTCGGCTGCCGAGCCTTCCACATCTGCCTGACAGGGCCTTCCACGTCTGCCTACCCTCGATTCGGGGGGAGTTGTCCATGCGTCGCACCATGCTCGTCGCGGCTTCGTTCGCGACTGTGGCATGCCTCGGCGCGTGTGGCGGCGGATCCGACTCTGCGTCAGGTGACGCCGTGGTGGTACAGCCCACGCCGTCCGCCCCGCCGATATCGCTCGACCCCTTCGCGTGGACCGACGTGGCCTACCAGGACTACCTCGACGCCGCGGACCAACTCGGTCTCCGACCCGACGTCCTCGTGTCCGAGGCGGGCTTCAGCTCAGGCCTCAACACGCTGTGCCGCACGACGCCCGACGCCATGGTGACGATGCGGACCTCCCACGGGTCCTACACCGAAGATGCCGAGACGTATTCGACCGCGAAGTACCTCGCCGAGGAGGTCGGACTTCGCATCGGGCTGGCCTGTCCGCAACGGATGACCGACTGGACCGCGGCCGGCTATGACGCCGATGACTCTCACGACACCGACGACCCGACGACGGCGACGACGGCGTCAGTGCGGTGACCGACGAGGATCTCGCCCGCGCCACCGCGGAAGAGGCCGCCGCGAGCAACGAGCCGGAGTCCGGCAGCGGTTACGGCGGCGAGCACGAATCCGATGGCGATGAGGGCGATGCGTCCGCAGAGTCGGAACGGTCCGACCCTCAAGTCAGCGGTGAGCCCCGCACCCAGGCGCCGGAGTAGATGACGAGGCCGGTGATACCGCCCAGCCGTTGCAACTCCTCGGGCTTGGAGGGATCGAAGAAGGCCAACTGGCTGTCCTTGGCGTCCCCGGTCTGACGGACCAACAGTTTGGTGCCGTCCGGGGTCCAGGCGATGGGCTGTGCCCGGCCGAGCTGCAACTGCTTACCCTCGAGCGGGTCGACGAGAGTCAGCGCGATGGACGGGTCGCCGCCCTTTCCCGCTTCGGTACTGCTGAGACCGACCGCAATGTAGCGGGGGCCCCATTGCAGTTCGCCGATGTCGCCCTCGACCGGAATCTCCTTGGTCGAGCCGGAAGCCGCGCGGATCACGATCGAGTCGCCCTTCTTCCCCGACCGGATCAGGGCGACCTGCCCCTCCGGACCGGGGGCGGACCCGATCAACGTGTCCGGGGTCTGGAACACGACCGACGTGGCCGAAGCGGTCTCGTCCCACACGAGGGTTCGATTGACCTCGAGGTCCTTTTCCGGCACCAGGATGTCGTCGAACATCAGCGTGTGCGCGTCGACGAAGGACGGGTTGTACGCGAAGGGTCGACCGAGCCCGGGGATCTCGTTCAGCGCACCGTCCGCGCCCACGAGGGCCAGTTGATCGACGCGCCCGTCCGCTGCCGCCACCACGACCCGGCTGGCGGTGGCGTCGACGGTGGAGATCTTCTTGTCCCGGGTGATCCGGACCGCGGAGAGCGGGTCGAACCTGATGCCGTAGAGATCGGCAGCCAGCGGATCGTTCCGCTCGCTCGCGACCACGACCAGGTCGAAGCTGCTCAGCGGAGGTTCCGCCGCGGAGGCGTCGTCCTTCCCGCAGCCGGCGAGGCCGACCACGAGCCCGGCGGTCACGGCGCGGGCGAGCAGGGAGCGGGCGAGAAGGGAGCGGAGACTCATCGGCCCATGCTTCCCGGCGCCCGTTACGCCGAGATGTCCGCGATACGACGATCGGCCCGGCGAGAGATTCCGCCGGGCCGATCGTGCCCCCGTTGCTACCGCGAAGAGCGCTTCAGAACGACGAGGCCTCCACGATGCGGAACGTCGCGCCGGCCAGTTCGGCGGCGGTGCCGCCGCTCGCGTTGCTGAACATCGTCACCACGGTCGACTCGTCGGCGGCGAGCGTTCCGACGAAGGCGACGTCGGCGGTGACCCGGCGCCCGGCCCCGTCCAACGCCTCGACCGTGACGTTGTAGGCCAACGGCGCGTTCGCGATGTTGGTCAGGGTGACCGGAAGGCCCCCGGCGCGGTAGGCGCCGAGGCCGGCGCCGAGATCGTGCGCCAGCACCTGCGCCGTCGCGGTGCCGTTCGCGCGGGCGATCTGTGCCGGCGACGGACCGTCCGCGTCGGCGTGAGCCACGAGCGAGACCGCCGAGCCCGTGCCCGCCACCACGGCCAGTCCGACCGTGGCGAGGGCGAGGCGCACGGCGTCGGCGGGCAGATCGGCGGTGCGCCGCAACGCACGTACCCCGAGCACGAGTGCGGCGACCGCCAGCAGCGCGGCAACCACGTTGGCGACCGGGATCAGGCACAGCGCGAGTGCCGCGCCGCCGATCCCGACGCCGATCCGCGGGTCGAGACCCGCCGCAAGCGACGGAACCGCAGGCTCGAAGCGTTGCGCGCTCGGCGGCGGATAGCGGACCTCGAGGCTCTCCTCGGCGATCGGTGCGGCCTGACCGGGAATGCCCACCACGTAGTGAATGTCCACGGCCTCCAACGGATCGATCTGGCGCTCGTACGGACTCATCGCACAATCCCCCCCGAGATCGTGTTCGGTACCGCCTCACCGCTGTGCACGGGCGACGTCCTCATGGGCCCGGACGTTGCCAGCCGCGGCGCAACCTGAACCAATCGCCGTGCTGCGATCGGGTGAGCCGTTCTCCCGCCTTCGCAGGACAAATCCCGATCAACTGATCGCGGAGCGATCGCTCAGAGGTCGCGGCGCTGCAGCGCGATTGCGGCCAGGCCGAGCACGACGGCCGTCCACACCGCCGCCCACAGCAGGTACGTCGCGGTCAGCGGTGCTTCGCTCAGGAACGGGAGGCCGCCTTCCTCGGGCCCGAGCTCAGCGAGCGCCCCGGGGTCCTGAAACGCGTGCATGGCGCCACGCCACAGCCCGTCGGTGGGCAGCACCATGCGGGACACCGTCCCGACCTGCGCGACACCCTCGTTACCGAGCGAAGTCCCCACGCCACCGACGACACCGGCGATCCAGGTCGCACCGAAGAGTCCGACCGCGACGATGCCGGACGCCATCGGCGAGATGACCGCCGCCAGCAGCAGGCCGAGAGTGAGCAGCGCGGTCGTCTGGGCCGCGAGCAGAGCCAGGCCGGCCACCGGGTCGGGCGGCCAGTAACCCATCGTCAGTTTCACGATGAGGAACTGCGCCAGCCCGGCGGTGATCACGAACCCGCTGCCGAACGCCACCAGGCCCAGCCACTTGCCGATCAGCACCTCGGCACGGCGGACGGGGCGGGCCAACATGGACAGCGCCATCCCCGACTCGATCTCCCCGGCCAGGGTCGGGCCGGCGAGGAACGCCGTACCGAGGGCGGCAATGAGGCTGAGCCCGAACATCACGAGGTTCAGGACGTTGGAGGCGACGAAGCGGGACTCACCGGTCGTGAGGCCGTGAAACTCGGCGTCGATGCGCGCGAACCCCCACGCGGACAGGCCGAGGAGCAGGATCGTCATCGCGGCCAGCGCGGCGACCACGCGGCGGCGCACCGACTCCTTGATCGTCAGACGGGCGAAGATGATCGCGGTCATGAGTGGTCCTCGTTGCCGGCACGCAGGATGCCGAGCAGTCGTTCCTCAAGGCTGATGCGTCCCGGCTCGACGGAGTGGATCCGCACCCCCAGCGCGACGAGATCGGCGATGAGGTCGGGGACGTCGGTGCTCGCCGATTCGACCGGCAGGGTGAGGTGGAACCCCTCCGAACTCCGGTGCACCTCGCCGGCCGCGGCCAGCCGCGTCTCCGCGGCGGCGCTCACCCCGTCGAGGCGGAGCCGCAACTCGCGGCGCCCGAGCAGTTCGGCCAGGGTCCCGGCCGCGGCCACCCGCCCCTTGTCGAGGATGACGACCCGGTCGCAGACCCGCTCGACCTCCCCGATGAGGTGCGAGTTGAGCAGGACCGCAACCCCACGCGCCTTCAGTTCCAGCACGAGGTCACGGACATCGGCGCGACCGAGCGGGTCCAGGGCGCTCGTCGGCTCGTCCAGCACGACGAGGTCCGGGCGGGCGACCAGCGCGACGGCCAGGCCGAGACGTTGCTGCATGCCCTTGGAGAACCCGCCCACCCGGTCGCCCGCGCGCTCCGCGAGGCCGACCAGGGCCAGGCAGTCGCGCTGCTCGGCTGCCGGGATCGCCGCCCCGGACAGCTGCACGTGCAACGCCAGGACCTCCGCGGCGGTGAGCCAGGGCTGGTAGCGGAACAGCTCGGGCAGATAGCCGACCCGGGCCCGGGCCTGCGCGTCCCGTCCCGGTCGACCGAGGAGAAGCACGTCGCCCGCGTCCGGCCGGACGAGGCCGAGCAGCATCTTGATCACCGTGGTCTTGCCGGCGCCGTTCGGGCCGAGCAGGCCGAGCACCTCGCCGCGGCCGACCGCGAAGGAGACCTCCTCGACCGCGGTCCGGCGTCCGTACCGCTTGCGCAGGCCCGAGCACCAGACCGCCGGGGCGGGCGGCAACTCCGCGAGCAGGCGTTCGGCGGAGCCGAGCTCCGCGGCTGCGCTCACCGGGGCCGCAGTTCGCGGCCGACGGTGAGCACCTCGTCGGTGCTCAGCGACCCGGCCACCGCCGTGACGGCACCGTCCCGTACCCAGACCACGCCGGCCAGCGCCCCGTCGCGCGAGGTGAGGACCGTGGCCGGGGCCCCGGCGACCTCATCGGTACGGCTGCGCATCTGCTCCGCCGAGATCGGCAGCGGCAGCGTCGAGGCGTCGCCACCGAAACTGCGCAGCTGGGCCGCGAGGTCCGCCGGCATCCCCGGCAGGGACAGCAGGTAATCCCGGGCGGTCTCGAAGTCCACGCCCGAGGACGAGGACGCGGTCGGTGCGGTTGCGCGTGCCACCAACAGCGCCGGGAAGCCGGCACGGGACGACCAGACCGCGGCGACCCCGGGCCCGGCGACCAGGCGGAACCGGCTGCCGTCGAGACCAGGCGGCGGCGGGGGCAGCTCCTCCCCGAGCGCCGCGGCGGTCTGCGCCGCCTTCTCGGCGGAGTACCTGAACACCGCCGTCATGCGGTTCCCCACCCGGTAGGTGGGGTCGCCGACCACGCCGTTCGGCAGCTGGGCCACCCGCGGTGCGGGGAACCCGGTCACCGCGGCCGCCGCGGCCGCACTCGCGACCTCGCGGAGCTCGGGCCGCTGCGTCACCTCGAACTCGCCGTAGGCGGACAGATCAGGCAGGGCCACCAGGTCGGCCTCGCTCAGTTCGACGGCCGCGATGCGCTCGGTGCGGAAGATCTCGAACCAGTCGCCGGCGGCAGCCGCTCCCGCACCCGTGACCAGGGCCAACGCGCCGACGACGGCCACGACCGGGCTGCTCAGCCGTTCCGACCACCGGCGCCGCGGCACCATCCCCGGGGCGCGGCGCGGCCGCGGCCCCGCCGCCGCCAGGCGCCGCCAGGCGGCATCGACCTCCGGGACGGCGCCGTCGAGGTGGAGCGCCGCCGCGACGAACTCCGCGTCGCGTTGGGCGGCAGCCACGTCGGCCAGGCAGATGGGGCAGCCGGTGACGTGGTCGCGATCGGCGTCGGCGACGCCGGCGGGCTCGTCCAGGAGCCGCCGTAGCGTGCCCTCACTCGGATGACGCATGGCGGTTCAACTCCTCTCGCAGGGCGATTTCGGCGCGTCGGACGGTGGTGCCGACGCTGGCGGGGGACAGATCCAGGGCGGCCGCGACCTCGGCGTAGCTCAGACCGCTGTGCCGGAGCACGAGGGCGACGGCCTGCCGGTTCGGCAGCCGGGCCAGCGCCTCGCGGACGCGGCGACGTTCGTCGCGGGTGACGACGGTGTCGGCGACGTCCGGGCCGACCGGGTTCCCGGAGCCTGCGACCGCCTCCTCCCGGGCCGCGCGGCGGCGCCCGGAGCGCAACGAGTTGAGCGCGGTGTGCGCGGCGGCCACCGACAGCCATCCCGGTGCCTCGGCGGCCGGGACGGCGGAGCGACCGAACGCCAGGAAGACCTCCTGCGCCACGTCCTCCGCCTCGTCGCGGGACCCGAGCACCCGCGCGGCGACCGCCACCACCAGCGGGTAGGTCGCGCGGAAGACCTCTTCGAGATCCGCGCGGACCGCTCCCCGCGGGGTGGGCTTTGCTCCGACCACGTCGCCCTTCCGCTCGTCCCGCTGACCGCGTCGGTACCGGGACCGCGGCAATCCCGCGGCCACCGCGGACGTGCCGCCCCTACCGTCCTCCACCACGTTCACATCGTCTAAGCACCGCCGGCGCCGCGAATGTGACACCACGCCGGTCGGACCGGCGAATGGCGGCACCGCGAGGTCGCAGCACCGCGGGCGGGCATCGAGATCCGGCGGCTCAGCCGGCCGGGGAGCGGAGGGCCAGGGATTCGAACCCTGGATGACGCTCACGCGCCATAGCGGTTTTCAAGACCGCCGCACTAGGCCACTATGCGAGCCCTCCCGTAGCGCGGACCATTGTGGCGCAGGCTCGACGGTCGGGGCCCACGACGCCAGCTGGATCTCGATCTGCGCGGACGTCGCGGGCAGATCGAGAGTGACGGCCGCGGGGCTCCGCCCGGCGTCGGTGGCGATGACGAAGTAGCGGCCCGCGGGCAGGGGCAGGAAGAACGACCCGCTGTCGTCCGCGCGCACATGCGCCACCTCGCGGCCGTCGGTGCCGAGCACCGTGAGCACCGCCGCCGGCACCCGGGCGGTACCGCGGACGACCCGGCCCGCCAGCAGCGGGTCCGGGGTCGGCTCCGGCCGGGCCCCGACCCGGACGGGGCGCGGGATCGCGAGCACGCAGAGCAACGCCAGACCGAGCGCCATGGCGAGCAGGACGAACGTCAACGTGTAGCCGGCTTCGCGCGGGAAGCCGGAGGCAGCCATGTACCCCGTGAGGACCGCCGCGGCGACCTGACCGCCGATGGCGCCGCCGACCGTCCGCATGATCGCGTTCATGCCGGTCGCGACCCCGGTCTGCGACGGCTCGACGACCTCGATGATCAGGTTCGGCATCGCGGAGAACGCGAAGCCCGTGCCCAGTCCCGAGACGAAGCTGACCGCGAGGACCATCCACGGATCCGAGTGCCAGAACGCGAGGAACACGAAGGAGCTCAGCACCAGGAGGGTGCCGATGAGCAGGGCGAACCGGGACCCCCGATGCCGGGTCACCAGGCCCGTCATCGGGCCCGCGATCAGCATCGCGCCCGCGTTCGGCAGCAGGAACAGCCCGGCCTCGGTGACGCTGGAACCGAAGCCGTAACCCGCCTCGCCGGGCGTCTGCACGAACTGCGGGAACAGGATGAACGAGCTGTACATCCCGAAGCCGATCAGCACGGCGGCCAGGTTGGTGGTGAACACCGAGCGGTGGCTCATCATCGCCATGTCGACCAGCGGCGCGGGGTGACGTTTTTCGTAAGCGACCCAGAACACGAGCAGCAGTCCGGCCAGGGTGAACAGCCCGACGGTGCGGGTGCCCAGCCATCCCCACGAGTTGCCCTCGCTCACGGCGACCAGCAGCGCGACCATGCCGCCGGCGAGCAGGGCGGCTCCGCCCCAGTCGACCTTCGCGGGGACCTTGATCGGCGATTCGGGGATGTACAGCGCGGTGAGCACGACCGTGAGGCTGGTGAACGCCAGCCCGATCCAGAACACCCACTCGTAACCGAGGTTGTCGACGATCACCCCGGAGAACACGACCCCGGTGGCGCCACCGATCCCGATCATGGCGCTGACCAGACCGATACCGCCGGCCACCTTCTCCCGCGGGAACTCGTCGCGGACGATGCCGAAGGCGAGCGGGAAGATCGCTCCCGCCGCGCCCTGGATGATGCGGCCGGCGATCAGCAACTCGATCGACGTGGACAGTGCACTGACCAACGAGCCGATGCCGAACAGCACCAGCGTCGCCACCAACATCCGCTTCTTGCCGAACATGTCCCCGAGCCGGCCGATGATCGGCGTCGACACGGACGCGCTCAGCAGGAACGCGGTGAGGACGTACGTGACCGCGGTGGTCGAGACGTCCAGATCCTTCTGGATCGCCGGGAGCGCGGGGGCGACCAGGGTCTGCTGGAGGCCGTAGGCCATCGAACTGAAGACGAGGATCGCCAGCGTGACCCGGTAGTGCTGACGCACGGCCTCCGGGGCCGGCGCCGATGCGGTCGTCACAGATCTCCCGGGCACGTCAGCTGGCTGAACGTCGAGTGTACGACGTCGTACACCAGCCTCCGACCGGATTTCTCTCACGCTCGCGGTCGGGAATAAACGTGCCTAGTCGGGCGGCTCCGGAGCCGGGTGACGTTCGACGACGTCCGCCGCCGCCTCATCCGACTCCGCCGGCTCCTGGCCTTCCTGCGCAACCGCGCGCTCGATCCCGGCCTCTGCCTCGGCGTCGCGGGAGTCGATGAGGTCGCGCGCGGCGTCGGACGCCGGGGGGCGGTCGCGCGGGATCGGGCGGGGCTGTGGCTCCGTCATGCAGGCACCTTCCGACGTCGATCTCGGAGCTCGCGACTACCCCACGGCGTCGACTTCACGCGCCATTTCAGTCGCTCGGGAACCGCTCCGCGCAGGTGATCGTCATGCGCTCGCCATTGCGCAGGCGGAACGTCACGACGGCGGTGACCGAACCCATCTCCATGCGGAGCCACTTGTTGTAGGCGGGCCGGTCGCCCCGACGCTCGGCCCAGGCCGCGCTGCCGAGCCGGGGGTTGGACGCCTCCGACTCGTACACCAGCGTCGTGGCCACCGAGCGGACCTGGTTCGACCGGTACGCCCCGACGCCGTCGGGGTGGCTGACCCGGACGCGGTGGAACTGGACCCGGTTCAGGTCCGTGGCCGTGCGCATGTCGAACCGCATCCGGACCTTCACCTGCACACCGTCGGCGGTCTTCGTGCAGGTCTTGCTCACCACGGCACCGGGGGCGGCCGGGGCCGCTTCCGCGGGTGCGGCGTGCAGTCCCGCGGCGAGCAGTGTCCCCGCCACGCACAGAACCTTCGTCGTCGATCCCACGGTTCCTCCCAGCTCGAATCCTTCGGCGGCGCCGGTCGCAGTGGCCACCGCGCAGCCCGTCCGTGTGCCGCTCCATCCAGCGTCGGTCCTCCACAAGCGGCATGCGGGGACTTTCCGCACATTTGGCGATCGCCCGACCGGCCGGGCGCGGGAGCTATCCGCACCAGGCGGTCAGAGCAGCCCGACCTGGATGTCGCCCTCGGGTCCGACGGCCTGGGGAGTCACGCTCGTGGTCGCGCTCTCCCCGGTGCCGCGCTGGACCTCGACCTCCAGTTCCTGCCCGGCCCGCCCGGACAGTGCGGCGTCGAGGTCGGACGGCTCGCCGGTCGGGACGTCGCCGACGCGCTGAATGGCGTCGCCCTTCTTGAGGCCGGCCGCGGCCCCTGGGCTCCCGGCGGTCACGGACGTCACGACGATCCCGGGCCGGCCGGACAGCGGCGCGACCTCCACCCCGATGGTGGCGGGCGTCGGGGTCCCCCAGAAGTCCGGAGCCTTCGACATGTCACCCAGCGTCAGCTTCACGTCCTGAATCGTGCCGTCGCGGTCGACGGTGAAGGTCACCTGGTCGCCCGGCTTCAGAGACAGCAGCTCCGGGCCCAGGCCCTGCTCCGGGGTGTTGCCGTTGACCGAGACGACCCGGTCCCCGACCTCGAGCGCACCCTCGGCCGGGCCACCGGCGATCACCTCACTGATCCGGACGCCCGGGTTCTGGCTCGCGGCAACCCAGGCCCCCACCCAGGGTCGGCTGTCGGCGAGCACGCCGACCCCGTCGCCGGAGGCCAGCCCGACGGTCTGCGTGTACTTCGCGGGGTCGCCGCCGTTCAGCCACGGGTACCAGTAGTTCGGCACCTCCAGCTGCTGAGCGTCGCCGGAGCCGGTGACGGCCGGGGCGCCGAGGTCCTGGGCCATCTCGAAGTGGTCGAGGTGCGCCTCGCCCGGCTCCGACACGAAGTCGACAACGGCGAGCACGCCGAGCACGTGCGGGTTGTCGTTGTCCTCGCCGTGGATCACCAACGACGCGGCGTCCAAACCGAAGCGCACCGGCCGCACGGCGACCTCGTCGATCCAGTGCTTCTGGTTGAGCACCGGGTCCAGCGTCTTGTTCGCCTCGGGGGACCCGAAGTCACCCTGCATCTCGTAGGGCACCGCCTTGTCGGCGGCGTCGAAGACCTCGGTCCACGCGTTGCCCCGGTAGGCAAAGGCCTGCACGTTCTGCGTGCCGCCCTTCACCGCGTCCGCATCCGTCGAGACCACCACCTGGTAATCCGGCTCCCCCGCCGGGCCGAGCGGCATCGCCGTTGTGGACTTCACGGTGTAGCCCGCGGACACCATCGCCTTGGCGTCGAACGGCGCCGCGCTCACCGCCGGTCGGGGGGTCGAGGTCCCCTCACCGGACGGCGCCGACACCGCAGCACCGTCGTCCCCGCACGCGGACAGCACCGCCGCCGTCATGCCTCCCACCAGGACGAACGTCGTGGCCCGACCGATCCGATTCCGCGTCATCTCTCCCCCAGCTCTGCCCTTGTCGCTACCACGACGCGCGAGGAACCGGAACGGTTCACACGGGCCGCCGACTCAGCCCGTGGGAAACTTCGGATGCCCGAGGTCAGGAGTATCCGTGCGAATGATGGTGCCGGTCCCGCCGGAGAGCGCGGACGACGCCGTGGTGATCCGGTTCGCCCACAGCTACGACGGCTACGCCGCCTACGGCACCGTGCCCGAACTCGGGGCTGTGGTTCGCCCGGTCCACGACCACTGGAAACCGACCGGGAAGCTGCCGGCCGACCTCGCGTTGCTCCGCGCCTGCTTGTTCTTCGCGGTCCGCGCCCACCGTTTCACCGGCGACCCTGAGCCGTTCACCGCCGACACCTTCGTGCGCGCCTTGATGATCCGCATCCGTGAGGTCTCCGGTGGCAGCGTCGAACTGACGGCGTAGTTCCGGTCGACCCTCACCTGGCGACTTGTCCACAGCCACCGACCGCCTCGCCGGTTGTCCACAGAACACCCGGCCCGCCTGATCTCCCGCGCCGAATTCGGCCACCGTGTGCGCACCGCATACGACAGGGGGAACACGATGGCGTTACGGAAGCCGCAGTCGGCAGGCACCCATTGCCTGCCGGGCCTGACGGCCAGTCAGAGTCAACGGGTGCGCAGCCTCATGCGCACCGCCCTGGCGGAACGGGGGCTGGAGGCGGCGGTGTATGCCGACCACCTCGTGACGGCGGACGGTCGTCAGTTCGGCCTCACCACCCTGGGCTCGCTGTGTCGCCGCAGTGGCGGCGACGCCGGATGGCCCGCAGTGGTGAACCGGTATCTCGACGACCTGCTCACGAACTTCCCCCAGGAACCCCAGCCACTGACGCCACATCAGATTCGCGACGGTGTTCACCTTCGGCTCGCTCAGCTCGATGCCGAGAAGGTCGATTGGTACACCTACGCCCGCTCGCTGGGGGCCGGGTTCCACGAGCTGCTCGTGCACAAGGACGGCGACTTCGTCCGCTGGATCCACGACAAGGAGCTTTCCGGCGTCGACGTCGAGAAGATGCATGCTCTCGGCCGGCAGCGGCTCCTCGACATCCGCCCCGACGAGGTCCAGGTCGTCACCGGCAAGGGTGCCGGTGTGTTCTGCGTCCGCGGTGAGTCCGGTTTCATCGCGTCCAAGGTGCTCGTCCTTCCCGAGTTGCTGGCGATCCTCGGCGACCGCCGGACGCACTGGCCCGAGGGGGTGATCGTCGCCGTACCCAGCCGGCACGAACTCGTCATCGCCCCGGTGAGCGACGCGATCGACTCCAACCTCGACGCGATCCAGGTCCTGACCGCCTACGACCACAGCCACGACCACGCACCGATCAGCCCGATCGTGCACTGGTGGCACGAGGGCCACCTGCATCCGCTCTTCGATGCCGCTGTCCCGGGCCGGCACTTCTTCGCCGACGTACCGGAGGCCTTCTTCGAGGCGTGGGAGCGCAACGGGTGCGAGGGGGTGGCCTGATGGCTGCCCGCCATGTGCTCCTGCTCGGCTGCGTCCAGACCAAACTTGAGCACCCGGCTCCGGCCGCCGACCTGTTCACCAGCCCCCTGTTTCGCGCCCGGCGCGCGTACGCCGAGCGCAGCCGGCGGCGCTGGTTCGTGCTCAGCTCCCGGTACGGACTGTTGCCGCCGGAGCAGGTGGTCGCCCCCTACGACCTACCGCAGGCGCGCCAACCGGTCGGAGACCGCAACGCGTGGGCGGAGATGGTGCTGGCGCAGTTGCGCACGGAGCTCGGTGGCTTTCAGGGCCGGACGCTGGAGATCCATGCCGGCTCGGCGTACGTCGATCCGCTCGCGCCGACCCTGACGGGACTCGGGGCCGTCGTCCTCGCGCCGCTGCGCGGGCTCGGTCTCGGCAAGCACCTGGCCTGGTACGCCGAGCAGTCGCCGGCGGCTCGGCGCTGAGGTCAGCGGGCGAGCGCGACCTTGTCGACCGGCGAGGTCGCCTTGGCCCGATTGGCATCGCCCTTGTAGACCGCGCGCCACTCGCCGGTGGCCTGAGCCTTGGTCAGGAACGAGAAGCTGCCGTTGACCCCGGAGGTGACGGTGCCGATCCTGGTCCAGGTCGAGGCCCCGGTCTTGCGGAAGTGCACGAGCACCGAACGCCCCGCGTAGCCACCCCAGCCGCTGACGACGGCCTGCTGCAGCTTGCCCGTGACGAGCAGGGCGGCGCCCCGCTGAACCGGCTCCGGGCCGGCGTTGAGCCCGGCGATCCGCGTCGCGTACTTGAGAACAAAGGTGTCGCGCACCGTGGTCACGCCGCCCGAACGGTTGCCGTTGGTGTCCTCGGCGAACGCGCTGACGTTCCACGTGCCCAGCGGCACCGAGGTCGGCATGGTGACGCGGGCGCGGTAGGTACCCGCCCAGCTCATGCCCCGGACCAGCTCGGCCTGGACGCCGACCGGCTTGGCGTACTTGCCGGTGGTGTCGATCAGACCGACCACGACGCGGGCGATGTCGATGTTGTCCCTGGCCGCGACGGCGATGTCGAAGCTCGCACCCTTGCTCGTCAGGCCGACGATCGAGGGAGCGGAGACCGAGACGATCTTCGGCGCCTCGGAATCGGTCCGTGCGGAAACCGCGCCGGCCGGCAACACCACCGCCGCGGCCACCGCCGCCAGAACGGTCGTGCCAACGATCGATGCGCGCATCGGACCCACCCCCAGTGGAACCCGGCACGGCGACCCCCCGCCGCCGCGCTCGGTACCAGATTGACGCGCGGAATACCTGGTCGGTTGCACGATCTGTCGGTTTTCGGCGGCGATGTAGCAGTTCGGGATGTCCCGAGATCAGCCGTTCGGCGGACGCCGGCGCTCGGCCAGATCGGCCAGGACCGCGCTGCCACCCCGCACCAGCCGCCCGACCTGCTTGCGCAGGAAGGGCAGGGGGATGAGCAGCAGGTCACCGAGGCCGTTGGCGGTCTCGCGGTCGTACTCGGCCCTCCGCTTGGTGTCGGACAGGATTTCGAACGCCCGCTGGGCGGCGAGGAACCGGGCCGCGGCGGCCGGGCTCGGGTCGCGGTCGGGATGCCACCGCCGCACCGCATCGCGGTACCCGGCACGCACCGCATCAGCGTCGGCGCTGCGCGGGAGCCCCAGGGCCGCGTAGTGGTCCATCCGGCAACTATGCCCGGCAGCCCGGTAGCGTGCCGAACATGGTCGACCTGTCCAACTTCGCGCGCGTGGTCGGCATCGACTCCGGCCTGTCCATCGTCTCGACCCTGCGCGGCGACGGCAGCATCGCGTCGTCGCTGGTCAACGCGGGCGTTCTGGCCCACCCCACCAGCGGCGAGCAGGTGGTCGGGTTCGTCGCGGTGGGCGGTGCGCGCAAGCTGGCGCATCTGCGGGAGCGACCGCGGATCAGCGTGGCCGTCCGCGGCGGCTGGGAGTACGCGACCGTCGAGGGCGAAGCAGAGCTGATCGGGCCGGACGATCCGGCGCCCGGCGTGGACTCCGAGCGGCTCCGGGTGTTGGTGCGTGAGGTGTTCGTGGCCTGTGGCGGCACCCACGACGACTGGGAGACCTACGACCGCGTGATGCGCGAGGAGCGCCGCACCGCCGTCCTGGTTCGGCCGGACCGCGCCTATCCCAGCGCCCGCCCCGCCTGACCGTGGCACGCCTGCTCGACCTGTCCCACCCGATCACGGCGGCGATGCCGACCTGGCCGGGCGATCCGCAGGTCCGGACGTCCCCGGCCGCGACTATCGCCACGCACGGCTACAACGTGCTCGAGCTCCACCTGGGGTCCCAGACGGGCACACACGTGGACGCCCCGTTCCACGTCGACGATTCGCTTCCCACCCTCGATCAGCTGCCCCTGGAGCGGTTCACGGGGCCGGCGGTGGTCGCCGATCTACGGGGGCAGGAGGGTCCGATCGGCCCGGAGGACCTCGACGACCTGCCCCTCGGCCCCGGGGTCGTACTGCTGCTGTGCACCGGGTGGTCCCGGCACTGGGGGACGTCCCGCTACGACGAGCACCCGTGGCTGGACCCGACCGCGGCCCGGCTGCTGCTCGGCACCGGCGTGCGGACGGTGGGCATCGACGCCCCGAGCATCGACCGCCCCGGGGATCCGGCCCTGCCCACCCACCACCTGCTCGCCCGCGCCGGCGCGGTGATCGCCGAGAACCTGACCAATCTCGAGGCCGTGCCCGCCGGCGCGCAGATCTGGCTGCTTCCGCTCCCCCTGACCGGGGCCGACGGCGCGCCCGTCCGTGCCGTCGCGGTGATCTGAGCCGGCGGCGGGCACACTCGTGAGCATGGGAACGAACCCGCTCGGTTACCAGGCGCGGCCGGGTACCGACCTCGCGCTGAACGCGCCCGGTGCGATCCCGGTGGAGCGCGCCCGCGAGCTGCGCGCCACCAGCCCGCTGCGCTCCCGCGCGGAACGGATTCTCAGCGTCCGCACCGACGAGGCGTGGCTGCGCGAGACGGCGAACGCCGAGCGCAAGGTCGCGGTGGACCTGGAGCGGCTCGGACCGCGCTGGCGGGTACTGCACTCGGTGCCGGTGGGGGTGGACCGCCCGGCGATCAGTCACCTGGTGATCGGCCCGCCTGGGGTTTTCACCGTCTCCACGCGCGGCTTCCGGACCAACAAGCCGCGCGGCCCGATGGAGCGGATCGAGGCGCAGGTGATGGGTGACGAGCTCAAGATCCACGGCGCCTCGTGGCCGTATCTGCGCGAGGCTCGCGCCCAGGCCTGGCGCAGCGCGCGCGTGCTGTCGGGCGCCCTCGACCGGCGGGTGTTCGTCCGCCCGATCGTGGCTCTGGTCGGCGTGAGTGAGGTCCGCTTCTACGACATCCCCAACCGGGTGGACGTACTGCCGCGCCGCCAGCTGATCCGGTGGTTCGCGGATTTCCCGGCTCGTCTGGACGCTGGTGAGGTCGACGGAATCTACGACGCCGCTCGTCTCGGTGACACGTGGGTGGATCCGACCGGCAGCACCTTCCGCTGACGCTCCGTCAGTTCTGCGGCTCCGCTCAGGTCGGGTTGCGCAACACCAGCACCGCGAGGTCGTCGCGTGGCGGTTCCGCCGCGAAAGCGAGCACATCTTCCCGTCCCCAGATCGGCTCCCGGGAAGCCGCGGAGGCCCGGCGCTAGAGCTGGACCGGGTTGTCCCCGCTGCCGGCGATCCGCACCGAGGAGTGCCCGGGCGCGATGTAGTCCCCGTCGGAGGTGTGGATGTGGATCCCGGAGAACACCGCGATGTCGGCGTCCCCCCAGCTGTGCATCCGCGCCGCGGTACGGCTCAGGTCGTCGAGGATCACGTCGCGCGCGATCGCGGTCAGCTCCGCGATCTCCGGGACCTGGCCGTAGGGGATGGAGCGCAGCAAGCGCTGCCGCATCAGGCTCATCTCGAGGTCGTAGGGATCCATCTCGCTGTGGACGTTCCCGGCTTCCAGTTCGGAGCGGAAGGCCATGAGCGCGCCGCACGCGGTCGTGGTGATGTCCTGGCCCGGGCGGTGGACGTATCCCACCCGGCCTTCGTCGTCGACGCCGACGTGCGGCATCGCGTAGACCACGTACCGCCGGCGGCCGTCCGCGCCCGGCGCGTGGAACTGCGCGGCGCGCAATCCCGCCTGGCCGAGGAAGAGCATTCCGGCCATGCCGCTCATCCGGAAGGGCGGACCCCAGGTGGCCCGGATCGGCTCGGTGAGGGCATCGGTCAACTCGTCGCGGCACACGCCGACCATGGCCAAGGTCTTCTCGGACACCAGCCCGTGCTGCAGGCACGCGTCGTAGGTCCGCTTGACGTAATCCTCGACCGGAACGGCGCCGGGAAAGGCTTCCAGTCTCATGAGAGCAAACCGTAGCCCGTTCGCTCCGAAGTGCCCGCCTCCACCGGGTCGGCCGCCGCGACGAGGGTGGCGAACACCACAACGTTGTCGCGGTAGTTGCCCTCCTCGTCCAGGGCGCCTCCGCAGGTGAGCAGGCGCAGTCCGGGGTGATCGAGATCCCCGTACACGGCCGAGGTCGGGAAATCCGTCTTCGCGTAGCGCGCGACCTCGGTGATGCGGAAGGTCAGCACCTGGGAGTCCGCGCGGGTGATGACGATCTCGTTGCCCGCCGCCAGCAGGGCCAGCCCGTAGAACACCGAAGGCTCGCCCGTCGGAGTGTCCAGATGGCCCTCGATGATCGCGGGCCCGAGCTCTCCCGGGGTCGGGGAGTAGCGGTACCAGGCCGGCAGGTCATAGGTCGGGCCCGGCACCGGGACCTCGATCCCCCCGTCCGGACCCAGACCCACCTCGCCGACCGGGGCCTGCAGGCCGAGGGCGGGAATCGTGAGCGTCACCGGCAGCGACCGCGCGAGCGCCGGCGGCGGGATCAGCGGCACCGTCACGTCGGAGGGCGGCCGCGCCGCCGAGTACAGCGGCGCCTCGAGCCGCGGGGCCTCCGCCTTGGCGGCGACGCCGATCGTGATCGTGTAGGCACCGGTGGTGAGGATGGCGAGTCCGAGCGCGGTGATCGCGCCCGCCACCCGCTGCCCGGACACCGGGGCTCCGGGCTAGGCGCCGCGTGCCGCGTACTGCGCGGCCGCGAACAGTCCGCCGGCGCCGGCGAGCGCCGCGATCCCGACGCCGATCAGCAGCGCCGGGTCCGGGGACCCGACGGGGCCGGCCGGGGGGATGGACATCTCGCCCGTCCGCGTGGTGGCCCGTTCGGTCGCGACCATCGCTGGTGTGGCTCCGATGTCGGCCGCGGACACCGCCGACGGCTCCCCATCCGCGGCGAGAGCGGCGGCCGCGGGCACTGCCAGTCCGAGCCCGCCGGCCACGACGGCGGCGAGCGCGAACCTTCGGAGCGGCGGTGTCATGGGTGTCCCCGGGTCCCGGGGAGATCCTGAGCGGCGTTTCTCCCGGATGGGAAGAATCCTCACCGCAGGTCACCGTGGACTCAACGGCTAACGTTCACCCCATTTGTCCAAATTGTCCCAAACTCCCCGCCCGGCCCGCGAGATCGTGCCGGGGATAGCGTCCGTCCATGCGCGCGATCACGATGACCGGGCCGGGCGGCCCCGAGGTACTGCGGTGGACGGAGGTCCCCGACCCGGAGCCCGGGCCCGGCGAGGTGCTCGTCGAGGTGGCGGCCACCGCCGTCAACCGCGCTGACCTGCTGCAACGCGAGGGCAAGTACAACCCGCCGCCCGGCGCCTCGCCCTATCCCGGCCTGGAGTGCTCGGGCCGGATCGCCGCCGTGGGGCCCGAGGTGACGGGGTGGTCGGCCGGCGACGAGGTGGCCGCCCTGCTCGCCGGCGGGGGCTACGCCGAGCGCGTGGTCGTGCCGGCCGGGCAGCTCCTGCGCCGTCCGGACGGCATGAGCCTGCGGAACGCGGGCGGCCTGGCCGAGGTCGCCTGCACCGTGTGGTCGAACGTCTTCCTGCTCGCGCACCTGCGCCCGGACGAGCTGCTGCTGATCCACGGCGGCGCGAGCGGGATCGGCACGACCGCGATCCAGCTGGCGAAGGCGGTGGGGGCCCGGGTCGCGGTCACCGCCGGCAGCGCCGGCAAGCTTGCGCGCTGCGCCGAACTCGGCGCCGACGTTCTCATCAACTACCGGGACGACGACTTCGTCGAGGCCGTGCGCGCCGCCGGCGGCGCCGACGTGATCTTGGACAACATGGGCGCCAAATACCTCGAGCGGAACGTGGCCGCGCTGGCGGTCAACGGGCGCCTGGTCGTCATCGGGATGCAGGGCGGCATCAAGGCCGAACTGGACCTCGGCATGCTGCTCGGCAAGCGGGCTGCGGTGCTGGCCACGTCCCTGCGCGCCCGGCCGGTGGCCGAGAAGGCCGCGATCGTCGCGGCCGTCGCCGAACACGTGGTTCCGCTGATCGACTCCGGCGACTTCCGGCTCGTGATCGACCGCGTGTTGCCGATCACCGAGGCGGCGGAGGCCCACCGGGTAGTGGGGGCCAGCGAGCACGTCGGGAAGGTCCTGCTCGAGGTTGAGCGTTAGAGGATCAGGAAGGATGGACGATATGACCGAGCAGCAGACCGAAGAGAACTCCGACCAGCGCGTGCTGGTGGTCACCCCGGCCGGCATGGCCGTCGAGGGCCCGCCGGACGACGGCACCGACGAGCAGTCGATCACGCAGATGGTCGAGCAGCCGGCCAAGGTGATGCGGCTGGGCAGCATGATCAAACAGCTGCTCGACGAGGTGAAGAGCGCGCCCCTGGACGAGGCGAGCCGCGCGCGGCTGGCCCAGATCCACCTCTCGACGATCAAGGAACTTGAGCAGGGCCTGGCTCCGGAGCTGGTGGACGAGCTGTCCCGGCTGTCGCTGCCCTTCGGCGAAGGTCAGGTCCCGAGCGAGTCCGAGTTGCGGATCGCGCAGGCCCAGCTCGTCGGCTGGCTCGAGGGTCTGTTCCACGGCATCCAGACGGCGCTGTTCGCGCAGCAGATGGCCGCCCGCGCCCAGTTGGAGCAGATGCGCCGGCAGTTGCCGGGCGGTCCGCAGCTCGCCATGGATCCCAACGGGATGCCGGTGAGCGGCGGCGGCGGCCAGGGCCAGTACTTGTAGTGAGCACGTCGCGGCGCGCGCCCCGAGCTACGCCGCGATCTCGCTGAAGCCGCGGGCGTCGAGGTCCTGACTCTCGAGCGCAAGGTGAACCTCCACGTGGCGACCATGCTCGCGTCGATGATCGCTTTCGACCCGACCCGGGCCTGACGGAGCGTCAGGATCCGAGCATCTCCTCGATTCGCACGGCGACGCCGTCCTCTTCGTTGCTCGGCGCACGATGCTCCACCGCCGCGAGCACGTCGGGGTGCGCGTTCGCCATGGCATAGGGCCGACCGGCCCAGGCCAGCATCGGCAGGTCGTTGCGCTGATCCCCGAAGGCGACGACCTCGGCTGCCCCGATGCCGTGCGCCTCGCAGAGCCGGGCCAGTGCGGTCGCCTTGGTCACCCCGGCGGCGGAGGCCTCGATGAAGGCCGGCCCCGCGTAGGAGGAATGGGTGATCTCGAGCAGCCCGCCGACGATCTCCTGCACCGTTCCCGCCAGATCGTCCGAGGTGTGGTCGTCGTGACGGATGATCAGCTTGGCGCCGGGCCGCGCCCACAATTCGGCGGGCGGTACCACGCGGTGGTCCGGGCTCCGCCATTTGTCGAGCATCGGGAACGCGGACTCGTAGGCGAAGTAGTCGCCGTACTCCATCCCGAAGCTGACGCCGGGCACGGCGCTCCGGATCAGCTCGATCGCCTGAAGAAGGGTCTCGGCGGGAATCAGATTCTCGTCGACGACCTTCTCGGAGTGCAGGTCGTACAGCTGTGCCCCGTTGCCGCAGATGGCCAGGCCGCGGTGGTCGGTCTGGGACGCGACGGGGTGCATCCAGCGCGGCGGCCGGCCCGTGACGAAGACGAGCAGGATGCCGGCCCGCTCGACCGCCGCCAGTGCGGCGCGGGTACGCGGAGACACCGACAGGTCGTCCCGCAGCACGGTGCCGTCCAGGTCACAGGCCACCGCTCGTGGCCGTTCCACCCTCCCCGTCACCCCGTCATCCGATCACGGCGGTGGGCGGCCGAAGTTGGGGGCACCCCGCGCCCGACGGGTAGCTTTCCCCAATGACGCCCGACCTCGTGCGCCTCGTCCGCCGCCTGTGCGTGCCGGTCGTGGTGTTGACCGCGGTCTTCACCGTGGCCGGTCTGGTGATGCACGCCTGGCCCGCCCCCGAGTGGCCGTACGAGGCGCGCGGCGGGTGGCGCGGGCTGGCGCGCTCGGTCGAGGCCCTCGGCACCGCCGCCGTGGCGGTCCCGCCGGTGGTGCTCATCGTCGCGGGCATGCGGGTGGGCTTCCGGCGGTGGCGCGAAAGCATCTTCCTGCTCTCCGCGATGCTCATCGCCGGGCTGGTGCTCGTGGTGGCCAGCGCCGCCGTCCCCGGCACCAGCTTCCCGGCGGGGGCCTCCGGGTTGGCCGCGGCGACCTACGGGGCCCTCTCGGTCGTGCTCGGCCGGCGGCTGCGCACCCCCGTTCGACGGAGCCTGGGCGGAGTCGCCCCCTGGTTCCTCGTCCTCGCCGTCGGGATCGGCCAGCTCTACCTCGGCGAGTACCGCCTCGAGGAGATTGCGGTCTCGGTCGCCGCCGGCGTGCTGTCGGTCGGCGTGGCCACGCGCTACGTGCTGCTCGGCGGCAGCTTCGAACAGCGGCCCTCGATCGACGACATCCCGCTGCCCGACCGGCGCCGCGCCGCGGTGATCGTGAACCCCACGAAGGTCGCGGACATGGAGGAGGAACGGCTCGCGGTCACGGCCTACCTGGCCGCGGCCGGGTGGCACACGCCGTGGTGGTTGGAGACCCGGCTCGACGAGCTCGGCCACGGCCATGCGAAGGCGGCCGCCGAAGGTGGCGCCGACGTCGTGTTCGCCTGCGGCGGCGACGGCACGATCATGAGCGTGCTCTCCGGCCTCGCCGGCACCGGCGTCCCGCTCGCGATCCTGCCCGCCGGCACCGGCAACCTGCTCGCCCGGAACCTGCAGCTCCCGTCGGACCGGGACGCGTGCCTGCGGATCGGCCTCGGCGGCATGGACCGCAAGATCGACGTCGGCCGGGTCGACGAGAACCACCGGTTCGCGGTCATGGCCGGCATGGGACTCGATGCCGCGATGATCATGGACGCCCCGGAGAAGCTGAAGAAGCGCATCGGCTGGCCGGCCTACGCCGTCTCCGGCGCCAGGCACATCTTCGACCGGCGCGCACACATCACCATCACCGTCGATGACGCCGAACCGGTGGAGCTGCGGGCCCGCGGTGTCGTGATCGGCAACGTCGGGCGCCTGCAGGCCGGGATGCTGCTGATGCCCGAGGCGGTCCCCGACGACGGAATCCTCGACGTCGCGGTGCTGGTGCCCAAGTCGCTCCGGCACTGGCTGATGCTCAGCCTGCACGTCATCCGCCGCCGGCCCAGCGCCCGTGGGGCCCGCATCGAACACTTCCGCGGCCGGCGCATCCACATCGTCTCCGACCGGGTCTGGCCGCGCGAGATCGACGGGGACCTGCTCACCCCGAGCAAGGAGATGACCGTCGTCGTCGAGCCGAAGGCGTTGATCGTGCGCATCCCGCCCGGCACCGACGCGATGACCTGATCAGCGGGAGATCGGCGCCGCGGGTTTCGCCGGGTTGGGGATCCGCACCGACCCGGTGCGGGTGCCCGGGCGGAGCGCGGCGTCGACGACCGAGATCTCCTCGGGCGAGAGCCGGATGTCGGGAACGCCGCGGCGCAGAGTCTTGATGTAACTCCGGCTGTCCGTGCGGTTGACCAGCGCGGTGAGCACCACGCCGTCGCCCGCGTCGTCCAACAGCGCGACCGACCAGGACAGCCGCCCGCCCATCTCGCCGAACGCGTCGTAGCGGAGCACCGCGACCCGGCGGATCGAGGAATCGATGCTGGCGCGGAACTGGTCGAACTCACGGTGGAGCCGACCCAGCTCGGCGCGCAACCGCTCCATCTCCGCCGTCTGCCGGGAGACCGCGACGATGAAGGAGCTGTGTCCGGCCGTGCCCTGCAGCAGGGAGCACGCCTTGCGCAGCCGACGGAACCTCACGTGGGCCGCCGCAGCGACCGCCATCGCAATCCCGGACGTCCCCGCCGCGAGAAGGCTTACCGGATCGCTCACGTTCTCAGGCTAGGGCTCGCCCCTAGGGTGATCGGCATTCGGCACGCGAAGGAATCGGGGGGATCGAGGTGCGCAGGCTCCGCCAGGCGTGCGGGGCCCTGCTCGCCGGGCTGGCCGTCGCCGGTTTCCTCACCGGACTGCCCGCGCCGGCCGCGGCGTCGCACCCCCCGGTGTTCCCCGGCGGTGCACCCAAACCCGCGATCGTCTTCGTCGGGGTCCCCGGCCTGCGCTGGTCCGACGTGCAGGGGGAGATCCCGACGCCCGGCATGTGGGTGCTGGCCCGCGAGTCCTCGCTCGGTGCGCTGTCGGTGCGCACCGTCGAACCGACGGCCTGCCCGCTCGACGGGTGGCTGACGTTGAACTCCGGTGCCCGCTCCGTCGGCCCCCGGCCCGCCGGGAAGTGCGCCCCGATCCCGGCGCCGACCGGAAACGGTTCCGGCGCGACGGTGCCCGGCTGGGACGCGTTGGTCGCGCCCAACGACGACCACTCCTACGACCCGATCTGGGGCACGCTGGCCGGCGCGCGGCCGGGCGTGACGACGAGCCCGGACGACCTGCGTTGCGCGGTGGGTCCCGGCGCCGCGGTGGCCTTCGCGGACAGCGCGGGTCGCGTCCGCGCCACCTACGCCGATGCGGTGGCGGATCTGCCGGCCGGGGGCTGCCGCGATCTCCTGCTGATCGACACCGGTCCGCTCCCGCTCGACGCTGAACAACGGCTGGCGGCGCTGCGCGTCGTGGATCGGCTGGTCGGGACGCTGCGGCCCGCCCTTCCCGGCAGTGCGCTGATGGTGGCGGGGATTGCCGACAGCGATCCGGACGAGGCGCACCTGTCCGCGCTGATGGTCGAGGCCGGCGAGGAGAGCCTGCGCGGGTTGCGTCGCGGCTGGCTCCGTACCGAGACCACACGGCGCACCGGCATCGTCACGATCACCGACCTCACGCCCACCCTGCTGCGCGAACCGCTTCCCGCCGACCTGGACGGGCGCAAACTGCAGCACCGGGAGCGGATCGAGAGCACACCCACCGCGGTGCGGGAGATGGAGCGGCGCGACATCGCCGCTCAGGTGATCGGCGACGTCTTCGTCTGGTTCTTCGCCGTGCTGATCGCCGGCCAGCTGCTGCTCTACGCCGGCGCCGGACTGGCGCTGCGGGCGGGCCGACTCGGTCGCCGCCGTTGTGCGCGCCTGATCACCCTCGTCGGTCTGGGGTTCGGCGCGGCACCCGCCGCCACCGTGCTCGCGAACCTCGTGCCGTGGCGGGCGAGCAGCTCCCCCGCCCTCGTCCTGTGGGCGATTCTCGTCGCCGGGTCCGCGGCCATCGCCGCGATGGCTGCGGCCGGGCCGTGGCGACGGCACCCGTACGGCTCCGCCACCGCGGTCGCGCTGGTCACCGCCGCGGCCCTGGCGCTCGATGTGATACTCGGTTCGCGGCTGCAGCTCAATGGTCTGTTCGGGCTGTCCCCGCTGATCGCCGGACGCTTCTACGGCTTCGGCAACATCGCCTTCGCGGTGTTCGCGGTGTGTTCGTTGGTCACCGCCGCCGGCGGCGCCGCGGCGCTGGTTCGGCGGGGCCGCCCGCAGGCCGCGGGCGCCCTGGTGCTCGCCGTCGGGCTCGTGGCCGCGCTGATCGACGGGTGGCCGGACTTCGGCGCCGACTTCGGTGGGGTCCTCGCGCTGCTGCCGGGGGTCGCACTGCTCGCGGCCGGCGTGGCCGGGATCCGCGTCACCGCCGCGCGGGTGCTGCTCGTCGCCGCGGGGACCGCGGCGGCGGCGGCCGCGATCGCACTGCTGGACTGGCGACGGGGTGCCGCCGACCGCTCGCACCTCGGGCGCTTCGTGCAGGACGTGATCGACGGCGAGGGCCCGGCGGTGATCGGCCGGAAGCTGGACGCGAACTTCGGGTTGCTGGTCGACGCCCCCGTGATCGTGGCCGCGGCCGTCCCGCTCGTGATCCTCGTCGTGCTCACCCTGTTCCGGCCGGACCAGCTCGGGCTGCACGGTCTCGGCCGGGCGCAGGCCGCGGACCCGGTGCTGCAGCCGCTGATGCTGGCCTGCCTGTGCACCGCCTTCGTCGGGTTCGCGGTCAACGACTCCGGCGTCATCGTCCCGGCCGTGGTGTTGATCGCCGCCACGCCGCTGGTGGTCGCCATCTGGGCCGGGCTGTGGGCACGCGAACGGACCTGACGGTCTGTCAGCGGCGGCGCCGACGGAGCGCACGCTGCACGTGCAGGTACTGCTTCAGGCGGTGCAGCTGACCGCGCAGGTCCTTGCCCGTCACCCGGTGGTGCAGCTCGCACTCCACCTCGCGCACGCGGAGGCCGGCCTTCAGCAGGTCGATCGTGAGCGCCGTCTCGACCCCGAACCCCGCCGCGAGCGGCCGCGCCGCCTCGAAGGCCGGTCGGGTGAGGCAGCGCTGGCCCGACAGCGGTTGGGTCGCGGAAAAGCCCGTCGCGCGGGCGATCCCGGAGCGGGCCGCCCGGACGACGAAGCCGTGACCGCCACCGGCGGTGCGCTGCGGCGGCAGGATCGCGATCGCCATGTCCGCCTCGCCGTCGCGCACCGGCGGGACCAGGACCGCTGCCGCTGACGCGCTGTCCTCCAGATCGGCGTCCAGGAACAACAGCAGCCGGGGATCCCGCGGGTCGTCCGCGGCGGCGACGGCCGCCGCCCCGGTCTCCATCGCGGCGGCCTTGCCCCGGTTGCGGGAGTGCCCGACCACGCGCGCCCCGGCCGCCCGAGCGACGTCGGCCGTGCGGTCCGAGGACCCGTCGTCCACGACGACGACGAGATCGACGCCGGGGATGCGCGCCGCCGCGCGCACGGTCGTGGCCACCCGGGCAGACTCGTCCTTGGCCGGGATGACCACCGCGACCCCGGTCATGGGTTCAGCGAATGGTGAGCTGCCGGTTCGCCAGCCCGTCGCGGGCGCGGCGCTCGGCCGAGGTCAGGGGCTCGCTGTTCGCCAGCGCCTCGTCCAGCCGCCCCGACAGGGCGAGGACGCTCTCCTCGTACGCCTCGGCGGGTGTGCCGGTGGGCACCTCCCAGACCGGCGCGAGCAACCCGTGGCACCGGAACGAGCCGACGTACTTGGTGCCTTCGCCGATGCTGTCGACCCGGGCGGCGTGCAGCCGCGCGAGCGCGTTGAGCAGCGGGTACTCCTCGTGCGGCATGACCCAGCGGAGCCAGGCACGCTCGCCCTCGTCGCTCCAGTACGCGGCCGCCACCGACGAGAGCCGGACGGTCGGCGGAGCGGCGCTGTTCGCCTGCTCGAGCGAGGCCTTGACCTCGTCGGTCATCTCGGCGGGGTTCTCCACCCAGAACTCGAAACCGTCGTGCACGGTGATGTCCAGCGGCGCGGACGGGTCGATCAGCTTCTGCAGCGGCGGCGTGTCCGGGGTGATGTCGACGTTGGTCGGGGTCGCACCGGCCTCGATGTTCAGTGCCGCGAGCAGCGCGGCGGCGACCTGGCGGCTCGCGTCTCCGGCCGAGACCTGGGTCTGCAGTGCCACCAGCACGCTGCCGTCCGATCGGGTCAGACAGGGCAGCGCCAGTGGCAGCACGGTGACCGCGGTGACCTTCCGGTCGGCGTACTCGCCGGTCAGCGTCAGCGGCGCGGTCGCGGCGGGCACGATCTCCCGCATCGCGACGAGGTCGCACTCGGAGGCCATGCCCTCGAAGGGGCGTTGGACGAAGGATTCACGGTCGGCGGCGCGGCGCGCGCGGGAGGCCTTACTCATGGGGCAAGACCCTAGGGCACCGAAAGATCAACGCGGCGCGAAGACCTGCGCCCGCACCGCGAGTGGACGGTCGGTCGTGATGGTGTCGACCCCGGCGGCGAGGCACCGCGCGACGTCCTCCGGCTCGTTCACGGTCCAGACGTTCACCCGGTGACCCCTGGCCTGCGCCCGCGCCACGTACGTGGGATCGCTGCGCACGATGTCCTTGCTGATACCGGCCCACCCGACGCCGGCCGGCAGCGATCCGTCGCGGTAGCGACGGGGCAGCCGACCCATCAGGTAGACGAGGTCCAGGTCCGGAGCCAGTCGGCGCATCCGGCGCATGGACACCTCGGCGAAGCTCATCACCCGCACCGCCGGACGGCCGAAGGCGTCGAGCTTGCGCCGAGCCAACCCGAACTCGGTCAGCAGTTCGACCAGCCGGGCCTCGGTCAGCCCGCCGTAGCGCGTCGGGTGCTTGATCTCGAGAAGCAGGCCGACGGGCCGACCGGCGGCGGCCACGAGCTCCAGCAGCTCCCGCAGCGTGACCAGCCGGGTGTCGTCAGGGGCGGCGTCGGGCGGCGGTGGCACCGGGCGCCCACCGCGGTAGCGGTCCGCCGGCCGCCACGGCCGACGCGCACCGAAGCGCACCGCGCGCAGCTCGTCGACCGTCATCGAGGAGACGAGCCCGCGGTGCCCGGACACGAACTCCAGGCGCCGGTCGTGCAGGCAGACCAGGTGGCGGTCGGCGGTCAGCCGGATGTCGCACTCCAACGAGTCCGCTCCGTCGGCGATTGCCCGCCGGAACGCCCCGAGGGTGTGCTCGTACACCCCCTCGCGGGACCCGCGGTGGCCGACGATCTCCGGAGAAGCCATGTTCTTCATGGTGAGGCATCAGGACGGCTGCGACCGCAGAAATCGGCCGAAGTGGGGGACGGTGAACGCCACCGATCCGCGCTCGCCGGCGAACACCAGCCCCTTCTTGATCAGTCCGTCGCGCGCCGGCGACAGGCTCGACGGCTTCCGGCCCAGGGAGACCGCGACGTCGGCGGTCGGCACCGGGCCGTCGTCCGTGGAAAGGCCCAGCGCGGCCATCGCGCGCATGTAGTCCCGCTCGGCCGGCGTGGCCCGCTCGTACCGGCTGCCGAAGAACCCGACCGCCAGCTCGGCCTCCGCCTCCGGCGCGGCCACCTTCACGTCGCCGGCGGTGATCGGCGAACTGGGTGCGGCGTCCCAGGCGACCTTGCCGTAGGCCTGGACGAAGTAGGGGTACCCGTCGGAGAGCTCGTAGAGCACCCGCAGCGCCTCGTCGGTGAACTCGACGCCCTCGGCCGCCGCCGGCGCCCGGAGCGCCCGTTCGGCCGCCTCCCGGTCGAGCCGGTCGATGCGGGCGTAGCGGAACAGGCGCTCGGAGTAGCTCTTGCTCGCCGAGAGGACCGCGGGCAGATGCGGCAGCCCGGCCCCGACGACGATCAGCGGCGCCCCGGACTGGGACAGCTCGTGGCACGCCCCGCAGAGCGCGGAGACATCGGCCGGGCCCAGGTCCTGCATCTCGTCCAGGAACAGGGCGATGCCGGACCCGACATCGGTGGCGACCGAGGCCGCGTCGGTGAGCAGCTCGGTCAGGTCGATCTCGATGTCGCCGGAGTCGGCCCGCCCCCGCGCTGCCGGCACGTCGATCCCCGGCTCCCACACCCGCCCGCTCGCCCGGCCGCGCTTGGCCGGGCCCACGTCCGCGTCGCGCAGGGCGAACGCCTTGAGCACGCCGAGAAAGGCGTCCACCCGTTCCGGGTCCCGGTGCCGCGGGGCCAGCTCGCGGACCGCCATGTGCAGCGCGCCGGCAATCGGGCGCCGCAATGACTGGTCCGGGCGGGCCTCGATCTTCCCGGTCCCCCACAGCCGGCCGATCGCCGCCGAGCGCAGCGCGTTGAGCAGCACGGTCTTGCCGACGCCGCGGAGCCCGGTGAGCACCATGCTCCGCTCGGGGCGGCCCCGTGCGACGCGTTCGAGCACGACGTCGAAGTCGGCGAGCTCGCGGTCGCGGCCGGCCAGCTCGGGCGGACGCTGGCCGGCGCCGGGCGCGTACGGGTTGCGGACGGGATCCATGTCTTCGACGGTATGGCCGTCTCTAGCGAATTCCGTAGATCGCCGTATCGAAGGCTCGACGTGTCGCCCCCGGCCGCGAAGGACCTCAGCTTTATCTACCGGAGTCTTCGAATTCCGCTAGACGGGTTCTGTTCGTCCCGGGCGCGTCGGACTCAGTAGACGCGCGGCGTCTCGCCGGTCTCGTTGACCATCCGGCGACCCGACGTGGCCCAGGACAGCATGCCGCCGGCGACGTTCGTGGCGCGCCGGCCCTTCTCCTCCAGATAGCCCGTGACCTGCGCGGATCTGCCGCCGCTCTTGCAGATGACGTAGATGTGGCTGTCCTCGGGGAGCTCGGAGATCCGGGTCGGAATGTCGTTCATCGGGATGTGGACCGCGGATTCGACGTGGCCGGCCGCCCATTCGACGGGCTCGCGGACATCCAGCAGATAGGCGCCGGCGGGGATGCCGTCGACCTCGATCTCGGGTACTTGTGGAGGCATGTCCGCATTCTCCCGCCGTACGCCCGGGCCCGCCCGGGCGGGTTCCGCAGCCCCCGTGGGGCTTTGCCTGTTCTTGGAACTTTCCGCCCGGATCCGGCGGAACCGGACACCGTCACTCCGCGTCTCAGGTCCTATGCGTTACGTCAACGTGCTCGTCGCCTCCGCCGTCGTCGTCGTCGGTTTCACCGGCTCGCTCACGGCGGCCCACGCGCTCTCGCTGCCGGAATCAGCCCCGATGCCGCAGCCCCTTCCGGGGTTGCCGCTCGACCTGTTCCCGCCGGCGGCGACCGAACCCGCGCACGCGGCAACGTCGCTGACCGTGACCTACCGGGCCGACGCGAAGGCCGGTCCGGTGGTCCTGAAGCTCACCTGCAGCCCGACCGGTGGAGACCACCCCCGTGCGGCCGAGGCCTGCGACCGCCTGGCGGCGGTGCAGCAGGAGGGGTCGGACCCGTTCGCGAAGCCGGCGCCGGACGAGATCTGCACGTTCATGTACGGCGGGCCGCAGACGGCCGCCGTGGTGGGGACGTGGAACGGCGCGAACGTCAACGCGAAGTTCTCCCGCGCCAACGGGTGCGACATCGCCCGCTGGGACGCGATCGAGCCGGTGCTCTCTCCGAGCGCTCCGGCCGCGAAGAAGTAGCAGCACGAGGAACACACAGACCTTCGGCACGCGTTTCGGGCTCGGTTCGTGGGGGGCTGGAACCGAGATGTGCGCCGGGGCGGGACCTTCGGTCCCGTGCACGGGGGAGTAACTCGGGGGCAAGACGGCGGCGTAGGCCTAGGGCCTGCGCCGCCCTTCCGCGTTCGGGACGTTGGTCCCGGCCGGCCCCGGCCGTGGGCCCCGCGCACCGACATCGCGGTGCCGGGCGCCGAAGGTTCAGGCCGCTCGGCCGATCCGCGAACCCCGATCCGGTGGATCCGACACGCCCATAGCGTCGGGTTGCACCCGATCTGAGGGGCTCGAGTTCCGGATCGGAACGAGAGAAATCGCGATTGGGTCTCACGTCTGACCTACGTCCTGCCGAAGGGGCCTTTAGTCCCGACTCCCCCGGCGGTGTTCTGTGTTCGAGCTTCCCCCCGCGTCCTCCCCGCGTCGTCGCGCGCCGCGCATCGCCATTGCGGTCGCGCTCGGCGTGAGCACCTTCGGCCTCACCGCCCTGGCCCCCGACGCGGCGGTCGCCGCAGCGCCCGACCAGCCCGCGGTCGCGGCTCCCCCGTCCGGGCCGGCCAAGCAGATTCCGGGCCAGTGGATCGTCGTCACCGACGACAGCACCACCGAGGCCACCGCAGCGCGCAAGCGCGCGGACGCCCTCGGCGCCGACCTCGGGGTCTCCTTCTCCAGGACGCTGCGCGGCTTCGCCGCGGAGATGTCCGACGCGGCGGCGGCGCAGCTGCGCAAGGACCCGAACGTCGTCGCGGTGGAGCCCGACTACGAGGTCCGCGTGGCCGGCACGCAGTCCCCCACGCCCAGCTGGGGCCTGGACCGCATCGACCAGAAGGCGCTCCCGCTCGACACCGTGTACAGCTACGGCGCGACCGGAACCGGGGTGTACGCCTACATCCTGGACACCGGAATCCGCGCGAGCCACAGCGACTTCAGTGGCCGGATGGCGCCCGGCTACACCGCGATCAACGACGGCAAGGGCACCAACGACTGCAACGGCCACGGCACCCACGTCGCCGGCACCGTCGGCGGGACCAAATACGGCGTGGCCAAGTCGGTCACGCTGGTCCCCGTCCGCGTGATGGGCTGCGACGGGGTCGGCAGCACCTCCGGCATCATCGCCGCGCTGGACTGGGTGATCGGGCAGAAGAAGGTGCACGGCCGTCCGGCGGTGGTCAACATGAGCCTCGGCGGCTCCCCCTCCACCTCCCTGGACTCGGCGGTGAACCGCGCGATCTCCGCCGGGGTGAACGTGGTGGTCGCCGCGGGCAACGACAACGTCAACGCCTGTGGTGAGTCCCCGGCGCGCGTCCCGAACGCACTCACCGTCGGCGCCAGCACGAGGACCGATGCGCGGGCGGAGTTCTCGAACTACGGCTCCTGCATCGACCTCTTCGCCCCGGGCGACCGGATCGTCTCCGCCGTCTCCTCCGGAGACACCGCCTCCGCGACGTACTCCGGCACCTCGATGGCGTCGCCGCACGTCGCCGGCGCCGTCGCGCTCTACCTGCAGGGCGCGCCGGGGGCCACTCCGGCCCAGGTCAACAGCGCACTGCTCAACCACTCGATCCTCGGCGTACTGACCAGCCTGCTGGGCTCGGCCAACCGCCTGCTGCGGACCGTCCTGGCGGCCGATGCGCCGCCGAGCGCGCAGCCCGCGCCCTCCGTCCCGGCCGGGACCACCAACCTGTCCCTGCGGGCCGACGCCACCAAGATCCGCTACGGCTCCACCGTCACGTTGCGCGGCATGCTGACCGACGCCCGCAGCGGCGCCGGGATCGGCGGCCGCACCGTGACGCTGCGGACGGGCTCGTCGTCCCTTGGCAACGTCACGACCGGCGCCGACGGCAGCTACGCCCTGCGGGTCCGCCCCAGCCGCACGCTGAGCTTCACGGCAAGCTTCGCCGGCGACGGCACGTATCTGGCCTCGACCAGCAGCACCGCCACGGTGACGGTGACCCTCACGGTGCGCGCCGTCGCCTCGCGGACCAAGGGCAGCCCCGGTAAGTACTCCGTGGTCGGCGTGGCCGACGGCGGCAGCGCCGGGACCAAGCTGCTGCTCCAGGTGCGCGGCGCGAAGGCGTGGAAGACCGTGGGCGCGGCTCGCACGGGCCGGACCGGCTCCGTCAAGTTCTCGGTAAAACTGACGAAGCGTCAGACCTACGCGCTGCGCGTCTTCACCTCGGGCACGGCGAGCAAGACCCTGAAGATCCGCGTCCGCTGACCTCCGACGGCGACGCTACTTGAGGAGGCGCGACAGGCGCCGGTCGGCGAGCGGCTTGCCGCCCGTCTGGCAGGTCGCGCAGTACTGCAGGGAGGAGTCCGCGAAGGACACCTCGCGCACGGTGTCCCCGCAGACCGGGCAGGGCTGCCCGGTGCGGGCGTGTACCCGCAGGCCGGCCTTCTTCTCCCGCTTGAGCTGACTGGTCTCGAGCCCGTCCGAGCGGGCGATCGCGTCGGCGAGGGTTTCCCGGATCACGGCGTGCAGGGCAGCGACGCCCTCGGGGCCGAGTGAATTGGCCGGCTTGAAGGGCGAGACCTTCGCGGCATGCAGGACCTCGTCGGAGTAGGCATTGCCGATGCCGGCGATCACCGACTGGTCGCGCAGAACGCCCTTGATCTGCGCGCGGCCGGCCGCCGCCAGCAGCTCGCCGAGCACGTCGGGCGTGAACTCGTCGGCCAGGGGATCGGCGCCGAGCCGCGCGACGCCCGGAACCTGGGCGGGGTCGCGGACGCAGTAGGCCGCCAGACCCTTCTTGGTGCCGGCCTCGGTCAGATCGAACCCGTACGCGCTCTCGGGCGGATCGGTGTCCCGCTCGCCCAGGTGGACCCGCAGGGCCAACGGGCCCTTGCCGGGCTTCGGCGGCGCCGGCGGCAGGTTGGCCCGCCACTGCAGCCAGCCGGCCCGGGCCAGGTGAACGATCAGGTGCAGTTCGCCCCCGACCTCGACATCGAGGAACTTCCCGTGGCGGGCCACCCCGGTGACGAACATCCCGGCCAGCGCGGTGACCGGCGGGTCGTAGGTCTTCAGCACCGCCAGCGACGCGACGTCGACGCGGACCACAGCTCGGCCGATCGCCTGCTCGGTGAGCAGACGGCGCAACGACTCGACCTCGGGCAGCTCAGGCATTCGCCCAGTCTGCAAGAACACGGGACGAAGCGCCCCTGCTGCGTTCACCGGTTTGGCTGTTGCCCGGTCGCCGGCACGCCCGCGCACCTAGCCTGGCCGCGGCGCTCTCATGGGCGAGAGCCCAGCGAGGGGGTACTCGGATGCACATTCTGGTCGTGCGCATGGCCACGGACCCGGACCGCAGCGATGAGGTCCGGCGCCACCTGGAAGACAACGCGAAGCGTCGGGTCAGTGCGCGGGACGGCTACATCGGTGGACGCTGGCTGCTGGCGGAGGATCAGCGCCACGCGGTGGGCGTCATCCGCTTCGACTCGGCCGAAACGGCCCAGGCGGCCGCCATCGCGGGCCCCCGCCGCGCCATGGACGACCAGGGCGACCGGGCCTGGAGCGTCGTCGGCGTGAACATCTTCGAGCAGGTCGCCGCCGGCTGACGGCGACCTGCTGCAGCGTCAGAATCTGCCGCCGCGTTCGCGTCAGGAAGCGGCGAGGTCCGCGCAGGCCAGCTTCGGCGGCTTGGCCTCGTCCTTCTTGGCGCCGGCCGCCCGCTTGAGGTGGACCACGACGGACTTCGCGTCCGGCCCGGCCTTGACCGTGTTGGTGGTCTGCCCGGAGCCCTTGCCCTTCTTGTTCACGGTCACCGGCAGGTGCAACTCGTTCGGGGGCAGGTCGCCGCCCTCCGGCGTGTACTTGAAGTGGGCTCCGCCCGGGTCCGCTGCCGAGCACGCGGCGGCATGCACGTGCGCCACGTAGACGGCCTTCGGGTCCAAGTTGTCCGCCGTGATCGTGACCTGGGTGCCGGACGCGGAGAGCACCATCTCGGCGGTGCCGCCGATCTTCTTCGTGCCCTTGGGTGCGTTCGAGACCTTGGCGAAGGTGCCGGAGAGCGAGCCGTCGGCGATCTCCGGGATCTCGTTGGCGGTGTCGCCGTCGTCATCGCCTCCACAGCCGGCCAGCACCAGGGCCAGACCGGCGGACATCGCGACGAGGTGGATCTTCATGGGTGTTCCTCTCGGCGGGTGGGCAAAGTTCTACCGAACCACCCTCACCTTGGTCGAACCTGGCAACGCGACGGAAGTTAGTCCGCCCAGTTGGGCGCCCGCAACGCGCCCTTGCTGACGCCCAGAAGCAGGAGAGCCTTCCCGTCGGCGAGGTCGTAGGTCATCATCTCGGAGCCGTACCGCGCATTGCCCCGGCTCCGGGTCACCACGAGGGCGCTGCTGTCCGGGGCGAACGCCGGGCCGCCGAGGAAGTGCGTCTTGTCCACGACGAACTTGCGGACGTTGTCGAGCAGCCCGAAGTACAGGTCCCCGAGCCAGATGGTCGAGCCCTTCTTCGTCCGGGTCACCCAGGCGATGGTGAAGCCGTCCCGTGACACCGCCGGCTGCGAGCTGAACTTCATCTCGCCGGTGCCCCCGACCACGCGGTGGGCGTTGCCCCCGTCGGCGGAGACGCTCCAGATGGACTCGCTGATGGTCTTGCCCGCTGAGAGCTGCGACCGGGTGAACAGCACGTGGGTGCCGTCCGCGCTCCAGGTGGGGGAATGGTCGTACTGGCCCTTGGGGGTGCGCAGCAGCCGCGTCGTTTTGCCACCGGCGGCCGGGACGAGGAGGAGACCCTTGCGGTCGTCCACGACCAACGCCTTGCCGTCCGGGGTCCAGGAGGCGCTCCCGGTGCCGGCGCCGTAGGTCAGCCGCCGGAGCTGGTTCGTGTAGACGTTGATCACGTAGAGATCAGTGACGCCGCCCCGGCGATTGGCACGGTCACTGGAGAACGCCACGGTCTGGACGTCCGGTGAGAACACCGGGTCGCGGTCGTTCGCGGGCCCGTTGGTCAGCGTCACGCCCAGGCTCCCGTCGCCGGCGATGACGCGGACGTCGCCCGGGCCCTCGAAGTTCTTGGCCTGGCCCGCGCTGCGGCTGTACTTGGCGGAGGTGAAGACGATGTACCCGACGACGTCCGCCGACGCACGGGTCGGGACGGTCGGGGCGGAGGCCGCCGGGGTCGGCGCGACGGCCACGGAGGCCAACAGCGTCGCGACCAGAGCAGGGACCATGAGTCGCGTGCGCATGCCACCTCCGAAGCTTCAGGACAGGGACTGCCCTGATGAGCGCACCTTAAGCGGGGAAACACCCCAGGACCACCCATCCGGGCGATCTATGAGACGGCTGGTCGCATTCCGCGACGAACGCGCCCACAACGCGCTCCGAACGTGAGGAAGCCCCCGACCTCGAACGAAGTCGGGGGCTTCCGCCCCATCTGGTGCGCGAGGGGGGAGTTGAACCCCCACGACCTTTCGGCCACTGGAACCTGAATCCAGCGCGTCTGCCATTCCGCCACTCGCGCCAGCGCAGGGAAGAGGCTAACACTCCGACGCCGGGCCCTAGGCGGCCGATGTCGCGGGTGGTGGCGGTAACGCAGATACGATCTGTGCTGCACAGTCGCCTATCCGACCTCCCGGCCTCGGGCAGCCGGAACGCACCGGTCCCGGCCGCCGCCGGCACCCGACCGGGCAGGTCTCCGCCAGGAGGTGGACGTGGGAGTTCTCCAGCGCTTCGAGCGGCGTCTCGAAGGACTGGTGAGCGGGGCCTTCGCGAAGGCGTTCAAGGCCGACGTTCAGCCCGTGGAGATCGCCAGCGCGTTGCAGCGCGAGCTCGACGACCGCGCCGCGATCGTCGGCAAGAACAACACGCTCGTGCCCAACTCCTTCGTCGTCGAGCTGTCCCGCCACGACTACGACCGGCTCTCGGTGTACGCCAAAACGCTGTCCGAGGAGCTTGCCGAAGTCGTCCGCGACCATTCCGCCGAGCAGAACTACCAGCTGCGTGGGGACGTCTCGGTGATCTTCGAGGAGGACCTGGACCTCGACATCGGGGTGCACCGCATCCGCAGCTCCGTCGTGGCCAGCGTCAAGCCGGTGACGCCGGCCCAGGCCGCACCCAAGCCGGCCCCGGCTGCCGTCCCCCGGTCCGCGCAGGCCGCGGCGAAGACCGAGAAGATCGCGCTCGCCCGCGCCGTCGTGCCCTACCTGGAGGTGAACGGGGAGCGGCACCCGCTGACCCGTCCGGTCACCGTCCTCGGACGCGGCACCCAGGTCGATCTGCGCGTCGACGACGCCGGCGTCTCCCGGCGACACGCCGAGATCCAACTCGGGGATTCGCCCGTCCTGGTCGACCTCGGGTCGACCAACGGGACGACCCTGGACGGTGCTCCGGTCAGCCGCGCCGAACTGGCCGACGGCGCCCGGATCGGTCTGGGTGACACCGTGCTGGTGTTCCGATTGCCGGCGGGGTAAGCCCCAGCCATGTCCGAGCTCACCATCACTGTCATCCGGCTGGGGTTCCTGGCCGTGCTGTGGCTGTTCGTGCTGACCGCGATCTCCGTGATGCGATCGGACCTGTTCGGCACCCGCACCGCCGGCGCACGGCCGGCGCCGGTGCCCGCGCCCCGCCCGGCCAAGCCGGTGAAGATCAAGCCGAACAAGCGCAACATCCCCTCGAAGCTGGTCGTGACCGCGGGGACGCTGACCGGAACCACCGTGACCCTGACCGAGGCTCAGGTGACCCTCGGGCGGGCTCCGGACTCGACGATCGTGCTGGACGACGACTACGCCTCGAACCGGCACGCGCGGCTGTACCCGAGCAACGGGGAGTGGATGGTCGAGGATCTCGGGTCGACGAACGGCACCTACCTGGACCGCGCCCGCGTGGATCAGCCCATGGCAGTCGCCCTCGGAGTTCCGATCCGGATCGGCAAGACCGCCTTCGAGCTGCGCAAATGACACTTTCACTGCGCTACGTCGCGCGCTCCGACGTCGGCTTGATCCGCGAGGGCAACGAGGACTCCGGTTACGCCGGCCCGTCCCTGCTCGCCGTCGCGGACGGGATGGGCGGCCACGCCGCCGGCGAGGTCGCCAGTTCGGTCGCGCTGGCGACCCTGGCCACGCTCGAGGACGACGTGCCGAGCACGGAGCTGCTCGACGCCCTGGCGACGGCGGTCAACCAGGCCAACGACGCCATCAACGACATGGTCGAGAAGCACCCCCAGCTCGACGGCATGGGCACGACCCTCACCGCGATGCTCTGGTCCGGGCGCCGCCTCGGGCTGGTGCACATCGGCGACTCCCGCGCCTACCTGCTGCGTGAGGGCGTCCTCCAACAGGTCACGCACGACCACACCTTCGTCCAGCAGCTGCAGGACGAGGGCCGGATCACCGCGGCCGAGGCCGCCGTGCACCCGCAGCGGTCCCTGCTTCTGCGTGCCCTGGACGGCCGGAGCAACCCGGAGCCGGACCTCTCTGTCCGCGAGGTGCATCTCGGGGACCGCTACCTGCTCTGCAGCGACGGGCTCTCCGGCGTCGTCCCGGATCCGGAACTGCAGGTCGCGTTGAGCGGAACCACCCTGGACGAGGCCGCCGAGACCCTGATCCAGCTCGCGCTGCGCGGCGGCGGCCCGGACAACATCACCTGCATCGTGGCCGACGTCGTCGAGGTCGACGCCACGACCTCCGATCTCCCCGTGGTCGTCGGGGCGGCGTCCGGGCGGCACAAGCCGGCCTCGGCGGGTTCGACCTCCGAGATCGACCTCTCGGCGTTGCCGGATCTGCAGAAACGGAACGGCTCCGGCCGGTGGTTCGGCACCCTCTGGGTCCGATTTCTGATCGTCGGCATCGTGATCGCCGTGGTCGCGGGCGGCTGGGGCGGCTACGCCTGGTCCCAACGGCAGTACTACGTCGGTGCGGACGCCGGCCGGGTGGCCATCTACAAGGGCCTGTCGCAGAAGATCCTCGGGATGTCGTTGTCCGACCCGTTCGAGCGCCAGGACATCGATCTGACCGACCTGCCGCCGTACGACCGGTCGGAGGTCGAGGACACGATCTTCGCCGACAGCCTTGACGAGGCCCGCAAGGTGGTCGACAACCTCCGGGTCGCCGCGACCGCCTGCCAGGACGCTCGTGCCGAGGCCCAGGCCGAGGAAGACGCCAGGGCCGAGGCGACCGCGTCACCGAAACCCTCCAACGGCGCGAAGGACGACACCGACGAGTCCCGCACCCCCGACCCGAGCGCCTCACCCTCCGCGACGGCGAGTGCCTCCGCGGACCCGTCGGCCTCGCCGGGTCCGGGCGCCCCGCTCCCGCCGGAGATCGGCGAGCCGGTCTCCAACGCATGCGGGGAGCCGCTGCCCGAGGAGACGCCGGCGCCGAGCGAGACCCCGACCGACCTGCCGACGACGTCCCCGACCGCGACGGCCACCGAGGAAGCGGTAACGGGATGAGCACCCCGGCACCTCCGGTCCTGAACCCCCCGGTGAGCAGCCGCCGGCCCACCGAGTTGTTCCTCCTGGTCTTCGCGTGGGGCATCTCCGTCGTGGCCTACGCGAACGCGGGCTACGGGGTCACCGACGAGTGGCCGCCGGGGCTCGTCGGGTACGCGACCACGTTGGGTGCCTACTGCCTGGTGGCCCATCTGGCGGTTCGTCAGTTCGCCCGGTACGCCGACCCGATCGTGCTGCCCGCGGTCATGCTGCTGCAGGGTCTGGGCCTCGCGCTGATCTACCGGCTGGACCTCGACGACAAAGTTCCCTCGGAACGCTCCTTCGGCCCCCTCGCCCCGCGTGGGGACTCCGGCATCCAGCTGATCTGGGCGGCGATCGGCATCCTGCTGTTCGTCGCCGTGCTCGCGCTGATCCGTGACCACCGGCTGTTGCAGCGCTACACCTACACGGCCGGCGCGGCCGGACTGGTCCTGCTGGCGATCCCCGCCCTGCTGCCGGCGCAGTACTCGCAGGTCAACGGCGCCCGGATCTGGATCCGCGTCGCGGGTTTCTCGATCCAGCCCGGCGAGTTCGCCAAGCTGCTGCTGATCGTGTTCTTCGCCGGCTATCTCGTCGTCAAGCGGGACGTGCTCGCCCTGGCCAGTCGCCGCGTGCTCGGCCTCGACCTGCCCCGCGGCCGCGACCTGGGTCCGATCATCCTGGCCTGGCTGGCGAGCCTGATGATCCTCATCGCCGAGCGGGACCTGGGCAGCTCGCTGCTGTTCTTCGGCGTCTTCGTGGTGCTGCTCTACATCGCGACCGAACGCACGTCATGGCTGTTCTTCGGCGTCATCATGTTCATCTCCGGCGCGTACTTCGCCTACCAGAACTTCGGGCACGTGCACCGGCGCGTGGAGATCTGGCTGCACCCGTTCGACCCGGACTACGTCTCCGATGCGTCCTATCAACTGGTGCAGAGCCTGTTCGGGTTCTCCACCGGCGGCATCCTCGGGACCGGCCTCGGCCAGGGCCGGCCGAACATCGTCCCCTACGCGAACACCGACTTCATCCTCGCCACCGGTGGCGAGGAACTCGGCCTGACCGGGCTGATGGCGATCCTCGTGCTCTACGGCGTGATCGTGCACCGCGGCCTGCGCACCGCCCTCGCCGCCCGCGACTCGTTCGGCAAACTGCTCACCGCCGGCCTCGCCGTCATCCTCGCCCTGCAGGTCTTCGTCGTGGTCGGCGGCGTCACGCGGCTGATCCCGCTGACCGGCCTCACCACCCCGTTCCTCTCCTACGGCGGTTCCTCGCTGGTGGCGAACTGGGCGCTGGTTGCCCTGATCCTGCGCGTGAGCGACGCGGCCCGCCGACCGGCTCCGCCGCCCACCCCGACGACCGATGCGGAGACCCTGGTGGTGCGGCCATGAATCGACCTCTGCGGCGGGTAGCGGCGGCTTGCGGCCTGCTGCTGGTGCTGCTGCTGCTCAACCTCAACTTCATCCAGGTCATCAAGGCCGACTCCTACCGCGACGACCCGAAGAACGCGCGCGTGCTGCTCGAGCAGTACGACCGCGAGCGCGGCGCGATCCTCGTCGCGAACGACCCGATCGCGTTCTCGCGCGAGACCGGCGACAAGCTGAAGTACCTGCGGATCTACGCCGACGGCAAGATCTACGCCTTCGCCACCGGCTACTACTCCCACATCTACGGGCGCTCCGGCGTCGAGCGCTCCGAGGACAGCATCCTGTCCGGCAACGACGACCGGCTGTTCGTGCGGCGCATCGTCGACCTGCTGACCCGGGAGTCGACGCAGGGCGGCACGGTCAAGCTGACGCTGAACCCGGCCGCGCAGGAGGCCGCCTACAAGGGCCTGGCCGGCCGCCGCGGCGCGGTCGTCGCCCTCGAGCCCGCGACGGGGAAGATCCTCGCGATGGTCTCCACGCCGTCGTTCGACCCCAACGACCTGGCCGACCACACCAGCTCGAAGGTGACCAGCGCGTGGCAGCGTTACACCTCCGACGACCAGATGCCGCTGCTGAACCGGGCGTTCAACCAGACCTATCCGCCCGGGTCGACCTTCAAGCTCGTCACGGCCGCGGCGGCCCTGTCCTCGGGCCGGTACACCCCGACCGGTGAGGTGCCGGGTCCGGCGCGCCTGGACCTGCCGCTCACCAACGTCGACCTGCCGAACTACTTCAACGGCACGTGCACCCCGGGCAGCCAGACGACGACGATCAAGCGGGCGCTCAAGAAGTCCTGCAACACCACGTTCGGCGCGATCGGGATGGACCTCGGGGACGACGTCCTGCGGAACCAGGCGGAGGCCTTCGGCTTCGGCGAGCGCTACGAGGTGCCGATCCCGGTCGTCGCGAGCATCTTCCCGGCCGACCTGAACGAGCCGCAGACCGCGCAGTCGGCGATCGGGCAGTTCGATGTGCGGGCCACCCCGCTGGAGATGGCCATGGTGGTCTCCGCCATCGCCAACCAGGGCGTACTGATGAAGCCGTACCTGGTCGAAGAGGTGCGCGCCCCGGATCTCGATGTCCTCTCGCGCACGGACCCGGAGGAGATCGGTCGCGCGATCCGGCCCCAGGTGGCCGCGGACCTTGCCGCGATGATGGTGTCGGTCGTCCAGAACGGCACCGGCTCCAACGCGCGGATCTCCGGCGTCGACGTGGGCGGCAAGACCGGCACGGCGCAGGTGGGCCAGGGCCGCAACCCACACGCGTGGTTCGTCGCCTTCGCGCCCGCCGACGACCCGAAGATCGCGATCGCGGTGGTGCTGGAGAACGGCGGGTCCGAACGGCAGATCGAGGTCGGCGGCAATCTCCTCGCCGCTCCGATCGCCCGCGCCGTTATGGAGGCGATCCTCGGCCGATGATCGCGGCGACCCGGCAGACCGGTTCCCAGTGACCGGCGAGACCCAGCCCAACAACCGCCCCACCCTCGGCGGGCGTTACCGCTTGGACGAGCGGATCGCCCGAGGCGGCATGGGCGAGGTCTGGCGGGCCACCGACGAGGTGCTGAACCGCAAGGTCGCGGTGAAGGTGCTGCGGCCGGAGTACGCCGACGAAGAGATCTTCCTCGAACGGTTCCGCAGCGAGGCCCGCAACACCGCCGCGCTGGTGCACACCGGGATCGCGCAGGTGTACGACTTCGGGCAGGCCCCGGCCGGGGGCGCCTCGGTCCCGTTCATCGTCATGGAGCTCGTGCCCGGTGAGCCCCTGTCGCACATCATCGAGCGCGAGGGCGCCCTGGAGATCGACCGGGCGCTGGAACTGGTGGCGCAGGCGGCCCAGGCCCTGCAGGTCGCGCACGTGGCCGGGGTCATCCACCGCGACATCAAGCCGGCGAACCTGCTGATCACCCCGTCCTGGACGGTCAAGGTGACCGACTTCGGGATCGCCCGGGCCGGCGACTCGCTGCCCCTGACGCGCAGCGGCACCGTGATGGGGACCGCGCACTACCTCGCGCCGGAGCTGATCTCGACCAAGTCCGGGGCCGGGCCGGCCAGCGACGTCTACGCCCTCGGCGTCGTGCTCTACGAGTGCCTGGCCGGCCGCCGGCCGTTCAGCGGGGACAACCCGCTGGCGGTCGCGATGGCGCACCTGCACAACGAGCCGCCGCCGATCGAGGGCATGCCGGCCGCGGTGAACCGCATGGTCGCCATGATCCTGGCGAAAGAGGCCTCCCAGCGCCCGGAGAGCGCCGCCGACCTCGCGCAACGGCTGCTCGCGCTGCGGATCGACCTGTCCAACCCGAAGACCCCTGAGGTCGTCGCGGAGGCGCTCGGGCCGGCGGTCGACCCGTCGAGCGTCAGCGTCGCCGCGGCCCGCTGGAAGCGGCGGTCGCGGCCCGGCCCGCACCGCGCCGGGCCGGACACACCGCCGAGCACGTCGCTGCGGCCGGAGCCGGCCGGCCCGTCCGGTCACCGCGCTCCGGGCAAGCGGCGGAAGGCGCGCTCTCCGGTGCACCGTCGTCCCGCGGTGCTCGCCGCGGCCGCGACGTTCGTCGCGCTCGGCCTGACCGCGCTGTGGCTGACCGACTCCGACTCCACCACCGCGGTCGTGCCGGCCGTGGCCGGGGTCGCGGAGTACGACGCCGGCCAGGTCCTCAAGGCCAACGGGCTGAAGGCCAAGGTGCTGCGCGAGGTGAACGAGACGGTGCCGGCCGGCGTCGTGCTCTCGCAGTCTCCGGAGGCGGGGGCGCGCATCTCCAGCGGCACCGATGTGGAGATCCGGGTGTCCTCGGGTCCACCCAGCGTGCTGGTCGACCCCGCCGACTGGGTGGGTCGGCCGGTGGCCGATGTGCGGGCCGGTCTGGAGAGCCGGGGGCTGTTGGTGCAGGAGCAGCAGGTCAGCGCCGCCGGGGCGGCGGGTACGGTAGCCGACGTCACGCCGCACGGCCCAGTGCCGGTGGGCGACACCGTTGTCGTCAGCGTCGTCGTGGCGCAGACCCAGAACGCGTTGGGTGTCCGCGCCACGCCAGCGGGCGGGGACGGGTTGCGGGCCGGCACGGAGACGGGAAGGAACGGTCAGTGACAGAGCAGGCTCGGCTTCTCGGCGAGCGTTACGAGCTCGGCGAGGTGCTCGGCAGGGGCGGGATGGCCGAAGTCCGCCTCGGCAAGGATGTCCGGCTCGGCCGGACCGTCGCGGTGAAGACCCTGCGCTCGGACCTCGCCCTCGACTCCACCTTCCAGCAGCGCTTCCGCAAGGAGGCGCAGTCTGCGGCGTCCCTGAACAATCCGACGATCGTCTCCGTCTACGACACCGGCGAGGACTACGCCGACGGCGTGCCCGTCCCCTACATCGTCATGGAGTACGTCGACGGGCAGACGCTGCGCGAGCTGCTCGCCTCCGGCCGCAAGCTGCTGCCCGAGCGCGCGATGGAGATCGTCGCCGGCGTCCTCACCGCCCTGGACTACAGCCACCAGGCCGGGATCGTGCACCGGGACATCAAGCCCGGCAACGTCATGCTGACCCGTTCCGGCACCGTCAAGGTGATGGACTTCGGCATCGCCCGCGCCATCGCCGACGCCTCGGCGACGATGACGGCGACGGCGGCCGTGATCGGTACCGCGCAGTACCTGTCCCCGGAGCAGGCCAAGGGCGAGAAGGTCGACGCCCGTTCCGATCTCTACTCCGCCGGGTGCCTGCTCTACGAGCTGCTCAGCGGTCAGCCGCCGTTCACCGGCGACTCCCCCGTGTCCGTGGCCTACCAGCACGTGCGGGAGCAGGCGAAGGCGCCGTCGCAGGTCGACAGCGCGGTCACGCCCGCGATGGACGCGATCGTCCTGAAGTCCCTCGCGAAGAATCCCGAGAACCGCTACCAGTCGGCCACCGAGATGCGCGAGGACATCGAGCGCGCGCTGGACGGCCGGCCCATCTCGGCGCCCGCGGTGATGACTGACGCGGTCACCCAGCAGATAGTGTCCCGGTCCGGCACCAGCGCAATGCCCCCCATCGCCGCCGACGGGGGCCGCGGCGGACGCCGCAACTTCGGCTGGCTGTTCCTGCTGCTCGCCGTCATCGCCGTCGCGGTGCTCGGCGTCGTCGTCGGGCGGGAGGTGCTCGGCACCAAGGGTGAGAAGGTCGCCGTGCCGTCCGTGCAGGGGCTGACGCAGGAGCAGGCCGAACAGACGTTGGACGCCCGCGGCCTCAAGGCCGTGGTCAGCTTCTCGAACGACCCGAACGTCAGCGAGGGCCGCGTCATCTCGCAGGACCCGGCCGCCGCGACCACGCTGTCCCGCGGGGACCAGGTCAGTGTCGTGGTGTCGCAGGGCGAGGTCCGGGCGACCGTGCCGGACATCGTCGGCTTCACGCTGGCCGACGCCAGAAAGGCGCTGGAGGCGGCCGATCTGGTGCCGAACAAGGTGACCAGACGGAACTCGGACCGGCCGAACAACGAGGTCCTGGAGACGAATCCGAAGGCCGGTACCAAGCGGGAGCTGAACAGCCGCGTCGACCTGGTGGTCTCGAACGGTGTTCCGCTCGTCGAGGTGCCGAACGTGGTCGGGCAGCCTTACGCCACGGCGTACGCGACGATGACCCAGGCCGGGTTCGTCGTCCCGTCGCCGAGCCAGGAGGTCTCCGACCGGTACCCGCCGGGGTCAGTGCTCCGGCAGGTGCCCGCGGGCGGCTCGCAGTTGCAGAAGGGCAGCAACGTCACGTTCGTCCTCACTGCGGCCGGCAACACGGACCCGCCGCCCACGCCGGAGCCGCAGCCGCAGCCGCAGCCGACGCTCGTCGGCGAACCCACCCCGACACCGCCGCCGCTGGAGACCCCGGCGCCCCCGGCCGTTCAGGGACGCGTCGAAGACTGAGCCCAGCCATGGGCAGAGGTGATGTCATCACCTCGCGGTACGGGGTCAGCTCGCCTGCGGCGGGGCGACCGGCGCCAGGCCGGCAGAGCGCTCGACGGCACCCGGGTCGCCGCAACGCACCAGCCAGTTCGCGAGCATCAGGTGCCCGCCCTCGGTGAGGACCGACTCGGGGTGGAACTGCACGCCCTCGATGTCGATCCCGTCGGCGTACCCGCGGTGCCGCGCCGCCATGACGACGCCCGACTCGGTGCGGCCCGTGACCTGCAGGCACTCCGGAACGCTCGGCGGATCGATCGCGAGCGAGTGGTAGCGGGTCGCGGTGAACGGGGACGGCAGGCCCGCCAGCACCCCGGCGCCCTCGTGGAGCACCGAGCTGGTCTTGCCGTGCAGCAGTTCCGGAGCCCGGTTCACCGTGCCGCCGAACGCGACGCCGATCGACTGCAGGCCCAGGCACACCCCGAACAGCGGGATGCCGGCCTGCGCACAGTGGCGCACCATCTCGATACAGACGCCGGCCGACTCGGGCGTGCCCGGCCCCGGCGAGATCAGGACGCCGTCGAATCCGGCCGCGTCGGCGACGCCGACGGCATCGTTGCGCCGCACGTCGCAGTCCGCGTCGAGCTGCTGCAGGTACTGGACCAGGTTGAACACGAAGCTGTCGTAGTTGTCGACGACGAGGATGCGGGCCACGCCGGAAGCCTAAACAATCCCGAGGGCATGCCGGCCCTGCGGAGTCGTTACTGGCCGGCCCCGCCCTCGATCTCGACCTGGTTGAACGGCAGCTTCGGGTCGAGCCAAGGGAAGACGTGCTGGAAGAGCAGGTAGAGCACCACGAAGGCCAGGACCACCGACAGCGCGAGGCGCACGAACCACGGCCCGGGCAGGTGCCGCCACATCCAGACGTACATCGGTCAGGCCTTCTTCTGCGTGTAGGCCAGCTCGGCCGGGAGCGGACCGGGCTTCGGATACGACTTCGTCAGGTGCCCGTAGACGATCAGGCGGGTGCTCGAGCCCCAGCGGGGGTTGCAGGTCACCAGCGTGATCAGCTCCTTCTTGGGCTTGACCCCCGGCTGCTCCGGCACGGGCAGCACGACCTCGCCGTAGCTCGGGTCGACCAGCTTCCACGCGGGGTGGTCCGGATTCGGGTTCTTCTGCTCGTCGACGACGTAGACGAACCAGTTCGTCTTGGTCTCGACGACCACCCGGTCGCCGGGGCGGATCCGGTCGAGGTAGGCGAAGGGCTCGCCATGGGTGGCGCGGTGCGCGGCGACCGCGAAGTTGCCGACCGCACCCGCCTGCGCGCTCTTCGGGAAGTGACCGACGCCCTTGGCGAGCTGGTCGAGGTCGACGCCCTCGACGATCGGCTTCTCCCACTTCTTGCCGAGACGCTCGATGTACATGATCCCGATCGCGCCGTTCTTGATCGGGCGCCCGTCGACCCAGGAACTGCGGAGGTTGTCCTTCGCGGCGTCCTGCGCGCGGCCGGCCTCGATGTTGGTCCAGTACAGCTGGTAGACGACGAGCAGCAGCAGGATCGCGCCGAAGGTGATCATCACTTCGCCCAGCGAGCGGACGGCGACGCGGAACGGCGACGCCCCCCGCCGTGACGCCGGTCCGGGCGCCGCGGCCTCCGAGCTCACTACTCATCCACCTCCGCGTAGCGCAGATCGAGCGATCCCTTGAACGCCGGGACGGTGATCCGCGCGTGCCTTTCCTCTTTCCACCCCAGACCATAAGCGTCGACGTACTCGAGGTAGTTCGAAATGGCTGAAGACTCAGCCAGCGCCTTGGACAGCCCGGACATATCGCCGATCGCGGTCACGGCGTAGGGCGGCGAATACACCCGATCCTGGAGGATCAGGACGTTCCCGACGCATCGAACCGCGCTCGTCGAGATGATCCGCTGGTCCATCAGTTGGATGGCCGTGGCACCGCCGGCCCACAGCGCGTTCACCACCGCCTGCAGGTCCTGCTGGTGCACGACCAGGTCGTCCGGGGTGGGCTCGGGCAGCCCCGGGTAGCTGCGGTCGATGGCTCCGGGCGGGGCGTCGTCCAGGGTGATCGTCAGGCCGCCACCGCTGGTGGGGGTCAGGCCGGCATCCCCGGCGATCGCGTCGCCCTCCTTGCGCGCCTCCTGGACCTGCGGATCCTCGGCCTGCACCGCGAGGCGCTCCACCTGGCGGCGCAAGCGGTTACTCGTCGCGGCGGAGCGGTCGTTGCGTTCCTGCGCGGCCGAGATCAGGTCGATCAGCCGGGTGTTCTCACCGGAGCGCAGGTTCGTCCCGCGGGCCGTCGTTCCCGTGATCGCGAACAACAGGCCCGCGATCGCGAGGACGACGGGGATGGCAAGTCGCCAGCCGGAGCGGGCCATGCCGTTACGCTAGCCGACGAACGAGCACTGCAAGATTCTCCTGGGAGCGGTCACATGCCCAAGTCGCGGATGCGTAAGAAGGACGGCAAGCCCGCGCCGCAGCCGAAGTCGGCGCTCGGCCCCAGTGCGCCCTGGGTCGCCCCGTTGATGCTCGGCCTCTTCCTGTTCGGCCTGATCTGGATCGTCGTCTATTACGTCTCGAACGGCGACTACCCGATCGACGCGTTCGACAACTACAACCTGCTGGTCGGATTCGGGTTCATCACGGGCGGGTTCATCACCTCGACCCAGTGGCGTTAGACGCCGGAACTGCCCGAATTACACCGTTGTAGTTCTCCACAGCCGCTGTCCACACTGGGGACAACCGGCGCGCTGCGGTCGAGCCCGCCGAAGAAGTTCTGCCGCAGCTGGTCCTCCAGCCGCTCCGTGCGCACCTGCACCGCCACCAGCAACGCGGCGGTCAGCACCAGGCACCCCGCCACCTGCCACACCAGACGGTTCCTGGCCGGGCCGTAGACGAACAGCGCGCCCAGCAACGCCCCGGTGATCAGGCCGCCGATGTGGCCGCGCCAGTCGATGTTCGGTATGAGGAAGCCCGGCAGCAGCATGATCACCAGGTAGACGCCCACCCCTGACGGATTCGCCCGCAGCTGCCGATCGACGACGATCAGCGCGCCCATCATCCCGAAGACCGCGCCCGAGGCACCGATCGAGCCGTCGAAGATCCCGAGGAACAGGTAGGACGCGGTCGAACCGCCGAGCGCGCAGAGGACGTAGGTGGCCAGGAACCGCCACCGGCCGAGCACCGCTTCCAGGGGTCGCCCGAAGAGGAACAGGGCGAGCATGTTGAACGCGATGTGCAGCGGCTCCTCGTGCACGAACGCGGCCGTGAGCAGGCGGTGCCAACCGCCCTGGGCCACCCCGTCGTTCTCGCTGTACGGACGCAGCGAGAGCTGGTTCAGCAACTCGTCGGAGCCCTGTACCGCGAAGAAGATCAGGACGTTGACGACGATGATCGCCAGCGTCACGTTGCCGGCGTCCGCCCGGACGGTGCCCCCGGCCACGGTGCGGGGTTCCCGCACGCCCTTGTTGCCCTCGTGCACGCACTCCGGGCACTGGAACCCGACGGAGGCCGAGATCATGTCGTCCGGGCAGATGTAGCGCTCGCACCGGCCACACCGCACGTAGGTCTCGCGGTCAGGGTGCCGGTAGCAGACCGGGGGGGCGTCGGATTCGGCGCCGTTGGCCATGTCGATCAGCTCGGACCGTCGAGGGAGCTCAAGCCGAACGTCGCTCGACGACGACCTTCTCGATCACGACGTCGGTGCGGGGACGGTCCCGCTGGCCGGTCTCGACCCCGGCGATCGCCTCGACCACGTCCCGGCTGTCGATATCTGCCACCTCGCCGAAGATCGTGTGCTTCATCGTCAGCCACGGCGTCGGCACCACGGTGAGGAAGAACTGCGACCCGTTGGTGCCGGGGCCGGCGTTCGCCATCGCGAGCAGATACGGCCGGTCGAAGAGCAGCTCGGAGTGGAACTCGTCCTTGAAGGTGTAGCCGGGGCCACCGGTACCGGTGCCGAGCGGGTCACCGCCCTGAATCATGAAGCCCGCGATCACCCGGTGGAAGATCGTGCCGTCGTAGAGGGGCTCGGTGCTCTTCATGCCGGTGCGCGGGTCGGTCCACTCGCGGATGCCCTGGGCCAGTTCGGTGAAGTTCTTCACCGTGGCGGGGGCATGGTCCGGGAAGAGCCGGATGGTGATGTCCCCCAGGGACGTGTGCAGGGTGGCGAACAGCTCCTCGGCCACGAAAACCCTCTCGTTGCGTCGCGTCTTTTCGCGCGAATTCCGACCCTGCATCCTTGCACGCGCACCCCGGCCCGCTGCTCGGGCGGTTGCGCCCGGCCACGCCGGGAAGGAACACCGGTACGAGCAAAACGGACGAAGGAGAAATGCGATGACCCGGCCCTCGACACGAGCGGTCCGACGCGCGGCTGCCGACCTGTCCGACCAGATGTCGCCGCACCTTGCCTCGGCGAAGGACACCCTGGTCACCGATGTCGTCCCCAAGGTGAGGTCCACCGGCGCAGCGGTGCGTCCGATGGCCGCCGGAGTTCTTCCCAAGGCCAAGGCCGCGGGCGTCGGCGTTGCCGTGCGCGCCGGCCTGATGGAGGCGCCGAAGAACCGTCACCCGGTGCGGATGGCCCTGATCGCCGGTGGTTTGGCGGTCGGTGCCTACGCCGCCTGGAACGCGTGGCGGCTCCCGCATGCGAGCGACGACTGGGCGCACGCCGCCGGCACCACCGGCGACGGTCCCCCGGACGACCAGAAGGCCGGCGGCCCCGCGGACACCCGCGTGGCCTTCTGAGGCGGCGACAGCTTCGGTCTTTCGAAACCGCGTGAGCCCCGGGTCCCCCTGGACCGGGGCTCGCGCTCGTCTCTGGGTCAGTCCCACTTCCCGTTTTGCTCGGCCACTCAGTCCCCCTGCGGACGCACGACGCGTCGCAGGCCGAGGCCCGCACCGATCAGCAGCAGGCCCGCCGCGCCGACGCCGGCGGCGTTCGCACCGGTCCGCGGCAGTGCGCCCGCGGACTGGCCGTGCGATTCCCAGGTCCCGGTGACGGTGTAGTCCTTGACCACCGTGCCGTCCTGCTCAGGGGCGGTTTCGTTCCCGACCTCGGTGGTGTCCTCCACGACGTCCTGCTGCGGCGCCGGCAGTACGACCTCCTCGACCGAGGGATCGGTCTCGGGGTCCGGGTCCCCACTGGGGTCGAGCTCCGGGCCCACCACGGGCGGGTCCACGACGGGCGGGTCCACAACCGGCGGGTCCACAACCGGCGGGTCCACAACCGGCGGGTCCACAACCGGCGGGTCCACAACCGGCGGGTCCACAACCGGCGGGTCCACAACCGGCGGGTCCACAACCGGCGGGTCCACGACCGGGTCGCACTGGACCTTGAAGACCTTCTCCTTGTTGGTCTCCCCGTCGAGCACGGTCGCCTTGTAGTGGCCGGTCGCGAGGTCGATGACCGCCGTCGAGAACGACCCGTTGCCGTCGGCCGCGACGGTGCCGGTCAGCACCGGGGCCTCCTTGAAGGGCGCCCCGAGCGCGAACTCGTAGGAGAGCGACTCGTTCGCGTCGAAGTTGTCGCCGACGAGGGTGAACAGGCACACCTTCGGCTCGTTGCTGTTGTCGGTCTCGCTGGTCCCGACGGCGTGGATCTTGATCGTGCCCGCGGACTTCGGCGCGGCGGAGGCGGCTCCGGCCTGCGCGACGGAGAGCACCACCAGCCCGGCGGCGACTCCGAGACGACTGGCCTTGCTGTAGCTGCTGCGCGTCATGTCTGAGCTCTCTTCCGCACCTCGTCGGCGGAGCGGTATCTCCGTCGGTAGCGCCTTGGAGCGGGATGCCCGTCGCCCGGTTCCGCGAAAGGGACAGGTCGGGACGTAGGTCCCCCGACTTCGGACCGAAGGGCGTGCGCCCTGCGGACCTACGTCCGGCGAGGCAGGACGAAGGTCGTCGGTGGGGGCCGTTACCGTCGCCTCGTGACCGTCGGAGGAACCGGGGACGAAGCCGACGCCCTGGCTCGCGATTGCGCCGCGGGGCGGAAGGCGCGCGGGGCGTTCTTCACCCCGCCCGCGCTGTGCGACTACGTCGCTGCGTGGGCGATCCGCTCTCCCGCCGACCGCGTCCTGGAACCGAGCTGCGGCGAGGCCGCGTTCCTGCTCGCGGCGGCGGACCGGCTGCGCGGCCTCGGCGCGGACACACCCGACCTCGCCGGCCATGAGCTCCACGGAAAAAGCGCCGAAGCGGCCCGGGCCCTGCTCTCCGCGGCCGGACATCGCGCGCAGATCACCGTCGGCGACTTCCTGAGCGCCCCGGCCCAGCCGCGGTTCGACGCCGTCATCGGCAACCCGCCGTACGTGCGCTATCAGGACTTCGCGGGGCCGGCCCGAGCGGCGGGGCGGCGGGCCGCTCTGAGCGCCGGGGTCTCCCTGACGCGGCTCGCCTCGTCGTGGGCGGCCTTCACGGTGCACGCCGCCGAGTTCCTCCGCCCCGGCGGACGCCTCGGGCTGGTTCTTCCGGCCGAACTGCTCTCCGTCAACTACGCCGCCGACGTCCGTAGCTTCCTGATGCGCCGGTTCTCCCGGGTCCGGCTCGTGCTGTTCACGGAGCGCGTGTTCCCGGGTGTGATGGCCGAAATCGTCCTGCTGCTCGCGGAGGGCGAAGGCCCCACCTCGCACTGCGAGCTGCTGCAGGTCCGGGGCCTCGAGGAGCTGACCGCCGCGACCGGCGCCGAGAGCACCTGGGCACCGCCCGCATCGGCCGGCAAGTGGACGGCCGCCCTGCTGCCCGGGCGCGCTCGCGATCTGTACGCCGACCTGACCGCCGGGCCGCGCTTCGGCACCCTGCACAGCTGGGGCGAGACCACGCTGGGGGCGGTGACCGGCAACAACCGCTGGTTCGCGCTCAGTCCGCAGCGGGTCCGCGAACTCAAGCTGACCGAGACCGACGTCGTCGCTATCTCCCCGCCGGGGAGCCGGCACCTCCGGGAGCCGGCCTTTCCCGCGGCGGCATGGCGCGCACTCGGCGAGTCCGGGGCCCGCACCTGGCTGTTCCGACCGCACGGAGAGCCCTCCCCGGCGGCACGGGCGTACATCGCCGCGGGAGAACGGGCCGGGGTGCAGGCGGCGTACAAGTGCCGGGTGCGGCGCCCGTGGTGGCGCGTCCCCCTGGTGGCGCCGGCCGATCTGCTGCTCACCTACATGAACGCCGACCGGCCGCATCTGACGGGCAATCGTGCGCGGGTGCATCACCTCAACAGCGTCCACGGTGTGTACCTGCGTGCCGGTCTCCGCCGAGCCGGCACCGAGTTGCTGCCCCTCGCGGCGTTGAACACCGTCACCTTGATCGGCGCCGAGACGATCGGCCGCGCCTACGGCGGCGGCGTCCTCAAGATCGAACCGCGGGAGGCCGACGCGCTGCCGATGCCGTCGGCGGCGCTGCTGGCCACCGCCGCGCCCGCCCTGCGCGCGGTGCGCCCGACCGTGGCGTCGCTCCTCCGTGTCGGCCGGCTGCACGAGGCCACCGCGCTGGTCGACGAGATCCTGTTGGGCGAGGCCGCGGGCGTGCGTGCCGCCGACCTCACCAGTTTGGTGATGGCACGTCAGATCTTGGCCGATCGCCGCGCCACCCGCGGCCGGGGTCCGGCATGAAAGACGGCTTCAGTGGGCTCGAGCCGCTCCTGGCCGCTCGCCGGCGCACCGATCCTTGGCAGCACGACCGCGACAAGCCGGCGGTGTACGCACCCGACTTCGAGCTGCTGTCCCAGTTGCTCACCGTTCCCGTCCGCGACGGCTCGGCCCCGTCGACCGGACGATTCGCGTTGGCCGTCGACGCCTGGTTGGCCTCGGAGCTGCGCCGGGCCGGCTTCGGCGCCGACGAGGTCTGGCCCCGCGCCGGGCAGCCGCGCATCCTGCCGCGGGAGGTCGCCGAACTGCTGGACCGGCTGCCGGTCAAACTCGCCGACGAGCTCCGCGAGCGGGTGCTCAAGATGCCCTCGATCGCGCCAACCTCGGCGCGCGTTCTCGGCCGCGCGTACGAGAAGCAGGTCGATGTCCTGATCTCTCGGTGGGACCGCGGGCCGGAGCTCCTCATCAGCACCAAGAGCCAGCTCTCGGGGTTCGGCAAGAACCTCCCGAACCGCTTCGAGGAGGCCTACGGCGACGCCGGCAACTTGCGCGCCCGCTACCCGCTCGCGGCCGTAGGCTTCTGTTTCGTCCAACGCGCGACGGTTTTGCGCTCGGAGCCCGACGCGTTCGAGCGGACGGTGGACATGATGCGCAAACTGCGCGATCTCCCGGTCGGCCCGGGCGCCGGTAACGGATACACGGCGACCGGCCTGATCCTCGTCGACTGGGACGAACCCTTCTCCGACCGCGTGCGGATCGAGCACGACGCCGTTCCCGATGACGTCGCCGCACCACAGTTCCTGGCCCGCATGGTGGACGCCGTGCTCGCCGTCACCCCGATCCAGCACCACGTCACGGTGCGCGGGATGCGTGAGCGACGGACCCTCAAGATCGTCGAGGACGCCGGCGCACTCGACCTCGATTTCGACTGACCCGGTAGCGCCCGCTACGGGCGGTATGCCCGCCGACCGGTCTGCTGACGGTTCGTCATCTCCTCAAGTCGACGGCGTGTCGGGTCGACATCTGCTGCGAGTTCACACCCGCCAGCATGAGGAGACCACCTCCATGAGTGGACGCACCTGGTCCCGCGCCGCGATGCTCGCGCCTGCGCTGCCCATCGCCCCCGTCGCGACGACTGCCGCCGGGGACGACACCGGCCACGACGACTGAGTCCGCATGCCCGGAACGTCAAGAAACGCGCTCCGTCTGTCCGCGCTCGCCGTCGCCCTCAGCATCGCGGTGGGAGGCTCCGCACCGACCGCGGACGCTGCGCTGCCGCGCGGCAACGCGCAGGGTCCCGCCATCGAGGCCCCGGCCGACTACCAGCCGCAGTTCCTCTGCCGGAAGACGATGCAGCCGGGGGTCAAGGCCTTCCGCACGATGATCCTCAAGAACTACAAGAAGACCAGCTCGGCCAGTGAGGTCCGCTCGTGCTCGTCGAGCTCCACGAGTGAGCACGCCGACGGCCGAGCATGGGACTGGGGCGTGCGCGCCTGGAAGAAGAAGGAACGCCGGACGGCCGAGAGGGTTCTCACCTGGCTGCTCGCTCCGGACCAGTACGGCAACGACTTCGCGATGGCCCGGCGCCTCGGGATCATGTACATCATCTGGAACAAGAAGATGTGGCGCTCCTACTCCGGCGGGTGGAGCCCGTACTCCTGCTCCGGCCGGACGTCCTGTCACCAGGACCACGTGCACTTCTCCTTCGGTTGGGCCGGCGCCTACAAGAAGACCTCGTTCTGGACCGGCAACGTCGCCACCCGGATGGCGCCGCCGCTGCCGCTCTTCGACAGCCTGACCAACCCGTGGCGGATTCAGGTCCAGGCCGCCCAGGGCCGGAAGTGGGGCGGCAAGACGTTGGGCGGCGGACTGCTCTACACGGTCACCGCGTCCGGCACCTACCGGTACGGCAAGCAGGCCTTCCAGCTTGCCGACGCGGCCTGCCGGCAGAACAAGGACGGCCAATGGGAACGCAACCGCACCCTGCAGATCTCCGGGGTCTGGGAGCTGGTCCCCACGGTGCCGTCGCTCACCGGCTGCAACACCGTCGATCACACCTATCGCGCGACCTTGATCCCCAAGGTGACCGATGCGGTCCAGTACTCGATCTCGGATCGAACGCCGAAGGACAACAGCGGAGCGATCGAGGTGGCGATCCGCCGCGTGCTCGCCCTGCCGGATCTGGGCCCCGAACCTGACCGGCGCGACGACGACCGGCGGTGGGACTGAGCCGATCTGACCGACCGTCAACCCAACGGGGTGTCGTACTCCTCGTCGCTGACCGGCTCGCCCCAGAGGGTGTAGACGCCGTCGGCGTCCCCGATCTGCACGGCGATGTGGGACATGAAGGTGTCCGGGCCGGCCCCGTGCCAGTGCCACACATCGGCTCGGGCGTCGACGGAATCCCCGGATCGGATCTCGCGCACCGGGCCGCCGCGGTCCTGGACCCTGCCCACGCCGTCGACGACGTGGATCGCCTGGCCGGCGGGGTGGCTGTGCCAGTGCGTGCGGGCACCGGGGGAGAACCGGACCTTGAGCATCGCGATCGAGCCCGGGGTGTTGTCGCCGGTCACCAGCGAGTCGACGAAGACGTCGCCGCGGAACCAGGTCTCGGGTCCGCGCGCGGTGGTGCCGCCGGGAGCGTTGTAAGGGCTGGTCATAGTCAGGACGCTACCCGCCGACGCTCAATGCTCCCGGAAACCGCCCAGGAAGCGCCGGAAAACCCCGCCCTCGCGCCGCAACGGCGCGGCCGGGGGCGGAGCGGTCTTGCGCTGCGTCGCGATGGGCTTGTCGTAGTCCGTGCGCGCGATCGCGTCCATCACCTGCTCGTCGGTGAAATCCTCGGACCCCTCGATCTTGGGCACGAAGCCCACGAGCATGCCGTTGCGCATCACCTGGGCCTCCAGCCCGGCGGTGCCGTCGGTGTCCCACATCGCTTCGCGGCCGTCCGCCAGCACGATCCGGATGCCGTAGCCGTAACGACCGGTCGAGCTGATGTGCAGGCGAGCGTTGATGCCCCGGTCGCGGAGCTGGTCGCAGATCCTTCGCGCGTTGTTCTCTTCCACGTGATGCAGGCTAACCGGCGCAGCTTTGCCTCGGTTCCGCCCGCTGCCCACGTGCTGCACCGCAGACCCGCCCTCGTCCGCACGGGCACCGGAGAGCCTGACCGACTGCCTTCCCGAGTACGCCGCACCCGCGGACCCGGAGATCGTGGACCAGCGGATCCGCGATGCGCTCGCCGCCTCGGGGCCCTCCGAAGGCGAGGAGATTGCGGTCGGGGACGGCACCGGTGTTCTCAGCCGTCCGGGCGACGGTTTCGGCCCGTTGCACTGGACCGACGCGAGGGGCAACCACCTCGTCGTCCAGTGGCCGGACGACAACTCCTGGACCGACGCGCAGATGGCCGACTTCGCCGCCGGCGTCGAGGTGACCGGCGACGCCAAGTCCGGCCGCGGATAGCGCTTCCGGGTTCCCGACCGGGAACGACCGCGGGCCCCTGGGTTTCCCCAGGGGCCCGCGGTTTTCTGATGCTAGATGACGTGATGCGACGTCAGTTGAGCTTGTCGTACCGGTCCAGGTCCATGACCTTGCTCCAGGCGGCGGCGAAGTCTCGCGCGAACTTCTCCTTCGCATCGTTCTGGCCGTAAACCTCGGCGGTGGCCCGCAGGATCGAGTTGCCACCGAAGACCAGGTCGACTGCACCGGCGGTCCACTTCACCTCGCCGGTCTGGTAGTGCTTGCCCTCGTAGACGCCCTCGGCGGTGCCGGTCGACCACTCGGTGTCCGGGTCGAGCAGGTTCACGAAGAAGTCGTTGCTCAGGACGCCGACCCGGTCGGTGAGAACACCGAGCGAGGAACCGCCGTGATTCGCACCGAGGACCCGCAGGCCGCCGACGAGCACCGACATCTCCGGAGCGGAAAGGCTGAGCAGAAACGCCTTGTCCAGCAGCCGGGTCTCGGGCTGCACCTTGTCGCCGACACGGGAGTAGTTGCGGAACCCGTCGGCCCTCGGCTCGAGGACGGCGAAGGATTCGACGTCCGTCATCTCCTGCGTCGCGTCGGTACGGCCGGGGGTGAACTGCGCGGTGAGATCGACACCGCCGTCCTTGGCCGCCTTCTCCACGGCCGCGGTTCCCGCGAGGACGACGAGGTCCGCGAAGGAGACCTTCGCAGTGCTGCCGGCGTTGAAGTCGGCCTGGATCTCCTCCAGGGACTGCAGCACCTTGGCGAGCTCGCCCGGGTCGTTGGCCTCCCAGCTGCGCTGCGGCTCGAGGCGGATGCGGCCACCGTTGGCGCCACCCCGCTTGTCGGTGCGGCGGAAGCTGGCGGCAGCGGCCCAGGCCGTCGACACGAGCTGCGACACCGACAGGCCGGAGGCGAGCACCTTCTCCTTCAGCGTCGCGATGTCCGCGTCGGAGATCAGCGCGCCCTCCTGCGCCGGGACCGGGTCCTGCCACAGCTGCGGCGGCGCGACCCAGGGCCCGCGGAGCCGCGAGACCGGCCCCATGTCACGGTGGAGCAGCTTGTACCAGGCGCGAGAGTACGCGTCCGCGAACTCCTGCGGGTTCTCCAGGAAGCGGCGCGAAATGGCGTCGAACTCCGGATCCATCCGCAGCGCCATGTCGGCGGTGGTCATCATCGGCGCGTGCCGGATGTTCGGGTCGTGGGCGTCCGGCACGACGCCGTCGCCCGTGGTGCCGACCGGCTTCCACTGGTTGGCGCCGGCGGGGCTCTTGGTGAGCTCCCACTCGTAGCCGTACAGCGTCTCGAAGTAGCTGTGGTCCCACGTGGTCGGCGTCGGCGTCCAGGCACCTTCGATGCCGGAGGTGACGGTGTCGCGGGCCTTACCCACCCCGTTGGCGTTCTTCCAGCCGAGGCCCATGCTGTGGATCGGGCAGCCCTCGGGCTCCGGGCCGACCAGGTCGGGGTCTCCGTTGCCGTGCGCCTTGCCGAAGGTGTGACCGCCCGCGACCAGCGCGACCGTCTCCTCGCTGTTCATCGCCATACGACTGAACGTCACGCGGATGTCGTGCGCGGACTGCAGCGGGTCCGGGTTGCCGCGCGGGCCCTCCGGGTTGACGTAGATGAGGCCCATGGTGACGGCGCCGTAGGGCTCGTCCTCCATGGCGAGCGGGCTGTCGTCGTGGTAGCGCTCGTCACCCAGCCAGGCGTCCTCCGAACCCCAGTTGACCTCCTCCGGCTCGTAGACGTCCGGACGGCCGAAGGCGAAGCCGAAGGTCTCGAAGCCCATGTCCTCGTGCGCGACGTTGCCGGCGAGAACGAGAAGGTCTGCCCACGACAGCGAGTTGCCGTACTTCTGCTTGACCGGCCAGAGCAGGCGACGCGCCTTGTCCAGGTTGCCGTTGTCCGGCCAGCTGTTGAGCGGGGCGAAGCGCTGCTGACCGCCACCCGCGCCACCGCGGCCGTCCTCGATCCGGTAGGTGCCGGCCGCGTGCCAGGTCATCCGGATGAACAGCGGGCCGTAGTGGCCGTAGTCGGCGGGCCACCAGTCCTTCGAGGTCTTCATGACGTCGATGACGTCCTGCTTGACCGCGTTGTGGTCGAGGCTCTCGACGGCCTTCGCGTAGTCGAAGTCCCCGCCGAGCGGGTTCGACGCCGGGGAGTTCGTGTGCAGGACCGAGAGGTCGATCTGGTCGGGCCACCAGTCCTGGTTGGTCCGCGGGCGACCCGCCTTCGGGGTCGGGGAGTCGAGTGCGGGGTTTTCCGACTCAGACACGAGAGTCCTTCTTTCCTGTGCGTTTGGGCGATTGCGGCGGTTGAGCGGTTCGGGCGCATGAGGGGCAGAGGCCCCAGTAGGTGACCTCGGCCTCGTCGAGGGTGAAACCGTGGTCGTCGGATGCGGTCAGACACGGGGTCTGCCCGGCGGCGCAGTCGACGTCGGCGATGGCATTGCAGGATCGGCACACCACGTGGTGATGGTTGTCCCCGACCCGCGACTCGTAACGCGCCACCGAGCCGGCCGGTTGGATCCGTCGGATCAGACCTGCGTCGGTCAGCGTGTGTAGCGAGTCGTAGACCGCCTGGTGCGAGACCTCAGGGATCTCGCCACGCACCGCGCGGATAATCGAGTCCGTGTCTGCGTGCGGGTGGTCGTACACGGCGGTCAGCACGGCCACCCGAGGTCGCGTGACTCGCAGGGTGGCCTCGCGCAGCATCCGGGGAAAGTCCAAGATCAGCGCCACAGGGCGAGTCTTGTCGCCTTTCTTGAATTAGTCAAGAATTCGCGCCGGCCACTTCTTTGACAGGATCAGCACCGTGACGACTCCACTCGAACTTCACGTCGATCGGGGCGGCTCCGGGGAGCCCACCCTCCTTCTCCTGCACGGCATGGGCGGGTCCGCCGCCGTCTGGAATCCGCTGACCGAGTTGCTTTCCAAGAACTGGCCGGGGTCCTGGGTCGCTCCCGACCTGCCGGGCCATGGCCGGACCGGGCCGGCCGAGGACGGAACCTACAGCTACGCCGGCCTGGCCGACGCCGTCGCGAGCGTGGTGGAGCCGGGCAGCCGCGTGGCGGTGCTCGGTCACTCGCTCGGCGGGGCGGTAGGACTGGCCCTGGCGGCCGGGGACCACGACCTCCAGGTGACCGGCGTCGTCGGGGTCGGGATCAAGGTCCGTTGGTCCGAGCAGGAGCTGGCCGGCGCGAAGGCGTTCGCCGCGCGGGGCGCCCAGGTGTGTGCCAGCCGCGACGAGGCCGCCGAGCGCGCCGTCAAGGCCGCCGGCCTGGCCGGGCTGCTCACCCTGGACCGCCCGGAGGTGGACACTCTCGTCCACCAGAAGCGCGACGCGTGGCGACTGGGATTCGACCTCCGCGTTCTGACCGTCGGTTCACCGGACATGTCCGGCTGGCTCGCGACGCTCTCCGAGCGAGGGATCCCGGTCACGTTGGCGGCCGGCGAGCGGGACCCCATGTCTCCCCGGGAGCATCTCGCCGAGCTGGTGGGAGAGCCGGTGATCCTGCCCGGGCTCGGACACAGCGCTCACTTCCAGGACGCCGCCGCGCTGCTCCCGCTGGTCGACCGCCTGCGTATGTGACGGCTGCTGGGGGTCCCATGGGGTAGAAGTGCCCTTCGCGGGGGTACTTCTGCGGCATGGTCCTGCCCAGCGTCGTTGTGGTCGACGATGCGCCAGAAGTTCGCGCCCTGGTCCGGACCGCGTTGCAACTCTCGGGCCGGGTCTCGGTCATCGGTGAGGCCGGAGACGGAGCCGCGGCCGTGGAGCTCGCCCGTTCGCTGCGGCCGGACGCAGTTCTGCTCGACGTGTCGATGCCCACGATGGACGGACTGCAAGCGCTCCCGGAGATCCTGCGGGTCTCTCCCGACACGCGCGTGGTGATGTACACGGGGTTCGACGAGCAGGGTCTCGCGGACCGCGCACGGGAACTGGGCGCCGCCGCTTTCGTCGAGAAGTCGGCCCCGATCCCCGAGCTCATCGACACGCTGGCCGCGGTGACGAACGCCCCGGGGATCGCGGAGGACGCTGCGCCGGTCGCGATGGACAGCGATCGCCTCGACCAGACCGTTCTCGCGGAACACCTGGAGCGCTTCCGGGAGGTCTTCGAGGAAGCCACGATCGGTATGGCCACCATGACGCTCAGTGGGCACCTGGTGCGCGCGAACCGCGCGCTGGCCGACCAGGTCGGCCGCAAGGTTTCCGAGCTCGTCGGTGCCCCGTACGACGTACTCACCGGTGGCGTCGACGTCCTGCGCGAACCGCTGCAGGTGCTGAGCAACGAGCAGGATGTGGTCCAGTTCGAGCACGACCTGGCCGAGGCCGACCGGCGCGTTCTGGTCACCCTCGCCAGCGTTCGCGACTCCCACGGCCGCCAGCTCTACGTGTTCCTTCAGATGCAGGATGTGACCGCCCAGCGCGGGGCGGAGGAGGAGCTCCGGCGTAGCGAGGAGCGCTTCCGGCTGCTGGTCGAAGCGGTTCAGGACTACGCGATCTTCATGCTCACCCCCGACGGGGTGGTTGCGAGCTGGAACGCCGGTGCCGAGCGGGCGAAGGGCTACACCACGTCAGAAATTGTCGGGCGTCATTTCCGGACCTTCTATCCGCCTGAGCTGCAGGCCAGCCGCCACCCCGAGCACGAGCTGGAGTGGGCGCTGCGCGACGGCCGGTACGAGGAGGAGGGCTGGCGGGTCCGCAAGGACGGCACCCAGTTCTGGGCCAACGTCGTGATCACCGCCGTTCATGACCCCACGGGTCGACACATCGGCTTCACCAAGGTCACCCGCGACATGACCGAGCGGCGCCAGTTGCTGGACAACCTCGCGGCCATGAACAGCAAGCTGCAGCGCGCAGCAGAGGAGCAATCGCAGTTTCTCGCCGTCACCGCGCACGAGTTGCGCACCCCCGTCAGCGTGCTCAGTGGCTCCGCGGGTCTGCTCGCCGAGCACTGGGCCAAGCTGTCGCCGACGGAGCGATCGGAACTGTTCGAATCGATGGCGACCAGCGCCGTCCGTCTGCGCCGATTGCTGGACGAGTTGCTGACCGCCTCGCGGTTGCAGGCCGGGACGGTCGAGTTCCGCATGACTCCGACGTCGCTCCCCGCGCTCCTGGCGGCGGCGGTCGCACGGGCTCAGGGCGCCGACCCCGGGGCCCAGGTCGTCCTGGTCGCGGCGCCCGAGGTGATCGTCGACATCGATCCCGATCGGCTCGCTCAGGCCGTGGACAACCTGATCAACAACGCGCTGCGGCACGGGGTTCCGCCCGTGCAGGTGAGGGTGCTCGATGCCGGGCCGCAGGTCCAGATCCGTGTCAGTGACGCGGGGACCGGTGTCCCTTTCCACCTCCACGACCAGTTGTTCAAGCGGTTCTCCACCGGGGAACATGCCTCCGGGACCGGCCTCGGACTGTTCATCGTCCGGGAGTTGGCCCGCGCTCACGGTGGCGACGCGTCGTACGAGCTGCCGGGCCCTGATCGACCGTCAGGAACCTTCGTGATCTCCCTTCCGCGTTCCGATGCGGATCGCGACGAGGCGGCGCGCTCCGCCGCCGGCGACGACCGGCCCGAGACGTGACCGGAGCCGACTTCGAATCTCCGATCCGCGTCGTCCTGGTCGACGACGCCGTCGAGATCCGCCGGTTGGTGCGGATCGCGTTGCGCACCCACGGCGGCTTCGAGGTCGTCGGCGAAGCCGCGACCGGCGTCGAAGCGGTGGAACTGTCGCTCGCCCTGCGGCCGGATGTCGTGGTTCTCGACCTGGGCCTGCCGGACATCGCCGGACAGGAGGTGCTGGTCCAGATCCGCGGGTCACTTCCCGAGACCAAGGTGGTGATCTTCTCCGGCCTCGAGACCGTGGACCGGGCCTGGCTCGTCGAGCACGCCGAGGGTTTCGTCCTCAAGCATTCCGACCTCGAGTATCTGATCAAGCTGCTGGAGTCGGTCGGCCGGTCCGACTCCCGCCAGACCTGGCTGACCCTGATCCCCGAACTGCAGGGCGTCGCGGCCGCCCGTCGCTTCCTGCTCGAGACGCTCAACGCCTGGGACGTCCCCCAGCTCTACGCCGATTCGGTGATTGTCGTGAGCGAGCTCGTGACCAACGCAATTGTGCACGCGCCCTCTCCCGGGGAGCTGCGGCTGTCGTTGTTGCCCGACGTCCTCCGCATCGCCGTCACGGACGGCGGAACAGGCGCGCCGGAGCCCCGGCACGCGAGCTCGACCCGCGAAGGGGGCCGGGGCCTGTACCTGGTGAACGCGTTGACCTCGGCCTGGGGCATGGAACCGCTCCCTGACGGGGGGAAGGTCGTCTGGGCCGAACTCACGCGCACGAAGGCGATCTCCGCATGACCGGCGACGGCTTCGAGGCCCTGGAGGGCCTGAGCGCGGCGGAGGCGGCCGCGCTGGTGGAAGAACTGACGGCGAGCAACGCGCGCTTCGCGCACATCGCGCGCACGTTGCAGCGCAGTTTGCTGCCACCGGTACTGCCGACGGCCGAGGGCCTCGATCTCAGCGGCATGTTCCACCCGTCACGTGCGGGCGAGGACGTCGGCGGGGACTTCTACGACGTCTTCCCCGCGGGCCGCGGCGACCTCGTCCTCGCCCTCGGTGACGTGTGCGGCAAAGGTGCCGAAGCCGCGGCGATCACGGCGATCGCCCGGCACACGATTCGCGCGGTCGCCGAGGATCTGCGCCACCCCGCGCAGATTCTCCGCCGCCTCAACGACACGATGCTCGGTCACGATCTGGACGAGCGTTTCTGCAGTGTCGTCGTCGCACGGGTGACCCGCATCGTCGGCGGTGTGCGCCTGTCGGTGTGCTGCGCGGGCCATCTGCAGCCGTTCGTCGTTCGGGCCGACGGACAGATCGAACGCGTGGGGATGCCCGGGTCGCTGTTGGGTCTGTTCCCCGACGTCCGTCTGATGGAGGAGACGGTTCAGCTCCATCGCGGCGACATGATCGTCGCCTTCACCGACGGGGTAACCGAGGCCCGCAACGGCGAGGAGGAGTTCGGCGAGCGCCGGACCGAGAAGGTCCTCGCGGCCTGCGCCGGTGCGTCCGCCACGGAGACCGCCGGCACGCTCCTGGACGAGGTGCTGCGTTTCGGCGGTCAGGCTTCGCGGGACGACATCGCGATCGTCGCGCTGAAGGTGGCTGGCTGACGGACCGTCAGCGAACGCTCTGCTCGGACTCGAACGGCGCGCCGACGATAACGCCGGTGGGGGTGATTCGGTACTCGCGGATCTCCGGCTCGTGCGCGCTGGCGCGGGTCTTGAGCACCGTCACCGCACGCTTGATCTTGGATTCCCCGCGCAGGTACTGCAGCAGGATGACGTTGTCGCTCATGTTGGAGACGCCCCACTCTGACAGCCGGGTCAGGTGGAACAGGTCCGGCACCTCCATCGTCATGTACACGCTGACGCCGCGGGCTGAGCACCGCTGGACGAAGGAGTACACGTACTCGCGGAAGCGGATCGGGTCGGAGGAGGCGAAGGCGAGGTCGCCGAGACTGTCGACCATGAGACGGGTGGCACCGGTCCGCTCCACGGCTTCGAGCACCGTGTGCACCCACTCGTCGACGTAGAGGTCGACGGACGAGCGGTAAACCACTCCGATCTGAGGGTGCGACAGATTCCATCCGAAGCCGGCGGCGGTGCGCGACAGCTGCGTCGGATTCTCCTGCAGGGATGCGATGAGACCACGCTCCCCCGTTTCGGCGCCGGCGAAGATGAAGCTCAGCCCCAGCACCGTCTTCCCCACACCGGACGGTCCGGCGACCAGGGTCGAGGATCCGGGCCAGTACCCGCCGGTCATCGCGTCGAGGACCGAGATCCCTGAGGTGATGCGCTCGGCGTCGAGGTCGTAGACCTCCTGCAGCGGAGTGTCCGCCAGGCGGGGGAAGACGAGCAGTCCGTCCTCGGAGAGCCGGTAGCCGTGCCGGCCGGAGAGGAACCCGCTCCCCCGGAGCTTCTGCACCTGCAGGACGCGCATCTGCCGTTCCGCGGACATGCTCGAGCTGAGGGAGATGATCGCGTCCGCGACGGCGAACTCCGGTTCGCGGCTGATCTCGTCCGCGCTGTACTCACCGACCCACAGCGCGGCGGCGCCCGTGGCGCTGAGCCGGGCGGCGATGTCGTGCAGGAACCAGCGGAAGTCGCTGGGTTCGCGCGCGAACGCGTGCAGCGCCTTGAAGCTGTCGATCACGATCAGGGAGGGGCGGTGGTCGGCGATCACGGCCTCGAGGCGTTCGACGAACGCCGGCAGACCGCGCTCGTCCAGGACGCCGCCGAGGTCCTCGTAGAACACGTACTTTCCGACCGCGTCCTCGTCGAAGAACGCGAGCGTCCGGCCGTAGCGAAGGATTTTCTCCATCGGCTCGGAGACCGTCGAGACGTAGAGGGCCGGCCGCTCCGGCGTCGCGTTGGCGAAGACGAACTGCTGCGCCAGCAGCGTCTTCCCGGTCCCGGGGTCACCCGTGATGAGGGTGAGCGCGTCGTTCCAGATTCCGCCACCGAGGACCAGGTCCAGCCGAGGATGGCCGCTCGACAGACGTTCGGACACCGGACTCCATTTCCGACGGACGAGGGGACTTGACCCCCTCACCCCCGCCTTGCGAAGCTCCTGGTGAGAGGCCGTTTTGGGCCCTTTGAGCCTGCCCAGGAGCCTACATTCGCCGTTCTACCGCCCTGATTGACCCTCGGAAACTTGCTGTTCGCAGTCGAGGTCGCAGTCATCGTCGGAGACCGACCCACGCTCGGCTTACCCGTCCGAGCCCGGCCGTCGGGACAGTCCTTTGCGGTATGGCCTGCCCGACCACGGCGCGGTCTCGAGCACAACCTTGACCCCAGCGAACGGCGCCAGCGCGTTGCCGGGCAACGCATCGACCTGGACGGCAGCGACGCCCGCGAGATCGACCGCGTACACGTCAGCGGTGCGGGTGGACGCGTTCTTCAGTCACGGCGAGAGGTTCGTCCTCGGGGGAGCTTCGCCGTAGAGCAACTCCGCGGGGCGGCGCATGGCCTGGCGCCAGGATTCCCGATCCGGCCTCGGCGCGAGGCGGCTGCGTACGCGAGGAAGGCCCACGTCAGGCTCGTTGGCAACCGACGTGGCAACCGACTCGGCTGATTCCCGACGGTACAACCGGCGGCGGCAGAGTACCCACGAGTAGTCACCGCGTTCAGGGGCGGGGGCCCGGCAGTTGGCCGATCGACCGCGAGTGCCAAACGGATCAGCCACTTTCGGGGTAGGCCCGCACCCTTTCCCGTTTCGCGTCGTTTAACTGTTGCAGTCGGCGCCGTGTCGCTCGGCGCTTACGACCTGAAGGGCATCGTGACCTTACCGACCAGACCCGCGGCGGTGGTCGACCCCGCTCGACCACCGCCTGCTGCAGTCGCAGAAATGGACCGGTCTGCCCATCGTGTTCGGCGGGCCGTGGAGCGCGCAGCGACCGCGCAGCATCTCGTTCTCAACCGTCGTCAGCTCAGAGCACCAGGCCCCCCAAACCCGAGGAGCTCCATGAACACCCGCACGCGCATCGGCGCGCTGGCCCTAGCGGCGCTCACCGGATCGAGCGTTTTGGCTGCGCAGGGTTCACGCGCTTCAGCCGCCACCCTGCCTGACCTGCCCATCGCGAAGACCTTCTCCGGCAGCGCCGGCTCCTGCGACATGACCCGCACCGAGGAGTATTCGGTGAGCTCTCCGGAGGCAGTCGGGTTGGACTCGGCCAAGGTGAAGGCGGCCGTCGACTTCTGGACCACCCGCGGCGGCGAGAGTGTGAAGGTGTTCCGGCACGGTTGCCTGGTGGCTCAGAGCGGTCGCGACGTCGTCACCGAGCGGGTCCCGCGCCAGAACTTCAGCCAGACCAAGACGGTCAATTCCCTGGTCGCGGGCGTCGCGATTTCCCAAGGGCTGCTGAAGCTGACCGACACCATGGACAAATTCTTCCCGGCCGGGATCGGCACGGCGGCGCACCGCTCCATCACCGTGCGCGATGCGTTGAACATGACCACCGGCGTGGAGATGGACTGGGTTCGTGGCCTCAACTTCTACGGCGACATCTCGCGGCCGCGCGAGGCGATGGCCTCCCGCATGGCGCATAGGCCCGGCACGTACTTCTGGTACGACCAGACCACGCCGTCGTTGGTCAGCTACGCGGTGCAGCAGGCGCTCATCCAGAATCGCGGCGGGCAGGATTACCAGGACTTCGCGCAGAAGGAGTTCTTCAACAAGCTCGGCATTCCCACTTCGGCGTACTGGTGGCAGCGTGATCGCTCCGGAAACACGCTGGGCTTCTCGCAGCTGTTCCTGCGCCCGCTGGAGTTCGGGCGCCTCGGCGAGCTCATGCTGCGCGACGGTGTTTTCGCGGGCGAGCGAATCATCAGCAAGGAGTACATGAAGGAGCTGCGCACCGGTCAGAAGAACAACTGCGGCAACAGCCTCATGGTCTGGATCAACAGCTGCAAGCCCGGTCAGACCCAGGTCGGAGCCGGCCTGTTCGATCGCGACACCTACTCCGGCGTCCCGTGGGTCTCGTCGGCGCCGTCGGACATGTACTTCAGCTTCGGCTACCACGGGCAGCACACCTTCGTCATCCCGAGTCTGGGCATGGTGGTTACCCGGAGCGGTGACGTGGAGGCCGACACGCTGGACTACGCCACCGCAGGAAAAGTAGAGAACGCCCTGGGTGCACAAACCGCTGCTACCACCACGGCGGGCTATTTCGACTTCTTCCACCAGCTCATGAGCGGGGTCACCGACATGACCGCTGACCAGCGCAAGTTGATCAAGAACACCAGCGGCACTTACGACGGCGCCGACCCGCTGCTCCGGGTCGACATGGAGGACTTCGACTTCATGGAGCAGGGGCCGGGCGCGTACCTGGCGATGGGCGAGTACGCCCCGCAGGGCTGCACGGTGATGGGCTGTGAAGGCGAGGTCAACGGCGGCGACATCCGCTGGATGAGCGAGGTTCCGCGTACGTTCCCGGGTGCGCTGGGGATGGAGACCCGTCCCAACGGCTGATCCTTCACACAATCCGACTGCAGGCATCGCACCCGCTCCGGGGCGGTGCCTGCAGTCCTTTCGGTCCTCGTGTTCCGTTGCCTGGAAGGGAGCCCATCGTGCAGGCCGCAATGACGGCACGTCCCCGAGGAGCGGGCCGATGAAGTTGCGGATGTAAACCCTGTACGAGCGCCGGGTGGTCTCCTCCAGCTCCTGGGTCTGGAGCCACTCCGCGAGTGCCACCGAGAACACGGCGTTGGTGCGCGCGAGCTGGTTCTGGTCGCGTTCGGCGCGCATCCGCGTCCGGCTCGCAGTCCGGAAAACTTCTCCGGGTGTGGACAAGTCCAAACCCGCGGCGTTGTCCCTCGGCCGAGGTCGTTGTCCGACGTGCCACCGCCGGCGCGGTGCCGTCCCGATCTCGGTTGACTGCGAGACGACTGCGAAACCGCGCTGAACTCAGGGACTGGGGCCAAGGGGCGGAGGAAGCGTCGCCGAGGCGGTCGACTACGGCCAGACCACGTCGAAAATCTCGACTCGTCGTTGCCGCTCGAGAATGAGGTACGTCGCCAGACCACGCTCGCCGAACGTGATCGTCCGAGCCGGGCCGTCGGGATAGTCCTTGCGGTACGGCCTGCCCGACCACGGCGCGGTCTCGAGCACGACCTTGACCTCAGCGAATGGCGCAAGCGCGTTGCCGGGCAACGCATCGACCTGTGCGACGGCGACGCCCGCGAGATCGACCGCGTACACGTCAGCGGTGCGAGTGGACGCGTTCTTCAGTCACGGCGAGAGGTTCGTCCTCGGGGGGAGCCTCGCCGTACAGCAACTGCGCGGCGCGGCGCATGGCCTGGCGCCAGGATTCCCGATCCCGGGTCACGCAGCATCGGCGCCGCCAGCTCTCCACGACCGCCATCAACTCGGCCAGGTCCAGCGTGCGACCGGCTTCGTCGAGGGCGGCGCGATAGTCCCGGTCGAAGTCGTCGCGGTACTCGGGGTGCAGCGCCGCGCGAATCTCAGCCGGGGAGGCTCCCTCGCGGGGCAGCGGGGGGAGTTCCTCGTCATCCGGCACCGGCAGCATGGACACGACGACAGCGTAGTTCTGGGACCCGACAGTTGGCTCCCCTGAGCAGCATCGGACTGCCGGGCCCGGATGGATGCGCGGCTAGCTCGAACCATCACTACTGGATCGACAAGTCCCTGAACTCGCATCAGATCGTGATGCATAGGTGTGTATCGATCTTGGGGTTCTTGGCTGTCTTGGGTTCCGTTCTCGTTGCTTACTGTTCGTGATGTAGCTCGTTGGGTTGTCTCTGGTTCTGTTCCTTCGATTTCTGGATTCAGACCACTCCCCGCCCGGCCCGCCGAGAACTGTCCGCGGGCGCGATAGGGGTCGGGGGCAAAGGTCTGCCGAAGGCCGAGCGCAGCGAGCCCTTGCGGCCCGGCTCCGCGCCCGCAGGACTGGCCGGGGGATCGGCCCCACTTTGCTCTTGCGCCGGGCGGCTCTAGCACCAGCGTTGACAGCCGTCGTGGACGCGAAGAAGCTCTTAGGCGAAGACCCCGGAACGATCCCTGCGCTCGCGCACATCGCCGGGGTTACTGATTTCCTGGGCGCTCGAAGCGGCTGCCTAGGATCTCCGCAGCTCGCCGATCGGACTCCGGCACGAACGCCGCGTAGACCCGCAGCGTCGTCACGCCCCCTCCGCCGTGGCCGAGCCGGCCGGCGACCGTCCGCAGGTCCACGCCTGCCCCGAGCAACTCCGTTGCCGAGAAGTGCCGCAGCGCGTGGAGGTGGCTGTCGATCCCGAGGCCGGCGCACATCCGCGAGTAGCGGTGGGTGACCCCACTCGGGTCGAGTGGACGCGACTGATCGGGCTCGTGCGAGAACAGGAACGTGTTGTCCAACGTGTTCAACCCGAGCTCGGCGGCTTGGACGTCCCAGCGCGCTCGGTGCTCCTGGAGCACCTTCACCGTCTCGACGTCCAACGCGATCCGGCGCATCCGGTGCGTCTTGGTGTCCTTCTCGATGACCCGACTTCCGACCTTCACGATCCCGCGACGGACGAGCAGGGTCTCGGTGTCGAAGTCGACGTCGGACCACCGCAGCGCGACGAGCTCGCCGCGGCGGATGCCAGTCACCATCACCAGCCACACCAAGGTCCCCCAGTCGACGCTGTCCTCCCAGGCCGCGGCGAGGATCCGGGCGGCCTGGTCCGCGGTCGGCGGGTTGGGCTGCGGCGCGGGTACCCGGGGCTTGCGGGCCACCGAAGCAGGGTTGCTCGCGATCCAGCCCCATCGCACAGCGGCGGCGAGCGCGCCGCTGACGATGAAGTGAATGCGGTTGATCGTCGCGTTCGCCATCGGCCGGCAGGAGTGCGGCGGGCACGACACCACGACGCACGCGGAGTCGGCGCACGAATGCGCCGGCGACGCGACCGCCGGCCGGCCCGGGGGTCGCTTGTGCCGGACGACGTCGCACTGGTGCTCACCGACGACGCGGTGATCGCGGCGCACCTCCCCGGGCGTGCAGCGGGCCCGGCAGCGGCGCAGGTCGGCGTACAACCGTTCCAGCGTCCGGGCGTTCAGCTTGGACAGTGGGATGTCGCCGAGGACCGGGCGGATGTGGTTGCGGATGTACGCCTCGTAGGACCGGCGGGTGCTCTCCTCCAGCTCCTGGACGGCCATCCATTCGGCGAGCGCGACGGAGAAGACCGCGTTGGTGCGGGCGATGCGGTCGGAGTCGCGCTCGGCGCGCATCCGGTTCAGCGCCTTCCGCGCCAGGGCCTGGGTCGGGTGCGTCTCGATCGCGTAGCGCCGCCGGCCGGTGAGCGGGATCGGCGCCGGTGAACAGCGAGGCCTGCCAGGAGCTCCCGCGTTTGCGCAGGGAGCCCTCGGGTCGACGGGGCGAGGCGGCCGGCATGACCGGGACGCCAACTCGCAGTCAGATTCGCAGCCCGGAAAATTTTGACGGGTGTGGACAACTGCGAACCTGCAGGTGAACCGTGGTGGAGACGAGGGGACTTGAACCCCTAACCCCTGCCTTGCAAAGGCAGTGCTCTGCCAGTTGAGCTACGTCCCCGCTGAGCGCAAACAGGCTACTGCCTCGACTCTGGGCGGGAAGTCGGGCTTTCCCTTTGGCGCGATACCCCGACCGGCCGGCCAGAGTGCGGGACGTGCGAACGCCCCCGCCCGGACCGGGCGAGGGCGTTCGGAACTGGTCGGGGAAACCGGGGTCAGCGCACCGGGTCCGTGGCCTCGGCCCAGAGGTCCTGCTCTTCTTTGCCGGCCTTCATCTTCTTGAACGCCAGCGCGCCCCCGGCCGCCGCGATCGCGGCCAGAAAAAGCTTCTTCAACGTGTTCCCCTCGCCTTCGGTCGGTCGGATCCGTCAGGCTAACGCACGGTCCTACCGCTTAGGTGACCTACGCCACGCGAACTAAACGTGCTTGGGGGCCTCAGGCGCCGGCGTCCACGAACCGCTTCAGACCATCGAGGGCCTCGGAGAGCAGGCCGGCCATCATCGAGGCGGCCGCGGGCGGCTCCACGTCAGCGCCGTAGACGACCAGGGCGCCGTCGCGATCCTCGAGTACGTCGATGGTGGCGAGGTGGCTCTCCAGCGGCAGGCCGGAGCGGATCGAGTGCTGGAAGCGCCGCAGGACCTGGTCGTTGGTGACGATCTCCTCGGAGATCACCGGACCGTTGTGCAGCTCGAGGGTGCGCGTGGAGCCGCTCGCCGCGGACCGGGCCACGGCCGGGAACCACCGCGAGACGGCCGCGGCGTCGCTGACCACCTTCCAGACCACGTCGGCGGGGGCGGCAATGCGGGTGTGGACACGGACGGAGGTCATGGGCTTCCTTGTTACCGATCGGTAAGGCTGACAGTCAATACTGCCTGTTTCTGCGCCGGCGTGCGCGCCGGACCTCGATACATTCGCGTCCGCGACCAATTTCGGAGACCTCATGCCAGCTCGTTTCGAGACGCTCGTGTACTCCACCGACGGCCCGATCGCCACTCTCACCCTCAACCGCCCCGAGGAACTGAACACGATCGTCCCGCCGATGCCGGACGAGCTCGAGGCGGCCGTGCAGCTGGCGGCGCAGGACGCGGCGGTGAAGGTGATCGTGCTGCGCGGAGCCGGTCGGGCGTTCTGCGCGGGCTTCGACTTCGGCGACGGGTTCCACCAGTGGGACGACGTGCTCTACACCGACGGGACGTGGGACCCGGGCAAGGAGCTGATCGCCAACAGCTCGCCGCAGGGCTTCGTCCCGAAGTTCATGAGCCTGTGGCACAGCCCGAAGCCGGTCATCGCCGCGGTGCACGGATGGTGCGTGGGCGGCGGCAGCGAACTCGCGCTGTGCGCCGACATCGTCGTCATGAGCGAGGACGCCCGCATCGGCACGCCGTACTCCCGGATGTGGGGGTGCCACCTCGCCGGCATGTGGATCTACCGCCTCGGACTGGCGCACGCGAAGGAACTCGCGCTGACCGGCCGCGCCCTGTCCGGGATCGAGGCCAAAGCGATCGGCCTGGTCAACGACGCCGTCCCCTTCGACCAGTTGGAGGACACCGTCTTCGCGCTGGCCGAACGCCTGACGACGGTGCCGCAGTCCCAGCTCACGGCCATGAAGACGATCGTCAACCAGGCCTACATGAACATGGGGCTCGGCAGCACCCAGCTGCTCGGCACGATGCTGGACGGGATGCTGCGCAACACCCCGGACGCGCTGGAGTTCATCCGGCTGGCGGAACAGGAGGGCGGGTCCGCCGCCGTCGCCCGTCGTGACGCACCCTTCGGCGACTACTCCCAGGGCGAGCGTCCCGACCCGACGAACGTCGTTGAGCTGCAGCCCCGGCGCCGCGCGACGTAGCTCACTGCTAGCGGAGTGCTTGCCAAAGCTAGCGCGGTGGAGAACTGGGTAGGAGACCGGCGTACCCGACCCAGAAGGAATTCCATGACCGACAAGCTGATCTCTCAGCTCCGCATGTTGCTCCAACTGACCTACACCGAGGCGTCGATCGCCGAGACGCGGACGGCGCAGGCGCGGACCGAGGCGGTCCGCCGCGAACTCGAGCAGAACGCACGGAACGCCGAGGAGCGGGCCGAGCTGTTGCAGGATGCCCTGCGGAGCCTCGGCGGCGTCCCCGACGTCGTCGGCCCCGCGCTCGGGCGTCTCGGCGCGCTCGTCAAGACGCCGCTGGAGCAGGCGGAATCGCTGGACGAGGCGCTGCTGCAGGACCTGTCTCTCGAGCACGAACTCCTGGACCGCGCGCGGTACCTGAAGGCGTTGGCCGAGACGGCGGAGAACGCGTCCGTGGAGCGCCTCGCCGAGCGGCTGATCACCGCGCATACCGAAACGGTCGAGTGGTTGACCGTCGTCCTCACGGAAGAGGCCCTCGGTGGTCCCTCCACCCTGCGCGCGACCCCGATGCAACGCGTCGCGGGCGGCGCCACCCGGGTGATCAACGCGCCGGCGCGCATCGCCGCCGAGCGGGTCAACCGCGTGGCCGCCAACGCCACGCAGGCCCGCGACCAGGCCAAGACCACCCTGTCGCAGGCCCGGGACAAGGCCGGCTCGCTGACGAGTGCCGCACGGCAGGTGCTCACCACCGGCCGCAACGCCTCGCTGCGCCAGGCCGAGGACGAGGCCACGTCGGCCGGAGACCGGGAGACCGCCGGGTCCATTCACCGGGTCCGGCGCGAAGCGGGGGCGCTGGACGCCTCGGAACTCCCGATCAAGAACTTCGACGAGCTCTACGCGCAGGACGCGGTCAAGGCCATCAAGGCCCTGACCAAGGCCGCGGACGTGCGCGCGGTGCTGCGCTACGAGGAGAACAACGCCGCCCGGCGCAGCGTGACCTCGGCGGCCGAGGCGCAGATCACGGCGCTGGCGAAAGAGGCTGCCGGCGTTTCCTGATCACGGGTGCGGTGGGCCTAGATGGACTTGAACCATCGACCTCTTCCTTATCAGGGAAGCGCTCTAACCGAGCTGAGCTATAGGCCCGCGGGTGCCGGAGAAAGATACCCCAACCACGAAGGCCCCTCCCAATCGGTGGGAGGGGCCTTCGGACGTTCTCGATGCGGTCGCCAGGGAGTTACTCCTCTTCGGCGAGGGTGACCTCCACGCCACCGACCAGGTCGGTCGAGATGTTGTAGAGGTACGCGCACAGCGTTGCGAGCGCGGTGATCATCACCATGTCGATCAGCGCGACGATCGTCGCCATGCCCAGCACGCGGGGAAGGGAGAAGAACGCCACCACGTCGAAGCCGGAGGAGCCCTCTTCGCCGCTGATGTCATCGACGGTGCTGGCGACGGTGGAGAAGAAGCCCATGAGGTCCAGCAGCAGCCACAGCAGGGCGACCGCGACCAGCAGGATCACGCCGAGGGCGACCGAGAACAGGAACGCGACCTTCATCACCGACCACGGGTCGATGTTGGCGATCTTGAGGCGGGCTCGGCGAACACGCGGCGCACGCATCGCGTCGCTGCCCCGGGTCCGGCCGAGCCGGGAGCGCGGGATCGGCGCGTCCGACTTCAGCGGCTCGGCCTTCTCGCGCATCGAACCGGCGCGCGAGGGCGAGAGCGGGACCTTTTTGACGGGCTTCTCGGGAGCGTCGACGACGGCAGCGCCGGCCTTGGCCGGCGACGAGCCACGGTTGGCCGAGGCGTTCACCGGGGCCCCGCCGGCGGCCGAGACGCTGACCGGCTCGGCCGACGTCGTCAGCTCGCCGTCGGTGACGGCCGGAGCCGTCACGATCTCGGCCTGGGCTTTGCCGCGCTTGTCCGCTTTGGCAGCAGTTGCCGTCGCGGTCTGCGTGCCGGATTCGCCGCTGTCGTCGCTCTGCTCATCAGCCTCGGACTTACGTCCGAGACCGAAGCGAGACAGTCCCCCGCGGCCTTCCTTCGAGCTCATCGCTCAGTCCTCCCGATCGTCGGCGCCTCCCCCGGAGCCGCCATGATCATCCCCGCCACTGTCGGCGTCCGTGGGCAACGACACCGAATCGGAATCTTCTTCCGGTCCGATTTCGGAGTCCTCGTCCGAGGCCTCCGCGTTGCGTGCGATCGCTACGACACTGTCACCGTCGGCCACATTGATCAGCCGTACACCCATGGTGGCACGACCCGTACGCCGAGGATCAGTACTTGTAATAACCGTTCGGATCACTCCGCCGTTCGAAGTGATGGCAAAAAGCTGCTCGCCAACGGTCACGACTAGGGCACCGACAAGTTCCCCACGCTCGTCACTTGTCTTCGCGGCCTGGGTGCCGAAGCCCCCTCGGCCCTGAATCCGGTACTCGTCGCACGCGGTTCGCTTGATGAACCCGTTCGCAGTAGCCACCACCAGGTCCGAGTCCGGCCGGACCAGGGCCAGCGAGAGCAGCGAGTCCCCGTCCTTGAGATTCATGCCGCGGACGCCTGCCGTGGCGCGGCCCATCGGACGCAGGGCCTCGTCGTTCGCGGTGAACCGGATGGACATCGCCTTGCGGCTGACCAGCAGGACGTCGTCCGTCGAGGAGACCAGCAGCGCGCCGATCACCTCGTCGTCATCGTTCAGGTTGATCGCGATGACGCCGCCCTGGCGGGGCGAGTCGTACTCGGTCAGTGCCGTCTTCTTGGCACGACCCTGCTTGGTCGCGAGGACGAGGTACGGAGCCGCCTCGTAGTCGCGCAGGAACAGCACCTGGGCGATCGTCTCGTCCGGCTGGAACGCGAGCAGGTTCGCGACGTGCATGCCCTTGGCATCGCGCCCGGAATCAGGCAATTGGTACGCCTTCGTCCGATACACCCGTCCCTTGTTCGTGAAGAACAGGATCCAGTGATGCGTCGTGGTGACGAAGAAGTGCTCGACGATGTCGTCCTGACGCAGCGTCGCGCCGCGCACGCCCTTCCCGCCGCGCTTCTGCTCGCGGTACAGCGCGGCGCTGGTGCGCTTGGCGTACCCGCCGCGCGTGATGGTGATGACGATGTCTTCCTCGGCGATGAGGTCCTCCATCGAGACCTCGCCCTCCCAGGGCAGGATCTCGGTGCGGCGCTCGTCGCCGTACTTCTCGACGGTGACCGCGAGCTCCTCGGAGATGATCTGCCGCTGCCGCTCCGGCGAGGCGAGGATCGCGTTGTACTCGGCGATCATCGTCATCAGCTCGTCGTACTCGTCGATGATCTTCTGCCGCTCGAGCGCGGCGAGCCGGCGTAGCTGCATGTCGAGGATCGCAGTGGCCTGCAGTTCGTCGATCTCGAGCAGCGCCATCAAGCCGGTGCGCGCCTCGTCGACCGAGGGGCTGCGCCGGATGAGCGCGATGACCTCGTCGAGGGCGTCGAGGGCCTTGAGCAGGGCGCGCAGGATGTGGGCGCGCGCCTCGGCCTTGCGCAGCCGGAACTGGGTCCGGCGAACGATGACCTCGATCTGGTGCGTGACCCAGTGGCGCACGAACGCGTCGAGCGAGAGCGTCCGCGGCACCCCGTCGACCAGGGCGAGCATGTTGGCGCCGAAGGTGTCCTGCAGCTGGGTGTGCTTGTACAGGTTGTTGAGCACCACCTGCGCGACGGCGTCCCGCTTCAGCACGATGACCAGGCGCTGGCCGGTGCGCTGGCTGGTCTCGTCGTTGAGCTCGGCGATGCCCTGCATCTTGCCGTCGTTGACGAGTTCGGCGATCTTCGTCGCGAGGTTGTCCGGGTTCACCTGGTAGGGCAGCGCGGTGACGACGAGCTGGGTCCGCCCCTTGGCGTTCTCCTCCACCTCGACGACCGCGCGCATGGTGATCGAGCCGCGGCCGGTCCGATAGGCGTCCTGCATCCCGCGCAGGCCGATGATCGTGGCGCCGGTCGGGAAGTCCGGACCCTTGACCCGCTCCAGCAGAGCCTCGAGCAGCTCCTCCTTGGTGGCCTCGAAATTCTCCAGGTACCACTGCACGCCGGCGGCGACCTCGCGCAGGTTGTGCGGCGGGATGTTGGTCGCCATACCGACCGCGATGCCGGCCGAACCGTTGATGAGCAGGTTCGGGAACCGGGCCGGCAGGACGTCCGGCTCCTGCTGGCGGCCGTCGTAGTTCGGGGAGAAATCGACGGTCTCCTCGTCGATGTCCGCGAGCATCTGCATCGCCAGCGGCGCGAGGCGGGCCTCGGTGTACCGCATCGCCGCGGCGGGGTCGTTGCCCGGCGAACCGAAGTTGCCGTTGCCGTCGACCAGGGGCATCCGCAGCGACCACGGCTGAGCGAGTCGGACCAGGGCGTCGTAGATCGCGGTGTCACCGTGCGGGTGGTAGTTGCCCATCACGTCGCCGACGACGCGGGCGCACTTGTTGTAACCCCGGTCGGGTCGGTACCCGCCGTCGTACATCGCATAGAGCACGCGCCGGTGTACCGGCTTGAGACCGTCGCGGACGTCGGGCAGCGCACGGCCCACGATCACGCTCATCGCGTAGTCGAGGTAGGAGCGCTGCATCTCCACCTCGAGCGCGACCGGCTCGACCCGGTCGCCGGGTGGGGGCGGCGGCAGAGTTGACGAGGTGTCAGATGTCAAGGAATCGCACGTCCTTCGCGTTGCGCTGGATGAAGCTGCGTCGGGACTCGACGTCCTCACCCATCAGGATCGAGAACAGCTCGTCGGCCATCGCGGCCTCGTCGAGCGTGACCTGCAGCAGGATCCGGGTGGTCGGGTCCATCGTGGTGTCCCACAGTTCCTTGGCCGGCATTTCACCGAGGCCCTTGAAGCGCTGGATGCCGTCTTCCTTGGGCAGCTTGCGGCCCGCCTCCGCACCGACCCGCAGCAGCGCGTCGCGCTCCCGGTCGGAGTAGGCGTACTCGACGTTGTCCTTACCGCCGGGCCACTTGATCTTGTACAGCGGCGGCTGCGCCAGGTAGATGTGCCCGGCCTCGACCAGCGGACGCATGTACCGGAAGAGCAGCGTCAGCAGCAGGGTCCGGATGTGCTGGCCGTCGACGTCGGCGTCGGCCATCAGGATCACCTTGTAATACCGCAACTTCAGGATGTCGAAGTCGTCGTGGATACCGGTGCCGAGCGCGGTGATGATCGCCTGCACCTCGGTGTTCTGCAGTACCCGGTCGATACGGGCCTTCTCGACGTTGAGGATCTTGCCGCGGATCGGCAGGATCGCCTGCGTCATCGGGTCGCGCCCACCGACCGCCGAGCCGCCGGCCGAGTCGCCCTCGACGATGTAGACCTCGCAGCGCTCCGGCTCGTTCGACTGACAGTCCCTCAGTTTTCCAGGCATGCCGCCGCCGGTCAGCAGTCCCTTGCGGCCGCGGGCCAGATCGCGCGCCTTGCGGGCAGCGATCCGGGCACTGGCCGCGTCGATGGACTTGCGCGCGATCTGCTTGCCCTCCTGCGGGTTCTTCTTCGAGCCATTCGCTGAGCCGCTCGTTGAGGATCGTCTGCACGAAGGTGCGGGCCTCGGTGTTGCCGAGCTTGGTCTTCGTCTGGCCCTCGAACTGAGGCTCCGACAGCTTGATCGACACGATCGCGGTCAGGCCCTCGCGAATGTCCTCACCGGTGAGGTTGGCGTCCTTCTCCTTGAGCAGGCCCCACTGCCGGCCGAATTTGTTGATCAGCGAGGTGAGCGAGGACCGGAAGCCCTCCTCGTGGGTGCCGCCCTCGTGGGTGTTGATGGTGTTGGCGAAGGTGTACACCGACTCCGCGAAGGTCTGGTTCCACTGCATCGCGATCTCGACCGCCATGTGGCGCTCGGTGTCCTCGGACTCGAACGACAGGATCGTGGGGTGCGAGGCCTGCTTGGTCGCGTTGAGATGTTCGACGTAGTCGACGATGCCGCCGGAGTACATGTACTCGACCGCGGGCGCGCCGGTCTCGGCGTCGCGGTGGGACTCCCGCTCGTCGGTGAGGGAGAGGGTCAGGCCCTTGTTCAGGAAGGCCATCTCCTCGAACCGGCGGCGCAGGGTCTCGAAGTCGTATTCGGTGGTTTCGAAGATGGTGTCGTCGGCCCAGAAGGTGACGGTCGTGCCGGTGGCCTCGGTCGCCTCGCCGCGCTCGAGGGGGGCCTCGGGAACCCCGCCACCGATGTAGCTCTGTCGCCAGACGTAGCCGTCGCGCTGAATCTCGACCGAGAGGCGGCTGGACAGCGCGTTCACTACGGAGACGCCGACGCCGTGCAGACCACCGGAGACGGCGTACCCACCCCCGCCGAACTTGCCGCCGGCGTGCAGCACGGTGAGGACGACCTCGACGGCCGGCTTCTTCTCCACCGGGTGCATGTCGACCGGGATGCCGCGCCCGTTGTCGACGACGCGGACGCCACCGCCGTCCAGGATCGTGATGTCGACCCGGTCGCAGAACCCCGCCAGAGCTTCGTCCACAGCGTTGTCCACAACCTCGTACACAAGGTGGTGGAGCCCGCGTTCCCCGGTCGAACCGATGTACATGCCCGGCCGCTTGCGGACCGCCTCGAGGCCCTCGAGGACCTGGATCGCGCTGGCGTCGTAGGAGCGCAGTTCGGTGTTGTTGTTCGGCTGCACCGTGGAGGCCGCCGGGGGCGAAACAGGGGTCGGATCTGCCATGGTGCCGGTCGCCGTACTGTTGCTGTCGACCACGAAAGCGCCGTTCCCTCCGTCGAGCCCGGCCCGGCCCGTCCAACCCGGGCGACCGCGCGTGTGAATTCCAGTCTACTGGGGTCGGCCGACACTACGGCGCCGCCACGGGCTCAGATCGCGTCACAGCCGCGCCGAGACCCCTCTTACGTGTCCCCCCACACGGGTGAGGCTTCCCGTCCTAGGACGCGCCGAGCGTGAACGTACGGCCTATACCCGGCGCTCTATCCCCAGCTGTGGAAAAAGCTCGGGACGACGGTGTGACCATCACTCTGCGTGTCGAACCGACCACGAGCTCGGCGGGATGCGCTCACCCGTAGGTGTCGCGGGGGCCGCGCCCGTCCTGGACCCGCAGCCGGCCCTTGCGCCAACTCGGGCCGGACGGCGCTTTCACGTCGATCCGGGTCACCGTGCCGTGGCCGAGTTCGGTGTTCAGCCGCCGGACGATCTCGGAGGCGAGCAACCGGAGCTGCGTCGCCCAGGCTGTGGATGACGCCTGGACGGCGAGCACACCCCCCTCGAACGACAGCGGCTCGGCGTGCGCGGCGATGTCCTCCCCGACGATCTCCGCCCAGCGGTCGATCGCGTTGCCCACCGCGGCCGGGATCTCCCAACCCCGGTCCGCGATCAGGCCGGAGAGAGCGTCACCGATCAACTGGGGTTCCCGGGCGTCCCCGCTGCGGCTCTCGACCCGGCGCCGAGTCGCCTTCCCCGGGGTCCGGGCGCGTTCGCGGGCCGCCGCGCGAGCGTCGGCGAGCGCCGAACGCGCCAGGTCGATGCCGCGGACGCCCTCCGGCAGCTCGTCGGCGCCGGGGGGCGGGTCAGCAGACACGGCGCACCTGGCCGGCCATGACGTCGTAGCGCGCTCCGGTCAGCTCCTCGGGCACGTCGGCCGGCACAGCTGCCGTGATCAGCACCTGCTCGGCGCGGCCCACCAACCGCGCCAGCCGGGACCGGCGCTCGGTGTCGAGCTCGGCGAAGACGTCGTCGAGGATCAACACCGGGTCCATCCCCGGGGCGCCGGTCTCGCGCAGGAGTTCGTAGGACGCCAGCCGCAGCGCGAGCGCGTACGACCAGGACTCCCCGTGGCTCGCGTACCCGCGCGCCGGCAGCGCCCCCAGATGCAGCACCAGGTCGTCGCGGTGCGGGCCGACCAGGGAGATCCCGCGATCCAGCTCCTGGGAGCGGGCCGCGCTGATCGCCTCCAGCAACTGCGCGGAGAGCAGGTCCCGGTCGGGGACGAGCGCCGCCTCCGGCCCCAGCGAACTCTTGTAGTTCATCGTGGCCGGTCCGGCGCCCGAGGAGACCTCGTCGTAGGCCTTCCCCACGAGCGGCTCCAGGGCCCCGACCAGGCGCAGCCGCGCGGCCAGCAGCTCGGCGCCCGCGGTCGCCAGATGCGAATCCCACACCTCGAGCGTGCGCAGGTCGCCCTTGCCCGAGCGCACGGTGGCGCCGGCCGTCTTGAGCAGCGCGTTGCGCTGTTTGAGCACGCGGTCGTAGTCGGCGCGGACCCCGGACATGCGCGGGGCCTGCACCGTGAGCAGCTCGTCGAGGAAGTGCCGGCGCTCGGAGGGGTCACCCTTCACGATCGCCAGGTCCTCCGGCGCGAACAACACGGTCCGGAGCAGACCGAGGACCTCGCGGGCCCGGGGGACGTCGGCACGGTTCAGCCGCGCCCGATTCGCCTTCCCGGGAACAATCTCGAGTTCCACCAGCGCCTTACGGTCGTCGCGGACCACACCGGCCCGGACGATCGCGCGGTCGGCGCCGAGGCGGACCAGCGGCGCGTCCCCGGCCGCCCGGTGGCTGCCGAGCGTCGCGACGTACCCGACCGCCTCGACGAGATTGGTCTTGCCCTGGCCGTTCGGACCGACGAACGCGCACGCCCCCGGAACCAGCTCGATCTCCGCGCCGGCGTAGGAACGAAAGTCCGTCAGCGCCAGCGATTCGAGATACACATCGCCATTGTCCGCTGACGAACGCGCGCGAGCGAGGGTGGTCCGGGGTGTCGCGGTTTCAGTCCACCGCCGGCGCGGTGACATCGGCGCCGGGGGAGTCCGCGCCCTTCTCCGTCATGCCGGCGGTCGCGGTGACCGCGTGGCCGCCGAACTGGTTGCGCAGGGCGGCGATGACCTTCATCGCCGGGGAGTCGTCCTGGCGCGACCCGAAGCGCGCGTAGAGCGCCGCGGTGATCACCGGCAGCGGGACGGCGTGATCGATCGCGGCCTCGACGGTCCACCGGCCCTCGCCGGAGTCCTGGGCGTAACCGCGCAGACCGGACAGGTCGTCGTCCTCGTCCAGCGCGCGATCGAGGAGGTCCAGCAGCCAGGACTGGATCACCGTGCCCTTGCGCCAGGACTTCACGACCGCGGGCACGTCGGTGACCACCCCGGAGGCGGCCATCAGCTCGTAGCCCTCGGCGAAGGCCTGCATCAGCCCGTACTCGATGCCGTTGTGGACCATCTTCGTGAAGTGACCGGCACCGACGCCGCCGGCGTGCACGAACCCATAATCGCCCTCGGGCTTGAGCGCGGAGAAGATCGGCATCAGGCGCTCGATCTCCGGGTCCGCGCCGCCGACCATCAGCGCGTAGCCGTTCGTCCTGCCCCAGACACCCCCGGACACCCCGGCGTCGACGAACCCGATCCCGCGGTCGCCGAGGTGGTTCGCGTGCTCGATGTCGTCGGTCCAGCGGGAGTTGCCGCCGTCGATGACCACGTCACCGGGGGAGAGCAGTTCGCTGAGCGCGTGGACGGTGGCTGTGGTCGGGCTGCCGTGCGGCACCATCACCCACACGGCGCGGGGCGCAGCCAGGGCTTCGACCAGGCCCTTGAGGTCCCCGACGTCGGACTTGGACGGGTCGTTGTCGAACCCGACGACCTCGTGCCCGGCGCCGCGCAGCCGCTCGGACATGTTGCCGCCCATGCGGCCGAGCCCGACCATCCCGATCTGCATGTGCCCCGTCCCGTCCCGTCGCCGTCGACCGTGCGCTGCGCGCGGCCCGCTGGAGACTTACCCGGACAGCCGGACCGGCATGAGCAGGTGACGGTACTCCGTCGAGTCCCCGCCACCCTCGGCGGTCGAACCGGTGATGATCGCCGGCTTCGTCGAGGTCGTGAACGCCAGGCGCACGTGCGAGGTGTTGAGCGCGCCGAGGCCGTCGAGCAGGTACGTCGGATTGAACGCGATGGCGATGTCGGACCCGTCCAGCTGCGCCTCGAGCGCCTCGGAGGCCGAGGCCTCGTCACCGGAACCCGCCTCGAGCACCAGCTCGCCGGCGGAGAACGACAAGCGGACGGGGGTGTTGCGCTCGGCCACCAGCGAGACGCGGCGCACGGCTTCGAGGAACGGCGCGGTCGCCACGGTCGCGTAGGACAGCGACTCCGACGGCAGCAGCGAGCGGTACTTGGGGAAATCTCCCTCGAGCAGACGGGAGGTCGTGCGCCGGCCGCTGCTGGACAGGCCGACCAGGCCGTCGCCACCCGCTCCGGAAGACAGTGCGAGCTCGACCTCGCCGGTCATCGACTTCGCCGTGTCAGCCAGCGTCTTGGCCGGGACCAGGGCATTCGTCGAGGTCCCGGGTTGCTCGGGCTTCCAGGTGAATTCCCGAACGGCGAGCCGGTACCGGTCGGTGGCGGCCAGCGTGACGGTGTCGCCCTCGATCTCGATCCGGATGCCGGTGAGGATCGGGAGCGTGTCGTCGCGGCCGGCGGCGACCGCGACCTGGGCCACCGCGCTCGCGAACACGTCTGCGGGGACGGTGCCGGAGCGGGTCGGCATCTCCGGCAGGGTCGGATAGTCCTCGACCGGCAGCGTGAGCAGGCTGAATCGGGCGCTGCCGCAGACCAGATTGACCTTGGTGCCGTCGATGCTGATGTCGACCGGCTTGGCCGGCAGCGACTTGCAGATGTCGGCCAGCAGTCGCCCGGAAACCAGGGCGCGACCCTCGGTCGCGATGTCGGCGGACACCTCGGCCCGCGCGGACACCTCGTAGTCGAAGCCGGACAGGGCGAGGCCGTTCTCGTCCGCGGACAGCAGCAGACCGGCCAGAACCGCCACCGGCGGCCGGACCGGAAGGCTGCGGGCGGTCCAGGCAACTGCCTCGGCCAGAACATCGCGCTCGACCCGGAACTTCACCGGCCACCGCCTCCCATTCTCGGGACATCCCCCGGCAGATTCGGGGAAGCAATCCCTGCACGCACCCCGCGGACGCGCCGACCCGAGGCGGGAACCGGACGGTTCACCGGTACGTCCTAGCGGGCAAGTCTGACAGGCGGGGATCTCCCCAGATGCTCCCGGTTCCAGACTTGTTGTGTCCATTCCCCAGAAGATCCAGAAGTAGTAGTTCTTCATAGGTGCAGTGGATTCTGTGGACAGCCGCGTCGTCGCAGGTCAGACGGTGCCCGCCGTCCACGTGTGCTGTGGGGGGCCTGGGGTCGACCGGTGCACGAACTACACGCGAACCGCCGGCGGACCGGTCGGAGACGTCCGCACACAGGCGGGATGCACAGGTTCGTCCCCGGATAACGCACCGTCGATCCACAAGCTGGGCGCCCGCAAACATGAATTGGTCTTTCTCTTAGACAATTCTCAGCATCCACAGGGTTGTACACAGCTGTGGGGTTGTGGGACAGGCAACCCTCACTCGGTCCAGCGCGTGAACACCGAGTGAGCGGGCGTCAGCTGTTTCGCGTCTGCTGCTTGATCCGGTTGGTCAGTTCGGTGACCTGGCTGTAGACCGAGCGACGTTCGGCCATCAACTGACGGATCTTCCGTTCCGCGTGCATCACGGTGGTGTGGTCCCGGCCCCCGAAGGCCTGGCCGATCTTCGGCAGCGACATCTCGGTGAGCTCGCGGCACAGGTACATCGCGATCTGGCGGGCCGTCACCAGCACCCGGGAGCGGGACTGCCCACAGAGGTCGTCGATCGAGATCCCGAAGTACTGCGCGGTCTGGGCCATGATCGTCGCGAGCGAGATCTCCGGGCCGGTGTGATCCGAGATCAGATCCTTGAGGACGACCTCGGCCAGCGACAGGTCGACCACCTGCTTGTTGAGGCTGGCGAAGGCGGTCACGCGGATCAGGGCGCCCTCGAGCTCCCGGATGTTCGCCGACACCTTGGTGGCGATGTACTCCAGGACCTCCGGCGGGGCGTCCAGGCCCTCCTGGGCCGCCTTCTTGCGGAGGATCGCGATCCGGGTCTCCAGCTCGGGCGGCTGGACGTCGGTGATCAGGCCCCACTCGAACCGGTTGCGCAGACGGTCTTCCAGCGTGACCAGCTGCTTCGGCGGGCGGTCGGAGGTGATGACGATCTGCTTCGAGGAGTTGTGCAGCGTGTTGAAGGTGTGGAAGAACTCCTCCTGCGTCTGCTCCTTGTTCTCCAGGAACTGGATGTCGTCGATCAGGAGGATGTCCACGTTGCGGTAGCGCGCACGGAAGCTCTCGGCGCGCCCGTCCCGGATCGCGTTGATGAAGTCGTTCGTGAACTCCTCCGAGCTGACATAACGCACCCTCAGTCCGCGGAACAGCCCCGAGGTGTAGTGCCCGACCGCGTGCAGCAGGTGGGTCTTGCCCAGGCCGGAGTCGCCGTAGATGAACAACGGGTTGTAGGCCTTCGCCGGCGCTTCGGCCGCCGCGACCGCCGCGGCGTGCGCGAACCGGTTGCTGGACCCGGTGACGAACCGTTCGAAGACGTACTTCGGGTTGAGCCGCGCCTCGGTGTCGGTGTTGATCTCCGAGAGCCGCACCGCGGGCGGATCTGTCGGACCGTCACCGGGCACCCGGTCCAGTTCGACGTCGCTCCCGTCGTCCCAGTCCTCGTCGTCCTCGCCGATGCCGGGGACGGCATCGGAATCGGTCACCCCGTCGTCGACGGTCACCGCGATGCGGATCTCCTGCCCGGACTCCCGGGCCAGCGCCGCGGCGAGCTGGTCGCGCATCCGCGTCTCGATGATGTCCCGGGCGAATTCGGTCGGTGCCGCGAGCACCGCGGTGCCCTCGACCAGGGCGATCGGCCTGGTCAGGCGCAGGAACGCCCGGTGGTTCTGTGGCAGATCGGCCAGCGTGGGATCAAGCAGGGCGCGGTTCCAGAGCTGGGTGAGGTTCGGATCGTTGTCCGTCACGTCGGCGCCCTTCAGCGGTTGAAGAATCCCCGATCGAGTGGGGATCTGGTGGATTATGTCGGTTCGCGCAACGGCGACCGAGTGCTCATCCACACCCCGATCCACACCCTGGGGATGACCGGAGGTGAGGAGCACGATCAGCCGGAAGGCGGCGAGTTTGACCGCCCCGCAGAGCGGTGCGTACCGTGAGCCGGTCTACTAGCCAGGAGTGTCCCCGTGAGCAAGCGCACCTTTCAGCCGAACAATCGCCGTCGCGCCAAGACGCACGGCTTCCGGCTGCGCATGCGGACCCGCGCGGGCCGGGCGATCCTGACCGCGCGCCGAGCCAAGGGCCGCGCGCGTCTCTCCGCCTGAAACCAGGCCGATGCTCCCCGCCGGGAACCGGCTGCGCCGGGCCCCGGACTTCGCTGCTGCAGTTCGCCGCGGCCGTCGTTCGGGACGGAATTCGTTGGTCCTGCATCTGCGGGCGGCTGCGCCCAGCGGCGAAAGTGCGCCGGCGCGAGTCGGTCTCGTGGTGGGCAAGAGCGTCGGCCCCGCTGTGGTGCGGAACCGGGTGAAGCGCCGGTTACGGGCGGTTCTGCGCGCGCGACTGGACGTTCTTCCCGCCGGATCGGTGCTGGTCGTACGGGCATTGCCGCCGGCCGGAACGGCCGCCTCCGCGGCCCTGGCCGCCGACGTGGACGCCGGACTGGCCCGCCTGTTACCGGCGGCGGTCGGGGCCGAGGCCGTGCGATGAAGTACCTGTTCATGGGCCTGATCCGGCTCTACCAGTGGACGATCAGCGCCTGGTTGGGGCCGGTGTGCCGGTTCTATCCATCCTGTTCGCACTACGGCTACGAAGCGTTCCGCGTGCACGGAACCGTGCGTGGAGGCTGGCTGACCGTACGGCGAATCGTGCGGTGCAATCCCTGGAATGCAGGCGGCGTGGATTTCGTCCCGGATCGTGCAGGTAGATTTCGCAGTTCACAGCATCCGCAGGGAGCCACCCGGTGAAGATCTTCGAACCGCTCTACGACGCTGTTTCGTGGATCATCCTCACGTTCCACACCGGGTTCGACAACCTCGGCATGAGCCCGAGCTGGTCGTGGTGCCTGGCGATCGTGTTCCTGGTCGTGCTGATCCGCATCCTGCTGATCCCGCTGTTCGTGAAGCAGATCAAGTCGATGCGGGCGATGCAGCAGCTCCAGCCCGAGATCAAGAAGATCCAGCAGCGGTACAAGGGTGACCGGGAGCGGACCTCCCAGGAGCTGATGAAGCTCTACAAGGAGCACAACACCAACCCGCTGGCCAGCTGCTTCCCGATCCTCGCGCAGGCGCCGATCTTCTTCGCGCTCTACCAGGTGCTGAACAAGGTCTCGAAGGAACAGGCGATCGGCGTCCTCGACCTCGAGGACGTCCGGAGCGCCCGCGACGCGGTGTTCCTCGGCGCGGGCCTGGACGACAAGTTCATGGGTGCCGACTCCTTCACCGTCCAGGTCGTCACGATCCTGATGATCCTGGCGATGAGCGGCTCTCAGTTCTGGACGCAGCGCCAGCTGATGACCAAGAACATGCCGGCCGCCTCGATGGAAGCAAGTCCCTTCATGCGTCAGCAGAAGGTGATGATGTACCTGTTCCCGATCATGTTCGCGGTGTTCGGGATCAACTTCCCCGTCGGTGTTCTGCTCTACTGGCTCGTCTCGAACTTCTGGTCGATGGGCCAGCAGATGTACGTCATCCGGCGCATGCCCGCCGTGGGGAGCAAGGCCCACGACGCCATGATTCTGCGCCAGGAGAAGAAGGGGAAGGGCCCGGCGGCCGAACCCCCGGTGACCAGGGCAAAGGCCAGTTCTGACGGTCCGTCATCCCCGGCCACCGGCGCGCCGACCAAGGTCCGGGGTCCCCAGCCCGCGAAGAAGCCCGGCACCACCGCGAACGGCACCCCGACCGGGGGACGTGCGCAGCCGCAGCGCCAGCCCAAGAGCAAGCGCGCGAACACCAAGAAGCGTTAGCACCACCGAGTCGCCTCGGCCGCCCCTCGTGGCGCCGGCCGGTCGGCGACAGACCAGAAGGAGATCCGCGCGGTGAGTCAGTCCGCAGAGTCCACTGTCGAAGACCTCGACCCGATCGAGGCCGACGACGAGAGCATCGACGAGAACATTGACGACAGCGCCGAGGAAACCGAGGGTGGTCGGCGCCGCGGTCCGCGCAAGCCGTCCAAGGCTCGCCTGGCCGAGCTCGAGCAGGAGGGCGAGATCGCGGCGGACTACCTCGAAGGTCTGCTCGACATCGCCGACCTCGACGGCGACATCGACATGGACGTCGAGGGTGACCGGGCTGCGGTCTCGATCGTCGGCGCCGACCTCAAGCAGCTCGTCGGTAAGGACGGTCAGGTACTGGAGGCCGTGCAGGAGCTGACCCGCCTCGCGGTGCTGCGCGCCACCGGTGAGCGCAGCCGGCTGATGCTCGACATCGGTGGCTACCGCGCCGCCCGTCGGGAAGAGCTGACCGCCCTTGGCGCGAAGTCCGCCGATGAGGTCAAGTCGAGCGGCCAGTCCGTGAAGCTCGCTCCCATGACTCCGTTCGAGCGCAAGATCGTGCACGACGCGATCGCCGACGCCGGCCTGCGTAGTGAGTCCGAGGGCGAGGAGCCCAATCGGCGCGTGGTGGTTCATCCCGCGTGAGCATGGGGCCGTCCGTCGCCCAGCTCGCGCCTCCGCCACCTGAGTCGGCGCGCGAGCTGTTCGGCGAGCGGCTGTCCGTCGCTGTCACCTATGCCGCCCGACTGGCGGACGACGGGGTGGTTCGCGGGCTGATCGGCCCGCGCGAGGTCCCCCGCCTGTGGGAGCGGCACCTGAACAACTGCGGGCGCCTCGCGCCGGAGTTGGCGGCCGGGGATCGCGTGGCCGACGTCGGCTCCGGTGCCGGACTGCCCGGCCTGGTCCTCGCGATCCTCCGCCCCGACATCACGGTCACGCTGATCGAGCCGATGCTGCGCCGGGCGACCTTCCTTCAGGAGGCGGTCGAGGCACTCGCCCTGCCGACCGTCTCGGTCCGGCGGGATCGTGCCGAGGACACCCGCGACCTGGTCGGCACTTTCGACGTCGTGACCGCACGCGCTGTCGCGCCGCTGGACAAGCTTGTCGGCTGGACCGTGCCGCTGCTCCGTCCAGGTGGACGCCTGCTGGCGATGAAGGGCTCGTCGGCGCCGGACGAACTCGCCGCCGCCGGGCCGGTATTGGCGGCGCTCGGCGTGGTTGGCGCGCAGATCCGCACCTTCGGACCTTCGGAAGACCCCACCACCGTGATCGAGGCGCGGAGTGTCGCCCTCGCCCGTTTCACGTGAAACCAATGAAGCGGTAAGAGAGGACGGGGCATGCAGCCGCACGACCCGGTCTACGGTTCGCCCCTCGAGGCGGCCCGCGATCCCCTGGACCAAGACCCCCCGATCGCTGTTGAGGCGCGCACGGCGGCCGCTGTTCGTGGTGGCTCGCTGCCGCGGATGCCGAAGCCGCCTCGCCGGCGCGTCATGGTCGTCGCGAATCAGAAGGGTGGCGTCGGAAAGACGACGACCACCGTCAATGTCGCGGCGGCGCTGTCGATGCACGGTCTGAACGTCCTGGTGATCGACCTCGACCCCCAGGGGAACGCCTCCACCGCGCTCGGAGTCCCGCACCACTCGGGCGTGATGTCCAGCTACGAGTTGCTGGTCGAGGGCGCGGGGATCAAGGAGTGCGCGCAGGAGGTGGAGACCCTTCCGGGGCTGCTCTGCGTCCCGGCCACGATCGACCTGGCCGGTGCGGAGCTCGAGCTGGTCCCGATGGTGGCTCGCGAATCGCGCCTCCACAAGGCGATCGAGGCCTATACCGAGGACATCGACTACGTCCTGATCGACTGCCCACCGTCGCTCGGATTGCTGACCCTCAACGCGTTGGTGGCCAGTCGCGAGGTGCTGATCCCTATTCAGTGTGAGTACTACGCGCTGGAGGGGCTGGGCCAGTTGCTCCGCAACGTCGACCTGGTCAAGGCGCACCTCAACCCGGACCTTGCGGTCTCGACCATCCTGCTCACGATGTACGACTCGCGGACCCGGCTCGCGCAGCAGGTGGCCGAGGAGGTGCGTTCGCACTTCGGCGACACAGTCCTCAAGACCGCGGTGCCGCGTTCGGTTCGGATCTCGGAAGCGCCGAGTTACGGGCAGACGGTCATCGCCTACGATCCCGGGTCAGCCGGTGCGTTGTCCTATCTGGAGGCAGCTCGCGAGATCGCTGTCGCCGGCGCGGCCTGACCTAGCCGCTTGTTTCACGTGAAACCGCACCGCTCGTTCCAGGAGGACGCACGTCGTGACTGACCGCCGCCGAGGTCTGGGCCGAGGGCTGGGTGCCCTCATCCCCACCAGCCCGCCCGCCGCGCCTTCCCGCGAGCCCGAGCCCGACGCCCCGACCGCCCCGGTGCCCACGATCGTGGAGACGCCCGGCACCTCGATCGCGGCGGCTCCGGAACCAGTGCCGGACGAGCCCGACCTGACCGAACTGGCGCCGGAGGACTCAGCCGGCCATCCCGCCGGGTGGATCGACGGCGGGGACGGACTGGTGGCCGGCGCCTACTTCGCCGAGATCCCGGTCGGGGCGATCACGCCCAACCCGCTCCAGCCGCGCCACGTCTTCGAGGAGGAGGCGCTGGCGGAGTTGGTGCACTCCCTGAAGGAGGTCGGGCTTCTTCAGCCGATCGTGGTCCGCCCGCTCGGGGACGACAAGTTCGAGCTGATCATGGGGGAGCGCCGCTGGCGAGCCTCCCAGCTGGCCGGCTTCGAGGCCATCCCCGCGATCGTGCGGGAGACCGAGGACGAGTCGATGCTCGTCGACGCGCTCCTGGAGAACCTTCACCGGGCGGCCCTGAACCCCTTGGAAGAGGCGGCTGCCTACGACCAGCTGCTGAAGGACTTCGACTGCACGCACGACCAACTGGCCGCGAAGATCGGGCGGTCCCGCCCCCAGATCTCGAACACCATCCGCCTGCTCAAACTGCCCCCGACCGTCCAGCGGCGGGTGGCGGCCGGGGTGCTCTCGGCCGGCCACGCCCGCGCCCTGCTGGCCCTCGACGACCCCGCGGCCCAGGAACACCTCGCGGGGCGGGTGGTGGCCGAGGGGCTTTCCGTGCGCACGGTCGAGGAGATCGTGTCGCTGGGCGGGGGAGCACCCAAGGCCACCCGCAAGGTGCGGGCGGGCCGGCGCACCGCCCCGGCGCTCGACGACCTGGCGGCCAACCTGGGTGACCGTTGGGACACGCGCGTGAAGGTCCAGCTCGGCCAGAACAAGGGCCGCATCGTCGTCGAGTTCGCCTCGGTGGACGACCTCAAGCGCCTGGTGGAACTCATGTCCCCCGGTACGATGCTGGGGTCTCTTCGCGGAGAGTGAGCGTGCGATGACGCGGCGTCTCGTCAGCATCACCCTGGACAACCTCGACGAGCTGCCCGTGCGCTGCCGAGGCTGCGTGTACTGGGAGCTCGACCCGGTCGCGGCCGAGCGCGCAGCCAAGGCGGGCGATCCCGGCCTGGAGAAGGAGGCGTGGGTTTCGGCCACGCTGCTCGAGTGGGGGTCGTGCGGCAAGCTCGTTCAGGTCGATGGCGTCACGGCCGGCTACGTCATGTATTCAGCGCCGGTTTACGTGCCCCGCTCGGTGGCGTTCCCCACCAGTCCGGTCAGCGGCGACGCCGTTCTTCTGACGACGGGTCACGTGCTTCCCGAGTTTTCCGGTCAGGGGCTGGGCCGGATGTTGATCCAGGGCGTCGCCAAGGACATGGTCCGGCGCGGGGTGAAAGCGATCGAGGCCTTCGGCGACGCGAAGTGGGACGGCCCCGCTTGCGTGGTGCCCGCGGACCACCTGCTCGCGGTGGGCTTCAAGACGGTCCGGCCGCACCACCGGTTCCCGCGGCTGCGCCTCGAGGTGAAGAGCACCCTGACGTGGCGTGAGGACGTCGAGGTCGCGCTCGAGCGGCTCCTCGGCTCGATGTCGCCGGAGCCGGCCTTCCGCCCTGTCTGACACCCCGTCACAACTGCGGACACGTCACACCAGGGCGTGACACGCCCTGGTGTGACTGATCCACCGGGCGAGTCCCTGACGCAACGTCAGTACCCTTGTACCACAGGGGTCTCAAGCGCTCGCGTCAGGAGCGGGCGGCGCTCTCGGCCCAGAGGCTGTCGACGCGCAGCGCGCCCGTCGGAGCGTCATCGTCCGGCGGCAGATACAGCCGTTGCACGGCCACCAGGATCGCCTCGGCGACCACGTCACGGAACGACGGATCGGCCAGGCGCGCCGCGTCTCCGGGGTTCGTCAGGTAGCCGAGGTCGACCCGGACTGCGGGCATACGCGTGCGCCGGAGGAGGTCCCAGGTCTTGCCGTGGGTGCCGCAGTTCAGCAGGTCCGTGCGGGCCACGATCTCGCGCAGGACGAGCTCGGCGAAACGTTGACCCATCGCACTCGACTGACCCCACCGGTCGGTCCCGAAGAAGAACGTCGCGACGCCGTTGGGCACGGTGCTGGCGTGGGAGTCGACGTGCAGGGAGATGAACAGGTCGGCGCGGGCCTCATTGGCGAACGTCGCCCGGGATTCGTCGTCGACGCCGCTCCGGCGGGAGTGCCGGGCGCTGATCGCCCGGGTCAGGTAGGCCTGGACGCCGGTGGCGGTCAACCGGCCCTCGAGCCGCGCGGCCAGGTCCTCGACGATGCCGGCCTCGGTCAGCCCGTTGGCGACGTTGCCGTGGTCGAGCCCGCCGTGACCCGGGTCGATGACGACGACCTTGCCTCCGAGGCGCGGGCCGGAGCGGGCCATCGCCTCGGCCTCACGCAGGTTCTGGTGATGGCCGCCGACGACCGTCCGGGTGAGCCGGTCGAGCGCCCGGAACGTCTCCGGGCCGCAGGTGCCGTCCGGGTTCACGCCGAGGCTGCGCTGAAGCTCTCGCAGCGCCTGGGCGGTGTCCGCACCGAAGATGCCGTCCACCCGGCCGCAGTTGAAGCCCATGTCGAGCAGGCGACGCTGAAGCCCCGCGACGTCGTCCCCGCGCAGCAGCCGGCTGACCTGGTGCGAGAGCACCCGGTCGCCGAGGCGGTACCGGGCCTCCTCCAGCGCGTCGGCGGTCTCCCGGCCGACGAGGCCGTCGACGATGAGCCCGCGTTGCTGCTGGAAGTGCCGCACCGCGTGATCGCAGGCGGCGTCGAAGACCGCCTCTTCGGGATCCGGCACGGCGTCGCCGGGTTCCGGCAGCAGATTCAGGATTCCGAGCTTGCGGCGGATCTCCGCCACCGCGGGACCGGTGTCACCGAGTCGGAGCACCGGGTGGCGCCGTTGGCTGTCGATGGCGCTCCCCCTCCTCCGCTTCGTGGCCCGCGCGGCGCTTGCGCAGGACCTCACCGCAACGTCCGAGCCTAACCAGGATCTTGGCTCCGGTCAGGCGAACGCCCCGGGCGCGCCGGTCCCGGGGCGTTGCTGGTGGCGGTGTTTCCACCCGCGCGGGTGTGCACCGCCGGGCGGCTCAGACGAACTGGGAGAGCTCGCCCAGGATCATCGGCTTCGGCCGCGCACCGATGATCTGCTTGACGACCTCACCACCGGAGTACACGTTGAGCGTCGGGATCGAGACCACGCCGTACTTGGCGGCGGTCTTGGGGTTCTCGTCCACGTTGAGCTTGACGATGCGGATCTTGCCGGCGTTCTCGGCGGCGATCTCCTCGAGAATGGGTGCGACCTGGCGGCACGGTCCGCACCAGGGCGCCCAGAAGTCCACGAGCACGGGCACATCCGACCCGAGCACGTCGGTGGCGAAGGTGTCGTCGGTGACGGCTTCGATCGATCCCATCGGGGGTTCTCTCCTCAGTACTGCTTGAAGGTGGTGTGTCAGGCCTCGACGAGTCCGCCGGTCTGACCGGCGTTCCCTTCGAGAGCGGCCAGGAAGCGTTCTGCGTCCAGCGCGGCCGCGCAACCGGTTCCGGCCGCGGTTACGGCCTGCCGGTAGATGTGGTCGACGACATCGCCGCAGGCGAAGACGCCGGGAAGGTTGGTCCTCGTGGTCGGGTGGGACACCAGCACGTACCCGTCGGAATCCAGGTCGACCTGACCGGAGAACAGCTCCGAGCGGGGCTCGTGACCGATCGCCACGAACAACCCGGTGATCTCGAGCTTGGACTCCTCGCCCGTCGCCCGGTTCCGCACGACGACCCCGGTCACCTTGCTCTCACCCAGGATGTCGATCGGCTCGTGCTCGAGCAGGAAGGTGATCTTCGGGTTGCCCTGCGCCCGCTGCTGCATGATCTTCGACGCTCGCAGCTCGTTGCGCCGGTGGATGACCGTCACCGAGCGGGCGAACCGCGCCAGGAAGGTCGCTTCCTCCATCGCGGAGTCACCGCCGCCGACCACCGCGATGTCCTGGTCGCGGAAGAAGAACCCGTCACAGGTGGCACACCACGAGACGCCGTGCCCGGACAGCCGCTTCTCATCGGCCAGGCCGAGCTCCTTGTACTTGGAGCCGGTCGCGAGAATCACGGTCTTCGCCGAGAACTCACCGGAGCTGGTGGAGACCTTCTTGATCTCGCCGGTCAGGTCCACCGAGACGACGTCATCGGTCACCAGCTCGGCGCCGAAGCGCTCGGCCTGCGCCCGCATGGCGGTCATCAGATCCGGGCCCTGCACTCCCTCGGCGAAACCGGGGAAGTTCTCGACCTCGGTCGTGTTCATCAGCGCGCCACCCATGGTGACCGCGCCCTCGAACACCAGCGGCTGGAGGTCTGCGCGCGCCGCATAGACGGCAGCGGTGTACCCGGCCGGCCCGGAGCCGATCACGATCACATTCCGCACGTCGGTCACGACAAGCCCTTCGCAGTTCGGTCGATGCGTTCAACCGATCCTAGAGGCGCGCAATTCCCGCGTCCCCGTGCGAAGTGCGGTGGCGCGGCTCACTGCTCCGAGGAGCTCGAGGCGCCGTTCGCGGCGGTGCCGACGACGGAACTACCACGTGACGCCTTGATCGACGGCGTCACGGTGTTCGTCGTGTTGTTCGTGACCGACGGGTTCGGCTCCTGGGCGGACGGGAAATCAACGCGCATCGTCCACTGGACGTCCGTCTGGCTGGCCGGCGTCTCCTTGGAGCAGTCGCCGTAGACGACGTAGCCGACGGCCTGCCTGGCCTCCGAGCCGTTCCGGGTCACCACGATCGTCGCGGACTCGCCGCGCCAGATCCCGGCGTCACCGGCGAGCAGGTCGGCGGTCAGGCCGAGCTGCGCTGCGCAGCGCTTGACCTTGGCCGCGACGTCGGCCGGAGCCGTCGAGGACGGCGCCTTCCCGGTCGAGGTGCCGTCGGCGCTCTCGATGGTGTGACCGGCCGCGCGCAGGAGGTTCTGCACCTTCGCGGCGAAGTTGTCGGTCGTGTACGTCTCGCCGGAGGCGGTCACGTAGGCCTCGGGCGCCGCCGGGACCTCGGCCGTCGCCTGCGGGGTCGGCTGCGGCGTCGCCTCGGGTGTCGGGGTGGGCTGCGGGGTGGCCTTCGGCGGGTTCTCGGCGGCGGGTGTCGCGGCCGGCGCCGGCGAAACCGCGGGTGTCTGCTCAGGGCTGCTCGGCGGCCGGAACGTGAAGCGGTTGCGCGTCTTGCCGCTCTGCACGTCGAACGTGCGGACCTCGGCCTCGCCGTTGTCCTTCGGCACGACGACGACGCCGTCCGGGAACAGCACCTTGCCGCTCTTGAGGAAGACGGCGCCGGTGCGCTTGTCCTCGATCGAGCCGTCCTTGCGCTTTCTGACGTCCTTGCCCTTGGGCTTGTCCTGGGCGCTGAGGGCGTAGGCGAGGTACCGGGACTGGGACGAGCTCGGGGTCGGCTGGAGCTGCTCGATCGCGCCGATGTCGTTCGGGTCGCCGGCGTCGGTGGTGTCGAGGGCCTGCATGCCGAGGGCGACGCCACCGATCAACAGGACGAGGCTGGCGGCGACGGAGGTGACGCGGGCAGCCGGGGTGAAGCGGCGGCGGGAGGCGAGGTCGATGACGGTCGCACCCTCACCGAGCGCGATGGCTGTGCTGCGCTTCGGGGTCACGGGCTCGGCGGCGGCCAGATCGGCCAGGGCGGCATCGATCCGCGCGGCGAAGTGGGCGGGCATCGGCCCGGGGTCGTCGGCGGCGAGGAGAGTGCCCACCGAGACCAGAAGGTCGGCCTCCGCCCGGCAGTCGGCGCAGGAAGCCAGATGCTCGGCGACCGACGTGGAGTCGGCGTCACCGAGTAGACCCTCGGCGTGGTCCGCCAGGATCTCTATCGAGAGGTGCTCATGCTCAGTCATGTCCGCCGGTCCGCTCCCTCCGCCGGCCCGGACTGGCCTGGCGGTCCCCCCGTGCTTTTCGCCGCACCCCGGTGCAGAGGTACGACTTTGCCCTTGACCTCAGCTTCGACGCCGGCGGGAGCGTTCTGGTTCCCGTCCCGGACACCTTGTCCACCGGGTTGGTCAGCGCCCTGGCGTAAATGGGCGAGAAGGGGTACAAGCCGGGCGCGGCCACGGGCACAGCGGCTCTTCACCGTGCCGGTCGGGACGCCGAGGATCTTCCCGGCCTCGTCGACCGGGTAGCCCTGGAGGTCGACGAGCACCAGGGCGGCGCGCTGGTCGGGCGGGAGCGTGTTGAGCGCGGCGGCGATGTCCATGGACAGGTCGGCGCCGTCGGTCGGGTCGGCAGCGACCGCCACGTCCCGGCCACCACGCTCCTCGTCGTCCTGTTGGTCGGGGAGGGGCACGGTCTTGCGGATGCTCTTGCGGCGGGCGCGGTCCAGACAGGCGTTGACCACGATCCGGTGCAGCCAGGTGGTGATCGCCGAGTCGCCGCGGAATCCCTCGGCCGCCCGGTACGCGGAGACCAGGGCGTCCTGAACGGCGTCCGCCGCTTCTTCGGGGTCGCCGAGCGTGCGCAAGGCGACCGCCCACATGCGGTCGCGATGGCGACGGACGATCTCGCCGAAGGCGTTCGGATCGCCCTCGCGATGTCGCTCGAGGAGGACCCGGTCAGGGACCTCGGTCAGGTCTTGCACGAGCCCGGGGCCCTCCTGCCGAGTGTCAGCGCTGATGGATGGGTGTCACCCAGGCCTAACGGTACTCAACGACCGGCCCCAGCCCGGGTCATTCCAACCCGGACCGGCGTAAGGAATCCCAGGTGGGGCGGTTCAGCCGCTGACCGTGACCTCCGAGACGCCGCCCCGGAAGGTCGGGCCGGCCCCGGGGGGCAGCTGGGTGATCCAAATCAGGACGAATCGGGTCTTCACGGCGGAGTCGAAGCGCAGCGTCTCCTCGCGGCTGGCGCCAGGAGCGCTGGCCGCCACCAGATAGGAGGACAGCGCGTCCGGAGGCTGGGTCGCGGTGACGGCCGCCGCGCGGATCTGGACCGAGGCGCCTTCGTCGGGCAGCCGCAGCTTGACCTGCCGAACCGTCTTCGGTCCGCCGAGGTCCAGCAGCAGCCCGACGCCGGGCTTCAGGCCCCCGAACTGGGGGCTGTTGTAGGCCACGGTCCGCCAGGCGGTCGCGGGGCGGCCGTCCACGGCGAGCCGGGTCTGGTTCGGATTCTCGGAGTTGTTGCCCTGCGGCGGTGGGTCGAAGTCGAGCGCGTCGACGACCTGGATGGCGACCAGCGGTGCCGCTTCCGGCGCGTCGGCCTCGCCGCCCAGGCTCTCCGGGGCCAGCGCGCGCAGCAGTTGCCAGGAGAGCAGGATCAGGCCGATCACCAGCATGCCGATCACGGCGACCTGGACGCCCCGGGTGGCCGCGGACGGTTTCCACCCGTCCGGAGTAGGCATCGGGGAGAGGATTCCCGTCACCACCGCGGACATGGTTCCGGTCGTGTCCGACGACGGCCCGCTGCCCGGTGGCCGCGGCCGCGGCAGCTGCGAAAGCGCCTCGGCCAGCTCCTCGGGGCTGCGCAGCGGGTCTCCCGAGCGCGGGTGGGAGTTCAGCAGCCGGTCGACGATCGCGTCCATCGCGTCGGGGACGCCGGCCCGGACCTGGCGCGGCGTGCAGATCGCGCCGTGCTCGAACGGAGCCGCGGCGAGGCCGAAGGCCTCACCCTCCGGCCACCGGGCGGTCAGCGCCGCGTAGAGCACCCGGCCCAGCCCGCGGGCATCCGACCGGGCGGGGTCGCCGGCGGTCGTGGAATGCAGGGCCGCCTCGACGCACAGGCCGAGGATCTTCACGCGACCGCCCGGGAGCAGGAGGACGGTGTCGGCCTGCAGGCGCAGGTGGGACAGGCCCGCCTCGTGCGCGGCGGCCATGCCCTCGGCGGCGTCGATGACCATCGCCTGCGCCGCGGCCGGGTCCAGGGGGCCGTCGCTCGCCAGCACCGCGGACAGCGGGCGGGCATCCGGCAGCCACTCGTAGACGACATAGGAGTACGGCTCGCGGTGCACGGCGTCGAGAACCCGGAGGAATCGCGGGTCGTCGAGGTTCGCCGCGGCCTGCGCTGCGGAGACGACCGTCTCGGTCAGCTCGGCGTCGGGCGTGAGCATGTGGATGCCGACGGATCGGGCCAGCTTGTCGTCGGTCGCGCGCCAGGTGGAGTACCCGTCCGACTTCTCGATGCACTCCAGCAGGCGGTAGCGGTCGGCGAGTCGGTGTCCCACCTCCGGGGTGGTTGAGACCACCTGACCGTCCTCCTGACCGAGCCTTTCCGGTCATGCTAGGCGCCCGTCCCCGCCGCCGCGCGGGAAAAGGCTCAGCCGCGCCGCAGGATCGGCCCGAGCAGCTGGGTCACCTCGGGGATCCGCATGCGGGTGGTGATCACCAGATAGGACAGCAACATGGCGGCCCCGCCGGCGACGACGGTGACCGCCGCCTCCGTGGTTCCCGTGCCCCAGATCCGGTAGGCGATCTCGCCGACGACCACCGCGGGCAGGGCGGCGAGCACCGCAGCGACCGCCATCCGGTCGTACGTGGCGATCACGCCGCCCTCGAGGCGACCCAGGTACCGCTCGAGCTTGCGGGCGGAGATCTGGACGCCGACGGCGTACGACGCGGCGTAGCTGACCGCGAGCCCGACGGCGACCCAGCGGGCCGGCAGCAGGGCAACGCAGGCCAACGCCAGCACGATGTTGGTGGCGGCGATCCAGACGTTGATGGTGACCGGGGTCCGGGTGTCGGAGAACGCGTAGAAGCCGCGCAGCAACTGGTGGTGCACCGAGAAGGGCACCAGCGCGAGGGCGAACCCGGCGAGGACGTACCCGATGTACTCGGCGTTGGCGACCGAGGTGTTGCCGTGCCCGAAGCCGAGGACGGCCATGCTCGGGCCGAGCACAGCGAAGGCGACCGCGGCCGGGATCAGCGCGGCGCCGGTGAGTTTCAACCCGCCGGTCAGGTCGTCCCGGACGTCGTCGATGCGGGCATCGGTCACCGCTCGGGCCATCCGCGGCAGCAGGGCCGTGATGACGGAGACCGTGATCACGGCGTGCGGCAGCAGCATGATCAGGTACGCCTTCGTGTACGGCGTGAAACCTCGACCGGGGTAACCGTCGTTGGCCGCTGTCTCCTCGATGCCGGTCGCGATCTGCACCACGACCAGGTAGGCGACCTGGTTGACGAGGACGAACAGCAGCGTCCAGGTGGCCAGCCGGTAGGCCTGGCCGAGGCCGGTGCCGCGGAGGTCGAAGCGCGGCCGGAACCGGTAGCCCGACGCGCGCATGAAGGGGATCAGCGCCAGCGCCTGGACGATGACACCGGCTGTGGTGCCGATGCCGAGCAGCCGGATCTCGCCGTCGCTGATCGTCTCGGTGCTGGGGTTCTCCCCGGAGGTGATCACCAGGAACATCACGCCGGTGACGATGACGACGAGGTTGTTCAGGATCGGGGCGAACATCATCGGCCCGAAGCGGCCCCGGGCGTTGAGCACCTGGCCCAGCATCACGTGCAGGCCGTAGAAGAAGATCTGCGGCAGGAAGAAGCGCGCGAAGGTGACCGCGACGTCGAAGTTCGCCTCCGAGCCCTCACCGTGGGTGAAGGCGTAGGCGTAGGCCGAGATCACCAACGGGGCCGCGATCACCGCGAGGACGGTGATGACCAGCAACACCAGCCCGATCGCGGTGAGCAGACGGTCGGCGAACGCCTTGCCGCCGTCCGGGTCCTCGCGCATCGCCTTCACCAGCTGGGGCACGAAGACGGCGTTGAGCACGCCACCGGCCAGCAGGATGTAGACGATGTTCGGGACGGTGTTGGCGACGTTGTAGGTGACGGAGAACGCCGCGGTCCCGATTGCCCAGGTCAGCACGAGATCCCGGCCGAATCCGGTGATCCGGGACAGCACGGTGCCGGCCGCCATCACCGCGCTCGAGCGGTGGATGCTCGGCTCGGTCGGTTCTGCGGTCATGTGGTGGCTCTCCGGAAGCGCCGGACGTTCTTCACGATCGCCGCCCCGAACAGGACGCCCCCGGCGGCGATCAGCACGATCAGTCCGACCTTGCCGAAGCTCGTGACGTTCACGCGGAGCTGGGTGGTGTCGCCGAAGGGCCGGCCGGCGGCGTCGAGCAGCTGGACGTCGACCTGCGTGATCCCGTTGGAGGCCGCTTCCGCCGGGACCCGCACCGTCTGCTTGCGCCCCGCGCCGATGGTGATCATCTTGGGATTGGTGACCGAGAGCCGGCTGCCGACCCGGGGCCGCAGAACGGGCCGGACCCGGATCGCCTGGTCGAGTTCGTTGGACACGGTCAACGGGATCGTGCCGCGCGTGCTGGACAACGTCACCAGGTCCCGGCCGATCACCGACACCTGGTCGATGTCGGCGGAGATCCGGTCGGTGGCCTGGACCGCGTAGCTCCGTCCGGCCGAGCGGTTGTTCCGCCACGCCGACGACACCGTGGCGAACAGCGCGCCGGTGTAGCACGCGGCCCCCGGGACGAGCGGGCGGCACGTGGGCTCCAGGCCGGGCCGGGCGAAGATCTGGATCAGGCCGGTCGAGGTCTCGGAGATCTGTTCCATCCGGTCGACCTGGGCGGCGGCGAGCTCGGCGTCGGCCGCCGCCTGGGGGTAGGTGAGGCCCGCGCCGGCGTACTCGGCCGGTACCCGCGTCTTACTCAACGCACTCAGCCCGACCGTGCGTACCCACGGCGTGCCTTCGGTGGTCGCGAGCAGGTTCGCCGACCACCCCACCGGTGGGGCCCATCGCCGGGGCGGCGCCACGAGAATCGTGCGGGCCTCGTTCGGGCGCTCGAGGGTGATCAGCGCGGTCTCGGCGAGGAACCGCTGGGCCGCGAGCGCAGCGGCTCCCGGCGCGGCGAGATCGACGGACAACGTGTCGGTCAGCGCCTGATCGGCGACGAGCACCTCCAAGCGCGCCCCCTGGGCGTCGACCTGGGACCTCCCCGTGGGCGTGTAGGTCCGCTCCCGCGCCAGGAGCAGCGCCGCGCTGGACAGGACGACGGTCTTGGCGCCGGCCCGGCGCAGTGCACCGAGGGTCTCGACGTCGGCGAAGCCGTCCGGCGGCCAGGCGACGGTGGTGTCCGACTCCCGTCCGAGGATCGAACCCGTCGCGGCCTTCGAACGTTCGACCGCGCGGATCAGCTCGTCCGGCTCGCCGTGGTGGGTCAGGGCCGCCACATCGGGGTCGGCATAGGGCAGCGCGGCGACCGGACGCTCGCGCGGCGCGAGCTGCGCCTTCAGGTCGGCCAACCAGCGTGCGGCCGCGGGATCGGGGTCCGCCGCGGTAGTACCGCGCCCGTCCTGACGCTCGTGATCCAACCCCAGGGCCTGCGCGGACTCCAGCAGCTCCGGGTCCACCATCCAGGTGACGGGGATCCGGCCCGGCGCCGCCGTCAGATCGGCGAGCCGGCCGCCGGGCAGCAGCTCGGCGTTCGAACTCGAGGGCAGGAACACACCGTGCGCGTCCCGCGACGGGGTGGTCGCCAGCGGCCAGAGCCAGGTGAGCCTGGTCGGCTGATACTGCTTCGCGTCCGGCAGGTACGGCAGGAAGGTGGTCAGGGTCGCGAGCTGTCGGGTCGCGTCGCCGCCGACCCGGCCGGTGGCGGTCACCTGAAGGACGTAGACGCCGTTGCCGGACAGCCGCAGCGATGAGACCGGCACCGAGACCTGCCACTCCGCGACCTTGCCCGAGGTGACCTCGCCCGGGACCCGGGTCGGGCCGGGCACGACGCGGCCGGCGCGACTCTCGACGGCACCGGTGGCAATGGCCGCGAGGTCCCCCCGGCTGGTCAATGGCCGGGTGCCGACCCGCAGCCCGATCCGCACGTTGCTGTACGCCTCACCGCCCGGGTTGACCAGGGCGCCCCGCAGCGTCAGCCGTCCGTTGGGCCGCGCCGCCGCCGGGCTGACGGAGTTCAACTCCAGATGGGCGGTCTGCTCGCCCACGGCGGCGACCGTGCCCGCGCCGAGCGCCGGTGCTGCGAGTGCCGGGGCCAGCGTTACGGCCACCAGGCAGAGTGCGGTGACCGCGGCAGGAGCGCGTCGCCGCCCCGAACCGGCGGGTCGCGCCGTGTTCACGGCGCTTGCTCAGCCGTGGTCGTCAGTTGTTCAGGGACCTTGGCCATCAGCTTGCGCTCGGTGTCGTACGCGAGCCGCTCCGGCAACTCCGTCAGCGGAACCCAGGCCACCTCGTCCACCTCGACGTCGGCGTCGGACAACTCGCCGGACTGGGCCTCCAGGAGGAAGTGGTGCACGGTCTTGTGGATCCGGGCGCCACCGGCGACGAACCAGAAGTCGATCACACCCAGCTTGGCCAGCACCTGGCCGCGGATGCCGGTCTCCTCCTCGACCTCGCGGATCGCGGCGTCCTCCGCGGTCTCGCCTGCTTCGAGGTGGCCCTTGGGGAGCGACCACAGCAGCCGGCCCCGCCGGTCGAACCGTCCGATCAGCGCGCCCTGGGCCACCGGCCCGCCGCGGTCGACGACGAGTCCGCCGGCGGACACCTCCGACACGGTCCGTAGCCGCTTGGACGGCGACGGAGAGGAGGGCGGCATCCTTCGATGCTAGTCCGGGGACCGGCCCCCGGCCGGGCGTTGGGCCGCGGACGGGGGAGTGTTCTCAGCTGACGGCGATCGCGAACAGCCAGTTCAGGTTCCGCCGCGGGAATTTGGCCCAGCCCTCGTCGAGGACCGTTGTCGAGCAGTCGTCGTCAACGGCCAGCTTCGTCCAGTTCACCCGGTCGCCCGAGCTGCCGTAGACGACGGTCACGCGCTCGTACGCGTCGGTGGAGAACGTCCGCTTGTGGCCCGTGGTCACGTCCACCTGGTGACGGACCTTGGGCCACGTCACCTGCACGGCCTTGCGGATCGCCCGCTGATCATCGCGGTCCCCGGTGTTGTACCGGGCGGTCAAGGTCGTGGCCTTGGTGATCTTGATCGTGTGGGTTCCCGGATCGTTGAAGCTGATCTTGGTGCCCGACACTCGGTAGAAGGCGCGCTTGTGGTCGGTGATGGCGAACCTCACGCCCTCCTCGCACGCGGCGGCCGCGGGACCGGCGGCGGCCAGCGGCAGCGCGATGGAGGTGGCGAGCAGGGCAGCGGCGGCGAGGCCGGCGGCGGGACTGAGAATGGACATCGGCGGGCTCCTGAAGGTCGAGTCGAGTCCAGAGTGACCCCCGCGGCGAACGAATGCGGGGATGTGGGCGGTTTTGGGCGAGCGACGTGGCGCCCCCGGGCGTCGCCTAGGCTGGCCCCCCGTGTCCGGATCCCCCTTGCCAGAGCCTGCCGCCCCATCGCCCGGGGCGCTCTCCGCGGCACAGCGCCGCGCGGTGAGCGAGTTGCTCAAGGCCGCACCGGTCGCCGTCGAGCTCGCCGAGCGGTTCGTCGCCGGTGGCGAGCAGTTGGCCCTGGTCGGCGGATCGGTCCGGGATGCCCTGCGCGGTGGGCTGGGCGCCGACCTCGACTTCACGACCTCGGCCCGCCCGGAGCGGACGACCCAGTTCCTGCGGGGCTGGGCGGATTCGATCTGGGACGTGGGCGCCGCCTTCGGCACGATCGGTGCTCGGAAAGGCCCGTTCATGCTGGAGGTCACGACCTACCGGACCGACGCCTACGACCGGGACTCGCGCAAACCCGAGGTCCAGTACGGGACCAGCCTCGCCGAAGACCTGGTGCGGCGTGACTTCACGGTCAACGCGATGGCGGTCGAGCTCCCCGCGATCCGGTTCGTCGACCCCCACGGGGGCATGGCCGACCTGGCCGCAGGAGTACTGCGCACCCCGCGGAGCCCCGAGGAGTCCTTCTCCGACGACCCCCTGCGGATGATGCGGGCCGCCCGCTTCGTCGCCCAGCTCGGCATCGGCATCGACCCCGGCGTCCGCGCGGCGATGGTCTCGATGGCCGACCGCATCGAGATCGTCTCCGCCGAGCGGGTACGCGAAGAGCTCGTGAAGCTGGTCTGTGCCCCGCACCCGCGGCTCGGTCTGGAGGTGCTGGTCGACACCGGACTGGCCGAGCGGGTCCTGCCCGAGGTCCCCAAGATGCGCCTGGAGATCGACGAGCACCACCGGCACAAGGACGTCTACGAACACACGCTCACGGTGCTCGAGCAGGCCATCGCCCTGGAGGAGCCGGGCGCCGGCCCCGACTTCACGCTGCGCTTCGCCGCCCTCATGCACGACGTCGGCAAGCCGCGTACCCGCCGCAACGAGCCGGGCGGGCGCGTCAGCTTCCACCACCACGAGGTCGTCGGGAAGAAGATGACCGAGGCGCGCATGAAGGCGCTCCGGTTCGACAAGGCGACCACCGAGGACGTCGCGCGGTTGGTCGAACTTCATTTGCGCTTCCACGGATACGGATCCGGCGAGTGGACCGACTCGGCCGTGCGCCGCTACGTCCGCGACGCCGGCGACCTGCTGCAGCGGCTGCACAAGCTGACCCGCGCCGACTGCACCACGCGGAACAAGCGCAAGGCCGCTGCGCTGGCCCGCACCTACGACTCGCTCAAGGAACGCATCGCCGTCCTCGCGGAGCAGGAAGAACTCGCCGCTCTCCGGCCGGCACTGGACGGGAACGAGATCATGAATGAGCTCGGCCTGCCGCCGGGCCCGTTGGTGGGCGAGGCGTACAAGCATCTGCTCGAGCTGCGGATGGACCTGGGGCCGATGACCCCGGAGGAGGCCCGGGCCGCTCTGCAGCGCTGGTGGGCGGACCGCCGCCCGCCCCGTGACGCAAATGCAACCACGCAGTAACGCTCCGAAGACGGACAATTCGCTCCAATTCGTGCGTGCGCGGTGTGAGACATATTCCGAAGCGGTAACAGACCCTGCCGGGCGATCGGTTTAGCGGCCTACGGTGCGGTCACTAGCTGATCGACCTCGGCGGCGGTAAAACGGTCGGCAGAGGCGCCCGGCCTGAAAGAGGAGCGAGTAATAGATGAGAACCCATAAGCGCGAATTCCAGCTCGCAGCACTGGCGGTGGCCGGGGTGATGCTGGCCAGCGGCTGCGGCGGTGGCGACGACGACACCGGGGCCTCCGGCGATCTCAACCTCCCGCCCGTCGACGGCGGCGAGATCAGCGTCTACTGGTGCAAGCCCGAGCGGCCGCTGCTGCCCGCCGACACGGCCGAGACCTGCGGTGGCAACCTGCTCGACCAGATCACGGCGAAGCTCGTGAGGTACAACTCGGAGACCGCCGAAGTCGAGATGGATCTCGCGCAGTCGATCAAGACCGAGGACAACCGGACCTACACGGTCAAGCTGAAGAAGGGTCAGAAGTTCCACGACGGGACCGAGGTGACCGCCGACAGCTTCGTCGATGCGTGGAACTTCGCGGCGTACGCGCCGAACGCCCAGCAGAACACCTCCTTCTTCTCCGCCATCGACGGTTACGCCGACGTGGCACCGGAGGACCCGGACGGCGATGGGCCGGAAGAGGCGCCGGAGCCGAAGTCCGAGACGCTGAAGGGCCTCAAGGTCGTCGACCCGACGACGTTCACGATCAAGCTCTCGAACCTGAACTCGACGTTCCCGCAGCGGCTGGGCTACACCGCGTTCGCGCCCCTGCCGGAGTCCTTCTTCGCGGACAAGGGCGCCTCGTTCGGGACCAAGCCGATCGGGGCGGGCCCGTTCAAGCTGATCAGCTACAACCCCGACCGCGAAGCGGTCCTCGAGCGCGACGAGAACTACAACCGCGCCGGCAAGCCCAAGATCGGGCGCGCCATCTTCAAGGTCTTCACGAGTGAGGACGCGGGCTACGCCGAGGTCCAGGCGAACCAGCTGGACATCACCAACATCGTTCCTTCGAGCAAGCGGATCGACGAGATCTACAAGAACGACCTCACGAACCGTTTCGTGACGGCGCCCGAGGGCGTGTTCCAGTCGATCACCTTCCCGCCGTCGAAGACCGACGACACGTATGACAACCCGAAGCTGCGCCAGGCCATCTCCATGGCGATCAACCGGGAGAACGTCATCAAGGTCGCGTTCCCGGAGCGCGAGGCGGCCACCGGTTGGGTGTCCCCGGTCGCGGCGGGCTACAAGGCCGGCGCGTGCGGACAGTTCTGCGAATTCGACCCGACCAAGGCGAAGCAACTCTTCGACGACGCGGGCGGCTACAAGGGCACGATGACCCTCGCCTTCAACGGCGGCGGCGGCGGGCACGACGTCTGGACCGAGGCGGTCTGCAACGAGATCAAGACCAATCTCGGCGTCGAGTGCATCGCCCAGGCGTCGGTCGACTTCGCGAGCTTCCGCGCGAAGATCGAGGCGAAGGAGCAGAAGGGCATGTTCCGCACCGGCTGGCAGATGGACTACCCGTCGATCGAGAACTTCCTCGAGCCGATCTTCAAGACCAACGCCTCCTCGAATGACGGCAACTACTCGAACAAGGCCTTTGACGCGATGCTGGTTGAGGCCGCCGGTGAGACCGACGAGTCGCAGGTCTTCAAGAAGTACCAGCAGGCCGAGGCGATGCTGGCGAAGGACATGCCGTCGATCCCGCTGTGGTACTCCACCGCGATCTTCGGCCACTCCAACAAGGTCGCGAACGTCAAGATCACGCCGTTCGGTACCTACGACCTGTCCGCCGTGACAGTTCTCGCCTAGGTCGGATCGCAGTTCCCGTGGTGCCCCGCGACCTGTCGTGGGGCACCACGTGTTTTCCGGCCGGGGCGCGGCTTCCCCGGCGGGGCTGCGCGTAGTGTGACGTCCGCCGCCCCGTCCGCCCGATGGGTCGGCGTCCCCGTTCCAGGGAGTGCACGGTGGTTCGATACGTCGTTCGGCGACTGCTCCAGATGGTGCCGGTCGTTCTCGGCGCGACCTTCCTGATCTTTGCGATGGTCTACGCGCTACCGGGTGATCCTTTGGCCGGCAAGTGCGGCGAGCGCCCGTGCTCCGCCGCGTACGTCGCGAAGGAGACGGAACGCCTCCACCTCGACGACCCGATGCCCGTTCAGTACCTCTACTACCTCAAGGGTCTGTTCCAGGGCGACTTCGGTACGACCGCCTCCGGCGACGACGTCCTCAGCGAAATCCAGCGCACCTACCCGGTCACGTTGAAGCTCGGCATCATCGCCATCCTCTTCGTCGCGATCGTCGGCGTCGGCGCCGGGATCATCGCGGGTGTGAAGCGCAACGGGCTGTTCGACCGCGGCTCCCTGGCCGGCACCCTGTTCCTGATCTCGCTACCGATCTTCGTGATCGGCACGACGATGCAGTACCTGTTCGGGATCAAGTTCGGCTGGTTCCCGGTGACCGCCAGTGACGGATCCTGGGGCCAGCTGATCATGCCCGGCATGGCGGTCGGCTCGTTGTCGCTGGCCTACGCCACCCGAATAACCCGAACCAGCATGGTCGAGAACCTCCGCGCGGACTACGTCCGCACGGCCCGGGCCAAGGGCATGCCCGAGAGCCGGGTCATTGGTGTGCACACCCTGCGCAACTCGATGATTCCGATCATCACCTTCCTCGGCACCGAGTTCGGCGGCCTGCTCGGTGGTGCGATCGTCACCGAGGGCATCTTCAACATCCCCGGTATCGGTGGCCTGGTGATCCGCGGCATCACGCTGCGCGAGGGTGCCCTCGTGGTGGGCGTGGCGACCTTCCTGATCCTGATCTTCCTACTGGTCAGCCTGTTGGTCGACCTGCTCTACGCCGTCCTCGATCCCAGGATCCGCTATGAGTGATCCCTCCGCCGTCAGCGCCGACATTCCGTCGGCGGAGACGACAACATCCGAGACCGCCCGCTCGCTCGGGCGGGACGCGTGGGACGACCTGCGCCGGCGGCCGATCGTCATCGTGGCGGTGATCATGATCGCCGTCCTGATCGTGATGGCGGCCTTCCCCGGCCTCTTCACCTCGCGTGGCCCCCGGGTGTGCGACCCGGCCGTCGCCCGGCAGGGCCCTTCCGGCGATGCCTGGTTCGGGTACGACCTGCTGGGGTGCGACGTCTACGCGCGCACGATCTACGGAGCGCGGGCTTCCGTGGTTGTCGGCACGATGGCGGCCCTGCTGGTCTTCCTGCTGGGCGTGACAATGGGCATGATGGCCGGGTACTTCGGCGGAATCGTCGACACGCTGATTTCGCGGACGGCCGACATCTTCTACGGCATCCCGTTCATCCTCGGCGCGATCATCGTGCTCATCTCGCTGCCGTCGGGATCGCAGACCGCGTTCTGGGTCCCGGTGCTCAAAGTGGTCCTGGCCCTGGCGATCCTCGTCTGGCCGGCCATGGCCCGGCTGATGCGATCGAGCGTTCTGCAGATCAAACAGGCCGACTACGTCGCGGCCGCGCGCGCGCTCGGGGCCACGTCGCCGCGCATCCTGCGCACGCACGTCATGCCGAACGCGATCCAGCCGGCGATCGTCTACGCGACCATCGCCCTCGGCGCCTTCATCGGTGCGGAGGCGACGCTCTCGTACCTCGGCGTCGGGTTGCGGTCCCCGGTGGTGTCGTGGGGCATCGACATCAACCGGGCGCAGGACTTCGTCCAGACCAGCCCGCACATGCTGTTCTTCCCCGCCGCGTTCCTCTCGGTCACGGTGCTCGCCTTCATCATGTTGGGCGACGCGGTTCGCGACGCGCTCGATCCGAAGCTGCGATGAACGGGAACCTGGCCGCGGCCCGCGGCCATAGGCGAAAGGCTGGCTCCGCTTGACCAGCGTCGAACAGAATCCGGCCGCCTTCGATCTCGACCCGTCCGGGGACGCCCCGCTCCTCGAGGTGGAGGATCTGCACGTCGAGTTCCGCACCCGCGACGGGGTGGCCAAAGCGGTCAACGGTGTGAGCTACAGCGTCGCGGCGGGCGAGACACTTGCGGTGCTGGGCGAGTCCGGTTCGGGGAAGAGCGTCACCGCCCAGGCGATCATGGGCATCCTCGACACTCCGCCCGGTTTCGTGACGGGCGGTCAGGTCAGGTTCCGCGGTTCGGACATCCTGGGGCTGTCCAAAGAGGAACGACGTCGGCTGCGCGGCACCTCGATGGCGATGATCTTTCAGGACGCCCTCTCCGCCCTGAACCCGACCTTCACGGTGGGCTGGCAGATCGGTGAGATGTTCCGCGTCCACCAGGGCATGTCCCGCAAGGAGGCCAAGCTCCGCGCCATCGAGCTGATGGACCGGGTGAGGATCCCCTCCGCGAAGGAACGGGTGAACGACTACCCGCACCAGTTCTCCGGCGGCATGCGGCAGCGCGTCATGATCGCGATGTCGATCGCACTCAACCCGGATCTCCTGATCGCGGACGAGCCGACGACCGCCCTCGACGTGACCGTCCAGGCCCAGGTGATGGACCTCCTCGCCGAGCTGCAGCGCGAGTCCGGGATGGGTCTCATTCTCATCACGCACGACCTGGGGGTCGTCGCCGATGTCGCGGACAAGTGCGCGGTGATGTACGCCGGCCGGATCGTCGAAGAGGCATCGGTCCACGAGCTCTACGGCAGCCCGGCACATCCGTACACCGAAGGCCTGCTCGCCTCGATTCCGCGGCTGGACCAGAAGGGTCACGAGATCTCGGTGATCAAGGGTCTGCCGCCGACCTTGACGAAGTTGCCGACCGGTTGCTCCTTCCACCCCCGCTGTGCGCCGCAAGCGCGACCGCTGCGAGGTCGACGTCCCCCCGCTGTATCCGGTGCCCGGAGGGACGAGGCAGCGCGTGTCACTACTGGGAGGAGGTACTCAATGACAACGCCGGCGCAAGCACCGTCAGGTGACCTGGTGCTGGAGGTCCGCGACCTGGTCAAGCACTTCCCGATCACCCAGGGCGTCGTGTTCAAGCGGCAGGTCGGCGCGGTGCAGGCCGTCGACGGGGTCAACTTCGACCTGCGGCGCGGCGAGACGCTCGGCCTGGTGGGCGAGTCCGGGTGCGGCAAGTCCACGGTGGCCAAGCTGCTGATGGGTCTGGAGAAGCCGACCTCGGGTTCCGCGATCTACGACGGCGACGACATCTTCACCCTGCGCGGGTCGGCGCAGCGTCAGCTGCGCCGGCAGATCCAGCTCGTCATGCAGGACCCCTACTCGTCACTGAACCCGCGCATGACGGTGGCCGACATCATCGGCGAGCCGTTCGAGATCCATCCCGAGGTGGCGCCGAAGGGCGATCGGTCGGCGAAGGTCAAGGAGCTGCTCGACGTCGTCGGGCTGAACCCGGAGCACATCAACCGCTACCCGCACCAGTTCTCCGGCGGGCAGCGCCAGCGCATCGGCATCGCCCGGGCGCTCGCGCTGCGCCCCGAGATCATCATCTGCGACGAGCCGGTCTCCGCTCTCGACGTCTCGATCCAGGCGCAGGTGATGAACCTGCTCGAACGTCTGCAGGACGAGTTCGGCCTGTCCTACATCTTCATCGCGCACGACCTGTCGGTCGTTCGGCACCTGTCCAACCGCGTCGCCGTCATGTACCTCGGCCGGATCGTGGAGACCGGGAGCGAGGACGAGATCTACGAGCACCCGACGCATCCGTACACCCAGGCGTTGCTCTCCGCCGTACCGGTTCCCGACCCGCGGGTGCGTGGACAACGCGAGGTGATCCGGCTGCAGGGCGACGTGCCCAGCCCGGCGAATCCCCCGTCCGGATGCCGCTTCCGTACCCGGTGCTGGAAGGCGCGCGACGTCTGCGCCGAACAGGATCCGGAACTGATCATCCGGGTCGCGAATCACCCGAGCGCCTGCCACTTCGCCGAGGAGCGCGACGTGGTCCACGCCGTCGACCCTGGCAAGGCGGCCGAGTAGTCCTACGGGGTCTGCAGGACTGCCGCGGACGGTGCCGCCGCCGCCGAGGGCTGCCTGAGCGCGCACCGCAGGAACAGCACCGCCGTGATTGCGTAGCCGAGGCTGACCGCCGAGAGCAGGGCGTAGGACTTCCCGGACTCCGGCATCACCAGCGACGCAACGGCCGCGGCGGCGACGAAGGCGGAGTTGAAGAGCATGTCGGCGAGGGCGAACACGCGGCCGCGGTAGGCGTCCTCGACGGATTCCTGCACGATCGTGTCCACGCAGAGCTTCACCGATTGGGCCGCGATGCCGAGCAGGAAGGCGCCGAGGACCAGCGGCGGCGGCTCGTACGGCGCGGCGAGCGCGAACCCGAAGACCGCGGCCGCGAACAGGGACAGCACCATCCACGCGGGCTTGCCGATCCGGCGGGTGATCCCCGGCGTGATGGTGGCCGCCAGGAAGAACCCGGCGCCGGCCGCGCCGAACACCAGCCCGAGGCCGCGCATCGCGGAGTCGGTGCCGTGCTCCGGGTCGTTGAAGTAGTTGCGGTACAGCAGCAGCGTCGCGATCGTCCCGGTGCCGTAACAGAACCGCTGCGCGGCCAGAACGCCGAGGCTGTTGCGGGCCATCGGCCGGGCCCAGATGTGCCGGCCGCCGTCGACGAGCCCGGCCGCGACGCCGCGCAGTGCCTGGCTCGCCGACATCGCCGGGATCTCGCCGTGCGGGCCGAGGAGGTCGCGCGCGAGGCGTCGTGCCAGCACCGAGGAGCAGAGGTAGCCGCACATCGCGGCCAGCATCAGGGCGGCATCGGTACCGTGCCCGCCCGACATCCCCTGATGCAGTGCCAGCCCGAGCCCGCCGCCGGCCAGCGAAGCCATCGTCCCCGACGTCGCGGACACCGAGTTGGCCATGATCAATTCGTCCCGTTTGACCACGTGGGGCAGCGAGGCGCCCAGGGCGGTCAGGTAAAAGCGGTTGATCGAGATCGCGACCAGGGCCGTGAGGAACAGTGGGGCGCCGGTGGTGCCGCTCCAGGCCAGCATCGCCACGATCCCGACCAGGAGCGCGCGAACGAGGTTGGCGTACACGAGCACCTGGCGCCGTCGCCAGCGGTCCAGGAAGACACCGGCGAAGGGGCCGACAAAGGTGTAGGGCAGCAGCAGCGTCGCCAGCGCGGCGGCGGCGGCGCCGGCGTCCGCCTGGCGCTCCGGGGCGAAGAAGACGTAGGACGCGAGCGCCATCTGGAACATGCCGTCCGAGGCCTGTCCGGCCAGCCGAGTGAAGTACAGCTTCCGGAAGTCCCGGTGCTGTACCACCGCACGGAAGTCCGACGGGAACGACACATGTCGAGGCTAGGTTCGCGTGGCGTCTTCCGTGGCGGCTTCGCTTTTCGGAGGGCTCGCCATGACGTTTTCGTTCCCTTCGTCCGGCCGGTCACCCTCGATCTCGGTTCCCCAGAACGCGGACTGCCAGTAGAGGAACGCCGTGACCAGGTACGCGATGCTCACCCCGATGAGCAGCGGGTAGGACTTCCCGGAGTCGGGCATGGTGAGCGCGCCCAGGCCGGCGGCAGCCACGAAGGCCAGATTGAACACGGTGTCGTAGACGGCGAAAACGCGGCCGCGGTAGGCGTCGTGGATCGACTCCTGCACGATCGTGTCCACACAGATCTTCACGGTCTGCGTGGTGACACCGAGCACGAAGGAGCCGGCGACCACCAGCGGCGGGGTGTACGGGAGCCCGAACGCGAGGCCGAGGACGCCGGCGCCGACCAGCGCACAGACGATCAGCTTGGGTTTGCCGATCCGGCCGCTGACCGGCGGGGTGAGCAGGGCGGCCAGGAAGTACCCGAGCGCACCGGCGCCGAAGACCACGCCGAGTTCGGCCATTGCCTGGTCGCCGTCGGCGTTCGGATCGTTGAAGTGGTTGCGGTAGAGCAGGATCGCGGCCAGCGCCGCCATCGCGTAACAGAACCGCAGCGCGGTGGTCGCGGCGAGCGCATTGCGGGCCGGGGCCTTGTGCCAGATGTGTTTGGCTCCGTCGACCAAACCGGCGGCCACGTGCTTGACGGCTTCGCGCACGGCGGGCGCCGCGCCGGCCAGGTCCGGCCCCAGCAGGTCGCGCTGCATCCGGGTGGCCAGCGCCGCCGAGCTCAGGTACGCGGTCGCGGCGAGCGCCATGGTGATCGGGTCGCCGTGCTCGCCGCCCAGGGCCCCGGCCCCCAGGCCGATGCCACCGCCGACCATGGCAGCGATCGATCCGCCGGTGACACTGATCGAGTTGGCCATGATCAGTTCGTCGCGCTCGACCACGTGCGGTAGCGACGCGGACAACGCCGCCAAGTAGAAGCGGTTGACCGAGAGCGCGACGAGCGCGCCGGTGTAGAACAGCGGACCGGTGATGTCCTGCCAGGCGATCAGCGCCACCAGACCGACGATGCCCGCCCGGGCGATCGAGGCCCCGACCAGAACCTGCCGGCGCCGCCAGCGGTCGAGCAACACCCCGGCGAACGGCCCGACCACCGTGTACGGCAGCAGCAGCACGGCGAAGGTGGCCGCCGCCGAGGCGGCGGTGCCGGCCCGCTCAGGTGAGAAGAAGACGTACGAGGCCAGGGCCACCTGGAACATGCCGTCGGCCGCCTGGGACGACAGCCGGGTCGCGAAGAGCTTCCGAAAATCTCCGTGCCGAAGCACGTGGCGAAGATCGGCGGCGGAGGACACCCGACGAGGTTACGTGGCGATCACCCAAGCGCCAGATGGGTTGGACAAATCCCGCCCGAACACGTGGAACTTGCACAAATGCGACGAGGCCGCCCCCTCGCGGGGACGGCCTCGTCGAAAGGTTCAGCTGGTACTCAGCGCTCGAGCTCTCCGCGGATGAAGCTCTCGACGGCGCGGTGGCACTCGTCGTCCGCGTACTGCTCCGGCGGGGACTTCATGAAGTACGACGAGGCCGACAGGAGCGGGCCGCCGACGTTGCGGTCGAGGGCGATCTTCGCCGCGCGGACGGCGTCGATGATGACGCCGGCCGAGTTCGGGGAGTCCCAGACCTCGAGCTTGTACTCCAGGTTGAGCGGGGTGTCACCGAAGGACTTGCCCTCGAGGCGCACGTACGCCCACTTGCGGTCGTCCAGCCACGGCACGTGGTCCGACGGGCCGATGTGGACGTGCTCGGCGCGCATCTCGTGGGGGATCTGCGAGGTGACCGACTGGGTCTTGGAGATCTTCTTCGACTTCAGGCGCTTGCGCTCCAGCATGTTCTTGAAGTCCATGTTGCCGCCGAAGTTGAGCTGGTACGTGCGCAGCAGCTCGACTCCGCGGTCCTCGAACAGCTTGGCCATCACGCGGTGGGTGATGGTCGCGCCGACCTGGGACTTGATGTCGTCACCGACGATCGGGACGCCGGCGTCGGTGAACTTCTGCGCCCACACGGGGTCGGAGGCGATGAAGACCGGCAGCGCGTTGACGAAGGCGACCTTCGCGTCGAGGCAGCACTGCGCGTAGAACTTGTCCGCGATCTCGGACCCCACCGGCAGGTAGGAAACGAGCACGTCGACCTTCGCGTCCTTGAGGGCCTGGACGACGTCCACCGGCTCCTCGTCGGACTCGTCGACCATCTCGAGGTAGTACTCGCCGAGGCCGTCGTGCGTCGGGCCGCGCTGGACGGTGACGCCGGTCGGCGGCACGTCCGCGAACTGGATCGTGTTGTTCTCGGAGGCGCTGATGGCCTCGGAGAGGTCACGGCCGACCTTCTTGGCGTCGACGTCGAACGCGGCGACGAACTCGACGTCGCGAACGTGGTACGCGCCGAACTGGACGTGCATCAGGCCGGGGACCCGCTGGCTCGGGTCCGCGTCCTTGTAGAACTCGACGCCCTGAACCAGCGACGACGCGCAGTTGCCGACGCCGACGATTGCTACGCGAACCGAACCCATGTCTGGGTACTCCCTTACTTCGGATTCTTCGAGGTGGTGCCGGGGGTGGGGATGGCCGTGCGGGGTGCGGCGCGCTCGATGTCGATCAGCTCGGTGAGCCAGCGCACCTCCCGCTCGACCGACTCCAGGCCGTGGCGCTGGAGTTCGAGCGTGTAGTTGTCCATACGCTCACGGGTGCGGGTGGCCGCGGCGCGGAAACCGTCCCGACGCTCTTCGAGGCGGCCCCGTCGCCCCTCGAGGATGCGCAGACGGACGGCGGCGTCGGTGCGGGAGAAGAAGGCGAAGCGGACGCCGAAGTTGTCGTCCTCCCACTCCTCCGGGCCCGAGGCCGCCATCAGCTCGGCGAAATGGTCCTTGCCGTCCGCGGTGAGCGCGTAGACGATCCTGGCGCGCTTGCCACCGCGGGCGCTGTCCGGGTCGGCCGAGGCCTCCTCGGCGATCCAGCCGTCTCGCACCATGCTCTTCAGGCAGGGATAGAGCGAGCCGTAGGAGATCGCGCGGAAGGTCCCGAGCAGGGTGTTGAGGCGCTTGCGCAGCTCGTAGCCGTGCATGGGCGACTCGTGCAGGAGGCCGAGGATCGCGACCTCGAGTACTCCGGTGCGCCTGGCCATGCGATCCACCTCCTCGCCGTTGGATGCCCGATTTCGATAGATCGAGCGGATGTATCGACTCGATATAACGAATCGAGAGGGACCATACGTGGGCCGTGGCCGATTGGCAAACTCCGGCCGACATCGGTGTGTCGACACCGACGAGGGCTCCGTCCCCCACCGCCGCCCAGGTGCGTCTTGGTTTCAGGCTGGTCTCGGAGACCGTTGGACCAAGGTCGTCGGCGTAGATTGCTCGCCATGTGGTCCCAGCGTCTGCACGTCGACTACGCGCTCGCGCGGCGCGCGACGTTGTATGCGCTGCACTCAGGTGGGGCCGCAACGACCGACGTCTGTGACGCCGACACCTATCTCCTGCAGGCCGCGAAATTTCACGGCGAGCCGACTGAGATCCCGTGCCCGGTCTGCCGCAAGGAGCCCCTCACGCATGTGACCTACGTGTTCGGGGACGAACTGGGGCAATACTCCGGACGGATCAAAGCGACGCGCGAACTTGAGCCGATGGCACGAGAATTCGGCGAGTTCCGGGTCTACGTCGTGGAAGTCTGTCGTTCCTGCTCCTGGAATCATCTGAGTTCGTCGTTCGTCCTCGGCGACGGTGTCCCTCGCAGTCGCGGGCGCCGGCGCCGAGCCGCCGAGGAGTAGAGATACGTGGCGTCAAGAAATCCGTTCCGTCGGCAGAACGACGAAAAGCCTTCCGGACCGCTGTCGGCCGAGGACAGGTGGTTCCGCCCTGACCCGACCCCGCCACCGGCCAAGGGCGGGGCCAAGGCGAAGCCGCGCAGCACCGCGGCGAACGACGCCACCGGGCCGCAGCGCGCCGTGACCCCCGACGCGGCCACCGAGTCCTTCACCCCGCCGCCGAACTGGCTGGACGACAAGGGCGACAAGGGCACGGCCAAGGCTGCGACCAAGTCCGGCGCGGCCGGGGCGGCCGGCGCCGGCGCCGGTGGCGCCAAGGCGCCGGTCAAGGGCGCGGGCAAGGGCAGGGGCGCGGGCAAGGGCGGCGGCGGCCGGGGTCCCGGCCGGGGCAAGGCGGTCGCCGGCGGCGCGGGCAGTGGCCCGCCCAAGAAGTCGAAGAAGAAGCGCCGCCTGCAACGCGCGCTCTGGGCAATGCTCTCGGTCGGCGTCATCGGCTTCTTCATGATGGTGATCGCCTACTCGCGGATCGACGTCCCGGCGCCGAACGAGGTCTCGCAGCAGCAGACGTCCCGCGTGTACTTCGCCGGCAACGATGTCGAGATCGGCCGGTTCGGCGACATCAACCGCACGATCGTCGGGCTCGACAAGATGCCGCAGTCGCTGCGGGACGCCGTGCTGGCCGCGGAGAACCGCAGCTTCTACTCCGACAACGGTGTCTCTCCCCGGGGCATGTTCCGTGCGTTCTGGAACAACCTGCGCGGCGGTAACACCCAGGGCGGTTCGACGATCACGCAGCAGTACGTCAAGAACACGTACCTGACCTCCGAGCGCTCGATCCAGCGCAAGCTCAAGGAGGCGCTGCTCGCGATCAAGATCGACCGTGACCAGTCCAAGGACCAGATCCTCGAGAACTACCTGAACACGATCTACCTCGGCCGTGGTGCCTACGGCGTGCAGGCCGCGGCGAAGGCGTACTGGAACAAGGACGTCCAGAACCTGACCCCGTCCGAAGGCGTCGCTCTCGCCGCGATCATCCAACGGCCGAGCGCGTACGAGCCGAGCGAGGAGGACGGCCGGCAGCGGCTGCAGGACCGCTGGGGCTTCATTGCGAACGCGATGGTGGAGACCGGCGCGATCAACCCTGAGGCCCGCGCGGCCTTGGCGTTCCCCAAGTTTCCGAAGCAGGCCAAGTCACAGAGCCGATATGGCGGTCAGCGCGGCTACATCCTGACCGCTGTCCGGAAGGAGCTCCAGGCCCGCGGCCTGGAGCCCGACGACATCGAGAACGGCGGCTACCGCATCGTCACCACTCTCGATGAAGCGGCGGAGAAGGCCGCCACCGACGCGGTGGCGAAGGAGTTCCCGAAGACGCTGAACAAGGGCCTGCGCGCCGGCCTCGTGGCGGTGGAACCGAAGACCGGTCGGGTGCTCGCGATGTATGGCGGGCCGGACTTCCTCGGCAAGGGCAAGTACGCGCAGGTGAACACGGCCACCTATCCGATCCAGGCCGGGTCGACGCTGAAGGTGTTCACCACTGCCGCTCTCCTCGAAGAGGGCTATTCGCTCACCAGCACTTTCACCGGTAACTCGCCGCTGGCGTTGCCGGGCTCCAAGCCGGTCAACAACGAGTTCAACCAGGACTACGGCACGGTGACGCTGCGCAAGGCGCTGGAGCAGTCGATCAACACCGCCTTCGTGCAGGCGACGACCAAGATCGGGTCGCAGAAGGTCCGGCAGGCCATGGTGCGCGCCGGTATCCCGAACAACACCCCGGGTCTGGACACCAACGCCCGGATCACCCTGGGTATCGCGTCCACCCCGGCCATGCAGGTCGCCGGGGCGATCGCGACGATCTGCGGCGGCGGCATCCAGGCCGAGCCGCACCTGGTCGAGCGGGTCCTGATGCCCAACGGCGGCGAGGTGCCGATCCGGAGGCCGAACGTCTCGCCGGAGCCGGTCTTCGACCCCGAGGTCGTCGCGGGCACCCTCGAAGCGATGCAGGACGTGGTGAAGTTCGGGACCGGGACCCGGGCCAAGGCACTGAACCGGCCGGTGGCGGGCAAGACCGGCACCCACGAGGACCTGACGGCGTGGTTCTCCGGGTGCACCCCGCAGATCGCGGCCTCGGTCCTGTACTTCAAGGGCGACGGCACCAAGTCGCTGGACGGCAGCGCCGGCATGTCCACCTTCTTCGGTGGCACCTTCCCGGCCCAGACCTGGACCACGTTCATGAAGGGCGCGCTCAAGGGCAAGCCCGTGGAGCAGTTCCCGGACTTCAAGGGGACGACGTCGTCGGCCACGCCCACCAAGGACCCGTACGACACCGTCGGTGGTTTCGACGGGGTCGATCCGGGCCAGGGCGTCCCGACGGGTGGACCGGGTCCGGTGTTCCCGACCTTCGACCCGGGCCCGACGACGGTGCCGACGCCCACGCCGGTACCTACTCCCAAGCCGACAACTGAGCCGACGCCGAGCGGGTCGCCGAACCCGACCGGTCCGCCGGATCCCACACCCACGCCGAACGGCGGCGGTGGCAACGGCGGCGGTGGCAATGGCGGCGGTGGCAACGGCGGCGGTAACCCGGGCGACGGCAATTAGCTCCGCCCGGGTCGCGCCCTCGCGCGACGACCCGGTGATCCGGTCGGGCAGCGAGATCCTCGGCGGCCCGGCCGGCCGGCGCATGGTGCCGCATCGCGGATGGTGGACGCCGCTGCGTGTGCTGCTCGCCCTCGCGACCCTCGTGATGGCGTTCGGCGTTCTGGAGCGGGCGGACTGCCGGGACAACGCGTTCTCCCGGAACGACGGCCAGCAGTTCGCGCACGCCTGCTACTCCGACATTCCCCACATGTACCGGGAGCGCGGGTTCGCGGAGGGCGCGATTCCGTACATCGACACCGGGAACTGGCAGCCGCTGGAGTATCCGGTGCTGACCGGCGGGGTCATGTGGGTCACCGCCGAGTTCACGTCGCTGATCGCGAGCGGCACCGCGGATGTCCGCGCGGTGCGCTACTACGACGTGAACGCGGTCCTGCTGGGGCTGGCCGGGCTGGCGTTGGTCGCCACGACGATGGTGCTGGCCGGCCGTCGACGGCCGTGGGACGCCGCGCTCGTCGCAGCGTCCCCCGTCCTCGCGTTGCACGGCACGATCAACTGGGACCTGCTCGCGGTCGCCCTGTCGATGGGAGCGCTGCTGGCCTGGTCGCGGCGGCGCGCGGGGTGGTGCGGGGTGCTGCTCGGGCTGGGTGTCGCAGCCAAGCTGTATCCGCTCGTGCTGCTGCTGCCGATCGCGCTGGTGTGCATCCGCGCCCGCCGGTGGCGACCGCTCGTGCTGACGACGCTGACCGCGGGGCTCACCTGGTTCGTCGTGAACGCACCGCTGATGTTCTGGGCCACGGACGGCTGGCGCGAGTTCTACGAGTTCAACGCCGAGCGCGGGGCTGACTTCGGCTCGTTCTGGTACGTGCTCGACCAGCAGGGCTACGGGGTGGGCTCGCTCGACGTGGTCAGCACCGCCCTGATGATTGCGGCCTTCGCCGGCATCGCCGTCCTCGCCTTCCTCGCCCCGAGCCCGCCCCGACTGATGCAACTGGCGTTCCTCACCGTCGCGGCGTTCCTGGTCTTCAACAAGGTCTGGTCGCCGCAGTACGCGCTGTGGTTGTTGCCGCTGGCCGCGTTGGCCCGGCCGCGTTGGCGCGACATCACGATCTGGCAGGCCGGTGAGGTGATCTACTTCTTCGCGGTCTGGTACTACCTCCTCGGCGGCTACGACCGGGGACTGCCGATGGATGCGTACGGGGTGACGGTGGGGCTCCGGTTGCTCGGCCTGCTCTGGCTGGTCGGGATCGTCGTGCGCGACATCCTGCAGCCGGCTCGCGATCCCGTACGGGCGAGCGGGGAGGACGATCCGGCGGCCGGGTGGACCGCGTCCGCGGGGGGCGAGGTCCGCCCCGAACCCGTCGCGGCCCTGGCGTGACCTCGCCGGCTGCCGCGCGCCTGGCCGAACGGGCACGGTCCTACCGCCCGCGCGGTGTCGACGCGATCGCGTTGCGGTACTGGCTGCTCAGCCGCATCGGCATCGTCATCCTGGTCAGCGCCGGCGCCTGGCTGTTCGCAGAGGATCGCGACGACCGGACGCCGGTCGACTACCTCGACCGGTGGACCCAATGGGACACCGTCCACTACACGACGATCGCGCGCTGGGGGTACGACGGGGAACCGGGCGTCGGCCAGCTGGCTCCGCTGGAGGCGTTCTTCCCTGGCTTCCCCCTGGCGATCCGGGGCCTGCACTGGATCTCCGGGCTGGACTACGTGGTCGCCGGGCTCGCCATCTCCCTGGTTGCGAGTGCGGTGGCGATGGTGGCGCTCGCCCGGCTCGCGGCGGCGGAGGCCCGCCCCGGCGTGCCGCCCGAGGCGATGGCCGAACGCACCGTGCTGCTGTTCGTCCTCGCGCCCTCCGCGGTGTTTCTCGCCGCGGCCTACACCGAGGCGCTCTTCCTCGCCTTCGCGTTCCCGGCCTGGTTGTGCGCGAAGAAGGGCCGGTGGGCCGCGGCCGGGCTCCTCGCCGCGTGCGCGTGCGGGGTGCGGATCACCGGGGTCTTCGTGGCGGTGGCCCTGATCGTGGAGTTCCTCACCGCGCGGGACGGGCGCCGGCGCTGGCGCTCGGCGCCCTGGCTGGCGGTGCCGTTCGTACCGGTCGCCGCGTACTTCACCTATCTGCACGATCGAAGCGGCGACTGGAACGCCTGGCAGCACGCCCAGGAGAAGGGCTGGTACCGCACCTTCCACTGGCCGTGGGAGGCCCTGGCCAACACGTGGGAGGCGGCGTACGACGAGAAGCAGTCGACGGTCTTCGCGTGGATGTTCGGTGCCGAGATCCTGGCGGTCGGCATCGGGATCATGCTGACGGTGTGGCTGCTGCGGGAGCGGCGGTGGGCCGAAGCCACGTACATCGCGCTGCAGCTGTACGCGTTCACGACGTCGTACTGGTTCTTCTCGGTACCGCGCTCGACCCTCACCTGGTGGCCGCTCTGGATCGCGCTGGCGGCCTGGACCCTGCGCCGGCCGGTCGTCCTGCAGGGCTATCTCGCCGTGTTCGCCCCGTTTGCCGTCGTACTGGTCCTGCTGTTCAGCAACGGCCGTTGGGCCGGATAATTACCTACCCTCGGTGCCCGGGCGAGCACTTACCGTAGAACCTGAGCGGTGAGTCTCCTGAACGGTCGCTGTGAAGCACCCGCCCGGACCACGGCCAGGGCGGTCCCGCCCTCCGGCGACTGCCATGCTTCGGCCCGTGGAGCACGCTGAGTACGTCGCCGGAACCGCGGAAGAGATCGTCCGATTCGCCGGCCTGGTGGCCAACGCGGACCTGGACGCCCCGGTGCCCAGTTGTCCCGACTGGGATCTGGGCAAGCTGACCCGGCACACGGGGTCGGCGCATCGCTGGGTCACGCACATCATCACGAGCGGGGCGACGGAACGGGTCTCCCCGCGAGACGTCGAGCTCGGGCTCCCGGCGCAGCGGACCGGCCTGCCGGCGTGGGTCGCAGCTGGCGCCTCCCCGCTCCGCGCGGCGTTGTCCACCAATCCCTCGCGCCCCGCCTGGACGTGGGCCTCGGGCGGGACGGTCGGCTGGTGGGCGCGGCGGATGCTGCACGAGACGACCGTGCACCGGATGGACGCCCAGCTCGCGCTCGGCCTCGAGCCCGAGCTCTCTGCGGCCCGGGCCGTCGATGCGATCGAGGAGTTCCTGACCAATCTCCCGGCCGTTGCCGGCGACAACATCAAGGGGCTTCCCGCCGGCGACACCCTGCACCTCCACGCCACCGACGGCCCCGGCGAGTGGACGATCCGGCTCACCGACGAGGGCTTTCACTGGGACTCGGAGCATGGCAAGGCCGCGGTCGCGCTCCGCGGCCAACTGGCCGACCTGGTGCTCCTGATCTACGGCCGCCGTCGGCCGCAGGACGGGGACCGGTTCCAGACTTTCGGCGACCTCGCCGTCGCCGAGCGCTGGTTCGCGGCCACGCAGCTCTAGTTCTCCTCCACGTGGGTAGCCCACCCCTATGAGCGCGCGTAAACCGAACCTGATCGAGCCCGAGGGCATCAACGCCGGCTCGGCCGATTCCACCGCCGAGGGCGATTCCGAGCACGGTGACGTCCGGGCCGGGGGCCACCCCGAGCGGGCCGCGGAACAGGCGGGGCGCAGCGAGGACGACGAGATCGTCGACCAGCCGTTCCTGCCCCGCGACCCGTCCGCACCGTCGCTGGAGCAGAGCGAGGAGGAGGGGGCCCACTGATCGCGGAGCAGCAGCCTCCCGTGCGGCCCGGTCCGCGGATCCTGATAGCGTTCATGCTCTGATCGGCGCCTCGCGTCGACCAGGACCGGGGCTGTAGCGCAGTTGGTAGCGCACTTCCATGGCATGGAAGGGGTCAGGGGTTCGAATCCCCTCAGCTCCACCCGTCTGAACAGCCGAAACGCCTCCTGCTCACGTACAGGGGCGTTTCTCGTCGAGTTGCCCCGCCTCCGCAGGGATAACGTCACCGGATGACCGATGCGATGGGCTTCGACGACTCCGTCTCGCGGCGGATCGAGGCGGCGTACACCAGCCCGGAGATGATCGAGCAGCGCCGGGTCTCGCTGGAGATGTTGCGGCTCCAGAAGGGCGAGCGGGTTGCCGACGTCGGGGCCGGGCCGGGGTTCCTCGCCGCCGAGATGGCCGCGGCGGTGGGTCCGGAGGGGCTGGTCGTCGGCATCGAGCCCAGCGAGGCGATGCGCGCGCTGGCGGCGGCGCGCGAGATCCCGCCGGGCGCGGCCCCGGTGGAGCACCGCGCCGGGGACGCGACGGCCCTGCCTCTCGACGACGCGAGCGCCGATGTCCTGACGGCCACTCAGGTCTATGAGTACGTGCCCGACGTCGCCGCTGCCCTGACCGAGGCGCGGCGCGTGTTGAGCCACGGCGGACGGATCTTCGTGCTCGACACCGATTGGGACTCGCTGGTGTGGCACAGCTCGGACCCCGGACGCACGCGGCGGGTGCTCACGGCCTGGGACGCCCACCTCGCCGATCCGTTCCTGCCGCGGCGCCTGCCGCGGTTGCTCCGGGACGCCGGGTTCTCCGAGCCCACCGTCCGGGTCCTTCCCTTGCTCGCGGTCGGCTGGGACGAGCGGTCCTTCGCGGCCGGGCTGGTCGGCCTGATCGAGGCGTTCGTTCCCGGTCGCGACGGCATCGCCGCGAACGAGGCGCAGGCCTGGGCGACTGACGTGCGTGCGCTCGGCGCTGAGGCGTTCTTCAGCCTGAACCGGTACCTGTACCTCGCCGAACGTCGCGACTGAACTGTTTGTTTCTCCTGACTTCGACGAGAAGAGCTGGCGATGTCCGCACGGAACAACCTGATCGCGGGCGTCGGCGCGCGCGTGCTCGAGTCGGGGCACCGAACACTCCTTGCCCTCACCGGCGGACGGTTCCCCAACCGGCTCGGGGGGATGCAGACTCTCGAGCTGCACACGATCGGTCGCACCTCCGGTCAGCGGCGCTCGACGATGCTCACCACGCCGATCGCCGACGAGAAGCGGGTCATCCTGGTCGCGTCCAAGGGCGGCCACGACAAGCACCCCGACTGGTACAGGAACCTCGCCGCCAATCCCTCGGTCGAGATCACGCGGGGTGGGCAGACTCGGACGATGCGTGCACGGACCGCGACGCCGGCGGAGAAGGCCGAGCTGTGGCCGCAGGTCGTGCGCGTCTACCGCGGATACGCCGGCTACCAGCAACAGACGTCCCGCGACATCCCGGTCGTGATCTGCGAGCCGACGGACTGACACGACGTGGGTTCGTCAGTGCGGGCACGGATGCGCGGCCGTTCGGGTGACACCACGATGGGCCGATGCCGTTGCGCGTGGTGCTCGTCGATGACGACGAGCGGTTCCGGGCCGCGGCCTGCCGGTCGCTGGTCGCCGAGGGCATCGAGATCGTGGCGGAGGTCGACAAGGGGAGCGAGGTCCTCGCCGCCGTCGCCCGATGCGGGCCCGACGTGGTCCTGCTCGACATCGGGTTGCCCGACATCGACGGACTGGAGGTGGCGCGGCGCCTGCGAACGGAGCAGGCTGGGCCCGTGGTCATCCTGATCTCGACGCGCGACGCCGCCTACGGAAACCGGGTGGCCGTCGGCCTGGCCGCAGGCTTCCTGCCGAAGGACCAGTTATCGCTACGCGCGATCCTCGACCTCGCACCGGAAGGCCATGACTGACGGGCCCGGCACGTCGCTGCGGGCCACCCTGCGGCGGGCGCTGGGCGATCCTGCGCTCGAGATCGTGTTCTGCCGGGTCGGGTCCGAGGACTGGGTCGACGGGGTCGGTCAGGCGGCGACCACCGGCAGCGCCGGGCAGGTGTTCACTCCAGTCGAACGAAACGGCAAGCCGATCGCCGGCCTGCTCCACGACCGGCGATTGCTGAGCCACCCGGAGCAGTTGCAGCTCGCCACCGACGAGGTCTCGGCCGCCATCGACAGCGAGCAGATCAAGGCCGAACTGCGGGCTCAGCTTCTCGACCTGCAGGCCTCTCGCGCTCGCATCGTGGAGGCGGTCGACTCGGAACGACGGCGGATGGAGCGCAACCTTCACGACGGAGCCCAGCAGCGCCTCGTCGGGCTGGCGCTGACGCTGCGGCTGGCGGGCCGGAAGGCGCAGGGCGACCCGATGCTGACCGAACTTCTGACGGAGGCCCAGAACGAGCTGGACGACGCTCTCGCCGAACTGCGCCGGCTGGCGCGCGGACTGCATCCCGCGATCGTGATCGACGCCGGCCTGGAGGTCGCCCTCGAAACGCTCGCCGAGCGGCCCGGCCTACCCGTCGAGCTCGTCGTCGATCTGCCCGGGCGGCTGCCCGATCACGTCGAGATCGCCGCCTACTATCTCGTCGCCGAGGCACTCGCGAACACCAACAAGCATGCCCAGGCCTCCCTGGTCTCGGCGCGGGCGGCGGTCTTCGACGGCGTCCTGCGGGTGTCGGTGTCGGATGACGGCCGGGGTGGCGCGACCCCGAGCCCCGGCTCGGGGCTGCAGGGTCTCGCCGACCGGGTCAGCGCTCTCGGCGGGACCTTCGTCGTCGAGAGCCCGACCGGGCAGGGGACGACAGTTCTCGCCGAACTGCCCTTGCTCCTCGCTTCCGACCCCGAGCGAGGACAGCGGGCCCGGCTCGCGCTGAAGTGGATCGGGTGGGAGAACTGGGAGGCTCCGCCGGTGCTCTACGACCAGATCACCGACGAGGACCTGCTCAATGGCGGGAAGGCGATCCTGCTCAGTGCCGGCGGCAACGGAGCGATCACCCCGACCGAGCGACACTGGTTGGCCGGCTACCTGACCGCGGCCGGCGAATCGGACCGCCTTCTCGACGCCATCTCGGTCTACGACGACTCCGACCGGCTTGAGGACATTCTGGCTCGGCCCGGCATGGCGTACACCGGGCGCGGGTTCCTCTACGACGCGCTGCGGATGTGCGCCGCCGACGGCCCACCGACCGCAGCCGAACTCCAGCGGCTGCACGCCGCCGCCGCCGCCATGGGGATTCCGCCGGATGTCGTCGACGAGCTGGCCGAGAACGTCCTGGCGCAGCACGCACTGCGACGGCGCCGGTACGAACTCATCGTCGCTCCCGTCCTGCCGGGGAACCTCAACGCGGTGGACCCCGTCTCCGTGGTCGATCCGTGCTCGTGAACGGCGCTGCACCGTGCGGGTGATGCTCGCGGACGACGCCTCCCTGGTCCGTGAGGGGATCGCGCGGCTGCTGATCGAGGCAGGCATTGACGTGGTGGCCCAGTTCCCCGACGCGATCGGACTGCCGGCCGCGGTGCGGGCCGATCAGCCCGACGTGGTGATCCTCGACGTGCGGATGCCGCCGACGCACACCACGGAGGGGCTGGCGACCGCCGTCGCGCTGAAGGCCGAATTTCCGCAGTTGGGCATTCTCGTGCTGTCCCAGTACATCGAGACGCGGCACGCGGTCGACCTGCTCGCCGGCGCTCCCACGGGAGTCGGCTATCTGCTGAAGGATCGGATCAGCCGGTCGGACGAACTCGTTGACGCGGTGCACCGCGTCGCCGGTGGCGGCACCGTCATCGATCCTGAGGTCGTGCGCACCGTGCTGAAGACGCCGCGCCGTGCAGATCCCCTCGACCGGCTCACCGACAAGGAACGCGAGGTCCTCGAGCTCCTCGCCCAGGGGTACTCGAACAATCGGATCGCCGACCGGCTCGCCGTAACGGCGCGCACGGTGGAGACCCACACCAGCCGGATCTTCGCCAAGCTCGGGCTCGAAGAGGATCCCGGCACCCACCGCCGGGTCCTGGCCGTGCTGGCGCTTCTCCGGGCCAGTAGTTCCCCGGCTACCTGAGGCATCATCACACCCCCCGTCCGTGCTGACACGGACGATTCCACGCCAGGTACGGGCATAGCGTTCGATCGGACCTGCCGGCCCTCAGCACGGAGCTGCCATGAGCGATGCACCCACACCGGCGCCGGACCCCAGCGCGATCCTGCAGATCGGCTTCGGGTTCTGGCCGGCGAAGACACTGTTGTCCGCCGTGGAACTCGGCCTGTTCACCCTTCTCGCGGACGGCGCGTTGACCGGGGCGCAGATCGAGGAACGCCTGTCCTTCGGCTCGCGCGCCACCTTCGACTTCCTCGACGGACTGGTCTCGCTGCACCTGCTCGAGCGCGAGGGTTCAGGCGCGGAGGCGCGCTACGCCAACACCCTCGACACTGCGACCTTTCTCGACGCCAACGCACCGGCTTACATCGGCGGAATCCTCGAGATGGCCAATGCGCGGTTGTATCCGTTCTGGGGTGGCCTCACCGAAGCACTGCGAACCGGGCAGCCGCAGAACGAGGTCAAGCACACCGGTCGCTCCATGTTCGAGGAGCTCTACGCCGATCCGGGCCGGCTCGAGCAGTTCATGCGCGCGATGTCGGGGATCTCGGCGGGCAACTTCCACACGCTGGCGGCGAAATTCGACTTCGCGCCGTACCAGACCGTCTGCGACGTGGGCGGGGCCACCGGCCAGCTCTCGATCATTCTCGCCCAGCACCACGCGCACCTGCGCTGCACCAGCTTCGACCTCCCGGTCGTGGTGCCGATCGCGCAGCGCACCATCGCCGACGCGAAGTTGACCGACCGCGTCGAGGCCGTCGGCGGTGACTTCTTCGCCGCCCCGCTGCCGAAGGCCGACGTCATCACCATGGGGATGATCCTGCACGACTGGAATTTGGACCGGAAGCTGCACCTGATCCGTCAGGCCTACGACGCCCTCCCCGCGGGAGGCGCGTTGATCGCCGTCGAGAACATCATCGACGACGAAAGGCGCGAGAACGTGTTCGGTCTGATGATGTCGTTGAACATGCTCATCGAATTCGGCGACGCCTTCGACTTCACCGGTGCCGACTACCGCGGTTGGTGCGAAGAGGCCGGCTTCCGCTCGGTCGAAATTCTTCCGCTCGCCGGCCCGGCTTCGGCGGCCATTGCCCGGAAGTGACCCGCCGTCATACAAGCGATCGATGAACCTAGAAGGAGATCACCATGCCGACGATCATCGCGCACCACGATGTGAAGGACGCCGACCACTGGCTCTCGATGCCGACCCGCGCGAAGATCTTCGGCGAGATCGGTATCACCAACATCCGCACCTTCGTGGACCCGCAGCAGCCGACACGCGTCGCGATTCTGATGGACGTGCCGGACATGGACGCGCTGGCGGCACTGATGCAGAGCCCCGCCGCAGCCGAGGCGATGCAGAGCGATGGCGTGCTGCCCGAGACCCTGGTGATGCTGGTGGAGAAGTCTGCCTGACTTCGCCTCAGGGATCTGGGAGCAGCCGGCCCATCCAGGCGAGGGGTGCCTCAGCGAGCTCACCGGTGAGGTGGTCGCCGGTGGCGCGCAGCACACCGATCCAGGACACGGCGCGACCGAGCTTCGCGCCGGCGGAGGCGAGCTCGACCGCGCGGACCAGTTCGGCGTGCGGGGCAAGGTCGGCGAACTCGGCGAGGTAGGCGTCCCGGACCCGCAGCACCTCGGCGGAGTCCGGCGCCAGGCCCTCGCCCTCGGCATCGGTGAGCGAGCCCAGGGCCACCATCAGTGTGGAGAAGGGGTGGCCGACCACGGCGTCGCCCCAGTCGTAGGCCCGCGCTCGCGTGGGCTCGCCGTCCAGACAGAGCAGATTCCACGGGTGCAGGTCGTTGTGGTCCAGGCTCGGCGGCACCGGCGAGTTATTGAGCTCGTCCGCCCATGCACCGACCGACGCTTCGAGATCGCGCAATCGTTGAAGCGTGGCGATCTCGTCCGGGTCGCCGCGGTGGGCGACGTAGGACGCGACGGAGTCCAGGCAGTCGGCGAAGCGCGCCGGCAGGGACGCCGGGCGCAGGTCGGGCAGACCGATCGCGAGCAGGTCGTCGGCGCGTCCCGTCAGTCGGCGCTGCAGGCGCGCGTAACCCGGCAGGGCCTGGACCAGAGCGTCCACCAGGGCAGGGCCGCGGGCGAGCTCACCGAGCGGCGTCCCTCCGTCGGGCAACAGCAGCCAGCGGCGGGTCTGGTCGAGCGCCAAGGGATGGAGCACCTGGTCGGGCGCCGCGTCGAGCAGCAGCGGGTAGAGCGGCACTTCGAACTCGGTTCCGGCGCCGGGCGCCTTCAACCAGACCGGGCCGCCGGTGGTCGGAATCCTCAACACGGTGGCCCAGGCGCGCAGGTGCGGCTGTTCGGGCGCGCCGGTCCGCTGCAGACCGTGCGCGGCAAGGCACTCGTCGGCCCAGGCTGTGGCTTCTGCCAGCCATGCGGCACTCGACCAGGTGGCCTGGTTGCTCACCGGCAGGGCCGGGTTACTCGGTGCCGGTCGGCAGGTAGCGGGTGTACCGGTCCTGGCCGGTCCGCACGTACAGCTCGGGCGCGCACGCCAGGCCCGGTTCTGCGGCGAGCTCTGAGGTCGGGCGCAGGGCCGCATGGACGGTGGCCTGCGGCCATACGGGCGGGTACTGGAACGCGGGCATCAGCGGGTGCTCCGGGTCGTCGTTCGCCTCCTTCCCGGTCAGGTCCGTGACCGAGGCCCGGAAGTCGTGCCCGCACCACGTGATCCGGTCTCCGACGTCCTGCCCGGGAAGCGAGCCGTAGGCCGCCCGGAACCAGGCGGACCAGCCGATCAGACCCAACAGAACTGCGATCGCCAGTCCTCCGAGCAGCCGGACCGGAAGCCGGGCCCGCCGGCGGGGCCGACTGTCGGGGAACGTCACGGTGCCCAGTCTGGTCGACTGAACGGTCCGGGCGAATTGGAGCTGTTCGTACCATCCAGCCGTAACGCTGCGTTGTCGATCTTCCCCGCGTCGCTGCCAGTGGGCGGCGATCACCGATCTCACGGGGAGACACCACTCCAATGCTCAAGATCACCGGCCCCCGCGCACGCCGTGCGGCGCTCGTCATCGCGCCCCTGTCCGTGTTCGCCGTCGCCGCGCCGACCATTGCGCTGGCGACCGCCAACAGTTCGACCGGCACCACCTTCACGGGGTGCCTGACCCCGGGCGGCACGCTCACCCACGTCGCGCAGGGCAATGACCCGGCCGGCGGCAGCTGCCGGCCCAACTTCTGGACCAGCCACGGGTCCGAGATCTCGTGGAACTCGAAGGGGGTCAAGGGCGACACCGGTGCCCCCGGCTCGACCGGCGCCACTGGCACCAACGGCACCGACGGCCTGAACGGCATCGACGGCCTGAACGGCACCGCCGGCAAGGACGGGGTTCCCGGAGCCGACGGTGCTCCCGGTGAGAAGGGCGCCCCCGGTGCCGATGGTGCCGACGGTGCGCCCGGCCAGGACGGCCAGGACGGGCAGGACGGGCAGGACGGGCAGGACGGTAAGAGTGCCTACGAGCTCGCGCTGGACGAAGGCTTCGAGGGCAGCCTCGAGCAGTGGCTGGAGTCGCTGGAGGCGACGGTCGTCGCGGGTGATGGCGGCGAGCCCGGCGCCGACGGCAAGGACGGCGTCAACGGCCAGGACGGCGTCAACGGCCAGGACGGCGTCAACGGCAAAGACGGGAAGAACGGCGTCAACGGCAAGGACGGCGTCTCCGGATACCAGCAGGTGTCGATCAACAAGTCGGTTGCCGCGGGCAAGGACGCTGCCTTCACCGTGAACTGCGCCAGTGGCCGGGCGATGGGCGGTGGCAGCTGGTCCGTCAACGCGGCTCTCGACCAGCGCTCCTCCGCGCCGACGAGCACCGGCAAGGGCTGGCGGGTCAGCATGACCAACCTCGGCGCGAAGACGTTCAACGTGACGATCTTCGCGATCTGCGCCAAGGTCTGACCTCAGACAGTCACACGCAGGACGGGCCGGGACTTTCGGGTTCCGGCCCGTCCGGCGTTGCCGGCCCCCGCGGTCGGGCGTCGAGGCCGGCGGCAACGACCCACGGTCGCTTCCCGGATGCTCAGGTCGGGACGGCGCTGACTGGCGCGGTGACCGAGAGCCGCTCCGGCAGAATCACCCCGGCCAGGCGATGTTGCTCGGCGCGGCGCCTCTCGATCGTGGCGTTGAGGTCGAGCGGCGGGGCGCGGAGTTCGTCCCAGGTCAGGTGCGCGACGTCGGCCGAATCCTTGATCGCGCCGGCGAGGACCAGCCGGTCGGCCCGCTCCCGGACCAGTCCGGCCAACGCGTGGCCCAGCGCCGAGACCACCCGCTCGGCCCGCAGCCGGGCATTCGAGTGCCCGCCGTCCGAGCGCATCGCCTCAGCCGTCGCGGCAAACGGAAACGTTCCTGCGGGCAGCGAGATCAGCAGGTGCGCCAGGTCGCCGAGCTCGTCGCCCTCCAGCGAGGCGCCGATGGCCGCGATGGCCCAGAACCAGGCGAGGTCGTCCAGAACGAGCCCGAGCACAGCCTCCAACCGGACGTCGGAGAGGCGGTCCGGGTCGACCGTGCGCGCGAGGGTTTCGACGGCCCAGCCCGCGATGCGGTCGACCTCGCGACCGTAGGCGCGTTCGAGCAGCCGGCGGCGGCCGCCGGAGTGCTCGACGGCGTACGCGACGTCGTCGTTGACGTAGATGCGATGCGCGACGCTCGCGGCCCCCGCCCCGCCGAGAGCGCCCCGCACGTGCGGGGCGCCGCCGAAGGCGTCGAGCATCCCGGTCGCGGCGGAGCGCAGCACGTGCAGGTGTGTCGTCAGGGTCAGCGCCGGCAGCGGCGCCGGCCCGCCCAGCGCGGTCACCGTCGGGTACCGGACCGGGATGTCGGAGTCGAGTTCGCCCGCGGCGCCGGACAGCTCGGGCCGTCGGCACGGGGCGCCGATGATCCCGCCGGGGCGGTGGGTCGGAAAGCGCAGGCGCCACGGCACTTCGACGCGCTTGTTCGCGACCGTGGTGATGCCGGTGACCGCTCGCCGCAGATCGAGAACGCCGTCCGCGGTGCTCCACGCGCACTCGAAACCCCAGTCCTCCTGCAGTCGGGTCACGTCCAGCCGCGGGGGGTGGGAAACGGCGGCCGTTTTCGCGGGAGCAGCGAGGTCGAGACTCCGGGCGAAGGGAATCGCCTTGAGCGCGCGGAACCCGGTGGTCTCGATGTACCGCTTGCCGAGGATCTCCGCGATGGCGCGCAATGACAGGGAATCGGCCGGCGCAACGTTGACCGGACCGGACGGCCCGGACTCGCACGCGTAGGCGAAGAAGCGCGCGAGGTCGTCCTGATGAAGCAGTTGATAGCGGACGTCCGCGTTCTTGATCCCGACGACGGCCGGCCCGGCGACGATGGGGACCAGCGAGTTGTGGATGGTGTGGCCCACGGTGACGCCGATCCGGGCGAGCACCGCCTCAACGCCCGCGTTCAGGATCACCCGCTCCGCCGCCACCGTGTCGGTGCCGTGGACGTGGTCCGGCGCCGGTCGCTGCTCGTGCGCCTCCGTGCACAGCGGTGAGTCCGAATTGGTGCCGTAGCTCATCGCCGAGGAGGCGAACACCAGCCGGCGCGCTTCCGTTCGCTGCATCGCCGCGCAAACGTTGGCGGTGCCGCCGACACTGATCCGCCGCGACAGCTCCCGGTCCGGCATCGGGGTGATGACGAACGCGAGGTGGCAGACGACCTCGCAGCCCTCCATCGCACGGGTGAGTGCCTCGAGGTCCCGGATGCCCGCACGGGCGAAGGTCGCACCGGGCGGCAGGGCCCTCGGTGCCTTCCGTGCGACGGCCACGACGTCGTGGCCGTTGCGGACGAGCCGCTCGACCACGCTGCGGCCGACGGCGCTGGTCGCGCCGGTGACGAGAACACGCATCAGTGCTGCTCCCGCCGCCCTCGGCTCATGTGTTCTCCACCCATCCGCGCAACCCCGTGATCAGCAGATCCAAACCCGAGGTGAACTCGGCGTCGAAGTCGCGCGTGGCCAACCGGCCGGCCAGGCCGACGACATGGCGAAGCTGCCCGGGGGACAGCCCGCTGATACCTGGCAGCGCGGACCGATCGGCAACGCGAGCGGGCCGGCCGATCTCGCGCAGGCACGCGCCGACCGTGAAGGAGGTGAGCGCGCCGAAGGCGCTGATGCAATCGTCGTCCTCCAGGCCGATCTCCCGGAGCGCGCCGAGAACGACCTCCGCGCCGCGGTAGGCGGACAATCCGTCGATCCGATGCGCCGCGACGACGGGCACCAGCTCGGGGTGGACCAACAACGCGCGCCGCACCGCGTGAAACACCGCGGCGATCCGGTACGTCCAGTCCCCGTCCGTGGGCGCCGGCAGGTCAAGATCGGCGAGCAGTCGGTCGGCCAGCAGGCCGAGCAGGTCGTCCTTCGTCGGGACGTAGCCGTAGAGCGTCATCGCGCCGACGCCGCACGCCCTCGCGAGCTTGCGCATGCTCAGGCCTTCGAAGCCGTCGGAGGCGACAAGTTCCTCCGCGGCGTCCACGACGGCTCCGAGCGTCAGTCGCTCGGGCGTGCGGGCTGCCGCGCTCGTCGGCACCGCATCACCTCCGGACCCGTACGCGTACCGTACGCGTACGACAGGACGGTAGCGGTCTGTCCCTCCGCAATCAACGACCTTCGCCGGACAGAGAAATGGGACGGCCCGCCAGCGATGCCGCGATCGGTCCGGAGCTCGGGACTTAAGCCCTGTTCAGCTCGTCCGGCCGCGGTCCGATGCCTCGGGGGTCGCCGAGAACGGCGGCACGCGGGGGTGCGCCGCTGCGCGCGCCGACCGACCTCGACACGACATCGGAGATCTCCTTCTCATGGCCTTTTCCCCCAACCGCGCCAAGGCCCTCGGCCTCGTCGCCCTCCCCGCCGCCGTCCTCGCCCTCGGCGTCCCGACCCTCGCGATGGCGACCCCGGAGTCCGTTGGCACCACCTACACCGGCTGCCTGATCACCGCCCCGGCGCTCGTCGCGGGTGACCTCGTGCGCGTTGCCGCGGGCAACACCCCCGCAAGCGGATCCTGTGAGATCGACGGTTTCACCACCGAGGAGATTTCCTGGAACTCCCAGGGCGTCAAGGGCGACACCGGGGCTGCCGGCCTCTCTGCGTACGAGCTCGCCGTGGACGGCGGCTACGAGGGCGACGTCACCGCCTGGCTGAACTCCCTCAAGGGCATCACCGGCGCAGCGGGGCTCAACGGCGCCACCGCCTACGAGATCGCGCTCGCCAACGGCTTCTCCGGAACCCCGACCGAGTGGCTCGAGGCGCTCGAGGGCGACCAGGGCGCCCCCGGCATCCCCGGCGCGCCGGGCAGCCCGGGCGCCCCGGGTGCACCGGGCTTCCCGGGTCTGCCAGGTACCCCGGGCTCGAACGGCGTCGGTCGACGGCGTCGACGGCATCAACGGCATCGAACGGCACGAGCGGCACGAACGGCAGCAACGGCGCCGATGCCTACAGTCTCGCGCTGGCCAACGGCTTTCACGGCACCGTCGTCCAGTGGCTCGAGTCCCTCAAGGCCACGAACGGAACCAACGGCACCAACGGAACCAACGGAACTGACGGCGAGGACGGCACCGACGGCATCAACGGCAAGAGCGCTTACGAGCTGGCGGACTTCGACGGCACCATGGAGGAGTGGCTGGAGTCGCTCAAGGGCGGACCGGAGGGCCCCAAGGGCGACCAGGGCGAGACCGGCGAGACCGGCGCCAAGGGTGACCAGGGCGACCAGGGCGCCAAGGGCGACACGGGCGCGGCCGGCCCGGCCGGCCCGGCGGGTCCAGCCGGTCCGGCTGGCGTGGCCGGCGCTGCCGGCAAGAACGGCGTGTCCGGGTACCGCGTCGTCAGCAAGGACTTCACGGTCTCGGCGAGCAACGCGGCGACCTTCACCCTGAGCTGCGGGACCGGTGAGCGCGCCCTCGGCGGTGGCGTCCGGGCCGGCAGCGACGTCACGGTGAACGGGACCTACCCGACCAACGCCGGCAAGTCGTGGAGCGCCAAGGTGACCAACGGGGCCGCCAAGACCCGGACGGTCACGGTGTTCATCACCTGCGCCGCGGTCTGAGCTACGCCGAACTCGCGGTAATCCCGCGTCGCCGTTTGCCCGGCGGTCCTGTCCAGGACTGCCGGGCAACGGCGTTTTTCGGGCGCCACATTTCCCCCAGTGTCCGATCTGGGTGCGGACGATCGGCTCATCAAGCGCAGCGCTCCGGCGCCCGAAGATCTCGGCAGAAGGCGTGGCTGCTCGCGTCGACCGCCCGGTCGCCAGCCGCGCGTGGGGAGAACTCGCATGATCCGCATCGCCCGTCCGAAGGCCCGCATGCTCGCGCTCGTCGCTCTGCCCGTGGTGGCCGTCGCGGTCACCGTGCCGACGATGGCGATGGCGCTGGACTCGTCGGACAAGGTCTTCAAGGGCTGCCTCTTCGAGGGCGAGATCTCCCGCGTGACCGAAGGCACCGCGCCGAGCTGCACCGGCATGGGCGGTGGACTCTTCCCCGATGGCGTGGGCTCTGCCATCACCTGGAACCAGCAGGGCGTCCCCGGCACCAACGGCACGAACGGGACCAACGGCAAGGATGCGTACGAGGTCGCGAAGGCCAACGGCTACACCGGAACGGCTCTGCAGTGGCTGACATCGCTCCGGGGGTTGCCCGGTGCCAAGGGCGTGGACGGTGCCGCCGGGAAGAACGGCGTCTCCGGCTACAAGATGATCACCGCCGCGACCAAGGCGAAGCCGCGCACCGCCGCGACCTACACGGTCAAGTGCAGGGACGGCCGCATGGCACTCGGCGGCGGGATGAACGGCACCTCGGACCTGATCCTGAACGGCTCCGGGCCGACCGCCGACGCCAAGGGCTGGGTCGTTCGCGTCACGAACGTCGCGCAGAAGTCCCGCGCGGTCCAGGTGTACGTGACCTGCGCCTTCGCCGGCTGAGGCCGGACGGGCGGGCTAGACCTCGACGATCTCGTCGAAGGTCGTGGTCGTCATGCGGGTCTCGACGTCCAGGTAGGCCCCGACGGCGGGCGGTTCAACGCCGGCCGGGAGCCAGAGGAGCGAGACCTGCATGTGGGGCGGCTCGGCGAACCACCGCTGCTTGCCGGCCCAGGTGAACGGACTCAGCGTCCGGTTCAGCGTCGCCAGCGAGCCTTCGGCGGCGACCTTGGCCCGCGACAGCGGCCCGGCCACCGCCTTGGGGGCGGCCAGCCCGACCCCGTGCGCGGTGCCGCCGGCCACGACGATCAGATGCCCGTCGCGAGAGGCCTTGCGCTGCCGGTAGCCGTACCGGTCGCCACGTGCCAGTTTCTCGACGTCGAGGACCCGGGCCTTCGGTGCGAGGGCGCCGCGGTCGCCGAGCCAGAGCTTCGTGCCGACCCGGGCGCGGAAGGTCGTCTCCGGGAACTGCTTGCCCAGCCCGGCGACCTCCGGGCCGGAGAGGTGGCTGACGTAGATCGTGGACGTGGGCAGCTTGGCCGCTTTCAGCCGCTCGACCCAGGTCGCGACCTCGGCGACGGGGTGGGTGCCGCGGGGGCGTGCCATCGGCAGGTGCAGGGCGAACCCTTCGAGGTGCACGTCGGAGAGCGCGGCGCCGAGGCGGTCCAACTCGTCCGGGCCGACCCCGTGCCGGCGCAGCGAGGTCCGGCACTCGACGACGACCCGCTTGCCCGCTAAGTCAGCGGCCGCCTCACCGGTGGCGACGGTGTGCACGACCCGGCCGAACAGCCCGATCGGGAGGCCCTCGGTGGGGTCACCCGGAAGGTGCGGGGTCAGCACGACGACTTTGGAGAAGGCCTCGGCGGGCTCCGGCAACCGGCGGGCCTCGGCGAAGGTGCCGACCGCGAGGGTGTCCGCGCCCAGCGTGACCGCCTCGTCGACGCAGCGGTCCATCGTCAGGCCGTAGCCGTTGCCCTTGGCGACCGGGACGAGCCCGGGGATCTCGGTGGACACCTTGGCCAGGTGCGCGTCCCAGCGCGCCCGGTCGATCTGCAGGCGCAGCATCAGCGCGGCCCTATCTCTTTGCCAGGTAGAGCTGGAAGGCCTTGAACAGCAGCCCGTTGATCGGCAGGTCCCACTCGCCCAGGTACTCGACGGCCTCGCCGCCGGTGCCGAGCTTGAACTGGATCAGCCCGAAGTGCGGGTCGGCCGGATCCAGCGTGTCGGTGATCCCGCGCAGGTCGTAGACGGTAGCGCCGGCGGCGTGGGCCTCGGCGATCATCCGCCACTGGATCGCGTTGGACGGCTGCAACTCGCGCTTGTGGCTGGCGGAGGCCCCGTAGGAGTACCAGGCGTGCCCTCCGACGCGGATCCAGATCGTCGAGGCGAGCAATTCGCCCTCGTGCTTGGCCAGGAACAGCCGGAATCGATCCGGGTCCTCCCCGTCCAGCGCGCGCATCATGGTCTGGAAGTAGCTCAGCGGGCGCGGAGTGAAGTGGTCGCGCTCGGCGGTGTGCGTGTAGAGCGCGTGGAAGTCCGCGAGGTCCGCCTCGGTACCGACGGTGACCTCGACGCCGGCCTTCTCCGCCTTCTTGATGTTGCGGCGCCACTGCTGGTTGAACCCCGCGAGCAGGTCTTCCAGCGATCGCCCGCCCAGCGGGACCTGGAAGACGTACTGCGGCTGGCCGGCGGCGAATCCGGCGGCGGCCGATGGCGGGATCCAGCCGGCGGCGCGCATCAGGTCGGCGACCTTCCGGGCGGCCGGGTCGACCGCGTCCGGGGTCAACGCCTGCAGCTTGGTGGCCTGACCGTCCTTGACGGCAGCCTTGATCGTGTCCGAGCTCCAGCGCCGGGTGACGACCAGCGGGCCCATCCGGACGCCGAAGGCGCCCTTGGTCTTCAGGTGGGCGACCATCGGGTCGAGCAGTGCCTTGAGCGACGCCGCGTCGGAGACGTTCTCCCAGGCCAGGACCGGCCCCTCGGGCAGGTAGGCGAGGTAGCGCTTGACCTTGGGGATCTGCCGGTAGAGCACCAGACCCGCGCCGACGATCTTGCCGTCGGAGTCGCACCAGCCGATGGACTCGCTGCGCCACTCGGTCTTCACCCGCCCCCACGAGGGGACCTGCAGAAAACTCGCGGAACCGCGGGAGGCGACGAACGCGAGGTGTTCGTCAGGCGAAATCGTCCGGACCGTCAGCGACATGGGGGTAGCTCTCCTGCGGGCGACCGCGATCAGCGCGGGCTAGGACGCGGGCGGATAACAAGATCGGCAGAACCACGTTATCGACCACTGGCACACCACGTCCTCGATACGATCGTGATAACTGACCGCGACCGACACGAGATGGCATCGGGGTGCACATCAGGTCCTCCAGGCCGGCCGCGCGGCCGACCTTGCGTTCCGTCGCCCCGTTTCTGGCCGTCGGGGCGCTGTTCGTCGCGACCCGGATAGCCCTGCTGCTGTTCACGGTGCGTGAGCGCGAATTCGTGCTGCCCTCGGTCACCGCCGACGTCCGCGACATCTACAGCCGCTGGTTCGACGTGCTCTCGACGGGATCCTTCCCCGAGAACGACGTGATGTGGCAGTACCCGCCGGCGGCCGCACTGGTGATCCTCGCTCCGGGGCTGCTGCCGTTCCTGTCCTATCCCGTGGCCTTCTACTGGCTGTCCTTCACCGTCGACGTCGTCACCTTCGCCGTTCTGCTGATGGCGGCCCGGCGACGCCTGGCCGAGGACGCCGCGGCGGAGTCCGCGGCGATCGACGCCGGCTCCGCGCCCGCTCCGGCGGGCCGCTGGGCCTGGACCCGCACGCAACCCTGGGCCGCCTGGGTGTGGACGGTCGGCGTCGCGATCGGCGGCCCCATCGCTTACGGCCGCTACGACCTGATCGTCACCGGCGTCGCCGTGTCCGGTCTGGTCCTGCTGCTCCGCGCCGAGGGCAACCCCCTCGGCGGTCGCCGGTGGCGCTGGGCCGGTGGGGCCCTGCTCGCGTTCGGGGCGATGCTCAAGGTCTGGCCGGCGCTGCTGCTGGTCTGTGCCGGTCCCGGCCGCCGCTGGCGCGAGGCCTGGGCCGCCGCAGCGGTGACGGGTTCGCTCATTCTCCTGGGCTTCTGGGCGACCATGCCCAACGCGCTCGGGTTCCTGAGCGCGCAGGGCGGCCGCGGCGTCGAGGTCGAGTCGATCGGCGCGCTGCCGTTCCACATCGCCTCGCACCACGGGTGGGACGGTTACGTCGCGCTGAACTACGGGTCGCTGGAGTACCTGGGCCCGCACGTGGACCTGGTGGCGAACATCTGCCTGATCGCGAGCGCGGTGGCGTTCGGGTGGCTGCTGCTGTGGCGGCTGACGGCGCGGACCTGGCACGACTCCACCACCGCGGACGCCGCCCTGGTCGCCGTCCTGCTGTTCGTCGTGACCAGCCGGGTGATCAGCCCGCAGTACATGGTGTGGATGGTGGGACTCGGGGCCGTGTGCGCGCTGAACTTCGGGCCACGGGGCGGCTCGGTTCTGCGGCTGCCGGTCGTCCTGGTGCTGATCGCGACCGCACTGTCCTGCATCGAGTACCCGTACTACTTCGACGAGGTCCTGAACGCCGAGCGCGGGGCCGTGCTGCTGTTGACGGTGCGCAACATGCTCCTGGTGGGGGCCGCCGTGATCGGGGCGAGCCGGCTTTGGCGCAGCACCCGGGCACCGGTCGGCGAGCCGGGCCTGGCCGGCGGCTCGCGGGTGCTGGTGACTCAGGCCGGCAGCCGCTCCCGCAGCCAGGAGATGTCCGCACCCTGACCCTCGGCGTTCCCCGGGGTCTCGCAGACCACGGGGGCGCCCGCGCTCGCGATCACCGCGATCAGCTCGTCCGGGTCGATGTTGCCCTTGCCGAAGTTCTCGTGCCGGTCCCGGCCGGAATCGAAGGAGTCCCGGCTGTCGTTGGCGTGCACCAGGTCGATCCGTCCGGTGATGGCCTTGACGCGGTCCACGACCGTCGAGAGCTCCTCACCGCCGGCGTGCGCGTGGCAGGTGTCGAGGCAGAACCCGGCACCGAACTCGCCGACCGCGTCCCAGAGGCGAGCGAGGGCATCGAGCTTGCGGGCCATGGCGTTGTCACCGCCGGCGGTGTTCTCGATGAGCACCGGCAGGCGCATCTCCATGCGCTCGAAGGTCTTGCGCCAGTTCTCGACCCCGATGCTCGGATCCTCCTTCGCCAGCACGTGGCCCCCGTGCACGATCAGGCCCCGGGCGCCGATCGAGGCGGCCGCGTCGATCTGCTGCTGCAGGATCTTGCGGCTCGGCATCCGGATCCGGTTGTTCGAACTCGCGACGTTCACCAGGTACGGCGCGTGGACGTACAGGGCGAGCCCGGTCTCGGAGACCGCCGCCTTGAGCGCCGCGGCCCCGCCCGCGAAGGCGATGGTCGGCGGCTTCCAGTCCTGCGGGTCGCCGAGGAAGATCTGCACGACCTCCGCCTGGCGGGCAAGCGCCTCCGCGATCGGGTCGGCCTGGTCGACATGGGCACCGATGGCGAGCATGGCGCGAGCCTATGCCGGGGCGGTGACAGCTCTCGCGGCTCAGCCTGTGGACAGATTCGGGGGTTGTCGGACGCCCCGGCTAGTCTGTACCCCGGTCGCTGAGCCCTCCGGTTCGGCGACCGCGCGATAGCCCTCCTGTCACGGAGAGACCGTGACCGCCTGAGTCCAGAGGAGGTAGTACCAGCTATGCGTAAGTACGAACTGATGGTGATCCTCGACCCCGATCTCGATGAGCGCACCATCGCCCCTTCCCTCGACCAGTTCCTGACGGTCGTGCGCAGTGGCGGCGGCACCGTCGACAAGGTCGACCTGTGGGGCAAGCGACGCCTGCAGTACGAGATCAAGAAGAAGGCCGACGGCTTCTACGCCGTCATCGAGCTGGCCGCTGACCCGGATGTGGTCAAGGAGCTCGACCGGCAGCTCAACCTCAACGAGGCCGTGCTGCGCACCAAGGTGATCCGCCCCGAGAAGCGCTAGGGCGGCTCCCGTCCCAGCTCGTTGCACCTGCTCCACCGCACCACCCCCACCCTCCCGATACGGAGATCGGATCGAGCCATGGCAGGCGACACCGTCATCACGTTGGTCGGCAACCTCGTCGACGACCCGGAGCTGCGCTTCACCCCCAGCGGGGCTGCGGTCGCCAACTTCCGGATCGCGTCCACACCCCGGACCTTCGACCGCCAGTCCAACGAGTGGAAGGACGGCGAGGCGCTCTTCCTCACCTGCAACGTCTGGCGGCAGGCGGCGGAGAATGTCGCGGAGTCGCTGACCAAGGGCATGAAGGTCATCGTCACCGGCCGGCTCAAGCAGCGGTCCTACGAAACCCGTGAGGGCGAGAAGCGCACCGTGTTCGAGGTCGAGGTCGACGACGTCGGCCCCAGCCTCACCTTCGCCACGGCGAAGGTGAACCGCACCCCCCGTGGGGGCGGTGGCGGCGGTGGCGGCTACGGCGGCGGCGGTGGCGGCGGCGGTAACCGCGGCGGCCAGGGCGGCGACGACCCGTGGGCCAGCGCGGCCCCGGCCGGCGCCCGCGCCGACCGTGGTGGCGGTTGGGACAACGGTGGCGGCAGCGGCGGCTCCTCCGACGAGCCGCCTTTCTAAGACCGGACACCCGTCCGGCATCCAGTCCGAAGACGTCCATTCCCGCTCCGGCGGGGCTCCGAGGAGAGCACCACGATGGCGAAACCCCAGCTCCGCAAGCCCAAGAAAAAAGTCTGCATGTTCTGCAAGGAGAAGGTCAGCTACGTCGACTACAAGGACACGTCGCTGCTCCGCCGCTTCATCTCGGACCGCGGCAAGATCCGCGCCCGTCGGGTGACCGGCAACTGCACGCAGCACCAGCGCGACATCGCGACCGCGGTGAAGAACAGCCGCGAGATGGCGCTGCTGCCGTACACGAGCACGGCGCGCTAGGGGGTCTGACAGATGAAGCTGATCCTCACCCAGGAGGTCTCGGGGCTCGGTGCCCCGGGCGACGTCGTCGAGGTCAAGGACGGCTACGGCCGTAACTTCCTCGTCCCGCGCGGGCTGGCCCTGCGCTGGACCCGCGGCGGCGAGAAGCAGGTCACCTCGATCCGTCGGGCCCGCGAGAGCCGCGAGATCGCGGACCTCGACCAGGCCAAAGCCGTCAAGGCCAAGCTCGAGAACCTCAAGGTCACGCTCCAGGCTCGCGCCGGGGACTCCGGCCGGCTCTTCGGCGCGGTGACGGCGGCCGAGGTCGTCGCTGCCGTGACGGCCGCCGGTGGTCCCGACGTGGACAAGCGGCGGGTCGAGATCCCGAGCCCGATCAAGACCACGGGCGCCCACAGCGCCACGGTCCGGCTGCACCCCGAGGTGTCGGCCACCGTCGCCATCAACGTCGCCGGGGCCTGAGGGCTCTCCGACACGCTCAGCGGCACACCGAGGCCCGCGTTCCCGTTCCGGGGGCGCGGGCCTTGTCGCGTTCGGCGGCGAGCGGTGGGGGGCTCACCTGTCACCGCGTCAGATCTGCTCACATAGTGGACACCCGTTCAGGGTGTGCGGCGTGTCGATGACCGATTCCCTTTCCCTTCCGTTTTTCTCACGTCCACATCCGTGAAGAACGCATCTCCGCAGGTGGGACACGGTGCAGAGCACCCGTGCGCATTCTTGTCCACAGCTGTGTCCCCAGACTGTGGATGACGAGAACCCAGGTGATCGGGCGTGGTCCGAGACTTATCCACTCGAGGTGGACAAAGGGTGTGAACGACGGCGCTTGGCGCCTCCTGTGAGCCGTTCTAAGTTCGCGCACTGTCGATTCCGGTGGGGCCCTTCCGAGGGTCCGGTGCCACGGGAGCCGACGGGGAGAAAGAACTGTCAGCGGGGCCCGGTACCAAGATCACTGGGCCCCGCTGACCGAGCGGGGACGGGGGAGGAGGCCGATGAGCGTTGTGGAGCTCCCAGCTCCCGCGCATGCGGAGTTCGAGCGCACGCCGCCGCAGGATCTGGCCGCTGAACAGTGCGTGCTGGGCGGCATGCTGCTCAGCAAGGACGCCATCGCCGACGTCATCGAGGCCCTGCGGAGCGGCGACTTCTACAAGCCGGCGCACTCGATCGTCTTCGACGCGGTGCTCGACCTCTATGGCCGCGGCGAGCCCGCCGACGCCATCACGGTCTCGGCCGAGCTGACCAAGCGCGGCGAGATCGCCCGCGTCGGGGGCGCGCCCTATCTCCACACGCTGATCTCCTCGGTGCCGACCGCCGCCAACGCCGGCTACTACGCCCACATCGTGCGGGAGCGCGCGATCCTGCGCCGCCTGGTCGAAGCCGGGACCCGGATCACGCAGATGGGCTACGCCGGGGACGGCGAGGTCGACGCGATCGTCGACTCCGCCCAGGCGGAGATCTACCAGGTCACCGAGCGCCGGGCGAGCGAGGACTACCTGCCGCTCTCGGCGATCATGGAGGGCACGCTCGACGAGATCGAGTCGATCGGCAACCGCGGCGGCCAGATGATCGGCGTCCCCACGGGGTTCACCGAGCTCGACCAGCTGACCAACGGCCTGCACCCGGGCCAGATGGTGATCGTGGCCGCCAGGCCGGCGATCGGTAAGTCAACGTTGTCACTTGACTTTCTCCGGTCCGCGGCGATCAAGCACGGCCAGACCGCCGTGGTCTTCTCGCTCGAAATGAGCCGCAACGAGATCACGATGCGGCTCCTCTCGGCCGAGGCGCAGATCGCGCTGCACAAGCTCCGCTCCGGCACCCTGACCGACGACGACTGGGTCCGCCTCGCCCGCAAGACCGGCGAAGTCTCCGCCGCTCCGCTGTTCATCGACGACTCCCCGAACATGACGATGATGGAGATCCGGGCCAAGGCCCGCCGTCTCAAGCAGCGCCACGACCTCCGCCTGATCGTCATCGACTACATGCAGCTGATGACCTCCGGCAAGAAGGTCGAATCCCGCCAGCAGGAGGTCTCGGAGTTCTCCCGGTCGCTGAAGCTGATGGCGAAAGAGCTCGAAGGTGCCGGTTATTGCCATTTCGCAGTTGAACCGCGGTCCGGAGCAGCGGAATGACAAAAAGCCGATGCTTTCCGACCTTCGCGAATCGGGATCGTTGGAGCAGGATGCCGATATCGTCATCCTTTTGCACCGAGAAGACTTCTACGAGAAAGAATCGCCTCGCGCCGGTGAGGCGGATCTTATCGTCGCCAAGCACCGTAATGGGCCGACGAGCACAGTGACGGTTGCATTCCAAGGCCATTATTCGCGATTCGTGGATATGATGGCCACGTAAAAGGGGAGTCCAACCATACGGCTCTCGACGCTATGCAGTGCGGGACGACGCGCTCGTCGACATCGGCGCGCACGAGGCCTACTGGCTGAGGTTCCTGTTCGCCGACGGATCGATTAGCAAGGTCGGCGTCATCCAGTTGCGGATCGCGATTGTTGATTTGCCGTCCGAGACGGTCGCGGGTTATGTGTGCAAGCCCTCAGTGAAACTCACAATTTGTTCCCGGCGTCTCGGCCACGACGATTCATGGACGAATTCCTTGTCTTTCTGGAATCAATGGGTCTGGCCGCGAAGATGACAGTACGAAGACATAGATCGATCTTCTCCGTCTCAACGGCCGGCCACACAGCCCCCGCGATCATGGAGCGTGAGCGGCAAGATCGCGCGGCGGCCGAACGGGCCAGGGACGATTACCTCCACCGTCGCCAAACCGCGCGAATCTTCTACCTAGCTGGCCTGTCGCTGGAGCAGGTGGGCCGATCGCTGGGGGTCTCCAACGTGACGGTGTGGCGTTGGCTTCGGGAGACCGACACTCCTCGCCGGGCCCGCCATGGCGGCCTGCCAAGCCGGCGGAGCGAGGCGACCAGGCCGCGAACCTGGCCGCAGGCCGGTGGGATCGCCGCCTGAGGAGTGGGCAGATCTCGCGACGCGTAGTCGGCTCCGGCTCATGAGCAGCCCGCAGGGTTGTGTACCGGTTCATCCCGATCCCACCCTTCCCGTAGCGCCAGGAAGATCTTGCCTGGCCGGGTGTGGCTTCTCCCCAAGGGGAACGAACCTTTGATTTAGATTCTTTGCCCGGTTATGGTCTGAGCGAGGCGTGTCACTGAGGTGGTTCGCCTGGGCACGGGGGGTGGTGGCCCCGGCGTCCCCGGAATCAGACCGACTGCAAAGGCTGGGCCATATGAGTTCGGGATATGGATCGCTCCCGCGCCCTCGCTACAGCCGCGCCCGGCGGGCGGCGATCGTGGCGGCGTGCGCCTCGGTGCTCACCGGCACGGCGATGGTGATGCCCGCGGCGACGTTCGCCGACGAGGCCGCCGACACCCCTCCGATCGCGACCCTCGACCTGGGCGGCGCGACCGTCGACGTCCCGGCGCTGGGGGTGCCGCTGCCGGACCTCGAGGTCGACACCGACCAACTGCCGATCGCGTCGGTCACCGATGCGCTCGGCCTGGCCGCCGCTGTCGACCTCGCGCCGGAGCCGGCTGACACGGAGCCGACGACTACCGAGCCATCGTCGGGCGATCCCACGACGACCGAACCGGGCGCCGAACGGGGCTGGGCCGAGCCGAACTCCGACGCCTCGTCGGACGACGAGGTGCGGACGATGTCGGACCCGACCTCGGTCGAGCGGATGTCCGACGTCCCCTCGGACCGCGTCAGCAGCGGCCGGTCCACGCCGGCCTCGGCAGTCGCCGCCCCGGCACCCGGCAGTCGGCTGACCACGGCGAGCCCGGTGGCGAGCCAGCAGGTCGTAACCGGGGTGATCGAGGCCCGGACCCAGCGCCAGATCGAACAGCGGGCCGCGGTCCGCGCAGCGCAGGTCCTCGGCACCGAGAAGTCGGCTCCGGTCGGTACGGCGAGCAAGGACGGCTTCGGCCTGGCAGCACCGCTCACCGACCTCGGGTCGCGAGGCGGTGTGGACACGCTGAACCTGGCCTCGCGCAACGGTCCCAACTCGGCGTCCGGGGACTGGAATCTCCTGCCCGAGGCGCTCTACGCCGTGATTCCGCTGATGCTCGCGGGTGCCGCGGTGGTCGCTCACGACCGGCGCAACGCTCGGATCGCCGGCACCTCCGTCGGCGTCGTCCAGCGCCGGCGGCACGCCACCAAGTAGCGCGGCCCGGCGTCAGATCCGGGTCAAGTCGGACAAGAAATCCGAAAGTGGCTCATATCGGGCGCGGCAACGGCCGAAGCTGCGCTCGTGGGCCGTTCGGGACTGAGGTGGGGAGCGGGCGCGGCGGTCGCCGCGCTGCTCGTGGGCGTCGCCTCGCAGGGCGCGCAGGCCGAGGGCAGCCGGACCGCGCCGCGCGACATCGACTGCCGGATCGAGCGCTGCGTCGCGATCACCTTCGACGACGGGCCGGGCCTCTACACGGACAAGCTGCTGAAGGTCCTCGACGGCGCCGGCGCGCGCGTCACGTTCTTCGTGCTGGGGGACGTGTCCGCAGCCCGGCCCGCGGCTTTGCGCAAGATCGCCGCGGCCGGGCACGAGATTGCGACCCACACCTGGTCGCACTCGGCGCTCCCGAGCCTGAGCGATGAGCAGGTGCGTTCCCAGCTGACGCGCTCCGCCGACGTGATCCAGAAGATCACGGGCACGCGGCCCGAGCTGATGCGCCCGCCCTACGGGTCGCTGAACTCGCGGGTCACCGGCATTCTCGGGGCCCGGGAGTGGCCGATCATTTTGTGGGACGTCGACCCGGAGGACTGGAAGTACAAGAACGCCGACACCGTGTACCAGCGCGTGCTGTCGAGAACGGCGCCCGGCTCGATCGTGCTGCTGCACGACATCCACGCGACCACCGTCGCCGCTGTGCCGCGAATCCTCGCTGCGCTCGACAAGCGCGGCTACACCTTCGTCACCGTCTCCGAGCTGTACGGACGCACGCTCGCCAACGGCGCCGTGTACTACGACCGGATGGACGCCTACGTCGGCAAGGCCAAGGCCGCGGTGGGATCCCGGGACTAGAAGTGGAAGCCGCCCGGGCGCCCGTTGCGGTCGGCGATCAGCCCGGCGAGCGTCGAGACGGCGATCTCGCCCGGAGTGCGCGAGCCGATGTTCAGGCCGATGGGCCGGTGCACCCGGTCGATCTGCCGCTCGGGGACGCCGAGGGTGCGGAGCAGGTCCCGATGGGGACCGGGATGCCGCGGGTTGCCGAGCACGCCGATCCAGCGGGTGGTGCCGGCCAGGGCGTCGCGCAGCACGACGCCCAACTCGACGCGGTGATGGTCGCTCACGACCACGTCGCAGTCCGGCCCCAGCTTCGCGGCGCCGACCGAGGTCACCAGGTCCGGCGCCCAGGCGCGCGCCTCCTCGGCCCGGGCCGTGTCCGGCTCGACGAGGACGCTGCGGAACCCGCATGCGGCGCCGACGGTGAGCAGGTGGCGTGCGGTCTCACCCGCGAACACGACGACCAGGCTGCGGGTCGTCGCCTCGGCCGGGGCGCCGTGGGCCACCGCGCAGCCGACGTCCGGAGCTGCCACGTCCAGCGGCGCCGGCAGCACCGCGGTCGCGCCCGCGCTCACGTAGACCCCGGAGCCCCGGCGGGCCACCGCGAGGCCTTCCCGCTGCAACTCGGCGAGCGCCTGGCGAACCGTCATCCGAGCGACCTGGTAGCGCGCCATCAGGTCGTTCTCCCCCGGGAGGGCGGCGCCGGGGGTGTAGTCGCCGCGGGCGATGCCCGAGCGGAGATCGTCGGCGATCCGGCGGTACTTCAGCGGCTTGGGCTCGTCTCGGGCAGCCATCTCCGGCCACCTCCCGGGGTGAGCTCCAGAACGGTCCGAATCGGCAGCGGACGCGCGTCGCCCACACCGTATGAGAACGGGCATAGCCCGGAAAGCCGCCCATACCCCTCCTTAATGACTCTTGACACTCAGACCGGTCGACTTTCTAATCTCTCTAGAGAACTCAGGGCGGAAGTAGTGCGGAGGGAGGAAGTTCGTGAGTCGGACGTCGCAGCACGTTGACCCACGGCAGCTCTCGCTCGGGCCGCTGCCGGCCGCCGCGTCGCCCGTCCGCGACGTCCCGCAGTTGTCCGCCCCGAGTCGGGTCCGGCACCGTCGGATCTCCCCGAAGTACTGGGTGTTCCGGGTCCGCGTCGGCTGGCGCCGTCGTCGCCTGAACGGCGACGCGGCCCTGCTGGTGCTCTGTTTCGTGCTCTTCGCCGCGACGATCGCGACCGGCGTCAGCCTGGTGGTCCAGGCCGCCTGACCGCGGCCGGGTGCGGCGCCCGGCGGCTCGGCCGGGCCCCCTCCGGCAGGATGTCCGGATGCTGCACTCCAGCGCCGGCCGCCGGGGCTACTACGGCGTCGAGACGCCTCTGATCCCGTCCGTGCAGTCCTTCCTCGCCCTGGTGATGATGCAGGCGGGGTGGACCCAGACGAATCAGGACGACAAGCAGGGCTGGTGGCTGGTCGCCTTCGGCGCGATCCTGCTCGGCGTCGCGCTGGCGTACCTGCACGCCAGTCGCCGCGGCCGGTTCCGCGCGTGGTCGCGCGAACTGGGAGCTCTCGACCTGCGCGGCGACGAGAAGATCCTCGACGTGGGCTGCGCCCGCGGCGCCGTGACGACGCTGGCGGCGGCGCGCGTCCCCTCCGGCACGGTGGTCGGCGTCGACATCTGGAGCCCCGGCGGCCGGCTGGCGAGTAGCCGCCGCGGCTCCGACGACCAGATCGCCCGCACCAACGCCTCGGCCGAGGGTGTCGCCGGCCGGGTCCAGTTCGTGCCAGGAGATCTCGACGACCTCGCCTCGGAGGGGAATTCCTTCGACGTGGTGGTGTCCGGCGGGGGCATCGGCCGCATCGGGTCCGCGGACGCGCGGAAAGCCGCGATCGACGAAGCGGTGCGGGTGACCAAGCCCGGCGGCCGTCTGCTCCTCGCCGACGTGCGGAACACCCGCCGCTACGTCGATCGGCTGACCGAGCTCGGCTGCGAGAACGTCGACTCGCACTCGGGAGGACCTGAGACCTGGTACGGCGGGCCGTGGCTCCCGCTGATCTTCGTCAGCGCCCGCAAACCAGCAGCCTGAACCACGGCGGGTGGCGCAGGGCGGAGCCCGCCAATGTCAGAGGTTGCTGAGTACGGCAGCAGGTTTGGATGAAGTGGCGCGCCTCCCTCTGGCTGCCGAATGTCGCGGGCAGCGGGCAGACCGCCGCCGGCACGTCGTCGCGGCCGGCGACCCGTGTCGTCGAGACCGACGGTCTCCTACAGTTCGGTGGTGCACCGCAGCCGCCTTGCCGCCATCGGGATCGATTCTCCAGAGGCATCGTTCGCCGCAACGCGTGACTTCTGGAGCGGCGCCCTCGGCAGAATCGGGGCCCTGAAGACTGCCGGACCGTTCACGACAGTGGCCTGGATTGAGGGTCGTGAGGTGTTCGTCCAATCCATCGCAGGCAGCGCTCGTACCCACCTCGACATCGAGACCGACAATGTCGAAGCTGAGGTAGCGCGCCTTGAAGCGCTGGGCGCTCGTCGCGTCCGGTTCGAGCAGACGTGGTGGATCATGGAGGATCCATCCGGGCAACCGTTCTGCGTCGTTCCGCCGCAGTCGTCTGACTTTCCAGAGTCATCCACGACCTGGGACGACTAGGAACGCACGTCGCTAACGACGGCACCACGCGTGAACACCGGCACCTTCGTTTGAGCCGAACTCACAGCTTGCTGAGGATGTTTCCGCAGGAGGAGGCGTTGACGCCGGGGCCGGGCTCGACCTCGAGCTTGGTGATGATGCCGTCCTCGATGACCGCGGCATAGCGCTGCGAGCGGGTGCCCAGACCGAAGCCGGCGCCGTCGAAGGTCAGCCCCATCGCGCCGGCGAAGTCGGCGTTGCCGTCGGCGAGCATGTCGATCTTGCCCTTCGCGCCCTGGACGTCGGCCCAGGCGTCGAGGGTCCAGGCGTCGTTGACCGCGATGCACACGATCTTGTCGACGCCCTTGCCGGCGAGCGAGTCCGCTCCCTGCACGAAGCCCGGCAGGTGCTGCTTGCTGCAGCCTGGGGTGAAGGCGCCCGGCACCGCGAAGAGCACGACCTTGCCACTGCCGAGAATCTCGGCGCTGCTGACCGAGGCGGGCATGCCGTCCTCGCCGAGCACCTTCACCTCGACGTCGGGAACCTTGTCGCCAACCGCAATCGCCATGCCGTCACTCCACACGCTGGGCGGCCCGCGCCGGAGTGCCGGGCCCGTCGCCCCGACGCTACCCAACGCCCTCGGAGTACCTCTCAGCCCAGGTCGCCGACGTGGCGGCCACTCGCCGGAGATCGCGCAGGCGCCGCCGAAGACGAGCGGGGCCTGCAGGAGCCGACCCGGTGCCGGTCGCGCCGCAGCGTGCACGAGGGACAGGCCGTCGGTCGACCCGTCAGAACTGAACCGCAGTCCGGGCGCCGCGTCGCGTCCCGAAGCTGTGCCGCATCCACGTCGATCATCGTGGCGCGCGCAACGCCTCCCGGGCCAGGGCCCCGGCCTGCGCGCCGTAACCGCCACCGAACAACGCTGCGTGCACCACCACCGGATGCAGTTGATGCACCGCGACGCGGTTCTGCCAGCCGGCAGCCAACGGGGCGGCCTCGTCGTACGCGGCGAGGATCCGCTCCAGCAGCGGGCAGCCGAACAACGCGAGCATCGCGAGGTCGGTCTCCCGGTGCCCGCCGTGCACGGCCGGGTCGATCAGGAAGGTGGGTCCGGCAGCGGACCAGTGGACGTTGCCCGCCCAGAGGTCACCGTGCAGCAGGGCGGGAGGCTCGGCCGGACCGGCCAGGGCCGGCAACACCGTGAGCACCTCTTCGACGGCTGCTGCGTCCGCGCTCGCGATCCGCCCCCGGTCGAGCGCATGGCGCAGCGCCGCTCCGACCCGCTGCTCGGCGTAGAGCTCCGGCCAGGTCGCGGCCGGCCGATTCGGCAGTCGGAGGGACCCGAGATAGCTGTCGCCGGTCCCCCCGAAGTGCTCCGCTCCGTGGGTGTGGGTCACGGCCAGCGCTCGCCCGAACTCCTCGGCCGCCCCCGGCGTCGGCCGCCCGGGCTCGATCCACTCCAGCACCAGGGCGTCCTCGGTCACCGCGAGCACCTCCGGCACCGGAGCGCCTCTCGCCACCGCCAACCGGCGCAGACCCTCGGCCTCGGTGAAGAAGAAGTCAGCGGGTGCACCGGGCCGGGTCTTGGTGAACGCCACCCGGCCGTCGGCCAGCGTCAGCCTGCTCGCCTGGCAAATATCGCCCCCGCCGACGCGCGCGACGCCGACGACCACCGACCCCAGCACCCTCGCCAGGGATGTCATCTTCAACGGCGCTTCCTTGGAGATGTCATCTTCAACGACGCTTCCTTGGAGATGTCATCTTCAACGGAGTTGGGCTGTCAGCTCCGCGACCAGGCCGTCGCAGGCCCGCTCGACCTGGGCGAGGACGAGCTGGAATCCGTCGTCCGCGCCGTAGTACGGGTCCGGCACATCGAGATCATCCTCGGTCGCGCTCGGGTCGTAGGAGCGCAGCATCCGCACCCGATCGCCGATCTCGGCGGCGGGCGCGATCCGCCGGAGGTCGCGAAGGTTGTTTGCGTCCATCGCCACGACGAGGTCGTAGTCGTCGAAGAGGCGACCGACGAACTGCCGTGCCCGGTGCCCGTCGTCGTAGCCGGCCGCCACCAGCGTGGCGCGGGCGCGCTTGTCCGCGCCCTGGCCGACGTGCCAGTCGCCGGTGCCGGCGCTCTCGACGACGACCTCGTCGCCCAGGCCGGCCGCCGCGAGCTTGTGCCGCAGGACTGCGGCCGCCATCGGGGACCGGCAGATGTTGCCGAGACAGACCATGCAGATTCGGAAGGTCATGGCGCCATTCTTCCCGGGTAGGGTCGGGACTCTTCCAACTCCATATCCCGCGGGAGCTCGGGCCACCGGGCTGAGAGGGCAGTTCTATGCGCTGCCGACCGCCTGAACCTGACCGGGTAATTCCGGCGTAGGGAGCGCAGCGATGTCTCTGACCATGGAACCGCCCGTCACCTCGAGCTCCGACGATTCCGAAGCACCGAAGGCGTTCCGCAAGACCTACCTCGTGGGGTCGCGCGACGACATCCGGGTGCCGATGCGTGAGGTGTCGCTGACGAACGGCGACTCGATCGTGCTCTACGACACCTCGGGTCCCTACACGGATACGAGCATCACCACGGACATCACCCGCGGCCTGGAACCGGTGCGCGCGGCCTGGATCCGCGAACGCGGTGACGTCGCCGAGTACGAGGGCCGGCCCATCCACGCCGTCGACGACGGTTACAAGGACGACGCCCGCCGTGAGGCCGGGTTGCGGAACCTCGACGCGGTGTTCAGCGGTCGCGGGGAGCGCCGTCCGCTGCGCGCCACCGGCAAGCCGGTGACGCAGCTCTACTACGCGCGCCAGGGTCTGATCACCCCGGAGATGGAGTACGTCGCCCTCCGCGAGGGCTGCGCGCCGGAGCATGTGCGCGACGAGATCGCCCGCGGCCGGGCGATTCTCCCCGCGAACGTGAACCACCCGGAGAGCGAGCCGATGATCATCGGCCGCAACTTCCTGGTGAAGATCAACGCGAACATCGGCAACTCGGCGGTCGCCTCCTCCATCGAGGAGGAGGTCGACAAGATGACGTGGGCCACCCGCTGGGGCGGTGACACCGTCATGGACCTGTCGACGGGGCGCAACATCCACACCACCCGCGAGTGGATCATCCGCAACTCGCCGGTGCCGATCGGCACCGTGCCGCTGTACCAGGCGCTGGAGAAGGTCGACGGCAAGGCCGCCGAGCTCACCTGGGAGATTTACCGTGACACGCTGATCGAGCAGTGCGAGCAAGGCGTCGACTACTTCACCGTGCACGCCGGCGTCCGGCTGGCCTACGTGCCACTGACCGCGAAGCGCAAGACCGGGATCGTCTCCCGCGGCGGCTCGATCATGGCCGCGTGGTGCCTGGCGCACCACCAGGAGTCGTTCCTCTACACGCATTTCGAGGAGATCTGCGAGCTGCTCGCGCAGTACGACGTCTCGTTCTCCCTCGGCGACGGGCTGCGCCCCGGGTGCACCGCCGACGCCAACGACGCCGCGCAGTTCGCCGAGCTGAAGACCCTCGGCGAGCTCACCGACATCGCGTGGCGGCACGACGTGCAGGTGATGATCGAGGGTCCGGGCCACGTCGCGATGAACAAGATCAAGGAGAACATGGACCTCCAGCTGGAGGTCTGCAAAGAGGCGCCGTTCTACACCCTCGGACCGCTGGTCACCGACATCGCGCCGGGCTACGACCACATCACCTCCGCGATCGGTGCGGCGATGATCGGCTGGTTCGGCACGGCGATGCTCTGCTACGTCACGCCCAAGGAGCATCTGGGCCTGCCGAACCGGGACGACGTGAAGACCGGAGTCATCACCTACAAGATCGCGGCGCATGCCGCCGACCTGGCCAAGGGGCACCCCGGCGCAAGTGCGTGGGACGACGCGCTTTCGGAAGCGCGCTTCGACTTCCGGTGGGAGGACCAGTTCAACCTGTCCCTGGACCCCGACACCGCGCGCAGCTTCCACGACGAGACGCTGCCGGCGACGCCGGCGAAGACCGCGCACTTCTGCTCGATGTGCGGCCCGCACTTCTGCTCGATGCGGATCACACAGGACGTCCGTAAGTACGCTGAGGAGCACGGCCTGAACGACGAGGCTGCCCTCGACGCGGGCATGGCCGAGATGTCCGCGCAGTTCCGGGCCCAGGGCGACAAGGTCTACCTGCCGATCATCGATCTGCCCCTCGATCGGCCCGGAAACAAGCCGACGGACTGACCCGTTCCCGCTCAGCGCAGAGCGAAGGGCCCCGCCGCATCCACTGCGGCGGGGCCCTTCGGCGTCCGGCCTACTGGCCGGTGATGTTCTTGGCGGCGTCCTTGACGTTCTCGCCGGCCTTCTTCACCGACGCCTCGGCCTGGTCGCCCTGGCCCTCGGCCTCGGTGTCGCGGTCACCGGTTGCGCGGCCCGCAGCTTCCTTCGCCTTGCCGGCCATGTCTTCCACGGCGTTACTGATCTTGTCGGCGGCACCCATGGTGGGCTCCCTCCTGTCGGCGCCGGGCGGGTTCTCGGCGCACAGCAGAACTGCCCGATGGCGGGCGTTTCAGTCCAGGAATCGGCCGGCGGTTAGTCGACGAGCTTGCTGGCGAGGCTCAACGGCCAGCTGACCAGGGTGATCACGAGGGCACCCAGCAGCGCGGTGCCGAAGTCCTCGACGTGGAACGGCACGCTCAGCGCGTCGGAGATCACGCTGGTCAGCAACAGCATCAGGGCGTTGATCACGAAGATGAACAGCCCGAGCGTGATCACGATGAACGGCAACCCGAGGATCGTCGCGATCGGCTTCACCACGGCGTTCACCGCCGCGAAGATCGCCGCGACGATCAGCAGCGTCAACGCGCGGTCACTCCAGGATCCCCGGCCGTCCTCGCCGCCCTTGTTGAGCGCGATACCGCCCACCACGGCGGCAGCCACCCACAGCGCGGCGGCGTTGATGCCCAGGCGGATCGCCAGGTCTTTCATGTCGGTTCCTCCCGTTGTGCCGGAATCGTGTCACGTGAGCCGAGCCACACCGTGCAACCGGGGCTTTTGGCGTCGCGGGCCCCGGGCATGGAGAGGGCATGCGCATGCCATCGCCACGCAGCGGCCTGCTGGCGCTCGGGGGAGTCCTCCTGGCCGGAACCTTCGTGGTGGCCGGCCTCGACACCGACGCCGCGAGCTCGCCCCTGGCCGGGAGCTGCGTGGACCGGGACGCGAACGCGGCGAGCTGCTCCGACCCGGCGGCGGTGTTTCAGGTGCTGACGGTCGTGGAAGCGGGCGACCCCTGCCCCCGCGGCGACTACTTCGAGCAGGCCGACGATGCCGGGACGTTGTGCCTGGGGCACAACGTGGAGGTCGGCGACTGCATCCAGGACGACCCGGAGGGACCGACCCGGGTGCCGTGCGCGGCCGAGGTCCGGCGCCCGACGATCCGCGTGGTGGAGATCGTCGACGGGCAGGCGACAGCGAAGGCGTGCCCGCCGGTCGACGGTGAGGGGGTGCGCGGCCTGACCTACTCCGTTCCGGCCAGGACGGTGTGCATCGTCCACCTGCCGTTGGCGACAGCCGGCTGACCCGCCACGGTTCTGCGGGCCCCGACCGGTAACTTCGCCTCCATGGCGGGGCCCCGGCTACGGCAAGCGATCGACGGCATCCCCGGGTACAAGCCCGGGCGGATGCCGACGGGCGGAGCAGCGTTCAAGCTGTCCTCGAACGAGAACCCCTACCCGCCACTGCCCGCGGTGCTGGAGGTGCTGGCCGCCGCGTCGGCCGAGATCAACCGCTACCCGGACCTTGCCGCCACCGCCTTGGTCGGTGCGCTCTCCGAGCGGTTCGGCGTTCCGATCGAGGACATCGCGACGGGCACCGGCTCGGTCGGCGTGGCGCAACAGCTGTTGCAGGCGACGACCGGCCCGGGCGACGAGGTGATCTTCGCCTGGCGGTCCTTCGAGGCCTATCCGATCCTCGTGCAGATCGCGGGTGGCACCGCGGTGCGGGTGCCCCTCACCCCGGACGCCCGGCACGACCTGCCCGCCATGGCCGCCGCGGTCACCGCCCGGACGAGGCTGATCTTTCTCTGCAGTCCGAACAACCCGACCGGACCCGCGATCCGGAGCGCTGAGCTGACCGAGTTCCTCGACGCGGTGCCGACCGACGTGCTCGTGGTCCTCGACGAGGCGTATCGCGAGTTCGTCACCGATCCCGAGGTCCCGGACGGGGTGGACGTGTATCGCGCCCGGTCCAACGTGGCCGTGCTCCGCACCTTCTCCAAGGCCTACGGACTGGCCGGCCTCCGGGTCGGCTACACGATCGCTCCGCCCGCCGTGGCGGCGGCAGCCCGCGCGTGCGCGGTGCCGTTCGGAGTGTCCACGTTGGCCCAGGTCGCCGCGGTGGCGTCGCTCGCAGCCGAGGAGCAACTGGCCGCCCGGGTCGCCGATCTGGTGGCGGAGCGGGCTCGTGTGGTCGCCGAGCTGCGCTCAGCCGGTTTCGACACGCCCGAAACGCAAGGAAATTTCGTTTGGCTCCCGATTGGTCCGGGAAGTACCGCTTTCGCAACGGACTGTGAAGCCGCTGGCGTGATGGTGCGTCCTTTCGACCCCGAGGGCGTCCGGATCACCATCGGCACGCCTGAGATCGACGACCGCTTCCTGGCCGTGGCCACCCGATCTCAGTGAGGCGCGTGAGGGCCGTTGCTCCAAAAGAGTTACGCGGTGCGACGGGGAACGGCCCCCGTGCGCTGAACACGCCGGGTATTAGGCCGAATTGATCACGGAGCGAAATTAGTTGGCCACAACGCGGCGTGACGATGAACACCTCTCACATCACGCATCGGAGCCGGATTTCGGCAACCGTGCAGGTGAGCGCGCTGATCCGGGAACTTCTCGTGATCGTCTTATGTCACGTTGTGTCACAGCGTTTTCTCAGCACCCAGTTTTGGCCGTTTCTGCACGGGCGCGCCCACTGACGAACTGGTAGAAACAGGCGGCACGAGACGGGGCTTCAGGACGTCGGCTCTTTTGGCGACGACGCGACTTTTGATGAGGTAAAGATGCGAGTTCGTTCAGTCGGACCTACCGGGCGACACCGCTCGGGTGCGTCCACAATGACGCCTACAGTGCGTCGGCTTACGTTGGCATGCGCTGCGGGCGTCGGGATCGTCGTCCTTCAGGCGGCCGGCGTGGCGGCGACCGCCCAAGCCTCCACCGCCCCCGCCGGGGAGGCACCCAAGGACCTCACCCAGCGTTCCGGGATGGCCATCACGTTCACGGGCGACGCGCCCGTGGCCCCGGCCGCCGAGGAGACCCAGGAGTCGGTGGTCACTCCCTTCACCCCGGTGAAGAAGGAGAGCCTGATCGACGACCTCGACCTCGACCTCTCGCCGATCCTGGGCGAGGGCGACGAGGGCGACGACGACGGGTTGCTGGGCAATCTGCTCGACATCGCCGAGCCGGGTGAGGGTTCCCCCGCCGGTGACGGCAGCATCCTGAGCCTCCTCGGGGACGCTCACGGAAACTTCAACGACGACAACTCCGGCGGCGACGGCGGTGTCCTCGACATCGTCGACGGCGGCCACCTGCAGGGCGACCGCTCCGGCGGCGACTCGAACCCGGTCGCGATCGGCGGCAACGGCGAAGGTCCCGAGGACCAGTCGGTCGCGCCGAGCGTGAAGACCGCGGGCATTGATGTGCTCGGCCTGGTCATGCTGGGCGACGGCGTCAACGAGAGCCCGATCGCCCTCGGCGAGAACGGTGAGGACGGCGAAGGCAGCGTCCTCGCCATCGGCAACGGCGGCGACGGCGGTGGCGACGACTCGGTCGCGCCGAGCCTGAGGACCGCCGGCGACGACGGCGCCCTGATCCAGATCGGCGACGGCGGCGACGGCGGCATCCTGCCCCGCAAGGGCGGCGACGGCGTGATCCTCCAGATCGGGGAAGGCGCCGACGGCGGCAACGCGAACGGCGGCAACGGCGGCGTGGTCTCCGTCCTCAACGTGGTCACCTTCGACCCGAAGGACGGCCGGCTGATCACCCTGCTGGACAAGGACGCGCCCGACGGGCCGTCCGGCGACGACGATGTCGTGGCGAGCGCCCAGCAGCACCAGAGCAACCAGATCAATTCGATCAGCGCGGACGACGGTGGCCTGCTCGGCACCGGGCTGCTCGAAGAGGGCCTGATCTCGCTCGCGAACGGCGAGAAGGGTGACCTCGGCGGCGACGGCGAGGCCAACCCCGGCGGCGACGGCGCGTTGCTGAACGTCGGCAACGGCGGCGACGGCAGCCCGGGCGACGGCTACGGCGGCGACGGCGGCATTGTCGCCCTCCTCAACGGCCTGATCCGCAAGCCGGACGCGTCGCTCCCGACCTCGGGCGGCGACGGCAACATCCTCTCGATCCTCGACATCGAGCAGACGAACCCCTCGGAGTCGGGCGGTGACGGCACCCTGGTGACCGTCCTGACCGGCGGTAGCCAGGACGTCGTGGCCGAACTCGTCGAGGCCGTGCAAGAGGTGCTCGACGAGGTCGTGGAGGGTGTCGGGCTCCTGCTCGACGACGTGCTCTCCGCCGACCTGGGCGACGAGCTCGGCGAGACCGTCGACGTCCTGCTCGAGGAGCTGGGCGAGGCGCTCGAGTTGAGCACCACCACCGCGGCCCCGGAGCCGGACGGCGGCGAGGGTGGCCTGCTGACGATCCTTCAGCTCGGCGCGGGTGCGGAGAAGGGCGAGGGTTCCGGCGGCGACGGCGGCCTGAGCAACATCCTCAACCTCGACCCGAAGGAGCCGAAGAGCAACGGCTCCGGCGGCGACGGCGGCATCCTGAACCTGCTCAACAACCCCGGCGGCCGTGACTGGGCCGACGCGAGCCTGCGCTCCTCCTCGAAGAACCCCGGCGACGAGTTCGTCCCGGCCGGCCAGACCGCTCCGCGCGGTCAGATGGCTCCGGTCGAGGACCCGCCGAACGAGGAAGACGGCCCGCAGGGCGGTAGCGGCGGTAGTGGCGCGGTCGGCAACGTCGGCAACGGCGGCAACGCCAACGGCACGGCGACCGGCAACGGTGGCGACGGCAAGATCGCCGGCGTCTCCAACGGCGGCGACAACAAGGGCTCCTCCAGCGGCAACGGTGGCAATGGCAACGGTGTCGAGGCCGGCGCCGGTGGCGACGACCGTGGCGCCGAGAGCGGCAACGCCGGCAACGGCGGCGTCGTCGAGGGCTCCAACGCCGGCAACTCCGACCGCGGCGACAACCAGGGCGGCAAGGGCAACGTCGCGGGCGTCGGCAACGGCGGTGCGGGTGCGACCCCCGGCGCTGACGGCGCCGAGACCGACACCGGCGACGCACAGGGCAACGGCATCGCCGGTGGCACCGCGGCTCTGCTCAACGCCGGCAACGGTGGCAGCAACAACGGCGGCAGCGGCAACGGTGGCGCCGGCACGCTGATCGACGCGGGCATCGGTGGCAACTCCGGTGGCGGCAACGGCAGCGACGGTACCGGCGGCATCCTGAACGCCGGCAACGGCGGCAACGACGCGGGCGACGGCGGCAACGCCGGCGACGCGGCGGACGATGCACGCAACGGCCTGATCAACATCGCCAACGGCGGCGACGCGACCTCGGACGGCGCCGGTTCCGGTGGCTCCGGGGCGGTCGTCGAGGCCGCGAAGGGTGGCACCGGCGAGAACGACGACCACTCGGGCGACAAGGACTCGCCCAGCTCCGAGGGTGCGCGTGAGTCGGCGGACGGCGGCCTCGTGGCCCTGGCCAACGGTGGAAACACCGCGGGCAACGGCGACGCAGGCGATGCCTCGGCCGTGGCCGCGGGCAACGGTGGCTCCGGCAAGCACGAGGAGAACGACAACAACCCGAACAGCGACGACGACGACGACACCAGCGGTGGCGGCGACGGCGACGACGGTGACGACGCGGGCGGCAGCCAGGGCGCGCTGATCTCGGTGTTCAACGGCGCCGACAACGGCAAGGACCACCTGATCGAGCTCGGCAACGGCAACGAGCCGCTGGTCGACGTCGCCAACGGTGGCGACGGTGCGGGTACCCCGGCCGGTGCGCAGGACGCGCCCGGCCTGCACATCGGCAACGGCGGCGCCGGCGGCAACGCCGGCTCCGAGGATCCCGATGACGACGCCAGCGACGACGGCACGTACAACGAGGGCCAGCTCATCGAGGCCTTCAACGCCGCCGACGCCAAGGGAGCGAACGCGGACAAGGGCGAGACCCCGCTGATCGCCGCGATCAACGCCGGTGACGGCGCGGGCGCCAACACCGGCCCCGAGAACGGGCGTAGCCCGGGAGCGGTCGACGTCGGCAACGGTGGCAACTCCGGTACCGGCGGTCCGGCCGGCTCCTCCGTCCCCCCGGTGGCCGCAGTGGCCAACGGCGGTAACGGTGGCGGCGACAACAGCGGTGGCGACTCCAACGTCGTGCGCGCCGGTGAGGGCGGCGACGGCGACGCCGGAGCCGGCAGCTCCGGTGGCGCGGGCGGCTCCGTGGCCGTGGTCGGCGCCGGTAACGGTGGCGACGGTGGTGCGGGTTCCGCGACCGACGAGAACGGTGGCGACACCGTGCTGGTCGGCCTCTACAACGGTGGCCCCGGCGGCAACGGCGACGGCGGCACCGGTGGCGACGGCGGCTCCAGCTCGGTCATCACGCTCGTCAACGGCGGCAACGGTGGCCCCGGCCCCGGCGACAACGACGGCGGCAACGGTGGCGGCGGCTCGGACTCCGGACTCGTCAGCCTCGGCAACGGTGGCGACGGCTTCCCGGGCAGCCCGCTCGACGGTGGCTCCGGCGGCGGTGTCGGCATCGGTAACGGTGGCGGCGTCGGCGAGGTCGAGGTCAACGTCACGCCCCCGGAGGCCGGTGGCGTCGAGATCGAGGAAGAGCTGCCGGAGACCGGTGGCAACGGCAACGGCTCTGCTGCCGCGGCCGGCCTCGGTGCGGTCCTTCTGCTCGGTGGCGCGGCGCTCCGTCGTCGCTTCAACGACTGAGGCATCGCTCTTCCGATAGACCGCAAGTAACACAGTTCGGACATCGCGACTCCCCCGTCGGCCCTCGGCCGGCGGGGGAGTTCGCGTCTGGGCCCGCAGAACGGCTCGGCAGTGGATACCGTGATCGTCGGTGGAGTTCTCCTAGACAGGAGTTTCCGTGGCCCTCGCCCCTGACGAGCCCGAACTCGTCCAGTTGCTGACGCCCGAAGGGGAGCTCGTCGAGCACCCCGACTACCGCGTCGATTTTTCGGACGAAGAACTGCGCGGCCTCTACCGCGACCTCGCGCTGGTGCGCCGGATCGACGCCGAGGCGACGGCCCTGCAGCGGCAGGGCGAACTCGGCATCTGGGCCTCCCTGCTCGGTCAGGAGGCCGCCCAGATCGGCTCCGGGCGGGCCATGGGCCCCAACGACCACGTCTTCCCGACCTACCGCGAGCACGGCGTCGCGTGGTGTCGCGGGGTCGATCCGCTGAACCTGCTCGGGCTGTTCCGCGGCGTCGACATGGGCGGCTGGGACCCCGAGGAGCACCACTTCCACCTGTACACGATCGTGATCGGCGCGCAGACCCTGCACGCGGTCGGCTATGCGATGGGTCTCCAGCGCGACGGCATGGTCGGGGACGGCGGTCCCGACCGCACCGGGGCGGCGGTGGCCTATTTCGGTGACGGCGCCACCAGCCAGGGCGACGTCAACGAGGCGTTCATCTGGGCCTCGGTCTTCCAGGCGCCGGTGGTCTTCTTCTGCCAGAACAACCAGTGGGCGATCTCCGAGCCACTCGAGCGGCAGACCCGCATCCCGCTCTACCAGCGCGCGAGCGGATTCGGCTTCCCCGGCGTGCGGGTGGACGGCAACGACGTGCTCGCCACCTACGCGGTCACCCAGGCCGCCCTGGCACGGGCCCGAGAGGGCAGCGGGCCGACGTTCATCGAGGCGTACACCTACCGGATGGGCGCGCACACCACCTCGGACGACCCGACCCGCTACCGGATCGCGGCCGAGGTCGAGGCCTGGAAACTCAAGGACCCGGTCGAGCGGCTGCGCTCCTACCTGATCCGCGCCGGCAAGGCCGACCAGGACTGGTTCGAGGCGCTCGAGGAGGAGTCCAACCAGCTGGCCAAGCACATCCGTTCCGGCTGCCTCGACATGGCCGATCCGAGCCCGATGACGATGTTCGACCACGTCTACGTCGACCCGCACAAGCCGCTCGCGAACCAGCGCGAACAGTTCGCCGCGTACCTGGCGTCCTTCGAAGGCGTGGAGGAGCAGTCATGACCGCGGAGCCGATGAGCCCGCCGGTGGCGCAGACCACCACGCTGGCCAAGGCCATCACGACGGGCCTGCGCGCGGCCATGGAGCGCGACCCCAAGGTCGTGCTGATGGGCGAGGACATCGGCAAGCTCGGCGGGGTCTTCCGGGTCACGGACGGCCTGCAGAAGGACTTCGGCGAGGACCGCGTCATCGACACCCCGCTGGCGGAGTCGGCGATCATCGGCACCGCGATCGGTCTGGCGCTGCGCGGATACCGGCCGGTCTGTGAGATCCAGTTCGACGGCTTCGTCTTCCCCGGGTTCGACCAGATCGTCTGCCAGCTGGCCAAGATGCATGCGCGCTCCCAAGGGCACTCCCGGCTCCCCATCGTGGTGCGCATCCCGTTCGGCGGCGGCATCGGCGCGGTCGAGCACCACTCGGAATCCCCGGAGGCGTACTTCGCGCACACCGCGGGTCTGCGCGTCGTCGCCTGCTCGAACCCGGTCGACGCCTACTGGATGATCCAGCAGGCCATCGCCTCCGACGACCCGGTGATCTTCTTCGAGCCCAAGCGGCGCTACTGGGAGAAGGCGGCGCTCGACGTCTCCGCGGGCCCGCCCCCGGAGGGCCTCGACGAGGCCCGCGTGGTGCGCGAGGGCGCCGACATCACCGTCGCGGCCTACGGGCCGATGGTGAAGGTGTGCATGGACGCGGCCTCCGCCGCGGCCGAGGACGGCACCAGCATCGAGGTGCTCGACCTGCGTTCGCTCTCGCCGTTGGACATGGACACGATCGTCGCGTCGGTGCGCCGCACCCACCGGCTCGTGGTGGTGCACGAGGCGCCGGTGACCCTCGGCATGGGCGCGGAGATCGCCGCTGCGGTCACCGAGTCCTGCTTCCACCACCTCGAGGCGCCCGTGCTGCGGGTGGGCGGGTTCGACACCCCGTATCCGCCGTCGCGGATCGAGGAGGACTACCTGCCCGACCTGGACCGGGTGCTCGACGCCGTGGACCGCTCGCTCGCGTACTAATTTCGCCTCCAAAGGGGATCGCACCGTGGCGCGTCGCCAGTTCAAGCTCCCGGACGTCGGGGAAGGCCTCACCGAGGGCGAGATCCTGCAGTGGTTCGTCCAGGTCGGCGACCACGTGACGACGAATCAGACCCTCGTCGAGATCGAAACCGCCAAAGCCGCCGTCGAGCTGCCCAGCCCGTACGAGGGCGAGGTCGTCGAACTCCTCGCGTCCGTCGGTGACGTCATCGATGTCGGCGCTCCGATCATCACCATCGAGACCGAGCCGGGAGCAGCCGGTCCCGCGCCGGCGGCTCCGGCCGAACCGCTCGCCGCGTCGTCGGCGCAATCCGCGCAGGCGGGCGTTGCGGAGGCCATGGGCGGGGCCGCGGGGGTCTCGGTGGAGGAGCCCGCGATCGAGGCCGGCCTCATCGGCGGCGAAGCGCCGGGCGGACGCACTGCGGTGCTGGTCGGCTACGGCCCCCGCACCACCACGGCGAAGCGGCGCCCGCGTCGCGCGGTGCACGAGTCCGGTCAGCGACCCACCCCGGCACGCGATCCCGCGGCCGAGGTGCTCGGCGGCCCGCTGGGTACCGAGGGCGTCAAGCCGACCCGATACGCCGGCGTCGAGTTCGGCCGCCTCATCGAGGCCCGCGAGTCCGCGCACGGCGGCGAGTCCGTCCCGGCCCGCACGATCTCGGTGGCCGAGCAGGGCGATGCCGGCCGGGTCACGGTGCTCGCCAAACCGCCGGTGCGCAAGCTGGCCAAGGACATGGGCGTCGATCTGCGCGCGGTCACCCCGACCGGGCCCGGCGGCACCATCACCCGTGCGGACGTCACCTCGGCGGCCGGACCGGGTGCCGTCTCCCTGGCCGGCGAGTCGCGCTCGTCGACCGCCCGCGAGGAGCGGATCCCGGTCAAGGGCGTCCGCCGGATGACCGCGCAGGCGATGGTGGCGAGCGCCTTCACCGCGCCCCACGTAACGGAGTTCCTGACCGTCGACGCGACGCGCACGATGGACTTCTGCGAGCAACTCAAGCGCCACCCGTCGATGGCGGGGCTGAAGGTCTCCCCGTTGCTCGTGGTCGCCAAAGCGGTCTGCCTCGCCGCGCGCACCACCCCGGAGTGCAACGCCACCTGGTCCGTCGACGAGTCCGGCGCGCAGGAGATCGTGCTCAAGCGCTACGTCAACCTCGGTATCGCCGCAGCCACCCCGCGCGGCCTCCTGGTGCCGAACATCAAGGACGCCGACTCCATGTCCTGGCCGGAGATGGCGGCGGCGCTGAACCAGCTCTCGGCCACCGCCCGCGAAGGCCGCACCTCGCCCGCCGACATGGCCGGGGGCACGATCACGATCACCAACGTCGGCGTCTTCGGCGTCGACAGCGGGACCCCGATCCTCAACCCGGGGGAGACCGCGATTCTGGCCTTCGGTGCCATCCGTCCGATGCCGTGGGTCGTGGACGGCCAGATCGTCCCGCGCCAGATCTGCACCCTGTCGTTGTCCTTCGACCACCGCGTCGTCGACGGCGCCGCGGGTTCGCGGTTCCTCGTCGACGTGGCCCGCGTTCTCGAGGACCCCATCACCGCCCTCATCCTGTGAGGGTCTGCCTCGTTCAGCTCGAGGTGACGCTGCGGGAGCCGTTGGCGGAGCGGGTGGCGCAGGCGTGCGAACTGATCCGCGGCTGCGCGGGGGCGGACCTCGTCGTCCTGCCCGAGTTGTGGGCGCAGGGCGCCTGGGCCTACCAGGAGTGGGAGCAGAACGCGGAGCCGCTCGACGGACCGACGGTCGCCGCCCTGAGCCAGGCGGCCAAGGACGCCGGGGTGTTGCTGCACGGCGGCAGCCTGGTGGAGCGCGACGGGGACAAGCTTTTCAACACCTCGGTGCTGATCGGCGAGCACGGGGAGCCGCGGGCGATCTACCGCAAGATCCACCGGTTCGGCTTTGCCGAGGGCGAGGCGTCGCTGCTGACGGCCGGCGATCAGTTCCTCAGCCTCGTCGGTGGTCAGCTGACGATGGGCGTCGCGACCTGTTACGACCTGCGCTTCCCCGAGCTGTTCCGCAAGCTGACCGAAGCCGGTGCGCAGATGTTCGTGATCGCGTCGTCCTGGCCGCACAAGCGGCTCGACCACTGGCGCCTGCTGAACCGGGCGCGCGCGGTCGAGAACCTCGCCTACGTCGTCGCGGCGGACGCGTGCGGCGAGCATGCGGGCGTGCGGCAGGCCGGGCACTCCGTGGTCATCGACCCCTGGGGCGAGGTCGTCGCGGAGGCCGGCACGGAACCGACCGTTCTCGACGTCGAGATCGATCCGGCGCGGGTCGAGCAGGTCCGCGCCGAGTTCCCGGCGCTCCGGGACCGCCGCATCTAGGGTCGTGTTTCCGCCCCATCGTTCTGGCCCGAAAGGGCGAAACGCCGCCCCAAGACGTGAGTGACAGCGTTTCCTCGCGCGGCGGTGCGGTGGTTCAGGCGGTGGGGGTGGGCTCGCCGAGGCGGCGCGCCAGGTGCGCGCGGACCAGGCGCTTGGCCTCGCTCAGGACGAGCTTGTCCCCGGCTGTGTCGCGTTCGAATGCGTAGCGGGTCAGCACGTCGGCGATCTTGACCGCAATGACCATGTCCAGCTCGAGATCGACGTCCTCCGCTACGTCGACCGTCGGGCGGATCAGCTTGACGAAGCGCTCGGCCACGACGCTGTCGTTGTCGCGGACCGGGTCGAGCAGATGAAGGTCGGCGACGTCGCCGAAGCGGATCGTCTGGAAACCCGGGATGTCGTGGTGCATGGCCACGTACTCGTCGAGCACCGCGTCGGTGAGGTCCCACCACGTCGTGTGGCCGCCGTTGCCGGCCAGGTCGGTGAGGCGCTCGGTGAAGCGTTCCAGGTTGCGCAGCGCCACCGCGCGCACGACCGCCTGCTTGTCCGGGAAGAACTGGTACAGCGATCCGATCGAGACGTCGGCCCGCTCCGCGATCAGGGTCGTCGTCAAGGCGTCGTAGCCGAACTCCGCCACGAGTTGCTGCGCTGCGTCCAGCATGCGCTGGACACGCTCGACACTGCGACGCTGCATGGGTGCACGGCGAAGCGGTTGCAGCGGCGTGGCGGTGCCGGTCTCGTATTGCTGGAGGGTCATGGACCTCGTCCTCGCCTGTCGGGGGAGACCGCCGGCGGTAGCGGTGTCGTCCAAGATCTTTCTCTCTGAAAGCCCGAAGATTACTCCTGCCCGGTGTTCGGCGCGCTACTCGGTCTGCACCGATCGAACTCCGACCAAGATCATCTTCACCTCTTGACGGGCAGAAGACGAGGCCGCCACGCCCGGCCGGTTCGAGTACCTGACGCGGCATCGGAAAACGGGAGAGCAGCATGGGGCTGGTGAGAGTGGCGCAGCCCGGGCCGCGCAGCGTACGCGCGCAGGAGCTCGCAGTTTAAATGACACGGGCGAGGCGAGCGGCTGCCGATCCGCTTCGCCTCACCCGTGTCGAGGCCGGTCGCTGGTGCCGGTGTTGCGACGCGGCCGGTGACGACGAGGGAACCCCCACCAGGTGCCCTGTCGCCCGATATCGAGCGAGGGACCGCAGGCGACGTGCTCCGGCGGTCCCTCGACGATTACCCGGGCTGCGGCACCCATACACCTCACCCAGCAGGAAATTGCCTGTGGAATCAGAAGCTGTCCTCGGAGATCTCCATCAGGGTGTTGTCGACGGTGCTCGCGATGATCCGCTGCGCGGTCAGCATCGGCAGCACCTGCGCGGCGAAGAACCGGGCCGCGGCGACCTTGCCCTGGTAGAAGGACTGATCCCGGGCGGAGGGCGATCCCGCCAGCGCGGCGAGGGCGACCTCGGCCTGACGGAGCAGCAGCCAACCGATGACCAGGTCGCCGGCGGCCATCAGCAGGCGGGTCGTGTTCTGCCCGACCTTGTACATCTCGCTGACCTCGCCCATGGCGTTGGTCAGCGACTCGACCATCGTGCCGACGATGCCCTGGACGTCTTCGAGAGCGCGGGCCAGCAGGGCCCGCTCGATGGCCAGCGGGCCGCCGGAGTCGGACGTCGCGAAGGCCTCGATCTCGCCGGCCAGGCCGGTGAGCGCCTGCCCCGAGTCGCGGACGATCTTGCGGAAGAAGAAGTCCATGCCCTGGATCGCCGTGGTGCCCTCATAGAGGGTGTCGATCTTGGCGTCGCGGATGTACTGCTCGAGCGGGTACTCCTGCAGGTAGCCCGAGCCACCGAAGATCTGCAGCGCGTCCGAGAGCAGCGCGTACGAACGCTCCGAGCCGACGCCCTTGACGATCGGCAGCAGCAGGTCGTTGAGGCGCTCGGCGTCCTCGTCCACCGGCTCGCCCAGCGCCTGTGCGGCGTGCAGACCGTCCTGGATGCTCGCGGTGTAGAGCACCAGCGCGCGCATACCCTCGGCGTAGGCCTTCTGCATCATCAGCGACCGGCGGACCTCAGGGTGGGCGATGATCGTCACCTTGGGGGCGGCCTTGTCGGTGAAGCGGGTCAGGTCCGCGCCCTGCACGCGCTCCTTGGCGTAGTCGCGCGCGTTGAGGTAGCCGGTGGACAGGGTCGCGATGGCCTTCGTGCCGACCATCATGCGGGCGTTCTCGATGATCAGGAACATCTGCGCGATGCCGTCGTGGACGTCGCCGAGCAGGGTGCCGACGGCGGGGATCGAGTCACCGAAGGTGAGCTCGCAGGTGGTGGAGGCCTTGAGACCCATCTTGTGCTCGACGTTGGTGACGAAGGCGCCGTTGCGCTCCCCGAGGTTGCCGTCGGCATCGACACCGAACTTGGGGATGATGAACAGGGACAGGCCCTTGGTGCCGATGCCGGCGCCCTCGGGGCGGGCCAGCACGAAGTGCACGATGTTGTCGGCCATGTCGTGCTCGGCCGACGTGATGAAGCGCTTGACGCCGGTGATGTGCCAGGTGCCGTCAGTCTGCTGAACGGCTTTGGTGCGGCCTGCGCCGACGTCCGAGCCCGCGTCGGGCTCGGTCAGGCACATCGTCGCTCCCCAGCGCTTGTCGACCATGTGCTGCGCGAGCGCCTTCTGGGCGTCGGTGCCTTCGCGGTAGAGCATGCTGGCGAAGCCGGGACCGGCGGCGAACATGTGCACGGCCGGGTTGGCACCGAGCACCATTTCCTGCACGGCCCAACGCAACGACGCCGGGGCCCGGGTGCCATCGAGTTCCACCGGGAGGTCGAGGCGCCACATCTCGGAGTTCATGTAGGCGTTCATCGACTTCTTGAACGACTCCGGCATCACCACGGAGTTCGTCTTCGGGTCGAACACCGGCGGGTTGCGGTCCGAGTCGATCATCGAGTCGGCGAGGTCCTCGGACGCCAGGCGCTCGACCTCGTCGAGGATCGACCGGGCGGAGTCGACGTCCATGTCCTCGTAGGCGCCGTGGCCGAGGACCTTGTCCCGGCCGAGGAACTCGAAGAGGTTGAACTCGATGTCGCGGCGGTTGGGCTTGTAGTGGCTCATCGTCGTCCCCCTGGACGTCGTGTCCGGACCTGGTGTGTCAAGCTCGGGCGAGCGGGCGTTTTCCGCGCTCTCCTACTGGCGAGTAACCTACCATACTCGTCAGTAACATCAAGCCACTCGGCGGTGTTCCCAGCAAGGAGATTTCTCCGATGGCGCCACGCAAGAAGAAGATCGTTCTGGAGCACACCCGGACCGGGGAGGGCCCCCCGCTGGTGCTGCTGCACGGCGTCGGCGGCCGCCGCGAGATGTGGGACCCGGTGGTTCCGCTGCTCGCGCCGCACCGCGAGGTGATCACCATCGACCTGCCGGGATTCGGTGCCACCAAGCTCGCCGAGGGGCAGGACCTCAAGGCCACCGGCATCGCCGAGACCGTGGCCGACTTCTGCGCCCAACTCGGCCTCGACCGCCCGCACTACGGCGGCAACTCGCTCGGCGGCTGGGTGTCCCTGGAGATCGCCAAGGCCGGCCGCGCTGCCTCCGTCACCGGGATCGCGCCCGCCGGACTGTGGCGGCGCCGGGTCCCCCGCTACACGAAGTGGCAGGTGATGGGGATCCACGACCTCCCGAAGGCCCTCGGGCCGCTGATGCCCCCGCTGATGCGCGTCGCCCCGCTGCGGGTCGTGCTGACCGCCAACGTCATGGGCAAGCCCTGGAAGACCCCGCGCACCGTGATCCTGGCCGACTCCCGGGCGATGCTGGCCTCGGAGGCCTTCAAGCTCACCCTGAACTCGGCCTCCGGCCAGCGCTTCCGCGACGGCCAGGACATCGAGGTGCCGATCACCGTCGCGTTCGGCACGCGGGACGTCATCCTCGGCCCGGGTTGCCGCTACCGCGGTGAACTGCCGGCCCACACCCGCTGGCTCTTCCCCCGCGGCTGGGGCCACGTCCCCATGTACGACGACCGCAAGGGCGTCGCGGCGGTCCTGCTGGACGGTTCCAGCGTCTCCGCCCTCGCCGCCTAAGCAGTCGGAGGAACGTCCAGGACGACGTCGAAGGCCCAGAGCTCGGAGCCCATCGCGGCCATCGGGCCCGCGGCCTGGGCGCGCTCACCGGCGTGCGCGGCGGCACCCTGGCCGTCGCGCCACTTCTCGAAGTACTCCTTGCTCGCCCACTTGGTGAACACGAAGTACTTGTCGGTGCCCTCGACCGGACGGAGGAGCTGGAAGCCCTCGAAGCCCTCGGAGCCTTCGACCATGCCCGCCCGGGCGGCGAAGCGCCCCTCCAGGTGCTCGCCCATCTCGGCCGGCACGCTCAGCACGTTGATCGCCACGTAGGAAGTCATGGCGTCACCCTAGGCAAACCCGGGCGGCGCCCGGCGTCCCGGGCTCACGAGCATCGCGCCTGACTTCCCGGGCACTTTCGGGCGTGTAATGCTGGCTCTCGCCCGGATTCCGCCCGAACCGGCACAGAAGTAGCGAAACCGAAAGGCACGGTCCTCATGGCTGAAGTGCAACCCGTGGACGCAGTCGTCAACTGCGACATCCACGAGGCCTATCGCGTGGAGTTCAAGGCGATCGAGGACGTGGACTGGGCCACGCACGCCGCCGCGGACGCGGAAGCCGGTCTGGCTGCGTGGCTGGGCAAGAACGACACCGAGGTCGGGAACACCGAACTGCTGAGCCTGCTGAAGTACGACACCACCAGCGCGTTCTCCGACCAGGTGACCTTCGCCGGGCAGTTCGGCGACGGCGGCACCCACGCCTCGATCACCGTCAGCCAGCAGCCGCACGGCGCGGTCTGGGCAGTCACCCACGCCGTGGTCTGCACGCTCGAAGAGGTTCCACCGGCGGAGGAAGAGGAAGCGAACGAGTTCGGCTTCATCGAGGACGACGACCTCTTCGAGGACTGACCCGCGGCGTCCCGGGCTCAGCCGACGGCGACCGGCGTCTCCAACCGGAACATCTCGGTGAAGGTCTGGAGCAGGGCATCATCTCCGCGCAGCTGCACCAGGCCGGTCGCGATGGCGTCCGCCGCGCCGATCTCGCCGGTGAACAAGGCCCGGATCTGCGGGCCGGCGCCGACCACGAGGTCGGCGCCGGGCAGTGGGCCCGCTCCGGCCGTCAGCTTCCCGTCCTCGACGCGGGCGTGGAAGACCGTGGGTCCGAGCTCGAACTGGTAGGTCGCGGACACCTCGGCGGCGGCAGCCGGGCGGAACATGGCGCGCAGCGCGATCACCATTGCGTCCGGGGTGAGGACCTCGCCGGGACGGGGCTCGCCCAGGCGGGCGGCGCCCCAGCTCCCGAGGCGGAGCACGACCTCCTCCAACCCCTGGCCGTACGCGGTGAGCTCGTACACGACGCCGGATTCCGGCAGCGGCAGCGCCCGCCGGTGCACGATCCCGGCCTCCTCCAGCTCGCGGAGCCGGGTGCTGAGGATGTTCGAGGGAATCTTGGGCAGACCGCGCCGGAGGTCGGTGAATCGCTTGGGTGACACCAGCAGATCCCGGACCAACAGCAGCGCCCAGCGTTCGCCGACCACGTCCAGGGCCCGCGCCAGACCACAGAACTGTCCGTAGCTGCGCTCCGCCATAGTTCGAATTCTAAACAACAGTTCGCTTGACAATCAACGCTTGTAAATAGCAACCTCGACGGGTGCATCCCGAGGAACTTCGAACGGTCCCCGCTCGTCACGTGCAGGTGGACGTGCAGATACCGGCCGGACCGGTGGACCTGGAAGCCGCGCTTGCGGCCGTGATCGTGAACGGCAAGCCGGGATTCGTCTCGGCCGACCTCGCCGACTGGGAGCGCTTCGTGCCGATCCCCGGACTCGAGGTGCCGCCGACGCCGTACCGCCTGGTCGGGGTCGAGCGCGGCGAGGAATACCTCAACTGGACGCCGGACGAGGCCTTGCCGGTCCTCGCGGAGCGGGGCCGCACTCCGCTGACCGTGGCCGAAGGCGTCGCGCTCCTCTCTCAGCAGCCGGAGCTCCTCGAGCCCAACAAGTGCTTCATGCTTCTCGGCTCCCGGTGCGGGGACCGGCGCGTGCCCGCGCTCTGGATCAGCGGCGGGACCGGCAAGGACGGCCGCGAACGCAAGGGCGCGGCCAAGCTGGGCTGGTGCTGGGCCGGCAACCGTCACACCTGGCTGGGCCACGCGTCCGCCGCCAGTCGCGCCGCCTGACCGCACGCATCTCTCCGGACCTGGAGCCCGTCATGACCGAGACCCTCACCGGCACCCCGGACGTCCAGGCCGAGTTCGAGCAGCACCGGGTCGGACTGACCGGCTACTGCTACCGGATGCTCGGCTCCAGCTTCGAGGCCGAGGACGCCGTGCAGGAGGCGATGCTGCGCGCGTGGAAGGCTCAGGACTCCTTCGCGGGCCGGTCGTCACGCAAGTCATGGCTCTACCGGATCGCGACGAACGTCTGCTTCGACATGCTGACGGCTCGTCAGAAGCGAGCCCGGCCGATGGACCTCGGCCCCTGCTCGCGGGCTCTGGACTCCCTGGCGTCGCCGACCGCGGAGTCGGTGTGGATCGAGCCGTCAGCCGACGCGCGCACCCTGCCCGGCGTGGTGGACCCGGCCGAGGCCACGATGGCGAAGGAGTCGGTGCGCCTCGCGTTCGTCGCGGCGCTCCAGCAGTTGCCGCCCCGCCAGCGCGCCGTGTTGTTGCTGCGCGAGGTGCTGCGCTGGTCCGCGGCCGAGGTGGCCGAGCTGCTCGGCACCTCCGTCGCGTCCGCCAACAGTGCACTCCAGCGGGCACGGGCGACGATGGACGCGAACGGCACGACGGAGGCCGAGGTCCTCGAGCCGACCGACGCGGCGCAGCGCGAACTGCTGGCTCGCTACCTCGACGCGTTCACCCGCTACGACATCGACACCCTCGTCGCCCTGCTCCGCGAGGACGCCACGATGTGCATGCCGCCGTTCCCGATGTGGCTGCAGGGCCCGGCCAGCGTGAAGGAGTGGATGCTCGGTCCCGGCTCCCAGTGCGAGGGGTCCTTCGTGGCCCCCGTCGCCGCCAACGGAATGCCGGCATTCGCGCAGTGGCGGCAGACCGAGGACAAGACGTCGTACTACCCATGGGCGATTCACGTGGTCGAGGTTCGCGACGGGAAGATCGTCGGCCTGAACTTCTTCCTCGACACCGAGCGCCTCTGGCCGTTGTTCGGGCTGCCGCAGCACCCGGACGACGTGGTTGTGCCGGCTTGAGCGATGAGTTCGGCCGCTCCTGTCGGTCGAACGGGTATGGGTACACCGGAGGTCGTCGACCGCGACAGCTGGCTGCAGGCGCGGCGCGCTCTGCTGGAGCTGGAGAAGGCCGAGACGCGGGCCCGGGACGCGGTCAACCGGATGCGCCGTCAGTTGCCGGCGGTGCGGGTCGACCAGCCGTATGAGTTCCGCGGGCCGGACGCTGTGCGCACCCTCGGCGAACTGTTCGACGGGCGCCGGCAGCTGATCGTCCTGCACCTGATGTTCGCCCCGGGCTGGGGCCGATCCTGTTCCGGCTGCGCGTTCCATGCCGACTCGATCGGGAACCTCGCTCACCTGCACGCGCGGGATACGACCTTGATCGCGGTGTCCCGGGCCCCGTATCCCGAACTGGCGGGGTTTGCCGAGCGGATGGGCTGGACCTTCCCCTGGTACTCCTCGGCGGGCAGCACCTTCAGCTACGACTTCGGGGTCTCGCTCGATGAGCGGATCGCGCCGGTGCTGTGGAACTACCGCACGGCCGACGAGTTGCGCGCGGGCGGCCAGGGAGCGTTGGCGGAGGCCGAGGAACTCAACGGGGTCTCGGTGTTCCTGCGGCCGGACACCGCGCCGGGGACGGTGCTGCACACGTACTCGACCTACGGCCGCGGCGTGGAGCTCCTGCTGGGCACCTACATGTGGCTGGATCTGACGCCGTTCGGTCGCGGCGAGGGTTGGGACGGGATGCCGGACCTCGGCGGCGGTCAAGCGTGGGTGCGACTGCACGACGAGTACGCGACAACGGACGCCGCGTTCTGCGAACATATGTTCGATGAGCAGGGTGGCCGGAGCTGATCGCCGCGAGGCGTCGATCCTGCATGCCGACCTCGACTCGTTCTACGCGTCGGTGGAGCAGCGGGACGACCCCGCCTTGCGCGGCCGGCCGGTGCTCGTCGGCGGCGGGGTGGTGCTGGCCGCCAGCTACGAGGCCAAGGCCTACGGCGTGCAGGGCGCGATGGGCGGGGCAATGGCTCGTCGGCTGTGTCCGCACGCCGTCGTCGTGCCGCCCCGTTTCGAGGCCTACACCGAGGCCAGCAAAGCGGTCTTCGCGATCTTCTCCGACGTCACCCCACTCGTGGAGGGGATCTCCATCGACGAGGCCTTCCTCGACGTCGGGGGGCTGCGGCGGCTGTCCGGAACCCCGGCCGAGATCGGGATTCGGCTCCGCGCCCGTGTGCAGGGGGAGGTCGGGCTGCCGATCAGCGTCGGCATCGCCCGGACCAAGTTCCTCGCCAAGGTCGCGAGCCGTCAGGCCAAACCAGACGGCCTCCTCCTGGTGCCGCCGGAGACCGAGCTCGAGTTCCTCCATCCCCTTCCGGTCGGAGCGCTCTGGGGGGTGGGGCCGGTAACCACCGGCAAGCTGGCGGAGCGGGGCATCCACACGGTGGGCGAGGTCGCGACGCTGGCTCCCGACATGCTGACCGCGATGCTCGGTCCGGCGGCCGGGCGTCAACTGTTCGCGCTCTCGCACAATCTCGACCCCCGGCCGGTCGTGGTCGGTCGCCGGCGCAGGTCGATCGGCTCCCAGTCGGCCTTCGGGCGCGGTGGGCGTACGCCTGCCGAGGTGAACGCGCTGCTGATCGGGATCGTCGACCGGGTGATGCGCCGGGTACGAGCCGCGCACCGTGTCGGGCGCACCGTCGTGCTGCGGCTGCGCTTCGACGACTTCACTTCGGTGACCCGCTCGCACACCCTGCCCGCGCCGACCGATGACACCGCCGCTGTGCTCGCCGCCGCGGCGGCGCTGATGGCCGCGGCCGCCCCGTTGATCGCCGAGCGGGGGCTGACCCTCGTCGGCATCTCGGTCGCCGATCTGGACAGTGACGACGCGGTGCAACTCGCGCTGCCGTTCCCACGGTCCGGGACCGACATCCCGGTCGCGGGCGAGGCCGGCGTGCTCGACGCGACCCTCGACGCGGTACGGCAGCGCTTCGGGAACGGGTCGATCGACCGCGCGGTGCTGCTCGGACGGCACACCGGCTTCGAGGTGCCGAAGCTGCCGGACTGACCTGACGGTAAGTCAGGCCTCTGCGTGGGTCCCGCCGAGCTGAACGACGACCACCCCGAGAATGATCAGCGCGATCCCACCCACGGTGACCGCGCTCAGCCCGTCGTCGAAGAACACCCTGCCCAGCACCGCGACGGTGGCCACCCCGATGCCGGACCAGACCCCGTACGCGACGCCGAGGCTCATCCCGCGCTGCAGCGACTGGGACAGACACCAGAACGACGCGACGTAGCCGACGACCACGACCGCGGTGAACCCGAGTCTGGAGAACCCGTCCGAAGCGCGCAGGCACAGCGTCGCCGTCACCTCGGTGACGATCGCCCCGAGGAGGAACAGCCACGCGGTCATGCGTGCAACCCTAGGCGCGGCAGAACCGGAGAGTTCTGGGGTGGTCCCATGGTCGCCGTGCGGACCACCTCTGGCCGATGGCTGTCGCGCAGCAACGCGTCGCAGCCCTGGCAGCTGGCCGCAGCCCTGTCGAGTGCTGGATCGAGCCAGCCCTGACAGTCAGGTTCGGTGGGCGACGTAGACCGAGTCCATGGGATCGTCCGGCACGTCGTACACACCCTCGACAGTGAAGCCCGCCTCCTCGAGCATCCGACGTGCAGTCTGCTCGCCCCAGACCGCGCCGAGTCCGGCGCCGCCGAGCGCCAGAGACACCGTCATGCAGTGCAACGTGCTCATGCCGTAGAGCATCGGCGCGAACGGGTTGCCGATGTTGTCCTCGAGCGCACTGTTGGCCTTGATGTCCATCATCATGAACCGCCCACCGGGCGCGAGTGCGTCATGGATCGCTCGCAGGACCCCGGCCGGGTCCTTCTGGTCGTGGATCGAGTCGAAGGCGAAGATCACGTCGAAAGAATCGGCAGGGAGTGCAGCGACGTCGCGGACCTCGAACGACGCGTTCGCGAGGCCTCGTTCCGCGGCTTCCTTGCGCCCGGCCTCGATCGCCTCGTCGGAGAAGTCGAAGCCGGTGAAACGTGATGCCGGGTACGCCGCCGCCATCACGTTGACCGCGTGGCCGGTCCCGCAGCCCACGTCGGCGACCCGCAGACCGGCGGCGAGTCGATCGGGCAGGCCGGGATCCGTGGGCAGGATGCCCGAGATCAACTGAGCATCCATCAGGCCGCGGGACAGGCCGTCCATCACCTCGGTGAACTCCGGCCGGAACGCTTCGTAGGGGACGCCGCCGCCCTCGCGGAACGCGCGCGCCACACCGCCGACGTGCTGCGCCGCCAGGCTGGTGACGCGCGCCATCGGCGAGAGGTCGGTGGCGCTGCCGCCGCTCAAGCACGCGGCATGTTCGGCGGGCAGCGAGTACACCCCCGTCGCCGCGTCGTAGTCGACGATTGAGGAGGTCACCAGCCCGGCGAGGCACTCGCGGACGTATCGCTCCTCCAACCCGCCGCGCTCGGCGAGTGCTGCGCTGGTCCCCTCGCTCTCGGCGAGGACCTCGAAGAGTCCGGTGCGCCCGGCCAGGTCGATCATCAGGATCGTCATGCTGTCGGTGAGCATCCCGAACAGGCGGCCGCCGAACTCCTCGGCCCTCGCCTCGTCGAAGGTGTCGGTGGATGCGCTCATCGGAATCTCCTCCACAACGGCAGCGATCACCCCGACGCTAGACCCGCAGAGCCGCCTCCAACAGTGCTGCGGTGCCCCGGTCGAGGGCAACCAGCCGCACGGTGTGCACACGACTCGACGTGGAACGGATCGTGTCCACCGCGACCTGCGCGGCAAGTTCGGGTGGGTAGCCGTAGATGCCCGTCGAGATCGCGGGAAAGGCGACACCGGCGGCTCCGAGCTCGTCGGCGACTTCCAGGCTGCGCCGATAGCAACTGGCGAGGAGTTCCGGCTCCCCGTTGTCACCGCCGCGCCAGACCGGCCCAACCCACCCGTGCCCCGTTCTGTCGCTCGAAGAGTCCGCGCAGGCTCCTCCATCCGGCTGGACATTGTGGACAAATGCCCCGGCCCAGACCAATTTTGTTGCCGCAGGGTGCGTAAGCCGGCCGTTCGGGGTTAACCTTGTGTTCATGTTGAGTTCCAGTCCAGTTCTCCAGCTGCGCTGGGTCGTTGCCGAGAACGGCCGACTCGAGATGCGCTGGGAGCTCGAGGCCGCCGAGTCGGCGGAGACGACGCGCGCCGCCTGACTCAGGCGGGGTACACCGCGATCCCCGCGGCCATCGCGATCTCGCGGTAGGCCGCGGCCAGGTCCGCGAGTTGCGCATGAGCGTTCAGCCCACTGGGGTTCGGCGCGACCCAGAGTTCGGCCCCGCCCAGGGTCTCGTCCTGGCGGCCGACCGCAGCCTTGGGGCGCGCGAACGCGGCGCGGTAGGCGGTGACGCCGAGGACGGCGACGACCGTCGGCTGGATGCGGCGGACCCGGCGCACGAGGGCGCGGCCGCCCGCGGCCAGTTGATCTGCCGTCAGCTCGTCGGCGCGGGCGGTGGCGACCGGCACGACATTGGTGATCCCGATGCCCCGCTCGTGCAGGTGCGCCAGGTCCTCGGGGCGGTAGCCGGCCGCCGCGTCGATCAGCCGGTCGGTGATGCCGGCTCGGTACAACGCCGGGTAGAAGCGGTTGCCCCGCTTGGCGAAATGCGCCTGCACGGCGGCCGTCCACAGTCCCGGATTGATCCCGACGAAGAGCAGCCGAACCTCGGGGGCGAGCAGGTCGGGCAGGGTCGCGCCCTGGACGGACTCGAGCTCCGCGCGGGTGAGCTTCATCCCTGGAGTCTGCTGGAATCCGTGGTCGGCAGACGGGGTTGTACCCGGCATGGGGGCTCCGCCGAAATCGCTGCTCGACGTCCGCACCATCTACGCCGAGCCGGAGGCGCGCACCTCGCTGCGAGGCCAGGAGATCCTGGCCCGGTTCCCGGCCGCCGAGGTGCACGAGGTGGCCTCGCACTGGCAGATCCCTGAGCTGCACGGCAACGCCGGCAACGTTGAACGCTGGGTGCGGGTGAAGAGCGAGACCCTCGTGCTCGGGGTGAAGAAATCGCTCTCCGCCCGACCCAATTCCCGGTCCAGCGACTTCATTGCGCCCTCGACCTCCAACGGGTGCGCCATGGCGTGCGCGTACTGCTACGTGCCCCGGCGCAAGGGTTTCGCGAACCCGATCACGGTGTTCACCAACATCGACCGCATCACCCGCTACCTGCGCGGTCATGTCTCCCGCCAAGGCGCCAAACCGGTGCCCGACCAGGTGGATCCGCACGCCTGGGTCTACGACATCGGCGAGAACAGCGACTGTTCGGTCGACGCCCTCGTCAGCGACAACGTCGCGGATCTGATCGGGACCTTCCGCGATCTGCCGACGGCGAAGGCGAGCTTCGCGACCAAGTTCGTCAATCGCGATCTGCTGGACCTCGACCCGGCCGGGCGGACGCGGATCCGGTTCTCGCTGATGCCGGAAGCGGACGCGAAACTGCTCGACATCCGCACCAGCACGATTGCCGAGCGACTCGCGGCGATCGACGACTTCGTCGCCGCCGGCTACGAGGTGCACGTCAACTTCTCGCCGGTGGTGCTCCGCGACGGCTGGGAGGACGACTGGGCGGAGTTGCTCGACCGGCTGGCGGACAGCACCGGTCCCGCCTTCCGCGAGCAGGCGGCCGCGGAGATCATCCTGATGACCCACAACCGCGACCTCCACGAGGTCAACCTCGGGTGGCATCCGAAGGCCGAAGACGTGCTGTGGCGTCCCGACGTCCAGCAGGCCAAGCGCTCCCAGAACGGGATGTGGAACGTCCGCTACCGCAACCACATCAAGCGAGCGGGGCTCGACTCCCTGCAGGACCTGATCACTGCTCGCACCCCGTGGCTGCGGGTGCGGTACGCGTTCTGATTTACGCTGCGCTCATGAGCGCACCGACTGACGTCGTTCTCTGCGAGCCGCTGCGGACCCCGGTCGGGGGCTTCGGCGGGGGCTCGCTCCGCTGCCGCCCCACGAGCTGGCCGCGACCGTGATCCGCGCGCTGATGGAGCGCACCGGCCTGCCGCCGGAGCGGGTCGACGACGTGCTGCTCGGCCACTGCTACCCGACGATGGACGCCCCCGCGATCGGCCGGGTCGCCGCGCTCGACGCCGGCCTGCCGGTGACCGCGTCCGGGCTCCAGATCGACCGTCGCTGCGGCTCGGGCCTGCAGGCGGTGCTGTACGCGGCGATGCAGGTGCGCGACGGCGCGTCGGACGTCGTCCTCGCCGGCGGCGCGGAGTCGATGTCGAACGCGCCGTTCTACTCCACCTCGATGCGGTGGGGCGTCAAGGGCGCGGGCGGGGTGATGCTGCACGACGCGCTGGCCCGCGGCCGGGTCACCGCCGGCGGTCAGAACCACCCGGTGCCCGGCGGCATGCTCGAGACGGCGGAGAACCTGCGCCGCGAGTACGGGATCCCGCGCGCGGAGCAGGACGAGTTCGCGGTCGAGAGCCACCAGCGGGCCGCCGCCGCGCGCGCGGCCGGCGGTCTTCGCCGACGAGATCGTCCCGGTGACCGTGCCGGGCCGCAAGGGCGACACGGTCGTCGACACCGACGAGCACATCCGCCCCGACTCCACGGTCGAGAGACTGGCCAAGCTTCAGCCCGTCCTCGGCAAGGACGACCCCGACGCCACCGTCACCGCCGGCAACGCCTGCGGGCAGAACGACGGGGCCGCGATCTGCGCGGTGATCACCCGCGCGACCGCCGAGGACCTCGGGCTGGCGCCGTTCGTGCGGCTGGTCTCGTGGGCCGTGGGCGGCGTGCCCCCGAAGACGATGGGCATCGGCCCCGTCCCGGCGACCGCGAAGGCCCTGGCCGCGGCCGAACTGAAGCTCTCCGACATCGACCTCATCGAGCTCAACGAGGCCTTCGCGGCGCAGGTGCTCGCCTGCACCCGCGAGTGGGGCTTCACCGGGGAGGACTTCGCGCGGATCAACGTCAACGGTTCCGGCATCTCGCTCGGCCACCCGGTCGGCGCCACCGGCGGCCGCATCCTGGCCACCCTCGCCCGCGAGATGCACCGCCGGGAGGCCCGCTACGGCCTGGAGACCATGTGCATCGGCGGCGGCCAGGGGCTCGCGGCGATCTTCGAGCGCGCCTGACGACGGGCGCAGGCGTCCGGATTCCGGGCGGTAGTAAGGATAGGCTACCCTGACCTTATGAGCGCCTTTCGGGTCCGCCGTGGGACCGGCGGTCTTCGCGCTCGTCGCCTCGTCGCTCGCCGGTGTGTGCCGACGACGACGTTCCCGTCGCCGCGGCGTCCGCGTCGCAGGCCGAGGCCGGCCCGACCGCTTCGGTGGGGATGCTCGACGTCATCGTCGCCACGAACGCCCACCGCCGGCTCGGACAGCTGACCCGCCGCGACAATCCACGGAAGGAACGCGATGGGAACGGTGCGTCGACTGACGCGCGCGACGGTGGTCGCGGCGCTCGTCCTCGGGCTGACGGCCTGTGCCGACGACGACGAGAATGTCGCGTCGTCGTCCGCCTCGGCGCCGGATCCGTCGCCGTCCGCGAGCGCGAGTTCGGCAGCGGCGTTCCCGGTCTCGGTGGAACACGCGTGGGGCACGACCACGGTCGCGCAGGAGCCGACGCGTGTCGTCGCGCTCGGCTACCAGGACCAGGACTCGATCCTCGCCCTGGGCGTGAAGCCGGTGGCGGTGCGCTACTGGTTCGGCCCCGAGGACGACCAGATCTGGCCGTGGGCGGAGGAGGCGGCCGGCAGCGACGGCAAGGATGTCGAAATCCTCCGGATGGACGACGGCATCCAGTTCGAGAAGGTCGCCGCGCTGAACCCGGACCTCATCGTCGGGGTGTACTCCGACCTCGACCAGGCCAGCTACGACCGGCTGTCGCAGATCGCGCCCGTGATCGGCCGGCCGAAGGACGACATCGACTACGGCACGCCGTGGGACGTCCAGCTGGAGATCACCGCGAAGGCGCTCGGCAAGAGTGAGCTGGCCGAGCAACTTATCGGCGACCTGAAGGCCAGGTTCGAGGACATCAAGGACGCCCACCCGCAGTGGGGCGGAAAAGAGGCCGTCGTCGTCACGTACGGCTCGGACGGTCTCGCCACGTATGCGTCCTCCGACCCGCGGTCCCGCTTCTTCCAGCGGCTCGGCTTCGCGGCGCCGGACGAGATCGACGAGCAGGCCGGCGACAGGTTCTACCTCGAGGTGGCGAAGGAGAACGCGAGCCTGCTCGACCGCGACCTCGTGATCTGGGACCAGGTGTCCTACGTCGAGGGCGGCCAGGTGTCGATCGAGAACGACCCGATCTTCAGCAGCTGGGACGCGATGCAGGACGGCCGGATCGTCTGGACCGTCGGTGAGATCGAGTTCGCGTTCGCCTTCAACACCGTGCTGAGCCTGCCCTACGTCCTGGACCGCATCGAGTCACGGATCGAGGCCGCCCTCGTCGACGAGGCGGCCTCCCCGGCCGCGGACAGCGATGCCTCCGCCTCCGATGCCTCGGCCTCCGAAGCCGGCGCCTCTCCGAGTGCGTCCCCGACCGACTGACGCGCCCGAGCCGGAGGCGCCGGCCTCGGCGAGCGGTGCTGTAGGACCTGGGCATCGAGGTCGTCGGCGTGCTCGGGCCGCTCACGGACACCGGCGGCAGTGCCCTGAAGGTCGCCGGCCGGATCGACGTCTCCCGCGTGGAGGAGACCGGGTCCGAGGAGACGGATCTGGAGAAGCTGGCGGCGCTGAACCCGGACATTCTCGTCCTGCAGCTCAACGCGGAGGACATCGATTCCTCCTGGGCATGGACATCGTGGATCCGGGTGGGACGGACCTGCCGACCGGGCGCAGCCTGCCGGCGGTGGAGGCGGATCAGGTGGGCGGCTGGAACGGTGAGACCGTGTTCAGTCCGCGCGGATTCGCCGACTCCATCGAGAGTCTCATCGAGGTGCTGGCTGACGCCGATGCTTCGGTGGTGAGCTGAGGGACGCGCCGCTAAGGAGCCACCATGTCGCTCGTCGATCCGGATCTCTCCCTGGTCGTCGTGGCGGTGCTGCTGGTGGTGTTCGCCGTGCTGGCCGCCCGCGTTGGGGCGCTCGGCGTCGAACGGGACGTACTGACCGCTTCGGTCCGGGCGGCGGTGCAGCTCTCGGTCGTGGCGCTGGTGATCGCGGCAGTCCTGAAGTCGGACGCACTCTCGTTGCTCTTCGTCCTGGCGATGCTCGCCGCCGCGGCCGTCGCCGGTGGCCAACGGATCGCCGGGTGGCGGAGCGCGCCCTGGGCCGGTCTCGCGGTGGCCGCCGGAGCTGTCCCGGTTCTGGTCCTTGTGTTCGTTTCCGGGGTGGTGCCGTTCTCCGGGCCGGCGATCGTCGCGATCTCCGGCATCGTGATCGGCGGGGCCATGACGACCAGCGGGCAGGCCGGCCGGCGCGCTCTGGACGAACTGCGCAGCCGCGCCGGTGAATTCGAGGCCGCGTTGGCCCTCGGCCTCGACCGCCGCTCCGCCGGCTTGGAGATTGCCCGGCCGTCGGCCGTGCAGGCACTGTTCCCGCCGCTCGACCAGACCCGGACGGTCGGCCTGGTGACGTTGCCCGGAGCGTTCATCGGGGTGCTGCTCGGCGGCGGCAGTGCCGGTGAGGCAGCGTCAGCTCAGGTGCTGGTGCTGTTCGGGCTGCTGGGCGCCGAGATCGTGGCGGTGGCGGTCGCTCTCGAATTCGTGGTCCGCGGCCGCTTCGCCGCCCGGGTCAGCTGAGGGAGCGCAGGAAGGCCAGGATCGCGGCGTTCGCCTCGTCCGGGTGCGTCAGGTTCGCCGCGTGGGCCGCGCCCTCGATCACGACCACCTTGTCCGCGCCCGGCAGAGCGTTGTTCATCAGTTCCCCGAGTTCCGGCGCGATCGCGGAATCCTCGGTGCCATGGATCACGAGCGCGGGGCACTCGATCTCGCCGAGCCGCTCCACGAGGCTCTCCCGCTCGAGCAGGCAACGGCCGGGTTCGCGAAGCAGCTCTTTGGGGCGAGACTGCCACCGCGCGATCCACTGCGCGTTGAGGGTGGGGTCGTCGAGAATGATCCCCGCGATGATGGTGGCCAGCTCGTCGCCCGGCCCGACGGTGACCCACGCGTCGATCATGTCGCCGTAGAGCTCAGCCTTCTCCGGGTGCTCGGCGCCCGCCTGGGTGTCGATCAGCACCAGTCCACGCGACCCGCTCCGGCGCGAGCAGCGCAGCCCGCAGCGACAGGAAGCCGCCCTGCGACATCCCGGCGAACACCGCGCGCTCGATGCCGAGGTGCTCGCACAGCACCAACGCGTCGTGAGCGCTCTCCCAGTAGGTGAAGGGCTGGGAATCGAACTCGGTGGCGCCGAAGCCGCGCGCGTCCCAGGTGATCACCCGGAACTCCGGTGCGAGTGCGGCCACCTGCGGGTCGAACATCGAGGCGTCCATCAAGAACCCGTGCGAGAACACGACGGCCGGACCGTCCCCGCCGCTGTCGGTGTAGAAGATGCGCTGCCCGTTGATGTCCGCGAATGCCATGACGCCCTCCTGAGGTGGACCGCACGCTACTCGCGGGCGCTCGCGCGCGGTCATCTATCGTGGAGGTGGAGCCGCTTCCGCGGCCTCCCCGGACGAGTGCGTCGTACCCGGCACGACAAGACGACGCCCACCGTGGAGGTGTGTCATGGCTTGGCTCGTGCTCGTGATCTCCGGTCTGCTCGAAGCCGTCTGGGCCTCGGCCCTGGCGCAGTCCCGCGGGCTCACCCGCCTCGGCCCGTCAGTGCTGTTCGGCATCGCGGTGACCCTGAGCATGATCGGTCTGGGCTACGCGTTGCGGACCCTGCCGGTCGGGACGGGCTACGCGGTCTGGGTCGGCATCGGCGCGGTCGGCACTGCGCTGTACGGGATGGTCGCGCTCGAGGAGTCCGCCTCGGTCGCGCGACTGCTCTGTCTCGCTGCGATCGTGTGCGGCGTCGTCGGTCTGAAGCTCGCGCACTAGGCCCGCATGTAGGCGCCGCCGGAGACGTTGATCGTCTCCCCGGTGATCGAGCGTGCGCTGTCGCCGGCGAGGAACAGCACGGCGTTGGCGATGTCTTCCGGGGTGATGACGGTCTCCAGTGCTGCCCGCTCGTGCAGTCGCTGCAGGTCCTCGGCCGGGATCATCCGCGACAGGAACGGGTTCGGGACCAACCCGGGGGCCACGCCGTTGACCCGGACGCCGTACTGACCCACCTGCGCCGCGGTCGCCCGGGTCAGCCCGACCACGCCGGCCTTGGCCGACTGGTAGACCACGTTGTCCGGGATCACGTCCGTCCAGGCCTCGATCGACGCGATGTTGATGATCGACCCGGAGCGCCGCTCGATCATGTGCGGCAACACGGCGCGCATCAGCAGGAAGTGGCCCGTCAGGCAGATGTCCAGCACCCGGTGCCAGGACTCGGTGGAGGTCTCCCACAGCGGAGCCGGCTCCGACGTGCCGGCGTTGTTGACGAGGATGTCGATGCGTCCGCGGTCGGCGAGGATCTCGTCGACCAGGGCGGTGACCGCCGCCTCGTCCCGCACGTCGAGGGGCCGACCGGCGACCTTGCGCCCGGTCTCCTCCGCGATCGCATCGGCGACCTTCGCGGTGCGCCCGGCATCGAGGTCGGTGATCACGACGTCCGCTCCCGCGAGCGCGAGCGTGCGCGCGGTGGCCTTGCCGATCCCGGCGCCGGCGGCCGCGGTGATCAGGGCGACCTGGCCGTCGAGGGGCCCTGCAGAAGTCATCCGGCGCTCCACCCTAGAAATATTGCGACGATGTGTCGCAGAATAGGGGAGGAGTTCTCGCGACGTAAAGGAGCGCAGCGCAGATGGCAGGACTGGTCGACGGCAAGGTGGCAGTCGTCACGGGGGCAGCGAGTGGCATCGGACGGGCGGCTGCGTTGGCGCTCTCCCGCGAGGGGGCGAAGGCGGTCATCATCGCCGACGTCCGCAAGGATCCGCGTGAGGGCGGCACGCCCACCCAGGATGCCGTGGAGTGCGAGGGCCGCTTCGTGCACTGCGACGTGTCGAGCCCGGCCGACCTCGCCGCCGCGGTCGCGGCCGCGGACGAGTTCGGCGGCATCGACATCATGGTGAACAACGCCGGAATCGTGATCCCCGGGGACTTCCTCGAGGTCACCGAAGAGGCTTACGACCGGCAGATGAACACCAACGCCAAGGGTGCCTTCTTCGGCACCCAGGCGGCCGCTCGGCGCATGGCCGAGAAGGGCGGCGGCGTCATCATCAACGTCTCCAGCATCCTCGGCATGGCCGGCAGTGCGGGTGTGGCGGCGTACAGCTCCTCCAAGGGCGCCATCAAGCTGATGACCTACTCCGCGGCGCAGGCGCTCGCGCCGAAGGGGATCCGCGTCAACGCGATCCACCCCGGCGTCATCCTCACCGAGTTGGTGACCGGCGACTTCGGCCTCCCCGCGGAGGCGGCGGCGCAGGTGTTCCCCATCCCGATGGGGCGTCCGGCCGGCCCCGAGGAGATCGGCGACGCGATCGCGATGCTCTGCAGCAACCACGCGCGTTACATGACCGGGGCCTCGTTGCTGGTGGACGGCGGCCTGCTCAACACCACCTGATTGGTCGCCAGTTATTCACAGAGTTCGTCGCTGTGGTCGGCCAGCCAGCCGAGGATCCGCGGCACGGTGACCCTCGCCGCCGTGCGCCCGGTCGTCAGGCTGGCGTGGCCGGCCGGCAGCGTGAGCACCTCGGGCTTCGTGCCGGAGAGCAGGTCCGCCGTGGGTGCGGTCGAGCCCGCGGGAACAAGTTCGTCACGGTCGCCGGTGACGATCAGTACCGGCATCGACAGGTCGGCCAGGTGCACGGATCGGCCGTCCAGGCGTAACGAGTCCGTGACGAACGCGTTGTCCTGGATCCACTGCTGGGCGATCTGCAGGAACGCCGCACCCGGCAGTGGTGAGTGCTGCTCGAAGCACCGGTTCAACGCCTGATACCCCCTCAGATAATCCTCGTTCCAGAGGTTCTGCAGGAGGTTCGCGTATTTGACGACGGGGGCGGTCGGCTTCATCACCGAAAAGAAGGCCGCGATCAGGGAGGCCGGGACGTTGCCGTCCTGGTCGAGCACGGTGGCCGGGTTGAGCCGACGCTCGGAGACCGCGTCCACCATCGACCCGAGGTGCCGGAAGTCGACCGGGGTCGCGATCAGGACGAGATTCCGCACCGGCAGGGCCGGGTTCGCAGCCAGGGCGTGCAGCGACATCGAGCCGCCCATGCAGTACCCGACAACGCTGACGTCTTCGGCGCCGGACTCGCGCTGTGCCGCTCGCAGCGCGCGGGGGAAGTACCGCGCCAGGTAGGTCTCCAGGGTGTTCGCCGAGTCGTCGGCGTCGGGGACTCCCCAGTCCAGAACGAAGGTGTCGAACCCGGCCTCGAGCATGCGGCCGACGAAGCTGTTCCCGGTGTGCAGGTCGAAGATGTACGAGCGGCCGACCAGGCCCCCGAGCACGACCACCGGCGGCCCCAGCCGCGGCCCCACCCCGTGCCCGCTGTAGTGGCGGAGCTGGGCCTTGCCCTCCTGCCAGACGACCCGGCTCGGTGTCGGCCCGATCGGCGCGAACTGCGTTCCGGCCGCGTACCGCACGCCGTTGCGCAGCCGAGCTGCGGTGCGCCCGAGCTCGCGGGCGACCTGAGGCAGTGGCCCCGAGTTACCCTCCATCGTCCAGCCGCCGGCTGAGCTCCCGGAGCTCCTCGGAGGTGCTTGCGAGTTGGCGACGCAACTGGGCCACATCTCCGCGCGTCGGCATGTTCAGCGCATGCAGCACAGCGCGGGCCGGTCGTTCGGCGATGCGCTGCGCCGACCCCTGCAGGCGGAACCCACGAAGCAGGAGGTCCGTCGCACTGCGGGTGCCGAGCAGGCTCTCCAGCCGACGGCCGATCACCGCGTCCGCCCGGAGGACGATCCGCTGCAGGTCGAGGCCGCCGTTGCTCATGGAGCGTCAGATACTTCCAGGCTCGTCCGCGGAGAGGAAGTCACTGATGACGGAGCTGACCTCGTCCGGTCGTTCGAGAAACAGGTGGTGCCCCGCCCCGCGCACCAGGTGCAGCTCGGCGTGCGGGATCAGGGCCGCGATCGCCTTGGCGTTGATCGGTCGGGCCAGCGGGTCGTCGTCGCCGTTGACCACCAGCGTGGGCTGGCGGATCAGGCGCAGCATCGGCATCGTCGACCACGTCGTGCAGCTGAGCAGCTGGTACAGGTATCCGCGCGTGTCCGGCGATTCGGTGGTGCGCAACTCCGCCGCCCGGCGGACGAGTTCCGGGTTGGAGCGCATCTCGCCGCCGAGCAGCTTCGGAGCCAGCTGGGCGTAATACTGCGGGTCGCGCAGACGGCGCATCGAGAGCAGCCCGGAGAAGGCCACCGGGTGCGACGGCAGGCTGCCCCACCCCGTGTTCGTCGACAGCAGCACGACCCGGCGAACCCGCCGCGGCGAGGTCCACGCCAACTGCTGGGCGATCATTCCGCCGAGGGAGTAGCCCAGGACGTCGACCTGGCCGAGCTCCAACTCGTCGAGCAGCTTGGTGATCATCCGGGCCGAGCCGGCTACTCCGAGCGGCAGCGCAGGCGTCGGTGAGGCCCCGGTTCCGGGTGCGTCGAAGGCGATGGTCTGCACCCCCGGAACGTGCCGCCGCAGCGGATCCCACATCCGGACGTGACCGCCCAGGCCGTTGATGAGGAGCAGCGGGCGCCCGTCACCCTCGACCGAGATCCGCAGTTCATGCCGGCCCGCCCGGACCGTGTGCTCGCCGGTGGCGATCATTGGCCCGCCTCCGCGAGGAATGTCAGGAGCGCGGCGTCGAACTCCGCCGGGAGCTCGAGCATCGGGTAGTGCCCACAGTCCAGCTCGACGACCCGACCGTCCTTCAGCCGTTCCTGCACCCACGGCGTGCCGGCGATCGGCGACACCGGGTCGTGCGTACCCATGATCTGGAGCACCGGGACGGTCACCGCCGGCAGTGCCGCGACCTGGTCGGTGCGGAGATAGGTGCGGTAGCAGGCGACGGCGGCCCAGGACGGCATCTGCAACTGCATCCGGAGCAGCCAGCCGAGGACGTCGGGATCGGGCTCGGTGTGGAACGCCGAGGCGATCGTTCGACGGCGGGTCTCGATCCGCTTGGTGCGCTCAAGGTGCACCAGGCGCGCCTCAAGCGCGTCCGGTTCCGGACCGAAGGGGAACTCCTCGGTGCGCGAGGCCCGCACCGCGTTGGACCCGACCCACACCATTGAGGTCACGCGCTCAGCGACCGCAGCGGAGAGCGCGAGTGAGATCTGGGCGCCGAAGGACCAGCCGACGAGCGTCAGATCCCGCAGATCGAGGTGCGAGATCACAGCGGCCAGATCGGCGACCAGTCGATCCATGTCGTAACCGTCGAGGGGCTTCGAGGACTGCCCGGTGCCCCGCACGTCGACGGCGACGACCCGGTGCCCGGCGGCGGTCAGCGAGGCCACCTGCCCCTGCCAAGCTTCGGAGTTCAGCCCGAACCCGGCGATCAGCAGCACCGGGCGCCCGACCCCGAGGTCCTGGGCGTGGATGGAGATCCCGGCCTCCACCTCGACGACAGCCATCCTCAGGTGGCGGGCGCGCTGGCCGGCACCCGCGCCGGGACGACGAGGAAGTCGTCGAGGTCGGGCTCGTGGGTCATGTGCCAGTAGTCCACGTTGGTCCACGGCATCGGGATGACGACCCGGCCCGCCTTGTTGCGGTAGTAGGTGGTGAGTCCGGGGTGGGCCCAGATCGCGTTTGTCAGTGCGTCGCCGAGCTTGCTGTCGTAGGCGTCGAAGACGTCCCGCTTGACCTCGACGCTGCTGACATCGCCGCTCTCCAGGCGCAACAGCAGGGACATCACGTAGCGGACCTGCATCTCGATCGTCAGCGCCGCGCTCCCACCGTGGGCGGCGAAGGTGTTCGGCCCCAGCAGCAGGAAGAAGTTCGGGAAGTCCGGAACGGTGGTGCCGAGATACGCGCGCGCGTCGTCCTCGCCCCAGAACTCGCGCAGCGATGTGCCGGAGCGACCGCGGACGTCCATCGGGCCGAGCACGCGCACGGCCTGGAAGCCGGTCGCCAGGACCAGGATGTCCGCCTCGTGCTCGACGCCGGCGGAGTCGATCACGCGGTTTGGCCGGACTTCGCTGACGCCCTCGGTGAGCAGCGTGACGTCGTCGCGGCACACCGTGCGGAACCAGCCGTTGTCCAGCAGCGGCCGCTTGCCGTAGGGCGGGTACGTCGGGAGGCACTTGTCCAGCAGGTCCTGCCGGTCACCGAGTTCGGAGCGGATGTAATCGGTGAGGTACTCGCGGTGCTTGTCGTTCGTCCGGCTGACGGCGCGTTCCGGATGCGGCCACCCCGGGTCGAACTGCAGCGCCGGGTAGAGCCGGTCGCCGAAGTTCCAAACGAGCCGCAGCCGGTACCAGCCCATGTAGAACGGGACGTGGGCCATCAGCGTGCGCGTGGCCTCGCTGGTCTCACGCATGTAGTTGGCGTTCGGCAGGCCCCACTGGGGGGAACGCTGAAAGACCGTCACATGCGCGGCCTTCCCGGCGATCGCGGGGACCAGCTGCATCGAGCTCGCCCCGGTGCCGATGACCACGACCCGCTTGCCGGTGACGTCCACCGAGTTGTCCCAGCAGGCGGTGTGCATGCTCGGGCCGGCGAAGCTGTCCAGGCCGGGGATGTCGGGAATCGACGGGCGGTTGAGCAGCCCGACGCCGCTGATCACCGCGTTGGCCGTGAGGGTGTCCCGGTCCCCGTTGGCGCTGCGGGTGGTCACCTCCCAGCGCTGGGCTTCCTCGTCCCACACCATCGACTCGACCTCGGCGTCGAACCGGATGTGCGGGCGCAGCTCGAAGTGGTCGGCGACCTGCTCGAGGTAGGAGTAGAGCTCGTCGCGCTTGGCGAAGTACCGCGACCAGTTCGGCGACTGCGCGAAGGAGTAGCAGTACAGGTGGCTCGGGGTGTCCACCCCGCACGCCGGGTAGGTGTTCTCCAGCCAGGTGCCGCCGACCGCCGGGTTCTTGTCGAGGATGGTGAAGGCGATACCGGCCTTCTTCAGCTTGGCCGCGGCGCAGAGGCCGGACAGCCCGGCGCCCACGACGAGGACCTCGATGTGGCGCTGCGTCAGGGACGTGTCCGGGACCACGTCACGGTCCAGCACTCCGAGCTCCTCGGCCAGCAGCCCGCCGAGGTCGGCCGGCAGCTTCTGGGAGGAACCGAGCGAGAGGTGCAGCATCTCGACCAGACGCTCCGGAGACGGCGGAGCCGCGGCTTCGAAGGTGCCGTCGTGCCAGGCGCGGAGCACGGTCAGGGCTTCCTCGCGCAGCTCGTGCTGCAGCTCCGGGGAGAGCCCGGCCGAGTCGTGGTCCTCGACGCCGAGGGCGCTCGTCGGGCGGTACCGGCCGGTCAGCCAGGTGTCGTTCCCGGTCAGCTGGGCGAGCGCGGCGAGCAGCGTCGGGAGGTTCGCGTCCTCGAGCGCAGCCCGCAGTTCGCGGTCGCCGATCCCGGTGCGCAGCGGAGCGGCCGCCGACCGGATCGCGGCGGACCAGCCTTTTTGACTCAGCACGTCTCAATAATAGGCAGCGAGCCGGGGCCGTCAAGTAGAAGGACGGGTCCCCGGAGCCGTTGACGGCGCGCCCACCTGCGGGAAATTATCGAGACGTGCCGAATCAAAATCCACCTCCGAGGGTGGACAGATGACGGTTCGGGCCGCCGTGTGCACGCAGTTGGACAAGCCTCTGGAGATCCTCGACCTCCATCTCGAGGCCCCGCGGGCGGGCGAGGTGATGGTCCGTCTCGCCGCGTCCGGAATCTGCGCCTCGGACGCCTCGGTCCAGAAGGGCGCGCTGCCGAGTCCGCTGCCGGTCGTCCTCGGGCACGAGGGCGCCGGGGTGGTCGAGGAGGTCGGCCCCGGGGTCACCGCCCTCGCGGTCGGGGACCACGTGGCGGTCTGCGCCATGCCGCAGTGCGGCGAGTGCTACCGCTGCACCCGTGGCCAGCCGGGCCTGTGCGAGCGGGCTGACGGGGTGCTCTTTCACGGCGCGCTGATGGACGGCACCACGCGCTGGCGGACCTCCGACGGGATGGACGTCGCGCAGTTCGTCGCGGCCGGCACCTTCGCCGAGCGGGTCGTCGTCCCGGCCATCTCGGTGGTGAGGATTCCCGCCGAGATGCCGTTCGCCCCGGCCGCGTTGCTGGGCTGTGCGGTTCTCACCGGCGTCGGAGCCGCACTGAACACCGCCGCCATCCGGCCGGGCGGGACCGTCGTCGTGATCGGCTGCGGCAGCGTCGGCCTGATGGCCGTTCAGGGGGCGCGGCTGGCGGCGGCCGAGCGCATCATCGCCATCGACCTCGTCGCGGCGAAGCTCGACATCGCCCGCCAGGTCGGCGCCACCGACGTCCTGCTGGCCGCAGAGACCGACGTCCTGGCCGCCGTTCAGGACCTCACCGCCGGCCGCGGGGCGGACACCACCATCGAGGCCGCCGGCGCGCAGGTCACCGTCGACCAGGCCATCCGGATGACCGGCAAGGGCGGCGAGGTGATCTTTGTCGGTGCGGGAGCCAGGGACGTCCGGATCAACATTCCCCAGTTCACCGGCCTCGTGGGGTCGGCCAAGACGTTCAAGGGTTGCCTGTTCGGCTCCGCGGATGTGCACCGCGACATTCCGCGCCTGGTCGGGTACTACCAGGCCGGCGAGCTACAGCTCGACGTGTTGGTGTCCCGCACCTTCGGGCTGGACGCGATCAATGACGGCCTCGCCGCAGTCACCGCCGGCGACGTCGTGTCCGCAGTGGTGAACCTCGACAGCGAACGAAAGACGGAGGTACCGGCATGACCGCTACTGGTGGAACGGCGCTGGAAGCGACCGATCTGTGTGAGGCCTTCGCCTGCACGGTGGCGGACCGGTCCGACGAGGTCGCCATGCGGTCCTCCGACGGCACCGTGTCGCTGACGTGGTCTCAGGTCGACGCCGCGGTGCGAGCCGCAGCCGGGGGTCTGGCGGCACTCGGCGTAGCCGAAGGCGGCACGACCTGCATGATGCTGAGCAACCGGTACGAGGCTGCGGTCGTCGACCTGGCCACTCTGCACCTGGGCGCGGTTCCGGTCTCGCTGTACAACAGCACGGCGACCTCCCAGCTGGTCTACCTGCTCGACGACGCCCGGTGCGACGTGCTCGTCACCGAGACCGCCTTCGCGGACAAGGCCCGGACGGCGATCGCCGAGACCCAGCGCAAACCGAAGCTGGTCGTGATCGACGGCGCCGGCGGGGACGAACCGAACTGGGAGTCGCTCGCGGCGCTGGGTACCCCGCTCGCTCCGGGGACGCGGCCGAACCTGAGCGCCGACGACGTCCTCACGGTGGTCTACACCTCCGGCACCACCGGGGTACCGAAGGGCGCTGAGCTCACGCACGACAACATCCTCGAGCAGATCCGCGGCCTGCACTCCCTGGGCCGGCTCCCGATGGGCGGCCGGTCCTTGTCCTACCTGCCCTTCGCCCACATGGGCGACCGGTTGTGCGCGTACTACATGCCGATCGTCAGCGGATCCTCCATCACCTACCACCTGGTGCCGAAGACCGCGGCCCTGCTCCTGCCGGAGCTTCAGCCGACGTTGTACATGGCGGTGCCCCGGATCTGGAACTACGTGATGGGCCTGGCCAAGGCGGCGATCGAGGCCGACCCGCAGCAGGGCGAACTCGAGAAGGCGATCGAGCTCGGGTGCCGCCTCCACGACAACCGGCTCGCGGGCCAGGAGATCGATTCCGCGCTGCGGGAGGAGTGGCTCAGCTACGACGAGGCCCTGAGCGGGTTGCGGCGCAAGCTCGGCCTGGACGCCGGCGAGTTGCTCTTCACCGGCGCGGCACCGCTCCCGCCGGAGACGCTGCGGTTCTTCGCCGCCATCGGTGTGGACCTGTGCGAGTGCTACGGGCAGAGCGAGACCGCCGGGATCATCCTGTGCAACCCGGCCGGGGCCGCGCGGCCGGTCACCAACGGCGTTCCGATGCCGGGCGTCGAGGCGAAGATCGCCGAGGACGGAGAACTGCTCCTCAAGGGCCCGATGGTCATGAAGGGCTACCGCGGCAAGCCCGACCTGACCGCCGAGGCGTTCGATGCCGACGGCTGGCTGAAGACCGGAGACATCTTCGTCACCGACGAGGCCGGCTACTACCGGATCGTCGACCGCAAGAAGGAAATTCTCGTCAGCTCGACGGGGAAGAACGTCTCGCCGGTTCTGGTCGAGAACACGCTGGCTGCGGCGAGTCCGCTGATCGCGCCGGCGGTCTGCATCGGCGACGCGCAGGCGTACGTCACCGCCCTGATCGCGCTGGAGCCCGAGGGAACCGCCGCGTTGACGGGCGAATCCGACCCGGCGAAGAATGCGGCCGATCCGGTCGTCCGCGAGAAGCTCCGCGCCGCGATCCGCGCCGCCAACGACAACCTCAACGCCGCCGAGCAGGTGCGACGGTTCCTTCTCGTGGAGACCACATGGCTGCCTGGCACGGACGAACTGACGCCCACGATGAAGTTGCGCCGCAAGCCGATCGCGGCGAAGTACGCCTCGGAGATCGAGCTCCTCTACGGCCCGCCCTCCGAGCGGGTCGTCGAGGTCAACTGATCCGCCCGGCCGTTACCGTGGTCCGGTGAGCCGCCGAGTGGAGTCCCCCGCGGTCGAGTCCCCCGCGGTGGACGCTGACGCGGTGGACGCCGATGCGGGGACCACCGGCGACGGCGACGCTCCGGCGCGCCGGGGCCGCGGGCGGCCCCGCCGCAGCATCGACCGCGAGCAGGTCGCCGACGTCGTCGAGGAACTCTTCGAGGAGGGCGGCTACGACGCCGTGTCCATCGAGGAGACCGCGAAGCGCCTGACCGTCTCCCGGGCGACCCTCTACCGGACGGTGCCGTCCAAGGAGCACCTCCTCGCGATCCTGTTCGAGCGGATGACGACGGAGCTCTACGACGCCGCCCTGGCGATCGCCGAGGATCCGGACCTGTCGCCGCGCGAACGCGTGGACCGCCTGGTACGCGCCCAGATCGACGCCGCGTTCCGGCAGCGGAACTACCTGCTGGTGTTCTTCGGCGGCGGAAATCTGCCGGAAGAGGACTTCGAGCACTGGAAGGCCTGGCGCCGTAAGTACGAGGGCCTGTGGCTCAAGGTCGTCGAGGACGCGATCGCGAACGGTGATCTGCCCGACGACGATCCACGCCTGATCACCCGTCTGGTGACGGGGATGACGACCTGGGTCGCCCGCTGGGTCCGCCCCGACGGGCCCTTCGATTCGGCTCACATCGCCGATGTCGCCCTCCGGCTTGTGCTGTCTGAGACCAAGCGTTAGTCTCCGAAAGCGGTATTACTGAGACAGCCAGGCTCAAAAAGACGACCTTCAGGAAGCCGAGGGTTCCCTCGTGACCACCAACGCCTTGGCCCTGCGCATCGACGGCCACGTCGCCGAGGTCACCCTGACCCGGCCCGAGCTCTACAACCGTTTCGACGACGAACTCCATGTCGAGCTCACCGCGGTGCTCGATTCCCTGCGCCGCGACGAGAAGGTCCGCGCGGTGGTGCTGGCCTCGACGGGCAAGGTCTTCTCCGCCGGCGGGGACTTCGATCTGATGCGCGCCGCCCAGGCCGACGTCGGCACGCGATTGCGGATCGTCGATGACGGTCGCCGGCTGCTCGACGCCCTGATCTCGCTGCCGCAGCCTCTGGTGGTCGCCCTGCAGGGCGCCGCGATCGGGCTGGGCGCCACGGTCGTGCTCACCGCCGACGCGGTCGTCGCCGCCCGCAGCGCGACCCTGTCCGACCCCCACGTCGCGCTCGGCCTCGTCGCGGGCGACGGTGGATGCCTGGTCTGGCCGCAGGCGGTGGGGATGCTGCGCGCCCGGCGTCACCTGCTCACGGGTGACCCGGTGGACGCGGAGTCCGCCCACGCCATGGGCCTGATCACCGACCTGGTGGAGACTCCCGACGACGTGCTGCCGGCCGCGCAGGCGCTCGCCGCCCGGATCGCCGCCCTGCCGCCGCTCGCGGTGCAGGGGACCAAGCGTTCCCTGAACCGCGTCACCCAGGTGCGGGCGGGCGAGGTGGTCGAGCTCTCGTTCGCCCACGAGGAGACGACCCTGGCCTCCCGTGACCTGCTGGAGGCGATCGACTCCTTCACGGAGCGCCGTCCCGGCATCTTCCAGGGCCACTGACCGCTGTCCGACCGCGCATCTGACCACCCGTCATCGGAGGATCGAAGTGCCCATCGCAACGCTCAACGGCAATCAGGTCTACTACGAGGTCACGGGCGACGGCCCGGAGACCCTGCTGTTCTCGCACGGTGCCTTCCTCGACCACACGATGTGGACGCCGGTCGTCGAGGCGCTCTCCGGTGAGTACCGGTGCATCACCTGGGACGCGCGCGGGCACGGCATGAGTGAGTGCAACGGCAGCTTCGATTACTACGACCTCGCCTCCGACGCGCTCGGCCTGCTCGAGCTCGCCGGCGCCGACAACGCGGTGCTCGTCGGGATGTCCCAGGGCGGGTGGCTGAGCCAGCGGGCGGCGCTGACCGCTCCGGACAAGGTCCGCGGGCTGGTTCTGGTCGGAACCTCGCTGCCGCTCATGAGCGACGAGGAGACCGCGGGATTCACCCAGCTCTCCCAGGGCTGGCTGGGGATGGGGCCCGTCGGACCCATCGCCGACGCGGTCTACGGAATCCAGTTCGCCGGCACCGATTACGACGGTTCGCGTTACCGCGAGCGCTGGCAGGCCAAGGCGCCGTCCGCGTGGGCCGAGCCGTGGCAGACGATCCTGCAGCGCCGCGACGACATCACGGCCCGGGCGAAGGAGATCTCCTGCCCCGTCGCCGTCATCCACGGGACGATCGACGCCGCGTTCTCGCTCGATTCCGCCCGCGCGATGGCGGAGGCCTTCCCGAACAGTCGGGGCATCACGGTGATCGAGGGCGGGCCCCACGCATCGCCGCTCACCCACACCGGCGAGGTCGTCGAGGCCCTGCGCGCGTTTGGAAAGAGCCTCTAGTTGAGACGGACCGTCTTCGCCGACCGGCATGAGCTGTTCCGCAAGGAGGTCCGCACCTTCCTCGCGAACGAGGTCGTGCCGGAATACGCGGAGTGGGAGCAGGCCGGAGCGCCGCCGAGGGACTTCTGGCCGCGCGCCGGTGCGGCCGGCATCCTCGGCATCGGCATTCCCGTCGAGTACGGCGGGACGCCGGACACCACCTACCTGCACAGTGCGGTGTTCGCCGAAGAGGCCCAGGCGCAGGGTCTGGCGATCAGTGGCGTGCGGGTGCAGGTCGACATCTGCGCGCCGTACTTCCTGCACAGCACCACTGCGGAGCAGAAGCAGCGCTGGTTGCCGCGCATCGCCTCGGGGGACGCGCTGACCGCGATCGCCATGTCGGAGCCCGGCGCCGGCTCGGACCTGAAGGCGATGGCGACGTCCGCGCGTCGCGACGGCGACCGCTACATCGTCAATGGCGCGAAGACCTTCATCTCCAACGGGAAGAACGCCGACCTGGTCGTGCTGGCGGTCAAGACCGATCGCGACGCCGGCCGGAACGGCATCACGTTGCTCGTGGTGGAAGACGGGATGCCGGGTTTCAGCCGCGGCCAGGCCCTGGAGAAGATGGGGCTCAAGGCGCAGGACCTGGCCGAGCTGTTCTTCGACGACGTCGAGGTGCCGTTGGCCAACCGTCTCGGCGAGGAGAACAACGGGTTCGCCTACCTGACCGCGAATCTCGCCCAGGAACGGCTCTCGATCGCGGTGAACTCGCAGGCCGCGGCGGTGGCGGCGCTCGCGGCGACGATCGACGCGGTGCAGGCGCAGCCGGCTCGGCCCGGCCAGCACATCAAGTTCGAACTGGCGGCCTGTCACACCGACGTCGCCGCGGGACAGGCGCTGGTGGACCAGGCTCTGGCGGCCCACGAACACGGTGAGTTGTCGGCCGCGGACGCCGCCATGGTGAAACTGCACGCCACCGAGTTGCAGGGCCGCGTCGTGGACCGCTGCGTGCAGGTCCTCGGCGAGCGCGCCGTTCGTCGTTCGTCCCCGGTCGGGCGGGCCTACGCGGACGCGCGGGTGGCCCGCATCTTCGGCGGCTCCAGCGAGATCATGAAAGTGATTGTCAGTCAGTCCTTAGGGCTGTAACCCAGATGGGAAATCTCATGCGTGACGCAGTGCTCGTGGACGCGGTCCGTTCGCCGATGGCGAAGGGCAAGGCGCCCCGCGACGGGAAACCCGGTGGCGCGCTCTCAGGCGTGCACCCGGTCGAGTTGCTGGGTCAGACCGTGAAGGCGCTGCTCGACCGGAACCCGGCGCTGGACCCCGGCGAGGTCGAGGACTTCATCGTCGGCTGCGTCTCCCAGGTCGCCGAACAGGCCGGCTGTCCGGGCCGGTGGGCGTGGCTCGCGGCCGGCCTTCCCGAGCACGTTCCGTCCACGACGGTCGACCGGCGCTGCGGGTCGAGCCAGCAGGCCGCGGACTTCGGTGCGCAGGGCGTGATCGCCGGCGCGTACGACGTCGTCATCGCGGGTGGTGTGGAGTCGATGAGTCGCGTGCCGATGGGCTCGGCCCGCCAGGGTGCGGATGTCTACGGCCCTTCGGCCACCGAGCGGTACGCCCCCGGCCTGGTTCCGCAGGGTATCTCCGCCGAACTCATCGCGGCGCGGTGGAAGCTGGACCGAGCGGCGCTGGACGAGTTCTCGGCCCGCTCGCACCAGTGCGCCCACGACGCGGCCAAGGGGGGCGGGTTCGACAACGAGATCGTGCCGATCACCACGCCCGACGGCGTCCTCCTGGTCGACGAGTCGATCCGGCCGAACACCACCGTCGAGGGTCTGGCCGCCCTGAAGTGCGCCTTCGAGAACGCGGAGATGGCTGCGCGTTTCCCCGAGATCTCCTGGTCGGTCACCGCGGGAAACTCCTCCCAGATCACCGACGGAGCCGCGGCGCTGCTGATCATGAGCGCCGAGCGGGCGGCCGCGTTGGGCCTGCGGCCGCGGGCGCGCTTCCACGCCTTCGCCGTCGCCTCCGACGACCCCATCACCATGCTGTCCGGTCCGATTCCCGCCACCGAGAAGGCGCTCAAGCGCTCGGGGCTGACTATCGATCAGATCGACCATTACGAGGTCAACGAGGCCTTCGCCTCCGTACCGCTCGCGTGGGCCCAGCACTTCGACGCCGACCCGACGAAGTTGAACCCGCGGGGCGGCGCGATCGCCCTCGGACATCCGCTCGGCGCCTCCGGTGCGCGGCTCATGACCACCATGCTGAATTCCCTCGAGGCCACCGGCGGTCGGTTCGGCCTGCAGACCATGTGCGAGGCCGGCGGTATGGCCAACGCCACCATCCTCGAAAGGCTGTAGACGACATGGAGATCGCAGGCAACTCTGCCCTGGTCACGGGCGGCGCGTCCGGGCTCGGGGTCGCGACGGCCCGCGCGCTGGCGAAGGCCGGCGCGAAGGTGACGATCCTCGACCTGGAGGGCTCGGCCGGGCCTGAGGTGGCCGCGGAGATCGGCGGCGTGTTCGTGGCCGCCGACGTCCGGGACACCGAGCAGGTCGAGGCGGCGCTGGACGCGGCCGAGGCGGCCGGAACCTTGCGTGCGGTCGTGCACTGTGCGGGGAAGGGCGGCCCGGTCCGGGTGGTGGAGAAGGACGGGAGCCCGGGCTCGCTGGAGAAGTACACCGACACCGTGACCGTGAACCTGATCGGCACCTTCAACGTGCTGCGCCTGGCCGCCGCGCGGATGGCCCGCACCGAATCCGTCGACGGCGAACGCGGGGTCTGCATCCTGACCGCCTCGGTCGCCGCCTACGAGGGCCAGATCGGCCAGATCCCCTACGCCTCGTCGAAGGCCGGCATCGTCGGCATGACGATCGTGGCCGCGCGCGACCTGGCGAGCAAACAGATCCGGGTCTGCACGATCGCCCCCGGTCTGTTCGACACCCCACTGCTGGCGCGCCTGCCGGAGGACGTCAAAGCGTCCCTCGGCAGGTCGGTGCCGCACCCGAGCCGGCTCGGAACCCCCGACGAGTACGCCAAGCTCGCGCTGCACATCGTCGACAACCCGATGCTCAACGGCGAGACGATCCGCCTGGACGGGGCGATCCGGATGGCTCCCCGATGAGCGAGCGGAGCGAGGTCATCATGAGCACCGAATCGGTCCCCGCGAGGACGCTGGGTTTCAGTCATTTGGCCGAAGCGGTGACTCGATGAGTGACCTGGTCCTCTTCGAGGTGTCCGACGGGGTCGCGCTGATCACCCTGAACCGGCCGGAACGGCGCAACGCGATCGACCTGCCGACGGCCGAGGCCATCGACGCGGCCCTGACCGAACTCGACGAGCGGGACGACGTCGTGGTCGGTGTCGTCACCGGCAACGGGCCGGTGTTCTCCGCCGGCATGGACCTCAAGGTCATCGCCGCCGGCGGACCGCGCCCGATCGTTCCCGGCCGCGGTGCGTTCGGCATCGTCGAGAAGCCGCCGGCCAAGCCACTGATCGCCGCGGTCGAGGGAGCGGCACTGGCCGGGGGTTTCGAGATCGCGCTGGCCTGCGACCTGATCGTGGCCGCCGACAACGCCTCCTTCGGTCTACCCGAGGTGAAGCGCGGGCTCGCCGCTGCGGCCGGTGGCGCGGTACGCCTCCCGCAACGGGTGCCCTACTCCCATGCGATGCGGATGATCCTGACGGGCGAGCCCATCACCGCGCAGCGCGCCTACGAACTCGGCCTGGTCATCGAGCTCACCCCGCCCGGCGGAGCGCTGGCCGCGGCGCTGGCGCTGGCGGCGGCGATCGCGGTCAACGCCCCGCTTGCGGTCCGCACCTCGAAAGAGGTCGTGAATCTCGTCCAGGGCAAGCCGTTGACCGAGGCCTTCGAGGCGCAGCGTCCCCTGATGCAGCGGATCCGGGAGTCCGCCGACGCGCTCGAAGGAGCCAAGGCGTTCGCGGAGAAGCGTGAGCCCCGGTGGAGCGGCAACTGATGATCCGTCAGCGCCGCGTCTACGACGGCGACCACGAGGCGTTCCGCAAGAGTGTCTCGCGGTACCTCGCTGCCGGGCCCACCGAGTTCTTCGCGGGAGCGGCCGAGTACGGATTTCTCGCGCTCGCCGTGCCGGAGAGCCTCGGGGGCGCGGGAGTCGAAGACGCGCGTTTCCGTGCGGTCGTGCTGGAGGAGGCGATGGCGGCCGGTCGACCCGCCCTCGCGCTGGTCCTGGCGGTCCAGGACAGCTTCGCGCTGCCGTTGCTCCTGGCTGCTCCCGAGCGCCTGGCGGCCGCGGCCGGGGGACTGACGGCGGGTCAACTGCTACTGGCGGTTGTCGATTCACCGGACACCGTGCGCGCCGAACCGGCGGACGACGGCTGGGTACTCTCCGGCGCCGCGACCACCGTCCTCAATGCGGGCGGCGCGGGGCTCCTGCTGGTAGCCGCACGCGCGGAGCGCTCCACGCTCCTCTTCGCTGTGGATCCCACGGCGCCGGGCGTTTTCCGCTCGCCGGTCGACGACCTGCTCGGACTGGCCGACTGCGGCGCCGCGGACGTCACCTTCACCGGCGCGGCCGTCGTTGCGACCGACCGCATCGACGCGGACCTGGAGCGGGCGCGCGCAAGCTATTCCCTGGCGCTGGCAGTGGCGGCCGCGGCGGGGGCTCGCACGGCCCTGACCACGACGGTGGACTACACCCGGGAACGCAAGGCTTTCGGCGCCCCGATCGCGTCGTTCGGAAACACGCGCCACGTGCTGGGTGCGCTGGGTGCGCGCATCGCGGCGGTCGAGTCCTTCGTCGACGCCGGACTTGAGCGGGCGTCAGAGCTGTCAGCGGCCGAGGCCGCGGCGATCAAGCTCTGCGCGACGGAGGTCCTCGGTCAGGCCGTCGACACCGGCGTGCAGTTGCACGGTGGTTACGGCTACATGTGGGAGTACCCGATAGCGCGCGCGTACGCCGCCGCGCGGTTCTTCCGGCTGAACGGCGAGACCGGTGAGCAACTCGACGCCCTGCTCGCCGATGCGATCGGCCTCTGACAGCGGACAGTTGTCTCGAAACTGAAAGGCGAAGCCATGGGGAAGTGGCCGGCAAGCATCCCGGCGGAGTGGAAGCCGAAGCCGGAGGACGAGCTGCTGCATGTCCCCCGGGGCGACGAGTCGCTGCCGTGGAAGGAGACCTTCTTCTTCACGCTGCGCGATCCGGCTTCCAACACCAACCTCACGATGCACATGACCGTGAGCCCGAACCGCTCACCGAGGACGAGGGCGACCCTCGGCGTCGCGCAGGGCAACAACATCTCGTTGCAGACGTGCCGTGAGGACGGCACGCACAACGAGAAGACGATCGGCAACTCCATGGTCCAGTTGGAGATGGTGAACCTTTCCTGGGACTCGGACCACGAACTGCGTTTCCTCGCGGACAACGAGGACGTGAGCTTCGACCTGACCGTCAAGGGCAAGCACTTCGCCCCGCTGTGGGACACGATGTTCGACGGGTTTTTCGCGAAGGGTTCCGCGGACGGGGCGGTCGGCCAGTTCTACTCCCACGCCGAGCAGGTCGTGGTCGCGGAAGGCACGATCACCTGGAAGAGCGAGGGCCAGGAGCGGCCGTTCTCCGGCTTCGGCTGGCGCGACCGCGGGTGGGGCCGACGCAAGACCCAGCTCATGTGGAACACCGGCTGGGACCTGGTGGGCGCGGTCCTCCCGGACGACAGCGTGTTCTCGTTCATGGCCCTGCGCAGTCACGAGATTCCCGAGCCCGCCCCGATGCCGGTGGCCGGTTGGTGGTCGGACGCCACCACGCTCTCGCCCCTGGTCCGCGGGTACTACCACAAGCAGGCCACGATGGCGCCCTACGAGTACTCGCTCGAGTTCGAGAACGGCAAGGTCATCTCCGCGCAGGTCGTGCGGCCCACCGGCCGCATGGCGACCGCTCTGCAGGAGCCCGAGTTCGGCATCCCGGGGATGCCGAACCTGACCGTCGGTCAGATGGACTGGTACGCGCTGATGCGGGACCCGGCGGGGAACGAGTTCGAGATCTTCACCCAGTGCGGCACCATGCACCGGCTCGATGTCTTCCAGGACGCACAGTTCATCCGTCCGGGGCACCCGCCGGTTCTCGCTTAGGGGCCCGGCGGCAACAACGCAGCGTTAAAGACTGCTGGGAGGCCACGCCGTGGGGCGTGACCTCCCAGAGTGCTTCGGTCAGCGAACGGCCGGGAGAACCTTCTCGGCGAACAACTCAAGCTGGCGCTTCTGCACGTCGAGCGGCGTGGTGCCCTGCTGGAAGAACTGCCAGACCATCCAGTCGAGCTGACCCTCTTCCTCGCCGGGGCCGGCGTGGCAGGTGTTCAGTTCCTCCATCTGGCGCCGGACGTCGTCGACGGTCCCGCACAGCAACTGGCGGGTCTCGATCAGGCGCTTGGCGAGGGCAGCCTCGTCCGGGAAGGAGAGCGGGGTGTTGGGGTCGTCCTCCGCGGTGCGCCACATCTCCGTGAAGCCGAACTTGTTGAAGTAGTTGTGCCACTCGTAGGCCGCGGTCCGCACGGCCATCTCGAAGGCCTCTTCCCGGGTCTCCCCGATGCAGACCGAGCGGGTGGCGCCGAACTTCTCGCCGAGCTTGAGGTCGTGGCCCTGCTCCTTGGCGGCGGCCCGGTAGGCCTGCGCGTGTGCGCGGAAGCCTTCCGGACGGCTCTCGGTCGCGATGCAGGTGAAGCCGCGCTTGGCGGCCGCGATCATGCTGGCGGGGGAGACGGTGTACGGCACCCAGATCGGCGGGTACGGGCGCTGGTACGGCGGCGGCGTGACGCCGACCTTGCGGACCACGCCGTCGGCGTCGACCTCGTCCTCGGAACCGAAGTCCCGGGTCCACCCGATGCCGCCGAAGCCCTGAATGCCCTCGTCGTAGGGAAACGGCACCTGGTAGTGCTTGCCGTTGTGGTCCCAGGAGTCCTGGGTCCAGGCCTTGAGAATGATGTCGATGTTCTCGTTGTAGACCTCGCGGTTGCGGACGTCGGAGTCCGCGTCGACCAGCGAGGTGGAACCGCCCTGGGACAGGATCTGGATCCAGCGCTTCTGGTAGCCGCGGGCGAACGTCGCTCCGACGCGGCCCTTCGTGAGCTGGTCGAGCAGGGCGATCGACTCCGCGATGCGGATCGGGTCACCGGCCGTCGGCACGATCGACATCGGGTAGAAGTGAATGTTCCGCGTGCGGACCGCGAGGTCGGCGTAGAGGGTGATCGGATCGGGCATGACCTCGCCACCCTCGGAGTGCAGGTGGTGCTCCGTGGTGGAGAAGGCGTCGTAGCCGAGTTCATCGGCGAGGACGGCGATCTCGCGGACCTCGGTGAGCATCATCTGGTAGCGCTCGGTGTTGCGGCCGATGGGCCGCAGTTCCTTCCGCTCCTTCAGCGTCGCCGGAATCGTCGGCATCGCGAACACGCTGACCTTCATGGCACCCCATCCATTTTTGAGCCGGGTCGTCGCACAAACATAAACCGGCGAACGCTGCGGCGTCTACGCCTGGGCGGCAAGCCTCGTCGACCGGCCGCACCGGCGGGAAGCCTTGACCCCCTATGGGCGGGTTCGTATATTGAGACTCGCAGGCCCAATAATCATTCTGTGCCCTCGAAGGGGACATCGATGTCCGCTGACGCCCAAGCCGCCCCCGACGGTCTCACCCCGCTCAACCCCGAGGTTCAGCGCTGTCCGTACGACTGGTACGAGGCGATGCACGGCTCCGGTGAGGGTGCGTTCGACGCGGGTCCGCTCGGGTACGTCATCGCCGGCCACGCGGAGATTTCCCAGGTCACCTTCGACACCACCGGGTTCTCCTCCGAGTTCTACGGACCGGAAGGTCCGCAGCTCGCGGGCGTCAGCCCTGAGCCCTGGTCGACCGAGGTCCAGGAGTTCTGGGCGACGATCCCCAAGCTCAAGAACGCGCTCTTCTCCTGCGACCCGCCGACGCAGACCCGCCAGAAGGCCATCGCCAACAAGTCGATGAACATCGCGCGCGTCCGCAAGCTGGAGCCGACGATCCGCGCCGAGGCCAATGCGCTCGTCGACGCCTTCATCGACGCCGGTCACTGCAACTTCTTTCACGCGTACGCCGAGCCGCTGCCGGTCATCATGATCGCGCAGATGCTCGGGATGGACGGCGATCGCACGCTGTTCAAGAAGTGGAGCGACGACATCGCCGACGGCTACCTCGCCCCGATGGGGAACGAGCGGCGCATGGAGGTCCTGCGCTCGGCGAAGGCCTTCATCGAGGACCTGCTGCCGCGCATCGAGGAGCGCCGGGCCAACCCCACCGACGACCTGCTCTCGGCCCTCGTCAACTGCACGATCGATGAGGAGGACGAGGCGAAGTTCGGCGAGATGGCCGGCCCGCGGCACCTGACGGACGGTGAGTTGCTGTGCGCCGTCTCGCAGCTGCTGCCCGCCGGCAACCACACCACGACCAATCTGATCGCCAACCTGATGATCGAGCTCATCGAGCACCCGGACGCTCTGGCCGAGCTGCGGGCGAAACCGGAGCTGATCCCGAACGCCATCGACGAGTCGATGCGCAAGGACGCCCCGCTGCGTGCGACCTACCGGGTGTGCACCCAGGACGCCGAGGTCGCCGGCACGAAGATCCCGGCCGGCTCGCTGGTGCCGATGATGTGGGGCGGTGCCGGCCACGACCCCGAGCTGTTCCCGGAGCCGCAGAAGTTCGACATCCACCGCGACAACGTGAAGAAGCACCTCGCCTTCGGCTACGGCCCGCACGTCTGCGTCGGCATGCCGCTGGCTCGCGCGGTCTCGCGCATCTGTTTCGAGGTGCTCCTTGAGCGGACCGACAACATCCGCTACGCCGACGGTTTCACCCCTGTCCGCGCGGCCCAGTTCCCCTTCAGCGCCTACGAGGGCTTGGAGATCGCTTTCGACAAGCGGGGCTGACGGGCGGTAGCCAATCAACGACAGGCTGTGAGCCGCAGACCGGTAGACCACATAAGTACGAACATTTCCCTTGAAACATTGTGCGCAACTGCGACGATCCACAGAATGCAAGACACGCGCAGTGATCGAGATCAAGAGCAATCAATCTGCCGACTCAAGGCGACCCGACGGAAGCTCAGAAGCCGGTCGGCGAGGGCGAATCGGGTCGTAGCGTGAGGAGAAGCTAGATGAAGGTTCCGACTGCTGGGTTGCGGTGGACCGCTGCCGTGGGCGCCATCGGGTGTGCTGCGACGTTCGTGTGGTTGCCGTCAACGGCCAAGGCGGACTTCTCCACGTTCAGTGCGAACGCGTCCGCATATCCCTTCCGGACGGCGACGACGAACCCGGGATTCCCGCTCGGGGTGCCGTACGAGGGCTACGGTCCCTTTGCGAGCACGGTCCTCACCTCGCTGGGCGCGGCCGACGCCGTGGCGGCCGGACCGTACCCGGGGCCGGTGGCGGTGCAGGGTCCCGGCCTCGTCAACTCGGTCACCGGAGTCCAGTTGCCGAACTACCCGTTCTTCGTGACGGCCGAGGCCGGTGAGGGCGCCAAGCACGTCGACAACCCGTTCTCGTCGCTGAGCGCGTCCAGCAACGCGGCGACGGTGACGGCGGACGCGGTCCTGGGATCGGGCTTCTCCGGGGCGACCGCCCGGGCCCGCGCGGAGCGCCTGGACTTCGGGGGAGTGCGCGCGACGGCGGAGAGCTCGTACGACGTGCTCGAACTGGCCAACAACATCGAGATCCGCGGGCTGCGCAGCGTGGCCACCGCGACGTCCGAGAGCGGCAAGCTCACGCGGACGTCGTTGCTGGAGTTCGCCTCGATCACCGCTCCGGGCCTGGCTTACCAGACCCCGTGTGCCCTGCCGTCGCAGCTCGGCGTCCCCGAGGATCAGCGCGAACTGCCGTGCTATCAGTCCAAGGGCCTCGTGCTCGCGTTCCGGGACGGCCAGTTCCTGTTCACCGCGCCGGACGGCACCGCACAAGGCGCGCCGGCCGACCCGAGCGCCATCGAGGCCGCCTTCAAGTCCGCCGGCGTGACGCTGAGCTACCAGAAGCCGGTGCAGACCAAGGACGGCATCGTCGCGGCGGGGTTGACCATCGGCTACGACCTGCCGTCGATCCCGGAGAACGAGAGCGGTATCGCCGGCGTGACCACGCAGGTCTTCGAGATCGGCTTCTCCACGGCGAGCGCGAGCGCGTCCGGGACGGGCACGTTCGGACCGGCCACCGGTCCCGCCGCGGCGTTGAGCGCCGTGGGCATGCTTGCTCTCGCCGGCGCGGTCCGTACCCGCTCCAACGAGAACTGATCTGAGCAGCGGGGTGGAGGTTCGTCGATGAGCGACTATGTGCCGTACCTGATCTTCGGGATTGCCCTGGGGTCGGTGTACGGACTGTCCGCGATGGGCCTGGTTCTCACCTACAAGACCTCGGGGCTGTTCAACATCGCGCAGGGAGCCATCTCGGCCGCCGGCGCGTACGCGTTCTACGAGTTGCGCGACGATGCCGGGTTGTCGTGGCCGATCGCAGCGGTGATCGTGCTGCTGCTCTTCGGCCTCGGCCTCGGGTTTCTCCTCGAGCGGATGTCCGCCGCGCTTCGTGAGGTCCCCACGGCCCAGAAGATCGTCGCGACCATCGGGCTGCTCGTCGCGATCCAGTCGCTGCTGATCCTGCGCTACGGGTACACGGGCCTGTCGGTGGAGTCGTTCCTGCCGACCGAGGAAGCCTTCACCCTCACCGGCGTGCCGGTGACGTACGACAGCTTGATCGTCCTGGGCCTCGGCGTGGTGTCCGCGGCGGCGCTGTACGTCTTCTTCAAGCGCACCCGGCTCGGCACCGCGATGCGTGCGGTGGTCGACGACCAGGAGCTGCTCGACCAGACCGGCCTCAACCCGTTCCGGATCCGGCTGTCCGCCTGGGTGATCGGCTCGTGCTTCGCAGCCACCGCGGGCGTGCTCCTGGCCTCCATCCAGCTTCAGCTCGACGTGTTCATCCTGTCGGTGATCGTCATCCAGGCCTTCGGGGCCGCGGCGATCGGCCGGTTCACCAGCCTGCCCTGGAGCTTCGTCGGCGGCCTCATCGTCGGAATTCTGCAAGGCGTGACGTCGAAGGTCTTCGCGCCGCACCCGAACCTGTCCGGCATCGACTTCAACATGCCGTTCATCGTCCTGTTCGGCATCCTGGTGTTCGCCCGGCGCGGTTGGCTGGTCGAGGTCGGGCGTGAGATCAAGACGCGGGCGGTTCCCCCGAGCCGGCTCCCGATGTCGGTGCGCACCGGCGGCTGGGCCGTGTTGTTGGTAGCCGCGCTGCTGGTACCGACCTTCGCCGACACGAAGATCAGCTTCTACAACGCGGCGATCTCCTCGGTCGTGCTGTTCCTGAGCCTGTCACTGCTGGTGCGGACGTCCGGCCAGATCTCGCTGTGCCACATCGGCTTCGCCGCGGTCGGCGCCGCCGGCTTCGCGCACATGCTCGACAAGGGCGTCCCCTGGGCGCTCGCGATGCTCATCGGTGGCCTGCTCGCGGTCCCGATCGGCGCGGTGATCGCCATCCCGGCGATCCGGCTCTCCGGTCTGTACCTGGCGCTGGCGACCCTGGGCTTCGGGATCCTGCTCGCGCAGTACGCGTACAGCCGGGACTACATGTTCGGCTCCGGAGTGCCCACGCGGCGCCCGGCGGGGTTCGAGGACGACGACCGCTACTACTACCTGCTGCTGGGGATCGCGCTCGTAGCGATCGCGATCGTGGTGACGATCGAGGCGACCCGGATGGGTCGACTGCTGCGCGGCATGGCGGACTCGCCCGTCGCCCTGACCACCCTCGGCGCGAACGTCAAGATCAGCCGCGTGATCGTGTTCTGCATCTCGGCCTTCCTCGCCGGCATCAGCGGCGCGACCACGGCCGGCTTGTTCTCCCGGGTCAGCCAGGACACGTTCGGGACGCAGGACTCGCTGGTCATTCTGGCGTTCCTGGCGATCAGTGGCCGCCGGACGGTGTCGTCGGCGATCGTGGCCGCCCTGTTGTTCAACGTGCTGCCGGCGTACATCAGCGGCGAGAAGACGACGCTCTGGAGCTACGTGCTCTTCGGTGTGGCGGCGATCCTGCTGGCGGCCAACTCGCAGGGCGGCCTGCAGCGCCAGGTCCGCGAGGCCTGGACCCGCGGCCGCTCCTCGCCGATGCCGCAACACCGCCGGGGCGAACCCGCCGCGGCGACGGCGGTACTCCCCGATGCGAACGACCCCCCGACCCCCAACCCCCCGGCTGTTGCTTACGCACCGTCCCGGTATGAAACCGACGAAGGAGACTGAAGATGTTCCACCATCGCGGGAGGACATACCGCCTGACACGGGCCGTGTGTATCGGCCTTGTTGTCGCCCTGAGTGCCACGGCCTGCGGCGGCGGCGGCGACGACGCGGACCAGGCAGCGCCGGACGTCGCCGCCGTTGAGACGCCGGGCGACACCGGCGTGGCGCCGGAGGGCCTGCCCGCGGACAGCGGCGCGGTCCCCGGAGCATCGGCGGCGCCGGGCGCGACTGCGCTCCCGGGGGCGTCGGCCGCACCGGGCAAGGGCGCCAAGCCCGGCGACGCGGCCAAGCCGGCCAAGGGCGACAAGGACACCAAGGGCAATACCGGCGGGACCAAGGCGCCGGCCGTCGTTCCGTGCACCCAGCAACTGGACCCGATCAAGATCGGCCAGGTCGGCACCTTCAGTGGCCTGGTCGGGCAGACGACGGGTAGCCACAAGCAGGGCCTGGCGTTGTGGGCGGCGGCGATCAACGCCACCGGCGGCCTGCAGTGCCACCCGGTCCAGGTGATCGCGGTCGACGACCAGAACGACCCCCAGCGCACGGCGTCGGTGACCGAGGACCTGATCGTCAACAAGAAGGTCACCGCGATCGTCGGCTCGGCCATGCCGATCTCGTTCGCGGCCATGGTCCCGACCCTGGAGAAGCACAAGTTCCCGCAGATCGGTGGCGACCTGGTCGACCCGATCTGGAACGAGAGCCCGTACGTGTTCCCGCAGGGCGGCGGCACGCTGTCCGCCTTCGCCGGCCCGATGGACGCGATCCGCCGGGTCGAGGGTCTGACCAAGACCTTCATCATGCACTGCGTCGAGGCGAACATCTGCACCACGAGCGCCAAGTCGTCGCAGGTCAAGGGCGGCATGGCCGACCTGGCGGGAGTGGAGGTCGTGGGCATCCAGCCCGTCTCGCTGACCCAGCCGAGTTTCAATGCGGGCTGCCAGCTGGCCAAGGACAAGAAGGCGCAGTTCATCACGGCGTTCGTCGACTCCGCCTCCGAACTCCGCCTGGCGCGCTCCTGCGCCAGCATCGGCCTCAAGATCCCGATCGTGGGGGCGTCGTTCAGCTTCACCGCGGCCAGCCTGAGTGATCCCCACATCGCGGCCATCAAGGTGTACTCAGGATCGCCGAACGCTCCGCTCGCCGCGACCGGCGTGCCGTCGATCGACGCCTTCAAGGCGGCGCTGAAGACCTTCTCGCCCGATTACGTGGCTGACCAGTCCGCACTCTCGGGCTGGGCCGCCGGCAAGCTCTTCGAGGCGGCGGTCGGCGCCGTCTCGGCGAAGGCACGCGCGGGCTCGATCACCACGGCGATGGTCTACGAGGGCCTCTATGCCCTGAAGAACGAGACGATGGGAGGCCTCGGCCCGGGTGTGACCTTCAAGCCGGGACAGAAGCCGCAGACCCAGCCGTGCTACTACGCGGTGGCCGTCATCGACAAGGCGTACCGCGCTCCGCTCGGTGCCCAGAAGCTCTGCTTCCGCGCTGAGCCCGTGAAGGGGTAGCACGTGGCCTCCAGTTCGGCCGGGCTCGAGGTCGAGGGGGTCTCCGTACGGTACGGAGGCCACCTCGCCCTCGACACCCTTTCTCTGACCGCACCGTTGGGCCGGATCACCGGCTTGATCGGGCCCAACGGCGCGGGCAAGACCACGACGTTCAACGCGTGCACGGGCCTGCTGCGCCCGACCACGGGCACGGTTCGCCTGTTCGACGCCGACGTCACGCATTCCTCTCCGCAGTCCCGTGCCCAGCACGGCCTCGGGCGGACGTTCCAACGGATGGAGCTGTTCGACAGCCTGACCGTGCGGGCGAACGTCGCGCTCGGGCGCGAAGCCGCCATGGCCGGGTCCCGGCCGTGGCGGCACCTGCGGCCGGCTCGCGGTGACCGCAAGCAGGTGAGCGAGGACACCGACCGGGCGATGGAGCTGTGTGGCATCACTGCCCTGGCCACCCGGCAGGCCGCCGCCCTGTCCACCGGTCAACGCCGGCTGGTGGAGCTGGCACGGGTGATTGCCGGCGGGTTCCGCGTCCTGCTGCTCGACGAACCGAGCAGTGGGCTGGACCGGGTCGAGACCGCGCGGTTCGGCGAGATCCTGCAGGGACTCATCGACGACCGCGAGCTCGGGATCCTGCTGGTCGAGCACGACATGTCGCTGGTGATGAAGATCTGCCAGTACATCCATGTCCTGGACTTCGGCAAGCCGATCTTCGAGGGCACCGCGGAGCAGGTCCGCACCAGCGAACTGGTGCGGTCGGCCTACCTCGGCGACGAGATGGTCGAAGAGCGCGTCCGCGCACAGGAGCGCTCCACCGAATCGAAAGCGGCAGGCTGAGAGCGATGTTCGAGCTCACCGACATTCACGCCGGCTACGGCGAGTCCACCGTCCTGCGCGGGGTTTCCCTCGAGATCCCCGACGGGACGGTGGCCGCCCTGCTCGGCCCCAACGGTGCCGGGAAGACCACGCTGATGCGGGTGGCCGCCGGCCTGATCCGGCCGCGCTCCGGCCAGCTGACGCTCGGCGGGGCCGACATCACCCGGAGCTCGCCGAACGCGCGCGTCAAGCGGGGCCTGTGCCACATTCCCGAGGGGCGCGGGGTCTTCCCCTCGCTCACGGTGCGGGAGAACCTCTCGCTGCAGTCCGCCCCGCGCAAGGAGAACGAGTCCATCGAGCGCGCAGTGTCGGCCTTCCCCCGCCTCGGGGAACGGCTGGCACAGCTGGCCGGGACGATGAGCGGCGGAGAGCAGCAGATGCTCGCGCTCGCGCGGGCCTACATCCAGAACCCCCGGGTCGTCCTGCTCGACGAGGTCAGTCTCGGTCTGGCGCCCAAGGTCGTCGACGAGATCTTCGAGTTCCTCGCGAAACTCCGCGACGCCGGCGCTTCGCTCGTCCTGGTCGAGCAGTACGTCAACCGCGCCCTCGCCCTGGCCGACAAGGTGTACCTGCTCAACCGGGGCGAGATCGTCTTCTCCGGGAGCCCGGACGAGGTCGACGAGGCCACGCTGTTCGAGCAGTACGTCGGCGTCGGATAGTTCAGGCGGTCGCCAGGGCGCGGACCTCGGCTTCCTCGTGCCGGATGGCCTTGAAGAGCATCACCGAGTTCGTCGTCCAGAAGGCGAAGAACGTCAGGATCGTCAGCCACCAGCCGAGCAGGCCGTTCCAGGCGAAGACGCCGTCCTTGAAGTACGTGCACAGGACCCCGGGCATCAGCAGCAGCGCGAACCAACCGTTCGCGTAGCCGAGCCAGCGCGGGAAGACGGCGGAGTTCGGCGAGCCGAGGATCGCGAGCGCGATCGCGGTCATCTGCACGACCGGGCACGACAGCGCCAGGATGAAGAAGAACCACCCGACGTCGCTGAGCAGCAGAACGAGCTCGGGGTCGCGCTCGGCCCGGAAGGCCGCGGCGGACCAGAGCATGCAGGGGATCACGATGATGAGGGTGACCAGCGCGCCCGCGAGCATCTGGGTCCGGGCGAATACAGCCGGTTGGCCCTCCATGCGGGCGAGCTGGTGGGCGAAGACCGAGACCCAGGGCACCAGCAGCGCGCCGCCGAGCATCGTCAGCACGATCCCGGTCCGGATCAGCTGCGTGTTGTCGCGGTAGAAGTCCGCGACCTCCTGGGCGTTGTCGCTGGGCGGGGTCGGCGGGATGAACCCGGCGAACAGGCCGAAGCCGAGGCCGAGCACCACCATGAACAGGGGCGCGCTCCACGCACAGATCAACTGGTTCCGAATGTTCATTCCCGGCCTCTGTTCGATGTCGGACGGCGGCTCTCTTGTAATATTGCGACGTCGCGTCGCAGAATATGGGACGAGATCCGCCGCCGTAAAGATCGCCCGTTAGGGAGCTCCATGACCAGGGACGCGCTGAGCCTGTACCACACCGAATCCGCACCGGGGCAGTACTGGAGTACCGCCAACGTCGGCGAAGCGATGCCCGGAGTGGTCACGCCGTTCGGCTGGTCGGTCTGGGGCCCCGCGATCGACGTCGGCATGAAGGACGCCTTCCGCCGGACCGGTGCCCTGGAGCCGGAGCGGGTGGTCTTCACCGGGGAGGCGGACTCCAGCGCGGTGACCGTGTTCCACGGCCGGGGCGCCCTCAGTGTCAACTTCCTCTGCGAGATGGGCGACCGGCTGCCGGGCACCAGCGCCGACGCCATCGCCAAGCAGTTGCTCGGCGAGGTGCCGCCCGGCATCGAGATCCCGCACACGCGCAAGCGCCTGCCCGCGGTCGCGGTGAAGATGCCGAAGGCCTTCGCCGGCATCCGTAAGGAGGCGCTGCGCGACACCGCGCACACGCAGGCGTGGTGGCAGGCGCACATCCGGGCGATGGACACGCGTGACATGGCGGCCACCAAGGCCGCGCTCGACGACGCGCGCAAGAAGCAGATCGAGATGACCATGGTGCAGGCGCGCGCCGTGTTCGTCGGCGTTCAGTCCGTCTACGACCAGCTGCTCGCCCTGATCGCGAAGTCGGGAATCTCCGACGAGCAGGCGAACGCCCTGATGGCGGGTCAGGGATCCCATGCCGAGACCGAGATCATTGCCGACCTCTGGGAACTCGGACGCGACCGGATGACCCTGGAGACGTTCCTCGACAAGCACGGCTACCACGGCCTCGCCGAGGGTCAGCTGATCGCCAGGATGTGGCGCGAGGACCCGGAGCCGGTGCTGCGCCTGGCCAAGCAGTACTCCGCGCGGCCGGAGAGCGAGCACCCCCACCTGATGGCCGAGAAGCGCACCCGCGAGCGGGAGGCGGCGGAGAAGGCGTTGCTGGCCAAGCTGCCGGCGTGGAAGCGGCCGGTCGCCAAGCAGATCCTCAAGCTCGCCGTGCTGCGGATCCCGCTGCGCGGGGTCGCCAAGGAAGCGCTGATCCGCTGCCTGGACGTCTGCCGCGCCGCGGCCCGGCGGATGGGCACCTTGCTCGTCGAGCAGGGCGTGATCGACGAGGTCGACGACGTCTTCTACTTCACCGCCGACGAGCTCATCGCGGGTCTGCCGGCGAACGCCAAGTCACTCGCCGCCGAACGCAAGGCGATCCGGGAGGACCTGTTGCGGACCGATCTTCCGCGCACGTGGGACGGCACGCCGGCGCGGGTGCCGATCAGCGAGCGACCGGCGGAGGACGCGCCGGCCGTCGCGGCGCCGATCGGCGTCGCGGTGACCGGAATCGGGGCGAGCGGCGGCGTTGTCGAAGGAACGGCGCGGGTGGTCTTCGATCCGACCGAGGTCGACGTCGAGCCCGGCGACATCATCGTCGCCCCGACCACGGACCCGAGCTGGGCAGCGGTGCTGTTCCTCGCCGAGGCGTTGGTCGTGGACATCGGTGGCCCGCTGAGCCACGCCGCGGTGGTGGCGCGCGAGTGCGGCATCCCCTGCGTGATCGGGACCGACAACGGAACTGCCGTCCTGCGCAGCGGGGATCAGATTCGGGTCGACGGGAACAAGGGAACCGTCGAGGTCCTGAGCCGGGCGCAGGCTCCGGTCTGAGCCTGACGGACCATCAGCTCCGCGCCGGTCCGGCGCGGAGGTAACGAGCCACGACGTCGTCGAACCACACCGCGCTGCCTTCACCGTCGGTCGGATTCGCCTGCAGGATGTCCTCGGTCCGCGGATCCGCGACGCACAGGATGGTGCGCGTACCCGCGGCGGCGTCGAAGCTCTCGTCGAACTCCGCGCACACCGATGAACCGATCTCGGAAACGGGCGCGGTGTGGCTCTGCCCCCCGTGGATCAACTCGAGCGCGTCGGCGCACCGGCGCAGGACGGTGCCCTCCTTCGCACGCAGCGCCCAGGCCGCGGTTCCGGCGTCGCACCGCGCCCAGGTCGGGATCACCGCCGGAGTCGGGGAGCCGGTGGCCGACGCCCGGCACGGCTCGGTGCCGTTCACGATCAGCTCCCACGTCTGGGGGCCGACCTGGCCGTCGTTGGCCTGGATGCAGGCGTAGGGCTGCTGCCGTGCGATGACCGCCGCTGCGGTGTCGAAGTCGAACTTCCCATCGGCGGCAATTCCCAGCGCCTCTTGAAGAACCTGAACGTCCTCGCGGCAGGTGAACGCCATCGAGCGCTTGAGGTACGGCCGCTGGGCCGAGCCGTTCGGGGCACCGGCGAACGCCAGGCAGGCCACCGCGGACGCGGTTGGTGACGCCGTCACCGACGGCGTGGGTGTCGCGATCGCGGCCGGGTCGTCCTCGCCGCTGCATCCGCCGAGCAGCAGACACCCGGCAGCGGCGCCGACGGTCCACGATCGAAAACGCACTCCGCGAGTCTAGGCAGCGAGGCTCGTCGTCAGGTTGCGGCCGCTGCCGGGATCGAAGACGTGCGCGTGCGCGAGGTCGAACCAGACGGTCAGCGGCGCGCCCTTCGTGACCTTGGACGCGGCAGCGACGCGAGCAACCAACTGACCGGCGGAACCGGTCACCTCGGCCGCGCCGCTGTCCGCGGCGAGCTCCTCCAGTTCGGCCGCGCTGGCCCGCGCACCGGGGGAGGAGAAGAACGCGTACTTGTCCGAACCGGTCGACTCGACGACCTCGACGTTGCCCGTGAAGGTGACGCCGTTGGAACGGTCGAGCGGGTCGACGAGCGCGGAGTCCTCGAAATGCTCCGGCCGGATGCCGAGAATCACCTCGCGCAGCGCCCCGGCCTGCTCCAATGCGGTCCGCATGCGCCCGGGCAGGGCGAAGTCGCCCAGCGGTGTGCGCAGCGTGTTCTCGGCGATCTCGGCCGGGAGGAAGTTCATGGCCGGAGAGCCGATGAATCCGGCCACGAACAGGTTCTCGGGGTGGTCGTACAGGTGCTGCGGAGCGCCCACCTGCTGGACGACGCCGGCGCGCATGACGACGACGCGGTCGCCGAGGGTCATCGCCTCGGTCTGGTCATGGGTCACGTACACGGTGGTGGTGCCGAGCCGTTGCTGCAGGCGGGCCACCTCGGTCCGCATCTGCACCCGCAGCTTCGCGTCGAGGTTGGACAGCGGTTCGTCGAGCAGGAATGCCTTGGGGTCGCGGACGATCGCGCGGCCCATGGCGACGCGCTGCCGCTGCCCCCGGAGAGGTTGGCCGGCTTCCGGTCGAGGTAGTCGGTCAGGTCGAGGGTGGCGGCGGCCTCGGCCACCTTCGACGTGATGGTGGCCTTGTCCATCTTCGCGATCTTGAGCGGGAACGCCAGATTCTGGCGGACCGTCATGTGCGGGTACAACGCGTAGGACTGGAACACCATCGCGATGTCGCGCTCGCGCGGGCCGCGCTCGTTCATCCGTTCACCGCCGATGCGCAGCTCACCTGACGTGATGTCCTCGAGCCCCGCGATCATGTTCAGCGTCGTGGACTTCCCGCAGCCCGAGGGCCCGACCAGGATCACGAACTCGCCGTCGGCGATCTCCAGGTTCACGTCGGAGGCGGCCACGGAGCCGTCCGGGTACCGCTTGGTCACGCCGTCGAGAACGATCTCAGCCATGCGGTCTCGCCTAGCCCTTCACGGCGCCGGAGGTCAACCCGGCCACGATGCGTCGTTGGAACAGCAGGACGAACAGGATCACGGGAATGGTGATGACGACCGCAGCGGCGGCAATGGAACCGGTGGGCTCCTCGAACTGCGAGCTGCCGGTGAAGTTCGCGATGGCGGCCGGAGCGGTGCGGGAGGAGTCGGTGGCGGTCAACGAGATCGCGAACAGGAACTCGTTCCAGCAGAAGATGAACACCAGGATCGCGGCGGTCATCAGACCCGGGGCGGCGAGCGGGGCGATCACGCGGCGGAAGGCCTGCAGGGGAGTTGCGCCGTCCATGCGGGCCGCTTTCTCCAGGTCCCACGGGATCTCCCGGAAGAACGCGGCGAGGATGTAGATCGCCAACGGCAGCGAGAACGTGATGTAGGGCAGGATCAGGCCGGGCCAGGTGTCGAAGAGATTGAGCTTGCGCTCGATGTCGAACATCGGGCTGACCAGGGACACCTGCGGGAACATCGCGATCATCAGAGACAGGCCGATGAGCAGCTTCTTGCCGGGGAAGGCCAAACGGGCAATCGCATAGGCCGCCATCGTGCCGATTCCCACGGCGAAGGCGGTCGCGATCAACGCGATGCCGATGGAGTTGGCCAGGGCCCGCGTGAACTCGGACGTGTCGAAGATGGCGCGATAATTGTCCAGTGTCCACTCGCGCGGGACGAAGTTGCCGTCGGTCACCGTCGCCGCCGGTTTGAAGGAGAGGCTGGCGATCCAGAGCACGGGGATCGTGGCGTAGAGGATCGCCATCAGGCAGAGCGTCGACCAACCGAGCTTGCGCGAGACGGTGTCGGGTCCGCCGATCGTGGAGGTGGCCATCAACGTCTCACCTCGTCGTCCGAGCCGGGCGCCGCAGTGCCGAAGCCCTTCACGAACAGGAAGGCGATTATCGCGACGCACACGAAGATCAGCACGCTGATCGCAGAGCCGATGCCGAGGTTGAAGGCTTTGAACAGGTTGTCGTAGCCCAGGATCGAGACCGAGCCGGTGTCGTTGTTGCCCCGCGTCAGAACGTAGATGTTGTCGAAGATGCGGAACGCATCGAGGGTGCGGAACAGCAGCGCGACCAGGATGGCCGGTTTCATCATCGGGAGGATGATGCGGGTCAGCCGCTGCCAGGCCCCGGCGCCGTCGACCTGGGCCGCCCGCAGGAGGTCATCGGGCACCAGCGCCAGGCCGGCGAGCAGCAGGAGCGCCATGAACGGGGTGGTCTTCCAGACCTCGGCGATCACGACGATGCCCAGCGCCGGGAGCTGTTCCGTCAGCGGCGCCTCACCCTCCGGCAGCAGGTTGGCCAGGTAGCCCGTCCCCGGCGTCCACGCGTAGTACCAGCTGAACGCGCCGGCGACCGTGACGATGCCGTAGGGGATGAGCAGCACGGTGCGCACGGTGCCGCGCGCCACGATTGTGCGGTGCATGAGCAGGGCGAGGGCCAGGCCCAGGACCAGCTCGATCGCCACGGTCACCACCGTGAGCCCGACGGTCACCATCAGCGCGGTCCACCAGTAGCGGTCCGTCAGTACCGCGCCATAGTTGTCCAGGCCCACGAACTCGCGGTCGTTCGGGAACCGCAGGTCGTAACGCTGCATCGACAGCCACACCGCGTACCCGATCGGATAGGCCGTGACCGCAATCATCACGAGGACCGCGGGGGCGCAGAGCAGGAAAGCGAGCCGACGTTCGGCGCGCTTCTCGTCCGTGGCGGCCCCCGCCCGGTGTGGCGCCGGCGGTGGGGCGGTCGCGACGCTGGTCATGGCACCAATCCCTCCGAGTTCACCGCGTCCTCGACCTGCGACGTCAGCTTCTCGACGTCGTCCTCCGGATCGATTCCGCCGGGCGGGCTCAGGCCGGCGGACAGCACGATCGAGATGGACTGGTACGCCGGCGAGGCCGGACGGACCGCCGCCGAGTCGAGGGAGGCCTTGATCGCCTCCCACGCCGGGTACTCCTCCTGAAACGCGGGATCGGTGTACAGGTCGGCGAGTGTGGGCGGGACCCCGGCGTCGACCGCGTTGCGCAACTGGTTGTCCCGGCTGCGCAGGCACTCGATCGCCTCGAAGGCCTCGGTCGGGTGGTCACTGGTGGTCGGGACCGCGAGGTTGAACCCGCCGATGGTGACGGAGGCGGGTCGGTTCGCGTCCACGGCCGGATACGGGGCCCAGGCGAACTCGTCGGCCACCGTGCGCCCGGTGTCATTCGTCGTGGGGTTGCCGTTGTCGTCCAGGAACGCCCCGCCGCCGTTCTCCGCCAGACCGGGCAGCACGAACGGGTAGTTGACCTGGAAGGCGGCCCGCCCCGATTCCATCGCGAGGCGGGCGCTGCCCTCGTCGCGTTGGGAGAGCGACGGATCGGCGCCCTTCGCCGTACCGACGCGCGCCATGATCTCCAGGGCCCGGCGTGCGGCGTCGCCCTCGTCCAGGGTCACGGTCTCCCCGTCGTCGCCGACGATCCGGCCCCCCGCGCTCGTGAGCAGCGAGTTGAACCAGACGGTGATGCCCTCGTACTGCTGGGCCTGCACCTCGATCCAGCTCGGCCGCCGCTGGTCGGCCAGGCCCTCGGCGATGGTGAGGAGTTCGTCCCACGTCTTCGGCGGCTGACCGTCCGGCATCAGGTCCTTGCGGTACCAGAGCAGCTGGGTGTTCGTGTTCAGCGGCGCCGCGTAGAGCTGGTCCTCCCAGGTGCCCGTCCGCAGCGGGCCCGCGAGGGTGCCCGCCCGGACGCGATCCGCGACCTGGGCCGGGAACGGCTCGACCCAGCCCGCCTCGGCGAATTCGGCGGTCCACGTGACGTCGAGGCCGATGATGTCCAGCGCACTGTCCCCGCCGACGATCCGCCGGGCCAGCTGCAGCCGTTGGTCGTCGGCCTGGCGCGGGAGCATGTGGTGGGCGATGCGGTAGCGACCGTTCGCCGCCGTCGTGCAGTCGGCGGCTGCGAGCGCGTACTGCTCCGCCGCGTCGGCGGCCGTGTAGAAGTTGAGCGTCAGGCCGTCGTCATCGTCACCGCAGCCGATCAGCAGCCCGGTCGCCAGGACCAGGGCGCTCCACGCGGCCACCGTGCGCTGCCTCACCCGATACGACCTCCGGCCGGGCCCTTACCCCGGTCGGAACGGGCCGACACTTAAGGCGTCATCCGTCGCCTTCGGTGCGTGCCCACGCCGGCCCGCCCGGCTCACCGAGGTGTCCGGAGGCCATGTCGTCGTCCCGCGCCGCGGATCCCTGCTCGGCCGCCCGGTCCTCGCCCATGTCGAGGCCTTCGCCCGCCGGTAGGTCCTCGGTACTCGTCTGCCCGACGTCGGGCTCGTCCGCCCCGGCGTCGCCGCCGTGCGGAGTGGTGGTTGCGTCGTCGCTCACGCTCTGCCGCTACCCGGCGGACGAGCCGGCATGCGGATCCCTTGCCGCAGTTCACCGGAACCTTTGTTCGATCGGTCAGCGCGTGCCGGGGTCTTTGGTCCGGCTGTCCATGACAGCGGCCTGCCGGTGCTCGCAGAATCGACCGCGTGCCTGAACCAATCGTTCGAACGCAGCCGGCCGGAAACCTGGATGCGGTCGACCGCCGACTGGTGGAACTGCTGCGGCTGGACGGCCGGCAGACGTATTCGGCCATGGCGCGGACCGTGGGTATGTCGATCGCGGCGGTCAAGCGACGCGTTGAGCGGATGCAGCAGAGCGGAGTGATCCGCGGCTTCACCGCCCAGATCGATCACGCTCGGCTGGGCTGGACCGTCGAAGCATTCGCGGAGGTTCGCTACACCGGGCGTACTTCGGTCGAGGACATCGTCCGGATCGCTTCCGCCGTGCCCGAGGTCCACGCCGTGCACACCATTGCCGGGGACCTGGACGCGCTCATCCAGATCCGCGCCCGCGACCTGTCGCACCTCCAGGCCGTGGTTGACCAGCTGCGACGCGCGGGTGCGGTGACGGGGACGCGCACGCTGATGGTGCTGGGGTCGTGGACCCGCCCCTGACCAGCGCTCAACCGGCCAGCTCGATCAGCCCCGCGCGCATCCGTTCGCGGAATTCGGTCACCCGCGCGAGTTTGATCTCCTCGTAGCCGGTGATCGCCGCCGGCAGCTCCAGGAGTGCAATCACGGCGTCGACCGTGTCCGAGCGCAGGTGCCCGAGCGCGTCCTGGGCGCCGTCGCGGTAGTCGGAGATCAGGGCCCGCTCGACGCGGCGGACGTGGGCGTACCCGAAGGGATCGAGTCGGGTGCCCCGAAGTCTGCGTGCCGCGTACAGCACCTGGAACAGCGGACGTGCGCTGCGTCGCAATCGGATCTTGCGCGTCATTCCGAGCGACCGGAGCGCGGGCGGGTGCAGCAGTACGGTGAGCCGGGCGTTCGGCCCGAACTCGGCAGCTAACCGTGCCCGCTCGGTCGGGTCGAGGTGGAGCCGAGCGACCTCGTACTCATCCTTGTAGGCCAGCAAGCGGTGCAGGCCGATCGCGTATGCGTGGCCGATTCGGCGGCCCTCGTCCGCTCCTACCCGGGTGATTGCGTTGGCGGTGAAGGCGGCCGTCTCGTCGGCGTACCGCTGGCTGAGGTCCGCATTTTGATAGTGCGTCAGATCCTTCACGCGCAGAGCGTGCGACTCCTCGGGAGTCAACGCGGGGGCCTCGCCCGTCCCGGTGGCCGCACACACCGCTGCGGGATCGAGCACCGCGGCGCGGCCCCAGCGGAAGGCCGCCACGGTGTTGCTGACAGCGGAGCCATTGAGCGCGATCGCCTCCTCGATCGCGGCGGCGGAGACCGGAAGGCAGCCGTGCTGGTAGGCGGCGCCGAGCAGCAACATGTTGGCCGGCATGTGGTCGCCGAACAGCGCCTCGGCCAGGGTCTGAGCGGGCAGCAACCAGGACCCCTCGGTGCAGGTGAACGCGAGGATGCGGGACACGCTGTCCTCCGCACCGACGAGGACCGATTGTCCGGTCACCATCGCGGCCGTCGGCACGAGGTCGGTGTTGAGCACCGCGACCGTCCGACCGCGCCGAAGCGTGGCCAGAATCGCCTCGTCGGCTGCGGCCAGCACGTCGAAGCCGAGCAGTACGTCGACCGTGTTGCGCGAGGCGCGCAGCGCGCCCCGGACCGGCTGCTTGGCGATGCGGACGTCGGAGATCACCGGGCCCCCCTTCTGGGCGAGTCCGACCTGCTCCAGTCCGGCGGTGTGCAGCCCGTCCAGGTGCGCGGCCATCTGCAGGATCGCCGACACCGTCACCACCCCGGTGCCGCCGATGCCCGGCATCCGCACCAGGACGTCCTCCCCGCGCAAGCGTGGGATCGGCTCGCGAAGGACGACCGGCAGGGCCGGCAATCCATTCGTCTTCGAGTCCCGCGGTTCGACCAGCAGGAACGACGGGCAGTCGCCCTGAAGGCAGGTCAGATCGCTGTTGCAGGAGCTCTGGTGGATGCGGGTCTTGCGGCCGAACTCGGTGACCACCGGCTGCACGGACAGGCAGGTCGACCGCGTCCCCGCAGTCACCGCACCCCTCGCAGACCCGTTCATTGATCACGACCTTCGCCGTGGGCGTCGGCAGCCGGCCACGCTTGCGCAGGCGCCGTTCCTCGGCCGCACACCGATCGTCATGCAGGAGCACGGTCACGCCATCGACACCAGCGAGCTCCCGCTCGACGTCCGGAAAGTCCTCGCGGCGCCGGACGCTGGCGATCGGGTCGAGGGCGACGCCGCGGTAGCGACGGATGTCGTCGGTGGTGACCACGATCCGACGGACACCCTCGGCCGCGAGGCTCCGGGTGAGGGCGGCGACGTCGAGCCGACCCGGTGGGCTCTGCCCGCCCGTCATCGCGACGGCGTCGTTGTAGAGCAGCTTGTAGGTGAGGTTGACCCTCGCGGCCACAGCGGCCCGGATCGCCAGCGATCCGGAGTGGTGGAAGGTCCCGTCGCCGAGGTTCTGCACGAAGTGCGGGTCATCGGTGAACGGAGCGAGGCCGAGCCACTGCGCGCCCTCGCCGCCCATCTGCGTGATGCCGATCTGACGGCCCCGCCCGGCCGGCTCCAGGGCCACCATCACGTGGCACCCGATGCCCACGCCGACGAGGGTGTCGTCGGCGGCGCGGGTGGACGTGCTGTGCGGGCACCCCGAACAGAAGTACGGGGTGCGGCTGCTCAGCAGCGGGAGCGAGATCCGCGCCCGCCGTGCCGGAGCGAGACTTTCCAGATGGGCGCGCGCCGGGGCCGGCAACCGCTCCCGGCCGAGACGGTCGGCGAGCACCCGCGCGAGGTCGTCGGCGCCGACGGCGCCGCGGGCCGGGAGCAACGGGCGGCCCTGCTCGTCGTGCCGGCCCACGACCAGCGGAGCGTTCGGCCTGCGATGGAACGCGCCGCGCACCTGGTCCTCCAGGAACGGCGTCTTGTCCTCGACCACGACTACCTGTTCCAGTCCGGCGGTGAACTCGCGAAGATCGGCGGGAGCCACCGGGTAGGGCATACCGAGGCGCACCAGCCGCACACCGAGCGCGCCGAGATCGCCCTCGGAGAGTCCGAGGTCGGCGAAGGCCCGCTCCACCGCGGCGAAGGACGGACCGGACGCGAGGACACCGAGCCGCGGTCTGTCGGCCGAGAACACCGTGCGGTTCAGACCGCAGCTGCTTGCGTACTGCCGCGCGATGTCCAGGCGTCGCGTGAGCAGATCCTCTTCGGCGTCGAGGGAGGCGGGGCCGACCAACGTGGGTCGTGGACGGGGCGAAGGCGGCGCCGGAACACGGAGCCCGAGGTGCGCGAAGCCGGCGTCAACCGTCGCGGAGGCATCCGCGACGTCGGCGAGAATCTTGAGCCCGGTCCACAGGCCCGCCGCCCGGGACAGTGCCACCGCGTGTAGGCCGTACTCGATGATCTCGCCCACCGAGCCGGGCGCGAACAAGGGCAGCGCCAGGCTCTGCGCCATCGGCTCGCACGAGCTCGGCACCGTCGACGATTTGGCGGACGGGTCGTCACCGATGATCGCGACCGCGCCGCCGAGCGCAGCAGTCCCGGCCACATTGGCGTGCCGGATCGCATCGGCGGCACGATCCAGGCCGGGGTTCTTGCCGTACCAGAACCCCACCACGCCCTGGTGGCGCCGGCCGGGCACGAGGTCGAGCAGTTGCGTGCCGGCCACCGCTGTGGCCGCGAGCTCCTCGTTCAAGCCGGGGCGAAACACGACGCCCGCGGGATCGAGGATCCGCTGCGCCGCCTGCAGCGCGAGGTCCAGGCCGCCGAGTGGTGAACCCGGGTAGCCGCTGACGAAAACTCGCGTGTTCAGGTTGTGGTCCAGGTCGAGCCGGCGTTGCTCAAGGGTCAGGCGCACGAGCGCCTGCACCCCGGAGAGCAGGATCCGCCCGGACGTGGCGAGGTACTTGTCGTCCAGGGTGACGACCGGGGCTTCGGTGGTCATGGCGGCCTCCTGCGGGACGGATGGGGTCGGCGCAGCCCACCCGTCCCGGCGCCCGGCGGCAACCGACGTTCGCGCTGCGGCGGCGTCGGCGCAAGAAATTTGCCGGCGGGCGTGCCACGACGCAAAGTTCGCGCGTCGAGAACGGGGAGGGCCGTCCAGCCGGCCGCCACCACGGCGCCGAGCACGCTTGTCCAGGCTTCCAAGGGGCGGGTCGGAAAGGTTGGTCCGTTGCCCAATGACCCGGTCCGTCCCGCGCTGCGACCGTCGGGGAACGCTGCGCCGACCCGCGTTTCTCGACCGATTACTCGCCCCGGAGACCTCCCGATGACGAGCACGATGAGCACCGAGACCGGAACCGCGATCCTCACCCAGGTCGTTCTCGGTGGTCTGACGGATCCGTTCCCGCTCTACGACGAGCTGCGGGAACTGGACGAGGGCGTGCACTGGTGCGCGGAACTGCAGGGCTGGGTGGCGACCCGGGCGGCGGACATCCGCATGGTGGGTGAGGACCCGGCGACCTACTCCAACGTGATGGGCGCCAGCTCCGGGGCGACCGCGCACGACCCGTCCGACCCGGTGCAGGCCCGCTACGGCGAGGTCGCCAACAGCTTCCTCATCTACCTCGATCCGCCTGAGCACACGCGGGTCCGCAAGGTCTTCCGGCACGCCTTCACCCCGCGGGCGCTGGCCGGCTACCAGGACACGATGGAGCGGATCGCCGACGACCTGCTCGCCGAGTTCCGCTCCGGCGACGAGGTCGACTTCATGGACAGACTGGCGGCCAGGATCCCGATCGAGGTGATCGCGACGATCCTCGGTCTGCCCCGGTCGGACTTCGCGCTGTTCGCGAGGTGGACCGATGCGCTGGCGCTCGCGATCGATCCCGGGGTCCAGGGCGATGCCCGGGTCGGGGCCATCTACGAAACCGTGGATTTCCTCGACTACCTCGAGGCGGTTGCGGCAGACCGACGGAAGTCTCCGCAGGACGACCTGATCTCGCTGATCGTGAACACCCCGGTCGACGAGAACGAGCCGCTGGAGACCGTGGTCGCGGTGGCGCAGGCGATGCTGCTGCTCGCGGCCGGCAACGACACCACGACGAACCTGCTGGGCAACGCCATCACCATCCTGCTGGACCGTCCGGAACTACAGGCGCGGCTCGTCGCGGATCCCTCGCTGATGCCGCAGGCGGTCGAAGAGGTGCTCCGTTTCGACCCGCCCTTCCACTTCGACTACCGCAAGGCGACCACGGATCACGTGCTGGGCGGGCGCGAGATCCGCGCGGGCACGCCGATCTTCCTCCTGCTCGCGGCCGCCAACCGGGATCCCCGCGTCTTCCCGGACCCGACCACCTTCGACCTCGATCGGGAGAACAAGCGGCACCTGTCCTTCAGCCACGGCATCCACCGCTGCGTGGGCGCCCCGCTCGCGCGGATGGAGGGCACCGTCGGGCTGACCAGGATTCTCGGGCGCTTCCCGAACCTCACCCACGGTTCGACCCCGCCGCAACCGAAGGTCGCCAACTTCGTGACCCGCGGCTGGGACAAGCGCCCGGTCACGCTGTTCGATTCGAGGAACTGATCATGCTGAGGAAAGCGATCACTCTTGTGCTCGCCGCCGCGGTCCTGGCCACGCCCGCCGGATGCGGTAGCCGCGCGTCGGACCAGGAGATCGTCGAGGCGCTCCGTGGGCCCGCATCCGTTACGGCGGCGGGTGGTTCGCAGTCCGCGCTGGGCGACGTCGCCGCAGTCGGTGGAGCCGTCGTCGATCCGTCCGTCGGTGGGGGTGCACCGACGGACGGATCGCCGGCGGCTGCCGCGCCCGGTCCCGGCGGCACGGCCCCCGCGACCTCGGACGGCAAGAACAAGCCCGCGGCGCAGGGGGCCCAGCCGACGGCACCGTCGAACGGGACCAGGTCAGCTCCGACGGTGGCCAACAAGTCGGTCGTCACCTTCGGCCAGCTGGGCTCCTTCTCCGGTGTCCTGGGGGCGGTCACCGCGGGCGCACCGAAGTCCGTGGCCGCCTGGGTGGCGTACCAGAACGACCACGGCGGACTGAACGGTCACCCGATCAAGGTGATCGTGGCCGACGACCAGGGCGACCCCGCGACCGCGTTGACCCTCGCCAAGCGACTGGTCGAGAGCGACAAGGTCCTCGCGTTCGTCGGGGACGTGCACTTCTTCGGCTTCGAGCAGGTCGAGGCGTACATGCGGGCGAAGAACGTCCCGATGATCGGCGGCGAGGGGGCCACCGAGGCCCGATTCACCTCGCCGGTCAACTTCCCGGTCTCCGCGCCGGGCGCGGTCCAGATCGTCAAGGGCCTGAAGATGTACGTCGAGCGCGGCGCCACGAAGATGGGGATGCTCTACTGCCTCGAGATCAGCGCCCTCTGCTCCTACCTCAACGACGAAGTGCAGAAGTCCGAGGTCGGCAAGTACGTCGTGCAGAGTTACCAGGTCTCCCTGGTCGCCCCCAGCTACACGAGCCAGTGCCTGCGCATGAAGCAGGGCGGCATCGAAGTCATCTACATGTTGATGGACACCGCCGGCGCGGCCCGACTGGTGAAGGACTGCGCGAACCAGGGCTTCAAGCCCAAGCTGTTGCTCCTCGGCCTGGACGCGACCAAGGAGATGCCGACCATCCCGGCGCTGTCCGAGGCGCTCATGCCCGGTGCCACCGTGTCGACCGGTGCCCGTGACCTCGCCTCGGTCAACCAGTTCCACAAGGTCATCGAGACCTACGCGCCGTCGGTGGGGGAGAGCGGCTTCGGGACCCAGGCCTACGCCGGCGCTCTGATGCTGGGTCACGTCGGAAAGAACCTGTCGGACAACCCGACATCGGCGGAGCTGCTCACCGCGCTCTACAAGGTTCGCAAGGAGACGCTGGGCGGCTTCATCGTCCCGGTCAGCTACAGCAGGAACGGGACGACCGCCGCGCCCTGCGTGTTCATCTGGGGCGTCGCCAACGGCAGGTTCACCGCGCCCGAAGGCAGCAAGCCGCTGTGCTGATTTTCTCGATGTGCGGGAGGAACGATGCGAACTGACCTTTTCGGTTGGCTGCGGCTGCAGTGGGACCGTGCCGGGGCGTGGACGTGCGTGTTCGCCGGCGCCATCACCTTGTTCGTCGGCTGGCTCGGCGTCAGCGAGACGGCGTTCACCGCCAAGCAGTTGCCGTACATCGCCGGCTGCGGACTGGGTGGACTGTTCCTGCTCGGCACCGGCGCGATGCTGTGGCTGTCCGCCGACCTGCGCGACGAGTGGCGCAAGCTCGACCTGATCGAGGCCGCGATCCGTGAGGCCGGCCTCGCCGCTCTGGAGGCGCCGGCGACGGAAGCTCCGCGCAACTCCCGCGTTCCGGCGGCGCTGTGACCGGCCGGACCCTGACCCACCTGCCCTGGACCCGCGCCGACGCGGTTCAGGCGGCGGCGTGGTCGCGGTTGGCGCCCTGGTGTGGGCGGTCGGCTGGTTCCAGGTCGCGGAGGAGCCCGCGCTGGAGCAGCAGATCGCGCCGTTCAACGTCGTGATCGTCGGCTTCGTGCTGATCGGCGCCGGTTACGCGAACTGGTTCCTCGCCGGCCGGCGGGCGGTCGGTGTCCGGCGGCGGCTGTTGCTCACACCCGCGCCCGCCGTCCACGCACTGGTGTCCGTTGCCGACGACGTGGACAGGCTACGTCGGGTCCGAGCGCTACTTCCACCGCCCGATGTGCGCCATGGTCTCGGACCGGTCCTGGACGCCGCAGTCCCGCGCCGAGCACGAGCGAGTCGGCCGCGTTCCGTGCGGGCTGTGCCGGCCGTGAACAGCGCCGACCGTGACCGCCGTGCGGGACCGCGTCGAACGCCTCGGCTACACCGGGCGTGGCTCGCCGCCCTCCTGCTGGTCGTGGGAATCGGGGCACCGATCGCCGAGGCGCGCAACATGTGGCCGTTCGTGCTGACGGGGATCTCGGACGGCGCGATCTACTCCTTCGCCGCGCTCGGCCTCGTGCTCACCTTCAAGACCTCGGGCATCTTCAACTTCGCGATCGGGGCCCAGGCCGCAGCGTCGGCCTACGTCTTCTACTCCTTCCGGATCGACGCCGGCCTGCCCTGGCCGGTCGCCTTCGCGCTCTCGCTGCTGCTCGTCGGGCTGCTCGGATCGCTGGTGTTGGAACGCATCGCGTTCTGGCTCGAGGAAGCACCCGCGGTCATGAAGGTGGTCGCCACCATCGGCCTGGTCGTCCTGCTCCAGTCGGTGCTGACGGGTGCCTACGGCACCGTCACCCTGCAGTTCCCCCCGTACCTGTCGCAGCGGCCGGTGGAGATCGCCGGCACCCAGGTGTTGCTGAGTCAGATTCTCGTCGTCGGGCTCGCGCTCGCGGCGACGATCGGGCTGACGCTGTTCTTCCGCCGCAACCGGATCGGCCTGGCCATGCAGGCCCTCGTCGACGACCCGGAACTGCTGGCCTCGCAGGGCACCAGCCCGATCACGGTGCGACGCTACGCGTGGGCGATCGGGTCGTGCTTCTGCTCCATCTCCGGGATGCTGATCGCCCCGGTCCTCGGGATCGACGTCAACCAGATGCTGCTGCTCTACATCACGGCGTTCGGTGCCGCGGCCCTCGGCGCGTTCGACAACCTCGTCGTCACGTTTCTCGCCGCGATCGGCATCGGCATTGCCACCAACGTGATCGGTAACGAGCTCGCCGGCAGCAGCAACGCGTGGGTGACCGGGCTGTACACGCAGGTTCCGTTCGTCGCGCTGGTCGCGGCCCTGCTGTTCGTCCCCCGGGCCCGCCTGATCGAGCGCGGTACGAAACGCGTGCGCAAGCTGGCGCCGGTGCGCCACCTGCCGCCGCGCGTCAACGGCGGGCTGGCGGTGGCCACACTGATGCTCTTCCTGGTGCTGCCCGCGATCGTCCCCGGCCCCGACCTCAACCAGTTCACCGTGGGCGTCGGGTTCGCGATCGTGCTGCTCTCGCTCGGTCTGCTGCTGTGGTCCTCGGGCCAGATCTCGCTGTGCCAGATGGCGTTCGCGGCGATCGGTGCCTCGACGTTCGCACACCTGCAGCAAGCCGGATTCCCGTGGCTCGCGTGCCTGCTGCTCGCCGGCCTCGCCGCGGTGCCGGCCGGCGCGATCGTCGCGATCCCGTCGTTCCGGCTGTCGGGGGTCTACCTCGCCGTCGCGACCTTCGGCTTCGGGCTGCTCGCGCAGAACCTGCTGTACACGTCCGGCCTGATGTTCGGCCTCGACAACTCCGAAGTCATCACGCGTCCGGACCTGCCGGGGCTCGACACCCAGGGCGACCGGGGCTACTACTACCTCGTCGTGGTTCTCGCCGGGCTCCTGGCCGGGCTCGTGCTGCTGGTGCGGCGCAGTCGGCTCGGGCGGATCCTGCGCGCGTTGGCCGACTCGCCGGCCGCTCTGGACGCCCACGCGGTGCGGACCCGGGTGACGCGGCTGTCGGTGTTCTGCCTGTCGGCCTTCATCGCCGCGATCGGGGGTGCGCTCATCGGTGGCGCCACCACGGGCGCCGGTGGCGACCCCAGCGGTGCGTTCGGCTACTTCAACTCCCTCGCGCTCATCGCGGTGCTGGCCTTCTGCGGCCGCCGGCCGATCCTCGCCCCGGTCGTCGCCGCCTACCTGTTCGCGGTGTCGAAGATCTACCCGCCGATGGACTCCGGGTTCTTCACGGACTACCGCGGCGCGATCTTCGGCGGCCTGGCGCTGGCGGTGGCGGTCGTGCCCGGCGTGCGGCTGCCGGCGCTGCGGGAGCGCGGGGCCGACCGGGGCGCCAGTTCACCGGTGCACGCACGCCAACCTCAGGTCCAGCCGGCGCGCGAACTGGTGGGGACGTCCCGATGAGCGCCGACCAGATGCCCGCCCTCCAGGTCGATGACGTTCACGTGCAGTTCGGCGGCCTGACGGCCGTGTCGGGTCTGTCGCTGCGCGCGGAGCCGGGAACCATCACCGCGTTGATCGGCCCGAACGGCGCGGGGAAGACCACCACCTTCAACGCGTGCACCGGCGTCGTCCGTACGCAGCGCGGGAGGGTCCGCCTCGGTGAGCGGCGGCTCGACACCCTGTCGACACCGGCCCGGGCCGCGGCCGGTCTCGGTCGCACCTTCCAGCGCATGGAGCTCTTCGACTCCATGAGCGTCGTCGAGAACATCGCGATGGGTCCGGAGGGCGTGCTGTCCTCACGCCGGCCCTGGGGGCAGTTCTGGGCGCCGCCCACCGAGCGGCGCGAGATCGCGCAACGCGCGCGGGACGCGATGGCGCGGTGCGGGCTCGAGGTGCACGCCCAGCGCCGCGTCCGTGACCTGTCGACGGGGCAGCGGCGGCTGGTCGAACTGGCTCGCGCGATCGCCAGCCCGTTCCGCTTCCTGCTGCTCGACGAACCGTCCTCGGGCCTCGACGTGCACGAGACCGAGGGGTTCGGCGAAGTGCTCGCCGCGCACGTCGCCGACACCGGCATCGGGGTGCTCCTCGTCGAGCACGACATGGCGCTGGTCGCCGACGTCTGCAGCACCGTCTACGTCCTCGACTTCGGTCGCCGGATCTGGTCCGGGCCCGACGTCGGAGGCGATGACCTCCGAGGTCGTGCGCGCCGCCTACCTCGGGGGAGAGGTGCCGCTCGATGCTTGAGCTCCGGAACATCTCGGCCGGCTACGACACCGGTCTCGTCCTGCGCGACGTCTCCCTGACGGTCCCGGCGGCCTCGGTCGTCGCGCTGCTCGGGGCCAACGGTGCCGGGAAGACGACGCTGCTCCGGGTCGCCTCGGGCCAACTCCGCCCGATTGCCGGCTCGGTGCTGCTCGACGGCCAGGATCTGACGGGTGCTCGGTCGGAGCGGTTGGCGCGACGCGGGCTCTGTCATGTCCCCGAGGGTCGGGGGATCTTTCCCTCGCTCACCGTCGCCGACAATCTCCGGCTGCAGGCCGCCCCGGGATCTGACCGGCGACGCGTACTCCAGCAGGTGACCGAGGCATTCCCCCGTCTCGGCGAGCGCCTCGAGCAGCGTGCCGGCACGATGTCCGGGGGCGAACAGCAGATGCTCGCGCTGGCCCGCGCCTACGTCGCCAACCCGACGGTGGTGCTGCTCGACGAGGTCTCGATGGGGCTCGCACCCAAGATCGTCGACGAGATCTTCACCTACCTCCGGCAACTGGCCGGCTCCGGGATCTCCCTGCTCCTCGTCGAGCAGTACGTCTCGCGCGCGCTGGAGCTCGCGGACTACGTCTACATCCTCGACCGGGGCCGGCTGACCTACGTCGGCGAGCCGTCCGAGATCAGCGAAGAGTCGATCGCGCACTCGTACCTGGGAGGTCTCGCATCATGACCGCACACCTGTTTCCCCGCGGACTCCCGCTGACCGACTGCCCTCGGCCTCGTCGTGGGGGCCGGCGCCCTGGTCGGTGCCGGCACGGCCTCGGCCGGCACGTACGTCTACGACCTTGAGTCCGAGGCCGTGGCGCTGCAGTCGACGATGACCGACCCCAACGTTCCGCTCGGCCTGCCCTTCTCCGTCGGGTCCTACGGCGCGAGCTCGCAACTCGACAGCAACGGCGAGAGCCTGGCCGACGCGGGGGCGCCGTACTCGCCGCTGGTCTCGACGCTGCCGAGCACCGGTAACGGCATCGCGCAGTCCACCTTCGGCGCCGGCCTGCCGGTGGTGCCCGCCTTCCCCGGCTACGTCTACGCCAAGGACCCGGTCTCGCCCAAAAGCACGCAGAACGCCGGCGGCTACGAGTTGGTCGCGACCGCGCTGCCCAAGCAGGCCATCGGCAAGGTCAGCCTCGGCGGGCAGTCCGCGACGTCGGAGGAGAACAACGCGTTCGCCTTCGCGAACAGTCTCGCCACCGACGAGCAGGTCTTCACCGAGGCGGCCGCCGGCGTACACGCGCTGACCCTGAGCGGCATCCTCGACGTGTTCAACGTGTCCTCCTACGCCAGCCTCACCCAGAACGCAGGCGGCGACATCGTGCCGGTCACCGCGACCCACCTCGGCACGATCAGCCTGGCCGGCCTGGTCTCCGGTCTGACCGGGGACGGCGTGACCGCCTTCGGCTCCGAGCCCACCCCGCTCGACGTCGGCGGGATCGCCGCGCTGAACGACGCACTGAAGCCGGCCGGCATCACGCTGGCCTACCTACCGCAGGAGTACCGCTACACCGACGGCACCGTGAGCCCGAGTCCGGACGCCAGGAAGAAGATCACCGGCCTGACCTCCGGGGCGCTGCGCATCCTTGTGACGACGTCGTCCGACCGTGGCACCACGACCGAGACGATCACCCTGGGCCGGGTCCAGGTGTCGGCCACCGGCAACGTGCTCGGTGGCGGAGGCGGGGCGGCCAACACCGGGGTCGTTCCGGACGGGGCCGACCTCGGGACCGGCTTCGCGGCGTCCGACGGATCCACCCTGCCCGGCACCGACCTCGCCGCCGCTCCCGGTGTCGGGATCGCGCCGGGCGTCGGCACGGCGGGAGCGCTGCCGCCCCAGAACTTCGTGCCGGCCGCCGCGGCGGGGAGTTTCCTGGATGAGGGCACCACCTCGTTCGAGAGCTTCTATCTCTTCCTGGCGGCCGCCGGCGCGATCGCGCTGATGGGTAGTCAGGTGGTTCGGGTGCTCGCGATCCGCCGGTCCACCTGATGGAGCTCACTGCCCTGAAGATCACCGCGGCGACCTCCGATGCGCTGCTGGCCCGGGTCGTGGTGCTGCTCGGGTCCCGTGGGGCGCGGATCCGGGAGTTGCGGTGCAGCAGCGAGCCCGGGGGTGGCACCCGGATCTGGTGTCTGGTCGAGACCACCGGTGGGCGGGGCGATCGGCTCGCGACGACCGTGGCCCGCGTGGTGGACGTGATCAGCGTCGAGACCAGTTCTGCGCCGGCGTCTGCGAGGCTGTCCGCCCTGGCGTAGGAAGGTCTCGGGCGGGAGGGTGACGTGCGGCTGATCGAGGCGGCGGACGTCGACGATCTCGCGACCGGCGCGCTCTTCTTCGGCAGCGGCGGCGGTGGTGACCCGTATCTGCCCCGGCAGATGTTGCATGCGGCGCTGGAGCGGCACGGGCCGATCCGCCTCGTCGACGCCGCGGAACTGGACCCGGACGGGCTGGTGCTGCCGGTGGTGGGAGCGGGCGCCCCCCACACCCTCATCGAGAAGCCGCACGGGGACCGGGAGGCGCCCGCGCTGCGCGCCGCGCTGGAATCGCACGCCGGTCGCCCGTGCGTCGCGGTGCTGCCGCTGCAGCTCGGGCCCGTGAACGCCTTGACACCCCTCGTGGTCGCGGCTCAGCTCGGGCTGCCGTGCCTGGACGTCGACGGCATGCGCCGCACGTTCCCCAAGTTGGAGATGACGGTCTTCGCACTGGCGGGCATCCCGATCTCCCCGGTCATCGTCGTCGACTCGGTCGGCTCGCTGGCGGTCCTCTCGGCGGCCGACGACGACACCGCAAGTTCACTGATCCGCAGCTGCCTGCCGAGCATGGGCCTGGTGGCGATGTGCAGCGCCTACTTGCTCGACGTCCGGCAGTGCGAGGAGATCGGGTCGAAGCGCGCGCTGACCGAGTGCGCCGAACTGGGTGCGCTGCTGCGCGCGGTCGAGCCCGGTCCCGCGGAGAATTATTCCCAGTTCCTCGCCCGGTGCGGTGGCCGCATCATCTTCAGCGGTCTCGTCCTCGAGACGGCCCAGCACCTGCACGACGGGCTCGCGAAGGGAACGCTCAGCCTGGAGTCCGCCGACCGCGAGCGGTCGCTGCGGATCGACTTCCAGAGTGAGAATCTGGTCGCGACCGAGGATGGTGTGCCGGTCGTGACGGTGCCCGATCTGATCAATCTGATCGACCTCGACACCGGTGCCGTTCTGCAGTCCCCCGACGTCGTGGAAGGCCAGCACGTCCACGTGGTGGCCAGTCCGGTCGACCCGCGGTGGCACACCGCGGAAGGTCTCGCGCGGGTCGGTCCCCGCGCGTTCGGGTTCGACCTGGAATGCGTCCCCGCGAGAGTGCTGTCGTGAGCGGGCGCATCGGGTTGGCCGTCGGCGGACGGCAGGCCACCGCTGTCGTGCTCGGGTCCGACAACGAGGTGCTCGCGCGGGCCGCGGTGAGCAGCGGCGACCTCGGTGCCGACGGGGCCATCGCCGCTGCGGTCGCGGCGTTGTTCGAGTCGCTCGGCAACGCAGCCGCACCCGGCACCGTCGCCCGCGTCGTCCTGGCCACGGCGTTGTCGCGTCCGCTCTACCGTCCCGCCGACTGCGCTGCCGTCGGCGTCCTACGGATCGGGGCGCCGGCCGGGAATGCCGTGCCCCCGTTCACCCGGTGGCCGACGGATCTGACGCGCGTGGTGCGGGGTCGGGTGGCCATGGTGCGCGGTGGCCACGAGTACGACGGCCGCAGGTCGGCGCCCGTCGACCTGGCCGCTGTCCAAGCGTTCGGGCTCGAGTGCCGCGGCCAGGTGGCGGCGGTGGCCGTCACGGCGATCCACGCGCAGGCCAACCGCGACGATGAAGACCAGGCGGCCCGGGTGCTCGGGGACGTGCTGGGCCCGGAGGTACCGGTGATCACCGGTGGCCAGGACGGCGGACTCGGCTTGTTGGAGCGGGAGAACACCGCCGTGCTCGACGCGGCCCTGGCGCCGGCCGCGCGCCGCACGATCGACCAACTGGCCGCGGTGATGACGGCGCGGGGACTGCCGGACGAGCTCTACCTGGTGCGGGGGGACGGGACGGCGTTCCCCGCGCAGGCCGCAGCTCGACGCCCGCTGCGCACCGTCGGCGCGTTGCACAGCAGCGCCCGCAGCGGCGGAGCGCAACTCGCCGGTACCTCGACCGCGGTGGTCCTCGACGACGACGGCCGGCGGATGCGCATCAGCGCAGTCGTCGGTGGATGGCCGCAGGAGTCCGGTCGCCTCGTCGAGGTGCTCGGGATCCGCACCAACCTGCGCGAGTTGCGGGTCACCGACGTGCCGGAGCGGACCCGGGCGGCCGCGATCGCGCGCGCCGCGGCGGGCCTGGACGCACCCCTGGTTCTGGTCGGCGACGCCGAACAACTTCCCGACGCAGTGCTTCCGGACTCGGTGGCCGGGCGGGCCCTGCGTCCGGCCGACGGGAAGTATGCAGCGGCGATCGGGGCGGCGGTGGCGGAGGCGGCCGGCTCGACCGACCGCATCTTCTGGCTCGGTGGGCGCAGCCGTGGTGAGGCCATCGCCGAGGCCCGCCTGCTCGCCGAGCAGGACGCCATCCGCGCGGGGGCCGATCCGCGGAGCTTGCGCGTGCCCGCGGTGCAGGAAGCACTGATGACCTATGTGCCGGCGCCCTGCATCCGGATCCGGGTCCGGGCGGTCGGCCCGATCCTCACCGCCGCCCGGCCCGACGGAGGTGGCCTGTGAACGCGAGTCTCGTGACGGTCCGTCAGCTGCTGGGCATGGGTCTGCTGGCCCACGAGGTCCTGGGTGGGGAGGCAGGCCTGGACCGGCCGGTGCGGATGATCGTGCCGACCGTCTCGGCCGCAGCGATCGCCGATCTCGCGGCGGGCAGCGTGGCGGTGTTCGGCCCCGAGCATCTGGCCGTGGACGAACTGGCCGCCGATCTCGTCCTGCGGCTCGGTCACAGCGCCGGGCTCTCCGGCATTCTCGCCGAGCGGCCCCGGCGGCCCGTCCCGCTGGTGACCCGTCGTCTTGCCGACAAACTCTCGGTCCCGCTGATCGTTGCCGACGGCGTCGCCCCCGCCGCCCTCGCGGCGATGTTCGACCCGTACGTGCGGGCCCCGGAGATCGCGGGCCTCCGCATCCTCGGCACCACGGCCGAGCGATTCCAGACTCCGCCGTCGAGCCCGGAACAGCTGACCCGGGTGCTGGCCCAGGCCATCGGTGGAGCCGTCGCCCTGGTGGACGCCGAATCCCGCTACGTCGCGGGGGACGCCGCCGCTTACGAACTGACGCGGCGTCCCGAGGTCCAGGCCCATCTGGGCGGGGCACGGCCCGCGGCCGCGACGTTCCCGCTCGGCGGCGCCGACGTTGCGTTGCTCCACCCGGTGCAGCGGGACGTCTCGGCCCACGCCGGCTACTGGCTGATCGCGCGGCTGAACACCGCGACCCGCGCGTTGATCGGCCCGATCCGGCAGTCGATGGCGATCGCGGCGCTCTCCTTCGCGGTGCACCTCGCGGCCGACGCGGTCCGGATGGAGCGCGAGGGCCGGCAGCGCTCCGTCCTGCTGGCCGCAATCCTCGACCAGGCGGAGGCGCCGTCCGCGCGAGCGGTGGAACGCGCGACCGCCCTGGGGTGGCGGCTGGCCGGCTGGCACACCGCGGTCCAGATCGCGGTCTCGCACGCCGCGACGATGCCGCCGCAGGGGGAGCTCGTCCGCGAGCTCGAGGAGGAGCTCGCGCACCACCGGGTCGGTTCGACGCTGGTCGAGCGGCCCGAGGGATTGGCGTTCTGGACCACCGCCGAGACCGAGTCGGACGCCCTCGACACCGGTCCGCTCCTGGCGGCTGTGCAGAGCGCCCTGCGCGCCGTCGAGGCCGACCACCTGGGCCTCACGTTGTGCGCCGGCGTCGGTGGCGCACATGCGGGCACCGCCGGGATCGCGGCGTCCCTCGCGGAGGCGCGGCAGGCGTGCCTGCTCGCGCTGACCGAGGAGGGGGCCGGGGTCGTCGAGCACGCCGGCGCGATGAGCGCCAAGCGTCTCCTGATGGGGTGGTACGCCGCCGCGCCGCAGCGGGCGCAGGCCCTCGAGTTGCTGGCCCCGCTGACCGAGGCGGACCCGTCCGGCGAGCTGGTCCGCACGCTGCGCCGCTACCTCGACCGGGAGTCCTCGGCCACCGACACCGCGGCGTCGCTGCGGGTCCATCGCAACACGGTGATGCAGCGCATCGAGCGGATCCGCAAGCTGCTGCCGGTCGACCTCGACGACCCCGACGACCGGCTCGTCCTGCACCTCGCGACCCGGATCGTGGGGGTCGACTGGGATGACGAGCCCCTCACCTGACCGGCGGGACCCCTCGGCGAGTGGGCATTGTGCCCAGGTCGGGGCGCCTGGGTGGGCAATCTGTCCACTGATCGCGTCGGCCGCAACGTCTAGCTTCAGGCAAGGCGACTGCGGAGGCGGCTATGACTGCTCTGGATGACCGAACGCCGGCCGAGACATCCGGCCGCCCTGGCGACCCCGGGCTCGGCATCGGCCGGCTGCTCGGACGTGGATGCTTCGAGGTCGTCACCGCCCCGGGCGGGCTCGACCGTGATGTCCGCGGGGTCACCATCTGGGATCCGGCGGTGGCCGGTGCGGTCTCGGCCGGGGATGTCGTCCTGGTGCCGGTGCCCGAGCTGACCGCAGCGCTCGCCGAACAGGTGCTCACCGTGGCCGCCGATGCCGGTGCCGCTGCCGTCGTCGTCAAGGCCCCGCGCGAGCTGCCCGGCCTGCGCCAGCGCGCCGACCGGCTCGGTGTCACCGTCCTGGTGGCCGCCCCGGACCTGGCCTGGGACGACGTGGTCGTGCTCGCGCATTCGCTCGCCCCCGCCGATCGGCTGGCCCGTGCGGTCGGGCGGCCGGCCGTGCTGGACCTCTACGAACTGGCCGAGGCGGCCGCCTCCCTGCTCGACGGCCCGGTCTCGATCACCGACCCGGAACTGCGCCCGCTCGCGTTCGCCAATCTCGGCCACCCCGTCGACCAGTTGCGGACGGCCGCGATCCTGGCCCGGCGCACTCCCGCTGATGCGCGCCAGTGGCTGGAGGACTCCGGGGCCTGGGCACGGCTGCGCAGCGGACGGATGCCGCTCCGGATCGACATCCCCGGCGCCGCGCCCCGGGCCATCGCTCCGGTGGTCGCGCGCGATGCCGTCGTCGGCTACATCTGCCTCGCCGCGGGCGCGACCCCGCACTGGCAAGCCGATCTGGACCTGCTCGCGGACGTCGCGGCCGTTGCTGCCGCCTCCTTCAGCATGCCGTCGCGGGGCGTCGACGAGGACCTGCTCGCGGCGGACCTGCTGCGCGGCGTCCTCCGCGGAACCGGGTCACTCGACGCGCTCGCGGCGCAGCTGCCGCACGACGGTGGGTGGTGCCTGACGGCGATCGGGTCCCGGCCGTGCGAGGGTGCGCCGGACGGGCTCTCGACCTACGACGACGACCGCCAGTTGGCCGCGTACGCCCGGCTCCTGCGCCGGGGTTCGACGGCCGCATCGCTGGACGGCCGCGTCTACGTGCTCACGCCGCACTGGGGTGAGGCTGATGCTGTTGCGCTGGCCGAGCGCATGCGCGGGCGGGCCGAGGACCTGCTGCACCGTGACCTCGCGGCCTGCGTCAGCGATCCCCTTGCTTCCGGCACCGAACTCGCCCCGGTCCGGCGCTCCCTGGACCGGGCCGTGGACCGGCTGGCGGCCGGGCCGAGGCCACGGACCGCTCTGCTGTCCGAGGTCCGGCCGGACACCGTGCTGGCCGAGCTCGGCGAGATCGTCCAAGGCACCCCGGGTCTGCTCGACGGCGTGCTCGACGTGCTGCGCACCGGGACCGCCCGCGACACCGACTACCTGCGCACCCTGCGGGCGTACTTCGATGCGGGGTGCGACGTCAGCGAGGCCGCGAAGCGCCTCCAGATCCACCGCAACACCCTGCGCTACCGGCTGCATCGCATCGAGGAACTGTGCGAGGTCGACCTCTCCGACCCCGCCCAGCGCTTCCTGGTGGAACTGCACACCCGGCTGTTCCCCGCGCCCTGATCGAGCCATACAACGACCAGTCGAACGGGTACAATGGGCGCGTGGAGACTCCCAGCTACGTGATGACGGTGTCCCGAAACGGCCAGGTCTCGATTCCGGCGGACACCCGATCTCGGTGGAATGCCCGTCGCGTCGTCGTCGTCGACCTCGGTGATCGGGTCGTGCTGCGACCCCTACCTGACGACGCCGTCGGAGACCTCGTGGGCAAGTACGCCGACCGGGGACCCAGCGCTGACGCGGCCCGGCGACGTTCCCGCCAGGATGAATCTGCGCGCGCTTCACGGCGTTGACCGTCCTCGACGCGTACGCGGTGGTCGCGCTGCTCCGGGGAGAGCCGGCGGCGCCGCAGGTCGAAGCGGTGCTCCACCTCGGCGACGCCGCGCTCACGGCGGTCGGAGTGGCCGAAGTCCTGGATCACCTGGTCCGTCTCGCCGGCGCGGACGAGGAGGAGGCGGCCCTCGATGTGGCTCAGTTAGGACTGCTCGACGGCGCTGCTGTCACGGCGCAGATCGGCGGTGCCGCGGGACGACTGCGTGCACGGCACTATCACCGCACCCGCTGCGCTATCAGCATGGCGGACTGCATCGCCGCTGAAACGGCTCGGAGCTTTGGTGAGGCGCTGGCGACGGCAGATCCCCACCTTCTCGATGTCTGCCACGCCGAGGGCATTGCGGCCCTCGTTCTTCCTGGGAGCGACGGGTCCATCTGGGCGGCGGCCGATCGACACTGAGGGCCAAGATGCTCACCTGACGGTCCATCAGTAGTGCTCGCTGACGGGCGAAAGTCGCATCTACAGGTGCAGCAGCGCGGTTGACCCGGTCAATCCCGTGCCGTACAATCGAACACATGTTCGACCGCATCGAAACCTCTCTCACCGGCCCCGAGTGGGCTGACGAGGAGCCGATGCCCGGGTCCGTCGGGTACGAGTCCTTCCAGGTGTTCCAGGCACAGCAGGACGCTTTCTGGTCCGCCTACGCCGCGCGGGAGATCTCGGCCGATGGCGCGTTCCCGGACCTGTCGGGGATGCGCACGGATGAGGGTCTGCTGCGCGAGCTCGCGGACGCAGCGAAGGACGAGGCTCGGCTGGCAGGGAAGAAGCTCCGGGCGATCTCGAACTACGCCTTGCGACAGATTGCCAATCCGCAGGTGGGCTACGACGCGGAGCAGATGCTGCACTCGACGCAGGCCGAGGTCGGACTACGCCTCGGGGTGACTCCCGAGACCGCATCGGGCTGGTTGGACCTGTCGCTGGCCCTGACCCGACGGCTGCCGGAGACGTTCGCCGCTCTGGAGGACGGGGCGATCAGTTTGGCCGCAGCGCGGGCGATCGCGGAGGAAAGCGTCAACCTCGACGTCGCTCGGTGCGCCCGCTTCGAGAAGACGGTGCTGGCGAAGTCGGCCGGGCGCACGGCGGGCTCGCTGCGGCGCATCGCCCGCCGCGAGGTGGAGAAGCTCGACGCTGACGCCGTCCGGAAGCGCAAGGAGAAGGCAGCCGCCGAACGTGCCCTGTATCTGCGCGATGAGGGCGATGGCATGTCGACGCTCTGCGTCTACCTGCCCAACGAGCAGGCCCAGGCCTGCTTCGACGCGATCGACGCGTTGGTGCACCCCAAGGCGGTCGGCGATCTGCGCCCGGTCGCCGCTCGGCGGGCAGATGCGTTGGTGGACCTGATCGGTGCCGCGACCGGCATCGACCCTCGTATGGTGCCCGTGCCGGAGTCCTCGTTCCTGACCCCGGAACAGATCGAACACCTCAACCGCGGCGCCGACACCTACGTGCCATCGCCGGCGATGAAGCGCGCGATCCGCGCACGGGACAAGCACTGCCGCTTCCCCGGCTGCCGTCGCCCCGCGGTGCGTTCCGACGTCGACCACACTCTGGCCTTCTTCAAGGCCGGCGGTCGCACCGTCTACGCGAATCTCGCCTGCCTCTGTCGGTTCCACCACCAGATCAAGCAGTTGCCCGGCTGGTCGTGCACCCAGGACCACCAAGGCACCCTGACCTGGACCACTCCGCACGGGGACGTCTTCACCACCCGGCCCCCACCGGACGAGGGCGAGGAACCACCCGACATCTGCCCGGCGCCCGCGCCGGACGAGGACATCCCGCCGTTCTGAACGTCGCCGGCGCGTAGGTGGGATTGTGGGGCTGTGGACGCGACACATCAGGCTCTCGATCCGGTACTGACGGACCTGGCGCGCAGCGGAGGCTTCGAGTTTCTCGTCGCCGAAGATGACAGGGGGACCGTCTGGCTACTTGAGCCCGACGGCTCCGGAATCGGTGTCCGGGCCGACGCCTCTTTCGATCCGGAGGAGAACGCGATTGACATCGCGCAGTCGGTCCAGGAGTACGCCATCGAGATCGGCGGCGCCTGGCCCGGGTGTCCGGCGCACCCCGACTCGCATCCCCTCTGGCTGTCCGACGAAGGGTTCTACACCTGTCCGAAGATGGGCCAGGCGCACGCTGTGCTGGGTCAGCTCGCGCCCTAGCGCCGCCAGGCTCGCTACCGGGCGGCGCCGACCCGGCTCGGGAAGCGGGCGAAGGTGCTGAACAGGGTGGCGAACGACTGCGCGGCCTCGGTCAGCTCCGCGATCGGGACGAACTCGTCGGCCGCGTGGGCGACGGTCATCGACCCCGGGCCGTAGATCACGGTCGGGATGCTCAGCTGGTTGCGGAGGAAGCGGGCGTCGGTGCCGAGGTAGAGCCCGCGGACCGGGGCCGGGCCGGCCGGGCCGCCGCACACGGTGCGCATGTAGTCCACGAAGGGGTCGTCGGCCGGGAGCTCGGACGCCTCGGCGAAGTTGAGCACCTCGATCTCGTACGTGACATCGCCGAGACCGTCGATCAGCGCACGTAGCGACGCGAGGGCCTGCTCCCGGGTCTGTCCGGGAAGCACCCGGCGGTCGACCTCGAGCACGCAGGAACCGGCCACGATGTTAGGCCGGGTGCCGCCGGAGATCACCCCGACGTTGCAGGTGGGCGAGCCCAGCAGCGGATGGGGATGGGCGTCGAAGCGGGCCAGGTGCAGGATTGATGTGACGCGGGCCGCGTCCGCGATAGCCGATCGCGCGGCCGCGGGGTCGCTGCCGTGCCCGGCCCGGCCGAACACCTCGATGCGGGCGAACAGCACGCCCCGCTCGGCGATGCCGACGCCGAGCTCGCTCGGCTCGGGTACGACGGCGGCATCGGCCTCGATCAGGTCCGCCGCCAGCAGCGCGGCGGTGCCGCACCGGCCCGCCCGTCTCCTCGTCGGCGACGAGGTGGAAGGCGATGTCGGTGTCGAGCTCGACCCCCGCGTCCAGGCAGGCCCGCAGGCCCTCGATGGCAGCCGCGATGCCGCCCTTCATGTCGCAGGCGCCCCGGCCCATCAGGTTGCCCTCGCGGACCACACCGGCGAACGGCGGCACCGACCATTCGCTCTCGTCCACCGGCACGACATCGATGTGCCCGTTGACCAACAGCACCGGCTTGGACCGGTCACAGGCCCCGTACTTCGCGAGCAGGGAGGGCCGGCCCGGCTCACCCTCGAACACCTCGACGCTCGCGCCCAGGCCGCGCATGACGTCGGTGAGCAGCGGGATGATCCGCGACTCGGTCCCGGGCGGATTGCGGGTGTCGCACTGGATCATCGCGATGGCGAGATCGACGCAGCGTCGCGTATCGACGGCGTCGCGGGGGTCGGTACTCACCCGACGTAGGTTTCGACGTCGGAGAGAAAGCCGAGCGGGGCGATTCCGGTGAGGAACTCGCGCAGCCCCGGACGGTAGGCGAACAGGTCGGCGAACAAGGCACGCGCCTCCTCGGCCCGGCCGCTGCGGGCCAGCAGCACGGCGCGCCAGAAATCCGGCTCGCGATTGTCGGCGCCGAGCAGCTCGGCGGCGGCCTGAAGGCCCGTCAGTTTCTCGGCCAGCAGCTCGTCGCTCACGCCCTCGTACGGCCCGATGGTCAGGCCCTGCGCGAAGATCACGCCGCCGACGAGGTCGAACGCGCGGTGACGGGGGAGCAGGCGGGCCAGTTCGCCGATCGGGTCGGCGTGATCGTCGACCCGGAGGTCGATGAGGACCTGATTCCAGGGCGTGGCCGATCGCGTACCGGAGTACACCTTCAGCACGGCGGACTGTGAGCCACGCACATCGCCCCCGGCGGCCTCCGCGGCCACCATCGCGGCCAGCACCCGGTCCGCGAGTTCCCCCGGCGTCGAAAGGAATGCCTCGAGCATGTCGGGACAGACCTTCGGCGAGGCGAGCATGTTGCCCTGCGCCGCGACGCCGTCCCCCATGGCGGAGGAGACGTGCGGGGCGCACTTCGTGCCGGTGTACGACGCGGCGCGGCCGACGGCATCGACGGCCCCGACCTGCCGGTAGGCGCTGTTCTCGTCGGCACCGAGCAGCTTGTCCAGGGCGGTCTGGGGGTCCATGCCCTCGCGCATCATCTCGACGGCGTGCGGCCCGTGGTCGACGTTGACGAAGGCCTGGGTGGCGGCCACCCCGACGCCGGCCTCGCCCCAGTTGACGAGTCGTCCGACGCCGAAGAAGTGCGACTGCCCCGCGACGGCGAGCTGGCCGGTCTCCGGGTCGCGGGCAACGATTGAGTACGTCATGCGCCGGCGTCCGAAGCAGCGATGCTCTGCTCGATGAGCGCAGCGACCCGCTCCGGTGCCTCCAGCATCGGCAGGTGACCGAGGCCGGGCAGCTCCAACGCCGTCCCGCCGCAGACAGCCGCGATCTCCTCGGCCATGGCGGGTGGGCACGTCGGGTCCTCGGTGCCGGCGGTGGCGAGCACCGGAACCTTGAGGTCGCCGACGAGGTGCCGGATGTCCGCGCGAAACGCGCCGCGCAGGATGCCCGCGATCACCGCGGTGTCGCGCGTGCCGACGGCGGTCGCCAGACCGTCGAGGACGGCGGAGTCGCTCCGGGAGGCGGCGCCGACGACCATCGGCCCGAGCTCGGCGAAGTAGGCCACCGTGCCCTTGGCCTCGAGGTCGGTCACCATCGCCTCGATGGCCTCGTCCGGCACCCCGACCCCGAGCGTGCTGCCGAAGCAGGTGACGCTGCGGACCCGCGCCGGGTGAAGTGCGGCGGCCGCCAGGGCGATCGTGCCGCCGAGCGAGCCACCGGCCAGGTGCACCGAGTCCAGCCCGAGGCCGTCGAGGACGGCGAGCAGATCCTCGAGCCACCCACCCTCGATCGCGAAGGGCCCGTCCATCGTCGATCGGCCGTGACCCCGCAGGTCGAACGCGACCACCGGGCGGCCGAGCCGCTCGGCCACCGGCGCCCACACCGACGCGGCCGTGTTGATGGGGTGCACCAGCACGATCGCGCCGTCGGCGGGCGTGCCGTGATACGAGTCGACCGCGATCGGGCCGACCGGGCCCGCGACCGTCGCCTGACGGGACACCACGACTACTCCGTCCCGTACTTCAATGAACCTTCTGGCGCAGCCGGGCTGACGTGCATGTGCCAGATTCGCCAGTCCGCGCCGCCCCGGCCGTCGTCGCGGCGGTAGAACTCGGTGTTGCGGAACTTGGTGACCCCGGAGTTCTCCAGCGCGCCGGTCGCCGTCGGCAGGACCAGTTCGGCTTCGGCCTCCGAGGTGAGGAGAGCGACGTCGCCGAAGACCTGCACCGTCGGCGGGTCAATCTCCTCCAGGCGCACGATGTCCACGCCGATGGCGTGCAGGTTGCGCCAAAGTCGAGCCTTGTCGGCGACGCCGTTGTAGGTGAAGCCGTTGAGGTTGAACTGCAGGTAGCCGTCGCCCTCGGGGAAGAACGGCAGCATCGACTCGGCAATCAGTCCGAGGTTGGACTTGTTCCAGCCGTTGTGCACCTCAAGGATGGCGGCGGTGTCTGCGTCAATGTCGGTCATTCAGGTCTCCTGGTGATCTGAAAGGGCGTCAGGCAGAAACTGTCAGGCCGGGAATTCGGCAAGCAGGCTCTGCACGGCGGCGAGAGATGCGTCGCCGCCCTCGGGAACGACAGTGGCGACGACGACCTTGTCGCTACCGGCGTCGAGGTAGTCCTGGATGCGGCGGCGGGCCGCGTCGGGTCCGCCGGCGATCGCGAAGGTGTCGATCCACTCGTCCGGCATCTCGTTCATCACGGTCTCGAAGCCGCCCCGGGCGATCATGTCCGCGACCTGCTCGTTCGCGCCGACCGCACCGAACAGCGGGCCGGGGCCGGTGGCCGCGATGTAGAAGGCGAGCACGGGCTTGATCTGGTCGCGGACCAGCTGAGCCTTGCTCTCGTCCGCGGTCAGATTGACCGCGACCAGCGTGACGAGCTCGGGACGGGGCCGACCGGCCGCCGCGGCGGCAGCGTCGAGCTTGGCGCGGGTGGCGGCGACGTACTCGACCGGCGCGAGCGCGCTGACGACCAGGCCCTCGGCGAGTTCGCCGGTGAGGTCGATGCCCTTGTCACCGAGGACGCCGGTGTAGATCGGGACCGTCTCGGTGGCGGGGTGGGTGAGCACGACCTCGGAAAAGTCGTGGATCCCACCGGTGTGATCGACCTTCTCGCCGGCGAGCAGCGAGCGGATGTGCACCAGATTCTCGCGCAGCGCCGTCATCGGCGACTTCACGGTCAGGCCCATCTGTGCGGTCCAGGCGGGCACGCCGTGGCCGATGCCCGGCAGGAACCGGCCGGGGAAGGCGCGGCTGAGCGTAGCGATCTCCATCGCGAGCAGGGCCGGGTGGCGCACCATCGACGAGACCACGGACAGGCCGACGGGGATCCGCTCGGTGGAGGCCAGAGCGATGCCGGCGGCGGCGATGCCGCCGAGGAAAAAGTAGTCCTCCGGGATCCACAGCTGTCCGAAGCCACCCTGCTCGACCTCGCGCGCGATGCGGGCGATGTCCTCCGGCGGGGTCGTGCTGCCCACCAGCAGGCCGATCCGGGACGTGCCAGTCGTTGTCTCTGCGGTCATGTCAGCTCCGTAGCGCGTCGAGAATCCGCTCAGGGCGGACCGGGATGGCGGTGATCTCCGGGGCGCCGGCCGGCAGCGCGTCCTGGATCGCGTTGACGATGGCCGCGGGGGCCGCGATGGTCCCGCTCTCGCCTACGCCCTTGGCGCCGTTCAGGCTGAACGGCGTGGGGGTCACGGTGTGGAACAGGTCGAACTCGGGGACGTCGGTGGCCAGCGGCAGTGGGTAGTCCCGCAGGGCGTTCACCTGCGGCTGGCCCTTGTCGTCGTAGGTCAGTCCTTCGAGCAGGGCGGTGCTCAGGCCCTGCACGCTGCCGCCGATCACCTGGTTCTCGACGATCGCCGGATTGAGCTGGTTGCCGCAGTCGTGCCCGACGATCAACCGACGCACCGACACCTGACCGGTGCTCGCGTCGATCTCGACCAGGGCGATCGCCACCCCGTACGAGAACGCGAGCGCCAGCGGGTCGAACGTGCCGAGGAACTCCAGGCCGGGCTCGGTGCCCTCGGGCAGGTTGCCGCCCTGGTAGGCCGCCGCCGCGATGCGCGCGATGGAGACCGGCGCGGTCCCGCTGTTCGGCACGCCGAACCCGCCGGGCACCAGATCGACGTCGCCGACCGCGGCCTCCAGCAGATGTGCGGCGATCGCGCGCAGCTTCTCCTTCGCCTTGCCCGCGGCGACCAGCAGCGACGAGCCGCCGATGCCGGCCGCGCGGCTGGCCCCGCTGGCGTAGCCGGTGTAATGGGAGGAGTCGGTGTCACCGAAGTGGACGCTGACGTCGGCCAGGTCAACCCCGAACGCGTCCGCGGCCATCTGGGCCATGGCGGTCTCGATGCCCTGGCCCATCGGCGTCTGACCTAGCGTCACCCGGATCCGGCCGTCGGGCTCGACGGTGATCGTGGTGGCGTCCCAGCCGCCCTGGGTGATGCCGATCAGGGGGAACACCCCGGAGGGACCGAAGTTCGTGCACTCGTTGAAGAACGCGAGACCGATGCCGGCCAGTCGACCCGCTGCCCGGGCCGCGTCCCGCTCGGCGATCGCGGCGAGGTAGGCCGGCCGCTGCAGGGCGAGTTCCAGCATCTGCGCGTAGTCGCCGCTGTCGAGCAGCATGCCGCCCGCGTTCGTGTAAGGGAACGCCGCGGCCGGAACGAGGTTGCGCCGGCGCAGCTCGGCCGCGTCGATCCCGAGCCGCCGGGCCGCGATGTCGAGCAGGCGTTCCATCGGGAAGTTGGCCTCGGGCTGGCCGAAGCCTCGGAACGCCCCGAGCGGAGACTTGTTGGTGACCACGGCGGTGGCGGCGATGTCGATCGCCGGTACGGCGTAGGGCCCGCACAGCAGCGCGCCCGTCGCCCACCCGGTGCCGGCGCCGCAGGTCGACGGCGCGCTGCCGAGGTCGATCAGGTAGCGCGAGCGCAGTCCGACGATCCGGCCGTCGGCGTCGAACCCGAGCTCCAGGTGCATCCGCTGCGCCCGTGACGGCGTGGAGGCGAGGAAAGACTCGTCCCGCTGCTCGATGAAGCGCACCGGTCGGCGCAGCGCCAGCGCGAAGTACGGGACCAGCGCTTCCTCGGGGTACATCACCGCCTTCATGCCGAACGCACCGCCGACGTCCGGCGCGATCACCCGGATCCGGTGCTCCGGCAGTCCGAGCATCGACGCGATGCCCTGGCGGATCTGGTGCGGCGACTGCGTCGAGGTCCACACGGTCAGGCTCGGCCCGGCCGGGTCGTAGTCACACACGACGCCGCGGGTCTCCATCGAGGTGGCGGTCATCCGGCCGATCTCGAAGGTCTCGCCGACCACCTCCGCGGCCGCGGCCAGGGCGGCGGCGGCATCCGGAGGCTCGGGCAGGCCCGGGATGACCACGGGCCAGGCCGAGCGCACCTGGACGTTGTCGCCCCACTCGTCATGCAGCAGGACCGCGCCGGCGGCCAGCGCGTCCTCGTAGCTGTTCACCGGCGGCAGCACCTCGTAGACCACGTCGATCAGCTCGAGGGCGTCCTCGGCGACGTACTGGTCGCGAGCGACCACGGCGACCACCGGTTCACCGACGTGGCGGACCTTGCCCGTGGCGAGCGGCCGCCCGGATCCAACCTTCTGGCCGGGCAGATCCCACAGGTAGCTCTGGGGACCGATCGCGTCGAACACCTCGGCGCCGGTGGCAACGGCGGCCACGCCGTCGAGTGCACGGGCCCGCGTGGTGTCGATCGAGACGATCCGGGCATGCGCGTGCGGACTGCGCAACAGCACGAGCGTCAGTTCGCGCGGCAGGTGCACGTCGTCGACATAGCGTCCCGCGCCGCGGACGAAGCGCGCCCCGTTCCGCGACCGCACGCGGGTGCCGACGTAGGTCTGCTGCTCAGTCACGGCTCGCCTCCTGCGACGTCAGGGCGGCTTCGATCGCGTTGAGGATGCCGAGATAGCCGGTGCAACGGCAGAGGTTCGCCGCCAGGCGGTGCGCGAGCTCGTCGCGGGTGAAGGAGGCGCCGGCGCGAGCCTCCTCGAGGATTTCGGTGCCGAGCATCAGGAAGCCCGGAGTGCAGAACCCGCACTGGAAGGCGAAGTGCTCGATGAATGCCTCCTGCAGGTCCGACAGCGTGCCGTCGGAGCCCTCGATGCCCTCCACCGTGGTGATCTCGGCGTCGGCCGCCTGCACCGCGAGGGTCAGGCAGGAGCGCGCGGAGGCACCGTCGATCAGCACGGTGCAGGTGCCGCACCAACCCTGGTGACACGCGGTGTGAGTGCCCGTCAGCCCGGCTCGGTCCCGCAGCACGTCGGCGAGATTGGTGCGGGGCTCGACCACGGTCGAGAGACGTTCGCCGTTGACGGTGAGCGCGACGAGACGCTCGGCGGCGCTCATGCGGCCGCTCCGGTGGCGGACCCGAGCACCCGCGTCAGGGCGGCGGTGAGAGCGAGGTCGAGCAGCTGACGGCGGTAGGCCGGGCTCGTGAGGTGGTCGGGGCTCGGGGTGAGGAGCGATTGGGCCGCCTCCACCGCGGCGGCCACCTTCGTCTCCGTCGTTCGCGGCAGCAGCAGCGGGGTGTCCCCGACTCCACCGATTGCGACCCGGACCGTGCCGTCGGCGCTCAATACCGCCGCCACCGACACTTTCCCGTGCCGACGGTAGTGACGTTGCTCGAAGGCCCAGCGCGTGCTCGCCGTCGCGACCGGGATCTCGACAGCTGTCAGCAGTTCGTCGGGTCGGAGCGAGGTGCGGCAGCGGTCGAGGAAGAGGTCGGCGGCGCGCACCGTGCGCTCGCCGGCGGTGGACCGCAGCCGGACCGCGCCGTCGAGAGCGAGCAGAGCGGTGGGCAACTCGGCGGTCGGGTCGGCGAAGGCGATGCTGCCGCCGATCGTGCCGCGGTTGCGGGTGGGGACGTGGCCGACGTGGTCGAGCGCGGCGCGCACCAGGGGTGCCTGATCCGCGAGCGCGCTTCGTTGCCACCCGCGTTGGGTGACGCCGGCGCCGATCCGCAGCGCGTCCTCGACCCGATCGGAGTCGGTGAGCTCCACCAGGGCGCGGATGGCGACGACCGTCCCCGGGCGCACTGTCCGGGCGTTGAGCTGGGCGACCAGGCTCTGTCCGCCGGCCAGGACCGCGACGTCGCCCGCGTGCGTGTGCAGCACGGCGCACGCCTCGTCCAGCGTGCGTGGCTCCAGGTAGGCAAACGGGGCCGGTCGCATGGGTAACCCTCGAATCTGCGTCGCGTTTCCGGCGAACGCTACGAGCTCGCGACCCCCAGGGGCTTCGACCGCAGGTACAAAGACCGCTGCCCCCGCGGTGTGCACCGTGGCCAGGAGGGGTGCCCGAGCCCGGCCTGATCGGCCGGGCCGGATCAGGCCGTGCGGGCCTCGATCTGCGGCGGTCGCGGGGCGGCCGGCAGCAGCGCGAGGGCCTCCAGCTCGCGAACGACGCGAGCTGGGGTGACCGGCGCCGGCCGGTCGAACACGGCCAGCAGTTCGTCGACCGAACGGCTCAACGTGAACCGGGCGCCGGCGTGGACCCGTTCGGCCGCCGTCGGGGGGCCCAGCGTGACGGCCCGGCGGAGGCCCTGCGCCAGCGCCTCCGCGTTGTCCGGCGACACGAGCGTGATCGCGCCGCAGTCGGTCTCCGGCAGCCCGCCGTCGTCGGACGCGACGACCCGGCACCCGGCGTGCTGCGCCTCGATCGACACGATGCCGAAGGTCTCGTGCCAGTACTGACTGTTGGACGGCATCAGCACGACGTCGTGCTCGGCCATCAGAGCGGCCATCGCCGCCGGCGTTTTCTGCGCGGGGACGAGGCGAATGCCCGGGTGCGCCCCGAGCAGGCCATGGATGATGCTGCCCTGGGGCTTGTCCGCGCCCGCGGTCGTGATCGTGAAGGTCAGCTCGGTGTCGTCCGCGATCAGGTCGCTGTGGAGCATCGCCAGCAGGGTGTAGATGCCCTTCTCCGGACTGAGGCGGCCCGCGTAGAGAACGCGGGTCGCGCCGGGTTTGCCGGGCGGCCGCACCTGCTCGGCGAAGCACGGCTCCGCGAACGGGTACACGACCTGGATCGTCTCGAGGTCGACGTCGAGGAAGCGCGACCACATTCCGGCGGCGAAGCGGCTGGTGGCGATCAGACCGCGATCCTGGGTCTGCGCGAGCACACGGCCGCGCTCGTGCGGCCGCAACGGAGGCGGCACATGCAGGATCTGGTACGCCGTGCACTTCGTCGCCACGACCGGAAAGTCGGTGACGAACACGACGGTGCCGTCGAGGGCACTGACGTCGCTCACGGTCGCGATCGACCGGAACGGGACGCCCGGGAAATCGTCCCGGCCGTCAGCGGCGCCGAGCCCGATGGTGACCACCTGCGCGGCCACACCGCGACGTGTCAGCTCCCGGACATGGCCGATCGTGTAGTTCTCGGAACCCCCGGTGCCGGCCGGAAGAGGGAGGCCGGGTTCCCAGACGAAGGAGATCACTGGGAAAAATAGGAGCGCGAGTTCAACTCGCCACCCGCCTCAATTAGCTGCTGCCGCGGATCTTGCTCTCCGGCTTCCAGGGAGAGGTGACCGGCGACTGCAGTCGAGGTCTCAGCCTACCTGGCGTTCCTGTGGGTGCCTGCCGTCAGCAGCGGTAGGTGCGTACCTCCCAGGGGGCCAACTGCCCGGCTTCGCGCGCATCCTCCGGGTAATTGCCGAGCAGGATCTGGTCGCCCGCGGCGGTGAGGTCGGGCAGGGCGACGGCGGAGTCGGACAGGTTCGCGTAGACCTCGAGGCTCTGCTCACCGAGGCGCCGACGGAACGCGTACACGCTGTCGGGCACGGGCGTCAGCAACGCGAAGTCGCCGTTCCGGACGACCGACTCGGCATGGCGCAACTCGATCAGCCGGCGGTAGAAGGAATACACCGAACCCGGATCGGCCGTTTGCGCCGCCGCGTTGAGCCATTCGTGGTTGGGGTTCACCGGAATCCAGGGCCTGCCGGTGCTGAAGCCGGCGTTCGGCTGCGACGTCCATTGCATCGGAGTGCGGGCGTTGTCCCGGCTCTTCTGCTGCAACGTCGCCAGGACGGTCGACGCTTCTAGCCCGAGCCGGCCCGTCGCGTTCTCGTAATAGTTCAGCGATTCGATGTCGCGGAAGTCGCTGATGTCGTCGAAGGGCACATTGGTCATGCCCAGTTCCTCGCCCTGGTAGACGTACGGCGTCCCCTGGTGCAGGTGCAACACCGTGGCCAGCGCGGTCGCGGACTCGTACCAGTAGGTGGTGTCGTTCCCGAACCGGGACACGACCCGCGGCTGGTCGTGGTTATTCCAGTAGAGGCTGTTCCACCCCTCGTGCGCGAGCTCGAGCTGCCATCGGGCGAGGGTGTTGCTCAGGTCCCGGACGGTGACTTCGCGCGGCGTCCACTTGTCGCCGTCCTGATCGAGAGCGACGTGCTCGAACTGGAAAACCATGTTGAGCTGGCCGCGCTCGTGGTCCGTGAACTCGCGGGCCTGCTCCGGGGTTACCCCAGGCATCTCACCCACCGTCAGATATACCCCGGTGCGCGAATCGAAGACGCGCTGCTTCATTTCGGCGAGGTAGGCGTGGATCTGCGGGCCGTAGGAGAAGTGCGGCATTCCGTCGCCGTATCCGGTGCGCGTGATCGCGCCGTCGGGCAGCGCCGGGTCCTTGGAGAGGAAGTTGATGACGTCCATGCGGAAGCCGTCGATCCCCCGGTCGAGCCACCACCCCATCATCGCGAAGACGGCCTCGCGGACCTCGTCGTTCTCCCAGTTGAGGTCCGGTTGGCTGACGGCGAAGAGGTGGAGGTAGTACTGGCCGCGTTCCGGTGCCCACTCCCAGGCCGAGCCGGAGAACATCGATCCCCAGTTGTTGGGCTCTGAACCCGGTTGCCCCGGAACTGTGCCCGGGCGGGCGTCCCGCCAGAAGTACCAGTCCGCCTTCGGGTTGTCCCGGCTCCGGCGCGACTCGGCGAACCAGGAGTGTGCGCTGGAGGTGTGGTTGACGACCAGGTCCATGATCAGCTTCATGCCGCGTTCGTGGACGGCCGCGATCAAGGCGTCGAGATCCGCCAGGGTGCCGAACAGCGGGTCGACGTCCTGGTAGTCGCTGATGTCGTAGCCGTTGTCGTCCTGCGGCGAGGGATAGATCGGGGACAGCCAGAGCACGTCGGCCCCGAGGTCCGCGATGTGATCGAGGTGCGCAAGGACACCGCGCAGGTCACCGATGCCGTCGCCGTTGGAGTCCGCGAAGCTCCGCGGGTAGACCTGGTACACGACCGCCGACTTCCACCACGCCTCATCGATGTCGGCGTGCTGCGTCGGATCGGTCGTGGCCGTCACCCCGTTCCGTCGGCGCCGAGCGGGCCCGCGGCGATGTCCCCAACGTACTCGCCCGTGCGTGGACCGTTCACCAGATCGACAGCACGTCGCCGCCGATGCGGACGACGAACCCGGTCACGACGACCAGGAAGAACATCCGGACGAAGCGGGTGCCGCGGGTCACCGCGACGCGAGCGCCGAGATACCCGCCCGCCAGATTGCAGACTCCCATCACGAGGCCGACCCGCCACAGCACCGCTCCCTGCGGAACGAAGACGCACAACGCGGCGAGGTTGGTGGCCCAGTTCGCCATCCGCGCCTTCGCTGAGGCCTCAAGGAAGGAGTAGCCGAGGAGCCCGACAAGAAGGAACACGAAGAAGCTCCCCGTGCCGGGGCCGAGGGCCCCGTCGTAGAACCCGATCCCCAGGCCGATGGCCATCGCGACGCCGACGTGGCGCGACCGGCCGAAGCGCAACGTGGTTTGTTCGCCGAGCGCCGGCCGGAACAGCACATAACTCCCGACCACGATGAGCGCCACGAGAACGATCGGGTCGAAGGCGTTCTGCGGGATCAGGAAGGTCAACGCGGCGCCGAGGGCAGATCCGGCGAGAGCCAGCGCCATCAGCGGCACGAAGGTCCCCGGGTCGGGCCGGACCCGGCGGTAGTACGTCGCCGAACTCGCCGTCGTACCGCAGATCGACGAGAGCTTGTTGGTGGCCAGCACCTGGACCGGGGTGGCGTCGGGCAGCCCGATCAGCAGCGCCGGGAGCTGGATCAGACCGCCCCCACCCACCACTGCGTCGACGAATCCGGCGATCAGTGCCGCCAGCCCGAGCAGGGCGAGGACGGTCAGGCTCGGTTCGTTCAGGACGAACTCCGTGGAGCGGGTGACGAGAATCGAGCGCGGCGATCGTAGTCGAGTTCGGCGAACGGCCGCTTCGATGTCTGCGGCCGCGGACAGACCGTCCGTTCTGCCACCTTCCCTGACCGATCGGCCGAAACCGGAATTCCCGGCTCCCTGGCAACCTGGAATCGTTCGCCTTCCGTGGAACAGGGTGCCGAAGGAGAATCCATGGACCTTGCTCAAGACGCCGAATTCACGGCGTTCGTGCTTGCCGCTCAACCGCGGCTGCACCGTACGGCGTATTTGATCTGCGGGGACTGGCACCGCGCGCAGGACATCGTGCAGACCGCCCTTTCGCGGATGGCCTCCCGCTGGGAGCGGCTGCGGACGGGTGAAGGTCCGGCGGGCTACGTACACCGCGCGGTAGTCAATGCGGCGATCGACGAGCGGCGCCGGCCGTGGCGGCGAGAGCATGCGACCGACACCGTGCCGGAACGGCCATCCGCGCCCGACGACGGCCTGACCCTCGACGTGCTGGCCGCCCTGGCCGCGCTCGCCCCGCGCCAACGTGCGGTCGTCGTGCTGCGCTACATCGAGGACCTGGACGTGGAAACGACCGCACACCTGCTGAACATCTCCACCGGCACCGTGAAGAGCCAGTCCGCCAAGGGCCTGGCCGCGCTCCGCAATCTGCTGACCAACGGCGCCGACGAAGGAGTTCTGCGATGAACGACGACCAGGTAATCACCAAACTCCGCGCGGCGGCCGCGGCACTTCCCCCGGCCACCGACGCCACCGTGGCCGCGGTCGCCGAGGGCGGGCAGCGGTTGCGCCGACGTCGGCACACCATGCAGCTGGTCGGCTCCGGCCTGGGGGTCGCCGTGGTGCTGGCCGTGGGTGTCACCACCGTGAGTGCGCTGGACCGCGGCGACGGGCGCAGCACCGTCACGGCCGCCTCCGACCCGAGCTCGAGGCCGGAGCCCGGATCTCAGGGCGCACCGACGGCGCCCCTGTCGACCGAGGAGCAGCGGACCGCGAACCTCGAGCTGCTGGCGACGAAGCTCGGGCCCGACTTCCGGGTGAACCCGGAAGGTCGCGATTTCGGGGACAGCACCGCCGACGAGAACGTCCCCAAGTACGCCGTTGTCGACGTGATCCCGGGCAGCCCGACCGCGGAACGTGTCCCCTCCGGGTACACGATGACCGCGAGCGGCGGGGTATATGTCGGGGCCCTACCCGACGGCGATCCAGGCCTCGACTCCAAGTGCAAGCCCATGGTGGAGATGGGCAGGACGACCTCGGGCTGTGTCCCGGTGACGACCGCCGACGGCCGCCAGGTGCAGGTGCAGGAGTACCGGGTCGAGTTCGACCCGAGAATGAACTCGGTCGGGGGACCCCTCGACTTCGCGTCCACGACGGCCTACTTCCAGCGGGCGGACGGTTCGATCGTCGAGGCCACATTGACGGTCGCCGCGAAGAGGGGCAGCGAGGTCACCGCGGCCACGCACGCCGCCGCCGAGACCCTCCTGGAAGACTTTCGCGACGGCTTGGTCTCGTTCGCGGCCGATCCGGAGGTAGGTCCGGCTCCGGGCCCGGCCGGGGAGCCGGCCCCCGCGAATCCCAAGGCCAGCTCGGAGTCTGTTGCCGGTGGAGCGGGTAGCGGGAATCGAACCCGCACTGTCAGCTTGGGAAGCTGACTCGTGCCGATGATGGAAATCCCGTCCAGCGGCGGAACCTCCAATCCACCGCGACACGTTGTCCTGGGTTCGAGACCGCACCGGTCAGCGTCGAAGAGCTTTCGAGACGGGGACGTTGGGGTCCGCGAGCATCGCTGGGTCGAGCGCCAGATCGCGCGTGATGGCAATCTGGGCCTGAGTGCTCTCTCGGGGAAGGTCAACCACCAGCGCGGCTCGTAGCCTGTTGTCGGCGTCGAGCCAGAACGCACTCCAGGAGCCTTGGGCCCGCTCCCGCCAGATCAGCCTGTCGCCGTCGGAGTGCCGACCGCTGTATTGAATCTTATGGCCGAGCTGGTCGCTCCAGAAGTAAGGCACCGGATCGTGGGTGTCCCGTTCGCCCAGGCCGGCTGTAAGAAGCGCAGCAGCCGCCACCGCGGGACCGGACGCGGCGTTGTCCCAGTGCTCAGAGCGCACGTGCTGCTGATATCTCCGCGACCACCATGCCGCGAGGTCGCCTACGGCGACGACGCCGGGCCCGGCGCGAAGCCACTCATCGGTCACCACTCCCCGATCGAGTGCCAGTCCACTGCCCACGAGCCATTCGGTGGCCGGCCGAACACCGACACCGGTGACCACGACATCGGCCTGCAGCAGGGATCCGTCGGCGAGTAGGACGCCATCCGATGTGACTGCCGATACGGCAGTGCCGAGCCGAAGGTCGATGCCGTCCCACCACTCGGCGAATCGCTTGCCGACGTCCGCGCCCAGCACGTCCGCAACCGGAAAATTCGCGCGCTCTACGCATACGACCTCGCACCCGCTCGCGCGCGCGGCGGTGGCCACCTCCGCGCCGATCCAGCTCGCTCCGATGATCACCACGCGTGATCCGCGGGTCAGACGCTCGCGGAGCGTGATCGCGTCGTCGAGCGTGCGTACCGTGAGTTGTTCGCCCTCGCCCGGCAGGCGGATCGGGTGCGCGCCGGTCGCCAGCACCACGCCGTCGTAGGAGATGTCGCCGGTGTCGGTCAAAAGGATCCGGTCGACCGGCCTCAGACCAGTGGCGCGCACACCGAGTCGAACGTCGACGTTCAGCGCCTCGTAGTCGATCGTGAACGTGGGGTCGGCGACGGCGCTGGTCAGTACCCCCTTGGACAAGGGCGGGCGGTCGTAGGGCAGATGCGCCTCGCCGCACACGAGGGTGATACGTCCCTTGAAACCGCGGTTGCGCAGTTGTTCGCACGTCCGCGCACCGGCCAGGCCCCCTCCGACGACCGCGACATTGCCTATGCTCGCCGGCACGTGGGCCTCCGTGTGCTCAGAGAATGTCTGATGAGCTGCTTCGCTTGCGCGCTCAGGCGCCCTGGCCCCAGGTGAGCTTTTCGTGTTCGGCCTCCCACACGTTGGAGTGCGGGAGGGTCGCGCCGGGACCGGGATCCGAGATGGTGGTCATCGTTCAGGCTCCCGACTCGGGGTTGGCTCGCGCGAAGGGACGTCGAAGCCGTGCCGGAGGAGCCAATCCTGGACGAGGCTTGCCGCCGCTGACAGCTGGGACCGCTGGTCCGCTCCGCTGAAGTAATGGTTGGCGTCGGGCAGCTCGACGAGTTCCTTGTCCTCGTGAGGAATTGCGTCGTAGACCTCCCGGGGGTGGTGGGTCGGTACGGCGTCGTCCCGGCCGTTCACGAGCACCAGGACCGGTGCCGAGACACGCGGGGCCGCATCTCCGGCGTCCACCTGGGCCGATTCGAGCCCCCACTGCGAGAGCCAGCTGCGGGCCGTGGTGAACCGCATCAGGGCACCGGGGCTGGTGTTCGCGACGGCCGGGTCGCCGAGGTAGGACCACCCCGGGCGCCGCCCGTTGGGGTCGATGGCCGGGTCGAGCCAGCGCGGATCGGCCATGGTGCCGTGCACCACGAAAGCGTGCTCGGCTTCTGGCCGGCCGGCGGCGGCGAAGGCCGCGAGTTTCTCGCGCGCGATGTCGGTGATCCGACGACTCCGTTCGCGCTGCCGCGCCCGGTAGGCGTGCAGGAAGTCCTGGGAGTACGGCGGCCGGTTCGGATTCGCCGGGTCGTACAGGTCGAACTCGGAAGCGCGGTCGCGATCGGGCTCGAGCTCGTTCGTGATGGACGCGTCGAGAAAATCGGTAAGCAGGCGGTGTCGACTGCGCGGGGCGGCCAGCAGCATGACTCGTCCGCGGCCGGGAGCTCGGTCTCGGCGAGCAGCGTGTGCTCGCCGGCAGCTGTCTTCACGATGATGGACTTCTCGGCCTCGGCCTGGTAGCCGATCATCGGGGAGCCGCCGCCGCTCCAGCCGGCGAGAACCACCCGTTGGTACCCGAGGCGGTCGCGCGCGTCCCGGACGCACGCTCCGAGGTCGAGCAGCACGTTCTCCATCTGCAGCGCCGCGTCACCGTTGACGTACCGGTTCGCGCATCCGATGACATGGACGCCGCTGCGGGCGAGCTCCGAAAAGAAGGGCAGGTACCCGGGCGAGCCGATGGGGTGCATCGCCAGGACGACCGTGTCGGAGTCCTGCTCGCCTCGGAGCAGTTGCGCCTGCCGGACGACATGGTCGCCGATTGTCCCGTAGACGTCCTTACGGACCGCCCTTTCCTCGCTGACGACGAGGTACGGGCTGCGGCAATAGCTGCGCCGATCCACCATGGTCCAAGGTTATCAGACAACGTTTGGTTTAGCGCGGTTCCCCGTCACGATCCTGCGGTACGGCGGAGTCCGGCGGGCGTGGCCTTCTTGGTGGCTGCTCTACCGGTTGTCTAGCCGGTGTTTCGGCCTTTGTCTTCGCCTTCGTCTTGGCCGCTGTCTTGGCCGCTGTCTTGGCCGTCATCTGGCTGTCGTCTTGGCCGTCGTCTTGCCGGAGCGGGCGCCGAGCGTGCGGTGGACGTGCGCGGCGGATCGCGCTCTTCTTCGTAGCTGCCGCGGCTCGTTCGTGTGCGGCGCCTACGTGGCGTCGATGATCTGTTGCAGACGAGGTTGTAGATCTCCGCCGGCGAGAGGGCACGCTCCTCGCAGGCCCGGCTCAGGTGCACAGGCGTTCGGATCGGCCGTCAGCCTCCCGCGCCTCGTGCATCGCACTGCTGATGGCGTATAGCTCCAGCGCCTCCAGCATCGGAGCGATCGCGCCGATCGGGACGCCGTCTTCCTAGCCGCCAGCGGCATCCAGCTGGGCCGCACCGATGCCCAGGGCCTCGACGGCGCAGCATCACGGGAAGAAGACGAGGATGGTCGAGGAAGGCAGTTGGAGGCGGCGGCCGTTGCGACCAACCGGACCCGCCACGGTTCGTCGCGGACCTGCGGGTGCGGATCTTCTTGAGGGCAAGCTTCCGGCACCGACGACGATCCGTCGGTCTCGAAGTGGTAGTACAGCGACGCCCCGTTGATCGACATGGCGTCAGCGAGTCGCCGGATGCTCAGGGCGTCGATGCCCTCCCTGTTGATGATGTCCAGCGCCACTTCGAAGGTTGACGTCGCGAGATCGAGGAACCTTCGGCCGCGCCATTCCATCTCCTTCGGGCCGGTGCGACCTCACTCTTGAGTCGCTCTCCGTTGACACCGAGCGTATCAAGCAACGATTGGTATAAGCCCCTTCACCGCCCGGAGCGATGCAGCTGCCCCCTGGCGGCAAGTCACATGGGTTGGGCCTTGGCGAATCGACGAGGTCGAGGGCCGCGTCGACGATCGCCCGCGCGTCGAGCCGTGCAGGCGGATAGACCTCCCAGCGATCCGGACTGACCGAAGTCCGTCACCCCCAGGGCCTCGCCCGCACGCCGTTGACAGCGGCGAGGAACGCCAGGGTGTGGGGTGCCCGTCCGGCACCGTGACCAGAGGCGGTGCCCGGTCGGCGGGCAGGATGGCGCTCAGGATCGAGGACGGGCCGGCCTCCCGCTCGGTCCTGGCCTGTAGGCCTGGACAGCAGGTCGGGGCTGGTCACGCACACCACGTCGACGCCCATCCCCAACGTCGAGAGGCGATCAGCGGCGGCCAGGGCCTCCGGGGTGACCGCACCATCGCGGCGATGGTGAGCGCCGGCTGGCAGTCGGCGCAGGACGTAGCCACCGGCCACGGCACGCACGCGGCGCCGCTCGCGTGCCAGAGGATCAGCCGGTACGTCCGCGAGTGACTGGTCATCGGGCGGGTCGAGAGGCGGACGTAGGCGGAATGTCCTTCGGGTTGTCCCATCGCCGCGAGTGCCGCGAGCAGCACCCATTCCGCGTCGACGGCGAACGCGGGCGCTTGTACGAGGTGGACCCTGGTTGCTGAGTCCCGATGGATGGCGTCTTGATCGATTGGTGTGCTCCTCCCTCGGGCGCGAGACTGACTCCGGACGGTGTGCCGACGAGTAGTGACGGCCTGCTGGTGTAGATCCGAAGCTTCAGGGTTCTAGTGCGCGCTTGACGAGCGGTTGTAGATGACACCGATGGGCAGCAGTGCTGGAGGAGGGCTGAGGGTTGTCCCGAGCCCGCCCAGAAGGCCGACCAGGTTCGTCTCGGCGATGCCCAACTCGATGCGCCGGCCGGTGGGCTTCTCTGGCCACTGCAGGATGGTCTCGCCGTCGTCCGCGAACCAGTTCGTTGTTTGCTGGGTTACTACACCCCCACCTTGTTCACCCAGCCGCCGAGGTTGCGGGTCAGCAGATGTCCGGCATGCCGACGATGCGCGCCGCCGTTGGTGGACCGCCCCATCCAGACTCGAATACAAACCCGCCAGGACTGCTGGGGATTGTCGGTTGCCGCGTTTATGGAAACCAGTGGGCACCTCCAGCAACGGGCGGAGCGGCGGGTAGAGGTCGCTTCAGACGGTGGTCGCCGGCCGCGCAGCCGGTGCTGGGCGTGCCGGGGGCGGCGTCGCCACGGCCGAGGGGTCGGCCCCCACGCGCTGCGCCAGTCGTTGAGGTCGGCCTCGCTCAGCAGGGCCGAGTGATTCTGGGGGTGACCCGCCTGGCGAGGCCCCACCCCTTCACCGTGTAGGCGAAGATGACCGTGGGCCGGCTGTCGTCGATCTGGCGAAAGCTGCGCGCAGCGTGGCCATGTCGTCATCCTCGAGGCAGCGCACCGCCAGGTGCACCTCGGCGTCGCTGAGGTCGGTCGGGACGTCCCGGGTGGCTGCGGCCTCCGGATCCGTACCGGGTAGCCGGGTCTCGATCTCGGCCGGCGAGCACCGCACGGGCCGTGGGACCGGGGTTCGACATGGCGTCGATGCGCGCCCGCAGGGCGGAACCGTTCGGCGGCGGAGAGCTTCTCCAGCCGGCGCCGTACTTCACCGTCAGCACCGGCCACCTGGCGGCGGCGAACATGGCCGGAGCCGCTCGGCTTCGATGTTCCGCACGACGCGGTCCAGGGACTGGCGATTGAGGTCGACGATCCAGACGATCTCGCCGAGCTCGGCCACCATCGGGTCCAGACGGTTTCCCAGACGGCGCCTTCGTCAAGCTCGGCGTCTCCGACGAGCGAGAACTGCCGGCCCCGGCCGCCGGTGTCGCTGCCGAGGTCCCGTCGAATACCGTCGCGCGACGGCACCCGATCGGCGTGGTCGCCGATCTCGACGGAGCCGGTGGAGTAGTCCGCGGGGTCCGGATCTTGTCCTGCTCGGGTGCTCTGCAGGCCTCCCAGGGTCCGCACGGTGGTCAAGATAGCTCTCGTCGAGGGAGCCGAGCAGATAGTCGACGGCGCAGCACCGGCGCGGCGGCGGCTTGACGGAGACGCGGTCTTCGGGTTGCAGGTCGTCGAACCAGAACGCCGTCATGATCAGACGATCGAGGCCGAGGACGCCTGGCCGCCCACCTTGAGGCCGGACGGGTTGTCGTACCCGTTCGCGCGGTGGACGATCGTGCTCGCGAGCCGACAGCACCCGACCGGTGATCGTGTCGAGCACGTCGATCGGCACCGGTGCGCCGATGTCCGCGGATGTTGGCGCGTCAACGGTGCGGTCATGGCTCGCCGTCAGGAAAGCTCAGGGAGAAATGCGATCGACGAGCTCGACGATCTCGCGGTACTCGGAGGCCGGCTGGCCGCCCATGTCGATGTAGAGCAGGTTGGTCTCGGCCCCGAGCACCTCGGGGGCGCCGCTCAACCGGTCGACCACCTCGTCAGGGCTGCCGACCACGGCCGGACCCTTCGTGGGGAGGAGTCGAAGTCGAACGGCTTGTTGATGAACGCCGGGGGGTTCGGGTTGACCCGGGGGAAGATCTCCTGCACACGGAGAGGTGGATCGGTAAAGCGGTTCGAAGCGCTCTCGGGTGACCCGCGACGTCACCGCTACGTTGAAGCGCCAGCAGGCGCCGATCTGCGGCTCGCGGGCGTGGTTGTAGGAGGCCCATTTCGCGGAGTCCTCCACCACCGGGACGAACATCGAGGTGTTGCCGAACGCGCTCGGGAGCACTAGATCGAGTCCGAAGGCGAGCGGCCAGATCGAAACGCGTCCCAGGCCTCCTCGCTGATCGAGGCAGTGGGGGTATTGCTCCCAGAGGCTCCGGTCTATCGGCCAGTCGCGATTGGTGCGCGGTGTCGAGAGCCAGGCCAGTGACTTGCTTGCCGCTCCGAGAGCTCGACCAGCGGGTGACCGCGTCGTGGAACAGCTCGTGGGAGTCGTCGATGCTTTGCCCGAAGAGGGTGACGCGTTGATGAGAAGTTTCCGCGGCCGACGACGACCTCGCAGCGCCCGGCAGACAGCGCATCCACGGTGGCATAGTCCTCGGCCAGACGGACCGGGTCGAGGTTGGCAGCGAGGGCGACCGCCGTCGACAGGCGGAGCTGCCGCGTGCGTTCACCGATCCTGCCAGGACCACCGGCGGAGCTGAAGTCGTGTACTCCAGACCGTGGTGCTCACCGATGTGGATGCCGTGAAAGCCCGCCTCGTCGGCGATCGCTGCGGCTTCGACGATGGCGCGGTGGCGCTGTGCCGCGGTCTCGCTGACGCCGGTGACCGGATCAGTGATCTGGTCACCCAAGGTCATCAGGCTCAACTTCATTGGGCTTCCTTCAAGACGATGACACACTCCGGATCACCGTACCAAACCGTGTTTGGTTTGTCTCGTGCACTTGTAGTCCGGAGCCCGGGCGGGACCGGGGGCCGGTGTCTCCTGGGTTGGCCGAAGAGGGCGCCGGTAGCGCGCTTTACCAGACAGCGTTTGTTTATAGTGGACATGCTCCTCCCATCGAGGTCATCGAGGTCAGCCCGCGAGACGGATTGCAGAACGAGCGGGTCCTCTTGCCCACCGCCGCGAAGCTGGAGTTGATAACCAGGGCGTTGAACGCGGGCGCTCGACGCGTCGAGGCCGTCTCGTTCGTACGCCCGGATGTGGTGCCGGCGATGGCGGACGCCGAAGCGGTGATGGCGGCAGTTCCGCGCGACGCGGGTGCGGTCTACAGCGGTCTCGTGCTCAACGCGCGGGACTCACGCGGGCCTCCGACCGGCGTCGATGAGATAAATGTCGTGGTGCCGGTGACGGAGGAGTTCTCGCGCCGGAATCAGAACGCCGGCTTCGAACAGCTCCTCGCGATGGCGGAGGACATCGCGGCGAAGGCGGCGACTCGAAGCTGCCGTGCACGGTGAGGCTCGCTGTTGCGTTGGGTTGCCCGTTCGAAGGGGAGGTGATTCCGGAGCGGGTGGTGGCCGCGGCGGCGCGGGTGATTCGGCCGGCGCGACCGAACTCGCCTTGGCCGACACGATCGGGGTGGGGGTTCCACGCGAGGTCGACGGTTGGTCCGGGGCCTCGCCAAGCGGTCCCGCAGGCGCCGCTGCGCATGTATTTTCACAACACTCGCAACACCGGGTACGCCAACGCGGTCGCCGCACTCGAGGGTGGGGTGACCCGGCTGGACGCCAGTATCGGGGGCATCGGCGGGTGCCCGTTCGCGCCCCGGGCAACCGGCAACATCGCGACCGAGGATCTCGTCTACCTGCTGCATCGGAGCGGCTTGGGGACCGGGCTGGATCTCGACGCTCTCATCGACGCTGCACATTTTCTCGGTGACGCCCTCGGCCGACCGGTCGAGGCGCTCCTCCCGCGCGCGGGAGCTTTGCCGGAACCTCCACGGTAGGTTTCACAAACCGAACGCTGCTTGATAAACTGGCTCCTGATCGATCAGGGGAGCTCCGGATGCAGCAGATCGGTCAGCAAGTCGGTCAAGCCGGTGGGCTCTCGACCACCGTCCCCGGCGGGTGCGCTCGAAGGACTGCGGGTCCTCGAGGTCGGCCAGATCATCGGCGGTCCGTTCTGCGGGCACCTGTTCGCCGACCACGGGGCCGAAGTGATCAAGGTCGAGCCACCCGGGACGGGCGATCCGATGCGCGCGATGGGGCGGGCTCTATCGCGGCGTCGGGCTGTACTGGTCGATCATCGGGCGCGGCAAGAAGTCGGTGACGATCGATCTGCGCCAGGAAGCCGGGCCAGCGCGTGTTCCGCGAGCTGGCTGCGACCGCTGACGTCGTCGTGGAGAACTTCCGGCCCGGCACGCTCGGAGACGGTGGAGCATCGGCCCCGACGAGCTGATGGCGGTCAACCCGCGCTCGTGATCGTGCGCATCACCGGCTTCGGGCAGACCGGGCCATACCGGGACCGTGCCGGATTCGGCTCCGTCGCGGAGGCCATGAGCGGCTTCCGGCACCTGTCCGGGGAACCCGGCCGTCCACCGGTGCGCGTGGGCATCTCGATCGGTGACGCGCTCGGTGGCACGCAGGGACTGGTCGGCGCGCTGATGGCGCTTGTGGCGCCGGGACCGGTCGGCGGCAGCGGTCGCGGACAGGTCGTCGACGTCGCGCTGTACGAGGCGATGTGGATGTACATGGAGTCCCTCGCCGCCGAGTACACGAAGCTGGATCGGGTGCGTGAACCGACCGGGGCGTTGCTCCCGGCATCGCCCCGTCGAGCGTGTACCCGACCCTCGGCGGTGAGTGGGTGATCATCGGGGCCAACCAGGACTCGGTGTTCCGCGGGCTGGCCACCGCTATGGGCCGCGACGACTGGCTGCCGCCGACTCGCCCTATCGCGACCACGAGTCGCGCGGCGCCGCCCAGGCGGAGCTGGACGGCGAGATCGCGGCCTGGACCTCGGACCTCGCCACCGACGACCTGCTCGCGCGGATGGTGGAGGCCGGAGTACCGGCCGGGCGGATCTACACCGCCCGCGACATCGCGGGCGATCCACACTTCGCCGCCCGGGAGATGATCGTGGACGTCCCCGAGCCGGGCCTGGGCGGAGAGACCGTGCCGATGCCGGGTGTGGTGCCGAAGCTGTCGGCCACCCCGGCCGGGTGCACCCGGGGCACCGCTGCTGGGGGAGCACAATCCTGGGAGGTGTCTGGGGACCCTTCCGGGTGCGATCGTGTCGGAGGGCCTGCATCTTGCGGAGGCGGTCGGCTCGTGACCGGGACGGGCGATCTCGCGGAACTCTCTGGGCTCGTCGACGCGGCGGCGGCGGGTCACATGGCGCGGGGACGACAACGACGTCTTCATGTCCGAGGTCGAGCGCTTTCCGGCCGAGCGTCTGCCGCGAGACGGTTAAGGCAGGCGAGGCAGGACCTGCTCACCGATGAGCTCCACCATGTCGAGGAACTGTCGCGGGGGCTGTCCGCCCATGTCCAGGTAGAGCAGGTTGGTGTCGGCGTGCAGCATCTGCGCGCTGGTCGCCAGGCGCTCGGTGACCGGGCCGGCCAGCCCACCAGCAGCTGGCCCCTTGGTGGTGAGCATCTCGAAGTTGAACGGCTTCTTCATGAATGGCGGCGGGACCGGGTTCACCCGCGGGATCATCTCCTTCATCAGCTCGAAGTACGCGCGGTAGCGCGGCTCCCACCGGGTCCGCGCGGCCTGTGAGGTCTCGGCGACGTTGACGTGCCGCAGGCGCCGATCCGCGGCGTGCGGGAGTGCGCGTAGGTCGCGTACCGCTTCCCGGTACTGCTCGACGATCGGAACGAACTGCGCGGGGCTGCCGAAGGCACTGGGCAGCATCAGATCCAGGCCGAGCCGGGCGGCGAGCTCAAGACTGGCCGGGGAGGCGCCGCCACCGATCCAGATCGGCATCGATCCGGCGGGCGCCGGCTGGACGGTGAAGTCGACGATCGGCGCCCGGTGCCGCGAGCCGGCCCAGTTCACCGTTTTGCCGCTGCACAGCTCGACCAGCAGTTCTACGTTCTCGCCGAACATCTCGTGCGAGTCCTCGATGTCGCGGCCGAACAATTCGTAGGTGGAGACGAAGAAGTTGCCCCGGCCGACCACGATCTCGCAGCGACCTCCGGACAGGACGTCGACGGTGGGGAGTCGGCAACGCGGACGGGGTCCAGGTTGGCCGCCAGCGTCACGGCGGTGGACAGCGTGATGCGCCGCGTCCGCTCCCCGATCGGGCCAGCACCACCGGCGGCGCGGAGGTCGTGTACTCCAGGCCGTGGTGCTCGCCGATGTACACGCCACCGAAGCCAACCTCGTCGGCGACGGCCGCGGCCTCGACGATCGCGCGGTGCCGCTCGGCGGCGCTCTGCCGGGTGCCGGTCACTGGGTCGGTGACCTGATCGCCCAAAGACATCAGCCCGACATTCACGCGCCGCTCCTCACGCTTCTCTGCCTCGGCCGCCGCGTCCGCCTTGCCGAACTCGTCCGCCAATTGCGCGTACATCGCGGTGGTGACGGCGTTGCGCCGCTCGGCCGGGTCCAGCGTAATCGCCACGACGTGGCCCTGCTCGCCTCGACCTCGACGTCGGTCACGACCGCCGCACGTCCCGCCAGGGCACATCCTTGTCGACCGGGGCTCGCCGGGCAGGCCGAGCACGCGCTCGCCGAGGACGGCGCGCTGCACCTCCGAGGCGCCACCCTCGATCGAGTTGGCCAGCGACCGCAACCACGACTTGCGGACGTCGCGCCCACCGTCGAGGGCGGTGCCGGTCGGCGCGAACCGCTCGTAGGTGTCGATCAGCAGCCCCTCCGGGCCGAGGAGGTCGACGCACAACTCGTAGACGGCCTGGTTCAGCTCGGCCATCTGCAGCTTGGCGATGGAGCCCTCGGGGCCGGGAGCGCCGCCGCCCTGCGACGCGCGCAGACTCGTCAGGCGCGCCGCCTCGGCGCGTGTCCACAACAGCATCAGCCGCTCGAGCGCCGCGCCGTCGGTGCGGCCTTCGGCGGCGGCGGTGCTGAACGTCCCACGGCGCGGGCAATCGAGCCCTCGCCGCGGCGGACGAACTTGCGACCGAGAGCGACGCGCTCATTGGCCAGGGTCGTCATCGCAACCTTCCAGCCGTCGCCGACCCCGGCGAGCATGCAGTCCGCCGGCACCCGCACGTCGGTCAGGTACACCTCGTTGAATTCGTCCTCTCCGGTGAGCTGTCGCAGCGGGCGCTTCGACACCGGGACTCTCCATATCCAGCACGAAGTAGGTCAGGCCGGCGTGCTTGGGCACGTCCGGGTCGGTGCGGTCACGAGGATGCCCCGGCGTGCGGTGTGCGCAAGCGGGGTCCACACCTTCTGGCCGTTCACCAGATAGGGCTCCGGGCGATCCCGGTTCGGCACCGTCGAGCCGCCAGCGCGGCCAGGTCCGAGCCGGCGCCGGCTCGAGAAGAGCTGGCAGTAGATCTCCTCACCGGAGAAGGACGGGCGCAGGTATCGCCGCTTCTGTTCCTCGGCGCCGTGGCGTCATCGTCGCGATCGCGATGCCGAGCCCGACGACGTTGCGCAGGCTGTGATCGGCCGCGCCGGCAGCGAGGAAGCGGGCCTCGACTCGCGGCTGCAGCGACGATGGCAGGCCGCGGCCGCCGTGGCCCTCGGGAAAGGCGACGAGCGCCAATCCGGCGTCGAACGAAGCCTCCCGGAAGGCCTGGTCGGCTTCGATGTCCTCGGGTCAGGCACGGGGTGGCTGCGAGGAAGTCGGCGATCGCCGCGCCCAGCGCGGCCGCGTCGGGCCCGCCTCCTCGGCCGGGCTTCCGCCGGCATCGGCGCGGTTGCTCCTCCGTGCCCGTGACCCCGACCAGGGCGGCCAGCTCGGCGCGATGCCGACGGGTGGCCGAACAACAGCTGGCTGCTCTTGGCGCGCTTCAGGTACAGGTGGGCCGGGTGCTCCCAGGCGAAGCCGATGCCGCCGAGGATCTGCGAACGCTCGCGGTGGTGACGGAGCGGTAGGCGTCCGAGGCGATGGCACGCGCCAGCGCCGCGGCGGCCGGCAAGGTGGCCGGGTCGTGCGTCGCACTCCACAGGCCGTGCCAGACGACCGAACGGGCGGACTCGACCTCGACGAGCAGATCCGCGCAGCGGTGTTTGATCACCGAGAACGACCCGATCGCGCGGCCGAACTGGATCCGGGTCCGCGCGTACTCCACGGTGATGTCCAGCATCCGTGCCGCGCCGCCCAGTTGCTCCGCTGCGAGGTACAGCAGCGCGAGCTGCCAGGCCCGCCCCAGGGCGTCCGCCCCGGTCCCGAGCAGACGGGCGGGGACGGAGTCGAAGTCCACGCTCGCCAGCCGCCGGGTCGAGTCCAACGCGGTCAGGGGCGTCCGGGTCAGACCGGCAGCGTCCGGTGCCACCGCGAGCAAGGCGGGCCCGGTGGGGATCTGCGCGACCACGAGGACGAGTTGTGCAGCGCAGCCGTCCAGCACGGTCTCGGCTGTCCCCGACACCCGCCAGCCGCCGGCGTCCGCCGCGGTCAGCGTGGACGCGGCCGGCTTGGGTCCGGACCAGGCCAGAGTGGCGACGGTGGTGCCGTCGACGATCCCGGGCAGCAGTGCGTCGGCGTCCCGCCCGCCCACCTCCTGCAGGGCGGAGGCGGCCAGCCCGACCGAGGCCAGGATCGGGCCGCCGTAGAGGGCGGCGCCCAATTCCTCGAAGACCACGCCCAGCTCGACCGGTGTCGCGCCGCTGCCGCCGAGCTGCTCGGGCACCGCGAGGCCGTGCACGCCGAGGCCGGTGGCCAGCTCGGTCCAGACCGCGGGGTCCCACCCGCTGGCGGAGTCCAGCTGTCGGCGGACGTCGGCTTCGGAGCTGCGCTTGTCGAGGAAGTCGCGCACCACCGCGCGGAGGTCCCCGGCGTCCTGTCCCGGTGCGAAGGTCATGACTGGTTCCGATCTTCGGAGGGGTTCTGCAGGTAGCTTCCCCTGCGGCCGCTGACGAAGTCGTCGCGCAGTCCCTGCGCCTCGCCGCGCAGGTTGAGATCGAGGGTGTAGGCCAGTTCGCGCCGGTAGCTGGCGCGAATGTCGCGGCCGATGCTGTCATCGGTGGCGGCCTTCAGCGCGCGAGGACGGCTGGGTTCTTGCCGGCCATCGTCGCCGCCAGCTTGTGTGCCGCCGCTGCGAGCTCGTCGGCGGGCGCCAGCTGAAGGATGCTCCCGAAGTGATGCAATTCTTCGGCGTACACAGCCTCGGCGGTGAACAGGGCGGCCCGCAGCCGCTTCTCGGGCATCAACCCGACCGCCTGGATGATGCCGCTGGCCGCACCGTTGTCCGCCTCGGCGAGGACGAACGGTGTTCCCGGCGCGGCGAGCAGGACGTCGCACACCCCGGCGACGAGCACGCCCAGGCCGACGCAGAACCCGTGCACTGCTCCGATCACGGGAACGGCACACTCAGCGATCGCGGCGGTCAGTTCCATCGAGCCGCGCGTCTGGCCGAGGATCCCCTCGAACCCGGGCAGGCTCTGCACCTCCTTGACGTCGCCGCCGCCGCAGAATCCGCGACCGGCGCCGCGCAGCACCACCACGCGGACACGCTCGTCGCCGGCGTAGGAGTGCAGGTGGCCCGCCAGCGCCGCGATGTCCTTCTGCCCCAGGGCATTCACAGGCGGGGCGTCGATGAGCAGCTCGGCTACGCCGGCTTCGTCAACGTGTTCAGAGATCATGATGGAATCAGTACTGCTCGCGCAGGACGTCCCGGTTCACCTTGCCGGTCACGTTGCGCGGAAGGTCGGGCACGACCACTATCCGCTTGGGCAACTGCAAGCGGGCCAACTGCTCCCCGGCGAAGGCGACGAGGTCCTCGAGTTTCGGCGCAGCTGGCCGTCCTGCCGTCCTCGGCGCTACGCAGGGCGGATGCGTCCGGGCGATGTACAGCGGAGTAGGCGACCCGGTCGTGTGCGGATATGGCCATGAAGCGACCTTCAGTCCGGCAGCTTGTCGGACATGCCCTGCTGCATCGGGAAGTCGCGGTACATCCCGAAGGCGGGCTGCAACGCGGGCAACAGCTTGAGCAAGGTTCCGACCGAGCCTTCGATCTTCACCTTGCGCCGAGCTATTGCCATCGGGATGTTGAGATCCCCGAGCCAGAATTTGTGGCCGTCGTCGGCGCTCATGAACAGCTGCACGTCCACCGTTGCTGCGCGCGCCTCGTCCCCGACCTTCACGACCGGCGGATCGACCGAGGCATCGATGCTGAAGGCCGAGTCGGGGTCGGTGTAGTTGGCCCGGAAGGCCGATCCGCCTTCGACGAACTTGCCACGCAGGTCGGGATCCATCGTGATGTGCTCGAAGAAGGCCCCGTAGAGCTTCTCCGCCTCGCCGCTCGAACTGAAGACGGGCACAGTCCATCCTCTCGCGTCGGTTGATCCTTCTGCCAAACAGCGTTAGATTAGTCGCGGTCCGGTCCGGGAGCAAGGCCAGCGCCAGGAGGTAACCCAGGATGCGGGTACAGATCGATGGGAGCCGGTGCCAGGGGCACGGGCGGTGTGTGCTGATCGCATCGGACTACTTCGATGTCGACGAGTCCGGTCTTGGCAAGGTGCTGGTGGCCGAGGTCGCGGAGCCCGACGCCGCTGATCTGCGCGAGGCGCGGCACTATTGTCCGGAGAACGCGATAGCGCTGAGCGAGAGAGTGACGGCGCGGAGTAGGGGAGAAGCGGCCGTGAGCAGTTCGACCATCATTCCGAGCATTTCGCGCAGCACTGGCAGGAGATCTATCAGGACCTGCGCGGATCGTGCCCGGTGGCGCACCCAGGCCCACGGTGGGTTCCATGTGGTCACCCGCTATGCCGATGTGAAGCGGGTGATGTCGGATCCGGGGACCTTCGCCTGCGGGCGGGACTTGGAATTCGATGGGGTGCGCACCGGTGGGGTCACCATCCCGATCAACGCCGTGCAGATGGGCATGATGGAGACCGACCCGCCGCTGTCCCAGGCCTACCGGCGGCCGTTGGCGAGTCTGTTCACCGCGAAGGCGGTCACGGCCTACGAGCCTCGGATGGCCGAGATCGTCGGCCTGGACGGTGGACCGGGTGATCGAGAACGGTCGGCTGGACTTCGTCGATGATCTGGCCAACCCGTTGCCGGCGATGGTGTCACTGGACTACTTCGGCCTGCCGTTGGACAAGTGGGAGTCCTACGCGAGCGCCTTGCACCAGGCGGCCTACCGGGAGAAAGGCTCCGCGCGGGCGGTGATGGTCCTGGTCGAGGACGTGCGGGAGATCGTTGCCGCGCGGCGGGCGACGGTCGGCGAGCGCGGGGATGTGGTGGACCGGCTCCTCACCGCGGAGGTCAACGGGGCGCCCCTGTCGGAGGAGGAGGTGGTCAACCAGGTCTTCATGCTGCTCAACGGCGGCATCGACACCTCCACCGCGCTGATCGCGGGGATGTTCCTGCACCTGGGGCAGCATCCGGACCAGCGAGCGGCCCTGGCCGCCGATCCGACCCGGATCCCGAATGCGGTGGATGAGATGTTGCGCTACTTCACCCCGGGGCCGGGGGTCGCACGCACCGTGACCGCCCCGGTGGAACTCGGCGGCGCCAAGCTGAAGCCCGGGGACCGGATCCTGCTCGCGCTGGGCTCGGCCAACCACGACGAGGACGTCTTCGAAGATTCCGCCACGGTCCGCCTGGACCGGGACAACGCCGGCAAGCACCTGGCCTTCGGCCACGGGCTGCACCGCTGCCTCGGGGCGTTCCTGGCCCCGGCGGAGATGCGCCTGCTCCTCGAGGAGGTCCTGCGCCGGATGCCGGACTACGAGATGGATCACGAGGCGGTCGTGCGCTACCCGACGATCCCGTTGATCAACGGCTGGATCGCGATGCCGGCGACCTTCACCCCCGGCCGCCCAGTCCTGTCCGGCTTCGACACCGCCCTGCCCGTGCGGGCCACTGCCGCCGTCTGACCCCCATGTCCGGGCCCGCGGCGTGAGAACGCCGCGAGGCCGGGACGTTGCGTGTCAGTCGGCGAAGGCGACGGTGCCCTCAGCCGCGAGTTCCACAATCTCCGCCTCGCTGTAGCCGGCGTCGGCCAGGGCGGCTGCGGTGTCCGCGCCGCGCACCGCCGCGGACCCGGCCCGGCCGGGGGTGCGGGATAGGCGCGGCGCCGGCGCCGCGTGGAGCAGGCCGTTCTCCTGAACGATCGTGCCGCGGGCTTTCAGGTGCGGGTCGTCGACCAGTTCTTCGAGCTCGAGCACCGGCGTCCCGCAGCCGTCGATGCCGGCGAAGGCCTCGGTCCAGTGCTCCCGGGGTTTGGTCGCGAACACCTCGGCCACCCGGGCCTTGAGCTCGGGCCACGTGCCGGGGTCCATCTGGGTCGCGCGGTTGATCTCGTCAAGGCCGAGGGCATCGAGGAATTGCTCGTAGAACTTGCCTTCGATGGCGCCGACCGCGAAGTATCCGCCGTCGGCACAGGCGTAGGCCCCGTAGAAGGGGGATACGCCCGAGAGCAGATGCCGGCCCCGGCCGGCCCAGATACCGGCGTTGATCTCGGCCAGCCAGGTGCTGTTCAGCAACGCAGCGCCATCGGCGATGGCCGCGTCGATGACCTGGCCGCGGCCGGTGACCGTTCGCTCGAACAGCGCGGTCACGATCCCGAACGCCGTCACGAGCGATCCGCCTGCGAGGTCGCCGAGGATCGCGAGCGGTGGCACCGGCTCCTCCGAGCCGATTACGCCGAGCGAGCCGGCGATCGCGATGTAGTTGATGTCGTGCCCGGCGCGATCGGCGTACGGACCGTCCTGTCCCCAGCCGGTCAACCTGGTGTAGATCAGGCGCGGATTGCGCGCGCAGAGTTCGTCCGGGCCCAGCCCGCGCCGCTCCAACGTGCCCGGCCGGTTGCTCTCGAGCAGGACGTCGGCCTGCTCGGCCAGCCGCGCGATCACCTCAGGTCCACGCGGCGCACGCAGATCGACGATCGCCGAGCGCTTGCCGCGGCCGAGGTACTTGGACGGATCGAACGCCGCCGCCCCGGGCCGTTCGACGGTCAGGACGTCCGCGCCGAAATCGGCCAGCAGCATCGAGCAGAACGGCCCGGGACCCAGAGCGGACAGGTCCAGCACGCGGACGCCGCAGAGCGGACCGGGAGTCACTTCGTGGTTCACGTCGGGGCTCCTCGCGTCCGGAAACTCGCCGGGCAGGAGCATACCAAGCAAGGTTTGGTTTTGGTGGTTTCGGTGTTAAAGTCGGCCCATGAGGACGCTCATCCAGTTCAGCAAGGGTCGGACGAGTCGGCAGGCCCATCGTGACCTCCCCGCCGCGCCGGACGGTTCGCCGCTCAAGGACGACGAGTTGACCCGTGGTGGGTTCGACGGTCGGGAAGCGGTGCTGTACCGGGCCAACGATCCGACGGTGTTTCGTACCGAGGGCCGGTTCCGGTCCACGACGGCGTTGTTGTCCGAGCTCAAGCCCTCGGATCTGACCGATGTGCGCGGTTCGGCGATGCGGATGTACTTCAACGCGGACTGCCAAATCTGGTTGTCGCGTCGGACCGAACCGATGCCGTTCTTCCGGCGCAATGTCGACGGTGACGAGTGTTGGTTCGTGCACCGCGGCTCCGGCTGCGTCGAGACCGAGTTCGGACCGATCGCCTACTCCCAGGGCGACTACGTCGTGATACCGAAGGCGATCACGCACCGGTTCGTGGTGGATCCGGGAGAGAGCATGTTGTTCGGCATCGAGACCGTGGGGGAGTTGCGGGCCCCGACCTATGTCGGGCTCGGCCGGCATGCCCCGTTCGACCCGGACGTGATCCGGGTGCCGGAGCCGGCGCCGGTGGCATCGGACCAGTCTGAGTACGAGATTCAGGTCAAGTACGACGGGGAGTACTCGGCGATCTTCGTCGACCACCACCCGTGCGACGTCGAGGGCTGGAAGGGCGACTACTTCCCGTTCGCGTTCAACATCCGCGACTGGAACGTGATCATGTCCGACAGCCTGCACCTGCCGCCGTCGATGCACGTGTTCCTCGTCGCCAAGGGCGTGAACATCATCAACCTGCTGCCGCGGCCGTTCGAGTCCGTGGCCGGGGTGGAGCGGATCCCGTGGTTTCACCGCAACGCCGACTACGACGAGATCGCATTGATCCACGGCGGGAACTCGCTCGGGCGCCCACTGGTCCCGGGGCTGGTCAGCCACGACCCTCAAGGCATTCACCATGGTTTCCCGGACCGGGCCCGGATCAAGGCCCGTCGCGAGTGGGACGACCACCCGCGGATCGACTGGCAGATCATCATGATTGAGGCCGCCCGGCCGCTGCGATTGGATTCAGCCCTTCAGCTCGCGGATTGATGAACGAATCTGACGGAGCGTCAATCACCAAGGCCTCCGGCGCCGGTCGTCCGCAACCGCACGCTACTCGCGGAGCGCTGGAACCGCCGCGTCACCCGCCCTGCGTGCTCCGGCCAGCGCGCGCTCGCGCCTGCGTACGTGAGTTCCGTAGATCGGAGGCCTTGAGCTCTTCATAAAATCGAACCGCGTTTGGTATCGTCGGCCATCCACTGGTACGGCTCGGCACGACCTGACTGATCGTCACATCAAGCAAGGGAGTTGGTAGTGGCAGGACGGCTCGAGGGCAAGGTTGCCCTCATCACCGGCGCGGCCCGCGGTCAGGGCCGCAGCCATGCAGTGCGTCTGGCGGAGGAGGGTGCCGACATCATCGCGGTCGACATCGCGGGCCAGGTCGACACCGTGCCATATCCCATGGCAACTCCGGAGGACCTGGCGCAGACAGTCAGGCTGGTCGAGGCCCTGGACCGGCGAATCGTCGCCACAGTTGCCGACGTTCGGAACAGTGAGGCCTTGGGTGCCGCGGTGGACGCCGGGGTGGCCGAATTCGGCGGGCGATTGGACATCGTCGTGGCGAACGCCGGGATCCTGTCCGTCGGGCCGTCGTTCCAGCTCACCGATGCCCAGTGGTCCGACATGATCGACATCAATCTTGGCGGCGTCTGGCGCACCACACGCGCCGCGATTCCGCACATGATGGCGGCGGGTAACGGCGGCTCCATCGTGATGATCAGCTCCATCGCCGGCCTCAAGGGCCAGCCCGGCATCGGGCACTACGTCGCAGCGAAGCACGGCGTCGTCGGCCTGATGAAGACCATTGCCCTGGAGCTCGGCCCCGCCGGCATCCGTGTGAACGCGATCCTGCCCAGCCAGGTCGACACCGAGATGATCATGAACGAACCGACGTATCGGGTTTTCCTCCCCGACCATCCGGCGCCGACCAGGGAAGACTTCGCGGTGCCCTCGGCGGCGATGCATGTGCTGCCCATCCCGTGGATTGAGGCGATCGACATCAGCAACGCGCTGCTGTTCCTGGTCTCGGAAGACGCCCGCTACATCCATGGGGTCGCGTTGCCGGTGGACGGCGGAGTGGGCATCAAGTAGGACCCGGAATCAAATATCGTTCGGTCGCTCGCATCGGACCCTCGCTGGAGCTCCTCAGGATGGGTGGGTGCGAGGTGGACCTCACCGAGCCTGGAGATTGTCCGTGCCTGTCACCGTCAAAGCGCTGGACGAGTGCGCGATCGTCATCACTGGCGGCACTTCCGGCGTCGGCTTGGCGAGCGCACATTCCTTCGCCGCGGCCGGGGCGACCCGGCTCGCCCTCCTGGGGCGCAACGGTGAGCGTGGAGCGGCAGCCGTAGAGTCCGTCCTCCAGGCGTACCCGAACGCGGCTGTGCACTTCATCCCTGTCGATGCGAACGACCCGGCACAGGCCGTGAGGGCAGTCGGCTCGGCCCGGCGACTGCTCGACGGGCTCGACGTTCTGGTGAACTCGACGGCCGCGACGTACGTGCCCGATCTGTTGAAGAACACCCCCATCGAGACCATCGGCGAGGCGCTTACCCAGCAGGCGCTCGCTCCCATCCACATGAGCCGCGCGGCCTTGCCCTTCCTGGTGGAGCAGAAGTCCGGCGTCATTGTGAATATCGCCTCAGATGCTGCCAAGGTTCCTACCCCGGGGGAGTGTGTGGTCGGAGCTGCGATGGCCGCCATCGTGATGTTCTCCAAAACCCTCGCGTTGGAAGCGAAACGCGACGGCATCCGAGTCAATGTGCTCACCCCGTCGTTGATTCAGGGCACCATCACGAGCGAGCTCGCCCTTTCGGGCGGGTTTCCGAAGAAGCTTTTTGAGAAGGCCATGCAGATGGCCCACCTCGGGGTGGCGGAGGTCAACGATCTGGCCGCGCTCGTCGTGTTTCTGGCAGGCCCCCACGGCGCAAAGATCACAGGGCAGGCGATCAGCGTCAATGGCGGGATTTCCGTGGCATGAGCGTCGGCGCGGACGCAGCATGCACCACGCCCGCCATGGCGTCGACCCCGAGCCGGTCCGGAGCCATCGTGTAGATCGCGGGGTCTGGCGAGCGCAGCCCTACCTCGGCACTGACAACGGTGGCGTCAAAAAGGCGCGCCGGTAGTCGCGGGTATCCCACTCCGAAGGAACGGGCTCAAACCCCGAGGAGGCGGGCACACGCAGCCCCACTGACAAGGCGTCAGTTAGCGTCGGCGTGGCCGAGGAGCAGCCTCTCCAACCTTGTTCGTGCGCTCTGATCAGTTGCCGTATTTCGCCTTGAGCTCCGCTTTCGGGACCTTGCCGGTGACATTGCGGGCGAACGGCTCGATGACGAGAAACTCCGCCGGAACCTTGTACTTGGCGAGTCGGTCGGCGCAGTGTTTCGCGACCGCGGCGGGATCGAGCCCGGCCCCGTCGCGGGGGACGAGCAGGGCGCGTCCCACCTCGCCCCAGCGGTCGTCCGAGATCGGGATGACCGCGGCGTCGGCGATGTCGGGATGCTCGTGCAGAATCCGCTCGACCTCGGCGGGAAATACGCATTCGCCCCCGGACTTGTACATGTCCTTGTAGCGGTCGACGATCGTGAGGAAGCCCTCCTCGTCCTGCACCACGGCGTCGCCGGTGCGGAACCACTCGCCGGCGAAAGCGGAGTCCTCATCGGTCTCGCGCCGCCAGTAGCCCGGGGTGATCGCCGGTCCGTGCGCCCAGACCTCACCGGTCTCCCCGAGGGCGACGTCCTGGCCGTCCTCGCCGACCACGCGCACGTGGGTGTACTGCACCGGTGCCCCGCAGGAACCGAACTTGCGCAGCGCATCGGCCGGCCGCACCACCGAGACGATGGGGCCCATCTCGGTGGAGCCGTAGCCGGGCGAGAGCGCGATGCCGCGGTCGAAAAAGGCCTTGGTGACCTCGTAGTTGAGGAATCCTCCGCCGACCTGACCATGTCTCAGATGCGAGAAGTCCGCCGCGTCGAACCCGGGCACGGTCGCCATGACCTGGTACATCACGGGTGCGCCGGAGAATTGGGTGATGCCACGGGCCGGGTCTGCCAGCAGGTCGACTACCTGGGCCGGGTCGAACCCGGGCGCGATGAGCAAGGATCCACCGAGGGACAGCAGCGGGTGAGTGATGCTGTTCAGTCCGGCCGCGTGGAAGAAGGGGAGCACGGCCAGGTGACGGCAGTTCGAGGTCAGGCCGTAGGGCTCGATTGAGTTCAGCGTGTTGTAGTGCAGGGACTGATGCGTGCACCGAGCGCCCTTCGGACGGCCGGTGGTGCCGGAGGTGTAGAGCAGCGAGACGGTGTCGGTGTAACGCGCGAGGGGACGGGCCCGCCGCGGCGTTGCTCGCTCGGCCGCGGACGGGAGGTCGTGCGCGGTGTCCGCGACGCCCCACGACGACAGCCGCGGCACGCCCGCGCGCTCCGCGACCTTGTGGGCGGTCTCGGCCCAGGTTGCGTCATGGAAGAGCACCTTCGGCTCGGAGTCGGTGCAGAAGAACTCCAACTCGGGCTGGGCCAGGCGGAAGTTCAGCGGGACGAAGATCGCCCCGAGACGCATGCAGGCGAACTGCAGCGCGAGCATCCAGGAAGAGTTCAACGTCAGCACCGCGACCCGGTCGCCGTGCTCCACTCCGAATTCGTCGCCGAGGACCCCGGCCACCGCCGCGACCCGGCCCTCGAACCCGCCCCAGGTCAGCTGCTCCCCGGAAGCGAGATCCTCCATCGCGGGCGCGTCCGGGCGGCGGAGCGCGTGGTGCGCAACGACATCGGTGACGAGGTGGTCGGACATCGTGGACTCCCGGTGCGATCGCAGATGTTTCCAAATCTAACAACGTTGGGTAGTTTGGGGAAGAGTCGGCCCTGCACACCGCATCTCTGAGCCATTGTTGGGGGAGCGAAACCGGCTCACCCACCGACGACCTCCCGGGCTTCTCGATCGGGCGGCTGATCGACAACACGGTCGACTTGGAGCCATACACCGCCACGTATGAGCAACATCCCGGTCCGGATCTCGCGGCGGGGTGGTGCGTGAGGACCGAATGAGAACCGTCAGCGACAGCGCCGTGATCGCGGTAGGTGCCGGCGAGATCTACCGGTGGGTGAGCGATCCGATCCAGATGGGCCGGCGGAGCGAGGAGAGCAGGGGCCTCGAGATGTCCGGGCGCGTTGTTCGCTTCTCGCGTTACCCTGCAGCCCTTGATGGCCGGTGGTCAGTCGGTCGAAGAATTTTAGGCCCGCAACATCGCAATCACGCTCGCCCGGCCGAAGCGTGGGCTGGCTCATGGACGATCCGGACTGCCCCCGCGCCGGGCGAGTCCGCCGTCGAAGGCGTTGGTGATTTTCGAGGGTGTGAACTTGATGACGAGCCGGCCGGGGTGATCGGCGGCGGCGACATGCGCGCCTGCGCCTGCGGGTCGTCGGGGTCGTAGCGCCGTGCGATCTCGCGAAGGAACCACAGCACGGTCTCGCGGTCGTCCAGGATCTCGCTGATGCCCTCGAACGACATCGTCTTGGACTTGCGGGCTGTGAAGACGGTGATCGAACTGAGCGCCTGCCGGGGAACGTTGCCGGGCCAAGGCGGCCGCCCCGTGCGGCCGACATCCCGACGCGCAGCGCGGGCTGCGCCCACTAGATCGAGCTTGCCTCCGTCTGAGTCTGACGTCCGGCGATGGGACGTACCCGCCCGTTGCGGGAGCCGTGAGAGGGCTCGACAGCCGCAGTTCGATATGTCACAGTTGCGGTAACCAAACGATGATGGGTAACTCCGGTTCAGGTATCGAACCGGGGGTGGCACGGCAGAACCGGACGAGGAGGGGCGCTTGACGATTTCGCTGATCATGAGCAAGCCCGGCTGCCGCGCGCGGGCTCTTCTGTATGCAGCAGGGACGGTTGCCGCGCTGTCGGCCGCTGCTGTCCTGCCGTTGTCGACCGCCTCCGCCGCCGCGGATTCGTTCGGAGCGTCCGCCTCGGCGCACGGGTTCGACTTCACCTACAGCAACGACTCCCTGCCGGGCGTCCAGACCTACGAGCTGGCGGCGCCGAGCGCCGGGGCCACGTTGAACTCGGCCGGGAACTCGCAGTCGTTCGCGTCGGCGCCCTACCCCGGAGACGTGGTGGCCAATCTCCCATCCTTCGCCGGGGCGTTGGTGCCGGTTCCGGTCCCGGCGTACCCGCTCTATGTCGCGGCGCTTCCCGGTGACGACCCGAAAACGGTGAGTTATCCGGGGATCGCGCTACGGGCCGAGGCGGGCTCGACCGTGGTTCAGGGTTCGGGCACCTTCGGCTCCGACGGTGCCGGCGGGGTCTCGACGGCGCGGGCCGAGCTCTGGCTGACGACGGCGTCCGCGGGCTGGCCAGCGCCGCCTACAAGTACCTCGACCTGGGCCCGCAGTTCAGCGTGCAGGGAGTGTCCGCGCGCGCGGAGGCGGTGGCGGATTCCGCCGGAGTGCTGACGCGTTCGGCGAGCCTGTCGATCAATCGGCTGCAGATTCCCGGGCTCGCGATCACCATTCCGGAGAGCTCTCCGCCCACGGTGCCGCTTCCCAACCCGATCCCCGGCGCCCCGCAGGCGCCGCCCCTTCGAGCTGGCGCCGATCCCCTACGCCGTCGTCGGTGGCCAGACCCTGCACCACCCGGACATCGGCTTCGTGGACGGGTATTTCACAATCTCCTTCCCCTTCCTGGGATCGGAGAAGTACGCGCTGCCGACCTCCGTCCTGGCCGATTCGCTCGCTGCGGCCAGCATCTCGATGACCTTCCAGCAGGCGCGGGAGATCAAAAACGGCGTGATCGCGCCCGCCCTCACGATCAGTTATGCGGTGCCGGCGCCCCCGGACAACCCCTTCTACACCGGGCCGGGAACCGCCACCTACGTCCTCGGAGGTGTGGCGGCCAGCGCGTCCCTGCAACCCAACCAAGGGCTGGAGGCGGTTGCCCCCTCGGGGACGACGTCAGCCGGAACCGCGGTCCCGGCCTCGGCCTCGGCGTCGGGCAGTGATCTGGCTGCCCTGCCCCCGCTGGCGTCGGGGCAGGCCGCCAATCAGTTGCCGGCCACGGCGAGCGGAGCCTCGGCCGCAGGCGAGGTCGGCGGCAGTGCGGTCAGCCTGATGGCGCGTTCGGAGGGGACCCAGTACGGCGGGTTCCTGACGCAGGACATTGCTGCGCTCTACCTCGTGCTGGTCGTCCTCGCGCTGCTGGGGACGTCGGCAGGAGCGGTGCGGCTGGTGAGAGGACAGATTCGATGAACAGAGTTCTGACGTGGGTACGTGTGCAATGGGACCGGGCCGCGGCGATCGCGCTGTTCGCGGCCGGCCTCGTCAGCTTGTTGGTCGGCTGGATCGGTATCAGCGACACCCCGCACATCGCCGCACAGATGCCGTACGTGATCTCGGGCGGGCTGCTGGCCATCTTCCTCCTGGGCGCCGCCGTCGCGTTGTGGCTGTCGGCCGACCTGCGCGACGAATGGACGCAGATTGAGAGCGTTCGGGCGCTGCTAGCGCGGGACCGGATCGGCAGCGGGTCGGGCGGATCCCCGGAGGGGCCGTCCACGTGAGCACCGCAGCGGTCGGCGGGGTGAACGCCGGCGCCGATACCTCGCCGGCGCGTCCTCGTGCCAAGGGCTCAGTCCGGCCGCGCGCGACTCTGCGATCGCAGACGTTCGGTACCCGGCTGCCGTGGCAACGCCCGGACGCGATAATCCTGGCCGTCGTCGAGCGCCGTCGGCGCGCTGGGACTGGCCGGATGCTGGTTCGGCGCGAGCGACGAACCCAACTGGCATCACCAGATCCCTTGGGTCGTCGGCGGCGTGGCCGCTACGGCCGTGGCGGGTGCCGGCGTCGTCCACTGGCTGCTCCGCGGGCAGCGGACGATAGTGACGGTGTCCGCGCAGCTGTGGGACGAGATCCGCCGGGCGTCCGCGGCCGCAGTTGCGGTGGAGCAGCCTGCGCTGGCGGGGAACGAGGCCGAGCTCCGGGCGGTGGCCGCTCCTCTGATGACCCGCTACCACCGCCCCTCGTGTGACCTGGCGGTCGGGAAGCCCGGCCTGACCGAGGTGAGTGCCGAGGACATCGAGGGTCGGGAGCTCCGGCCGTGCGGGGCCTGCTGCCCGTGAACGAGTACCTGCCCTTCCTCATCTTCGGCCTGACGACCGGGTCGCTTTACGGCCTGTCCGCGATGGGCCTCGTCCTGACCTACAAGACGTCAGGGTTGTTCAACTTCGCGCACGGTGCGGTGTCCGCGGTCTCGGCCTACGTCTTCTACTGGCTGCGGCAGGACAACGGCGTGAGCTGGCCCGTCGCGGCGGTCCTCACCGTGCTGGTGTTCGGAACGTTGATCGCGCTGCTCTTCGAGCGGATCGCCGCGGGCCTCGCCGGCGTCTCGACCACCTTCCGGATCGTGGCGACGGTCGGGGTAATAGTCGCGGTGCTGGCCGGCGTGCAGATCATCTTCGGCCCGGAGTCCCTGGTGTTCGACCGGTTCCTCGGGAACTCCGCGGCCTTCACCGTGCAGGGCGTCCAGGTCAGCAACGACGACGTCGTCGACATCGCCGTCGGGCTCACCGCCGCCGTCGCCCTGACCCTGTTCTTCCGTCGCTCGCGGCTTGGCACCGAGATGCGATCGGTGGTCGACGACCCGGCCCTGCTCGGCCTCACCGGGGTGTCACCTGTCCGGGTCCGCCTCGCGGCCTGGTGGATCGGCAGCATGTTCGCCTCGCTGTCGGGCGTCCTCTTCGCCTCCGCCCAGCAACAGCTCGAGGTGGGTGTGCTCTCCCTGCTCGTCGTGCAGGCCTTCGGAGCCGCCGCCATCGGCCGCTTCACCAGCATTCCGCTGGCGTACGCCGGCGGCATCGTCGTCGGTCTCCTCCAGAGCATGGCCAGCAAGTTCGTCGGCGACCATCCGTCGCTCAGCGGGATTGACACGAACATGCCGTTCATCGTCCTGATCGTGCTCCTGCTCGTGATCCCTCGACCCGGCTGACCGAGGTCGGGCGCCAGGTGAAGAACCTCGCCGTTCCGCCCAGCCGGTTCGCGCCGCGCACCCGGATGCTGGGCTACGCCGCGCTCCTGGCGGGGGCGATGGCCGTCCCGTTCGTCGCCGGCGGCCGGCTCCCGATCTGGAACACCGCGATGACGCAGGTCGTCCTGTTCGCGTCGCTGAGTCTCCTGGTCCGTACCTCGGGCCAGATCTCCCTGTGCCACGTCGGATTCGCCGCCGTCGGAGCGGCCGGCTTCGCGCACATGCTCGGCAACGGCGTGCCCTGGGGCCTGGCGGTGCTGCTTGGCGGCGTGTTCGCTCTGCCGGTCGGCGCCCTGGTCGCGATCCCGTCGTTCCGGCTCTCGGGGCTGTACCTCGGCCTGGTCACCCTCGGCTTCGGCATCCTGCTCAACCAGTACGCCTACACCAAGGACTACTTCTTCGCGGGCCAGATCATCACCGACCGTCCCCACGGTTGGGGCCTCGACGGCGACAAGGCCTTCTACTTCGTCCTGCTCGCCATCAGCGTCGCCTGCCTGCTCGTGGTGGTGGCCATCGAGCGCTCGCGGCTGGGGCGCATCCTGCGGGGGCTGTCCGACTCCCCGGTCGCGCTGACCACCCTGGGCACGAGTGTCAACCTCGCGCGGTTCGTGGTGTTCTGCATATCGGCCTTCCTGGCCGGCATCAGCGGTGCCACCTACGCCTCGCTGTTCGGTGCGGTCAACCAGGCGTCGTTCCCGTACACGCAGTCCCTGGTGGCCCTGACCGTCCTCGCGATCTCCGGTCGGCGCACGATCATCGCCGCCGTGGTGGCGCCGTTGCTGTTGTACGTCCCGCAGGGCTACATCGACAACCCGGATGTCGTGCTCGGGCTTCAGGTGGGCTTCGGGGTGGCCGCGGTTCTCGTCGCGCTGACCTCCCAGCGGGGCGGGGACGGAGCCGCGGACCGCGCCACCGCGCAGGGCGTGCGCGTCGAACCGCCCGAACGCGGGCTGACCGCCCGGCACCGTCCGGCGGGACCTCTGACCGTTTCCGGACGGGTGCGGTCACGGCACCCGCGGACCCCCGATCGCGAACTGGTGGGCAGTCATGGCCGCAACTGAGATCTCACGTCGCTGCACGCACTGGAACACCGGAGGAGGACCTGTGAAGACTCGGACGTGGAGTGACCGGCGATCCCGGCGCCGGGTCGGCATCGTGGCGCTGGCGATGCTGTTGCCGCTCACCGCATGCGGGACTCGCTCGTCCATCGAGGAGATCAACGCCGCGGAACGCGGCGACGTCGGACTCGACCCCTCGATGTTCGCTGCCCAGCCGGGCACCGCGGCCGGCGCTGGAGCCGGCCCCGCGGTCGGGGCTTTGCCAGACGCGGCGGGCGCTCCCGCGGTCGGCGGTGCCGTCGCGCCGGGTACCGGAAGGGGAACTGCCCCGGCGGCCGGGACGCAGGCGCAGCGGGCCGCAGGGGCCGCCAGTTCGGGCGCCGACGGCGCCGACGCGCGCACCGCGCAGAAGGCGACCAGCTCCGGAACGACGGTCGCGGCCCGGACCTGCACGGGGTCCGAGCCCCCGATCGTGATCGGGCAGACCGGCGCCTTCTCCGGGCTGCTGGGTGCCGCGGTCGGCGGCGCCAAGCTGGGCCTTGCGCTGTGGGTGCAGGCGGTGAACTCCGCGGGTGGCATCGCGTGTCACCCGGTCAAGGCCTATCAGTTGGACGACGGGTCGAGCCCCTCGCAGGCGGCGGCCAACGCCGAGGACCTGATCAAGAACAAGAAGGCGATCGCCATCGTCGGGGTCGCACAGCCGATCGTCCTCGACGCGACCCGGTCTGTGACGAGCAAGGCCGGCATCCCGATCGTCGGCGGCGACCTGTTCGGGGTGGCCTGGAGCACCGACCCCCTGCTGTTCCAGCAGGGCACCAGCGCGGTGAGCTCCTTCGCCGTCGGGTTGCAGGCGGCCGCGGAGTCGGTTCGGGCGACCAAGGCGGGCGTCATGTACTGCGTCGAGGCAGAGATCTGTGCTGTGCTCAACCGCAACTTCGACGCGATCGCCAAGGTGGCCGGGCTACAGCCGGTCTACCGGCAGTCGATGTCGATCACCCAGACGTCGTTCACCTCGAACTGTCAGAACGCCAAGGCCGCGGGCGCCGAGGTGCTCTTCCTCGGGATGGAGGGCGCCTCGATCCAGCGGGTGGCCAACTCCTGCGCCGCCATCGGCTACAACCCCGTGATCGCGGCACCCGGGCTCGCGGTTCCCGCGTCCGTCGAGATCAATCAGCAGCTCCAGCGCAACACGGTGTTCCTCGGTGCGGGAGTCGCCCCGTTCAAGGTCGACCTGCTCCCGGCGCAGAAGGCCTTCCATGAGGCCGTCAAGCGCTTCGGTGGCGGGCAGCCGATCGACCAGAACACCCTGCAGGGCTGGGTCGCGGGCAAGCTATTCGAGGCCGCACTGAACTCCCTCGGTGACTCCCTGGCCACTCGCGCGGTCACCACGCCCGACGTCTTCAAGGGCCTGTACTCGCTCCCGAAGAACGAGACGCTCGGCGGCCTGGCGCCCCCGCTGAACTTCAGCGAGGGCAAACCCGCGCCCAACATCGGCTGCGGCTTCGTCGTGGCGCTGCTCAAGGGCGGCTTCCAGGCACCGGTGGGGAACAAGCGCGTCGGCACTTGCACCGCCCCGGCACCGTGAGTGCCGCCGGAAACCCGCCGGCCGACGGGGGCTTGCACGTCGCTGACCTGACCGTGCGATTCGGTGGCCTGACCGCGGTCAACGCCGTCACCTTCGACGCGCCCCTAGGCGCCATCACCGGCCTGATCGGACCCAACGGGGCGGGCAAGACCACGACCTTCAACGTCATCACCGGACTGCAACCGCCGAGCTCCGGACGCCTCGCCTTCGGCGGCCGGGACATCACGACGATGGTGCCGCAGCGCCGCGCACAGTTGGGCATAGGGCGGACGTTCCAGCGGATGGAGCTGTTCGACTCCCTGACCGTGCGGGAGAACGTCGACCTCGGGCGCGAGGCTGGGATGGCCGGGTCGTCCGTCTACGGACTGCTGCGCTGCAGTCGACGGGACCGCGCCGAGATCCGGAGGTTCACGAGCGATGCTCTGGAGCTGTGCGGGATCGGCGATCTCGCCGGGAAACGTCCCGCCGATTTGTCGACGGGGCAGCGCCGATTGGTGGAGCTCGCGCGGGTGGTCGCCGGGGACTTCCGGATGTTGCTGCTCGACGAACCCTCTTCCGGCCTCGACCGCACGGAGACCGAGCGATTCAGTCAGATCCTGAGCGAGCTGGCCCGAGGCGGGCGGGGCATCCTGCTCGTCGAGCACGACATGGCCCTGGTCATGGCGTGCTGCACCTACCTCTACGTGCTCGACTTCGGGACGCTGATCTTCTCCGGAACGCCCGCTGAGGTCGCTGCGAGCCCAGAGGTACGTGCCGCCTACCTCGGATCCGAGGCGATCGAGTCGACTGTCGTGGTGGGCTGATGTACGAGCTGCGCCGCATCCGCGCCGGCTACGGGCCGACGACCGTGCTGCACGACGTGTCGCTGAAGATTCCCGACGGGTCGGTCGTCGCCCTCTTGGGCGCGAACGGAGCGGGCAAGACCTCTTTGCTCCGGGTGGCGTCGGGGCTGCTGCGGTCGTCCTCGGGGGCCCTGATTCTCGACGGGGACGATGTCACGCGCGAGCCCTCGCACCGGCTCGTCGGCCGCGGGGTGTGCCACGTGCCCGAAGGCCGCGGCATCTTCCCGAGCCTGACGGTGCGCGAGAACCTGCTCGTTCAGTCGCCGCGCGGCGAGGAGGCGGAGGCGATGGACAGAGCCGTCCACGCTTTTCCGCGGCTCGGCGAGCGCATGAACCAGGTCGCCCGGACCATGTCCGGGGGAGAGCAGCAGATGCTCGCCCTGGCCCGCGCCTACGTCCAGCACCCGCGGGTCGTCCTGCTGGACGAGGTCTCGATGGGCCTCGCGCCGAAGGTGGTCGACGAGATCTTCGAATTCCTCGCCCTCCTCGCGCGGGAGAGGGTCAGCATGCTGCTAGTCGAGCAGTACGTGACGCGGGCCCTGGAGGTCGCGGACTACGTGTACCTGCTCAACCGGGGCACCATCGCCTTCGCCGGCGAGCCCTCCGAACTCTCGGGCGACGCCGTCTTCGCCCAGTACGTCGGGGTGGACGTCGGTGCACATTGATCAACGACCGTCGAAGGAAGACCGAGTGATGAGCGATAACCGTCCCCAGGTTGACGCAGCAGCCCTGCTGCCTACGTTCGACCCGTTCGACCCCGAGCACACCTGGTGGAAGTACGACGCCTTCGCGTACGCCCGCGAGAAGTGCCCGGTGGTTCACCTCAACGCGCCGTCCACCGGTCCGATGACGATGATCACCCGGTACGAGGACGTGCGCCGCGTGCTAGAGGATCCCCAGACCTTCTCCTCCGTTGGGGGATCGCCCTCGCCGGCACCGATCCGGCTGGGACCGCTCGACCACGACCCGCCCGAGCACACCGAGTTCCGTCGCCTACTCAACCCGGTTTTCACCCGGCAGTTCTCGCTGCAGTTCGAGCCGTTCATGCGCGCCACGGCGGCCGAGCTCATCGACTCCTTCCTGGGCGAGGGCAAGGTCGAGATTCTGAGCGACTACGCCGGGCCGTACGTGGCGCGGATCCTCGCGCACATGGTCTTCGACGAGCCCGACCTGTCCAAGATGGAACGGGCCAAGCAGGTCGTGGTGCGCGTGGCGGAGGAAGCCACCGAGGAGGCGTTCTTCGACCTCGCGGTGCTCTCGGCGGAATACCTCGCGGCGGCGATCGACGATCCGCCGGAGAAGGAGGGGGTGCTCAAGGCTCTCGTGACCGGGAAGATCAACGGCGTTCCCGTCACCGAGGACGAGGCGATGGGCGCGATCGCTGTGATCTTCCTCGGCGGTCTCGACACCTCCCGATCCGCCATCGGGACGATCTGCATGAACATCGCGCTGCAACCCGAGCTCGAGGAGCGGGTGCGCAACCCGCGTTGGGTCCGTAACGACATGGACGAGTTTATCCGGCTGACCTCGCCCGTCGGCACCTTCGGGCGGACGGCCACGAAAGACACCGAGATTGCCGGCTGCCCGATCAAGAAAGACGAACGGCTGTTGATCCGCTTCGACTCGGCCAACCGCGACGAGGCCAAGTTCCCGAACCCGGACCAGTTGCAGTTCGACCCACCCCGCGCGGGCACCGCCGGCTTCGGACTGGGGATCCACCGCTGTATCGGCATGCACCTCGCGCGGGTGCAGATCGCTATCGCGATGGAGGAGTTGTTCGCGCGCGTGACCAACCTGCGCCTCGACGCGGACCCGTCCGACCTGCGCTGGGCCCCCGGCATCGCGAACTACCCCGACCGCGTTCCGCTCACCTTCGACAAGATCTGAACCGCCCGCCCATGGAAGGACTTGCCGTGCCCGACAGCATCCGTCTCCAGCAGCCTGTCGCCGCTCGCCGGGAGGATGACCCCGCGGCGCACCAGCCCCGGATGATTCCGGTCTACTGCCCCGCCGACGGGCGCCGCGTCGGCGCGGTGCCGCACCATTCGGCGGCGGAGGTGCACCGGGTGGCCGAGCGCTTGCGGGCCGCGCAGCCGGCGTGGGAGGACCTCGGCCCGGAGGCCCGGTGCAAGGTCCTGCGCGAGTTCCTCGACTGGATTCTCGACAACGAGCGCCGCCTGATCGAACTGATGCAGTCCGAGACCGGCAAGTCCTGGGGTGACGCCGCCGTCGAGCCCGCGGTCGTCGTCGACACCGTGAACTACTACACCAAGCACGCCCGCGAGTTCCTCGCCGATCGCGCCGTGGACCGCGCCGGCGCGATCTCGCTGTCGAAGAACCTCCGCGTGTTCGTGCGGCCCCACCCGCTGGTCGGGATGATCACGCCCTGGAACGGTCCGCTCGCTCCGCCGGCGGTGGACGGCGTGCCGGCCCTGCTGGCGGGCGCGGCCGTGCTGTTCAAGCCGTCCGAGGTCACCCCGCTCACCTGGACCGAGGTCACCCGCGGGTGGATCGAGGACCTGCAGGCACCACCGGTGATGGGGTGCGTCACCGGAGACGGCGCCACCGGGGCGGCCGTGGTCGACGAGGTCGACATGGTCATGTTCACCGGCTCCACCGCGACCGGAAGGAAGATCGCCGTTCGCTGCGCGGAGCGGTTGATTCCCTACAGCCTCGAGCTGGGCGGCAAGGACGCGATGATCGTGCTGGATGACGCCGACCTCGACCGAGCCGTGGGTGGTGCGGTCTGGGGCGGGTTGTGGAACTCGGGCCAGATCTGCGTCTCGGTCGAGCGGATCTACGTCGAGGCGCCGGTGTACGACGAGTTCGTAGCCAAGCTGACGACGAAGGTCTCCGCCATCCGGCAGGGCATGGACGCCCCGGGCTCCTACGGCACGGACATCGGTGCGATGGCCACGGCCGACCAAGTCGGCATCGTCAGGTGTCACGTCGAGGATGCGGTGGCGCGAGGAGCCCAGGTCCTGACAGGCGGCCGCGCGGGTCGCGACGGGCTGTTCTTCGAGCCAACGGTGCTCATCGACGTGGACCACTCGATGGCGTGCATGCGCGAGGAGACCTTCGGTCCGACGCTCCCCGTGATGAAGGTGGCGGACGAGGACGAGGCGATCCGGCTCGCGAACGACTCGCCGTACGGGTTGTCCTCCAGCGTCTACAGCAAGGACCCGGCCCGGGCCGACCGCGTTGCGCGGCGGGTCGACGCCGGGGCGGTCAACATCAACAGCGCGGTCACCGCGACGATGGTGCTCACGATGCCGATGGGCGGCTGGAAGAGCTCGGGCCTCGGCGGCCGCAACGGCGGTGCAGCCGGGATGCTCAAGTACTGCCGGCAGAAGGCCGTGGTCTCCGAGCGGATACCGGGTCTGAAGGCTGAGCCGTTCTGGTATCCGACCCGGCCACGCACCGGCCGGATGGCGGCCCGCATGGTCCGCCTGATCGGGGCGCACGACTGGCGCCGTCGGCTCGGCCGAGGGAACGCATGAAGACGCTGGTCATCGGCGGCAGCGGCTCCAGCGGGGTCGCGGTCGTTGAGGGCCTGCTCGAGCGCGGGCACGAGGTCGCGGTGCTGCACCGAGGCGTGCACGAGCCGCCGGAATTGCCGGACGTGGAGCACATCCATGCCGACCCGCACTTCGCCGAGACGCTGACCGAAGCGATCGGCGGACGCCAGTTCGACGTCGTGCTGGCGATGTACGGCCGGGTCGCCACCATCGCTGAGGTGTTCGCGGGCCGCTGCGGGCAACTGGTGAGCATCGGCGCGGTGCCGGCGTACCGCGGCTGCCTGGAGCCGGAGAAGGTGTGGCCCTACGGCATGCCGCTGTGGGCCCGCGAGGACAGCCCGCTGGCGGACGAAGCGGACTACGTGCCGAAGTTCGCCAAGCTGATTCGCGGGGCCGAACGCGCGGTGTTCGAGCACGCGGCTGCGGGCGCCTACCGCGGCAGCGTGGTGCGGTACCCAGCGATCTACGGACCCCGCAACCTGGTGCCGTGGGAGTGGTCGGTGATCCGCCGGATCCTTGACGGCCGGACCCGGATGATCCTGCCGGACAACGGGCTCTGGATCATCTCCCGCTGCGCGGCTCGCAACGCCGCCGAGTTCGTGATCAAGGTCGTGGACAATCCCGACGTCGCCAACGGGCAGGCCTACAACGCCACTGACGACGACCAGTACACGGTGCGCCAGTGGGCCGAGGCGGTCGCCGGGATTCTCGGCGGCGAGCTCGAGTTCGTGGGCGTGCCCAGCGAGTTGGTCCCGTCCGCGCTGATCGAACTCCTGCCACCTAGGGGGCGGCCGCACATCACGCTGGACAACAGCAAGGCCAAGCGTGAGCTCGAATACCAGCAGGTCGTGCCGGCCGCGGAGGCGCTGGTCGAGGCCGTCGAGTGGCTCAAGGCCAACCCGGTGACCCGCGAGGAGTATCCGCTCTATCCGGGCAAGTTCGACTACGAGGCCGAGGACCGTCTGTTGGACACGTACGCCCAAGCCGTGGAGTGGGTCCGACAGCACTCTCCGGACGAGGCCCCTGATGTGCGGCACCCGATGCCGCATCCGAAGACGGCGGCCGTCGGCCGCGACGAGAGTGGGCGGTAAGGATGACGGTCATGTGGCAGCGCCTCCAAGAGATGGTCGGCGTCGAGTACCCGGTGATGCAGGACGGGATGGGACCGCAGCCGTGCACCGCGCTGGCGGCGGCGGTCTCGGCGGCCGGGGGCCTCGGCACGTTGAGCAGTCCGAGCATCGTGAACACCTCCGAGACGTTCCTGCGCGAACACTTCCGCGCGGCGGCGGAGAAAGTGGTGGCGACTACCGACAAGCCGTTCGGGGTGAACGTCCCCGTCGGGCGGATCGCGACCGGTGAGCTGCTGCCGGTCAGCCGGCTCTGTATCGACGAGGCCATCCGGATGAAGCAGGACGGCGGCAAGGTCGGCGAGCAGTTGACGTGGCTGGTCACCTCGGCCGGATTCGCCGGTGAACTCGGGGCGGGCATCCGGGAGTCCGGCCTGGTGCACATGCACAAGGTCGGGTCGCTGACCCACGCGAAGAAGGCGGCGGCGAGCGGGGTCGACGTCGTGATCGCGGCCGGCTACGAAATGGGTGGGCACACCCACGCCCAGGGCGTGCACACGATGGTGCTGGCCCCGCAGGTGATCGACGCGCTCGACATCCCGGTGATCGTCGCCGGCGGGATCTGCGACGGCCGCGGGCTCGCCGCCACGCTGGCCATGGGCGGCGCGGCGGTGGCGATGGGAACGCGGTTCATCGCGACCCGCGAGCACGAGTGGCACGAGAACTACAAGCAGCGCATCGTCGACGCCCCGGAGTGGGACGACGTGGTCTTCCCCGGCGTGTACGCCCCCATCCGCGGATTGCGCAACCACGGTATCGAACTGATGGAGGCTCAGCGCGGGGTGCTCTCGCCGGAGGAGTTCATCCGCTGGGAGGAGGAGCAGATCCGGGTCTCCCAGCGAGAGGGCGACGTCGAGAACGGCGTCCTCGTCGCGGGGCAGGTTGCCGCCGCGATTCACGACCTGCCGACGGTGGCCGAGGTGATCGACCGGGTGGTCACTCAGGCGGAGGAGTTGCTTTCGGCGTCGGGGTCGATCCGGCTCCGGGGGTAGGCACAGCACACCGCGGAGTCGCAGCGGCCGTTGTCGAGCGTGTCGACCCGACCTTCGGACCCGCCGTCGAAAGCCGACGCGGATCAGCGGTTGCGTGGCTCAGAGGGCGTGTCAGCAAGTCTGTGTAAGTGCGTGACCTCAATGCTGGACCGCAGTGGCGGTTCGGAGAGGACACGAGGTGACGCAGACAGTCCACGAGCATGTGTTCGATGATGATCCGGTGCCTGAGGAGCCGCGCCGTTCGTCGGGCCGGCTGGGCCGGCCGAAGCGGGAGCGCGAGCCGAGCCTGGTCTCCCCGGAGATGGCCGCCGCGCTGGTCGCCAGGGCCCGCGAGGAAGGCATCGAGGTGGCCGGGAACTCTGGCCTGCTCTCGCAGCTGATGAAGTCGGTGCTGGAGGCCGCGCTGGCCGAGGAGCTCACCGACCACCTGGGCTACGAGCCCGGTGATCCGGCCGGGCGCGGGTCCGGGAATTCCCGCAACGGCAGCACGCCCAAGACGGTGCTGACCGAGTCCGGGCCGATCGAGCTGCAGACCCCGCGGGACCGCGCGGGAACGTTCGAGCCGGTGATCGTGCCCAAGGGCGCGCGGCGCCTGGATGGCATCGACAAGATCGTCCTCGGCCTCTACGCCAAGGGCATGACGACGCGCGACATCACGGCCCACGTCGAGGAGATCTACGGGGTGAAGATCTCCCCGGACCTGGTCTAGAAAATCACCGACGCGGTCCACGCCGAGGTCGCGGAATGGCAGGCCCGGCCGCTGGACCGGGTCTATCCCGTCGTCTTCCTCGACGCGCTGGTCTGCAAGGTCCGCGACGGTGGTGTGGTGCGGAACAAGGCCGCTCACCTGGCCGTCGGGGTGGACATCGAGGGCCGCAAGGAGATCCTCGGGATCTGGATCGAGACCACCGAGGGCGCGAAGTTCTGGCTCCGCGTCATGAACGAGCTCAAGGCCCGCGGCGTCCAGGACGTGCTCATCGCGGTCTGCGACGGCCTGACCGGTTTGCCCGAGGCCATCAACGCGGTCTGGCCCGCCACGAAGGTCCAGACCTGCATCGTGCACCTGATCCGGGCCTCGCTGCGCTGGGTCAACTACAAGGACCGCAAGAAGGTCGCCACCGCCCTGCGCCCGATCTACGGCGCCAGCTCCGAGGCCGCCGCCCGCGAGGCCCTGGACGCCTTCGAGGACTCGGTCTTCGGCCGGGAGTATCCGGGCATCGTGCGGCGCTGGCGGGAGAACTGGGAGTTGGTGATCCCGTTCTTCGAGTTCGCCCCTGAAGTGCGCAAGGTCATCTACACCACGAACATGATCGAGTCGATCAACTTCGGGCTGCGCAAGAGCACCCGCAACCGCGGGCACGAAGACGTGGATCCCCACTCAGCACGACGAACAAGCCGGCGCATAGGCCTCGAAGGTCCGGCGCGGACGAGAACTCGGCCGCCACGGTCGGCGCGAGTTCGCGCGGCAGACTCGCTGTAAGTGGCAGGCCGACCATGTGAGGCCGCGACGGCGGACCTACGATCGCTCCGATGCCGACGCACACGATGGTCGGCGGCGAGGCGTCGCCTGTTGCGCTCGACCAGGTGCTCGACCGCCGAGGGCGATGTGCAATCGCCACAAGGCCGGCGCGAACACGACCAGCGCGGCCACACGATCACGGAGTTCAGCCTGTCCATGGTCGCGGACACCCTGCCAGCGAGATCGTCCCTCAGTCGGCACCGCGGCGACCTCGCAACGCCCTCACCGAGGCTAGAGCGTCGCGAACAACATGATCCAAGAGAGGCGAAAACGGAAAACCGCCTCTGACCTTCATGTTCTTCGCACCATCGTAAGCGCGGCTAGCTGTACTGCCCACTCACGTTGGTGACGGGGACACGCCACTTACGTCCGTGACATGAGGAGGACCTCCGAGTGAAGTGTGGAACGTCTGACGGCTTCCCACCGGATTCCCCGGAGGCCCTCGAGTCTCACCGTAATGCCACACTGTCCGAGCTCGGTCGGCTCCGCCTCGCGCGTTGCGTCGTCGATGACGGGTGGCCGCTGAGCGGTTCCAGGTCGCGGTCCCGACCGCGGCCCGCTGGGCCAAGCGCTACCGCGAGCGCGACCTGCACACCGACCCGCTGGAAGCGATGCGGGACCGCTCGAGCCGGCCGAAGAGGTGCCCTGGCCAGACCAGAGCCGAGGTCGAACGGCGGATCTGTCACCTGCGCCGCAAACGGGGCTGGGGACCGGCGCGGATCGCGCACAAGCTCGGGATGAACCCCTCCACCGTGCACCGCGTGCTGGCTCGGCGCGGGATGCCGCCGTTGGCCCACACCGACTTGGCCACCCGGCGCGAGCCGCGCAGCCAGGTGCGCCGCTACGAACGCGAACGCGCTGGTGAGCTCGTTCACGTGGCCGTCAGTAGCTTGGACGCATCCCCAACGGCAGTGGCCACAAGGTCCACGGCCGCTCCGAAGCCGTGCGTGGACGCGGGATCGGTTATGGCTACGTCCACACCGCCATCGACGACCACTCCCGCCTGGCCTGCAGCGAAGTCCTCACCGATGAGACCGCGGCTACCGCGGTCGCGTGGTGGACCCGGGCGATCGCGTGGTTCACCGCCCACGGCATCCGCATCGAGCGCGTCCTGACCGACAACGGATCGTGCTACCGGTCCCGCGAGTGGCACCAGGCCAACGCAGCCCACGCCATCGCCATGAAGAAGACCCGCCCGTTCCGCCCGCAGCCCAACACCGCACCCACACCGCGCTCGGCGGTCGCCCGCCGATCAGCCGCGTCACCAACCTGCCGGGTCAGTACAGCTAGCCGCTTGGATTCGCTGCTGCCCGGTTTGGAGCGGGTAGCGGGAATCGAACCCGCACTGTCAGCTTGGGAAGCTGATGTTCTGCCATTGAACTACACCCGCGCTGGCCGCCCCCGTGGAGCGGTCAGGGCCCAGAGTCTACCCGCTCACCCGCCCTCGGCAATCCGCTTCATGGCGGCGAGGGTCTCCGGGATTCCGCGGTGCGCGAGGTCGATCCGGGCCGCGATCTGGGCCTCGGCATCCGCGCCGTAGCGCTCGGCGAACAGGGTGAGCCCGTTGGGCAGGAATTCCCACGCCTCGGTCAGCTGGGTGCCGCCGTCGGGGGTGGGCTCCATCGAGTACATCCACCGCACGAGGTGGTCGCCGACCAGCCAGCCGAACTCCTGGCCGCGCTCGGCGGCGATCACCGTGCAGCGGGTCTCCCAGGTCCGGTCCGGCAGAACATTGCGCCCGGTGAAGACGTCCCCGACCGCGCCGGTCGCGCCCTCGTCCCACCAGCACTCCCGGCACACCGGGCTCCACTCGCCGGTCCGGGTGACGTCGGAGAGCAGGTCGTAGACCGCCTCGGGCGAGGCGTCGATGACGATCGATTCGCTGTGCGTGAGCTCGCTCATCCCCGCAGCGTTTCATGCGGCTTACCCTGGTCGGATGCGGACCGCGGCGGGGATCTTCGTGCTCGGGGCGGTCCTGGCCGCCGGCTGCGGCGGTTCGGTCTCCGACGTCGAGCCGGTGGCGGCGCCGGTCGCTGCCGTTTCCGCGGACCCGGTCGTACGGGGAGTCACGTCGGCCGAGTGGAAGCGGATGGTCGCGCTCGGGATGGCCGGCCGCAACTGCCCGGTGGAGCGCAAGAACCTCCGCCGGATCGAGATCAATCACTACGGCTTCGACGGCCGGATCCAGCGCGGGGCACTGGTCGTACGCGGGGACGTCGCCGGCAGTGTGAAGCGCATCTTCACCCGCCTGTTCGACGAGCGCTTCCCGATCCAACGCATGATCCCGATCGAGCACTACCGGGGCAGCGACAACCGCAGCATGGCGGCGAACAACACCTCCGCCTACAACTGCCGGCGGCCCAGCGAGGCCAACTCGCCGTCGCGGAAGTCGCCGCACGCCAACGGGCGGGCGATCGACATCAACCCGTTCCGAAACCCGTGGATCAACCCGAGCACGGGCGCCTGGGAGCCCTCGGCGAAGTACGCGAAGCGCACGCCCGGCAAGGGGAAGATTCTGAAGGGCGGGCTCGTCTGGCGACTGTTCACGAATGAAGGCTGGATCTGGCAGAACATCTCGACCAAGGACTACCAGCACTTCGACACCGGCTATCCGTCGAAGCCGTTCAAGCGCGGGCGGTAGCGGCGAACATCGCAGCACATCGACCACCACCTCGACCAGGCGCTGAGGTTGGTAGCCGTACATGAGCGAATGGTCGATCCGGCGGCCGATCCGGCCCGGAAATCGACCATCCGCTCATGCCCTGAGCAGACAGCGGTCCGCTGAGATCAGTCGGTGAGCTTGAGGCGCCCCAGCACCGCGTCGTCGCCCGCCACGTTGTCGTTCGCGATGTTGGTGTAACCCGCGAGGTAGACCGTCGCGCCGTCCGAGCTCAGGGCGACGCCGTACCAGGCGTCACCCGGGGAGCCGAGGTCGGTGAGGATCTTGCCGTCGCTGCCGTAGTCGGAGTCGGGCTGACCGTCCGCCGTCAGCACGACGACCATCGCCTGCTGGTTGGTCGCGTCGACCTTGCCGCTGCCGACGTACACGATCCGGTTGTCGGGCAGCACCACGAGGTTGCGACCGCGGTCGTCCTCACCGACGTTGTCGATCTTGGTGACGCCATTGGTGCCGAAGGTCCGGTCGAACTCGCCGTCCTTGGTGAACCGGTACGCGATCAGGTCGACCTTGTCGCCCTCGTTGTCCTTGCCGTAGCCGGTCAGCACGTAGTTGTCGCCCTGCACGCCGAACTGGTACGACTCGCCGACCGAGTTCAGCACCTTGTGCATGGCCACCCCGTCCTCGCCGAAACTCTCGTCGAGCTCCCCGTCGAGTGAGGTCCGGATCATCACCGGCTGCACGACCTCCGCGTTCCCCTCCTCGACGCGCGCATACCCGGTAGCGATGATGGCGTCGTCCACGACCTGAACATGGCGGGCGCTGTCGCCTGCCTCGCGGTCGAGCTTCAGCAGGCCGTCGTCGGCGAAGTCCGCATCCAGTTCGCCGTCCTCCGTCACCGCGAGCAGCGCGAAGTCGTTGTCCTCGCGGTCCGAGCCCGCCGTGGTCGTGCCGAAGATGACGAGGCCACCGTCGGGCAGGGCAGCCGATCCGTAACCCTGGTCGGCGCCGACGTAGTCGTCCTCGACGGTGTGGCCGGTCCCGAGGTCGAAGCGCGCGACGCCGTCCTCCCCGAAGTCGGGGTCCGGCTCGCCGGCGCTGTCGAAGCGGACCGCCACGATGTCGGTGTCCTCGGCGGCATCTCCCTCGGCGTCCGCGTCGTGCTCGGCAGTTCCGACCGCGACGACGCTCCCGTCGGAGAGGAAAACCAGGCTGCGAGCCTGCTCGAGCTGGCTCGCGGCGTCCCCGTCGTTCGGCGAGACATTCACGCTGGCGACGCCATCCTCGCCGAACGCGGTGTCCGGCGTGCCGTCGGTGGAGAAGCGGGCGACCGCGATCTTCTGGTCGATTCCGTCGCTCGTCAGGCCGGCGGCGTAGAGCTTGCCGTCCTTGCCGAGCGCGACCGCGCTGAAGCGGTCCTTCTGGTCGGCGGCCAGAGCCGTCTGCACGATTCCGGCCGTGCCGAAAGCGGTATCCAGCAGGGTGCCGGACGGGGTGGGGGTGGCGCTGGGGGTGTCCTCCGCGCTCGGGCTCGACGCGCCGGCCTCGACGTCGTCGTCGTTGGCGCAGGCGGCAAGGGACATCGTGCTGACGATCAGGGCACTGATCAGGACGCGCTTCACAGATCCTCCAAGGTAAGGGCTGGCTTACCTTACTAAGGCAGACCTCACTGAGGAATCAGCAGCGGTTGATCACCATCGATCAGCGGTCGATCAGCGGCGCGAAGTGCTCCATGCCGGTCGGGCCGACCAGGTAGGCCTTGATCGCCCCGACGAACTCGGCGAACTCCGGGGTCTCCCGGAACGCCAGATGGTGCTCGACGCTGTCCCAGGTCGCGGTGACGAGGAAGACGCTGGGCCGCTCGATGCCGCGCCCGACCGTCAGGGTGCGGCAGCCGCCCGGGGACAGGAGCAGGTCGGCTGCCTTCGACAGGACAGCCTCGAACTCCTCGGCCCGATCATCGGCGACGGGCAGTTCGGCCCGTTCGATGACCGTCACGGGCGGCCACCCTCGCCGGTGGGGTCCGCCTCCGGGTCGGCCATGACGTCGGGGTCCGGGGTGTCGGCGCCGTCGGATCCGGCCCCGGGGTCGGATCCGACCGGCTCGTCGGGAGCGTCGGCGGGCTCAACGGCCGGGTCGTCCGCCACGGTCGCAGCACCGTTTGCTGAGGGGCCGTCAGCCGCGACGCCCACCTTGACCGGGCGGGTGGCCTGGACGAGCAACTGCGCGACGTCGATGACCTGCACGCCCTCGGCCGAGGCGTCGCCCGCCCCCTGCTTGCCGGCGACCGAGTCGCTGATCATCGTCTTGCAGAACGGGCAGCCGGTGACGATCGTGTCCGGGTTCAGCGACAGCGCCTCTTCGGTGCGGTTGTCGTTGATCCGCTGGCCGATCGTCTCTTCCATCCACATCCGCGCACCGCCGGCGCCGCAGCAGAAGGACCGCTCCTTGGAGCGCTCCATCTCCTTGAACTCCAGCTTGCCGACGGCGGAGATCAGTTCGCGCGGCGGGGAGTAGACCTTGTTGTGGCGGCCGAGGAAGCAGGGGTCGTGGTAGGTCGCCGAGCCCTCGACCGCGTTGACCGGCTTCAACTTGCCGGCGGCGACGAGTTCGTTGAGCAACTCGGTGTGGTGGACGACCTCGTAGTTGCCGCCGAGCTGCGGGTACTCGCGTCCGACGGTGTTGAAGCAGTGCGGGCACGTCGCGACGATCTTCGTCGCCTTGGCCTCGTTCAGGGTCTCGACGTTCTGCTGGGCGAGCATCTGGAACACGAACTCGTTGCCCATCCGGCGGGCCGGGTCGCCGGTGCAGGTCTCGGCCTGGCCGAGGATCGCGAACTCCACACCGGCGATGTGCAGCAGTTCGGCGACGGCCTTGGTGGTCTTCTGTGCCTTGTCGTCCAGCGATCCCGCGCACCCGACCCAGAACAGGTACTCGACCTCGGAGAGGTCCTCGACGTCCTCGCCGAGCACCTTGACGTCGAACCCGAGGTCCTTCGTCCACTCGGTCCGCATCCGGCCCGGCATGCCCCACGGGTTGCCGGCCTTCTCCAGGTTCTTCAGCATCCCGCCGGCCTCGGACGGGAAGTTCGACTCGATCATCGTCTGGTAGCGGCGCATGTCGACGATGTGGTCGATGTGCTCGATGTCCACCGGGCACTGCTCGACGCACGCGCCGCAGTTGGTGCACGACCAGAGGACGTCGGGGTCGATGACGCCGCCCTCGGACAGCGGGGCGACGAGCGGGCGCGCGGCCTCGTCCTTGACCGACTGGGGCAGGTTCTCCCGCTCCTCCTCGGTCGCCAGCAGCCACGGCGCCTTGGCGAAGGCGTGGTCGCGCAGGTCGAGGATGAGCATCTTCGGCGAGAGCGGCTTGCCGGTGTTCCACGCGGGGCACTGGGACTGGCAGCGGCCGCACTCGGTGCAGGTCGCGAAGTCGAGGAAGCCCTTCCAGGTGAAGTCCTCGACCTTGGAGCGGCCGAAGATGTCCTTGTCCTCGTCGAACTCCTCGAAGTCCAGCGGCTTGCCGTTCGACTGCATCGGCAGCAGCGGACCCAGGCCGTCGGGCTTGCGCGCGAACGTGACGTTCAGCGGCGCGATGAAGATGTGCATGTGCTTGGAGTAGACGACGATCACGAGGAAGACCAGCATCACGCCGATGTGACCCCAGAGCCCGACCGTCTCGACCCACTCCAGGGTGTGGATGTCGTCGATGCCGTTGAAGAGCTCGCCGGTCGCCTTGGACGCATAGGCGCCGTCGCCGTAGGGCAGGTTCCCGGCCGCGTAGGCCGCCCCGCGGAAGAAGAACATCGTCCAGAGGACGTTGACGATCATGAAGAGGATCAGCCACGCGCCACCGGTGTGCGAGCCCTTGAACCGGGACTTGCGGTCCAGCCGCTTCGGGGAGTTCTTCCACCGGATGATCGCGAAGGTGAGCAGCCCGGCCAGGGCCAGCAGCGCGATGGTGTCCTGGGCGAAGCCCAGGGCGTCCCACTTGCCGACCAGCGGGATGTGGAAGTTCTCGTCGAACAGGGCGCCGTAGGCCTCGAGGTACACGGTGCCGAGGATGAGAAAGGCCCAGAAGACGAAGAAGTGCGCGGCCCCGGGGATCGACCACTTGAGCAGCTTTTTCTGCAGGAAGACCTCGACGACCTGGCGCTTGAGTGCCGCGCCCAGCTTCGGTCGCTCGACGTTCTCCAGGCGGTCCGGCGCCGGTTGCCCGGTCATCGCGAGGCGGTAGAGCCACAGGCCGCGGCGGGCGGCGATCGGCAGGACCGCGAGGGTCATGGCCAGCCCGACGATCCAGCGGGTGGTCATCATGTGGCGAGCTCCCGGAGTTGCAGCGGTGGTGTACCCCAAGACAAGGCTGAGGTGACGTTACTCCCCGTCAGCGGCCGCCTGTGCGCTCAGCCTCGCCTCACCTGCGTCGGCGCCGGACGACGTGATCAGCGCAACTCCGCCGGGGCGCGCCTCGCGATCGGAAGCGGCCGGGGGTGTGGAATGGGGCCGTGCGGATGGCGGCGGTGATCGAACTCGGGACCGGTGCGATGCGTGCTTCGGATGTGGTCGCCGTCGCCCGCGACGGAGCCCCGGTGGGCCTGGGCCGGGACGCGCTCGCCGCGATCACCGAGGCCCGGGCTCGCGTCGACGCGCTCGCGGCGTCCCCGGTCCCGGCGTACGGCATCTCCACCGGCTTCGGGGCGCTCGCGACCCGGCACATCCCGCCGGAGCGGCGCGCGGCGCTGCAGCGTTCCCTGATCCGCTCGCATGCCGCCGGCAGCGGACCCGAGGTCGAGCGCGAGGTGGTCCGCGCCCTCATGCTGCTGCGGCTGCGGACCCTGGCGACCGGCCGGACCGGCATCGCCCCCGCCACCGCGACGGCGCTGGCCGGGCTCCTGAATGCGGGCATCACCCCGGTGGTTCCGGAGTACGGCAGCCTCGGCTGCTCCGGTGACCTGGCCCCCCTGGCCGCGGTCGCGCTCGCGCTGATGGGGGAGGGCTCCGTCCGTGACGCCGCCGGGAACCTCGTGCCGGCGGGCGAGGCGCTGGCCGCCGCCGGGATCGCGCCGGTGGTCCTGGCGGAGAAAGAAGGCCTCGCGCTGATCAACGGCACCGACGGCATGCTCGGCATGCTCGTGCTGGCCTGCACCGACCTGTCCGCGCTGGTCCGGCACGCGGACCTCGCCGCCGCGATGAGCGTCGAGGCCCTGCTCGGCACCGACCGCGTCTTCGCCGCCGAACTGCAGGAGCTGCGACCGCACCCCGGGCAGGCCGCCGCCGCCGCCAACCTTCGCGCGCTCCTGGCCGGATCGCCGATCGTCGCGTCTCACGCCGGTCCGGAGGACACGAGGGTGCAGGACGCGTACTCGCTGCGGTGCGCACCGCAGGTGGCCGGGGCGGTGCGGGACACCCTCGCGCACGCGGTCGCCGTGGCCGACCGGGAACTGGCCGCGGCCATCGACAACCCGGTGGTGCTCGCCGATGGGCGGGTGGAGTCCAACGGGAACTTTCACGGCGCCCCGGTCGGCTACGTCCTGGACTTCCTCGCGATCGCCGCGGCGGACCTGGCCTCGATCTCGGAACGGCGCCTCGACCGACTGCTCGACGCGAACCGGTCGCACGGGCTGCCGGCCTTCCTCGCGCACGACCCCGGCGTCGACTCCGGCTACATGATCGCGCAGTACACCGCGGCCGGGATCGTCTCGGAGCTCAAGCGGTTGGCGGTGCCGGCGAGCGTCGACTCGATCCCCTCGTCGGCGATGCAGGAGGACCACGTCTCGATGGGGTGGTCCGCGGCGCGCAAGCTGCGGCGTTCGGTGGACGGGCTGCGGCGGGTGCTGGCGATCGAGATCCTGGCCGCCGCCCGCGGGATCGACCTGCGGGCCCCCCTTGCTCCCGGCCCCGGCACCGGTGCCGTCGTCGCCACGCTGCGGAACCGCGTCCCGGGTCCCGGTCCGGACCGGCATCTGTCTCCCGATCTCGAGGCGGCCGTCGAGGCGGTCCGCACCGGGGAGTTGTTGGCGGCCGCCGAGTCCGTGGTGGGACCACTGCAATGACGGAATTTCTGTGGACACCTCCCACCAGGGCGTGTCACGCCCTGGTGGGAGGTATCCACAGGAGCAAGGGAACTGAGGGGGCGTCATGGGCGAGGTGAGGGCGGCTCGGGGGAGCGAGCGGACGGCCAAGACGTGGACCAGCGAGGCCGCGAGCCGGATGCTCGACAACAACCTCGATCCCGACGTCGCGGAGCACCCGGAGGAGCTCGTCGTCTACGGCGGCACCGGGAAGGCGGCCCGGGACTGGCCGAGCTACCGCGCGATCAAGGCTTCGCTCGAGGACCTGGAGGCCGACGAGACGCTGCTGGTCCAGTCCGGCCGTCCCGTCGGAATCCTGCGCACCCACGAGTGGGCACCGCGGGTGCTGATCGCGAACTCCAACCTGGTGCCGGACTGGGCCAACTGGGACGAGTTCCGCCGCCTCGAGGCGGCCGGGCTGACGATGTACGGGCAGATGACGGCCGGCTCGTGGATCTACATCGGCACCCAGGGGATCCTCCAGGGCACCTACGAGACCTTCGCCGCCGTCGCCGAGAAGCGCTTCGGCGGCACCCTGGCCGGCACCGTCACCCTGACCGCCGGCCTCGGTGGGATGGGCGGGGCGCAGCCGCTGGCGATCACGATGAACGGCGGCGTCGCGCTGGTCGTGGAGTGCGACCCGACCCGCATCGAGCGCCGGGTCGCCCAGGGCTACCTCGACGTCGCCGCCGACAGCCTGGACGACGCGATCTGGAAGGCCGACGATGCCCGGGCGAAGCGGCAGGCCCTCTCGATCGGTGTCCTCGGCAACGCGGCGGAGGTCCTGCCCTACCTGATCGCCCGCGGCGCGACCATCGACATCGTCACCGACCAGACGTCGGCGCACGACCCGCTGGCGTACCTGCCACGGGGCGTGGAGTTCTCCGACTGGCCGGCGATGCGTTCCGACGACCCGCACGGCTGCATCCGCCGGGCGCGCGAATCGATGGCCCGTCACGTCGAGGCCATGGTCACGTTCCAGGACAACGGCGCCGAGGTCTTCGACTACGGCAATTCGATCCGGGTCGAGGCCAAGACCGGCGGTTACGAACGCGCCTTCGACTTCCCCGGCTTCGTGCCCGCCTACATCCGTCCGCTGTTCTGCGCGGGTAAGGGCCCGTTCCGCTGGGTCGCCCTCTCCGGCGATCCACGCGACATCGCCGCCACCGACGACGCGATGCTCACCATGTTTCAGGACAACGACACCGTCACGCGCTGGCTGCGGCACGCACGGGACAAGGTGAAGTTCCAGGGCCTCCCGGCGCGGATCTGCTGGCTCGGAGCCGGCGAGCGGGACCGGGCCGGCCTGGAGTTCAACCGCATGGTGACCCTGGGCAAGGTGAAGGCGCCGATCGTCATCGGCCGCGACCACCTCGACTGCGGGTCGGTGGCCTCGCCGTACCGGGAGACCGAGGGCATGCTCGACGGCTCGGACGCCATCGCGGACTGGCCGCTGTTGAACGCGATGGTCAACGTCGCCTCGGGGGCGAGCTGGGTGTCGATCCACCACGGCGGCGGAGTGGGAATCGGCCGGTCCATCCACGCCGGGCAGGTCTGCGTCGCCGACGGGACGGCGCTCGCCGCGGAGAAACTGGCTCGGGTGCTGAGCAACGATCCGGCGACCGGCGTGCTGCGTCACGTCGACGCGGGGTACGACGAGGCGGTCGGCTCCGCGGTCGAGCAGGGACTGGTCGTGCCGATGCAGGCACCCGACCCCGGACCGTAATTCGGCGCCCACCGCGCGCTTACAACACCGCCGCTTCCGGCGGCGTTAGGTTGGATCGACGACACCTATCTCCAGTGAGGTTCTCCGGTGATCGAGTTCGATGCGGTGACCAAGGTCTACCCCGGTGGCACGATCGCCGTGGAGAACCTGAGCCTCATCGCGCCCACCGGGCGGATCACCGTTGTCGTAGGTCCGTCCGGGTGCGGCAAGACGACGCTGCTGCGCATGGTCAACCGGCTCGTCGACCCGTCGGCCGGCAAAGTGCTCATCGACGGCGCGGCCAACACCCTGCTGCGGCGTTCACAGCTGCGGCGGTCGATCGGCTACGTCATCGCGGCCGGCGGCTTGTTCCCGCACCGCACCGTGGTGGAGAACATCGAAACCGTGCCGGTGCTGAACGGCACCCGGCCGCGCCAGGCCCGCGAGCTCGCGCACGCGCTGCTCGAACGCGTCGGCCTCTCCAATTCGTTCGCCGACAAGTACCCGGGCCAGCTCTCCACCGGCCAGCAGCTGCGCGTCGCCCTCGCCCGCGCGCTGGCCGCGGACCCGCCGGTCCTGCTGATGGACGAACCGTTCTCGACCCTCGACCCCGTGGTTCGCGGTGACCTCCAGGACGACCTGCTCGACCTGCAGCACGCCGCCCCGAAGACGATCCTGTTCGTCACCCACGACATCGACGAGGCGATCAAGCTCGGCGACCAGATCGCGGTGATGGACACCGGCGGCCGGCTCGTGCAGATCGCCACCCCGGAGACCCTGCTCGTCCACCCGGGCACGGACTTCGTCGCCGACTTCCTCGGGCGCGACCGCGGCATCCGCAAACTCGCCTTCCTCCCGGTCAGCGACCTGCCGCTCGCACCCGCCGCGACGGTGCAGGCCGGCGCCACCGGCGACCGCGCGAAGGTCATCTCGGCACAGCAGAAGCAGGACTGGCTGCTCGTCCTCGACCCCGACCGTCGCCCCCGCGGCTGGGTCGACACCTCCAAGCTCGGCCCGACCGACGTCGTTTCCGGGCCGGCCGTCTATCCCCTCGGCGGCACCTTCTACCCGGACGAGAGCGTGCTCGCGGCCCTCGACGCCGCGATCCTCTCCCCGCCCGGCCTCGCCGTCTGCGTCGACGACGACGGACTGGTCCAGGGGGTCGTCAGCCACTCCGACGTCGCCCGCTATCTCTCCTCCCGCGGACCCTCCACGCTGCCGCAGCGACTCGGTGGCCCGATGGTGGCGGCCCCGATCGCCCCCCCGGCGCCCGCCCCGGCGGCACCACCCGCGCCGACCCCCGCGCCCGTGCCGAAGGTCGAGACTCCCCAGACACCTCCGGCTCCGGCCCCCGCGCCGAAGGCCGAGCCGCCCAGGGCGACCCCGACCCCGACCCCGGCGCCGGTGCCGAAGGTCGAGGCACCGAAACCCCCACCGGTCGCCCCCGTGGTGGCACCCGTCCCGCCGGCACCCACGCCGGTTCCCGCCCCGGAACCTGCCGCGGCGTTCGAACCTCCGAAGCCGGTTCCGGCGGCGACCACCAGGCCGTTGCCGGTCGCGCAACCGCCGGCGCCGCAGCGGGCGGAATCGCCCGCGAAGCCGCCCGCCGAGTCCCCGACCGTCGAGGTGCTGCGCACTCCGCCCGCCGGGGCGCATCCGGTCGCGCCGCCGCCCGGTGACCCGGCGCCCGCGCCGCAGCCCATCCCCGAACGTCGCCCGGTGCCGCCGCCGACCCCGGTCGCGCAGCCGGCCCCGACGCCGCCGGTCGTCTCCCCGGCGCCGGGATCCCAGGTGCCGACCCCGCAGGTCGCGCCGCAACAGCCGGCTCCGACCCCGACCCCGACCCCGACGCAGCCGCCGCCCGCGGTCCGGACACCACCCCCCGCGCCCGCGCCCGCCCCGGCCCACGCTGCGCCCGCGCAGTCGGCCGCCGCCGCGGCCGCGGCCGCCTCCTCGACGGCGGGCGAGGACGAGGACCTCGACAGCGGCCGGTGGGAGTGGGATGCCGGGGTCGGCCACTGGGTCCGGGTCTCGGACTCGAGCTCATGAACTGGGCCTGGGAGAACCGGAGTTACCTCGGCGACCTGCTCGGTGAGCACGCGATTCTGGCGTTCGTCCCGCTCGTCGTCGGGCTGTTGATCGCGGTGCCGCTCGGGGTCCTGGTCTCGCACTCGCCGCGGTCGCGGTTCCCCATCCTCGCGCTCTGCGCGTTCCTGCAGGCGATCCCGGCGTTGACCTTCTTCGTCGTCTTCCCGGCGCTGCTGGACACCAAGCTGAACGACCGCGTCAATGTCGTCGTCGGGCTCACGCTGCTCGTCCTCGCACTGATGACGCGGACGATCGCCGAGGCCGTGCTCGCCGTGCCGCTGCACGTCCGCCTCGCGGCGGACTCGATGGGCATGTCCGGCTTCGCGCGCACGACGCGGGTCGAGCTGCCGGCGGCCATCCCGGCGATCATCGCCGGGCTGCGGACCGTCGCGGTCACCTGCGTGACACTGGCGACCGCCTCTGCGGTCGTAGGTGTGCGCGGCCTCGGGACGCTGTTCACCGAGGGCTACGAGACGGGCTTCGAGACCGAGGTGCTGGTCGGCGTCGCTCTCGTCGGTCTGATCGCGCTCGGCGCGGACGTGCTGCTGGTGCGCGCCGCCCGCATGTTCGCGCCGTGGTCGAGGCTGGTGCCCGTCCGATGAACCTGATGTGGGACTACGTCACCAATGGCGACAACTGGAGCGGCAGCGACGGCATCGCCGACCGCGCGATGGAACACGTCGCGTTGTGTCTCGGAGCGCTGCTGATCGCCGCTCTGATCGCGCTGCCCGTGGGCACGACGGTCGGCCACGGCCGACGGGGTGACGACCTGCCGATCGCACTGGGCACCCTCGGTCGTCTCCTCGCCCCGCTCGGGGTCTTCTGCTACATCGCCCTGAAGTTCGACACCGGCAACGACGCGGTGTTGTTCGCGCTCGTGCTGCTGGCGATCCCGCCCATGATGACCGCGGCCTACACCGGTGTCCGATTGGTCGACGCGGGAGCGGTCGAGTCCGCGCGCGGCGCGGGAATGTTGCCCAGTCAGATTCTGCGTCAGGTCGAGATCCCGATGGCCCTGCCCGACCTGATCGGCGGGATCCGCAAGTCGTCCCGGCAGGTGATCGCGATGGCCGCCGTCGGTGCCTTCGTCGGCGCCGGCGGACTGGGCCGGCTGATCATCGACGGCCAGTCCGACGAGTTCCGCGACTACGGGATGGTGGCCACCGGGGGCGTGCTCATCGCGCTGATGGCCGTGGTCTTCGACGCGCTGATCGTGACGGTCGGGCACCGCTTCCGCTCGCCCGGGCTCTCCCGCCGGGCGCCGGCCCGGCCCGGCCGCCCGGAACCGGCCGCGACGCCCACGTACCCGACGATGCCCGGATCCCCGCCGCCGCCGCTGAACAGCTGATCTCCCGGACGCCACCGTGGTCGCAACGTTCGACGGAATGTGGGCCGAGCTCGCGGGAGTCGGCCGGGACGCCACGTCCGGCGGCTATCGCCGCTTCGCGTGGACGCCGGCCGAACTGACCTGCCGGGAATGGTTCGCCGCCCAGGCCGCACGGCGCGGGATGGAGCTCGAGCGCGACCGCAACGGCAACCTGTGGGCCTGGCTCGACGCCGGGCGCCCCGGCACTGCGGTGGCCACGGGATCGCACCTGGACTCCGTTCCCGACGGCGGTGCTTTCGACGGTCCCCTCGGCATCGTGACGGCCTTCGCCGCACTCGACCTCCTGACCGCCCGGGGCTGGGATCCGAACCGGCCGGTCGCGATCGTCGCCTTCACCGACGAGGAGGGCGCGCGCTTCGGTGTTCCCTGCATCGGCTCGCGGTTGCTGACCGGGACGTTGGAGCCGGGGCGGGCGGCTGCCCTGCGCGACGGCGACGGGGTGACGCTGGCCGAGGCGATGCGCGCCGCCGGCGCGGACGCGGCCTGGCTCGGCGCGGAACCGGCCCGGCTGGCCCGGCTCGGCGTGTTCGTCGAGCTGCACGTCGAGCAGGGCAGGCACCTCGCGGATACCGAGTACCCGGTCGGGGTGGGCGAGCAGATCTGGCCGCACGGCCGGTGGCGACTGACCTTCCGCGGTCGCGCCGATCATGCGGGGACGACGGCGCTGCCGGACCGCTCCGACCCGATGCTGACATTCGCCTCCGCGGTGCTGGTCGCGCGGGAGGCGGCCGCGCGACTCGGCGCCCGCGCCACCGTCGGCAAGGTGCAGGTCCGCCCGAACGGCACCAACGCGATCCCGTCCGAGGTGACCGCCTGGCTCGATGCCCGGGCCGCCGACGAGGCCACGGTCCGCGCCGTCGTTGCCGAGGTCGCGGACTCCGCGCGCGGTCGCGCCGCCGGCGACGGTGTAACGGTGGAGGTGCTCGAGGAGTCCTGGTCACCGGCGGTGGGATTTGCTGCGGACCTCTCGGCACAACTGGCGGCACGCCTCGGTGGCGCGCCGGTACTGCCGACCGGAGCCGGGCACGACGCCGGCATCCTCGCCGCCGCCGGCGTTCCGTCGGCCATGTTGTTCGTCCGCAACCCGACGGGGGTCTCGCACGCCCCCGGCGAGTTCGCCGAACCCGGCGACTGTCGTGCCGGGGTCGAGGCGCTCGCCGCGGTCCTGGCGGACCTCACCGCATGACGGCCTTCTGGCTCGAGCACGCGTGGCTGGCGGGCGGGGTGACCTCCGGTGTCCTCGTCGAGATCGAGGGCGATCGCTTCTCGGCCGTCCGCACGTCGGCGACGCCGCCACCGGTTGCCGTCGTCCTGCGCGGGCTGACAGTGCCGGGCCTGGCCAACGCGCACTCGCACGCCTTCCACCGCGCGCTGCGGGCCCGGACCCACGAAGCCGGCGGAGACTTCTGGTCGTGGCGCGAGGCGATGTACGCGGTCGCCGACCGGCTCGATCCGGACTCCTACCTCGCGCTCGCGCGCGCGACGTTCGCCGAGATGGCCCTGGCCGGCATCACGTGCGTCGGGGAGTTCCACTACCTGCACCACGGCCCCGGCGGCTCCCGCTACGCCGACCCCAACGCGATGGGCGCCGCTATGGCACAGGCCGCACGCGACGCCGGCATCCGGATCACGGTGTTGGACACCTGTTACCTGGCCGGCGGGTTCGCGACCGGTCTGACGCCCTCTCAGCTGCGCTTCTCCGACGGGGACGTCGGGGGGTGGCTGGACCGGGTCTCCCGCTTCGACCCCGGCCCTGGGGCCAAGCTCGGCGCCGCGGTGCACTCCGTCCGCGCCGTCCCGGCCCGGGACGTCGAGATGGTCGCGGAGTGGGCCGCGCGGGGGGCGGTGCTGCACGCGCACGTCTCGGAGCAACCCGCGGAGAACGAGGCCTGTCTCGCCGCGACCGGGCGCACGCCGACGGCGTTGCTGCACCAGTCCGGGGCGGTGGCGAGCAACTTCACCGCCGTCCACGGAACGCATCTGAGTCCGGCGGACATCGAGCTGTACGGACTCAACCGCGCGACGGTCTGCTTCTGTCCCACCACCGAACGGGACCTCGCGGACGGGATCGGCCCGGCCGCGGCCTTGCGCGCCGCCGGGGCATCGCTGGCGCTCGGCAGTGACAGTTCGGCCGTCATCGACCTGTTCGAGGAGGCCCGCGGGGTCGAACTCGACGAGCGGCTCGTGACCGGTCGCCGGGGCGGCCACTGCGCCGCGGACCTGCTCGCCGCCGCGACCGAGACCGGCCATGTCTGCCTGGGCTGGCGCGATGCCGGCCGGATCGAACCCGGTGCACTGGCCGACCTGGTGACGATCGCGCTGGACACCCCCCGCACCGCGGGTTGTCCACCGACGGCCGCGACCGCGGTGTTCGCCGCGACCGCCGCCGATGTGCGGCACGTCGTCGCCTCCGGACGTGTCGTCGTCGCCGAGGGTGTCCACCAGTTGATCCCGGACGTCCCCGCCGCGCTCGCGGCCGCGATCGGCGCTGTCACGTGACGGGGACCGGGGGGACGCGGTGACCGCCGTGCTGATCGAGGACATCGGGCTGCTCGCCACGAACGACCCGGCGGCGGGGCCCGGGGTGCTCGGGGAGATTCCGGCCGCGGCGCTGGTGGTGGAGAAGGGCCGGATCGTCTGGACCGGCCCGGCGGTGCGGGCGCCGGTGTGCGACGTCCGGCTCAGTGCCGGTGGGGGCGCGGTGATTCCCGGTTTCGTGGACTCGCACACGCACCTGGTTTTCGCGGGGGATCGGCTCGCCGATTTCTCCGGGCGGATGTCGGGCCGGCCCTACTCGCCGGACGGCATCTCCTCCACCGTCGCGGCCACCCGGGCGGCGCCCGACGAGATTCTCACCGCGAACGTCGCCCGGCTGGTGGCGGAGCTGCGCGCGAACGGCGTCACCACCGTCGAGGTGAAGTCCGGGTACGGGCTCACGGTCGCGGACGAGGCGCGCAGTCTCGCGATCGCCCGTCAGTTCACCGCGGAGACGACGTTCCTCGGGGCCCACGTGGTGCCCGCGGAATTTGCCGGCGACCGGGCGTCCTACGTCGATCTGGTGACCGGGCCGATGCTGCGTGCCGCTGCCCCGCACGCGAAGTGGATCGACGTGTTCTGCGACCGCGGCGCCTTCGACGAGGTCGAGGCCCGGGCGGTGTGCTCGGCCGGCATGGCCGCCGGGCTGGTCCCGCGTTTGCACGGCAATCAGCTCGAGCCCGGCCCCGGAGTGCGGCTGGCCGTCGAGCTCGGTGCCGCGTCGGTGGACCACTGCACGCACCTGACCGGCGCCGACGTCGATGCCCTGGCCGGATCGGCGACGGTCGCGACCCTGCTGCCGGGGGCGGAGTTCAGCACCCGCTCGCCGTACCCGGACGCGCGCCGGCTGCTCGACGCCGGCGTCGCGGTCGCGCTGGCCACCGACTGCAATCCGGGCACCTCGTTCACGACGTCGATGACGCTGTGCATCGCCCTGGCCGTGCGGGAGATGCGGATGAGCCCGGCCGAGGCGGTCTTCGCCGCGACCGCCGGCGGTGCCCGGGCGCTGCGGCGCGACGACATCGGGGTGCTGCGTCCTGGAGCGCGCGCTGACTTCGTCGTGCTGGGTGCGCCGGACCCCGGTTATCTGGCCTACCGGCCGGGCGTTCCGCTCGTGCGCGGCGTCTGGAAGGACGGCCGGCAGCTCTGACGGTGCGGCTCAGGCCCGCGCCGGGGCACGCCGCGGCACGACCGAGCCGACCGCCCACCGCGTGGCCGGGATGAGCAGGGGCGCGGCCGCCAGCAGCATCCCGAGGGCGAGCAGCAGCGCGACCACCCGCGTCCGGAACGCGGGGCCGCCGCCAGGCGAGCGCAACGTGCGCAACATAGGCGCAGCGTACCTGCCGGATCCGAGCTGCCGAGGTTGTTCGTTCGCGCAGGCCAGAGGCAGTTCGCGGGGGTTTGCCATGGCTGTTCCCGGAGGATGCAATGGCTGGGGGATTTCTCGATCCCGTGTGACAGGATTTCGCAGGTTCGGGGGATTTCGTTCCGGCCGTCCCGAGGGGAGCCATGCGCGCAGCTCCGGTGATGGCACTCGCCGCCGTCGTCGCCGCCGCGGGGATCGGTGTCCACGCGGCTTCGGCCGACCCCGCCGTGCCGGCCGCGCCGATCGCCGGGTCCGTGGCCTCCTGGGCCGCCCAGGCCACGTTGCAGGACCTCACCGACGGGCCGCTCCGCGTGACCCGGGACGACCGTGGCCTCGCGCACCTGTTGGGCACCTCGTCCGGGTCGCCGCTGCCCCTCCCGGCCGGCGTCTCCGCGCTGGCCGACACCGAGACCCAGGCCCGTGCCCACCTGGCGCGCGCCGCCGCCCTGTTCGGGCTGAGCGACGCCGCGAAGGAACTCCGTCTGGAGCCCGAGCCGGCGGGGCTCGAGCGCACCTTCGGCACCGACAAGCTGGCTCGCTTCCAGCAACTGCGCGACGGGATTCCGGTGCTCGGCGGCGAACTCGTCGTCGTCCTCGATGCCCTCGGCGCGCTGAAGTCCGTCACCGGCGAACTCGCCCCGGCGGGCCGCAATCCGACATCGAGCATCTCGGCCGCGCAGGCGCGCGCCACCGCGCTGGCCGCCGTGACCCGGGAGCACCCGGACGCGCACGCCCCGGCGATCCGGGCGTCGCAGCCGGAGCTGTGGCATCTCGATCCCGTGCTGATCGGGGTCCCGGCCACCCGGCACATGGCGACCGGCCCGGTCTGGCGGACCGAGGTCAGCAATGCCGGCGAGGTCCGCGAGATGGTCCTCGTCGACGCGCGGACCGGCGCGATCCCGCTCCAGCTCGACCTGATCGCGCACGTCAACCGGGTCGTGTGCGACCGCAACAACGCGGCGGACCGCTCGGACCTCGGCGCCGACTGCAAGCCGAACTACGCCCGCGCGGAGGGCCAGGGCCCCAAGGGCGCACCGGTCGACGTCGACGAGGCCTTCGAGTACGCGGGCGAGACCGTCAAGTTCTTCCAGAACAACCTCGGCGTCGACCTGACCGCGCTGCTCGGCGTCGATACCGGGGACGGCAAGCGCCTGCGTTCGACGGTGCGGTTCTGCCCCGGCGACACCCTCTGCTCGGTGGCCAACGGCAACCTGTTCGACAACGCGTTCTGGAACGGCCGCGGCATGTACTACGGCCAGGGCTGGACGCGGGCCGACGACATCGTCGCCCACGAGATCACCCACGGCGTCACCGAGAAGACCGCCAAGCTGCTGTACCTGTACCAGTCCGGCGCGATCAACGAGTCGATGTCCGACGTCTTCGGTGAACTGGTCGACCTGAGCAAGGCGACGCCCGACGGCGACGCACCGTGGGTGGTCGGCGAGGACGCCCCGCTGGACCAGATCCCGGTGCGCAACATGGCCGACCCGCGGCAGACCCTGCTGCCCCCGCTCGGCCAGCCGGACCGGATGGGCGCCACGAACTACGACGCCGACCTGTTCTTCGCCGACAACGGCGGCGTGCACAACAACAACGGGGTCGGCAACAAGGCCGCGTACCTGATCGCCAACGGCGGCAGCTTCAACGGCCAGACCGTCGCGGGCATCGGTCTGCAGCGGACCGCCGTCCTCTACTACCGCGCGCTGCGCATGCTCAGTTCGGGCGCGGACTACGCCGACCTCGGCGTCGTGCTGCAGCAGGCGTGCCGCAATCTCGTCGGCCAGGCCGGGATGACCGCCGAGAACTGCGCCTCGGTGGACCGGGCGGTGGCCGCGACCGAGATGAGCCGCCAGCCGCCGGGCCGGGCCGGCGCTCCGGAGGCAGCGGTGTGCCCGACCGGCACCCGCCGGGTCCCGCTGCTGAGCGATGGCTTCGAGAAGTTCAACAAGAGCGTGTGGGTCCTCGACGACCAGTGGGCGCTCATCGGCGACTACGCGAAGACCGGCGTCTACAGCATCTACGGCGTGGAGCCGGACAAGGCGCTGTCCAGTCCGGCCACGCTGAAGTCCAAGATCACCATCCCGCGCGGGGTGAAGGCGTATCTGCGCTTCGCGCATCAGTACCGCCTCGACCACAGCCTGGGCGAGACCGGCGTCATCACGCGCTACTACGACGGCGCGGTGCTGGAGTACCGGTCCGGCGGCTCCTGGATCAACGCCGCGGACCGCACCTGGGAGAACGGGCCGAACCGTTCCATCCGGCCGGACGGCGGAGCTTCCTACCAGGCATTCGGTGGCGACAGCAAGGGCTACGGCTCCAGCCGCCTGGACCTGGGTTTCCTCGCAGGCAAGGCGGCCGAGTTCCGCTGGCGGGTCATCGGTGACCGGGCGGTCGCGTTCGACGGCTGGACCGTCGACGACGTCACGTTCTACGCGTGCGGCGGCACCAGGCCCAGCGACCCGCGCAACGTGAAGGTGGCTCGCAAGGGTTCCGCCGCCACGGTCAAGTGGAGCCAGCCGGTGTACGTGCCGGCCGGCGGTCTGACCGGCTATCAGGTGGTCGCCAAGATCGGCTCCAAGCGCGTGACGAAGAACGTCAGCGCGAGCAAGCGGTCGGTGAAGTTCAGCGGCCTGAAGTCGGGCACCTACACCTTCACCGTTGTCGCGAAGGCCAAGGCGGGCAAGGGTCCTGGCGCTTCGGTGAAGAAGAAGTGATGCGCGCAACGTCGGAATAAGCCAGGTCATCCGCATAGTTGAGCCGAGCAGACTCAAGTAATTTGACGGTGGAAAAACCACCTCCTAACCTGAGTCCAGGCAGCTCAACTCTTGTGGAGGAACACCATGGCTCGTGCGGTCGGCATCGACCTCGGTACGACGAACTCGGTCGTCGCGGTCCTGGAGGGCGGGGAGCCCACCGTGATCGCCAACGCGGAGGGGGCGCGGACCACCCCGTCGGTGGTCGCCTTCGCCCGCAACGGCGAAATCCTCGTCGGTGAGGTGGCGAAGCGGCAGGCCGTCACCAACATCGACCGGACCATCCGCTCGGTGAAGCGTGAGATGGGCACGGACTGGAAGCAGGCCATCGACGGCAAGGACTTCAACCCGCAGCAGATCTCCGCCTTCGTGCTGCAGAAGCTCAAGCGCGACGCCGAGGCCTACCTCGGCGAGACGGTCACCGACGCCGTCATCACCGTCCCGGCGTACTTCTCCGACTCCGAGCGCCAGGCGACGAAGGAGGCCGGCGAGATCGCCGGTCTGAACGTCCTGCGGATCATCAACGAGCCGACGTCCGCCGCCCTGGCGTACCGGCTCGACAAGGACGAGTCCGAGCACATGATCCTGGTGTTCGACCTCGGTGGCGGCACCTTCGACGTCTCGCTGCTCGAGATCGACGAGGGCCTGGTCGAGGTCAAGGCCACCAGCGGCGACAACCGCCTGGGCGGCGACGACTGGGACCAGCGGATCATCGACCACCTGGTGCAGAAGTTCCGCGCCGCGAACGGCATCGACCTCACCAAGGACAAGATGGCGATGCAGCGCGTCCGGGAGGCGGCCGAGAAGGCGAAGATCGAGCTCTCCTCGACCCAGCAGACCTCGATCAACCTGCCCTACATCACCCAGGACGCCGAGAAGAACGCGCTGTTCCTGGACGAGACCCTGACCCGCGCCGAGTTCCAGAAGATCACCGCTGACCTGCTCGACCGCTGTCGTCGGCCCTTCAACCAGGTGATGAAGGACGCCGGCATCACCGTCGACAAGATCGACCACGTGGTGCTCGTCGGCGGCTCGACCCGCATGCCCGCGGTCAGCGAGCTGGTCAAGGAACTGACCGGCGGCAAGGACCCGCACAAGGGCGTCAACCCGGACGAGGTCGTCGCCATCGGTGCGGCGCTGCAGGCCGGTGTGCTCAAGGGCGAGGTCAAGGACGTCCTGCTGCTCGACGTCACGCCGCTGGGTCTCGGCATCGAGACCAAGGGCGGGATCCTCGACCGGCTGATCGAGCGCAACACGACCATTCCGACCAAGCGCTCCCGGGTCTACACGACCGCCGAGGACAACCAGCCGTCCGTGCTGATCCAGGTCTACCAGGGCGAGCGCGAGATGGCCCGCGACAACAAGTCGCTCGGCAACTTCGAGCTCACCGGCCTCCCGCCGGCGCCGCGCAACGTGCCGCAGATCGAGGTCACCTTCGACATCGACGCGAACGGCATCGTGCACGTCAACGCGAAGGACCTGGGCACCGGCAAGGAGCAGTCGATGACCGTCACCGGTGGGTCCGCCCTGCCGCGCGAGGACATCGACAAGATGGTGCGCGACGCCGAGCAGTACGCGGAGGAGGACCGCAAGCGCCGCGAGGCGGTCGAGAACCGCAACCAGGCCGAGGCGCTGGTCTACCAGACCGAGAAGTTCCTCGCCGACAACGCCGACAAGTTCGCCGAGGGCGAGGGTGCGGCCAACAAGGCCAACGTCACCGCCGCCATCGACGAGTTGAAGAAGGCGCTGGAGGGCAACGACGACGAGGCCATCCAGGCCGCGACGAAGAAGGTCGCGGACGCCAGCCAGCAGCTCGGTGCGGCGATGTACGCCGGTGCGCAGCCCAGTGCCGAGGGTGGCGCCGCTGGTGGTGACGGCTCCGCCGACGACGAGGATGTCGTCGAGGCCGAGATCGTCGACGAGGACCCGAAGTCGTGAGTGAGCCATTCCCCCCGCACGAGCCGGTGATCCGCGACAAGCGGCGCATCGACCCGACCACCGGAGAGATTCGTCCTGACGCCGCCTCAGCTCCTGGGGCGGACGTCACCGACGCCGCGGGCCCTGGCGGTCCGAGCATGACGGCCGGGCCGGCGGTACCCCCGCCGGCCGCGCCGGCCGCATCGGTGGGCGGGCCCGACGACGGGGCGGTCGAGGCTCAGCTGGCTGAGCGGACCGCGGACCTGCAGCGGTTGCAGGCGGAGTACGCCAACTACCGCAAGCGGGTGGAGCGGGACCGGGATGCCGTTCGGGAGCTCGCCGTGATCGGCGTCCTCTCCGGGCTGCTGCCCGTGCTCGACGACATCGGCCGCGCGCGGGATCACGGCGAGCTGGTCGGCGGGTTCAAGGTCGTCGCCGAGTCGCTGGAGGCCACGCTGAACAAGCTGGGCCTGCAGGCCTTCGGCGCCGAGGGCGATCCGTTCGACCCGAACGTCCACGAGGCGCTGATGCACGAGTTCTCGGGCGAGGTGTCCGAGCCCACCTGCGTCGCCGTACTCCAGCCGGGGTACCGCGTGGGTGAGCGCGTGGTTCGCCCGGCGCGGGTGAAGGTGGCGGAGCCCGAGGTGCGCGACCCCACCGGTGGCCAACCGATTCCAGAGAACTGACGAACGATCAGAAGGGAGGGGGACGGCGGTGACTCGTGAGTACCTGGACAAGGATCTCTACGCCGTCCTCGGCCTGAGCAAGGGCGCCTCGCAAGCCGAGGTCAAGAAGGCCTATCGCAAGCTCGCCAAGGAACTCCACCCGGACTCCAACAAGAACAACCCGGATGCCGAGGCGAAGTTCAAGGAGGTCTCCGAGGCGTACTCCGTCCTCGGGGACGAGGCCCGGCGCAAGGAGTACGACGAGGGACGGGAACTCTTCGGTAACGGCGGCTTCCGTAACCCGCGCGCCGGTGGCCAGGGCTTCGACTTCAACTTCGGCGGCGGGAGCGCGGACGGCGGCCTCGGCGACATCCTCGGCGGGATCTTCAACCGCCGGGGCCAGGCCGCCGCGCGCCGCGGCGCCGACGTCGAGACCGCGGTCACCGTCGACTTCCTCCAAGCCGTGGAGGGCGTCACGGTCCCGCTGCGCCTGACCAGCGAGCGGGCCTGCGCCGCCTGTGCGGGCACCGGCGCGAAGGCCGGCACCACCCCGCGCGTCTGCCCGGCCTGCGAGGGCTCCGGCAACGTCAGCCGCAACCTCGGCGGGTTCGCGATGTCCGAGCCGTGCCAGGCCTGTCGCGGCCGTGGCCTCGTCGTCGACGACCCGTGCACGACCTGCCACGGCAGCGGCCGCGGGCAGAGCTCGAGGACGGTCAACACCCGGATCCCGGCCGGCGTCTCCGACGGCCAGCGGATCAAGCTCAAGGGCAAGGGCGCACCGGGTGAGCGCGGCGGTCCGCCCGGCGACCTGTTCATCAGCGTCCACGTCCGGCCGCACCCGGTCTTCGGGCGCAAGGGCGACAACCTGACACTGACGTTGCCGGTCTCCTTCCCGGAGGCCACGCTCGGCGCCGAGGTGAAGGTGCCCACGCTCAACGGCCCGCCGGTGACACTGCGGCTGGCCCCGGGCACCGCCAACGGCCGGACCATGCGCGTCCGGGGTCGTGGCGCCCCCCGTAAGGACGGCACCCGCGGCGACCTGCTCGTGACCGTCTCCGTCGCCGTCCCCGCGAACCTCAACAGCGACGCCCGCAAGGCCCTGGAGGCCTTCGCGGTCGCCACCGCGGGCGACGATCCGCGGGCCGGCCTGCTGGCCACCGCCGCGCATGCTTCGGAGGAGGAGTCGTGACCAGCCCTCGCGATGAAACGTGGGAGATCGGGGTCTACGTCATCTCCGTGGCCGCCGAACTGTCCGGCCTGCACCCGCAGACGCTGCGGCAGTACGACCGGCTCGGGCTGGTCTCGCCGGGCCGCAGTTCCGGGCGCGGCCGGCGCTACTCGGCCCGCGACATCGCCCGTCTGCGTGAGGTCGCGCGGCTTTCCCAGGAGGAAGGTGTGAACCTCGCCGGCGTCAAACGGATCCTCGACCTGGAGAACTCCAACGACGCCCTCCGGGAACGGATCGCCGACCTCGAGGCCGAGTTGGGCTACGTCGTCGCCGCGCTGCGGGAGAAGACCTCCGAATCCACCTCGCCGGCCTACCGCCGGATGAACCTGCCGGCGATCTACGACCCGCCCCCCAACGCGGTGGTCGTCTGGCAACGCCAGACCCGCGGCCCCGGCCCCACCCGCTGAATCTGTGGACACCTCCCACCAAGGCGTGACACGCCCTGGTGGGACGTATCCACAGCCAGGAGTCCGTCATAGGGAGACCCCACTTTCATGGACGCCAACAAGCTCACCACCAAGAGCCAGGAAGCCTTCTCGGCCGCCGTGCGGCACGCCGCGACCGGCGGCCACAGCCAGGTCGACCCCGTGCACCTGCTGCTCGCCCTGCTCGCCCAGCCCGACGGGACCGCGCGGCCGCTCCTGGCCGCCGTCGGGGCCGACCCGGCCGCGGTCACCGCTGACGCCGAGGCGTTGCTCGCGAAGCTGCCGGTCGCCAGTGGCTCCACCGTCGCCGCGCCGGCGATGTCCCGCGCGGGGTACGCGGCGCTGCAGGCCGCGGAGGACCGCGCCTTTGAACTCGGCGACGACTACATCTCCGCGGAGCTGCTGCTCGTCGGCCTCGCCACCGGCTCCTCGGACGTCAGCGAACTACTGACGAAGCATCAGGCCACGCCGAAGCGGCTGCTCGACGCGTTGTCCGACGTCCGCGGCAGCGCGCGGGTCACCACGCAGGACCCGGAGTCCACCTACCAGGCGTTGGAGAAGTACGGCGTCGACCTGACGGCCGCGGCCCGGGAGGGCAAGCTCGACCCGGTGATCGGCCGGGACGCCGAGATCCGTCGCGTCGTGCAGGTCCTCTCCCGCCGGACCAAGAACAACCCCGTGCTGATCGGCGAGCCCGGCGTCGGCAAGACGGCGGTCGTCGAAGGACTGGCCCGCCGCATCGTCGAAGGTGACGTCCCCGAGTCGCTGCGCAACAAGCGCCTGATCTCCCTCGACCTCGCCGCGATGGTGGCCGGTGCGAAGTACCGCGGTGAGTTCGAGGAGCGGCTCAAGGCCGTGCTCCAGGAGATTAAGGACTCCGACGGACAGGTCGTCACCTTCATCGACGAGTTGCACACGATGGTCGGCGCCGGAGCCGGCGAAGGTGCGATGGACGCCGGCAACATGCTCAAGCCGATGCTCGCGCGCGGTGAGCTCCGCCTGGTCGGTGCGACCACACTGGATGAGTACCGCGAGCGCATCGAGAAGGACCCCGCCCTCGAGCGTCGCTTCCAGCAGGTCTACGTGGGCGAGCCGAGTGTCGAGGACACGGTCGGCATCCTGCGTGGGCTGAAGGAACGCTACGAAGCGCACCACAAGGTCGCCATTGCCGACTCCGCGTTGGTCGCGGCCGCGACGCTCTCCGACCGCTACATCACCGGCCGGTTCCTGCCGGACAAGGCCATCGACCTGGTCGACGAGGCGGCGTCGCGGTTGCGGATGGAGATCGACTCCTCCCCGGTCGAGATCGACGAGTTGCGTCGCTCCGTCGACCGGCTGCTGATGGAGGAGATGGCTCTCGCGCGGGAGAACGACCCCGCCTCGGCCGCGCGGTTGGAGAAATTGCGCCGGGATCTGGCGGACCGTCAGGAACAGCTGGGCGCACTCAACGCCCGCTGGGAGCAGGAGAAGTCCGGCCTCAACCGCGTCGGTGAGCTGAAGCAGCGTCTCGACGAATGCCGGAGCCAGGCGGAGCGGATGCAGCGCGAGGGTGATCTGGAGGGCGCGTCGCGTCTGCTCTACGCCGAGATCCCCGCCCTCGAGCGGGAGGTCGCCGAGGCGAGCGCCGCCGAGCCCGAGCGCGGTGAGGTCATGGTCGCCGATGAGGTCGGCGCCGACGACATTGCCGGCGTCGTTGCCGCCTGGACCGGTATCCCGGTCGGTCGCCTGCTGGAGGGCGAGTCCGCGAAGCTGCTGCGGATGGAGGACGAGCTGGGTCGTCGCCTGATCGGTCAGGTCGAAGCCGTCCGCGCCGTCTCCGACGCGGTGCGCCGCACGCGGGCCGGCATCGCCGACCCCGATCGCCCGACCGGATCGTTCCTGTTCCTCGGCCCGACCGGCGTGGGCAAGACCGAGCTGGCCAAGGCGCTCGCCGACTTCCTGTTCGACGACGAGCACGCGCTGGTCCGCATCGACATGAGCGAGTACGGCGAGAAGCACTCCGTCGCCCGGCTCGTCGGTGCCCCGCCCGGCTACGTCGGGTACGAGGAAGGCGGCCAGCTCACGGAGGCCGTCCGGCGGCGTCCCTACACCGTCGTGCTGCTCGACGAGGTGGAGAAGGCGCATCCCGAGGTCTTCGACGTCCTGCTCCAGGTGCTCGATGACGGTCGGCTGACGGATGGTCAGGGCCGGACCGTGGACTTCCGCAACGCGATCCTCGTGCTGACCAGCAATCTCGGCTCCCAGTTCTTGGTGGATCCCACGCTGGACGACGAGGCCCGCAAGGACGCGGTGATGGTGGCTGTGCGGGCGAGCTTCAAGCCGGAGTTCGTGAACCGGCTCGACGACATCGTCGTGTTCCGTGCGCTGACCACCGAGGATCTGACGCACATCGTCGACATCCAGGTCGCCCGCCTGGCGAGGCGCCTCGCCGAGCGGCGGATTTCGCTGAACGTCAGCCCCGCGGCCGCGGAGTGGCTGGCGCTGAGCGGCTACGACCCGGTCTACGGTGCCCGGCCGCTGCGCCGGCTGATCCAGACCTCGATCGGTGACCAGCTGGCGAAGCAGGTCCTCGCCGGAGAGGTGCGGGACGGGGACGCCGTCGCGGTCGATCTGTCCGACGCCAAGGACACCCTGGAGCTGGCGGTCTCCCGCCCTTAGCGATCAGGGGATGCGCGGCGGGGTCGGGACGTGGAAGTCCGGCCCGAGCTCGGTGCGGAGGCGCTCGATCAGGGCATCGCGGCGGGGCTCGTGCTCGGCGACGAGCCGGCTCCACCGGCCCAGGTGTGCCTGCTCGAGTGCCTCGCCCGCGCGCTTCCGCGCGGCCGCTGCCTTCTTCCGGGCGGACATCACCAACCGAACCCCGGGCGGTCTGCCGACGAACTCCGTGTTGACGCGGGCCTGCTGCACGTGGTCGAGCGCGCGAAACAGGGCTTCGAGGTCCGCCGCCAGCGTTGCCAGCCACGCGTCGAGATCGGCGAGGAGAGCGGGGCGAAGTCCCAACGTCGCCGGCGCGGTCGCCGTACCGGCGACCTGGAGCTCGGCCCGTCCGTCCGCGCCCATGTCGAGCAGGACCACCGCCCGGCCGTCGAGGTGCGTCTCGGCCGCGGGAAACGTCACGTCCCGGCTCAGCGCCCTGGCCTCGCCCCGACCGAAGTCGCTCTCGGCGATCCAGTCGACGAGCGACTCGGTGAGCGTTCCGGCGACGTCGACGAGATCCACCCCGAAGAACCCGACCTCGCCGAGGCGGACGCCGTGACGCTCTTTCCGCCCCGCCTCCAGGAGCAGAAAGAGGGACTTCGGCGCGTCGCCGGGGCGGGTCGAGAAGGGGCTGTCCAACCCGGCCGGCCACGGGTCATCCGGGTCCCGGGGCCAGTCGTGGTCCGCGACGAGTTCGGCGTGGGCGAGCTCCCCGGGCCGCAGGACGTCGGTCAGGACCGGGTCGACGATGCGGCGGCGGACCTCGTGAACGTCCGCGAGATCGATCAGGCTGGGAGCGACTACCACGTCCCGGGGTACCTCAACCGGAAGTTCAGAGCGCGTGCTCGTTGACCCAGTCGCGCCAGATGGAGTCCCACTCCTGGACGTCGCAGGGGCGCAGCTCCGCGTCGGCCAGCACGCGGACCTTCATGCCGTTCGCGCGCCGGGCGAAGACGTCGGCGTCGGGGATGAGCGGGTGGAGGTGCTCCGCCAGCGGCTCGGCATCGGGCGCGGTCACCGGGCCGGGCTCGGGCTCGCCGCTCCACTTGTCCCACTGGCACTCCGTGAGTGCGTGGACGACCTGGCGGTGCAGCGCGGTGCGGATCGCGTCCGGGAGGTCGTCGCCGTGCTCGGTGCGCGCCTTGCGGGCGTACCGCACGGTTTTCGCCTCGGCGCCGCACTGCAGCGTGCAGTACGGGGTCGGCTTCTCGCGTGCGCCGAAGCGCCCACCGCAGTTGGCGCATTCGTAGGTCTCGGGCCGGATCAGCGACAGCCGGTTGCCGGCGGCCGACGCCGCGTTGCCCGCGGACACCTCCGGCGCACCCGGGGTCGGCACGATCGAGGGCTGTCCCGGCGCCACCACAGCAGTTCTCCGAGTCATGGCCCGAGTATGGTCGTGTCCTCCGGCAGACACGCTTTTCCTTGACCAGAACTGACCAGAACCAAGGTCATCTGCTGGTGTTCAAGTCCGGATACGCGCCCATATGGGGGTGGGCCTGGTGGTCGACCGTTCCCGCCCGCTGCCCCCGCTCACCGAGGACCTCCGGGAGGCGGCGCGGCGGCGGCCCGGCGGGTGGGTCTACGCCGTCGACCCGGAGTTCGAGGGCGACAGGTCGGTCCCGCGCCGGGGCATTCGCGGCGCCTGGCGGGTCGACGGCCTCGGCCGCGTGACCGGGGAGTTCCGGCACAACCCCGACTACGTGCCCTCCGCGGGGGCGCTGCGGCTGCCGGAACCCACCGACCCGCTCGACGAGGTGCTCCAACGGGCCGCGTACCGGCTGATCGGCGACGACGAGGTCGTGGCGGCGGTGCTGAGTGCCGAGCTGCTGCTCCCGCTGGGGACTGCGCCCGGCCTGCTCAGCGTCCCGGACTCCCGCGGCGGCTGGGTGATCGTGGCCTACAGCAGCCCGGAGCAGGCCGACGCCGCCGAGTTCGACCCGAGCTTCGCCGACCCGAGCGCGGAGGCCGTCGGGTGGCAGCGCCGCACGGGCCGCGATCTCGCGACCGGCTGGCCGGCGGGTCACGACCTGGAGATCAATCCCGGTAGCGCAGCGTCGTTCCGGATCACCGGCAAGCAGTTGCGCGCAGCGCTGGAGGCCGAGCAACCGGACTAGTTCCGGACGAACACGTCCCCGGAGTGATTGCGATCCCCCCGCACCAGATTGGACGACTCGGACGTGAACGCCACGCGCGTGCCGTCCGCGCTGATCGCCGGCTGCACGCTCATCCCATTGCCCTGGCGGTCGTCGGGGGCCACGCTGACGCGCGAAGTCTGACGTGTCGTCAGATCTCGAAGGAAGATCTCACTGCCGGGATGGGAATCGGCGGGCACCAGTTCGGAGGCGAAGGACGCGAACGCCACCCGCGTGCCGTCGCCGCTGAGCGAGGCCTCGTAGCTCTCGGCCATCCCCTGGACACCGTCGGAGCTCACGCTGGCCAGTTCGGTGCGGCCGGTGACCAGGCTGTGGACGAAGACGTCGGACACGAAGTTCTCGTCGCCCGTGTTGAACCGGTGAAAGAGAAAGGCCGGAAGGTTCTGGGTGCCCGGCATCAGCGAGACCAGCGACGACGCATTCGATGTGAACGCGACCACCCGGCCGTCGTCGGAGAGCGACGGTGCGCCGCTGTCGGCGTTGCTCTCCCCGCCCACGGAGTTCACGCTGACCCGGTGCGTGATCCGCGAACGACGGTCCCGCACGAAGACGTCGTCGGCGAGATTGACATCGCCCGGCACCAGGTTGCTGGCCGCCGAGGCGAACGCCACCATCTGGCCGTCGCGGGACAGCGCGATGTCCCCGCTGCCGCCGTTCGCCTCGCCGCCGGTCGCCGACCGGCTCACCCAGTCCAGCACCGTTCCCGACGTGTCGACGAGGTAGACATCGGTGACCCGGCCCGCCGAACCGGTGCGCAGATTCGTCGCGCCGGACTCGAACGCGATGACCGTCCCGTCGCCGCTGATCGTGGCGAAGCCGCTGCCGGCGTCGGTCTCCTTACCGTCGATCCCGCGGCTGACGCGGGTCGTGGTGCCGCTCTCCAGATCGCGCAGGAAGACGTCGCCCTCGCGGCCCCGGTCGTCCGGCACGAGGTTGGTGGCGAAGGAGTCGAAGACGACGAAGCGGCCGTCGTCGCTGATCGCGGGATTGAAGCTGTCGAGGTTCGCCTGCCGCCCCCCGCTGCTGACGCTGACGCGCGACGTCGTGCCGGCCTGTACGTCGCGGACGAAGATGTCGCGGCGGTGATTGGTGTCGCCGGGCACGAGGTTCGACGCCGCGGAGGCGAAGGCCACGAACCGCCCGTCGCGGGACGCCGAGGGGGTGAAGCTGGCGTCATTGGGCTCGCCGCGCCCGCCGGCCTCGCTGACCCGCAGGGTGGCGTGGCCGGTCTCCGCGGCCCCCGCGACCGGGGCGCCGGCGAGGGCTCCCACCAGGGCACCGGCGAGGGTCAACGCCGCCGCGATCCGCCCGGTACGCCTCATGCCGTTCGAGGCTACGGGTCGCCGCCCGGCCGCGCGACCCACCAGGGCGTGACACGCCCCGGTGGAGAGGAGGCGCGACCCACCAGGGCGTGTCACGCCCTGGTGGGTCGGTCAGGCGAAGGCCGTAGCCAGCCGCGCCAGGGCCTCGTCCAGGACCTCGGTCCGCTTGCAGAACGCCCAGCGGACCAGCGACCGGCCCGCGTCGGGGCTGGAGTAGAAGACGCCGAGCGGGATCCCCACCACGCCGGCCTTGTGGGGCAGCTCCCGGCAGAACGCGACGCCGTCCGAGTAGCCGAGCGGCCGGACGTCGGTGGTGACGAAGTAGGTGCCGGCCGGCTCCACCACGTCGAAGCCGACGCCTCGCAGCCCGGCGGTGAACTGGTCGCGGCGGTCGCGCAGCTGGTCGCGGAACCCGGCGAAGTAGGAGTCCGGCAACCCGAGCGCGAGCGCCACGGCGGGTTGGAACGGCGCCCCGGAGACGTAGGTGAGGAACTGCTTGGCGGTTCGGACCGCCGCAACGAGGTCGGCCGGACCGCAGGCCCACCCGATCTTCCAGCCGGTGAAGGAGAAGGTCTTGCCGGCGGAGGAGATCCGCACGGTCCGCTCACGCATCCCGGGCAGGGTGGAGATCGGGACATGCTCGCCGTCGAAGACCAGGTGCTCGTAGACCTCGTCGGAGATCACGATCAGATCGTGCTCGACGGCGACCGCCGCGACGGCGGAGATCTCGGCGAAGCTCAGCACGCGACCGGTCGGGTTGTGCGGGGTGTTGAGCAGGATCGCTTTCGTCCGCGGAGTGACGGCGGCACGCAGTTCGTCGACGTCGAGCGCGAAGTCCGGCGCCCGCAGGGTCAGGGCCCGGCGCACTCCGCCCGCGAACGCGATCGTCGCCGCGTAGGAGTCGTACCAGGGTTCCCAGGCGATCACCTCGTCGCCGGGATCGACCAGGCCGAGGACGGCGGCCGCAATCGCCTCGGTCGCGCCGGTCGTCACCAGCACCTCGGAGTCCGGGTCGTAATCCAGGCCCCAGAACCGGCGGCCGTGCTCGGCGATCGCCGTCCGCAGGGCGGGTATGCCCGGCCCGGGCGGGTACTGATTCGAGGTGCCCGAGCGCAGCGCCTCGACGACCGCGTCGACGATCTCGGCCGGTCCGTCGGTGTCCGGGAACCCCTGCCCGAGATTGATCGCGCCGGTGGCGACGGCCAGGGCCGACATCTCGGCGAAAATCGTGGTGCCCAGCCCGTCGAGCCGGCTCGCCATCCGCGCAGTGCCCATGGCCCGCAGCGTAGAGGCGTGCCCCTCGCGAGCCCGCGGAGTCCGGGCCGGGTCGCGGCAGTCCGGGTAGGGTCGCGAGCGTGCCAACCGCCCTCATCACCGGCCCGACGTCGGGCATCGGCAACGCCTTCGCGCGACGGCTCGCCGCGGACGGCTGGGACCTGGTGCTGGTGGCCCGGCACTCCGCCCGGCTGGATCAGGTGGCGGAGGAGTTGAGCTCCGCGCACGGCATCGAGGCGGAGGCCTTCCCCGCCGATCTGTCCTCCGACGCCGCGCGGGCGGCGGTCGTGGAGCGGATCTCCGACGACGCGCGCCCGATCGACCTCGTGGTCAACAACGCGGGTTTCGCCAGTCCCGGCAGCCTGCTGGACAGCGACTTCGCCGCGGAGGACGCCGCCCTCGCCGTCCTGGTGCGCGCGGTGCTCCAGCTCTCCCACGCCGCGCTGCGGGCCATGGCGCCCCGCGGGCACGGCGGCATTCTCAACGTCTCGTCGGTGGCGGGCTTCGTGCCGCGCGGCACCTACAGCGCATCGAAGGCCTACGTCACGAACTTCACCGAGTCGCTCGCCGAGGAGGCCCGCGGCACGGGCGTGCGGGTCGTCGTCACCTGCCCGGGGTTCACCCGGACGGAGTTCCACGCACGCAGCGGGATCGACACCGATCCCATCCCGGATTTCCTCTGGCTGAACGCCGACAAGGTCGTCGACGACGCACTGGAGGCCCTGCGCCGCAACCGGGTGGTGACGGTGCCCGGCCTGCAGTGGAAGCTCATCGTCGCCGCCGCGAAACACTTGCCGGTGCGGAGCATCACCCGGGCGACCCGCACGCTCGGTCGCCAGAGCAAGGACCAGATCGGCACCCGGACGGAGCGCACGCGATGAGTGAGAAGCCCGAGATCGACTTTCCTGGTGGCGAGCCGCCGACCGACCTGGAGATCACCGATCTGACGGTCGGTGAGGGCGCCGAGGCGAAGCCGGGTGCGAAGGTCACCGTGCACTACGTGGGCGTCGCGTTCTCCACCGGCGAGGAGTTCGACGCCAGCTGGAACCGCGGCACCCCCTTCCAGTTCCAGCTCGGCGGCGGGCAGGTCATTGCCGGGTGGGACCAGGGCGTGGCCGGCATGAAGGTCGGCGGTCGCCGCCGGCTCGTCATCCCGCCGCACCTGGGTTACGGCCAGCGGGGCGCCGGCAACGTCATCAAGCCCGGCGAGACGCTGATCTTCGTGGTGGACCTGCTCGCCACCTGAGCGCGGCCCTCCCGAATCAGGAGGCGCCCGGATCAGAAGGCCCGGCGCACCCCGGGCAGCGCCCGGCCGACCGCGGTGATCAGCGCCGACGCCACCAGCGTCGCGGTCACGATCGCCAGCCCGGTGCCGAGCATGCCCGCGAGGTCGGTCGGGAAGGTCCACCGCTCGCGCAGCTGGGTCAGCAGCGCGGGGTGCACCAGGTAGACGCCGAAGCTGAGGGCGGACAGCCGGGCCACCGTGCGCGAGCCGGTGAGGCCCGGCGCCCGCCGCGGCAGCGCGCGCAGCAGCACCAGGGCGCCGAAGGCGGACAACATCACCGACGGCGAGAGCGGCAGCAGGGCGTACTCCACGTACTCCGGGCCCATCGAGACCGACAACGCCCACCCGCCGACGGTGGTCAGCAGCACCCCGCCGACCAGGGCGCCCGCGCCGGCGCGGATCAGGCGGCGCGTCAGGGGGAGTTGCGACACGAGCAGGCCGCCGACGAAGTAGCCGAGGTAGGGCAGGAATCGGGTCGCGGCGTTGCCCTGCCCGCTGGAGAAGAGCACGACGGCGGCCTGGTCGATCGCCCCGATGGCGAGCAGCACGCCGGCGAAGGCCACCAGCATCCGCTGCGATGCGTGCAACACGATCAGGCGCACGAACGGGGTGAGCGCGTACAGGCCGGCCAGGACGAAGAGGAAGTACAGGTGGTAGTACACGCCGCCGCCGAGCACCTCGCGGGCGACGGTGATCCCGCTCAGCTCGTCACCCGCGGTGAACTCCCGCAGCGCCAGATAGAACGCGCACCACACCGCGAGCGGGATGCCGATCCGGTGCAGGCGACGCCGGTAGAACTCCGCCGGCGGCAGACCCGCCCGCGGGGCGAGCAGCAGTGCGCCGCTGATCGCGAGGAACAAAGGGACGCAGAACCGCGAGAGCCCACTGATCGACATGGCCGCCCACCAGGCGGGCGCGTTCCGGTCGGTCAGGTCGAAGCGGATCGCCGGGGCGAACACGTGAGCCGCGACGACGGCAACCATGCCCACGACGCGGGCGAAGTCCATCCATTCGGTGCCAGTACGCCGCGCGGTCGCGACCGGGGCATTGGCCACCCGCGGGGCCAGAACGGTCCCGGACATGACCGCCGGGTACCCGGCGCCCGGCGGGGTGAACCCTGCTTGTGACGGTCCGCACAGCGGTCCGGGGAAGTCCCGACGGGCTCCTACCGTTCAGTAACCAACGAATTCCGACCCGGAGGTGCGCAGTGACGACGACGGACGCAGCACGCGAGCGCACGTACTCCTGGGTCGACCCGAAGGTCTACGTCGACGCCGCGCAGGGCCGTTCCGGGCTGGAGCTCTTCCAGTACCTCCTGGAGACCGACACGCCGCCGCCGCCGATCTCCCAGACCCTCGGGTTCCGCCTCGTCGAGGTCGACAAGGGCCTCGCTGTGTTCGCGATCGAGTACGCCGAGCACCTGGTCAACCCGATCGGCTCGATCCACGGCGGCGTCTACGCCACGCTGCTGGACTCCGCCGCCGGCTGCGCCGTCCACACGACGCTGGCCGAGGGCGTGCAGTACACGTCGCTCGACCTCGCGGTGAAGTTCCTGCGCGGGATGAGCCCGGACGGCGGCGAGGTCCGGGCGATCGGCACCGTCGTCCACTCGGGCCGTCGCACCGCCCTCGCCGAGGCGAAGATGGTCGACTCCAAGGGCCGCCTGCTCGCGACCGCGACCAGCAGCTGCCTCATCCTCAACCCGTAGGCGCTGCCTGGACCCGTCGGTCAGGCGACGGGGTCGCCGGCCTCGGGCTGGATTTCCGAGGGGGCGGCCGGTGCGGCTCGGTGGGCCCGGCGCTCCCGCAGCACGTGGACGACGATCGGCAGCAGGGAGAGCGCGACGACGCCGAGCAGGATCGGCTCCACGTTGTCCCGGACGAACTCGACCTCGCCCAGCTGGTAACCGAGGACCGTGACGCCGACGGCCCACAGCAGCGCGCCGATCATCGAGTAGAGAGTGAAGGCCCGAGCGTTCATCTTCGCCGAGCCGGCCATGAAGGTGATCAGCGTCCGCACGATCGGGACGAAGCGGGCGAGCACGATCGCACGGGCGCCGTGCTTGTCGAAGAACGCCGCGGTCTTGTCGACGTACTCCTGTTTGAAGATCCGCGAGTTCGGGCGGGCGAACACGGCCGGCCCGGCGCGGTAGCCGATGTAGTAGCCGACCAGGTTCCCCGCCACCGCTGCGATCCAGAGCGCGACGCACGCCAGCCACAGCGGCTGGTCCAGCGTGCCCTCGTTGAGCAGCAGTCCGGCGATGAAGAGCAGGCTGTCGCCGGGGAGGACGAGGCCGAGCAGGATTCCGCACTCGGCGAAGATGATCAGGAGCAGCCCGGCGAAGCCGAAGTTGTCGATGAGCTGTTCAGGTTCCAGCCACGACGGGCCGAGTGCGACGTTCACCCCGCGAGATTAGCCGCCCGGGTGCGGCGTCGGGCCAAGATCCACCGTCCGGCGGCGGCCAGGACCATCAAGGCCGCCGAGGTGAGCCCGATCGTGATCGCGGTGGCGCGCAGCCACGAGATCTCGTAGGAGTAGTAGCCGAGCAGGACCAGCCCCGCCCCCCAGGTCACGGCCCCGACCATGTTGGCGACGACGAACCGCCGGTACGGCATCCGTGCCACACCGGCGATCACCGGGGTCGCGGTGCGCAGCCAGGGGAACCACCGCGCCACGACCACCGCGATCGGACCCCACCGCTCGTAGAAGGCCTCGGCCCGCTCGATGTGCCGGGCCATCGCCGGTTTCCGCTCCAGCCACGGGCGGCCCCAGCGTCGGCCGGTCCAGTAGCCGACCGCGTCGCCGGCCACGGCCGCCACGGTGACCCCGACCGCCAGCGCCACCACGGAGACATTCGCATGGGGAGAGCCGGCGAGCAGGCCGGCCCCGAACAGCAACGCGTCGCCGGGCAGAAAGAACCCGAGCAGGATGCCGGATTCGATGAAGACGAACCCGAAGACAATCAGGTAGACGAGGCCGGTGCCCAGGCCCTCGAGGTCGAGCGTGAGCTCGACTCCCGACGCCAGGACCACGCTTTCAGCCTATGTCGCGTCCCGGATCCGTCAGGGCTTGGTGAAGCGCAGCGAGTTCAGGAACGCGTCGCGGATCCGCTTGTTCTCCTTGGAGGCCTTCGCCTTCTGCCGGTAGATCAGCCCGAACAGGAACTTCCCGTCGACCAGCACGTACCGGGCCGTCACGCGGGCCTCCCGGTCCGAGGCCAGCGATCCGACGATCGTGCCCTCGATGGCCGGCTCGCCCCGGTAGGTGAAGGTCCGCGACGAGCTGATCCGACCGCCGGTCTGGGAGGCCGCGCTGTTCAGGGCGGCCCGGAGGCTGGGCTCACCCCGGCCGGCGTACGAGACCCGGCTGCTGGAGAAGTCTGCGTCCTCGCTGCGCAGCGTGAACACGTCGTAGGTCAGCTTGAGGCCGGTCTTGGCCCGCTCCTCGGTGTGCCGCGGCTTCGCCGGGAAGACGACCGAGTAGTTCTTGCCCTTCGCCGTGAATTCGGTGGGTTCCGGGCTGGGCTCCGGGGTCGCGATCGGCAGCGCCTCGGGCTCCTCGCCGTCGCCGCCGCACCCCGAGAGCAGGCCGAGGGTGAGGGCACCGGCGAGCGCGGCGCGGACGAGCACAGCTGGGGCCGTACGCATCAGGAGAACTCCACCGAGTCGACGAACGTGAGAAAGGCCGAGGTCGGGCCGGCGCTGCCGCCCCGGTCCAGGAAGAGAAGTCCGTACATGACCCGGTCCACCACGACATAGCGGACGAAGATCGTGACCGCCGCGCCCTTGTCCTTGACGCCGGTGATCGCTCCTTCGATCGCCGGCATCTTGTTGTACTTGAACGTGCGGCTGGTCGCGAGCTTGCCGCCGGCCTGGTCGGCGGAGGTGTCGAGAGCTTCCTTCAGCGTCGGCAGGGTGCCGATCTTCGGGTAGTTCCCGCGCGTCACGGTGTAGACCTCGGTGGGGCCCTCGAAGCGGTAGATGTCGAACTTGATCGACGTCGACCCGGCCTTGCCGGTCTGGGTGAGGCGCTCCGGTTCACCGGGCAGGCGGAAGCGGATCCCGTCGCCCTGGACGAGAACGCCGGCGGGGACCGGCGTCGCCGACGGTGCCGCGGTGGCATCGGACGACGACGACGGCGCCGGGGTCGGGGTCGGTTCGGGGGTCTCGCCGATCGGGCGGGACTTGCCCGGCGTCGCGTCCGCGGCGGACGGGATCGGGTTGTTGTCCCCGCCGCAGCCGCCGAGCAGGACGACGGACAGCGCGAGGGTCAGCGCGGCGAGGGAGAGGTGTCGAGGTCGGCCCGAAGCGGTCACGACACCAGTCAACCGCGCCGGCGGCCTTCCGTCGCTCTAGTCTCACTCCGTGTCGGACGACCCGGGCCCGATCGAGGACGCCGCTCCCGACGTCGGCGTCGGCCCGTACCCCCAGCCGTGGCCCGACGACGCCCACCTGGACCCGGACCTGCTGGCGGGCGGCGACCGGCGCAACGTCGTCGATCGCTACCGCTACTGGCGTCGGGAGGCCGTGGTCGCCGACCTCGACCTGCGCCGGCACGAGTTCCACGTGGCGATCGAGAACTGGCAGCACGATTTCAACATCGGCTCGGTGGTGCGCACCGCGAACGCGTTCCTCGCCGCCGAGGTCCACATCGTGGGCCTGCGCCGGTGGAATCGACGCGGGGCGATGGTCACCGACCGGTACCAGCACGTCCGCCACCACGACGACGTCGAGACGCTGGCCGGGTGGGCGGCCGGTGCCGGACTGCCCCTGATCGGCGTGGACAACCTGCCCGGCTCGGTGCCGCTGGAGACCTATCCGCTGCCCCGGGCCTGCGTGTTCCTGTTCGGCCAGGAGGGACCGGGTCTGTCAGCCGCGGCCCACGCCCGGTGCGCCGCGGTGCTGTCGATCGCCCAGTTCGGCTCGACCCGGTCCATCAACGCGGGAGCCGCCTCGGCCATCGCGATGCACGCGTGGGTGCGCCGGCACGTTTTCGGGCAGGACCCTTCTCCGGAGGTGAGTTGATGCCCGAGCGGGTGGTGGTGATCGGCGGCGACGCGGCCGGGATGAGCGCGGCGTCGAGCGCCAAGCGGCTCCGGGGCGACCTCGAGGTGATCGTCCTGGAACGGGGCGAGCACACCTCCTACTCCGCGTGCGGCATCCCGTACTGGGTCGCGGGCGACGTGCCGGACTGGCCGGACCTGATCGCGCGCACCCCCGAGGAGCACCGCCGGCGCGGCATCGACGTCCGGCTCGGCAGCGAGGTGGTGGCGATCGATCCGGCCGCGGGCACCGTCGAGGTGCGGGACGCCGGCGGCACCAGCACCCTGGGCTGGGACTCCCTGGTGATCGGCACGGGCGCGGAGCCGATCCGGCCGGACCTGCCGGGCATCGATTCCGGCGGCATCTTCGGGATCTCGCGGATCCCGGACGGATCGGCGCTGCTCGCGGCTGTGGCCGCCGGGGCGAAACGTGCCGTCGTCGTCGGCGCCGGCTACATCGGTATCGAGATGGCGGAGGCGCTGCTGCGTCGCGGGCTCGAGGTCGCGGTGATCGACCGGGGCGAGGAGCCGATGGGCACCCTCGACCCCGATATGGGCGCCCACGTCCGGACCGCGATGGAGGCCGAGGGCATGGAAGTACGGACCGGCGTGGCGGTGGAGGGATTCGAGACCGTCGCCGGTTCCGTGTCCGGCGTCGCCACCGACGCCGGGACGTTCCCTGCGGACCTGGTGGTCTGCGGCCTCGGGGTCCGGCCGGCCGTCGGGCTGGCCCGCGCCGCCGGGCTGGCGATCGGCGACGCCGGTGGGATCCGCACCGACGACCGGCAGCGGGTGCTCGGCGACCATCCGGCGCAGGGGCACATCTGGGCCGGCGGGGACTGCGTCGAGGTCTACGACCGGATCGCGAAGCGGTTCGTGGCGATTGCGCTCGGCACCCACGCCAACCGGCACGGCCGGACGATCGGCGCCAACCTCGCCGGGCGGGACCTGCGCTTCCCCGGCGTCATCGGGACCGCCGTCACCAAGGTGTGCGTGCTGGAGATCGGGCGCACCGGATTGGGGGAGCGCGCGGCCGCGGAGGCCGGCTTCGACGCCGTCGCCGCCACCATCGAGTCCACGACGCGGGCCGGCTACATGCCCGACGCGGGCCCGATCCGGGTGAAGCTGATCGCGGAGCGCGGGTCCGGCCGGGTGCTCGGTGGCCAGATCGTCGGACGCAACGAGGGCGCCGCCAAGCGCATCGACGTGATCGCCACTGCGGTGTGGTGCGGGCTGTCGGCCGCGGAGCTCGCCGACGTCGACCTGTCCTACGCCCCGCCGTTCTCGCCGCTGTGGGATCCGGTCACGGTCGCCGCGCGTGAGGTGGCCGCGCTCACGGGGTAACCCCTCCGCAGTAGCCTGCCCTGACCGCCGAACAGGATGTGGAGACAGATGAGCAGCGAGCGCGAGGCCATGCGGGAGAAGGTCGTGTCGGGCCAGGGCTTTCTGGCCGCCCTGGACCAGTCCGGCGGGAGCACCCCGAAGGCGCTGGGCGACTACGGCATCACTGCCGACCGCTACTCCGATGAGGCCGAGATGTTCGACCTCATGCACGCCATGCGCACCCGGATCATCAAGTCGCCGGCGTTCTCCGGCGACAAGATTCTCGGCGCCATCCTGTTCGAGATGACGATGGACCGGCAGATCGACGGCCGCGACACCGCCGAGTACCTGTGGAACGAACGCGGCGTCGTGCCCTTCCTCAAGGTCGACAAGGGCCTCGAAGAGACGGCGAACGGCGTCCAGCTGATGAAGCCGATGCCCGCCCTGGACGACCTGCTGGCCCGCGCGGTGGCGAAGGGCGTCTACGGCACCAAGATGCGCTCGGTGATCCACGACGCCGACCCGGACGGCATCGCCGCAGTCGTCGACCAGCAGTTCGCGGTCGGCGCACAGATCTCCGCCCACGGCCTGGTGCCGATCCTGGAGCCCGAGGTCTCGATCAAGAGCCCGACCAAGAACGAGGCCGAGGTCCTGCTTCGCGAGGCGATCCAGAAGCAGCTCGCGCAGCTGCCGGAGGAGACCCCGGTGATGCTCAAGCTGACCATCCCCACCCAGCCCGACTACTACGCCCCGCTGATCGCCGAGGCTCACGTGCTGCGCGTCGTCGCCCTGTCCGGCGGGTACTCCCGCGACGAGGCGTGCGCGCTGCTCGCGCAGAACCCGGGCCTGATCGCGAGCTTCTCCCGCGCTCTGGTCGAAGGCGTCTCCGACGGGCAGTCAGACGCGGAATTCGACGCCACCCTGGCCGCCTCGATCTCCGCAATTCATGCCGCTTCGGTCGAGTAGCTCGAACAGCGCAATGTGCGCACGTCGCTGAAGATCTCCCCCTAACCTTCCGCGGAAGGGGCGGCTCGGGGGGCAGGTTCTTGCGATGAACGGTTCTTTCGGTGCGCCGCTGGCCGGGTTGTTGTTGACCGCGGGTGTGGCCGCGCTTCCCGCGGCGGCGCACAGCGCCGAGTTGCCCCGGGAGTGCACGACCAGCGGCCTCGAGGTGCTGTGCGTCTTCGCGAAGCCGAGTGCGAAACCGATCCGCTTCGCCGTGCCGGACGGTGTCAGCTCGATCGAGGCCTTCGTCCAGGGCGGCGCGGGCGGGAACGGTCCGCCCGACACCAGCTTCGGCGGGCGCGGCGGCACCGCGATCGGCGTGCTCCTCGTCTCGCCCGGGAACGTCCTGGACCTGCGGGTCGGCGGCCGGGGCGGGAACGCCACGGCATTCGGGGGTCGGCCCGCGGCCGGCGGCATCAACGGCGGTGGCGACGCCGGGACCACCGGAGCCGGGGCCGGCGGTGGCCGGACCGAGATCCACGCGCGGGCCGGCAAGGTCGGTCAGGAAGTCAGTGCCAATCCGTTGACCACCGATCCGCTGATCGCGGCGGGCGGCGGCGGCGGCGCGGGTGCGGCTCCGCGGAGCGGCGGCGGCAACGGCGGTGGCTCGCTCGGAGCTCACGGCCTGGCCGGTGCCGCCAACCGAGCGGGAGCCGGCGCGACCGAGAGCACCGGTGGGGCGGGAGCCGGCGGCGCGGACGCAGGCGCCCGGGGACTGGGCGGAACCGGCGCGGGCGCCGGCGGTGGCGCCGGGTACTTCGGCGGCGGCGGCGCCGGGCGGGCCGAAACGGCCGGCCTGAGGACCGTCGCCGTCGCCGGCGGAGGCGGCGGCGGCAGCGGCTTCGGCCTGCCGGGAACCGTGTTCGGGCTGGCGCCCGGGCTCGCCGACGGCATCGTCCACCTGCGCTTCAAGCAGCTTCTGATGAACGTCGACGTCACCCGGGTCTGCGCGCCCGGCGGCCCGGTGCCGACCGGCTGGATCCTCCACGAGGGCACCGACGGCGCGGATGTGATGGTCGGGTCCGGCGTCAACGAACTCTTCCGCGGCCGGATGGGCGACGACCGGATCTCCGGTCGGGGCGGCGACGACATCCTGTGCGGCGATGCCGGGACCGACGTCCTGCGGGGCGGCGAGGGCAACGACCTGCTGCTGGGGGGTCGCGGGAAGGACCGCCTCGTCGGCGGCGTCGGCGAGGACCGCGGCATCGACCTGGACGTGGGCACCACATGGGTCGGGATCGAGTCCCGCGACTGACCGCAGACCCGCGCAATTGGGTCAACTCTGCCCGTGTGTGGAACGCGGTTCTACAATCGGACGTTGAAGCCGTGTTCACGTCTTCGTGAACCCGGCTTCCAGCGCTGGTTAACCGCCCGCGCGACTGAAACGATGCTCGCTGCGACGAGAGTGACACCAGGGGCACCTCGGCACGACGCGCGGAGGACTCCGGAATGGACGGCGACATGTCTGGCACGGGCCTGGCCGGGAACACGGCCACCCCCTCCGCTGGCAGCGCTGCGGGCACGCTCGCGCGATTCCCCTGCGGACCCAAGACCAAGTACCTGGTGGTGCTCTTCTGGGTGATCATGGCGGCCTGCATGGGACCGCTGGCCGGCAAGCTCGGCGACGTCCAGGAGAACGAGGCCGTCAACTGGCTCCCCAGCAGCGCGGAGTCGACCCAGGTCTACCAGCAGATGGAAGGCTTCCAGAACCCGAACGAAGCCATGGCCGTCGTCGTCTACGAGCGTCGTGAAGGCCTGACCGACGCCGACCGCGAGCGCGCCCGGGCCGACGCGGCCTCCTTCGCCGACATCGAAGGTGTCGAGGCGAACGTCGAGGGCCCGTTCGAGTCCGAGGACGGCAAGGCGCTGCAGATGCTCGTGCCGTTCGACATGGGCGACAAGGGCAACGGCTGGGAGAAGCTGCCGGACTTCGTCGACGAGGTGAAGTCGTTCGACGTCCAGGGCGACGGCATGCTCGTCTACGTCACGGGCCCGGCGGGCTTCAACGGCGACTTCGCCGCCGCCTTCGACGGCACCGAGGGTGCCGTGCTGCTGGCCGCCCTCTGCGTCGTCATCCTCATCCTGTTGATCACCTACCGCAGCCCCATCCTGTGGTTCCTGCCGGTGGTGTCGGCCCTGGTCGCGCTCGTCATCGCGCTGGGCATCGTCTATCTGCTGGCCGACGGCGGGGCGCTGACCGTCACCGCTCAAGCGCAGATCATTGCCTCCATCCTCGTTTTCGGAGCGGGCACCGACTACGCGCTGCTGCTCGTGGCGCGGTATCGGGAAGAACTCCGTCGTCATGAAGACCGGCACGAGGCCATGGCGTTCGCGCTGCACCGGGCCGGTCCCGCGGTCTTCGCCAGCGGCGTCACCGTCCTGCTCGGCATGCTCTGCCTGTCCTTCGCCGACATGAACTCGATCTCGAGCATGGGCCCGGTGCTGGCGATCAGCATCGGTGTGGGTCTGCTCGTGATGATGACGCTGCTACCGGCCCTGATGGTCATGGGCGGCCGCTGGATGTTCTGGCCGACCCACCCCGACTTCAACACTCCCGACCCCTCCGAGAAGGGCATCTGGGCCAAGGTCGCCGCCGGTGTCTCGAAGCGCCCGCGGCCGATCTGGATCGGGACCTCCGTCATCCTCGCGGCCCTCGCCTTCGGCGTCACGCAGCTCTCGGCCACCGGCCTGGCGTTCGAGGACAGCTTCACCAACACCCAGGACTCCGTCGTCGGGCAGAAGGCGCTCGAGGCGCACTTCCCGGCCGGCAGCGGTGACCCGGTCGTGGTCATGGCCAACGGCGGCAAGAGCCAGGAGGTCGCGGACGTCCTCGGGAATGTCGATGGCGTCGTGCCCGGCTCGGTCGTCCAGGCTCCGGTGCAGGGCGGGCTGGCCTACATCGAGGCGACCCTCAAGAATCCGCCGGACAGCAAGGCGGCCAAGAACACCATCGAACGGGTCCGCGACGCCGTGCACGAGGTCGACGAGGCCAACGCGCGGGTCGGCGGCAGCACCGCGGTGGCCCTCGACACGCAGGACGCGTCGTCGCGGGACAACAAGGTCGTCATCCCGATCACCCTGGCCGTCGTCCTCCTGATCCTGATGGTGCTGTTGCGGGCCCTCGTGGCTCCGTTGCTGTTGCTCGGAACGGTGGTGCTGTCGTTCGCGGCAGCCTTCGGCATCAGCTCGATCGTGTTCACCCACCTGCTCGGGTACGAAGGCGCGGACGCGGGACTGCCGCTGATGGGCTTCGTGTTCCTGGTGGCGCTGGGCATCGACTACAACATCTTCCTGATGACCCGCGTCCAGGAGGAGGCGAGAGTTCTCGGCACCCGCCAGGGCGCGATCATCGGCCTCACCGCGACCGGTGCCGTCATCACCTCGGCCGGCCTGGTGCTCGCCGGCACGTTCGCGGTCATGACGGCCGTCCCGATGATCTTCATGGTCGAGATCGGCTTCCTCGTCGCGGTCGGCGTGATCATCGACACCTTCATCGTCCGCTCGGTGCTGGTCACCGCGCTCGCGCTCGATTTCGATCGGCACATCTGGTGGCCGAACGCGATGAGCAAGAAGGACCACCCCGCCAACCTGGGCCGCAGCGATCGCCCGCGGCGCCGGCCCCCGTGCCCGCGCTGGTCGGCGTCACCGCGGCGGCCAACGCCGAGATGGCGCACACCCCCGCGCCCGCCGCGGTCTCCGAGGTCTCGTTCCCCGGCCAGGGACCGGCCTCCGAGCCGGTGACCACCCCGGTGACCCCGCCCGCGCCGTGGATTCAGGTCGACCCGGCGCCCGGGACGGCGCCGCCCGCGGTTCCGCCGGTCGCTCCGCCGGTCGCTCCGCCGGTCGCTCCGCCGGTCGTTCCGAGCCTCGCTCCGCCGGTCTCGACCCCGGTGTCGATGCCGGTGTCGTCCCCGGTGCCGTCACCGTCGCCCGCCCGCAACGGCACAATGGGGCGCGTGACGAACGAGAACCTGCTCGCGGGACCGCCCGCCACCACGCTGCCCGAGCTCCAAGAGGCCCGCGACCTGATGGACGGGGGGATGGACGCCACCGAGGTGGCCGCCCGTTTCCCCGACTACTCGCGGGCGTGGGCGACGCTGGCGGACGCGGCCTACACCCGCGGGTCGGTCGTCGAGTCCTACGCCTACGCGCGGACCGGCTACCACCGCGGCCTGGACGCGCTGCGCCGCAACGGCTGGCGCGGGCACGGCCCGGTGCCCTGGGACCACGAGCCGAACCAGGGCTTCCTGCGTTCGCTGCACGCCCTCGGTCGCGCCGCGGCCGCGATCGGCGAGGAGGCGGAGGCGCAGCGCTGCTTCTCCTTCCTGGCCGAGAGCAGCCCAGCCGCTGCCGACGCCCTGTCCGCACCGCGTAACTGACGCGCACTAGCCTGGGGCGCTGATTTTCCCCCTTTCCCAGGCGTTCGACAGGTCGGAGGCGCGGACGTATGCCCGTGATCGTGCTGGTCGGCGCCCAATGGGGCGACGAGGGCAAGGGCAAGGCCACCGACCTGCTCGGGGCGGCCGGGTCCGACCCCGTCGACTACGTCGTGCGGTACCAGGGCGGCAACAACGCCGGGCACACCGTCGTCATCGGTGACCAGCACTACGCCCTGCACCTGCTGCCGTCGGGAATCCTCACGCCGGGATGCGTGCCCGTCATCGCCAACGGCGTCGTCATCGACCCCGGCGTGCTGCTGCAGGAGATCGCGGGTCTGCAGGAGCGCGGCGTCGACACCTCGAAGCTGCTGATCTCGGGCAACGCGCACCTGATCACGCCGTACCACACGACGCTCGACAAGACGCGTGAGCGCTTCCTCGGCAAGAACAAGATCGGCACCACCGGCCGGGGCATCGGTCCGTCCTACGCCGACAAGGTCAACCGCATCGGCGTGCGGGTGCAGGACCTGTTCGACGAGAAGATCCTGCGGCAGAAGATCGAGGCGGCGCTGGTCGACAAGAACCACCTGCTGGTCAAGATCTACAACCGCCGCGCGATCACGGTCGACGAGGTGGTCGAGGAGTTCCTGCCTTTCGCCGATGCGCTGCGCCCGCACATCGCCGACACCTCGCTGGTGCTGAACCGCGCGCTGGACGAGGGCAAGCTCATCTGCCTTGAGGGGTCGCAGGGCACGCTGCTCGACGTCGACCACGGCACCTATCCGTTCGTCACGTCGTCGAACCCGACCGCCGGTGGCGCCTGCACCGGGTCCGGGATCGGCCCGACACGCATCGACCGGGTCTGCGGGATCCTCAAGGCCTACACGACCCGCGTGGGCTCGGGCCCGTTCCCGACCGAGTTGTTCGACGACAGTGGCGAGTTCCTCCGCCGCGTCGGTGGTGAGGTCGGCGTCACGACCGGGCGCGCCCGCCGCTGCGGCTGGTTCGACGCCGTCATTGCCCGGTACGCGACGCGGGTGAACGGCCTGACGGACTTCTTCCTCACCAAGCTCGACGTGCTGACGGGCCTCGAGCGGATCCCGGTCTGCGTGGCCTACGACATCGACGGGGTCCGCCACGACGAGATGCCCATGAGCCAGACGGACTTCTTCCACGCCGTGCCGGTGTACGAGGAGCTTCCCGGCTGGACCGAGGACATCACCGGCGCCCGGTCACTCGCGGATCTCCCGAAGAACGCCCAGGCCTACGTCGCGGCGCTGGAGGAGATGTCCGGTGCCCCCGTCTCCGCGATCGGCGTCGGACCGGGCCGTGAAGAGACCATCGAGATCCGGTCGTTGGTCAAGTAGTTAGGCTCCCGCCGTGAAGGTTCTGGTGATCGGCGGCGGTGGCCGCGAGCACGCGCTGTGCCGAGCCCTGTCCGCCGACCCGGGGGTCTCCGAGCTGCACTGTGCGCCGGGCAACGCCGGCATCGCGGACCTCGCCACCGTGCACTCCGTGACTGCGACCGACCCCGAGGCGGTGGCCGACCTGGCCGACGCGCTCGACGTGGAGCTGGTGATCGTCGGGCCCGAGGTGCCCCTGGTCGCCGGTGCGGCCGACGCGGTCCGGCTACGCGGGATCGCCTGCTTCGGCCCGTCCGCGGTGGCCGCGGCGCTGGAGGGGTCCAAGGCGTTCGCGAAGGAGATCATGGCCGCGGCGGAGGTGCCGACCGCGATGGCGCGGGTCTGCGACGACCTCGACGAGGTCGCGGCGGCGCTCGACGCGTTCGGCCCGCCCTACGTGGTCAAGGACGATGGCCTGGCGGCCGGAAAGGGCGTCGTCGTCACCGACGACCGCGACGCCGCGCTGGCGCATGCGAAGGCCTGCGCCGGCCGCGTCGTGATCGAGGAGTACCTCGACGGCCCCGAAGTCTCGCTCTTCGCCCTGACGGATGGTCAGACCGTGCTGGCGTTGCTGCCGGCCCAGGACTTCAAGCGGGTCGGCGACGGCGACGCCGGCCCGAACACCGGCGGCATGGGCGCGTACTGCCCGCTGCCCTGGGCGCCGGCCGACCTGGTCGAGCAGGTGACCCAGCGCGTGCTGGAGCCCACGGTCGCGGAGATGCGCCGGCGCGGAACCCCCTTCGCCGGTCTGCTCTACGCCGGGCTCGCCCTCACCACGCGCGGCCTGCGCGTCATCGAGTTCAACGCCCGCTTCGGTGACCCTGAGACCCAGGTCGTGCTCGCGCTGCTGCGCAATCCGCTCGGCGCGCTGCTGCTCGCGGCTGCGACCGGCGAGCTGGACAAGGTCGAGCCGTTGACCTGGCGGGAGGGCTCCGCGGTCACCGTCGTCGTGGCGGCGCCCAACTATCCGGGGCCGCCGCAGACCGGCGGCGTGATTGGCGGTCTGGACGAGGCCAATGCCATCGAGGGCGTGCACGTCATCCACGCCGGCACCGCGCGCGACGACGCGGGTGCGGTGGTCAGTGCGGGCGGCCGTGTCCTGTGTGTGACGGCGACCGGCGCGGATCTGGGGGACGCCCGATCGCGCGCTTACGCCGGCGTCGCCGCCGTCGCCCTCGACGGTTCGCACCACCGCACCGACATTGCGTTGAGCGCCGAGCGTGGTGAGATCGTCGTACCCGGGATCGTCCCGTAACGGATTCCCTGACGCCCCAGGAGGAACCATGCACCTGGTCGAGGTCTACTCCGCCAGCCGCACCCGGTTGATCGAGTCCGCCGCGATTCTGACGGAGGATCAGCAGGGCGTCCAGGTCCCCGCGACCCCGTTGTGGACGGTCGCCGACGTCTACCGTCATCTGGTCGGCGTCGCGTCCGACGTGCTTACCGGCCGGCTGGAGGACCGGGGAACCCCGGAGTGGACGGCCGTCCAGGTCTCGAGTCGCGCCGAGGTGGGACTGACCGAGATCTGCGCGGAGTGGGAGAGCATCGCCCCGAAGTTCGAGGAGCTGATCCACGAATCCGGTTTCCAGCTGGCGCGGCCCTGCATCGACGTCTGGAACCACGAGCAGGACATCGCCGGCGCTCTCGGGCGTTCTGGAAATCGTGACGATGCGGCAATCCCGACCCTGGTGGCCAGCCTGCTCGCGATGCTCCGCTCCGGCTGGACCGCGGAGCCGGACCGGCCCGCGATCGCCGTGGTCGTCGACGGGGAGACCCACCGGTTCGGTGAGGGCGAGCCGGAGCTGACGCTGACGACCGGCGGCTACGAGTTCGTCCGGATGATCATCAGCCGCCGCAGTCGCGAGCAGATGCTCGCCGCCGATTGGAGCGGTGCCGACCCGGCCCGGATCCTCCCGATGCTCTGCATCTTCCCGCTACCCGAGCAGCAGCTCGCCGACTGACGTAGGCGAGGATGGCGGGGTGATCGAGCGATACACCCTGCCCGAGATGGGCCGCGTCTGGAGCGAGGCGCACAAGTACGAGCTGTGGTGCCACGTGGAGACGCTGGTGCTGGAGGCGCACGCCGCGGCCGGCGTCGTCCCGGCCGACTGCGTCGAGCCGGTGCGCAATGCCGCTCCGCCGACGCCCGAGGCCGTGAAGGAGATCGAGGACGTCACGCAGCACGACGTCATCGCGTTCCTGTCCGCGTGGGCGAACAACACCACCCCGCGCGAGGCCGCCGCCTACGTGCACTTCGGGATGACGTCCTCGGACCTGCTCGACACCGCGCTGGGGCTGCAGCTCACCGAGGCCACCGACATCCTGTTGGCCAGAGCCGACACCCTGGTCGCGACGTTGCGGGACCACGCGCTGGCGCACCGGGACACCCTCCGGGTCGGCCGCACCCACGGCATTCACGGCGAGCCCGACGTCTGGGGTCACCGGGTCGCGGACTTCGCGTTCGGAATGGCCCGCTCCCGCGACCGGTTGCGTCAGGCCCGCGAGGCCGTCGCCGTGATGGCGATCTCCGGCGCCGTCGGCACCTACTCCAACATCGACCCGGCGGTGGAGACCCACGTCGCGGCGGCGCTCGGCCTGCGCCCGGCCGACGTCTCGACGCAGGTCGTGCTCCGCGACGGCATCTCGGAATGGGTGTCCGCGCTGGCGATCCTCGCCACCGTCTGCGAGGCGATCGCGCTCGAGGTCCGGCACGGCCAGCGCACCGAGGTTCGGGAGACCTGGGAGCCCTTCGGCAAGGGCCAGAAGGGCTCTTCGGCCATGCCGCACAAGAAGAACCCGATTCTGAGCGAGCGGATCTGCGGCATGGCCCGGATCGTGCGCGCGCAGATCGTGCCGGTGATGGAGGGCATCCCGCTCTGGCACGAGCGGGACATCTCGCACTCCTCGGTGGAGCGGATCTCCCTGCCGGACGCGGCGGCGGCCACCGACTACCTGCTGCACCTGACGAACCGGCTGATGTCCGGGCTGGTTGTCGACCCCGAGCGGATGCGCGCGAACCTCGACCTGACCGGCGGCCTGATCTACACCTCGACGGTGCTGCTGGAGATCGTCGAGACCGGTGCGTCCCGCGAGGACGCTTACGCCCTGGTGCAGGGCGCCGCGATGCAGACCTGGCAGGAGAACGTCCCGTTCCGCGAGACGCTGCGCTCCCGCGCCGCGGGGGCGGGCATCAGCCTGGACGAGGCCCGCCTCGACGAGGTCTGCCGCCCCGAGCGGTTCGTCACCCGCCTCGCGCCCATGTTCGAGCGCCTGGAGAAGCTGGCCTGACCCGGTTCGTTGGAGATGTCATCTTCAACGTTGAAGATGTCATCTCCAAGAAGGGTGGTCAGCCGAGGGACAGCCCGGGGAGGCCGAGCGGGCCGCCGCCCGGAGAGATGTTCAACGACGTGATCCCGAGGTTGATCGAGGTGCCCTCGGGCTCTGCTGGCTTCGGGGCGGGCCTGGCCGGCTCGGTCCGGACGTCGGAGACGGTGACGGTGCGGACCACCGACTTCGCGAGCGGCCGCGGGGTGGGCCGGGGGGTCGCCCGGGCCTCGTCCCGGCCGGTCGAGCCGTTGCCGGAGGACGGGCCGGTGTCCGCGACGGGGTTCGTCGGGGCGACCGGGATGGCGGTGAAGGTCGCCGGTTTGGTCGCCTCGCGGGATTCGGGGTCGGAATCGGCGAACGCCAGCGTGCCGAGCAGGCCGGCGGTGATCAGCGCGATCGCGGAGATGGCGACGGCGACCGGGCGGGCCGCGTCGCGCATCAGGCCGGCGAACAGGCCGGCGCGGGCGTGCCCCGCGCCCTCGCGGTCGAGGTAGGCCTCGGCGGCCGGGCCCAGCACGACGGTCGCGACGAGCAGCGGCAGGTCGGACTCGACGGCCAGCACGGCCGGCGCCACCCCCGCGCACAGGTCGCAGGTGTCGAGGTGCGCGGTGACCTTGGTGTTGTCGGCCACGGAGAGCGTGTGGCGGGCGTAGCCGTTGAGCCGGTTCGTGGTCCAGCGGCAGTCCGACGAGCGGATCGCGGCGCGGTGCTCCAGCAGTTGGGCGGCGCGGAGGGTGTCGCGGGCGGCGAAGCTCAGCTCGGCGACGCCGGTGGCCTCGAGGCCGAGCAGCTTGCCGGTCTCCAGCAGCGGCTCGCCCTCGACCTCGGTGTGCCAGAGCGCGACCCGGGCGTCCTCGGGCAGGGCGCGGAAGGCCTTGCTCGTTGCCGCGACGCAGGTCGCGGGCATCGTCCCGCTCGCTCCGGCGTCCTCGGCCCGGCGGCGACTCCGGCGCAGGCCGCCGGCGTGCTGGTGGCGCAGGGTGGTGAGCAGATAGGGCCGGAACGCGGTCGCGGGACCGGCTCCGGCGCGCAGCTCGGTGCGCACCGCAGCGATGGCTTCGTCGACGAGGTGCTCGACCGAGCCCGCGCCGGTACGCCGGGCGAGGCGGACGGCAGCGTCACGGTGCCGGTCGGCGAGAGAGTCGAACGCGTCGACGTCCCCGCGGCGTGCTGCAGTGATCAAGGCGGTGTCGGTGGGCACTCGCGTGCCCGGGCCACCGTTCTTGGACGTAGTCATACCCCACCCGCCCAGCTTCTACGAGCTCCCCCGAGCCCGTTTCGACAGTCACCGCCCAGCCGTCCCACGACCTTGGCGATAACTGAGAGTAGGCACGCCCCCGGCGCGCCGTCCGGTGATTCGAGCAACTCTTACGTCCGTGTCGGCGCGATCACCAGCGGCGCCGGCCGGTATGTCCGCACCCGGCCCGATTCGTAGTCCGTCTAACGGCCGAAGCCGGAATTCTGCGCGAACTTCCACGCATCCGCGGCCATGGCGCCGATCCCCCGGGCCGGGGTCCAACCCAGGACCTCGCGGGCGCGGGCGTTGGACGCGATCAGCGTGGGGGGATCCCCGGGCCGGCGGGGGTGGTCGACGGCCGGGATCGCGTGGCCGGTCACGGATCGAACCGCGTCCAGAACCTCACGCACGGTGAACCCCTCCCCGCTGCCGAGGTTGCAGACGTCGTGGCGGCCGGGGGTGATCCGGCTCAGAGCCCGCACGTGGGCGTCGGCGAGGTCGGTGACGTGGATGTAGTCGCGGACGCAGGTGCCGTCGCGGGTCGGGTAGTCCGCACCGAACAGCTTCGCCTCCGGAGCGGCACCCGTCGCGACCTTCAGCAGGTTCGGGATCAGGTGCGTCTCGGGGTCGTGCCGCTCGCCGAGCCCGCCGTCGGTGCCGAAATGGGCGCCGGCCACGTTGAAGTAGCGCAGGCTGAACGCCCCCAGACCGTGGGCCGCGCACTCGGCCGCGATCGCCATGTCGATCGTGAGCTTGGTCATGCCGTAGGGGTTCGTGGGACGGGGCGGGGTGTCCTCGGTGATCGGCATCGAGGCCGGCTCCCCGTAGGTGGCGGCGGTGGAGGAGAAGACCAGTCGGCGAATGCCGTGCGCCCGCATCCCGTCCAACAGCGCCAGCGACCCGACGACGTTGTTCTCCCAGTAGAGCTCCGGGCGCTCCACGGATTCCCCGACCAGCGACTTGGCGGCGAAGTGCAGCACCGCCTCGTACGAGGCGTCGAGGACCTCGGCGGCGTCGTGGACCCGGGCCTGGACGAAGCCGGCCCCGGCCGGCACCGCGTCCCGGTGCCCGGTCGAGAGGTCGTCGAGGACGGTCACCTCGTGGCCGGCCTCCAGCAGCAGCGCGGTGACCACGCTGCCGATGTAACCGGCGCCACCGGTGAGCAGCAGCTTCACGTTCATCCTCGGTTTCGGCGGGCGGGTAGCCTGACGGCATCCTTCCGCACTGACGTTTTCACGATGTATGAGGAGCCTTTGTGCCCCGGGTAGTGGTCGATGTGATGCCGAAGCCCGAGATCCTCGACCCGCAGGGGCAGGCGATCCAGAAAGCCCTGGGACGCATGGGATTCGAGGCGGTCTCCGGGGTCCGGCAGGGCAAGCGCTTCGAGGTCGAGGTGGACGGCGAACTCGATGCCGCGGCCCTCGCCAAGGTCGAGCAGATGGCCGAGACCCTGCTCGCGAACACGGTGATCGAGGAGTTCACGATTCGGGTCGAGTCATGAGCGCGCGGGTCGGGGTCGTCACCTTCCCGGGCTCCCTGGACGACGGGGACGCGGCGCGGGCGGTGCGGATCGCCGGCGGCGAACCGGTCCGTCTCTGGCACCGGGACACCGATCTGCAGGGCGTGGACGCGGTCGTGCTGCCCGGCGGGTTCTCCTACGGCGACTACCTGCGCTGCGGGGCGATCGCCCGGTTCTCCCCGGTCATGGAGTCGATCATCGCCGGGGCCAACAACGGGCTGCCGGTACTCGGGATCTGCAACGGGTTCCAGGTGCTGTGTGAGTCCCACCTGCTGCCGGGTGCATTGATCCGCAACGATCACCAGCACTTCCTCTGCCGCGACCAGTGGCTGCGCGTCGAGAACGTCGACACCCCGTGGACCCGAGACCTGAAGATGGGTCAGGAGATCCTGGTTCCGGTGAAGAACGGCGAGGGCGGATACGTCGCCGACCCCGAGACGCTGGAGTGGCTCGAGACCCTGGACCGCATCGTCTTCCGCTACATCCGGGGCAACCCGAACGGCTCGCGCAACGACATCGCCGGTATCCGCAACGAGGCCGGCAATGTGGTCGGTCTGATGCCGCACCCCGAGCACGCGGTCGAGGCGCTCACCGGGCCGAGCATCGACGGGCTGGGGTTGTTCACCTCCGTGCTCAACAGCCTCCTGGCCGGATCGATGGCCGGGAGTTCTGCGTGAGCGACACCGTCAAGACCGCGGAGACCACGCCCGAGGTCGACCAGCCCTTCGCCGATCTGGGCCTCAAGCCCGACGAGTACGCGCGCATCCGCGAGATCCTGGGCCGGCGGCCGACCAGCTGCGAGCTGGCGATGTACTCGGTGATGTGGAGCGAGCACTGCTCCTACAAGTCGTCGAAGGTGCACCTGCGCCAGTTCGGTGACAAGGCCCCGGCGACCGACATCCTCATGGTCGGCATGGGCGAGAACGCCGGGGTCGTCGACATCGGCCACGGCTACGCGGTGACCTTCAAGGTCGAGTCGCACAACCACCCGAGTTACGTCGAGCCGTACCAGGGCGCGGCCACCGGCATCGGCGGCATCGTGCGCGACATCCTCACGATGGGCGCGCGTCCGGTCGCGGTGATGGACCCGCTGCGTTTCGGGCCGCTCGACGCCGCGGACACGCGCCGGGTGCTGCCCGGGGTGGTCGCCGGTATCGGCGGCTACGGCAACTGCCTGGGCCTGCCGAACATCGGCGGCGAGGTGGTCTTCGACTCCACCTATCTCGGCAACCCGTTGGTGAACGCGCTCTGCGTGGGCGTCATGCGCCACGAGGACATCAAGCTCGCGAAGGCCTCCGGGCCCGGCAACCAGGTGATTCTTTTCGGCGCCCGCACCGGCGGCGACGGCATCGGCGGAGTCTCGGTGCTCGCATCCGAGACTTTCGACGCGGGGGGCCCGTCCAAGCGCCCCAGCGTGCAGGTCGGCGACCCGTTCGCCGAGAAGGTGCTCATCGAGTGCTGCCTGGAGATCTTCGCCGCGGATCTCGTGGTCGGCATCCAGGACCTCGGCGGGGCCGGGCTGTCCTGCGCCACCACGGAGCTGTCCTCGGCCGGCGCCGGTGGCATGCACGTCGTGCTCGACACCGTTCCGCTGCGCGACTCCACGCTCGCTCCCGAGGAGATCCTCATGAGCGAGTCCCAGGAGCGGATGTGCGCGATCGTCGAGCCGCGCAATGTCGAGGCGTTCCTGGCGCTGTGCGCGAAGTGGGACGTCGAGGCGGTCGTCATCGGCGAGGTGAACGACTCCGGTCGGCTCACGGTGGAGTGGCGCGGCGAGATCGTCGTCGACGTCCCGCCGCGCACTGTCGCCCACGAGGGCCCGGTGTACGAGCGCCCCTTCTCGCGGCCGAAGGAGCAGGACGCGCTGCAGGCTGATGGTGCGTCAGGTCTGCGGCGGCCGGCGTCTCCCGCGGAGCTGCGATCGACGATCCTGCGGATGGCGGCCTCGCCCAACCTCTGCGACAAGTCGTGGGTCACCTCGCAGTACGACCGCTACGTCCTCGGCAACACCGCGCTCGCGATGCCGGACGACGCGGGCATCGTGCGCATCGACGAGGAGTCCGGGCTCGGGGTCGCGATCTCGACCGACTGCAACGGACGGTTCGCCCGCCTCGACCCGTACGCCGGGGCCCAGCTCGCGCTGGCCGAGGCGTACCGGAACGTCGCCGCGAAGGGCGCGCGCCCCCTGGCCGTCACCGACTGCCTGAACTTCGGTTCGCCCGAGGACTCCGGCGTGATGTGGCAGTTCGCCGAGGCCGTGCGCGGTCTGGCCGACGGCTGCCTCGAACTCGGGGTGCCGGTGACCGGCGGCAACGTGTCCTTCTACAACCAGACGGGCGAGACGGCGATCCTGCCCACCCCCGTGGTCGGGGTCCTCGGCGTGATGCCCGACGTGCGGCACCGCGTCCCGATGGCCTTCGCCGACGACGGCGACATCCTCGTGCTGCTGGGCGAGACCCGCGAGGAACTCGACGGTTCGGAGTGGGCGCACGTGGTGCACGCCCATCTCGGCGGCACCCCGCCCGCGGTCGACCTCGAGGCCGAGCGGGCCTTGGCGTCGGTACTGGTCGAGGGCGCGGAGCAGGGCGTGCTCGCGTCCGCCCACGACCTGTCCGACGGCGGGCTCGCGCAGGGCCTGGTCGAGTGCTGCCTGGGTCGTAACCGGGGCGCGCGCGTCGAACTGCCGTCCGGCAAGGAGGCCTTCGTCGCGCTGTTCTCGGAGTCGGCTGCCCGTGCGATCGTCTCGGTCCCCGTCGCGCACCGCTCCGCGGTCACGGCGCTCGCCGAGGTGCACGGCGTCCCGATGGCCGAGATCGGCACCGTCGGCGGGTCCTCGCTGCGGATCAACGCGGACATCGAGATCCCGCTCAGCGAACTGCGCCAGGCGCACACCGCCACGCTCCCTGCTGCGATGGCCTGAGCTTCGCCCGTGGCCCCGCGTCGCCGGGTCGATCCCGCCGTGGGTCGCGCCGCGCTCGCGGCCTGGGTCGCCGACCCCGACGCGACGACGCCCGAGGCGGTCGCCACCGCGGTCCGGCACACCCTGGCGGAACTGGCGGAGAAGCACCCCGGCCATGCGGTCGAGGTCCGCGTGCCACCGGTCGGCGCAGTGCAGTGCGTCGAGGGGATCCGGCACCGGCGGGGCACGCCCCCGAACGTCGTCGAGACCGACCCGGCGACCTGGCTGTCCCTGGTCACCGGCCGGACGACGTGGGCGGACGCCGTCGAGACCGGCGCCGTCCGCGCCAGCGGCGACCGCGCCGACATCTCGGCGCTGCTCTGAGAGTCGTTGTCGGTGGTGATGTTCTCAGCACCGAGAACGTCGCTACTTGTTCGGCAGCGAACAATCGAGCGCGAAGGTCACCTTCGTGGTCCGGCCGGCGTCGACGTAGGTGAGCAGGGTCTCGGGCGCGCGGTAGCTGTACGCCCCGCGGCGGACGGTCGCGCCGTTGGTCGAGCAATTGTCCGGCACGGCGTAGCCCTGGACGCCGACGTAGTACTGGCCGGGCCGGACCGCGAACCCCTTGCACTTCTTCGTCAGCGTCGCGGTGCGTAGATCCGGCCCGTCGGCGAAGACGCTGAGCGGCCCGCCCCCGGTGACGCAGAACGTGATGCGGCCCGAGGACGAGGACGGCCCCGGCGCCGCGCCCGCCGAGCCGGACGCGGTCAGGCCGCCGATCAGGGTGGCCGCGACCAGGACGCCGGCGAGCGAGAGGGTGCGCATCCCGCCAGTCCAGTCCTCGACACGAATGGCAGTCAAGGCGATACGCCCGGTAGCCGTGGCAGGCTCCGCGGCATGCATCAGGAGTTCGTCCGAGCCGTCGCGCAGACGGGGTTGCGACACGGGCAGGTGCGGTACGGCCGGCACTCCGACCAGGTGGTCGACGTGCTCTCGCCGGCCGAGGCCGTGGCGCTGCCGCTGGTGGTCGTGATCCACGGCGGGTTCTGGCGCCAGCAGTACGACCGTGGCCACACGGCCCCGCAGTGCGCGGCCCTGGCCACCGAGGGCTACGCCGTCGCGGCGGTCGAGTACCGCCGTGTGGGCGGGGGCGGCGGCTGGCCGGAGACCTTTTCCGATCTCGCCGAGGGCCTGGACGCCCTGCCCGACCTGCTCGGGGACCTGATCGATCCGGCGCGGGTGATCCTGATGGGCCACTCCGCGGGCGGACACCTGGCCCTGTGGGCCGCGAGCCGGCACCGCCTGCCGCCCGGGGCGCCCGGGCACCGCGCCGCCCCGCCGCCGCTGCGCGGGGTGATCAGCCTGGCGGGCGTCGCCGATCTGGGGTGGGCCGTGGCCGCCGGTCTCGGCGACGACGCGGTCGAGGCGTTCCTCGGTGCCGCACCCGAAGCCGACCCCGACGGCCGCTACGACCGCGCCGACCCGGCCCGGCTGCTGCCGACGGGGATCCGCACGATCTGCGTCCACGGCGGCCTCGACGAGCACGTCCCGGTCGACTGCGCGGCGTCCTACGTCGCGGCAGCCCTGGAGGCCGGGGATCCGGTTGAGCTCCGGGTACTCGACTGGGAGGACCACTTCTCGCTGGTCACGCCCGGATCAGCGGCCTGGCCGCGTGTGGTGGCGGCCGCACGCGACCTGCTCGAGGGTTGACGACGGATCAGAATGCCTTGTCCTCGATGACGTCGAGGTCGAGGAAGGTGGGCGGCCCTTCCACCAACGCGCTCATCTTCTCCGCCAGCGCCTGAGTCTCCGGCAGCTCCGAATTGCGCATCGCGTCCTCGTAGGAGTCGAAGAAGACCATCGCGAGGTAGCGCTCCGGGTCGTTGCGGTCCCGGGCGACGATCGAGCGGCGGTAGGTGCCCTTGCCGGCCGTGTCCTGGGTGTACTGCTCGTCGAGTGCGGCGATTTCGGCGTAGTTCTTGCTCCGGCTGTCGATGATCTGGAGGAAGGCCATGGGAAGTCCCTTCGGCTCGGGGTGTGATCCTCAGCAAACTCCCTGCCACGGCCGCTACGGAAGGGTCAGGGCCTTACCGGGAGGTGACGGCCCGCCGTCCGCCGCATCGCTCGCGGCAACGTAGAATGAAGCACGTGCCCCGAGGCGATGGACAGCTCTCGCACGACCTCCTTCCCGGTGAGAAGGGCCCGCAGGATTCCTGCGGCGTCTTCGGCGTCTGGGCTCCCGGCGAAGAGGTGGCGAAGCTCACCTACTTCGGCCTCTACGCCCTGCAGCACCGGGGCCAGGAATCGGCCGGCATCGCGGTGGGCGACGGGCAGTCCGTGGTCGTCTACAAGGACATGGGCCTCGTGCCGCAGGTCTTCGACGAGTCCACGCTGAACTCGCTCCTCGGCCACATCGCGATCGGCCACACGCGCTACTCGACGACCGGCTCGTCGTGCTGGGAGAACGCCCAGCCGACGTTCCGCTCGACCCCCACCGGGTCGGCCGCCGTCGCGCACAACGGGAACCTCACCAACACCGGTGATCTCGCCGAGCTCGTCGCGAACCAGTGCAACCTGGACCGCGAGCGGGTCCGCCGACAGGGCGGGCAGGCCTCGTCCAGCGACACCGACCTCGTCACCGAGCTCCTGGCCTCGCACCCCAGCCGGTCGCTCGAAGCCGCGGCGATGGATGTCCTTCCGCAGCTGAAGGGCGCGTTCTCCTTCGTCTTCATGGACGAGTCCACGCTCTACGCGGCCCGCGACCCCCAGGGCATCCGCCCGTTGGTGCTCGGCCGGCTCGAGCGCGGGTGGGTCGTCGCGTCCGAGAGCGCGGCGCTGGACATCGTCGGCGCAGCTCGCGTCCGCGAGATCGAGCCCGGTGAGCTGATCGCGATCGACGAGGCCGGCCTGCGGACGCAGCGCTTCGCCGAGGCCGACCCCAAGGGCTGTGTCTTCGAGTACGTCTACCTGGCGCGGCCGGACACCGAGATCGCCGGGCGCAACGTCAACGCCGCCCGCCTCGAGATGGGTCGGCAGCTGGCCCGCGAAGCCCCGGTCGAGGCCGACCTGGTGATCCCGACGCCCGAGTCCGGCACGCCGGCCGCGATCGGCTACGCCCAGGAGAGCGGCATCCCGTTCGGCCAGGGCCTGGTGAAGAACGCCTACGTCGGGCGCACCTTCATCCAGCCGTCGCAGACGATCCGCCAGCTCGGCATCCGGCTGAAGCTGAACCCGCTGCGCGAGGTCATCGAGGGCAAGCGGCTCGTCGTCGTCGACGACTCGATCGTGCGCGGCAACACCCAACGCGCGCTGGTGCGCATGCTTCGCGAGGCGGGCGCCCGCGAGGTGCACATCCGCATCTCCAGCCCGCCGGTGAAGTGGCCGTGCTTCTACGGCATCGACTTCGCGACCCGCGCCGAGCTCATCGCCAACGGGCTCTCGGTCGACGAGATCTGCGCGTCGGTGGGTGCGGACTCGCTCGCCTACATCTCCCTCGAGGGCCTCTACGGGGCGACCACGGTCGCGCCGGAGCGCCTGTGCTCGGCCTGCTTCACCGGGAAGTACCCGATCGAGTTGCCGGACCCCGAACTGCTCGGCAAGCACGTGCTGGAGGTACCGGTGCCCGCGATCCAGACGCCGACCCACAGCATCACCACGACGTCCAACCCGTGAGCGAGCGCAGCGAGCGAACCATGAGTACCGAACGCGGCTCCGCGAGGACGAAGTCCGTGGCGGAGACGTCGTGAGTGAGCGCAGCGCGGGCGCGACCTACGCCGCGGCCGGCGTCGACATCGAGGCCGGGGACAAAGCCGTCGAGCTGATGAAGGCCTCGGTGGCCCGGGCCGGACGGCCGGAGGTCGTCGGCGGGCTGGGGGGCTTCGCCGGGCTGTTCCGCGCCGACGCGCTGAAGACCATGACGGCCCCGCTGCTGGCCACCGCCACGGACGGGGTGGGCACCAAGGTCGCGGTCGCCCAGCGGATGGACGTCCACGACACCGTCGGCATCGACCTGGTCGCGATGGTGATGGACGACCTGGTCGTCTGCGGCGCCGAGCCGCTCTTTCTGACCGACTACATCGCCTGCGGCAAGGTGGTCCCGGAGCGCATCGCCGCCATCGTCGCGGGCATCGCCGAGGGCTGCCGCCGGGCCGGCTGCGCGCTGGTCGGCGGCGAGACGGCGGAGCACCCCGGCCTGCTCGGTCCCGACGAGTACGACATCGCCGGCGCCGGCACCGGGGTGGTCGACGAGCCGGACCTGATCGGCGCCCAGCGGGTCCGGGCGGGCGACGTCGTGATCGCGATGGCCGCGTCGGGTCTGCACTCCAACGGGTACTCCCTCGCACGGCACGTCTTCTTCGCGACCGCGGGCTGGGACGTGCACAAGCACGTGCCCGAGTTCGGCCGCACGCTCGGCGAGGAGCTCCTGGAGCCGACCCGGATCTACTCGCTGGACTGCCTCGATCTGCTCCGCGGGTCGGAGGCCGGGCCGCGGCTCGACGTGCACGCGCTGTGCCACGTCACCGGCGGCGGGCTGGCCGCGAACCTCGAACGGGTGCTGCCGGGGGACGTCGACGCGGTGCTGGCGCGGGGCAGTTGGACGCCCTCGGCCGTGTTCTCCTTGCTCGGCGAGCTCGGGTCGGTCGCTTCGCTGGAGCTGGAACGGACGCTGAACATGGGCGTCGGCATGGTGGCCGTCGTGGCCCCGGACGCTGCCGACGCCGCCTTGGCGCGCCTTGACGCGCGGGGGCTGCCCTCGTGGGTGCTGGGGGAGATCACGCCGGGCACCGGCCGGGCAGCGTTGCAGGGGCAGCACCCCTGACCTGACCAGCCGGAACGGCTGACGGCCTCAGCGGCTCTCGTCGTCCGCGTCGTCGGCTTCACCCGTGACGTACTGGGCGTAAGGATCGTCTTCCTCGTCGTCCTCGACGGCCGCGGGGGTCTCCCCGTTGCCTTCTCCGACGAGTTCGGCCCGCAGCCGGTCAAGGTCCGTCCCACCGCTGCTGTACTTCAGCTCGCGGGCGACCTTGGTCTGCTTGGCCTTCGCTCGGCCGCGCCCCATGGCTCGACCCCCTTTGTGCTGGGGCAGTGCCCCGTGCGGCGCGTCAACTACGGGCAACTTTACCTGGTCGCCGGGCCCCGTGAAACGCGCCCCGGTCAGGTGCCGGGCAACAGGATGCCGCGCAGCCGTCCGACGGAGGTCATTCGCGCCTCGGCCAGGCGGTCGGCGGCGACGGCTGGGGGGACGCCTTCGGCGTCGGCGAGCGCGAACACGCGCTTGGTGGTGTCGTAGATCGCGCTCGCTCGCGCCTTCGCGCGCTCGAAAGAAAAGCCTTCGAGCTCGTCCGCGACCTGAATCACCCCGCCCGCGTTGACCAGGTAGTCCGGGGCGTAGAGCACCCCGCGGTCCTGGAGCACCTTCTCCACCCCGGGATGCTCCAGCTGGTTGTTCGCCCCGCCGCAGACGATCCGGGCGGTGAGGGCGAGAACGGACTCGTCGTTCAGTGCGCCACCCAGCGCGCAGGGCGAGTAGATGTCGAGGTCAGCGCGGATCAGCGCCTCGGTGTCCGCCATCACCCGGACCTCGGGGTGCTCGGACTGGACGAGCGCGAGCGCGTGTCCGGAGACGTCGGTGACGAGGATCTCCGCCCGCTCGGCCGCCAGATGGTCGACCAGATGACGCCCGACCTTGCCCACACCCGCGACGCCGACCCGACGGCCCGCCAGCGACGGGTCGCCCCACGCGTGCTCGGCCGAGGCGCGCATTGCCTGGTAGACGCCCCAGGCGGTGAGGATGGAGGAGTCGCCGGCGCCGCCGTGCTCGGTCGAGCGGCCGGTGGCGAAACGGCACTCCCGGGCCACCACGTCCATGTCCGCCGGGAAGGTGCCCACGTCGCATGCGGTGACGTACCGCCCGCCCAGCGACGCCACGAACCGTCCGTAGGCCCGCAGCAGGGCCTCGGACTTGTCCCGCGCGGGGTCGCCGAGGATCACCGCCTTACCGCCGCCGTGGTCCAGGCCGGCGAGGGCGTTCTTGTACGCCATCGCGCGGCTGAGCTGGAGCGCGTCGGCGAGAGCGGCCTCGGTGCTGGGGTACGGGTAGAAGCGGGTGCCGCCCAGCGCGGGGCCCAGCGAGGTCGAATAAATGGCGATGATGGCGGCGAGGCCACTTTCCGGGTCCTGACAGAAGACGACCTGTTCGTGCCGTGTGTCGGGGTTCCCGAGCCCGGCGAACAAGGCCGATTTCGGAGCCTGGCTCATGCGGAACCCCCTCCTTTGAGCCGCCTTTGCGCCGTTCAGGGTACGGCCGGAGCGGTGAATCCGTTGGCTACAAAGGGTTTCCGTCGCGCCGGTTTGGCGGCGAATGAGCGTGCGAGTGATCAGATGTCCCCACCGCTGGGGCGAAAACAATTAATTGACCATTCATTGGCGGGGTACCCCACTCCGGCCATGCTTGTTGACCTTCGACATACCAAAGGTAATCTCTGATCAGGCACAACAGCGCGCAGTCAGGTCCGACCGGACGGGGCTGCCGACGAGGTGCCGACGATCGGAAAGGCATCGTCCGTTCGGTTGACCCGCCCCTGGCCGGTCGGCGAGTCCAAAATGATCCGGGAGGACCATTACGGACATCCGGCCCCTAGGGCACCATCGTTATACGAGACGGCACCAAGGCCGCTCGACTAGGAGGAGCCCGCCATGAACGCACGTACCCCGGAGACCGAGGCCCTGCTCACGCCTGCTGAGGTGGCCACCATGTTCCGCGTCGACCCCAAGACGGTCACGCGTTGGGCCAAGGCCGGCAAGCTCACCTCGATCCGTACCCTCGGCGGGCACCGTCGCTACCGCGAGTCCGAGGTTCGTCAGCTCCTGCAGGGCACCATTCCCCAGCAGTCCAGCCGCCTCGAGAACTGAGCTAACACCCGCGTCGCGACGTCGGTCTCCGGTCCCTCCCCGGATTCCCATACGTCGCAGACCAGTGGAGCCGCCCGCCGGCGCTCCTCAGGTCGGAAAGAGAATTCAGCCGAACGGCCGAAGCCCCGGAACCCGTCCGAGTGGACGTGGTCACCGGGGCTTCGCCATGTCCTAGGGACCGGGCCGGCCAGCGGGCCCGCGTGCGCTAGTCGCCCGACTCGGGCTTGCACGCACCCGGCGGCAGGTTCGGCGGCGGCACCGGGTCCGTCAGCAGCGACTGGAACTTCAGGCCCATCACGAAGTCGACGTCCTGACCGTTGCGCCCGTCGTTCACGAGCACCAGCCCGGGCTGCCAGGAGCGCAACGTGTCGATGATGTTGGTGGTCTCGGCGTCGGTGCCGAAGCGCAGCTCGCCGGTTCCGCGGATCTTGCGCGCCAGCGGGTCGTTCTCGATCTTGGCGATGTTGAACCCGCGGTTCCGCAGCTCTTCCGCGATCGAAGCGCCCAGACCGATCAGGCCGCTCCCGTTGTAGACGTTGACCTGGGTCTGGTCGGGCGCCGGGGGGACGTAGTCCTCGCGCTCACACGCGGTGCTGAAGTCGTTCTCGGAGTTCACGCCGAAGGTCCACGCGACGATGCCGATGCCGGTGCAGGCGGCCAGCACGATGGCGACGACCTGCACGCGCTTACGCGTGTTGACCGGCCGGAACCGCGGAACACTGCTGCTCCCCGGCGGTCGAAACACGTTCACGGCACTCTCCCGACCTGCGTCCTGGCGATGATCATCCGGCTGTCCCGCTCAGGCTAAGTGAAGGGTCGCTGCTCCGGCAGTCAGTCATGAAATCGAGATCACCCGAACGGCCGTCGGGCGATCAGTCGTCGGTGAGTTCCAGAATCCGCGCGTGGACGACGGTGCGCTGCCGCAGCGCCGCGCGGACCGCCCGGTGCAGTCCGTCCTCGAGGTAGAGCTCGCCGTGCCAGTCGACGACGTGGGCGAACAGGTCGCCGTAGAACGTCGAGTCCTCGGAGAGCAACGTGGCCAGGTCGAGCTGGCTCTTGGTGGTGATCAGCTGATCGAGCCGCACGGCGCGGGGTGGGACGACCGACCAGGCCCGCTGGGACGTGCCGTGCTCGGGGTAGGGACGGCCCTCGCCGACGCGCTTGAAGATCACGGTTCCCGACCTTATACGCGGGCTGTCAGGACTGAGCGCTGGTCCGGGGGTGGTCGGCGTGCGGATCTACACCGGTGCCTCGTCGGAGCCCACGGTCGCGGCGGCCTCGGTGCACACCTGCGCGATCCCGGGGATGTCGGTGGTGCCGCCGATCCGGGTCAGCGCGGCCCGGGCGATGTCGGTCAGGGCGTCGATCTGGTCCTGCGTCAGTGCGTCCAGGAACAGCCGGCGGACCGCGGCCACGTGGGCGGGAGCGGCCGCCTCGATCGACTCCCGGCCGGCCTCCGTGACGCCGACCAGTTGACCCCGGCCGTCCTCGGCGCACTCGGTGCGCTCGATCAGCCCGCGCTTCTCCATCCGCGCCAGCTGATGGGACAGGCGGCTCTTCTCCCACTGCAGGGCCTCGGCGAGGGAGAACGCCCGGGTCTTGCCGGCACAGGTGTCGGTCAAAGCGACCAGCACCGAGAAATCGGCCATGGACAGGTCGGAATCGGCGGCCATCTCGCGGGCCAGCTGCGCGTTCAGCCGGGTCCACATCGCGAGCATCGCGCGCCAGGCGAGCTGCTCACGGTCGGTGAGCCAGCGCGGATCGTCAGCAGGTGGTGGGGCCACGGAATCATTCTGCCACGGCGGTAGTTGACACGTCATCGACTTACTCCTAGAGTCGTTGACACATCAACCAAACTACCAGCCAGGAGCCTCCCATGACGACCACGACCTCCGAACTGACCGGCACCTACACCCTCGACGTCACCCACACCCGTCTCGGATTCGTGGCCCGGCACGCGATGGTGACCAAGGTCCGCGGCGCCTTCACCGGCTTCGCCGGCACCGCCGTCCTGGACGCCGAGGACCCGACCCGCTCGCACGCCGAGGTGACCATTCAGGTCGCCAGCGTCGACACCGGCAACGCCCAGCGCGACGAGCACCTGCGCACCAACGACTTCTTCGACGCCGCCACCTACCCGGAGATCCGCTTCGTCTCCACGAAGGCCGAATCCCTCGGGGACGACAACTACCGCCTGACCGGCGACCTGACCATCAAGGACGTCACCAAGTCGGTGGCCGTGGACTTCGAGTTCACCGGCCTGGCCGCGGACCCGTGGGGCAACCAGCGCGCCGGCTTCGAGGGCAGGGCCGTGATCAACCGCAAGGACTTCGGCGTCAACTTCAACGCCGCGCTCGAGGCCGGTGGCGTTCTCGTCTCCGAGAAGATCACGCTCGAGTTCGACGTCTCCGCCATTCGCAACAGCTGAGCATTCCCCTTGGAGATGACATCTCCAGTGAGGCTCGTTGGAGATGACATCTCCAACGAGGTACGCGAGAGGATGGATCCGATGACCACCCAACGCCAGACGCCGATCGTCGACATCCGTCGCGCCGCTGACCGCGCGGCGACGAACATCGGCTGGCTGGACTCCAAGCACTCGTTCTCGTTCGGCCCGCACTGGGACCCGGGCAACGTCTCCCACGGGCTGCTGCTGGTGAACAACGACGACATCGTCACGGCCGGGACCGGGTTCGACACCCATCCGCATCGCGACATGGAGATCGTCACCTGGGTCCTCGACGGATCGCTGGTGCACCAGGACTCCACCGGGCACTCCGGGGTCATCTACCCGGGGCTGGCGCAGCGGATGAGCGCCGGCAAGGGGATCCTGCACTCCGAGAAGAACGACTCCTGGCGCCTCTCCGGCGATCAGCACGACGACCCGGTGCACTTCGTGCAGATGTGGGTCGTGCCCGACTCCAACGGCATCGAGCCGGGGTATGAGCAAGTGGAGATCGACGGTGCGCTGCTCCACGGCGGCCTGGTGCCGGTGGCGTCGGGAATGCCGCAGCACGCCGACGCCGCGGCGATCCGGATCTCGAACAAGTACGCGGCGCTGCATGTCGCGCGCCTCGATCCGGGCCAGAGCGTGACGTTGCCGGAGGCCCCGTTTCTGCACCTGTTCGTGCCTCGCGGCGCGGTGGAACTGGAAGGCGCCGGCGCGCTCGGTACGGGCGACGCGGTGCGGTTCACCGCCACGGGCGGCCAGCGACTGATCGGTCTCGGTGGGGCAGCCGGGACCGACCCGGCCGAGGTCCTCGTCTGGGAGATGCACGCCTCGCTCGCGAGCTGACCCACCAGGGCGTGACACGCCCTGGTGTGCGGCCCCACCGGGGCGTGACACGCCCTGGTGTGAGCCCGACCAATTCCTGGCTACTTGTCACTGATGGGGGACACCCATGTCTGCAACACCGGTTTCGACCATGCCCGACCGCAGTGCCGACACCCCGGCGCGACTGCACCCGCTGCTCGCCGGACGCTGGAGCCCCCGGGGATTCGACGCGGCGTTCGAACTCTCCGAGACCGAACTGACGGCCGTGCTGGAGGCGGCCCGCTGGGCGCCGTCGGCCGCGAACGCCCAGCCCTGGCGGTTCCTGGTCGGGCGCCGCGGTGACGCGACGTTCTCCGCGATCGTCGAGCTGCTGGCGCCGGGAAACCAGGCGTGGGCACCCCGTGCCTCGGTGCTGATCGTCGCCGTGGCCGACACCACGGAGACGCCCATGGCGCCGTGGGCCGTCTACGACACCGGCCAGGCCGTCGCTCACCTCTCACTGCAGGCCGAGGAACTCGGCCTGGCGGTGCATCAGATGGGCGGCTTCGACGCCGCCGGCGTGGCGACGAGATTCGACCTGGCGCCGGAGCTGAAGCCGATCGCCGCAGTGGCCGTCGGCCGGCTCGACCCGTCCGCCGACCTGCCCGAGCCCCTGCTCGAGCGGGAGCGGGCACCGCGCGAGCGTCGCCCGCTCTCCGAACTACTGATCGCGAGCTGACCCGGTCGGCGACGGAGCTTTGTCCGGCGTCCCGGCCCCGTGCGAGACCGGGGCCGGCACGCCCGGTCGCAGGAGGAGCCCGACCAGCACGGCACCCCCGGCGAGGATGCCGCAGGCCCACCAGAACGCCACCACGTAGGAGTGGGCGGCGGCGTCGGCCAGCAACTCCGGGGTCGGGGTACGCCCGTCCAGCCGGTCCTCCGCGGCGCGGGCCGCAACGGTGCTCAGCAGCGCGATGCCGATCGAGCCGCCCACCTGCTGCATCGTGTTGACGAGCGCCGAGGCCACACCGGCGTCGCGCGGGTTGACGCCCGAGACGGCGCCCTGGATCGCGGGGGAGAACACGAGCCCGAGGCCGATGCCCATCACGAGGAAGCCGGGCAGCACTTCCGTCGCGTAGTCGCCGTCCGCGTCGATGGTGGTCCAGTCGCTCATCGCCAGCGCGCAGATCAGCATTCCGAGGGTGATGAGGACGCGGGCCCCGATCCGTGGCAGCAGGACAAGGTTGGTCAGCTGCGAGAAGGCCACGATCATCGCGACCATCGGCAGGAACGCGCAGCCCGTGCGGATTGCGGAGTACTCCATGACGGTCTGCAGGTAGTACGTCAGGAACAGGAAGACCGCGAACATCCCGGACCCGACCACGAGCATGGCGAGGAACGACCCCGCCCGGTCCCGGTTCCGAAGAATCGACGGCGGCAGCAGCGGCTTGCCGCCGCGTCGGCTCAGCGTGCGCTGCCACGTGACGAAACCGCAGAGCAGCGCCGAGCACGCGACGAGGCTGAAGACGGTGAGGTCGTCCGACCACCCGTCGGTCTCGGCGCGCGTCAGGCCGAAGACGAGCGCGAACAGTCCGCCGGAGGCGAGCACCGTGCCGACGAGGTCCAGCTTCGGTCGCTCCCCGCGAGGAATCCTGGGCAGGAGCAGCACGGCGCCGAGGAACGCGATGGCCGCGAAGGCGATGTTCACGTAGAGCGCCCAGCGCCAGGACGCGTAGGTCGTGAGGCTGCCGCCGAGGATCAGCCCGACCGCGCCACCGGTCCCGGCCAGCGCACCGAAGATGGCGAAGGCCTTCGCCCGCTCCCTGGGGTCGGTGAAGGTCGTCGTGAGCAGGCTGAGCGCGGCCGGTGCCAGCAGGGCCGCGAACACACCTTGGCCGACCCGGGCCGAGACCAGGGTCGCGAAGTTCTGGGCCGCGCCGCCGACCGCCGAGGCGGCGGCGAAACCCACCAGGCCGAGCAGGAAGGCCGCGCGCCGGCCGATCAGGTCGGAGATCCGGCCGCCCAGCAGCAGAAGGCTGCCGAACGCCAGCGCGTAGGCGGTGACGACCCACTGCCGGTCGGAGTCGGAGATCCCGAGCGCCGTCTGCGCGGACGGGAGCGCGACGTTCATGATCGTCGCGTCCAGCACGACCATCAGCTGGGCGACCCCCAGGACCGCCATGACGAGCCACCGCCGCGCGGGCGGCGGGGGCGGGGCGGGCCGGGCCGGGTCCGCCGACGGCCGCGGGGTGGGGATCGACATGTCCCCATCGTCCCCGACGACCGCCGGCATTCCCGTCTTGACGTGAAGCTTTCTCGCCAGTGGATCGTCGAACGGTGAGGTGCGAGGTGAAGCTGTCCGCGGCCACGGTGCCGAGCAGCGCGAGCCCGGCCGGGCTTCGGTCCGCGAGCGGAGGCTCCCGATCGTCAGCGCCGTCTCCACCCGCGCGCAGGCTGACGGACATCTGCGCCCCGATGCGGCCCCGACCGACTTCCCGATGATGCTGCGCATGCTCGCCGGCATCGCGGAGGCGACGCGCGAGGTGCGTCCGGACGCCTGCCGGCGGTATCTCGAGCTGCTGCTGGATGGCCCGCGGGCCGGCGCGGGTGAGAGTTCCTTCACAGTTGCGCCTCTCGACCCGCTCGACAGGGACCGCGTGAACGACCTCGGGCGGCTCTGCCGCCGAGGCCCGGCGCGGTGCACTTCCCTGGTGGGCCAAGATGGAAGTGACCTGGGGAGGATCGGACACATGCCGGAACAGCCCTACGAGCTGACATCGGGACCGGACGGCTGGACCGCCCACGTGCGGGTGCGCGGCCAGGCGGTCCTGCAGATGCCGCTGCTGAATCGCGGCACCGCGTTCACCGACGCGGAGCGCCGGGCGCTGGGCCTGACCGGTCTGCTGCCGCAGCGTTCGATCGACATCTCGATGCAGGCGCGACGCATCTTCGCGCAGTACGTGCGTCAGCCCACTCCGCTGGACAAGCACGTCTTCCTCACGAACCTGCGTGACCGCAATGAAGTGCTGTTCCACCGCGTGCTCGCCGACCACCTCGAAGAGATGCTGCCCATCGTCTACACCCCGACGATCGGGACGGCGATCGAGCGGTTCAGCCACGAGTTCCGACGCCCGCGCGGCCTCTACCTGTCGGTGGACAACATCGACGAGGTCCCCGAGGCCTTCGCGAACCTGAACCTGGACCCGGACGACGTCGACCTGATCGTCGCGACCGACGGCGAGGGCATCCTCGGCATCGGTGACTGGGGCGTCGGTGGCGCGCAGATCGCCGTCGGGAAGCTCGCTGTCTACACCGCGGCCGCCGGCATCCACCCCGCGCGCGTCGTCCCGGTGATGCTCGACGCCGGCACCGACAACCTCGAGCTGCTCAACGACGAGCTCTACCTCGGCAACCGGCACGCCCGCGTGCGTGGGGAGCGCTACGACGCCCTGCTCGACGCCTTCGTCGAGGCGGCCGGCCGGTACTTCCCGCACGCGATGCTCCACTGGGAGGACCTCGGCGCCTCCAACGCGCGTCGGGTGCTGCGCAAGTACCAGGACCGGTGCTGCACCTTCAACGACGACATGCAGGGCACCGCCGCGGTGGTGCTCGCGGCCGCGATCGCCGCGCTGCGGGAGTCCGGCACGCGCATGCGCGACCACACCGTCGTCATCCACGGCGCCGGCACCGCCGGCATCGGGATCGCGGACATGATGCGCGACCTGATGATCGCCGAAGGGCTCTCGCCCGAGGAGGCGACGTCCCGCTTCTACGCGATCGGCAGCAAGGGTCTGATCAGCGACGATCAGGCCGCGCTCATCCGCGACTTCCAGGTCCCGTACGCCCGCCCCGCGGCCGAGGTCGCCGGGTGGGCGCCGGAGGGCACGGTGGCCAAGCTCGCCGACGTCGTCCGCGAGGTGCACCCGACGATGCTCATCGGCACGTCGGCACAGCCGGCCTCGTTCACCGAGTCGCTGGTCCGCGAGATGGCCGCGCACTGCGATCGCCCGGTGATCATGCCGCTGTCGAACCCGACGTCGAAGTGCGAGGCGTTGCCGTCGGACGTGCTCACGTGGACCGACGGCCGCGCCCTGATCGCGACCGGAAGCCCGTTCGCCCCCGTCGAGCACGGCGGCCGCACCTACACGATCGCCCAGGCGAACAACGCGCTGGTCTTCCCTGGCATCGGACTCGGCGTCGCCGTAGCGCGGGCCAGTCGCGTCACCGACAGCATGTTGCTCGCGGCCGCCGAGGCGGTGGCGAAGATCGCCGCCGGCACCGGTCCCGGCGCTCCGCTCCTGCCCCCGGTGGAGAGCCTGCGCAAGGTCTCCGCGGCCGTCGCGATCGCGGTCGCCCAGTCGGCCGAGAAGGAAGGTCTGGCCCAGTCCGACCTCACCGACCTCGTCCAGCAGGTCCACGAGGCCATGTGGCGCCCGGCTTATCCCGCCGTCGTCGCGATTTGAGGGACGCGGTCGCTGACCTCGTACCCCCGATAGTGGAGTTGGACACCGGCCTGCGATTGCGGACCGGGGTTCAACTGAACTATCGGGAGAACAGGCGCACACCTGCGCGGGGTTGCTTCGGGCGTTCCCAGCGCCGTCGGCGGAGCACGTCGGCAACCTCCGCGACCAGCTCATCGGAGTGCTCGTAGAGCAGCGACTTCGTGACCCTGATGAGATGCCAGTCGCGGTCGCGGTACCGGTTGTCCCGCCGGATGTCGCGTTCCCACTGGCGAGGGTCCTGGAGATGGTGGGCGCCCTCGTACTCGAGACTGAGTCGAACGAGATAGCCGTTGTCCGGCTTGGCCCACTGGCGACCGTTCTCGTCGTAGAGAGGCTCGTTCACGACATCCGGCGGGTAGCCCGCGAGCGTCAGCAGCAACCGCAGGTGGCTCTCGGGCGCAGAGTCGGCGCGAGGGTTCAGCAAGGAAAAAGCGAACCGGGCGACCCGGATTCCGCGCCGCTTAGTCCCGTGCTCGAGAGCGGATCGGAATGTCTCGGGCGCGCCCGGGCGAGCGAGCAAGTTATCGCCCACCGCCACCAGACTCGGCAGGTCCAGCCGTGCCGCAAGGTCGACGAAGGTCCGGCCCGGCGAGGTCACGGGTTGCCCGTCGATCCGCCACACGGGCCCGAGCTCTCGGACGCGGTGTGCCGTCACTCCCTCGATTCTCGGCTCTACCGTCGAAACCAGGCTGACGTGAAGCGTGGTGTCCGGGGAAATCGGCGCGCGGTAGAGCCCTGCGGCGGTGTGGTGGCTGAAGATCGCCCCGTCCGGCAGCACCAAACCCATCGCCTGGCATCGGGTCCGCAGGTCCAACGGAACCGCGGACGACACCATCACGCCCCGGGCGACGGAGTGGAACCGCTTGCCCTGCAACTGACGACGCGACAGGCCGGCTGACAGGCCGTTGCGGCGGAGGAAAGGCTCGGCGGGATCGAAGTGTTCCGTCATGGCCGCGACTCTGGCGCAGAGCGTTGCCTCTTCAAGCAATCCGTCACGATTCTGTGGACAGCCCCGCGGGTCCCGAGAACCCTGTGCACAAGGTCTCCCGATAGTTCAGTTGGACACCGGTGCCGATGAGAATCGCGGTGTCCAACTCAACTATCGGCGCAGTGGAGGCTCGTGCGGCTAGTCCGTCTCGGTGACGGCGGCGGCGAACTGGGCGTTGTACAAGCGGGCGTAGGCACCCGCGGACGCAATCAAGGACTCGTGGGTCCCGGTCTCGACGATGCGGCCGTCCTCCATCACCAGGATGACGTCGGCGTCGCGGATCGTGGAGAGCCGGTGCGCGATGACGAAGCAGGTCCGTCCCTGCGACAGCGTCGAGGTGCCTTGCTGGATCAGGAGTTCGGTCCGGGTGTCGACGAAGCTGGTGGCCTCGTCGAGGACCAGGATCGGGGGGTCGGCGAGGAAGGCACGCGCGATCGTCACCAGTTGCCGCTCGCCGGCGGAGAGGTCCGCGCCGTCGGCGTCGAGGATGGTGTCGTAGCCGTCGGGGAGTGTCCGCACCAGGTGGTCGACGTGGGTCGCCCTCGCCGCCGCGACCACCTCGGCCCGGCCCACGTCGGTCCGTCCATAGGCGATGTTGTCCGCGACGGTGCCGCCGAAGAGCCAGGTGTCCTGCAGCACCATGCCGATGTCGGAGCGGACCTGCGGGCGCGGCATCGACGCGATGTCGACGCCGTCGATCGTGATCCGCCCGGAGTCGAGGTCGTAGAAGCGCAGCAACAGGTTGACCAGCGTCGTCTTGCCGGCACCGGTCGGGCCGACGATCGCCACCGTCGCGCCGGCCGGTACCGACAGCGACAGGTCCTCGATCAACGGCCGGTCGGCCTCGTAACGGAAGTTGACGTCCTCGAACTCGACGGCGCCCCGGATCCGTCCCTCGCGATGTGCCGGCGCCGGCTCGGCACTCTGCTCCTCGGCGTCGAGCAGGTCGAAGACGCGTTCCGCGGACGCGATCCCGGACTGCAGCAGGTTCGCCATCGACGCCGCCTGCGTCACCGGCATCGAGAACTGGCGGGTGTACTGGATGAAGGCCTGCACGTCGCCGAGCGAGAGTGACCCGCTCGCCACCCGCAGACCGCCGACGACCGCGACCACGACGTAGGTGAGGTTGCCGATCAGCTGCATCGTCGGGCCGATCACCCCGGAGATGAACTGGGCCTGGAAGGAGGAGCGGTAGAGCTCGTCGTTGTGCCGGTCGAAGATCTCCGCCGACTCGGGGCCGCGGCCGAACGCACGGACCAGGGCGTGGCCGGTGTACATCTCCTCGACGTGGGAGTTCAGTCGGCCGGTGGTGGACCACTGCTGAATGAACTGCGGTTGGGACCGTTTGCCGATCGCTTTCGTGACCCGGACGGAGAGCGGCACGCTGATCAGCACGACGAGGGCCAGCAGCGGTGAGATCCAGAACATCATCGCCAGCACGCCCACGATCGTGAGCAGTGAGGACAGCAGTTGGCTCAGCGTCTGTTGCAGCGTCTGGGCGATGTTGTCGATGTCGTTCGTGGCGCGGGAGAGAATCTCGCCGCGAGGGTGGGTGTCGAAGTGGCGCAGCGGCAACCGTTCCAGCTTGGACTGGGTCTGTTTCCGCAACCGGAACACCAGGTGCTGGACGACGGTGGCTGCCAGCCGGCCCTGCAGCAGGGCGAACACCGCGCCGATCGCGTACGCACCGAGCGCCATCAGCAACACTTCGCCGAGGCGCGAGAAGTCCACGCCCTGGCCCGGGGTGGCGTCGACGTTGCGGACGAGGTCGGCCAGTTCGCCGCGTCCCGAGGACTCCAGCTGCGCAATGACCTGATCATTCGTCAGATCAGCCGGCAAGTCTTTCGTGACCACCCCGCCGACCACGACGTCCGTGGCCTTCCCGAGCAGGTAGGGACCGAGCACGCTGAGGGTCACCGAGAGCGTTCCGCACACGACGGCGAGCAGGACCAGCACGCGCTCCGGGCGCAACATCCGCAGCAGTCGCTTGCTGGAGGAGACGAAGTTCATCGGCTTCTCGACCGGCATCGCGAGCAGCGCGGCGGCCTGGGTCGGCCCCGGCTGCCGCCCCTCGGGCGGCGCCGGGCCGCGGGCCGGTGCCGTCATCGGGCGGCCTCCTCGGCACTGAGCTGCGACAGCACGATCTCGGTGTAGCAGGAGCAGCCCGCCATCAGTTCTCCGTGCGTGCCGGTGCCGACCACCACGCCACCGTCGAGCACCACGATCCGGTCGGCGGAGCGGATCGTGCCCACCCGCTGGGCGACGATCAGCACCGTCGCGCCCGCGGTCCACGGCACCAGCGCGGCCCGCAGTGCGGCGTCGGTCGCATTGTCGAGCGCGGAGAACGCGTCATCGAAGACGTAGAGGTCGGGGCGGGCGATCAACGCGCGGGCGATGGCCAGGCGCTGGCGTTGACCGCCGGAGACGTTGGATCCGCCCTGTGCGATCGGGGCGTGCAGTCCTTCCGGCATGGCCCGGACGAACCCGGCGGCCTGTGCTGTCTCCAGGGCCGCCCACATCTCGTCCTCGCTCGCGCCCGGGCGTCCGAATGCGAGGTTGGTCGCCACCGTTCCCGAGAACAGGAAGGGTCGCTGCGGGACGTATCCAACCGCGCGGGCCAGCGCGGCGGGCGCGAGCTGCCGGACGTCGACCCCGCCGACCAGCACCGCGCCCGCACTGGGGTCGACCAGCCGGGGAATCAGGCTGCACAGTGTCGACTTGCCCGACCCGGTGCCCCCGACGATCGCCGTGACTCCACCGCGCACGGCGGCGAGGTCGACCCCGCGCAGTACCGCCTGCTCCGCGCCGGGGAAGCGGAAGTCGACCCCGCGCAACTCGAGCGCGCCGGGGTCCGGTGTCGTCGTGACACCGTCGGTGGCCACCACCACGGTCGGCTCGGTGTGCAGCACCTCGGTGATCCGTTCGGCGCAGACCTCGGCCCGCGGCATCTGGGAGAGTGTGAAGGTCGCCATCATGACGGCGAAGAGGATCTGCATCAGGTAGGACAGGAACGCGGTCAGCGCGCCGAGCTGCATGCCGCCGTCGTCGATGCGATGCCCGCCGAACCACAGCACCGACACGCTCGCGGCGTTCACCACGAAGAGCACGGTCGGGAACATGAGCGCCAGCAGTCGGCCGGTGCCGAGCGACACCTCGCGCAGGTCCGCGTTCGCGGAGGCGAAGCGGGCGGCTTCGTGCTCGTCGCGGACGAACGCGCGGATCACCCGGACGCCGGTGATCTGCTCGCGGAGGATCCGGTTCACCGAGTCGATGCCGGTCTGCATGTCCCGGAACAGGGGACGCATCGCACGGATGATGACGGTGACGGCGAGCATCAGCAGCGGCAGGACGACCAGCAGGACCGAGGACAGCGGGACGTCCTGGTGCAGCGCGAGCGCGATGCCCCCGATCGCGGAGACCGGTGCCGGCACCGCCATCGTGAAGGCGAGCAACAGGAAGGCCTGCACCTGCGCGGCGTCGTTGGTGGTGCGGGTGATCAGTGACGGAGCACCGAAGCGCGCGATCTCCTCCCCGGAAAAGGACTGCACCCGGCCGAAGACACCGGCCCGCAGATCACGCCCGACGGACATCGCGATGCGGGACCCCACGAACACGGCCGCGATGGCCGCGACGACCTGGATCGCGGTGAAGCCCAGCATCGCCGCGCCGACCCGCAGGATGTGCCCGGTGTCCCCGGCGACGATCCCCTGGTCGATCAGGTCGGCGTTGAGCGTCGGCAGGTAGAGCGCGGCGAGCGTCGACGCGAACTGGAGAACGACCACCGCAGCCAGGAGACGGCGGTACGGGCGCAGGTGCTGTCGCAACAAGGCGATCAGCACGCCTGCTCCCGGTGGGTCGGGTGCGGCACTCCGGCAGTCTGCATCGTCCCGCTGGGAACTGCACACCGGGTTTGTGTTTGGCTGCGGTGCGAAGCGGTCGGGTCAGGCGGAGGAGGGCGAGGGTGACGCATCCGATCGATCCGGATGTCGCGCCGGCGGAGGCCGCTGCGCCGACGCAGTGGCCCGTGGTGTTCGCCGTCGCAATCGGTGCCGTCGTCGGCGCGTCCGCGCGCTACGGCGCGACCCGGGCGTGGCCGACCGACGACGGTGACTTCCCCTGGACGACGCTCGGGGTGAACCTCCTCGGCTGCGCCCTGATCGGGGTCCTGCTCGTGCTGGTCGAGCGCGGACCGGTCCACCCGCTCTGGCGACCGCTGCTCGGCACCGGCGTCCTGGGCGGTTTCACGACCTTCTCGGCGTACTCGGTCGATCTGCAGGAACAGGTGGCCGACGACCGGATCGCGCAGGCCCTCGCCTACGGGCTGGCGACGCTGGTGGGCGCGGTCCTCGCGACGGCGGCCGGGGTCGCCGCGACCCGGCGGTTGGCGCGATGAGCTGGCTGCTGGTCGCCCTCGGCGCGGCGCTCGGGGCGCCGGCGCGCTACCTCGCCGACCGGGCCGTGCAGCGGTGGCGCGGCAGCAACTTCCCCCTCGGGACGCTGGCCGTCAATGTCATCGGCAGCCTGCTGCTCGGGGTGCTGATCGGGTCTGCGGACTCCGGGGGCGCATCCCCCGACCTGGTCCTGCTGGCCGGCACGGGCTTCTGCGGCGCGTTCACGACGTACTCGACGTTCTCCTACGAGACGGTGCGGCTGATCGAGGACGGCCGGGCGATGGCCGCCGCGATCTACGTCGCCGGCTCGGTGCTGCCCGGCCTGGGTGCGGCGGCCGTCGGTGTCGCCCTGGGCGCGCACGGCTTCGCCTGAACCGCGTGCCGGCGGCGTCCGGGTGCGCGCAGGCTCACGCGATCGAGGGGGGTTCCGCGGCCGCCAGCAGCGGTTCACCGTCGCGCTCGACCACGGAGAAGGGCAGACTCTCCGGCCCGCCCGTCTCGGCGGTGATCAGCGCGAGCGCGGCGACGTGGCCGGCGCCGGGCGCGAGGTCGGCGAGCTGGACGGTCTTCGGGTCGGGCCCGCCGGCCCAGTCCAGCAGGGCGGGGTCGTCGCCCGGCGGGCTCACCCGCACGTCGACCAACGGAACCGACAGTCCGTCACCGGTGGCCTTGAGCAGGGCCTCGCGGCGGGCCCAGGTCAGCGCTTTCGGGTGCGGTTGCTCCTCGCTCATCACCACGACGTCGAGGCCGACCGGCACCCGCGCCACGGCGACACCCACGCGGGCCCCGGCGTAGGCGAGGGAGAATGTGAGCGGCGGCGAGGCGTCGGCGAGCACCGGCTTGCCGTGCCCCTCCGCGCCGCACACCTTGCACGAGGCCGAGATGGGCACCTCGTCGACGTAGGTCGTCAGATAACCGGCCAGCGCGACCCGGGCCAGGGCGTGGGCCGAGGCGAACCGGTCGCGGTCCCCGGCCCGGCGCAGCGCGGAATGCCGGGTCAACTCGATCGGATCGAGGTACCCCAGCAACTCCGAGGAGCGTGGCCGGGCGTGGGCCCACCAGACGTGCACCTCGTCGGTGGCGAGGGCGAGCGGCTCCGGGTAGGTCACGGCAGGAGCCTAAGCGCCGTCCATCCGGAACATCTCACTGACCGTCACGAACTCGTACCCCTGCCGACGCGCACCGGCGAGGATTCCCGGGATCGCGGCCATGCCGACCTTACGTTTGGCCAGGCCGGCGTCGTGGGCGAGCAGCACGCTGCCGGGACGGAGACGGTCCAGGACGTACGAGGTGTTGCCGGCGGCGTCGAACTCGTCCTCGAGCAGACGCATGTCCCAGAGCACGACCTGCTGGCCGGTCTGCGCCGCGTACTGGAGCAGGGCGCCGTTGACACGGCCGAACGGGGGACGGATGACCGCGGTGGGCGTCCCGGTGAGGTCGGCCACCAGTTCGTCGGTGCGCTGCAGTTCGCGCTTGCAGCGGTCGTATTCGTGCAGGCTGAGGTCGGCGTGGCTCCAGGTGTGGTTGGCGACCTCGTGCCCGTCGTTGTGCTGGCGGCGCACCAGGTCCCGGAACCGCTCGGCGTTGCGGCCGACGACCGCGAACGTGGCCCGGGCCCGGGCTGCGCGCAGCGCGTCGAGCAGCCATTCGGTGTGCTCCGTCCCGGGGCCGTCGTCGAAGGTCAGCGCAATCACCTTCGCGTCGGTCCGGGCCCGCCAGAGCACATTGATGCTGGTGGCGCTGGACAGCGTCGCGACCGTCGCGCCGTCACCCCGGCGGCGCGCAGAGGCAACCTCGGAGTAGCGCTCCGCGCCGACGGCGGTGCCGACGATCGCGCCGGCGCCCAGGGTGCCCGCGACGCCGGCACCCGCCATGCGCAGGAAGGAACGCCGGGACGCCTCGGCAGGGGTGTCCATGGCGAATCATGGTGAGGCACGGACGGCGTCCACGAAACCGGAATCGGCCAGAAGCTGTGGTCAGGCCGAGGGCAATTGACGCAACGTCAGAAAATCCTCGACAGAACGGGCAATTGCCGCATCCGAGGCGTCCCCGCCCGCGAAAAGCTCCTGGTACAGCACTGGCCCGGCCAACGCGCCCAATGCTTCGTCGAGGTCGAGGTCGACGGCCAGCTCTCCGCGGCCCTTCGCATCAGCCAGGATCTGACGGATGGTCGCGGTGCCGTACTCGACGAGGGCGTGCTTGACCGGCCGCAGCTCCGGCTCCCAGAAGCACCGGTCGGTCAGGGACACAATCGGGAGATGATGACCTGGCTCACTCGCCCCGAAGGAAGGGGTGACGCCGGCGCGGTCCGGGAGATCAATCTCGCGGCGTTCGGCCGGCCCGACGAGGCTGACCTCGTCGACGCCCTGCGTGCCGATCCGGCCTGGCTCGACGGTCTCTCGATGCTGGCCGTCGACGACGGCGACGCGCCGGTCGGCCATGCATTGCTGACGCGGTGTCACATCGGTGATGCGCTGGCGCTGGCGCTGGCGCCGTGTGCGGTGCTGCCGACCTGCCAACGCATGGGCGTCGGTGGGGCCGCAATCCGTGCCGGTCTCGCGGCAGCGGCCGCCGTGGGTGAGCAGTACGTCGTCGTGCTCGGGCACCCGGAGTACTACCCGCGGTTCGAGTTCTCCCGGGCGTCGGTGGCAGGGATCCGGCTGAGCATCCCGGTGCCCGACGAGGCGCTGATGGCGCTCAGCCTGGCTGGGGGGTCATTGCCCGGCGGGTTCGTGCGCTATGCCTCACCGTTCGGGCTCTGACGTCCTGGATTGACACCGGACGCCCTCGCCGCGAATATTGAGATTAGCTGTATCTTTATATGAGGAGCGGGCATGGCGAAGTCCTGGCGGTTCACCTCCGAGCAGGAGGACTTCGCTGAGGCCGTGCGGGCCTTCTGCCGGCGGGAGGTCGGCACCAAAGAACAGCGCGACGCCTACAGCGAGAACGGGCTGGAGTCGCACAGCCCCGAGCTGTACCGGAAGCTGGCGGCCACGGGCTACATCGGCGTTTCCCTGCCCGAGGAGTACGGCGGCAGCGGGGGCGGACTGATCGAGCAGTTCCTGTTCTTCGAGGAACTCTGGGCGGGCATGGCACCCGTGCACGGGGCGGGAACGTCGCACACCTGCGCCGGGATCTACAAGCGCTTCGGCTCGGAGGCCCAGCGCAAGCGGGTGCTGAGCGCCATCACCGAGGGGACCCTGTACTCGATCTCCATCTCCGAACCCGGCGCCGGCTCGGACCTCTCCGGCATCGCGTGCAAGGCCGAGCAGGTCGACGGCGGCTGGCGGATCAACGGGCAGAAGACCTGGTGCTCGGACGCGCACTTCGCGGACTGGATCCTCGTCACGGTCCGGACCGACCGCGAGGACAACCCGCGCAAGGGCCTGTCCATGCTCGAAGTGCCCGCCGATGCTCCCGGCGTCGAGATCCGCCCCATCTCGACCATGGGCGGCAAAGAGGTCAACGACATCTTCTTCACCGACGTCTTCGTGCCGGACGATGCGCTGGTCGGGGAACGCGGCAACGCCTGGGGCCAGCTGATGGCCGGCCTCAACGGTGAACGGCTGGTGTGCGCCGCCCAGGGCATCGGCATGGCGCAGCGGACATTCGACGACCTGCTCGCCTACGTCACGGTCCGCGCGCAGTTCGGCCAGACGATCGGCACCTTCCAGGCCGTCCGGCACCGCATCGCGACCATGGCGATGGAGCTGGAGGCGGCCCGCAGCCTGGCTTACGACACCGTCTATCGCGCGCACCACGATCTGGGTGATCCGCAGGACCTGGTTCGGCTGACGTCGATGGCGAAGGTCAAGGTGACCGAGACGGCCAAGGCGCTCGCGCTCGAGGGCGTGCAGCTGATGGGCGGCTACGGCTATGCGACCGAGTACGAGATGGAGCGTCACCTGCGCGACGCGATCTCGCCGACCATCTACGCCGGCACCAACGAGATCCAGCGGGAGATCATCGCGTCCACCTACGGCCTGCGCTGACGCTGAACCGCCCTTCACTCAATTGGTGAGCATGCACGATCAGCTCGTCGCGGTGACCGACGCGGACGACCCGGCCCGGCGTGATCAGCGAAACGCGCCGACGAATGTGGGTGTCACCCCGGGGAACACGGTGGCCAGCTGACTGGTCGTCAGACCGGCGCGCTTGACCAGAAACTCCCCGAGCACGTTGCGGTAGTCGGTGGTACCGGCCAGATCCCCGTGCTCGAGCTCGGTGTCGGCGAGGGTGGGCCAGGTCCCGTGCACCTGGCTGCCGACGAGACCGCCGCCGGCGAGCAGAACCGCGTTGCCGTAGCCGTGGTCGACCCCACCGCTGCCGTTCTCCGTGACGCGGCGACCGAACTCGCTCAGCGTCACGACGGTGACGCGGTCGAAAGCGGCGCCGAGGTCGGTCGCGAAGGCGGCGATCGAAGCGGCGACCTCGCCGGCCTTGACCGCGAACGCGCCCTCGCCCCGGTTGCCGAGCCCGCTGTGCATGTCCCAGTCGCCGACGTCGACCGCGAGTGCCTGGAGGCCGACGTCCGCGCGGATCAGCGCGGCCGCGTCGGCGAGCGCGGACCCGAGCTGACTGTTCTGCGGGTAGATCGCGCCGTTCCGCGGGCCGGCGTGGTTGGTCACGATCGACGCCGCGGTGCCGAGCGCGTCCAACGTCGCGGTCGCGGCCGCAGCGTGCGGCAGGTTCGCGTTGTCGTGCAGGCTCCGCAGCACCGTGGTCAGACGCGGCCCGACCCAGTCCAGCGACTGGAGCTTGAACGACTCCAGCGACTGCAGACCGAGCGCCTCCGACGGACCCGACATCAACCGCGGGACACCGCCGGTCCCGAGGGCGACGGCCTCGAAGGTCGTGCCCGTGCCCGCGACGCCGAGAACGCGGTCGAGCCAGCCGGTGCGGATGCTCGTACCGGGGGCGGCCCGCTCGAGCTCGTCGGTGGCGGAGAAGTGGCTCCGGGTCGTATCCGGCGAGCCGACCGCGTGGACGAAGGCCAGTCGGCCGTCGGACCACAGCGGCTTCAACGGCGCCAGGGCGGGGTGCATCGCGAACATCGGGTTGCCGGTGGGGATCGCCGTCGTGGCCGGTACCGCGATGTTGGGCCGTCTCCGTGCATAGTCCGGATCGCCGAGCGGCGGCACCAGGCTCAACCCGTCCATCCCGCCGCGCAGGGAGAGGACGAGCAGGATCGGCCCGGTGTACGCGTCGGCGGCGTAGGCCGCCCGGGCCGAGAGCATCGGGCCGGCCGCGACCGTCGCGCCGGTCAGGCCGAGCGCCTGCAGGAATCGCCGCCGGTTCAGCATGCCCACCTCGGCGCATTCCGGGCACCCGTCGTTCTGCGCCGGGATCTGACGGGTCATCGGATGCTCCAGTACGGGCTGTCGAGGACGACGGCGACCAGGACGGGGAACAACCACGTGGTGTCGCCGTCGCGGATCCGCCCGTCGATCCCGAGGAAGGCGAGCATCGCGGTGCGGTGGGCCGTCGAGACCTGCTGACCGGGCAGGAGACGCGCGATCAGCGTGTCGATGAGCGCCCCCCGGGTGGCGGGCGTCTGGCCGTCCAGCAGGTGGTCGGCGAGGTCCGGCCAGATCACGCCTTCGGGCCACCACTGTGCGGTGGTCGCGACGTGCGCGTTCCACCGGTTCAGCGTCCGGCCGGCCCCGCCCCAGGCGGAGGCCACGTCCGGGTAGCCGTTCGGTGGGGCCCAGCCGAGCGGGGCATGACCGAGCAGGCTGAGCATCCAGCGCAGGCCGGCCACAGCCCCGTCGGGGTTGGCGTCCGCCGGGTTCGGCGCGACCCCCACGGCCCGCCAGGCGGCGAGCAGGTCCTCCAACGGGCGGCGCACCTTCTTGCCCGTCGAGGCGGCGAACTCGGCCGAGGAGAAGAGGGCTCGCAGTACCGGCACGACTGCGGTGTCGTTGTCCAGATAGACCCGCGCCAGCCGTTCGACCAGAGCCGACGGTGGGTTGTCGGAGACGAAGCGGACCGCGAGCTTCGCCGCGATGCGCTCCGCCGTCGCGGGGTGCCGCGCCAGGTAAGTGATCAGTGAGCGCGCGACCGCGAGCCCGTCGGTCTTGGTGGCGTTGGCGTGTGACCAGCCGAGTACCGTGACCGGGCCGGCGTAGTGCCAGCCGGCGTAGTACCTGAACGTCCCGTAGTTGGTGGCGGTCCCGCCGTTCCATGGGTCCCACACGGTCAGGCCGCTCAGGGCTCGCGCCGCCCCGAGGATGTCGGCGCGGCCGTAGCCCGCGTTCACCCCCACCGTGTGGAGCTCGAGCAGTTCGCGGGCGTAGTTCTCGTTCGGTGCCGTGCCGCGTGAGGAGGCGTTGTCGAGGTACATCAGCATCGCCGGTGATGTGACCGACGCCTGCAGCATGTCCTCGAAGCGGCCCAGCGCGTGCTTGCGGACCACGTTCTTGTCGTCCCACGCCTTGGTCGCCCACACCTCGCTGCTCGGGCAGGTGATGTTGAGGTGGTTCGACCAGAAGTCGACCATCACCTCGAAGAGTTGGCGCTTCGACCACAGCTGACGCGCGAGCGTCGCGCGGACCACGTTCTCCATCGACTTCCAGTGCCCGAAGTCGCCTGCGGTGTAGACGGCCGGCGGGTCCGCGGCGTGCAGCGGCCACCGGGCGAGCACCGTGGCGAGGCCAGCGTCGGCGATCGCCGCCGGGTCCAGCTGGTGATCCAGCCAGCCCTGCGCCCCGCCGGCTCCCGTCACGTCGGCGAGCAACTCGGGCGTGATCCCGAAGGTGGTCCGGCGCAGCAGGTGCAGCGTGAAGTCGTCCGCGATCGGGAGCGGGGTGGGCGTGGGTGAAGGCGACGGGGATGGCGACGGGGATGGCGACGGGGATGGCGACGGTGTCGGGGCCGGTGGCTTCGGGGTCGGCGCCGGGGTGGGTGTCGGCTTCGGCTTCGCCTTCTCGGCTGCGCGCTTCCTCGCGAGGCGTCGGCGCCGAGCGCGGCGCTGTTTCGCCGTCAGCTTCTTCTTCGGTTTCGCGATCGTGCCGGCCGCCTCGGCGGCGTCGGCCTCAGTGATCCCGGCGATGCCGGCGGCGGCCACCAGCCCCGCCAGGGTGAGGACGTTCCGGCGGTCGAGCAGCGAGGTCATGCACACGCTTCGGAGGACCAAAGTCCTGACTTGACGACGCGGCGTCGCTTCGCCCGGAAGTCGCCCGGAGATCCGCTCTGCCCGATCGGGCCCCGTTTTCGTCGCGTCTGACGATGCGTCAGGAAATCTTCGCCAGATTCCACTCGTCGAGGTTCGGTGCAGCGAGCATGTCCCGGTGGGCCTGGGGAGTGAAGGGCCACAGCGACGGAAGTCCGTCCTTGCCGAGGTACCAGCTGTCGCAGCCGCTCATCCAGATGGTGGCGGGGAACGCAGTGGACATCTCCTGCTGGAACGCCTCCGTCGCGGTCTCGGTCGGAGCGGCAACGTCGAAGTCGCCGGCCCGCCAGCGTTCGACCCACTTCAGGACGTAGTCGACCTGGGTCTCGGTGATCATGAACAGCGACTGGTTGCCGATCGGCGAGTGCGGTCCGAGCAGGACGAAGAAGTTCGGGAACCCTGGCAGTGCGACGGTGCGGTAGCCCCGCGGCTCGCCGCTCCACACCTTCGACAGGCGGAGGCCGTCGGGCCCGATCAGCTCGACGGGCTGCAGGTAGGTGTGCGCGTGGAAGCCGGTGGCGAGCACGATCACGTCGACCTCGTGCAGGCGGCCGTCGACGGTGCGGATGCCGGTCTCGGTCACGCGCTCGATCGCGGTGTCGACGAGTTCGGCGTCGCCGTCGTTGAAGCGCTTGTAGAAGCCCGAGGCGAAGATCATGCGCTTGCACGCCGGCTTGTCCTTCGGGTGCAGCCGCTCCCGCAGTGACGTGGCCTTCACGCGGCGCAGGTGGACGTGGGACCCGGCTGTGACCAGGCTGCGCTGCCAGCCCGGGCGGATGACGGCGAGGGCGAAGATCGTCTCGAAGTACTTCTGCCAGCCCCGGTAGGCGATGCGCCCCCAGTGCCGATTGAGGGCAGGAAAGGACGCGAGCAGCAGGCGGCTGAGCCGGCTGTAGTGCGGGTTCGGAGTCGGAAACACCCACTGCGGAGTGCGGGCGAAGAGCTTGTACTCCGAGCACCGCGGGGAGAGGGCGACGGTGATCTGCGCGCCGGTCGACCCGCTGCCGATCACCGCGACCCGGCGTCCGTCCAGGGGCACCGAATGGTCCCAGCGCGCGGAGTGGAACGCGGCGCCGCGGAAGTCGTCCAGTCCCGGGATCTCCGGCACCCGCGGGTGGTGCAGGATCCCGGCGGCGGACACGACGAAGTCGAACTCCTGCTCCTCGCCGGTCCTGGTGCGCACCGACCAGGTGCCCGCGTCGGTCCACTCCGCCTCGTCGACCTCGGTGCCGAAGCGGATGTGCCGCATCAGGTCCAGATCGACCGCGACCCGCCGCAGGTACTCCTGGATCTCGGCCCCACGGGAGAACAGCCGGCTCCAGTGCGGGTTCGGCGCGAAGGTGTAGCTGTAGTAGCGCGACGGCACGTCGCAGGACAGGCCCGGGTACGTGTTCTCGCGCCAGGTGCCGCCGACCCGGTCGGCCTTCTCGTAGACGACGAAGTCGTCCATTCCGGCCGCGCGCAGCTTCGCCGCGGCGGCAAGCCCGGACATCCCGGCCCCGATGATCGCGATCCGCGGATTGCGCCGACTGCTCACGCAGGCTCCTTCGGGGTTCCAGGTTGACTGACCCGCAAGTTACAGGACGGTCGTCTTGTAAGATAGGGCGGTGGCGACCCAGGTGGAACGCAGCTCGGCAACGCGGGAGAAGACGATCGCCGCGACCATCGCCTGTCTGGTCGAGCGCGGCTTCCACGGCGTGACGATCGCCGCGGTGGCCGAGCGGGCCGGGGTGTCCCGGGGCGCCGTCAGCCACCAGTACCCGGACAAGGCCCGCCTCGTGGTCGACGTGGTCGAGGAGATCGGCCGGCGCCGCACCGACGAGGTCCTGGCCATGCTCCCGGAGATCCCCGCGGGCAGCCGGCGCATCGAAGCCGGCCTGGACGCCCTGTGGTCGAAGTTCCAGGACCCGATCTACACCGCGGCCCTGGAGCTCTACGTCGCGGCCCGTTCCGACCCCGGCCTGCACCCCCGGGTGCTGCAACTGGAGTACGACCTCGACGAGGCGATCCGCTCGGTGATCCGGGCCATGACCGGGCCCGTCCGCCACCCGAAGCGGCTCGAGGTCCGGGCCGACGTCCTGATCAACACCATGCGCGGGCTCGCCCTGATGTACGCGACGGGCACCGACCCCGGACCGCTCGAGCGTGCCTGGGCTCAGGCTCGCAGCGACGCCCGGGAGAGCCTGGCCGCGCTGGCGGCGGTGTAGATCCGAGCAGCGCGGGTAGGCGTGGATTTCGGCCCGGCGCGACCGCAGAGGACTGGCCAGCGAGTGACCGACACCGATGTGGCTTTCGCTGTCCTGGGCGCGACCGCCCTCCTGGCCGCCGTCATCCCACGGCTGGTGGCCGGACGGGCGCTCTCGATGCCGTTGGTCTTCACGGCACTCGGATTCGCGCTCGGCTCGCTTCCGGCCCAGCCGTTCGAGGCGGACCCGCTGCAGCACCGCGCCGTTGTCGAACATCTGACGGAAGTCACGGTGATCATCGCCCTCATGGGCGCCGGACTGAGCCTGGACCGCCCGGTAGGTCTGTTCCGGTGGGCGGTGACGTGGCGGCTGCTCGGGATCGCCATGCCGTTGACGATCGTCAGCGTGGCCGTGATGGGTGACGTCCTGCTGGGTCTGGCGCCGGCCTCGGCGCTCTTGCTCGGCGCTGCGCTCGCGCCCACCGATCCCGTACTTGCGGGCGAGGTCCAGGTCGGCGAACCCACCACCGAGCCGCTGGACGAGGAAACGCTGCAGACCGCTGAGGACGAGGTTCCGTTCGCCCTCACCAGCGAGGCGGGGCTGAACGACGCGCTGGCCTTTCCCTTCGTCTATGCGGCGATCCTGATGGCGCAGCAGGGGACGGACGTCGGCAACTGGATCGGCGGGTGGCTCTGGTTCGAGGTGCTCTACAAGGTGGCGGTCGGTCTCGGGGTGGGGGTCGCGACCGGCTGGCTCCTCGGCCAACTCGCCTTCTCCTCCGGCCGCCGAGAACTCCGCCTCGCCGAGCATCGGGAGGGCTCGGTCGCGCTCGGGGCAACGGCCCTGGCGTACGGCCTGGCCGAGGTCGCATCGGGATACGGCTTCCTGGCCGTGTTCGCGGCGGCTGTGGCCATCCGGAGCTCAGAACGCTTCCATGACTACCACCAGTACCTGCACACGTTCATCGAGCAGATCGAGAGGCTGCTGACCGTCCTGGTCCTGGTGTTGCTGGGCATGGCGCTCGCGGACGGTCTGCTGGACCCGCTGAATCTGCGCGCCTACCTCGTCGCGGGCGCCGTGCTCCTGGTCGTGCGGCCGCTGGCGGGAGGTCTGTCCCTCGTGCGGAGCGGCGGTACCTGGAGGGAGAAGGCCGCGATCGCGTTCTTCGGAGTTCGTGGCATCGGATCCGTCTACTACGTCGCCTATGCCCTCGGGATCGCGTCGTTCGCCGATGCCGAGATCGTCTGGGGAGTCACCGGTCTGGTCATCCTCGGCTCGGTCGTGCTCCACGGGGTGACCGCCGGCCCCACCATGGAAGCGCTGGCTCGCCGGCGCCGGAGCGGCTGAACCTGCACGACGAACGCCGGGTGTCCGTGGACACCCGGCGTTCGGCTGCTCACCGGCGGAGGATACGAGATTTGAACTCGTGAGAGGTTTCCCCCAACACGCTTTCCAAGCGTGCGCACTAGGCCGCTATGCGAATCCTCCATGGAGCGGCACACAGCTTACTGCAGCTAGAATCATGCTCGGCTCCCCGCGTGGTGCCATCCTGCTGAACTCCCCCAGGGCCGGAAGGCAGCAAGGGTAGGTGGGCTCTGGTAGGTGCGCGGGGAGTCCCTTTCTGTCCCGCGACGTCCGAAGCGGTGTCAGCGCCGCTGCTGGGCGAGGAGCGCGTTGATCGTCTGCGTCTCCTCCTTCTGATGGAAGGAGATGCGCGCCGCGAGGCTGCGGATAACTGGGACGGCGGCGTTCGCGGCGGCGTCGTCGAGCATCGCGAGCCCGCCTTCGTGGTGGCGCAGCATCAGCTGCAGGAACATGCGGTCCATCGCGTCGCCCCGGGCCTCGCGCAGGGCGTTCAGCTCGGCGACGGTCGCCATGCCGGGCATGGCGCTGTCCCCGTCGGTGTGATGCTCGTGGCCGGCGGCCATCCAGGCCATCGGCGGACCCGACGGCAGGGCCGGGGCCTCCCACAGCGTGAGGTAGCCGCGCATCGCGCCGATGTCGAGCAGTTGGTCGCCCTCGATGCCGGCCGCCAGGGCGGCGATCCTCGGGTCGGCCGTGCGATTGCGCACCAGCTGCGCCATGGCCACGGCCTGCTCGTGGTGGACGATCATGTCTTGGCTGAAGCCGATGTCCACGGCGCTCGGCGCGACCCCGGCGCCCGCGCCGGAACCCGCCCGGCTGTTGTTCTCCATCGCCGCGCCGACCACGATGCCCAGGCCCAGGATCACGGCGGCCGCGACCGCCGCGACGATCCCGCGCCGGGCGCCGGCGCGCAGCGCCGCCCGCTGCGCCGCGGTCACGACTTCCGGTAGGCCTTGTTCGTGAAGCGCAGGGCCAGGAACCCGTTGTCCTGGCAGCTGACCCAGAGCTGGTCCTTGCCGACGAACCGCGGCGGGGAGCTGCACCAGTCGGCGGTCAGGTCAGCGGGCTGACCGTTGAATCCGACGCCGCCCGGTCCCGCGTCGCGGACGTTCGAGCCGTTGCCGAGATAGGTGACGCCGTGCGCGGCGTGCTCCGAGCCCAGCAGCAGATCGTTCTTGCCGACCTGGGCGGGCGGGTTGAAGTACGCGATCTCCCGCGGCTGAAGCGGGTCCTGGATGTCGAAAACCCGGACCCCGGACTGGAAGAACCCGCAGGCGAGTGCGGTCGGGTCGGTGTTGCGGTCCACGTCGCAGTAGTGCGCGTCGTAGCCGAAGATTCCGTTGCCCTTGGTGTCGGCGGCCGCGACGTCGGCGTTGGCCGGCCGGCTGATCTCCAGCTGGATCTGCCGCACGATCCGCGGATTGGTCTCGTCGGAGATGTCGAGGATGTGGACGTCCTCGCCGGCGAACTCGTCGACGGCGATCAGGTACGGCTTGCCCTCCCACGTGACCGGGATGGTGTGCTGGCCGACGCTGGCGGGGCCGCCCCAGAACACGCTGCCGACCTGCCGCACCATCGGGGCGGGCTTGCGCGCCTGCACGTCGCTGACGTCGAGGATCACCACGCCGGCGCCGAAGGCGGTCGTCAGGTACATCCGGTTGCCGTCGTCGCTGAGCTCGAAGCCGTGGTTGGGATAGCCGCTGCTGGCGACGGCGGCGATCCGCGGGTTGGCGGGGTCGCTGACGTCGATGGCCGTGAGGGTGCCGCCCGCGAGCCCGGAGGACCAGTAGGTCTTGCCGTCCGGGGACCACTGGCCCTCGTGGTTCAACGTGGTCGAGGGGAACGTCGCCTGCTCCGAGGTCGCGAACGAGTTCAGTAGCTTCGGGTGGGCGCAGTCAGTCTTGATGTCGTAGACGTCGAAGGCCAGGGTGCCCAGGGCCGGACCGACCGAGACCCCGGCGAGCAGCCCGCGGGCCTCGTTGACCTTCAGGGACTCCCACGTGTCCGTCAGCATCGCCGGACTGGTCAGGTTCGCCGTCAGCTCCGGCTTGCGCGGGTTGCTCGCGTCGATGACCTGGACGCCCTCGGACTTCTTGCGGCCCAGACCGAAGAAGGAGGTCGCGTTGTAGGCGCAGTGCTCGTACTGCGGGTTCACCCAGGTGGTGCCCTCGCCCTGGTACTGCCCGAGCAGCTCCAGGTTGCAGGAGTAGCCCTTCTCGCTGCGCCCGCTCTCGCGGTCGGCCAGCGGAACCTGGCCCTGCAGGCCGGTCTCCGGGGATGACCCGGGACCGCACACCGCCCGCGGCGCCGCTGACTCGAAGGACTCCGCCTGGGCGGGGGTGCCGGCGGCGACGGCGAGCGGCGTCAGGGCGAGCACGCACGCCAGGGGAGCGGCGACGCTCAGCTTCACGACGTCTCCAGGGGTGGTGGGGCGGGATGGGCTAATGCCATTAGGTATAACGCGCCGGAGCCGCGGACGTCACGGCCGGTGTCCCGCCGGGGGTCACCGCGCGCCGTCGGCACGATCGTCGAACTGCTGGGCCAACCGTCCGTGGTGGGTCATAAGGTCACTGGGTGTCCCTCGCGCTGTACCGCCGCTACCGCCCGGAGACGTTCGCCGAGGTCATCGGGCAGGAGCATGTCACCGAGCCGCTGCAGAACGCGATCCGCAACGGCCGGGTCAACCACGCCTACCTGTTCAGCGGGCCCCGCGGCTGCGGGAAGACGACCAGCGCGCGCATCCTCGCCCGGGCGCTGAACTGCGAGCAGGGCCCGACGCCGACGCCCTGCGGGACCTGCCGGTCCTGCCTCGACCTGGCGCGCGGCGGCGGTGGCGGCCTCGACGTCATCGAGATCGACGCGGCCAGCCACGGCGGCGTGGACGACGCCCGTGACCTGCGCGACCGCGCGGCGTTCGCGCCGGCCTCGGCCCGCTACAAGATCTACATCGTCGACGAGGCGCACATGGTGACGACGGCAGGCTTCAACGCCCTGCTCAAGGTCGTCGAGGAGCCTCCGGAGCACCTCAAGTTCATCTTCGCCACGACCGAGCCGGAAAAGGTTCTCCCGACCATCCGCTCGCGCACCCACCACTACCCGTTCCGGCTGGTCCCGCCGAGCGTGCTGCGCGAGTACCTGGCGACGCTGTGCGAGCGCGAGCAGATGCCCGTCGAGCCCGCGGTCCTGCCGCTGGTGGTCCGGGCCGGCGCCGGTTCGGTACGGGACAGCCTCTCGATACTGGACCAGCTGATGGGCGGGGCCGGGCCGGAGGGCCTCACCCTCGTCCGCGCGACCGCCCTGCTCGGGTACACCGACTCCACCCTCCTCGACGACGTCATCGACGCCTTCGCCGCCCACGACGGCGCCGCGGTGTTCACGCTCGTCGACCGCGTCATCGAGGGCGGTCACGACCCTCGCCGGTTCGTCGCCGACCTGCTCGACCGGTTGCGGGACCTGGTGATCCTGGCCGCGGTCCCGGGCGCCGCGGGGAGCGGAATCATCGACGCCCCCGCCGACGCCGTCGAGCGGATGGCCAACCAGGCCGCCCGGTTCGGGCAGTCCGAACTCTCCCGCGCCGCCGACCTGGTCAACACCGGCCTGACCGAGATGCGGGGCGCGACCGCACCGCGCCTGCAGCTCGAACTGATCTGCGCCCGGGTCCTGCTCCCCGCCGCCGGTGACGCCGACCGCGATCTCCATGCCCGCCTGGACCGCCTCGAGCGGCGCCTCGCCGGCGACGCCTCCGTCCCGGTCGCTCCCGCGCCCCGGCCGACCCCGGCGCCCACCCCGACCCCGACCACTCCGGCGCCGGTCGCCGCCCCGCCGCCGGTGGAGGCTTCAGCGCCGCCGGAGCCACCGGAGCCGTCGGAGCCGGCGGCACCGGAGCCGGTCCGCGAACAGGCCCCGGAGCAACCACCCGCCCGCCAACCAGCGCGGGAGCCCGAACCCGTCGTGCGGGCCGTACCGCCGCTCGCCGTGGAGCCCGAGCCGATCGCGGCCGGGGGCGGCACCGACATCGTCGCGGTCCGGCGGATGTGGCCCGAGATCCTCGAGGTCGTCAAGAAGCGTCGCCGGGTGACGTGGATGATCCTGCTCGACAAGGTGCAGATCGCCTCGGTCGAGGGCGACACCATCACGCTGGCGTTCGCCGACGAGGGGACCCGCCGGGGTTTCTCGAACTCCGCGCACGACGCGCTGCTGCGCGACGCGGTCGCCGAGGTCCTGCGCGCGCAGTTCCGCCTCGACGCGGTGCTGGACCCGTCCAAGGCGACCGCGCGCCCCGCGGCCGGACCGACCCACGTCGTCCCGGCGCCGGAGCCGCCGCCCGCGCCGACCTCGTCCCGGCCGGAGTCCTCCCGGCCCGAGTCATCCCGGCCGCCGGCGCCGCCTGCCGCGCCGGCCCCGGGACCCCCGCCCCCGCCGGCCGCGGTGGAGTACCACGCCGAGCCCGACGACGTCGCTGCCCCGGATGACGAGGCCGCCCCGGACGACGGCCTGTCCGGCCGGGACCTGCTGATGAAGGAGTTCGGCGCCAGCGTCCTCAGCGAGGTCGAGCACGACTGAGCCGCCCCACCGTCTGCTCATGCATGAGCGGATGGTCGATCAACCGGACATTTCGGGCACGAGAACGACAACTCGCTCATGCATGAGCGAATGGTTGCGCCCTACAGGCGGACGGTCGCCGGGTCCAGGGCCTGGAGCAGGGCGGTGTCGCCGGTGCTGGTGTCGAGGCGGTCGTGGGCGAGGACGCTGTGCAGCGCCCGCAGGGTCGTCGAGGCGGAGGAGCCCCACGAGTTCAGGTAGGAGTACTGCCACCACCACAGGGCCTCGGCTTCGCGGCCGGCCTTGTAGTGCTGGAGCCCGTGCAGCAGCGAGGCCGCGACCTCGGTGAGCTCGTCGGACATCCGGCAGATCATCAGCTCGGGGTGACGCTCGTACGGGTCGAAGACCTCGGCGTACTCGTCGATGGGCTCGAGGAGATCGGCCAGGGCGGTGCGCAGTTCGTCGAGGTCCGGGTCCTCACCGGCGTCCGGCTCGAACTGCTCCTCCAGCACGATGTCGGACATCGTGCCGAGGCGGCCGCCCGCCAGCAGCAGCTGCGCGGTGGCCAGGTGCAGCATCGGCACCGCTTCTTCGGGGCTGCTGACGCGCGCGCACTCGCGCAACGCGATCAGGAAGCTCTCGACCTGGTCCGCGATCTGCGTCGCGAAGCTCGCCGGGTCCTCGGTCACCGTGTCACCTTTCGCCTGTTCCGATCACACATCGAGCAGTCGCCGTCCTTCGAATGCGCGCCCGAGCGTGACCTCGTCGGCGTACTCCAGGTCACCGCCCACCGGCAGTCCACTAGCCGGACGGGTCACTTTCAAGCCCAGCGGTTTGATCAGGCGCGCGAGATAGGTCGCAGTCGCCTCGCCCTCGAGGTTCGGGTCGGTCGCCAGGATGATCTCGGTGACCGCTCCGTCGGAGAGCCTGGCCATCAGTTCCCGCACCCGCAGGTCGTCGGGGCCGACGCCCTCGATCGGGCTGATCGCCCCGCCGAGCACGTGGTAGCGGCCGCGGAACTCCCGCGTGCGCTCGATGGCCACGACGTCCTTGGCCTCTTCGACGACGCAGATCACCGAGGGGTCACGCCGCGGGTCGCGGCAGATCCGGCACTGCACGTCCTCGGTGACGTTGCCGCAGAGGTCGCAGAACCGGATGCGCTCCTTGACCTGCGCGATCGCGGTCGTCAGCCGCCGCACCTCGGCCGGATCGGCGGAGAGCAGGTGGAACGCGATGCGCTGCGCGCTCTTGGGGCCGACGCCGGGCAACCGCCCGAGCTCGTCGATCAGGTCCTGGACGATGCCCTCGTACAACGAAGCCCCGAGTTACCGGCTGCCGGGCGGCAGGCCACCCAGCCCGCCGCTCGCGCCGAGCCCGAAAGCACTCGCGTCCAGGCCCATGCCCTCGACCATGCCACCCATGCCGCCCATGGCGGCGGCGAACGGGCTCATTGCCTGCTGCTGCATATCGGCCGCCGCGCGATTCGCGTCGCGTACCGCGGCCACGATCAGGTCCGCCAGGGTCTCGGTGTCGTTCGGGTCGGCGACCGACGGGTCGATCTCGAGGCCGATCAGCTCACCGCCACCGGTCACGGTGGCCTTCACCATGCTGCCGCCGGCGCTGCCGGTGACGTGCGTGGCGGCCAGTTGCGACTGGACGTCCTGGATCTGCTGCTGCATCTGCATCGCCTGGGCGAGCAGCGCTCCCATGTCGGGCATTCCGCCGGTGGTCACGGCCGCTCCCCTCAGGACCCGGCGTCCGGGCGGACGCCTCCTGCGGCGAGCTTATGTCCTGCCCCCGACGGCCCCGACGGCCCCGGCGCGGTGGCCGGGGGCGGCGGATCGGCGGCCAGCAGGAAGGCCTGTCCCGCACGGAGGTCGTCCACGTTGATCAGGTCCACCCCCGCGGCGAGCTCGGCCCGCCAGACGTTCTCGCGGACCGCCGCGGTGCGGTCCGGCGTGCCGTAGAAGCGCAGAACGCGCCCCTGGGCGTGCGCGGTGCGGACCAGCCCGCGCATCGCCGCGAATTCCTCGACCGGCATCGAGCCCGTCCCCGTCCAGCGGAACAGCGCGCCCCAGCGCGCGCTGACCATCGGCATTCGATCGGCGGGCGCGGGGGCGGCGGCGGCGAGGTCGTCGACCCGGCCGTCCAGGGCCGTGTAGCGCTCGGCGCCGGTGGCCAGGAGCTCAGGCGCGCGGTTGCCGGAGACGATCACCGACACCGCGCCGGGGGTGACGCCGGCCGGGGTGAAGCGGGTCAGCATGTCGTCGTAGTCGCCCAGCAGCGCCTCCAACGCCCGCCAGGTGCTGCGCGCCTCGGACTTGACGTCCACGAGCAGGCGCAGGGCCGGGCCACCCGGGGCGAACACCGTCCCGCCGTTGCGCGCGACCCAGTCGGCCAGCGGGTCCAGGTACAGCGAGCGCAGCGTGGCGCCGCGGACCACGGCCTGGATCAGGTCGTGCCCGACCAGCAGCCGGCCGCCGACCAGCATCACGTCGACCTCGATCGAGGTGTAGCCGCGGGCCAGCGCATCGGACAGTGGCCGGCGCCGCTCGTAGTCGTTGTGGGAATGCCCGCGGACCAGCGGTACGACGCCGCTCGCGGCGAATCCCTCGAACGGAGCAACCGGAGCGGGAGCCGCGTGTGCGGTCTGCACCGTGCCGCCCGCGGCGACCAGCGCGACGGCCGTCACCAGCGCGCCACCGAGGCGCGTGCGAGTGCCGCGCCGGTTCTGCCGCCCCCGAGCCACCCGCCGAACCTCTCCCGCGTCCCGAACCGTCCCCCTGCCCCGCACGGTAGGCAGCTTCGGCGTGCGATGCGGCGGACTTAACGGATCTGTGGCGGAGCGAGGGACGAAATCCGTCCGGATGCACGTTCGTCCCACACCGCCGTTCCGCGCTGTGCGGGGGTCGTAGAATCAAGATCGGGCCGAGGCAGCCCGATCGGGCCCGTCGTTGCGGGCCAATCCGGCAAGGGGGTTGTCGCCGTGGGGCTCGTCGTGCAGAAGTACGGCGGTTCATCCGTTGCCGACGCCGAATCCGTGAAGCGGGTCGCCAAGCGCATCGTCGAGACCAAGCAGGCCGGCAACGACGTGGTGGTCGTCGTCTCCGCGATGGGTGACACCACCGACGAGCTGATCGACCTGGCCAACGCGGTGTCCCCGGTGCCGCCGGCCCGTGAGCTGGACATGCTGCTCACCGCCGGGGAGCGGATCTCGATGGCCGTCCTCGCGATGGCCATCGCCAACCTGGGCCACGAGGCGCGCTCCTTCACCGGTAGTCAGGCCGGCGTCATCACCGACTCCGAGCACGGCAAGGCCCGGATCATCGACGTCACCCCGGGCCGGATCAGCGGGGCGCTGGCCGACGGCGCGATCGCGATCGTGGCCGGGTTCCAGGGGGTCTCGCAGTCCACCAAGGACATCACCACGCTCGGACGCGGCGGTTCCGACACCACCGCGGTCGCCCTCGCCGCGGCGCTGAACGCCGACGTCTGCGAGATCTACACCGACGTGGACGGCGTCTTCTCCGCGGACCCGCGCATCGTCCCCGCCGCCCGCCGCCTGCCGGTCATCACCTACGAGGAGATGCTGGAGATGGCGGCCAGCGGCGCGAAGGTGCTGCACCTGCGCTGCGTGGAGTACGCCCGGCGGTTCCAGCTGCCGATCCACGTCCGGTCCTCGTTCAGCCACCGGGTCGGCACGTGGGTGACCGCCGAGTACACCGGTTCCGACCGTGAAGGGAATGCCATGGAGCAGCCGATCATCGCCGGCGTCGCGCACGACCGCAGCGAGGCCAAGGTGACGGTCGTCGGCGTGCCCGACAAGCCCGGCCAGGCCGCGGCGATCTTCTCGACGGTCGCGGGCGCCGGCCTCAACATCGACATGATCGTCCAGAACGTCTCCGGTGCGGCCACGGGGCGGACGGACATCTCCTTCACCGCGCCCCGGACCGACGGCGCGAAGGCGGTGCAGGCGCTGGAGAAGATTCAGGGCGAGATCGGCTTCGAGTCGCTCCGCTACGACGACCAGATCGGCAAGATCTCGCTCGTCGGCGCGGGGATGCGCTCGCATCCGGGCGTCTCGGCCAAGTTGTTCGCCTGCCTCGCGGAGGCCGGGGTGAACATCGAGATGATTTCGACCTCGGAGATCCGTATTTCGGTGGTCGTGCGCGAGGACGACGTGAACACTGCAGTGACGGCCGCACACACGGCGTTCGACCTGGACACCGATCCTGACGGCGAGGGCGCCGCCGTGGTCTACGGAGGAACCGGACGATGAGTAGCAAGCCCACCCTGGCGGTCGTCGGGGCGACCGGTGCCGTCGGCACCGTCATGCTCGATCTGCTCTCGACCCGCGAGGACGTCTGGGGTGAGATCCGGCTGATCGCCTCGGCCCGGTCGGCCGGCAAGAAGCTGGTGGTCCGCGGCCAGGAGGTCGAGGTGATCGCCCTGTCTCCGGAGTGCTTCGACGGCGTCGACGTCGCGATGTTCGACGTGCCGGACGAGATCTCCGCCGAATGGGCGCCGATCGCCGTCGCCCGTGGCGCGATCGCGGTCGACAACTCCGGCGCGTTCCGCATGGACCCCGAGGTGCCGCTCGTGGTGCCCGAGGTGAACCCGGCCGCCGCCCGTCGCCGCCCCAAGGGGATCGTCTCCAACCCGAACTGCACGACGCTGTCGATGATCGTCGCGATGGGCGCGCTGCACGCGGAGTACAACCTGCAGGCCCTCGTGGTCGCGTCGTACCAGGCGGCCTCCGGCGCGGGTCAGCCCGGCATCGACGCGCTGCGCGAGCAGATGTCCAAGGTCGCCGGCTCGGACACCCTCGGCACCCAGCCCGGTGACGTCCGCCGTGCGATCGGTGAGTTCGGGCCCTTCCCGGCCCCGCTGGCGCTGAACGTCGTGCCGTGGGCCGGGTCGCTCAAGGAGGACGGCTGGTCCTCCGAGGAGCTGAAGGTCCGCAACGAGTCCCGCAAGATCCTCGGCCTGCCCGACCTGCGGGTCTCGGCGACCTGCGTGCGGGTCCCCGTCATCACGACGCACTCCCTCGCGGTCCACGCGACCTTCGAGCGCGAGGTCACCGTCGCCCACGCCCAGGCGATCCTGCGCGACGCCCCCGGCGTCGTCCTGGTCGACGACCCGGGCAACGGCGAGTTCCCGACCCCGGCCGACGTCGTCGGCACCGACCCCACCTGGGTCGGCCGCGTCCGGCGGGCGCTCGACGACCCGCACGCCCTCGACCTGTTCCTCTGTGGCGACAACCTCCGCAAGGGGGCGGCGCTGAATACCGCCCAGATCGCGGAGTTGCTCGCCGAGGAGCTTTCGGCCGGCTGAACGACGGCCGGCCTCCGCCTGCCTCGCCAAACCCGCGCCTTCACCGGCCGGGCCCCTGCTTCACGAGGCCGCCCTGGCCAGTGGAGCGCGGTCAGGGCGGGTGCAGCGGTGCGCGTGACGTCCGCATCGGCGCGTTAAAGACCGAAGCCCCGGCAGGGGGGCCGGGGCTTTCGGTGTTGTGCGAGCGACGGCGAAGCGGAGGGGTGAACCGCGTCGTTTGCTCTCGCACTCCGGGGCGTCCAGGGGGGTGAGCGCCTCGGGGTCTTCTGGGGTGGTGTCGCTGGTGTCTGAACTGTGGGTGGTGCGGGGTGGGGCCGGGGCCCGACGGCCAGTGTCGGAGCCCCGGTTTCCCGCGTTCCCGGTACTTCAGGTCCGGAAGGGGGGACCGGCGCCAGTTCCGGATTGGGGGAGGGTGAAGAACCCGATCCTGGTGCCTGTGCTCCGCTCCGACCGGCCTAGCCGGTGTGCTGCGGTGGTGACAGGAAGAGTCTCGGCTCCGGACCCACCCGCCTTGAGGGTCGGGCCGAAGTTTTTTCCGCGGCGCAATAACGTGAGCTCATGTCCCGCGCCACCACCGCCGTCCTGATGCTGGCGGCGGTAGGCCTGGGCGGCTGGGCAGGCTGGTCGGCGATCCGGCGACGGGTGCTGAACCGGGCCCAGGTGCTCGCCCTGATGGCGCTGGAATTGGTGCTGTTCGTCCAGGTCCTCGCCTCGGTGATCACGCTGGCCGCCGGCCACGACGCGGCCGAGCCCGGGACCCATGTGGTCTACGCGCTCGGCTCGCTGCTGCTGCTGCCGCTGCTGGTCGGCCTCCCGGTCCGGCTCGGGTTCCCCGCGGAGCCCGGCGCACCGGGCGCCGATCCCGAGTTCCTCGGCGGCATCGAGGTCAAGGCTCCGGACGGAGCCGGGTCCGCGGACCGGTTCCGTGCGGTCGTTGCCGCGCTGGCCTGCATCTCGCTGGTCGTGATGCTGCAGCGGATGTGGGTCACCTGGCGGACCGGGACGGTGGCGTGAGCGCTCCCGTTCGCGGCGGTGCGCGGGGGACGGGGGCGCTGACCGTCATCGTCGGGCTCTACACCGTCCTCGCGCTGGCGGCGGCCGGCCGGGCCGGCGTGCAACTGGCCGACGACCCGGGCCATGCGCCGTTCGCCTACGGCCTGACCGCGGTCGCCGCCGTGGTCTACATCGCGGGCGCCGCGCTGTTGCGCCGACCCTCGCCGCGAGCCCGCGCCGCGGCTCGCGCGGTGTGTCTCGCCGAATTCGTCGGGGTGCTCATCGTCGGGACACTGAGTCTGATCGAACGGGACTGGTTCCCCGATTCCTCGGTCTGGTCGATCTACGGTGCGGGCTACGGGTTCATCCCGCTGTTCCTCCCGCCGGCCGCGTTGTGGTGGCTCGGGCGCACCGGTACGAGCCGGCCGACCTCGGCCGCGGACGAAAGGCACCAGTGAAGATGAGGCGCGCTCTGCGGTCCGTCACCGTCGTGACGGCCGTGACCGTCCTGTTCGCCGGCCTTCCTGCGTGCAGCGACGACGATCCGGGGGACCTCGGGACCGAGGCGGATCCGTCCCCGACGGCCACGTCGACCGGGCTGCGCACCGAATCGTTCGGCGACGTCGAGCTCACGGTCCCGGCCGCCTGGGGCCACCAGAGCGGGGACGTCGCCGCCGCCCTGTGGTGCATCTCGGACGCAGCGGTCTCCCAGCCAGTGGTCATCCGCCCGGGCATCCCGGTCGAACCCACGTGTCCCGGACCGGAGGACGACGACGACCCTGATCCCGCGACGCTGGTCGAGAAAGCGGGCGCCTTCGTCTCGATGACCTTCGCCGCCGGCAGCCCGGATGTCGAGGAGGGCGCCGAGGGTGACCGCGAGACGGTCCGCCTGGGCGCGGTGCTGGTGCGCGTGCAGGCGCTGGAGGACGTCCGCCGGCAGATCCTGGACACCCTGCGTCAGATCGCCACCGACGCGAACGGCTGCCCGGTCACCGACCCGATCTCGGCCGAGCCCGCCCGCCGCCCGGACGCCCCGGTCTCGGTCGTCGACCTGAAGAGCATCAAGTCGGTGGCGGCCTGCCGCTACGCGATCCCCGGCGGCCGCTTCGCCGACGTGCCCGAGGAGGAGTTCTCGGAAGAACTCGACCCGGCATCCGAGGGCGAGGAGGACATCCCCCTCGACTCCGACGAGGACCTGGTCGGCGAGGACCCTGACGGGCTCGAGCCTTCGCTCGACCCCGAACTCGATCCCGAACTCGACGGCGCGGACCTGCGTCCGACCATCGCACCGGTGCTGCCCGACGGGACGCCGAAGTCCGCCCCCACCTTGCTGTCCTCGATCAAGCTGACCGGGAACGAGGCTCGCGACGCGGTGCACCGCATCGAGGACTCGAAGGTCGGTGCCGGTCCGGATGCCGAGGGCGGCTGCGAGGGCAGCGACGCCCGGACGATCCGCGGCACCGAGGAAATCGTCCTGCGGGTCACCACCACGAAAGGCGACTCGCAGATCTACCTCCGGTACGGCGGCTGCTCCAACGGGTTCGACGACGGCTTCACCGAACGCGCGCTGAGCCGGGTCGCGGTCGCTCCCTTCGTCTCCGGACCCAACCTGATCCCGGCCTACGGCGAGGAACTGCTGCGCATCCTCGACGACCCGGACGCCCCGGCCACCTCCGGTGACGCCGAGACGGACGGAGGCGAGCCGGCGGAGGATCTCGGCGAGGAGTCCGGGCCGCCGGACCCGGAGCCGACGCTCAACTGACGGCCCGTCGGATCGCCCGCGCGTACCGCCGGACGTAAAACCGCTGGATCGCCGGGCCGACCGGGCCGAGCAGGCGGATTCCGACGTTGCCCGGCCGGGTGAACGCGGTGATGGTCAAGTGCACCGCGTCGTCGGTGCCGAGCTCGAGGACGAAGCTTTCCTCGCCGGACTCGGGGTGGCCGGGCAGCGTGCCGTAGGCGAAGCCGCGGCGGCGCTCCTCCTGCAGCGTCCACACCACGCGGCACGGGATGACCAGGCACAGCGGTCGACCCAGGCCGAGCACGACGGCGCGACCCTCCGCCACCGCCCCATCGCTCGCCACCGCCAGCCCGGCCCCCGACTGGGCCTGCCACGTCAGCAGCGCGGCCTCGGCCCGGTCGAGGACACCGGGGCCAGCACCGAGAAACTCGCGATGGCGCAGGTGGGCGTAGCCGGCCGGCAGGGACCCGGCGGTCGCGCCCACGTCGGGATAGGTCAGTGCCGCGGTCGCGGCGCCGCGGAGTTCGGCGGGCAATGCACGGGTCAACCGGAAGCGCACGGGGCTACCAGCGGTCGGGCAGCGTCAGGGGGGTGATGTCGAGAACCTCGCGCAGCTCGGGCCCGCCGGGGCAGAAGTCGATGTCCTCCCCGTCGACCCCGATCGCGGCGTACCAGCGGACGCCCGGGCCGAGGTCGTCAATGGGCTTCACCGGGAACACCGTGGTCATGCCCTCGGAAGTGATCCGGACGAGGTCGGTGACCGGTCGCTTGTCGTCGTTGACGACGATGGCGTGCGCGAGGTCGCCGTTCTTGCGGCGCTCGGCGGTCAACTCGACGGTCCGCCGGCCGTTGGCGCCGACGAAGCCGACCACCCACGACAGCGGATCCTCGCCCGGCGGCTCGGTGTGGTCGAACACCACCCGGATCTGGTCGCCCACCCGCGCCAGGCGCACGGAGAGCAGGTCGAGCGTCGGGTCGGCGTTGTCCCCGCGCTCGTCGGAGCAGGTCAAAGCGGTCGGCACGGCCGAGGCGCTCGGGTCGGGCGTGGGCGCCGCCGCTTCCCCGTCGCCGCCCGAGCACCCGGCGACCAGCAGCCCCGTCGCAGCGATCAGCGCCGCGCCCCGAACCCGCACGTCGAGCCCCTCCCGCCGTCGCGAGAGGTGTCACCTCTCGGCTCGACGACCCTACGACTAGATTCTTGCGATCGGATCGGAGGAGTCGCTGATGTTGGCCTGGGCCGCGATCGTCGTCGGAGCCGCGTTCGCGCTGCTCGGGCTGGTGGGCGCCGTCGGCGGCGTCGTCACTCCCGGCTTCGGCGCGCGCATCGAGCCCCGGCTGGACGGGCTGGGGCACCTGCTGGTCGCCGGTTGCCTGCTGGTCAACGGCAGCCGTGACGCCGCGGACTCCGAGAGTGTCGGCCTCGGCCTGGTCGGCTCCGCGCTGGGCGTCGCCGGCATCGTGGTGCTGATCCTGACCCGCCGCCGTGCGACCCAGGCGATCGCCCGCAAGTCGCGCACCCTCTACGGCCGGACCGAACCCCCGCGCGACGAGTCCTAGTCGGCGAGCTGGTCGCGCAGTACCCGCTTGAGCAGCTTGCCGGAGGCGTTGCGCGGCAGGTCGTCGACGAAGTGCACAGACTTCGGCACCTTGTACCTGGCGAGGTTCGCCTTCACGTGCGCGATCAGCTCGTCCTCGGTGACGGTGGCGTCCGGCTGCCGCACGACCACTGCGGTGATCGCCTCGATCCACTTCTCGTCCGGCGTGCCGATCACCGCGACCTGCGCGACTCCTGGGTAGCTGTACAGGCAGTCCTCGACCTCGCGGGAGGCGACGAGCACGCCGCCGGTGTTGATGACGTCCTTGATGCGGTCGACGACGGTGATGTAGCCCTCGGAGTCGATGCGGACCAGGTCGCCGGAGTGGAACCAGCCGCCCTCGAACGCCTCGGCGGTTTCCTCCGGCTTGTTCCAGTAGCCCAGGCACAGCTGCGGTGAGCGGTAGACCACCTCGCCGGTGCCGCCTGGCTCGACGTCGTTGCCGTTGCCGTCGATGACCCGCATGTCGACGAAGAGCACCGGACGGCCGCAGGACTCGGGACGATCGGCGTGCTCCTCGGGGCGCAGGACCGTGGCCAGCGGGCCGATCTCGGTCTGACCGAAGGCGTTGTACCAACCGAGCTCAGGCAGCGCCTGGGCGATTCGTTCGCGCACCGGACCGGGCATGATCGAGGCGCCGTAGTAGGCCTTCTGAAGACTCGTCAGATCACGCGACGCGAAGTCGGGGTGCTGGGAGAGCGGCACCCACACCGTGGGCGCCAGGAACAACGAGGTGACCCGCTGAGTCTCCACCAGCTCGAGGACCCGCGCGATGTCCGGGGTCTCCAGCAGATAGGAGCGGGCGCCGACCGCGAGCGCCGGCAACATGAACACGTGCATCTGGGCCGTGTGGTACAGCGGCATGGCCTGCACCATCACGTCGTCGGGCTTCACGTCGAGGGCCGTGATCACGGACGCGTAGTGGTAGGTGTAGGCGCGGTGGGTCATCATCGCGCCCTTGGGCCGCGAGGTGGTGCCCGACGTGTACAGCAGTTGCGCGAGTTCGGTGTCCGCGACCTCAACGTCGATCGACGGGACGTCCCCGGTGCGGACGCGGTCGAGCAGTGCCCCCTCGCCGTCGCGCAGCAACAGGTGGTCCGGGCAGTTCGCGACCTTGCCGAGGTTCGGGGCCAACTTCGGATCGGCCAGCACGAGCACGGCGCCGGAGTTCTCGATCAGGTAGGCCAACTCATCGCCGGTGAGCGCGTAGTTGATCGGCACGTGCACCAGCCCCGCCCGGCAGCACGCGAGGAACGCGATCAGATACGCGTCCGAGTTCTGGCCGTAGGCGGCCACGCGCTCGCCCTGGGTGAGGCCGCGCTCCAGCAACGCCGCGGCGGCCCGGCTGACCGCGTCGTCGAGTTCGCGGAAGGTCCAGGCCCGGTCGCCGAACTCCAGAGCGACCCGGTCCGGGTGACGGTGGGCGCTGCGCGCCAGCACGCTGTCGATCGTGTTCGAGCGGGGGTCGAGCATGGAGTCTCCTTCGGCCGGCTTCCCACGAATCTGCCACCTGGATCGCCGTGGGCCGCCGCGGGGCCATCCCGCGGCTCCAGCGGAATGGGACGTCGGGGCGGCTGACCGTGAAGCAGACATCCCATCCGTTACTACTGTGGCGACCTGGACGCCACACAGGCAACATGAGTTCCGACTGGGATGCCTGCTTCACATCCGCAGGGCCTCGTGCCATCGCCGGCCCTCCCGCAAGGCGCATGTGCGTGGCGTCGGAGGCGAACGAACTGGGCGGTCACCGCGTCCTAGCAAGGACGGCGGCGACTCGCGAGAACGTGGTGATCGGCCCGTACAGTGCCTGGCTCGCACTGGCCATGACCTCGACCGGGGCCGCTGGGACGACGATGGAGGAGATGGCCGCCGCGTTGGGCTTCCCGCTTGAGGAACCCAGGCTGCTGCCCGCGATGAACGCCCTCGACCGCGGGCCGGCCCACCGCGCCGACGACGACGCCGTGAAGTTCACGGTGGCGAACCGGCTCTGGGGTCAGCAGGGGACCGAGTTCCTCGCCCCCTTCCTCGATTCGCTGGTCACGCACTTCGGGGCGCCCCTGGTCGCGACCGACTTCGCCGGCAACCTCGAGGCGGCCCGGGCTCAGGTCAATCGGTGGGTGAACGCCCGCACGCAGAACAGAATCCCCGAGCTTTTCCCGGAGGGATCCCTCGACGCAAGCGTCCGACTCGAGCAATTCGAGGCTGCCTTGACGACGCGAAGCTCGAGCAGATCCTTGGCAAGATCAAGGACGGGGGCATCCACCTGAGCCTGCCGCGATTCAGCTTCTCGACGCACAGCTCCCTGGTCGAGCCGCTGAAGCGGATGGGGATGCGATCTGCGTTCGGTGACGGCGCCGACTTCAGTTCGGATGCTCGCAGGTGGAGGCCTCTTCATCGACGCGGTCGAGCACGAGGCCTTCATCGACGTCGACGAGTCCGGCACGGAGGCCGCCGCCGCGACGGGGGTCTCGATGGCCGGGTCACACGGGCCGACCATCGACGTGGCCTCGCCGTTCTTGTTCCTGATCAGGGACAAGGCCACCAACACGACCCTGTTCATCGGCCGGGTCCTCGATCTCCAAGCGCCCGCCGCCTAGACCCGCTCGGGGCGCGGGTCGGCAGGCCAGAACCGCGCCGGCCCCGAGCAAGGAGAACGCGGCGGTCACGAGGATCGCGGCGTTCCAGCCGGCGGTGACGCCGGCGGGGTCGGCGCCGGAACCGGCGACGATCGTGGCGAAGATCGCGACCCCGATCGAGGAGCCGATGTAGCGGGCGGTGATGTTCGCGCCGCTGGCGAGCGACCCGCGCCCGGCGGGGACGGCGGCGACCGCCTCGCCACCGATCGCTGCGTTGGCGATACCGGCGCCGATCCCGCTGAGGACGAAGCCCGCGGCCAGCGTCCACGCGGGCGACCCGGTGTCCAGGCCCCACATCGACAGCAGCCCGACCCCGATCACGACCTGGCCGAACGCCAGTTGCCGCCGCCCGTCCGGGTTGGGGAGGAACCGGGAGACGCCGAGGGACGTGCCGACGCTCGCGACCGACCAGCAGGTGACGAGCCCGGCGCCGGCCAGGGCGTCCGCGCCCAGGCCGCGCTGCACCGCCGTCGAGACGTAGGACAGGACGGTGATCATCCCGAGCCCCATCGCGGACGAGGCGAGGGATGCGGCCAGGAATCGGCGGCTGCGGAACAGCGACAGGGGGAGCATCGGGTCCGGCCGGCGGCTCTCGGCGAGCGTGAAGAGCAGGGCCAGCACGAGCGCGGCACCGAGGAGCAGGACCGTCGCCGGGTCGCTCCAGCCCGAGCGCCCGCGGACCATCCCGCCGATCAGGGCACCGACCGCGGAGCCGAGCAGGACCATCCCGGCCGGGTCGATCGGTTTGTGGTCCGGAGCGCGGGACTCGACGAGCAGGCGCTGCGCGGCGATCGCCAGGGCGACCGCGAACACGGCGGCGAGGACGAAGGACGCCTCCCACCCGGCGACCGGTTCCAGCCCCGCGGCCATCCACGGCCCGATCCCGATGCCGGACGCGAGCGAGGCTCCCCAGATCCCGGTAGCACCGCGCCGCGCGGGTCCTTCGGGATACGCGTGGACGATCAGCCCGAGGCTGCACGCCATGATCGCGGCGCTGCCGACGCCCTGCGCGAGCGCTCCGACCAGGAACACGCCGGGACTGTCGGCGACCGCGCACACCCCGCTGGCCAGCGCGAGCAGAACGGCGCCGCCGACGAACACGCGGCGACGCCCGTAGTCGTCACCGAGCGCGCCGGCAGGCAACAGCGTGGTGGCCATCCCCAGGCTGACCGAGGCCAGCAGCCACGTCTGGCTGTCCTGGCCCGCTCCGATCCCGGTGGAGATCGCCGGCAGGATCGACAGCGGCAGGCAGTAGACGATGAGCACGACCAGATTGCCGGCGACCGCGATCGTCAACGTCCGGCGCTGCTCCTGCCGCCGGGCGGCGGGCGTGGCGGAAGCCGTGCGCGGCGGCACGACAGCAGGACCGGGGCGCGGCCCGGTGACGACCACGAGCTACGTCGCTTCGGCGGGCTTGCAGGCCAGGACGGCCAGCGCGCCCAGCAGGGACAGCGCAGCGGTCACCAGGACGGCGATGTTCCAGCCGTCCATCACCGCGTCGGCGCCGGTGCCCTGGTCGGCCACGATGGTTGCGACGATCGAAACCCCGATCGAGGACCCGATGTAGCGGGCCGTGTTGTTCGCGCCGCTCCCCAGGGACCCCCGGCCGGCCGGCACGGACGCGACCGCCTCCCGGCCCAGCGCAGCGTTCGCAATACCGCTGCCAATCCCCATCAGGGCCATTCCGGCCACCAGCAGCCACGCATTCGTGTCGGCCTCCACCCCGAACAGGGAGACCATGCCGACCGTGGTGACGGCCAGTCCGACCGCCAGGTGGGCCCGGCCGGAGAAGTGGTCGAAGTGCCGGGGGACGAACAGCGCCGTCACGATGCTCGCCGCCGCCCACGTCGCCATCAGTGCGCCCGCGACGATCGGCTCGTCGCCCATGCCGCGCTGCGACATCGTCGACAGGTAGGACAGCAGGGAGATGACCCCGAGGCCGGTCCCCACGGCCGCGAAGGTCGCGGCGTTGAACCGGGGGCTTCGGAAGAGCGTCATGTCGAGCATCGGGGCCTTCTTGCGCACCTCGACGACGGTGAAGGCGGCCAGCAGCAGCAGTCCGCTCCCGATCAGCGCGAGCGTCGAGACGTCGGTCCAGCCGGTGCGCCCGCGGACCAGGCCGCCGATCAGCGCGCCGACGCCGGCGCCCAGCAGCACCATGCCGACCAGGTCGATCGGCTTGTGTTCCTCCGCCTTGGACTCCACCAGGTACACGTGCGCGACCACCGCGAGTCCCAGGGCCATCAGTCCGCTGAAAGCGAAGGCCGCGTGCCAGCCGATCGACATGTCGAAGATCGCGCCGAGCATGGGGCCGGACCCGATCCCCGCGCCCAGTGCCGCTCCCCAGATGCCGGTCGCGCGCGCCCGCTGCGGGCCCACCGGGAACGCGTGCGCGATCAGGCCGAGACTGCACGCCATGACGGCGGCCCCGCCCGCACCCTGGGCCAGTGCCCCGGCCAGGTAGACCCCGGGGTTCGGAGCGACGGCACAGACCGCACTGGCGAGCGCCAGCACGATCGCACCGCCGATCAGCACCCGCTTGCGGCCGTAGTCGTCGCCGAGCGCGCCCGCCGAGATCAGGGTCGTCGCGAAGCCGAGGCTGACTGCGGACAGCAGCCAGGTCTGGGTGTCGATGCCCGCGTTCACCCCGGCGGCTATCGAGGGCATGATGCCCAGCGGCGTCGTGTAGACGACGAGAGCGATGAAGGTGCCGGCGGCCGCGACGGCCAGCGTCCGGCGCTGCTCGACCTCCCGGGGCACCGCGACGGCGGGCGACGCGAAAGCGCGCTCCACCGTTGCGGTCACGTTCGTCGGACTCCCCATGTCAGCCTGAGCCTTCCCGACCGATCGGTCGGGCATGCATTCCAGAATGACGCGAGAGCGTCGGGTTCGGACCGCTATTTGTTGTGGATCACATCCGGATTGGCTCCAGAATTGGTCCGCGTCGCCACGGTGCCCGGGTTTCCGGCCGGGATCAGTCGCAGATGGGGTCGCGGTCCGCGGTCGGCAGGCCCAGCCGGGAGATCAGCGTGTAGGTGCCCGGTTCGGGAACCAGGATCGTCGTCCACTCCCCGCGCTCGATCACGCAGCCGACCGCCTCGTCGCCGCCGGCCGGGATCAGGGTGAGCATCGGGGACCAGCGGATCTGGAGCTGGACGGGTCCGGCCTCGGTGGCCCGGAAGGTGATGTTGCTGGCGTCGATCTCCAGCAGCGTCGCCCCGCGTAGCAGCGGCCGGTTGTCCTCGACCTGGAACAGCTGCCACGACTCGTCGGACCAGATCGGGGTCAGATACGGCAGGCCGGAGCGGATCAGGTCGGCCTCCGCCTTGGCGGCGTAGTCCAGGGACCCCTCGGTGGGCAGCGCGACCCAGCGCACCGCGAGCTCGGAGAGGAACAGGCGGTAGTTCGTCGCGCTGAGCGTGCCGTCGTAGAAGAACGGGTTGGCCGCCCGGTCGGCCTGGCGGTCCCAACCGCGGGCGATCGGCACCGTCGGGGCGACATAGGCCGCGGACCAGTGCGAGGCGGGATCGACGATCTCGACGCGCTGGCCAAGGGCAGCCGGTCCGTCGGCGGCGACGCGCCGCTGCAGTTCATCGACGAGTGACGCGTAGTAGGTCCGGCTGGCCTGCGGGCTGGCCGCCTGCGCCAGTTGCATCGACAGGTCCGCGATCGGCCAGGACAGCGCACCGGCGCCGAGCACCGCGATCCCCGCGCGGCGCAGGTTCAGCTTCGGCACCGCAGGCAGCACCGCGGTCGCCACGGCGGCCGGGCCCGCGGTGAGCCAGACCAGGCGCATCATGTTGGTGCCCACCGCGGTCGGCACCACCGCGAAAGCGACGATGGCGCCCGCGAAGACCGCGGCCCCGACCCGCATCTCGCGCGACGGGCACACGACCGCAACCGTTGCCGTCGCGATCAGGGCCAACAGCACGTGCCACCACGGGAACGACATCGTCCCGGAGTTGACGAAGACGACCGTCAGTACGCCGGCGACCGTGATCAGTACCCCGGAGATCCACAGCGCGGACCGGCGGCGGGACACGTCCACGATCGCCACGATCAGCGCGATCAGGCCGAGCCACAGACCGGCCAGGGGGCTGAACAGGCAGGCGCCGATCGCGGCTGCGACGGCCGCCCAGGTCTGACGCCGCCTCAGGAAGACCAGCGCAACGACGGCGGCCGCGAGACCGAGGGCGAAGGTGACCCGCCCGGTGAGCACGTTCAGGACGACGCCGACTCCGAAGATCGCCGCCCCGGCGCGCGGACGACGCGTGCCCTCGAACAGGAGAGGCGCCGCCGCGCACGCCGCGAGACCGGCGAGAGCGGCCGAGAGGCCGACGCCGAAGTGCGCCATCACCCACGGGCTGCCGACCGAGTAACTGGGTAGCGTGAGTCCGCCGAACCAGCCGGTCCACCACAGGTAGGCGCCGTCCTTGGCAGCCTCGGCCCGCGCGGTCTGCGCGGCCAGGTCGGGGACGTTGGGCGGGTCGAGCAGGTAGATCCCGAACACGACCGCGCAGGCCAACACGAACCCCACGCGCCACACCGGATCGTTGCGCCGGGTGCGAGGAGTGTCCGCGAGGTGCGTCGTCACTACGTACCCGTCCCGTCGCTCACTCGGCCTCGTCCACGGTCGCGCCAGCGCTCTTCGGATTGGGGCTACCCTACGCGGTGCGATTCAAAGACCGGCTCGGGTTGCCAGCGGGGAAATGTGTGACGAACGACAACGAGGCAGCCAGAGCCGGTGCCGTGCGGGTCCTGCACGACCACTGGGACGACACGCGCGGCTACACCTATCCCCACCGCAAGACCTACCCGCACCAATGGCTGTGGGACTCCTGCTTCGCCTCCGTCGCCTGGGCCGCGGTCGGCGAGCCGGATCGCGGGGTGCGCGAACTCACGAACGTGATGTCGGGACAGTTTCCGAGCGGCTTCGTCCCGCACATGCGCTACGCGTTCCCGAACACCGAGCGCGGTCCCCGCACGGACTGTTCCTCGTTCACCCAGCCGCCGATCTACGCCCACGCGGCACGGGTGCTCTCGGCGCACCAGGGCCTGGACCCGGACCTGCTCGCCCGGATCGGTCGCGGCCTGGAGTGGTTGTGGGCCGAACGGCGCACCCCCGACGGGCTGATCTTCCTCGTGCACCCCTGGGAGTCCGGTGCCGACGACTCCCCGCGCTGGGACAGCTGGGCCGCGGCCTTCCTGCACGCCTCGGACTGGAACCGGATGCGGTGGCGCCGGTGGCGCTGGTCGAAGTTGGACCGGCACCTGGTCACCCAGGCCGAGTACGACGCCGACGGCGCGGCGATCGGGTCGAAGTCCTTTCTCGCCGCGCCGGCGGCGTTCAATGCGATCACCGCGCATGCCGCGGCGGAATACGCGGCGTTGACGAGCGACCGAATCTGGGCGGACCGCTCGCGCGAGCTGGCAGAGGTGATGGATCGTCAGATGTGGCGCGAGTCCGAGGGGCTTTGGTCCGACGTCGCGGTCCTCGGAGGCGGAGAGAGCGTGCATGTGCCCACTCTCGATGGCGTGCTCGGGGCGCTGGTCACTCCCGACGGCGCAAAGGCGGCGCGTGCTCTGGGCCAGCTGGCCGACCCCCGCCGGTTCGCCGCGCCCTACGGCCTGAACTTCGTGGCCCGCGAGGCGCGGAGCTACCACCCGGACCAGTACTGGCGCGGCAGCGCCTGGATGCAGATGAACTACCTGGCCCGCCTCGCCGCCCAGCGCTGGGAGCAGACCGACCTCGTCGACGCGATCGGTGAGATGTCGCGACGTGGTGCACTGCAGGGCCGGTACGCCGAGCACTGGAATCCGCAGAACGGTAAGGGCCACGGCGCGATCCCGCTGACATGGTCGGCCCTCGTCGCCGCGATGTGACTTTCAATCAGATTCGCGGGTTCAGCAGCGTTGCGGTTTCGGGTCGGCGCCACCACCGCTTGAGCAGTAGTCCCGACTCGGGCCACCGTTGAGGGTGTCGCGCCCGCCGTTGCCGTAGAGCCGGTCCCGGGCGGAGGACCCCATCAGCAGGTCATTGCCGATGTCGCCCACCAGGATGTCTCGTCCGTCGGACCCGTACAGGCGGTCATGGCCCGGTCCGCCGCAGAGGATGTCGTCCCCGCGGGCGCCGCGGATGTCGTCGTTGCCCGGGCCGCCGTAGAAGATCTCCTTGGCCGCCGTGCCCCGGAGTTTGTCGTTCCCCCGCGTGCCGAACACCGCGAAGTACCCCGCCGGGATCCCGGCTCCCGGTCTGCAGGCGCGCGAGTTGGCCGGCGTCGCCCTCACGGCACCGCAGACGTAGTTGTGGTCGAACCCCGACTGGATGTACTGGCTCAGGATCGTCGGGCCGCCGGTGAAGCTGATCGAGCAGCGGGCGGCGGCGTTGCTCGCCGTCGCGCCCGCGACCCACACCGGAGCCGACTCCATCGGGTACTTCGGCGCGAAGCGCGGCGACCACTCCGCGCGGTAGTCCGCGGCGGTGGTCACGGTGTACCCGCCGGTGATGTCGGGCCAGTGCTTGGTGGTCGAGTAGAGACCCACCTGGGCCACACCCTGCGACCGCAGGTAGTCGTACATGCCCTGCAGCACGGCGGTGTTGCCCACGCCGTTGCCGTCCCAGCTGTTGGCCTTCTCGACGTCCAGCCACCAGGTGCTGTCCTTCGAGACCGCGGCGGACGCGGCCACCGAGATCGCCGACGCCGCCGCCCGGCGCCCGTAGAGGTAGGCGCAACCGGCGTCCGACGCGGAGGCCACGTTCGCGCAGATGGCGCCGGCCTCGTTGGTCGGCGCCTTCGGCCAGTGATCGCTCTGGCTCCCGGGGTTGCCGGTGTTCAGGTAGACCATCGCCTGGTGGGGCAGGCTCTTCGCCCAGGCGTACTGGGTCTCGAGGCAGGGGTTCCCCGAGAACGTCCTGCCGCCGTTGACCCCCACGACTCCGAACGCGCCGACGGGCAGTTCCTTCCCGCACTGGGGGTACGACACGTCGTGCCCGATCGAGCCGGCCGGCGCGAACCGCGTCGCGGCCTCGGCCGGGAGCACCCAGGCTGCGGACCCGACCGCGAGGGCGAGCACGACGGCAGCGCGAATCGACCTCATCGCAAACTCCCCCCTGCCCGGCGGCCCTCCACTGAAGGCTGACGAGCGGCAAACCTTCAGGGTTCCCGATTTCCCGCCGACCATTCCTCTGTGACGCGGTTCGCAGAGCGAGACGCGGGTAATGACCCGCCGCGGGTGAGGCCAAGTTCTGACGGGAGGTCATGACGCCGGGGTGCGGACCTGCCCATACTGGGTCCCGTTGTTCGAGCCGAGGAGGCGTCGTGGGCCACTGGTCGATCCTGTCCAGCATGGATCAGATGGAGGGCCGGACCTATGTGGTGCCGCTCCCGCTGGACGAGGCGATCGCTGCCGTCGGGTTCGCCCTGGAGTCTCCCGGCCGCGTCCTCTGCGAATGGTCCGCCGCCGGTGGCTATGTCACCCGCACGATCAAGCACACGCCCGGCTGGGCATTCCTGTTCCCGGTCCTGCTGTTCTTCGTCCGCAAGACGAAGACGGCGCACCTGACCTTCGCCCCCGTCGAGGGCGGCACCGGGGTCACGGTCTCCGGAGCTGTCGACACCCAGGCCGCGATGCGCCTGCGCGCCATGACCACCTTGATGCCCGTCGCCGTGTGAAGCTTCGCCGGTGAGCAACAACTTCGCCGAGTGGCTGCGCGGGCTGATCGGCCGCCGTGGCCCGTCCGGGCCGGTGCCGACCACGCAACGGCCGGAGTTCTCCTGCTGGAAGTGCCGTGCGGTCCTGCCGAAGGCGGGCGTAACGTGCCCCGGCTGCGGTGAGCCACCCGCCAAGCTCTGACGGCTCAGAACTCCTGGAAGAGCATCAGTGACCCGATCCCGATGATCAGGGTCAGCGCCACGCTCTTGGTCCGCCACGCGACCAGCGCAGCGATCAGGCCCGCGGCGAGCCGCGGGGAGAACAGGTCGAACTCGCCGTGCGGGCGGACCAGGGCCGGGACCACCAGCGCGGCCAGGGCGGCGGCCGGGATCTGCCGCAGGATGCGCTGCGCCCAGCGTGGGACCTCCTGCAGGCGGTGGGCGAAGGCGAGGAACGAGGCGCGCATGGCGAACGTGCCGATGCCGGCCAGCACGATCGCGGTCCAGGTGCGGTTCACGCGAGGTCCTCGAGCGGCTCGGGCGGGCCGTCCGGCCCCCGGCCGTCCACCGCGAACTCGGCGAGCACTCCGCCGACGATGCCGGCCGCGGCCCCGCACACGATCGCGAGTGATCCCGTCCCGGCCTCGTAGGCCGCCACGGTGGCCACCCCGCCGACCACCGCCGCAACCGCGGCCGGGCGCGAGTTGATGGCCGGGATCAGCAGCACGAGAAAGACCAGGGGGACGGCGAAATCCAGCGGCAGTTCCGCCGGCAAAGTCTCGCCGAGCAGGGCTCCGGCCAGGGTGGAGAGCTGCCATGCGGACCACAGGAGCAGCCCGCCGCCGATGAAGAACCACGCCCGGCCCTTCGGGTCGTCGCGTCCGGACTGCCAGCGCGTCACGCAGATCGCGTAGTTCTGGTCGACCATCAGGTACGAGGCGGCCAGCCGGCGGCGCAGGGGCTCGTGCGAGAGGTAGGGCGCGAGCGAGGCCGAGTACAGCAGCATGCGCAGGTTGATCGTCCACGCCACCACCGCCGCCAGCAGTGCCGAGCCGTCGCGGGAGAGCACGTCGATCGCCGCCAGTTGTGAGGCTCCGGCGAACAGGATGATCGAGAAGCCGAGCGCCGCCTGCCAGTCCATCCCGACCGCCGCCGGCGTGGTGCCCGCGACCAGTCCGAAGGGGACGACCCCGATCAACATCGGCGCCATCGACGCGGCGCCGGCGCGCAACTCCGCCTTCACCCGAACATCGACCCGTGCGCCCCCACGCCAGGCACCGTACGTTGGGCCCACGTGCTCACGCGAGGAGAGGTCACCGGATGCGCTACCAGCTCGGCTCCGACGAGATCCCGCAGGCCTGGTTCAACGTGGCCCCGCACCTGCCGGAGCCGCTGGCTCCGCCGCTGCACCCCGGGACCGGGAAGCCGGTCGGCCCGGACGATCTCGCGCCCCTGTTCCCGATGGAGCTCATCGGCCAGGAGATGTCGCCGGAGGAATGGATCCCGATCCCGCCGGAGGTGATCGAGGTCCTGTCGCTCTGGCGGCCGACCCCGTTGGTCCGCGCCACGCGTCTCGAGCGGGCGCTCGGCACCCCGGCGCGCATCTACTACAAGGACGAGTCGGTCTCCCCGGCCGGTTCGCACAAGCCGAACACGGCCGTGCCGCAGATCTTCTACAACAAGGCCGAGGGCATCCGCCGGATCGCGACCGAGACCGGTGCCGGCCAGTGGGGCAGCGCGGTGTCCTTCGCGACGCAGCTCTACGACCTCGAGTGCCAGGTCTACATGGTCGCTGCGTCGTTCCGGCAGAAGCCCTACCGCCGCGTGATGATGGAGACCTGGGGTGGCCAGGTCGTCGCCTCACCGTCTTCGCTGACGGAGTTCGGACGCCAGCTGCTCAAGGAGAACCCCGACCACACCGGCTCACTCGGCATCGCCATCTCCGAGGCGGTCGAGGACGCGGTCGGTCGCGAGGACACGCACTACGCGTTGGGCTCCGTGCTCAACCACGTGCTGCTGCATCAGACCGTCATCGGCCTGGAGGCCAAGCGTCAGCTCGCGGAAGCGGGCGAGGGCCTGCCGAACGTCGTGATCGGTTCCTGTGGCGGCGGCTCGAACCTCGGCGGCATCGCGCTGCCGTTCGTGCCCGATCGCAACGAGGGCGTGCGCCTGGTCGCGGTCGAGCCGTCGTCGTGCCCGACGTTGACCAAGGGCACCTACGAGTACGACTTCGGCGACGTCGCGGGCAGAACCCCGAAGATGCTGATGCACACCCTCGGCCACGACTTCATCCCGCCGCCCATCCACGCCGGCGGGCTGCGGTACCACGGCGATTCCCCCATCATCAGCAACCTGGTGAAGAACGGTTGGATGGAGGCCGTCGCCTACCCGCAGGGCAAGGTCTTCGAGGCCGCGGTGCAGTTCGCCCGCACCCAAGGTTCGATCCCGGCACCGGAGACGGCCCACGCGATCCGGGCCGCGATCGACGAAGCGTTGGCCGCCAAGGAGTCCGGCGAGGAGAAGGTGATCCTGTTCAGCTACTCCGGCCACGGACTGCTGGACCTCGCCGCCTATGACGACTATCTCCACGGCCGCCTGCTCGACGGCTGAGAGTCCGTCAGTCTCTCGAAGGTCTGCGACGTGCTGCGCGCTCGGCGAAGACGTCGAGCGCATCGAGCACCGGCACGCCATCGGAGAGATCGCCGAGCCTCACCATCATGTCCGGCGCGGTTCAGGCCTCGTACAGCGTGCGCCAGATGATCGCGGTCAGGCTCTCGTGGAGGCGGGTGAGGCGTGCACGGCTCGCGTCAGAGGTGAGCTGGACGATGCCGCGCTCGACCATCCACGTCAGCCAGCCGGCGGTCTCGTCGGGGTGGAGGTCGCCGCGGATGGAGCCGGCCTCCTGGCCCGCGCGGATGTGCTGGGCCAGGCCGCGCTGGGCGAGGGCGTAGACCTCGCCGAAGTGGTCCCGGGCCCGCTTGTCGTAGGTGGAGACCTCAAGGACGGCCGAGAGCAGCCGGGTGTGCGGCAGGTAGGCGTGAAACGTCGCTTCCACGGCCCCGGCGACGTCTTCGCGGGAAGCGCCGGGAGGCAGCTCCCAGATGTTCTGCGCCTGGGTGATGATCTCGCTCATCGCGCGGTCGCCGAGCGCGACGACGAGATCGACCTTGTCGTCGAAGTAGCGATAGAAGGTCGAGCGCGACATGTCGCCGGCTTCGATGATCTGCTCGACGCTCAGATCGAGGTAGCTGTCCTGCTCCTGCAGCAGGCCCTCCACCACGCCCAGCATCCGGGCGATGACCTTGTCGTGCCGGCGTGCGCGGCGCTGTTCGAGGACGGCCGGATCCACGCGCCGGGGCTCGGACTCGGGGATCGCCATGGAGGGCCAGGGTACGGGAATTCGCACAGCGATTGACACGCACAGTCTGAAATGAAACAGTGAGTCCGATTTTGTAGTCGACTTTCAGAAGGCGGACGCATGATTGCGGCGATCCCGCAGCACCCGACCAGTGAGATGCCCCTCGGGCCCGAGATCATCTTCACGATCTTTCTCGCCATCCCGGTGGTCATCCTGGTGGCCTACGGCCTGCGTCATGTGCTCAAGCACCGCCAGCCGCTGCTGCTGGTGTGCCTGCTCGGCGGACTGATCGCCTGCATCTGGGAACCGATCGTCGACACCATGGGCCTGTGCTACATCAAGGCCGGCGCGGCGACGCACACCTACACGCTGATGGACCGCGAGATGCCGCTGTTCATCCCGTTCGTCTACACCTGGTACGTCGGCGGTCTGGCCTACATCGCCTACCGGCTGTACTCCGCCGGCATCACCAAGCGGGGCATGTTCGCGCTCTACCTCACCGATGTCTTCGTCAACATCTTCCTGGAGAGCCCGGGCGTCCTGATGGGGGCGTACGAGTACTACGGTCCGCAGCCGCTGAACATCTGGGGCCTCCCGTTGTGGTGGGTCCTGATGAACCCGCTGATGCCGATGCTCGCCGGCGCGATCATCTACAAGCTCAAGCCGCATCTGACGGGCTGGCGCATCCTCGGCGTCGCGCCGCTCATTCCGATGGCCGACGGCGTCGTGAACGCCGGTACCGGTTGGCCGATGTGGATCAGCCTGAACCAGGACGGCATCTCGGTGTTCTGGACCCACGTCGCCGCCGGGGTGACCTTCTCCCTCGCGCTCTACGTGGTCTGGATGCTGGCCCTGCTGGTCGCCCGGCCCGACGACGAGGTCCGCGACATCTCCCGCGGTCAGCTCCTCAAGGAGGCCATGGAGGGGGACGAGCCGGAGGAGCACAAGCCGAGGGCCCAGGCCCCCGAGCCGGTCGGCGCGATGTCCTGACGCAAGCTGCACGCACCGGCCCTCTCCGCTTCCGGGGAGGGCCTTCGTGCTGAACGCCAGAAACGTTATGCGGCGGTCATGTCGGCGGCGCCGGCGAGGCAGCAGGATGTGGCTCATGACCGGGGCCTGGCGCCGTGCCGCACGCTGCGTGCCCGCCGTGCTGGCCGCGGGCCTGCTGGCGGGGTGTGGCGGGGGCGACGATGCTCCCGACGCCCGGGCGACCGCCAGCTCGGCCCCGGCGTCCGTCACGCCGGTCCCGGAGATCGCGGCGCCGCCATTTCCGGCGGCCCAGTTCCTGGCCGAGGACTACAAGCTCGTCTCGGCCGAAGCGATGACGCTGGTCGACGGGCAGCCGCAGTACCAGGTGGTGATCTCCGAGAACCCGGACGCCGGCATCTCGGCGGAGGACATCGCGGAGGACGACACCGAAGACTCCGCGTCGGCCGAGCCACGCGCGCGGGGCACGCAGAACCTCCAGGTCTTCGCCCACCGCGGCGGGACCTGGACCGAGGTGTTCAATGCCGGCGCCAAAGTCGTTCCGCACGAGTTCCAGGCCGACTTCGGCGCTCCGCCGGAGATCGTCAACAAGACCCCGGACGCCGTGCTCAACCAGCGGCACTGGACCGCCAACGTGGAGGCGTCCGTCGTACGCTTCGCGGCCGATCACCCGGCGCTCGTCATCTATGGCGAGAACAAGTACAACCCCCACGTGCTCGGCACGCTCGCGGTCGTGGACTTCGGCACCGGCAAGGCAAACCTGGACCACTTCGAGCTGGCCCAGGACCTGGGCAAGCCGATCGTGGTCGAGACCGAGATCGGGCGAGTGCTCGAGGTCCCCAACTTCTGGTACCCGTGGCTCCAGGGCGGCGACCCGCAGAAGTACATCCAGAGCGTCGGGCTGTCGGAGAACGAGGGCGTCACTGTCCTCTCGGACAGCCGTCCCTTTGTCGGGGCGTGGGTCGCCGCCGACACGGGCCCGGGCGTGATGGTCAGCCGCGTTCTCCCGGGCTCGCCGGCCGACAACGAGCTCGACGTCGGTGACCGCATCACCTCGGTCAACGGCAACGACCCCGCGCAAGCCCTCGGACCCGACCTGCTCGCACTTCAGCCCGGCGAGACCGTCACCTTCGCCGTGGTGCGCGGTGGGCAGAACTCAGAGGTCGAGGTCGTTCTCTCCGACATGTCGAAGGCGCCGACGATCTGGGAGACGCCGAAGCCGGCCACCATCGGAGTGACCGTCGCGCGGCCGACCGGTCGGCCGGGTCTCGCCCTCACCGGCGTGGAGGCGGGCAGCCCCGCGGCCCAGGCCGGCTTGAAGGCCGGCGATGTCCTGCAGCGCGTCGGTCAGGTGCCGACCGGGCTGCCCTCCGACCTCGACGCCGCCCTCAGCGGGCGCGCCGGTGAACGGATCGAGGTCGAGGTTCAGTCCGCCGACGGCACTACCCGCATGGTGCGACTGGTGCCGAAGCTGGACCGGGACAGCAAGGGCAACATCAAGGACGACGGGACCATCGCGCTGCTCTGACGCCGGCGGCCAGCATGCCGGTGCCGAGGACGACCCCACCGACGCCGGCCGCGCGCCGGAGCCGATGCCGACGTCGGGCCGCGCGCACGTCGTCCGGCCGGGCGGGGAGGTCCTCGCGGGTCGGCCGCTCCGGTTCCGCCGGCTCGTCCGTCTCCTGCCACCGCATCGGGGAGTCGGAGTGCTCGACGGCGAGGCAGTGCGCCGAAATGACCTCCGGGTTCTCGTCGGGGTCGTACGGATCGACCCAGTGCCAGCCGGCCACGACGCGGTCGCGGGTCACGTCCACGAGCACGAACCCGCGGTTCGTCACGTCCACGAAGCGCACGTGCTCCAGTCGGCGCACCGCGGCGTCGAGCAGGCGCCAGACGATCGGCAACCGGGTGCGGCCCAGGGGAGCCGAGGACACCGACGGGGTGACCACCTCGACCGCCACCGGGCGCTGCGCCGCATCGCACGGGCCCTCGAACGCCCACGACGAGTGGACGTCCCCGGACAGCAGAACCGTGCGCCCGCCGCTGTTGTGCCGCCGGCCGAGCGCGGTCGCCAGGCGGTCGCGATCAGCGCGGTAGCCGTCCCACTGGTCATCGCGCAAAATCTCGCCGTCGTAGGCCTCGTAGTCGTGCGGCAGCAACCGGGCGAAAAACCGGGCGGCCGGGGGCCGCAGCACGATCTCGTTGACCACGACGCCGTTGGCCACCAGCGTCCAGGGGCGCGAGGTGTCCTCGATCCGCTCCAGCGCCCACGCGCGCTGATCCGGGCCCAGGATCGTGCGTTCGGTTGCGTCGATCGCGAGTGCGCCCGGCATGCCGGCCTGTTCGTCGCGGCCGTGGAAGCGGCTGTCGAGGAGCACGAGCTCGGCCAGGTCCCCGATCGGCAGGCTGCGCCACGTCGCCATCACGTCGGCCGGATCGCGTCGCCGCGACGGCAGCCACTCCGAGCGCGCGGTCAGAGCGGCCTTCGCCCGCGCCTCCCACGGGCCGTCCTCGGCGTCGTCGTGTCCCTTCGCGCCGCCGCGCCAGGCGTTGTCGGCCAGGTCGTGGTCGTCGACGACCGTCGCCCAGGGATGACGCCGGTGCAGCGCCTGACAGTCCGGGTCGTTGCGCATCTGCGCGATCCGGATCCGGTAGTCGGCGAGGCTTCGGGGTGCGCCTTCCGGTTGGTGTGCCCGCTGCCGGGAGTGGCCCTCGCTGTCGTAGATGTAGTCGCCGAGGTGGAGCACCAGGTCGACCTCGCGCAGGGCCAGCGCGCGGTAGACGGTCAGCGGCGCGACGGAGTAGTTGGCGCAGGACACGAGGCCGAGGGTGACGCGCTGCGCGCCGACCCCGGGCAGCGTCCGCGTCCGTCCGATCGGTGAATGCTGACCGGCGGAGGTGAAGCGGTACCAGTACGTCGTGCCTGCCTCGAGCCCGGTGGCGTCGACCGTGACCGTTCCGTCCCGCTCCGGCCCGGCTTCGGCCTCACCCTCCGCCGCCACGTCGCGCAGGTCGGGATCGCGCGCCACTACCCACTGCACGGCGCCCGCTGCGCACAGCCGCGTCCAGAGCAGGACCGCGTCGGAGGTGGGATCGAACGATGCGACGCCGTGGGTGAAGACCGCATCCATCCGGACGCTCTGCCCCGGGCCGGGCCGGTCACGCCGGCTTTCGGCGTCGGGTCGATACAGGTGACCGTGAGTTGGTCGCCGATCAGGTCCGCCGCAAGGGACGGGTGCGTGATCTGCTGGTCTCGGTGCATCCGGGCCTGGAGCGGGTGATTGACCTGGGCAACAACATCGGGCTGTGGTTGCTCACCGTAAGACGGTGGTGCGGAACCTGCCCGACGCGGCGCTGGCGGGCGCCCGTGAACAGCGCACCAGCGTCCCCGGCGAATCCACAGCGGCTGATCTGATCCGAGAAATGGCCACCGAGGCGCTGCGAGGCCGGGACAAATTCATTGCTCTGGACGAGCGCATCATCGCCGTCCTCGACCGCCACCCTGACGCGGCCCTCATCGCGAGCCTGCCTGGGGATGGGGGCTGCCCTGACCGCGGAACTGCTTGCCGAGGCAGGCGGCCTGGACCGGACGGCATCGGGCTACCGACGCTGGTGCCAAATGTTGCCCACCGCCGACCAGCTCGGTGTGGCAAGGTGCAGACGGTCGTGCTCGTTGCCTCGCCGGCGTTTCGTCGGTCTTGTTGCCTGCCGCGATCGAGCGGATCCCTGCCGGCCGGTTCCTCACCTTGCGCGAGCTCACCCGTTCGCTTGGTGCGATCGACTGGGCGGTCTCCGCCGCGGTCGGCAGTAGGTGGGCCGTCCTGGCCGGCTGAGTGAGTCGGTAGTGGGGATCTTTCAGGTAGCTCCGCTCGGATCTGATCAGCCGTCATGAGCTGCAGACGGTCCGCGTTTGCCCGCTGCCGGTTGCGGCCGTCCGCGGGCGACTGTGGTGGTCCGTGTTCGCGCGAGGCGATGATGGCGGGGTGTCGCCCGGCGGACGTCGCAGGACTCTGCTGCTGCGGCGGCATGGCGACGCTGGGAACTGTCCACCGGGTTGTGCCGGAGCAGTTGTTCGGCACTGTCATCGGCCCGCCTCAGGTGCTTCGAAGCCGGTCCATCTCTCCGGCTCGGATCCTCCAGCCATGGGGAATCGGAGCAACCCCGTCGCCGCCGCCGTGCGCTGGCGTCTCTCCGACGGCTTCGGCCGAGCGCGGCCGATCCCGGGACAATCAGCGCAGGGCGCGAGCCGCCAGACCGTCGAGCAGCAGGTCTAGCCCGAACAGGAACCGCTCCTCGGCGCCGCCGGAGTTCATCAACCTGCGGAACACGATCCGTAGGAGCCGAAGGTCCGAGGCACACGGGCTTGGGTCTCCGGACTCACAGGCCGGGCGAAGCAAGCGGCAAGGGGCAGGCCAAGTCGCTCGCTCAATCTCGGATCAACGCCACATCGCAACCGACCCCGAGGACGACGACTCATGTCCGATCACCTGCTCTACTACGCCGCGGACCTGATTGCCGCGAGCCTGCTCACCTTCGGCATCTACTTCCCGCGGCACCGCCGCCGGGACATGGTGGTCGCCTTCCTCGCCGTCAACGTGGGCGTCCTCGCCGTCGCCTCGGCGCTGGCCACCAGCAGCGTCGGCGCCGGGGTCGGTCTCGGCCTGTTCGGCGTGCTGTCGATCATCCGGTTGCGTTCGGCAGAGCTCGATCAGCACGAGATCGCCTACTACTTCGCCTCGCTCGCCCTCGGCCTGCTGGCCGGTCTGGCCACGGCCGGCGACGAACGCCCGCTGATCCTGATGGGGTTGATCGTCGCGGTGATGTTCGTAGCCGGACACCCGCGCCTGTTCCGCCGTTACCGCCAGCAGCTGATGGTGCTCGACGCCGCGCACACCGATGAGGTCGCGCTGATCGCGCACCTGGAGGGCCTGCTCGGTGGGCGCGTGCACCAGGTCACCGTGCAGAAGGTCGACCTGGTTAACGACACCACGTTGGTCGACGTGCGCTTCGAGCTCCCGCGCCGCCAGGTCGGTCCGGCCGCCGAGCGCCTTCCCGCCGTCGGCCGCCAGCGATGACGGCCGTGGAACAGCGCGGGTCCGGCCTCCACAGCTTCGCTCCGATCGGCCTGGCCGAGCTCGAGCAGAGCGCCGCGCTGCTGACCCGGGTAGACCGCAAGTACGTGGTCCCGCTCGACACCCTGGTCCCGTTGCTCACCGGGCTCGCGAACTCCGCCCGGGTGCTGGAGATCGACGGCGCCCGCGGGTTCGACTACTCCTCGCTCTACTTCGACACCGCCGAGCGGGTCAGCTACCTGCTCGCCGCGCGCAACCGGCGGCACCGGTTCAAGGTCCGCCGGCGCACCTACCTGGCGACCGGCACTTCCTACCTGGAGGTGAAGTTCCGCGGCCCGCGTAGCACCACGATCAAGGAGCGGGTGCCCGACGCCGACGGCCCCGAGCACGCGGCGCCGGTCCGGTGCGGCGAGTTCGTGGACGGCGCGCTCCTCCGCTCCGGCGTCGACGGGGTGACCGGCCGCGACCTGCGTCCGGTCCTACGCACCGGTTACCGGCGCTGCACCCTCTACCTGCCGGAGGGCAACAGCCGGGTCACCGTCGACACCGGGCTGACCTGGTCGTTGCCGCAGGGTCCTGAGCTGGAGCTGCCGGGTCTCGCGATCGTCGAGACCAAGTCACCGGCCGCCGCTTCGGCCGCCGACCGCTTGCTCTGGGCGCTGGGCCACCGCCCCGCCCGCATCTCCAAGTACTGCACCGGGCTGGCCGCCTTCGACGCCGATCTGCCCTCGAACAAGTGGCACCCGGTTCTGCGGCGCCTCTCCGTCACCCAAGCTGACGGAACTGCCGCATGAAGCTCCCCGCACGCTGACCCGGGCCGTCGCCGCCCTCACCCTGACGGCCGCGCTCGCTGCCTGCGGGATGACCCCGCTTCCTCCAGCGATGCGGCCCCGGCCGCCGCCATCACGACCACGACCGCGACCCCGAACGCGACCCCGAACGCGCTCCACCGGCACCGGCACCGTCACGACCACCAAGGCAGGCACCTATCGCCTGCACGGCACGCTGACCGAGCTCCAGGTCGTCGTCGATGCCGGCGACACCGGGGTCGTCAGGCTCGTGCTCGACGGGGTGAACATCACCTCCTCGACCACCTCGGAGCTGACGATCCTCAACGCCGACAGCGCGGTGGTGATCCTCGCCGAGGGCAGCACGAACTCCCTCACCGACGGCACCGGATACGTCACCGCGGACAACGGCACGGCGACCGAGACGGCGCGGAGGAGACCCCGTCCGCCGCGCTGCTCTCCGCCGCCGACCTCACGATCGGCGGCACCGGCGCACTGATCGTCAACGGGCGCAGCAACGACGGCATCAGCAGCAAGGACGGGCTGGTGATCGATGCGGGCACGATCAGCGCCGACACCTCGCTGACGATCGCCGGCGGCACGATGGACGTGGCCAAGGCCTACGTAGGGCTGGAGAGCGCGACTGTCACCATCGCCGGGGGCAAGACCTCGATGGTCACCTCCGACGACGGCATCAACGTCGCCGGTGGCAACGACGGGTCCGGGCAGGGCGCCGGCCCCGGCGGCGGGCTGGACGCCTTCGCCGCGACCAGCGCCTCTTGCTAACGATCAGCGGCGGTGAACTCACCGTGAACTCCGGGGTGACGGCCTGGACTCCAACGGCAACGTGACCATGAGCGGCGGCACCGTGGTGGTGCAGGGCCCCACGATGAGCGGCAACGGCCCCATCGACGTCAATGGGGGTCTGGTTGTCACCGGCCTCGTCCGCGGCGGCGGTATGGGGGGTCGCCCCTGACCCTGCGTCACCACTTCGACCCGGACCACCTCGGTGGTCCGGTCGCGTGTGTTCGGGTCGTCCGTTCTCTCAGCCGGCGTCAAACAAGACCACAACGAGGTCCAACGCTGACCAGCGACAAAGGATGCATGACCTCACCCGCCACCTCCGCCGAGGCCGCCGTCACTACGCCGGTGCCGCCCCGGCGACGCCGTATCAAGCGCACAATCGCTGCCATCGGCGTCTCGCTGGCCCTGCTGACGGGGGGCACCGCTACCTGGGCTCTGAACCGCTACGTCATCGACCACGTCCAGATCTCCGACGTCGATGCCTACGAGGCGGCCCGCACGGCCGGCCTGCCCACCAGCGAGGGCGTCGAGGACGCCGACATCGACATCCGGACCGTCACCACCGGCAGTGGCCGCTCGGCCGTCACCTACTACGTCGCCGACGTGGTGCTGGACGACGCAACCGCGCTGCGCTCGGCGTTCGCCGGCAACAAGTTCGGCACCAACATCGTCGAGGACACCTCGGACCTCGCCGCCGACAACGACGCCGTGTTCGCGATCAACGGCGACTACTACGGCTTCCGCTCCACCGGCATCGTGATCCGCAACGGCGTCGTCTACCGCGACTCCCCCGCCCGCGAGGGCCTCGCCCTCTACCGCGACGGCTCGGTCAAGGTCTACGACGAGACCACCACCACCGCCGCCGCCCTCATCGCAGATGGCGTCTGGAACACCCTGAGCTTCGGGCCGGCCCTGGTCGTCGACGGCGCCGTGCAGAGCGACCTCGAGGGCGTCAGCATCGACGGCAACTTTGGCAACCGCAGCATCTCCGGGGACAACCCGCGCACGGCGATCGGCGTGATCGACGACAACCACCTGCTGTTCGTGGTCGTCGACGGCCGCAGCCCCGGCTACAGCGAGGGCATGACGTTGACCGAGCTGGCCGAGCTGATGAAGAGCCTGGGCGCGCAGGCCGCCTACAACCTCGACGGCGGTGGCAGCTCGACAATGGTCTACAACGGCGAGCTGGTGAACCGCCCGCAGGGCGGCACCGACGAGCGCGGCACTTCCGACATCCTCTACATCGAGTCGTGAGACGGCCGTCATGATCGTCCTCATTCCGGCCTACGAGCCCGACGCCCGCCTGCTCGATCTGATCGACGCGCTGCGCGCCGCCGATCCGGGGATCGGCCTGGTCGTCGTCGACGACGGCAGCGGACCGATCTACCGGCTTCTGTTTGAGGAAGCCTGCCAGCGCGGCGCAGTCGTGCTCACCCACGAGGTCAACCGGGGCAAAGGCGCCGCCCTCAAGACCGGCTTCCGCTACCTGTCCAGCGTCAAGCCCGACGAGGAGGTTGTCTGCGCCGACTGCGACGGCCAGCACAGCGTGGTCGACGTGCTCCGGGTCGCGGAGCGGGTGCGCTCCGGCGAGGAGTTCGTGCTCGGCGCCCGCCGGTTCACCGGCAAGGTGCCGGCGCGCAGCCGGGTCGGCAACTCGGCCACCCGGGTGCTGTTCCGCCTCGCCACCGGCGTCAACCTGACCGACACCCAGACCGGCCTGCGCGGCTACGCCGGGCCCGTCCTGCCGTGGCTGCTCGTGGTCCCCGGCGACCGGTTCGAGTACGAGCTCAACTCGCTGCTGCGCTCAGCCCGCGAGCGCCGGCCGATCGCCGAGGTGGAGATCGCCACCATCTACCTGGAGGGCAACGCCTCCTCGCACTTTCGGCCGCTCATCGACTCCGCCCGCATCTACGGGCCGCTGCTCACCTTTCTGGCCTCCTCGTTGGCCGCGTTCTTCATCGACCTGGTCGCGCTGTTCGTCCTGCACGCCGTCACCGGCGCGCTGCTCGTCTCGGTGGTCGGCGCCCGGGTGATCAGCGGCAGCGTGAACTTCGCGGTCAACCGCCGCGTGGTGTTCGGCGCCGCCGGCACCCGGCCACCCGGCGCAGCCGCGTTGCGCTACGGGCTGCTAGCCGCCGGGCTGCTCACCGCCAACTACTGCCTGCTCCGGTCCTTCACCGCCGCCGGCGCCGACCTGATGCCCGCGAAGGTCCTCACTGAGGTCCTGCTGGTCGCGGTCAGCTACACCGCCCAGCGCTTCATCGTCTTCCGTGCCTCCCGCCCCGAACGCCGGGCCCAGGTACCCGCACCGCGCACCTCGCCCGCCGCCCCGTCCGACCTGCAGTCCGAGAGGAACCAATCCAGATGAACCGCCTTCCCGCCCGCCGCGTAGCAGCTGCCGCACTCGCCGCCACCCTGCTGCTCACCGGCTGCTCCGCGACCTCGTCCGGGTCCGCCTCATCGGGGTCGCCCTCCTCCGGCTCCGCTGCGTCACCCGCCACACAACCGGTCGCCCTCACCACCCCGAGCGACGGTGTCTTCGATCCCACGCAGGTCCACTCGATCGCGGTCGAGGTCGACCCGGCGGAGTACGAGGCGATGATCGCCGCCTACCAGGGCACCGGGGACAAGGAATGGGTGCACGCCGCCGTGACCATCGACGGGACCCGATTCGACGACGTCGGACTGCGGCTGAAGGGCAATCTGACGCTGCGTTCGGTCACCGCGCAGACCGACCCGGCCGAGGTGCCATTCCTGATCAAACTCGACGAATTCGTCGACGGCCAGGACCTCGACGGCTACGACCAGTTCGCGGTCCGCGCAGCGACCTACGCCACCGCCCTGAACGAGGCCGTCGCGCTCGACCTGCTGGAGCAGGCCGGCCTGGCCACCGAACACGCGGTCGCAACCCGGTTCTCCGTCAACGGCGGCGACGAGCAACTGCGCCTGGTCGTGCAGAACCCTGACAACACCTGGGACGAGGAGAACTTCGACACCGACGGCATTCTCTACAAGGCAGAGGCCGGCGGCGACTACTCCTACCGCGGCACCGACCCAGCGTCCTACGACGACGTTTTCGACCAGGAGTCCGACACCAAGAACCCGAACCTGACCCCGCTCATCGAGTTCCTGGAGTTCCTCAACAACTCCTCCGACGCCGAGTTCGCGGCAAAGCTGAGCGAGCACCTCGACGTGGACGCGTTCGCGCGCTACATCGCCTTCGAGGCGCTGATCGGCAACGACGACGACATCGAGGGCGGCGGCAACAACTCCTACCTGCGCTGGGACGCCGACTCCGGCCGGATGACCGTCGTCGCCTGGGACCACAACTCCGCCCTCGGCGGTGGCATGGGCCCAGGCGGGCGGGACGGTGGCCAGATGCAGGGTGGCCAGATGGGTGGCCGGGTGGGCGCGCCCGACCGCGGCGGCGCCATGGACCAGGCCTCTGGCGACGGCGGACGAGGACTCGGCGGCTCGAGTCGCACCAACATCCTGCTCCAGCGGTTCCAGGCGGTGCCGGAGTTCGCGGCGCTGGTCGCCGCCGCCTCGACGGAGCTGCGGCAGCAGCTCTACAGCAGCGGCGCCGCCCACGACATCCTTGACGAGTGGGCCTCGCTGCTCACCGACCAGGCCTCTGACCTGGTTCCGGCGGCCACCATCGCCTCAGACGCGGCGGCCATCGGCGCGTACTTTGACTAGCTTTCGTCTGCCAGGCCGTGAGTGATCTCATCTCCTGGACTCACAAGGAGGCGGCACGAAAGCCGGGCCTATTTCACATCGACCTGACCAGGAACTATCAACCCCAGGACCCACCCCGGTCACCCAAAGAAACAGGCTGAACCCCCTAACGAGGGTTCAGCCTGTCTCCGATCTCCTGAGAGATCACACTGTCGGGGTGGCGGGATTTGAACCCACGACCTCTTCGTCCCGAACGAAGCGCGCTACCAAGCTGCGCTACACCCCGAATCGTGCCCCGCGAGTGTATCCGTAGCGGGGGCGCGGTCCCGAATCGGGATTACACCGCGTCCGCGGCGACCAGGGTGAGCAGGGTGGCCTCCGGGCGGCAGCAGAACCGGAGCGGGAAGTACGGGGAGGTGCCGAGGCCCGCGGAGACGTGGAGCCAGGGGGCGGAGGGGTCGCGCCAGGACGGGTAGCGGGACAGGCCGCGGGCCCGGGAGCGGTCGAGGTCGCAGTTGGTGACGAGAGCGCCGAGCCGCGGCACCCGCAGCTGTCCGCCGTGGGTGTGGCCGGCGATCAGCAGGTGGTGGCCGTCGGCGGTCATCGCGTCCAGCACCCGCCGGTACGGGGCGTGCAGGACGCCCATCGAGAGGTCGACGGCCGGGTCGGCGGCACCCGCGACCGCGGGATACCGGTCCCGGTTGACGTGGGGATCGTCCACGCCGACGACGTCGATCACGCGGCCGTCGAGCTTGATCCGGGTCCGGGCGTTGCCGAGGTACTCCCAGCCGGAGTCGCACAGCGCGTCCCGCAGGTCCTCGTGCGGCAGGTCGATCGGGCGCGGCTGGGGCTTGGAGTTGCGCTCCCACAGGTAGCGCGCGGGGTTCTTCAGCGTCGGCGAGTAATAGTCGTTCGAGCCGAAGACGAACAACCCGGGACGTTCGAGCAGGGGGCCGAGGGCGTCGAGCACGTGCGGCACCGACTCCGGGTGGGCCAGGTTGTCGCCGGTGTCGATCACCAGGTCCGGCTCCAGCGCAGCCAGCGAGCGCACCCAGGCGCGCTTGCGCTCCTGCTGCGGCGTCATGTGCAGGTCGGAGACCTGCAGCACCCGCAGCGGGCGCTGTCCGGCGGGCAGGACCGGAACGGTCACCCGGCGCAGCGTGAAGGCCCGCACCTCGTAGCCGGCGCCGTACGCGACGCAGCCGGCGCCGAGCGCGGTCAGCGCCGCCAGGGCCACCGGCACCGGATGCCGCGATGCGGGGGCCGAGCGGCGGGAGGGGGACACGCTCTTATGGTGCCCCAAAACGCCGAAGGCGCCACCCGAGCGGGGTGACGCCTTCAGCACATGCCCTGCAGCGGGCCGGAGATCAGTTCTGCTCGCGGTTCGGGGTTGCCGCGGGCGGGTTGTCGGCCGTCTGGTTGTTCTGGTTGTTCTGCTTGTTGTCGTTCTTGTTGGTGTTCGGCTTCGGGGTCGCCTTCGGGATCGGGTCGCCCGCCTTCGGGGTGTTGAGGTCCCCGGCCTTGTAGGTCATGCGACCGGGGCCGACCTCGCCGGCGCCCTTGGTGCCGCGCAGCCACCGGTTCGCCGGCGGGTGGAAGTCGAGCTTCGGCAGGCCCTTGTGTGCCGGGACCATCATGTCCCGCCAGATCGGGCCAGGAACCCGGCTACCCGACACGGCCGCCCGGTAGAAGCCGCCGATGTTGATGTCGTCCATCGTGAAGCCGTAGTCGTCCGGGTTGCCGACCCACACCGCGGTCGACATCTGCATCGTCATGCCGGCGTACCAGACCGCGATCTGGTTGTTGGTCGTGCCGGTCTTCCCGCCCGCCGCGCGGTCGGTGAACGCGTTGTTGGTGATGCACTCGACCGGGTTCTTCAGCAGGCACTCGGGCTCGTCCGCCAGTCGCATGCGGAAGCCGTAGCCACCCTTCTCCATGACCGAGCGGAGCATGTCGGCGCCGACGTCGGCAACCTCGGGCTTGATCGCCTGGGTGCAGTTCGCCGACGGCACCGGCAGCGCCTTGCCGTCCCGGCCGGCGATCGACTCGATCGCGATCGGGTCGCAGCGCATGCCGCGCGCGGCCATCGTGGCGTACGCGTTGGCCAGGGTCAGCGGCGAGATCTCGTTGATGCCCAGGGTGTAGGGCAGGAACTCGAACTGGGGCTGGCCGTCGGCGCGGTGGATGCCGGCCGCGGTCGCCATCTGGACCACGTCGCACAGTCCGACGCGGACCTCGAGGGCGGCGTAGTAGGTGTTGACGGAGCGGCGCAGTGCCTCGCGCTGGGTGATGGAGCCGAACTTGCCGTCGGTGTCCTCGTCGGTGAAGTTCTTCGGGCTCCACCCGTCGGCCGGCACCCGCTTGCCGTCGCAGCGGCGCTGGTGCGGGAAGCCGCCCCGGGTGAACGGCGAGACGATCTTGTATTCGGTGCCGTAGCCCTCGGCGATGGCCGCGAGCGAGGTGAACACCTTGTGCGTCGAGCCGTTCTGGAACCCGCGGGAGCCGCCGTACTTGTAGTCGGTGGCGTAGTTGATGACGGTCCTGCCCTGACCGTTTCCGTACTCGCGGCTGTTGGTCATCGCGAGCACCTTGCCGGTCCCGGGCTCGACGGTGGCCAGCGAGGCGGCGACCTTGTCGGTCGGGTTGGTGTGGAACTTCATCGACTCGTCGGCGGCCTTCTGGGCCTGCATGTTCAGCGTGGTGCGGATGGTGAGGCCACCGCGGGAGAGCACGTCAGAGCGGTCCCGCTCGGTCTCGCCGAAGATCGGGTCGTTGAGGATGACCTTGGTGATGTAGTCGCAGAAGAACGGCACCGGCGAACGGGTGCAGCCGTTGAAGGTCGGCGACGTGCGCAGCCCGAGGTCCTCGGCCTTCGCCTTGGTCATCTGGTCGGTGGTGATGTGGCCGGTGTCGCGCATACGCGTGAGGACGACGTCGCGGCGGTCGAGGGCGGCGTCGGGGTACTGCGTCGCGTCGTAGCGGCCCGGGCTCTGCACCGCGCCGGCCAGCATCGCGGCCTCGGTGAGGGTGAGGTTGTTCGAGCTCTTGGAGAAGTAGCGACGGGCGGCCGCCTCGATGCCGTACGCGCCGGATCCGTAGTAGGAGATGTTGAGGTAGTTCTCCAGGATCTGGTCCTTGGTCATGCGCTTCTCGATCTCCAGGGCGTACTTCAGCTCCTGGACCTTGCGCTTGATCGTGGGTGCGCGCGCGGCGGCGATCTTGTCCGGGTCGCCGTCGGAGAGCTGGATCAGCAGGTTTTTGATGTACTGCTGCGTCAGCGTCGAACCGCCCTGGCGGCCACCGCCGTCGGTGTTGTTGACCAGCGCGCGCAGCGTGCCCTTGGGGTCGACGCCGCCGTGCTCGTAGAAGCGGTTGTCCTCGATCGCGAGGATCGCCTTGATCATGATCGGGGCGACCTTCGCGAGCGGCACCGCGACGCGGTTCTCGTCGTAGAAGGTGGCGATGCGCGAGCCGTCGGCCGCGAGCACGACCGAGGCCTGCGCCGGTGGCCGGGTCTCGATGTCGGAGGGCAGCTCCTGGAAGTCCTCGGCCAGGTGCTTGGCGGCCACGGCGCCGGTACCGACGAGCGGCAGCAGCATGCCGGCGACCAGCGCGCCGGCGAGCACGCACACGCCGAGGAAGCCGGCGAGATACGCCGACTTGGCTTCTTCTTTCGGCGGGCCCCAGGTGCCGAGCGCCGGAGTGATGACTACCGGCGTGTCGGACTTGCTCTTACGCCGCCCCCACGGTGACTTCATGCGCGTAAGCGTACGGCGAAGCGTCTCTTCTTCCAGCTACTTCATGTAACCGTTAGCTGTGACTAGGCGTGGCGACCACGCGCTTCCGTAAGGCCCGGACCACGGGGGAGTCTGCGCCCCTTGGGGAAGCAATGACAGGGGCGCCGGTCGAATTCGGACATTTCTCCCGAATCGGGCGTCTTGGACGCTGAAATCGAGGGGAACCAGGGGTGGTTGACCCGCGTCCAAGGCTGCACGAACGACTCGTGCCTCCTGGCCCATACGGACTACTTCACGGTGGTCCCAACGGGGTCTGTTGGACACGGACCGTAATCTGAGACGGTCACGTTCGGCGTAACGCAACCGGGGCCCGTCCAGTTGCATCGCCAGGGGGAAGGACGTGGTTTTGATGTGGGACAACGAGTGGGCCCAGCGGGCCCGTTGCCGTAAGTCAGCGCCGGACGAGCTGTTTGTGCAGGGTGCGGCGCAGAATCGCGCCAAGGCTGTCTGCATGGGTTGCCCGGTCCGGACCGAGTGCCTGGCCGACGCTCTCGACAATCGGGTCGAGTTCGGTGTCTGGGGCGGCATGACAGAGCGTGAGCGTCGGGCGCTGCTGCGTCGCCGGCCGAACGTCACCTCGTGGCGGGGTCTGCTGGAGACCGCGCGGGATGAGGTCCTGGCCGGCAACCCGGCCAAGCTGGACGAGGCCATCTGAGTTTCGGACCGCGACTGGTCTTTGGCCGAAAGCGCACATCTGCACGCAATTTCCCCGGAAAAGGGGTGCAGAAGTGCGCTTTCGGCGTTTAACGGGAAAAGCTAACGAGCGCCGGCCAAATCCGCGCCGATCGTCCGCAGCGCGGTCAGGTCGTGCACATCGCCGGGCAGCGCCTGGACCTCGCCGATCGCCACGCCCGGGTGGGCCCCGGTGAAGCGCCCGGTGAGGCGCTGCTCCCGGGCGATCAGATTCATCCGATCGGCGTGCAGCCGCAGGAGTCCGGCCGCCAGATCGCGGCCGGGATCGCCGCCGCCGGCCCCCGCGCCGTCCCCACCGAGGTCCTCCGCGGCGGCCAGCGCCCGGGACGCAGTCAGCGCGCCCGCGTTCGAGCGGTGCACCCGGTTGAGCACCAGGCCGGCCAGCGGCATCCGCTCCTCGGACAGGCGCTCGACGAAGTACGACGCCTCGCGCAGCGCGTCCGGCTCCGGCGCGGCGACGACGAGAAACCGGGTCTCGGGGTTCTTCAGCAGCCGGTAGGTGGCGTCGGCCCGCTCCCGGAACCCGCCGAACATGGTGTCCAGCGCGGCGATGAAGGACTGGACGTCCCGGAGCAGCTGCGCACCCAGCACCTTGGTCACCACGTTGGTGACGAGATTGAAACCGGCGCTGACGACCTTGAACATCCCGCGGCTGCCCGCCTTGGCCGGCGCCGCCAGGATCTTGATCACCCGGCCGTCGAGGAAGGACCCCAACCGCTTCGGGGCGTCGAGGAAGTCCAGCGCCGACCGGCTCGGCGGGGTGTCGACGATGATCAGATCCCAGCCGGAGTTGCGCCGCAGCTGCCCCAGCTTCTCCATCGCCATGTACTCCTGCGTCCCGGCCATGGACGAGGACAGCGATTGGTAGAAGGGGTTCGCGAGGATCGCTTCGGCCCGAGCGGGGTCCGCGTGGTCGAGGACGATCTCGTCGAACGTCCGCTTCATGTCGAGCATCATGGCTTCGAGCGAGCCGCCGGCCGACGTGTCGACGCCCTCCACCACCCGCGGGACGTTGTCGAGTTCGGTCAGGCCCATCGACTGCGCCAGCCGCCGCGCCGGGTCGATCGTCAGGACGACGACGTCGCGCCCCTGCTCGGCCGCGCGCACGGCGAGCGCCGCCGCGGTCGTCGTCTTGCCGACGCCGCCGGAGCCGCAGCAGACCAGGATCCGGACGGCGCGGTCGGCGAGCAGGGCATCGACGTCCAGCACGGGCGCGGTCATACCGGCTCCTCGTTCGCGCGGCGCACGCCCTGGGAGCGGAGCAGGCCGGCGAGGTCGTACAGCGCGCCGAGGTCGATCCCCTCGACCAACGCCGGCAGTTCCAGCACCGGGCGGCCGGTGGCCACCAGGTCGGCGCGCTCCACGGTCTCGAGCGCCACCCGTTCGGCGTGCTCGGCGGCCTCGGACAACAGGGCGTCGAGCATCGTCTCGAACTGCGGACCGTCGGACCCGACACCCACCTTGCGCAGCGCCGCGGAGATCGCCGGCCGGTCGAGGGCTTTCGCACGAGCCGCGTCGAGGGCGTCCGGCGAGAGCGCCGGGGCGCGGACCATGTTGACCAGCACCGCCCCGACCGGCAGGCCGATCCCGCTGATCTCGGCGATGCCGTCGAGAGTCTCCTGAACCGGCATCTCCTCCAGCACCGTGACGAAGTGCACGGCGGTCCGGGGGGAGCGCATCAGTCGCATGATCGACTCGGCCTGGCTGTGCACGGGCCCGCCCTTGGCGAGGCCCGCCACCTCGGTGTTGATGTTGAGGAACTGGGCGATCCGCCCGGTCGGCGGGGCGTCCATCACCACGGCGTCGTACTCCTGGCGCCCACCGCGGCGCGGGCCGACCGCCTCGTAGGCCTTGCCGGTGAGGAGGACGTCGCGCAGGCCCGGCGCGATCGTCGTGACGAAGTCGATGAACCCCAACCGGCGCAGCCCGCGGCCGGCGCGCCCGAGCTTGTAGAACATCTCGAGGTACTCGAGCAGGGCCTCTTCCGGCTCGATGGGCAGCGCGTAGACCTCACCGCCACCCGGCGCGACCGCGATGCGTTTCTCCGCGTACGGCAGGGGAGGGGTGTCGAAGAGCTGGGACAGCCCGCCGCGGCCCTCGACCTCGACGAGCAGCGTGCGGCCGCCCTCGGCGGCGAGCGCCATGGCCAGCGCTGCCGCGACCGTCGTCTTGCCCGTGCCGCCCTTCCCGGTGACGACGTGCAGTTCCACTCCGGCCCAGGGAGAAGGTGAAGCGGTCGCCTTGGGCACCTCCGCAGCGTAATCGTCGGGCGGCGACGCCTAGGCTGCGGCCATGCAGAAATGGGAGTACCTGACCGCGCCGCTGCTCGTCCACAACACCAAGATGATCTTGGACAACTTCGGCTCGGAGGGCTGGGAGCTGGTTCAGGTGGTGCCGGGGATGAACGCCGAGAACCTCGTGGCGTACTTCAAGCGGCCGGTGGCATGAGCTCGCGCGAGGACAAGCTGCGTGAGCTCGGGCTGCACCTGCCCGAGGTGGTCGCGCCGCTGGCGGCCTACGTCCCCGCGGTGCGCACCGGCAACCTGATCTTCGTCTCCGGGCAGGTGCCGATGGTGGACGGCAAGCTGCCGCTGACCGGCAAGGTCGGCGCCGAGGTGACCGCGGAGCAGGCGCACGGGCTCGCGCAGCGCGCTGCCCTGAACGCGATCGCCGCGGCGGCCGCCGAGGCCGGCGGGATCGAGCGGATCACCCGCGTGGTGAAGGTCACCGGATTCGTTGCCAGCACGCCGGCCTTCACAGGCCACCCGGCGGTGATCAACGGGGCCAGCGAGCTGATCGGGCAGGTCTTCGGCGAGGCCGGTGCCCACGCCCGCGCCGCGGTCGGGGTGGCGGCGCTTCCGCTCGATGCCCCGGTCGAGATCGAGATGATCGTCGAGGTCGACTAGGCCTGCTCCGTACGGGTGGCAGGCGGAACCGGACCCTCGCGAGTGGCGTCATAGCTGGGCACTGAGACACCCAGGGCGCCGGCCACGGCGTTCCACGACGCCCGATTGGTCAGGTTTGCGCCCTATGTCACTGACGACGGATTCCGGCCGCCGCGGGATGCCGCGCATCGCCCGGCTCTTCCGTTCCCCGGGAATCCCGGAGCAGGAGCCGCCGGTCGCGGCCCGAGTGGGTAATGACGAATTTCGCCCGGTGGACCTGAACGAGGCGATCAAGTTCCTCTACCTGTTCCACGCCGAGAACCCGGGCGTCGGATCGCTGCCGGACCGCATCTCCCAGGTGGCCGTCGAGATCGACCGGACCGGCACGTACGTGCACACCGCGGAGGAGCTCGCCTTCGGTGCACGGGTGGCCTGGCGCAACAGCGGTCGCTGCATCGGGCGGCTGTACTGGAAGAGCCTCGTGGTCCGGGACTTCCGCCACCTCGCCGACCCGTACGAGATCTTCGCCGAGTGCGTCGAGCACCTGCGAGGCGCCACCAACGACGGGAAGATCCGTCCGATGATCACGATCTTCGCCCCGCCGACCCCGGGTCGGCGTGGAGTGCGGATCCGCAACGACCAGATGGTCCGGTACGCCGGCTACCGCGCTGTCGACGGCTCGGTGATCGGCGACCCCTCGCAGGTCGAGTTCACGCGCGCCGTCGAGCGCTTCGGCTGGCTCGGCGAGGGCAGCGCGTTCGACGTCCTGCCGCTGGTGATCGACGGCCCGACCGGCCCGCCGCACGTCTTCGAGATCCCGCGCGACGCGATCCTCGAGGTGCCGATCGAGCACCCGCAGTACCCGTGGTTCGCCGAGCTCGGCCTGCGCTGGCACGCGGTGCCGGCGATCGCGAACATGGACCTGCACATCGGCGGCATCACCTACACGGCCGCGCCGTTCAACGGCTGGTACATGGGCACCGAGATCGGCTCACGCAACTTCGGCGACTCGACCCGCTACGACCTGCTGCCCGGTGTCGCGCGGCGGCTCGGGCTCGACACCAGCACCGAGCGGACGTTGTGGAAGGACCGCGCGCTGCTCGAGCTCAACGTCGCGGTGCTGCACTCGTTCACGATGGCCGGCGTCACGATCACCGACCACCACACCGAGTCCGAGCGCTTCCTGATCCACCACGAGCGCGAGGAGAAGGCCGGCCGCACGGTGCCGGGCGACTGGTCCTGGTTGGTGCCGCCGATGTCGAGCTCCGCGAGCCCGGTCTTCCACCGGTACTACGACACCACCGAGCTGACCCCGTCCTTCGCGCCCCGCGGGGAGGGCTGCCCGGTCGCGAAGCAGGCCGCCGCCGCGGCCGAGGCCGTCTGCCCGATCACCGGCCGCCGCGCGTCGGACGCCTGACCCGGGTTCCGATCGCGCCGCATAACATCGCGGCATGAGCGTCGTGCCCCCGGAACTGCGCCACCTGCTGGGGTCGCGCAAGCTTCCGGCCGGGCGGGTGCGCCAGGTGAAGGACCTCTGGGAAGGCCGGACCGAGATGGTCCCCGCCCGGGACGCGGCCACCGTCGTCCTGGCTCGGGACACCCCGGACGGCATCGAGGTCTACGTCCTGCGGCGGCAGGCGACGATGGCCTTCGCCTCCGGTCAGTACGTCTTCCCCGGCGGCTCGGTGGACCCGCGAGACGAGGTTCTCGACGTCGAGTGGGTCGGCCCCGGCCCGGAGTTCTGGGCGAAGCGCTTCAACACGCCCGAGTCCAAGGCCATCGCCCTGGTGTGCGCGGCAATCCGCGAGACGTTCGAGGAATCCGGGGTTCTGCTGGCCGGGCCGGATGCCGACACCGTCGTCGCCGACACCTCCGGCCCCGACTGGGAGGCCGACCGGGTCGCGCTGATCGCCCGCGGGATCTCGTTCGCCGAGTTTCTCTCCCGGCGCGGACTGGTGCTGCGGGCGGATCTCGTCGCGCCGTGGGCGCACTGGATCACCCCGGTGTTCGAGCCGCGGCGGTTCGACACGCGTTTCCTCGTCGCCGCGCTGCCGCCGGGCCAGGTCACCCGTGAGTTCAATGAGGAAGCCGACCAGGTCGAGTGGGTACGGCCGGCCGCCGCGATCGAGCGGTGGAAGGCGGGCGACATGGCGATCATGCCGCCGACGCTGATCAGCCTCGCCGAGGTCGGTTCCTACGCCACGGTGGCCGAGGCCATGGCCGCCAGTGCGGACCGCGAGATCGCGCCCGTGCTGCCGCACGTCCTGGTCAAGGACGGCGAGATCTGCATGGTGCTCCCGGGCGATCCCGACTACGAATGGCCGCTTCCGACGGCGGAGACTGCGTGAGCGACGCCGACGCCGCGACGTGGACCGGGGGCGTCGTCAGTCCCCGGGTCCGCTGCGTGCTCGCTCCGAACGCGAGCCCGATGACCCTGGAGGGCACCAACACCTGGGTCCTCGCGGAACCGGGTTCGACTCGCAGTGTCGTCGTCGATCCCGGTCCGCTGGACGCCGATCATCTGGCCGCGGTGCTCGCGGCCGCGACCGACGGGGGACGTTCGGTCGCGACGGTGCTGGCCACCCATCGCCATGCCGATCACGTCGAGGGAGCACAGGCGTTCGGGGCGATGGCCGACGCTCCGGTCCGTGCCGCCGACCCGGCCTTCCAGTACGGGCCGGGCGAGTCACCTCGCTGGCCGAGGGTGACGCGATTCGCGTCGACGGCCTGGAGATCGACGTCCTGCACACGCCCGGGCACACGTCCGACTGCATGACCTTCCTGCTACCGGCCGAGCGCGCGATCCTCACCGGCGACATGGTGCTCGGCCGCGGGCCGACCGTGGTGATCCCGCCCGACGGCGTGCTGCGTGACTACCTGGCGTCACTCGAGCGGTTCGCCGCACTGGCCGGCACGACGGTGGATGCCGTCTACCCCGGCCACGGACCGGTGCTGCCGGACGCGGTGACCGCGATCGATTACTACCTGACGCATCGTCAGCAACGCCTCGCCCAGGTCCGGGCCGCGGTCGATGCCGGTGATCAGACACCCCGTCAGGTCGTGGAGAGGGTCTACCAGGACGTGGATCGGACGTTATGGCCGGCGGCCGAATGGTCGGTCAAGGCGCAGTTGATCTACCTCGGCGTTCCGGTTGACGACCCGGACGCGATCCCACCCAGCCCGTACAGCTAGCCCGACGAAGGCGCCGCATGATCGAGATCCTCAGCCCCGCCGAAGTGGCCCGAGCCAAAGACACGGGTGCGGTGGTCGCCGGCGTCCTGCAGGCCCTGCGGGCCCGCAGCACCGTCGGCACCAATCTCCTGCAGATCGACCGCTGGGCGCAGGAGATGATCGCCGAAGCCGGTGCGCTGTCGTGTTACGTCGACTACGCGCCTTCCTTCGGGCGCGGGCCGTTCGGCCACTACATCTGCACGTCGGTCAACGACGCCGTGCTGCACGGGCGGCCGTTCGATTACACCCTCGTCGACGGCGATCTGCTCTCCCTCGACTTCGCCGTCTCCAAGGGCGGCGTCGTCGCGGACTCCGCCATCAGCTTCCTCGTGGGCGAATCAAAGCCGCCGGCGAGCGTCGCGCTGATCGAGGCGACCGAGCGCGCGCTGGCCGCCGGGATCGCCGCGGCCGGACCGGGAGCCCAGATCGGCGACATCTCCCACGCCATCGGCTCGGTCCTGAGCGAAGCGGGGTATCCGATCAACACCGAGTTCGGGGGGCATGGCGTCGGAACGACGATGCATCAGGATCCGCACATCTCGAACACCGGGCGCCCGGGCCGTGGGTACCGACTGCGCCCGGGGCTGCTGCTGGCGTTGGAGCCCTGGGTCATGGTGGACACGGACGAACTCGTCGTCGACCCGGACGGGTGGACACTCCGCAGCGCGACGGGTTGCCGGACCGCACACAGCGAGCACACGATCGCCATCACCGACGACGGTGCGGAGATTCTCACCCGGCCGGAGCAGGCCTATCGTTCGCGTAGGACACGGCTAGCGGGCGCGGCGGGCCAGTCGCTCGAGATCGAGGAGCACGACGGCGCGGGCCTCGAGCCGGATCCAGCCCCGGCCGGCGAAGTCGGCCAGGGCCTTGTTCACGGTCTCGCGGGAGGCACCGACCAGCTGGGCCAGTTCCTCCTGCGTGAGGTCGTGGCCGACGTGGACGCCGTCCTCGGACTCGACGCCGAAGCGGTTGGACAGATCGAGCAGCGCCTTGGCCACGCGGCCGGGGACGTCGGAGAACACCAGGTCCCCGATGACCTCGTTGGTGCGGCGCAGGCGGCTGGAAATCTGCTTGAGCAGGGACAGCGCGACCGCGGGGCGCTCGGACACCCACGTGGTGAGGTCGGAGTGCCCGAGGGCGAAGATCTGCACGTCGGTCACCGCGGTCGCAGTGGCGGTGCGGGGGCCGGGGTCGAAAAGCGAGAGCTCGCCGAACATCTCGCCCGGGCCGAGGACGGCGAGCAGGTTCTCGCGGCCGTCGCTGGAGGTGCGGCCGAGCTTGACCTTGCCGTCGGCGACGACGTAGAGCTTGTCGCCCGAGTCGCCCTCACGGAACAGAATCTGACCGCGCCCCAGGCTGACCTGGGCCATCGAGCGCTTCAGCGCCTCGGCTGCCTCGTCATCGAGGGCCGAGAACAGCGGAGCTTTCCTGATCACGTCGTCCACGGCGCTCCTCCTCTTCCGTCCGGAAGCGTAGTGCCAGCGGGTGCCGATCCCGGCGGTGGGCGCCACGCTGAGCCCCTGTCAGCACCCGGAACTACGCTGGGCCGGTGCCGCGATCGTTCGCCGGCGAGTCGCCCCTCGCCCTGACCCGCCGCGCCCGGCGGATTTCCCGCGTGCTCGCCGACACCTACCCGGACGCGCACTGCGAACTCGACTTCACAACGCCGCTCGAGTTGCTGGTCGCGACCATCCTGTCCGCGCAGACGACCGACGTGCGCGTCAACCTGGTCACTCCGGTCCTGTTCGCGAAGTACCGCACCGCCGCCGAGTACGCGGCCGCCGACCGGGCGGAGATGGAGACGATCGTCGCTTCCACCGGGTTCTTCCGGGCGAAGACCAATTCCGTGATCGGTATGACCCAGGCCCTGTGCGAGCGGTACGGCGGCGAGGTGCCGAACAAGCTCGAGGAACTGGTGACGTTGCCCGGCGTCGGGCGCAAGACCGCGAATGTCGTCCTGGGCAACGCGTTCGGCATCCCGGGGATCACCGTCGACACCCACTTCGGTCGGCTGTCCCGGCGCTTCGGCTGGACGACCGAGGAGGACCCGGTCAAGGTCGAGCACGCCGTGGGTGCCCTGGTCCCGAAGAAGGAGTGGACGGACCTCTCGCAGCGCATGATCTGGCACGGCCGGCGGGTCTGCTTCGCCCGCAAGCCGGCGTGCGGTGCGTGTTCGATCGCCAACCTGTGCCCCGCCTACGGCGAGGGCGTGACCGACCCGGAGAAGGCGGCTGCGATGGTCAAGACGTCGGGCCCCCGATGAGCCGGCGACTGACCTTCCTCGCTGTGTTGGTGCTTTGCGTCTCTGCGTGCGGCGGCGGATCGCAGACCGACGAGAACATGGGCCTTCCGATGTCCACGGGCATGGGCACCGGCAGGGGGACCGGAATGTCCGGGGAGATGACCGAGGCCGAGGCGCGAGCGTCGCTGATGGCGACCCCGATGCCGGGGACGAGCGCGCCGCCGCTGACGGGCAGGGGGGCGGACGGGCCGATCCTGCCCTGCACCGGCCTGGACGGGGCCGTCGCCGGCGCTCCCGCGGCCGCCGGGGGCCGTGCCCTGCCGGATCTGACCTTCGACTGCCTGGGCGGCGGCCAGGCCGTGTCGCTCCAGGACCTGCGGGGTCCGCTGGTGCTGAACGTGTGGGCGAGTTGGTGCCTGCCGTGCCGGGCGGAGCTGCCGTTCCTGGCCGCGGCGCACGAGAGCCTGGGAGAGCGCGTCCGGTTCGCCGGGATCGCGCTGACGGACTCCGACGCCCCCGCCCGGGAGTGGCTGTCCTTCCACGGCGTCGACTGGCCCTCGCTGGCCGATCGCAAAGGCTCCATCCGCGGCCCGCTGAGAGTTCCGGGCCCTCCCGTCACGCTCTTCGTCAACTCCGGGGGACGGATCGCCGGGGTCCACTATGGTGCGTTCACGAGCGCGCGCCAGGTCCAGGACGCGGTTGCGGAGCACCTCCAGGTCTCCTGAGGTCGCGGGGTCCGAGGAGACGCGGGTGAACAGGGTCGAGCTACCAGCCTGGCTGGCTCCCTTGGTCGACCTCGCCGGGACGATCTCGCCGGCCGACTTCACCCCGCTGGTGCCGCCGCAGCCGCAGGCCGTCGCGCGGGGCGCTGCCGTGCTGCTGCTGTTCTGGGAGGACGGGAACGGCGACACCCGGGTCCTGCTGATCCAGCGGTCGGAGGAGATGCGCTCCCACGCCGGGCAGCCGGCCTTCCCCGGCGGCGCCATCGACCCGACCGACACCGACGCGGCCGGCGCCGCGGTCCGGGAGGCGGTCGAGGAGACCGGGCTCGACCCCGCCGGCGTCGAGGTCTTCGCGACCCTGCCCGACCTCTCGGTGCCGGTCAGTGGTTTCACCGTCACCCCGGTCCTCGCCTGGTGGCGGAGTCCGAGTCGGGTCGCGCCGATGGACCTGAACGAGGTGGCATCGGTCCACCAGGTCCGCATCGCGGATCTGGTGGACCCGGAGAATCGCCTGACCGTGCGGCACATCTCCGGGCGCATGTCGCCGGCCTTCGACGTGGACGGCATCCGGGTCTGGGGTTTCACCGCATTCGTGCTTGACCGGGTGCTCTCGCTCGCCGGGTGGGAGCTGCCCTGGGACCGGAACCGCGTCGAGGAAGTCTCATGACGCTCCGGCGCTCCGGCGCGTTCTCATGAGCGTCATCGACGTCGTCCTCGTCATCGCCTGCGTGTCGTTCGCCGCGGCCGGGTACCGGCAGGGCTTCATCGTCGGGCTCACCGCGTTCGTGGGGTTCCTCACCGGCGGGATTCTCGGGGTGTTTCTGGCCCCCGAGATGGTGAAGATCCTCGATGACGAACTCGGGCAGGCGGTCTTCGCGGTCGGCATCGTGCTGACGATGGCGACGGTGGGTCAATTGCTCGGCGCCGCCGCGGGAGCGTGGCTGCGTGCGCAGGTCACCTGGCAGCCCGCCCACTCGATCGACGCCGGTGCCGGCGCGCTGCTCGGCGTGATCTCCCTGCTCGTCGTCTCGTGGTTCGTGGGTTCCGCACTGGCCAGTGCGCCGGTCTCGGACCTGTCGGAGAAGGTGAAGCAGTCCGAAGTCCTCGCCTTCGTCGACGACTACATGCCCGACCGGGCCGACCGCCTCTATGCCTCGCTGGCCCGGGTGCTCGACCAGAACGGCATCACGCAGGTCTTCGGGCCGTTCGACAACGAGAAGATCATCCCCGTCGAGGAGCCCGACTCCGGTCCGCTGGCCGCGCCGGAGATCCGCGCGGTCAAGCGCAGCATCGTCAAGGTCGAGGGCGCCGCGCAGTCCTGCCGCAAGGCTCTCGAGGGCACCGGGTTCGTGTACGCCCCGGAGCGCGTCATGACCAACGCGCACGTGGTCGCGGGGGTCACCGAACCGACGATCTCCGTCGGTGGCACCGAGGCCCGGCTGTCCGGCCGCGTGGTGCTCTTCGACGAGGACCGCGACGTCGCGATCATCTACGTGCCGGGCCTGACCGCACCGGCCCTGCAATTCGACACCTCCGGCAGCCGCCGGGACTCCGCGGTCGTCGCCGGCTTCCCGCTCAACGGCCCGTACCACCTGGAGAAGGCCCGCATCCGCGAGGAGATCAACGCCCGCGGCCCGGACATCTACAACTCCGGCGTGGTCGAGCGCAACGTGTTCTCGATCTTCGCCAAGATCGAGCCCGGGAACTCCGGCGGCCCACTGCTGTCCCCGCAGGGCAAGGTCTACGGCCTCATCTTCGCCAAGTCCGTCCAGGACTCCCAGACCGGTTACGCGCTGACCGCCGCCGAGGTCGCCGAGGACGCGCGCAAGGGCCGAACCAACGAGGCCCGCGTCTCCACCCGCGACTGCGTCTGAGCGGGCCGTGGAGCCCCCGTCAGGCCTGCTGGCCGCCGGTGGACGCCAGCCAGCCCACCAGGGCGGCATTGACGGCCTCCGGGTCCTCCTCGTGGGGGAAGTGCCCGACCTCCGGGACCACTGACCACGAGTACGGTCCGGCCACGTAGCGCCCGGACCCGGCGGCGGTACTCGGCCGCACCACCGGATCGCGGGCCCCGTGCAGGTGCAGCACGGGCCGGGGGATCGGGGCGCGCATCCGCCGCGCGTAGCGAAGGCCGTCCGGACGGGCCAGCGAGCGCACTGCCCAGCGGTGGTACTCCAGCGCGGAGTGCGCCACCGCCTGGATCTGGATCGCCCGCCGGTAGATCTCCGAGGTTCCCGGATCCGGCCAGCCCGGCGTCCCCGACCATTCCTGCAACAGGGTGGCCACGGCCGCGCCGTCGTCGGCCACCAGTTGCCGCTCCGGGATCCACGGGCGCTGGTAGCCGAGCAGGTAGGACGACGCCGTGAGCTGGTTCCGGTCGAGCGCCGCCGAACGCATCCGGCGCGGGTGCGGCGCGGAGATCACCGCGAGCCGGGTGACGACCTTGGGCTCGAAGACCGCACTCGTCCACGCGAGGAGGCCACCCCAGCCGTGACCGACGATCGTCGCCTCGGCCTCGCCGAGGGACTGCACGACACCGGCCACATCACCGGTGAGAGTGATCGGGTCGTAGCCGCGAGGTGTCTTGTCGCTGCCGCCGTAGCCACGCAGGTCCATCGCGACGGCCCGGTAGCCCGCCTCGGCGAGCGCGACGAGCTGAGCACGCCAGGTCCACCAGAACGTGGGGAACCCATGGATCAGCAGGACGAGGGGGCCCTCGCCGGCCTCGGCGACGTGGAACCGCGCGCCGTTGGCGGCGATCTGACGGTGCGTCCACGGCCCCTCGGCCCAGACGACGCTGCCGTCGTCAGGCACTCACGGGCTGCTTCTTGCCGCGGTTCTTCAACGTCGCGACGGTTTCCTTCAGGGTCCGCTGCGTCCGCTTGGGCGGGCCGATCTTCTTCAACGACTTGAGGCCGATGGCGGCGAGGATCCCCGCGAGCAGGAAGTACGCGCCGGCGACGATGAGATAGCAGGCCCAGAGGCCGAGGTCGGTCTGCGCGAGGCCGTAGACGGCCCCGAACGACAGGAAGATGAAACCGAAGAAGCTGAGCAGTCCGGCCCCGCCGAACATCCCGCCGCCGACCGCGGCCTTCTTGGCCTCCGTCGCGAGCTCGGCCTTGGCGAGCTGGAGCTCGCTGCGGATCAGGATCGAGGCGTTCTGGCTCGCGGCGGCGACCAACTCACCCAAGGACGGCTCCGGAGCTGACGTCGGCGCAGCGCCGTTGCGGTATTCGGCCATCTGTCCTCCTTCTGATCAGCGCACAGTCTGCCCCCTTGCCCGGCAGAGGAACCGCCGCCCCGCTCCGCCGCGCCGATTCGGGCGGCCCTAGACTGTGGTTGATCACGGAGCGCCGGGAAGTCTGGTCGGCAATGTTGCTGTCGACCCTGGACGGAGCTGCCGTGTCGTGCGAAAGCGCTGTGGGACCACCTGCCCGATGGGGGCGTTGATATGGGACGGGTCCCGCGCACTCTTCCCCTGTTCATCGTGTTCTGGCTGGTCCTCTCCGGACACTTCGATCCCCTGCTGCTCTCGCTCGGCGTGCTGTCGATCGCGACGGTGTGCTGGTTGACGTGGCGCGCCGACCTGCTCGAGAGCCAGCATCTGAGCGCGCGCCGGCTCGTGCGATTGCCGGCCTACCTGGTGTGGCTGGCCGGAGAGGTGCTGCGTTCGGCGGTCGCGGTCGCGCGCCTGGCCTGGGCGCCCGGGATCGGCCCGCGACCGGTGGTCGAGGACACGCCGCTGCCGCCGATGTCCGCGCTGGGCCAGGTGACCTACGCGAACTCGATCACGTTCACTCCGGGAACGCTCGCGTTCGATGTCGACGACGACAAAATCCGGGTCCACAGCCTCGAGCCGGCCGGCGTTGCGCAACTGCGCAGCGGCGCGATGGTGCGGCGGGTGCAGAGCCTGGAGGACCGAGGGTGATCGCGGCCGTGCTCGTGGCGCTCCTGGTCACCATGGTGCTCACTCTGGTGCGCGCCTTCGTGGGCCCCGGGCAGTACAACCGCATCCTGGCCATCAACATCTTCGGCACCAAGACCGTGCTGTTCATCGCGGTGGTCGGTTTCTTCTTCGACCGGCCGGAGTTCCTCGACATCGCGATCCTGTACGCGCTGGTCAACTTCGTCGCGCTCGTGGCCATCCTGCGGCTGACGCATTACGACGAGCCTCTGAGCGAGGCGGACGGGATCCGGCCGACATGATCGTGCTGGACATCCTCAGCGGACTGCTGCTCGCCGCCGGTGCGGTCTTCCTGGTGTCCGGCGCGCTCGGCATGCTGCGCTTTCCGGACTTCTACACCCGAACCCACGCCGCCGGGATCACCGATTCCGCCGGCGCGGGGCTGATTCTGCTGGGGCTGCTGCCGCAGGTGACCGGGTGGGAAGTCGCCGTCCGGCTGCTGATCATTGCGCTGTTCCTGGTCCTGACGGCACCGACCGCGACGCACATCCTCGCCCACGCTGCCCGGCGGGACGGCGTGGCCATCTGGTCGGGCGACGGTCGGCCCGAGCGGTGAGCGGTTTCGAACTGATCGCCCTGGCGCTGCTCGCGATCCTCCTCACGACCGCCGTGGCCGTCACCCGCCTGCGCACGCTTTTCGACGCGGCCATGCTGGCGGCGCTGTTCAGCCTGGTGATGGCGAGCCTGTTCGTGCTGTTCGACGCCGTGGACGTCGCCTTCACGGAGGCGGCGGTCGGGGTGGGCATCAGCACGATCCTCCTGCTGGGCGCGATCGGGCTCACCCGCTCGCGCGAGGCGGTCGTACACCGGCGGCGGTCGTTGCCGGGCATCGCGGCCGTCCTGCTGGCCGGAGGCACCCTGGTCTGGGCCAGCCAGGACCTGCCGGACTTCGGTGCCGCCGACAGCCCGGTGCAGACCCACCCGATCACCGAGGTCTACCTGAACGATTCCCAATCGGACATCGGCATCCCCAACACGGTCACCTCGGTGCTGGCCAGCTACCGCGGACTGGACACGCTCGGGGAGCTGGTGGTCATCCTGACGGCGGGAATCGGCGTGCTGGCGCTGCTCGGGCCGATCACCCGCGCCGAGTACGCCCGCCTGCGCCCGGTGCTCGACCTGGCCGACTACCGGGTCCTGCGGGTGATCAGCGGGCTGCTGATCCCGTTCATCCTGCTGTTCGGCCTCTACGTCCTCTTCCATGGCGACTACGGCGCGGGCGGCGGATTCCAGGCCGGCGTCATCTTCGCCTCCGGCTTCGTCCTCTACGGCCTGGTGTTCGGAGTGGATCAGGCCCAGCGGGTGCTGCCACGCCGCGCGCTGTGGGCCCTGATTCCCTCCGGAATCGGGCTCTACGCCGGCGTCGGCATCGTGAGCATGCTCCGCGGCGATGCGTTCCTCGACTACGACAGCCTGAACCCGGGACATCCGGAGACCGGCCAGCACATCGGCATCCTGCTCGTCGAGTCCGGCATCGGGCTGACGGTGGCGGCCGTGATGATCTCGATCTTCCTCAGCTTCGCCAACCGGGTGGCCGCCCGATGAACGGCTCACCGCTGGTCTACTGGCTGCTGTTCGGGCTGATGATGATCGGGCTCTACGTCGTGATCAGCCACGGCAACCTGCTGAAGAAGCTGATCGGGCTCTCGCTGTTCCAGTCCGGCGTGTTCCTGTTCTTCATCAGTCTCGGCAAGGTCGACGGCGGCACCGCCCCGATCGTCTCCGACGAGATCGAGACCTACTCGCACCCACTACCGCAGGTGTTGATCCTGACCGCCATCGTCGTCGGCGTGGCCACGCTCGCGGTCGGTCTCGCCCTGGCCGTCCGCATCTTCGAGGCGTACGGCTCGATCGAGGAGGACGAACTGGCAGAGCGGGACGCCGCGGCCGCCATCGACCGCGACGAGGTCCGCTGATGCGGGAGCAGTTGCCGGTTCTGCAGGTCCTGATCCCCCTGCTCGGCGCCCCCTTGTGCGTCGTCCTGCGGTCGCGGACGGCCGCGGCGCTGGTCTTCCTGGTTGCCGCCGGGTGCGCCTTCGCCTGTGCCGTCGCGTTGACCGACCAGGTCCGCGACGAGGGCCCGGTGCACTACGCGATGGGTGGCTGGCCCGCGCCGGCCGGCATCGAGTTCGTCGCTGCGGACTTCAACACCCCCGTGCTGCTGCTCGTGTCGATTCTCGCCGTGCTCGCCGCGGTGTACGGCCTGCGGGGCGGGACAGCGGAGATCGAGGAGTCCCGGGCGCCACTGTTCTTCGCCTGCCTGTGTCTCACCCTGGCGGGCTCGCTCGGTCTGGCCATCACCGGCGACGCCTTCAACGCCTTCGTCTTCCTCGAGATCACCTCGCTGTCGACCTACACGCTGATTGCGCTGGGCCGCAGTCGGCGGGCGCTGCTGGCCAGCTTCCGCTACCTGATCGTCGGCACCGTCGGGGCCACCTTCGTGCTGGTCGGGATCGGTCTCGCCTACGCGGTGACCGGCACGCTCAACATGGCCGACCTTCGGGTACGAGTGGCCGACGTGCACCACGCCGACGACGGTAACCGGGCCCTGTACGCCGCCGTGGTGTTCATCTTCATCGGCCTGGCGATCAAGATGGCGGTGTTCCCGCTGCACGCGTGGTTGCCCGGTGCCTACGGCGAGGCGCCGTCCGTGGTCAGCATGTTTCTTGCCGCGACCAGCACGAAGGTCGCCATCTACCTGTTCTGCCGGTTCGCGTTCACCGTCTTCGGCGCCACGCTGGTGTTCCGGACCATGCCGATCGACACCGTGGGGTTGACCCTCGCCGCGTTGGCCATGCTCGCCGGATCGGCGATCGCCTGCTTCGCCACGGACCTGAAGTACCTGCTGGCCTGGTCCAGCGTCGCGCAGATCGGCTACATCGTCGCCGGCATCTGCCTGGCGACCCCCGACGGTGTCTCGGCCGGATATCTGCACGTGCTCCACCACGCCCTGATCAAGGGAGCGCTGTTCGCGGCGGCCGGTCTGTTGCTGCTGCGGCTGGGCTCGACCCGGCTGTCTGCGCTCGGCGGGGTGGCCCGGACGATGCCCTGGACCTTCGCCGCGATCGTGCTCGGGGGGCTCGGTCTCATCGGCGTGCCGCCCACCGCCGGGTTCCCGAGCAAATGGGCGCTCGCCCAGGCACTCATCGAAGACGACCAGTGGGTCGTGCTCGGCGCCCTTCTCCTCAGTTCCCTGCTCGCCGTCGTCTACGTCGGACGCATCATCGAAGCCGCCTGGTTCGGCGAACCGGTACCGACGGCCGTGCCGGGGGAGACGGGGCTGAAAGAGGTCGAGCCGAGTCCGAACTCACCGGCGCCGATGGTCGTCGCCCTGTGGGCGTTGGTGATCGGCTCGGTGTACTTCGGCATCGACCCTCGGCTGACCGCCGAACTCGCCGACTCCGCGGCCGCCGCCCTGCTGGGCGGAGGTGGCTGAGATGGACTGGACCACATCGGACGGCGCCGTCGCCCTGCCCGTGGTGGTGGCGATCCCGCTGCTGTGCACCTTCGCCGTCGTGCTCCTGCGCCGTAACGCCGCCGCCCGCGACGCGGTCTCGGTGCTCAGCGGCATCGCTCTGGCCGCCGCCGTGCTCAGCCTGTGGCCCGCGGTCGACGACGGCCTGCGCTTCGAACTGTGGACCTGGCTCCCCGGGCTGTCCCTGGAGTTCGCGCTGGAGCCGCTCGGACTGCTGTTCGCCACCGTCTCGGCGGTGCTCTGGCCGATCACCACGGTCTTCGGCATCGGCTACCTCCGGGCCGAGGAGGATCGGAACCAGAGCCGCTTCTTCGCGTTCTTCGCCCTGACGATCGCCGCGGCGATGTGGATCGCCCTCTCGGGCAACCTGGTCACGTTGTTCGTCGGCTACGAGATCATGACGCTGGCGACCTGGCCGCTGGTCGCGCACAAGGGCGACGCGAACGCGCGTCGCGGTGCCCGCACCTACGTCACCGTGCTGCTGGTCACCTCGATCGGGCTGCTGCTGCCGGCGATCGTGTGGACCGCGGTCCTGGCCGACAGCACCGACTTCGCGGCCGGCGACGGGCCGGTCGAAGGTCTGCTGGCGGGTGAGGCCGGAACCGGCACGTTGACCGTCCTGTTCGCCCTCTACGCCTTCGGGGTGGGCAAGGCGGCGCTGATGCCCGTCCACCGGTGGCTGCCCGCGGCGATGGTCGCGCCCACGCCGGTCTCGGCGTTGCTGCACGCCGTCGCGGTGGTCAAGGCGGGCGTGTTCGTGATGCTCAAAGTGGCGGTCTACGTCTTCGGCATCGACACCCTCGACGTCAGCAACGCCGCGCGTCCGATCATGTGGGTCGCGGCGTTCACCCTGATCGCCGCCGCGGTGGTGGCGGTCCGCGCGGACAACCTCAAGCGGCGCCTTGCGTATTCGACGGTCAGTCAGCTCGCCTACATCGTGCTGGCGGCGACGCTCGCCCAGGACGTCGCCATCGCCGGTGGCGCATTGCAGATGGTCACCCACGCCGTCGCCAAGATCACCCTGTTCATGTGCGCAGGGGCTATCTACGTCACGGCCCACAAGTCGCGAGTGTCCGAGCTCGACGGGCTCGGCCGGGCGATGCCCTGGACGTTCGCGGCGTTCTTCGTGGCCTCGATCTCCCTGGTCGGTCTGCCACCCCTGGGCGGGACCTGGAGCAAGTGGCTGCTGTTGCTCGGTGCCGCGGAGGCGGACCAGGTCGCTGCGGTGATCGTCCTGCTGGTCGGTTCCCTGCTGGCGCTGGCCTATCTGGTGCCGATCCCGACGCGGGCTTTCTTCCGTCCGCCCTTGCAGGCGGCGGACCACGGCGAAGCGCCCCCGAGCCTCCTCTGGCCGCTACTGCTCACCGCGCTCGGCTGCATCGCGCTGTTCTTCGGCGCCGAGGCGGTCCTGGAACCCCTGGACGGATTGGTGGAGCTGCCGTGAACGAGGTGCACAACGTCCCGGAAGCCCACGACGACCGACGCTGGCTGGACGAACCCCGCAACGTCACTCGCGTCGTCCATGCCCTCGCCACCCTCTGCGCCTTGATGTTTCTAGCCGACCTCTTCTACACGAAGAAGGCGTATTTCGACGTCGAGGATCTGTTCGGTTTCTACGCCCTCTACGGCTTCGCGGGCAGCGTGGGCCTCGTGCTCACCGCCAAGGCGCTGCGTCCGCTCCTGCGCCGCGACGAGGACTACTACGAGCGCGACCACGAGGGCACCGCGAGCACCGGCGACCCCGGTCCGACGAAGAGCGGTGCCGATGACCTCTAACCCGGCCCTGATCCTGATCGTCGCCGCCCTCGCCCTGCCGTTCGTGCGCGGCCAACTGCGCACGGCGCTGATCGTCGCCGCGCCGGTCGCCGCCATGGCGGCGCTGTGGGTGCTCGACGAGGGCTCGCACGGCACCGTCGACTATCTGGGCCTGACGCTGGACCCGGTCCGGGTGGACGGGTTGTCGCGCGCGTTCGCGAGCGGCTTCCTTGTTGCGGCCCTGCTCACCAGCATCTACGCGATTCACCTGCGCGATTCCCTGCAGCAGGCGGTGATCCTGGTCTACGCCGCCTCGGCGGTCGGCGGGGTCCTGGCCGGGGATCTGGTCACCCTGTTCGTCTGCTGGGAGGTCGCCGGACTGTCCTCCGCGGTGTTGGTCTGGGCCGGCCGCACCGAACGCAGCCACCGCGCCGCAATGCGGTACCTGACCGCGCAGGTCGTCTCAGGTCTACTGCTGCTCGCCGGGATCGTGTGGCGCGTGGAGGCGGGCGACGGCACGGCGTTCACCGAGATCGGCAGCGGGGGCACCGCCGGCTGGTTGATCCTGGTCGCGATCGGTATCAAGGCCGCGTTCCCGGTGCTGCACGCCTGGCTCACCGACACCTATCCCGAAGCCACGATCGTGGGCACGGTCGCGCTGTCGGCGTTCACCACCAAATTCGCGATCTACACGCTGGCCCGGGGTTTCCCGGGCACCGATGCCTTGATCTGGATCGGGGTCGCGATGGCGGTCTTCCCGATCTTCTACGCGGTGATCGAGAACGACCTGCGCCGGGTGCTGGCCTACAGCATGATCAACCAACTCGGGTTCATGGTTGTCGGTATCGGGATCGGCAGCGAACTGGGCATCAACGGCGCCACCGCGCACGCGGTGGCCGACATGGTGTTCAAGGGCCTGCTGTTCATGAGCATGGGCGCGGTGCTGATGCAGACCGGCACGGTGAAGGGCTCCGAACTCGGCGGGCTGTACAAGTCCATGCCGCAGACGACCGTGCTCTGCATCGTCGGGGCGGCCTCGATCTCGGCGTTTCCGCTCTTCTCCGGGTTCGTCACGAAGTCGTTGATCCTGCAGGCCGTGGCCGACGAGCATCGGACCTGGGTTTGGCTGCTCCTGCTGTTCGCCTCCGCCGGCGTTTTTCATCACGCGGGCATCAAGATCCCGTACTTCGCTTTCTTCGCCCACGACCGCGGCTACCGGGTCGGCGAACCGCCGATCAACATGCGCATCGCGATGGGACTCGCGGCCGTGGTCTGCATCGGCATCGGGTGCGCACCCGGCCTGTTCTACGACCTGCTGCCCTACGAGATGGACTACGACGCGTACACCACGGCACACGTGGTCAACCAGCTGCAGTTGCTGCTTTTCGCAGCGCTGGCCTTCACCGTGCTGGTCCGCACCGGGCTGTACCCGCCGGAGATCCGTTCGGTCAATCTCGACGTCGATGCGCTCTATCGCAAACCGCTGCCGGCGGCATGGGCCGGGATGTCGCGACGGGCGACGGACATCAGCCAGCGGATTGCGCCCGCCCTGGCCCGAGGAACGGCCCGCCCGCTCGCCAGTGCCCTTCGACCCCTGCGACCCGACGGTCGGGTGGGAGCGCCGTGGCCCACCCACGTACTGGTGCTGTGGGCGACGCTGCTGCTCGGGGTCGTGCTGCTGGTATCGATGCTCTGACCGTCGCTCGCGACCGGGGCGTTAACGGTCGCGGCCCCCCTCCGGCTGAGCCGGAGGGGGGCCGCACGTGCACCCCCGAGTGGTGCCCGCCCGTTGCTAGGTGCGAATTACATCTTGCTCGCGGCGAACTTCACGGCCTCGCGGATGCGGGGGTACGTGCCGCAGCGGCAGACGTTGCGCAGCGTGTCGAGGTCGGCCTCGGAGATCTTGCGGCCGGACTTCTTCACGCGGGTGATGAGCGCCGTGGCGGCCATGATCTGGCCGGGCTGGCAGTAACCACACTGCGCGACGTCGTACTTGATCCAGGCTTCCTGGACCGGGTGGAGGTTGGACTTCACCGTCTTGGCGAGGCCCTCAATCGTGGTGACGCGGTCGGAGGCCTTGATGTCACTCACCGGGACGGAGCACGGGTTGAAGTGCTTGCCGTTGAGGTGAGAGGTACAGGCCTGACAAACGCGGATACCACAGCCGTACTTCGGTCCGGTCACACCAAGGACGTCACGCAGAACCCACAGCATGCGGACGTTGTTCTCGATGTCAACGCTGACCTTCTTACCGTTCAGAACGAACGAGTGCTTAGGCACAAGAAACTCCTCTCTGAGTAATCAGGTCAGCGCGCGAAGCGGCGGCCATTGATGGGCGACTGCGGGATCGGTGGGGTCCGGGACTTCACGACGTACCCGAGCGGGTCGCGGAAGTTGACCGGGTTCTCCGTGGGGAGAGCACCCTTGGCGCGGCCGTAGGCGATGGAAGCCGCGGCCTGGCCGGCGGCGACGCCGGTCTCGCCAGCGCCACCACCGATCTCACGGTTGTCCGGCATCATGAAGCACTCGAACACGAACGGGACGTTCCACTGCCGGGTGTACCGGTAGTTGTCCCACGACGCCTCGAGCGGCAGACCGTCCTCGATGTGGCAGCTGGCCGTCAGCGCTTGCGCGATGCCGTCCATGCAGCCGCCCATCATGTTGGCCTGGAAGCTGCGCGGGTTGATGACCTTACCCGCGTCAACAGCCATGATCGCCTTGGTGATACGCGGGCCGGTGTAGGCCTCACGGATCTTGCGGTTGACCATCGCCGGCCGTGCGTCGATCTCCATGAAGCAGGCGACCTTGCACTGGTACTCCTGGTGCAGCGCGATCTGCCTGGGCAGTGCCCTCGGGCATCGAGCGACCCCAGTTACCGGCCTCGGCGACCTTGTCGAGAACTGCACGCCAGCCGTCGTCCTTGGTGAACGTCCGGCGGAACTCGTAGTCGTCCATGCCGAAGGCGTCAGCCATCTTGGAGACGTGAAGCTCACGAGCGGTACCGGTGTCCGGCGAGTACACGTTGCGGACCGCGGAGGTCGGCAGCGTGTCGTAGGCGAAGATCTCGTTCAGGTACACCGAGGTGGCGCCGAAGTTGTACGGCACCGAGGTGACCATCTGGTAGAAGCCCATGGAGATGGAGAGGTTGCCCATCTCCTTGTTGCCGGAGAAGCCCAGACGCGGGTCCTGGGCAGTCGCGGACCCGGAGATGATCTCGCCGAGGCCGTGGGTCCAGTCACAGGCAGACGAAGCGCTGCTCATGATGAAGCTGGTGACGCTGTTGCCGTTCTTGGTCGCGCGAACCCGGTTGACCATCATCGGGTGCATACGGCCGTGACGGGCGTCGTCCGTGCGGTGCCACATCAGCTTGACCGGCTTGCCGAACAGCTTCGAGGCCTCGACGGCCTCGTACGAAGCGTCCGAGAAGAGGTGACGGCCGAAGGAGCCACCCGCGGTGGTGCAGTGGACCTTGACGTTGTCCTCGGGGACGTCCAGCAGGAGCGCGATGCGCTGCAGGGTGATGATGGGCATGTTGTTAGCGGCCCACACCTCAGCGGTGTCGCCCTTGACGTCGGCCACGGCGCAGTTGGTCTCCAGCGGAGAACCACTGCGGTAGTGGAAGACGTAGTCCTCCTCGATGACCTCATCGGTCGGCGAAGCCGGCGCGATGGGGAGGATCACCGAGGCGACCTTGGCGGTCAGGCTGTCGTTGTTCTCGCTGTCGACGGTGCCCGAGCCCCAGGTGACCTTCAGGGCGCGGATGGCGTCGATGCACTGACCGAAGGTCCGCGCACGAACAGCAACGCCGCGAGAGATCGCGCCGACGTCGGTGACACCCGGCATCGCCTTGACCTGCTCGAGGTTGTCGATCGACTGCAGGGTGCCGTTGAGCGTTGGCGCCCGGGAGATCATCGTCGGCAGAGCGTTCGCGATCGGGAGGTCCATCGCGAAGCGCTTCTTGCCCTGCACGATGTCGAGGGCGTCGACACGGCCGACGCTCTGACCCATGTACTTGCCGGGCTTGGTCTTGAGCTTGACGTCGAGCGGCTTGGTGATGCGCGACGCGGCGAGCTCGGAGAGCGAGCCGTAGGTGGCCATCTGACCGTCCGGGCCGAACACGGCGCCGTCACGGGTCTTGACCGAGGCGACCGGAACGCCCCACTTCTCAGCGGCAGCAGTCGCGAGCGCCGTACGGGCGGTCGCGGCCATCGTCTGCATGGGAACCCACAGGGAGAAGTGGGAGGTGGAACCACCGGTCAGCATGTTCCAGACCAGCTCGGGACGCGCGTCTTCGAGGGTGCAGGTGACGTCCTCGATCGGCATGTCCATCTCGTCCGCAATGACCTGCGCGAACGAGGTGGTGATGCCCTGGCCGGCTTCCTGGCGGGGAATGGCGAAGTGCGCCTTGCCGTCGGGCGTGACCTCAATCTTGAGGTGGTGGTTCGTCGGAGCGCACGAGTCCCGGTACAGGTCCAGGAAGTCGTAGTGGTCCGAGAAGGTCGGGTTACTCGGAATGGGCGATGCACCGGCTGCGTGCGCGGTGCTGGGGGCGGCGGTCTCCCAGGCGACATCGGCGGTGACGGCCAGCGTGGTGCCGGCCAGGACGTATCCGACGAAAGAACGACGGGTGGTGCCCGTCGGGGTCTCGACGGGTGACTCAGCGATAGCCGCGGAGTCGGGGCTGGGTGTTGGTGACATGAACCGTTCCCTTCACGCCGGCTCGGGGGAGACCGGCATCAGGCTCGACGCGGTGTACGGGGAGGACTACTCCGCCGGGCGTCGAGGTGGATAGGAGCGTGCTGCCCTCCGGGCGAAGGGCTTTTGGGTCGTACAGGAGACATATCGTTCCGGAGGTGTCCGATGTAACAGGGGCTGAACGCGGACATGAAACTTCCGGAGTCGTACGGCTCCAACCAGGACGGTTTCTCAGGAAACCGGTGCCCGCAATGTCGGACATTCCTGGCATCGACGAGCGGTAGCTTTTTGCGCCGAACGGGGGGTGTGGCGCAGCTCATTTGTACGGACGAACAAGTATTGACCGATGCCACCGCAAAACGGCGGTACCCAGGGCCGGAAAGCCCGTATCTGCGAGCTTCGTGCGTCAGATCAGGCCGAAATGCCCAGGTGACCCAGGTCTCATCCTCGCGAGTGCAAGTCCGGGGTCGCTATCTTGAAGTCAAGAGAGCTTGGGGCGGTTCCTGAGAGGGCGCGCCCCGTCGGCGGACCAGGGCCGACCATTCGTCGCCGCTCGGGCCCGTCCGGCGGCCGGGAGGCGCCGTCTGGCGCAGGTATGCGACACGCGGACGTTTGGCCGTTGCGACAACGGTCACAGCGCCCCTACCCCGCGCCTAGGGTTTGCGCGTCCCCGACGAGTTAAGCCTGCGCAACGGGAGTTTCTGTGGCCCAAGTCGACGAACCTGGCCGTGCCGCCGCAAATACCGGCATGACCCCCGAGTACCAAGCCCTCTACGACGACCCCGAATTCGCCGAGTTGCGGCGCCGCTTCCGGCGCCTCGTCTTCCCACTGCTCGGGGCGGGCCTGGCCTGGTACGCCCTCTACGTGGTCTTCGCGACCTATGCCCACGACTTCATGGGAGAAGAACTGCTCGGGCGCATCAACGTGGGCCTGATCTTCGGCCTGCTGCAGTTCGTCTCGACCTTCGGCATCGCTTACCTCTACGCCAAGCGTGCTGAAACCGAGATCGACCCCCGGTCCCGGTCCCTCGTGGCCAAGTTCAACGCAGGAGGGCCCAAGTGACCGGCACGGAGACGCTGACGATCAGCATGTTCGGCGTGGTCGTCGCGCTGACCCTGTACATCACGTTCATCGCGTCGCGGAAGAACGCCACCGCGGCCGACTTCTACTCCGGTGGGCGTTCGTTCAGCGGGTTCCAGAACGGCCTGGCGATCTCCGGCGACTACATGTCGGCCGCAAGCTTCCTGGGTATCTCCGGTGCCATCGCGCTCAACGGTTACGACGGCTTCCTCTACTCCATCGGGTTCCTGGTGGCCTGGCTGGTCGCCCTGCTGCTCGTCGCCGAGCTGCTCCGGAACACCGGCCGCTACACGATGGCCGACGTGCTGTCCTACCGGATGAAGCAGCGTCCGGTCCGCACGGCCGCTGCGACCTCCACGGTCGTCGTGTCGATCTTCTACCTGCTGGCCCAGATGGCCGGCGCGGGTGCTCTCGTCTCGCTGCTCATCGGCGCGACCAGCGAGAGCTCGAAGAACCTCACGATCGTCGCGGTCGGCGCCCTGATGATCATCTACGTCACGGTCGGCGGCATGCGCGGCACGACCTACGTGCAGATCGTCAAGGCGTGCCTGCTGATGGGCGGCACCACGATCGTGGTGTTCCTGACGCTGCTGAAGTTCGACTTCAACATCTCGCGCATGCTCGACGAGGCGTCCGAGCGCGATGCGCGGGAGAAGCTCGGAGCGGGCTTCAACGCCGCGTCCGGTGAGGTGCGGGAGTTCCTCTTCCTCGGCGGCGGTGCCCAGTACGGCCTGACCGGCACGACGAAGATCGACTTCATCTCACTCGCCCTGGCCCTGGTGCTCGGCACCGCGGGTCTGCCGCACATCCTGATCCGCTTCTACACGGTCCCGACGGCGCGGGACGCCCGCGTCTCGGTCCTGTGGGCGATCGGCATCATCGGCACCTTCTACCTGATGACCCTGGTCCTCGGGTTCGGTGCGGCCGCATTGCTCGGGCGTAACGAGATCTCGGCCGCCGGTGGCGCCGGGAACCTCGCATCACCACTCCTCGCGGAAGAAGTCGGTGGTGGCGACGGGAGCGCCGGTGGCGCCATCCTGCTGGCGCTGATCTCGGCGGTCGCGTTCGCGACCATCCTGGCCGTCGTCGCCGGTCTGACCCTGGCGTCCTCGTCGTCCTTCTCGCACGACCTGTACGCCAACGTGATCAAGAACGGCAACTGCTCGGAGCAGGAAGAGATCAAGGTCGCCCGCATCGCGGCGTTCGGGATCGGTGCGGTGTCCATCGTGCTCAGTCTGGGCGCGAAGAATTTGAACATCGCCTTCCTGGTCGCCCTCGCGTTCGCGGTCGCGGCCTCGGCGAACCTGCCGTCGATCCTGCTCAACCTGTTCTGGGCACGCTTCAACACCCGAGGCGCGACCTGGGCGATCTACGGCGGACTCATCGTCTGCATCGGCCTGATCGTCTTCTCCCCGAACGTCTCGGGCGAAGCGAACTCGCTGTTCAAGTGCAACGTCGATGCGGCGACCAAGCTGTGCGACGGCACCGGCAGCGACTGGTCGTACTTCCCGCTGAAGAACCCCGGCATCATCTCGATCCCGGCCGGCTTCCTCTTCGGCATTATCGGCACCCTCACCTCGAAGGAGCCGGAGAGCATCGAGAAGTACAAGCAGTTCGAGGTTCGTGCGCTCACCGGCGCCGGCGCCGAGGGTGCGGTTCAGCACTAGAAGAACTGGTATTCCCCGCTCGACACATCGCGACCTACCCGGCGCCCCAAAGGCGGGGCGCCGGGTGGTCCCGATCCCGCTTTCCTCAGTTCCGCTGTGAAGTTCTGCTTTCGGAGGACCCGACGTGAGTTCCGACGCCCTGTCCAACCTCTCGCACGAGGATCGTCACTTCGACCCGCCGGCCGAGTTCGCAGCGGCCGCCAATGCGCAGGCCGACCTCTACGAGCACGCGGCCAAGGACCGGCTCGCCTTCTGGGCCGAACAGGCCGAGGAACTGTCCTGGGCGCAGAAGTGGACCGACGTCCTGGACTGGTCGGACCGGCCGTTCGCGAAGTGGTTCATCGGCGGCAAGCTCAATGTGGCCTACAACTGCGTCGACCGGCACGTCGAGGCCGGGCACGGCGCCCAGGTCGCCTTCCACTGGGAGGGCGAGCCCGGCGACACCCGCACGATCACCTACGCCGACCTGCAGCGCGAGGTCTCCAAGGCCGCGAACGCGCTGATCGCACTCGGGGTGCAGACCGGGGACCGGGTCTGCATCTACATGCCGATGATCCCGGAGACGGCCGTCGCGATGCTCGCCTGCGCGCGCATCGGCGCCCCGCACTCCGTGGTGTTCGGCGGCTTCTCCGCCGACGCGCTCGCCTCGCGCGTCCAGGACGCGGACGCCCACGTGATCATCACCGCGGACGGCGGTTACCGCCGGGGCGCGGCGGCCGCGCTGAAGCCGGCCGTCGACGAAGCCGTCAGCAAGTGCGGGGACGTCGTCCGCAACGTGCTGGTGGTGCGCCGCACCGGTCAGGACGTCGACTGGACCGAGGGCCGGGACGTCTGGTGGCACGACGTCGTCGACTCGGCCTCGGAGCAGCACACCCCCGAGGCCTTCGACTCCGAGCACCCGCTGTACCTGCTCTACACCTCGGGCACGACGGGCAAGCCGAAGGGCATCCTGCACACCACGGGTGGCTACCTCACCCAGTGCGCGTACACCCACAAGAACGTCTTCGACATCAAGCCCGACAGCGACGTGTACTGGTGCACCGCCGACGTCGGCTGGGTCACCGGGCACTCGTACATCATTTACGGGCCGCTCGCCAACCGGGCCACCTCGGTGATGTACGAGGGGACTCCCGACACCCCGCACCAGGGCCGCTGGTGGGAGATCGCGCAGAAGTACGGCGTGAGCATCCTCTACACCGCGCCCACGGCCATCCGGACCTTCATGAAGTGGGGCGAGGAGGTTCCGGACAAGTTCGACCTGTCGAAGATCCGCCTGCTCGGATCGGTCGGGGAGAACATCAACCCGGAAGCCTGGATGTGGTACCGCCGCGTCATCGGCGGCGACTCGGCCCCGATCGTCGACACCTGGTGGCAGACCGAGACCGGCGCGATCATGATCAGCCCGCTGCCCGGGGTCACCTCGACCAAGCCGGGTTCGGCGATGCGTCCGTTGCCGGGCATCGGCGCGGACGTGGTCGACGACAACGCCCAGCCGGTGGCGAACGGGCACGGGGGCTACATGGTGCTCACCGAGCCGTGGCCGTCGATGCTGCGCGGCATCTGGGGCGACCCGGAGCGGTTTCAAGGAGACCTACTGGTCCCGCTGGGACGGCCTCTACTTCGCCGGTGACGGGGCGAAGAAGGATGAGGACGGCGACATGTGGCTGCTCGGCCGCGTTGACGACGTCATGAACATCTCCGGGCACCGGATATCCACCACCGAGGTCGAGTCGGCGCTCGTCTCGCACCCGAAGGTCGCGGAGGCCGCCGTCGTCGGCGCCACCGACGCGACCACCGGCCAGGCCATCTGCGCCTTCGTCATCCTGCGCGGGAGCGCCGGTGACGGCGGAGCGGACGTGGTGGCCGAACTGCGGGCCCACGTGGCCAAGGAGATCGGCGCGATCGCCAAGCCCCGTCAGATCATGGTCGTGGCCGAGCTTCCCAAGACCCGGTCCGGCAAGATCATGCGCCGCCTGCTGCGCGACGTCGCCGAGAACCGCGAGATCGGCGACGCGACCACGCTGGCCGACACCAATGTGATGGCCCTGATCCAGGCGAAGCTGCCCAGCGCGGCGAGCGAGGACTGATCGCGCCATGGAGGACACCGTGCGGGGGCGTGAATCCGCGCCCCCGCACGCTTCCACGAAGACCGGCACTCCCGATGGTGGCCACCCGATCCTCGGTCTGATCCGCTCCATCGCGGCTGAGCGCCCGGAGATGCTGGGTGGCCCCATCGCCACCCTGCGCCGGCTGGACTCGGCCGGGCGCAGCGACTACATCCGCTCATTGCGCGCGTTCTTCGACCACGCCGGAGACGTGCCCAAGGCGGCCGAGGAGCTGCTGCTGCACCCCAACACCCTGCGGTACCGGTTGCGCCGCATGCAGGAGCTGACGGGCCTGGACCTCAAGGACCCGACCGACCGCCTCGTCGCGGAACTGCAGTTGCACATCCTCGAGCACAGTGATGTGCCGCCGACGGGACCTGAGGGCCTGCCCCGGTAGCTTCTTCGCATGTCTCCACGCTCTTCGCTGATCTCCGGGGAACTGTTCGACTACGTCGCCGCGCATGCGCCGGCACCTGACGCCGTCCTGCGAGACCTGGCCGCGGAGACCGCCGCGATGGGCGGGGTCTCGAGCATGCAGATCGCGCCGGACCAGGGCGCGTTGATGGGACTGCTCGCCCGACTGGTCGGCGTGAATTTCGCCGTCGAGGTCGGCACGTTCACCGGCTACTCCTCGATCTGCATCGCGCGGGCGCTGGCGCCGGGTGGACGTCTGCTCTGCTGTGATGTCAGCGCGGACTACACCGCAGTCGCGCAGAAGTACTGGGACCGCGCCGGACTCGCCGACCGGATCGACCTGCGCATCGCGCCGGCCGCCGACACCCTCGCCGCGTTGCCCGCCGAGCCCGCGATCGACTTCGCCTTCATCGACGCCGACAAGACGGGCTACCTCGGTTATTGGGAACTGATCGTGCCGCGGCTGCGGCCCGGCGGCGTGCTGCTGGTCGACAACGTCCTGTGGTCCGGCCGCGTGGTCGAGGCCGAGGAGAACGGTGTCGACACCGTCGCGCTGCGGGAGTTCAACGACCGGGTGGCGGGCGACGGCCGGGTCGAGGCGGTGCTGCTACCGGTGGCCGACGGTCTCACCCTCGCCCGCAAGCTGTGACCCTCACCGGGTGAAGTCGTCGCGATCCCGGCCGAGGCCTTCCGGCACGTGCAGCCGGACCATGATCCGGTGGACGTTCGGTGGTATGTGACTGGGCGTCAGTAACGAGACGCCAATCATCACCACGAACGCCGCCGGCACCGTGATCGCGGCCGGTTGAGCGAGCAGCGCCCCGGTCCATCCGTGATACGGCCCACCGATGATCGTGGCCAGAACGGCCGCGCCCGCCGAGGCGCCACCGACGAACATCCCGGCCGCCGCACCGAGTGTCGACAGGCGCCGCCACCACACCCCCAGCACCAGCAGGGGGCAGAAGGTCGACGCCGCGACCGCGAAGGCGAGGCTGACCGCGTCGCCGACCGGTAGCCCGCCCGCCAACAGTGCGAACACGAACGGCACGAGGGTGGCGGGCACGGCGGCGAGCTGGAACGTGCGTACGGATCCGCTGCGGAAGACGTCCTGGGACAGCACGGCGGCCGCCGACATGGTCAATCCGGCCGCCGTCGACAGGAAAGCCGCAAACGCACCGGCCGTCACCAGCGCCGACAGCAGGTCCCCGCCGGCGCCGCCGACCATCCGCGAGGGCAGTTCCAGCACCACCGAATCGACCCGGCCGGTCATCAGCAGGTCCGGGGTGTAGATCCGGCCGAGGGCGCCGAAGAGCGTCGGGCCGAGATAGAACAGCCCGAGCAGGCCGAGCACGCCGAGCGTCGTCCGGCGGGCCGCGCTGCCGTCGGGGTTGGTGTAGAAGCGGACCAGGATGTGCGGCAGGCCCATCGTGCCGAGCATCGTCGCGATGATCAGCGAGTAGGTCGTGTAGAGCGAGTGCTCGCGGCCCCCGGACAGCGGCTGTGCCCACGCCTCGTCCGTGGCCGTCGGCAGATTCTCCTCGAACGGGACCGGGGCGCCGGCGGGGAACTCCAGGCGGGTGCCCTCGGTGATGCTGTGCGCTCCCGGAGCCAGGGCCACTCCTCCACCGGCGTAGCGCAGTCCGTCGACCGTGCCGGTGACCCGCGGCACCACCGGCAGGGTGACGCGGATCTGCAGGTCCTCGGGGGCGGTGACGGTCGTCGCCGCGGCGAAGCGGGGTTGGGAATCCGCGGTCAGGGAGGGCGAGCCGTCGGAGTGCCACGTCAGGAAGAGGAAGGCCGCGGGCAGCAGGATCGCGGTCACCTTCAGCCAGTACTGGAAGGCCTGGACGAAGGTGATCGAGCGCATGCCGCCGGCGGCCACCGTGGTCACGACGACGATCGCGACGACGAGTTCGCCCACCCACAAGGGTGCGCCGGTGACGGTGCGCAGCGTCAGGCCGGCGCCCTGGAACTGCGGCATCAGGTACAGCCAACAGATCAGGACGACGAGGACGCTCGCCAGCGCCCGGAGGCGGGCCGAGTTCAGCCTCAGCTCGGTGAAGTCCGGCAACGTGTACGCCCCGGACCGGCGCAGCGGAGCGGCGACCAGGACGAGCATGATCAGGTAACCGCCCGTGAACCCGACCGGTAGCCACAGCAGGTCGGCGCCGTAGGCCAGGATCAGCCCCGCGACGCCGAGGAAGGATGCGGCGGACAGGTACTCCCCGCCGATCGCCGAGGCGTTCCACAGCGGCGAGACGGTGCGGGACGCGACGTAGAAGTCCGAGGTCGTGCGCGAGATGCGCAGCCCGAACGCGCCGATGATGACGGTGAGGGCGACCACGAGCGAAATGGCCGCGATGCCGTAGCCCTGGCTCACCGACCCGAATCCCTCAACCCGGTCTCTCAGCGCCGCTCGACCAACGCCGCGAAGCGGCGCTCGTTGCGCTCGGCCGCTCGCACATAGGCCCACCCGCCGAGGACGAGGGCGGGGTAGGCGAGGACGCCGAGGGCGAGCCACGGCACGCCGAGCCCGAAGACCCGCGCGCTTCGGGTCGCCGGCCACAGGTCGAACAGCAGGGGGAGCCCGGCCACCACCACGAGCACGCCCAGGCAGACGGTCAGCGCGAGGCCGAGTTGTGTCCGGACCAGCGAGCGCAGATACACCTCGCCGACGGTGGTCTGCTCGTCGAGGTCCAGGATGCCGCGGTGCACGGCGCCGGTCGCGCGCGCCCGGGGACTGGTGACGACGACTCGCTTGGAGCGGTCGATCTCGTTCACTCGCGCGCCTCGGGGCGCTCGCCGCCGGGCCCGGCGGAATTGTTCGTGCCGGCTCCGGGCGCCGACGAGCTGCCGGGCGCCGACGAGCTGCCGGGCGCCGTCGGCCGCGAGCGCCGGACCAGAACCTCGCGCAGGTCGCGGGTGTGACGCCGGCTCACCGTCAGTTCTTCCGTGCCGAGCACGACGCTGGAGCGGCCGGTGGCCAGCCGCACCTCGGTGACGTGCGCGAGCGAGACCAGGTAACTGCGGTGGATGCGGATGAACCCGGCGTCGCGCCAGCGTTCCTCCAGCGTCGCCATCGGAACGCGCACCAGATGGGTCGCGTCCGCCGTGTGCAGCCGGGCGTAGTCGCCGTGGGACTCGACGTAGCGAACTTCGCTGCGTGAGATGAACCGGGTGACTCCACCGAGCTCGACCGGGATGGTCTCGTCGTCCGGTGGGGCCGGCGCCGCCGGTGCGGGGACGACCGGGGCATTGGCGGAGTTGACGCGCGCCACGAGGCGGCGCACGGCCTCGGCGAGGCGTTCGGGCCGCGCCGGCTTGAGCACGTAGTCGACCGCCTTGAGCTCGAAGGCGTCGACGGCGTGGGAGTCGAACGCGGTGACGAACACGATCGGCGGGGGGTTGCGGAACTGCGCGAGCACGGTGGCCAGCTCGACGCCGGACAGGCCGGGCATCCGGATGTCCATGAAGATGCCGTCGATGGTGTGCAGACCCAGCTGGCGCAGGGCCTCCGCGCCGCTGTCGGCGGAGAGGACGGTGCCGATGTGCTCGTCCTGGCGCAACAGGTAGACCAGCTCGGACAGCGCCGGTGCCTCGTCGTCGACGGCGAGCACGGTGAGCTTGCGGTCGGATGGCATCACGCGTGCACCCCGGGTTGGAATTTGGGCACGCGAAGGCTGACCTTGGTGCCGGCCCCCGGTGCAGTCGCCACGGTCAGACCGTAGGCGTCGCCGAAAAAGGCGCGTAGTCGCTCGTCGACATTGCCCAACCCGACGTGGTCGGACCCGGGCTCACCGGACAGCGCCTCACGCACGCGCTCGGGCGCCATCCCGACCCCGTCGTCCTCGACGCTGATCAGGCAGTGCGCACCCGCATCCTCGGCGAGGATCGTCACCGTTCCCTGTCCGTCCTTGGTCTCCAGCCCGTGCCGCACCGCATTCTCGACCAACGGCTGCAGGCAGAGGAACGGGATGGAGACCGGCAGAACCTCGGGTGCGACCCGCAGTGTGACATTCAATCGTTCCCCGAACCGTGCCCGCTCCAGCAGGAGATAACCGTTGATGGCCCGCAGCTCGTCGGCCAGCGTGGTGAAGTCGCCGGACCGACGGAAGGTGTAGCGCGTGAAGTCCGCGAACTCCAGCAGGAGTTCCCGGGCGCGGTCCGGGTCGGTGCGCACGAAGGACGCGATGGCGTTCAGCGAGTTGTAGATGAAGTGGGGGGAGATCTGGGCGCGCAGCGCCCGGACCTCGGCCTCGGCCACCCGTGTGCGCGTGGCGTCGAGTTCGGAGAGTTCGAGCTGGCCGGAGACCCAGCTGCCGACCTCGTCCACGGCGCGGATCAAGCCGGCGGAACTGGAGTCGACGTAGGCCGCGAGTGTGCCGATGACCGTGGTGCCCGAGACCAGGGGAGTGACCACCACTTCGCGGATCGGCTCGCTGTTCGGGCAGGCCGCGTCGAGTACCTGGCTGCGGCCGGTGTCCATCACGGCTTGAGCATGCGCCACGGCGCGGGCGCCGAGTTGGTCCTGCGCGTCGCCGTCCCAGGCCAGGAGCCGCTGGCCGTCGGTGATGGCGACCGCCCGGCTTCCGAGCAGCGCTCGCAGGGGCTTGATCGCGCGGGTGGTGCCCGCCTGGGTGAGACCGCCGCGCAGCGCGGGGGCGGCCAGCGACGTGAGGTGCAACGTCTCGTAACTGGCCTGATCGGCGGTGGTCCCCAGGCCGGGTCGCCAGAAGTTGAAGCGGCGCACGCCGAGCACCGCTATGGCGACGGCCGCGGCGGCGATCGCGAGCGTCAGAGCACCCGTCAGGTCGCCCACAAGGCCGAATCTATTTGGTGGGCCCCCCAACGTCAGCTTTGCCGGGCCGCGGGACCTCCTAAAGGTGGCACGGGGTGGTCCGCCCAGGCGCTCAGCACGAGGGCGAGCTCATGCTCCGCAATGTGGTCGCGGGGCGCCGGCATCGCGCCGCGGCGGCCGGTCGGGGTGAAACCGAGCGAGCGGTAGGCCGCGATCGCCGCGGTATTGGTGTCGGCCACCTCGAGCAGCAACTGGCGGTGGCCGGCGTCGCGGGCCCACGAGATGACTACGCGGATCAGTGCGCCGCCGAGGCCGGTGCGACGCGCTTCGGGTGCGACCCACATCCCGTAGAGCCCGGCCTGGCCGGGCCGGTCGTGATGAGGCCGACCGAACGCCAGGCCCAGGCCGCGGCCCGGGTCGGCCGGGTCGGCGTCGTCGTCGATGGCCACGACCGTGATCCCGTCGGTCGCGGCGAGCCGGGAGTGCCAGGTTTCCCGCGGTTCCGCCACCTCCTCCGCCTCCGTGGTCCAGAACGCATCGGGGGCGTCAGCGAGGGACCGCCGCCGGGTCGCGCGCACCAGGTCCAGGTCGTCGACACCGGCGCAGTGGATGCGAGCTCTCATGCCGGCGACCCTAGGACGACGTGCCGCCCGCTAGCGTGACCGACCGTGTCTGGACCCGACCCGTTCGCCGTAGTCGCCGCCCTGCCAGGAGTCGCGGAGCCCGGGCTCCGGGCGCGCGCCGCGGTGGATCGCCTCACCGGGCTGCCGGCGTTGCGGCTGCGGGCGCACGACGTGATCGCCCTGACCGCGCTGCGGGGCGCCCGCGCCTCGGCGGCGCTGTCCGGGGTGGACGTCGAGGAGGAGGCGCTGCGCTCCGGTGCTGCTCTCGACGATCCCGCCGTCGCCCCGGTGGTGCGCGGCGCGGTCCGGCTGTCCACGGAGATCGGCCTGGTCGCGCCGGTGTGGGCCAAGGCTCCGTTGCAGGCCCTCGCGCGGTTGCACGCGGTTGCGGCGGCGGACACGGGCGCCGAGGCCGAGACGCTGGGTCGGCCCGCCTCGGCCGACGCCGCGTCCCGCCTGGAAGGACTGGCCGACGCCTTGACCGCGCCGACGAAGGCGCCGGCGGTCGTGATCGCGGCGATCGTGCACGCCGAGGTGCTGGTGACCGAGGCCTTCGGGCCGTGGTCCGGTCTCGTCGGGCGGGCGGCGGCGCGCTGCGTGCTCATTCAGCGCGGGCTGGACCGCGCGGGTGTCGTCGCGCCTGAGGTGGGACACGTCGAGCTCGGTCTGACGGAGTATCAGATCGCGCTGGCCGGCTACGGGTCCGGGACGCCGGAAGGGGTGGCGAGCTGGGTCGCGCACTGCGCCCGGGCCCTGGAGATCGGAGCAGGCGACGCGCTCGACATCTGCCGGGACTTCCGGTAGCCGATTCTTGCTGACCGTCAGTCAGGTTCCCGTTCCGTAAGGGAATATGCGAACGGCGCCCCTGCTGGAGGGGCGCCGCCGCGAAGGTTGCGTCGACCCGGGCTACCAAGCGTGCACTCATCAAATCGCCGGACCAGGACCAGCCTGTCACGACGGCCCGTACATGGGCAGATAGTCCGCGTGGGTACCCGAGTGGCGCTGTGATCCAGCTGGATCGAAACCGTCGCGCGACCGGCGTCCGGTCCAACTGCATCGAGTTCAGGTCTACTCCTCTCGAGGCCGTCACGGAAGGGGTCTCGGGGGTTAAATCCCGGGCCCGTCGGCGTGGCGAGAGTGAACCTGGAGCGGGTGTCCGGTTTGCGCCTGGGGTTGACGTCCGGGGTTACCGGCGGACAGTTCGGCGAACCGTCCGGTCGGTCAGGTGCGGCGGGCGATCCAGAAGACCGCCGCGGCCGCGGCAGCGCCGGCGGCAACCGCCGTGGCGGCCACCACGGAGCGGGGCGGACGCGGGATCGAGGGCATGCGCGACCGCATCGAGACCGGCCGGGTGAAGACCAGCACGGGCCACCCGCGGGCCGCGGCCTCTTTGCGCAGCGTTCGGTCGGGATTGACCGCGTGGGGATGGCCGACGATCTCGAGCATGGGCACGTCGGTGCCCGAGTCGCTGTACGCGTAGGAGCGGTCGAGGTCGAGATTCTCGGCCTCGGCCAGTTCGCGCATGGCCGCCGCCTTGTTCTCACCGAACGCGTAGAACTCGATGTCGCCCGTGTACCGGCCGTCATCGTCCACGGCCATTCGGGTGGCGATGACGCGGTCCGCACCGAGCAGTTCTCCGATGGGCGTCACGATCTCCGAGCCCGACGTGCTGACCAGCACGACGTCGCGCCCGGCCAGGCGGTGTTCCTCGATCAGGTCGGCGGCCTCGTCGTAGATGAGCGGGTCGATCAGCTCGTGCAGGGTCTCGCCGATGATCTCCTGCACCTGCGCGACGTCCCATCCGACGCACAGCGAGGAGAGGTACTTGCGCATCCGCTCGATCTGATCCGCGTCCGCACCCCCGGCCAGGTAGACGAACTGTGCGTAGGCGCTGCGTAGCACCGCGCGACGGTTGATCAGACCGCCTCGATAGAACGGTTTCGAGAACGCGAGGGCGCTCGATTTCGCGATCACCGTCTTGTCGAGATCGAAGAACGCGGCGGCGCGCCGCGGGCCTCGCCAGGGCCGCGCGACGGGCAACGCAACAGACGAGGGGTCGGGCACGCGGTCGAGGATAGGGCGCGGTGAAATTTTTACGGACTCGCGCCCGACGCCTGTTTACGGGACACCTCCGCCGGGTACACCATGTGAGGTGCCGGTCGAAATGACCGTGCCTATCCCGGTTCGGCTCCTCCCCCCCGAGTCGGACTGTGGTGACGGCCCCCGCTCTCCCCCCCGGCGGGGGCCGTCCTTTTTAACGGCCTTCATCTGCGCCCCGACGCGGCGCGTTTTCCACAGGTCGGGCAGCGCAACAATTCCGTCCACAGTTCCGGCCGACGGCGGCCCCGGCGCGCCGCGAGCGGGCCAAGGTCTGGTGCATCGCACCGACCTGGGAGGCCCCGATGTCCGCAACCGATCCCGCATTCCCACCCGGCAATGAGCCGCCGCGGCCGCTGATCCTCACCGGGGATCCGCTGCTGCTCGACGAGTTGCTCCGGATCGCCGGAGCCGCGGGAGCGGAACCCGAGGTGGCGACCGACCCGGGCGGTGTGCGCCGGGCCTGGCGGGCGGCTCCGCTCGTCGTCGTCGGCAGTGACTGCGCGACCGAGGCCGTCCGGCGGGACCTGCCGCGGCGGCCCGGCACGATCCTGGTCGGCCGCAATCCCGACGACGCCACGGTCTGGCGGTTGGCGCTGAGCCTGGGCGCCGAGCAGGTCGTGATCCTGCCCGACGGCGAGGGCTGGCTCGCCGAGCGCATGGCCGATGCCGTCGAGGGGCCGCGGGGGGCCGGCCGGACCGTCTGCGTCATCGGCGGCCGGGGTGGGGCCGGAGCGAGCACGCTGGCGACCGCCCTCGCGGTGACGGCGTCGAACCGCGGCGTCGCGACCACCCTGATCGACGGTGACCCGCTCGGCGGCGGACTGGACCTCCTGCTCGGCGAGGAGCACGCCGAAGGTGTCCGCTGGCCCGATCTGGCCGAGGTGTCGGGCCGGGTTGCCGCAGCGGCCCTACGGCGCGCGCTGCCCCGCTTCGGGCCGCTCAGCCTGCTGTCCTGGGATCGCGGCACGGTGCTCCGCGTGCCGCCCGAGGCGATGCAGGTGGCCCTCGCGTCCGCGCGCCGGGGCAGTGACCTGGTGGTGGTCGACCTGCCGCGCCAGCACCCCGACCTGTCCTCCGAGCCGGCGTTGGCCGCCGGCGGACCGGTCCTGATCGTGGTGCCCGCCGACGTCCGTTCGGTGGCGGCGGCCTCACGCGTGGTGGCGACGCTCACCGACCATGCCTCCGACCTGCGGGTGGTGGTCCGGGGGCCGTCCCCGTCGGAACTGTCGCCGCACATGATCGCCGGCAGCCTCGGGCTTCCCCTGCTCGGCTCGGTGCGCCCCGAGCCCCGGCGGACGTCCCGGCAGGACTGGGGCGAGCCCCCCGCCGTGCAGCGCCGCAGTCCGCTCGCGGGCTTGTGCGGACGCTTCCTGGACTCCTTGGCGATCGGAGCGGTGGCGTGAGGACGACGTCCGGAGCGGAGACGTCGTGAGCACCGCGGACGGTGCGCGGCTGGGGCGGGTGCGGCCGGCCGGGGCGCTGGAGCCGCTGCTGGCCGAGCCGGGCGTGACCGACGTCCTGGTCAACGGCCCGGGTGAGGTCTGGGTGGATCGGGGGAGCGGGCTGGTCCGGGTGCCGGTGGATCTCGGGGACGAGGCCGCCGTCCGGCGACTGGCGCAACGGCTGGTCGGGGCCGCCGGCCGGCGGCTCGACGACAGCTGTCCGTTCGCGGACGCGGTGCTCGCCGACGGTACCCGGCTGCATGCCGTGCTGGCACCGGTCGCGGTGCGGGGGACCGCGCTGTCGCTGCGGGTGCCCCGGCGGACGCGCTTCCGGCTCGCCGACCTGGTCGGAGCCGGGGCGCTGCCTCCGGACGGGGCGCCGTGGCTGCGGGCGCTGGTCGAGGCCCGGTTGGCGGTGCTGGTCTCGGGGGGTGCCGGCACCGGCAAAACAACCCTGCTCGCGACGTTGCTGGGCCTGGTCGCGGCGGACGAACGGATTGTCCTGGTCGAGGACACCCGCGAGCTCGACCCGGACCACCCGCACGTGGTCCGGCTGGAGGCACGGCCCGCGAATGTGGAGGGAGCGGGCGCGATCGGAGTCCGTGAGCTGGTGCGGCAGGCCCTGCGGATGCGTCCGGACCGGCTGGTGGTGGGAGAGGTGCGCGGAGGCGAGGTCATCGATCTGCTGGCGGCGCTCAACACCGGGCACCGCGGGGGCGGCGGGACGGTGCATGCGAACGAGGCCGCGGCCGTCCCCGCCCGGTTGGAGGCGCTGGCGGCCGCCGCCGGGATGGGCCGGGACGCCCTGCACGCGCAGCTGGCGGCCGGCATCGACGCGGTGGTCCACCTCGAGCGCGGCTCCGAGGGCCGCCGGGTGTCCGCCATCGCGGTGCCGCGGCGCGGACCGGACGGCATCGTCTCGCTCGTCCGGGCGGTCGGGTTCCGGGCCGGCCGCGTGGTCGTCGGACCCGCGTACGAGGAGCTCGGCGCCCTCCTGGAGGCTCGGTCCCTCGCCGTGCCGGAACCCCGGTGATCGTGCTCGCGGCGTTCGCCGCCGCGCTCGCCGTCGGACTGGCCTTCCGCGGGGCGGGCCGCGCCCTGGACCGTCTCGGCCCGCCGCCGTCGGAGCCGGCCCGGCGTCGCCTCCCGCCGCGGCTCCACGGGCGTCCGGGTACGCGCCGCCGGGACGAGGACGAGCGGAGGCGCGTGGTCGAGTTCGCCGCCGCGCTCGCGGCGGAGGTGCGTGCCGGGCGGCCGCCACGGGCGGCCGTCCTCGCGGCGCTGGACGGCGTTCCCGCCGCGCCGTGGGGCGACGGGCTGCGGGTCGCCGCGGCGGGTGACGGCGACGTCGGTTCGGCATTGGCCGCCGCGGCGGACGGGCCGGGTGTAGGTGACCTGCGGGACGTGAGCGCCTGCTGGCAGGTCGCGGAGCGGACCGGAGCGGGCCTGGGTGGGGCGTTGGAAGAGGTCGCTGCGGCGGCCGAGGAGCGCTCCACGCACCGCGCCCGCGTCCGGGCGCAGTTGGCCGGGGTCCGGATGACCGGCTGGCTGCTGGCCGCGCTGCCGTTGGTCGGGATGGTGCTGGCCACCGCCGCCGGGGCGCGACCCTGGCGGGTCCTGCTCGGGACGCCGTCCGGGTTCGGGCTGCTGGTGGTCGGCCTCGCGCTGGACGCCGCCGGTGTCGCGTGGCTGTACCGCATGGCCCGCCGGGTGGAGGTGCTGGCGTGAGCGTGCAGCGCGGAGCGGGGGCGCTGTGAGTCGTCGGCAGGACTCGCAGGTGCTGGCCGAGACCGCCGCGCTGGCCGACCTGCTCGCGGCCTGCCTGGCGGCGGGCTGCACGCCGCTGGACGCGGTCGAGGCCGTGGTGCGGGCCCGGCCGGGCCCCGTGGCCGATTGCCTCGCGGCAGCTGCGGCGCGGGTCCGGGCGGGGGCCGATCCGGTGACGGTCTGGCGGGGGCTCGACGATCCGCCGACCCTCGCCGGTCTCGGGCGAGCGCTGGCCCGGACCGCCGAATCCGGTACCGCGGTGGCCGGAGCGGTCACCGCGGAGGCGCACCGGCACCGGTCGGCCCGGCGGATGGCCGCGGAGACCGCGCTGGCGCGCCTCGACGTGCTCGCCGCGATCCCGCTCGGCCTGTGCTTTCTGCCGGCGTTCGTCTGTCTCGGCGTGATTCCGGTGGTCGTCGACCTCGGTGCACACGTACTTACCAACTGATGGGTACTCAGACAAGGAGAGATCGATGCAGTGGTGGAACCCGGACTGGATCCGCGTGCCGGAGGACGACAGCGGGATGAGCACGGTCGAGTACGCAATCGGGACGCTGGCCGCTGCCGCGTTCGCCATGGTTCTGATGAAGGTGCTCACCGGGGAGGCGGTCGCGGCGCGGATGAGTGCGCTGATCACCGACGCGTTGTCGGGTTCGTTCTGACGGTGCGTCGACGCGACGATCGGGGAGCGGTCACCGCCGAACTGGCGCTCGCGATTCCGGCCCTGTTCGCCGTCCTGGGTCTCGCGCTGTGGGCGGTGGCGGCGTCCGGGTTGGCGATGGACTGCACGGACGCCGCCCGGGCCGGGGCGCGGGCAGCGGCCCGGGGGGATACCGAGGCCGCGGTCCGGGCGGTGATCGAGCGGACCGGGCCGGCCGGTGCGCGGGTTTCCCTGGAACGCAACGGCGGATTGGTCACGGTGACCGTCGAGGCGCGAACCTCGCCGCCCGGCCCGTTCCCCTTGCCCGGCTTCACGGTCGACGGGTCGGCGGTGGCGCAGGTGGAGCAGTGAGCCGGCGCAGGTCGGAGCGGGGCGCCGGCGGAATTCTCGTGCTCGCCGCCGTGGCGGTGGTGGGCCTGACCGGTCTGCTCGGCGTCACCGTCGTGCAGGCCCTGACGGTTCGTCACGAGGTCGCTGCGGCCGCGGATCTGGCGGCCCTGGCGGCCGCCGGTGCTGGGGACAACTCGCCATGGGGCGGGACACGCCCTGGGGTGGGCTATCCACAATGTGCGCCGGCGCAGGAGGTGGCGGCGGCGAACCGGACGGTGTTGGAGCGGTGCGTCGTCGAGGGGGAGACGGTACGGGTCGAGGTGGGTCGACGGGTCGCCTGGTGGGGCCGGGAGACGACGGTGAGGGCCTCGGCGCGGGCGGGGCCGAGTGTTGCGGGGCCGAGTTCAGCCGGCGACGGCGAGTTCCGTGGCATCGGGCCCCTCGGAGATGCTGTCGTCCGGGACGGCGTCGGCGAGCACCCGGTCGAGCAGGGCGACCGCACCTGCCTTGTCCAGGGGGTTGTTGCCGTTGCCGCACTTCGGCGACTGCACGCAGGACGGGCACCCGGCCGCGCACTCGCAGGAGGCGATCGCCTCCCGGGTGGCGCGCAGCCACTGCTCGGCGGCGGCGAAGCCGCGCTCCGCGAAGCCGGCGCCCCCGGGGTGCCCGTCGTAGACGAACACCGTCGGCAGCATCGTGTCCGGGTGCAGCGCCGTGGAGACGCCGCCGATGTCCCAGCGGTCGCAGGTGGCGAACAGCGGGAGCAGGCCGATCGAGGCGTGCTCGGCGGCGTGGGCGGCGCCGGGCAGGTCGGCGATCTCGACGCCGGCCTCCGCCACCGCGTCCGGAGTGACGGTCCACCAGATCGCCCGGGTGCGGAGGTGCCGGGCCGGCAGGGCGAGCGGGGTCTCGTCGATCACCTCGCCGGTCGCCAGGCGCTTGCGCAGGTAGGAGACGACCTGGTTCGTGACCTCCACGGTCCCGAAGCAGACCTCGACCGCCGCGCCCCACCGGCGGCTCTGGTCCGCGGAGGTGATCGCGATGTCGGTGACCTCCCGCGCCGAGGTCGAGTAATCGGTCTCGGCCGGTTCGACCAGCGCCACGGACTCCTGCAGATCGAGGGAGCGGACGAGGTACTGCCGGCCCTGATGCAGGTAGACCGCACCGGTGTGGGCCTGGGTGTGGGAGGCAGCGGCGTCCACGGTGCCGAGGAGGCGCCCGGTCTCGGCCTCGCACATCCGCACCGCGGGGCCGCCGCAGCCGCGGATGTCGGCCAAGGCCGCGGCGGGATCGCGGCGGGTCCAGAACCAGCCGGCCGGGCGCCGCCGGAGCAGGCCACGGTGTTCGAGGGCCGGCAACACCAACTCCGCGGTCGGCCCGAACAGGTCGAGGTCGGCCTCGGTCAGCGGCGACTCCGACGCCGCGGCGCACAGGTGGGGGGCCAGCACGTACGGGTTGTCCGGATCGAGCACGGTGGCCTCGACCGGGCGACCGAACAGCGCCTCGGGGTGGTGGACCAGGTAGGTGTCCAGGGGGTCGTCGCGGGCGACCAGAACCGCCAGTGCGCCCTGCCCGGTGCGGCCCGCCCGGCCGGCCTGCTGCCACACCGAGGCCCGGGTGCCGGGGTAGCCCGCGAGCACCACGGCGTCCAGACCGGCGATGTCGATGCCGAGCTCGAGGGCGTTCGTCGCCGCGAGACCGCGGAGCAACCCGGCCCGGAGCCGGGTCTCCAGTGCGCGACGTTCCTCGGGGAGGTAGCCGCCGCGATAGGAGGCGACCGAACCGGCGAGCGCCGGATCCACCTCGGCCAGGGCGTCCCGGGCCAGCAGGGCAACCACCTCGGCGCCGCGCCGGGAGCGTACGAACGCGACGGCCTGAGCGTCATTGAGCACGAGGTCCGTGAGCAGATCCGCGGTCTCGGCCAGGGCGGTTCGGCGCACGGGGGCCCCGGCCTCACCGGTGTAGTTGGTCAGCGGCGGTTCCCAGAGCACGAACGCGGCCTCGCCCCGGGGCGAGGCGTCCTCGGTCACCGCCGTGACGGGGAGGCCGGTCAGCCGGCCGGCGGAGACGGCCGGGTCGGAGACGGTGGCGGAGGTGAGCACGAACACCGGGGAGGCGCCGTACCGGGCGCAGATCCGCCGCAGCCGCCGCAGCACCTGGGCGACGTGGGAGCCGAAGACTCCCCGGTAGGTGTGGCACTCGTCGATCACCACGACCGAGAGCGAGCGCAGGAAGCGCGCCCAGCGCGCATGGCCCGGCAGCAGCGTCCGGTGGAGCATGTCCGGGTTGGTCAGCAGGTAGTTGGCATGGCTGCGGATCCAGTCCCGCTCCGCCCACGGGGTGTCCCCGTCGAAGCAGGCCGGACGCACGCCGGCCCCGGCCAGGCCGAGTCGGCCCACCGCCGCGAGCTGGTCGGCGGCCAGCGCCTTGGTCGGGGACAGATAGAGAACGGTCGGGCAGGCCGTCGCGGGGCCGCCGGCCCCGGAGAGCACCGCCGTCAGGGCGGGCAGCAGGTAGGCGAGCGACTTGCCGGACGCCGTGCCCGTGGACAGCACCACCGACCGACCGGCCCTGGCGTGCTCCGCGGCGATGACCTGGTGGGTCCAGGGCCGCTCGATACCGATCGCGGCGAGGCGCTCCACCAGGTCCGGAGCGACCCAGGCCGGCCAGTCGCCCAGCTGCTCGGTGCGGGCCGGCGCCCGGTGTACGTGCGTGATGCGCTCACGTCGGCCCGGCGCGAGGAGCAGCCCGGCGAGCAGCTGGTCCGCCCGTCCGGGGGCGTCGGTCACTTCCGGGGACACACCGGCAGTGTCGCAAACACCTCCGACGGGTAGGGGGAGCCCGGCAACGGTTGCCCTTGCTGATTGAATTGACCAGGTCGACCCCGGCACGCAGGAGGACTTGTGGACCTGTCTCTCACCACCCGCGACGAAGGTGACCGGACCGTCGTCGCCGTCGGAGGCGAGATCGACGTCTACACCGCCCCGAAGCTGCGCGAGCAGCTCGTCGACCTGGTCAACGCGGGCCGGTACCACCTGATCGTGGACATGGAGGGTGTGGAGTTCCTCGACTCCACCGGCCTCGGGGTCCTGGTCGGCGGGCTCAAGCGCGTGCGCGCCCACGACGGGTCGCTGCGGCTCGTCTGCACCCAGGAGCGGATTCTCAAGATCTTCCGGATCACGGGCCTGACCAAGGTCTTCCCGATCCACGACACCGTCTCCGAGGCGCTCACCGCCGTCGGCTGACCGTCCGGCTCCCCCACCCACGTCCACCTCGAAGACCGGGGCCGCGCTCGTGCCCACCGTCCATCTGCGTTTCAGTGCGCTGCCCGCGCACGTCCGTACCGCGCGCCTGGTCGCGGCGACCGTCGCGCGCCGCTCCGGCGTGGACGACGACCTGCTCGACGAGGTCCGGCTGGCGGTCGGCGAGGCCTGCTCCCGCGCGGTGGGTCAGCACACCAGGTCCGGGCTGCATGAGCCGGTCTCGATGCGACTGCACAGCGAGGACGGCCGGTTCTGCGTCGAGGTCGCCGATGTGGTCCCGATCGGGGTCTCGCTGACCTCGATCACCTCACCGGCCGATCTGCTCGACGCCGACCCCGCCGACATGGACGAGTCCCTCGGCCTGGCGCTGATCTCCGGGCTGGTCGACGACGTGCAGGTGGTTCCGGGTGCGGACGGCACCGTCGTCCGGATGACCTGGCCCGCGACGGCTTCCTGATCTCCCACCCCGGATCGCGGTGCCCGATCGCCGTGGCCCCGGCATCTGTTCGGCGCGCCCCGGGGGCGGGGTCCGTTTGCAGTAGTGCCCTTGCGTAGACTCCGGGGCGCTCCATTGCCGCGGCGGACCCTCGCTCCATATTCCAGGGCGGTCCGCCGGCCCCCTTTGCGTGTCCGGCCTGGTCCGGCGCCGTCCCGGGGCAGCCCATCGTGCTTGCACTGCCCCACAGTTCTAGGAGGACTTGGATGTCAGGGATCAACCTCGCCGTAGAAGGCGGCGAGACGGTCTCCCTCTCGGGCGGGAACACGACGATCGTGCTCGTGGTCGCGCTCGTCGCCTTGCTGGCGTTGGGGGTGGCCGGCTTCCTGGTCAAGGAGGTCCTACGGGCCGACCAGGGCACCGAGAAAATGCAGGAGATCTCGCTCGCGGTGCAGGAAGGGGCCGCGGCGTATCTGACGCGGCAGTTCAAGACCCTCTCGGTCTTTGCGGCGCTCGCGTTCTTCATCCTGTTCGCGCTACCGGCCGAGACCTCGAACGAACGGATCGGCCGTTCCATCTTCTTCGTGGTCGGCGCGGTGTTCTCCGCGATCACCGGCTACGTGGGCATGTGGCTCGCGGTCCGCGCGAACGTGCGCGTCGCCGCCGCGGCCCGGGTCGGCAAGGCCGGCGAGTTGCCCGCCACCCGGATCGCGTTCCGCACGGGCGGCGTCGCCGGCATGTTCACCGTCGGCCTCGGGCTGCTCGGTGCCGCGTCCGTCGTGCTGATCTACGAGGAGGAAGCCCCCAAGGTTCTGGAGGGCTTCGGCTTCGGCGCCGCTCTGCTGGCGATGTTCATGCGTGTCGGCGGCGGCATCTTCACCAAGGCCGCGGACGTCGGCGCCGACCTGGTCGGCAAGGTCGAGCAGGGCATCCCCGAGGACGACCCGCGTAACGCCGCCACGATCGCCGACAACGTCGGTGACAACGTCGGTGACTGCGCCGGCATGGCCGCGGACCTGTTCGAGTCCTACGCCGTCACCCTGGTCGCTGCGCTGATCCTGGGTGTGGCCGCCTTCGGCAACGACGGTCTGGTCTTCCCGCTCATCGTCCCGATGATCGGTGTGCTCACCGCGATCATCGGCATCTTCGCCGTCGCCCCGCGCCCCGGCGACCGCAACGGCATGGCCGCGATCAACCGGGGGTTCTTCATCTCGGCGGTCGCCTCGGCGATCTTCTGCTCGATCGCCGCGTTCCTGTACCTGCCGGACTCCTACGAGGGTCTGTCCTCGTCCTCACAGTTGCTCGACGACACCGGCGCCGCGATCGTCGACGGCGACCCGCGGATGTTCGCGGTCGTCGCGGTCCTCATCGGCATCGTGCTCGCCGCAGCCATCCAGCAGCTCACCGGCTACTTCACCGAGACCAACCGGCGTCCGGTCATGGACATCGGCCGGACCTCGCTGACGGGTCCCGCGACCGTCATCCTCGCCGGCATCTCGGTCGGCCTGGAGTCCGCGGTCTACTCCGCGGCGCTGATCGGCCTGGCCGTCTACGCGGCCTACATGCTCGGCTCCGGCGTGCTGATCCTGGCGCTGTTCGCGGTGGCGCTGGCCGGTACCGGCCTGCTCACCACGGTCGGCGTCATCGTCGCCATGGACACTTTCGGTCCGGTCTCGGACAACGCGCAGGGCATCGCGGAGATGTCCGGCGACGTGCACGGCGAGGGCGCCCAGGTGCTCACCAGCCTCGACGCGGTCGGCAACACCACGAAGGCCATCACCAAGGGCATCGCGATCGCAACGGCGGTACTCGCCGCGACAGCCTTGTTCGGCTCGTACTACAACGAAGTCATCAAGGCCGTCGACGAGACGGGTGTGGACCCGTCCGAGCTCGGGCTGCGCACGCAGCAGGCCCTCGCCACGTTCGACATCATCAACCCGAACATCCTGGTCGGCCTGATTCTGGGCGCCTCCGTGGTGTTCCTCTTCTCCGGCCTGGCCATCAACGCGGTCGCCCGCGCGGCCGGCGCCATCGTGTTCGAGGTGCGGCGCCAGTTCCGCGAGCACCCCGGGATCATGGAGGGCACGGAGAAGCCCGAGTACGCCCGGGTGGTCGACATCTGCACCCGGGACTCGCTGCGCGAGCTCGCCACGCCCGGCATCCTCGCGGTCATGGCGCCGATCGCCGTCGGCTTCGGTCTCGGCACGGCGCCCCTCGCGGGCTTCCTCGCCGGTGCGATCGCCGCCGGCGTCCTGATGGCGGTGTTCCTGTCCAACTCCGGTGGGGCCTGGGACAACGCCAAGAAGCTGGTCGAGGACGGTAACCACGGCGGCAAGGGTTCCGAGGCCCACACCGCGACCATCGTCGGCGACACCGTCGGTGACCCGTTCAAGGACACCGCCGGTCCGGCCATCAACCCGCTCATCAAGGTGATGAACCTGGTCGCGCTGCTGATCGCCCCCGCGGTGGTCAAGCTCAGCATCGGCGAGGACGAGAGCGACGCGATGCGGGGCACCATTGCCGGCGTCGCGATGCTGATCATCATCGCCGCGGTGGTCAACTCCAAGCGCAAGTCGATCGCGGTCAGCGAGGAGAGCACCGGCTCTTCGGCCCCGGCCGGGTTGGCGGGCTGACCAGCACTAACGCACCTCTCGGACCCGCCGTCCCCACCGGGGGCGGCGGGTCCGTGGCGTAGCAGTGAGTTCAGTGCGAGCTATCGTGTCGACTCGGCGCCTCCCGTCGGGGTGGGACGAGCCGACAGTTTTACTGGCTAGGACGACCGGGGAGCTTGTAAGTGGCCGCTGAGAAGAAGGCGCGTAGTGGCGCCGGATCCGGGCCTGCCCTGGTCATCGTGGAGTCGCCCACCAAGGCGAAGAAGATCGCCGGGTACCTGGGCAGCGCCTACATCGTCGAGTCCTCCTACGGGCACATCCGCGACCTGCCGAACGGCGCCGCGGAGGTCCCGGCCAAGTACAAGGGCGAGTCCTGGGCCCGCCTGGGCGTGAACGTCGACGACGGCTTCGAGCCGCTCTACGTCGTCGCTGCGGAGAAGAAGGCCCAGGTCAAAAAGCTGAAGGACGCCATGGAAGGCGCCAGCGCGCTGTATCTGGCGACAGACGAGGACCGCGAGGGCGAGGCCATCGCCTGGCACCTGCGCGAGCTGCTCGCCCCCACGGTGCCGGTGCACCGGATGGTGTTCCACGAGATCACCGAGCGGGCGATTCGCGAGGCCGTCGAGAACCCGCGCTCGCTGGACCAGGGCCTGGTCGACGCGCAGGAGACCCGGCGCATCCTGGACCGGCTCTACGGCTACGAGGTCAGCCCGGTCCTGTGGAAGAAGATCATGCCGCGCCTCTCGGCCGGCCGGGTCCAGTCCGTGGCCACCCGCCTGGTGGTCGAGAAGGAACGCGAGCGGATGGCCTTCCGCGCCGCCGCGTACTGGGACCTCGACGCCACCTTCGACACCGGCCGCGCCGCGAACGCCGACGAACCGACGACCGTGGTCGGGCGCCTGGTGCAGGTCGACGGCAAGCGCGTCGCCACGGGCCGGGACTTCTCCTCCGTCGGCCAGCTCACCAGCTCCGACGTCCTGCACCTGGACGAGGCCGCCGCCGGCGCCCTGTCCGCGCGGCTCGCCTCCAGTGCGTTCACCGTCCGCAAGGTCGAGCGCAAGCCGTACACCCGCAAGCCGTACGCGCCGTTCCGCACCACGACGCTGCAGCAGGAGGCCTCCCGCAAGCTCGGGTTCGGGGCCAAGCGCACCATGCAGGTCGCGCAGAAGCTGTACGAGAACGGCTTCATCACCTACATGCGTACGGACTCCACGACGCTGTCCGAGACCGCGATCCAGGCCGCCCGCGCCCAGGCCCGTCAGCTCTACGGCGCGGACTACGTGCCCGATGCCCCGCGCGTCTACGAGTCCAAGCAGAAGACCGCTCAGGAGGCGCACGAGGCGATCCGCCCGGCGGGCGAGGAGTTCCAGACGCCGGCGCAGACCGGCCTATCGGGCGACGAGTTCCGGCTCTACGAGCTGGTCTGGATGCGCACCGTCGCCTCGCAGATGAAGGATGCCGCCGGGCAGTCGGTCTCGGTCCGGATCGGCGGGCGCTCCAGCTCCGGCGAGGACGCGGAGTTCGGCGCCTCCGGCAAGACCATCACCTTCCCCGGCTTCCTCAAGGCCTACGTCGAAGGCGCGGACGACCCGGACGCCGAGTTGGACGACCGCGAGAAGCGGCTGCCGGTGCTGACGGAGGCCGACGCGCTTTCGGTGCTCGCAATGTCGGTCGAGGGCCACGAGACCCGTCCGCCCGCGCGGTACACCGAGGCCTCGCTGGTGGCCGAGCTGGAGAAGCGCGACATCGGCCGCCCGTCGACCTACGCCTCGATCATCGGCACCATCCTCGACCGCGGATACGTGTTCAAGAAGGGCACCGCCCTGGTGCCGGCGTGGCTGGCGTTCTCCGTCGTCGGGCTGCTGGAGAAGCACTTCCCGCACCTCGTCGACTACGACTTCACCGCCCGTATGGAGGATGTCCTCGACGACATCGCCAACGGCGAGGCGGAGATGGTCGACTGGCTGTCGCGCTTCTACTTCGGTCCCCCGGAGGGGGAGGTCGCGACCGCCCCCAATGGTGATGGCCCGTCAGGTCCCTCGGCCCAAGGTGCACTCACGGGCCTGAAGAAGCTGGTTTCCGACCACGTCGGGGACATCGACGCGCGCGAGGTCAACTCGATCCCCATCGGCGAGGGCATCTTCGTTCGCGTCGGCCGGTACGGGCCCTACGTCGAGCGTGAGAAGAACGGTGAGATCGAGCGGGGCAACATCCCCGACGAGATGCCGCCGGACGAGCTGACGATCGCCAAGGCCGAAGAGCTGTTCTCCGCGCCCTCGGACGACCGGGAGCTCGGAGTACACCCGGAGACCGGTCTGCAGATCCTCGCGAAGAACGGGCGCTTCGGGCCGTACGTCACCGAGGTGCTGCCGGAGGGGTCGAAGGACAAGCCCCGCACCGCGTCGCTGTTCAAGACGATGGCGCTCGACGAGGTGACGCTGGATCAGGCGCTCGACCTGCTGACGCTCCCGCGCACGCTCGGCGAGGTCGATGGTGAGCCGGTGGTGGCCTCGAACGGCCGGTACGGCCCGTACGTCAAGAAGGGCAACGAGACTCGGTCGCTCGTGGCGGAGGATCAGCTCCTGACCGTCACGCTCGACGAGGCGATGGCGCTGATCGCACAGCCCAAGGCGCGGGGCCGGGCGGCCGCGGCTCCGCCGTTGAAGGAGCTCGGGGCCGATGGGGTCTCCGGCAAGCCGATGGTGGTCAAGGAGGGCCGGTTCGGTCCCTACGTGACCGATGGCGAGACCAACGCCAGCCTGCGCAAGGGCGACGACATCGACACCCTGACCGACGCGCGCGCCATGGAACTGCTCGCCGACCGCCGTGCCCGCGGCCCGGTCAAGAAGGCCACCCGCAAGGCGCCGGCCAAGAAGGCTGCGAAGAAGGCGACCGCCAAGAAGACCGCGGCCAAGAAGACCGCCGCCAAGAAGGCGCCCGCGAAGAAGGCCGCCGCGAAGACTGCTCCCCAGCCGTAATTTCCGGTGTCGGGGGCCGCGCATAGGGTGGGCCCGTGCCGGATTCGCGCGAACCCCTTGCGCAGGAGACGACCGGATTTCAGCAAGATCTGCGGGGTGTGCTCCAGATCGCCCCCTTCCGTCGCCTGTGGATGGCGCTCTCGCTCTCCAGCCTCGGTGATTGGCTGGGACTGCTCGCGATCACCGCGATGGCGGCGGAGCTCACGACCGACAGCTCCGCGGACCAGAACTACGCGGTCGCCGGGGTGTTCATCCTCCGGTTGATCCCGGCGGTGCTCTTCGGTCCGATCGCCGGCGTCGTCGCCGACCGGCTCGACCGCAGGGTCACGATGGTGGTCTGCGACCTCGGCCGGGCCGCGCTGTTCGTCTCGATCCCGATCGTCGGGTCGCTGTGGTGGCTGCTGGTCGCCACGTTCCTGATCGAGGTGCTCAGCCTCTTCTGGATCCCGGCCAAGGAGGCGACGGTCCCGAACCTCGTCCCGCGTGAGCGGCTGGAGGCGGCCAACCAGGTCAGCCTGGTCACCACCTACGGCTCCGCCCCGGTGGCAGCCGGCATCTTCACCGTCCTCTCGCTGGTCACGGCCTCGCTCGGTGCTCGATTCGAGTTCTTCGTGACCCACCCGGCGTCGCTCGCACTGTTCCTCAACGCCGGCACCTTCCTGGTCGCAGCCGCCACGGTGTCGACGCTCGCGATCCCGCGCGACAACGTCGAACGGGCGAAGGCCGAGAACCCGCTCCACAACCTGGTCGAGGGCTGGAAGTTCGTCGCGGGTACGCCGGTCGTCCGGGGGCTCCTGATCGGGATGCTCGGCGCCTTCGCCGCCGGCGGCACGGTGGTCGGCCTCGCGCCGACCTTCGTGCGCGGCCTCGGTGCCGGCAACCCCGGCTACGGCGTTCTCTTCGGAGCCGTCTTCGTGGGCCTGGCGCTGGGGATGCTGGTCGGGCCGCGTCTGCTCGCCGGGTTGAGCCGGCGCCGGCTGTTCGCCATGTCGATCACCGCGGCCGGTGTGCTCCTCATGACCCTCGCGGTCATCCCGCAACTGCCGGTCGTCGTGCTGTTCACCGTCGCGCTCGGCATGGCCTCCGGGGTCGGCTGGGTGACCGGCTACACGCTGATCGGCCTCGAGGTGGCCGACGAGTTGCGGGGACGCACGTTCGCGTTCGTGCAGTCGATGGTGCGCCTGACCCTGGTCGCGGTCCTCGCTGCGTCCCCGGCCTTGGCCGGGGCCGTCGGCAGCGTCGATTTCCATCCCACCGAGGACGTGACGCTGACCTACAGCGGCGCGGCCGTCGTCTTCGTGGGTGCCGGCGCAATCGCGGCTCTCGTCGGACTCTTCTCCTACCGGCACATGGACGACCGCAAGGGCGTCTCGTTGGCTCGGGACGTGGTGGCGGCGCTCCGCCACGAGACCCCGTTGGCCGCGCCCATCGCCACCGGATACTTCATCGCGTTCGAGGGTGGGGACGGTGCGGGCAAGTCGACCCAGGTGCAGCGGCTGGCCGCCTGGCTGACCGAACGGGGACACGAGGTCGTCGTCACCCGTGAGCCCGGCGCCACCGCGATCGGTCGGCGCCTGCGGCAGATGCTGCTCGACACCCACGATCTCGGGCTGTCCCCGCGCACCGAGGCGCTGATGTACGCCGCCGATCGCGCGGAGCACGTCGAGGAGATCATCCGTCCCGCGCTCGAGCGCGGCGCCGTCGTTCTCACCGACCGGTACATCGACTCCTCGATCGCCTACCAGTCGGCCGGGCGCGCGCTCTCGGCATCGGACATCGACCGGCTGTCCCGCTTCGCGACGCGCGGCCTGCTGCCCGCTCTGACGATCGTGCTCGACGTCCCGCCGGAGGTCGCGGCCGAGCGTCGTCTGTTGCCGCCGGACCGCATGGAGTCCGAGTCCGGTGACTTCCACCATCGCGTGCGACAGGGGTTCCTGGATCGCGCCGCCCGCCGTCCGCGCGGCTACTTCGTGGTCGACGGGACCAAGACGCAGACGGAGATCACCGCTCTCGTCCGCCAGCGGGTGGGGGAGTTGCTGCCGGCGCCGGAGAACCCCACGCTCGTGTTGCCGGTCGAGGAGAACCCGACATGACCCTGACCGGAGTGTGGGCCGACGTCGTCGGGCAGGAAGCCGCCGTCGAGGTGCTCGCCGCCGCGGTCGTCGGCGAACCCGGTGCCATGACCCATGCGTGGCTGGTGACCGGCCCGCCCGGGTCGGGTCGTTCGGTGGCGGCGCGGGCTTTCGCCGCCGCGCTGCAGTGCCCGCAGGGTGGCTGCGGCGACTGTCAGCAGTGCCACACGGTGCTGGCCGGCACCCACGCCGACGTCGAGGTGCTCTCGACCGAGTTGCTCAGCATCGGGGTCAAGGAGACCCGCGAGCTGGTGCGACGGGCCGCGCTGTCACCGGCGGGTGGGCGCTGGCAGGTGATCGTGGCGGAGGACGCCGACCGGCTCACCGACCAGGCGGCGAATGCGCTGCTGAAGGCCATCGAGGAACCGCCCCCGCGCACGGTCTGGATCCTCTGTGCCCCCGCCACCGAGGACGTGCTGCCGACGATCCGCTCGCGGTGCCGCTCGATCCACCTGGTCACGCCGAGTGCGGATGCGGTGGCCCAGGTGCTCGTCCGCCGGGACGGGGTCGACCCCGAGACCGCGCGGATCGCGGCGTTGGCGTCCCAGGGGCACATCGGTCGGGCCCGGCGTCTGGCCCGCGACGCCGAGGCGCGCGCCCGTCGCGCTGATGTCCTCGCGCTACCGCGCAGCCTGCACGACGTCGGCGCCTGTCTGCACGCCGCGGAACGGCTGATCAACGCGGTGAAGGCGGACGTCGCCGCCGTGTCCGAGGTCAGCGACGCCGCCGAGCGCGAGGCGCTGAAGGCGGCGCTGGGAATCGGCACGGGCGCGAAGCAACCGCCAGGCGCTGCGGGGGCGTTGAAGGAACTGGAGAAGCGGCAGAAGGGGCGGGCCACCCGCTCGCAGCGCGACGGTCTGGATCGCGCACTGGTCGACCTGGTCGCGTTCTACCGCGACGTCCTGGCCGTGCAGGTCGGCTCGAACGTGGCGTCGGTGAATGCGGCCGAGGCGGGTGCGGTGCGGGAGGTCGCGGCCGCGAGCACCCCGGAGACGACCCTGCGTCGGGTCGAAGCGGTGCTGGCCTGCCGGACCGCGCTCGGGACCAACGCCGCGCCGCTGCTTGCGATCGAGGCGATGACGCTCGCCCTGCGGTGACTCGCATAGGGTCGCGGGCATGACGATCCCGCGGAGCGGTGCCCGGATCCGCGCGGCCGCGGGTTTCGCCGGCCTCACTCTGATCGCCTCCGGATGCGGCGGGGGTGGCGACCGACTGCCCTCGGCGAGTCCGGCTCCGGCGCCCACCGCCGCACCTACGTCGGCGGCCTCCGGTTCGCCGCCCGCCACCGCGCTGCCGGTCGACCCGGCCGCGCTGGCGAAGTTCCACGACCAGAAGCTGACCTGGACCTCCTGCGGCGGCAACTTCCAGTGCACCAAGGTTCAGGTGCCGATCGACTACGCGAAGCCCGGCGGCGCGTCGCTGAACCTCGCGGTGACCCGACTCCGCACGACCGGCTCGAAGCGGATCGGCTCGCTGCTGCTCAATCCCGGCGGTCCCGGCGCCTCGGGTGTGAAATACCTGCAGCAGGCCTACACCGCGATCACCGAGCCGGTGCGCGCCAGCTACGACCTGGTCAGCTTCGACCCACGCGGGATCGGCGACAGCAAGCCGATTGATTGTGTGACGGACAGTCAGCTGGACGAGTTTCTTTCCGCGGACGTCACGATGGATGACGCCAACGACGTCGCCAAGTGGGACCGGATCTCGAAGCGGTTCGCGGCAGCTTGTGACCGGCGCACGGGTCCGCTGCTCGGCGAGGTGGACACCGACAACGTCGCGCGCGATCTCGACGTCCTGCGGACCGTGCTCGGCGACGAGACCCTGCACTACCTCGGGTACTCCTACGGGACCTTCATCGGAGCCCGTTACGCCGATCTGTTCCCGGACAAGGTCGGGCGGATGGTGCTCGACGGCGCGATCGACCCAGGGCTGAGTGCGGTGGATCTCTCCGTCGCTCAGGCCAAAGGCTTCGAGCTCGCGTGGGACGCCTTCGTTCGAAGCTGCCTGAAGGACAAGGACTGTCAGATCGGCGACAAGCGCGGGGAGATCGATACCCGGCTGCGCGGGATGTTTCAGGCCGCCGACCGCAGCCCGCTGCGGTCGCGCTCCGGTCGTGAGGTGACCGAGGCGATGGCCACCCTGGGCGTCGTCTCCGCGCTGTACAGCACCTCCCGATGGGACTTCCTGCGCGCCTCGCTGCTCGCCGCCTACAACGGCGACGGCACCGGCCTGCTGTTCCTGGCCGACGCCTACCTGCAGCGCGACGACGGCGGCGGCTTCCCGGACAACTCCAACGAGGCGATCTACGCCGTCAACTGTCTCGATCGGCCCTACCAGGGCACGCCGGCGGACGTCGAGGCCGAGGTGCCGCGGTTCCAGGAGGCGTCGCCGCTGTTCGGTGAGTTCATCGCATGGAGCCTGTTGCCCTGCACCTACTGGCCGAACCAGCCCGACCGCCTCCCCGGCCCGGTCAGTGCGGCCGGCTCGGCGCCCATCGTGGTCATCGGCACCACCCGTGACCCGGCGACTCCCTACGAGTGGGCGAAGGTGCTCGCCGGGCAGTTGGAGAGCGGGATCTTCGTCTCCCACGACGGCGACGGCCACACGGTCTACGGCGACGGAAACCAATGCATCGACCGCCTGGTCGAGGACTACCTGGTGAACGGCGAACCGCCGCGCGACGGCGTCGAATGCGACTGACCTGCACTATCTGACGCTGCGTGACGAAGCGGGCCGGCGACCCCGCCACAAACATTGCAAGGGATTCACCTTTACTGTCTGGTGCCTTTCGTCACGTTCTGCATATGTTGCTTCCGGATTGCGTCATTTGCCCCGCCTTGCCCCGGGCGGACCCTCTGGAGGACCCATGAAGAATTCGACCCGTATCAGCGCCCTGGTCGGCGCCGCCGGCATGGTGGCCACGGGCCTCGTCGTCACCGCGTCCCCGGCGTCGGCCGATCACGTCTTCACGATGCGCGTAATCGAGGTCCAGACGTCCTACGACGACGACTTCTCGGGCATGCCCGAGGTCGGCGATTCGTTCGAGTGGCGCGCCAACCTGCGCCAGGACGGCAAGCGGGTCGGTACGGACCGCGGCGAGTGCGAGTTCCGTCGCCTGATCGGCGATGACGACGACCCGAGGGCCGCGGTGTTGCGCTGCAACGTCCGGTACCGCTTCTTCGACACCGGCACGCTGCGGGCGTCGGGCACCGTCCGCATCGACTGGGACGACCTCGAGGACTCGGACTTCACCGCGCGGCTGCCGATCCGCAGCGGCACCGGCGACTTCGACGACGCCGACGGGTACGTGCGCAACACGCAGGTCAACGACGAGCGCGCGCGGCTGTACTTCCGCCTCACCGGCGTCGACCGCTAAGGACCAGAACGCGAAGCGGCGGTCGCCCCCCCCGGGGGGGCGACCGCCGCTTCGCGTTGAGGCGACGCTCAGACCGCGACGGTCTCCCGCTCGCGTCCGGCGACGGGCACCGGCGCCACGGGCGTCCGCGGGTCCAGCAGGACCCTGCCCATCAGATACGCCGACGCGGCAGCGATGCACACACCCGACAGTGCCGCGAGGCTGCGCCACGGGCCGGCGACGTCCATGTTGATCGTGGCGTAGGTCGGCCAGCCGGCCCAGAGCTGCCACGCGGAGAAGCAGCACGGCACGAGAGCGATCGCGGTCAGGCCGCCGCGGACGACGCCCCAGTGCCGGATCGCGATCACCAGCAGGAAGCCGGCCAGCATCTCGCCGTAGTTCACCGGGACCCACCACAGCGGGAAGTCGGTGCCGATCCGCCACGGCTGCTCGCCGTAGTAGTCGTACGCGCTGGTGATGAGAAAGCCCTCAAGAACGATGTTCATGACGGCCTGGCCGACCACGGCGTAGGTGAAGACCTTCCAGCTGCGCGAGGCGAACGCCTTGTAGAAGACGAACGCGGCCACGCCGCCGAAGCCGGTGTAGACGAACATTGCCCAGTAGGGGTAGTGCACCGGCTGGGCCAGGTCCGGGAACTGCGTCCAGGCGATGTGGTTGCCCTCGTGGAACCGCAGCTTGCCCAATGCATCCCAGATCGGCTCGTTGAGGTTGCACAGCACGCTGCCGAGCAGGCAGAAGGCCAGGATCGGCGAACGCCGGAAGACCAGCTCGAACACCGCCCAGAGCAGGAAGGCCCCGGCCAGAATCGCCGAGACGGTGAAGAACGCGTCGGCGCGATCGGCGGAGATCGTCGGGATCTGCGTGATATCCCGGTCAGCAAGGATCATGGCCATATTCCTTCGAAGTAGGGGCCGGGAACGCCGGCTTCGGCGTAGTCACCCTTGGGGTCGTAGACCTTGGTGTTCTCGTAGATCCAGGGCGCGAGGGTGTCCCCGCTGTCGGTGAGGCGGAACGAGGCCCACACCGCGTTGTAGGGCACATACGCGACCGCCGTGACGACGATGGCGACACCGAGCTGCTTGAGCGGCCGCGTGGTGCGGTGGTAGCTGAGCCAGAGCAGCACCGCGGTGGCGGCGGTGAGGACGGACAGCGAGAGCGGGTCGTGCCACGAGTATTGCCAGGGCGTCCCGCCGCGCACGGCCGCCCAGCCCGGGATCTGCGTGTACGTCCAGTACTCGATGCGGCACATGAAGAGGTTGACCAGCACCCAGTTGATCGGGACCGCGATCGCGAAGGTGATGCCGAAGATCGCCCAGAGCGAGCGGTGCGGTGTGCCACCCGTGGCGCGGGGCCGGCGCCGCAGCCAGGTCGTAACCGCCAGTGCCGGGAAGAGGAAGAGATACGGGTACGCGACCTTGTTGATGATCGGCTCGGTGGTCGGCGAGACGTCGAAGAACGGCCAGTCCGTCGGATAGTGCAGCAGCTCCGGGTTCATCGCCGCCGAGCTCGTCCAGTTCGCGAACGAGTCCGTGAATGCGCCCATGACGAACAGGCCGCCCAGAACCGGGAGGGCGGGGTGCAGTCGGTGGTGTCGGCGCGACCAGACGGCGAAGTACGCGAGGAACGAGCAGGTCGCGATCAGGGTGGCGATCTGGACCGTCGGGATCCAGTGGTCGTAACCCCACATCTGCGGCCAGGCCTCGGCCGGTCGATCGGTGAGGATGCGGCCCTCGGGGCCCTTCTCCGCGTTGATCAGCACGATCACGATCAGAGCGACGACCGCGCCGATCCCGGCGATCGCGAGCGGGCGCCGCGCCGGGCGTCGGTCACCCCGAGGGGACGGGCCCGGGCGTACCTCATCGGTGAGGGTGGCCACGGAACGAGAGTCCTCCAACACTGACGAAGTTGTCAAGATGTCAGCAATTGTGGACGCGACCTCCCCCGTGCAGAATGTCCGCCATGGACGAGGGGTACGACCCGCAGGTCGTCATCGACAACAGCACCTCCGGGGTCAGCCTCGCGGTCATCCTGCTGCTGATGGCGGTCGCCGGTATCGGTGGCTACATGCAGTACGTCGGGGCGATCCGGACCGGCCGGCGGGACAAGATGTACGTCATCCCGCTCGCGACCAACCTCTGGAACTTCGCGCACGACACGACGTACGTCGCGTCCTACAACTCCTGGTTCGACGACGAGAACGAGCTCTGGATCCTCAAGCTGTTCTGGTTCGGCCTGATCGTGTTCTCGATCCTGGAACTCGTCGTGATCGCGCACATCATTCTGTACGCGCGTGAGGACCTCTGGGGCGCGGGCTGCAGCGTGGTCCGGGCGATCGTCATCTACTCGAGCCTGCAGGTGTTCGTGTACGCGATCTTCTGGTGGTTCCAGGGGATCACCGACGACCCGCTCGAGTACTACGGCCTGACCACCACCGTAATCATCGCGTCCGCGTTCAACATCCCGATGATGCGGGCACGAGGCAGCCGGCGCGGGATGAGCGAGCTGGCCCTGTGGGGCTATCTGGTCCTCTCGTGCGGGTTCTGGCCGTGGATGATGTTCTCCGACCCCGATCACTTCACGCACCCGATCTATGTCCTGATGGCGATCGGGAACATCGCGATCGACATCGAGTCGATCCGGTACTTCCGGAGCCTGCCGAAATACGTTCCTCCGGACGAATCGGCCGCGCCGCCGCCACGAACCCCCGTCGCTCTGCGCTGACGGGCGTGAGCCCTTCAGGGGCTTCACAGGGCTGCACCCTCAGGTTGCTCTCCCCCGGTTCCGACGCTCTGGGCAACGCCCAACTTTTCGTCGACCGTCGGGGGATTCATCGTGCGTGCCGCCCTGCGAATGCTTGCTGTAATCGCGATCTCGCTGTCGCTGCTCGGGACCGGCCCGATCGGGCCTGCGCCCGCCGAAGCCCGCAGCATGACGTTGAAGGAGCAGCGGAAAGCGATTCTGAAGAAGACCAACAAGATCCGGATCCGGCACGGGTGTCCGACGCTCGCCCTGCGGTCGCCGCTGAACACCGCCGCCCAGCGGCACGCGAAGGACATGTCGCGCAAGCACTACTTCAGCCACACCTCCGCGAACGGGACCAGTTGGATCACCCGGATCCGGCGCGCCGGGTGGAAGGAGCCGGCGGGGGAGAACATCGCGCGCGGATTCTCCAACGCTCGCGGCGTGACGGCGGCGTGGATGAACTCACCGGGGCATCGGCGCAACATCCTCAACTGCCAGTTCAACTACCTCGGGGTCGGCTTCGTCCGCTCCGGCCACTACTGGGTGCAGGACTTCGGTTACTGACGCACCCGCCGGCGCTGCCGGCGCCGGTGGACCGGCGATGCCCTAAACTCGCTCCGGCGGGGAGCTTGCTCCCCGACGCCGCCTTAGCTCAGTCGGCCAGAGCAGCTCACTCGTAATGAGCAGGTCATCGGTTCGATTCCGATAGGCGGCTCCAGCAAAGCCCCAGGTCACCGGCCCTCCGGCCCGCGGCCTGGGGTTTCTCATTCGCCTTCGAGGCGGAAGCCCAGCTTCATGCTGACCTGATAGTGGTCGAGCTCGCCGTCGCGGACGTAGCCGCGAATCTCGCTGACCTCGAACCAGTCGATGTTCCGGACCGTCTGGCCCGCGCGGCCCGTCCCGCTCCGGATGGCGTCCTCGATGCTCTCCTGGGAGGTACCGACCACTTCGGTGACCCGGAAGACGTGTTCCGACATCGAGTTCTCCTTCGGTGGCAGGTGCTGGCGTGCATCGCGGCGAGCTCGTGTTCGCCGAAAGGTAGCGGAAGGAGCTGTCAGCCAGCCGGTGCCCCTGGGGGAGCTCTGCCGGGGTTGTCAGACCGAGCGATCAGGCGTCGACCGGGGCCGGATCGACGCTCCAGGTGGAAAGGTCGAGGACGGAGTTGTCGCCGCTCCAACCGTTCGTCTCGATCTCGGCGACGTCCGCGTCGTTCAACCAGAGGTTGTCCTCGGCAAGGTAGCGGAAGCCGTAGCGCCCCGCCGACCGGCACGTCCGCGGTGGCCTCCAGCACCCCGTCGGCACGCCGGGTGAAGGTCGTGGCACCCAGGGTGCCACCCGTTGAAATCCCCGACGACCGAGATCGCGCGCTCCCCGTCCAGGTCGAAGGGTTCGTTGAGCACGAAGGTTCCCTTGACCGCGTCGGGGTGCTGGCCCGGTTCCTCACGAATCACGAGAACGACCTCCGGCAGGGGTGGGGGGAACCCGCTGGCGGCCCGGACCACGCGGCCAGGGCGAGACCGTTGCATGAAGCGAGGCTTACGTCAGCCCGATCCCTCGCACTCAGCTGGGTTCGGCGAGGTTCAGCCCCTCGAACCGGGGAGCGGTGGTGAACCCGCCGTCGATGGCGATGTCCTGTCCGGTGATGAAAGAGGAATCGTCGCAGGCGAAGAACAGCACGAGGGCCGCGACCTCGTCTGCGGTGCCGAATCGGCCGAGGGGGGCCATGATCCGGTAGTTGCGGGCGAACTGCGGCTCCTCCATGCCCGGGCTTCGCCACCGAGGTGTCTCGATGATGCCCGGGCAGATGCAGTTGGCCCGCACCCCGACCGGCCCGAACCGCTTGGCGAGCTTGCGGGTCAGACCGACCACTCCGGCCTTGGCTCCGCTGTAGGCCTCCGAGGCGAAATCGATGCCCAGGCGCGCGCCGGCGATCGACGCGTTGTTGACGATCGCCCCGCCCTGGCCGCCGGCCGCCATCAGCTGCCCGGCCTCGACCGCCGCCGCCCAGTAGGACGACAGCCCGCTCTCCATCATGAGGTCCCAGCGCTCGTCCTCCCCGTACTGATCGCTGGGATTCGTCATGGCGTTGTTGAAGAGAACACCGAGGGGGCCGGCGACCTCCGTCGCTTCATGAACCATGCGACGTACCGCCGCCCGGTCCGTGACGTCGACGTGGAGGTAGTGGGCCACCCCGCCCTTGTGGCGGATGCCCTCCGCGACCGCTTCGCCCGCTTCATCATCGATATCGGCGATCACGACGCCAGCGCCCTCGTCGGCGAAAAGCGCGGCAGTGGCCGCACCGATGCCGGAGGCCCCTCCGGTGATCAATGTGCCGCGGCCGTGAAGCTTGCCGATCATTTCTGGTCTCGGACGCATCGGGACTGATCGAACTCCATGAGGTGCTCCTTCGAAAACCGATCGACATGGGCCAGCAGGGTTCTGTTTCGTGACGCCGGGTGCGTTTCACCACATGACGAGGGTTCGGACCTCGATGCTCTCCCGGGGCGGCACATCAGGCCCGCAGCTGGGATCGTCGAACGCGGTGTGTGCGGAGAATCGCGCCCGGCCGTCCTCCATCGAGTCGTAGCACTTGATCAGGATCAGTTCCTCGGGCTCCATGTCGGGGAAATAGGTCCAGCGGTGCTCGGGGCTGAAAGTCAGCCGGTACACCTCACCGCGCCGATCTGGGTAGATCAGGGTCGATGTCACCACGGTCTCGGGCGCCACCGAGCGGGCATCGCACAGCGCCAGCGGGGCATCGCGCAGCGGACCGACAATGGGCCGCCACAGATTGATGAAGGCATAGCGGCCTCGTAGTACCTCCTCGGCCGGACCGGGTCCGAGCAGGTCGCGGACCCGCTGCGGCGCCGACCAGGTCGTGTAGTCGTTGTGCACGAGCCGCGCCGGGCGGCCGAGAAAGGTGTCCGGCTGTTCAGCGCTGGGGGCATGCCGCACGTTCTTGTCGAACACCACGGCGTCGCGCGCGCCGGTGTGCGAGAGCACCAGACGTTCCATCTCCGGGTAGTAGTCCCGCTCGACCGTGGACGGGACGCGGAAGTCGGTGAAGGAGGTGGGGTGGTGACCAATGGCGAATCCCTGCACGTCGAGTGAAAGGTCGTTCGCCTCGGCCCATCCACTCCAGATCCGTGTGACGTGGTGATCCAGCTCGCCCACCTCTTTGGGCGTACCCGGTGGCGGTTCGAAGGTGTAGCGGTACGGGGGAATGTCGGAGGGCGCGAGATACGGGAGCGCTGCATCCACGAACTCGATGCCGCGCCTGAGCGTCGGCTCGATCACGGTCGTCTCCATTGCCAGGTGGGTCTTTTCGCCGTAGTGCTGCGGCATGCCTGTGTGTTATCGAGCAACCGGCGCCGGCGCCACCTTGGGTCGGTCCGTGAGCAGGGTCTTCGGGTAGCCGGTCTCGCGGACGGTGAGGCGAGCGTCGTCCCACATGCCGTTGCCGAGCAGAGCCAGCACCTTGGCGATCTCCGCCGCTTCCGGTCGGAGCGCGCGCTCCGCCAGTCGGCTGACTTGCGCCGCGCGCAGGGCCTCCGCCTGGACCAGCAGGCCGAGCTGGACCCGGGCGCTGAGCTGACGTTCACCCACCGGGTCGGGAGAGGCGTGGAGGTGATCTGACGAGGCGGTCAGCTGTCCGATCATCGCGTCCAGATCCTCGACGGTCCCGTCCGCAATGGCAGCGACCACGGCCTCGACGGTCGGGATCCTCGCTGCTTCGAGGGCGTCGTGCCATTCGCCGAAGGACGCCTCCGGCCGGACCTTCTCGTACGTCCGGGCGGGAGCCGTCGCCGGTTCGGCGGGTGTCAACGGCGGCCCGGGGGCGAGGTCGGTGCCGCCGAACGAGGGCACCTCAGCCGGGCGCTGGTACTCGAACCCCTCGACCGGGCTCTCCTCCACGGCGGTGAACGGCGCCATCTCGTCGGCTCCGAGGTCGAAGAGCCGGTCCGCGAGGTAGCGCAGTCTCCCCATGCTCAACTGGATCTGCTGGTTCAGTGGGCCCGTGCGCACTTGCGCGCCGAGCTTGGTGAGCCGGGCATGGACCACGTACAGCCCGACCGCGTCCTGGTAGTCGGCGAGCGCACGCGGCGCCTGCGGAAACTCGGCGCGGCCGGCCAGCGCGGCCCGGGTGTCCAGGAACGAGGTCAGCGCAATGTCGGCGACGGCGTCGACCGCGCCGGCCTTGGCCTTACCCGCCTGCCAGTCGCCGAGCGTCTTGAAGTAACTCACCGTGGCCTGGGCCATGGGGGTGAAGTCGGCGATGATCTCGCTCTTCCAGACTTCCCCGGAGGAGTCCGCGCCTGGAGCGTCGGAGGAATCGCTCTGCGCAAGGGTGAAACCGCCGGCGCCGAGCAAGGCGACGACGACGCCGCCGACAATCCACTGGTTGCGCCGCTTCGTCCACCACCTATTACGCGTGGCGGCCTTGCCGGTCACCCGGCCGCTTCGACGTGCCATCTGTCACCGCATCCCTGGCGAAGGAAAGACCTCCGCCACATTAACTATCTGACGCACCGTCAGAGTCGAGCCGGGACATGCTCTGGCGCGGCCCTGGAAAGGCTTGACGTAAGTGTTACTGTACAATCTATGGTCCATTTGTACACCGCAGCGACGCCCAACGGTCAGAAGATCTCGATCCTCTTGGAGGAACTCGGGGAGCCGTACACCGTCTGTCCCATCGATCTGGGTAACAACGAGCAGAAGGCTCCTGAGTTCCTGAAGATCAATCCCAACGGTCGGATCCCGGCGATCGTCGATGACGACAACGGCGACTTCGCGGTGTTCGAGTCCGGCGCGATCATGGTCTACCTGGCCGAGAAGCACGGCCGGTTTCTGCCCACCGACGTCAAGGGCCGCTCGGAAGTGATCCAGTGGCTGATGTTTCAAATGGGGGCATCGGCCCGATGCAGGGTCAGGCGAACGTCTTCCTGCGCTACTTCCCCGAGAAGCTCCCGGCCGTCATCGACCGGTACCAGAAGGAGACTCTCCGGCTCTACGGGGTCCTGGAGGGGCGTCTCGACGGGCGGGACTACCTCTGCGACGAGTACACGATCGCGGACATCGCTTGCTGGACCTGGGTCAACTATCACGAATGGGCTGGCGTGAGCCTCGATGGCCTGCCCCGCGTCCAGTGCTGGTACGACCGCATCGCAGCGCGGCCGGCGGTGGATCGCGGGTTGTGCGTCCCCGGCGGCAAGCGGACTGACGTGCGGGAGTTGCTCGAGGCAGCCAAGCAGATGATCAAGAGCTGACCACCCGGTCCATGCCTGCGCGGCGAGAGGGGGACGACATGAACGAAGGCGGCTCAGCAGTCACCGTCGTGGTGGGGGCGGACTCCGGCATAGGTGAGGCCTTCGCGTTGGCCGTCAACGGGCGAGGGCGCTCGGTCGTGGCGGCCTGCCTGGGCGAGGCGCCGACGCTCAAGGCGGCCGGAATCGAGGTCCTTCCGGGGGTCGACGTCACCTCCGACGACGCTGTGGCCCGGCTCAGCCGTGCGCTCGACTCGTCCAGCGTCGATCTCCTCATGTATGTGGCGGGGGTCGTGCGCGAGGCGCAGTTCGGCAGTCTGGATTTCGCCGGAATGCAGGAGGAGTACGACGTCAACGCCGTGGGCTTCCTCCGTGTTGCGCAGGTGGTGGTCCCTCGGATGTCCGCCGGCGGCAAGGTCGGCTTGCTCACGAGTCGGGTGGGCTCGCTCGGTGACAACGGGAGCGGGGGGATGTACGGCTACCGGATGTCAAAAGCGGCGGCCAACATGGCAGCGCTGAATCTGGCCATAGAGCTGAAGCCACGTCAGATCGCGGTGATGGCGCTCCATCCCGGCACGGTCCGAACCCAGCTGACTTCGGCTCTGCTGGACCGGCGCACGGTGGGCGCCGCCGCGGAGCCCGCCGACGCTGCGACCGGGCTGCTCGCTCGGCTCGACGAACTCACCCTCGAGACCACCGGCACGTTCCGCCACGCCAACGGGGAGGGCATGCCTTGGTAATCCGCTCGGCAGTCGAACCGACCGCTCAACCGAGAAAGGAAACGCCATGATCAAGATGTACGGCTACATTCCGGCGTGGGGTCTGCCCGACGTCAGCCCCTACGTCTCGAAGACCGATCTGTTGCTCCGCCTAAGTGGCCTGGAGCATGAGTTGGTGACGCTGCCCAACGGCGACCTGAGCGCGACTCCGAAGGGGAAGTTGCCCTACATCGACGACGACGGCATCGTCGTCTCGGACACGATCCTGATCGCGCACTATTTGCGGGAGAAGTACGGCGACAAGCTCGACGCGAATCTCAGCACGGAGCAGAAGGCCGTGTCCGTCGCCTTCGAGAAGATGCTGGATCACGCGTACTACTGGGGCCTGGTCCAGTCCCGCTACCGACGCGACGAGGACTTCGCGCTCTACGACCCGATCTGGGTGAAGTTCCTGTCCTGGTTGCCGGTCGAGCAGCGCGAGGCGCCGGTCAAGGATTTCCGCGAGCGGATCCTGGGTCAATTCTTCCACTCCGGCTATGGCCGCAACACCGAGGACGAGGTCAACGAGCTCCTCTTCGAGCAGTTCGATGCCATCTCGGACTACCTGGGTGAGAAGCCCTACTTCCACGGTGACGAGCCGTCCTCGATCGACGCCGCCGTGTATTCCTACCTGACTCACGCCATGTTCGTGCCGTTCCCAGGCCCGATCTGCCAGTACGGCAACACCAAGCCCAACCTGCTGTCCTATGTCGACCGGATCCAGAAGGACCACTACATGCAGTTCGACAACGAGCGCTGCGTTCGGGGCCCGGCCTGACCGGCAAACTCTTCCGGGTGCGGCCCACCGCCACGGGCTGCACCCGGCAGCACCTCACCGCGTGGCGCCACGACCGACCGGTTCAGCAATGTCGGGGGCGTCGACCCACCTGATGGATGTGTCGGACCACGCTCGTTCCGAGGTTAACCCTTGAGGAGCGGGGAGACGCGCAGCGACCGCTCGTTCGAGGGCGTCCATGAACTGTCCGCCGATGTCCAGACCGGCGACCGCCTGGATCTCCCGCGCACACGTGGGGGAGGTGACGTTGATTTCGGTGAGGTAGTCCCCGATGACGTCCAGGCCGACGAACATCAGGCCGCGACAGCGCAGCTGATCTCGGACCTGCGCCACGACATATCGATCCCGGTCGGACAGCGGCTGAACGCGTCCGATTCCGCCCACGGCCAGGTTGGCGCGGGTCTCGCCCGCCGGTGGTAGGCGCGCCAGGGCGTAGGGCACCGGTTCCCCGTCGATGACGAGGATCCGCTTGTCGCCCGCCGTCACCTCGGGCAGATAACGCTGCGCCATCGCGAAGCGGCGCCCGTTCCCGGTCAGAGTCTCGATGACGACCCCGAGGTTCATTCCGTCGTGGCCCACCCGGAAGATGCCCGCCCCGCCCATGCCGTCGAGGGGCTTGAAGATGACGTCGCGGTGCTCGGCGTAGAACGCGCGGAGAAGCCCCTCGTCCCGAGCGATCAAGGTGGGCGAGGTGCAGCTGGGAAACTCGGCGAGGAACGCCTTCTCGTTGCAGTCCCGCAGGCTGTCGGGGCGGTTGACCACCAGCGCCCCCGCAGCAGCGGCCCGCTCCAGGATGTACGTCGCGTATACGAACTCGAGGTCGAATGGCGGATCCTTGCGCATGAGGATCGCGTCGAGGTCACCCAGCCGAATCACCTGGGCATCACCGCGCCACTGGAACCATCGACGGTCGTCGTCGAACACCTCGATCCGTCGAGCGCGGCCAAAGGCCTCACCGTCACGGATCCACAGGTCGCCGAGTTCGAAGTAGGCCAGATCCCACGAGCGTTCCTGAGCGGCCAGCATGAGGAGAAGGGTCGTGTCCTTGGCCGGCTTGATAGAGCCGATGGGGTCCATGACGACCCCGAGCGTTGGTGATGTCATGTCTCCCTCATGTGCCTACGGCGCCGACGCGCCCGGTGCGCTGCCACGCCTCTCGCGCGTCGTCGGCGGGACATCGCCCGCGCTCCACGTATCGCTCCGCGTAGTCCCGGACCGCGTCCGCCAGGTAACGCTCCGAGGGGGAGCCGTCCAGCACCTCCGCGGCTGTCGCGAAGGCCATGCGGGCTGCTTCGCCCACGCGCGGGTGGCTCAGTCCGTAGCGGGCCGCGTCCATCCACAGACCTCCGGCCCCGCTCAAGCGCCGGTCGTCGGCGTGCGGCCGAGTCAGAAGGGCCGCCGCGAGCGCAACGGGCACCTCCCAATCCGAGTCCGGCAGCGCGTCGGTCATCCGCAACTCGAGCCAACCGCGCGGCCGGACCGGCGGGAAGAGCGTCGTCAGGTGGTAGGCGAAATCGTCCACGTCAGGGTGGCGCCCGAGGTAGCCGTCGTCCATCCACGCCTTGAACGGAAGTCGACCGAGCACCGGCTGAAAGACGGACCGACTGGAGTCGGTGAACATGCCCATCACGGGCGCGGCCAGTGCGTAGGCGGCGATCGAGGCCAGTGCGCCACCGCCCCTGGCGATCGGTCGCGTCCGAGCTGGGTCGAGTTGCCACCAGTTGGCGAAGCGCGTCGAAAGAAGACCGCTGGATCGACCTCGGCGAACGGAGAGTTGGCGAAAAGCGCCCGACGAAGACCGGGCCCAGATCGTGGGCCAAGTTCCATGCCCGATCCGGGCTCGGTCCTGGGTCTACGTTGATCTGCACAGCGGCGGTAAGTGTCATCATGATGCGCCCAGGGGGGCCCCAGGCAGGCTCGACCCGACAGGCGGCGAGATGATCGAAGTACGCCTCCATCGCTTCGTAACGCCAGCCCGACAGGACGCGCTCAGGTGCCCATCGCGGATGGAGGCCGGTCCCCAGCAGGTTGATGCCACCGGCGTCCAGTCGTTGCCGGACCACGTCCAGGTCGGACTTCACCGCGGAACACGCCGCTGCCGCGCCCGGCCGGGGGAGACCACTCAGTTCGATCTGGCCGCCGGGTTCGAACGTGATCGGGGTGCCACCCGGCAGCCGCGTCAGGTCGCCGAGCGCCGCCCGAACCGCCTCGATCGACAACCGCCGATCCGGTCGGTCGGACCCGTAGGGGAACAGTTCGACTTCCACGCCGACCATCCCGCCGGCGGTCGGCGCCAGGCAGCGCCCGGCCACGACCTCGAAGATGTCAGCGTTCTGCACGGATCAACACCCGGTTCCCGGCGCCTTGAACGGCATCGTCTTCCTCTCAGCCCACGGCGGAGGTGCAGGATCCCCGAACCCTTCCTGACGCGAGAGGCGAAGTGTACGAAACGGCGCCGTTCTGTACTCTTATATCATCGTGATTCGCGGCTGTCGACGCGCGAGCACAACTTGTTGGAAGGCGGCCCATGCCCAGAACCCGCGCCGGAGCTGCCGCGACGGAATCGACCGTCGCCGAGGCGCTGAGGAGGATGCGCTCCTGCGCCGGCTTCCGCATACCCCGCGCCTTTTCGCCATCCTCGACGAGCTTGAGCAGATCATGCTCTCCGAGGGTTTCCTGCACCTGAACAGCGACGAGCTTCCTAGCCGGCTGCGCTGCTCCAAGGCGACCTTGTACCGGCTCGCGCCCAATCGGTTCGCGCTCTTCGGTCTCATCATCGAGCGGTGGCTGGCGCGCATGCGGGACCATGGCTGGGCACGCTCGGAGCTTGTTCGTGACGATCCTTCAGCGCGTCTCGTCGAGTACTTGCGCGCAGGCCCCCTCGCCATCGAGGCCACCACGCCTGAGTTCTGGCGAGACCTTCAAGGTTTCCCCCAAGGCTACGAAGCGTTGATTGCACATCAGCGCGAGCGGGTCAACGGCTTGGAAGAGATGCTTACTGAAGGCGTGCGCAGCGGAGTGTTTCGCTGCGAGCACCCGCGTCTGATCTCCGAGCTGTTCCTCACAGCGGTTCGACAAATCGTCGAGCCGGGCTTCGCCTCCTCGGTCGGGGTCAGCGTCCAAGAGGGCTTTGAGGCCTGGTATCGCGTCGTCGAGTACGGACTGATCGGCGATGCCTACGACGGGCGAGGTAACGACACCGCCGCGCGCCCCTCACCCCGGGCTCGCCGCAAAACGTCGGCCTGAAGGGGTCGTCCACCGCCAGTACGACGCCGGCGTTCCGTAGTAAGTGACGCACCCTCAGATCGCGGGCGGGTCCCGCAGGTCCGTACGCGGAACGTGTCGACCCACCCTTGACACGCCCTAGAGGCGTTGATACAAATCGTACGGAACACCCCATAAAACGTACAGTTCGTTCTGGGCCGGGTCGTGACGCGCTGTCGCCGCTCGACGTTGCTGGCACCAGCTTCTCTGCGCACGTCCGCCCCCGCGTGGGGCTGACTGTCTTCAACCTGCCCGGAATGGCGGTGCAGAAATGCAGCCGAGCCCGCCCAGGAGGCGGAATCCCAACGGCGAGCCGATCAATCGGCTCAACTCGAGGAGAACCAGGTAGACGTTGTGAAGAGGACATTGACCCCAGGAACAGCGGCAGTCGTCCCGGCGCGGGCGGGGGCAGGAACACACGGTTCCAGGTCATCTCGGCCGGCCACGGCCGCCGGTGCGCGGGCTTGGCTGCTAGCTGTCGCGGACACTCTCACGCGCAAGCTTCGAGGCGTCTCCGTCGGAGGACGTTCCCTGTTCGGTCAGGCTCCGACCGATCCCTCCTCCGGTCCGCAGTCCGCGGTCCGGCCAATCTCCCCCGACCGACGTCTCAAGTCCTCGTCGGCGGCGATGACCTGCGCTTCTACCATCGCGACGACTGCCCGATGTCCCGCGGAGGGACTGGCCCGCGGCGACGACAGCGAGCACGGTCTCGCCGGGCGCACTGCCGTGTGGGATGTGCAGGCCATGAGCCAGTACTGGCCCTTCATCGTTTCGGGCATCATCGACGGCTCGATCTACGCGCTGGCGGCGATCGGGCTCGTGCTCACCTTCCGCATCTCCGGAGTCTTCAACTTCGCCTACGGCGCGATAGCGGCCGCCTCGGCATTCGCCTTCTACCAACTGCACTACATCGAGGGCATGAACTGGCCGATCGCCGGTCTGATCACGTTGGTCGCGCCTCGGCATCTTGTGGCGGTCTGCTTCTGGAGCGGATCGCGTTCTGGCTCGCCGATGCCTCCACGGTCATGCGCGTTGTCGCTACCGTGGGTCTACTCGGCGCGATCACCTCGTTCTTCTCCGGGTACTACGGGCGCGGCCACGATTCCGATCGAACGCTTCCTCCCGGCGAAGGGGTTCGAGCTCGGCGGGGTGTACCTCACGGGCTCCGACATCGTCACCTTCCTCGTCGCCGTGGTGGCATCGGCCGGCCTGTACGCGTTCTTCAAGAAGACACGCGTCGGGATCGCGATGCAGGCAGTGGTCGATGACGCGCCGCTGCTGAGCCTGAAGGGGACCAACCCGGTTCAGGTGCGACGCCTCGCCTGGATGATCGGGTCGTGCTTCATCTCGGTCTCCGGCATGCTTCTGGCGCCCAAGCTCGGCGTTGGTGTCGGCGCTCTGACAGCACTGGTGATCGCCGCGTTCGGGGCCGCCGCGGTCGGGGCCTTCAGCAGCTTGCCGCTGGTCTTCCTCGGTGGTATCTCGATCGGCATCGGCATGAACCTTGTCGCCAACGAACTGTCGGACTCCTCGAGCCTTGTGCTCCAGCAGTTCTATGTGAACGTCCCGTTTGTTGTTCTCGTACTGGCGCTCATCCTCATTCCGCGTCGTCACCTCATTGAACGCGGTGTTCAGAACGTCCGCCGAATCCGTCCGCCGCGACCGGTCCGCCGCGACATTGCCGCGGGATCCACGCTCGTGGCTCTCGCAGTGGCCGCGCTCATCCCGTTCATGGTCGGGGCGAAGCTGAGTCAGTGGACGGCGGGCATCGCCTACATGGTGATCTTCGCTTCCCTCGGGCTGCTGGTGTGGACCTCGGGTCAGGTCTCGCTGGCGCAGATGGCCTTCGCGGCGGTGGGCGCCGCCGCATTCGGCCACGCTCAACAATCAGGTTGGCCATGGCTGCTGGCCCTGCTGGCGGGTGCACTGGTGGCCGTTCCGGTGGCTGCGCTCGTCGCCATACCGGCGATCCGGCTCTCCGGCGTCTACCTCGCCATCCTGACCTTCGGCTTCGGGCTGCTCATGCAGCGCACGTTCTTCACCAGCGACTGGATGTTCGGGGTCGGTGGGAACATGCTGATCGACCGACCCAGGCTCTTCGGCCTCGACACCGATACGGAGAAGGGCTACTACTACACGGCTTTGACCATTGGGGTGCTCTGCCTGGGGCTCATCGTCGTCACCATGCGAAGCCGACTGGGCCGGTTGCTGCGGGCCTACGGCGACTCTCCCCAGGCCATGTTGGCCCACGGCGCCAATACCCGGGTTACCAGCGTGTGGGTGTTCTGCATCTCGGCGTTCATCGCGGCGATCGGTGGTGCCTTATTGGCCGCGACCACGGAAGCCGCCGGCGCGGTCTCGTTCGACTACACCATCTCGCTCATCCTCGTTGCCGTGCTTGCCGCCAGCACGCTGTTCACGTTCGGGCGCCGGTCACCGATCCTGACCGCAATCGTCAGCGCGTTCCTGTTCGTGGTGCTGAAGGTCTACATCACCGACGACTTCTTCATCCGGTACCAGGGTGTCGCATTCGGGTTGCTTGCCCTAGGCGTGGCGTGTGCGCCAGGAATGAAGTGGTTCCAGTCCCTCCACCGCGTTCCCCAAACGGACCAGGGCGACGACGACGAGGAAGCGCCGGCTCCGCACCGGCAGCCAGAGCAGCCGCGACCGGTGGGAGCCCGATGATGGAGCCTTGTGACCTCACCGTTGACGATCTCAGTGTGCGCTTCGGCGGACTTGTCGCGGTCGACCAGCTTTCGCTGCATGCACCGCCCGGAAGCATTACGGGTCTGATCGGTCCCAACGGCGCAGGTAAGACCACGACGTTCAACGCGTGCACCGGGTTCGTGAAGGCGACGACAGGGTCAGTGCGGCTGGGGCCGGAGAGCCTCGCGCACCACGGCCCCGCGGCGCGGGCCAAGATGGGCCTCGGACGCACGTTCCAGCGCATGGAGCTTTGGAACAACATGACGGTTTGGGACAACGTCACGCTGGGGCCGGAGTGCTACTACTCGGGCTTGCGCCCGTGGGGCCAAGTGATGGGCTCGCGTTGGCAGCGAAGCACGATCCAGGAGCGGAGCACGCACGCCGTCGAGCTCTGCGGAATCAAGGACTTGGCCGACCGGCCAGTCGGGGATCTGTCCACCGGACAGCGCCGGACAGTGGAACTGGCCCGCGCCATGGCGACGCCGTTCCGCTTCCTGCTGCTCGATGAGCCCTCATCGGGACTCGACGCACACGAGAGCGAACGCTTCGGTGAGATTCTGAAGCAGCTCGTGGAAGAGACGGGGCTCGGCATCCTCCTCGTTGAGCACGACATGGCCTTGGTCAGCGCGATCTGTCGGTACGTCTACGTCCTGGACTTCGGTCGCTTGATCTTCGAAGGCACCATGGCCGAGGCAATGGCTAGTGAACTCGTCCGCGACGCCTACCTCGGCACCGGCAGCCCCAGCCTGCTCGAGGCCGCAGAAGCCGCGGGCTGCGACAGCGAGGAAGCGGTGGCCGCAGATGCTTGAGCTGCGAAATATTTCGGCAGGCTATGACACTGGTCAGGTCCTACGGAACGTTGACCTGATAATCCCCGACAACGCCGTTGTGGCCCTGCTCGGCCCGAACGGGCAGGCAAGACGACTCTGCTTCGCGTCGCTTCCGGTCTCCTGAAGCCGACCAGTGGTCAGATCCTCATCGATGGCGAGGACGTCACTGGAGCGCCACCCTTCGAGCTGAATCGCCGCGGGGTGTGCCTCGTCCCGGAAGGGCGCGGGATCTTCCGAGCGTTGAGCGTGGCCGACAACCTCCGCCTGCAGGCGGGTCAAGGATCCGCCCGCGAGGCGATCGATCGGGCAGTTGCTGCGTTCCCTCGCTTGGGTGAACGGCTCAAGCAGACGGCTGGGACGATGAGTGGCGGAGAGCAGCAGATGCTTGCCTTGGCCCACGCCTATGTATCTCGGCCGGCCGTAGTCCTGCTGGACGAAGTCTCTATGGGTCTGGCCCCCAAAATCGTGGACGAGATCTTCGTCCATCTGCAGAACATTGCAGCCGAAGGCGCCGCATTGCTGCTCGTCGAGCAGTACGTCCCGCGGGCCCTTGAACTCGCCGACTATGTCTGCATCCTCAACCGCGGCCGCGTCCGGTTCATCGGCGAGCCGGGCGAGATCGGCGAAGAAACCGTAATCGAGTCCTATCTGGGTGGAGTCGCGTCATGAGGAATAGCCCCCACGCCCGGTTGCGGCCGCGACGAGCCACAGCTATCGGCGCTGCAACCTTGCTCTTCGTCGGCATCAGCGGTGCCGGTGTTCCCGCGGCGGCCGCCGCCGATTTGGGTCTTTACCAAGTAAGCATCCTGAGCAACGGGCTCGCGATCAGCTTTTACGATCCGAACCTCGTTATTCAGCCCAACGTGGACGTCGGCCCCTATGCGGCGCTGGCGGAACTCGACAGCCTCGGCGCCAGCACGGCCCAGGCGGGCGCCCCCTTCCTCGGGACCTATCTGGGGCCGCTCGCTACCCAGGTCAACGGGCTCGGCTCGGGGCAGATCCCCCCCTTCCCGCCAATCCCGGGCGAGGTCCGGAGCAGCTACCCGGGGCAGCCGGCTGCGGCGGAGCAAAACGGCGGATACTCCATTCAGGCCACCAGCGGCGAGAAGGAGTCCAGGGGTGCCGCCAACCTGGGACTTGCGGCGCCCGGTTCGGAGAATGCGACTCTGTACTCGACCGCCCATGCGGTGGACAACCAGAAGGGTGTGCTCACGGCCGTCGGTTCGGCCGGCGCAGACCTGTTGAACATCAGCGGCGTGCTCGACATCGGCAGGGTGTCGTCGTCCGTCACGATGACGCGGTCCGGCTCCGGGGCGCCGACGTTCGTGACTAACGCTGACATCGGCACGATCACCGTTTCTGGGCAGAAGTTCGGCTTGGACCAGAACGGTCTGACGCTTGCGGGCTCGAACTCCGGCGCCTCCCCCGATCAACTCAATGACGCTGCCCAGGCGCTCAAAGACTCGGGACTATCGATCCGATACATCCCGGCGAGCGTCACGTATGTGCCCGGCACGCGCGAGGTCCAATCGGTGCGGTCCGGCGTGGTGGAGGTCTCCAGCGAGCAGGAGGTCCCGTCGCAGGGCCTGGTGAAGAACACCTACACCTTCGGCTATGTCCAGGTCAGCACGCAGAGGGGCTACTCGGGGGCTGTTGAAACCGCCCAGCTCGCCGACGCACGATCCACGGTTGGTGGAGGAAGTCCCGCCGGCGTCGGTCCGGCGCCCAGTGCGGCAGCCGCAACACCTGGGCGGGCCTCGGCCGTCAAGGCGCCTGCCGATCCGGCCAGGTCCCTCGGCACCGGGCTCGTGACTCCGGCGCACGCGCGCAGTACCGCAGCGGACTCCAAGAGCGTCGCCATCATCACGCCGACGTTGAAGACTCTTCGATTCGGCTCCGTCTTCGGCTTGCCTAACGGATGCGACATTTTCGTCGGAATCTTGAGCGCGGGGGCTGGCGAAGCCGGGGCAGGCGAGGCTGGTTCCACGTTCACCCAGGGCGTTGAGCAGTGCACTGCGGCCGGCAATGCCAGCGGCGAACAGCTCACGGCGGCGATGGCACAACTCGAGCCCCTCGTCGTGATCAACCCGCTCTTCAACCCGGGAATTGACGCCTTCGCCGCGGCACTCAAGAGCATCGGACGTGACCAGAGGGCAACAGTGTCGCCGTTCGGTCCCACCATTGCCGGCTTCGCTGCGGACGCCCGGTTCTTCAAGGGTTGTGAACCGTGCTGATGCAGGGTCTCCCTCGGGCGGGTGGGCTTGCGCGGTGTTCTGCATGACCGAGCGCTCGAACTCGCAGGATGGGCGAAGGACGCGTCGGCAGGAAGAGAGTGCTGCGCGCCCGGTTGAAGCCGGCAAGGAAGAGGCGCGGATTCTCGCCCAGCTTCCGGAATCCCCTCGGCTGCGCCGGATCCTGGACGAGCTCAAGATGGTCATGCATACGCAGGGTTTCCTGCACCTCAGCATGGACGAGCTGGCACGCATCCTGCGTTGTTCCAAGGGCACCCTGTACCGCCTGGCGGAAAGCCGCGAAGAGCTGTTCGATCTTGCCCTGCGCCTCTGGTGCGCCCGGGTGCGGGACGACGGTTGGAACGCCGCGGACGAAACCGACAGGTGGGCAGGCCGGTTCGAAGGCTACTGCCGGGCATCCGTGTTCTCGATGCGGCGCTGCAACACCTCGACTGCGTTCTGGCAGGACGTCAAACGTTCCCCGCGGCCGCGCGATCATGCTGGAGCACCAGAAGCTCCGCATCGACGGACTCGAGGCCCTCGTCCGCATGGGAGGCGAGAGCGACAGCGTCCGGGACGTCAATCCGCGATTGCTCGCCGAGCTGATGTTGCGATGCATGGCCCTGATGATCGACCCGAGTTCGCCGGCTCCGTCCGGATGTCTGTCGAGGACGCGGTGGACGAGTGGTACCGGATCATCGAGTACGGCATCATCGCGCCTTCCCCGCAGCATCCTCCCCCGCAGCGCGACGTGTCCGAGGTCGGGGCGAGCTCTCGCCAGAGCTGATTTCCCGGCCGGTGCAACAGATCTGAGGCGCGGCCTGATCCCTGGGCTGCGTCGGGCTTCACGCGCCTGAAGTGGAGGCCTGACGATGCGTCATATAACAGATTGAAGCTACGCAATTTGGACCCTTGACACGGATCCGAAGCCATACGCATAGTACGTCTACGGCACAAAACGTACAGTTGCCCATTTTCGGTGGGTGTCGCTGCGAATAGCGGACACGGCGTTCCAGCCCGTTGTCTGCCGTGGCATCCGACGGCGATATGACTCAGATTGGAGCGCCCACGATGTTCAAACTGACAGGGCGGCGACCATTTCTCCGGCAATGCGCCGTGGTCTCCGCGATGGTGCTCGTTGCAAGCCTTGCGGCCTGCGGCGGCTCGGACGACGCCAGTGAGGTGACGGCCAACAATCCCGCTGAGGCGGTCGTCGACCCGGCCGCCCCGCTACCGGTGCCAGGCGCCGAAGGAGTGCCTGCGGCCCCCGATGCGGCAGCCGCTGCGGCCCCGGGAGTCGTGGCTGCGCCTGGGGACGCGACGACGACGGCGAAGACTGGTGCGGGCGCGGGCAAGCCCGCGGCCGGCGCAGGCAAGGCGACGGGCGGCAAGAAGGCGGCCCCGGCCGCAGGCAAGTCCGGCGGAGCTGCACCGGCCACCGGGACCGCCAGCTTGGAAAAGCAGCTCCAGACAAAGGGGGCTGCCTACAAGGCGCCGGCGGCGAAGCCCGCTACCGGTAGCCCGGTTCTGATCGGAAACATCGGCACTTACAGCGGTGTCGGCGGCATCCTCAACCAGGGAACGCAAGCCACGCTGCGCATCTGGCAGGCATGGGTGAACGCCCACGGCGGGTTGAATGGCCACGCGGTCAAGATCGAGAGCTACGACGACCAGGGCGACCCCGCCACTGCCGTTTCGTTCGCCAAGCAGCTGGAGTCCAAGGGCGTTCTTGCGTTCCTCTGGAACTACACGCTGTTCACCTCGCAGACGCTGGTCCCGGCGATCTCGAAGATGGGGATCCCGTGGATCGGCGGGGATGACTTCGACCCCGCGATGTACTCGACCCCGTTCATGTTCCCGAACAACACGCCAGTTCGGATCCAGGATGCGATCACCGCCGCCTATGCGACGTCACTGGGCAGGGACGTTGCCGCGGCGTGGTGGTGTATTGAGGCGTACGCATGTCAGCGTGCCCAGCAATCGGATGACGCCAACGGCGGCCTGGCATCGGGCGGGTCGAAGGTCGTCATGAACGTCAGCGTCTCGCTCACGCAGCCCAGTTACCTCAGCCAGTGCAGCACGGCCAAGGAAAAGGGCGTCGAATACATCATGGCGCACCTGGATGGAGCGAGCTTCATTCGCGCCAAGCGAGACTGTGCCCAGATCGGTTACGACCCGATGATCTGCAACGTGTCCGGGGCTATCACGCCCCAGCTCCTCACCAACGAAGGCACCAAGGGTCCGGATGAGGTCTGCTTCGGCGTCTCCAGCTTCCCGTGGTGGGCCTCCGAGACTCCGATGCAGAAGGAGTTCCAGGGCGCCATCAAGCAGTATGCTCCCGGCACACCGACGGCCTACGGATCCTCCGGAGTCTGGGCCGCGGGCGAGATCCTTCGATCAAGTTCGAAGTTCCTTTCGGCCAAGCCCACGCGCGACGAGCTCCTCAAGGGCTTGTACTCGGTGAAGGACGAAACGTTCGGTGGGCTGACGTATCCACTGACGTACTTCCCGAACGCGTCCGTGAAGAATCACCTGCCGTACTTCAACTGCGGGTACATCGCCGTGGTCAGCGAAGAGGGCCAGTGGAGCTACTCGCCGGGTAAGAAGTTCTACTGCGTACCGCGGGTTACGGACTTCAGCAAGATCTAAGCAAGCAAGTGATCAGATCGAGCACCAGCTAGGACGCAGGGGCGGTTCGTGGAAGTCCACGGACCGCCCTTTCGTCGTGCCCGAGGGGGCGCGCAGCCCCGTACCCCCCGATCGCGCGAACGTTCCTACCCGATGGGGTGGTGCAGACCACACTCCAACCGCTGTGAGCTAGAGCCGTCATCGATTCGCGCGTTTTGTCACAGACGCAGCTCAAGAGCGGCGGAGCATTCATGGGAATCCTGGTCAATATCGACAACGGCGGCACGTTCACGGACGTCTGCGTCACGGATGGGGACCGCGTCGTACATGCCAAGACGCCAACCACCCCGCACGACCTCAGCCGTTGTTTCGTCGACGGGCTGAGGGCTGTCTCCGAACGTCTGTACGGCGAGGACGACCTGGCTCGCCTGCTGGGCGAGACGGACCACCTGCGCTACTCCACCACCTCTGGCACGAACGCTGTGGTTGAGCGCAAAGGGACGCCGGTGGCCTTGCTGGTGGACGCCGGCGCGGAACAGGACGTCTACGGCATCTCAGGGTCCGTCGACGCAGAGCTCTGGCAGGCGATGGTTCCGGATCCCCCGGTCGGGATCGACGCGGGAACGGACGGCGCGGTTGATTCGGACGCCTTCACGGCCGCCATCAACGCGCTCCTGACCACGAATGCCGACCGTATCGTCATTGCCCTGCGCAGTTCGGCCGCGGAGCGGGCGATCAAGAATCTGCTGCTGGAGCGTTACCCGCGCCACCTGCTCGGAGCGATCCCGTTCACCCTGTCGCACGACCTGGTGCATGACCCCGACGACGCGCGTCGAACTCTGACCGCGGTGCTCAACTCCTACCTCCACCCGGGTATGGAGCACTTCCTGTACGGGGCCGAGAACGCTTCGAAGAGCAACGGGCTGGTGCGTCCGTTGCTGATCTTCCGCAACGACGGGGACTCGGCCCGGGTTGCCAAGACCACGGCAGTGAAGACCTGGGGCTCCGGTCCGCGGGGCGGGCTCGAGGGCATGCTCGCCTACGCCTCGCTCTACGACGCGGATGTCCTGGTGGGCATGGACGTCGGTGGAACCACTACCGACGTCTCGATCCTGGTCGACAAGCAACTGCAGGTGCGTGCGCACGGGCACATCGACTCGGCGACCATTTCGCTGCCGATCCCCGACCTGCACAGCGTCGGGCTCGCCGGCAGCTCGGTTGTCGCCGTCATCGACGGTGAGATCCGGATCGGTCCACGCAGTGTCGGTGCCGCGCCGGGTCCGGCCTGCTTCGCGCGGGGCGGCAGCGACGCGACGGTGACCGACGCATTGCTGCTGGCCGGCGTGCTCGATGCGGACCGCTATCTGGGCGGGGATCTGAAGCTCGACCTGGCCGGGCCGAGCGGGCGCTCGCGACCCACGTCGGGGAGCCACTGGGGCTTTCCGCCTCCGCGGCTGCGGTTGCCGTGCTGCGGGCGTTCCAGGACCAGGAGGGCGCCGTCGTTCGCGAGATGCTCGCCTCGGCCGGCCGGGATGCTGCCGACGCGACGCTGCTGGCGTTCGGCGGCGCGGGGCCGGTGCTGGCCTGCGGTATCGCCCAGGCCGCGGGCATCACGAGGGTGATCGTTCCGCACCTGTCCGCGGTCTTCAGCGCGTTCGGCATCGGCTTCAGCGACCTCGCGCACGAGTACAGCGCACCGGTGTCCGCCGGCGACGTGGACGCCACGCTGGAAGGGCTGCAGACCCGGGCGCGACGCGACATGTTCGGCGAGGGCGTACCGCCGGAGGACTGCAGCTTCGAGACGCGCGTCCGCTCGGTCGCCGACGGGCTCGTTCGGGACGAGGTATGGAGCAACGGGGCGCAGCCCGGCCGGCGACGCCCTGGTGGTGCGGGCGTCTCACCCATTGCCCACCTTCGACCTGGTCGCCGACGAGGCACAGGCGACTCAGCCGGCCGCATCCAGCGGGACCCGCCGGATCGATCCTGGGGGGCAACGCAACGGCGAGGTGCCGGTGTACGACGGCGACAAGCTGGCGGCCGCCGACATGGCAGATCGGCCCGGGCTCGTCGCCGGCGACTACATGACCTGTCTGATCGAACCCGGCTGGCGACTCCGGGTCAGCAGCAACTACGACCTGATCCTGGAGGCTCAGCGATGAGCGAGACGAAGACAGCCCGAGTCGAGATCACCGAGTACCTGACGATCGATCTCGACGACCGAGCGGTGGCTGTGCCGGCGTCTGCGAGCACGACCTCGCCGGCGCCCGCGAGAACTACAAGCGCGGGCCTGCTGGTCTACGACCGCGACCCGCGCGAGATCCACCGAGCCGATCCTGGACGACGAGCTGTACGAGTTCACCTTCGCGCCCGACCCGAGTGGTGCCGGATTCTCGAGTACTACTGCCCCGGCTGCGGCGACGCAGGTCGAGGTCGAGTACCTCCCGCCGGGACATCCGCTGACGCACGACATCGAGCTCGACATCGACGCGCTGAAGCGTCGTCACCTGAGCGCTGTGGAGGGCTGAGGACATGCGGCCAGGTAAGCGTCGACATCGGCGGTACGTTCACCGACTGCTTCCTCGCCTACGACGAGCAGTTACGTCGAGGCGAAGGCGCTGACCACGCACCACAACCTCGCGTCCGGATTCATGGACGCGCTGGGCAAGGCCTGCGCGGAGCTCGACCTGGACGTGCACGACGGTGCTCTCCAGCGTGGACGCGGTCCGCTACGCCACGACGCTGGGGACCAACGCGCTGATCGAGCGCAGCGGGCCCGCGGTCGGCATTCTGCGTCACCGCGGGCTTCGAATCGATCGTGCCGCTGATGCGCGCGCCGCGGCTACGGCGACGGCCTGCCGACTGGCGCAGCAGCGGACCTGCCCGACGCGGACCGGCCCGTACCCGCTGGTGCCGATCACCGAGATCGCCGGGGTGCGCGAGCGCATCGACTACGCCGGCAACGTGCTGCTGTCGCGTCGACGAGGACGACGTGCGCGAGCAGGTCCGCAAGCTCGTCGACGAGGGCGCGCAGGCGTTCGTCGTCGCGCTGGCCAACGCGGTGATCAACCCCGCACCACGAGAAAGCGCGTCGAGCGAGATCATCCTCGACGAGTACCCGACGCACATGCTCGGCGCGATCCCGGTCGTGCTCTCGCACCAGGTCACCGGCCGCAAGGGCGAGTACGCGCGCACCATGTCGGCGATCATCGACGCGTACCTGCACGACCAGATGTACCACGGCCTGGCGTCGCTGGAGCTCGAGCTGCGCCGCAACGGGCTACACCAAGCCGATGCTGCTGTGCACAACACCGGCGGTATGGCGCAGCGGAACTCGACGCACGCGCTGCAGACGATCCACTCCGGCCCGGTCGCCGGGCTCGAGGCGACCGACTACCTGTCGGGCAGTCCGACCAGCCGCAACGTGATCGCCACCGACATGGGCGGCACGAGCTTCGACATCGGCCTGGTGACGTCCGACGGCGTGAAGTTCTACGACTTCAACCCGGTCATCGACCGCTGGCTGGTCAGCGACGCCGATGATCCTACCTGCACACGCTCGGTGCGGGCGGCGGCTCGATCGCCCGCTACGACCGCATGTGGGACGCGATCGAGGTCGGCCCGGAAAGCGCCGGCTCCGACCCCGGCCCGGCCTGCTACGGCCGCGGTGGCGGCTGCCGACCACGCACGGACGCCAACCTCGTGCTCGGCTACCTCGATCCGGACAACTACGCGGGCGGCACGATCAAGCTGCAGCCTGCGCCGCGCGGAGCGGGCCATCGAGGAGCACATCTGCGAGCCGACCGGCCTCGACCTGATCGAGGCGGCGAAGGCGATCAAGCGCAAGGTCGACACCAACATGGCGAACGGCGATCTTCAAGGAGGTCGCGCGTCAAGGGCTACGACCCGAAGAACTTCATGGTGCTCGAGCTACGGCGGCGGCGGCCCGCTGCACGCCTGCGGCATACGCCGGCGAGCTCGGCATCGACGACGTCCTGATCCCGCCGTTCAGCTCGGTGTTCTCGGCGCTCGGGCGCCGGCAACATGGACCAGCTGCACATCCACGAGACGGTCGCTGTACCTGATGCTCTACGACGCCAACACCCGGCGCTGTCTCGACGACTACGAGGTCTTCAACGACGACGTGAGGAGCTCGCAGCGACGGGCCGCGAGGACCTGCTCCGCCAGGGCGTCGAGCCCGGAGCGATCCAGTACCGCGCGTCGAGCTCGACATGCGCTACGGCAACCAGCTGCGTCAGATCGGCGGTCGTCACCGTTCGACCGGCTCACAGTCGCGCAGCGACGTGCTCCAGCTGCTCGACCATGTTCAGCGAGCATCTACGCGCACCGCTTCGGCGAGGGCAGCCAGGCGCCCGAGGCGGGCGTGCGGATCAACGTCGATCCGCGTGGTCGCTACGTCGAGCAGCGAGCGCTGGCGCTTCGCGCCCGACCAGGCCGACGGCCGCCCGCGCCGCCGGCGCCGCACGCAGCGCGGAATGCCACTTCTCGGCGCTCGACGGCGCCGCTGACGACGCCGGTCTACGACGACGGACGCGCTCGACCGACGGCACGTCGGTCGCCGGCCCCGCGCTCGTCGAGACGCCGCGCACCGACCTACCTCGTCGAACCCGGGTGGCAGCTTGACCGATGCGGGCGCGACGCGGTAACGCGGTGCTCGGTTCATCAGCAGCTCGGCGCGGAAGGCGCGACAGCGATGACCTGACGCGAGGCACGCCAGACGAGAAGGCGCTCGGTCGAGAAGTTCCTCGACGACAACGTGCTGTTCCTCGGGCCCGACCCCGAGATCATGCGCGACCACCGGCTCGGCCCGAACGCTCCGCGCGACGAGGCGCAGGCGCTCGCCGAGCTTCGCCGACCCGGACCAGCATCAACCTGATCCGGCACAAGCTGCAGACCGCGCTGCAACGAGTCGTTCGACATGGTCGAGCAGATGGGCGCCGCGCCGGGCGCCAAGTGGGGCGACCTCATCACCGGCATCTGCACCGCCTCCGGCGACCTCGCGATGTCGCGCCGGCTGGCGTGCTGCTCTTCTCGGTGCTGCCCAGCACCCGGTCAAGTTCATCCTCAAGTACTGGACGGACGAGCCGACGGTCGGCATCAACGACGGCGACGTCTTCATGCACAACGACGCCCGCTACGGCAACATCCACAACACCGACCAGAGTCTGTGATCATGCCGGTGTTCCACGAGGGCGAAGCTGATCTGCTGGGCCGGCGCGATCGTGCACGAGGGCGAGAACGGCGCCACCGAGCCCGGCGGCATGCCGTCGGCGGCGGAGTCGCCCTACGACGAGGGTCTGAAGATGTCGCCGCTTCAAGGTCGGCGAGAACTACAAGTTCCGCCGCGACCTCATGACCTTCCTGCAGAACTCGGTGCGCGAACCGAAGCTGCAGCTCGAAGGCATGAAGGCGAAGCTGTTCGCCGCGATGCGCATGAAGGAGCGCGATCGAGGACGCCATCGCGGAGTACGGCCTCGACGCGGTCGTCGCGACGTTGCGCGCGCACGCTGACGGACACCGACGCCGAGGTCCGCGCGCAGGCTGCGGACGTGGCCGGACGGCAACGGTGCGCACGAACGTGTTCGCCGACCGCACGCTACGCGAGAACTGCCTGATCAAGATCCGCTGCGAGACTGACCAAGAAGGACGACGAGCTGATCATCGACTTCCGCGGCTCCTCGCCGCAGTTCCTCAACCGCGCCAACAACACGGTGCTGGCGTCGCTGAAGGGCATGCTGGCGCAGGAGTTCCTGACGTTCGTCTGGCCGGACCTGCCGCGCAATCAGGCGGTGTTCGCGCCGATGACGGTCATCGACCGACAGCGGTTCGGCGCTCGACTGCTCGCCGCGAGGCACCGAACGCGCAGAGCATGATGACGTTCTTCCCGGGCTTCACCGCGGCGCAGCTCGGCGGTGCCGAAGTTCCTCTACAGCTGCGACCGAGCGCAGTCCACCGACATCATCGCCGGCTGGTACAACATGATCACGACCTTCATCTACGGCGGCGTCAACCAGCACGGTGAACTCGTCGGCAATCTGTGTGCCGACCTCAACGGCATGGGCGGCGCGCGCGCGCTCGAACCGCGACGGCGAGCACGCGCTCGCGCCGATCTTCGCGCCGATGGCGGACATCGGCGAGCAGGAGATCATCGAGGAAGAAGTGCCCGATGATGAAGTTCGTGCGCGAACAAGCTCATGCGCGACAACCAGGGCTTCGGCAAGTACCGCGGCGGCCACGGCTACCAGCAGATCGCCACCATCAAGGACTCAGCGATGTGGGGCTTCATGACGGCTGTGCGATCGGGTCGAAGTTCCCGACGCACCCACGGAATCTTCGGCGGTTACGGGCCGGCTGTCTACCCGCTGTGCAAGGTGAAGGGCGTGGACATCTTCGAGGTGATGGACGACAAACGCGATTTGCTGCGCTACACGATCGAGCAAATCATGAACGAACGCCCGTTCCCGGACGCGAACTACACCACCCACCACATGGGCCTGCAATTCGAATTCGCCGAACCGCGGCGAGCTGTACATGATCACGCAGGGCGCGGGCGGCGGCTACGGCGATGTACTCGAACGCGATCCCGCCGCTGGTGGCGACCGACCACCGCAGACAACCTCATCTCGCGGAGACCGCGCTTCAGCATCCACCGGGTGGTGCTGGACCCGGAGACCGGTGCGGTGGATGCCGAGGCGCACCTCGGCCGCACGGGAGGCCGAACGTCGCGCCCGGCTCGACCGGGGCAAGCCGTACGCCGAGTTCGTCGCGGAGTGGGAGACCGACCTGCCGCCCGCGGACGTGCCGTTCTACGGCTCGTGGAACGACCGCCGCGTGCTTCACCGCGGCACGCAGGAGGACACCTGCCCCGCGGATGCGATCGTGCCGGTGATGATGCCCGACCCGAAGGACGTCCGGATCGCGGCGCTGGAGGCCGAGCTCGCGGAACTGCAGGCATGGGTTCGGCTGGCGAGGACGAGGAGGCGGGAGCACCATGAACGCGCTGGACGACTGGGTGCAGGCCAGCGCGAGCGCCTGACCTGGCTGGATTGCGATCGCTATGTGTGGGCGGTGTTCGCCGGGGGGTCCGAGCACTGGCACGACGATCCTGGCTCGATGATCGCCGCCGCCGCGCAGGCGCAGAAGTTGTGCGCTCCGATGTGCTCAGCGTCGATATGCGGGTCCGTTCGCCCGTCATCTCGCGGCCGGTGCGACGCGTCGTCGATCTGCGCCGTCTCGCGAGCCGGAGCCGAGGTGTGACCTCGCCGCCACGGTCGACGCGCTGCTCCATCGGTTCAGCGACGAGGTCGCTGTCGTGCTCGACTGCCCCTCCCCGCGTAGGTTGCTCGGGGAGGGGGCGGTGCTGGATGGGACGAACTCGACGATGTCGCGACGGCGCTACTCGCGGTCGTCCGGTTCTTTGCGGCTCGGCCGCTGCACGGGTTGCAGATCACGAGCGACACGAAGGCAGGTCCGGATTTCGACGAACTCGATTCGTGGTCCAGCCTGTTGTCCGCGGCCCGGCACTACGAGTGGGTCATCGCAATCAGGCTCAACGGGGTGACCATGCCTGACCAGATCGACCACGACCTTCCCGGCGACCTGCTGCTGCTGCCCCACCTGGAGGCAGAGTCGTTCGGACGACCGTCGCCTCGGCGGCGGGCTACCACCTACTGCGTGGACCGAGGCGAAAGAGGCGGCCGGGTCGTCGAAGCCGCCGCTGGGCGGCGATTCCGGTTCGGCGAGATCCCGCGGGACGCCGCACCGGAGACCGTGTTGGCCCGGATCACCGCACTGCACTGACCACCCAGCACGATCGATCAGGACAGGAGCCACCGTGTCCCACGACGCCGTCTACATCCTTGGCCTGGGCGCCACGACCGTCGGCCGTCAGCCCGAGCGCAGCTTCACCGATCTGGCCCGGGAGGCGATGCGCGGCGCGTTCGCCGAGTCGGGCTTGGCCGACCCTGAGGTGCTAGATCAGGTGTGGTTCAGCAACTACATGATGGATTTCTGGGGACAACGGGCGTGCCGGGGCCAGGAGGTCCTCACGCCGCTGGTGAAAGCGGAGTGCTCCCCGCGGCGGTGCCAATCATCAACGTCGAGGCCGGGTGCGCGAGCGCGTCGGTCGCCTTCCACGAGGCGTGGAAGCACGTGCTGTCCGGGCAAAGTGAGGTCGCACTCGCCGTCGGCGCGGAGAAGATGAGCGACCCGACCCGCCCGGCGTCGCAGGCGCTGGGGTGGATCGGGGCGGCCGCGGGCAGCCTCGACCCCGACGCGTACTGGCAGCCGTACCGGGATTTCGCCGCGGGAATTGGGCACGACCTTCGAGGTCGCTCGCGGGTGGTTCGTTCGCGATCGACTGCTACGCCCTGTGGGCGAAGGACCACATGTACACCTACGGGACGACGGTGGAGCAGATCGCGGCTTCCGCGGCGAAGAACCACACCAACGCAGTCGACAACCCGCGGGCGCAGTACCGCTTCCCGATGACGGTTGAGCAGGTGCTCGCCGACCGGGTCGTCAGCGCACCGCTGACCCGGGCGATGTGCGCCCCGACGGGCGACGCCGCGGCCGCCGTCGTGCTCTGTTCGGGACGGTATCTGGATCGGGCGTCGGCAGGGTCAGTAGGCGCGCGATCCGCGTCACCGGCCACGCTCTCGGCGGGGGCCATCGGGGCGTACGTCTGACCAGCGGCGATCCACGGCGGGCCCCGGTACGGGCCGCGGAGCACGCATACCCCATGGCGGGAGTCGGTCCGGAACGATCTCGATCTGGTCGAGTTCCACGACGCCACTTCGTTTGCCGAGATCCACCTGGTGGAGGACCTCGGACTGTGCGAGCCCGGCAAGGGCGGGGTGTTCACCGCGTCGGGGGAGTCGGCACCGCGACGGGCGGATCCCGGCCAACCCCTCCGGAGGCTGGTGTCGCGCGGTCATCCGATCGGGGCCACGGGCATATTCATGCTCTATGAGGCGGCCCTCCAGTTGCGCGGAGAAGCTGAGGCATTCAGGTCCCGAACGCGCGAGTGGCGCTGGTCGAGAACGGCGGGGGGATCGTCGGCCACGACGTTGCGGTGTGTTCGGTCACCCGTCTCGAGAGGCGGGACCGGGGCGCGATGAGGGTGATCGACTACTTCGACAAAGGCGCCCGGCCACGGCGATCGCACGTTCGTCGTTTCGGACGAAGGTGACGTCACCTACGCGGAGGCCGCTCGACGTTCCTGGCAACTCGCCGCGGCGTTCTACGCCCGCGGCTTCTCGCCCGGCGAGGGGTCGGGGTTCTCGCCTCGAATGTCAGCGACGGGTTGCTGGGAATGCTCGGACTGTGGCGCGCCGGCGGGGTGTGGGCACCGCTGAACCACCTCAACGCCCTCGCGTCGACGATCGAGTTCATGAGCGAGGTGCGACCTGCGGTGGTTGCTGCTGCACTCGAAGTTCGCCGACCAGGTCGACGAGATTCGCGCCGGGGTTCCCTCCCTCAAGCACATCGTGTGCCTGGACAAGCCCTTCGACGGCGGCGAGCCGATGAGCGACTTCGTGGTCGCCGGTGCAGCCGTGGCGGTGCCCGACTGGAGCGACTCCGACGGGCGCGCCCGCGCGGTCTGCGTCACGTGGCCCACCGGGGGGACGACGGGTGAGTCGAAGGCGGTGGTGTGGACCAACGGCGTGTTCGCCACCTCATCGAGCTGTGCACCCGGCATTGGCCGGTGAGCGACCACCCGGTCAACCTTCTGGTCGCGCCGATCACCCACGCTGCGGGCGTCATGGCGGTCATCCTGGCCTCGCAGGGTGCCACCGTCGTCATCCGTCCCGCCTTCGATGCCGAGGACACGCTGGACTGCGTCCAGCGTCACGGGGTCACGCACCTGTTCCTCCCGCCCACCGCGTACTACCGCCTCCTGGCAGCCCAGCCGGCGCGGCCCGAGATTGCTCAGCCTGAAGTGCTACTCATCGCTGCCGCCCCGGTCTCACCGGAGAAGTTCGGCGACGGGCGTGCGGACATTCGGTCCGTGCATCGCCCAGTGCTGGGGCCAGGCGGAAGCGCCCATGCTGCTCACCTATCTGTCTCCGGAGGAAGTGGGTGCGGCCGTGGCGGGCGACCACCCCGGACGGCTCGCCTCGTGCGGTCGGCCCACCTTCTCCTGTCAGGTCGAGGTGATGGACGACGATGGGCAGATCCTCGCGCCGGGACATCGGGGCGAGCTCGTGGCTCGCGGTCGGCTGGTCACACCCGGCTACCTGGATCGGGAGGAGGACACCGCCGCGATGCGGACCTTCGGTTGGCACCACACCGGCGATGTCGGCTACATCGACGACGACGGCTTTGTCTACATCGTCGACCGTAAGAAGGAGATGATCATCACCGGTGGGTTCAACGTGTTTCCCGCTGAGGTGGAAGCGGTCGTCCACGCCCTCCCCGAGGTGCGGGACTGCGCCGTGATCGGTATCCCCCACGACCGTTGGGGCGAGGCCGTCTGCGCCGTCGTGATCCCCGTCGACCGGGAGTGGGCAGACAGCGATCTCATCATCTCGGCCACCAAAGCGGCTCTGGGTTCGGTGAAAGCACCCAAGGTGGTGCACTTCGTCGACGCACTCCCGTCGACGCCCGTGGGCAAGGTCGACAAGAAGGCGCTGCGGGAGAGGTACTGGGCCGGTCGGAGCCGATCCGTGAACTAAGGGAGGACGCCGGTCTGCGGTGAAGGTGTGGGCTCCGGTCGTCACGGGAACGTCGCTGGGTGAGGAGCATGGGGGATTCCCGATGGTAGATTCCTGCGAGGCGGCAGCTCGACAATCGGGTCGGCCGCGGGCTCCTACAGCCCCGGGGAATCTCCAGGGGCCATGGGTCGCATCTCTGGGTTACGTGGCCTCGCACCTTTGGTTAGACGTGAGGTGTGCGTAGATTCGTCGAGCGCGAACCGCGGCCGCCTTCACGTCACGGTGACACTTCCGAGGGCAGGGATGCGGTGAACCCCACGCCGGGATCAGGGCCGTCGGCCGCACGCCGGACGGCCTCGCCCCTGTCCACCAATTTCCCGGCCCCGGGCCGCGACGGTGACTTCATCGCGCGTGAACGACTCATCGATCTTCTGCGCCAGGGCCGTAGCAAACGGCTGGCCCTGATTCACGCCCCGGCCGGGCTTCGGCAAGACCACTCTGGCGATCCAGTGGCAACGGATTCTCAGCGCGAACGGTGTCCCGGTCGCCTGGCTCTCCCTGAACCGGGATGACAACGATGCCGCGTGGTTCCTCAGCCGCCTCATCGCGGCGGTGCGCCGCGTCGAGCCGACCCTGGTCGGCGATTTGGGGCCGTGCTCGAAGAGCAGTCGGACGACGCGCAGCGTTACGTCCTGACCGAGCTCGTCAATCAGATTGCGGAGTACACGCACGACCTGGCCATCGTGCTCGACGATTGGCACCTGATCGAGGGCGGCCAGACCTCCGCGGCTCTCGGATTCCTGCTTGACGTCGGGCCTCCCAACCTGCACCTGATCGTCACCAGCCGAACTCGGTCGCCCGCCGTTACCGCGTTGATGGTCCGCGACCAGGTCACGGAGATCGATGCCGACCAGCTGCGGCTCGACGAGCAGGAGTCCGCATTCTTTCTCCGCGACCTCAACGCGCTGACCCTGGACAACGACGAGATTTCGCAGCTGTACTCCAGCACCGAGGGCTGGGTCGCCGCACTTCAGCTCGTGACGCTGTCGCTGCGGAACAGCGCCGACCCCTCGTCGCTGATTCGCGGCTTCTCCGGGCGTCACCACTCGATCGGCGATTACCTCGCGGGCAACGTTCTCGACGCCCTGCCTGCCGACCTCCTCGACTTCCTGCTCACTACCTCCATCTGTGAGCGCATCTGCGGCGATCTGGCTGCCGCGGTGAGCGGACAGGCCCGCGGGCGAGCCGTGCTCGAAGAGCTCGAACGTCGCGACATGTTCCTACGGCCCTTGGACAGCGACCGCGAGTGGTTCCGTTACCACCACCTTTTCGCCAGTTACCTGCGACGAAGGCTGGAGCGCGATCACCCGGACCGTATCGTCCACCTGCATCGCACGGCCTCGGCGTGGCTCGCTGACCACGGACTGCTCAGCGAGGCCGTGACGCACGCCCTGGCCGCGGGCGACGAGACGCGGGCGCTGGATCTGGTCGAGCGGCAAGCCATGAGCATGGTCGAGCACAGCCGCATGGCCACGCTGCTCGGCCTGATCAAGAAGCTCCCGCAGTTCCGACTGCCTGATCGCCCCGGTCTGCAGATCGCCATCGCCTGGGCGAACTGCCTGCTGCAACGACCTCAGGCGGCCCAGACCGCGCTCCATCACGTGCGAACCGCGCTCGGTCAGGCCAACGACGACGTGAGCAGAGACATTTTCGGTGAAGTGGACGTCGTGCAGGCCGCCATCGACATCTACAGCGATCGCATCGACCGCGCCGGAGCCTTGGTATCCCCACACATCCAGGACGATCCCGGCCATCGACCGTGGCTGGTGGCGGTGTCATGCAACATCCATTCCTTCGTCGACATCCAGAACTTCGCCTACGACGAAGTCCGGACCCTTCAGCAGTGGGCGAATCCGTATCACGCAACGACGCGCGGGCCGTTCGCCGGCGTCTACGGGCGGTGCTTCGCAGGAATCGCGGCCTCCGCCCAACTCGACCTGATGGCGGCAGAAGCCCTCTACGAGGAGGCCTTGTCGCTGGCTCGGGAGACGGCCGGTCTGCATTCGCATGCCGCGCGGCTCGCCGGCGCGATGCTCGGCCAACTTCGGTATCAACGCGGTGATGTCGACGCTGCCGAGGAGCTACTCAAGGAATGCCACGAACTGGGCGCCGAGAGCGGAGTGGCGGAATTCATGATCGCCAGTTACACCATCCTCGGCCGGATCCGTGCTTTCCGCGGCGATCTCGAGGAGGCCTGGTTGCTGCTGGAAGAGGGTCGGCAGGTGGGGCGCCAGCTGGCGCTTCCACGGCTGGTGTCGGCCGTCGATCACGAACGCGTCCGCTTGCACCTGTCCCTCGGTCAGGTCGGTGCGGCGGAGTGCGTGGTTGCTTCCTACGTGAAGGACGTCCCCACCGGGCGCGACGGCATCGCGATGTCCATCCGGCACTCCTCCCTGGCCATGCGCGCGCAGCTCAGCTCCGCCCAGGGAGACCATGCGGACGCGCTGAACATGCTGTCCCAGATTCAGAAAGAGTCCGCATCCGTCGGATGGCGGTTCGCCGCGGCCGCCGCGGCCATCCTCATCGCGGTCGAGCATTCCCTGAGCGGTGACGGCGAATCCGCAGTACGAACGGCAGTGCCGGTGCTCGCAAACGGCGCGCGCGCCGGCGTTTTCCGCACCATCACCGACGCCGGCCCGGAAATGGTGAAGATCCTCAACGACGTGGCTGCGGCCGGCCGGGGCGGGCGCTGGCCGGCGGACCTGGAGCCGGTTCCCTCGGACTATCTCGCCCGGCTGCTCGCCACCGTTCGCGCCGAGTCGGGCGGGCCCGTGCCCGGCGGTCTGGAAGGCTCCTCGCCGAGCGGAATGACACCGAACGAGCCTCTGAGCGCACGAGAGATCGACATCCTGCGTCTGCTCGAACGGGGGCTCTCCAACAAGGAGATCGCGCGCAACCTGAGCGTCACGATCAACACCGTCAAGTGGTACCTCAAGAGTATCTACCTCAAGCTCGACGTCGTCCGGCGTGGTGAGGCTGTCTCCGAGGCGCGCCGCCGGGACATTCTTAGCTGATGGAGCGTCAGAATTGTGTATTGGCCCGGTGTACACTCGGGCGATGACCGGCCCGCTCATCGCCGTATCGGCCGCCATCGCGATGCTGGAGACCCCTGTGGGTCAGATCGAGTGCACCAGGCTTGCAACCGCTTACACGAACGCCATCTATGCGGTCGGCGGACGGCCGGTCGTACTTCCGGTCGTCACCAACCCGCCCGACTGCCTGCTCTCCGGCTTCGATGGCCTCGTTCTGACCGGCGGCGGAGACGTGGACCCCCTGCTCTATGGCGAGTCACCCGACCCGCGGGTCAGCGGTGTCCGGACGGACCGCGATGCGTTCGAGACCGCCCTTTACCGGGACGCGGTGCTGCGTGGTCTGTCGATCCTGGCCATCTGCCGGGGAATGCAGTTGGTGAACGTCCTCCGCGGCGGCACCCTGATCCAGCACATCACGAGCGACCCTCGGCACGCGCCGGACCGTCCGCTGGTCGAAGTGAGCCACGAGATCGACGTAACGCCAGGTTCCGTTCTGGCCGAGGTGGCTAGCGGGGGCGCGATGCAGGTCAACAGCCTCCACCATCAGTGCATTCGGGATCTGGGAGACAACTTGCGAATCACCGCGATGTGCCGGGACGTGATCGAGGCGGTCGAGGCCACCGATCACGACCTCGTCGCGGTCCAGTGGCACCCGGAGCAGATGGCCGCGACGGACCAGATCCAAACTGGGCTTTTCGACTCGTTCGTCCGGCGTGCTGACGCGGCCAAGAAGAGTCGCCGCGCGTCTTGACCAGATGCTACTGTACAAAAAACAGTTGATCTGTACACCCGACGGTACGCGAAGTCGCTACGTCGCCCGACGTACCTGAACAAGGCCGTGAGAGGTCCGTTGTGACTGACGTGCGGAATGTGATCGTGATCGGCTCCGGGCCGGCCGGATTCACCGCTGCCGTCTATGCGGCGCGCGCCGATCTGCGCCCGCTCGTGTTCGAGGGTGCGTTCACCATCACATCACCGGATTGTTCGTGGTGATCGGTCACGAACCTCGCTCCGAGCAGTTGACCGGTCAGGTCGACACCGACGGCGACGGGTACGTGCTGGTGTCCCACCCGACCACGAGGACCAATCTGTCCGGCGTCTTCGCCTGCGGCGACGTCGTCGACCACATCTACCGGTAGGCCGTGACCGAACCACACGTGGAGGAGTTGTGCAGTCAACGACTGTCATCGGTGCCGGCTTCATGGGGTCGGCTCTGGCCGAGGCGCTGTGCCGGTCCGCCCGGCCCACGATCGTCTGGAACCGTACGGCCGAGAAGTGCGCCCGGCTGGCGGAGAAGGGGGCGACGATTGCCCGGCTCGGCCGCGGAGGCAGTTAGCGGCAGCAGCACGACAATCGTCTGCATCAGTAGCTCGTCCGACGTCCTGGACCTGATCCGCGGACTTCCGGCTGATTGCAACCTGTCCGGTCGCGCTCTGGTGAACCTCTCCACCGGAACCGCAGACGACGCCCGCGCTATCGGAGCGCAGATGGAGGCACGCGGCGGCCTTTACCTCGACGGCACGATTCTCGTCTACCCCGTCGACATCGGTACTCCCCATGCGGTGCTCCAGTACGCCGGCGCCGCCGCGGCCTGGACCGCCGCTGAGGAGGTCCTGAACGTTCTTGCGCCCGAAGGAACTGTCTACCTGGGCGAGGACCTCGACCTCCCCGCCGTGCTCGACGTCGTCCTCACGGGTTCGACCCTGGGTGTCGGGCTGGCGACCTTCATCGAGGGCGCGGCGTACGCCACAGCGCGCGGGGTCGACATCGAGACGGTGATGGGTGCAGTGATTCGGATCCTCCCGGTGCTGCAGCAGGAAATCGTGAAGGCGGCGAAGGAGATCGCCGCCGGTGACTTCGGCACGACCCAGGCGACGCTCGACGTCTGGCGCCACGCGATCGTGGCGTACCGCGACGCGATCGTCGAAGAAGAGCAACCCGGCTTTCTCATGAACGGCCTCGTCGCCTCGCTCGATCACGCGAGCGCGCAGGGGTATGCCGACCACGCCTACACCGCACAGTTCGCCGCGGTCCGCGGCGTGACGGGCGGCAACCGGCACGCCATCACCCGGTGAGTCCCAACCTGCGAGCGGGACCACCCCGGTTCAGCGCCCGCGCGTCGGGCGAAGTCAGACCACGCGGGCGGCGCGGAAGCGCGTCATGACGTCCTCGCCGTAACCCAGCCCGCGCAGGACCTCGTCGGTGTGCTCGCCGAGCTCCGGTCCGGACCACCCCAGTCGGCCCGGTGTCCCCAACGCCGGGCACTACGCCATGTACGAGCCCGGCCTGGTTCGCGGCGTCGGTGGAGGAGTTCTTCGGCCGCGAGCCGGCCTGACAGCCGAGCGGGCGGCGGTCGTCAGATGACGGCCTGCTCGTGCCACTGGTGATGGAGCTGCTGGGATTCACCCGCCGGAACGGCCGCACCGCAGCGCGGGCAGGCGAGGAAATCCTCGGTGACGGACAGCGGCTTGCCCCAGACCCAGGCCATGAGCGTCTCTCTTCTCTCGCGTTGCCACGTCGGTGGCCGGAGCTCCGGGACTGCCCGAGGCGCGAGCGGGGAAACGTCGCGGTCGGCCACCGGTAGTCGGAGTCGGCTGGGCCAAACCCGTACGGGTTGCCGCTACGAAGAGCTGTTATGCCCGTCTTCCTTGTGGTCGTTCTGACACCGCAGCGTGGGCAGGCGAGGAAGTCCTCGGTGACGGACAGCGGCTTGCCCCAGACCCAGACCATGGGTGGCCCTCTTCCTCTGTGTGGCCACGGCTGTGGCCCGATGGTCGGACCTTCCCGATGGATCGCCGGGACAAACGCCGCGAAGCCGTCGGTGCGCCGGCGCCGCAGTTTGAGGCCAACCCGGCGGGGCAGCCGTAACGAACTGCTCTGAGGTGTCAGACCCCGAATCGTGGTCCAGCGCGGACGCCTGTGCCCGCCACTTCTCGGCGTTCGCTGATCGAGACCTCTGGAGCTTCAATGCCTTCGTTCCTTCTTGTCGTGTTGGTGCTGTCCCTGATCGCCGTCGTGGCGATGTTCGTGGTCCGCTCCCGGAAGGCTGAGGTCGCCCCACGCCGCCGTAGCAAGCAGCGTGCCGATCGCGAGGCCGCGCAGGCCAAGGGGAGCGCCGCCGTGGAGGCGGCAGCCGCGACCAGCGACGACGCCCCGCGGATGCCGATGGGCGAGCTGCCGCCGCGCCCGAGCCGCCACCGGCGGTAGTTGTCCGGTTTCGCGGGAGGTAGGGGAATTACGACACGTTTGCGTTGGTTATATCCACACACACGATTCCCCGCCCTGACCTCCAGACTTCGGTCAGGTCTCCCCTCAAATTTCCCGATCCCGGGGCCATCTGGAGATGCCATGCCCTTGCGACGAACTCCGTCCCGCACCGCTGCCGCCGCTCTGAGCGCGGGCGCCCTGCTCCTCGCGGTCACCGCGGCTCTGCCCGGGCCGACAGCGAGCGCCGATGCCACCGCCCCGCGTTCGCCGCTCGCCGCCGTGCCGGGCAGTCCCGACATGGCGACGCTCGCCTCCGACGTCACTTACACGTTGTCCCCGCAGCTGGCGACTCTGCTCGGCCTTCCGGCGGACACGGTGCTGGACGCCGCGTCCGCGCAACGACTGACCACCGCCGCCTCGCCGCTCCCGACGGGTGCCGCCACGCCGCCGGTCGGCACGACGCTGCTGTGGCCGGCTCTGGACGCGCGCGAAACCGCCGGCCCGCTCGGCATCTACCTCAAGCCGTACACGCTGCGCGCCGTCGGCAAGAAGATCGAGGTCTGGGTGGCCTCCGGCTCCGACCTGGTCTCCAGCGGCACCGACTTCCCCTACGGCGACCCCCGCAACGACGTGCCGAACAGCACGGAGATCACTGACGCGCAGGCCCAGTCGTTGGTGAAGGAATTCGACGAGCGCATCTTCCCGAAGGAGACTGCGGCGTTCAGCACGCCGCCGGACCGGGCCGGCACCACCACGATTCCGGGTCTGACGGCCGCCGGCGTGAACTTCGCCGGCGACGGCGACCACACGGTGACGCTCGTCGACAACGTCCGCGACGAGAACTTCTCCGACTTCCCGGCCAACCCGACGTACATCGCGGGCTTCTACACGCCGATCTTCGACCAGCTCACCGACCGCAACGTGATGACCATCGACGCGTTCGACTGGCTCCACCGCACCGGGGTCAACCCGAAGGACGAGCCGACCGACGACCTCGTCACCTCCCGGCCTGCGCGCCCGCGTTCGTACGAAGGTGTGTTCGCCCACGAGTGGCAGCACCTGCTGCAGAACTACCAGGACCCGAACGAGGTCACCTGGGTGAATGAGGGTCTGTCAGATTTCGCGATCTCGCTGGTCGGCTACGGCGACACCCGCCGCACAGTCGAGCAGACCCGCGCGGAGGGACACATCCTCTGCTTCCAGGGCTACGGCGAGGTTAAAGGCCCGTCCAACCCCAACCCGCGTAAGTGCGGTGGGCCGCAGAACTCACTGACGGCGTGGGAGGACGAGGGCGCCGGCTCCGAGGTGCTGTCCGACTACGGCAACGCCTGGTCCTTCTTCCAGTTCCTCTACGACCGCTACGGGACCGACTTCATCAGCGCACTGCACCGCGACAACGCCGCGCAGGGCCTGGGCAGCGTGCAGAAGCAGCTGGACGCATTTGCGCCGGGCACGAAGGTGGCCGACGTCCTGCACGACTACCAGCTGATGAATCTGGTCGACCGCTACGTCGACACCCGCGGCGGCAAGGTCAGCGGAATCGCGCGGGATCGCGTCACGACCGAGAGCCTGAACGCCGCGATCAACCTGGCGAGCCCCAACGCGTTCAGCAAGCCGGGCGTGGCGCCGAACGGTGCGGACTATGTCGTCCTGCGGCAGGGCTCGTCCAACGACGCGGCCCTTCGCGCGCTGAACTTCGCCGGTGAGCGCACGGCCGGTGGCGGGCAGAGCGCAGCCGCCGTGCAGAACTGGCACGTGAGCCTGGTCGGCATCGACAAGGCCGGTCACCGTGTACTGATCCGATCGATGGACGACGCTTTCTCCGTCGCGCTGACCGAGCGGGACCTGAAGGCCTTCGCGGGTTACGACACGGTCGTCGCGGTGATCAGCCACGACGACCCGACTGGAAACGCCGGCGGCACCCAGTACGCCGGATATTCGCTGACCACGAACGGCGGCACCGCCCACGGTGGCTGACGTAGCGTCAGAAGACTGAGACCGGTTCTGCGGTCACCGTGGCAGCGGCGCGCACCAGATCAGCCCAGCTTCTCCCGGGGCTGAGGTGCGCCCGCTGCCATCGAGCGCCGGTGCCGCGGGTCAGGACGTCGCCGACCGCTCGGCGGACCAGGGGGAGGTCGCCGGTCTCGGTCAGGGCGGCCGTGACGTGGTGCAGCAGCACCTCGACGGCGCGGCGGGCCCGCACGGGACGCCAGGACAGCGGATCCAGGAGGTCCTGCTCGAGGCCGCCCCGGGCTGCCGTCCAGTGGGCGACCCGTAACAGCTCGAGACGGACCGGATCGGGGTCGATCCCTTCGCGCCACTCCCGCGCGGCGGTCATCACCAGTCCGCGGGCGAGCGCGGCGATCAGAACCGCGTCGTCCGCGTGCAGACAGACGTCGGCCACCCGGATCTCCACCGTGGGGAACTTGTCCGACAGCCGGGCATTGAAGTACACCATCCCGCGGTCCAGCAGGGCGTCCGTGCCGACCAGTGCGTCGACCGCGCGCTCGTAGGTCTCGGCCGAACCGAAGAGCTGGGTAGGACCCGCGGAGGGGAAACGGCCCCAGGCCTCGTGCCGATAGCTCGCGAACCCGGTGTCCTCCTCCTGCCAGAACGGGGAGTTCGCGGAGACGGCCAGCAGAACCGGCAGCCAGGGCCGGATCCGGTCCAGTACACCCACGCCTTCAGCCGGGTCCTCGATCTCCACATGCACATGCATGCCGCAGGTGAGCTGCTCTCGTGCCGGGAGCCCGAGCCGCTCGACGATTCGCCGATAGCGGGGCCCAGGGGTGGGCGTGGCGTGCACCCGCGCCGGGAACGTGCCGAGCGCGGCGAGGGTGACGTCGCGTCGATTCGCGGCCGCGATGGCCGCCGCCCGTCGATCGCTCAGGTCCTCGGCCAGTTCGGCCAGCTCGGTGCGCGGCGACGTGGCGATCTCCAGCTGCTGTCGGTGCAGCTCCGTTTCGACCGTCTCGGCGTCGTCGGCCGCCTCGATGACTTCCTCGGCCATCCGGCGCGGTCTCCCGCTCCTCCGATCGACGATCAGCAGCTCTTCCTCGACCCCGACACTGCGCACCAGTCCCGCCCGCCCTCTCGGTCTCGGCGGGGATTGCCCCAATGCGCCGGGGCCAAACAGCACGCCTGCGACCAACACCACGTCCGAGCGCGTGGCATCCGCCCGATTCGGGGTAAGTCTCCAGGCAGCCGTCGCCGCACGACGTTCAGGCGACGCCGGAGAAGGAGGCGCTCATGCCGGCTCGGGTGTTGGTGGCTTACGCAAGCGGCACGGGGTGTGACAGCGCGTGTGCGATCGACATTGCCGACGAGATCGCCGACGTCCCTGAGCTCGAGGTCGACATCCAGCCCCTGAGTCGGGTGCGGTCTCTCCGGCCCTACGTGGCGATGTACGTGGGGTGGGTGCACCCCTCCGCCGCCGGCCGGCGGGAACTCAAGCGGTTCCTCAACAGCAACGCGGAGCTGCTGCCCGACCGCCCCGTGTGGATCGTTCACCACCACTCCGGCTGCAGCAACGCCCGTTCCGGATCGATGCGGCTGACGCGCCTCGTCTTCACCCCGCCCGCGAGGGACCTTCAGCCCACCGCCAACGTCCCGCCGGCGCGGGCGCGCAAGGAAGCTGCGCTGCCGGTCGGGTGACATCGCCTTCGCCGGCGGGATCGCCTACGGTCGATCTCGGCCTTCCGTTGAGCCGCACCGACCTGGCCGTGCCGCACACAGCGAGCGGGGGTCGAACGGCTTCGCGGTAACCGCCTCAGCGGCGTGCGCGGCGAGACCGACCGGGAGACGGTACGCGCGGGCGCAGTCGACTGCGCGTCCGCCAACTCGGCGCAGACCGCGGCCCGGTGCTCACCCGGCAACGCGTGGAAGAGCGTGACGTGAGCGCCCACCCGGGTTCGTCCCGCCGGAAACAGCGCCTGCCGCTCGGCGTCGAACCGAGCCTGGGCGGACGCATTCAGCTCCACCGTCACTACCAAAGGGTCAGAAGTGTCCAGGCCTATGCCCTACCCGCTCCGGGAGTGAATGCGCCTCCCGATCCCGGGAAATAAAGCCGGCTCCGGCGCTGTCGGGATCAACGGTCGGGACAGCGCCGCGAGCGGCGGCCCTCATTCTGTTGGAGGACTTCTGACGCGGCGGGGTAGGAACTGCTCCATGCAGTACCCCGTGACGCCGGACGGCCGGTACTTCGTCGTCCGCGGGCGCCTGTGGCGGTGCAGCGATCCGGGGCTGAGCGAGGAGGAACGCGACCGGCTCACCCGGAAGCTGATGACCGCCCGGCGGGCGAAGCAGACGGCAATGCGGGCGGACGACGAGGCCGCCCGCGAGCGGGCGAGGTCAGACGTTGACACGGCCAAGCATGCCCTCGGGGAGCGGGGCCCGGTGTGGTGGAACGACGGCGCTCCGGACTACAACCGGCGCCTGGCACTCAACACCCCCTACGCAGACTGGTTTCGTGCGCTCGCACTCTCGGAGGATTGACCCATGGCGACGGGGGCCGGCGGCGACCGGCGGATGTCCGGAGCGCCTCGCTGGACGCGGGACCGCACCAAGGTCGCCGCCGCCACGACCAGCAGCGCGCTTCCGTAGCTCCATTGCTGCATCTCGGTGTTGTCCACTCCGAGGTTCCCCGCCTGGTACACCGGGTACGCGGCTGCCGCGACCGCCAGCCACTCCGGCCGGTCCGCGAGCGCGGCGAGTGCGATCAGCAGCAGGCCGTACCAGGGCTGGCTCGGCCCGACGAGGACGAACGCGACGCCGACGAGCAGGAGGGCGGAGGACGCGGGCGGTCGCTGCGCGGCCCGTCGCCACACCCAGGCGGCGAGTGCGCCGCCGACCACCACCGCGAGAGCCGGCGCGGCTGCGTCCGGGAGGAGAAGCCGGGGCACGCCGAAGCGTTGCTCGCCGCCGTAACCCTCCTCGTCCAGGTAACCCGGCAGGTACCCGAGAACGTCGGTCCCGACGGCGGCGACATGCGGCACGTACCCGGCGAGGAACACGGTGACGGCGCCCGCGAGCAACACGTGGCCACGCCGCACGAGCAGGGCCGGGAGGATCAGCACCGGCACCAGCTTCACCGCGACCGAGGCGCCGAACAATGCGCCGGCGCCGGCCAGCCGACGCGTGCCCACCGCCCCGGCGCCGAGGACCCCGAGGGCACCGACCACCAGCAGCACCCCGACCACGTCGATGTGTGCGTTGTTGGCGCACTCCAACCACACGACCGGGCACCAGGCCCACCAGACGGCCACGCGCGGGTCGCGACCGGATCGTCGCAGGGCCCAGGCCAGGGCGGCGGTCACCGCGACGGCGATCGCGCCGAGCACCGCCTGCAGGGTGACGACCCGATGCTCGTCGGGCGAGGCGGCGTGCAGAAGCAGAAAGGTGCCCTCGGCGACCGGCGGGTAGATGGTGCGCACTCCCGGACGGTTGATCTGCGTGCAGTCGTGCGGCACCCCCCGGGTGGTGCAGAGGTCCGTCCGGCCCTCCGCCACCGCCGCCGCGGCCTGCGCCGGCGTGCGGAGGTCCGGCGGGAACAGCTCGTCGTCGCGCAGGTGGGCCAGCGCCGGATCGAGCGGGGTGTAGCGGTAAGGGTCGATGCCGGCGGCCTGCACCTTGCCGTCCCACAGGTAGCGCCAGAAGTCGTCGGTCGTGGTGGGGGAGTAGCTCACCGCAACGATCTGCAACAGGGCGCCGCCGGCGAGCGCCAGCTGCAAGGACTGCCGTGTGGGCAGGCCGCGCACCGCCCAGGCTCCGACGACGAACGCCACCGCCCCCAGGGCGTACCAGATCAGGACACGTCGAACGTCCTCCGGCCCGGGCGCACCCGATCGCAACGCGGCCACCTCCGCCCCGACCACGCCCGCAAAGGCGACGACGGCGGCGAGGAGGCGCGCGCGATGGGTCATTCGACGTTGCGTCGATGTACGACCGCGAGTCGGGCGAGGTACCACACCGCCGATACTGCCGCGACAATCGCGGTGACGAGCAGCCAGCGGCCGGCGAAGCCGTCCAGGGTGCGTCCGGTCTTGTACTCGAAACTCTCCGCCTGACGCAGGATCAGGGGCGAGAACATCAGGAGCAGCAGACCGGACACCGCCAGCGGGATGCGGACAAAGTTGAGCCACGCGACGCGTCCCGGTCGTCGCCGCCACGCGGTGACCAGCGCGACGTCGAGCAGGACGTAGGCCGGCAGGAGGAGTCCGTCGTGCAGGACCGCGCCGACCGCGAACCACGTCGCGACGTCGAGCGGGCGTTCGTCCAGCAACTGACCGAGGGCCAGGGACGCCGGCACCAAGGACAGCACCAGCACGAGGAAGTGTGCGGGGTGCTCGCCGTAGAGGCGACGCACCGTCGCCAGCGGTCCGGTCGCGGTCAGGGGCGCGTTGTCGCTCATGCCTCGAACGTCATCCGCGTGACCCACTTGGTGTTCCGCACACCGGGGTTGTTGGGGACGATGACCCGCGCCGGGAAGCCGTGGTCCATCGACAGATCGGCGCCGTTCACCCGGAGGGCCAGCAGACTGTCGCCGGCGCCGACCTGATTGCCGGCCAGTCGGCCACGGCCGAAGGCGCCGCCGTCCTGCGCCGACTCGACGTAGACGGACCCGGGGCGCGGCATGCCGGCGAGCCGGGCCAGATCGCGCAACCGCACTCCCTGCCACCGCTGATTCCCGCTCGACCAGCCCTCGACGCACGCGATCGCGAGGCTCGCCTCGTGCTGCTCCATCGCGAACAGGTCGGCGCGGTCGAGCACCACGGGACCGCCGGCACCGACGAGCTCGAGGCGCCACAAGCCGCCGACCAGCGCCGGGGTGATGCGGGCTTCTGCGGCCGTGGTGTTGACCTGGAAGTCGTTGGGACCGTCCCCGGGGTCGTAGCCGCCGCGGGGGGAGAGCAGGCCCAGCCGGCTCACCGGCCCACCGACTGTCTGCGGGGCAATCATGACCAGCGCGGTCAAGGACCCGGCACCCACGAGCCCGAGCGCCCCGCGCCGGGAGATGGTCGGCGCCGCCGGGTTCGCGCTGACCAGACCGTCCGGAGCGTAGGGCTCGGGCCGGGTGTTCGCGAGGTCGGTACGAAGTTCGTCGCGCAGTCTCCGATCGCGGAACGCGGCACGGAGGTGGGGGATCTTCAGGAGAACGTGCGCGGTGACGGACGCCACGAAGATCCAGGCGGCGTAGAAGTGCAGGACGTAGAAGGAGCCCGGGAAGCGGTACCAGTACTGGATGTTGAGCAGTCCGGTGGCGAAGGTGAGAACGGCGCTCCCGACCAGGAGGAACAGGGACGCGCGTTCGAGCGCCTGGGCCGCGGACCTGGCCGGGGGCCAGACGAACAACTTCGGGATGACCGACCACAGCTTCGCCAGGACGACGGGGACCAGCACCACGCCGAGGGTGACATGCAAACCCTGCGTGACTCGATAGCCCCACGCCGGCGAGGCCGGCCAGTGGAACGGGACGAAGGTCAGCACGCCGGAGGCGTGCCGTCCGTCGTTGCCCGGCAGCCAGGGGTTGTACGCCAGGTAGGACAGAAGTCCGGTCGCGAACATGATCGGGATGCCGAGCAACAGGATCACCCCGAGCACCGAGGTCAGCCACGGGCCGCGGATCGGACTGCGCCAGAACCCGGAACGGAAGGGACCGGGCGGCGGATGCGCGGCCACCCATGCGTTGAGCGCACCGGCGCGTTCGCGCGCGGAACTCAGCACCGGCGTAGTTCGACGAAGTGCCGGCCGTGGACGGACCAGCGCTCGGCGGCGACGAACCCGAGGGGGGCAGCGAGCGCCGTCAGCGGCGCGGCTCCGATCCGGACCCACCGGAACGAGCCCACGGCTACGCCGCCCGGTCCCCGGACGGTGGCCGTGAAGTACCCGAACTCGTTCCCGGGGTCGACCTCGATCAGGGCGTGCCCGCCAGGTACGAGCAGATCGCGAACCCGGCCGAGCAGTCGGGCCGCATCACCGCCGATGCCGATGTTGCCGTCGGCCAGCAGCACCACCGCCCAACCGCCCTCGTTCGGCAGCGGGTCGAATACGGAACCGTGCAGGACGGCGGTGTTGCGGGTTCGCGCGAGGCTGACCGCCCCGGCGGAGACGTCGATGCCGAGTGCCGGAACTCCCCTCGCGGCCAAGGCCTGGACCAGCCGGCCGGGCCCGCATCCGACGTCGAGGGTGGGATCGGTGCAGCGGGCCAGCAAGGTCTCGTCGGCGGCGTCCGGAGCCCGCAGCCAGCGGCCGACGTCGAAGGGTAGGGACGCCCCGGTCTCGTCGTGCACCCGCAACGGGGCGGCCCGGCGCAACGCGTCCTCGTAGCGGTCGAGGACGGCGGGTTCCCACGTCCGGTCGGCGGGCAGCGTCTCAACCGACATGGCTGGCCGCCAGTCGTGCGGTCAGGACGGCGTGGCGGGCGACGAACCGTGCGCCGACACCCGCGACACCGCATTCGGCAGCAACCTGCGCCGCGTCCGCGGCGGTGTCGACGTCGCGCAGTGTCGGGAGCAGGCCGACCCGCAGACCGGCGGCGCGCAGGCGCTGGAGTTGGATCGCGCCGGTGTCCTGCTGCGACATGGGCACGCCCAGGACCAGGCTGGGGTCCGGCTCGCGCAGTCCGAGGCCCCAGAAACCGCCGTCGGCGGCGGGGCCGAACCACGCGTCGTGATCGGTGAAGTCGAGCTTCAGGTGAGACAGCGTCAGTTGCGGTGTGTCCATGCCGACGAGCATCGTCTCGCCGGTCAGGTGGGAAAGCGCGTGCGCGATCCGCTCGTCGAGCCCGTGGCCACGCTGCGGGAGGACCTCGATCCCGGCCGGCAGCCAGGCCCCCGGGTCGCCGTCCAGAGCCAGGACCCGCCGGGTGGCCGGGGTGGTACGAACCAGGGCAAGGGTGTCGCGCAGGGCGGCCTCCGCGAGCGCCGCCGCCTCGGCCGGCGTGAACGGTGGGGTCAGTCGCGTCTTCACCTGCCCCGCGACCGGAGACTTCGCCATCACCAGCAGGGTGCTCACGTGGACAACACCTTCCGCATGTCGCGGACCGTCCGCACTGTCCCACGGACGGTGCCGGTGACCTTGGACTTGCCGATGCGGGGCCGGTAGTCGATGTCGCACTCCTCGATCCGCCACCCGGCCCGGGCGGCGGTCAGGACCATCTCCAGCGGGTAGCCGAAGCGCCGGTCACGCAGATCGAGCGCCAGCAGGTCGGAGCGGCGAGCGGCGCGCATCGGACCGAGGTCGTGCAATCGGACACCGGAGTGACGGGTCATCAGGACTGCCAGAGCCCGATTGGCGAGCCGCGCATGCGCCGGCCAGGAATTGCGGCTCGGGCGGCGCCGACCGAGCATCAGATCGACGTCGCCGGCGAGTACGGGTGCGGTGATGCGCTCGATCTGGCCCGGGTCCATCGAGGCGTCGCAGTCGCAGAAGCACACGACGTCCGCGGTCGCGGCGACCAGGCCTGCGTGCGCCGCCGACCCGAAGCCGCGGTGCGGCTCCGAGACCACGAAGGCGCCCAGTTCTGCGGCGACTGCAGCGGAGTCATCGGTGGAACCGTTGTCGACGACGATCGGTCGCGCCCAGCGCGGCATGCGCTCGAGGACCCACGGCAGGGCCGCGGCCTCATTCAGGCAGGGAAGGATCACGTCGACCGTGGCGCGCACGGTGTCCGGCGAACTGAGGGGCGCGGTCACTGTTGCACCGTAGGGGGGCGGGGAGCTGCTTCGGAACCTCGACCCGCTTACGGAGTTCTGTCGGTAGTGCACCGTGACGTCCTGCCCCTGAGAAGGTGACGGGAACGACCGCGAGCGCGGTCGTTCCCGTCAAGGTGAAGATTTTCTGCCGCCGAAGGCGGCGGGAATCACGCGAGCTTGAGCGTGATGCGCGCGATGCCGACCTTGAAGAACTCGGTCAGGGCGTCGGTCTTGTAGGTCGCGTTGAGCAGGTCCGCGGCCGCACCGGTCAGGCTCACCGTGGTGCCGTAGAGGACGCCGAGGCCCTTGGCCTCGTCGACCTGCAGGGGCTCGAGGGTGCGTCCATCCAGGAAGAACAGCGGGGCGCCCTTGACGACGGACTTGCCGTTCGCGGAGACATCGCCGGTCAGCGTTGACGTGCCGGCGTCGACGAGGAAGTTGGTGAGCTCCACCTTCGTCGTGCCGTCGGTCAGGCTGATGCCGCTGCCGTCGTGCGCGATGGCGCTCTCGACGTACGGAGTGCGCGAGCCCGGCGTGTAGTACGTGGCGCTGCCGCCGGTGATCGGGAAGGACAGCGTGCCGTCCTTCAGCTTGGCGGTGCCGACCACGCCCGGGGTGAGCTTGAGCGACGTCAGGCCCTCCAGGAAGCCGGCGTCGACGACGACCTCGGTCATCTTGCCGGTCAGGTTGGTGAGGGCGGCCACCGGCTCGACGGCGGTCGCTGCGGTGGGCGCGGCGGCCTGGTCGTCCTCGCCACAGGCGGCGAGGCCGAGGATCAGGGTGCCGGAAATGGCGAGCGCCGCTGCGGAGCGGGTAAGAATATGGGTGCGCATGATTTTCCTCTCGGCGGATATTTTCCGTATGGCCACCATTCGGGAATGGCGCCCGAGGGGTTTGGTGGCGAATGCAAATACCGACGGAGTCGCACGTCACACCCGTGAGGGAATAGCTTTCTCGCCTTCGCATTGCGTGCGATCGACACCGGAACGACGCAATCCGGCGCGGATTGGTGAGAATCTGCGGCGCATGTTCCCGCGGCGCCAAGCACGCATTACGGAGTTCTGACGGCCGAATTCGCGCGGCCCCGGCGGAGTGGTGTCTCCCTAGACTCCGCGATGTGAGCAGTCGAGTGCTGGTCGTCGAGGACGACCTGACGGTGGCCGAAGTGGTCGTCACCTATCTCAAGCACGCCGGCTACGAGGTCGAACACGCACCGGACGGGCAGTCCGCCCTGGACGCCGCCGCCCGTGCCTGGCCGGATCTCGTCGTCCTCGACCTGATGTTGCCCGGCATCGACGGGCTCGAGGTCTGCCGTCGGCTGCGGTCGACCGGTGAGGTTCCGGTGATCATGCTGACTGCCCTCGGTTCGGAGAACGACCGGGTCGTCGGTCTGGAGGTCGGCGCCGACGACTACGTGACGAAGCCCTTCAGCCCGCGGGAACTGACGCTGCGGGTCAAATCGGTGCTACGCCGCGCCGTCGGACCCGCGGCACTGCCCGCGGGTGCTCCCGACGCTCTGGAGGCAGGCCCGATCCGGCTGGATGTGGCCGGGCACCGCGTCACCTTGCACGATGCGCCGCTCGCGCTGACGAGTCGTGAGTTCGACCTGCTCTCCCACCTGCTCGCGCATCCCGGCGAGGCCTTCACGCGCGAGGCGCTGATGCGCACCGTTTGGGGCTGGGACTTCGGCGACCAGTCGACGGTCACGGTGCATGTGCGTCGGTTGCGGGAGAAGATCGAGATCAATCCGGCGGATCCGAAGATGCTCGTGACGGTGTGGGGCGTGGGTTACCGCTTCGACCCGCCGGCGACCGCGGCCTGACCGCGATGAACGACAAGGTCGAGATCGTCGGGATCGCACTGGCCTGGTCCGGCGCGGTGGCGATCCTGGGTTCCCTCGCGCTGCGCGCGCTACGCGCTCGGTCTCTGCGCGCATCGCTGCTCACGTTGTGTCTGACCACTGTCGCCGCGGTCATCGCTGCGACGGTCGGCACCGCTCACGCGATGTTTCTCTCCGACCACGACTTCGAGGTGGTCGTGCTGGTGAGCATCGTCGTGGCCGTGTTGATGGCCGGAGTCTCCGGCCTGCTGGCCCACAACCTCGCCGAAGGCAGTCGCGCGCTGACTGCGCAGACCCGCGCCATCGGCGATGTGGCCCTGCTGGGGGCGGAGCCGCCGGCACACCGCGCGCCGGTGAGCGCCGAGCTCGCGGAGCTCAGCCGTGAGTTGGACGCCGCGCAAGTGCGGCTGGCGCAGTCACGCGACCGGGAGCAGGCCTTGGAGTCCTCTCGACGTGAACTGGTGGCGTGGGTTTCACACGATCTGCGCTCTCCCTTGGCGGGGATCCGTGCGATGGCCGAGGCGCTCGAGGACGGGGTCGCCGAGGACCCGGCCCGCTACCGCCGGCAGATCCGGATGGAGGTCGACCGCCTGGCGGGCCTGGTCGACGACCTGTTCGAGCTGTCGGTGATCCAGGCCGGCGCGCTCAAGCTCTCGCTGGACCGCATCTCGCTCTCCGACCTCGTCAGCGACACCCTCGCCGGCGCGGACGCCCTGGCCCGGGAGCGCGGCATCGCGCTGCGCGGGCATGCCTCGTCCGACGTCGCGGTCCAGGCAGACGGCCGTGAGCTCTCCCGACTGATGAACAACCTCGTGGTGAACGCGATCCGGCACACCCCCACCGACGGCACCGTGGAAATCCGGCTCGCGGCCCGGGACGGCCGCGCGACCATCGCGGTCACCGACGGGTGCGGGGGCATCCCCGAGGAAGACCTGCCCCGGGTCTTTGACGTCGCGTGGCGGGGCACCAACGCGCGGACCCCGAGCGTCGACGGCGGTGCCGGGCTGGGCCTGGCGATCGTTCGCGGCATCGTGGAGGCGCACGCCGGGGAGATCAGTGTGGCGAACACCAGCTCGGGATGCCGGTTCGAGGTCTCGCTACCCGCTCTTTCTTGAGGATGCGTCAGCTCCGCATGGCGCCCGTCGCGAACTCGGCCATGCCGACGTGGAAGTCCTCACGGGGTGACCAGTCCAGTTCAGTGCGCAGGCGCAGGGACGACGCGGTGATGTGGCGAACATCGCCGAGGCGGTAGCCCCGGGTCACCACCGGGTCGGGGCCCCCACAGGCGCGCGAGAGCGCCAGCGCGACCTCCCCGACGGTGCGTACCGTCCCGCTCCCGACGTTGTACGCGCGCAGCGACCCGGCCTCGATCGGGCCGGCGCGGCCCACCGCGTCGAGCACCGCGAGGTTGGCGGCTGCGACATCCCGGACGTGCACGAAGTCGCGGCGCTGGGCGCCGTCCTCGAAGACCTTGGGCGCCTGGCCGGCGGCGAGGGCGGAGCGGAAGATGCTCGCGACCCCGGCGTACGGGGTGTCGCGGGGCATCCGGGGGCCGTAGACGTTGTGGTAGCGCAGCGCCGCGACCCGTGCGCTGGTGGCCCGGGCGAACGCGGCGGCCAGATACTCCTGCGCCATTTTGGTGGCGGCGTAGACGTTGCGCGGGTCGGGTCGCGCCTGCTCGTCGACCAGGCCCGCTTCCAGGTCGGCGCCGCATTGCGGGCAGGGTGGCTCGAACCGGCCGTCCCGCAGTGCGACCGGGGTTCGCGGACCGGGAGCGACGACCCCGTCGGCCGGGCACTCGTAGCGACCCTCCCCGTAGACCACCATCGAGCTCGCCAGCACGAGATTGCGGATGCCGGCCCGGGCCATCCCGGCCAGCAGGACCGCGGTTCCGTAGTCGTTGCAGGCGACGTAGTCGGGGGCGTCGTCGAAATCCACCCCCAGACCGACCATGGCGGCCTGGTGGGACACCGCGTCGACCCCGTCCAGCGCCTGTTCCACGATGCTCGCGTCCCGCAGATCGCCGGAGAGAACCTCGACGCCCTCGGGCAGTACCGGCTCGGTCTGGTGGGCCATCGGCAGGAGCGCGTCGAGCACGCGGACCTCGTGGCCGACGCCCAGCAGGGCCTCGACCACATGGGACCCGATGAACCCGGCGCCGCCGGTGACCAGAACTCGCATGACCCTCACGTTAGCCGCGGGGCTGATCTGACGCCGCGTCGGACCCGGCGTCGGTCCGGACGTCAGGAAGCGGTAAGGCCCGCTGCCTTGTGGGCGAGTGCCGCCCGGGAGGACAGTCGAATCCTCCGAGTGAAAGGGCCGAAGATGACCATCGATGAGACCAAACTCCACGAATTGCTCGGCACCTTCGTCACCGACCTGGGCGGCAGCTTCCACGCCGTCAGCGCGGTGATCGGAGACCGCCTGGGGCTCTACACCGCGCTGGCCGAGACCATGCCGGCCACGCCGGCCGATCTGGCGAAGCGCGCGGGGGTCGGCGAACGCTACGCGCTGGAGTGGCTCCGGGGGCAGGCAGCGGGTGGATACGTCACCTACGACGCCGCCACCGCACTGTTCTCCCTTTCCGAGGAGCAGCGCTTCGCCCTGGCGGACCCGGCCGGGATGCAGATCGCGGCCGCCTTCCATCTCCCGATCGCGGTCACCAAGAACATCGAGGAGATCGCGGAGGCGATCCGTTCCGACTCCGGGTTCGGCTGGCACCAGCACGACCCCGGGCTCTTCGAGGGAACCGAGCGGTTCTTCCGGCCCGGCTACACGATGAACCTCGTCTCGTCCTGGATTCCGGCGCTCGACGGCGTCGAGGCCAAATTGCGCGCGGGCGCACGGGTGGCGGACGTGGGCTGCGGGCACGGGGCGTCCACGATTCTGCTGGCGCAATCCTTCCCGGAGTCGGCGGTGACCGGCTTCGACTACCACGGGCCCTCGATCGAGCAGGCCCGCGAGCAGGCGGCGACGGCCGGGACGCAGGTCTCCTTCGAGGTCGCCTCCGCTGCGGACTTCCCGGGCTCGGACTACGACCTGGTCGCGATCTTCGACGCGTTGCACGACATGCCCGACCCGGTCGGGGCAGCCACTCACGTCCGCGAATCCCTGGGGCCGGACGGCACCTTCCTCCTGGTGGAGCCGATGGCGGGCGACGATCTCGCGGACAACCTGAACCCGGTCGGACGGCTGTTCTACGGCGCCTCGACGGTCATCTGCGTCGCGCACTCACTCACCGCCGAGCCGCGGACCGCTCTCGGCGCCCAGGCCGGCGAGGCCAGGCTGACCGAGGTGCTGCAGACGGCCGGATTCACCCGGATCCGCCGCGCCGCCGAGACCCCGTTCAACCTCATCCTCGAAGCCCGGCCCTGAGCCGGCAATCGGAGCACCGGGTGATCGACCTGACGCCGAAACAGGACGAGCTCTGCCGACAGGATCGGTGGGTCTTCCGCGACCTGAGGGCGCTCTTCGTCAACTGCACGCTGAAGCGTTCCCCGGAGATGTCGCACACCCAGGGACTGATCGACATCTCCGGGGAGATCATGCGCCGGCAAGGCGTGACGGTGACCGAGATCCGGGCCGTCGACCACGACATCCCGCCCGGGGTCTGGCCGGACATGAGCGGGCACGGGTGGACCACCGACGAGTGGCCGGCTCTCTTCGAGCAGGTGCTGGCCGCGGACATCCTGGTCCTCGCCACGCCTATCTGGCTCGGAGAGAAATCCTCGGTGTGCACCAAGGTCATCGAACGGCTCTACGGAAACTCCGGCCAGCTCAACGAGGCCGGCCAGTACGCGTACTACGGCCGGGTCGGCGGCTGCCTCGTCACGGGGAACGAGGACGGGATCAAGCACTGCGCCATGAACATCCTGTACTCGCTGCAGCACCTCGGCTACGTGATCCCGCCGCAGGCGGACGCCGGCTGGATCGGTGAGGCCGGCCCGGGGCCGTCCTACCTCGACCCCGGATCGGGCGGCCCGCAGAACGACTTCACGAATCGCAACACCACATTCGCGACCTGGAACCTGTTGCATCTCGCCCGGCTGATCAAGGACACCGGCGGCATCCCCGCGCACGGCAACCAGCGCTCCGAGTGGGACGCCGGATGTCGATTCGACTTCCCGAACCCTGAGCACCGCTGACTCTCGGGGGCGCTACCTGACGACGATCCGGTCCTTCATGTACTGGTGGATGTCACCGAGGTAGTCCACGGTGCTGCGCGCAGATCGGCATCCGCCGGCGTAGGTGCCAGCGGAGCAGTTCGCAGCGGGTGAAGTCCAGCAGACGCTGATGCGCGCTGCGGGTGCTGGGGTCGAACCGCGGCGCGGAGCGCCAGAGGCCGAGATACACGCTCTCGGTCATCCGCTCCGCGTCGCCCGGACCGGGCAGGGCGCCGCGCAGGCAACCGAAGATGACGGGCGCGGTCCAGTCGTACAGCACGCCGAACGCGGCAGGATCCCCCTGCCCGGCGGCGAGCAGCAGCCCATCGGCACGAGCCGGGTTGAGCCGACCACCCAGGTGGTCGACGAGAGGTTCCGATGTGAGATCTCCGATGACGCTGTCCCGTTCGGTGAAGAGATCGCGTCACGCGGTACACCGGGGTCCGGGGTGTACGAAGAGCGTGGGTGTTGGCGCTGACGTACTGCCCGCGATCGCCGCGAGACAAACTCGGGGGTTCAGGGGGCCGTCACCGAACGCGGATTTGGCCTTTCATGTACTGATGGATGTCACAGAGGTAGTCGACGGTGCCGGCTTCGGCCGGGGTGAACGTGAACGACTTTCCCTGAACGAGATCTCCTGAGTCGATCCCGCCCGGGACCGTCAGGGTGTGAACGGCACTGTCTTCGTTGGTGACGGTGATGCTCTGCCCGAGGCTCACCTGCGCGGGAATCGGGCTGTAGGTGAAGTTCTTGATGGCGATGCTCGCCCCCGTCTCCCCCGCCGGGGCGTCGGCCAGATCGCCGACGCCCCCGCCGCAGCCACCCATAACTACGGCGAGGGCGACGAGCAGGACGAAGCCCCGAAGAGAATTCGTCCGCGTCACTGGGATCGGCGTTTACGCGTCGAGACCAGGCTGGGCACCCAGCGAGGTCTTGGTCTTGCCCAGCTTCACAAAGGTGTCCGGAATCGGGTACTCACCGAGCACGAAGCTGAGGATCGCGGCGTGCTGGCGCTCGACCGGAGCGATGGTGGCGACGGCGGACAGGGCCTCCGGGCTGGTCAACGAGCTCATCTGCTTGACGTAGGTCGCCGCTGCGGTGTTCTCCAGCGTGAGCGCAAGCATGGCCAGCTTCGGCACCGAGTCGACGTCGCCGAACATCTGCGTGACCGGACCGGCCAGCGCCGGGTTCGGCTCGGTGTACGCGGTGCCACCGGCGCCGGTGAGCGCGGCGTTGAACGCGTCGGCGTGGTCCTGGTGCTGCTTCATGGCGTGCGAGGCGAACTCCGCGACGGCGGCCGGCACGTTCTTGCCGAACTTGCCCGACGGTGCTGCCTCCAGGGCGGCGCCGTAGGCGAAGACGGCCAGGTTCTCCAGGCTCGCATTCGCCCGGAGGGCGGAGGCATCCGCACCGGCGGAAGACCCGCCGGCGGGAGTGCCGGCCGGGCTGTTCGCGGCAGGCTGCGCCTCGTCGTCGCCCCCGCCGCAGGCGGCCAGCAACGCCGACCCGAGGACCAGGCCACCGCTGCCCATCACGAACCGGCGCCGGCTTCCGGCCAGCGCGGCGCGCCGTGCCTTGGCCTCCGCCCGCCGCGAGGTCCGCATTTTCGAGCCGTACTCCGACAGCTCGGCATACATCGTCGGGAACGTCTCGTTGTGCATCTCGACCATGTCCGCGGTCATTGCCCGCAGCTCGGCCTCGCTGATCTGCATCTCGTCCTTACCCATCAGACCGCACCCTCTTCCACCGGGCTGGCGAGCTCGGTCTTCTTGAACGTCTCGGGGATTCCCACCGATCCGGCAGCGGCCGGCAGCTTCGCGGCGTTCGTCGCGCCGCCGGTGGCCTTGACGGTGATCAGTTCCAGTGCGCCACCCTTGAGCAGCGCCTGCACCGCATAGAGCGTCGCGAGGTGCTGTGACTCCACGCCGGCGACGGTGCCGAAGAGCTGACGCACCTGAGGGTCCGTCACATCCTGAATGTTCTGGACGTACGTCGAGGTGGCGACGTCCTCGAGCGTGATCGCCAGGGCGACCACATCGGCCGGGCCGCCCTTCTTGAGCATGGGGATCGCGTCCATCACGATCGGGGTGTACTTCGGGTTGGTCTTGTCCTGGGCCTTACCACCGAGCTGCTTCGCCCGGCCGTTGAACGCCTTGGCGTGATCGGCGTGCTGCTGCATCGTCATGGTCGCGAAGGCGCCGAGCGTCTTGAGTGCGGCGCTGTCGCCCTTGAGATAGGGGAGAGTCAGGGCGGTCTTGTAGGTCAGAACTGCGAGGTTCTCCAGCGAGGCCGCGGTCTGCAGCGCCATCACGTCCGCCTCTTCGGCGGCGGCGGCCGGGGAGGCCGACATCCCGACGAGTCCGGCGGCCCCCATGGCCCCGAGGCCGAGCATCAGTCGACGGCGGTTGACCTCAGCGGTCTCGCGCTTCGCCTCGGCGTACTCCTTGGTGGCGCGGCGGTCGCGGCCGACCTCGACGATCGAGTCGAGCGGTTCCTTCATGCCCCGCATCGCGTCGACCTGGAGGTCTTGCGACTCCTCCATCAAGAGGCGAAATTCGCCGATATCCAGCTTTTTCATGCGTTGTCTCCAACCTGATTGGCCCGGCGGCACGCGCCTGCAGCGCATCGTCGCGACCTGGGTGGCGGGTCACACGCCCGCAGCGCGCTCCCGTGTGATCAAGGGGACTTCGAGGAAGGGGGGCTCTTGGATTGGCCCAATTTGGCTGATGGGCCTTCAGAAACCGGTCGGTGTGACACGCCGACGCGCCGGGTACAGTCATCCCACACGTCATTCGAGTCCGGGGTACGTCACGGGGACGAGGCGCGCCCGCATCCCCGACGAGACCGGATTTCGTTTTGACCGATGCCCTGCTCGACGCGCCCACCCGGTCCGGGAGCGATTTCGCCCCTCTGCTGGAGAAGGTCCGCGCCTGCGGCCTCCTGCAGCTACGCCGCCGCCGCTACGCGGTGATGATCGCCTTCGACCTGCTGGCGCTGGTGGGCGTCTGGGCGATCATCCAGGTCGTCGGCAACACCTGGTGGTCGTTGTTCCTCGCGCTCCCGCTCGCGATCTTCACCGTGCGGATGATCTTCATCGCCCACGACGTGGGCCACCGCCAGATCGCCCGCACGTCCCGCGTGAACAAGGTCGCCGGTTACGTGGTCGGGGACGTCATCCTCGGTCTGAGCGCCCGCTGGTGGATCGACAAGCACTCCCGCCACCACGCGAACCCCAATCTGGTCGATAAGGACCCGGATGTGGGTGTCGGCGCACTGAGCTGGACCACCGACCAGGCGATGGGGCGGGGCCGGGTGCTCACCTGGCTCGGCCGCCACCAGGGTCGACTGTTCTTCCCGCTGCTCATGCTGGAGGCGCTGAACCTGCACATCGGCAGCGCCCGGGTCGCACGCAGCGCCAAGGAACTCGCGATGCTCGGGGCGCACCTGGTCGGGTACCTCGGCCTGCTGCTGTGGGCGATGGGGCCGGGTAAGGCGGCGGTGTTCATCCTCGTGCACCAGGCGCTGATCGGGCTCCACCTCGGCTGCGCGTTCGCCCCGGGGCACAAGGGCATGGTCATGCCGCCCGCCGGCTCACGGTGGGATTTCCTCCGCAAGCAGGTCCTCACGACCCGCAACGTCCGCGGTGGCCCGGCCACCGACTGGTTCCTGGGCGGGCTGAACTACCAGATCGAGCACCACCTGTTCCCCGGCATGCCACGGCCGAATCTCCGCCACACCCAGACCCTGGTCCGCGCCCACTGCGCCGACATCGGACTGCCGTACGCCGAAGAGCCGCTGGTCAGGTCCTTCAGGATCACCATCCGGCACCTCCAGACGGTGGGCCGCCCGGCCGTGTGAGGGTCGGTACACCACGTCGGCCCCTCGTACGGCATACTGGTCGCACGCGGCCCGCAGGGGCCGTCGGGCTTGAGCATCCATGTGCGCCGATCTGGGCCGCGGAACTCGCCCAAGGTTCCACCGGCTGGGGAGCGGGACGCTCGCGCGCCTCATCGCCCCGGCCGGGGGGTCGTGCTCGGGTGCAGCCCGAGCCAAGGAGGAGCGCGTGGCTCGACCTCGGCAGGCGCCATCGGGTGCTCGTCGCACCGTCCCCCGCCCGGAGCGGGGCGGCCGGCCTGACCGGCGACCCCGTCCGGCCCGCCAGGACGAAGGCATCATCCCTGTGCTCGCCCGGGCGGTGCGCGCGGTCGAGGCGTCCGTCAACCGCGGGTCCGTTCCGTTGTCGGTCCGGACGAAGTTCCAGAGCGTCGCGCTGCTCGTGCGCCAGGAGCGCGCGCGGGTGAAGACCGAGGGCGCCGGCAACGAGACCCAGAAGGCCGAGATGCTCAAGCGGCTCGACGGGATCGCGATGATCCTGGCGCAGACCGCGGCCCGTGAGCCTTCGCTCCTCGCGCTGCTCGCCGACGACGCGGTGGTCCCCGCCGACACCCGGGCGATGACCCGGGCCATGCTCACCGACGCCGGGATCGAGGTGGCCCCGGAGGAGGAAGCAGACCCGGAGCCGACGCCCACCTCTCCGGCTGCGGAACGTCGCGTGATCCCGCAGTCGGTCGTCCAGCGGCAGCTGGCCAACCCCTTCCTCGCCCCGGACTTCTCTGCCGCCCCCGCCCGTCCGGCCGCCTCGCCCTCGCGTCACCTGGCGACCTGGGAACTGCTCGGCCCGCTGTTCCGCTCCTTCGAGGAGGCCTCCGGCGGGACCGCGGCCTGCATGGCGCTGCCCGAGCCCGCCGCGGTGCGGGTGCCCGCCGGCCGTGAGCTGATGGACCACCAGTCGCGGATGATCGCGGCAGCAGCCGCCGGCCACCGGACCTTCCTGCTGGCCGACGAGCCCGGTCTCGGCAAGACGGCGCAGGCGCTGCTCGCGGCCCAGTCGGCCAACGCCTACCCCCTGCTCTGTGTGGTGCCCAACGTCGTCAAGACGAACTGGGCGCGCGAGGTCGGGCTGTGGACGCCCGACCGCAAGGCCACCGTCATCCACGGCAACGGCGACACCATCGACGGCTTCGCCGACGTGGTGATCGTCAACTACGAGGTGCTCGACCGCCACGTGGGCTGGATCGGCGACTTCGGTTTCCGCGGGATGGTCGTCGACGAGGCGCACTTCATCAAGAACAAGTCCTCCCAGCGCTCGCAGCACGTGCTCGAGCTCGCGGACCGGCTCCGGGCCCGGACCGTGCGCCCGCTGCTCATGGCCCTGACCGGGACCCCGCTGATCAACGACATCGAGGACTTCCAGGCCATCTGGGAGTTCCTCGGGTGGATCGACCCCAAGAAGCCGCGCAAGGAACTGATGCACGCGCTCGAGGAGACCGGCCTGACGCCGATCGACCGCGAGTTCTACCCCGCCGCCCGCCGGTGCGTCATCGATCTCGGCATCGTCCGCCGCCGCAAGGTCGACGTCGCCGCGGACATCCCGGCCCGGCGCATCGCCGACCTCCCGGTCGAGCTCGAGGACAAGCTCGGCAAGTCGATCCGGCAGGCGGAGCAACGGCTCGCGAAGCGGATGGTGTCGCGCTACCAGGCGGCCCTGGAGGCGCGCACGTCCGGACATGTCGTGGACGGCATCGACCACGACCTGGTGCGCCTCATCGCCACCCGCGAGCGCAAGGAGGCGACGAACAGCAAGACCGAGGGCAATGTCTTCGGCCTGATGCGCAAGATCGGGCAGTCGAAGGCGGTCCTCGCCGCCGACTACGCCGCCCAGCTCGCCCGCAGCGCCGGCAAGGTCGTGTTCTTCGCCAAGCACATCGACGTGATGGACGCGGCGGAGGAGACCTTCACGAAGGCCGGCATCGCGTTCTCCTCGATCCGGGGCGATCAGACTTCGAGCGCGCGGACGAAGCAGGTCGACGCGTTCGTGAATGACCCCGAGGTGCAGATCGCCGTCTGTTCGCTGACTGCGGCCGGCGTCGGCATCAACCTGCAGGTCGCGTCGAACATCGTCCTGGCGGAGCTGTCCTGGACGGACGCCGAGCAGACGCAGGCGATCGACCGCTGTCACCGCATCGGTCAGACCGAGCCGGTCATCGCGTGGCGCATCATCGCCGCGCAGACCCTCGACGCCCGCATCGCCGAGCTGATCGACAGCAAGGCGGGCCTCGCCGCCCGGGCGCTCGACGGCTCGGATGAGGACGTCTCGGATTCCGTCGACGTCCAGCTCGAGGCCCTGGTCTCGCTGCTGACCGACGCGCTGGCGGCGCCGGCGTCGGACTAGCCGCCGACCGGTCGTCGGCTACGCCCGGTCGAACAGCAGGTCGAGCCGGGTTACCCCGCGGAGGATGTAGCTCGGGATCCGTTCCGGGGAGGCGCCGCCGGGGTCCCGGCGGAGATTCCTGGTCCGGGTGAGCAACGCGGTCAGGGCAATCCGGCTCTCGGCCCGGGACAGGTTGCTGCCGAGGCAGAAGTGCGGGCCCTGGCCGAAGGCGAGGTGCGTGCCCTCCCCGTTGCGGTCCAGATTGATCGTGTCCGGGTCGGCGTACTGGTCCGGGTCCCGGTTGCCCGAGCTGTAGACCAGCAGGAGGTGCGCCCCGGCCGGGACGCCGACGCCGCCGATCTCGGTGTCGACGAGCGCGGTCCGGTACAGCCCGGTGATCGGCGACTCGACGCGGAGGGACTCCTCGATCAACCTGGGCAGCAGCGACAGGTCGGCCTGGCACTGCGTCAGCAGTTGGGGCTGCTCGAGCAGCAGCATCACGGTCGCCGTGATGTGGGTGGTCGTGGTCTCGTTGCCTGCGATGAGGAACTGCGTGAGCATCGTGAGCAGCTCGTCCTGGCTGAGCGAGTCGCCGTCGACGCGGGCGTGGACCAGGTCGGTGATCAGGTCGTCCTGTGGACTTTTCCGCCGGTGCGCGATCATCTCGGTGAAGAACTCGGCGAACTCCGCGCCGCTCTCGACCATGCGCCGGATCTGATCACGACTCAAGTTGTCGTTGCCGATCGTGGCGGCGAGCGCATCCGACCAGCGCTTGAAGGTCGGCAGGTCGTGGTCCGACACCCCGAGCGCGCCCGCGATCACGGTGATGGGCAGTGGCACAGCGAGGTCCGCGACCAGGTCCATGTGCCCGGCGTCGAGAACCCCGTCGAGCAGTTCGTCGCACATCGCCTGGACGGTGCACTCGATCTGCCGCACCCGGCTCGGGCTGAAGGCCTTGTTGACGATCTTGCGCTGCGCGGTGTGCCGCGGCGGGTCGCAACGGAACAGCACGGGTTCGCGGTCGCGGAAGGCCGCCGCCTCGACGGCCGACTTGAGATCGGCCGACTCTGCCGTGAGCTTCTGCAGCACTGCATGCCGGCGGTGGCTGTGGGGGCCGGTCGCGGAGCGCGAGGAGAAGACCGCGGGGTTGCGGGCGACGGCGCAGATGTCCTGGTAGCGCGTCACGAGCCACACCCCGGCGTTCTCCACGTAGTGGACCGGCGACTTCTCGCGCAGGCGCGCGAACATCGGGAAGGGGTCGGCGACAACGTCCGCTTCGGCGAGGAGAAAGCGCTCAGCCGCGTCCTCGAAGTCGAGGTCTGAGTGCTTGTCAGACATGTTCCGAAGGGTGACGGCTAACTAGACCTGTTGTCAAGAAAGACGCCTCGTTCCCCCGGGAAGACCACACAGTTACTTGTCACGACACCGAGTTATTGGGTCTTGTCCGGGACCGGGTCCGGGAGTATCGTCCCGTCCACGGTGAAGCTGGTCACCATCTCCAGTAAGTAGCCGAACTGCCCCATGACCCCTCTCCCGATGCGGAGTCGTTGGTGAGACTGCGGATTCTCGGCCTCGTGGCCGTGCCCGTTCTGGTCGGTGCTGCGCCGTTCCTCGCCGCCACCGGCGCCCAGGCAGCGCTCAGCTTTACGGCCACGGCGTCGGCCGATGTCGTGCACCTGACCTACGTGGTCAAGGACGCCCCGGTGTCCGAGACGATCTTCTCCGGCGGCAGCCCGAGCGCCAGTGCGCTGCTCGACGCGCTCGGCAACAGCACGGCGATCGCCGCGGTGAGCAATCCCGGGGACCAGATCACCTCGCTGCCCAACACGGCTCGGGGGCTCTACCCGCAGCTTGCGGCGCTGCCCGACTACCCTTACTTCGCAGTGTCCCGCGCGCCGGCGACACCGATGGCCTCGCAGGAGGTCGGTCCCTTCCTCCTGCAGGCCGAGAGCGAGACCGACCGGAGCGTCGCCACCGCGGGTGGGGAGACCGTCCACGAGTCCGGGGTGATTCTCGGCCGCGCATCTTCGCTCGCCGAGACCAGCACCAATGGTGGGACAGTCACGTCGCGCGCCACGACCCTCGCCACCGGCATCTCCGTCGCGGCCGTCGAGATCGCGGGCGTGAAGTCCGTGGCGTCGATGACCTCGAACGGGTCGAAGCCGGAGCAGACCTCCGACCTCGTCGTGACCGGGCTGTCCATCGCCGGGGTCCCACTCGCGTTCGGCCCGGCGGGCATTTCCCTGCCGGGTCAGACGGCCCCCCTGCCGGACAGCAGCCCCGTGGTCGAGGTGCTCGCGCAGCAGGGCGTCGGGCTGCGCTACCTTCGAGCCCGTGATCACCAAGGACTCCGTCCTTACCGCGGGTATCGAGATCACCACGCGCTGGCAGCCCCCGGACGGCTCGCCGTTCGGCACGGTGACGCAAAGCCTGACCCTTGGCCGCAGCTTCGTTTCGCTCACCGCGAGCGGTTCCGGTGCGACGGCTCCGGGCGTCGCGCCGACGACGGGCGCCGGCGTCGACTCCGCGGCGGTCCCGGACGCGGGTGCACCGCCCACGACCGACGGCGCCGCGCTGCCCGGCACCGTCTCTGGGGTGCTCCCGGGCACCACCCCGATCGGCGCGCTCCCGGGCTCCGTCCCGACCGTTCAGGTCGACCCGGCTGGGCTCACCACGCCCGACGGTTTCGACCTCAACCTGTTCCCGCCCTTCGTCGTGGCCGCCCTCGGCGTGCTGCTGCTGGGGCAGCTGCTCCGCTACCGAGGAGTCCGACAGTCGTGAAACGCATCGACGCGATCCGTGCCCACTGGGACCGTACCCTCGCGCTGGGCCTGACGGTCGTCGGCCTCCTGATGTTGGTCGTCGGGTACTTCCGCATCAGCGACACCCCGTACCCGGCCGAGCAGTTGCCCCTGCTGATGTCGGCGGGCGTGGGCTCGCTGTTCCTCCTCGGCATCGGCGCCACCCTCTGGCTCTCGGCCGACCTCCGGGACGAGTGGCACAAGCTCGACGAACTCACCGGTACCGAGCCCACTGCGCTGACCGACGCCCGATCCGCCGCAGCGCCCGACGCAACGCCCGACGCGCCGGTCGACACGACCGGGACGGGTGCCGGCACCCGGGCGGGCTCCCGTTCCCACGACGGGGCCCGGGCCACCGCGCGATGAGCGGAGCACGGGCGATCGACGCCCGGCCGTGGACCGTCGGCGCGTTTCGGCTGACCGTGGCTGCGAACGCGGTGGCGGCGGTGCTGCTGGTCGTTGCCTGGTACGGCGTGGCCGGAGAGGCACGGTTGGCGGACGCGACGCCCTGGGCGAATCTCACGGCGATCGGGCTGGTCCTGGCCGCGATGGGCAACGCGCACCTGATCCTCGTGGCCCGTGCGCGCATCGGCGCGCGGCAGGCCGCGCTGCGCCGGTCCCGCACCGCGGCCAGGCGCCCGGTCGACGCCGGCGACGCACGCCGGGTCGCCCTGCCGGACGGGCGGCTCTACCACCGTCCGGAGTGCCGCCTGGTCGCGGCCAAGCCCGCGGAACCGCTGGCGCCGCGCAGCGGCCCGGCGGCCCTGCAGCCCTGTGGGTGGTGCCGTCCGTGAACGAGTGGACCCCCTTCATCGTCTCGGGCCTCGTCGCCGGTTCATTGCTGGGCCTGGCCGCCGTCGGCCTCGTGCTGTCGTTCCGGACGAGCGGGCTGTTCAACTTCGCTCACGGTGCCGTCGCGGCTGCTGCGGCCTACGCCTTCTACGAGCTGACCGAGGTCCGCGGCATGCCGTGGCCGCCGGCCGTGCTTCTCGTGCTCGGCGTGTTTGCGCCCGCGATGGGCCTGGTTCTCGAGCGCATGGCCGCGGGCCTGCAGGGTGTGCGCGCGGTCTACCGGATCGTCGCCACCGTCGGTCTCCTGCTCGTCGTCCAGGGTCTCGCGGCCGTCCACTACGGGCCGGCCACGATCCCGCTCGAGCCGTTCCTGCCGCAGGGCACCGTGGACATCGGCGGCACCTTCGTCTCTCACGAGCAGATGATCGGCGCCGCCATTGCGCTGGTCGGCGTCCTCGCCCTGCTCGCGCTGTTCCGCTACACGAAGACCGGCCTCCGGATGCGCGCGGTGGTCGACAACCCGCAGTTGCTCTCGTACGAGGGCGATAACCCGACCGCGGTGCGCCGCGGGGCGTGGATCATCAGCGCGGTCTTCGCGAGCGTGACGGGCCTGCTGCTCGCCCCCAGCCTCGGCCTCGACACGGTCGTGCTCGCACTGCTCGTCGTCCAAGCGTTCGGCGCCGCCGCGGTCGGACGCTTCGGGTCGATCGGCCTGACCTTCGCCGGTGGCATCGTCATCGGCGTCGCGACCACCTGCAGCGGCAAGGTGATCGGTGAGCAGCTGCCGAACTCGGTCTTCTGGGCGAGCCTTCCGGACGTCGCACCGTTCATCGTGCTCTTCGTGCTCCTGATCGTGACCCCGGCCCGGAAGTTCTTCGACGTCCCGGGCAGCAACCGGACCTCCACCGGCCGTGCGGTGACCCCGCGCGTGCACTGGGAGGTTGTCGCGCTGCTTGGTGCCGTCGCGCTGTTCGTGCCGAACGTCGTAGGCACCTCGCTGCCCGTCTGGACCACCGCGGTCACCCTGGTCCTGGTGTTCCTCGGCCTCGGCCTGATGGTGTGGACGTCGGGTCAGATCTCCCTGGCGCACGCCGCCTTCGCCGCGATCGGTGCGGCCGGCATGAGCCACTTCCTCGGCAACGGCCTGCCGTGGGGGCTCGCGTTGCTGGCCTCCGGCCTGGTCGCGGTTCCAGTCGCGATCGCGGTGGCGCTGCCGACCCTGCGCCTGTCCGGGCTCTACCTCGCGTTGGCGACGTTCACGTTCGCGGTGCTGCTGCAGCAGCTGGTCTACCCGACCGAGGCGATGTTCGGTGGCGGGGTCCGCGCCGTCTCCCGGCCGGAGTTCTCGCTCTTGGGCCTCGACCTCGCCTCCGACAAGGGTTACTACTACCTGTGCGTCGCGGCCGCGGCCGCGGCGGCGGCCCTGGTCTTCGGCATCCAGCGGGCCCGTCTCGGCCGGCTGCTGCAGGCCAATGCCGAGTCGCCGGACGCGGTCGCCGCCAACGGGGGTGACACCACGACGATCCGCACGGCGGTCTTCTGCGTCGCAGGGTTCCTCGGCGCTGTCGGCGGTGCGCTCGCCTCCGGGGTCACGCTGCAGGCCAGCAGCCGTGGGTACGGCTACACCGTCGGGCTCACCTGGGTCGCCGTGCTCGCGTTGTTCGGCTCGCGGGCGACGATCGTCCGGGCCTCTGCGGCCGCCTTCTCGCTCGCCGTGATGCCCACGCTGATCGAGCTGGACCCCGGCTGGTACACCGCGATCTTCGGTGCCGCCGCCATCACCGCCAGCCTGCTGGCGGACCGTCAGTTCGACTTCACTCGGGGTTGGGGCCCGGGGCGCGTGTCGTCGCGTCTCCGGCACCCCGGCTACCTGCCGACCCGGCCGGTGCGGCCACCGCGACCGACGCGTCCGGCTGCGCCGGACGAGCCCGCTCGCCGGCCCGTGGGAGCGGGGGTGCACTCATGACCGCCCGGCCCGACGGCCGGGTCCTCGCCACCACCGGTCTGACCGTGCAGTTCGGCGGCACGCGGGCCGTCGACGGTCTCGACCTCGAGGTTCGCGCGGGCGAGATCGTCGGCCTGATCGGCCCGAACGGGGCCGGCAAGACCACCACGCTGAATGCCTGTGCCGGCACGGTCAGACCGACTGCCGGGAGCGTCGAGCTGCTGGGCGCGGACGTCTCGGACTGGTCCCCGGCGCACCGCGCGCGGCACGGACTCGGCCGGACCTTCCAGCGCTTCGCGTTGTGCGACTCGCTGTCGGTGGCGCAGAACGTCGGCCTGGCGACGGAAGGACGCGACTCGGGCGGGCGCCCCTGGCGCTGCTTCCTCGCCCCGCGCAGCTGGCGGACCGAGCAGCAGGCGCGGGTGGAAGAGGCGCTGGAGGCCTGCGGCATCGCGCACCTGGCCGGCCGCGGGCCGGCTCGCTCTCGACGGGTCAGCGGCGGCTGGTGGAACTCGCCCGGGCCGCCGCCGGCCGGTCCGAGGTACTGCTCCTGGACGAACCGTCGTCCGGCCTCGACCCGAGCGAGACCGAGACCTTCGCGACCATCGTGCGGACCCTCGTGGACACGACGGGCGCGTCGGTCCTGGTCGTCGAGCACGACATGACGCTGGTCCGCGAGATCTGCGCCTACCTCTATGTCCTGGACTTCGGCGTCCACCTCTGCGACGGCGCGACCGACGCGGTTCTCCGCGACGACCGGGTGCGCCAGGCCTACCTCGGCAGTGTCATGGACAGCAGTGTCGAGGAGTCCGCCCATGCTTGAGCTGCGACGCATCAGCGCCGGCTACACGGGCGCCGCGGTGCTCTCCGACGTCGACCTCGTCGTGCCCGACGGCAGTACCGTCGCGCTGCTCGGCCCCAATGGTGCCGGCAAGACGACGCTGCTCCGCGTCGCAGGTGGGACGCTGCGCCCGATGCGGGGCCAGGTCGTCGTCGATGGCGCAGACGTGACGGGTCGTCAGCCGCACGACCTGGTCCGCTATGGCGTCTGCACCGTTCCCGAGGGGCGCGCCGTGTTCCCCAATCTGTCCGTGCGGGAGAACCTGACGCTGTTCGCGGACGGTCACAGCACCGCCCTCGACCTCGCCGTCGAGGCGTTCCCGACACTCGGCCGCCGCATGAACCAGCGCGCGGGGTCGATGAGTGGTGGCGAGCAGCAGATGGTTGCGCTCGCCCGGGCGTACCTGCAGAACCCCCGGCTCGTCCTGCTCGACGAGGTCTCGATGGGCCTCGCCCCGGTCGTCGTCGACGAGGTCTTCGAGTTCCTCGCAGCCGTCCGGGAGCGGGGTGCGTCGTTGTTGCTCGTAGAACAGTACGTCGGCAAGGCACTCGCCCTCGCCGACTACGTCGTCTTGCTCGCCCGCGGTCGCGTCCAGTTCGTGGGCGAACCGCAGGAGCTCGACGAGGAAAAGATCTTCTCCTCCTACGCGGGCCTGGAGTCCGCCGGAGCGTCCTCAGCCCAAGGAGTACCGCGATGAAACGCCGGACCTTCCGGACCACTGCGATCGTCTGCAGCCTCGTTGTCATCAGCGGCTGCGCGAGCCGGCTCGACCGCGCTGAGATCGTGGCCGCCCAGCAGGGCGCCCCGGCCACCCAGGGAGTCGGTGCGCAAACCGGCGTCGACCCCTCCGCGATCGGGGGCGTGGCTCCCGGTACCGACACCGGCGCAGCCCAGCCCGGTGCTCCGGCCGCGACCGGCGGGCCCGCGGCCGCCCCCGGCGCGACCGGGACCGCCCCCGGCACCGGCGCGGCCGGTCCGGCGACGGGCGCGGCCGGCAGCACCAGCGGTTCGACCGGAGCCAAGGGCAATACCGGCAGCGCCGGCGCGACCGGGAACACGGCGAAGGCCAACGGCCTGCCGATCAACATCGGCTTCGTCGGGTCCATCACCGGCCTGTACGGAACGTCGTTCCGTCCGGTGCTGACCGCCGTGCAGGCCAACCTGACCGACCTGAACTCCCGCGGCGGCATCAACGGCCACCCGGTGAAGCTGATCGTCGCGGACGACGCGGGTGACCCGTCGACGTACGTGGCCCAGATCCGGCGGATGGTCGAGATCGACAAGGTCCTCGCGTTCGTCGGGAACACCCACGGCGCCTCGCTCTCGCAGGCCGCGATCGCCTACGTCGAGTCCAAGCAGATCCCGATCCTCGACGGCGACGACTCGAACCTGCTCGCCCCGACGAGCCCCATGATCTTCGGCTTTGGTGCGGCCGGGCTCGGCCTGAACGGCACCGAGTTCGCCGCGGCCCGCGACCTCGTGGGCAAGGGCAAGAAGGCCGGCTTCATCTCCTGCCAGGAGGTGCAGCAGTGCGCGGACTACGCGGCGGGCTTCGCGGAGTACTCGAAGAAAGCCGGGTTCACGCCGGTGTTCGCCGGTCGGGCGTCGCTGACGGCGCCGGACTTCACCGCGAACTGCCTGCAGGCGCGCAACGCCGACGCGGAGATTCTCTTCCTCCGGATCGACATCAACTCGGTCAAGCGCATTGCCCGTTACTGCTCGCGCCAGGGTTACAAGCCGATCTACGTGACCGCGCCGGTGCTCACCGACCCGAGCTACCCGTCGAACCCGGCCTTCGACAAGATCATCACACCGAGTCAGCAGTTCCCGTTCATCAGCGAGAGGCTGGCCGAGGAGAAGCGCTTCCGGTCGGTGATGTCGAAAGCGATTGCCGTCGATCAGATCTTCGCGGCCCACGCGCAGGGTTGGAACGTGGCGAACATCTTCGCCGAGGCGGTCAAGCGTGGGATCACTCCCGACGGGACCCCGGCGACCGAGGGCATCCTCAAGGGTCTGTGGAGCTTCAAGAACGAGACCCTGGACGGGACCAGCCAGCCGCTGACCTACGTCAAGGGCAAGCCGCCGGCGCACCTGGCCAACGTGTGCGCCTTCCCGATGCAGATCCAGAACGGCAAATGGACCGCGCCCTTCGGTAACAAGCCCAGCTGCTTGTAGGGCTGCCTGTAGGGCTGCTGGTCGACCACCGCACGGAGAGGACACACCCTCGTGAGTTTGAAGAACACCGCTTGGTACCTGCGGTCCCGCCCCACCGGCGAGGTCTCGCACGACAACTTCGAGATCCGCTTCGGCGAAAAACCGGTGCCGGGCCCCGGCCAGGTGCTGATCCGGAACCTGTACCTCATGGTCCCGGCCTCGATGCGGTTGTGGATGAACGAGAAGCCGACCTATTTCCCGCCGCAGCCGATCGGCCAGGTGATGATGGGCGGCACGCTCGCCGTCGTGGAGGCGTCGAACGCGCCAGGCTTCACACCCGGCATGTACGTGAACACGTTCGCGGGTTGGCAGACCTACGCGGCGATGCCGCCGGAGCAGCTCATCCCGGTGAAGCCGCATCCGAAGATCGAGCTCGCCGCCTATCGCAGCGTGCTCGACGTGCAGGGGCTCACCGCGTACCGCGGGCCTCGTCGATCTCTGCGATCCGAAGCCCGGCGAGACGCTCGTCGTCACCGCGGCGGCCGGCAGCGTCGGCTCGCTGGCGTGCCAGGTCGGCAGGAACCTCGGCGCGACGGTCATCGGCGTCGCGGGCGGCGCGCAGAAGTGCGCAGTGGCTGAAGAGCGAGCTCGGCGTCGACGCGACCATCGACTACAAGCACGACGACGTTGCCGCGCGCCTGAAGGCGCTCGCCCCCAAGGGGGTGAACTGCGTCTTCGAGAACGTCGGCGGCCCGGTGTTCGACGCGATCCTCGACCGCCCACCACGCGCGCATCGCGCTGTGCGGTCGTCGCCGGCTACAACGACGACGTCTCGCAGACCTACAAGAACTTCACGGAGGTGATCTTCAAGTCGGCGCGCATCGAGGGCTTCCTGGTCCTCGACTTCATGGCGCGCGCGGCCGAGATCATTCCGAAGCTCGAGCAGTGGGTGCTGGACGGCAGCCTCGTGCATCCCGAGGAGATTCTCGACGGGCTCGACAACGCTCCGGTGGCGATGAATCGGCTTTCCCGGGGCGAGAACCACGGCATGCAACTCATCCGCATCACCGGAGGCCTGACACTCGTGGGAACCGCTGACCCGGCCCAGACCCGGATCGTCGAGGACTGGTACCGCGCGCTGCAGAACGTGGACCTTGAGGGCTTCGCCAAGCTGCACGCCTCCGACTGCATGTACAACATCAGCGGGCACACCCCGATTTCCGGTCGCTGTGATTTCCAGCAGCTGGCGGCCGAGGTGCTGCCCCAGGTCTTCGGCCGGCTGGACCTCTCCCAGTTCAGGTTCACGAATCTGGAAGATCGTGTGCCGCGACCACAAGCGGGTCGTCGGGTTCATGGACGCTGACGGACCCGGTGCCAACGGGGTCCGGTACGACCAGTGGTTCTGCCACATGTTCGAGCTCCGTGACGGACTGATCCGTGAGGTGTGGGAGTTCTTTGAGAACGAAATCGCCGAGAAGGTGTTCTTTCTACGACGCCGAAGAACAGCCCGATGAACGGGCGCTGCGCCGTCGAGTACTAGTCGATGATGGGGTGGCGCAGACGGTGATGGACGTCGTGAGGCGCTCTAGACGACGAGGGTGATGCGCCGGCTGGGACTGGACCTGGTGTCGGACCAGGCGCTGGTGCGCATCCTCGACGCCGCGATCCGGGCCCGTCGGCCGGCACGCGTACGCGCCTCCGGTTCTCGTCGTGGCGATCCGGACACGAAGAGCGCGCTGCAGGTGCTCTACCGGGAGGCGCTCGACGAGCTGTACTGGACGTGGTACGCGGGGCGCGGACGCGATCGTGTGGCACGCCGAGGCGTCGCAGCAGCGGTGACCGCGTCGGCGAACCACCTCGTGGACCACCTGCAGACGGCACCCGCGCCTGCTGTTCGTCGTACGGGCTGGCGAAGGTGCCTCGTCGGTGTTCCGGCGGCCTTGAGCGCCTGCCTGGCGGCGCGGGCCGAAGGGCTTGGCTCCACGATCACGACGTTCCCAAGGCGCGTCGCACCGAGGTGGACGCTCTCGGCGACCCACTGGACAGCGAGTACGATATGTTCGTGATGATCCGCTCGGCGGCCGACTCGGCCGGTGGGGCGTCGCGCAGCGGCGGCCCTGGACGAAACGGTCGTACTCCGAACGCTGGCCGAAAGGCCCGATTGGACCTGTGGCGGCCCTGGTGGCTGGAACCTGAAGGAGCACGATCAGCACGGACACCGGTTCCGACCCCGGACCATCCTGGTCACCGGTGCCAGCGGCGTCTTCGGCCGCGAGATCACCGATCACCTCGTCCGCCGCGGCCACGAGGTCGTCGGACGCGTCGCGCCGGCCCCCGGAGATATTACCGCCCGTCGTGGTTCGTCCCCGCCGACATCCGCGACGTCGACGCCGTGGTACCGCGCCATGGACGGCTGCGACGTCGTCGCCCACTGCGCCTGGGCGATGGACGCCAGTTCGGCGATCCCGCCGAGCGCGTGATCAACGTCGACGGGACGGCGAACGTGCTGGCGGCGATGGGCGCGCCGGCGCGTGCCGCATCGTCTTCGCGAGTTCGTCGACGGCCTACGGGCCCCGTCCGGGCCGACCGGCCGAACTGACCGAGGCCGTGGCACTCGCGCCGCACCCCGAGCCCGTGTACGGCTGCACAAGGCGGAGGTCGAGGCGATACTCGAGGCGTCGGCGGTGGAGGCGGTCAGCATCCGGGCGGTCACCGTGCTCGGGCGCAGCATCGACAACCGGGTCCGCAACCTGTTCGCCGGGTCCGCGACTGGCCGTCGGCGAGGTAGCCGCGCCGTGGCAGGTCGTGCACGCCGACGACGTCGGCCGGTTCTTCACCCTCGCCTGCGAGCGCGGGCCCGGTGGCCCGGTGAACCTCGCGCGCCCGGGATCTTCGACGTCGAGCAGGTCGGCGCGCGTTCGGCAAGCGGGTCTTCGGGTGCCGCGGGCGACCGGTCGATCAAGGGCATCGTCACCTGTACCGGCGCGAGGATGCCGGTGAGCCCGGCCGACATCGAGTTCGTGCGGTATCAACCGCTGCTCGATACCACGAGGTGCGAGGAGGAGTTCGGTTTTAGCTGCTCGTGGTCGGGCTCGGACACCCTCGACGACATGCGGCTTCGCTCACCGGCGTTCTGGGCGTAGGCGACCAGGCCGTCGACGTGCCCGGTCGACGCCGTTCGAGCCCGGGCGCGTCCCCGTCGAGACCCCGCGCTCGACGGCGGCGAGCTCGTACTCGGCGGCAAGCCCGACCAGGTCGGCGAGTTCGACAGCCCGGTCGACCCGCGGTTCGCCACGTTCATTTCGACGAACCTCTCCGAGGCGCTGCCCGGGCCGGCGACGCCGCTCTCGCTGACCACCGTCGGGCCCGCGATCGCGGAGGCCGGTATCGCGGTCGTCGACTTCGTCGGAATGACAGGCGTCGCGGGCAATGAGGCTTACGCCCGGTTTTCTCGATCTACGGCCACCGGGTCTACGTCAACGTGCGACCGCCGCCGCCGTCGGGGACCTCTCACCCGGTTGGGACGCCGAGTCCTTCGCCGCCCAGTACCTCGGCCGCCACGTCGAGGAGGTCCAGGCGTTCGACTTCTACGACCTGCCGATTGACCAGCCCGCCGGGCTCAGGGCGAAGACGGCGGCGGCCGCCGCCATGGCGGTCCGGCCGACCGGTGGCTCGCCGGGTACCCGCGCGACGTCGACATGTGGTCACCGAGGTCAAGCGACTTGCGCGTCTTGTCGCCGACCCGCCGGGGTCGACGCGCCGTTCTCGGGCCGCTTCACCCTCGGCGACGACCTGCTCGTGCCACGGCTGGCGGCTCGCCGGCCTCGGCGCGGTCCTCGCCGGTGCGGCGACGAACACCGCCGAGCAGTTGGCCGGCTCGAAGGGCGTCGTCAGCTCGGTGGGTGAGGGCTTGACGAGCGCCGACGGTCTGAGCGGCGTCCGTCGCCTGGCCCGGATGGCTGCGGTCGACCCGGTGGTGATGGAGGCGCTGACCTCCGGCGGGAGCGGCCTGTACGCGCGACTGCAGGAGGTCTCGCCGCGCTTCGCCACCGCGGTCCGGGAATCGCTGAGCGCGTTCGGGGACCGCGGCCCGGCCGAGTGTGAATTGGCATCGTCGGTCTTCGCCGACGACCCGGACCTGATCCTGCGCACGGTGGGCAAGGCCGCGACCGCGCCGGAGCGCGGAGCCGCGACGCACGTCGCTCCACGCGTGCCCCGTCGGGCCCGTCCGGCGGTCAAGCTCGCCCGGTGGGCGACCGGCGAGCGGGAGCGGGACCGCGATGCGTTGGTGCGGGTCATTCACCTGATGCGCTCGATCGCGCGCGAGCAGGGCCGCCGACTCACGGCCGCGGGTGTGCTTCGAGAGTCGGGTGACGTCTTCTACCTGACGTTCGACGAACTATTTGCGCCCGGCCCGGACACAGCGGCCACCGTGGCCCGTCGGCGCGTGGAGCGGGAGCGTCTCGCGGCGATCCGGCTGCCGATCGCGTTCGTCACGCCGTGGGAGCCGGAGCCGGCGACGACGTCGCTCGGCGCCGGCGAGAGCCTGTCCGGGGTCGCGGCGGCGCCGGGGTCGGCGCGTGGTGTGGTTCGCGTGGTCACGCCCGGGACGGCGCACCTGGTGGAACCGGGGGAAGTGATGGTCGCGGCCGTCACCGACGTCGGGTACACGCCGCTGTTCGGGCACGCCGCGGCGGTCGTCACCGACATCGGCGGTCTGCTCTCGCACGCGGCGGTGGTGGCGAGGGAGTTCGGCATCCCGGCGGTCTGCGACACCGCGACCGCGACCGGACGCCTCGTCGATGGCATGGAGGTCGAGGTCGACGGGAGCGCCGGCACCGTCACCGTGCTGGCCGCGCCATGACCCCGGCCCGGCCGGACCTCGCCGTCCGGCAGGATGCTCCCCAGGCTCGGCACGCACGGGGGAGGGAGCGCTGGCGATGGGCCGTTCGGGACAGCCCGCGCGTCGGCCCAACCGGCGCGAGCACGTGATCCGAGCCGCGGTGACCGTGTTCGCCCGGGAGGGCTACCAGGGCACGAGCATCCAGGACGTCGCCGCCCAGGCGGACGTCGTGACGACCGCCGTGTACTACCACTTCTCCAGCAAGGACGATCTGTACGAGGCGGCGTTGGAGAGTGTGTTCCGGCAGCTCGACGAGGTCGTCGAGGAAGCCCGCGAGCCGGAGGGCGACCTCAGCTTCAGTCGCGTCATGGGCGCGGTTTGGGACTGGGTCGAGAACAACCCGGAGCCGGCGAAGCTGCTCTACCACCAGCTCCCGGGGGCCACAGCGAACTCGCTGCAGATCCGGCAGGAGTTCGAGCGCCGCCACATCGAGCGGATGGTCGACTACCTGCGCACCCCGTCGGCGCCGAGCAACCGGCGCGACGCCGCCCTGCGGTGGACGACGCTCTCGCTGATCATGCGCAGCGTCTTCGCCCTCGGCACCAACATGCACTCGCTGCGCCTCGGTGACGGTCCGTTGGCAGGGCACTCCACGGCGGCCTTGCGTAAGGCCTACGAGGAAGTCTCGTTGAGCATGATGGCGGCGGCGGAGGAGCGCAGCTGAGGCAGTCCGGTCAAGGCCGGGTCGAGCCGGGTCAGGCAGCGGGCGGGGAGATGATGCTCTCGGCGAGCGACTCGACCTCCTGCCGGAAGCGGCTCTCGGACAGGCCCTTACGGGCGCGGTCGAGGGTCAACATCGAGGCGACGGCGGCTTCGATGAGGGACAGCAGCGCGACGGCGAGCACCGCGCACTCCGCGGTCCTGAGGCCGGGCCGGGCAACCTTGACCGCGTCGCGGAACTGCTCGACGGCGTAGATGCGGTCGTGACGCAGCACACCCTCGACAGCGGAGGAGAGACCGGAACCCGAGAGGACGTAGGCGCGGGCGCCGGGGGAGGACTTGGCCCACGTGAGGATCTCGCCGGCGATGACGCCGACGGACTCACCGGCTTTGACGTGACCGATCCCCGCGTCGATGGCGGCGCGGTAGGTCTTGCTGACTTCGTGGAAGCCCTCGATGAGGATCGCTTCGCGGGAGGCGTAGTGGTAGTAGATGGCGGCCGGGGTCATGTCCGCGGCCGCGGCGATGTCGGCGATGGTGACCGCGTCCGCCTGGCTCTCCGCGATGAGCTCCAGAGCCGTTCGCACGATGACCGCGCGCCGCGAAGGCCGGTGCGCGGGACGACGGGACGGTGTGCTCACCGCGTCATTCTCTCGCGCCTGCGGCCCACCGCCAAGGACCGTACTTACTTGAGACGGTGTATTGCTTCTGACGGGTCGCGATGGAATCCTGATCTGACTGGAATCGACGTAAAGAAAGTCGGCCAAGCGGAGGGGTTCGGCGTGGGCGAGAAGCGGCAGTTGGTCGGCGACTACGACTTCAGGAATGTCGCGGGGATCTACGAGCCCGACCTGTCGGTGATCCTGCCCGACCAGCCACTGAACGGCGTAACGCTGCAGTCGCAGTACGTCTACGGCGGCCTGACCGGCGCCTCGGGCGCCCGATACATCGTCGAGCGCAAGTTCGTCGGTCCGATGTCCGGCGGCAACTACATCCTCGGCAACCGGTCCGGGTCGATGGAGCTGTTGTCGGAGTCCGACCGCAGCGCCAAGGGCGAGCTTGTGCGCGACTTCTCCCCGATGCGGCGGAACTGGAAATCCAAGGGGATGCTGCACGGCTCGAACGAACTCCCGATCGACCTGACGATCACCGACGAGGAGTTGTCCTGGGACGAGGGCGAAGCGCTGTCCCTGTCCGGGGCCCGGCCTGCGTTCGGCGTCCAGTTCTTCGCGCCCTCGCGTACGGAGCCGCTCGCCTACGCGAGCCAGGCTTACTGGGTGACGGGCACGGTGCTGGGGGAGACCGTCGAGGGCGCGATTTTCTTCGACCACCTGTACTTCCAGCACGGCGCGGAGTGGAAGGAGTACCGCTGGTACATCGACCTGCAGATCTCCTGGAACGTCTTCGCAAACAAGTTCGACGACGGGACCGTCGAGTTCGGTCACATCGTCCGCGGCCGGCAGGGCTGGAGCGCGGGTGTCGTCGTCGAGGGCGACCGGCCGACGGCCGTGTGCACCGACGTGGGCGGGACGTTCACCCTCGACGCTGAGGACTACGTGACCGGCGCCGCCTACGACTTGGGTCGGGCCGGGACCTGGGAGTTCTTCGGCGACCCGGCGCAGCAGATGGGTGGGTTCAACAAGGCCCGCTGGGGCGGGTACCGGGCCCAGGGCGGTCTGACGCGCCGTCAGGGCGATGACCGCACGCTGGTCAACGGCTGGACCTGGCTGGAGTGCTTCGCCGACCGGATGCGGACCGAGAACCTTCTCACCGGGTGAGCGGTTCGCCGGGAGACCTGCCCCCGTACGTCAACCATCTGCCCGCCGTCCTGCGGGACGGGACCGAGCTCACACGGATCCTGTTCGTGCGCCACGGACAACAAGTGCCCGCCCCCGCGGGCACGCTGCCGCAGGTCTGGATGGACAGCCCGCTCACCGAGCTCGGGGTGGCGCAGGCGCGAGCCGTGGGCGACCACTTGGCGGGCGAACGGTTGGCGGCGGTTGCGTCCAGCGATCTGCAGCGGGCTCGGCAGACCGCCGAGGCGATCGCCGCGCGGCGGGCGTTGGAGGTTCAGGAGTTCTCCGGCCTGTCGGAGATCGGCTGCTACTCCGGCGTGCCGGCCGATGTCTGGCCCGCCGACCACGTCGGATCCGAGGCGTGGGCCGCGGCGCACGCGACGTTCGCCCACGACGCCCGCTGGGAGGTGTTCGGCTGCGGCGAGACCGGGGCGCAGCTGCGGGAGCGTGCCGTCGCCGTCGTCGACGCTCTGGTGGAGAAGCACCGCGGCGAGTCCGTCGCGGTCGTGTGCCACGGCGGGACGATCAACGCGTACCTGTCCCACTGGCTCGGTATCGCGGCCGACATGTTCTTCCTGCCCGCCCACGCCTCGGTGTCGGTGGTTCTCGCCTCCGCCGACGGCCGCCGCGCCATCGAGTCCCTGAACGACCGTCATCACCTCTCCGCCGCGGGCCTCCTCACCTTCTGACCGGCGGCGGGCGTCAGGCGCGGACGAGGGAGCGGGCGGCGGACAGGATCCGGTCCGGGGTCGGGAAGTTGGTGAGCCCGGCCGAGAAAGGGACCGGGGTGAACCGGGCCCCGACTCGGAGGACGGGGCCGAGGAGTTCACTGAAGAGCTGCTCGGTGATCTGGGCGGCGAGTTCGGCGCCGGGACCGAGGAACTGGGTCGCCTCGTGCACGACGACTGCCCGCCGGGTCTTCGTCACCGACTCGAAGACGGCGTCGAGGTCGAGCGGCATCAGCGTTCGCAGGTCGATCACCTCGGCGCTGATGCCCTCCGCGGCGAGGGTGTTCGCGGCGGCCGCGGTGAGCGAGACCATGGGACCGTAGGTGATCAGCGTGACGTCCGTGCCGGCGCGCAGGGTGCTGGCCTTGCCCAGGGGGATGCGCAGGTCTCCGACCGGTACCTCGGCCTTGTTGCTGTACGCCAGGTTCAGGTGCTCGATGAACAGGCACGGGTCGTCGTCGAAGACGCACGACGCCAGCAACCCCTTGGCATCGACCGGATTCGACGGCATGACGACCTTGATGCCAGGGGTGTGCATGAACCACGCCTCGAGTGACTGCGCGTGCTGGGCGCCGAAGCGGCTGCCGCCCACGGTCGTGCGCACGGTGATCGGGGCCGGCGTCGCGCCGCCGGACATGTACCGCAGTTTTGCTGCGTGGTTGATGATCTGGTCCATCGCGACGGTGATGAAGTCGAAGAACATGATCTCCGCGACCGGCCGGTACCCGGCCAGGGAGAGCCCGATCGCGGTGCCGACGATCGCCTGCTCGGAGATCGGCGTCGCGCGGACCCGGTGCGTGCCGTACTTCGTCGACAGCCCCTTCGTCACCTTGAAGACGCCGCCGATCGGATCGGCAATGTCCTCTCCGAGCAGGATCACCTTCTCATCCGCGGCCAAAGCGCAGTCCAGTGCGGACTGCATCGCCACCGCCGAGGTCATCTCCGCGGTCTGACGGTCCGTCATCGGGCTGGTCACCGGCCCTCCCAGGTCACGAGGTCCGTGGCGAACACGTCGGTGTAGAGCTCCTCCGGGCCGGGGAGCGGGCTGGCCTGCGCGGACGCGAACGCGTCCCGTACCGCCTGCTCGGTGCGCTGCTCGACGGCGCGCACGTCGTCCTCGCTCCACCCGGCACCCTGCAGCAGCCAGGAGCGGAAGGTCGGGGCCGGGTCGCGTTGCATCGCGGCCGCGAGTTCTTCGCCGGGAACGTAGGAGTAGTCCGCGGTTCCGGTGTGCCCGGTGAGCCGGTACGTCATCGCCTCGACGAAGACCGGGCCGCCGCCGGCGCGGATCTCCTCGGCGGCGGCGCGGAGGCAGCGCAGCGTCGCGAACAGGTCGAAGCCATCGACGCGGTGCGCCGTCATGCCGTAGGCCGACGCGCGGTGCGTGAGGTCGGTCGAGCCGGCGTACTCCGCGATCGGCGTGTGCTCGCCCCACTGGTTGTTCTGGCACAGGAACAGCACCGGCAGCTTCCACAGCGCGGCGAGGTTCATCGCCTCGTGCACGGCGCCGATCGAGGTCGCGCCGTCGCCGAAGGTCGCCACGACGACACGCTGGGACGCGTCCAATTGCGCGCCGAGCGCGAGGCCGACCGCGATCGGCAGGCCGGAGCCGACGATGCCGGTGGTCGTCATGAATCCCGTCGGCGTGTGGTGCAGGTGCATCGCGCCGCCCTTGCCCTTGGACACGCCCGTGGCGCGGCCGTAGAGCTCGGCGAGGATCAGGGGCAGCGGCATCCCCTTGGCGAGAGCGTCGCCGAGGTTGCGGTAGGTCGAGACGAGCTGGTCGTCCGGACGCAGCACCTCGCCGAGCGCCGCGCACACGGCCTCCAGCCCGCGGACGGGGTAGAAGGCCGCCTGCAGCCGGCCGCCCTTCGCCTCTTCGCGGGCGGTGTCGTCGGCGAGCTGCGTGGTGAGCATCAGCTCGTAGACGCGCTCGCACGCGGCGCGGTCGAGCTCGACGGTGCTGGTTTCCGTGGTCTCGGTGGTCATGCGGCCAGCTCCGTGACGAGGACGCGGGAGGAGTCCTCGGGGTCGAGTTCGATCGCGAGGGCGAGCCCGTGCCGGTCGCCGGTGACGAGGTCGACGATGGGGACGGCGACCTGCTCCGGCGTCAGCAGCGAACCGGCAACGCGCTTGGCGAGCCAGTCGGCCACCCCGTCTCGACCACTGGTCTCCAGGAGTGGGGTGCGCACCATGCCGGGCAGGACGATGTGAATGCGCAGCCCGCTCGCGCCGGCCGCGACCGAGCGCGTGAAGTGCAGCAGCCCGGCCTTGGTGAACGCGTAGGCCGGGTCCGGGGGGAGCAGGCGCACGCCCGCGGCGGACCCGACGTTGACCACGACGCGGTCGCCGGGGACGGGGTAGCGGGCGGCCAGTGTGGTGGAGACGAGCGCGCCGCCGCCGTTGACCGCAAGGACTCGGTGCATGCGGGCCAGGTCGCTGCCGGGCCAGGCGTCGCCGCCGGTCATGATTCCGGCCGCGTTGACGACGGCCCCCAGGTCACGCTGCGCGCTCGCGAGCATGGCGAAGAGCGTCTCCAGGGAGCTGGGATCCGCGACGTCGATCTCGACGGCCCGGTGACCCTCTCCCGGCAGCGCGGCGGCGGCCTTCTGAGCGGCCTCGCCGTCGACGTCCGCAAGGACGACGGCCATCCCGGCGCGGGCCAGCGACTCGGCCGTCGCCCGCCCGATCCCGCTGGCGCCGCCGGTGACGACGGCAGTACGTCCGGTGACGTCCACTCAAGTGCCTCCGCAGCATGGTCAGGGGCGGGTCTGCTAGCTGTACACACTATCGAGTAACTAGGCGTGCTGAGCAAGAGTAACTTGATGCGGTGTCTTGTTATGGACCGGGCCCGCGTCTACCATCGGGCACCATGAGACGGCTCACGCACCCGCTCACGGGCGCCACCTACGAGTGGGCCGAGGACGGTGTCGGTCCCGTTCAGGTGACGGACTGTCAGGGAGTCGTCGGCCGGTTCGACCGCGACGGTGGTCGGGTGGCCGGCGAGCTGGTCCCGGTCGACCCCGAGATGTGCCGGTGGATCGTCAGCGGCGGCCCGGTCGCGGGCGGCGCCGCGGCCCGCAGCCGGCGGTTCGCCGCCCCCGCCGCGGGTCCCGCGACGGGGGAGCCGGCCGTGCCGCAGACCGCCTCCCACGGAGCCCAGCCGTGACGGTGCCCGGCCTCCGTCCACCCCGGGGCCTGACTTACTCCGAACTGCTCGACGCGGACTCCCGCGACGTCCCCGAGACCTACCGCTGGAACGCTCCGGCCGACCTCGGCCTGGCCGACATCCCGATCTCCCGCTACCTCTCGCGCGATGCGCACGAGGCGGAGAAGGAGCACCTCTGGTCCCGGGTCTGGCAGATCGCCTGCCGGGAGGAGGAGCTGACCGAGGTCGGGGACACGTTCGTCTACGACATCGCCGACCGCTCGTTCCTGATTGTCCGTCACGCTCCTGGCCCCGGCGGAGTGCGCGCGTATCCGAACGCATGCCTGCACCGCGGTCGCGCCCTACGGGACGGGCCCGGCCGGGTCGCCGAGCTGCAGTGCAGCTTCCACGGGTTCTGCTGGTCGCTGGCGGGAGAACTCCTGCGCGTCCCCAGTGCATGGGACTTCCCGCAGGTGGAGCCGGCGGAGTTCTCGCTGCCCCGCGTCGCGCTCGACACCTGGGGCGGGTTCGTCTTCCTCAACCCAGACGCGAACGCCGAACCGCTCGCCTCGTATCTGGGCAAGCTGCCCGAGCTGTTCACCCGCTGGCCGCTGGAGCGCCGCTACACGCGCGCCCACGTGACGAAGGTGATCAACGCCAACTGGAAGCTGGTCCAGGAGGCGTTCATGGAGAGCTATCACGTCGTCACCACCCACCCGCAGCTGCTGCCGGGCTTCGGCGACGCGAACAGCCAGTACGACGTCTTCGGCAACGTCTCGCGCACGATCTCTCCGCGGGGTGTCGCGAGCCCGCTGATCGGGTGGCGTCCCACCGAGCAGCAGGCGCTCGACTCGGCGCTGGACGTCCGCGAGGACGACCCGTCCGTGCTCGCCGTCCCGGAGGGCGGCACCGCGCGACAGGTGCTGGCCGAGGCGGCGCGTTCCGCGCTGCGGCCAGCGCTCGGCGACGGGGTTGACGAACTGTGCGACGCCGAACTCGTCGACAGCTACTTCGTCAACGTCTTCCCGAACGCGCATCCGTGGGGAGCGTTCAACCAGATCTTCTACCGGTTCCGCCCGAACGGCGACGACCACCGTTCCGCCCTGATGGAGGTTCAGTTGCTGGCGCCGTTCGCGGAGGAGCGACCCCCGCCCGCGCCGGAGATCCGGCTCGGCCCCGACGAGCCGTGGCGTGACGCCGTCGAGGTCCTCGGCTCCCTGGCCCGCGTCTTCGACCAGGACGAGTTCAACCTCGAGGCCGTGCAGCGGGGCCTACAGTCGACCGCGCGGATCGGCGTCATGCTCTCGCGGTACCAGGAGAGCCGGATCCGCCATTTCCACCACCTCTACTCCCAGTGGGTGCCCGGCGTCGAGGCATTGCGGTGACGCTCGATGCCGAGCGCGCCGACCTGATCGCCGACCTGCGCACGGCGGTTCGCGACGTGTGCGTCGACCTCGGCGGACCGGCGGTGGCGCGCGCACTGGAGCCGGGCACCGCGTGGGACCCCAAGGCGTGGTCGTTGCTCGGCGAGCAGGTCGGCATTGCTGCGCTGGGGCTTCCGGACTACGCCGGCGGCATCGGTGGGGTTCCGGAGATCGCCGCGGTGGCCGAGGAAATCGGCGCGCAACTGCTGCCGGTTCCGTTTCTCACCAGCACCGTGATGGCGGGTCAGATTCTGGCGGGCTGCGGTCCCGCGGGCGAGCCTGCGCTCGAGACGATCGCGAGCGGCCGGGAGACCGCGGTGTTCGCATCGCTGGCGCCGGCCGCCGGGCATCCGGTGGTGCCGGACGCGGCCGGGGCGCGGTGGCTGGTCGCCCGGATCGGCGAGGCGCTGGAGCTGATCGACCTGCGGTCAGCCGGCGTGACCGTCGAGGCGGTCGAGTCGCTGGACCTGTGTCGTCCGGCGGCGCGTATCACCATCGATGACGTGCCCTCCCGCCGCTTAGGAGACGGGGCCCCGGAGATGGTGAGCGCGGCCCGCACGGTCTGGCGGGTCGCTGTGGCCGCCGAGCAACTCGGCGGGGCGCAGGCCTGCCTGGACCGAACCGTCGCCTACGTCAAGGAGCGGCGCCAGTTCGGCCGGGCCGTCGGAAGCTTCCAGGCCGTCAAGCACACGCTCGCGGACATGCTGGTCCAGGTGGAGATGGCGCGGTCTGCCGTGGACCGCGCGGTCGAGGCGCACTCCGATCCGGCGGCGCTTGCCGAGGCCGCCCTGGTCGCGCAGATCTGGTGCTCGGACGCCTTCCGCTTCGTCAGCGCCGAGGCCGTGCAGCTCCACGGCGGCATCGGCTTCACCTGGGAGCACGACGCCCACCTGTACTTCCGCCGCGCCCGCGCCGACGCCGTCCTCCTCGGCCCCGTCACCGCCGCCCGCGAGGACCTCGCCACCCTCCTCGCCTGGTAGCCCGCCCCTCGCCCGCTGGGGATGTCATCTCCACCGCGGAGGACCAGTTTCCGTGGAGATGTCATCTCCACCGCAGGCTCAGTCGCGGGTGAGGTCGGAGAACGGGATGTCCTTGTCGACGCGGGGTTCGGCGGGAAGGCCGAGGACGCGTTCGGCGATGACGTTGCGCTGGATCTGGTCCGTCCCGCCGGCGAGGCGGTAGCCGGGGGCGCCGAGGAGGTGCTCGGTCCAGGCGAACGTGCCGTCGCCGGTGTCGCCGAGGATTCCGGGGCCGCCGAGATCGGCGGCGAGTTCACCGGTGCGCACCAGTAGATCGGAGGCGACGAGCTTGCCGACGGAGGCGGCCGGGCCGGGGGAGACGCCGGCGGCGGCCGCGCGGGCGACCCGCTGGGAGGTGTGTGCCTTGAGGGCGCTGCGGACGTAGAGATCGGCGAGCTGCTGCCGCACCACGGGATCGCCGGCGAGCCCCTGCGCCCGAGCCATGGCGAGCAGATCCTCGAACGTCCCACCCTTGCGGCGGCCGCCGGCTCCGGACGCCTGCCTCTCGAACGCGAGCGTCGCGGTCGCGACGGCCCAACCCTGACCCGCCTCGCCGATGCGCAGCGAGTCCGGGACGCGCACGCCGTCGAGGAACACCTCGTTGAAGCTCGACCCACCGCTCATCTGCCGGATCGGACGTACCGTCACGCCGGGAAGGTCGAATGGGACGAGAAACGCGGTGATCCCCTTGTGCTTCGGGACGCTCGGGTCGGTTCGGGCCAGTAGCAGTCCCAGGTCGGCGTGGCGGGCCCCGGACGACCAGACCTTCTGCCCGTCGATCACCCACGCGTCGCCGTCCCGCAGCGCACGGCACGCCACTGCGGCCAGGTCGGAACCGGCCCCGGGCTCGCTGAACAGCTGACAGGCCAGTACGTCGGTCCGCAGCAGCGGCTCCAGGAACTGATCCCGCAGCTCCGGCGTCCCGTACAGCGCGATCGCGGGCGCGACCAGTCCGGTCGTGACGCTGATCAGCTCCGTCGACGGTGGGACGGCGTACTCGGTCTCCAATTGTGAGAACAGTGCCGCGAACGACGCCGGCAGCCCCGCGCCACCGTGCTCGACCGGCAACGTCAGGGCGCCGTACCCGGCCTCGAACCGCGCCCGCCGGTACGCGCGAATCGCGTGAAGCAGCTCGGACTCCTGACTGTCCGTCAGGTTGCGGAACACCGCGAGGTCAGGCCGTGGACACCCCACTCCAGGGCGTGACACGCCCTGGAGCGAGTTGTCCACAGGAGGCGGGTCCGGGGTGCCGACGGCGGTGCGGAGCCAGGCGCGGACCTCGTCGGTCCAGGCCCCGAGGTCCGGCAGTGCCGGGGTCACGGGCGGTCTCCCGTCATCAGCACGGTGCAGGCGGAGACGCCGGGGGCGCCGTAGACGTGGGTGAAGCCGACGCCGGGGTTGCCGCGCACAGCGAGGCCGGCGGCCCGTCCTTGCAGCTGACGGACGATCTCGTGCACCTGCCGCAGCCCGGACGCGCCGATCGGCTCGCCGTTCGCGAGACAACCCCCGTCGGTGTTGAGCGGCAGGCGACCGGAGACCTCGGTCGACCCGTCGGCCAGCAGCGCGGCCTGCTCACCATCGGCGCACAGGCCGGTCTCGGCGAGATGGATCAGCTCCGAGCCGCAGTCGGTGTCCTGCACCTGCGCGACTCCGACGTCGGCCGGAGTGATGCCTGCCGTCCGGAAGGCGTCCGTCGCCGCGGCGACCGTCGGGCTGCCGCCGCGCTGCGGCGAGAGCCACGGGCTGTACACCTCGAACGAGCCCGGACCCCGCGTCCGCACCGCGACGGCGGCCAGGCGCACCGGCCGTTCACACAGGTCGAAAGCCCGCGACCCGCGTGCGAGCACCAACGCCACGGCACCCTCGTTCGGTGAGCAGAACATCAGGTTGGTCAGCGGGTCGGAGACCATCGGGGCGGCGAGAACCTCCTCGGCCGAGAGCTCGCGCCGCCGCCACGCGTTCGGGTTCGCGGCGCCGCCCCGGCTGGCCCGTGCGGCAACCTGAGCCAGCGTCAGCTCCGACAGCGAATGTTCGTGCAGATACCGCCGGGTGCGCATCGCGAAGTACTGCGTCGTCACCATCAGGCCCGTCGACCCGTACCAGGCACCGAGCCCGTAGGCGGCCGGGTCGGACGCGAACGTTCCCCGCTCGTGCTTGTCGAACCCGACGACGGCCGCGACGTCACCCGCTCCGGCCCGCAGCGCGTTCGCCGCGGTCGCCAGGGCGACGCTGCCCGTCGCGCAGCCGTTGCGGACGCCGGTGAAAGCGACGCCGGTCAGCCCCAGTCGCGCCACCAGCGAGTCGGGCTTGCCGGTGTTGGAACCGCCGACCGCGATCTCGACCTTGTCCCAACTCAGTCCGGCGTCGGCGAGGGCGCCGCGGGTCGCGACCACGGCCTGGTCCGCGCCGCTCACGCTCTCGTGGCGGCCGAAGGGATGGATGCCGGCCCCGACGACGTAGACGTGCTGATCGTTCATCCCGTCCCGCCCGGCGGTGCGAACGCGTAGGTGAAGTGGGCCCCGTGGGCGGGGGCCGACACCAGGGCGACCTCGTCCCCAATGCCCGGCCGGGTCCGCTCCAGGTCGTAGGCGAGCCGGGACTCGACGAGCACCTCGCCGAGGTCGACGTAGCCGACCGCGTACGAAGTGAACCCGCCCGGCGGTGGGACGTAGGGGGCCTTGGGGGCGAAGCGCTGGACGGTCCAGGTCCAGACGCGGCCGGTAGTAGGCAGATCGATCACCTCGACCGCCTCGCCCGCGCAGTGCGCGCACTGGCCGGCGACGGGGAACTGCACGGTCCGGCAGGTCGTGCAGCGGCTGCCCGCCAGCGTGAGCGGTTCCAGCGAGGCGAAGAGTTCAGCGGCCACGGGCGTGCTCACCGGCCACACACCTCCGGGTCGGCGGACAGCGAATAACTGGACTCGATGAACAGTAACACTTGCTTTCCCCCTGGTGCCGTACTTACTTTAGAGCGTCACCACTTAGGAGCCCGGACGCGGAGGGTCGATGTACCTGGCGGGTATCGGCACGCGTGCGGCGGACGACCCGCACGGCGCGGCCATCCGCGACGCGCGCGGCGCCGTCACGTGGGCGCAGCTCGCGGAGCATCTCCGCGGTGCGGCCGCCTCGCTGTCGTCGCTCCCGCCCGGCGCCCGCGTCGGCGTCACCGGCGAGAACACCGCGCCGACCTTGATCACCCATCTCGCCGGGCTGTTCGCCGGCGTAGGTACCGTCGCCCTGCACCGGCAGGCGACCGCCCGCGAGTTCACCCACGAGCTCACCGACACCGGCTGCGCACTGGTCGTCATCGGTGAGGGATCACGTGCCGCGATCCTCGAAGCAGTCGCCGAGGTAGCGCCAGGCGTTCGGGTCGTCACTCATCCCGGTCCGGAGTGGGACGCGTTCGTCGGTACAGCCTTCGTCGAGATCGAACTCGCCGGCCGTGAAGCCCGCCCCTTGTTGGTCTTCACCTCCGGTACCACCGGCCGCGCCGGCGCCACCGAGGTGCAGTGGCTGCGCGATGCCTCGATGACCGACGCCCTCGCCTACGTCGAGGCCGTCGCCGCCGAACCCGGGTTCCCGGAGGGACCGCACCTGGTCGTCGGCCCCCTCCAGCACAACGGCCCGCTGACCGCGCTGCGCCACCTGCTCGCCGGCCGGCCGGTCGTCGTCCTGCCGCGCTTCGACGCGGAGGAGGTGCTGCGCCGGATCGCCGAGGACCGGGTCACCTCGACCGTCCTGGTGCCGACCCACCTGACGCGCCTGCTCGCGCTGCCGCCGGAGGTCCGCTCGTCCTACGACGTTTCCAGCCTGACGACGGTCGCCCACACCGGCTCTGCGTGCCCCGAGCACGTCAAGCGCGCGATGATCGACTGGTGGGGCCCGGTGTTCACCGAGTCCTACGGCGGATCCGAGATCGGCACCGTCTGTCGGATTTCCAGCGCCGACTGGCTCGCGCGCCCCGGTTCGGTGGGCCGCGCCGTCCCGCCGTTGGTCGTCGAGGCCTACGACGACCACGCCCGTGTGCTGCCCCGGGGGAGCACCGGCGTGCTCGGCGTGACGCTCCCGCCCGGCCGTGCCATTCGTTTCCTCGGCGACGAGGCCAAGAGCGCCCGCGCCTACCTCGCGCCGGGCGTCGCAACCCTCGGGGACGTCGGCCACGTCGACGATGACGGCTTCGCCTTCATCACCGACCGTGTCTCTGACCTGGTCGTATCCGGCGGGGTGAACCTCTACCCGGCCGACTGCGAGCAGGTCCTGACCCGGCATCCCGACGTGGCCGAGGTGGCGGCGATCGGCGTGCCGCACGACGACCTCGGCGAGACGCTGCTCGCCCTCGTCGTGCCCGCGCGCGGCGGCGTCGACGTCGCCGACCTCGACACGTTCTGCCGCACCGAGCTCGCGGGCTACAAGTGCCCCCGCTCCTACGAACTCGTGACCGACCTGCCCCGCAACGACATGGGCAAACTCGACAAGCGCGCCCTGCGCCAGCGCTACCAGGCCCTGACAGCAACCGGATGAGGAAACATGACTGACGATCAGCATTTCGGCGACTTCCACTACGCGCCCGTGGTGGGCACGTACACCCCAAAGTTCTCCGAGCTGTTGCCGCACACCTCGATCGCCGGTCTGTCCCTGCAGTCGCAGTACCTCTACGGCGGGTTCCGCGCGGAGTCGGGCACGGTCTACGTGCTCGAGCGAAAGTTCATCGGGCCCATGACTGGCGGCCTGTACCTGCTCCACAACGGCGGCGGGCGCATGGAGCTGCACGAGGGCTCGAAGCGCAGCGCGAAGGGCGAGATGGTTCGCACCATTGATCCCGACTTCCGCCGCTGGGTTACCAAGGGCATGCTCTCCGGCGACCACGAGGAGCCGATCGACCTCCGCATCGACGACAACGAGATGACGTGGGAGGAGGGCTCGCTGCTGTCGTTGAGTGGCCCCCGTCCAACCCTCGGCGGGCAGTTCCTCTCCTCGATGCGCGATGAGCCGCTGGCCTACGCGAGCCAGCCGTACTGGTTGACCGGAACGATCCTCGGCGAGCAGGTCGAGGGCCCGATCTTCTTCGACCAGGTCTACTTCCGCCACGGCAGTGAGTGGAAGGAGTACCCGTATTACACCGACGTCCAGATCGTCTGGAACATCTTCGCGAACAAATACGCCGACGGCACGATCGAGTTCGGCAACATCACCAAGGGTCGCCGCCGCTGGGGCGCGGGCATCGTCGTCGAGGGCAAGCAGCCCATCGCCGAGGCCAACTCCGTCGGCGCGGAGTTCGACGTCGACGCCGACGGCTACGTCACCGGCGCCAGCTACGACCTCGGCGCCCCCGGCATCTGGGATTTCACCGGTGACCCCACCCAGCAGCTCAGCGGTTTCAACAAGGCGCGCTGGGGTGGCTACCGCGCCCAGGGCGGCATGACGCGCCGCCGGGGCGACGACCGCGAGATTGTCGCCGGCTGGACCTGGGTGGAGGCGTTCTCGGACCGGATGAAGGAAGAGGAACTGATTCGCTGACGGTAGGTCAGACAGGCAGGTTCCGGCGGCGCCGGGCCCGTCCCGCCGCGCCGATCGTGAGGCCTCCCGCGGCCGCCACGGCCACGCCCAGCCCGACCAGCACGATCGAGTTGTTGTCCATTGCGCCGCCGCCGGCGTCGGCACCGCCGGTGGGCTTGTGGGTGACCTGCCCGCCGGGAGGCGGCGTCGGAAGCGACGTCGGAGTCCATGCCCTCATGGGCGGGCATGGCCGCCGCCGGGACGGTCACGATGGTCTCGGCACCCTTGCACGAGGCCGCGGGGTTGTACGGCTCGAGCGTGCCCTTCGGGTTGTCGAGCCAGAGCCACGCGTGCTCGTCGTAGTGGCGCGGCATGCCCGGCTCGTGACCCTCCATCGGGCCGTCGAACGCCCGGCCGAACAGGGACGGCTTGTCCTCGGAGGTGCTCAGGTCCTGGTCGGCGTCCGGCTGGAACCACTCGACGGCGACGAGTTCCCGGCCCCCGTTCCCGTCGGGCTGGTAGACGAGGATTGCCGGGTGGGCCTGGTCGATCGGCGCGCCGATCAGCTTGGGGTTCACGTAGTGGAAGCCCATCGTGCCCATGTTCTCGTGAGTGACGCAGCTGTCGGTCGGCAGGAAGCCGTCGGCGATCGCGACTTTGGGGTCCTGGTACTTGTCGTGGGAGGCCTTGACAGCCGCCAAGGCCTTGTCGACGTCGGCCGACTCGCCGGCCGACGCCGGGGCCGCGACCCCGAGCAGTCCGGCGGCGAGGGCGACGGGAGCGAGACGAAGAGCGAGACCTGCGGTCATGAGGACCGCCTCCTTACGAAGGCCGGGCGCCCGCGCGCGGAGGCGACCGCGCGGGTGGTGCCGGGCAGCGGAAGAACGGCAGCGACCGGGGCGTGGACGGCAGGATCCGCGTCGTCAGGTCGGCAGTCAGTGTTCTCCGGTCAAGGCCGGAATCGGGACAAATCGGAGTAAATCTCGATAAATGGACGATCGGAGGCCGGTCCGCCCGTCGTCGCCCCCAATTTCTCTTACTCTGAGCGATATGCGCCGGTCGAGATCCTCTGTCCTGGCCGGGAGCCTCGCGTGCCTGGTGCTCGCCGTCGCCGCCGCCCCGGGTCCGGCCGAGGCCGATGACGCCTTCGTCGCCGGTGCCGCGGGCGTCGGGGATGCGTACTTCCCGGCTGACGGCAACGGTGGCTACGACGTCGCCAACTACGACCTGGCGGTCCGTTACGACCCGCTGCCCGGGATGCTGGCCGGCGTTGCGACGATCACCGCGAAGGCCACCCAGAACCTGGCGCGGTTCAACCTGGACCTCGTCGGTCTGAACGTTCGCGACGTTCGCGTCGACGGCCAGACCGCCCGCTGGACCCGGGCCGGCCAGGAGCTGGAGATCACCCCCGTCGCCGGTGTCGCCCAGGGAAAGAACTTCACGGTCGTCGTTCGCTACGACGGAGTGCCCGACCCGCTGCTGTCCGGGTCGGATGCCAGCGGGTTCCACCGCACGTTGACCGGCGCGGTCTTCGCCGGGCAGCCGCACGTGGCCACCACCTGGTATCCGGTCAACGATCACCCGACCGACCGGGCGAGCTACACGGTCGCGATCGACGTCCCGGCCGGGCTCACTGCCGTCAGCAACGGGGTCCTGGCCGATCAGCGCAGCGTGGGCAGCCGGACGGTGTGGACCTGGCGTGCCGCCGACCCGATGGCGTCCTACCTGGTCGCGTTGGCAGTCGGCGATCTGGAGCTTTCGGCCTACACGAAGGACGGCGTGCGCTACTGGGACGCCGTCGACCGGATCCTCGGCCCGGACTACGCCCGCGACGCGCTCGACCAGCAGCCGAAGATCCTCGCCACCCTGTCCTCGATGTTCGGGCCGTACCCGTTCGACGTCGGCGGGGCGATCGTGCACGCTGCCGCGGCCCAGTTCGCGCTCGAGACCCAGACCCGGCCGGTGTACTCGCCGCGGTTCTTCAGCGCCGGTTCCTCCGGGGTCGGCGTCATCGTGCACGAGCTCGCCCACCAGTGGTTCGGCGACGATCTGCGAATCGCGGCCTGGCGGAACATCTGGGCGAACGAGGGCTTCGCGTCCTACGCGCAGTGGCTCTACAACGAGCGGACCGGCGGGGAGACCGCCGATGCCACGTTCGCCAAGGCCTGGGCGGACAACGCGGAAACTCCCGAGTTCTGGGAGGTGACGATCGGCGACCCGGGGCCGCAGAACCTGTTCAACGGCGCGGTCTACATCCGTGGCGCGATGACGCTGCACCAGCTGCGGAAGATCGTGGGTGACAAGACCTTCTTCAAGATCGTCCGCACGTGGGCCGTCAGCCGGGCCGGCACCACCGTGACCAATCAGGAATTCATCACCCACGCCGAGAAGGTCGCCAAGCGGGACCTCGCCACGTTCTTCGACGTCTGGCTGTTCACGGGCGCCCGGCCGACCCTGCCGGGTCCGGGTGGGCCGGCGGTCCCGGGAGCCTAGGAGTCAGTCGCGAGCCCGGCTGGGCCGCCAAGGTTGGAAGCTCCGGGACATGTAAAGGCGCCCACCACATGGTGGGCGCCTTGACCGCAGCTTCAAGTCCCGAGTTGGCGGACCCTTGCCCGAGCTGCGGGGTGGAACGGCGGGCTCCTTATCCCACAGCCGTTGTACCCCCTCCAGGGCGTTCGAATACTTAACGTGAGCTATGTGTTCGCTACGACCCTGGGCGTGGGACCGCCCGCACCGGGCAGATCACCCGTATGGACGAGGCGGACGATACGTCTGATGCGGAGGCCGCAGCGCAGCGGGACCTGCGCCTGCGGCGTCGCGAAGTGCTGCTCGCGGAGCTGGCTGAGGCCCGCGCCCTGCGGCAACGCGTGAAGCCCCGCCACACCCGGTTGGCCCGGGAACGCGCCATCCTGCACGCTGCCACCCTGCGCCGCACGTAATCCGCCACCGACTTCCGGAGCCCGCCTGTGTTTGCTCTCCTCTCCGCCCGCCTGCGCCGCTGGCTGCTCTTCGCGATCCTGCTGCCGGTTGTGAAGCTGGTCTCGCGCAAAACGGCCGCCCGCCTCGAACGCAAGCACGGGCCGACGCGGACCACCCGGATCCTGCAGCGCGCGGGGAACGCCGGCCGCCGGCGGTAGATACCGCCGACAGCCGGCGCGCGGTCACGCGCCCACGCGGTCCCAGACCCGGTGCGCTCCGAGCAGGGCCTGAAGTTCCTGCACCGCGGCGGCTCCGTCGGCCGCCTCGACCACGCCCGGCCGGCCGGCGGCGCCGAGCGCGCTCAGGACCCCGGCGCCGGGGCCCATCCCCACGATCGCCTTCGCATGCCGGTAGGTCTCGTCCAGCAGCAGCGTGATCCGGGGGTCGACCGCCGGATCGGTCCCGGCGCCGGCCTTGGCGTCGAGGCCGGGCAGCGCGTCGGGTGCCGGCGGGGTCGCGTCGGCGATCAGAACGGCGTCGAACTCGACCGACCGGGCGTTGGCGTAGGTGCGCTGGACGTCGAGCGCGACTTTGCCCTTGCTCAGCTTGCCACCGGCCGGCGCCACCAGGAGGGGGACCATCCCCGCCGCCAGGGCGGCCTCCCGAGCGGCGGAGACCGCCGCGAGGTCCGGGGCCGCACCGACGACGATCCCGATCACGCGACCGTCCACCGGCCACTCGGCACCGAGCTGAGACAGCGCCGGACTCGGCTGCGCCTCGACGAGATCCACACTCGGCTTCGGCGGTTCGAGGCCGAGCCCCTCGGCGACGCGGGCGCACAGGTCCTCGTCGATGTTGGCCAGAGTGACGAGCGCGCGCTCGCGGATCGTCGTCTCGTAGCACTTGCTGAGCTCGAAGGTGTAGGCAGCGACGATGTGGTCCTGCTCCACGGGCGTCATGCTGAGGTAGAACATGCGGGGCTGGCTGTAGTGGTCCTCGAACGAGGCAGGCTTCTCCCGCACGATATTCGCGGCCGGGAGCGCGCGGGCCACCTCGATCAGCGCGGAAACGTCGCCGCCCGCGGTGAAGGGGCACCCGCCGTCCATCGAGTTCGGCCGGTAGGGCGCGATGCCGCCGTGCACGGCGTCCTGATGGAAACCGTCGCGCTGCATCGAGTTCACCGGGACATGCGGCCGGTTGATCGGGATCTGCGCGAAGTTCGGGCCGCCGAGCCGGGTCAGCTGCGTGTCGAGATAGGAGAAGTTCCGCGCTGCCAGGAGCGGATCGTCGGTCACGTCGATGCCCGGAACGAGGTGGGCGGTGCAGAACGCAACCTGCTCGACCTCGGCGAAGAAGTTCGTCGGGTTGCCGTTCAGCGTCAGCGTGCCGATGATCTGGACCGGGGCCAGTTCCTCGGGCACCAGCTTGGTCGGGTCGAGCAGGTCGATGCCGGCGAACATCTGGTCGGCGTTGTCCTCGAAGACCTGGATCCCGAGGTCGTACTCCGGGAAGGCGCCGGCCTCGATGGCGTCGTAGAGGTCGCGGCGGTGGAAGTCGGGATCGAACCCGCCCAGCATCTGCGCCTCCTCCCAGACCAGGGAGTGCACGCCGAGACGCGGCTTCCAGTGCCATTTGATGAGGCAGGTCGCGCCGTCGGTGTTGACGAGGCGGAAGGTGTGGACGCCGAAGCCCTCCATCGTCCGGTACGAGCGCGGAATGCCGCGGTCGGACATGTTCCACAGCGTGTGGTGCGTCGCCTCGGTGTGCAGGGAGACGAAGTCCCAGAAGGTGTCGTGCGCGCTCTGGGCCTGCGGGATCTCGCGGTCCGGGTGCGGCTTCGCGGCGTGCACGATGTCGGGGAACTTGATCCCGTCCTGGATGAAGAAGACGGGCATGTTGTTGCCGACGAGGTCGAAGTTCCCGTCCTCGGTGTAGAACTTCGTCGCGAACCCACGGGTGTCGCGAACCGTGTCCGCCGAGCCGCGTGAGCCGAGCACGGTGGAGAACCGGACGAACGTCGCCGTCTCGACCCCCGGCTGCAGGAACTGCGCGCAGGTCAGCCCGGCGGCCGCGCCGTTGGACACGAAAGTGCCGTGGGCGGCCGCGCCCCGGGCGTGCACCACGCGCTCCGGGATGCGCTCGTGGTCGAAGTGCATGACCTTTTCACGCAGGTGGTTGTCGTTGAGCAGCGTCGGGCCACGAGGACCCGCCCGCAACGAGTGGTCGGTTTCCCGGATCCGGACCCCCTGGGCGGTGGTCAGGTAGGTCTCCTGCTGCGAGTCCCAGGTCGGCGGCAGTGGGGCTTCGTTACCGGTGGCGGAGACCGGACGCGGGGCGCGCTGGTCGGGCTTGGGGGCCGGCGGGGGGCGGGGGTCGGTCGGCTCGGCGAAGGTCGGGGCCTCGCTGCCGGGGACTCCTGGCGCGGACGGGGCGGGGGTGGCGTCGGGCATGGTTCCTCCTCGGTCGGCACTCGCCTACCCGGGGTGTGCGCGCTCAGTCTGCGTCCGGCACCGGGAACTTCATCTGCATTCGGGGTTTCTGCCGCCTCCGCTGAGGGAGTAACGGCTAACACCCTTCTCACAGGTCCGGAGGTTCTCGCGTGCCCCCTTCCGACTCCGCACCGGCGACCGACCGGTGGGGAATCGACGACCGGTACGTCGACGCCGGCGGCGAGACCCGTTCGATCCGTCCGGAGACCATCGAGTTGCTGCGGGAACGCATCGGCACGCCACCGTCGGACCGTCCGGAGCCACCGGTGGTGGCCCGCCCCGGCGACCCGGTGCCCGGGGGCCGGAGCTCCCTGGTTCTGGAAAACGGGGAGACGCGTGAGGTGCAGGACGCCTTCCCGGCGGACCTGCCCTTCGGGTATCACGCGATGATCGGGTCGGCCGGTCGTTCGCGGCGGCTGATCTTCGGCCCCGGCCGCGCACATCTGCCGGACCGGCGCATGTGGGGCTGGGCGGTACAGGTGTACTCCCTGCGTTCCGAGCGCAGCTGGGGAATGGGTGACCTGGACGACCTGCACCGGCTCACCAAGTGGTCCCGCACCGAGCTCGACGCCGGTTTCGTGCTCGTCAACCCGCTCTCGGCCGCCGCACCGACCTTCCCGCAGCAGCCCAGCCCGTACTACCCCGCCAGCCGACGCTTCCGGAACCCGATCTACCTGGCGGTGGAGAAGGTGCCGGGCGCCACCGGTGTGCCCGAGGTCGAGAAGGCCGCGCAGGCCGGACGGGCGCTGAACTCCTCACCCGAGATCGACCGCGACGAGGTATGGCGGCTCAAGCTGCAGGCGCTGGAGTACATCTGGGAGATCCGCCGGCGGGAACCGGGCCCGGACCTCGAGACCTGGGTGCGCGCCGCCGGTCGGCCCCTGCAGGACTTCGCCACCTGGTGCGTCCTGTCCGAGGAGTTCGGGCCGGGCTGGCGATCGTGGCCGGAGGCGCTGCGCTCGCCGGACGACCCGCAGGTCGCCATTTTCGCGGCCGGTCACGCGGATCGCATCCAGTTCTACCGTTGGTTGCAATGGTTGATGGAGCGTCAGGTGGAGAACGCCGGGCACGGCGTCGCCCTGATCCAGGACTTGCCGATCGGCGTGGACCCGGGCGGTTTCGACGCCTGGACCTGGCAGGATCTGCTCGCCCAGGACGTCAGCGTCGGGGCACCACCGGACGAGTTCAACACGCGCGGCCAGGACTGGGGGCTTCCGCCTTTCATCCCGTGGCGCCTGCAGGACGTCGCGTACGAGCCCTTCATCGAAACCGTCCGTGCGTCGATGTCCGCCGGTGGCGGGCTGCGGCTCGACCACGTGATGGGTCTGTTCCGGCTGTGGTGGGTCCCGAACGGCTCGTCGCCCACCGACGGTGCCTACGTCCGGTACCCCTCCGACGACCTGCTCGACATCGTCGCGCTGGAGAGCTGGCGGGCGGGCGCGCTGGTCGTCGGTGAGGACCTCGGGACGGTGGAGCCGGGCGTGCGAGAGGCGATGGCCGAGCGCAACATCCTGTCCTACCGCCTGTTGTGGTTCGAGGAGAACGACCCGACGGAGTGGCCGGAGGGTGCGATGGCCGCCGTCACGACCCACGACCTGCCGACCGTCGCCGGGCTGTGGTCCGGCAGTGACCTCGACGAGCAGCACCGCCTCGGCCTGACCCCGAACGAGGAGGGCACTCTCGAGATCCGACGTCGGCTGGCGGCCGGCGCCGGGCTCGCTGACGGGGCGTCAGTCGAGGACGCGGTTGCCGGTGCCTACGGTCTGCTGGCTCGGGCGCCGAGCCGGTTGCTCACCGTCGCGCTCGACGATGTCGTCGGCGCCGTCGACCGCCCCAACATTCCGGGAGCCGATGGCGACCGGCCGAACTGGTCGCTGCCGCTACCTGTGCCGCTGCAGGACCTGGAACACCAACCGTCGGCCCGAGCGGTCACGGACACCCTGCGATCTGCCGTCGCCGAACCCGAAAGCTGAATCATGGAACCTACCTCCGGTCTGCCGTACCCCCTCGGCGCGACCCCCGGCGCGGGCGGGACCAACTTCGCCGTCGCCTCCGAGATCGCCGACTCCGTCGAGGTCTGTCTGTTCGACGCCGACGGTGCGGAGACCCGCGTCGAGCTGCCCGAGCGCACCGCGCACGTTTTTCACGGGTTCCTCCCCGGGGTCGGCCCGGGCAGCCGCTACGGCCTGCGCGTGCACGGGCCGTGGGATCCCGCGAACGGCCTGCGCTGCAACGCGGCCAAGCTCCTGCTGGACCCGCACGCCACGGCGGTCGACGGCGACGTGATCTGGGGCGAGGCCGTGTTCGGGCACCGCTTCGACGACCCGGCCGCACGCAACGACGCCGACTCCGCGGATGCGATGCCGAAGTGCGTCGTCACGGACCGCGCATTCGACTGGGGGAACGACGTGCCGCCGCGGATCCCGCTGGCGGATTCGGTGATGTACGAGACCCACGTCAAGGGCATCTCCATGCGGCACCCGGACGTACCCAAGGAGATCGCGGGGACCTACGCCGGGCTCGCGCATCCTGCGATCACCGGCTATCTCACCGACCTGGGGGTGACGGCCGTCGAGCTGTTGCCGGTGCACCAGTTCGTCCAGGACAGCCATCTGTTGGAGAAGGGGCTGCGCAACTACTGGGGGTACAACAGCATCGGATTCCTCGCCCCGCACGGCGATTACAGCTCGGTCGGCACCACCGGCGGTCAGGTCGATGAGTTCAAGGCCATGGTGAAGGCGCTGCATGCGGCCGGCCTCGAAGTGATTCTCGACGTCGTCTACAACCACACTGCGGAGGGCAATCACCTCGGCCCGACGCTGTCGCTCAAGGGCATCGACAATCCGTCGTACTACCGGCTGGTCGAGGGCGACGCCGCGCACTACTTCGACACCACCGGCACCGGCAACAGCATGAACGTCGGACACCCGATCCCGCTGCGGCTGATCCTGGACTCGCTGCGCTACTGGGTCACCGAGATGCACGTCGACGGGTTCCGGTTCGACCTCGCGACCGCGCTCACGCGCCAGGACGGCGAGCAGGACATCCACTCGGCGTTCCTCAACCTCGTGCACCAGGACCCGGTCCTCGCCCCGGTGAAGATGATCGCAGAGCCGTGGGACACCGCCGGTTATCAGGTCGGTGGTTTCCCGAGCCGGTGGTCCGAGTGGAACGGCAAGTACCGCGACTCCGTGCGCGACTTCTGGCGCGGCGGCGACGGTGAACTCGGCGAGTTCGCCCTGCGGCTGACCGGCAGCGGGGACATCTACTCCAGTGACCGGCGCACGCCCGACGCCAGCATCAACTTCGTGACGGCGCACGACGGCTTCACCCTGGCGGACCTCACCGCCTACAACGACAAGCACAACGACGCGAATGGCGAGGACAACAACGACGGCGAGTCCAACAACAGTTCGTGGAACTGCGGCGCCGAGGGCCCGACGGACGACGCCGAGATCCTGGAGCTGCGCGCACGGATGCGCCGCAACCTGCTGGGCACCCTGCTGATGTCGGCCGGCGTGCCGATGATCCTCGGTGGTGACGAGATCGGGCGCAGCCAGGGCGGAAACAACAACGCCTACTGCCAGGACTCCGAGCTGTCCTGGTACGACTGGGACAACGTTGACGAGCACCTGCTGGCGTTCACGAAGACAGCGATCGCCCTACGCCGCGAGCACGCGGCGCTGCGGCCCCGGGAGTACCTGCGCACGCCGGAGGGTGGGGTGGCGCAGATGGTGCTCTACCGGCCCGACGGCAAGCAGATGCAGGCCGAGGACTGGGAGAACCCGATCGCCAAGACGCTCGCGGTCGCCCTCGACGGTCGGCAGATCGAGGACGCCGACGGCGAGACCAGCCGGGACCGGCTGCTGCTGCTGATCAACGCCCACTACGAGCCGGTGGAGTTCACCGTCCCGACCGGCCGCGGGTTGTGGCGGGTCGTGCTGACCACCGACGACCCGGATCCGATCGACCCGTTGAAGGCCGGCGACGTGGTCGCGGTCCGGGACCGGTCGATGCTGTTGTTGCACAGCGACTGAGGCCGGCACGCGCTCTCCGTGCGCTGCTGATGGACTGGGGCGATGACCGACAGCTCTCCGGATCCCTCGTCCGCGCCGACCTTTGTGTTCGGCGAGGGCGTGGAGACAGCGCTCGCCGAGATCGCGGCGCTCGCCCAGGAGTTCCCCCCGGTGGACGTCCCTGGGTCTCGGGTGTTCCACCGGGCGATGAATCGGCTCAGTGGGCCGGCTCCGGTGCTCCACGAGGTCCGCAACGTGACCATTCCCCGGCGCTTGGGGGGAATCGGGTTACGGATCTATCGGCCGGGCCCCGGAACCCTGCCGGTCGCGTTGTTTCTCCACGGTGGCTGGTTCGTCACCGGTGATCTGGAAACCCACGACACCCTGTGCCGGACGTTGGCCGAGGCAGCAGGCCACGTCGTGATCGCGATGCATTACCGGCGGGCTCCGGAGCATCCGTGCCCGGCCGCTCCCATCGACTGCTTCGAGGCAGCGCAATGGATCGCCGACCACGCCGACGATCTCGATATCGACCCGCGACGGTTCGCAATTGTGGGCGACAGCGTCGGTGGGACGCTCGCCGCGATCACGACGTTGCGGGCTCGCGTAGCCGGCAGACCGTCCTTCTCCCACCAGGTTTTGCTCTACCCGGTGATCAGTCCGGACCAGGACAGCGAATCCTGGCGTGCGATGGGAGGAACACCACTGGTCGGCTCACCCCTGCCCGGGCCAGAACAGGTGCGCCAGGCGTGGTCGTTGTACACGCCGCCGGGGTGTGAGGCTGCCCTGGAGGACATCACGCCCGAGGCCTTCGACGACCTGTCCGGCCTGCCTCGCACGTTGGTGATCACTGCCGAGTACGACCCGCTGCGCGCGGAGGGGGAGTCCTACGCGGAGGCGTTGCGGCAGGCCGGCGTTCCGGCGGTGGTGAGCCGGTATCCGGGCATGATTCACGGCTTCGCCGCGCTGGCGGGTGTGCTTCCCGCGGGGCGGGATGCGATCGACGAGATCGGCGCATTCCTGCGTCAGGCCTAGCGACCGGACTGACGGCGTCGGGAACTACCAGGCCTGTGTGTTCGCGAGGGCGGTTGCGGCCCTGGTGGCGACAGCCGCACTCACCGCCGCGGTCACCGCGTCGACCTCGCGCGAGATCCCGCGCGGTCGCCAGTACCCCTCGCCGATCTCCTGGGCGCGCGCCTCGTCGACGCGGTCCCAGGTCCCGAGGACGATCTCGGCGAGATCGACCGCCCGCAGCAGCGCGGTCAGGGCGACCAGTGCCTCGTCCGGTGGGTTCGAGTTCCGAACCAGGTCCTTGAGGCGGCTCCGCAGGTTCGCGGTCGTGGTGCCGCCCTCGCACCGGTAGGTCGTGCGCGGGACGAGCCCGAGCACCCGGGAACGCTCCGGCCGTACGATCCCGCGGTGCACCAGGTGCTCGAGGCTGATCCGGCCGCAGGGCGGGGCCAGCGCGATCACCGCCTGGCGCACGGTCATCGGACGTCGCTGCAGGCGGGCGAGTGCATCGTCCGTGGCGGGGTTTCCGGTCGATGCTCGGTTAACGACGGCCAGGGTGCGATCGGCGGGTCTGGTCAGACCGTAGGAGTCGAACCGCACCCGGCGGGCCAGAACCAGCGCGAGGAGGGCACCTCCGGATGCGGCGCGGTCGCGGGTGTCGCGGTCGGTGATCGGCCGGCCGGAACGGCCGTCGAGGAGCAGCAGCAGCACACTCTCGGCGAGGCTCAACTGATGCGTCATGCGGAGGTCATCCCCGGTCGGCAGTGCTTCCACGCTAGGGGCGGGCGGACAGGGCCCGACACTCACCCCTGGCGAAGCGTGACGACCACCTTGCCGGCGGCCTCGCGCCGATCGATGGCGACCAGTCCGTCGACCGCGCGTTCCAGGGGCAGGACGGTGAGCGGCAGCGGCCCGATCGCGCCGGCGGCGTAGAGCGGTTCGAGCTCGGCCCACTGCTCCTGGAGGTAGCCGGGGCGGGCCATCCACCAAGGGCCCCAGCCCGCACCCCGCACATCGACGTTGTTGAGCAGCAGGCGGTTGACCTTCACGGTGGGGATCTCGCCGCCGGTGAACCCGACGACCATCAGGCGCCCGCCGCCGCGTAGCGAGCGCAGGCTGTCGGTGAAGCGGTCGCCGCCGACGGGATCCACGACGATGTCGACGCCGCCGTCCGTCAGCTCCCGAACCGCCTTCGCCCAGCCCTCGACGAACACGACGTCGCTCGCGCCGGCCGTGCGCGCGACCGCAGCCTTCGCCTCGTCGCTGACCACGGCGATCACCCGCGATGCCCCGAGCGCGGGAGCCAGACGCAGCGTCGAGACGCCGATCCCCCCGGCCGCGCCGTGGACGAGCACGGTCTCTCCCGGCTGCATCTGAGCCCGGGTGCGCAACACCAGGTGCACCGTCAGGTCGTTGAAGAGCAGACCCGCGGCCTGCTCCATCGCCATGCCGGCCGGGATGCGGAACACCTGCGAGACCGGGACGCACGCGACGTCGGCCAGCGCGCGGTTGAAGCAGAGGGCGGCCACCCGGTCCCCGGCGCCGAGGCCGCTGCCGTCGGGTGCGGTGCGGATCGTGCCGGCGACCTCGGTACCGACCGTGAACGGCAGGTCGGGCATGTACTGGTACAGCCCGCGCGTCTGCAACACGTCCGGGAAGGCCAGGCCCGCGGCGTGGACGTCGATCACGACCTCGCCCGCGGCCGGCGTCGGTTCGGCGATCTCGACGAGCTCGACCGCCTCCGGGCCGTCGAGTTTGGTGACCTGCACGGCGCGCATGAACTCCCCGATCTGTCGCACGGACTCGAGGATTCTTTCCGACCAGGCAGCGCGCGTCAGGGCGCGGGGGCCGCCACCACCGGCGACGACTGGGCCGGGAGTTCGCTCCGGGCCGGGAAATTCACGTCGACCGTTCGCGGGCCCGGACCCTGCAGCGCCGCCGCGGCCATCGCCAGGGCGAACAGGAAGACGCCGAGGACCATCACGAATCGGTTCAGGCCGTCACAGACCGCGACTGCGACCGGGGCGCCCCGTGCGTGCATTGCCGGGATCTACCCCGGAGAACGGCGTCAATCCCTGCCCGGAACGGGCCGATTTCCTGATCCTGGCTGAGCGTGGCTCAGCGCAGGTCCCCGAAGGCGTCGAACTTGATGCGCGAGAGCGACACCCCGCTGATCAGCAGGCGGTCGATCGAGGTCCGCACCATCGGCGCCGAGCCGGAGATGAACACGTCATGCGAGCGCCAGTCACCGTGCCGCAGGGCGACGTCGACGACCAGGCCCTGTTCACCCGGGTAGTCCGGCGAATGCGAGAGCGCGGGCGTGACCGTCAGCCACTCGTACTGCTGCGACAGCGCTCGCAGCGCGGGGAGGTCGTAGAGGTCGTCGATGTGCCGCGCGCCGACGAACAGATTCACGCGGCGGTACCAGTTCCACCGCGCCATGTCCTCGATGATCGCCTTCATCGGCGCGAGGCCCGTGCCCCCGGCGATGCAGACGAGGTCGCGGTCGGAGGTGCGGTCGGCGGTCATCGTGCCGGTCGGATGCCCGAGCCGCACGACGTCGCCCGGGCGGGCGTTGCGCACCAGAGCGGTGCTGACCCAACCGGCGTCGATCTTGCGGACGTGGAGCTCGATGAGGTTGTCCCGGTTCGGTGCGGTCGCCATCGAGTAGGACCGCCAGACCCGCGGCCACCACGGCGTCTCGATCGAGCAGTACTGGCCGGCTTCGTACGGGAACGGCTGGTCCGGACGCAGCCGCAGCACGGCGATGTCGGCCGCGCGCTCCTCGTGCTCGACGACCTCCGCGAGCCACCAGTCGGGGGTGTCCAGGGCGGCGCGGCGGGCGGCCTCGATCATCACGCGGGCCACGCGCGCGTAGGACTCGACCCAGGCGGTCTGGACCTCCGGTGTCCACGCCGGCCCGGCGAAGCGTGCAAGGGCGGCGAGCAGGGATCGGCCGAGCGCCTCGTAGTGCGCGGCCTTCACGCCGAACTTGCGGTGGTCACGTCCGAGTCCGGTGAGGAACGCGTCGAGGAACTCCGGCTGGTCCGCACCTTGCACGATGCGGACGAGCGCGCCGAAGAGGCGGTCGCGCTGAACATCCATCGCCGGCGGAAACAGCTCCCGAAGGTCGGGAGCCTCCAGGAACAGCCGGGCGTAGAAGTACGCCGCGACGCGGTCGGCCTCGGGCTCGACGATCGCGAAGCTGTCCTTGATCAGGTCTTCAGCCATCCCTCACCTGCAATGGGAGCGGGCGTGCGTTTCTACGATCATAATTGGAAATATTGAGGCTGGCGTGTCGAGTGGGATTTCCCGCGAAGGAGCTCCGTGATCGGTGATCGGCGCGCTGCCGTTCTGTCTGCTCTGCGCTCTCTGGGTCGCGCCGCGTCCGTGGAGGAGCTCGCGACCGAACTCGGCCTGCACCCGAACACCGTGCGATTCCATCTCCGCCGACTGATCGACGACGGTCTCGCCGAACAGACGCCCGCTCCGCGGACCGGCCCTGGCCGGCCGCGTCTGCTCTTCCGCCCCCTGGCCGAGCGGGACGGCCGCAACTACCTGCTCCTCGCGCGCATGCTCGCCCACGCAGCGGCGGAAAGCAGTGATCCAGCGTTGGCCGAGCGCACGGGTTCCGCCTGGGGCCGTTCGTTGCTCGCCGCGTCGGGTGCCCGCCCGAGTTCGCGTCCGGCGAAGGTCGCCGGGCATCTCACCACGGTCCTCGACTCGATCGGGTTCGCGCCCCAGATCGAGCGCGACGGCGATGCCCTCCGGATCGACCTGCACCACTGCCCGTTCCTTGAGATCGCCTGCGAGCAGCCGGGCCTGGTCTGCGGCATGCACCGCGCGTTGATCCAAGGCGTGCTGAACGGGCTCGACTCCGGGATGCAGGTCGCGAACCTGACCCCCTTCGTCGCGCCGAACCTCTGCACCGCCCACATCGCTCGCGTCGGTTAGCGGCGAGGAACGCTCAGGGTCCGCGGTCGGGTTCGTCGGTTTTGAGTCCGTCGCGTAGGAGTTTCCAGTGGGCGTTACGCCGGGGTTGTTGGAGCGGGTCGATCCAGGGCGGTGGGATGACTTCGGGGTGGCCGTCGGCCGCCAGTCGGATGTGCCAGCCGCGGTGGTGGATCGCGTCGTGGTGGTGGTCGCAGACCAGGGCGCAGTTGGCCAGCGAGGTTTCGCCACCGTCGGCCCAGTGCACGATGTGATGGGCCTGGGTCCAGGCGGCGGGGCGGGTGCAGCCGTCGAAGACGCAGCCGAGGTCGCGGGCGACCAGGGCGGCCCAGATCGCCGGGGTGACGGTGCGCGATTCGCGTCCGACGTTCAGGGGGGCGCCGAGGGTGTCGGTGACGATGGGGGTGATCCCGGCGTCGCAGCAGATCTTGCGCACGGTCGCGAGGTCGAGGTCTTCCCCGGTGGCGGTGCGGGCGTAGGGGTGCCCGGGATCGCCCTGCAGGGTCGTGGACCGCGACGGTGAGGTGCACGTGGGGGCGGGCCCCGCGGGTGGTGGGCAGGTCCCCGAAGCGCAGGAAGCTTGAGGCGAGGTCCTGGAGGGCGTCGGCGTTGCGCTGCCCCGGGCTGCGGGGGTCGCGGGTGCCGTCCGCGGCCGGACGGGGCGCGGCGAGGGGGTCGAGCGCGGCTTTGAGGATCGCCGCGCCTTCATCGGTCAACGAGCCCGAGACCCGGTGCCGCCCGTTGCCGAGGTCGGTGACGGTGAACGACCGCGACGCCAGCGCCCGCTCCAGCTTGTCCGGGGTCCCGTCCGGGTCGAGGACGGCCTCGATGTGGCGGGCCAGGCGGGTGATCTGCCCCGAGTGCAGCAGCCGGCCCTCGCGGAGCAGGAACTCCTGCGCCTGGGTGAACTCTCCGGGGGAGGCGTGCGGGTCGACCCGCCGCAGCCCGGCGGCCACCGCGCGGGCCTGGGAGGCGTTCAACTTCCCCTGCAGGAGTGCCTCGCCGGTGGCCTGGGCCTTCGTACCGAGCAGCTGCGCGGTCTTCACGCGCGAGGTCCCCTCACCGGGGTGCAGGTGCAGCTGGCGGGCCAGCCACAACGCCGTCGAGGTCTGCCCATCGGCGGCGGCCAGGCCCCGGCTGTCGCACTCGCGGACCACGGTGAACCCGATCGCGGCGAAGACCGCCTCGCCCTCCTCGCGCAGCCGCAACGCCAGGACCAGATCCCGGTTCGACGCCGTCCACACCGAGTCCGCGGCCAGCATCGCCGCGGCCTTGCGCGCATCGGCGACCGCATTCGCGAGCAAGGTCAACGCCGGGTGCAGCGCTGCGGGAGCCGCTCCCGCGCCGTGCCCGTCCGCCCCCGCGATCATGACCGAATTCTACCGCAATTCGAACAGGTGTTCGAGTGCAGAGGCAACCTCATTTACCCCTGCAGTCACTATTTTCTGAGTATCCGTCAGGCCTCGTCGAGTCGCCGTACCAAGGTCTTCGGCGCGATCAGCCGGTACGACGTCTCGATCAGCTCCGCGACCTCCGCCCACTCGGCGGTGGGGGCCGGGTCAGGGAGGGTCAGCGCCACCCAGCCGCTACGGCCGAGCCCGTAACCGGCCGGCTCCGCACCCGGTCTCGTCGCGACGAGCGCAGCGGCCTCCTCGGCCGGCAGCTTCACCGTCAGATGTGTGGCGTCCTGGTCGCAGAACACGAAGTTCTTGCTGCGCACGCGGAAGGTCGGGTGATCTCCCCAGGCCTCGATGTTGACGCGCTCCGCCTCGGGCAGGGCGAGTGCGGTCGCCTCGAGACGCGCCATGTTGCTCGGTTTCCTCGGCATGGGCTGCAGTCTCGCCGCCAGCCGGCGCGGGTGGCCAGCGCGGCGGCGCGTTGATCGATCCGTCAGATACTTGACCGCCTCGCGCAGAGTGACGTCGGCGGATCCCGATCGGGGTCGGTGGCCCATCGGTCCAGCACCGCGTACGCCGCGTGCCGCTCCACCAGCGACCCGGCGACGTTCGCGGCCAGGCCGTCGACCAGAGCCCAGGTACCCGAGGTGCGAATCATCCGCTCGACCAGCACCAGATCCGACGGCCCGAGCGGTTCGGAGTGGAGGGTCAGCAGTCCACCGCGGCGGCGCGACACTTCTGCAGTCTCGGCGCGCACGGGGTCGCCGGCGACCCGCAGCGTCTTCTCGAGGTGGGAGACGATCGCTGCGGTCGGAGTACGACGGATCAATGGGCGATGTCGATGTACAGGCGCCGTGGGTTGCTGAGCTCCCCGACGTGGAAGCGGGCCTTCTTGCGCAGCGCGAGCACGAAGGAGACCTGGCCCTCGAAGTCGCCGGCGAAGGCGAACGACTTGATCGTGGGGAGGTTGGCGTTCTTCCGCAGCCGCGGGCCGATGTACAGGTTGTCGCCGTCGTTGTCGTGCGCCCGCGTCGGGGTCAGGACGACCAGCAGGTAACGCTTGCCGTAGATCGGGATGCGGTCCCCGGAGCCGTCGTAGCGCGGTGAGTTGACGTAGCGAACCAGGTAGCCCGGCGCCTTGCCGCGCAGCTCGATCACGAACCGGTCGTAGTTCCGGTGCTCGCCGGAGCGAGCGGTGATCACCTTCGACTGGGGTGAGAAGGTGCGGGTCTTGCTCTTCGCGCTCGTGGTGGCCGAGTCCGGGACGTGCGCCACCGCCGGCCCGGTGGTGGGTCCGGCGAGCAGGGCGATCCCGAGCATGGCCGTCGTGACAAGAGTGGGAATCCGTCGGCTGATCATCCTGGCTCCTCCGCGAAAGGTCCTACCGGGAACCTAGAGCCAGCGCCCGAGGCGATCCAGGGCTTCGCGGATCTCCTCCGGCGAGCCGGCGAACGACAGTCGGAGGAACCGGTGTCCTTCCGCGGTGTCGAAGTCGATGCCGGGCGCGGTGGCCACGCCGGTCTCGGCCAGCATCCGGTGGCAGAACGCCATCGCGTCGTCGGTCAGGTGCCGCACGTCGGCGTACACGTAGAACGCACCGTCCGCCGGGGCCAGCTCGTCCAGGCCCAGCTTCGGCAGCCCGTCGAGCAGCAGCCCGCGGTTCACCGCGTACCGCGCGACGTTCGCGTCGCACTCGGCGTAGCTCTCCTCCGCGAAGGCCGCGATCGCCGCGCGCTGCGAGAGGGTCGGCGGACAGATCGTGAAGTTGCCGGTGAGGACGTCGACCGCGCGGCGCAGCCGCTGCGGCACCAGCATCCAGCCGATCCGCCATCCGGTCATGGAGAAGTACTTCGAGAAGGAGTTGAAAACCACCGCCTCGCGACTGGTCTCCCACGCGCTGCGGTTCGGTGGCGCGTCGCCGTAGGAGATGCCGTGGTAGATCTCGTCGCTGATCAGCTGCACGCCGTTGGCCTCGCACCACGTTGCCAGCGCCGCGAGCTCCGCCGGCAGCAGCATGGTGCCGGTGGGATTGGCCGGTGAGGCGACGACGAGCCCGTGCACGGGACGGTCCAGTGCCTCCAGCATCTCGACGCTGGGCTGGAACCGGTCGGACGGACCGGTCGGCAGTTCGACCACCTCGCAGCCGAGTGCGCTCAGGACGTTGCGGTAGCAGGGATAGCTGGGCCGGGCGATCGCCACGCGGTCCCCGGCCTCGAAGGCGGCGAGGAAGGCGAGCAGGAATCCGCCGCTGGAGCCGGTCGTGACGACGACGTCGTCGGCGTCGACGTCGAGGTCGTGCCAGCGCCGGTGGTGCGCCGCGATCGCTGCGCGCAGTTCGGGGATGCCGAGGGCGACGGTGTAGCCGAGCAACTCGGACTCGAGAGCGGCGGCGGCCGCCGCGCGCACGGCAGCCGGCGCGCGTGTTGACGGCTGTCCCGCCACCAGATTGACGAGGTCCCCGTGCTCGGCCTGCCGGCGACCGGCCGCGGCCCACAGGTCCATGACGTGGAAGGGAGGCACGTTGGCGCGGGTCGCAACCTGCAGGCGGCTCGTCACGCGGACAACGTAGTGCTCCGGTACAGCGGCGCTACTGCGTCACGCCGCCCGTCGTCGGATTGGCGCTGGGGTTGTCCGGGCCGATGTTTCCCTCGTCCGGGACGTCATCGGACCCGCATCCGGTGAGACCACCCAGAGCGAGGACCGGCATGAGAACCGCGGCCGCGAGCCGGCGGCAAGTTTCACGGGCAGACGTGTGTCCCGCGCAACGTAGACGGACCAGTGGGACCGTCGCGCGGCCCTGGCCGAGATCCTGTGGCGCACGGTGACGTACCAGTCCAGCCGTTTGGAGTAACGGCTGCGAGGGTGCTGCTCCGATAGCGTCGCTCCGGCACACGTGGGCGGGCCGACGCCGGTGCGTGCCCTGGTTGTGGGGAGGTGTCGGGGCATGGACACGGCGCAGCCGTCGTTGCGGCCCGTCGAGGGTCCCGACGCAGCAGCACAGTGCCGGGCCTACGCCGCGACGGAGCTCGCCGGCGTTGCCGATCCCGACGTTCTCGCCGACGCCCAGCTGGTCCTGACCGAGCTCGTGTCCAACGCGCAACTGCACGGGAAACCGCCGTTGCTCGTCGGGGTCACCGCACTCGGGGACGGTGCCGCGCGCGTCGAGGTCTCGGACGCGGGCCAACGCCGATTGGTGCTCCCCGCCCACAACATCGACGCGATGACGGGACGGGGCCTGACCATCGTCGCCGCGCTCGCCGAGTCCTGGGGCGTGGATCCGATCGCCGCCGGGGGCAAGGTCGTCTGGGCGGTTCTCCGGCCGGGCAGCGGCGAGCACGTCGAGGCACCCGAGGTGGACATCGACGCCCTGCTTGCGGCGTGGGAGAGCGAGCCCGAGGAGGCGGGGTTCACCGTCCGCCTCGGGGCCGTTCCCACCGGGTTGCTGCTGGAGGCGAAGCAGCACATCGACAACGTCGTCCGCGAGCTCACGCTGGCGCGCGCCGCGATGCCGGGTCCGGCTGAGTTCGAGGCGCTCGTCGACGCGGTGACGGTGGATTTCGCGCACGCCCGCGCCACGTTGAAGGAGCAGGCGGCCGCAGCCGCGGCTCGTGGAGCCCGTCACACCGATCTCGTCCTCACCCTGCCGGCGTCCTCGGTCGAAGCCGGCGAGCGGTATCTGGCCGCACTCGACGAGGTGGACCGTTACGCGCGCACGGCACGGATCCTCACCCTCGAGACACCGCCGCTGCATCGGCTCTTCCGCCGGTGGTACGTGACCGCCCTGATCGAGCAACTGCGCGCGCGGGCTCAGGGCGTGACGCCCGAGGAGCCGACGCCGTTCGTCGAGGTGCTGATCCACGAGGTGGAGGAGCTGTCGACGCTGCGGGAGACGGCGTTCCGCCTGGATTTGCTCCAGCGGATGAACGCGGCCCTCGCCGACGTGCACACCGCCGAAGATCTCGCGCAGACGGTGATCACCGCGGCCGTGCGGGAGCTCGGCGCGACGACGGCCCGCGTCTACGTGCACACCGATGACCGCCTGACGGCGATCGGTCAGGACGCGGCGCCGGAGGCCCGGCTCGCGGCCTACGACGAGGTGCGACTCGACGCCGCGATCCCGTCGGCGACCGTCTTCCGGACCGGGCGTCCGATCGTCGTGCGCAACCTCGCGCTCCTCGGACGGGAGTACCCGCAACTGCGCGGGCTGTTCGCCACCGAGCGGGCACTGCACGTGGTGCCCCTGCAGGTCGGGCGGCGCCGGCTGGGGGTGCTCGGCCTCGCGTTCCCTCCGAGCAACCGGTACGACGCGGCGGCGCAGACGAGCTACGTACGTGCCCTCGCCGACGTCCTCGCGCAGGCCCTGGTACGCGTCGAGATGCAGTGCCGGCGCGACGGGGCGTACGTCAGCTGACCGTTGTGTTGAGCGGCCCGGTGGCAGCGTCCGAACGGGGTAGGCGGTCTTCATGACGAAGAAGACATTTCGCAAGGGCGACAAGGTCACGTGGTCCTCGCACGGGGGGAGCGCCACCGGCGTCGTCCTGCGCAAGATCACCTCGGACACCGAGGCCGGCGGGAGGTCCGTCCGCGCGTCGAAGGGTAATCCGCAGTACCTGGTGCGGAGCGAGTCCGGCAGCGGGGAGGCCGTGCACAAGCCCTCCGCGCTGAAGCGGGCATGATCGACTTGGTCGACCCGATTCCGGGAAACGCTATAGAGTCGGTCGAGATTGACCCGCGATTGAGGAGCTACGTATGAGCCTGCGCATCGGCGACACCGCACCGGACTTCGAGGTGGAGAGCACTCAGGGCACGATCAAGTTCCACGAGTGGATCGGGGACTCTTGGGCGGTGCTGTTCTCCCACCCCAAGGACTTCACCCCGGTCTGCACCACCGAGCTCGGCTACATGGCGCGGATCAAGCCGGAGTTCGACAAGCGCAACACCAAGATCATCGGGCTCTCGGTCGACTCGACCGAGGACCACGAGGGCTGGGCGCGCGACATCGAGGAGACCCAGGGCACCGCGCCGAACTACCCGCTGATCGGCGACAAGGACTTCGTCGTCGCCAAGGCCTACGGGATGCTTCCGGCCGAGACCGAGGGTGAGGCCAAGGGCCGCACCGCCGCGGACAACATGACGGTCCGCAACGTCTTCGTGGTCGGGCCGGACAAGAAGATCAAGCTGATCCTGATCTACCCCATGACGACCGGGCGCAATTTCGACGAGGTCCTGCGCGTCATCGACTCGCTCCAGCTGACGGCTGCTCACAAGGTGGCGACCCCGGCGCAGTGGCAGCCGGGCGACAACGTGATCATCGCCGGCTCGGTGAACAACGAGCAGGCCAAGGAGATCTTCGGTTCCTGGGAGGAGCCGAAGCCTTACATCCGGATCGTGCCGCAGCCGAAGTAGGGCGGGCTAAGAACGGTAAGCCGCAGCGAAGGCGGTGCCGTCCCGCGGGGCGGCACCGTTTTTCGGCGTCCGGTCGTCGTGCGGGTGGGTTTCGAGCTCCGGGTGGTCCTCGATGATCTCCTCGCCGCGACGCTTGAAGAACGAGAACCCCGGGACGCCGAGCACTGCCTTACGGACGTCGTCCATGACGTGCAGCAGTTCGTTGATGTCGGGGCCCACATGGTCGAGCGTTCCGAGGATCGGCAGGATGTCCTCCCGCAGCGATCTGGTGATGACGGGCAATTCGTCGACCAACGCGATGGCGGCGTCGACCTCGGCCTCTGACAGTTTGTTCGCAAACTTTTCCAACAGTGGCAGCAGTTTCGCCAACTCCGGCTGCACCGAGCCGACCATCGCGGCGGCGTCCTGTGTGAGGGTTCGGGCGGCACCGAGAGTTTCGGTCGCGTCCTCGGTGATGGTCTCGGTCCGCACCACCACCGCGTCGGTGGCGTCGAGCAGGTGCGACACCCGCAGGATCGACGCCGCGGCGTCGGTGCTGATCGTCTCGAGCGAGGCCAGCGATGTCCGGGCCTGCGCGAGCAGGTCCTCCGCCTCCCCGACGAGTCCGATCACGCGCTGAGGCAGGCCGGCCGCGGTCCGGAGCAGCCGGACGCCATCATCGAGGAAGGACACAGGTCGGCACTGCCCGGGAGTGCTCGCCGGGAAACTCAGCCGTTCCGGGCGCGCTTGCGGGGCGGGGTCCAACTGAGATGTGCTGGGCGACCTGGCGCGCGAGTGAGCGCCAGCACGACGAGGAGGGCGAAGCGACCGCGATCGATATGTCCTACGCCCTCCGCGGCGCCGCCCTACCCGAGGTTCAGCCCGCGCGGTAGATCCGGGGCCCTCGACCCGTCGAGCATGCGCGGGCCGGGGATGCCTGCGAACGCGTAGTCGACCGGAGCACGACCGGGCTGGAGCACGGTCACCAGAGCGGTACTGCGGCCGGTGACGAGGTCCGCGATCGCATCGGCGATCTGATCGGTCGTCAGCAGAGGAAACCGCGCCGCGTCGAGTTGGTGCTTGGCGTTGCGGAGCAACGGCGTCTCGACGAAGCCGGGGCAGACCGCGTGGATGCGCACGCCCTGTGCGGCCAGGTCGGCCGCGGTGCTGCGGACCAACCCGATGACGGCGTGCTTGGTCATCGCGTAGACCGGGTCGGCCGGGACCCCCATCAGCCCGGCGAGCGAGGCGGTGACCGTCACGACGCCGGGCCGGGCCAGCCGAGGCAGCATCGTCCGCAGCCCGTAGAGGACGCCGTCGACGTTGACCTGCATCAGCCGGTGGTAGCGCTCCAGGTCAAGCTTGGCGAGGTCGGTCCCCCCGCCGGCGATCCCGGCGTTCAGCACCAGCGCCTCGACCTCACGTCCGGCAGCGTCCAGTGCCTTCCCCAGCCGCTGCCAGTCCTGCAGCGACGCGACGTCGAGGGACTGCGCCGCGACCCCGAGATCGGCCGCGACCTCGTCGGCCTTCGGGTCGAGGTCCGCGATCACCACGTCGAACCCCTCGTCCCGCAACTTCGCTGCGGTCTCCAGGCCGATGCCCGAGGCACCGCCGGTGATCAGTGCTGTCCGCTGGGATCCCATGGCGCGATCCTCTCGCACGCAACTCAGCGACAGGGTTGCTACCCGTGGGCCGAAGCTGGTGCCAGTTGCCGTCTCACACGTTTCAACCATGTCGCCGGCTTGCGGCCAACCACGGGGGACCCAGGCGGAGCACCTCCTCAACCTGGGCAAGCACCTGCCAGGGGCGGAATTGCAGGTCCTCGTACGAGTACCGCAGCAGGACGAGCTTCTGACCCGGCAGGACGTTCGCCCGTCGCCGATCGTCACGGTACGCACGCCGATCGGAGTGGAACTCAAAGCCGTCCGCCTCAAGCACCAGCCAGCCGTCGAGGATCAGGTCCACCTTGCCGACGCCTCGGACGCGGACCTGGGCCGTTACTCGACACGGAAGGAGGCTGACCAGCATGCGCAGCACGGACTCCAGGGGCGAGTCGGCCAGCGCGTCGACGAAGCGAACCGCCTGGCGCAGGGCTGCGGCTCCGTGCCCCCGTGCCGCCTCGGCCGCCTCCATCAAACGCTTCAGTGGGACGCGCCCGCTTCTGGTCGCGGAGTCCAGGACGACCACGGCTTCGAGCAGCGGGAGTGAGCGGCCGCAGTCGACTGCGGTGCGCAACGCTGAGGTCAGCGGCCGGAACGTGTCGAGGTCCGCCGGCAGCAGGCGTGCACGATGCAACTCGACCCCGGTCTCGGGTGGACGCCAGGACGCCACGGTCACGTGAATACGGCCGACCGGGCGCCACAAGGCGAAGTTCTGGAGCTCCGCGGCGCTGGCGTGCGAAACCGCCCCGTTCAGGCGAACAGCCGTGACTATCGCGGTCGGCGCGCCCGGCAGCGCATAGGTGCCGTGACTGCTGGCGAGCCCGCTCCGGCGCAGTGTGGAAGCCGGTACCTCCAATGCCCGCAAGGCCTCCCAGCGCGCGGCGCCGCCGCACATGGCCAACGCGTTCTCCAACTGCACCGCGTCAGAGTGGCCCGGGTCGACAACTGCTCGGCTCGACGAGGGGTCAGTCTGTGGATAACGCGAGGGGCATGCCTGGGGATGATCCGGAACAAGCCAGCGACAACGTTGCAACGTGTGAGGCAAGTAGCGACGCAGCACCGCAACTCTGCTTGCAACCCTGTCGCTCAGTGGTGGGCAGCGGGAGGATGGGCCCGTGCCTGACGTCCTGCCTTCCTTCCGCCGCATCACCGTTGAGACGACCGAGGTGGCGATCAGCGCCCGGGTCGCGGGCTCGGGGCCCGGGCTGTTGCTCCTGCACGGGTATCCGCAGACCGGGGCGATGTGGGAACGGGTTGCGCCCGAGCTGACCAGCGATCACACCGTGGTGGTCCCGGACCTGCGGGGCTACGGGGCGAGCGGGAAGCCCTCCGGGAAGCCGGGCGGGGAGCTGTACGCGAAGCGCGTGATGGCCCAGGACATGGTCGAGGTGATGGCTGCGCTCGGCTTCGACACCTTCGCGGTCGTCGGCCACGACCGGGGCGGCCGGGTGGCCCACCGGATGGGGCTGGATCACCCGGGCCGCGTAGAGAGGATGGCCGTCCTGGACATCATCCCGACGCTGCAGGTGTTCCGGTCCGCCGACGAGACCATGGCACGCGTCTACTACCACTGGTTTCTGTTGAGCCAGCCGTTCGATCTGCCGGAGCGGTTGGTCGGTGCCGACCCGGAGTTCTACCTCCGGTGGTGTCTGCGGACCTGGAGCACCGACTTCGCCGCCTTCAGCGACGCCGCGCTCGCCGAGTACGTCGCCGCGTTCTCCGACCCGGCGACGGTCCACGCGACGTGCGAGGACTACCGCGCCGGCGCGGGTGTCGACCTCGAGCACGACGAGGCCGACCTGGACCAGAAGCTCACCTGCCCGCTGCTGGTCCTCTGGGGGGAGCACGGCTTCGTCGGAAAGGCCTACGACGTTCTGGGGGAGTGGCGCAAGCGCGCGGAGGATGTCAGGGGTGAAGCGCTGCCCAGCGCGCACTTCGTGCCCGAGGAAGCGCCGAAGGAGACCTACGCGGCGCTGCGCCGCTTCCTGACTGCGACGGAGTAGTCAGGGCCGGACCTTGCCGCGGGCATCGCCGGTCCCGCGATCGTGCGGCTCACCGTCGTCGGGGAAGCCGATGACGACGGCCGGTGCATTTCCCGGACCCGCGTCACCTCCGGTCGGCGTGCAGGCCCAGTTGCCCGAGGGCGGTCGTCCGCAGGCGCTCGCCGCCCATCGACTTCACGGGGTACCGCCAGATCTGCGCGACGCGACCGATCTCCGCCATGCGCAGAAAGTACTGTGCGCGGATGCCCTACGCGTACGCGATCGCCGACGTCTTCACCGACCGGTCTTTCGGAGGAAACCAACTCGCGGTCGTCTTCGAGGCCGAAGGACTGAGCACCGAGCAGATGCAGGCGGTCGCGCGCGAGTTCAACTTCGCCGAGACGACCTTCGTCCTGCCGCCGGACGAACCAGGTGCGACGGCCCGGCTGCGCATCTTCACCCCCGGCGCCGAGATGCCGTTCGCCGGTCACCCGACCGTCGGCAGCGCGGCGGTTCTGGCCGCACTCGGCCGGATCCCCGTAGCCGACGGCGCGGCGCACGTGGTGTTTCAGGAGCTGGTGGGCCCCGTCGATGTCAGCGTGACCGGCGTCGGAGCAGCCCTGACGGCCGAGCTGCGGCTGGCCGCGGAGCTCAGCCGGCCCGCGGCCGGCCCCGATCCGCGGGGGGTCGCCGAGGCCCTGAGCCTTCCGGCCGGCGCGGTCCTCGAAGCCTGGTACGCCGGGGTCGGGATGCTGTGCGGGTTCGCGCGGCTGGCAACACCCACGGACGTCGATGCCGCCCGGCTCGACCCCACCGCCTGGTCAGCGACCTACGCCGGTGGAGAATCACCGATTCTGTACTTCTTCGCCGGCGACTTGGTGGACGGTGCCGACGTCTACGCCCGGATGTTCGCACCCGATCTGGGAGTCGCCGAGGACCCCGGGACCGGTGCCGCCGTGGCCGCGCTGGTCGCATGCCTCGCCGACCGCGACCACCGCCCCGACGCCGACGTGCGCCTGACTGTCCGTCAGGGAGTTCGCATGGGGCGCCCGAGCCTGTTGCGGGCGGGTGCACGAACTGCCGACGGTCGATTGGAGTACGTCACCGTGGGTGGGGGCGTCGCACTGTTCGCCACCGGCACCATCGAGGACCGGGCGCTGAGCTGACTCAGTCGACGAGGTGCGCCCGAACCCGTGCGCCGCTGTCGTCGATCCAGCCTCTGGTCGCGGCGTAGGCCATGACCCCGTCGAACCCCGCGAGCCAGTCCGGGTCGCCGGCCAAAGGGCTCAGCGCGCGCAAGCGGGCGATGTCCAGCCAGACGTGCTCGTCCTCGAGTCGTCCCAGCTCACCGAGCAGGTGTCCTGCCTCGTCGGGGGAGCACGAGCGCAGCGAGACGCCCAGCCCCTTCAGGTTCTCCGCGTCGTCCATCGTCACTGAGCCGGACGTGCCATCGACCACGACAATCACGAGGGAAGAATAGGGCGGTCGTCGGAGTCGAGGGGAGGTGGCCGCCGATGCGCCATCACGTGGCACGCCTGGCCGATCTCGAGCCGGGCTCCCTGCGTCGGGTCGAGCCGGACGGAGTACCGATCTGCCTGGTTCGGCTGGCGGACGGCGACGTCTACGCCATCGGGGACGAATGCAGCCACGAGGACATCGAGCTCTCGGACGGCGACCTCGACGGATGCGAGGTCGAGTGTCCCGCGCACGGGTCCTGCTTCGACGTCCGTACCGGTGCCCCCGACAGCCTCCCGGCCACCGCGCCCGTGCCGACCTACCCGGTGCACATCGACGCGGGAGAGGTCTACGTCGAGATCGCCTAGGTTCGTGCCCAAGGCAATGACGGGAGAGCACGATGGGTGCGAAGTGGTCCGAGGCCGACGTTCCCGATCAGCTCGGGCGCGTCGCCATCATCACCGGGGCCAATACCGGCCTGGGCTTCGAGACCGCAAGGATTCTGGCGCAACGCGGCGCCACCGTCGTACTGGCCGTCCGCAACCTGGACAAGGGCAAGCTGGCCGCGGACCGGATCACTGCCGTCGCTCCGGGCAGCGAGGTCGAAGTGCAGGCACTCGACCTGTCGTCGCTCGCGTCGGTGCGGGTCGCCGCTGAAGAGCTTGCGGCCCGGCACCCGACGATCGACCTGCTCCTCAACAACGCCGGCGTCATGTACACGCCGCGGCAGCAGACGGTCGACGGATTCGAGATGCAGTTCGGGACGAACCACCTCGGGCACTTCGCGCTGACCGGTCTGCTGCTGCCGACGCTACTGGGCTGCCCAGGCTCCCGCATCGTGACGGTGAGCAGCGTCGGGCACCGGATCCGCGCCAAGATTCGGTTCGACGACCTGCAGTGGGAGCGTTCCTACGACCGGATCGCCGCCTACGGCCAGTCCAAGTTGGCGAACCTGATGTTCACCTACGAGCTGCACCGTCGCCTGACCACCGCGAGGACGAACACCATGGCGCTGGCGTCGCATCCGGGCGTCTCCAACACCGATCTCGCCCGGCACCTACCGGGTGTCCTGCGGCTGGGAGCGCGATTCTCCGCGCCGTTGATCACCCAGTCCGCCGCCCGGGGCGCGTTGCCGACGCTCCGCGCCGCCACCGACCCGGCCGCTGTCGGCGGCGAGTACTACGGCCCGTCCGGCCCCGGTGAACTCACCGGCAACCCGAAGCTTGTCGGTTCCAGCCGGCAGTCGAAGGACGCGGCGCTGCAGCAACGACTCTGGGCGGTGTCGGAGGACCTGACCGGCGTCAGCTATCCCCTCTGAGCAGAGGCGTCAGGCCTGGTCGGCGTCCTCGTTCTTCGTGACCGGCCGCCAGCTCGTGCCGAGCAGGACGGCGGCACCGCCGACACCGCCGACGAGAGCGAGCAGCCCGCCTGTCCGCCCGACCAACCCGGCGTCGGACGGATCGTCGTAGTCGACGATCCCGAACGAGGCGTCGAGCGAGATCCCGCCCGGGCCGAGGATCGCCAGCGCGAGCGCCGCGACCCCGATGACCAGCACGTACTCATAGCCGTCCCGGAAGATGAAAAATCCGTTCGGCCGGTGCGCGGCCCAGCCCGCGACGCACATGGTGCCGATGACGGAGGCGCAGGCCAGTGGCGTGAACAGGCCGAGAATCAAAGCCGCGCCCGCGGCGAGCTCGCCGTAGCCGCTCATCAGCGCGTGTACCTTCGCGGGCCGGAATCCGAGCGACGCGAACCAGCGGGCCGTGCCGTCGACGCCACCCTTGCCCCACAGGTGGTTCTTGCCGTGCAGAATCATGACGACGCCCAGCGTCACCCGGATCAGGAGCAGTGCGAAGTCGAACGCGCCTTCGGTCATGGGAACGATTGTTTCTGGCAGGCGCCTGCTGCCCGCGGCCGGGTTGTCCGATGCGACATGCTGGGCCGATGGCTGAGCTGGATCGAAAGGTCGTCGACGAACTCCTCTCCACCACCCGGAGCGTCCGCAAGCGGCTCGATCTGGATCGCCCGGTCGACCCGGCGGTGATCGACGAGTGCCTCGAGCTCTCGCTCCAGGCCCCGACCGGCAGCAACCTGCAGGGCTGGCGTTGGCTCGTCGTGACCGATCCCGACCTGCGGGCCGGCTTGGCGGACCTGTACCGGCGGGGTTCCGAGGACTACTTCCGGATGCAGGCCGAAGCGCTCGCGGGGAGCGAAGGCACCCAGAACCACAAGGTGTTCGACAGCGCCCGGTACCTCGCCGAGGTGCTGCACCAAGTGCCGGTCCACGTCATCCCGTGCATCCGGGGTCGCCGGACGGACGACTCCTTCGGCAACGCGTCGCTCTACGGCTCGATCCTCCCGGCGGTGTGGAGCTTCATGCTGGCCGCGCGGTCCCGGGGCCTCGGCACCGTCTTCACCACCCTGCACCTCAAGCTCGAGGCGGAAGCGGCCCAGTTGCTGGGCGTCCCCGACAAGTTCCTCCAGGTCGGCCTGATCCCCGTCGCCCACGCCGATCCGGCCGCGTTCAAGGTGGTGCAGCGGCCGCCGCTGGACTCGGTACGGTTCCACGACCGCTGGCCAACCGAGGCGTAACCCGGAGGAACCCGTTCCATGACTGTGACCCTGCAGGTCGACGGCACCGTCGCGATCATCACCCTGGACGACGCGGCGACCCGCAACGCCTTCACCGACGAATCCGCTACGGCGTTTCTCGATGCCGTCGCGACTGTGCAGAACGATCCCGGTGTCGGCGCACTGATTCTGCGGGGTGCGAACGGGGCCTTCTGCTCCGGCGCCGCGCGTCCGCTGCTTGCTGCGGCTCGGGAGAACCCGACCGACCCGGAGGTGTTGGCTGCGCTCGGGAAGGTCTATCAGTGCTTCGTCGCTGCCGGCACTGTCGACGTTCCGGTTATTGCCTGTATGCGTGGACCGGCGGTCGGAGCCGGGGTGAACCTCGCTCTCGCGGCCGACGTGCGGATCGTCTCTCACGAGACCAAGCTGTTGTCGGGCTTCCTGCGGATCGGACTCCACCCCGGGGGCGGCCATTTCATGTTGCTCGACAAGATCGCCGGCCCGCAGACCTCGGTCGCGATGACGCTGCTCGGTGAAGAGGTCGTCGGTCAGAAGCTGGTCGAGCTCGGTCTCGCCTGGGAGGCCCTGCCCGACGACCAGGTCGACGCGCGCGGTCTGGAGCTGGCCAAGCGTTGCGCCGACCCGGAACTCGTCCGCGCCGCGACTCAGACCTTCCGGGCCCAGGCGGAGTCCCGTTCGCTGCCCTGGCACTCCGCCCTTCGCGCCGAGCAGGCGGCCCAGATGTGGTCCATGGGCCGGCCTAAGTCCTGAGCGCTGCGTTCCTCGGTCCCATTCAGGCGGCGACCAGCTGGGCCCGAACCGTGGCCCGGACCCAGGCCGTGAACCGGTCGATCGACCAGCCCCGTTCGATGACCAGGTTCTGGAACGTACCCAGCGAGAGCAGTCCCCACAGGATGTCGGCGAAGGTCGCCACCCGTAGCTGCGGCGGCAGATGCCCCTCGCGCTTCATCCAGCGGCCGAGCCGCACGTACTCCGCGTAGCGCTCCTCCTCGCGAGGTCGCAGGGTCGCGTCCACCTCCTCGTGGTGCCGCCGGGCGAGGACCAGAGCCTCGTGGATCCGCCACACCTTGGACGCGACCTCGGCGTCGACGGCGATCGACGCGTCAAGGGCATCCAGGGCCGTCGGGGCGGTCCAGATCGGGTGCCGCTCGAGCGCAGGCGCGACGTCCGTGACGTACACGTGGACGTGCAAGGCAGTGAGTAGGTCGGCCTTGGACGCGAAGTGCAGGTAGATCGCCTGGCGGGAGACGCCGGCCTTCTTCGCCACGGCTTCGAGCCCGGCACCGAAGTAGCCCTGCTCCTCGAAGAGGGCTCGGGCCGCGTCCAGGATCGCGGTCCGCGTCTCAGGCCTACCCGTGCTTGACACGCTGTAAAGTCTACCCTACTTTACAGCCTGTAAAGCAGCCGCGGACGGGAGGCATCCATGACTCGCTATCTGGTGGTCACGTGGGACGGCGCAGGAAACCAACTGCCCACCCTGGGCATCACCCGTGCGCTCGTCGACGCCGGTCACGACGTCCGGGTTCTCGGCCACGACACGGTCCTGGAGCGTTGCGGGAACGCCGGTGCGCGCTTTATTGCCCTCCCCCAGCCCGAGGGCTGGGACGAGATGGAGGACCCGGACGACACCGAGGCGGAGATCGAGCTGATGCTCGACAGCCTGTGTCTCAGCACCGCGATCGCAGACGCGGTGACGGTCGAGCTCGACCGCCGAGCGGCCGATGTGGTGCTGGTGGACTGTCTGCTGTTCTCCGCCATCAACGCCGCGCAGGCCAAGGGCATCCCGACGGCCGTGCTGTTCCACACGCCCTACGCGGTGTTCCGGGATGGGCCGTTGGTGGAGATGTTCGCCCCGGGGCTCGACCGGCTGGCTGCGCACCGTGCGGAGCTCGGCCTGCCGGCGGTCGGCTCGTTCGCCGCGCTGCACGACAGTTGCGACGTCGTCCTGGCCGCGGTACCGAGAGAGTTCGAGCCGGACGCCGGTGATGCGGCAAACGTGGTTCGCATCGGTCCCGTGCTCGACGGTCCGCCGCTGGTCCGCGACCTCGAACACGCCCCGAGCCTCGGCGACGGGTCGGCGCCGTTGGTGCTCGTCAGCCTGAGCACCAGCGAGCAGGGTCAGGCCCCGCTCCTGCAGCGGATCGTGGACGCGGTCGCAACGCTGCCGGTGCGCGCGATCGTCACGACCGGCCCGTCCCTGGATCCGACGACGGTGCGGGCCGGGGCCAACACCCAGGTGTTCTCCTACGTCCCGCACGGCGAACTGCTGCCGTCCTGTTCCCTCGTCGTCACGCACGCCGGCCTGGGCACCGTGATGTCCGCACTGGCGAGCGGAATCCCGATGGTCTGCACGCCGATGGGGCGTGACCAGTTCTTCAACGCCGAACAGGTGCAGACGTTCGGCGCGGGGCTCATGGTGATGCCGGACGCCGAGCCGGGCGTGATCGGGGACGCCGTCCTGGCTGTGCTCGGCGATGCGTCGTTCGGAGTCGCAGCAAAGCGGATGGCCGGCGTGATCGCCGACTGCTCGGGCGCGGCCGGTGCGGTCACTGCTCTTGAAGCTCTGGCCTAGGGCGTCAGTGCCACGGTGCCCTCAGCCTCGAGTCGGCCGAGCTCGGCGGAGCTGAGCCCGAGCAGGCCGGAGAGGACCTCCTCGGTGTGCTCGCCGAGCAGTGGGGCCCGGCGGACGGACTGGCGGGGAATGCCCGAGAAGTCGAGCGGGGTGCCGGGCATCAGGTAGCTGCCGACGCCCGGGTGCTCGGTGACCGACCACATCGGGTTGGCCTCCGAGCAGCGGGGGTCGAACTCGACCAGCTGGGTGAAGGACTGGTACGGCCCCCAGGAGACGCCGGTGCCGGTGAAGAGCTCGCGCAACGTGGCCAGGTCGCGGGCGGCGAACCACGGTCGCAGGATCGCCGCGATCATGTCGCGGCCCTCGTAGCGCCCGGACTCGGTGTCGAGGTCGAGCCCGGTGGCGGCGCCGATCTGGTCGAAGGCGTCCCCGAGGCCGGTCACCTTGCGCAGCGCGGCCCACTGGCGGCCGGTCAGCGCCACGATCATCACCCGGCGCCCGTCGCCGGTGGCGAAGTCGTGGCCGAAGGCGCCGTAGAGGTAGTTGCCGTCCTTGGTCTGGTCGTGCCCGCCGAGCTGCGCCTCGGCGACGCGGCCCAGGTGGCCGACCATCGCGAACGCGACGTCGGACAGGGCGAGACCGACCAGCTGACCCTCGCCGGTCCGCGCGCGGTGCCGGTCCGCGGCGAGCAGCCCGGTGGCGGTGAGCCCGCCCATCACCGCGTCCCAGGTCGGCATCAGGGAGTTGGCGGGCTCGGCGAGATTGCGGGGTCCGGAGGCGAGCGGGAAGCCGGTGGCGGGGTTGACGGTGTAGTCGACCTCGCTGGTGCCGTCCCGGTTCCCGGTCAGGGCGACCATCACCAGGTCCGGGCGGCGCTCGCGCAGCCGCTCGTAGGAGAGCCAGCCGCGCGCGGGAAAGTTCGTGATGAGGTTGCCGGCCACCTCGATCAGAGCGGTGACGAGCTCACGGCCGGCGTCCGAGTGCAGGTTCACGGTGACCGAACGCTTGCCCTTGTTCATCCCGGCCCAGAACAGGCTCTGCCCGTTCTCGGCGAGCGGCCAGCGCGCGTGGTCCAGCCCACCGCCGATGTCGTCGAAGCGGATCACGTCCGCGCCGAGCTGGGCGAGCGTCATCCCACCGAGCGGAGCCGCGACGAAAGCGGACCCCTCGATGACCTGAAGCCCCGCCAGAATTCCTGCATTCACGGCATCAACCCCACAGCCGACCAGTCCAGAACGTCGCGAAAATCGTCATCCTCCGGTGAGAGTGCCGACGTCGTCACCCGGAAGTGCACCAGGCCGCCGTCGGCGAGTGGCTCCAGCGTCTCGATCGCCACGACCGAGCGCAGGAGGTCGCCTTCGAAGGTGGGCCCGGTGTGGTCACACGAGTGCCAGGCCAGCACGGTCGCGAGGTCGGGGAGCAGCCGCGTGACGTGCCCGGCCGCGATGGCGATGACGTGCCCGCCGTAGACCAGCCGGCGGCCGTGGGCACCGGCCGTCGCATCGGTGTGCGTCATCGCCGTGTTCAACGTGAGGCGGGCCAGCTCCGGGGCGGAGGTCACCGTCTCGCCCGCCACGATCCGGTGTGCGTCGAGCTGCAGCGACGCGAACAGGGGACCCAGGGGCGCCTCGCGCAGCGGCGCGAGCTTCCAGTCCGTCGGCACGAGCGCGTGCACGTCGACCGGGCGGCCGACCGTGGTGAGGTCGTCGGAGTGCTGCGGTGGATCGCTGCCGCGTGCCGGCAGCAACGGGCAGCGCCAAAAATCCAGAACCGGGTTCCCGTCGGAGTCGGTGGTGGTGCAGCGCAGCGCGACGACACCCCGGCCGCGCGATGCCGTCTTCAGTGCAACGACCTCGGTCCGCGTCCGCAGGGTGGTCCCGACGGCGACCGGCCGCGCGGCGAGCCCGCGGTAGAACAGGTTCCCGAGCACCCGCCCGCTCGGAGCGGTCGACTGTCCGATCGCGACGTCGCAGACCAGCGACGGGTGGGCGAGCACACCGGGCGTCCCGGTGACCGCCTCGAAGAGCGGGGCGTCGAGGGCCAGCCGCAACCGGTCGCCGACGATCGCCTGGTGCATCGCGGCGTGGCCCGGCGTCAGGGTGAGGCCAGGGGCGCCGAAGACATCGCCGACCGCGAGGTCGTCGAAGTAGGGCGGGCCGACATCAACCACCGCTAAATCCTCCAACCTGTCCAGACAGTATGTCCATCGCACCGAAGATCGACAAACTACCGCCATGACCACAGTGGACACAGAACAGAACGTCGCAATCGTGCGCGAGTACTTCGCTGCCCTGGGTGATCACGACCTTGACAGGGCGGTGAAGTGCTGGGTGCCGGCGGGTGGGGTCGAGGCGGTGCCGGGGAACCGCAACCTGCCGGTGCCGGAAGGCATCTACGGATTCTTCGGGCCGCTGTTCGAGGCGATGGGCGAGTTCACCCTCGAGGTCATCGAGACCACGGCCCAGGACAACCGCGTCGTCGTGCACTGGCGGGCCACCGCGGCCTTCACCGGACCGGGCGACTTCGACGGCTTCCGCCCGACCGGGGCCCGCGGCGTCGTCAGCGGTCTGGACCAGCTGACCGTGCGGGACGGTCTGATTGTCCGCAACGACGCCTACTTCGACGCGATGGAACTCGGCCGCGCGATCGGGCTGATGCCGCCGGTCGGCAGCCGTCAGGACAAGGGCATGAAGAGCATGGTCAACCTGCAGACGCGCCTGAAGGGCCTGCGCAGGAAGAAGTGATCAGCCGGTGACGCTCGGGTCCTTCTGATCGGCGGTCGGCCGGCCGAGGGCGTGCTTGCGGTACCACCGCTTGCCGTGGGCGTTCTGGTAGGTCCACAGGGCGGCGGTCATCGCGCCGCGGCGGTGCATCCAGAACCGGTCCGGGATCTCCGCGGATGGCGGAACCCGGCCGGGCGTGACGTCCGCGACGACGATGCCGGGTCCCTCGCTCACATTCCGGTGGGCGAGGACCGTGCCCTGCGCGTCGCAGATCATCGCGTGGCCCTGGAAGTGGCCGCGGTAACCCAGCGGCATCAGCGGCATCGCGCATTCCAGCGTCCCGCAGTGGGACGAGTGCACGATCGGCGCCCCGACCGCCCGCGCCATGGCCGGCGCCACCTTCTCCGCATTGGCCGCGTTGCCCTTCTCGAGCCGGGCGAAGAAGGCCTTCGGTGGCCACGGCGGGTAGCTCCACCACGCCGAGCCGCCGATGATCAGATCGACGTTGCCGCGCAACCGGCGCGCGGTTTGGGTCCGCATGAACTCCCAGCAGACCGCCGCCCCCGCCGTCACCTCGCCGGCCGGGATCACCCCGTCGTCCGTGCCGCCGACGTAGTAGCAGTTCTCCCACATCGTCGGCAGGTCCTTGTCGTGCCGCCCGAGTACCTGCCCGTCGGGGCCCACGAGGAAGAAGGCGTTGCGGTTGTTCCCGTCGGCGTCCCGGCAGACGAACGAACCGCCGACGGTGGCGGAGTGTTGGGTGGCCAGGTGCTGCAGCAGTGTCATCGCCGGCCCGTCGGGCGGCAGCGCGGCATCGGCGAGGGAGTCGACGAAGCCCATGCCGGTCGAGAAGAACTCCGGCAGCACGATCCACTCGGCGCCGGCCGCCCCGGCCTCGTTGCCGAGTGCTTCACAGCGCCGCAGATTCTCCGCGACGTCGCCGACGACGGATTCGAGCTGGACCGCTGCGACCTTCATGGCCGGCCTCCGAATCTTCAGGGCCCGAGCCTGGCATTCCGCCGCCCGCTGCACCAGACCGCGGGAGTGCGGGTGTCGAATGGACCCCATGCGGCTGTTCTGGATCGGGGCGGGGCTCGTCGTGGTCGGCACGGCGGCGGTGATCCTCACCGGCGGGTCCGGCTCCGAGGACGACCGCGTCGCGGTGGGGGACTGCCTGGACGTGCTGGAGGGCCTGGCCGCAGCTGACCCCCTCGGCTATCCACCGGTCGCGAAGGTGGGGTGTGGCGACGCGAAAGCCGCCTACCGGGTGGCGCTGCTCCTGCCCGGTGCCGAGGCCGAGTGCCCGTCGCCGATCTACATCCTCCGCCGGGAGGCCGCCCCGAGCGGGCCGTCGACGTACTGCATGACGCTGAACGTCGACGAGGGCGAGTGCTTCGTCCAGTCACCGACGGAGGCCGGCGTGTACGACTGCGCGCTCGGCCCGCGGCGGGGCGGTCTCAAGATCCTGCGGTCGGTCGACGGCGTGGCCGACGCCTCGCGCTGCGACGACCTCGACGAGCCGGGTGTGCTTTCCGCACTGATCCCCGACCCGGCGAAGACCTTCTGCTACCAGGAGTACGACACCGGCGGCGACGCTCCGGTCCGCTCGGCCTGAGCGCCACTACGGTCGGGCGATGGTGTTCTTCCAGGTCGCGATCGACTGCCACGACCCCGCCACCCTGGTGCGGTTCTGGGAACCGACAACTCGTTGACGCAGGAGCGATACCTCGAAATCGTGGAGGCGCGGGTCGCCGAGCTGGTCGCCTTCGGTGCGGTGGTCCAGCGCCGGAACCGCGACGACGACCCGGAGGATCCGTACTACCACGTCGTCTGCCACGACCCCGAGGGCAACGAGTTCTGCGTCAGCTGATCGGCCGACTGATCGACACCCACTGATCGACACCGACACGGGAGCAACCATGGGCCGCCTCACCGGCAAGGTCGCATTCATCACCGGCATCGCTCGCGGGCAGGGCCGGTCGCACGCGATGCGCCTGGCCGAGGAGGGCGCCTCGATCATCGGCGTGGACCTGTGCGGTCAGGTCGAGACCGTGTCGGCACCGATGTCGACGCCGGACGATCTGGCCGAGACCGTGAAGCTGGTCGAGGAGCGGGACGCGCGGATCGTGGCGACCCAGGCGGACGTCCGGGACGCGGGCGCATTGCGCTCGGCGGTCGAGGCCGGAGTGGCCGAACTCGGCCGGCTGGACATCGTCCTGGCCAACGCGGGCATCGCCCCACTGTTCGACGAGGTGGCCAAGACCCAGGGGGCCTTCGACGACGTCCTCGCGATCAACCTGACCGGCGTCTACAACACGATCGAGGCCGCCCTGCCGCAGTTGCTCGCCCAGGGCGAGGGTGGCAGCGTCGTGCTCACCAGCTCGGTGGCCGGCCTGTCGGGCCGGCTCAACATCGAGGGTCACGCCGGGTTGATGGGATACATCGCCGCCAAGCACGGCGTGGTCGGCCTGATGCGTGCCTACGCCCACCAGTTGGCGAAGCACAGCATCCGGGTCAACAGCGTCCACCCGGGTGGCGTGAACACGCCCATGATCATCAACGAGAAGTTCGAAGCCCTGGTCCAGACCTACCCCGAGGAGCTGGCCAAGCTGGCGCCCGCGATGCCGATCGAGCTTCTCGAGGCCGTCGACATCAGCAACGCGATCGTCTGGCTCTGCTCGGACGAGGCCCGCTACGTCACCGGCGTCACCCTGCCCGTCGACGCGGGCTTCATGATTATGTGACGTCGCGTCATCCCCAATCTCGGGGCGGTCAGACCGCGAGGACGGTGATCGCGCCGGTGGTGCCGTCGACCTCGAGCATTGCCCCGTCGGGGATCCGCACGGTGGCGTCGATCGCCGAGACGACACACGGGATCCCGAGTTCGCGGCTGACGATCGCGGCGTGGGAGAACGGGGCGCCGACGTTGACCACGACAGCGGAGGCCCCGACGAACAGCGGCGTCCAGGACGGGTCGGTGATCGGAGCGACCAGGACGTCGCCGGGCTCGAAGTCGTCGGCGGCGTCCGGGTTCAGCACGATGCGGGCCCGGCCGCGGGCGACGCCGGGGCAGCCGGAGACGCCGGTCAGCACCTCGCCCGCCGAGAGCGGGTCGGCGGTGTGTGCGTCGCGGCGCTTCCACTCCGTGTACTCCGCCGGCTGACCGGCGACCACGAACGGCGGGATGTAGTCGAAGAGGTCGAGGTAGACCCGCTCCCGCTCGGCCAGGGTGTCGGGAAACGTGGCCGGGTTGGCGACGTAGTCGCCCAGTTCGTCGGCGAACAGCATGAAGATCCGCTTCGGCTCCGGCAGCACGCCCGCGGCCGCGCCGCGGCGGCCGAGCTCGAGCGCGGCGAGACGGAGCTCGTGGATGAGCATCGCGGCCGAGGTGCGCTGCCGCTCCCGGGCCCGGACCCACAGGGCCGCGGCGTGGAGCGCGGCTTCGAACTGCGGGAGTGCCTCGTTGCCCGCCAGCGCCTCACGGATGCCGGTGGACGCGGCCTCCCGCTCGGCCGCGCGCAGCGCGTTCTTGGCCTCGGGTGCCTCGTCGTCGGAGACCATCCGGACCCGCTCGATCATCGACAGCGCGAGCTCCGGGTCGGTGCTCCACGTCTCGGCGCGGATCTCCCACTCGCTCTGCCCGCGGAAGTCCCACTCGTCGAGGAACGTCTCGAGGTCGACGCGGAACGCCTTGGCGTCCACGGACCCCAGCGACTGCAGGCGGCCCATCAGCCCGGCGGTGCCGGCGTCGAACGCCGCGGTCAGTTCGGCGTTCGCGCGGATCTTGCGCGACAGCGCCCACATGCCCTTCGAGGCCCCCGCGGAGTCGACGTCCCCGATACCGGCGACGAGCGTCAGCGACAGCTCCGGCTTGCCGATCGCCGCGCATACCTGCGCGACCGCGCCGAGCCCGACGCCCGCGGCGAGGCTCGCGACGATGTGGTTGCAGAAGAAGTGACGCAGGTCGTCGTTGAAGGAGGTGATCCGCGTGGCGAGCTCCGCGTCCGACAACGAGCTCAGGTCCGGGCGGGTGCGGCGGATCTCGAGGATGCGCCTGCGGTCGGCGTCGAACGGCGCCAGGTCGGTGGCGCCGAGGACGGTGCCCATCAGCCAGGCGCCCGCCTTCTCCGAAGCCGCGGGGTCGGTGTCGAAGTCGCGCTTCTCGGATTCGTAGGACGGGATCCCCGGCATGTCACCGAAGTACTGCAGGTCGACGGCCTCCGGGGTGAAGCCCGGGACGCGGACGCCGAACAGGCGCATGAACGACATGTTGATGTAGATGTAGCTGCCGAACATGCAGATCGGGTTGTGGGGAATCGCCTTGTCGTAGAGGTCGTGGTCCCACGCACCGGTCGCGACGTAGGCGTCGCTCCACCCCTTCTCCAGATTCGCGAAGAACCCGGTCGAGGCGTTCAGCGGGGTGATGGGGTCGGGAAAGATCTCGCCCACGTTGGCCCGCGAGGTCAGCGGGAAGACGGTCGACGCGGTGTCGTTCAGGGGCCAGGCGTGCACGGGTCCTCCAGGACTACTTCTTCTTCGTGGGGGCTTTCGCGGGGACAGGGGGTAGCGCGCGGTGCCAGACGTCGCCGACGACGCGGGCGATGCGCTGGATCTCCTCGTCGCGCGGGGTCCGGTCGGGCAGGCCGATCTGGACGTAGGCGACCTGCTCGACCATGGCGCCGAGCACAGCCGCGAGTTGCGGGAAGTCGCCGTCCCCGATCCGGCCGTCGCCGTGCAGCCGCTCCAGCCAGCCCTGGGTGCGCGCGACGAAACCGCTGCGCAGGTGCAGCCACATCTCGTCGAAGCCGTCGCTGCGTACCGCCGCGGCCTCGCGCATGACGCGCAGGATGTGGCGGTGCCGGCTGTAGGTCCGCAGGTAGAGCACCGTGTCGGCGGCGAGGGCGTCGGCGTCGGTGTGGTCCTGCAGGCCCGACCGGGCCTCGAGCAGAGCGTCCAGGCCGGGTCGCAGCGCCTCGAGGAAGATCTCGCGCTTGGACTCGAAGTGCCGGTAGAAGTTGCCTTGCGAGACCCCGGCGCGACTCACGATGTCGGCGATGCGCGTGCGCTCGTACCCGTACTCGCCGAAGCACCCCGTCGCCGCTTCGACGAGCTGGGCGCGGGTGCGTCGGCCACGGGCGTTGCCCACCTTGGGTGCCGGCTCGTTCGGCACGAGGACCTCAGCTTCCACGCGGCACCTCCTCGACCCGGGACCAGAATGCGACTGTCGAGTCACACCATACGGATCGACCGGGGTCGTGAGAACCCCCAATTTCTCCGGATCACCGGGCCTTGCCTGCGTGAATTCAATGTGATTCGCTCGTCACAAACAAGGGAGCTCCGGTGACCGACATTCAGGTTGTCAGCCCGATCGACGGTGCGATCGTCGCGACGGTGGCCGAGACGGCACCCGACGACGTCCGCGCGATCGTGGCCGCCGCTCGGGCTGCCGCACCGGGGTGGGCCCGCAGGCCCGTGGCCGAACGCGCCGCGATCCTCGACCGGTGGGCACGGGCCGTCGAGGAGGCCGGCGACGAGATCGCTGCGGCGACCTCGCGCGAGATGGGGATGCCGCTCCCGCTGGCCCGGGTCACGCAGGTCGAACTCGTCGCGGCGGTGCTCCGCAACACCGCCCAGACCGCCCGCGACTTCGCGTGGACCCAGAAGCACGACGGCTTCGAGGTGCACCACGTCGCCGCCGGTGTCGTCGCGGCCATCACGCCGTGGAACTTCCCCGTCTACCAGTGCGCGACGAAGCTTGCGCCGGCGCTCGCCGCCGGGTGCGCGGTGGTGCTCAAGCCCAGCGAGCTCGCTCCCACCGGCCCGACGCGTTTTGTCGAACTCGGCATCGCGGCCGGTGTCCCCGCCGATGTGCTCCGACTCGTGCACGGTCGCGGCCCGACCACCGGCGAGGCGCTGGTGACCGCCGACGGCGTCGACGTCGTCTCCTTCACGGGATCTGTCGGTGTCGGCGCGAAGGTCGGTGCCCTGGCGGCCGCGGAGATCCGCCGGGTCGCGCTGGAGCTCGGGGGGAAATCCGCGAGCGTCGTGCTCGACGACGTCGACCTCGACGCGGTCATTCCGCGGGCGGTTCGCGCCGCCTTTATCAACAGCGGGCAGGCCTGCAACGCCCCGACGCGCCTGCTCTACCCGCAGGCGGAGCAGGAGCGCGTGGAGGCTCTCGCCGCGGCGACGGTGGCCGCGCTCCGGGTCGGTGACCCCACGGATCCGGCGACTGAGCTCGGGCCGCTCGTCAGCACCGCACAGCACGAGCGGGTCTCCGGATTCGTCGAGCGCGCGCTCGCCGCCGGGGCGCGGCAGGTCGCGGTGGTCGGAGGCACCTCCTCGCCCTACTTCGGCCCGGTGGTCCTCGCCGACGTGGCGCGCGACGCCGAGATCGCTCGTGAAGAAGTGTTCGGGCCGGCCCTGGTCCTCCTGCCTTACGACGATGACGCCGACGCGATCGCGCTCGCGAACGACACGAAGTACGGCCTCTCGGCCGAGGTCTGGGGCACGGACCCGGCCCGCATCGCCGCGATGGCGGCGGAGCTGAGGGCCGGTCAGATCAAGGTGAACGGAGTCCGCACCCGCACGCGACCCGGAGCCCCGTTCGGCGGCTTCGGGCGTTCCGGGGTCGGCCGGGAGCTCGGCGAGTGGGGCCTGGTGGAGTTCCTCGAGGTGAAGGCGGTGTTGGCATGAGCAGGTACCTCGTCACCGGCGCCGGCTCGGGCATCGGTCAGGCGCTCGCCGCGCAACTGGGCGCCGCCGGACATTCCGTGGTGGGCGTCGACCGCAACGTCGACGGAGTCCCGGCCGGATGCGAGCGGGTCACCCTCGACTTGACCGACGCCGCCGGCATCGATGCCCTCGCCGCCGGTATCGGGGCGCTGGACGGGCTCGCCAACGTCGCGGGGGTGCCGGGCACCGCACCGCCCGAGGTCGTGCTCCGCGTGAACTACCTCGGCGCCCGGCGGCTGACCGACGCGATCACCGCCCGGATGTTCGCCGGGTCGGCCGTCGTCCACGTGACCTCGCTGGCCGCCCGTCGTCCCGGAGTCGACGACGACACCGCGTGGTCGTTGCTCGACGCCGTGGACGACGACGTCCTCGCATTCGCGGCGGACCAGAACCTGGGTGGTTCCGCCGCGTACGACCTGTCGAAGAAGTTGCTCGTCCTGCATGCCAAGGCCCGCGCCACCGCCCTGCTCGGCGCCGGGGTTCGCGTCTCCGCGGTCAGCCCGGGCCCGACCGAGACCCCGATAATCGGAGACTTCCGCACGTCGATGGGGGCCAGCGTCGACGGCGCGGCCGACATCGTCGGACGTCTCGGCCGCGCCGACGAGGTGGCGGCGGTGGTCGCCTTCCTGCTCTCGCCGGCCGCCTCCTGGGTCAACGGCGTCGACCTCGAGCTCGACGGCGGTCTGCTTGCCGCCCGTGCCGTCGCGGTGCGCGCCACCCCCGCCTGACCGCACGCTTCACTGCCCGCGCGCTCCGCTTCACCAGGTCTGCCGCCGCTTCACGGGGCAGGCGCGACATGTGATGCGGGGCGACGCCTGGTGAGGCGCCTCCGACGTGCACGCCACGACGCGATCGTTGAGTCACATCGTCGCCCGCGGCCGCCGGGGCCCTGAAGGCGGGCGATCCGGCGTGATCTTTGTCAATTGCCCCCTTGTGGTATCGATCGGGTGCGCCTAGTTTGTGACAGCACCGTCACAAAGGAGATCTGGTGAGACTTCTCGTCGGCCTAACCGCGGCAACCGGGTTCGCCGTGTTCGGCGTCGCCCCGCTGGCCGTCGCGGCCACCACCTCCCCGGTGAGCTACGACGGCACGGCCGTCGCCTACGGCAACCTCGTGACCGCGACGAACCCGTCGGTCCCGCTCGGGCTGAGCCTGGAGCAGTCCGCGCCGGAGTCCCGGGTGCGGCTGACCTCGCTGGGGGAGTCCTCCGCTCTCGCGGCCGGTCCGTACCTGGGTGACTCCGCGACCGGCATCGCGTTCAGCCAGGCCGGCGGCAAGGGCCTCGGGGGTCTCGACTTCCCGTTGGTGGCCGTGACCTCGGCGGGCGACCAGCCCGAGGACGTGACAGCCCCCGGGGTCGACCTGCACGCGGAGAGCGGTCTGAACCTCGCCGCGGCCCGTGCGGCACTGGGCACCGGCACGAACCAGGCCGCGACCAACGCCCGCGTCGAGCGGGTGCAGGGCGGAACGAAGGCGGCGGCCAACTCGCTCGTCGACGCGGTCGTGCTCTTCGACAAGCTGTTGATCTCCGGCCTGCGGTCCTCCGCCGAGACCCTCGCCGACGACAGCGGGACGCGGCAGCGCATCAGCTCGCTCAGCATCGGGCGGATAACCGCGCGGGGCATCACGATCACCGTGCCGGCCGAGTCCCCGCTCGGCGCGGGCGCGCAGATCACCGGCCCGGACCTCGGCTTCGTCGACGGTCAGTTCTTCCTCGAGGTGCCCGGCGCCCCCCAGTACTCCGTGCCGATCGACGCCGCCGCGGTCGCCGACGCATTCGAAGCCGCCGGCATCACGATGGCCTTTCAGAAGGCGGTCGAGACCGAGACCGGCATCATCTCGCCCTCCCTGACCCTGTCCGGTGTGCTGCCGGCGCCGCCGGAGAACCCTCAGGTCAACGGCGAGACGCCGGTCAGCGTGACGATCGGCCGCACCGTCGCCTCGGTCACCCTGCGGGGAGCCGGTCTCCCGGCCTCCGTCCCGGCCGCCGGGGTGGCGGCGACGCCCACGACCGCCGAGGAAACCCCCGCGGTGGACGCCGCCGGACTGCCCGCTCTCATTACTGACGTGGCCTCAGTCCCGGCGATCCCCACGGTCGATCTCGGTGTCGCACCGGCCGCGGGGGATCAGACCGCGCTCGCGAGCGCTTCCTACACCCATCCCGATCTGGCGCCGGTGTACCTGGCGGTCGGGTTGGCCGCGGCCCTCGCCATCGGCGCGGCCATCGTCGTTCGTTTCGTGGGAATCCGGAAGGTAGGGGTCTGACGTGGGGTTCGTGACCTGGCTGCGCGTGCAGTGGGACCGGGCGGCCGCCGCCGCGGCCTTCGTCGCGGGTCTCGTGGCGCTGCTCCTCGGCTGGCTCGGCATCAGCGACAGCCTCTACGTCGTCGAGCAGCTGCCGTACCTGATCTCCGGCGGTCTGGTCGGGCTGTTCGGACTCGGTTTCGGCGCCGTGCTCTGGATCTCGGCCGACCTGCGTGACGAGTGGCGCGAGCTGCGCGGCCTGCGCGAGTTGCACGCCGAGCGGCTGCCGCTGATCACCGAGCGGGTCGACGCGGAGCTGGCGCGGGAGCGCGCGGCCGAGCCGAGCCGCCGCCCCGTCCCGGCCCCGACCGCCGCGACCGCGGAGTAGGCGTGTCGACCTCCGTCCTGGACCCCGAGCACCGGGCGCCCTACCTCGGCCCGCAGGGTGCGTGGACCCGCGCGAACGCCGCGGTCGCCGCGTTGCTCGCGGCCGCGTCCCTCGGTGGGCTGGTGCTCGCGTGGGTCGGTGCGAGCGGGCAGACGCATCTGGAGGACGAGGTGCCCTGGCTCGTGCTGGGGGTGGCCGCCTTCGCCGTCGGCGGTCTGGCGGGCGCCGTCTGGCTCGGCCGCGGGCTGCGCAGCATCCGCACCGAGCGGCTCGCGTTGCGGCGTCGCCTGATCGCGATGAACGTCGGCGCCCGTACCGAGACCGTGGCGGCCCGGAGCATCTGGGTGATGGCGAACGGCATGACCCGCGTGCACCGCCCCGAGTGCGAGTACGTCCGCGGTAAGGCCGTGCGCGAGGTCGCGCGCGCCGCCGCCGCCGAATGCGTGGTGTGCGCCTCGTGAACGACCTGCTGCCCTACGTCATCTTCGGCATCACGGCGGGGGCGATCTACGGCCTGTCCGCGATGGGACTGGTGCTCACCTACAAGACGTCCGGCCTGTTCAACTTCGGCCACGGCGCGGTCTCGGCCGCGGCCGCCTTCGTCTTCTACAGCCTCCACGTCGAGAAGAACATGCCGTGGCCGCTCGCGGTCCTGCTCGTCGCGGGCGTGTTCGGTCCGATCGCCGGGCTGCTGCTCGAGCGCATGGCCGCAGTCCTCGCCGACGTTCCGGTCACCTACAAGATCGCCGGGACCGTCGGGCTGCTCGTCGGCCTGCGCGGTCTGATCGAACTCCTCTACGGCCCCGAGGCCAAGACGCTGGAGCCGTTCCTCCCGCAGGGCACCGCGTTCACCGTCGACGGGGTCCGCGTCACGGTCGAGAACCTTCTCACTGTCGGCATCGGTGTGATCGCCGCCGTCGCGCTCTACGTCCTGTTCCGCGTCTCCCGCCTTGGCGTGGCGATGCGCGGCGCGGTCGATGACTCGATGCTGCTCGACATGACCGGGCTCGACCCGGCGGCCGTGCGCCGGATCAGCTGGATGATCGGCGGGGTCTTCGCATCGGTGTCCGGTGTGCTGTTCGCCAGCGCCCAGGGTCAGCTCGACGTCGACGTCCTTTCGCTGCTGGTCGTCCAGGCCTTCGGGGCCGCCGCGATCGGCCGGTTCGCCAGCCTGCCGCTGGCCTTCCTCGGGGGCATCGGGATCGGCATCGCGCAGAAGCTGGTCAGCCAGCAGGTCGTCGAGTACCCGCAGCTGACCGGCCTCGATCTCAACGTTCCGTTCCTGGCGCTGTTCGCGATCCTGCTGTTCACCCCGCGCGGCAAGCTCGTCGAGGTCGGCCGCTCGGTGAAGGCCCGTGCCGTGGCGCCGAGCCGGTTCACCGCGCGCCAGCGCACCGCCGGGTACGGCACCGCGTTCGCGCTGCTGCTCGCGGTCCCGTCCCTCGTCGGTGCGAAGCAGCCGGTGTGGAACCTCGCGATGGCGCAGGTCCTGCTGTTCCTCTCCCTCGGCCTGCTGGTCCGGGTCTCCGGCCAGATCTCGCTGTGCCAGGTCGGGTTCGCGGCCGTCGGCGCGGCCGCGTTCGGGCATCTGCTCGGACGGGGCATGCCGTGGCCGCTCGCGCTACTCGTCGCCGGCCTGATCACGATCCCGGTCGGGGCGTTCGTCGCCATCCCGGCGATCCGGCTCTCCGGTCTCTACCTGGCGCTCGCGACGTTCGGCTTCGGCGTCTTCCTGGCGCAGTTCTTCTACACCAAGGACTACATGTTCGGCTTCGGGCAGAAGCTGCAGACCACGCGGCCCGCGGGCTTCGAGTCGGAGGAGCGGTACTACTACGTGCTGCTCGCCGTCGCGGTCGCCGGTGCGCTCGTTGTCGCGGTGGTCGAGCGCAGCCGACTCGGCCGGTTGCTACGGGCGCTGTCCGACTCCCCCACCGCGCTGGTCACCCTCGGCCTGTCCACGACCGTGTCCCTGGTGCTCGTGTTCTGCCTCTCCGCCGCGATGGCCGGGATGAGCGGGGCGATGTACGCGGGGCTGTTCGGCTCGGTCGGCGGCTTCGCGTTCCCCTTCACCGCGTCGCTGATCGCGCTGGCCGTGCTCACCATCTCCGGGCGGGCCACCATCCCCGCGGCGTTCGTCGCGCCCGTCCTGCTCTACGTCGTACCCGCCTACCTGGACGGCGAGCGGACGTCGTCGGCCATCCAGGCGATCTTCGGTTTCAGCGCCATCGTCGCGGCGGCCGCTTCCCAGGGCGGACTTGACCGGTGGTTCGGCGCCCGCGCCGTCGTGCACGCCGAGCGCCGGCACGGGCCGGCCGGTTTGGCCGGCAACCTGCCGGGCAGACCGCGGCGTACCCGCGCCCGGACGGCGGTGAGCTCGGTATGAGCGACGGACTCGAAGTTCGAAATCTGACGATCCGTTACGGCGGGCACACCGCCGTCGGCGACGTTTCCCTGGACGCTCCGCTCGGCCGCGTCACCGGCCTGCTCGGACCGAACGGTGCCGGCAAGACCTCCACGTTCAACGCGTGCACCGGGCTGCTGACACCGGCCGAGGGCCGGCTGCACCTCTTCGGCCGCGACGTCACCAAGGTCGGCCCGGCCGAGCGCGCCCGGCGCGGACTCGGCCGCACGTTCCAGCGGATGGAACTGTTCGACTCGCTCACCGTGCGGGACAACGTCGCGCTCGGTCGCGAGGTCGGCATGGCGGGCCGCAACCCACTGCGCCACCTCGTCGGCCGGCGGCACGACCGGGCCACCGTCGCGCAGCGCACCGACCAGGCCCTCGAGCTGTGCGGCATCGCGCACCTGGCCGAGCGCCGGCCCGCGGACCTGTCCACCGGTCAGCGCCGGCTGGTCGAACTGGCCCGGGTCGTCTCCGGTGAGTTCCGGCTGCTGCTCCTCGACGAGCCGAGCAGCGGGCTCGACCACACGGAGACTGCGCGCTTCGGCGAGGTCCTGCGGTCACTGGTGACCGAACGCGGCGTCGGACTGCTGATCGTCGAGCACGACATGGCGCTGGTCATGTCGGTCTGCGACTACCTCTACGTCCTCGACTTCGGCCGGCCGATCTTCGACGGCACCCCGGAGCAGGTGCAGGTCAGCCCGATCGTGCGGGCCGCCTATCTCGGCGACGCGTCGGTGGAAGCGGCAGTGGAGGGCGAGGCGTCATGTTCCGCCTGAACGGCGTCCGCGCCGGCTACGGCAGCACCACCGTCCTGCGGGACGTGGACCTGACCGTCCCGCCGCACAGTGTCGTCGCACTGCTCGGCGCCAACGGCGCCGGGAAGACCACGTTGCTCCGTGCCGCCTCCGGCGTGATCAGCCTGACGGCCGGCCGGCGCACCTTCGACGGCGAAGACCTCACCACGGCGAGCCCGCACGAACTCGCCCGCCGCGGGATCTGCCACGTACCCGAGGGCCGGGGCGTCTTCGGCAGCCTGACCGTCCGCGAGAACATCCGCCTGCAGGCCGTCCACGGCGATGAGAACGAGGCGTTCGACCGGGCGGTCTCGGCCTTCCCGCGTCTCGGCGAGCGCATGAACCAACTCGCCCGCACGATGTCCGGCGGTGAGCAGCAGATGCTCGCGCTCGCCCGCGCGTACGTGCAGCGACCGCGCGTCGTCCTGCTCGACGAGGTGTCGATGGGCCTGGCCCCGCGCATCGTCGACGAGATCTTCGACTTCCTGCGGCGTCTCGCGGCGGAGGGGGCGAGCCTGCTCATCGTCGAGCAGTACGTCACCCGCGCCCTCGAGGTCGCGGATTCCGTCTACCTCCTGCACAAGGGCTCGGTGTCCTTCGCCGGCGAGCCGTCAGAACTCGACGGCGAAGACCTGTTTTCCAGCTACGTCGGCGGCACCGTCGGCACCCCCGCTTAGGAGCATCATGCGACAGCGACAGACCCGCATTGCCCTGCTCGGCCTCGTGCTGGCCGGATCGATGGCCGTCTCGGCCTGTGGCAGCCGGCAGAGTGTCGAGGCGATCGCGGCCGCGAACGGCCCGGGCGGCGCCACCGTCTCGGCCGTCGACGGGCTCGTCGGAGGCCCCGCTCCCGAGGCCGCTGTGCCGGGGGCTCCCGCCGCCCCGGCGGCGACCGGCCAGACCGCCACCGTTCCCGGCGCCGCTCCCGGCACCGGTGGTGCTACGGCCGGCGCAGCGAGTGCCGCCCCCGCGACCGCGACCAAGACCGGCGCCAAGCCGGGAGCCACGACGCAGACGGCCGGCGCCCCTCAGGCCGCCGGGTGCACGCAGTCGCTCTCCCCGATCACCATCGGCCAGGTCGGGGGATTCACCGGCATCGTCAGCAACACCCTCGCCGGATCCAAGATCGGCCTGCCGGTGTGGGTCGCCGCGATGAACGCCCGCGGCGGGATCGCCTGCCACCCGATCCGGCTGGTGCAGGCGGACGATGCGTCCGATCCGTCGAAGTCCAACGCCGCGGTCCGCGACCTCGTGCAGAACAAGGGCGCGGTCGCGCTTGTCGGCAGCTCCGTCCCGATCTCCATCAAGGGTTTCCGGGCCGCGGTCGAGGCGCTCAAGGTGCCGGCCGTCGGTGGTGACTCGCTGAACTTCGACTGGAACCAGAGCCCGTACCTGTTCCCGCAGGGCACGACGTTCGGCGCCACCATCATCGGCGCCGTCAAGCAGAACGTCGCCGCTGGCAAGAAGAAGATCGGCCTCGTCTACTGCGTCGAGGCGAACAACTGCACCGACGCGTACCAGGTGCTGAAGCAGGGTGGCGCGACCAAGGCCGGTGCGCAGGTCGTCTACGAGGCGCAGATGTCCATCACCGGCACGGACTTCAGCGCGCAGTGCCGCTCGGCGCAGACCGCGGGCGCCGATCAGCTGCTGCTGGCGATGGACGGCTCCGCGATCCAGCGCTTTATGCGCTCCTGCGCGGCGCTGAACTACTTCCCTGCCGTCGCCACGTCCGCGATCGCCACGGGCAGTGTCGTGAGTAACGACGCCAACGCGCAGAAGGCAACGGTGTCGGTGGCGCACATCGTGTTTCCCTGGATGCGCGCCGACAATGCCGCGCAGCAGGCGTACGCGAGCGCCATGAAGCTGTACGCGCCGGACACCGCTTCCGATGGCGCCACCTCGCAGGCCTGGGTCGCGGGCGAGATGTTCCGCACCGTGATCGAGAGCCTCGGTGCAAAGGCGTCGCAGGCGATCACCACGGCACTGGTCCTGGAGGGCCTCGGAAATCTGAAGAAGGAGACCTTCGGCGGGCTGACGACGCCGGTGACCTTCTCGCCGGGGCAGAAGAACGCTCCGGAGAACAACTGCTACTACCCGGTGCTGCTGGACGCGAAGGGCTGGACCGCCCCCAACAGCAAGGCCGTGTGCTTCACGTAGCCGCGCTCTGTTCGCGTGCACCGAAAGGGTGACACCCTTTCCGCGCACAACTCAGCTCGGAACGCCATCCCCCGAACCACGACCTGAGGACTGCCAGTGCGGCCCGACCAGATCGACCTGATGGATCTCGACCCGTTCGTGCGGGCCGAGGACGGCGCGCTCTTCCGCGCCCTGCGGAACTCCGATCCCTGCCACTGGAACGACGAGCCCGACGGCGGAGAAGGGTTCTGGTCCCTGACGCGCTACGCCGACATCAAGGCGGCGGGTTCGGATTGGGAGACCTTCTCCAGCGCGCAGGGAACGCAGATCCAGAGCCGCCGGGCGGAAGGGCACGGCAAGCCCTCGATCCACAACATGGACGCGCCCCGGCACCGGGAGATGCGCGAGCTCGTCGCCGCAGAGTTCACCCGCGCGCGGATGCTCCGGCTCGAACCCCGCATCCGTGAGCTCGTCACGTCGCATCTGGACGACCTGACGGCAGCCGGTGAGGTGGACCTGGTCTCGCACGCGACCGCGCGCATCCCGATCCTGGTGCTCGGTTCGCTGCTCGGCGTCGACCCGGAGGACACCTCGCAGCTGATCGCGTGGACGAATGTCATTTCGGGTCAGACCGACCCGGACTACGTCACCGACCCGTCGGTGATGGTGCGCACCCGGACCGAGATCTTCGAGTATTTCCACGCGCTCACCGCGGAGCGGCGGGCCCGGCCGACGGACGACCTGATCAGCCTGCTGTCGAGGGCGACGATCGACGGCGTGCCGCTGGACCAGGAGGAGCTCGACGCCTACTACCTGGTGATGCTGGTGGCCGGCAACGAGACCACCCGCAACCTGATGACCGGCACGGCACTGCTGCTGCATCAGAATCCGGGCCAGTGGGGGCGGCTGCGTGCGGGGCTGGTGAAGCCGAAGGTCGCGGTCGAGGAGCTGGTGCGCGTTCTCTCCCCGATCGTCTGCATGCGCCGCACCACCACCCGGGACGTCGAGCTGCACGACCGCAAGATCGCGGCCGGGCAGAAGGTCGTCCTCTGGTTCACCTCGGCGAACCGGGACGAGCGGGTGTTCGAGAACCCGGACGAGCTGATCCTCGACCGCAGCCCGAACAAGCACCTCGGGTTCGGCTGGGGTCCGCACTTCTGCCTCGGGTCGCACCTGGCCAAGCTGGAGGGTGAGATCCTGCTCGAGGAACTGATCCGCCGGGACATCGTGCTCGACGTCACGGGTCCGCCGGAGCGCCTGCGGTCGAACTTCTTCCGCGGGATCAAAAAGCTCCCGGTTTCGGTGGCCTGATGCTCACCGCCGCGGACGAGTGGTTCGTCCACCAGACCCCGGAACCGATCGCCGTCTCCGGCACCGACCGCAACTTCTACGACCGGGCCTACCTCGGAGCGTTCACCGCCGATGGCCTGATGGTCACCATCGCGTTCGGGGTCTACCCGAACATCGGCGTGGCCGACGCGCATCTGTCGGTGGTCGTCGCCGGCAAGCAGCACTGCCTGCACGTCTCGCAGACCCTCGGTGCCCGGAGCGGCCTGTCGATTCCTCCGGTGCGGATCGAGATCATCGAGCCCCTGAACGAGGTCCGCGTCGTCGTGGAGGACGACGAGATCTCGGCAGACCTCATCTTTACGGGGCGTCACTTCCCGATCGAGGAGCCGCGGTTCATCCACCGCACCGGCACCCGGGCGTTCATGGACTACACCCGGTTGTCCCAGGCCTGCGACGTCAGCGGCACCGTCACCGCGGCCGGCACGACGCACCGGCTCGACGGGACCGACGGCCTGCGCGACCGGTCGTGGGGCATCCGCCCGATCGGTGTGAAGGACCCGCAGCCGCAGCAGCCGCCGATCGACCCGCAGTTCTTCTGGCTCTGGACCCCGGTGCACCTGCCCGGCCGCACGCTGTTCTGGCACGCGAAGTCGGACGAGAACGGCCGCCCGTGGAACACGGCGCTGGTGATCTGCCCGGAGGGCTCAGGTCCGGAGAAGCACGTCCACGGGACCGGGACGATGGAGCTCGAACTCGAGGGCGGCACCCGCTGGGTCCGCGCCGCCACGCTGACCGCCCTCACCGAGGACGGTGAGCAACTCCGGCTGCGCTACCGGCCCCAGGCCCACCTCGAGATGCAGGGCCTCGGGTACCGGCACCCCCAGTGGGGGCACGGCATGCCGCACGGGGAGTACCGCCTCGCCCGCGAGGTCCTCGACCTCTCCGGTCCCGACCCCTCGCTGCTCCACCGCTGGCACCGCCAGCTGCTCTGCGACGTCGAGGTCGACGGTGCGACCGAGCCGGCCCGCGGTCTCCTGGAGCACCTGATCATCGGCCGCTACCACCCGCTCGGCCTCTGACTGGCTTTCTGCTACAGCTCGTCTGTACAGTCTGTCCGAGAAGCTCGTTGAAGATGACATCTTCAGTTGGGCTCGATGGAGATGTCATCTTCAGTTGGGCTTGTTGGAGATGTCATCTCCAAGGACACAGACGAGGAGTGCAGGCATGGCCGGAGTGCAGGACCGGGTCGTCGTCATCACCGGGGCGGGGAACGGGCTGGGTCGGGAGTACGCGCTCACCCTCGCGGCGTCGGGGGCGAAGGTCGTGGTCAACGACCTCGGGGGCTCGCGTGACGGCAGCGGTGCCGGGTCGGCCGCGGCCGATGCGGTGGTTGCGGAGATCGCGGCCGCCGGCGGGACTGCGGTAGCGAACTACGACAGCGTCGCCACGGCCGAGGGCGGTCTGGCGATCGTGCAGACCGCGCTCGACGCCTTCGGGCGCATCGACGGGGTCATCGCGAATGCCGGCATCCTGCGCGACAAGGCCTTCCACAAGATGACCTTCGAGGACTGGGACGCCGTCCTGCAGGTCCACCTCTACGGGGCCTTCCACACCATCTCCGCCGCATGGCCGCGCCTGCGCGAGCAGCAGCACGGCCGCGTCGTGGTGGCGGCCTCGACCTCGGGCATCTTCGGCAACTTCGGCCAGGCCAATTACGGCGCGGCCAAGGCCGGGATGATCGGCCTGATCAACACCCTCGCGATCGAGGGGCGCAAGGCGAACGTCCTCGCCAACGCCGTCGCTCCGATGGCCGCCACGCGGATGACCGAAGACGTCGCCCCGCCGGAGGTTCTGGCGGCGCTCTCACCCGCGCACGTCGCCCCGGTGGTCGGTCACCTGTGTTCCGACGAGCTCACCGAGTCGGGCAGCGTCTTCGTCGTGGGCGGCGGCCGCGTCTACCGCGTCGCGCAATTCCAGACCAAGGGCGTCACGTTCGCCGAGATCCCGTCGATCGACGAGGTCGGTCGGCGCTGGAACGAGATCTCCGACATCGACGGCGCGGTCCTGGGAGTCAACCCCGTCGGCTGACCTCTACTCGGGTGCGAGGTGCTCGGCGAAGGCCTCGCGGATCTCGGTCGGCGGGGTCTTCGGCTTCAGTGTCTCGGTGTCGACCCAGACGTAGCGGCTCGTCACCTGGGTGATCAGCTCGCCGTTCTTGGTGACGTCGAACCGCAGCACCATCGAGGTGTTCCCCAGGTGCTGGGTCCAGACGTCAACCACCAGTTCGTCGTCGAAGCCGGCCGAGCCGAGGTAGCGGACGTTCGCCTCCGCGACGACCACGTCGACGCCGCGGGCGGCGAGCTCGTCGTAACTGCCGAAGAGCGCGCGCGCCGCCTCGGTCAACGCGATGTCGGCGTAGGCGAGATACCAGGCATTGAAGACGATCTTCTGCCCGTCGCACTCGTGGTAGCGCACACGGAGCGGCATGCGGACGATCGGTTCGGTCATCCCCGAACGATATCCGCGCAGGTGGAGCATGCCGTCGCGGTTAACGGGCACTTTCAGAACTACGCGTTTTGGAGGAGCCGCCCGCTCCGTATCGGAAGGACCACCCATGTCGACGGACGCCATCGTCGTGCTCCGCGAGGACCACAAAGAGATCAAGCGGCTGTTCCGCAGCTTCGAGAAGGCCGAGAAGCCGGCGGAGAAGCAGAAGCTGGTGAAGCAGATCCTCCAGACGCTCGCGGTGCACACCTACATCGAGAACGAGGGTATGTACCCGCAGGTCCGCAAGATGGTGCCGGACATCGAATCCGACATCCTCGAGTCGTACGAGGAGCACCACGTCGCCGACCTGCTGTGCGCCGAGCTCGCCGAGATGACTCCCGACGACGAGCGCTTCACGGCGAAGGTCACCGTGTTGATCGAGAGCGTCGAACACCACATCGAGGAAGAGGAGTCCGCGTGGTTCCCGGACGTGCGTGAGGCGCTCGGCCGGAAGCAACTCCAGGAGATCGGCGCCGAGATGCTGAAGCTCCGTAAGAAGGCGCCGAAGCAGCCGAAGCGTATGAAGGTGGAGCTGATCGAACCGGATTCGGGCCGCAAGCCCGCGGCGAAGAGAACCCCCGCGCGCAAGGCGGCCGCGACGAAGCCGGCCGCGACGAAGTCCCCGGCGACCAAGCCGGCCAAGGTCAAGCCCGCCGCGGGGTCGTCCCCGGCCGGGGTGCCCTCGCAGGCGGACCGCGAGAGCCGGCCGAGCCTCACCCCGCCGCCGCTGCCGGGAGCGAACGGCGACATCGCCCTGGTGGACGCCTCGATGCCCGGGGCGCAGACGCAGGACGCGCGCCCCGAGGTCCGCGCCTGACGTAGAGCGGGGAACGGACGGGGGCTGCACGGGGGCACCCCGTCCGTTCACTTGACACTTTTGCACAAAAGTGTCAACCATGGGTCCATGACCCTCACGACGCCTCGTCCCGGCCGCGTCCGCGCGCGCGTGCCTCGGCAGTCGGACCTCAAGCTCGCCGTGCGCTGGGGAATCCGGCAGGGTCTGCCCGCTGTCGGGATGAAGGTCGGCGCCCGCGGCGGTGACCTGTTCGCCCGGCTGAACGCCGACAAGGCGCTGCAACGGGACCCGTTCCCGCTGTATGCGCAGATCCGTGCGCAGGGCGACGTCGTCCCCGGTCGGTACGTCTACACGACCGCGCGCTACGACGTCGTCAGCGAGCTGCTCAAGAGCGATGCGTACCGGTCCGGGATTCCGGACGAGGCGCTGCCGGCGCCGCTGCGCCGGGCGCTGGCGTGGTCGCTCGACCCGTTGGCGCAGCCGTTCGTGGAGCGGCCGGCGATGATCATGACGAACGGTGCCGAGCACCTGCGCCTGCGCCGGGTCGCCAGCCGCGCGTTCACCCCGAAGGCCATCGAGGCGCTGCGTCTGCGCACCGTCGAGATCGCCGACGAACTGCTCGACGCGCTCGAGGCCGAGCATCGCGACGGCAGCCCGGCGGATCTCGTCGAGGAGTACGCGAATCGCCTACCGGTCCTGGTCATCGCCGAGATCCTCGGTGTGCCGTCGGAGCTGCAGCAGACGTTCCTCGGCTGGGGGGACCGCATCCTGCAGATCGCCGCCTTCGGTGTCCCGTTCCGCACGTTCCTCGACATCGAGGACTGCCTGCGAGAGATGAACACCTGGCTGCTCGGTCACTTCGACCACCTCCGGGCCAACCCGGGGGAGAACCTGCTCAGTCGCATGGTCTCCGCATCCGACGCCGAGAACCTCACCGGCAACGGCCTGACCGAGACCGAGCTCATGGCCAACGCCGGCCTGCTGCTGTTCGCCGGGTTCGAGACCACCGTCAACCTCATCGGCAGCGGCGCGCTTCGTCTGCTCGCGCATCCGGACCAGGCCACATTGCTGCAGGCCGAGCCGGAGCGGTGGCGCAACGCGATCGACGAGATGCTGCGGCTCGACGGCCCGGCGCAGTTCACGGTCCGTCACTCCGAGGTCGCGACGCAGATCCGTGGCGTCCCGGTGCCGAAGCTCAAGATGGTCATCTGCCTGCTCGCGGGCGCCAACCGCGACCCGGACGTCTTCGCCGACCCGGACCGGTTCGACATCAGCCGGGCGAACGCGCGGGACCACCTGGCTCTCGGGGCCGGAGTGCATTTCTGCCTCGGTGCCTCACTGGCCCGACTGGAGGCCGAAGTCGCCCTGAGTCGGTTGTTCGAGCGCTTCCCGAACCTGGCGCTCGCGGGTCCTCCGGTGCTCGGCGACAACGCGGCCCTGCGTGGCTATCTCCACGTGCCCGCCCGGCTGAATCGCGCCTGACAAAATCAGGCATGCCCGCGCGCGAACGGATCCTCGCCGCCGTCGAGGAGCTCATCGGCGAGGGCGGTCTCCGCGCGGTCAGCATCGCGTCGGCGGCCGCGGCAGCCGGAGTCTCCCGGCAGACGGTTTACGCGCAGTTCGGCAGCCGCGAGGATCTGATCGCCGAGTCGATCACTCTGATGAGCGGCCGCGCCCTCGGCGAGGTTCTCGAACGCATCGAGCCGATCGACGACCCCGGCGAGTACGTCGTGGAGTTGCTCGTGTCGGGCCGCGCCGCGTTCCGCCAGATTCCGGCCCTCGCGGTCCTGCTCTTCCCGGAGACCGGTAACCCGATCTTCGACACCGAGGTCCTCGCCGAGGCTGCGCCGTTCGCCGAGACGTTCGTGGGCCCGTTGTTCGAGCGCGCACCGGCGCTGGAGGAGCGACGAGCGGAAGTCATCGAGACGCTCCTGCGTTTCGGGATGTCCGTGCTGACGTTCGACAGCGACCTGATCCGCAGCGACGCCGACCTGCGCGGTTACCTGACCCGCACGCTCCTGCCCGCGCTGGGCCTGAGCTGAGAGCACGGCAGCGCACTTGACACTTTTGGACTAAAGTGTCAAGCATGTCCGACTCGCTGTCCCGTCGCAGCTTCCTGGTCGGCGCCGCCGGCGCCGGGCTGACCCTCGCCCAGGCCCGCCCGGCGGCTGCGTCGACACCCGCCGCCCGGATCCGCACGAGCCGTGAGAACCACCGCGTCGTCGTGATCGGCTCCGGGTTCGGCGGTGGGGTCGCGGCATTGCGCTTCGCGCAGGCCGGGGTCGCCGACGTTCCTGCCGGTGCCGCTCCCGCAGCGTCGGTACACCGGTCTGCTGGAGCGAGTTCAGAACGAGAACATGGCGTCTTCTCGGCCACCTTTCCCGCCGGGCTGGACTACGACCGCCTCGACCGCGTGCACTACCCGCGGGTGGCCCGCATGCTGCGACTCGCGACCGCGCCCGACGAGCTGATCGCGTCCCCGAACTACGCGGCATCGCGGGTCTTCGCCGCGCGGGTCCGGGAGAGCGGGTATGCGGTGTCGAAGGTGCCGATGCCGATCGACTGGAATTTCGCGCTACGGGAGCTCCGCGGCGAGATGAAGCCGTCGTACACCAACGGCGACTGCGCGATGGGTGTGAACAACGGCGGGAAGCACTCCGTCGACGTCACCTACATCCGGGCGGCCGAGGCCACCGGGCGTGTACGCGTTCTGACGCTTCATCAGGTCACCGACGTGGCCCGGACCAAGGGTGGGCGCTGGGAGGTCCACGTCGAGCGGATCGACACCGCCGGCCGGGTGCAGGAACGCAAGGTCCTCACCACGGGGACGCTGGTGATGGCCGCCGGCAGTGCCAATACGACCAAGCTGCTGATGCGCGCCGCCGCGCACGGCACTGTCTCGGACCTGCCCGTGGGCCTGGGACGCAACTGGGGTTCCAATGCCGACCGCATCTACCTGTGGACCGACCTGGCCGAGCGATTCGGGTCGCCGCAGGGCGGGCCTGTCATCTACGCGAGCAAGGCCTGGGCCGATCCGGCCGCGGCCGCTTCGTCTGGGACGGCCGGCGCGGCGAAGCGGTGCTGCACTGGCCGCGGAACGGCGACGCGGGGATCCAGGCGCACATCGCCGACCGCGTGCGCACCATCGCCGGGCCGGCCGCGCTGCTCGACACGACCGCGCTGGACACCACGACCTGGCACCCGCTCGGTGGGGCGTCGATGGGGGAGGTCTGTGATCTTGAGGGCCGGGTGCACGGGCAGCGTGGGCTCTACGTCCTTGACGGCGCCCTGATGCCGGGCAGCACCGCAGCCTGCAACCCGTCGATGACGATCGCCGCGATCGCCGAGCGTGCGATGGACGCCATCGTGGCCCGCGATGTGGGCCGGGTGATCTGAGAGGGTGTCACCAATGACCGAGCCCGTGCCTCCGCCCGCCGCACCGTCGACGCCGAAGCCGAAGCGCCCGCCGTGGTCGCGGCGGCGCAAGGTCGCAACCTGGACCTCGGTCGGGGTTCTCTCCGTGCTGGGTCTGGTCGGATTTGACCGAGGCGCCGAGATCGTCGTCGAGCGCGTCGTGGCCGGCAAGGTTCAGGACTGTCTGCAGACGCCCGACCGCCCGGACGTCGAGATCTCCGGCTTCCCGTTGATCCCCGATCTGATCCGCGGGCGGCTGAACGGCATGCGCATGACCGCGCACGACGCCAATGCCCAAGGTGTGCGCGTGCAGGATCTGCGGGTCGAGGCTCGGGGCGTCGAGCGGCAGGGCTCCGGCGGCGAGCTGGATTCCCTCCAGGGGTCCGGGCTGGTGACCTACGCGGCGATGAGTGAGCAGGCGATGGGCATGACGGTGTCCAACGGCGACGACGGCAGCCTCAAGGTCGCGGGCGGGATCGGCCTGTTCAGCGGATCGGCGACCACGACACCGCGCATCGAGAACGGGGAACTGGTGCTGGCGCCCGGGCAGGTGTCCACGCCGCTGTTCGGTGACCTCGACTTCGCCGACTTCCCCGAGATCCGCATCCCCCTGCGTGAACTCCCGGCCCGCGTGGACGTGGACCTGAACCCGACCGACTCGGGCCTTGAGTTCACGTTCAGCGGCACGGAAGTCCGGTTGCCGGACAACCCGTGCGAGGTCTCCTGACCGCCGCCGGGTAGAACCGTGGGATGGATCTGATCGGGACGTGGACGCTCGAGGCGTTCGAAGTGGTGGCCGGCGACGGCACGGTGACGACGCCGTTCGGGGACGAGCCGATCGGGCGCATCATGTACGGCGCCGACGGGACGATGTCGGCAATGCTCGGCGCACCGGAACGCCCGGCCTTCGGGGGACGGGCAGGTGAAGCCACCGATGCGCAGTGGGCGGACGTCGCGAAGCAGTTCGTCGCCTACGCCGGGTTGTGGACCAGGGACGGGAACGTTGTCCGGCACGAAGTGGCGGTCGCGCTCATCCCGGACTGGATCGGCACGACGATGGAGCGCGTCATCGGTGAGCGGGACGGCCGGCTCACACTGACGGTCGAGCCGCGGCAACCGGGCGGACGGGCGCAGCGCCTGGTGTGGGCTCGGGCTTAGGAGCTCTTGCCGGCGAGGTGCCGCGAGACCGTGCTCCGGCTGACCTTGAGCCGACGGGCGATCTCCGCCTGCGAGGCCCCATCGGCGGCCATTTCCTCCGCCTTGGCCAGCTTCGCCGGCGTCATCGCGCGCCAGTGTGCGGCGCGCTCCTTCACCGAGGCGCGCGCGGCGGGTGAACTGGCCGCCGCGGCAGTCCGGCGCGTCGACACGTCGTCGTCCTCGACGATGTCCGCATCGAGGATGTCGTCCGTACCGACGGGCAGCTCGGCCGGCGCGAGTTCGGCGTCGACCCGGGTGCCGCTCCGCTGCTCCTTGAGCTGCCGCTCGCGGGTCCGGGAGGTGATCACATCGTCGAGGAAGCCCCGCAGCGCGGCGAGCAGGCGGACGTTCAGGCGCGACGTCGGGGTGCTCTTCGTCAAGCCATGTCGCCACAGGTGCAACATCAACAACAGGCCGGACGCGACCAGTCCGAGCCACAGCACGTGGGACAGGAAACCCAGGCCGGCAAAGAGCAGGAACACCACCAGGGCCAGCAGCAACAGCATCTCGGCCGTCCTCCGTCAGGGACTCGGGTCGCCGCGATGACGACGCAGTCTCCCTACCCGCGACCTGCGAGGCGCATACTGCCGCGATCGCAGAACACACGAACGAGCAAGGAGGCGCGCCCATGGCGACCTGTGAGCACCTGGACACCCTGGCGGAGGTCGCACCGAGCGACGATGGCTGCCACGAGTGCCTGCAGCAGGGCGGCCGCTGGGTCCACCTGCGGATGTGCCAGCAGTGCGGGCACGTCGGCTGTTGCGACAACTCCCCGGGGAAGCACGCCACCGGCCACTGGCACGGCACCGGCCACCCGCTGATCCGTTCCTTCGAGCCCGGCGAGGAATGGTTCTGGTGCTACCCCGAGGAGCTGGCCTTCCTGCTCGACTCGGCCGGTCCCGCGATCTCCCACTCGTAACCCGGGCTCGGTAGCGTGCCCTCCTGACCCCACCTCAGGAGGCTGCTCGGCTGTGCCTGCACAAACCCGTGCGCTGAAGACGGCCGCCGGCCTCGCCGCCGGCGCCGCGCTGCTCTCCACCCGATCGCGTGGACTGCGGAAGGCGGCGCTGCGGCTCACCGCGCTCGCGGCCGGCGCTGTCGTTGTCAACGAGGCCACCGGCAAGCCCGTGCCGTTCCTGCGTTGGAGCTTTCTGCGGCTCCTCAAGAACCTGAAGCACCTGAGCACCGAGTGGCAGGTGGGCGACGGCCGCGAGGAGGCCGCGGCGGCCTACGTGGCGGCGAACGCGCGGCGGGGCGACCTCGACGACGTCATCGCCACCATCGACGACTTCGCGCGCAACCACAGCATCCTGATCAACGTCGGTGACGAGAAAGGGAAGATTCTCGACGCGGCCATGCGCACGGTGAAGCCGTCGTTCGTCCTGGAGCTCGGCACCTACGTCGGCTACGGCGCCCTGCGGCTCGCCCGCTCCGCGCCGGAAGCCCGGATCGTCAGCGTCGAGTTCCTCCCGGCCAACGCCGCGATCGCCCGCCGGAACATCGAGCACGCCGGTGTTTCCGACCGGGTCACCATCGTCGACGGGTCGATCGGCGACGGCGGCAGGACGGTGGAGCACCTGCGCACCGTGATGGGCCTCGGCCCAGGTCAGCTCGACGCGGTCTTCCTCGACCACTCCAAGGACCACTATCTGTCCGACCTGCACACCATCGAGGACAGCGGCTGGCTGCATCCCGGTTCGGTCGTGGTCGCCGACAACGTCGGCTTCCCCGGCGCTCCGGACTACAAGGCCTACATGGAGGAACAGGAGGGCCGGCGCTACCGCACCGTCACGCACGAGACCCACGTCGAGTACCAGTCGCTCATCAAGGACCTCGTCCTCGAATCGACCTACCTGTAGAACCCGGCGAACGTCTCCCGCAGCTTGTACTTGAGGATCTTGCCGCCGACCGTGTCGGGGAGCGCGTCGGCGAACGCGACGCCCTTCGGGGTCTCGAACCCGGCGAGGCGTTCGCGGCAGTGGGCGATCAGGTCGTCCGCGGATGCGGCCGCGTCCGGCTTGAGCACGACGATGGCCGTCACGGCCTCGCCCCAGCGGTCGTGGGGGAGTCCGACGACGGCCACCCGCGCCACGGCGGGATGCGTGGAGAGCACCGCTTCGACCCGGATGCTGGAGACGTTCTCGCCGCCGGACTTCACGATGTCCTTGAAGCGGTCGACCATGATCCGCAGGTCGTTCTCGTCGACCATGCAGCTGTCCCCGGAGTGGAACCAGCCGTCGCGGAAGGCCTCGTCCGAGGCCTCCTGGTTGAGGTAGTAGCCGGAGGCCACCGTGGGGCCGCGGTAGATCGCCTCACCGGGCGTGCCGGGCTTGCCCAGCAGGGAGACGCCGTCGGAGTCGACGACGTCGGAGGCGAGCAGCGGGCTGGGGATGCCGACGTAGTTGAGCGCGGGGGACGTGCGTTCGTACACCTCGGGCCACTTCGCGGGCCAGAAGCGATGGCAGGCGATCGTCTCGGTCTGGCCGAAGATGCCTGTGAGCGTGAAGCCCTCGCCGGCATGCCGCTCCAACGAGGCGAGCGTGGCCGGCGGAATCGCGCCCCAGCCGTAGACGAGGACCTTCAGCGACCTGACGTCGGGCGTCGTCGCGTCCAGATGGTGGGTGAGCGCGGTGACCAGTTGCGGCGAGCCGCCCCAGAGCGCGGTGACCCGGTGGGTCTCGATGCACGCCGCCATCTGCGCCGGGTCGACGCCGCGTCCGATCACCAGCGTCCCGCCGGAGAGGAAGACCGAGTACGTGAAGGGGGTGTCGCCGACGTGGTAGATGATCGGCAGGAACGTCGCGAGCACGACGTCGCACTCCAGCCGGACCCCGCGGGTCAACGACAGCGCGAACCCGAGCGCGGCGTAGTGGCTGGCGTGATGGGAGAGCATCACGCCCTTCGGCATCGACGTGGTGCCCGAGGTGAACAGCAACTGCCAGATGTCATCTCCGGAGATCTCCACCTCCGGCTCGGTGGTGGCCACGCCGGTCAGGAACTCGGGGAACGAGACGCTGCCGGCGACGACCCCGCCGCCGAGAGTGATGGTCGCGAACACCGGCAACCCGGTGCGCTCGAACACCGTCGAGACGCGACCGAAGCACTCGGCGTCGACGATCGCGCCCTTCGGCAGGGCCGTTCCGATCAGGTGTTCGACGACGTCCTCGGCGAGGTTCGGGTTGAGCGGCATCGCGACCATCCCCGCCTTCGCGATGCCCAGCTTGGCGAGGTAGCCCTCGATCGAGTTCTCGCCGAACAGCAGCACGCGGTCGCCGGGTTGCAGGCCGCGGGCCGCGAGCGCGTTGGCGACCTGGTTGGCGGCCTCGTCGGCCTGCCGGTAGGTCAGGGACGCGAACCGCTCGTCCGCGTAGGCCCCGGGCCACCCGAGGATCGCGACCTTGTCCGGTTGCGCCCAGGTCATCCGCTCCAGCACGTCCCCGATCGAGACCCTCTCGTACCGGTTGACTGCCCGTCGCCCTCGCAGGTTGGTGACATCGATCCGCTGTTCCGCCATGCGGAGACCTCACCAGCTAGGTTCCGGTGCACACAAGAGGGGCACCGACGGAGGATCAAATGAACGGCAGCTCGGCGGAGTCCGCGGCGGTCACGTACCGGGTCACCTCCGGCGTGGCCTGGCTGACGATCAACCGCCCGGAGGCGCGCAACGCGCTGAACCGGCCTGTCCGCGACGGACTGTGGGCGGGCGTGCGCCGGTTCAACGACGACGCCGGCGCTGCCGTGCTCGTCCTCACCGGCGCGGGGGAGAAGGCCTTCTGTGCGGGCGGCGATCTCAAGGAGATGGCCGAGACCGCGATGACCGTCCCGCCGCCGGACCTGCTTCCGCAGTTCGGTCGCAACATCGACGTCGCGAAGCCGACGATCGCCGCGGTCAACGGCGTCGCGTTCGCCGGCGGGTTCCTGCTGGCCCAGAACTGCGACCTCGTGGTCGCTGCCGAGACCGCGACGTTCGCGGTCACCGAGGCGAGGGTCGGCCGGGGCTCGCCCTGGGCCGCCCCGTTGTCCTGGCTCGTCCCGCCACGCGTTGCGATGGAGATCCTGCTGACCGGGGATCCGCTGACCGCGGCCCGGGCCTACGAGGTCGGGCTCGTCAACCGGGTCGTCGCCCCCGGCGACCTCGTCGCCGAGACCCAGGCGCTGGCCGAGCGCATCGCGGCGAACGCGCCGCTCTCGGTCCGGGCCGCGAAGGCCACGGTCCGCCTGTGCGCGGAGCACACGATGACGGAGGCCTACGCCGAGGCGGACCGGATCTGGGAGCCGGTCTACCTCAGCAGCGACGCCCAGGAGGGCCCGGCCGCGTTCCGCGACAAGCGCGCCCCGGTCTGGACCGGCACCTGACATCAGCACGGACAACGGCCGGGCGCCCATCGAGCCGCGGTGTTTCCCCGGCGTGTCCGGTCGGCAAACCCGTTGAGGCCGGCTCCGCCCCGTGGCACAGTGCGCCGGTGCTGCGTCCCGCCACGACCGCCGACCTCGAGTCGGTCGTCACCCTCGCCGTCGACGAAGAGGCCGCCTGGTTCGGCGTGCCGGAGAGCAGTCGCGAGGAGATCGCGCACTACCTGCGTTTCAGCGGCGGCGTGGAGTCGGGGGTCGTCTTCGACGACGGCCGGATCCGTGGGTGCGCGCTGGTCACCTCGATCCACGAAGCCGTGGTCTTCTTCGACCCGGCCGACCCCGACCCGCCGTTCGCGGCGGTGTTCGCCTGGGTGCACGCGCAGGGGGCGACGCACCTCGAGCTGCAACCGGCGGACACGGCGCGGATCGCCTGGCTCGAAGCCCACGGCTGGACGCACTCGCGGTCGGTGATCGACCTGGAGATGCCGAGCGCCGCGCCACTCGACGCTCCCGCCTGGCCGGCCGACGTGGATCTCCGCGCGTACGTCCGGGGCGACGACGACGCAGCGGTGCACCACCTCGTCTACGTCGACGCGGAGTTCGGGGCCGTCCCCGGGCACCCCGACCGGCCGCTGGAGATGTGGCAGCAGATGTACACCGCGGAGAACTTCCGTGGCTGGGTCGCACACCGCGACGGACGTCCGGTCGGCTGGGCGATGGGACGCGTTCAGGACGACGGGATCGGCTGGGTCCACCAACTCGCGGTCGCCGTCGCCGAGCGGGGCTCCGGGCTGGGCCGGGCGCTGCTCCTGCACTCGTTCGCCGGGCTACGCGCGGACGGCGCCACCGGCCTCGGCCTCACCGTCCAGGCGACGAACGACCGCGCGATCGGGCTCTACCGCTCCGTCGGTCTCCAGGTACGGAAGGAATGGCTGGTCTACGCGCGCGATCCGGCTCCGGCATGACGCTGGTCCCCGGCCGGGCCGTGACCACCCAACGCCGCGGCCTCCACCCGGCGTGGGTGGTGGCGGGGGTCGGCGTTCATGGACCGCTTCGGGATCCGCCCGGTGGTCGCGACGGCGCTGGGCCTGATCGCGGCCGGGAGCGCGCTGCCGATTTTCGCCACCCGGAGTTGGCACCTGATGTTCACGTGGGGCCTGCTGGTCGGCCTGGGCACCGGCTGCATGGCCCTCGTGCTCGGGGCGACGATCGCCAGCCGGTGGTTCCTGCAGCGGCGTGGTCTGGTGATGGGCAGCCTCACCGCCGGCGGGTTCGCCATCTGCGGCGCGACCACCAACGGTCTGATCGGTACTCACTTCGTCCCGGCCGCACACGACCACGGCATGCACGAGACCACCGCGGCCGGATTGCTCGCCGTGGTCGGCATCTTTGACCTTGTCGGCACGATCGCCTCGGGCCGGCTGACCGACCGCTTCGACCCGCGGCGCCTGAGAAACCTGCCCGGAACCTCTGGACTTCGATGGCGGGTTGTCGCATGCTGGGGCCCATAATAAATCCGACATCGGGTAGCTTATCCGCCTGAGCGGCCCCGTCATCGGGGGCGAGAGCCGCTCTGACCAGGGATGACGTGCCTGATCGACGTGTCGGTCAAGCCTGACCGAAAACCCGATCAGACGTAGACACCGCTCCCCTTCCGCAGAACGGAGTTCGCCAGATGAACCGTCTTCTTGCTTTCGCCGGTGCTTCCGGCGCCGCCGCGGTGCTGACCGCCGCCGCCCTGGTCCCGGCCGGAACGGCCTGGGCTTCCGAGGGCGAAGAACATGCCTCCGGCAACGCGTGCTCGGTTGCCGGCCACATCACGAGTCCGCAGGGCGTGAAGTACGCGCCGACCGACGGCACCTACAACGTCAAGGGGGTCCTGGACTGCACCTCGGAGCACTTCTCCCACGGCGTGCTCACCGGCAAGGGCACCGGCCTGCTCGGTTGTTTCGGCGGCTTCAGTGACGCCGTCTACAAGATCGAGTGGTCGAACGGTCAGGTCAGCGAGATCGTGTTGAAGTCGGGCGACTTCGCCTACGGCACCGGCTCGTACGGCAACGTGACGAAGGGTGCCCTGACGGGTAGTCACGTGGGTATGGCGTGGGGCCGCTATGCCGCGGGCGCCGAGTACAAGTGCGCCAAGGACGCCGTCCACTCCGGTCAGTTCGCCGGCGGGATCGGCATTCACTAGAGCCCCACCCCCGGCTCTGCGGGCTCCTCGGACAAGGAGCGGTGCAACGCAGGAGCCCGGGTCCGTCCGCGGGACGGCGGTGGCGTCCACGCTTCCACTCCACCGCCCCCGCGGGCACAACCTTTCCCCACAGATGTCCGGCGTCCTCCCTCGCCGGAAACGTCGGAACCACCGCGCTCGTCTCCCGTGATCGGGCGCGGTGGTTCCGCGGTGTGTGGGCAGGGCGGAGAATGCACGCATGCGCTGGAGACCTCTGCGACCGGGAGCCAAAGAGCCGACGGCCGGAAAACTGCCGCCGGACAAGTTCTCGTTGGTGATTCGTCAGCGCCGGCAGTGGACCGCCCAGGAGCGCGTGCGAGAGCTCCCGGGATTCGCCGGGCTGGAGCACCGCTGGTGCGACGGCGCGATGGCCTTCGGCCTGGATCAACGGTGGGAGGCTCTCGGCGAGCCGGTCAGCGTTCACCCCTGGCCCGAGCGGCAACTCGTCGATGCGCTCCGCGCCGCCTCATCCGCGGCGCCGGACGCCACTGCCTTCGCCAAGCTGCACGATGAACCCGAGGCGCTCTGGGTCGAGGCTCCGCTGCGGGATCTGCTGACCGTGGCGTCGACCCTCCTCGGCACGTTGGAGCAGGGCCTCGCGATCTGCTTCGGCGGGACGGGGGCTCTGAACTTCGTCGTCGGGACCGAGGAGATCGAGGTCTCGCTCTACGGCGAGTGGCCGCACGGCGTCGCCGAGGCGTTGACGCCTACGATGCCGCGATGAGCGCCGACGAATCTCCTGTCCTGCTCCAGCGGGACGGCGGCGTGGCAACGCTGACGCTGAACCGGCCGGCCGTGCTGAACGCCGTTTCCCTCGAACTCGGTGAGACGTTGCTGCGCCACCTGCGCGACGTGGGCTCGGACCCCGAGATCCGCGTCGTGGTGCTCACCGGCTCCGGCCGCGGGTTCTGCCCGGGGGCGGACTTCAGCGGGGAGATCCCCGAGACCGACGCGGGGTTCCCGGACTACCGGGCGCGGCTGCACGACATGTTCAATCCGATCATCGTCGAGATGCGGACGATGCCGAAGCCCGTGATCTCCGCGGTGAACGGCGTCGCTGCCGGGATCGGTATGAGCTTCGCGCTGGCGGGTGACCTGATCCTGGCGGCTGAGTCCGCCTCGTTCGTGTTCGCGTTCTCCGGTATCGCGCTGAGTCCCGACGGCGGGCTGATCGCGCACGCCGCCGCCCGGATAGGGGTGACGCGGACCGCGCAGCTGGCGCTGGTCGGCGACCGGGTTCCGGCGAAGCAGGCACTCGACTGGGGGCTCGTGAACTCCGTGCATCCGGACACCGAACTCGCGGCCGAGGCGCAGGCGCTGGCGGCCAAGCTCGCCGCAGGCCCGACGGTCGCGCACCGGGGTGCGAAGGAACAGCTCAACTGGGTGATCGGGGATCTGGCGACCCGGCTGACCGGCGAGGCCGAGATTCAGCAGCGCAACGCCGAGACCCACGACCACGCCGAAGGCGTCACGGCCTTCCAGGAGAAGCGGCCGCCGAACTTCCTCGGCCGCTAGCCCTCCAGAACGTCCGCCGGGGCCCGCATGTGCCAGGCGTCGGTGACGAGCTCTTTGAGCCGCCGCTTCGTCACCTTCTCGAGCCGCACCATCACCAGCGGCCAGCCGTCATAGCTGGGAACGGTGAAGAAGATTTCCGGCTCGCCGAGAATCAAGGCTTGCTTCTCGGCCTCGTCCCCGACGTAGAGCACCGCGATGTCGTCGCGGATCAGCCGCCGCCTCCCCGGCACGCTCTCCGGATATGACCAGATGAACCCCTTGTTCGCGACCCGGAAGTCGAACCCGTCGCTGGGGATCTCGCTGACCTGAGGCAAGGACATGGCGATCGCCCGTACGTCTCCTGCGTCCGCCACAGCGGGAGACTAGCCAGCCCCGCCGACAACGCCAACGTCCGGCAGACCCGCACCTGGAGGTGCGGGTCGGCCGGACGCAACGAAGACCTAATCGGCCTCGCGGAGGGCGATAACGCCGAGGACGACGAACGTCGCGGCACCGCCGACCAGGAGGGCGGAGCCGGCCGGGGTCAATTTGCCGTTCTTGGTCTCGAGCGTTGCCGCGGCGGTGTCGAAGGTGTCGCACAAGATGCCGAACCGCAGCGCGGCCTTACGGACGGCCGGGTTGCGGGACATCACGCCGAGGCCGAGCGCGATGTCGCGGATGCCGAACAGGCGCGAGACGTACGCGGACGACTCGCCCTTGATGCCGAAGGACTTCGCGGCCCGCTCGGGGTTGGCCCAGGACAGCGCGCCGGCGCCGATGCGGGTCACGGCCATGGTGGGACGGATCGGAATCATCAGCTGAGCCTCTCGAGAATCATCGCCATGCCCTGACCGCCGCCGACGCACATGGTCTCCAGCCCGAACTGCTTGTCCCGGGACTGCAGGCCGTTGATCAGCGTGGCGGTGATGCGGGCACCGGTCATACCGAACGGATGCCCGATGGCGATGGCGCCGCCGTGCACGTTGAGCTGGTCACCGAACGGGTCGATGCCGAGTTCGCGCGCGGACGGGATCACCTGCGCGGCGAAGGCCTCGTTGATCTCGACGAGGTCGATGTCCGAGATCGACATGCCGGCGCGGGCGAGCGCCTGCTTCGAGGCTTCGATCGGGCCGAGGCCCATGATCTCCGGCGACAGGCCGGTGACGCCGGTCGAGACGACGCGAGCCAGCGGAGTGATCCCCAGTTCGCGGGCCTTCGTGTCGGACATGACGATGACCGCGGCCGCGCCGTCGTTCAACGGGCAGCAATTCGCGGCGGTGATCCGGCCGTCGGGACGGAAGACCGGCTTGAGCTCCGAGACTCCCTCGACGGTCACGCCCGCGCGCGGCCCGTCGTCCTTGGAGACGACGGTGCCGTCCGGGAGTGTCACCGGGGCGATCTCGCGGGCGAAGAAGCCGTTCGCGATCGCCTTCTCCGCGTTGTTCTGCGAGCGGACCCCGAACAGGTCCATGTCCTCGCGGGAGACGTTCGAGAACAGCGCGACGTTCTCCGCGGTCTGGCCCATCGCGATGTAGACATCGGGGATGTCCCCGGACCCACGCGGGTCGTTCCACTCGGAGATCCCGGCCTCGGTCAGCCCCGCGCTGCGCTGCTGCGCGGCGTCGAAGACGGGGTTCATGGTGTTCGGCAGCGAGTCGGAGTTGCCGGCCACGAAGCGCGACACGGTCTCCACGCCGGCGGAGATGAACACGTCACCCTCGCCGGCCTTGATCGCGTGCATCGCCATCCGGGTGGTCTGCAGTGAGGATGAGCAGTACCGCGTGATGGTGGTTCCGGGCAGTCGGTCCTCGCCGAGCAGGACGGCGACGGCCCGGCCCATGTTGTAGCCCTGCTCGCCGCCGGGCAGCCCGCAGCCGAGCATCAGGTCGTCGACCTGGTCGAGAGCGAGTTCGGGAACCTTGGCCATCGCGGCCTGGATCATCTGGACGGTCAGGTCGTCGGGACGGATGTCCTTGAGCGACCCCTTGAACGCGCGCCCGATCGGACTGCGGGCAGTCGCGACGATCACGGCCTCTGGCATGACTCCTCCTGGGGTGGGGGACCGGCTGGCCCCAGCCTAGGGACGCGGCGGCGCGGGAATCGGCCGGGCCCGACCGCAGGACGCGGACCACCCCCGGACGGTTGCATCGTTCCGTCCGGGGATGGCACCTGACCCCGCGTCAGTTAGTTCGTTTGCCTACAGACAGATAATCCCGAGTAGGCAGTTGTTGGAGCCCGATGGCCCTGGAGGGCCAGGAGGCCCAGCCGGTCCAGCGGGTCCCGCCGGTCCATCCGTCCCCGCCGGTCCCTGGGCTCCATCCGTCCCCGCTGGTCCCTGCGGTCCCGTCGGTCCGGCCGGGCCCTGTGGTCCGGTCTCGCCCTGGGTGGTGCGGACGGCGAGGGAGTGCAGGTAGCCGCCGCTGATCTTGCTGACCTCGGTCAGGCCCGCGACGATCACCGGCGAGCTCTGGGTGGCCGGAGTGTTCGAGGCGTCGTTCCCGAGTTGCAGGAGGTTGTCGAGGCCCCAGGCGCGCGCAGTGCCGTTCTTGAGGATCGCGAAGCTGTGGTACGAACCGGCGGCGACGCTGACGGCGTTGGTGATGCCGGAGACGGTGACCGGCGCGTCGCCGCGGTGATGCCCGAGACGGTCGATCGCCGGTGTGGCCGAGTTGACGGCCGACCCGTTGCCGAGCTGACCGTTGAGGCCGTACCCCCAGGCCTTCACCGTGCCGTCGATGAGCGCCAGGCTGTGGCCGCCGCCGGCCGCGATCGCGTCGACCCCGCTCAGGGTGGTGACCGCCGCGGGAACGAACCGGGGCGTCGTCGGGGTCGTGACGCCCATCTGAAGGGTGTTGTTCGCGCCCCACGCCTGGACGGTTCCGTTGGTCAGTAGGGCCAGGCTGTGCGCAGTGCCGGCGGAGATCGCCTTGACCTGCGTCAGACTCGAAACCGGAACCGGCGTCGTCTTGTCGCCTGCCGTCGCGTTGTCCCCGAGGGCCCCGTTCACGTCGCTGCCCCAGGCCATCACCGTCCCGTCGGCCAACAGGGCCAGGCTGTGTTCTCCACCTGCCGCGACCGCGACGGCGGTGCTGATGCCGGTCACGCGGACCGGGACTCCCTGGTCCGTGTTGGTGGCGCCGCCGTCTCCGAGCTGGCCCTTGCTGTCGGAACCCCAGGCGTAGACCTCGCCGCCGTCCACGACGGCAAGGCTGTGGGCGTAGCCGGCGGAGATGTCGATGACCCGGCCGAGGCCCGGGATCTGCGCCGGCGGACCCTGGGCTCCGCTCAGGGCGGCGTCGTTGCCCAGCGCGCCGGTGCTTTCCGCGCCCCAGCTGTAGGGGGTGCCGGGCGGGGTGTCGGCGGCCAGGGCGCCCGGGGCGAGCCCTGCCGTGGCGAGGAGACCCGCGGCGGCGAGGGCGACCGGCCCGGCCCGGCGGCGAGAGGGTGTGCGGACGACAGGCATGAGCGATGGACCTCCGTGCGTGATGTCTGTGGCCGCGACCAGGCCCCCCTGGGTCACAGCGCAACGTGGTCGGCCAACTGCGGAGCGCGATCCTCGCGGTACGGGACGAACCTATAGACCGGCTCACGGAAAGTACATAGACCAGCAAAGAGCCCAGGTGAGAGAAGCCTGTGGATGTCCTGCGCAGCGGGGACGAATGCCCCGAACCGGGTCAGGTCGTCGAAATCCCGCGGCAGATGAGGTCGGTGATCTCGTCCGCGGTCGCCTGGACCGGGAACGGGCTCTCGCCGCGGAGGAAGCCCCACGTGCGGTACTCGATCGCCCCGAACACCAGGTCGCGCACCATCCGGGGATTGACCTCCGGCCGGAAGTCGCCGGCCTCGATGCCCTCCGTCACCACCTGCTGGACGATGCCCGTGAAGCGCCGGTTCAGCTCGTGCGCGCGGCTGCCGCGGTAGTCCGTGGACGGGCGCAACTCCAGGTAGAGGTACCGCGTCAGCGCGGGTTCCCGGCGCACGACCTCCAGGGCATGCGCGATGACGAACCGCAGACGGGCCGCGCTGCCGGTGACATCCGCGAGCTCCGGCTCCAGCGACAGGATCTCGGCCAGCCACTCCTCGGCGACGCGGGCCAGCAGCGCCCGCTTGGTCGGGAAGTACCGGTAGACCAGCCCCTCCGAGATCCCGCACCGACGAGCCACCTCGGACGGCAGGAAGTGCTCGGAACCCACGTCGCGCAGCAGTTCGCGCGCGGCGGCCATGATCGACGCCGTGCGGGTCTCCGGGTCCTGGCGGACGCTGGACATGGCCGGGAGGCTAGTCCTCCGGGAGCGCCGGTCATAGGGCTCGCACGGCCCGGGCGCCGAGCAGATCTACGGTGTGCCGATGCGAGCACGGCGGGTAGCCACGGTGGCCGGACTCGCGTTCGCCCTGCTCGCCCTCCTGGTCGTCCTCGAGTGGGCGCCCCTGATGGAGTTCGACTCCGCCGTCGTCGACTCAGCCGTGGATCTCTCCCGCGAGCACGACACCTACCGCGACGTCATGAAGACCGCGACCTGGCTGCTGAACTCGGGACCCGTGCTGATCTACGCCGCGGCGGTCGCGATCGGGCTGACGCTGGCGAAACGCTCGGGTGCCGCGCTCTGGCTGACCGGCGTGGTCGGCGTGGGCCTCCCGCTCAATCCGTTGCTCAAGCAGATCTTCCAGCGCGAGCGCCCGCGGGTGCCCGACCCGGTGGAGACGTTCAGCGGGTTGAGCTTCCCCTCCGGTCACGCGGCCGGCGCCGCCCTGCTCAGTGCCGCCCTGGCCCTGGTCTTCTGGGCCCGCTGCCAGCGCAACGGTCGCATCGCCCTGATCGGCACCGTCGTGGCGCTCTCCCTGCTGTGCGGCTGGACCCGCATGACCCTCGGCGGGCACTACCCCTCCGACGTTCTCGGTGGAACGTTGTGGGCACTCGCGTGGGTGGCGGCCTGGCACTCGAGGCTGCCGTGGATGGAGCGCGTCTTCAGTGAGCGGGCTTCACGACGACGGTGACGGTGCCGATCTCGTACCGCTCTCCCTCGACGGTGATGTGGAGCGTCACCGTCGAGGTGCCCGGCAGCATGACGTCCAGGCCCTCGGCACGGAGTCAGGCCGCGACCGAGTTCGCGATCGTCGCGTCGTCGGGACTTGTGAAGGATCCGTGGAGATTCAGGCGGGCCCGACGTGCTGGTCCAGCCACTCCACGAGGGGACTCATTGCTTTCCACGCCTTTCCGACCTCGGTCTTGGCCTTGGGTGTCGAGAGCCAGTCCGGAAATCCGAGTTCTTTGGAAGCGGTCAGGGTCTTGTGCCGGAGCAGCGCCTCGCGCGGGTGCTCCTTGTCGTACCCCTTCGGGACGCGGGTCAGTTGGTCGCCGCCGATCTGGAAGCCCTTCCTGGTGACGGCGGCGATGGCCTTCTCCAGGGCCGGCCCGTGCATCTCGTGGTCGACCGCCCGGCGCAGTCGCTCGATCTGGGCGGTCTCGGTGCGCCAGTAGCCGGCCGCCACGAAGAGTCCCGCCGCGGAGATCTGGACATAGACCCGCGACTGCTCGAACCAGACGCCCTGATGGGTCTTGTAGGGCGTCTTGTCCTTCGCGAAGCGGACGTCGCGATACGGCCGGAACAACTTGCCCTCGCCGTAATCCTTCGCCACCGCTGCGGCGAGTGCCTCCATCGGCGCCCGGACCGACTCGTCGTAGACGGCCTTGTGCGCCGTCCAGAACGACTTGGAGTTGTCGGCCTCCAGATCGTCGTAGAAATCGAGGGCCGCCGTGGGGATGCCGGTGAAGCTCACACGGGCACCTTAGGGCGCCCCGCGGCCCCGGTCAGAAGGGCGGCGGGTCGTCCGGGTCGGGTGGCAGTGGTGGAGTGTTCGTGCGGAGCCGCCAGGGGTCCCGTGGGTGGTGGTGGGGGTGTGGCCGGGGCGCGTGGGGTGCTGGCGGCTCCGGCTCGGTTGGTCGGCCGGTGTCCGGGGGTTGTTGGCTGTTGTCCCAGGTGGTGGAGCGGTGCCAGGGCCGGCCGAGGCTGTCGCGGTCGGGGTTGATCGGGAGGTCGTTCTCGGGTGGGCTGGGCCGCTGGGCGGGGAGGTTCGGGAGCACCGGGGGGACGGGGACGAGGTAGGTGTGGCCGAGGCGGGTGGTCCATGCGAAGGTGTCGGCGATTCGGCGGAGTTGCCAGCCGGCTTCGCTTTTGACGCGGTGGTCGTGGCGGCACATCGGGTTCAGGTTCGCTGCGACGGTGTCGCCGCCGTGGGCGTGGTCGTGGCGGTGGTCGAGGTCGGCGCGGGCGGCGGGGGCGCGGCAGCCGGGGGCGATGCAGTGGTCGAGGGTGGCCAGGACCTCGCGGCGCAGCGCGGCGCCGGCGGCCCGGCGGCGGGGGTCGAGCAGCTTGGTGGTCCTGGGGTCGCGCAGCCGCGTGAGGAGGTCGGCGATCACCGGTCCCCACGCGCGGAGCAGCTGCGGATTGATCGTCGCGGTGAGGTCACCGGTCGGGTCGTTCGCGCAGCGGTGGGGCAGCAGGCCGGGTAGGAGCGCGATCGGGACGAGGATCTCGATGACTGCTGCGCAGGACGCCGCGCGCGTGTGCGCTCCGATCGGGCGGGCGGTGGTCAGCCCGGTTCGCACGAGGTGCCCGGTGGGGCAGACGAAGGTGTAGCGCCACTGCGCGGCGCCGAGCTGGTCGACCAGGGTGCGGGCGAGTTCGGCGTGGACCGCGCCCCACCCGGCGATCTGGGCCGGGTAGCGGTCGAGGCCGAGCAGCGTGCTCAGCCGGACCTTGAGGTGCACCCCGGCCCACGACGACACCGGTACCGGCGCCGGCGCAGGTGCGGGCTCGGGCTCGGGCGACGGCATGGTCGCCTCGTCCGGCGTCGCCTCGTCTGCCGCGGACGCGCTGGTCGCGTCCTCGGGTCGGGAGGCGAGCAGGGCCTGGAGGATCTGGTCGTCGTCGAGGCCGGCGTAGGTGCCGTCGGTCATGGCGAGGAACAGATCGGCGCGCAGGTGGTCGATCGGGCGGGGGTCCCCGGCCCGCTTCGCGGTCTTGGCGAGGTCATCGAGGCGGGCGACGGCGGCGGCGACCCGCTCCAACGGCAGGTTCGTCCCGGACAGCGTCGCCGTCCCGTCCGGGGTGCGGGAACCGATCACCTTGCGGTGGTGGAACGAGCGCTCATACCGGCGCCGCGCCCACTCCGGGTCCAGCGCGATCGCCCGGGCCGAGATCTCCGCCGTCAACTGCCCCGTGGTCAGCACCGTCTCCTCCTCGAGTCGGCACTGCGGCAGGACCTCGGCGACCACCCGGTGGGCGTGCTCGGCCGAGAGCTCGGTGGTCCAGTCCGCGATCACCCGCGCCCGCGGCAGGTCCAGCCGCCCCGCCGCCATCGCCGCACCCAGCTCGGGGAGGCGGTGGAACATCTCGTGCGCGTCCCCGGCCATCCGGTTCGCCGCCGCGCGGGTCAGACCCAGCGCGGCCCGGACCTCATCACTGGACCACTCATCCGGCTCCGGCATCCGCTCGATGGAATCGGCATCCGCGCACAACACGGTCTCCCAGACCGCCTCCAGCCTCGCCGCACACGCGCGGGCCTCGTCGGCGTACCGCTCCCGCAGCACCCCGACGACCTGGTGACCAGTCAGCCCCCGCAACCCTTCCACGTCCCCGACACTAGAGGCCACCACCGACAATCAAGATCTGGTGGCGCAGAGCCGAAAAGGCCCTAGCAGTAGCAGGTCTGACGGAACGTCAGCAGCGGTCAGGGTGACGGCAGCATCCACTCCAGGACGTTCGTCTGGAGGAACACCAGCAGGCACATACCGGCGAGCAGCAGCAGGCTCCAGCCGACGACCTTGCGGAAGATGTCACCCTCGCGGCCGGTCAGTCCGACGGCACCGGCGGCGATGGCGAGGTTCTGCGGGGAGATCATCTTGCCCAGCACGCCGCCGGAGGAGTTCGACGCCGCCATCAGGGCCGGGTCGAGCCCAGCCCCCTGACCCGCCGTCACCTGGAGCGCCCCGAACAGCGAGTTCGAGGAGGTGTCGGAGCCGGTGACCGCGACGCCGAGCCAGCCGAGGATCGGTGAGATCAGGGCGAAGGCATCACCGGTGTCGGCGAGCCAGTTGCCGAGAGCGCCCGTCTGACCGGAGTTGTTCATGACGTAGGCCAGCGCGAGGACGGCCATCACGGTGACGATCGCGCGCCAGAGCTGGTGGTAGGTCTTGATGTACGCGTCGAGCGCCGCCTTCGGCTTGATGCCGATAATCGGCATGGTGATCAGGCCGGCGAGAATCGTCAGCGTCCCGGCCGCGGCGAACCAGTTGAAGGTGAAGTCCGACGGCGGCTTGCCGCTCGCGGTGACGAGGTCGAGGCCCGGCCACTGGAAGAGGTACGTCCAGGGCTCCTTGGCCATCTCCTTCTTCACTCCGTCGAACTGGAAGAGCGAGAAGATCGCGATGATCACCAGGTACGGCGCGTAGGCCTTGGCGATGTCGGCGCGGGTGTCGGTCACGACGGCGGTCCCGCCACCGGCCGGGACCGGCTTCGCGGTGGGCGTCGCCCCACCGCCGCCACCCTCGGCGCCGGTCTCGTCCACGAGGTCGCTGTAGGTCTCGACCGGGCGCCACACGCGGAGCAGGAGAACGATCGCGAGGGCGCTGACCAGGGCGGCGACGACGTCGGTGAGCTGCACCGAGAAGTAGGTGGAGGTCAGCCACTGTGCGATCGCGAAGGTGAGGCCGCCGACCACCGCGGGGATCCAGCACTGCCGGACCCCGCGTTTGCCGTCGACGATCGCGACCAGCACGAGCGGGACGAACACGGCGAGCACCGGTGTCTGGTGGCCGATGAGTGCGCCGAGGTGGTCCTCGGTGAAGTGATCCGCGAGGGCCGGGTCGGTGTTGGCCGGCGCGGTCACCTTGGACAGGGTCACGACGGGGGTGGCGAGCGCGCCGAAGGCGACGGGCGCGGTGTTGGCGACGAGAGCGAGGACCGCGGCCTTCATCGGCTGGAACCCCAGCGCAATGAGCATGACGGCGCTGATCGCCACCGGCGTCCCGAACCCGGCGAGCGCCTCCATCAGGGCGCCGAAGCAGAAGGCGATGACGATCGCCTGGATCCGCATGTCGTCGCTGATCGTGGCGAATGACCGTCGCAGGACGTCGAAGTGCCCGGTCGCGACGGTCATGTTGTAGACCCAGATCGCGCTGATAACGATCCACATGATCGGGAAGAACCCGAACGCCGCGCCCCACGTCGAGACAGCACCGGCCTGATCGACCGGCATGTCGAAGCCGACGGTCGCCACGACGATCGCGACGCCCAGCGCCGCGAGGCCGGAGATCCACGCGGTGATCCGGAGGACGCCGAGCAGGAAGAACAACGTCGCGAGCGGCAACATGGCCACGAAGGCCGACGCCATCAGCGAATCGTTGATCGACCGGATGTCAGGTTGATAGGTCGCCAGCAGCATGCCGCGCTCCAGAGCCCCGGTGGGTGGGATGGCGCGGAACATACCAACGGCCCGACCCGAAGGGCTAGGACCGCGGCACTGGAGAAACGGCCTTCGGCCGCGGTGCGTCCGGCACCGGTTCGCCGTAGGCGGGCGGGCTCGCGTCGACGTATTTGTCGAAATCACCAAGGCGCCAGGACGTCAGCCGGTCGTCCGGCGTCTCGTTCAGCCACTCCGCAAGCTCGCGGTAGCTGACGCAGCGAACCTCGGCCTTCCCGCAGGTCTCGGTCACGAAGTCGGCCAGGGCGCCCGAGTAGGCCCCGTTGTGCCACATCGCGAAGTGGTTGCCCAGGATCACGGGCGCCCGGTTGCCGGTGTAGTTCCGCTGAAAGTACTGCCGGTAGGTGTCCAGCGCCTGCTGGCCCCAGCCGTCGGTCGTCGAGGTCGGGTAGGCGGCCTTGGTCTTGCAGCCCTCGTGCTGGAAGCAGAAGTTGTAGTCCATCGCGAGGATGCGCCGGTCGGTCCCGTACGACGGGACATAGGGCAGCGGGAACACCCACATGGACGTCTCGCCGGTCTCGGGCCAGCCGCGCTGGGGCCACTGCGTCGGCGACGACGCGTCCGGCGTCGGGCTGGTCTCGTACAGGAACCCGTGCTTCTCCAGCACCGGATAGAGCAGCTTGTAGTCGCCCTCCAGGCACGGGGTGCGCGACCCCACGATGTCGTCGCCGTCGAACCCGAGGTCGACCGCCGGCTCGATGTCGTTATTGGCGTTCGCGTTGTCGATCATCGACTGAAACTCGACGAGCTCGGCCTCCCAGTCGGCGGCGCTGTAGCGCGCGACCGAGCCCTTCTGATCCCCGCAGATGTGCCCGTTGAAGTGGGTACCGATCTCACTGCCCTCGGCGTGCGCGTCGCGCAGTTGCTCGAGTTCGTAGCGGACGGCTTCCTGTTCGGTCTGTCCGGGCAGGGGCAGCACTCCGGAGACCTGGAACGGCATCGCCTGGGTCGCGGTACCGAGCTGCGGCGCCGTGTACTTGTGGATGTTGTCGTGGGTGAGCAGGTACGGCCCGGAGAGGAAGTAGGTGAAGCGCGCGTTCGCCTCGCGCGAGACGTCCCGCCAGAACTGGAACTGCGGGTACTTGCCCTCGACCGCGACGCCGGCGCCGTCGAACGCGACCACGACGACCTGCGGCGGACGTTCGCCCGCCGCGACCGGTCCCAGGTTCTCCGGGCCGATTCGTGACGGTCGGTCGGATCCGTCCGGGGTGTCTGTGTTGGCCGGTGTGTCCGTGCTGCCCGCCGGCTGTGCCCCGACGGTCTCGACCGGATCGGGTCCGCGGGCCTCGGGGGAGTTCGACGAGCATGCCGCCAGGGCGAGGACGGCCAACGCCGCTCCCGCGTACCGCCCCCCGACGATCATGCGTTCAGGGTGACATGGCCGCGTCGAGGACGGGCTTCAAACTCTCCAGTTGGGCGAGCCAGGCGGCGGGGGAGTCGATCTCGGAGATGAAGTTCGTCTCGACGATGACGCCCTCGAAGCCGGCGTCGCGGACCTCGGCGGTGCGTTCGGCGACCTCGTCGACGGTCATCCGCTTGCCGGCGGTGGATTCCAGCGCGACGCGGTAGATCACGTCGACCGGCGCCAGGTCGGCCGGGCGCCGGCTGTTGATCGTCGCGAGCATCTCCTGCACCGTCGCGATGGGTAGGGAGCCGGGATTCCACAGGTCGAAGTGCGCCGCCGTGCGCGCGAGGCCGGCCTCCGACCACATGCCCGACATCAGCCGGAAGGGCGTCAGCGGCTTGGGCTGCATCAGGCAGGGGCCGACCTCGAAGAACGGGCCGGAGTGCTGCACCGGGTCCGAACCCCAGCACGCGCGCAGGGTGGGGACGAAGTCGTCCATCCGCTTGCCGCGGGTCGTCGGGTCGACCGCCATCGCGCGGTGCTCCTCGACCGACCATCCGACGGACAGCCCGATCGCGTCGAGCCGACCCCCGGCCAGCTGGTCGATCGTCGCGAGCCGCTGCGCGAGCTGCACGGGGTAGTGGTTCCCGCCGACCAGGACGGACGTGCCGAGCTTGATCGTCGACGTCCAGGCCGCGACCGCGCCGAGGACTTCGGTCGGCGCCCACACCGACTGATAGCGCTCCGGCTGCGCCGCCGCGCTCCCGCCGTACTCGCCCGCCTGGGCGAGGGCGTAGAGGAAGTGGTCCTGCACCCAGAGGTGGTCGAACCCCATGCCCTCCGCGGTCTGTGCGAAGTCCCGCACCAGCCCCGCGTCGACCGCCGGCCCGAGCTGCGGCAGGCACAGCCCCACTGTCGTTGAAGATGACATCTTCAATCGCGCTCCTTGGAGATGTCATCTTCAACGTTCTTGGGGAGCTCGACGTACTTGATGCGGGTCAGTCTCGTCGAGGTGATCTGCCAGCGGCCGTCGACCTTCCGGTAGGTCTCGGCGTAGTGACCCCAGCCGGTGTGGTTGCGATAGCCACTGTCGGGCGGGGACTCGACGAGGTCGTACATCGGCCACAGGCCGCGGGCGTTTTCACCGTCCAGGACCTCGATCTCGGGTTCGTGGCCGTGGTGCACCGAGATGCCGGAGGCGAAGTGCCGCGCCACGGCGGCCACGAACGTCGCCCGATCGACCGGGCCGGAGGTGGACTCCCCGAAGTCTGGGGTGAAGTCGTCGGTGAAGAGCGTCGCAAACTCGTCCCACTCGCGGAGGTCCACGCAGCGGAAGTAGCGCGCCTTCAGCCGGCGGATCTCCTCGATCGCCTCCAGCCGCGCGATGCGCTCCTCGAGGTCCATCAGTGCTGGTGCCTCGGGAATCGCTCCTTGATGGGCGAGTCCGCGTTGTAGTCGGCGTAGCGGGCGATCTTCGCCTCGCCGTTGACGGACCGGACGGTGAACGAGCCCATGATCGGGATCGCGATCGCCTCGGTGCCGTCGGCGAGGAAGACCCGGTCGATGCGTTCGGTGAGGACGATGCCCTCGCCGGTCGGGCTGATGCGGGAAGCCAGATTGCGCAGTTCCGCGGTGCACCACTCCATCTCGAGGGTGTCGTGGAGCTTCGTCAGAAACTCCATCGCGGCGGCCTTGCCGAAGGTCGGCGGCGACCCGGTGTTCTCCCAGAGGAAATCGTCGGTCAGCCACCGGTCGTAGCAGTCGAGCATGTGCGGCCAGGCGCCCGGTCCCCAGCCGTCGAGGAAGCCGACCACGGCCTTCTCGGCGTCGTTCTGCGGCTCCGCGCCGGGATGGATCAGCATCGGCTCTCCTCGAAGGGTTGCCGGGTGAAAGGTCAAGGTACAAACTATCTAGTCATGGACGACTATGGCTACGGGGACTTCAACTACCGCACGATCGTGAGCGGTTTTGTGAACGACCTGTCGACCCTGCAGCCCGGCGCGGTGCACTTCGGTCTCGAGCAGCAGATCGAGTACATCTACGGGTTTTTCGTCGGCGACGACGGCACGATCACGTGCCTCGAGCAGAAGTTCGTCGGTTCGGTGTCGACCGGCACGTTCGTCATGCGCACCGACGGCAACGGCGGGATGAACGTTCAGCCGGAGACCACCCGCAGTTACCGCGGCGAGGTCCGGCGCACGATCGAGGACAAGTACCGGAAGTGGTCCGACCCCGTGATGCTGCGCCTGCCCGAATCGGCGCGCCGCGAGGGTGACCTGCCCTACCTGCTCGAACTCGACGGGGACAGCTTCGTCTGGGACCAGGGCGAGCTGTGCCACCTCGAGGGCGAGATCAAGACCCTCGGCGTGCAGTTCTACGCCGCGTCCGCGGACGAGCCGCTCTTCTTCACCTCGATCCCGTACTGGGTCGAGGGCACGGTGCTCGGGAAGCCGACGTCCGGCCTCGTCTACTTCGATCGCGTCCATCTCAAGCCCGGCCGGGAATGGAAGGAGACGAAGATGTTCACCGACATCCAGCTCTCCTGGAACATTTTCGGCAACGTCTACGCCGATGGCTCGATCGAGTACGGGAAGATCGTCGTCGGCAAGGACGGGTTCAACGCCGCCATGGTCGTCGACGACCACCGCCTCACCGCCGGCAGCAGCTCGGTCTCCGGTCGCTACGTGCTCAACGACGGCGGCTTCATCCGGCACGCGCAGTACGACGTCGGTGAGCACATCTACGAGTTCCGCGGCGAGGACACCGGCAACATGGCCGAGTTCTCGGCCTCCCGGTGGAACGGCTACCACGCGCAGTTCGGGATCACCCGACGGCTGGGCGACGACCGGGAACTGGTCTCCGGCATCACCTGGCTCGAGTCCTTCGACCACCGCATCCGCGACGCCGGCCTCGCCCTGGACAGCCTTGACTGAGCTGCCCACCACTGACCCCACCCGTACCCACCAGGGCGTGTCACGCCCTGGTGGGGGGACGGCACTGGTGCTCGGCGGCAGCATCGCCGGTCTGCTCGCGGCCGCGGCGCTCTCGCCACACGTCGAGACCGTCACGCTCGTCGAGCGCGACGACCTGCTCGACCCGGACCGCCGCGGGGTTCCCCAGGGCACGCAGGTCCACGCTCTGCTCGGCGCCGGCCAGCGCGCGATGGCGGCGCTGCTGCCCGGGATCGTCGAGGACCTGATCGCTGCCGGCGGCCGGCTGGTCGACTCTCCGCGCGAGGTCGCCATCTTCGGGGCCCATGGCTGGGCGGGACGTGTGCCGAGCGAGGCGCACGTCGTGTTCATGCGCCGGCCGGTGCTGGAAGCCGTCGTGCGACGTCGCGTGCTCGCGCTGCCGAACCTGCACGTCGTGACGGGCGTCGCCACCGGCCTGACGGGCGACGCCACCCGGATCACCGGCGCGCGCCTGCAGGATCTCGACCCTCTCTGCGCCGACCTCGTCGTCGACGCCACCGGCCGGAACTCGAAGGCCGCCGAGTGGCTCGCCGAATTCGGGTTCGCGGCGCCCGCGATCAGGGAGCTGCGCTCCTACGTCGGCTACGCCACGGCGACGGTCCGGCTTCCCGTCGACGCCTTCCCGCCCGGCGTCGTCGGCGTCATCAGCCACCCTCACCCGGGTGCGCTGCGCGGTGCCGCCGTCGTGCCGTGCGACAACGGGCTCTACCAGGTCGCCGCGCTCGGGATGATGCGCGCGGACCCCCCCAAGGATGCCGACGGCTTCCGCGCCCATCTGGAGGCCGCTCCCAGCCCGCTGATCGCGGAGATCGCCGCCAAGGCCGAGATCGTCGATGAACCGACGGTGTGGAAGGTGCGCGGCAGTCTCCGGCGGATGTGGGAGGAACTGGAGTCGCACCCGCCGGGCTTCCTCCCCATCGGCGACGCGGTGATGTCGTTCAACCCGCTCTACGGCCAGGGGATGTCGGTCGCGGCGTGCGAGGCGGTGACCCTGGGGGAGCAGGTGAAGAGCTCCGGAGTGGCTGATCCCGGCCTCGCGGCGGGGGCCGCGGCCGCGTTCACGCCGGTGGTCGACACCGTCTTCGGCATCGTGGTCGGCATTGACGCGCATTACGACGGCGCTGAACTGATCGGCGTCGAGCCGCCGGCGGCGGAGGCCGTCGTCTTCGGCCGGGCCCTGGGACAGCTCGCGACTGAGGATCCGCAGGTCAGCCTGGCCCTGAAGACCGCCGGCCACTTCTTCGACACCGGCCCGCTCCGCTCGCCGGAGGTCGCCACCAAGGTCGCCGACTGGGTCGCGGCGGCCCGCGCTCCGGCGGCCCAGGATCCCGCCCGGATCCCTCCGGAGCTGGCCTCATGAATGCCCGGACCGGTCGTCCAGGCAAGGTCCGGGTCGGCCGGAATGTCAGGGTTTCTCAATTTCTGGTCCGGCGCGCACCGCTGTGCTACAAAGGTCGTGTACTTGACTATTTGGTGATCTGGATCACCGGTCGCGCTCCGTACCCCCACGGAAGGTCCGCATGACTACTCGGCGCTTCTCGATCCCCCTCGCGGCGGCCGCTCTGGTCGGCGTGGGCGGCTGGGTCGTCCTGCCGGCCGGCTCGGCGGGGGCCGAGGCCAGCTATGACGCCACCGCACGGACCGAGACCTTCACGCTGAACATCGCGAACCAGTCGATCCCGACCGGCATCGACATCGAGGGTGGCGGTCCGGCGGCCTCGGTCCGCCAGGACAGCGTCGGCATCGGCGATGCCAGCGCGCAGCTGCCCTACGCGGGTGACACCGTGCCCGGCCTGCCCGGCATCGGCGCGGGCTTGTTCGGTTTCGAGGCCCCGGCGTACCCGTTCATCGCCTCGTCGACCAAGGGATCGGCGCCGCAGAACGTGTCGTACCCCGGGGTGACGTTGCACGCCGAGAGCGGTGACTTCACCACCGAGGCCACCTCGATCGCCGGGCAGCCGGGCTCCGGGGCGAGTGCGAGCGCGCGGATCGACGAGTCCCGCTCCGGCGACGTCCTCTCGACCGCGTCCACCGGCGCCGACGCCGTCAAGGTCGGGCCCTACGGAACGCTGTCCGACGTCCGCAGCATCGCGACGGTGAAGGCCGACGGTGCCAGCGGCAAGCTGACGAAGACGTCGTCCAGCTCGATCGGCCGGATCTCCTTCCCCGGCCTGACGTTCACCGTCCCGAAGCAGAGCCCGGGCGCGATCCCGATTCCGGTCCCGATCCCGGGCGTGCCGAACCAGGCGCCGATCGAGGTCCCGCCGTTCCCGTTCCCCGGCGGTGGGCAGACCTTCCACAACCCCGACCTCGGCATCCAGGACGGGTTCTTCGTCGTGACCTCGCCGCAGGACGGCACGCAGCAGAAGTACGCGGTCCCGTCCGGGCCGGTCCTCGAGGGTCTCAAGGCCCTCGGCGTGACGATGACCTTCCAGGCCCCGCAGGAGACCGCGACCGGGATCGTCGCCGGCGCCTACGTCTTCAGGTACACCTTCGCGGAGCCGCCGCCGAACCCGTACTTCACCGGCGCCACCGACGTCACGCAGTCCACCGCGTACGCGCTGGCCAGTGTGAACCTCACCCCGATCATCGCCGACGGTGTCGGTTCGACCCCGGTGGCGCCCACCGGCGGTGTGGACGGTGCCGCGCTACCGGGCACCGTCGACGGCGCGGGCCTGCCGGGCCTGATCGACGCGGGCGCGATCCCGACCGTTCCGCTCTCGCCCGTCGCCTCGGGCGGTGCGCCGAGCATCGACCTCGTCGGCTTCAAGATCGGCCTCGGTGCCGACAACCTCTACCTCGCCGTCGCGGCGCTCGCCCTGCTCGGGCTCCTCGGCGTCGCCGGTACCTCCTGGCTGGGAGTGCGATCCCGATGAACCTGCTCAAGTACGTCCGCGTCCAGTGGGACCGCGCCGGCGCGGTGATCGCCGCCGTCATCGGCCTGATCGCGCTGATCTTCGGCTACCTCGGGACGTCCGACACCGAGTACATCGCCGAGCAGATCCCGTACATCATCTCCGGCGGCCTCGTCGCCGTCGTGCTGTTCACCGTCGCCGGCGTGCTCTGGCTCTCCGCCGACCTGCGCGACGAATGGCGCGAGCTGGCCTCCCAGGGTGACGACCTGCGCGCCTATATGGCGAACGAGACCGCGGCGGCGGGCAACTCCTCCAAGCGGGACGGCTAGTCCGTCTTGACCGCGACCATCGACCACACGGAAGAGATTCCGAAGGTCCGGAAGAGGAAGGGTGCGGCGGCTCGCTCCGACGGGCCGCCCGATGCCCCGGTGCGGCGCGTGCACTACCGCAGCGGCCCCTCGCCGTGGCGACGCCGGGACCTCGTCCTCTGCGGCCTGCTCGGAGTTCTGGGCATCGGCGGCATCCTCGGCTGCTGGTTCGGTGCCACTGACGAAGCCGTGTGGCGGGACCAGACCGGCTGGCTGATCGGCAGCATCTTCTGCACGGGCCTGGTCGCGCTCGGTGGCGGACTCTGGGTCCTCATCGGTCTGCGTCGCGTGCGGCAGGGCTTCCGTGACCTGCGCCGGGACCAGCGCGCGGCGCTGGGGCTCACGCGCGTCCGCTCGGCAGCGGCTCCTGACGCGGCATCGGAAGCCGTCGAGGACTTGGTGACGTCGGGTCAGATGACTCGCGTGCACCGCCCGGAGTGCCTGTTGCTGCGGGGTAAGCAGGCCGTCGCGGTGGCGCCGGCCGAGCTCGCGAATTACGAGCGGTGCGGGGTGTGCAACTCATGAGTGACTACAGCCCCTTCATCGTCTTCGGGATCATCACCGGGGCGATCTACGGCCTGTCGGCGATGGGCCTGGTCCTCACCTACAAGACCTCCGGCGTGTTCAACATCGGGCACGGGGCGGTGTGTGCCGCGGCGGCCTACGGGTTCTTCGAGCTTCGGCAGAACCAGGGCCTGCCCTGGCAGGTGGCGTTCTTCCTCGTCGTGTTCGTGTTCGCCCCGCTCGCCGGTCTGGTCCTGGAGCGGCTGGCGGTCGTGCTGGCGCCGGTCTCGACGGCCATGCGCATCGTCGGAACGGTCGGCCTGCTGGTGGCGATCCGCGCGATCCTCGATCTGAGCTTCGGTGACGTCGGGCTGGTGTTCAACCCGTTCCTGTCCCAGGAGGAGGCGTTCACGATCGCGGACGCCACCGTCTCGGTGGATGACCTGTACACCTTCGGCCTCGGGACGATCTCCGCGGTTGCGCTGTTCCTGTTCTTCCGGATGTCGCGTCTGGGCGTGGCGATGCGCGGCGTGGTCGACGATCCGCAGTTGCTCTCGATGTCCGGGACCGCCCCGGCCCGCGTGCGACGCGCGTCCTGGATGATCGGCTCCTCCTTCGCCGCGGTGTCGGGGATCCTGTTCGCGCAGAACCAGTCGCAGCTCGACATCAACGTGCTCTCGCTGCTCGTGGTCCAGGCCTTCGGTGCCGCGACCATCGCGCGGTTCACCAACCTGCCGATGGCCTTCGTCGGCGGCCTGATCGTCGGTGTCCTGCAGGCCGTGATCGGTAAGGCGACCGGCAGCAACGACCAATTGCAGGGCCTCGGCCTGACGGTGCCGTTCCTCGTGCTGTTCGTCGGTCTGCTGGTGATCCCGCGCAAGAAGCTGGTCGAGGTCGGCCGCATGGTGCGCGCCCGCCCACCGGCGGCGAGCATCCTGCCGCGGCAGGCCCGCATCGCCGTGCTCTGCGGCGCGCTGGCCGTCCTGCTCGTCATCCCGCACGTGGTCGGGGCGAAGCTGCCCGGCTACAACGTGGCGCTCACCCAGGTGCTGCTGTTCGTCTCGCTGCACCTGCTCGTGCGGACGTCGGGCCAGATCTCGCTGTGTCATTTCGGGTTCGCCGCGGTCGGCGCCGCGGGCTTCGGGCACTCGGCGAACAACGGCGCCCCGTTCTTCCTCGCGCTGCTCATCGGCGGCCTGTGGTGCCTGCCGCTGGCGCTCATCGTGGCGGTGCCCGCGATCCGACTCTCGGGGCTGTACCTCGCGCTCGCGACGCTCGGCTTCGGCATCGTGCTCAGCCAGTTCGCGTACTCGAAGTCGTACATGTTCGGCGGCGGCCAGCTGCTCACCCGGCGCCCGGGCGGGTTCGAACAGGATCAGGACTACTACTACCTGCTGCTGGCGATCGCGATCGCCGGTGTGCTCGCCGTCCTCGCCGTCGAGCGTTCCCGCCTCGGCCGGCTGCTGCGGGCGATGTCTGACTCCCCGTTGGCGCTGACCACGCTCGGCACCTCGGTGAACATCTCCCGCGTCATCGTGTTCGCGATCTCCGGCTTCCTGGCCGGCATCTCCGGTGGCCTGTACGCCTCGCTGTTCGGCGGCGTCACCCAGGACACCTTCAACTACGTCCAGTCGCTGCTCGCGCTCGCGGTCCTCGCAATTGCCGGCAGCCGCACCATCACCGCGGCATTCGTCGCACCCGCGCTGCTCTACGTGGTCCCGCTCTACTTCACCCAGGAGAACGCAACCGCCTGGCTGCAGCTCGGTTTCGGTCTCGGCGCGATCTTCGCCGCCGCGGCGTCCCAGGGCGGGGTCGACACGTGGCTCGGCCGCGGCGCCCAACGGAACGCCGCCCGCGCGCAGGGCCCCGCCGGGCGCCGGATGCGCCTGTCCTACGGAGGTACCGCCTGATGTCCCGCCTTTCGCTCACGAAGAAGCGCACGACGACTCTCGCGATCGCCGCGGTTTCGCTGGCGTTGGTGGCCGGCTGCGGCAACCGCGTCGACCACGAGGCCGTGGTGGCGGTCGGCAACGGCTACGGACCGGTCGACGCCGAGCGCGACAACTCCGGCGCGATCGCCGGTGGCGCAACCGACCCCGGCACCGGCGCGGTCGCGCCCGGTGCCACCGACCCCGGCGTGGTCGCCCCCGGCGCCGCCGTTCCCGGTGCGACGACGGCGCCCGGGGCCACACCGGCCGCCGGCACGACCGGCGGCACCGGCACCAAGCCCGGCACCAGCCAGGGAGCGACCGGGGGAACGGGCGGCGGCACGGCCGGGGGCGCGAGCACGGCCTGCACCCAGCCGCTCGCTCCCGTCGTCCTCGGCCAGACCCTGGCGTCCTCCGGTCTGGTCGGTGCGGCGATCGCGGGCCTGCGCACCGGGCTCGCGGTGTGGGCCAAGGACATCAACGCGCGCGGCGGCCTGCAGTGCCACCCGGTGCAGCTGATCCAGCTCGACGACGCCTCCGACCCGGCCCGCGTCTCGGCCAACTGGAACCAGATCATCAAGGAGCGCGGCGCGGTCGCCCTGGTCGGCGGCGGCGTGCCGATCGCGATCGCGGCGCTGCGCACCGCGGCCGAGCGCGACAAGGTGCCGGTGGTCGGCGGTGACGTCACGGCGGTGGACTGGGTGCAGAGCCCGTACATGTTCCCGACCGGCGGCACGCCGCTGACGTCCTACGACGGCGGCGTGATCGACGCGGCGAAGGTGGCCAAGGGCACACTCAAGGCCGGCATCTTCTACTGTGTCGAGGCCTCGATCTGCACGAGGCTCAAGAACAACCTGCCGAAGAGCGCGGAGCGCGCGGGCGCGGCGCTCGGCCCGATCACCGCGGTCTCCCTGACGCAGCCGGACTTCACGTCGGAGTGCCAGACGATGAAGTCGGCCGGAGTCAACATCGTCTTCCTCGGGCTCGACGGCTCGGCCAGCATCCGCGCGGCGCGATCGTGCGCGTCGCTGAACTACTTCCCGACGATCGCCACCGGCGCGATCGCGGTCAGTGCGGCGGCCGCGGCCGACGCCGGACTGCGCCGCAACGTCACCTTCCTCGGCAGCGGCGTCGTGCCCTACATGACCACCGACACCCCGGGCATCAAGGCCTTCCACAACGCCACGAAGCGCTACGCGCCGACGGCCGCAGAGGACCAGCAGACGCTGCTCGGCTGGGCGGCGGGCAAGCTGCTCGAGGCCGCGCTGGAGAAGGTCTCGGCCAAAGCCCGGGCCGGGAACATCACCACGGAGATGATCCTCGACGGCCTCTGGCAGTTGAAGAACGAGAAGCTCGACGGCCTGTCCCCGGGCGCCACCTTCACCAAGGGCTCGCCGGCCAAGTCGATCGACTGCTACTACGGCCTGCGGTTGGACGACAAGGGTTTCGGCGCGGTCAACGGCAGCAAGCCCGTCTGCTTCGGGGCCGACAAGAAGCTGGAGAACGCCGCGGCCGATTCGGTGCCGGCGCAGAACCGGGCGCAGGGTGTCCAGGACCTGGCAACGGCCGGAACCTCTGTGACGGCCCGTCAGGTTACCGGTCGCCGACGGCCGGTGCGCTGATGCTGGAACTGCGGGACCTCGACGCGGGGTACGGCGGGACGCAGGTCCTTCGCGGTGTCGACCTGGTCGTGCCCGACGGCTCGATCGTCGCTCTGCTCGGCCCCAACGGCGCGGGCAAGACGACGCTGCTCCGTGCCGCGTCCGGATTGATCCGGCCCATGGGCGGAGACATCCGCCTCGGTGGGGAGTCCGTGCTCGGCCTGGCGCCGCACGATCTATGCGCCCGCGGGCTGTGCCACGTGCCGGAGGGCCGCGGGATCTTCCCCAGCCTGACGGTGAAGGACAACCTGATCCTGCAGAGCAAGGTCGGCAAGGAGAAGGAGTCGATCGAGCGCGCGGTCTCGGCGTTCCCGCGCCTCGGCGAGCGCTTGGCCCAGCTCGCCGGGACGATGTCCGGTGGTGAGCAGCAGATGCTCGCGCTCGCCCGGGCGTACATCCAGAAGCCGCGCTTCGTGCTGCTCGACGAGGTCTCGATGGGCCTCGCACCGAAGATCGTCGACGAGATCTTCGAGTTCCTCGGACGGCTGGCGGCCGAGGGTTCGGCGCTGCTGCTCGTCGAGCAGTACGTCACGCGTGCGCTCGCGGCGGCCGACTACGTGTACCTGCTCAACCGGGGCCGGGTCTCGTTCGCCGGCGAGGTGTCCGAGGTGGACGCCGAGGCGATTGCTGAGGAGTACGTCGGTGGCGGGCACTAGCTCCCAGCCGAAGGCCGGTGGCCTCGACCTCGTCCCGGACAGCGAGCTCGTCCTGGTCCGGCACGGCCTGCCCGAGCGCGGTCTGACCGGTGCGGACCGGGCCGATCCCTGGTTGTCCGAGCGCGGCCACGCCGAGGCGGAGGCCCTGGCGGAGTGGCTCGCGGACGAGAAGTTCGACGTGATCTACTCCTCGCCCCGACGCCGCGCGATGCAGACCGTCGAGCCGCTCGCCGCCGAACGCGGGATGGAGATCGTCCCGCTGGACGGCCTCGCGGAGTTCGACAAGCACTCCGACGAGTACCTGTTCTTCGACGACCTGCAGAAGGCCGGCGACCCCCGCTACAAGGCGTGTCTGCGCGGTGACCTGTCGGCCTGGAACACCGACTACCCGACGTTCAAGGCCGAGGTGATGGAGGCGGTCACGCACATCACCTCCGCGCACGTCGGGGCGCGGGTGCTGGTCTCCTCGCACGGTGGCGCCCTGAACACGATGCTGGGCGCGGTCCTCGGCCTGGACCGGATGTGGTTCTTCTACCCCAAGCACACCGGCATCTGCCGGGTCGCCGTCGACCACAAACGCAACCGGATGCGGATTGTCACCCTCAACGAGTTCAGCCACCTGCGCACGCTGGATTGAAAACTCGACGTCCCGATCTGGTCGTTGGAGCCATCGCCGGGTCCGGAGGTCATGACTCCGTCGGGTGGTCGAGCCACCACACGAGCGGGCCGGTGCCGAGACCGGCGGGAGGGTCGGTCGCCAACGCTTCGAGCGCGGCGCGGAGCCGCGACAGTCCCGGGCGGGTACGTGGAAATCGTGCGTGATGGCAGAAGGCGACGCCGACGTGCTCGGGAACGGCGGCCATCGCGATGGCGTAGGTCGTGACGTCCTCGGTCACGACCACGCGCTTCTCGGCCGCGGCAAAGGCGAGGATGCTCAGATCATCGGCGCCGCGCAATCGGATGGAGGCGACGACGGAGATCGAGTCGTAGCCCGCCTCGTTCAGCTCATCAGCGAGCCAGCGCGGATAGTGCTCGTCGAGCAGAAACCTGATTTGCCGACGCCTAGAGGGCATCCAACGCCCGTCGCTGTTCCCACGCGGCGAGCGCTTCGTCCGCGGCGGCGCGCTGATCGGCGATCTGGGTGTCGATCTCGTCGCGGTTCTGAGCCCAGTAGGCGAGCGCAATCTCCACGTCCGTCACCGACAGCCCGATGGTGTCGGCCACGACGTCCGCAGTGCGCTCCTTGCCCTGGTGGTCGAGCCAAGCGGCGGCGACCGTCCACACCTGCGGTCCGCTCACGAGCGCGGCGCGACGCTCGCCGGTATTGGTGGCCCGGAACACGATGCCAGGGAGCTCCTGCATACGCAGCCACTCCCGGATCGCACCCACGACGACGGTCGACTTGGGTACGCCGGTCCGACGGGCGTACTCGGCGAGATCCTGATCGAGCGCGTCGGGAAAGCGGATATTGGTCGGGGACATGCATCAAATGTAGCAGGTACGCTACATCGTAGCCGCACGCAACGTCGGGCCGAGCTACCGGTCGACGGGTCCGAGCAGGTGCCGGATGGCGCGCGGCGTGACGTTCAGATCCTCGGCCAGCTTGGAAATGTCCTCGCCCTGGGCCAGGGCGGCGAGCAGCCACGTCCGTTCCCGGGCGACGGCCGCCAGCGAGGCCGCGTGGTTTCTTGCGAGCATCCGCGCGACGGTGGTCCGGTCGGGTGCACCAGTCGGATCGACCCAGTCGTCCGGAGACAAAGCGCTCACTGCCCTCCTCGACCGATGTGGTGTTGTTCAGGAAATTGTGAACGATGCCTTGCTCGCCCGCATGCGTTCGGCCCAGGAATGACCTGAACGTTGCCAGAAGGACCGAAATACTCTAGTAATAGACCATTCAGGGCACGAACGACCTGCGGAGGCCGGCATGACCGAAGGACCCGTCGACGGCCTGCGCGTCGAGAAGCTGACGGTGCGCTACGGCGGCCTGACCGCAGTCGACGGCCAGACGCTGACCGCGCCTCGCGGCCGGATCACCGGGCTGATCGGCCCCAACGGCGCCGGCAAGACCACGACGTTCAACGCGATCACCGGCGTCGTCCGGCCCGCCGAGGGCAAGGTCGTGCTCTTCGGCGAGGACGTCACCTCCGCACCGCCGCAGGCGCGCGCGCTCAAGGGTCTGGGCCGTACGTTCCAGCGGATGGAGCTCTTCGAGACCCTCTCGGTCCGGGAGAACGTGCGGATGGGGCGCGAGGCCGCGATGGCCGGACGCAACCCGCTGCGCCACCTCGCCGCCCGCCCGGCCGAGCGCAAGCAGACCAAGGAGCACGCCGCCGCGGCCATGGAGCTGTGCGGCATCGCGCACCTCGCCGACCGCCGCCCCGCCGACCTGTCCACCGGCCAGCGGCGCCTGGTCGAACTCGCCCGCGTCTCCGCCGGTGACTTCCGCCTGCTGCTGCTCGACGAGCCGTCCTCCGGCCTCGACGGATCCGAGACCGAGCGGTTCGGCGAGATCCTGAAGACGCTGGTGCGCGAGCGCGGCCTCGGGATCCTGATCGTCGAGCACGACATGGCCCTCGTCATGAGCACCTGCGAGTACATCCACGTCCTCGACTTCGGCAAGCCGATCTTCGAGGGCACCCCGCGCGAGGTGCAGACATCCGACCTCGTCCGGAGCGCCTACCTCGGCTCCGAAGCACCGGAACTCGACGAGCTGGCGGGTTGAGGCCCGGCGGCCTCGAGGTCGTCGCTCACACGACTGTCGTTCTGGCCCGGCACGGGCAGGCCGAGGGCGGCATCGCCGATCCGGGGCTGACCCCCCGCGGGGTCGACGAGGCGCACGCGCTGGCCACGGCGCTGGTCGCCGAACCCTTCGACGCCGTGTACTGCTCCCCGCTGCAGCGTGCGGTGCAGACCGCGGGGCCGTTGTGCAAGGAGCTGGGCCTAAAACCGCAGCTGCGCGACGGGCTCGCCGAGTTCGACCGGCGCTCGACGGAGTACGTGCTGCTGAGCCGGCTCAAGGCCGCCGGCGATCCGCGCTACGAGGCCTGCCTGACCGGCGACATCTCGTCCTGGGGGATGGACCTCGCAACCTTCCGGGCCGAGGCGGCCGCGGTGCTGGATGAGGTGCTCGACCAGCACGCGGGCGGCCGCGTCTTCCTGGTGACCCACGGCGGGGTCCTCAACGTCCTGCTGGGCAGCGTGCTCGGCCTCGACCGGATGTGGTTCTTCTCCCCGGCGAACGCGGGCATCAGCCGTGTCGTGGCCGACGCCGAGGGCGGCGTCCGGCTCGCCTCCCTCAACGAGACGCAGCACCTGCCCGCAGCGTAAGCAGATTCGCGCTGACGCCGGCCTCGATGAGGTCGAACGCGTGGTCGACCAGCATCCGGACGTCCTGACCCGTCGACATCGCGGTGTCCAGCGTCGCCCGCAGGGCCGAGGTGATCGACGAGGCCAGCAGGTGCAGCTCGAGTTCCCGCGTCGGTGAGGCGGGGAGGAAACGGTCGAGGTAGGCCGAGAGCACCTGCTCCCACTCGAGCACGATCTTGAGATAGCGCTTGCGAGGAGCGGACTCGGAGAACCACAGCGCGATGCACTCGGCGCGCAGATCCGGTTCGATGTCGTCGAGGAATCCGACGACGCCCTCGGTCACGGCGGCGCGCGCGAACCGCCAGGGGTCCTCGGTCGCCGGTGCGGCCTGCAGCGTCTTGTCCAGCGTCGTCAATTGTTCGTCCGCAATCGGGAAGAGCAGGTCTTCCTTGGTGCCGAAGTAGCGGTGGAACGTGCTGCGCGAGCACATCGAGGCGGCGACGATCTCGTCGAGTCCGACGTTGTCGTAGCCCCGCTCCCGGAACAACTCGATCGCGTTGCGCACCAGCGTGTTCCGGAGCGCCTCTTTTTTCTGCTCTCGCAGGCCCATGAGCCATTTTTAGCACAGCGCAACAATTGACACGCCGTGTCATTTTCCGTCAGTGTCGTCCCATGCAACCTGTCATTTCGCCCGGCATCGACGGTCAGGTCGCGGGCGACACCGCCCAGCTGATCGCCGTGCTGATCACGTCGGTCGTCGCCCTCGCGGCGGTCACCGCAGTAGTTGTCTGGTCCCGGCGGCAGCGGATCTGGTGGCCCTACCTCGTGGTGGTCACGGGCGGACTCACCTGCTTCATGGAGCCGATGTTCGACCACCTCTTCGGGCTGTGGTTCTTCCACGAGGGCCAATGGACGGCGTTCGAGACCTACGGCATCTCCGTGCCGGTCTGGCTGCCGATCGTCTACGTCGCCTACTACGGCTGCTGGACGATCTGGCTGATCCAGCGCTGGCAACGAGGTGCCACCCCGCGCGACGTGGTCAAGCTCTATCTCGGGTCGGTCGCCCTCGCCGCACTGGCCGAGATCTTCTACATCAACATGGTCGGGCTGTACGACTACCAGGACTCGCAGCCGTTCCTGGTCGCCGGCTACCCGCCCTGGATCGCCTTCGTGAACGGGGTCCCGCCGTTCCTCGCGTCTCTGGTGTTCTGCAAGCTGCTTCCGCTGTTGCGCGGCTGGGAGCACGTCGCGATCTTCGCGGTCACGCCGATGTGCTTCGCCGTCGACTCCTTCGGCGGAGCGTCGCTCTACCTCGCGGCCCGGCACGCGAGCGAGGACCCGAACATGTGGTTGCTCCGCGGCCTCGCGATCCTCACGATGTTCGGCTCCTTCGAGCTCATCAAGCTGGCGGCCCGCCTCACGCTCGGCAGCGCACCGGCGGACCCGCAGTCTGCTGAGGCACTCGAGGAACCGACCCGAGCGGCGGTGCGTGTCTGATGGACAGCAACCTCTCGATCTTTCTCGTCTGCTCGGCCTGGACCGTCGGGGTCGTGACCGCTGATCTGGGTGGTCGCGCTGCTGCTGCAGGGCAACCACTCGATGATGGATGCCTACTACGGCTTCGGTTACGCCGTCCCGGTGTGGATCGCGTTCGTGCTGTCCGACGCAGCGTCACCCATCGCGGCCCTGGTGCTGCTCATGGCGTCGCTGCACGGCTGCCGACTCGGCTGGTACCTCGCTGCCCGGTGGCGCCGCTTCGTTCCGGTGCACGGCGGCGACCCGCGCTACCTGGACTTCAAGACCAAGTACTCGCCGGGCTACTGGTGGAAGAGCTTCTTCGCGGTGATGGAGCCGCAGGCCGTGCTCATCATCGTCGCCGGGCTGCCGGCGGTGGTCGGCGTGCTGGAGAACCGCGACGTCGCCACCTCGAACCAGGTCGGGATCCTGACGGTCCTCGGACTCGCCGTCTTCGCGATCGGCATGTACTTCGAGACCCTCGGCGACGGGCAGCTGCAGTCGTTCCTCGCCCACGAGAACCGACCCACCCGCTACCTGAACACCGGCGTGTGGACGCATACCCGTCACCCGCACTACTTCGGCAACATCTGCACCTGGTGGGGCATCTGGCTGGTCGCGGTGTCGGGCAACCCTGACATCTGGTGGACGGCCGTCGGCCCGATCGCCAACACGATCATGCTGACGCTGATCCTCGGTGTCGCCCTGCAGGACAAGTACATGGGCGACCGGCCGGAGTACCAGGCGCTGATGTCGCGCACCCGCGCCCTGCTGCCGATCCCGGTGAAGCACCGCCCGGCTCCGATCGGCCGCGGTGCCGGCCGAACGCTCCGACAAGCAGCCGGTGTGAGGCCGCGATGACCCCGCCGCCGATCGACGCCGTCACCCCGCAGCCCGAGCACCTGATCGTCACGCGGTGACCGGCGCGATCGTGGCCGGGCTGCTGCTGTACACGCTGGTGATGTGGCGCCGCCGCGGCACACCGCTGTACCTCGTGATGCTCGGCGCCGGCCTGGTGTGTGTGCTCAACGAGGTGCCGCTCAGTTACGCCGGGCACTTCTACTACCCGCGCCCGGACTCCTGGGTGGCCTTCGAGGCCTACGGCCGGGTGATCCCCTTCTGGTGCGTGTTCGCCTACACGATTTATGTGGGCGGGTTGTCGATCGGGATGAGCGAGTGGCTGCGCCGGGGGATCACCCGCCGGCGGGTGTGGATCGGCGTCGGGACGGTGTGCGCGTTGAACGCACTCCTCGAGGTAACGGTCCTGCGTACCGAGAATTACTTCTACTACGGCGAGCAGCCCCTGCGGATCGACAACTTCCCCTCGATCTGGATGGCGATGAATGTCGTCGCCGTCCTCGGCTCCTGTGTGGTGGTGCATGCCTTCGGCCGGCACCTCACGGGGCGCCGGATGCTGCTCCTGCTCGCCGCCGTCCCGCTCTGCCAGCTCGCGGGCAACTGGTTCGCCACCCCGCACTTCCTGGCGCTGAACTCCGGTTCACCGGACTGGGTGCTCACCGTCTGCTCGTTGCTCTCGATCGCGATCTGCCTGACCGTCGTCGACGCGATGGCGCGCTACCTGGCGCATTCCAGGCCCTCGACCCCGGCTGAGGAGAATTCGCATGCCGCTGGCCACGCACCCACCCGAGACCGACCTGATCATGCCCTTGCCGGGACCGGGTGAGAGCTGGGATCCGCACACGATCCACACGCACTATTTCGGCTTCTGCGTTCCCGAGGCGGCCATCGGCGTCTTCGCCTACGTCCGCGCGCAGCCGTACTTCCCGCTGTGTCAGGGCGGCGTCGTCGTCTTCCAGGGTCTCGACAACGTGACCCCGCTGGACGCCGCCCACATGAACTTCGAGGCGACGATGCCGTGGCCGACGCTCGGCGAGCGGACGATCGAGACCGCGAACGGCCTCCACATCGAGTTCGTCGAACTCGGTCGGGTCGTGCGCCTCACCTACGCGGCTCCCGACGGCAGCGCGTCGTTCGACGTGCTCGCGACCGGTGTGACGCCCCTGATCGTGCGTGGGCACGTCATGCCCGGCGAGGAGGCGCACCACGGCGATCCTTCCCGCGTGCCGGGCGGCAGCGAGCAGTTCATGCACCTGGTGGGCGAGCTGAAACTGCACGGCGAGAGCTACCCCGTCGACTGCTACTACCCGCGGGACCGCTCCTGGCGCCAGGTCCGGGTCGAGACTCGCAACAACATGCCGATCCCGCCCATCGGGTGGTCCCCGATGTGTTTTGGGCCGGATCTGATTTTCAATCAGATCTGTTATGAGGCAGTAGATACGGACCCCGCGTGGCTCGGCATCTATGACATGCCGGCCGACCGGCCGACCCACCACTTCGCCTGGCTGCACCAGGGGGATAAGACCCTCGACATCGTGCGCGTACGCCGAAACGTGCTCGAAACCGATCCACGAACCTACGCCGCGTTGCGGCAGGAGATCGAGGCCGAGGACGAGACCGGAGCCATCCACCGCTTCGCCGGCGAGGCGATCGCGAGCGCACTCGCGCCGGCCTGGCCGAACGTCTCGTTCCACGACAACGTCTACCGCTGGACCGACGAAGCCGGTCGGATCACCTACTGCACGTTCCAGGAGATCTGGTTCGAGCGCTACCAGCGTGGGCTCCGCTCGCGCGCCACGGCGACGTGAGCACACTGCTGGCCGTTCTCGGCCCGGCCGGGTTACCGTCCCTGCGTGACGATGGAGGCGACTCGGCCTGGCTGGCGCGAGCAGAAGCGGGCCCGTTTGCGGCTGGATCTGATGCGCGCGGCCGTCGACCTGATCTCCGAACACGGCTTCGACGGCACGACCGTCGAGCAGATCGCGCAACGCGCCGGCACGTCACCGGCGACGTTCTTCCGATACTTCAAGGTCAAGGAAGACGTCCTCTTCGGCGACACGGCCGACCGCCTGGAGGCACTGCGGGAGAAGCTCGCCGCGGCCGACCGGTCGCGACACCCGGTGCTCGTGATCGAGCAGGCGATGGCCGAGCAGTTGATGAGCTTCGCCAACTTCGAGGACGAGCACATCGAGCGGGAGTGCCTGCGCATCTGGGCGACCGAGCCCGGCCCCCGGCGCCGCTACATGGAGATCGTCGTCGAGTGGGAGGGCGTCCTCGCGGAGTTCCTCGCGGAGCGCTGGTCGATCCCGGTCACCGACTCGAGGTGCCGGCTCACCGCGATGGTCGTGATCACGGTGATCCGCGACGCGTTGGAGGCCGGCGCGGCCGGCAAGGACGCCGCCCGCGAGGCCATCGAGCGCGGATACGCCGTGGTCAACACGGGGCTGCTCGCGTCGCTCCCCGACTGACCGCGGCCCCCGGGTGGTCGCCGATCTCGTCGCCGGCGCTTCCGCGTCGCGAGACCTAGAGCCTTTAGTCGAGTCGTAAATATTGACAGTCACTCTCATAATCTCTAACTTTGTGGCACGGCACACACCGGATCTGCCCCCGTTGATCCCGGTTTGCGACCCCGAACTGCCTGCTCGGAGGGCCCCGTGATCCGAACCTCCACCAGCCTCACGCTGGCGATCGGCCTGACCACCGGCGCTGCCTGGGTCGGCCTGACCGCGGGCTCGGCAGCGGCCGAGTCGTCCTACGACGCGATCGCGCGCACCGACGTCTCGACGGTGACCATCGCGAACCAGTCGATCCCGACCGGCATCGACATCGAGGGCGGCGGTCCGGTCGCCCGGGTGCACCAGGACAGCCTCGGCATCCGCGACGCCAGTGCCGCGCTCCCGTACGCCGGAGACACGGTGGCCGGACTTCCGGGCCTGGGCGCCAGCCTCTTCGGCTTCCCGGCGCCGGCGTATCCGTTTGTCGCGTCCACGACGGCGGGCACCGACCCGCAGAGCGTGCGCTACCCCGGCGTGACCCTGCGGGCCGAGAGCGGCGACTTCACCACCGAGTCCCGGGCCGAGGCCGGGGACTCCGGGTCGGGTGCGTCCGCGACCTCGCGCGTCGAGGAGAACCGGCTCGGCGACGTCACGGCGATCGCGACCACGGGCGTCGACAGCATCCGCCTCGGTCCGTACGGCACGTTGTCGAACGTCTCCACCCTCGCCCGGGTCACGGCCAACGGCAGCAACGGCAAACTCACCCGGTTTACGACAACCTCGATCGGTCGGATTTCGGTGCCGGGCCTGAGTTTCACCGTGCCGAAGCAGAGCCCGGGCGCGATCCCGATCCCGATCCCCATCCCCGGCGTGCCGAACCAGGACCCCATCCCCGCAGCGCCGTTCCCTTTCCCCGGTGGGGGCACGACCTTCGAGGACCCGAACCTCGGCATTCAGGACGGCTTCTTCGTCGTCACGCCGCCGGGCCAGGCTCAACAGAAGTACGCCGTGCCGGCCGGTCCGGTTCTCGAGGCGCTCGCCGCGCAGGGCATCGCGCTGCGTTACCAGGCGCCGCAGGTGACCGCCGACGGGATCATCGCCGGCGCTTACATCGTGGAGTACACGATCCCCGCGCCGCCGCCGAACAGCTACTACACCGGCCCGACGAAGATCACGCAGACGACGGCGTACGGCCTCGCGAGTGTCAACCTCAGCCCCGCCGCCGACGGTTTCGGTACTGCGGCGGGCACCGACAGTGGTGCGGCGCCGGGCGTGGACACCGCCGGCCTCCCGGGCTCGGATCTGGCCGCCGCCCCCGGCACGGGCGTGCTGCCCGGCATTGCACCGGGCGCCGCGGTCCCGACCGTCGATCTGGTCCCGAGCGGCGGGTCGGTCGCGCTCGCGGGCGCCCCGGTGGGCTCGGGCATCGACGACTTCTACTGGTTGGTGATCGCCGCCGGAGCGATCGGGTTGATCGCCGCCGCCTTGTTCTCGCGCCTCGCTGTCCGGAACGCCTGAGCGGGGGAGGGTCGGTGTTCGTCCTCGAAGGGATCACGGCCGGCTACGCCGGGACGACCGTCCTGCGCGACGTCACGATCGGCGTTCCGCCCGGCTCGGTCGTCGCGCTGCTCGGCCCCAACGGAGCCGGCAAGACCACGCTCCTGCGGGTGGCGTCGGGCCTGCTCCGGCCGACCAGTGGGCGCGTGATCGTCGACGGGGATGACATGACCGGCGCGACCCCGCATGCGCTCTGCGCCCGGGGCATCTGCCACGTGCCGGAAGGCCGCGGCATCTTTCCGAGCCTGACCGTGCGGGACAACCTGGTGCTGCTGAGCAAGAAGGGCACGGAGAAGGAATCCCTGGAGCGCGCGATCGAGGCGTTTCCCCGGCTCGGGCAACGCCTGACGCAGTTGGCGGGCACGATGTCCGGCGGCGAGCAGCAGATGCTCGCGCTCGCCCGCACCTACGTCCAACGGCCGCGGGTCGCCCTGTTGGACGAGGTCAGCATGGGTCTCGCCCCGACCATCGTCGACGAGATCTTCTCCTTCCTCGACGTGCTGGCGAAGCAGGGTTCCAGCCTGCTGCTGGTCGAGCAGTACGTGACGCGCGCGCTGGCGGCGGCGGACTACGTCTTCCTGCTGAACCGGGGACGCGTGGTCTTCGCCGGCGAAGCCGGTGAGGTCGACGTCGATGCCCTCGCGGCCGAGTACGTCGGGAGCGGTCACTGATGACCGACTATCTGCCGTTCATCGTGATCGGCGTGGTGACCGGGTCGATCTACGGCCTCTCGGCCATGGGTCTGATCCTCACCTACAAGACCAGCGGCGTGTTCAACATCGGTCACGGCGCCGTGTGCGCGGCTTCGGCCTTCACCTTCTACAGCCTTCGCGACCAGGCCGGACTGCCGTGGCCCGTCGCGGCGGCGATCGTGGTGGGAATCTTCGGCCCGGTCAGCGGCCTCGTGCTCGAGCGGTTGGCCGTGGCCCTGGCGCCGGTGTCCACGGCGTACAAGATCGTCGGCACGGTCGGTCTGCTGGTCGCGATCCGCGCGCTGATCGGCATTCTCTACGGCGACAGCGGCAAGTTCTTCTCACCGTTCCTGCCACAGGAGCGGGCTTTCGACCTGGCGAGCGTGACCATCGGCTGGGACGACATCATCACCCTGCTGATCGGTGCGGCCTCCGCCTTCGCGTTGTACCTGTTCTTCCGGGTGTCCAGGCTCGGCACCGCGATGCGCGGCGTGGTGGACGACCCGCAGCTGCTCTCCATGGCGGGTACGTCGCCCAACACGGTCCGCCGGGCCGCCTGGGTGATCGGCAGCTCCTTCGCCGCGATGTCCGGAATCCTGTTCGCGGCCGTGCAGAACCAGCTCGACGTCAACGTGCTGACGCTGCTGGTCGTGCAGGCCTTCGGTGCGGCGACCATCGCTCGCTTCCAGAGCGTCCCGATGTGCTTCGTCGGCGGCATCGCCGTCGGCGTCGTGCAGAAGGTCGTCAGCAAGGCCATCGGCAGCCAGGAGCAGCTGCAGGGCATCGACCTCGCCGTCCCGTTCCTCGTGTTGTTTATCGGCCTGCTGGTCATCCCGCGCCGCAAGCTCGTCGAGGTCGGGCGGCTCGTCCGGCCCCGTCCCGCGCCCCGCAGTCCGTTCACCCCACGCGTTCGCGCGCTCGGATACGGGACGGCCTTCGTCGGCGCGCTGCTCGTGCCGACCTTCGCCTCCGCCAAGCTGCCCGGCTACAACGTGGCGCTGACCCAGGTCGTGTTGTTCGCGTCGTTGCACCTCCTGGTGCGGACGTCCGGTCAGATCTCGTTGTGCCACTTCGGTTTCGCGGCGGTCGGCGCGGCGACGTTCGGGCATGCGCTCGAGCACGGTTGGTCGTTCTACGTCGCCGTATTGGTCGGCGGGGCCGCATGTCTGCCCCTCGCGCTGATCGTGGCGGTGCCGGCGATCCGGTTGTCCGGGCTCTACCTGGCGCTGGCCACTCTCGGGTTCGGGATCGTGCTCTCGCAGTACGCGTACTCGAAGGAGTTCATGTTCGGCGGTGGTCAGTTGCTGACCACGAAGCCGGCCGGGTTCGAGAGCGAGAAGTCCTACTACTACCTGCTGCTCGGTATCGCGATCGCCTCGGTGCTGTTCGTTCTCGCGGTCGAGCACTCCCGGCTGGGCCGTCTGCTGCGGGCGATGGCCGACTCCCCGATCGCGCTGTCGACGCTGGGTACCTCGGTCAACATCTCGCGCGTCCTGGTGTTCTGCATCTCCGGCTTCCTGGCCGGCATCGCCGGGTGTCTCTACGCCTCCCTGTTCGGGGCAGTCACCCAGGACGCGTTCAACTTCGTGCAGTCGCTCGTGGTGCTGGCCGTTCTCGCGATCGCCGGCCGCAGCACCGCCATCGCCGCGTTCCTCGCGCCGTTCCTGCTCTATGTCGTCCCGGTGTACATCGACAGCACCGAGGCCACGCAGTGGCTGCAGCTGGCCTTCGGTCTCGGCGCGATCTTCGCCGCGGTGACCTCGCAGGGTGCCGTGCGCGACTGGCTCGCGCGCGGGTCCGTGCGCCACGAGGAACGAGCGGACGGTCCCGCCGGGGACCGCCGGTTCGGTGAGCCGCCTCCACAGCGACCCTCGAGCCCGACCGACCGCGAACTTGCCGGTGTCGTTTCATGACGGAGGACATGCAGTGAAGGCGAATCGACGTACGCAGCGGCAATCGCGGCGCATCCAGCGGCAGCGATTTGCCACGGCACTCCTGAGCGTCGGCGCCCTTGCCCTGGCGGCCGGATGCGGCACGCAGGTCGAGGACGCGCGCATCGAGGCGGTGGGAAACGGTTACAACGCCCCGGTCGTGGCGGGCGACGGCGCCGCCACCGCAACTAGTGGTCTCGACACCTCGACCGGCGGTGTCGCGGCGCCGGGTGCCGTATCGGGCGCAGCCGCCCCGGGGACGACCACCGGCGGAGCGGGTGCGGCACCCGGTGCCACCGCCGGCCCGGCGGCCGTCGGTCAGGCCGGTAACCCGGGTGCGAAGCCGGGCGCCAACACCGCCGGCAAGCCGGCGGCCGGTGCTCCCGCCGGTCCCGCGAGCGCGCCCTGCACCAAACCGCTCTCCCCGATCATCCTCGGCCAGACGCTGGCGACCTCCGGTCTGATCGGCTCCACCATCGGCAACCTGCGGCAAGGCGTGGCCCTGTGGGCCAAGGCCGTCAACGCGCGCGGCGGGATCCAGTGCCACCCGGTCCAGGTCACGTCACTTGACGACGGCTCGGACTCCGCGCGCGTGGCCTCGAACTGGAACACGCTCAAGGCCAAGGGCATGGTCGCGATGGTCGGCGCGGGAGAGCCGATCACGATCGGCGCGCTGCGGTCGGCGGCCGAGCGGGATCGCATCCCGGTCATCGGTGGTGACGTCGTCGCCCTGGACTGGCAGCGCAGCCAGTTCCTGTTCCCCCAGGGCGGGGATTCGCTCACCGCCTACGACGGATCCTTGATCCTGGCGGCGAAGTCGAACCCCGCCTTCAAGGCGGCGGGCATCATCTACTGCGTCGAGGCCTCGGTCTGCACCGACATCAAGAACAACTTTCCGACGTCGGCCAAACTGGCCGGGCTCGGTGTCACCGTGACCAAGGCCGTCTCCCTGACCCAGTCGGACTACACGGCCGAGTGCCAGGCGTTCAAGGACTCCAAGACCGACGTCGTCTGGTTGGCGCTCGACGGATCGGCCAACACGCGCTTCGCGCGGTCCTGCGCGCAGCTGAACTACTTCCCGCAGTTGGCCACCAGCGCAATCGGCATCCCGCCCGCTGCCGCGGGTGACCCCGCGCTGCAGAAGAACACAGTCTTCCTGGGCGGGCAGAACGTCCCGTTCCCGACGACGGACACCCCGGGAGCGCAGGAGTTCCACGCCGCGCTCAAGGCGTACCTGCCGAACTTCACCCCGGACGGCAACACCATGGCCGGCTGGGCGTCGGGCAAGCTGCTCGAAGCCGCACTCGCCAAGGTCGCGACCAAGGCCCGCGCCGGCGACGTGACCACCGAGATGATTCTTGAAGGCCTGTGGTCGCTCAAGAACGAGACGCTGAACAGCCTGACGCCGGGCCTGACCTTCACCAAGGGCGGCCTGCCCAAGCTCCCCCGGTGCTACTACGCACTCCTGCTCACGTCGGCCGGTGTCACGGCACCCCAGGGCAGCAAACTGCTCTGCATCAAGGACTAGTGAGGACTCCAGATGTCTCTACGCATCGCGGTGATCGGCGCCGGCATGGCCGGCCTGAGTGCGGCGTACCGGTTGGAGCAGGCCGGTATCAAGACCACGGTCTTCGAGGCCGAGGACCACGTCGGCGGCCGGGTCACGACCATCCGCAAGGGCGACTACCTGATGGACCTCGGTGCGGCGGTGTACCTGGGCACCTACCGCGACGCCATCGCCCTGATCAAGGAGGTCGGCCTCGAAGGCGAGTTGCAGGAGCGGCCGGCGATCGGCGCGATGCCCCGCGACGGCAAGGTCCACCACTTCAACTACAGCACCCCGGTGCGGACCGCGCTGACCACCAAGGCGCTGTCGTGGAAGGCCAAGCTGCGGGCGATCAAGGTCGCCCGGCTGCTGCTCAAGCACCGCAACAACCTCGGCTACTACGACTACTCCGGCATCACCGTGCTCGACAACGACTCCACCAAGGCGTTCGCCGAACGAGAGCTCGGCCCTGAGCTGTCTGACTACCTCGCCGAACCCCTGGTCCGCGGCACCTGGGCCGCGGATGACGGTGAATCCTCGAACGCGCTGATGCTCTGGACCGTGCGCAACATGCTCGTGCCGACGGTGTTCAACCTCGACTCCGGCTGCGACACCCTGGCCCGGGTGCTGGCCAAGAGCACCGAGGTCCGCCTGTCCACCCCGGCGACCCGGGTCGCCGACCACGGCACTCACGTCGAGGTCACCGCCGGCGCCGGCGAGGCCGAGAGTACCGAGCGCTTCGACGGCGTCATCATCGCCACCACCGCCAGGCGGGCACTGGCGATCCAGCCGGACATGCCCGCCTACCAGCGGGACTACTACGCGAGTACGCGCTACCGCGGTCTGATCACCGTCTGCGTCGGGCTGAACATGGAACCGACCGATCCGGCCACCTACATCCTGATCCCCCGCAAGGAGGACCCGGACGCGATCGCGGTCATCGCCGACCACATCAAGGCCGCCGGCCGTGCCCCGGCGGGCAAGTCCCTCTACACCGTGCTGTTCTCCCACGAGTACCTGTGGGCCAACACCGCCAAGAGCGACGAGGAGGTGATCGCCGACGCGGTCGCGACGATCAGCCGCTACCACGGGGACATCACCCCGCACATCGAGGAGACCGCGATCAAGCGGTGGGAGGAGGTCGTTCCGGTCGTGCACACCGGGGACTTCACCAAGATGAACGACTACAAGAAGCGCATCGATGCGACCGCCCGCGTCCAGTACGCCGGCGACTTCGATCGCATCCCGGGCCTCAACGGCGCCTCGGTCAGTGGCTCGGAGGCGGCGGCCCGGATCCTCGCGAGCCGCTCCGCGTGGACGGAGGCACCGGTTTCGTCATGAGTACTGCAACCGAGCCCACTCTCGGCGCCGCGCGCGACGCTGGTCGAGCCGCGCAGCAGCGCCCGCGCCGTGCAGATCCTCTGGATCGTCCACGGACTGTTCTGGCTGGCGCTGATCACCTATTGCTGGACGCGCTGGGTCGTGTCCGGCAACTTCACCCCGAATACGCTCGGTCGTGGCGACGAGCCCGACTGGTACGTGATCCTTGTCCGCGGCGTCGAGGTCGTCTTCGGCATCGGCATCACCAGCTGGTTGCTGTGGGTATTCGTCGTCCGGCCAAAACTCCGCACCGGCAGCCTGTCCTTCGACGGGCTGTTCTTCCTGGGCGCGTTCCTGATGGTGTTTCAGGAGCCGTGGATCAACTGGACCACCTATCAGTTCCAGTACGCGACGACCTTCGTCAACTTCGGCAGCTGGCTGAACTTCATTCCGGGGTGGAGTTCCCCGAACGCCGAGCTGATCCCGGTGCCGATGGTGTATGCGACCGCGTACCTGTGGATGTGCGGGTGGATGGGTTGGTGGGGCTCGCGCTTCATGAGCTACCTGCGCCGCCGCGACCCCTCGATCAGCAACTTCTCGATGATCGCGAAGACCTTCGGCGTGATGATCGTGATCGACGTGATCGTCGAGAACATCATGGTCCGCACACAGCTGATCAGTTACAGCTCCACGATCCCGGAGTTGACGATCTTCTCCGGCACCGACTACCAGTGGCCCATCCTCGAACCGTTGTCCTGGTGCGGCACGTTCATTTTGTTGTCCTGCCTGCACTTCTTCCGGGACGACCAGGGGCGCTCGTGGCCCGAGCGCGGCATCGACCAGCTGAAGATCAAGAGCGGCAAGCTCAAGACGTTCGTGCGCTTCTCCGCGATCGCCGGGTGCTGCCAGCTCGCCATCCTCATCACCTTCAACATCCCGTATTGGTTCTATGCGCTCCACTCCGGCCCGATGCCGGACGAGTTCATCGAGCGGGAGTGGCGCAACGGTGGGGTCTGCGGGCCGGCGACCCCGTACGCCTGCCCGGACCCGAACCTGCCGATCGGGCGGGACAGCGCGGTGACGAATCGCATCGACGGGACTACCAAGGGTCCCTGCCAGGACCTTTCTGGTGACGCACGCACGATCTGTGTCCGTTCGGAGGTGCGCAAGTGAGATCACTCGACGCCAGAGCAGAATTTTCCGGCCTCCTCGAACCGCCACGGGACATGGTTGTGCCCGAGACGATGCAGACGGTCATGACCGTGGCCGTGGGCAGCGTCCTCGCGTTGATGCTGATCGGTATCTCGGTGCTCTGCTTCCGCAAGGGCACCCCGCTCTACCTGCTGATCATGGTCGGCGGCGCGATCTGCATGTTCAACGAGACGGCGCTGGACATCCTGGGTCACTGCTACTTCCCCGAGATCGGTGACTGGCAGGCCTACTCGACGCTCGGCCGCGCGATTCCGATGTGGGTCGCCTTCGCCTACGTGGCGTACTTCGGCGGGCTGACGGCGATCGAGGTGTTCTGTCTCCGTCGCGGGGTCAGCCGCAAGCAGATCTGGGCGGGCATTCTCGCCATCGAGGCGCTGAACTGCCTGCTCGAGCTGCCCCCGCTGTCGAAGGGGCTCTACACCTACTACGGCGAGCAGCCGCTGCGGATCGCGGGCGAGTTCCCGGCCGTGTGGCTGGTCTTCAACTGTGTCGGATCGTTCCTCGCGGCCACGATCATCTTCCGGGCGCTGCCGTACTTGAAGGGCCCCCGGATGCTGTTTGTGGTGCTCATCCCGCCGGTGTGTCAGCACGCTGCCTTCTGGCTCGGGCTGCCCTACGTGGCGGCCATCAACAGCGGCGCCGGCTCTGGTCTCCGCACCCTCGCGGCCCTCGTCACCCTCTCCCTGGGTGTTCTGGTTCTGCACACGCTGATCGGTCTCGTCGCCGACCGGGGCGAGGCGCGCGCGACGACCGACATCCTGCCTGCCCCGACCGTCGACGCCACGTCGGTCGATTCCCCGTCCTCTGCGCCGGTCCCGGCGTTGCGCAGCTAGAAGTTCGAGAACGGAGCGCGTGCCATGGAGATCATGAAGTACCTGCGGGTGCAGTGGGACCGCGCCGGAGCGGTCCTGGCTCTGGTGCTCGGGATCGTCGTCGTGTTCGTCGGCTACCTGGGCACGGCGCAGACCGAGTACATCGCCAAGCAGATCCCCTACCTGATCTCCGGGGGAATCGTCGGACTGATGTTGCTGACGGTCGCCGCCGTCCTATGGATCTCGGCCGACCTGCGCGACGAGTGGCGAGCGATGTGTAAGCAGAGCGAGGCGATCCGCACCGAGCAGGCTGAGCGGCGGACTGAGCTCCGCGAGTTCATCGCCCAGGAGATCGCTCGGCAGTCCGGCGCGACGAGTCGGACCGGCTCGCCGTCGTGACCGTCGCCGTCGAGGGCTGGGGACCATTCCGGGCAAGGCCCACCACCAAGGTGGAAACGCTCGTCCCCCCGCCGGGACGAAGGACCGCGGCGCCCGGCAGTACCTGGGTGAGATCACTCCGTGGCACCGCCGGGAGACAGTCGCCTCCGCGGTCCTCGCCGTGGGTGGAGCGGCCGGCGTCGCCGTCTGCTGGAACGGTGCGAGCCGCGAGGTCGCCTTCCGCGACCAGATCGGATGGACGATCGGCGCCTTCCTGTTCCTCGCTCTCTTCGCGTTGGCCGGGGTGCTCTGGCTGATGGCCGGCTTCCGTAAGGTCCGGCACGGAATCCACGAGTTGCAGGGTGATCTGAACATGGTGTTCCGGGTGGAAGACCTCCAGGTTCTGGGAACGGTGACCGCCTACGAGGAGACCAACGGCGTGGATCTCGTGGTGGCGCCGGGCATGCATCGCGCGCACCGCCCCGACTGCATGCTGGCCCGCGGCAAGCAGGTTCGTGCCCTCACGCCGGGTGAGCGCTCGTCGTACCCGCCGTGCGGTTTGTGCATGCAGGGATGAACCTCGACCTCAACGTCGACCGGCCGCCGTCCGACGTTCCGTTGTGGAGTGAGACCCGTTTCAACGGCTGCTGGAGCCCGGGGTCAGAGGTGGGCATGTACCTCCACGCCGGACGGTTCCGTCGGGATCTCGACCTCTGGTGGTGCCAGGTCGTTGCTTACCTGCCGAACGGCGAGTTGTGCGTGGACCGTCTCTGGGGCCGCAACGGCGCGGTTGCCGGGGTCCAACTCGGTGGACTGGATCTGACGATCACCGACGACGGGTGGGCGTCGACCCTGGACGGCGTCGGGCAGCTCACCTCCACGACCGAGCTGGCCCTCGGTCCGCGTGGGTGCTCGGCGCCCTCTAGGACCTTGCAGTGGAATCTGACGGCCCGTCCGGCCGCTCCGGTGTGGGACATGTACGCGGGAGGCGGGGGCGGAGCTCTCCAGCACGCCGACGCCCACGTCCAACGAGGCTGGCATGTGCAGGGGAGCCTGACCGTGGACGGCCGGGGATATCCGATCGATGGGGTCGGCTGGGGCGATCACTCCAGCGGCCCCCGAGACATGAGCATGTGGGGCGGACACCGGTTCGTGCTGATCGTCACGGAGAACTGGACTGCGCACATCGGCGTGATGGACGACCTCGACGACATCCCGCAGCGGCCCTGGGGTGCCTTCTTCCGGGACGGCGAGCAGCACACGATCACCGACTTCACCTCCGAACCCCTGGCCGACGCGACAGGTGGACCGGCGTCGAGCAGGCTCTCCTTCGAGGTGTCGAACGGCGAGCGCTTCGACTTCCAGGCCGAGTTGACACACGCGCTGCCCATGACGATCACCGACGAGAACGACAACATCAACGGCGTCGACTGGGACCTGCCCGGCAATCCGTTGGCGCTCGTCGAGGGGACGGCGCGGTTGACCGCTCCCGACGGGGTCGTGGCCTACTGCTTCTTCGAGCGGAGCCGGCATCGCGATGCCTTCTCCCGGCCGACCCGATGACGTCCGAGCCCCTGGACCGGCGCTCGGCCCCGGAGTCGATCTGGTCGACCGCGAACGTCGCGGAGGCGATGCCCGGAGTGATGACGCCGCTCAGCTGGTCGGTGTTCGGCCCCGCCGTCGAGCTGGGTACCCGGGCGGCGTTCCGCTCCGTGGGCGTCCTCACCGAGGTCGAGGCCGGGCTGCCGCGCGACGAATCCACCTGGTTCCTGAGCGTGTTCGCCGGGCGGGCGGCGGCGCGCGTCAACTTCTTCTGCGAGATGGGTGACCGCCTGCCCGGAACCAGCGCCCGTTCCATCGCCGAGCAGCTGCTTTCCGCCGCGCCGGATGACGTCCCGGAATGTCCGACGAAGCGGCGCTACCCGCACATCGCCGTGGGATTTCCGCGCACCTTCGCGACGGCTCCGCGGGCCATGGCGCGCTTCCGTGGCGTTGCCAACCGGCAGTGGTCCGCTCGCATCCCTGCCATAGCCGCGTTGAGCCGCGACGACGCCCGCGCTGAGCTCGCCCGTTCCGAGGCGCTCTTTCGCGTCGCGATGGCCCACCAGTGCACGGTCTCCTTGGCCGTCGTGCAGCCCGTCTTCGAGCAACTCCAGAGGGCCACGGGTGACGCCCTGTTCCCCATCCTCGGTGGGCAGTCCGGACACGAGGAAAGCGCCCTCGTCGCCGACCTGTGGGCGTGTTCGCGCGGTCGGATCGACGAGGACTGCGTCGTGGCCCGCCACGGGTATCACGGGCCGATGGAGGGAGAGATTTCGGCGCGGGTGTGGCGGGAGGACCGCGCTCCGCTGCGTAGCCTTTTGGAGCAGTACACCGAGCGGGGAGATGACGCGGACCCCGCCCGAACCCGCGCGGCCCTGCTGGGCCGGCGCGACGAAGTTTTGAACGCGCTGCTGGCCGGTCGCTCCCGCCCGGAACGGGCCCGGATCCGCGCGGTCGTGGCGCTCGCTGACCGCTACCTCCCGATGCGCGGCGTGGGGAAGGTCGGCTTCCTGCAGGCCCTCGACCTGTGCCGGGCGAGTGCCCGGCGTCTCGGGGAGTGCCTCATCCAGGACGGCGTCCTGGACGCAAGCGAAGACGTCTTCTTCCTCACGGTTGCCGAGCTCACTTCATCCCTTCCCGTCGATGCCCGGGCGTTGATCAAAGAACGTCGCGAGGCGCACGCGCGGTATCTCGGGCTGGACCTGCCGTCGCAGTGGGTCGGTCAGCCCGTCCCCGTTCCACGACAGCACGGTGGCTCCGCCGCCGACCGACCGAGACTCCTCACGGGCCGGGGCGTGAACGCCGGCACCGTCACCGGCCGGGCACGCGTGGTGCTCGATCCGTCGGACGCCGACATCGAGGGCGGCGACATCCTCGTTGCGCGTATCACCGACCCCGGCTGGGCCGCCCTGCTGTTCCTGTCCGCCGGTCTGGTGGTCGACATCGGCGGCACTTTGAGTCACGCCGCCGTCGTCTCTCGTGAACTCGGCATCCCCTGCGTCGTGGACACCAGATCCGGTACCGAGACCCTGCGCACCGGAGACCTCATCCGTGTCGATGGCAGGGCGGGGACGGTCGAAGTGCTCGCAACAGCCGACGCGGCTGATTGACCACAGCCACAACGAACATCCGCGCGCCCCGGCGGCTCGGGGCCCCGTACAGAAATGGGGACAATGAGACTGTGCCAGTGGTTCAGGTCGACCTCGGCCAGCTGGGTCTGTGTCACCGCTGTGATCTTCGCGGCCGGATGCGGGACCCAGGTTGACGAGGCGCGCTTCGCGGCGGTAGGCAACGGCGAGGCGACGCCGGCGACCATCAGTGGCGACCACCGATCTGACGGAAAATCAGCAGCTGCGGACTCCGCAGCGACAGGGTCCGTCCTCCCACCCGTGGACCGCCTTCCCGTTGGACCCGAAGCGCAGGAGCCCGCAGAACCGCGCAGCGGCTTCGTCGGCTCGACCGGTGCCGGGCCCGCTGATGGAAACTCGGCCGGCAACAAGCAGTCGGCCGGATTGCCGGCTTCCGTCAACACGGCCAGGGCAGGATCCACGACGTGCGACCGGCCGTTGTCCCCCATCATCCTCGGCCAAACCCTCGCGACCTCCGGCATTATCGGGGCCAGCGTCGGTAACGCCCGGCAGGGCCTGCAGATCTGGGCGAAGGACGTCAACTCCCGCGGCGGAGTGCAGTGCCACCCGGTCCAGGTCATCTCCCTCGACGACGGCTCCGATTCCGCCCGCGTGGCCTCGAACTTCAACACGCTCCGGGAGCGCGGCGCCGTGGCGATCCTCGGCGCGGCACAACCGATCACCTCCGGTGCGCTGCGCGCCTCCGCGGAACGCGCGGAGGTGCCGGTCATCGGCGGCGACATCGTGACGATGGACTGGTACGAGAGCGAGTACATGTTCCCGCAAGGTGGGCATCCGCTGGTCACCTACGAGGGGGTGACGGTGGCGGCGGCACGGTCCCGACCGGAGAACAAGGTCGGCGGGCTCATGTACTGCGTGGAGGCCTCGATCTGCACCGGGATCCGCAACCACTTCCCGGCGATGGCCGCTCGAGCCGGCCTGACCGTGGGCGGATCGAAAGCTGTGTCGTTGACCCAGTCGGACTTCACGGCCGAGTGTCAGGCCTTCAAGAACGCCAAGGTCGACGTGGTCTGGCTGGTGCTCGATGGTTCGGCGAACACCCGAGTGGCGCGCTCGTGCGCGTCGCTGAACTACTTCCCGGTGATGGCGACCAGCGCAGTGGGTATCCCGCCGGCCGCGGCGGCCGACCCCGCGCTGCAGAAGAACACGGTGTACCTCGGGGCACAGAACGTGCCGTTCGACACCGCTGACTCGCCCGGTGCGAAAGCCTTCCAGGCCGCGCTGAAGCAGTACGCGCCGAACTTTGTCCCCGACCAGAACACCATGTACGGCTGGGCGTCGGGCAAGTTGTTCGAGGCGGCTATGGCAAAGGTCGCGGACCGGGCGACCGCGGGCGAGGTCACCACCCAGATGGTGCTCGACGGCCTCTGGCAGCTGAAGAACGAGAAACTGGACGGACTGGCCCTCGGATTGACCTTCACGAAAGGATCCACCGCAAAGGTGCCGCCCTGCTACTGGATCCTGCTTCTGGACGCCCGGGGAGTCACCTCGCCGTTCGGCAGCCGGATGGATTGCTTCAAGAGTTGAGGCGCTCGGCCGTCGTCAATCGCCGGCGGCGGCGCGGACACGGTCGATCGCCTCGACCAGGGCGGCGCGATCCCTGGTGCTAGTGCCGGGCAATCCGTAACCGAGCTGCTCCAGCACGGTGGAGGCCCGTTGAAGCAGGTCCCGACCTGCGTCGGTGATGGTGACAAGCGTCGCGCGGCGATCGGACGGATGCGGCGCGCGCGAGAGCAACCCCCGGGCCTCCAGCCGGTCGGTCGCGGTGGTGGCGGTCGTCGGGTGGATCATCAGGCTGCTCGCCAGCCGGGCGATGGGCCGCGTCCCGTTGTCGGACAGCTCGAGGGTCACCAGCAGCATGTAGTCGTTGAGCTTGATGTCGTGGGCCTTGAACTCCTGCTCGATCGCCAGCGTCATCATGCGATGGACCCGTAGCACGGAAGTCATCGCGATGAAGCCCTCCTCATCGATCCCCAGGTGTTCGCCTCGCCAGTAGTTCCGCGCGCGGCTCAGGGGATCGTCCCGGTGTGTCGAGGCTCCGAAGTACTGGGACGTCATCTCAGACCCTGCCCGTGTAGGTGTCGATCACGGCCGTCAGACCGGCCGCCAGCGTCGGGTCGTCGGTGAGTGGGCCGACGATGGCGGCGCGAGCGGCCTGACGCAGCGTCAGGCCGCGGGCCACCAGGACAGCGGCCGAGATCAGCATCCGCGTGGAGGCCACCTCGCGTAAGCCGGCGTCGCGCACCCGCCGCAGTGCCTGCCCCAGCGCGACCAGGTCGTCCGCCAGGGCGGCATCCGCTCCGGCCTCGGCGAGCAGAACGGCGCGTTCCACTTCGGGGCTGGGGAAGCCCAGCTCGATGGCGATCATCCGCTGCCGGGTGGAGACCTTGAGGTCCTTGAGAATCGACTGGTAGCCGGGGTTGTAGGAAACGACGAGTTGGAACCCCGCAGCGGCGGTGAGGCGCACCCCGCCGAGGCGCTCCAGGTACAGCTCGCGCCGATGGTCGCACAGGGAGTGGATCGCGACGACCGCGTCCTGGTGGGCTTCCACGATCTCGTCCAGGTAACAGATCGCGCCCGCGCGCACGGCGCGCGTCAGCGGACCGTCCACCCAGGTGGTCGACCCCTCGGTCAGCGTGTAGCGCCCGAGCAGGTCCGTAGCCGTCATGTCCTCGTGGCAGGAGACGGTGTGCAGCTGCGTCCCCACCTTGTGTGCCACGTGCTCGACCAGACGGGTCTTGCCGCAGCCGGTCGGTCCCTTCAGCATGATCGGCAGCCCGGCTTCCCAAGCCGCGGTGAAAACCTCGACCTCGTCACCGACCGGTAGGTAGTACGGCTCGTCTGCCACGCGTCGATTCTCCCTCAGGGCTTGCGGCGGCGAGCGGTGGCCAGCCGCAGCGCCGCGCCGAAGGCTTCGCGCACCTGGAGTTCCAGCTCGTCCGGCCCGGCCAGGTGCAGATGGGTGACCTCGCCCCACACCTCGTCGACCACGTGTGACTCCAGGGATGTTCCCACCCCGATGCTCACGCACCCGACGCCGCCCGCCAAGGCTTCACGCAGCGCGATGCGCGCGTCCTCGCGGGCGTAGCGATCCTCGTAACCGTCGTCGTAGGGCAGGCCGTCGCCGACCACGACGAGAAGTTGATGCGAGGTGCCCGCGTAGCGCGAGAGCTTCGCGCTGCCGTGCCGGACGGCGGCGCCGAGGCGGGTGAAGTCGGCCGGTGTGATCGATGCCAGCCGGGCTCGGGCCGCCTCGTCGTAGCGGCCGTCGAAGTCCTTGATCCGCAGAAAGCGTACGTCGGCCCGGCTCCGCGAATTGAACGCGTACACGGCAGTACGGTCGCCCAGCTCGGAGAGCACCGATGCGAGCCGGTGCACGACCGCCCGCTGCTCCTCGAAGAGCGCCCGGCCGGACTGGCGATCCGGGTATTCGCCGGCAGTCGATCCGGTGGCGTCGAGGAGCACGAGCACGCCGAGATCCCGCGCGGTCCACGTACGCGACTCGAACACCCGCGGGTCGTCGGTGCCACCGAGGCGTCGCTGCACCATGTGGTCGACGAGCGCGCAGGAGTCGAGGGTCTCCCCGTCGCGGAGGTTCCGCCGGCGCTCCGGGGCCGACCCGATGCGCGCGAGCTGTCGTCGCAGCGGAGTGTCGTCGACCGGCGCCAACGGAGCCGCGTCCGCGCGGGGGTCGAGGTCGTACACCGTGCACCAGCTCTCGCGGTACCGGCCGCGGTGGCAGTCCCACTCGTGGTGCCGTGCCCCGGGTACGGTCACGCCGCCGCGGGTGAGTTCCAGCGCGGCCTCGCCCGCCAGCACGCGACCGACGGCCCTGAAGGCCGACGCGGGCGAACTGGTCGCGAGCCCGGGTCCGCCGCCCTGAATGCGCCGGCCGCCGCCGAACTTCCACCGTGCCGGTGTGGTCAGCGGGGCACCGAGAAGCTCGAGCAGCTTGCTCTCCTCGGCCTCCTCCCCGTCGTCCTCGCCGGGAACCGCCGCCGGACGTCGCCGCAACGACTGTGGACGGATCGACCCGAACCAAGAGGGCGGGGCCGGTACCGGCGTGCGGCCCCGGGCGAGTTCCAGGGACGCATCAGCTGACAGGGTCGCCGGAGCAGCCAGGTCGAGAATCCGGTCGGTGATCCACCGCGGGAGCAACCAAGGCACGTGGGCGGCGCGAGTCGCCTCCAGGACGAGGTAGCGCTCGACGGTCGCCTCGCCGGCTCGCCGCAACCGCTTGATCTGATCCGGCGTCAGGCTCCCGATCGCGATCAGTGCGGCCTGGACCACGACAGCGGTGACCGCTTCCGGGTCGCCGTGCGGGAGGGCGATGGCCTCGCCGTCGACGAAAGCCCGCTCGCCCGCGGTCGATCGGACTTCGACCGCGGCGCCGCACACCGCGCGGGCCAGCAGATCCAGATTCATTGCCGGACTGAGCTCGTGAGGTTCGCGGCCGCGCGCTGACCCCAGGCGACGGCGGTGTTCTGGCCGGTCTGAGACAGCCAGTCGCCGGCGTACTGGATCGATGAGGCGGCGTCGATACCCGCCGCGAACTCCCCGATCGCCCGGTACACGCCGGGCCGGGTATGGGGCAGTGCCGGGGACCAGCGCCGGACGTAGGTGAGCTCGACGCCGAGGTCACCGACCAGCCCGGTGAGGGTGCGCAGCGAGCGCGCCACGATCTCCTCGTCGGGACGGTCGAACCAGGCGTCCGCAGCGCTCAGTTCCCAGGAGACGGTGAACAGTCCGCGGCCGGCCGGCGCGCGGTCGCGGGCCTTGTTGCTCTCCACGATGATCATGGCGATCTCGCGATCCTCGTTCCGCGGGAACTGCACGAGGAACGCGGGGGTGGAGGGTGCGCGCGTGGTGCCGATCGAGACGTTGATCGCGCGGGTGAACTTGAGCTGCTGAGCCAGCGCCGCCAGCCGCGGGTCGGCGCAGATCGCCGCGGCCTGGGGAGGTGGGCACGCGACGACGGCGGCGTCGAATCCCTCGACATTGTCGGTGCTGCGAATATCGTCACCGACAACGACGCGGACGCGGGAACCGACCCGCTCCACGGACCGCACCGGGGTGTTCAGGCGCAGGTCCCCGTCGATCCGCTTCACCAGGGCATCGATCACCGAGGCCTGACCACCGACCAGCGTGCCCAGCGAACCGGCGACGGCGTTGATCAGCCCCGACATCAGTTCGACCCTGCTGACCTGGTCGGAGTTGGCCAGCAGCAGCGCGCGCGTGATCGGTTCGCCGAGGAATTCGTCCGCTTCCGGTCCGCCGAGGCGGCGCAGGTAGTCGCGCGCGGTCTCGGTGTCCAGCGGTCCGGCCGCGCGGAGGTCGTCGTAGTTCAGTCGGCCCCGGGCCTTCGAGATGGCGATGTCCGCCACCACGCGCGCCAGTCGCAGTTTGGTTCGGGCCGAGAGCAGGTCGGTCGTGATTCCCGAGCGGACGAGGCGGTCCAGTCGCAGCAACCGCAAGCGGCCGTCCCGGACGACGCCGAGGTACGGCGCCGTCGGGACGATCTCGCAGCCGAGCTCGAGGGCCAGGGCCGTGAAGATCGGGTAGCGCGCCGCGATCGCGGTGGCGCCGGTGTCGAGCAGGAACCCGTCACGGGCGACCGTCTCCACCCGGCCGCCGGGATGGTCGGCGGCCTCGAACACCGTCGTCCGCCAGCCCGCTTGTTCCAGCCGGTAGGCGGCCGTGAGTCCGGCGATGCCGGCGCCGATGACCGCCGCGTGCCTCGTCACGGGAGCGGTTCCGGGACGAGGTCCGGCAGCACCTCGACGGTGCCGGCGCTGCCGTCGACGCGGATCCGCTGGCCCGTGCGCAGCTGTTGCGTCCCGGTGCGCGTGTTGATGACGCACGGGATACCGAGCTCGCGCGCCACGATCGCGCCGTGGCTGAGCGGGCCGCCGACGTCGATCACGACCGCGGAGGCAACGACGAAGAACGAGGCCCAACTCGGGTCCGTCGTCTCGCAGACGAGGATCTCGTCGACCTCCAGGTCCTCGCTGTGCGGGTCACTGATGACCCGGGCGATGCCTTCGACGACTCCGGGACTGACGGGGATGCCGGTGATCGGCTCGGTCGAACCTGACGTATCGTCACGAAGGACGGGGAGAGGTACCGGTTCGCCGGTCCAGCGGTCGGCCAACCGGTAGCCCTTGTACTCCTCGAACCGGCCGCGCCGTTCCGCCACCGTCCCGGCGACGTCCGCCGGCAGGGTTCCGAGCAGCTCAGTAACGGTCAGGTAGCGCACGTCGGCGGCGTCGGCCAGCACGCCTTGCGCAGCGAGATGTCGGCCGAGGGCTCGGCACGCCGCGCGGCCACCATCGATGCTCTGCACGAACGCGGCCTTGCCGGTCTCCCGTAGCGGCAGGAACGTGCGGGCCATCTTCAGCACCTTGCGCGCGACGGGTCGCTTCGCGGCCGACAGCTTCCCGAACAACTCGCGCTCGGCGACGTCGCGGCGGGCGCGTTGCGACGCGAGCGCTGCGCCCGGGTCGGAGGAGTCGGGCATGGACCGGTAGCTCTCGGCCAACTTCTCCACCGGCTTGGGGTCCTCCCGCCAGGAGAGCCAGGCGACGTCCGCCTCGGACGGCCCGTGGTAGCCGTGCTTCGCCAGGAACTCCGGGAGCGTCACCTGGCCGCGGGAAAGCTTCCAGAGGTCGGTCGCGATCGTCGTCTCCTCGACGCCCTCGCCGGTGATCAGTTCGATCTCGCGGCCCGCAAGTCCGGCGGCCGTGCAGAGCTTCGTCACCTGCTCGTAGGAGACCTGGCCAAGCATCGTGCACACGGTGTGCGGACGCATGACCCGTTCGAAGTGCGCCATCGCCTCCCGCAGCACCGTGCGGGCGCGGGCCGGATCGTCCAGTGCGCCGGGCACGGTGATCTCCCGCCACCACCCATCGACCTCGCTGCGCAACGTGCGCAGGGTCTTCGGGATGCGTAGCGCGGTGCGGGGCATCTTGACCGCGACGACCGGATAGCGCCGCGGCACTGCCTTACCGGCCCACGTCGCTCGCGCCGAACATCTGGCGCTCGAACGCGTTGCCCGACGTCCCCGGCATGCGGTCCGCGAAGGCGAGGAGGGTGGACAGATTCGCGGTGAAGCGACCGAAGAACACGCCGGAGCACCGGTCATCGACGGAGTCGGAGAAGCGGACCTCGTCCCGGCGCAGGGCGCCGAGGTCGCAGAAGGCGCCGCGGAGTGCGAGTTCGAGCGGCCGCTCCCAGAACGACCACCCGAGCGGGGTGGCGACGTCGGGGAAGTTCTCGGCGGTGTTGACGATCGTCCAGACCGTCGAGGCGCCGGCGGCGTCGTGCAGCGGGTTCGTCATGGAAGCTCCGACCGTGCGACTTTTGACACATCGTGTCAAAAACTACGCCGCTCCACAATAGGAATTTTGATAGTGACTCTCAAAACCTACGGCTTGCGCGGCCGGAGGGAAAGAGTCAGCGCGCCGTGAAGGTGAGCGGCAGCTCGGCCGGGCCCCGGAGGACGAAGCTGCGGTGGTACGGCACGTCGGCGGGGTCGCAGGCCAGGCGGATGTCGCCGAGCCGCTCGAGCAGCATCTCGGCGGCGATGCGCAGTTCGAGCCGCGCGATGCTGGACCCGAGGCAGAAGTGCTCGAAGCGGCCGAAGGTGACGTGGGCGGCCCGGTCCCCTTCGAGGTCGAGTTCCTGCGGCTGGGGGAACGTCCCGCCGTCGACGTTGGCCGACCCGTAGACGACCCAGATCATCGAGCCGGCCGGGATGTCGACGCCGCCGAGGGTGGTGTCGACGGTGGAGACGCGGAACATTCCCTGCACCGGGGCCTCCACGCGCAGCATCTCCTCGATCAGCGGCGCGGTCAGGGCGGGGTTGGCCCGGACGCGGTCCGCGAGCTCCGGCTCCTGCGTGAGGCGGAACATCAGCGTCGTGACCGAGTTGGTCGTCGTCTCGTTCCCCGCCACCAGGAACTGCACGAGCATGTTGAGGATCTCGTCGAGGGTGAGTGGCTCCTCGCCCTCCATCCGCGCGGCGACAAGGTCGGTGAGCAGGTCGTCCTCCGGGGAAATCCGGCGACGCTCGATCTTCTCGGTGAAGTAGTCGTAGAACGTGCTGACCTCGTCGAAGATCTCCGCGATCTCCTCGGGGCTCGGATCCACGGCACCGACGCCGGCGGTGAACGCGTTCGACCAGCGCTTGAACTGGTCCATGTCGCTGGGCGGCACACCCAGCAGGGTCGCGATCACGGTCATCGGCAGTGGGATCGAGAAAACCTTCACCAGGTCGACCGACCCGTCGGCGGCGTGCGCCGCGACCAGGTCGTCGATGAGTTCGCCGGTGAGGCGACGAACATCGGGATCGAGCTGCTTGACCCGCTTCGGGCTGAACGCCGCCGAGACGAGCTGGCGCTGGCGCTTGTGCAGCGGCGGGTCCGTGAAGAGCAGGACGGGGGAGTCGGCGAGCGCCAGGCGACGCTCGGCCTGCGCCCGCAGCGGGGCCGGAGTCGCGGGATCGGCGATCAGCTTCTTGGCCAGGCCGGTCACCGAGTTCGGGCCGCTGGCCTGCGCCGACGAATAGGTCGCGGTGTCCCGCAGGACGTCGAGGACGTCCTCGTACCGGGTGACCACGTAGGCGTGCAGGGCCTCGTTGTGGGCGACGGGTGCCTGCTCGCGGAGCACGTCGTAGAGCGGGAACGGGCACCGCACCAGCTCCGGCTCACGGGCGATGAGGCGAGTCAGATCCGCGGGTGTGTAAGGGCATCCGGTCACGGCCCGACCATAAACCGTAGATTGCCAAAAGGTCTAGTACTCGACTAAATTGGCGGGGTGCTGACGACCGCAGAGAAGCTCGCGATGTACCGGACGATGGCCCTGATCACGGCCACCAGCGACCGAGCCTCCGCGGAGGTGAAGTCCGGCTCGCTGCAATCGGCCTTCTATCCCGTGCGCGGGTTGGAAGGCGTCTGCGCGGCGCTGTCGATCGCGGTGAACCGCGAGGACCAGCTGGTCTCGACGTACCGCTCGCTCGGTGACGCCCTCGCGAAAGGCGCGGATCTGCGCCGCGTGATCGCCGAGATCTACGGCCGTTCCGACGGTGTCTGCGGCGGCAAGGGCGGACCGATGCACCTGCACGACACGTCCGTCGGCTTCATGACGAGCACCGGGATCGTCGGTTCTGGCATTCCGATCGCCGTCGGTCTCGGCATCGCCGCGCAACTCGACGGCGCCGCGCGGGCGGTGGTCACCACCTTCGGTGACGGCGCCACCTCCATCGGTGCGTTCCACGAGGGCATGAACATGGCCGGGCTCTGGAAGCTGCCGGTCGTCTTCCTGTGCCAGAACAACCAGTGGGGCGAGCACACACCGATCGCGGAGTACGCCGCGTCGACGGACCTGGCCGGCCGGGCCAAGGGCTACGCCATGGCCAGCGTCAAGGTCGACGGCTTCAACCCGATCGCCACGGCCGAGGTGCTGCGCGAAGCGCTGGAACGCGCGAGGTCCGGAGGCGGCCCCACCTTCGTCGAGGCGATGACCTACCGGCTCACCGGGCACAGCGGCTCTTCCGACTACAGCTACATGCCGGCCGAGGAATTGGCCGCGGCCCTCGAGCGTGATCCGGTGCCGAACTTCCGCCGTGCGCTGGTGGAGTCGCGCCAGGCTTCCGAGGCCGACCTCGCGGGGATCGACGCGGAGGTGGCCGCCCAGGTCGACGACGCCTTCGCGTTCGCCCAGGCGAGTCCTCCGACGGCCGCCGATCTCCGCTATCAGCATGTGTTCGCGGACCGCGCCGCCCTGGCCGGAACGGGGGTGCCGGCATGAGCACCGAAGCCTTCACCGCCGAGAGCGGTGGACCCACCGAGCTGATGACGATGGCGCAGGCGCTGAACTCCGCCCTGCACCTCGCCATGGATGCCGATTCCAAGGTTCTCCTGCTCGGCGAGGACGTGGCCGACCCGATCGGTGGGGTCCTCAAGATCTCCAAGGGCCTGTCGACGAAGTACGGCCGCGAGCGCGTGCGGCCGACGCCCATCGCGGAGACCGGCATCATCGGTGCGGCCGTCGGTCTCGCGCTCGGCGGTTACAAGCCGATTGCCGAGATCATGTTCATGGACTTCACGGCGGTCTGCCTCGACCAGATCGTGAACCACGCCGCGAAGCTGCGGTACATGTCGGGCGGGCACACCCCGGTGCCCCTCACCGTCCGGACCGGCGTCGGGACGCGCCGCTTCGGTGCCCAGCACGCCCAGAACCTCGAGGCGTGGTTCATGCACACGCCCGGCATCAAGGTCGTCGTGCCGTCGACCGCCGCCGATGCCAAGGGCCTGCTGGCCTCGTGCATCGACGACCCGGACCCATGCCTGTTCGTGGAGCACTTCGACCTGGTCTTCACGGCGAAGGACGAAGTGCCGGTCGGCCTGCACAAGGTGCCGCTCGGTTCGGCGGCCGTGCGCCGAGGGGGCGAGGACGTCACCGTGATCACGTACGGGACGCAGGTCCGGAACGCCGTTGCCGCGGCGGATTCGCTCATCGAGCGAGGGATCTCCGTCGAGGTGATCGACCTGCGGACGCTGGTCCCGCTCGACATGGAGACCGTCCTCGCGTCGGTCGAGCGGACGCGGCGCGCGATCGTCCTGCACGACGCCCACACCTTCTGCGGCCCCGGTGCGGAACTCGCGGCGCAGATCACCGAGAACCTCTGGGGCGAACTGCTCGCCCCCGTCCTCCGGCTCGGAGCCGGGTACTCGCCGGTCCCCTTCGCGGCCGGTCTCGACTTCCACCCGACGACGGACGACGTGGTCGCCGCCGTCGGTCAACTGATGGGGCGTTGATGGCGACTGCACTGGTCACGGGCGCGGCCCGGGGAATCGGCCGCGCGACCGCGGTCCGGCTGATCGAAGCCGGCTACGAGGTGATCGTCGCCGACAAGGACGGCGCCGCGGCGCACGAAACGGCCGCGGAGATCGGCGCCAAAGGCGTCGAGGTCGACGTCACCGACGAGCCCTCGGTGGCCGCCTGTGCGGCGGCCTTCCCCGAACTCGACGTGCTGGTGAACAACGCCGGCATGTACCTCCGCGGGACGCTCGCCGACCTCAGCGTCGCCGACTACCGGACCGTGTTCGACGTCAATGTGCTCGGCCCGATGCTGATGACCCGTCACTTCGCCGATGCCCTCGCGGCGAACGGCGGTGGGGCCGTGGTCAATGTCGCGTCGATGTCGGCGTTCATGCCCGTTCCCGGCACCGGCGTGTACTCGATGGCGAAGGCGGCCGTCGCGTCCTTCACCGAGCTCGCGGCCCTGGAGTACGCCCCGCGCGGGATCCGCGTCAATGCCGTCGCCCCTGGGCGCATCAGCACCGAGATGACCGCGGACCGACAGGGCGACCCGGAGCGCGAGGCCCGGACCAACGCCCTGATCCCGCTCGGCCGCTCCGGTCGCCCGGAGGACGTCGCCGAGGCGATCTGCGCGCTGGCCTCCCCAGGCGCGGCCTACGTCACCGGCCAGATCCTGCGCGTCGACGGCGGCTTGACCATCAACACGGTCCCGCTGCTGCAGGCGGCCCAGGGCGGCCACTGATACACACGCAGCGTCCGGGTATCCCTGCATTGAAGATGACATCTTCAAAGCAGGCTGTTTTCAGTGAGCCTCTTGATACGAAGTAGCAAATTCCGTATCGTCGCGGTGTGACAGCTATTGCCGTGACCCGGGCGGCTTCGGCCCGGGATCGCATCATCGAGGCGGCGCGCGACGCGTTCCGGCGCAAGGGGATCGCGGCCACCCCGCTCGACGAGGTCGCGGCGCTCGCCGGCGTCGCCCGGCCGAATCTCTACCGCTACTTCTCCAGTCGCGAGGAACTCGTCCGGCACGTGATGATCGCCGAGGTCCGGGCGGTCAACGCCGCGCGATGGGGCCGGATCACTCTGTCCGGGCCCGTCGCCCCGCTGATCCTCGATTCCCTGGCGAGCGGGCACGACCTGGCGATCGACTACATGTCGCACGTGACGCTGGTGGCCGAGGCGACGGCGATCACTGCCGAGTTGATGAGCCACGACGAGGAGCTCGCGGCTGCCCAGTACGAGTACTGGGGCCCGCTGTTGGAGTACGGCCGTGTCCGCGGGGAGATCTCTGCCGCCCTGACCAACGAGCGCATCGTGCGGTGGTTCCTCACCAACCACGTTCTCGTCGCCGAACGACCCGAGCTCATCCCCGACGGCGACGTGCGCGCCTGGTTCGCCGACTTCGTCGTCCCGCCCGTTCTGGCCCCCGCTGGAGGCATCACGTGACCACCACCGCGCCCCGTCCGCCACGGTCCGAAGGTCCGAGCGTTCAGGAGTACCTGGATCGTGACAGCCGTCCGGTCCCGGCATCCTTGCGCTACAACCGCAACGACCAGGCGGACCCCGCCGACATCCCGATCGAGCGTTACATCTCCCCGGAGTTCGCCCGCGAGGAGATGGAGAAGCTCTGGTACCGGGTGTGGCAGATGGCGTGCCTGGAGGACGAGATCCCGAGCGTCGGGGACCACGTGATCTACGAGATCGGCGACCGCTCCTACATCGTGATGCGCACGGAGTCCGGGATCCGCGCCTACGTCAACGCCTGCCTGCACCGGGCCCGGATGCTGCGCGACCGCGGCGGCAACGTGCCGGAGCTGCGCTGCACGTTCCACGGGTTCACCTGGAACCTTGACGGGTCCCTGAAGAACATCCCGTGCGAGTGGGACTTCCCGCACGTCGACAAGACGCGGATGAACCTGCCGGAGGCACGCGTCGACACCTGGCGCGGCTGGGTCTTCCTCAACCCGGATCCGGAATCGACCGAGTCGCTGTCGGACTTCCTCGGCAAGTTCGACGAACTCTGGATCTGGCCGATCGAGGAGCGCTACAAGGCGGTCCACACCGCGAAGATCCTGCCGCTGAACTGGAAGGCTGCGCAGGAGGCCTTCATGGAGACCTACCACGTCATCGCGACGCACCCGCAGATCCTGACCTGGACCGCGGACGCCAACACGCAGTACGACGCGACGTCAGACGAGCCGCACTGGAACCGGATGATCAACGTGCAGGGCGCGCCGAGCCCGCACGTCGCGGAGTTCGTCGACGAGCAGGACGTGCTCGAGTCCTTCTACGCGGCGCGCACCTTCTACACACCGGACAAGGGCCGGGACCTGCAGGTCGGCGAGGAGGGTCTGCCGGTCGTGCCTGAGGGCAAGACCGCCCGCGAGGTGCTCGCCGAGGAGACCCGCAAGCAGTTCTCGAAGCTGTCCGGCCGCGACTTCTCGAACCTGTCGGACAGCGAGTTGCTGGACACCGTGCAGCACACGATCTTCCCGAACTTCCACCCGTGGGGCGGGATGAAGTCCAACATCTGTTACCGCTGGCGGCCCAACGGCTTCGACCCGGACACCTGCATCTTCGAGACGTTCATTCTGGCCGATCCGCCCCCCGGGCAACCCAAGCCGCCGCCGGCGAAAGTGACCTGGGTGCCGGAGGACACTGCGTTCACCGACGTGCCCGTCCTCGGCCTTCTCGGCCCGGTCTTCGACCAGGACATCGACAACATGGTGTCGGTGCAGCGCGGGATGAAGGCAACGCGCAAGACCGGTCTGACGTTGGGTCAGTATCAGGAGAGCCGGATCCGGCAGTTCCACCAGACCCTGACCAGTTATCTGGAGCGCTGAAACATGGCCGAGCCGAAGAAGCTGGTCGATCCCATCAACGGCTACGTCTACACCGCCCGCCTGGACGGTCGGGTCGACGTCGTAGACCCGGCCACCGGGAAGACCGGGGTCTTCGACGACCTCGGGGTCTGGCACGAAGGTGATCTCACGTACGCCAACCGGCAGCTGCTGGGCTGGATCGGCCGCTTGGCCGTCCGCCAGGCCCAGGGTGGAGGCAAGAGCTGATGCCCAAGGGGCTGCTGATCGTGCTCTCCGAGATGGCCGCGGGTGCCGACGAGGACGAGTTTCACCGCTGGTACTCCGAGGTGCACGCACCGGAGATCGTCGAGCGCGGTGCCGCGGTGTCGTTCCGGCGGCTGAAGGCCAGTGGGATCCCGCTCGCACCGTCGATCCCGGAGCTGCCGAGCTACGCCGCGGTCTACGAGATCGAGGCCGAGACGGTCGCCGACGTCGAGGCGATCCAGAAGCAACTGGCGGAGACCAAGCACCTGCGCCGCGAGAGCAGCGACACGCTCGATCTCAGCTCGGTCCGGGCCGCCTTCTACTTGCCGGTTCCGTGACCGTGACGGTCCGGCCTGCGGGCGTTCGCCTCGAGCCGCAGCCGGGCGAGACGGTGTTCGCCGCGGCCCGGCGGGCGGTTATCGGTGGCCGACCGTGTGCGGCGGGATGGGGACCTGCCGGACCTGCGTGATGGTGGTCGACTCCGGGCGGGAGAACTGCGTTCCGATCGGCGACCTGGAGGCCGAGGGTCTCGACGCGCTGAAGGAGGCGAAGGACGGCGTGCACCGCTTGGCCTGTCAGACCCGCGTCACGGGTGACGTGGTCGTGACGAAGCCCGGGGTGCGGCCGATCCGGGCCGAGGCGGCGTCATGAGCGTCGACGTCCTGGGTGGACGCCGCCTCCGGGTCCTGCTGGGCATGCTCGGCGTGGATGTCCACTCCCGCGGGCTGCGGACCGTGGCGCTGCTACTCCGCGATGCCGGCGTCGAGGTGATCTACCTCGGCGAGCACAACAGCGCCGAGGGCCTGGTCGCGGCCGCGGTCGCGGAGGACGTCGACGCCATCGGCGTCAGCTTCAGCGTCAGCACCTACACCCACTACGTGGAGCAGCTGATGGGCGAACTCACCCGGGTCGGTGCCGAGGACATCCCGGTGATGGTCGGCGGCCTGATCCACCCGGAGGACGTCGCGCATCTGCAGTCGCTCGGTGTCGCGGTGGTGTTCGGTCCGGACTCGACTCCCGACGCGATCCTCGACTACGTCAGCCGGGCTGGTGCGCGCATGAGCGAGAAGTTTCCGGACCTCGACGAGGCGCACCTGCGGTTGTCGCGCACCCGGACCTGGGGCGGGCTGGAGACCGAGCCGGCGTACGGCCCGGCCGAGCCGGACGAGGCGTATGCGGAGAACCTCGGTGAACCGGGCCAGTTTCCGTTTGCGCGCGGGTCCTACGCGCAGATGTACCGCAGCCGGATGTGGACCCAGCGCACGATCGTCGGCTACGGCACCCCGGCCGACACCCGTGCGGGTCTGGAGTCCGCGCGGGCGCAGGGCGCGACCGGGCTCGACGTCGTGCTGGACACGCTGAGCCAGGAGGCGCTCGACCCGGACCACCCGATGTTCGGGCCCGAGGTCGGGAGCGAGGGCTGTTCGCTCACCTGGCTGCCGGACCTCGAGGTGCTGCTCGACGGCATCGACCTGACGACGACCGACATCGCCTGGCACGCGACCGTCGGGCTCTACCCGCTCGTGCTCGCCTATGCCGAGCGCAAGGGCTACGACCTGACGCAGCTTCAGGGTTCGCACATGCCGGACCACGTGACGCTGACCCTGTCGGGGTACGGCGAGAAGCTGCTGCCCGTCGACCTGGCGCAGCGCGCGACCGTTGACGTGCTGGAGCACGTCGCGCGGTTCACGCCGCGCTGGGCGACCGGGTTCCCGCAGTGCTACAACCTGCGCGAGCGGGGCCTGACGCCGGTCTCGGAGATCGCGGTCGGCATGGCGATCGTGAACCAGACGCTGGCGGATCTCGCGGTTCGCGGCATTTCGGTTGACCAGATCGCGCCGTCGATGGCCTGGGTCTCGACCGCCGACATCGACCTGTTCGAGGAGGTCGCCAAGTTCCGCGCGCTGCGCCGCGTGTGGGCGCGGACGATGCGGGACCGTTTCGGATCCGAGGACGTCCGGAGCCAGCGGCTGCGGATCGCGTGTCACACCTCGGGCCGCTCGCTGCCCTATCAGCAGCCGCTGAACAACCTGGCCCGCGCGACCGTGCAGACCCTCGCGGCGATTCTCGGCGGCGTGCAGTCGGTGGAGACCTGCACCTACGACGAGCCGGTGTCGATCCCGACGCCGGAGGCCCGCGAGCTCGCGATCCGCACGCAGCAGATCCTGGCCCACGAGGTCGGCGCAGCTCGCACGGCCGATCCCCTGGGAGGGAGTTGGTACGTCGAGGCGCTGACCGACGAGCTCGAAGCCGCCGCGCTGACGATGCTCGGCGGAGATCGAGGCCGAAGGACTGCTCACCGCGGTCGGGTCCGGGCGGCTGGAGGAGCTGATCGACGACCACAACCACCGCACGGAGCGGGAGCTGCAGACCGGGGAACGACTGAAGGTCGGCGTCAACGCCTTCCGCTCGGAGCACTCCGCCCCGCCGCCGCGGTTCCAGATCGATCACGCCGCCGTCGCCGCGCACCTCGCGGCCTTCCGCGACCGCAAGGCCGCTCGCGACCTCGAACCGGTGCGGGCGGCACTGCGGGACATCCGCGGGGCGGCCGCGGTGGGGGAGAACGCGGTCCCCGCGATGGTGCGCGCCTTCGCCGTCGAGGCCACGTCCGGTGAGGTCTGGGGAGCGTTCCGGCTCGGGCTGGGGCACTCCTACGACCCCTTCGGCGTGGTGGCTCCGCCGGTCTCCCTGGATTGACTTCCGAACACGTGAGAGAGCATCAGATGGCCGTGTCCTACGTCCCTGTCGACCGATCGGTGGAGCTGCGCGAGATCGCGATCGGAACCGTGCTGCGAGAGGCGGCCGCCGAGGTCCCGGACGCGCCGGCGCTGGTGAACGGCTCTGCCGATCCCGCCGCGCGGCGCCGCTGGACCTACGCGGAACTCCTCGCCGCCGCGGAGGGCGTCGCGGTTCAGCTGCTCGCGCGGCTGCAGCCGGGGGAGCGGCTGGCGATCTGGTCGGTCAACGTCGCGGAATGGGAGCTGGTCCAGTTCGGGGCCGCCCTGGCCGGGATCCCGGTCGTGGCGATCAACCCGGCCTACACGGCCGCGGAGCTGGAGTACGTCCTCGGGCAGTCGGGCTGCGTCGCGCTCGTCCTCGGGCCGCCCCACCGCGGGACCGATCCCGCGACCGAACTCGCCAAGGTCCGCGACCGGCTCCCCGTCCTACGCGAGACCTTCACGCTCGCCGCCGACAGCCCGCTGTTCGCCGCCCCACCAGGGCGTGTCACGCCCTGGTGGGGAGTCGCTGCCGGACGTCGACCCCGCGAGCCTGGCGATGATGCAGTACACCTCGGGCACCACCGGCCGACCGAAGGGGGCGATGCTCTCCCACCGCTCGCCTGTGCAACAACTCGCGGTTGTTCAATCGCCGCCTCGGCCTGGACGGCGCCGGCTCGTGGGTGAACGCGATGCCGATGTTCCACATCGGCGGCTCTTCGTTCGGTGCGATCGGATCGATGTGGAGCCGGGCCGCGCACATCATCACGACGTTCGACCCCGCGCTGATGCTCGAGCTCATCGAGACCGAGCGGCCGGCGTTCCTGCCGAGCGTCCCGACGATGCTGCTGGCGATGTCCGAGCACCCGCACTTCTCCCGGCGCGACCACTCGTCGATCCAGGTCGATCATGGCCGGGTCGACGACGATCCCGGCCGAGCTGATCCGCCGCGTGGAGAAGGAGTGGGGCGCGAACTTCGTGCCCTGCTACGGCCAGACCGAGTGCAGCGGCGTCATCGTGCAGGGGCTGCCGGAGGACACACCCGAGGACAAGTCCGATTGGGCCGGGCGGCCGCTGGAGCAGGTCGAGGTCCGCGTCGTCGATCCGGCCACCGGCAGGGTCGTTCCGCACGGCGGCGGTCGGCGAGTTCCACGTCCGCGGATACACGACGATGGACGGCTACTTCGGGATGCCGGAGGAGACCGCCGCGGCCCTGGATGCTGAGGGCTGGCTGCACACCGGCGACCTGGGCGTGATGGACCCCCGCGGGTACTGCCAGGTCACCGGCCGGCTCAAGGACATGATCATCCGCGGCGGAGAGAACATCTACCCGCGCGAGATCGAGGACCGCCTCGTCGAACACCCCGCGATCAGCGAGGTCGCCGTCGTCGGTCTGCCGGACGAGCGGATGGGCGAAGAGGTCACCGCGGTCGTACGCCTTGCCCCCGGTGCCGAGGTCGATCCCGCGAGCTGGCGCGCGTTCGCCCGCGAGGCCCTCGCCGGCCCGAAGGTCCCGCGCCGCTGGTTCGTCGTCGACGCGATGCCGTGCACCCCGTCAGGGAAGATCCAGAAGTTTCGGCTCCCCGAGCTGCTTGCGTCGGGTGCGGGCGTCCGCGAGGTCACCCCGCCGAAGGCCGACCGATGAGCTGAGTTGTCACGGTATCAAAGTGGTACCATCGGCCATGGCGATGACACTCCGACTCACTGAGGAGCAGGACCGCGCTCTCGAGCTGCTGGCGCAGGCGGACGGCGTCAGCAAGCAGGAGGCGGCGGTGCGAGCGATCACCGATGCGGCCGCGCGAAGGGTTCATGACGACCGCGTGCGTGAGCTGTCGGCCGTTGCTCGCGAGCGCTACTCCGACCTGCTCGACCGTCTCGGTCGGTGACGACCTACCTCTCGCTTGAGGATCTGATACGGCTCGCCGACGACCTGACGGTGGGTCCGATTCGCGATCTGGGCCTGTTGGATTCAGCGGCTCATCGGCCGACCACCTCGTTGTTCGGCGAAGAGGCATATGTCGGGCTGGACGCCAAGGCCGCCGTTCTGCTCGAGTCGATCCTGCGCAACCACCCACTCGTCGACGGCAACAAGCGCCTCGGATGGCTGGCCGTCGTCGTGTTCTATGGCCTCAACGATGTTGAGCTTGAGGCGCCGGACGACGACGCGTACCACCTCGTGGTCGGGGTGGCCGCGGGCCAGATCGAGCACTCCGAGTCGGCCCGCGTCCTTGCAGCTTGGCGCCGGGCGTAGCTCATCGGCTGTGGAGTCGGGTCGACGGGCCAGACGATCGGCGACCGGTACGTGACGCGGTACCAGTGCCCGGCCTCGATCTCCGTGGTGACGCGGCCGACGAGGTCGGCGCCGTCGAGCACGTGGTGGATCACGCCATCGGTGACGACCGTCGCGGCGTCGGCGACGACGCGGGACAGGACGTAGCCGAGTCGGTTCTTCCCGGAGCCGATCAGGTGGTCGTAGAAGGCGCGGATGCCTTTCTCGCCGGTAAAGCCGGGCCGGCCCCCGACGCCCCAGAACCGGTAGGTCGGCTCCGGGACGAGCGTCTTCGGCAGCCGGTCGACGTCACCCTCGACCTCGGCCACGACGTGCTCGGCGACGAGCTCCAGAGCGTGACGCACGCGCGGATCGGCGGCCGCGTCGATCGCGTCGAGCAGCGGCTGTCACCCGGGCGTCCTAGCTGATGACATCAGTGACGACCGCGCGTCCCCGGTCCAGCACCACCGTGTCTTCCCCGGTGCGGACGCGGAAGCGGACGGCACCGTCGGCGCCGGCGGGGTTCCAGAGGTCGATGTGGAGGGTGTCGCCGGGACAGACCGGCTTGGCGAAGCGGGCGTCGATGGACCGCACCCGGTCCGGGTTGCTGCCCGCGGCGGCGTGCAGGACGGCGCGACCGGCGAAGCCGTAGGTGCACAGCCCGTGAAGGATCGGCCGCTCGAAGCCCGCCTTCGCTGCGTACGCGGGGTCGGAGTGCAGCGGGTTGCGGTCACCCGAGAGTCGGTAGAGCAGCGCCTGGTCGGCACGGGTCTCGTAGCTGATCGTCTCGTCCGGCTTGCCGATGGGCTCGTCGACGTCCGCGGACGGCCCGCGCTCGCCGCCGAACCCGCCGGCGCCCACGATGAACACCGTCATCCGCGTGCGGAAGAGATCGGTGCCGTCTCGCGAGGTGGCGGTGGCCTCCGCGGTGATCAACGCGGCCTTGCCCTTGTCCCACAGTTCGGCGATGCGCGCGACGACCGTCGCCTCGCCGTCCACCGGCAGCGGCGCCAGCAGTTCGACGCCCTGCGCGGCGTGGACGAGCCGCACCCAGTCGATCTTTCCCGCCAACTTGAGCGAACCGGCACAGGCGCCCAGCGCAAGGACGACGGGCTGCGTCGGGAGCATCCGTTGCGGAAGACCGCGCGTGTTCTCGGTCGTGAAGGCGAGCTCATCCACTCCGGCGCCGACCCCGAGTGCGTACAGCAGGCAGTCCTTGGAGTTCCAGCGAATGGGCTCCGGGTCGGCAACCGTGCCGACGGCTTCCGGGTTCAGCGTCATGCGTCGAGTCCGTCCTCGGAAATGCGGTCGGCGAACGCCTCCAGCCAGGTGTGGCCGTCGACGAGCTCGCGGGAGTCGCCCACGAGCCGGGTCTGCCCGAACTGGGCGCGGTAGTTGGCCCAGCGCGAGGCGGAGAACTCCGTCATGCGTCCCGTCGACGGGCCGGAAAACTCGTACTGCGCGGAGCCGAGATCGAACGTCGCCGACTCGGGCCAGGCACCGGCGTCAAGACCGAACTTGGCGCTGAGGTCGGGAGTGCCGGCGACGACGTCATCGCCCGACACCACGATGCCCGGCGTGAATCCCTCGCGGCCCATCACAAGGTGACCCCACTCGAAGGTGCCGTCGGCGAACTTGTTGCAGAACACGTGCCAGGCGACCTGCAGGCCGTTGAAGTAGCCGTACTCCTTCCACTCCAGCCCGTGGACCCAGTACGAGTTGTCCATCCAGAGCGGGCCTTCGACCGCACGTCCCTGGAAGGTGCCGGACACCCAGTGGCAGGTGGAGGTGTAGAGCATCGGGTTGGCGCGGGAGGCGACGTAGAACTGAACGCCGAGCCCGGCCCGCGGACCGCTCAGGTCGAGGATGTCGCCCTCGCCGTAGCTGATCGCGTCGCCGGTCCAGCGCAGGTCCATCGGCTGCTCGCCGGCGGGCACCGTTCCCGCGGGGAGCCGCTGGAAGACCGGCTCGTGCCAGCGGCGCTCGGGACCTTCGAGGACCCGCCGGAGTTCACCGCGCGCGCTGCGCCCCGAGTCCGGATGCACATTGAGCTCGTTCGTCGCGTCGCCGCCCTGGCTCATCACGAAGCAGCCGCTCGTCAGCGACCCGACGAACTTCCGCTCGATCCCGGAGACGAGGCCGTCGGCGTCCCGGAAGAATCCGTAGAGCCACGTCGCCTGAAGCGGAAGACCGTGCTGCATCTCCTGGACGGCCATGGTCTGCGGGTCCGGCCGGAAGGCGCCGACAGTGACCCGGTGGTCGAAGTCGCCGAACAGGAAGCGAGGCATCAAGTCCTCCAGTCCACAATTGTTTGTCACTTGACAATTTAGCTCAGGTCTAGGGTTCCCCGCCATGGGACCCGGTGCGTTCGTGGGGGCAGCCGGGCTGGCGACGGCCGCCGGGCTGCACGTGGCCTGGGGCCTGGGTTCGCCGTGGCCGATGGCCACGCCGGAGGAGCTGGCGGACGTCGTCGCCGGCAACGACCGGGTGCCGGATCCCGCGGCTTGTTTCGTCGTCGCCGGAGCTCTGGGAATCGCCGCGGCCCGACTGCTGGGGATGCCGTTGCCCTCGGAACGCTTCCGGCGCCTGGATCGGCAGTGGTACCGCCCGCTGTGCCTCGGGCTGGCACTGTGCAGCGCCCGAGCCGCGCGCTGAACACCCTGTCCAGTCGAGGAAGTGTGTGTTAGAAAGGTCTAGTACTCGACTATTCGGTCGCCCTCGGATTCCGACAGCGAGGTCTGGAATGACGACGATGCACACCGCGAAGCCCGGCAAGCGTTCCTACGCGATGCTGCCGATCCTGGGCCTGTTCTTCGGTGCGCTGGTGATCCTCAACCTGGTGATCACGGGACTGAGTGATCCGCCGTCGATCGTTCCGCCTGTGGTCCTCGACGAGAACACCGGTGTCCCGGTCGTGCCGACGAACGCCGAGTTCCCCTACGACCGGACCCACAACGTCTGGGCGATCGTCCTGCTGGGCGGCATCGGTCTGATCGGACTTGCCTGGGCGCTGCGTGAGGTGGTGACCAAGCGCGACTGGATGCCCCTCTGCCTGAGCCTCGGCACCGTCGCGATCGTCATTCCCGAGGTCTTCGTCGACATCGTCGGAATGGTCTACTACCCGATCGATGACGCCGACAACGCGTTCACCCTGTTCGGGCGTCAGATGGGCTGGTTCATCCTCGCGGGCTGGTTCGGTGCGGGAGCCTTCGGCGCGATGATGCTGAAGACGCTGCTCACGCGGCCGACGGTGAAGCAGATCTGGATCCTGCTGGCCGTCACCGCCGGCAGCTACACGATCTTCGAGGAACTGCTCGTCGGCGCCGGCGGCATCTACCACTACTACGGCAATCAGCCGATGTGGTGGCACAACCTGCCGATCTGGTGGACGCCCTGCAACACCCTCGGTGCCGCCCTGCTGCCCGCGCTCTTCGCCTACCGGTACCAGGCGATTATGCGGGGCTGGCGGGCCGTGCTGATGATCCTGGTCGTGCCGACCTGCCTCTCGGCGGGCTACGCGCTGATCGCCATGCCAGGCTGGATCGTCGTCAACGCCGACTATGCCTGGCTCCCGACCGAACTGGCCGGCCTCGCGGTGTGGGGGCTCGGTATCGGAGCGGCCGCCATGGCAATGAATCTCTTCCTCGGCGTCCAGCCCTTCGACCCGGACGACCGCCCCTGGACGCCGCCGGGTGTCGCCGAGGCGCCGGGTAGGTCGATGGACGCGAACGCCGTACCCAGCGACGCATCCGCGCTGAAGGTCTAGATGGCGCAGATCTCCGACCCGACGCTCGGCACCTCGGAGCCCGGGCGCTACTGGACGACAACCAACCTCGGCGAGGCCGTGCCGGACGTCATGTCCCCGATGGATGTGAGCATCTGGGGCGAGACGGCCGAACGTGGCTGGCTCTACTCGATGAAGGTCTTCGGCGTCCTCCCGCCGTCGACGTCGGCTTCGAAGGACACCAACGACTGGGGCCTGTCGATCTTTTACGGCCGCATCGCGTTGAACGTCGACGCGGTGCGCGGGACCGTCGTGACCCTGCCCGGGGTCTCGGGTGACGACTTCGAGCGCGATCTGTGCGGCAGCGTCCGCCCGGACGCCCCGCCGGTGAAGGGAAAGAAGTCGCGCATTCCGGTGATCGCCGTGAAGGCGCCGCGCACCCTGCTCCGGCAGGGCAAGGTGCTCCACGCGAACTACGGCGAGGTCCGCGGTTGGTGGGAGCGCGAGGTGCTCGGCAACGCCGGGACCGCCCCGCCCGTCGATCGTCTGACGGAGGCTCAGCAGCGCTTCGAGAAGGTCTTCTCCGACCACTGCGCGTGGCGTTTCGTCTTCTCCGGCGCGCAGAGCGCGATCACCGACGCCGCGGCGAAGGCCGGAGACCCGTTGCTCGGGACCCGCCTGATGTCCGGGGTCGGCGACGTGTTCGAGACGCGGATGGCCGACGACCTCTGGCGGGTCGCGCAGGGCCAGCTCGACGAGGCGGAATTCCTCCGGCTGTGGGGCTATCACGGCCCGAACGAGGGCAACACCGACGCGCGGGTGTGGCGCGAGGACCCCACTCCGGTGCGGGCACTGGTCAAGTCCTACAGCGAGCGCACCGACACCGAGCGTCCTCGGAACCGCGAGGTGCGTTCCGTCGCGCTGGGCGCGGAGGCGGAGAGGGCGCTGCTCGCGGCGACGTCAGCGGCCAAACGCCCGGCGATGCGCTGGCTGATGCGCCGGACCCGCAACATCGTGCGGACTCTGCAGGTCGGCAAGGCCACGTACCTGATGTGCATCGACGGCGTGCGCCGGGCAGCCCGCGATTTCGGTGCGGAGCAGGTCGCCGCCGGCCGCCTGGTCGAGATCGACGACGTTTTCTATCTGCAGATCTCCGAGTGCCAGGAGCTCGCCGCCGGCCGGCTGCCGGACGTGGCGGAGATCGTCGCGGCCCGCCGCGGCTACCGGGCGGCGCACCGCAAGGTCGAGTTGCCGGTGTTCTTCAAGGGAATGCCGGAGCCGGTCGTGCGCGAGGCCCCGGTCGAAGGCGACCGCGGCGAGGTCGAGCTGTCCGGTTCCGCCTCCGGCGGCGGCCAGGTCGAGGGCCGCGCCCGCGTGCTGCTCGACGTCAACGACGCGATCAGCCTCGACGACGGCGACATCCTCGTCTGCCGCTTCACCGACCCGAGCTGGGCGCCGCTGATGTCGCTGGCCGAGGCCTTGGTGATCGACGTCGGCGGCTCGGCGTCGCACGGTGCCGTCGTCGCCCGCGAGCTCGGCATTCCCTACGTCATCGGCACGGAACGCGGGACGACGCTGGTCCGCGACGGCGACCGCATCCTGGTCGACGGCGAGAAGAATCTGGTGCGGGTTCTGAACTGATTCGCCCTCACCACTGGGCGGGCTTGTAGTCCTTCAGGAAGACGCCGAACAGGTCCTCGCCGGCCTCGCCGCGGACGATCGGGTCGTAGACCCGGGCGGCGCCGTCGACGAGGTCGAGTGGGGCGTGGAAGCCCTCCTCATGGAGCCGGGCCTTCGTCGGGTGCGGGCGCTCGTCGGTGATCCAGCCGGTGTCCACCGCGGTCATCAGGATCCCGTCGCGCTCCAGCATCTCCTGCGCGCTCGTGCGGGTCAGCATGTTCAGCGCGGCCTTCGCCATGTTGGTGTGCGGATGACCGGGACCCTTGTTGCCGCGGGCGAACTGGCCCTCCATCGCGGAGACGTTCACGACGTACGTGCGGCGGGCCGACGACGCGGCCAGGGACGCGCGCAGCCGCGAGACGAGCAGGAACGGCGCGGTCGAGTTGCACAGCTGGACCTCGAGGAGTTCGAGCGGATCGACCTCGTCGACCAGTTGCGTCCAGCTGTTGACCGGAGCAAGGTCCGGGACCAGCCCGCCGGCGTCGATCGCGGTCCCGGCGGTGACCCGGTCCAGCGACGACGAGCCCGCGGTGAGCGACAGCGCCGTCAGGGAGGTCGGCGTCAGCCCGGTTGCGGCCAACGGGTGTTCGGCCAGGTTCGTCAGTTCCTTGGAGTGCTCACGGACCGTGCCGGACAGGGAGAGCACGTCGGGCAGCGGACCGTCCGGCAGCGGCGCGGACTCGGCCGCGACCAGATGTGAGTAAGAGCCGGGACTGCGGCGCACGGTCTGCGCGGCGTTGTTGATCAGGATGTCCAGCGGCCCGGCGGCGGCGACGGAGTCGGCGAGCGCGATCACCTGGGCCGGGTCGCGCAGGTCGATGCCGACGATGCGCAGGCGGTGCAGCCAGTCCGCGCTGTCCTCCATCGCGCTGAAGCGGCGGACCGCGTCGGAGGGAAAGCGGGTGGTGATCGTGGTGTGGGCACCGTCGCGGAGCAGCCGCAACGCGATGTACATCCCGATCTTGGCGCGGCCGCCGGTGAGCAGCGCGCGGCGGCCGGCCAGATCGGTGCGGGCGTCGCGGCGGGCCCGGTTGAAGGCCGCGCACGAGGGACAGAGCTGGTGGTAGAACGCGTCCACCTCGACGTAGCGGACCTTGCAGATGTAGCAGCCCCGGGCCCGGGTCAGGATTCCCGCGAGCTCGGTCGTCGTGCCGGTCGTGAGCGCGAACGCGCCCGCCGTCTCGTCGTCGATGCGGCCGGGCGCTCCGGTCGCCGTGGCCGCGGTGACGGCGTCGTCGTGAGCACGTTCGCGGGCCTGTCGCTCGGCCCGCCGGGTGAGCTTGACGGTCTTGAAGATCCCGCCGACGGCACGCCGCACCGCGACGGCGTCCGGGTGGTCGTGCGGCAGTTGCTCGACCTCGGAGAGCACAGCGAGGGCGTCGTTCAGTCGCTCCCGCTCGATGCCGTCCACGGCCCCATTTTCTCGTACGGCCGGGCGTGCTTCACCGCCGCCTCGGTGCGCACCACCGCGATCGGGCAGCCGGGCTGGGAAAGCAGGGCCCGCCCGAGCGTGGGAGTGGACCGCAGGACCCGCCGCCGTCCGACCGACGGGAGGACGAGCAGCGCCGCTCCGGCCGAGGCCTCGGCGATCTCGGCGGCGTCGCGGCCGTCCACGGCCGTGACGGGCACTCCGCGTTGTTCGGCGGCCGCGAAGGCGTACCGCAGCGCCGCGGCCCCGGACGGTCCGAGCTCCAGCCCGAGGACGACCGCGGGAACCCCGCGCGCCCGGAACACCGGCCGCCGGACCACGACGACAGGACACGTCGCCGTGGTGGCCAGCGCGCCGGACACCGAGTCCGCGAGCACCCGGCCCAGTCGGGTTCGCCGGTGGGGGACCCCCAGCACGAGCATCGACGCGGAGGTCGCCTCGCGCCGCAGCGCCCAGGTCACGGGGCCGTCCAGCACCGCCGTCGTCACTTCGAGGTTCGAAGCGACGACGCGAGCCCGGGCGAGGGCGCGAGCCAGGACCTGCTCGGCCTTGGCCCGTTCGGAGAACACCTGGGCGATGACCGCTCCGGTCGCGCAGGGATCGACGGAGAGCGGGACGGTGAGCGCATGGACCACGCGCAGTGGCAGGTGCCGGGCGGCTGCCTCGGCGGCGGCCCACTCCACTGCCTCGTTCGCGGAGCCCGTGTCGTCGACGGCCACGACGACCGGAAGCGCCGTTGACAGGTTCATGCGCTCACCGCCTTCCGGGGAGATCCGGAACTTGTATCGTAACACGATAGAAAGATTCCTGGGAAGACCCTGAACCCTGTGATGGGATGGCGAGATGGCCACTTCCCGCCGCCGTCCGCCGCAGTCACCGCCGCTGACGAAGGCCGACTTCGAGGCGCTGGCCCGGTTCCGGTTCGGGATCCGCCGCTACCTGCGCGCGAGCGAGGACATCGTGCGCGAGCTCGGCCTCACGCCGCAGCACTACCAGTTGATGCTCGCCCTCAAAGGGTTCCCGGACCGGGACTGGGCGACGATCGGCGAGGTGGCCGACCGACTTCAGCTACGCCATCACACGGTGGGCGAGCTGGTGAACCGGGCTCAGGCCCAGGGGCTGGTGGAACGCGCGCCGCACCCCGGGGACGCCCGGTCGGTACGGGTGCAGCTCACCGGCGAGGGCGACGCGATTCTCGGCCAACTGGCGGCCCTGCACCGCGACGAGCTAGAGCGCATGGGTGACGCCCTGGCGCTGCCGATCTGGCACGACGGCTGAGGCCGCCGCATTCCGCAGCCACGCACACCAGTCGTCGAGGCCGACGCCGGTGCGGGCGCTGACCTCGATGGTGCCGACCCCGGGGTTGATCCGCCGCAGGTTCGCGTCGAACAACGTCTGGTCCACGTCCAGATGCGGCAACAGGTCGACCTTGTTGATCAGGACCAGGTCGGCGGAACGGAACATCACCGGGTATTTGAGCGGCTTCTCCTCGCCCTCGGTGACGGAGTGGACCATCACGCGGACATGCTCGCCGGTGTCGAACTCGGCGGGACACACCAGATTGCCCACGTTCTCGATGAGCAGCAGATCCAAGGCGTCGAGCGGTAGGCGCGTGAGTGCGCGACGGACCATGGGGGCGTCCAGGTGGCACTCGCCACCGAAGCCGTTGCCGGTGTTCACCAGTTCGACGACGGCGCCGAACCCGGCCAGGCGGTCCGCGTCGAGGCTGGTCTCGATGTCGCCCTCGATGATGCCGATCCGGACCTTGCCCTGCAACCGGGCCAACGTCTCGCGCAGCAGCGCCGTCTTGCCGGCGCCGGGGGACGACATCAGGTTGACCGCGAAGACGCCGGCCGCGGCCAGGTCCGCGCGGTTGGCCGCCGCGATCCGGTCGTTCTCGTCGAAGATCCGCTCGAGCACGGTGACCCGGTCCGAGGCCGTGGCATAGCCGGAGAGGTCTCCGTGCTGGTGCGCCGGATTCTGGTCGTCGTGGTGGGAATGCTCGGTCCCGTCGGCGTGACGGTGGAAGCGGCCCATGACGGGCCTCCTGTCTGTAAGTGCGACGAGTCAGGCCGGGGCGAACTCCAGCGCGGTGAGGTCGAAGTCCTCGCCCGCCACCACCGTGACGCTCAGACCGCCGCAGTGCGGACATGCGAACGCGGGTGGGTCGGGCAGGGGAAACTCGACCACGCAGGTGCGGCAGGACAGCGCGGCAGGAACCGGTTCGAGCGACAGGACGGAGCCCTCCAGCTCGGTGCCCTCGGTGACCATGGTCCAGCAGAAGAGCAAGGAATCCGGCACGACCTGGCGAAGCTGACCCACCCTCAGATGGATCACGCCGATCGGCCGGCCCTCGGCCCTTCGGGAGGCGATGTCCGCAATCGCGCCGCAGAGCGAGAGCTCATGCACGGTTGGCGCGCACCGGCTCCCGCGAAGTCTGGATCGGAACGTCGTCCGACTCGGTCTCGGGCATCGCGTCCAGGACGAATCGCTGCAGGCCGTTTCTGGGTCTCCCGTTCCCCCGGGGCCGCGGAGACTCGTCCGGCTCCCAGCGGTCCGGGTCCACGGTCAGGCCGAGCAGGTACGTGACGCTGCAATCGAGCGCCACCGCGAGTTCCGGCAGCCGTCCGACGTCGAGGCCCTGACCGTGCTCCATCGCCGACAACGAGCGGTTGGTCGCCGCGACGCCGAGGCTCGCCAGGCGGTTCACCACGTCCTGCTGCGTCAACCCCAACATGCGTCGTCGTTCAGCCAGTTGCAGCGCGCACACCCAGTGGCGCTGTCGGCTCAGGTCGTGCGACGTCTGAGGCATAGGTCGCCCTCTCCTCGAGCGGATACCCAGTCTTACGCCCCGTACAGAGCCCCGTAAACCGGTTGACGCCTGTGGATCAATTGGGCGGCAGGGAAATTTCGGCCTCGACGGTGACCGGATCCGCCAATCGGAGTGCGCCGAGAAACGCCTTGTACGGCTTGATCCCGTACTGCGACTGGACCACGGTCCCGCTCGCCCGCCACTCCGAATCGCCAACCTCGGTCACCGTCAGCGTGAGCGTTCCGCTGCCCCCGGCCAGGTCCAGGGTGCCGTCGATCTCGCCGCCACCCGGACCGGCGCGCAACGCGGTCGCGGTGAAGGTGGCGGTCGGGTGGTTCGCGACGTCGAGAGTCTTCGCCGCATTCTTGAGGATGTCGGCCCGGTCGCCGTTATCGAGCGGGCTCGCCCCGCCGGTGCCGTCGACGATCTCCAGCGAATTCAATTCGATCTCGACCTGCAGACTCGCCCCGGCGGGGTCGGACGGATCCGGCACATTCACTGAACCCGACCACTGTCCGACCTTGATCAGCAGGTCGTGGCCGACCTTCGCGGCCATGCCCTCCCGTCCGGTCCGCAGGTGCAAGGACCCGTTCCCGGGCCCGATTTCGTGCTTACCGGCCGCCAGTGTCATGGCGGCGACGGTAGCTCTCGCGAAGCACCTCGGCGACTCCGGAAATTCCGGATTTCCCGACTCGGACTTTCCGGTAATTCGAACTCTCCCGACTCTCAGAATTCGCACAGAGGGGGTATTTGGAGAATCCAGCCGAGAACTCTTGTGGATATTTCCGAGCCGAGTAGATTCGCATTCGCATTGCGCCACAAATTCCGGGCCGGGGCCCGCGAACGGAGCCCGGCCGACGGCCGATGGAGGTGCGCACGTGACGACGACGACGGACGAGGGTGTCGTTCACATCCTGTGGATGAACGGTGGCCTGGGCTGCGACGGGGACTCGGTGGCCCTGACGGCCGCCACGCAGCCCAGCATCGAGGAGATCGTGCTCGGCGCCCTACCCGGCCTGCCGAAGATCGCGGTCCACTGGCCGCTGATCGACTTCGAGTGCGGCCCGGAGACGGGAGCCGACACCTTCATCGAGTGGTGGCACAAGGCCGACCGCGGTGAGCTCGAGCCGTTCGTGCTCGTCGTCGAGGGCTCGATCCCGAACGAGGAGCTGAACAAGGACAACGGCGGGTACTTCTGCGGGTTCGGGAACGACCCGCTGACGGGGCAGCCGCGCACGACCAACGAGTGGCTCGACCGGCTCGCGCCCAAGGCGACCGCGATCCTCGCGGTCGGCACCTGCGCGACCTACGGCGGCATCCACGCGATGGCCGGCAACCCGACCGGCGCGATGGGTGTCCCGGACTACCTCGGCTGGGACTGGAAGTCCAAGGCCGGCCTGCCGATCGTCTGTGTGCCCGGATGCCCGATCCACCCGGACAACCTCTCCGAGACGATCCTGTACCTGCTCTACCAGGTGGCCGGTCAGGCACCGATGATCCCGCTGGACTCCGAACTGCGGCCGCGGTGGCTCTTCGAGGCCACGGTCCACGAGGGCTGCGACCGCGCGGGCTATTACGAGCAGGGCGACTTCGCCACCGAGTACGGCTCGCCGAAGTGCATCGTCAAGCTCGGCTGCTGGGGTCCGGTCGTCAACTGCAACGTCCCCAAGCGCGGATGGATCAACGGCATCGGCGGGTGCCCGAACGTCGGCGGGATCTGCATCGGCTGCACGATGCCGGGGTTCCCCGACAAATTCATGCCGTTCATGGACGAGCCGCCCGGCGGCAAGGTCTCCACCACCGCCAGCAAGGGCTACGGCGCCGTGGTCAAGACGCTGCGCAAATTCACGATGGACACCCTGAACAAGGAACCGAAGTGGCGGACCCCCGGGCCCGTCCTCAAGTCCGGATACAAGGGGCGATGACCCGATGACGATGACCGAACCGCGACACGCGGCACCGACGACCGACGCCGCCGGCCTGACCGAGATGGCGTGGGACCCGATCACCCGCATCGTCGGCAGCCTCGGGCTCTACACGAAGATCGACTTCAAGCAGAAGAAGGTCGCGGAGTGCTACAGCACCTCGTCGATCTTCCGCGGCTACAGCCTGTTCATGAAGGGCAAGGATCCGCGCGACGCGCACTTCATCACCAGCCGGATCTGCGGGATCTGCGGCGACAACCACGCCACCTGCTCGGTCTACAACCAGAACATGGCCTACGGCGTGCACCCGCCGGCGCTCGGCGAGTGGATCATCAACCTCGGCGAGGCCGCGGAGTACATGTTCGACCACAACATCTTCCAGGAGAACCTGGTCGGGGTGGACTACTGCGAGAAGATGGTCAAGGAGACCAACCCCAGCGTTCTCGAGCTCGCGAACCGCACCGAGTGCCCGCACGCGTCGGAGCACGGCTACAAGTTCATCGGCGACATCATGCGCGCGCTCAACCCGCTCGAGGGTGAGTTCTACCGCGAGGCCCTGCAGGTCTCCCGCTACACCCGCGAGATGTTCTGCCTGATGGAGGGCCGGCACGTCCACCCGTCCACGCTGTACCCGGGCGGTGTCGGCACCACGCCCACCATCCAGCTGATGACGGACTACCTGACCCGGCTGATGCGCTACGTCGAGTTCATGAAGCGGGTCGTGCCGTTGCACGACGACCTTTTCGACTTCTTCTACGAGGCCCTGCCCGGCTACGAGATGGTCGGCTACCGGCGCACGCTGCTGGTCTGCTGGGGTGCGCTGAACGACCCGGACCACTGCGACTTCAAGTACGAGAACATGTCGAACTGGGGACGCAAGGCGTTCGTATCGCCCGGTGTCATCGTGGACGGCAAGCTCGTCACCAACGACCTCGTGGACATCAACCTCGGCATCCGCATCCTGCTCGGCAGCTCGTACTACCAGAGCTGGAAGGACGAGCCGATGTTCGTCGAGAAGGACGCCCTCGGGAACCCGGTCGACCGCAACCACCCGTGGAACCAGTCCACGATCCCGCGCCCGCAGAAGCGCGACTTCGACGACAAGTACAGCTGGGTCATGTCACCCCGCTGGTTCGACGGCAAGGAGCACCTGGCCACGGACACCGGCGGCGGCCCGATCGCGCGCCTGTGGGCCACCGCTCTCGGCGGTCTTGTGGACGCCGGCGGATACGTCAAGTCGACCGGGCACAGCGTCGTCATCAATCTGCCCAAGACGATGAACTCCCCGGAGAAGACCTTCGAGTGGAAGATCCCGAAGTGGTCGAACGCGCTCGAGCGCAACCGCGCCCGGACGTACTTCCAGGCCTACGCAGCGGCCCTCGGCGTCTTCTTCATCGAGAAGGGGCTCGCGGAGGTTCGCGCCGGCAACACCAAGACGTGGAACAGCTTCACCGTTCCTGACGAGGCCTTCAGCTGCGGCTTCACCGAGGCCGTGCGCGGCGTCCTGTCCCACCACATGGTGATCAAGAAGGGCAAGATCGCGAACTACCACCCGTACCCGCCGACGCCCTGGAACGCCAGCGTCCGTGACGAGTACGGCACGCCCGGGCCGTACGAGGACGCGGTGCAGAACACGCCGATCTTCGAGGAGAACAAGCCCGAGAACTTCAAGGGCATCGACATCATGCGCGCGGTCCGCAGCTTCGACCCGTGCCTCCCGTGCGGGGTGCACATGTACCTCGGCCCAGGAAAGACGATCTCGGAGGTGCACAACCCGGCGAACATGCCTACGTTGCTGGCGACCTGACCATGAGCCGACAGACCGACGACATCGGTGAACGGGTCGAGAATCTGCTCGCGCAGTTGTCCCGGCAGGGCGGCAAGGCCGCGGCGGCCACCGCCGAGGATCTGGTGCGCCTGCTGGTGGACTTCTACGGATCGGGGCTGACCCGGGTCGTGGAGATCCTCGGTGATGCGCCGGAACTGCTGACGCGGCTGGCCGAGGACAAGCTGGTCGAGAGCCAGCTCATCCTGCACGGCCTGCATCCGGTCGACATCGACACCCGGATCGAACTGGCGCTGGACGGGGTGCGGCCGTACCTCGGATCGCACGCCGGTGGCGTCGCCTACCTCGGGATCGACGAGGAAGGCGTGGCGCACCTGCGGCTGGAGGGCGGCTGCAGCGGTTGCCCGTCCTCGACCATCACGGTGCGCACCACCATCGAGGAAGCGGTGATCGGTGCGGCTCCCGAGCTGAGTGGTCTGGCGGTGGAAGGTCAGGCGGAACGTCCGGAGAAGCTGCTGCAGATCGGCCGCGGCCCCGGGCAACCGGCGGCCGAACCGGCTCCGACCTGGCGGCACCTCTCGGCACGGGACCTGCCCGAATCGGGTGGGATAGCGGCGATCGACGTGGACGGGCACGCCTTGCTGGTGGCTCGGCTCGGTGAGGGCTGGTACGCCTACGCCGACAAGTGCGCGGGGTGTGGGGCCACGCTCACCGGGTCGGACGAGTCCCTGGCCGGCGACACGCTGACCTGCCTCGGTTGCTGGATGCGCTTCGACCTCCGACTGGCCGGCAAGGCGGCCGACGCCTCGGGCCGGCACCTGTCTCCGATCCCGTTGCTCGACGACGTCTCCGGGATCCGAGTCGCCGTCTCGGCGGTGTCCGTACCGGCCTGACAACGGAGGGAACAGCCGAACGAAGCGACGAGAGGAGGCGGCGATGACCGGAGCTTCCGGGCTGCGCCGTTTCGTGGCGCGTCCGCACTCCTCCGCGCCGGGGATGCCGAGCTTCGCCTCGCGCGAACGCAAGGTGATCCCGGGGGAGCTGTGCGAGATGTGCGGCGTCGACGTCCTCGACGAGCACCCGCACGTCGTGGACACCGACACCCGGCGGTTGCTCTGCACCTGCCGGCCCTGCGCGCTGTTGTTCACGCACACCGGCGCCGGGCGGGGCAACTTCCGTATGGTCCCCGACCGCTACCTGATGGCCCCGGACTTCTCGCTGGACCGCGGGCGCTGGGAGGAACTGCAGGTCCCGGTCGCCGTGGCGTTCTTCTTCTGCAACTCGGTGCTCGGCCGCGTGGTGGCCCATTACCCCAGCCCGGCCGGAGCGACGGAGTCCCTGCTCGACCTGTCGGCGTGGGAGGCGATCGCCGCGGAGAATCCCCTCGCGGCGGCTCTCGAGCCCGATGTGGAGGCGCTGATCGTCCGCCGCGCCGGCCCTGGCTCGTCCGCCGAGGACGAGTGCTTCCTGGTCCCGATCGACGCCTGTTACGAGCTGGTCGGCCGGGTCCGGATGCACTGGAGCGGGTTCGACGGCGGCGCGGAGGCGCGGGCCGACCTGGATGCCTTCTTTCTGAGTGCGCGTTCCCGCGCCCGGGTTCTGACGGAGTTCTCTGGAGCCGGAGATGGCTGAGCTGCTGCTGCAGTGCCTCGAGGGGACCGCGGATCGCTACGCCGCCGGTCCCACGCTCTCGTTCCGGATGAAGGCACTGGAGCCCACTGGGGTCGAGGTGCACTCGATCATGCTCCGCGTCCAGATCCGGATCGAGCCGCAGCGGCGCCGCTACAGCGCGACGGAGGCCGAGCGGCTCGGTGACGTGTTCGGCGAGCCGGCGCGGTGGGCGGACACCGTGCGGCCGCTGCAGTTCGCGCAGGTGGCCGTGATGGTCCCGGGCTTCGTCGACAGTACCGAGTTCGAGCTCTCGGTGCCGTGCACCTACGACTTGGAGATCGCTGCGACCAGCTACTTCCACGCGCTGGCCGAGGGCAGCATCCCCTTCCTGTTCCTGTTCTCCGGGACGGTGTTCACCCGAGGTGGCCCGGGCGGCCTGAACATCTCTCCGGTGTCCTGGAAGGCCGAGGCGAGCTACGAACTCCCGGTCGCGGTGTGGCGAGAGATGATGGACCGCTTCTTCCCGGGCTGCGGTTGGATCCGTCTGAGCCAGGACTCGCTGCACGCGCTCGGGGCGTACAAGACCGCGCATGCCATTCCCACGTGGGAACAGGCGATCACCACGCTGCTTTCCGCGGCCACGCCGACGTCGGCCGCAGTGGCGGACGCGCCATGACCGCGCCGACGGTCTCGGTCTTCGCGGGTGCGCGCGAGATCGCCAACACCGTCCTCTACGAGGGCTATGTCCTCTACCCCTACCGGGCGTCGTCGTCGAAGAACCAAACCCGCTGGCAGTTCGGCGTCCTGATGCCCGCGGACTACGTGACACCGGACAACGGGGAGCGGTCCGCGTGCCGGACCCAGGTCGTCGTCGAGGCGCCGCCGGACGCGCTGCTCACCGTCGCGGTCCGCTTCCTGCACGTGGCCCACCGCACCGGCGGCGACCGGCCGGACTGGGACGAGACCGTCGAGCGCGAGGTGGAGGTCGCCGCCGACGTCGGTGCCCTGCTGGCCGCGCCGCGCGACTACTCCTTCGCGTTCCCCGGCGAGGACTATCAGCGGGACGGGTCCCGGCTGCGAAGTCAGGACCTCACCGGGACGCTCCGCATCTCCTTCGAGTCGCTGCCCGGGCCCTACGGCGCGTTGCTCCTGACGGTCGAGGTGCTCAACACCACCGTCGGCGCGCACCACACCGACCGCGACAGCGCGGTGCAGGGCGCCCTGGTCTCGGCACACACCCTCTGTGCTCTCGACAGCGGCCATTTCGTGTCGATGACCGACGCGCCGCAGTGGGCCCAGCCGTTCGTCGAGCGGTGCGCGAACGACGGCGTCTGGCCCGTGCTGGTCGGGCCCGGTCCGGGCGGGGACCGGATCCTGCTCTCCTCGCCGATCATCCTCGGCGATCACCCCGAGATCGCGCCGGAGAGCCCCGGCGACCTGTACGACTCCACCGAGATCGACGAGATCCTCACCCTGCGCACCATGACGCTGACGGATGCGGAGAAGGCCGAGGCACGGGCGACCGATCCGCGGGCCGCCGCGGTCATCGACCAGGTCGACGGCCTGCCCCCGGAGCAGTTGGACCGCCTGCACGGCGCCCTGCGGTACCTGCGCCACGTCGCCGGGGACTCAGACCACGTTGAAGATGACATCTTCAACGATGGCACGGGCGTCGCTCCCGGCGGGCGGGCGATGGAGGACGAACTCCCGACGTACTTCACCCCGGACGCTCCCTGGTGGGACCCGGGAGCGGACGCCTCGGTGAACCCGGAGACCGATGCGGTACGCATCGACGGCGTCGACGTGGCTCGCGGCAGTCGGGTGCGGCTCTTCCCCGGCCGCGGGGCGGGCAACCGGCGCACCGACGCGCAGGACGACTTCCTGCGCGGTCGCACCGCCACGGTGGAGGCGGTGCTCCTCGACGTCGACGGCGGCACGCATCTGGGCGTGACGATGGACGACGACCCGGAACTCGCTGAGATCTCCCGCTGGCACGGACGCTTCCTCTACTTCACCCCTGCCGAAGTCGAGCCGGTGCCATGACGCTGTTGATCGCCGGCATCGGCAACATCTTCCTCACCGACGACGGCTTCGGTCCTGAGGTGCTGGGCCACTTCCGGGGCCGCCCGGTGCCGCCCGGCGTGGAGGTGGAGGACTACGGCATCCGCGGGGTGCATCTGGCCTACCGGCTGCTCGACGGCGTCGACACGCTCGTGTTCGTCGATGCCGCTCCGCACGGCAAGCCGCCCGGCACGGTCACGCTCCTGGAGGTCGATCCGGCGGAGATTCCCGCCGCGGAGCCGGAGGCGCCGCCGGTGGACGCGCACGGGATGGAGCCGGTCTCGGTGCTGCGGATGCTCGGTTCGCTCGGCGGCGAGGTGCGGCGCGTGCTCGTGCTCGCGTGCGAGCCCAAGGTCGTGGAGGAGGGGTTGGGACTCAGCCCTGAAGTGCAGCAGGCGGTGCCGGCCGCTGTCGCGATGCTCGAAGAACTGATGGCTACTCAACTCACGGAGGCGTCCACATGATCACGCGGATGATCAAGGCCACGCTGCTCGCGATGGCGGTTGCCGCCGTCGTGCAGTCGCTGCCCGACATCAAGCGGTACCTAGAGATTCGGGACATGTGATGGAAGTCCTGGTCGGGTTCGCGGTCGGCTATGTCGTCGGTACCAAGCAGGGCAAGGACGGAGTGGCGCGGACCGTGGAGTCCCTGTCCGCCATTCGCTCGTCGCCGTCGGTGCAGAAGCTGGTCGACTCGGCCCTCGTGCTGGGGATGCCGGTCGTCAAGGAGCTCACGCGGGCGGCACGGGGGTGACAGTACGGCGCGATGCCGCCGGCCGACCGAATACGGAGGACCGGTGCCGGCGGAGCGTCGTCGTGCGCGGGGTGGTGCAGGGGGTCGGTTTTCGGCCCTTCGTCTACGCCCTCGCTCGTGAGCTCGCGCTGTCCGGATCGGTGGGGAACACCCCGGACGGCGTGGCGATCGAGGTCGAGGGTGCTTCGGCTGCGGTCGTATCCTTCGCGTTGCGGGTGCGCTCGGAGGCACCAGCCCTCGCCATCGTCGACTCGCTGCGGGTCGAGTCGGTGGCCTGCCGCGGTGGCACCGACTTCGTCATCGCGGATTCCTCGGGCGGCGCCGGGCGCACGCTGGTCTCGCCGGATGTGGCTACGTGCAACGCCTGTCTGGCCGAACTGGCCGATCCCGGCGACCGCCGGTACCGGCACGCCTTCATCAGTTGCACCAACTGCGGTCCACGCTTCACCGTCGTCCTCGACCTGCCCTACGACCGCCCCGCCACCACGATGGCCGACCTGCCGCTCTGCGCCACCTGCGCCGCCGAGTACGCCGACCCGGCCGACCGCCGGTTCCACGCCCAGACGGTGGCCTGTCCCGACTGCGGCCCGCGTCTGACGCTCCATCAGCCCGGGCTGCCGGACACCTCTGACTTCGTGGCGATGGCGTGGGCCCGCGAGTTGTTGGCCGACGGCGCGATCGTCGCCGTCAAGGGCCTGGGTGGCTACCACCTCGCATGCGACGCCACCCGCCAATCAGCCGTGGAAACCCTGCGCAAGCGGAAGGACCGCGGCGACAAGCCGTTCGCCGTGATGGTCGCCGACCTCGAAACCGCGGAGCTGATCGCCGACCTGACCCTGGCCGAACGGGATCTGTTGACCGACCCCCGCCGCCCCGTCGTCCTCGCGGCCCGTCGTGGTGGAAAAGCCACGCCGGGGCGTGACACGCCCGCGAGCGGGTTGTCCACAGTTCCGGAGTCCACGCTCGCGCCCGGGGTCGCACCGGACAGCCCGGACGTCGGACTGTTCCTGCCGTACACGCCGCTGCACCACCTGCTGTTCGGGCTGCCCGGCGACCCACCCGGTCCGGTTGCGCTGGTGATGACCAGCGGCAACCTCGCGGGCGAGCCGATCGTCACGGACGACGAGGAGGCTCGCGAGCGGCTGGCCGGCCTGGCCGACGCCTGGCTCTCCCACGACCGCCCGATTGCCGTGCCGTGCGACGACTCGGTGGTGCGCATCGCCGGCGGCGTCCAGGTGCCGGTGCGACGTTCCCGCGGTTATGCGCCCCTGCCGCTCGCGCTGCCGTTTCAGGTTCGACCCGCCCTGGCCGTGGGCGGCGACCTGAAGAACACCTTCTGCGTCGGTGAGGGTGGCTATGCCTGGATGTCGGCGCATGTCGGGGACATGGACGATCTCGCGACGCTCCGTGCGTTCGACTCCGCGACCGCACAGGTCTCGCGGCTCACGGGGGTGACGCCGGAGTTGTTGGTGGTCGATCAGCACCCGGGTTACCGCAGTGCGGCCTGGGCCGTCCGGCACGCGCAGGATCTGCCGATCACGCGCGTGCAGCATCACCACGCCCACATCGCCTCGGCCATGGCGGACGGGGGCCACGACGGCTCCGAGGCGGTCCTCGGCTTCGCCTTCGACGGCACGGGCTACGGCGAGGACGGCGCGGTGTGGGGCGGGGAGGTACTCGTCGCCGACTACGACGGCTTCACCCGGGCCGCGCACCTGCGCTACGCCCCGCTCCCCGGCGGGGACGCCGGCGTGCGCAACCCCTGCCGGATGGCGCTCTCGCACCTGCGCACCGCCGGTCTCGCCTGGGATCCGGGCCTGCCGTGCGTCGCCGCCTGCACCCCGTCCGAGCGCTCGGTCCTCTCCCAGCAGCTCGAGTCCGGGCTGGCCTGTGTGCCCACGTCGAGCATGGGCCGGCTCTTCGACGCGGTGTCCTCCCTCGCCGGCGTCTGCCACCGGATCGCCTACGAGGCCGAGGCCGCGATGCGCTTCGAGGGGCTGGCGCGGTCGTCCGTCGCGATATGCGGTCCGGGCTACGCGTTCGCGGTGACCGAGACCGCCGGTCCGGTTTCGCTCGACCCCGGACCTGTACTCGCGGCCGTGGCGGCCGACGTGATGCAGGGCGTCGCCCCGGCCACGATCGCTGCGAGGTTTCACCTCGCGGTCGCCGATCTCGTCGGCTCCGTCGCGATCCTGCTGCGCGCCCGCGGCGGACCGGGCACCGTCGCCCTGTCCGGCGGAGTGTTCCTGAATGCGCTGCTCACCGAGCTGTGTGTTTCACGCCTGGTGCGGGCCGGCTTCGTGGTCCTGCGTCACCGCACCGTTCCGCCGAGCGATGCCGGGTTGGCTCTCGGCCAGCTCGCCGTCGCCGCCCGGCTCTAGCCGACCCGTCGAAGGAGAACGTCATGTGTCTCGGGGTCCCGGGCAAGGTGTCGCGGATCTGGGAAGCCGACGGCATCCGCATGGGCGACGTACAACTCGGTGGGGAGCTCAAGGAGGTGAACCTGGAGTTCGTTCCCGAACTGGAGGTCGGCGAGTGGACGATCGTCCACATCGGCTTTGCGCTGCTGCGCATCGACGAGGCGGAGGCGATCCACACCCTCGGACTGTTCCAGCAGATGGTCGACATCCACGGGGAGATGGCCGATCCGTTCGCGCCACCACCATCGTTCGAGGAGGCGTTCCCCAGCGCCCGCGGCCAGGACGCCACGGGCTAGCGGCCGCCGTGCTCGGGGTCGCTCAGTAGGACGGGTCGGTGCGATCCCGTGCCGCCGGAGTCGTCCCCGGCGGGGTCGGCACGAAGCTGCCTGCGTGCTCGACCTGCCACTCCGAGACCAGCGTGCGGTGGGTGATGCGCCACCCCGCGCCCGGGCGGTCCTCGAACCGGTCGACGTAGCGGGCGCCGAAGACGCGCAGAGCTCCGGTTCCGGATGAGACGTGGTAGGCGACCAGGTAGCTCTCCACCTTCGCGTTGCCGCCGTCCTCGACGATCGAGATGTTCGAGAGCGTGTGCATCGTCGAGACGAACCGCTCGGCGAGCATGGGCAGGACCCAGGCGATGTAGTCCTCGACGCCCCCGCGGAACAGGTCGCCGTGGTCGTCGTAGCCGTCGGAGTGGTACGCGGACCGGATGAGGTCAGCGTCCATGCGGTCGATGCCGCGGCAGTACCGGTAGAGCGCTTCGGTGATCTCGCGGCGGGGCTTCTCACTCATGAGGGGTGAAGACCACCTTCAGGCGGGTCAGATTGTGCTGGACCAGGTTCGGCGCCCACGAGTTCGCGTCCTCGTCGGGTGCCAGGGCGAGGTTACGCGTCCGGGCCAGCAGCGTCTCCACCGCGATGCGTGCCTCGGCCCGGGCGAGCGGGGCCCCGAGGCAGAAGTGCGGGCCCTGGGCGAACGACAGGTGCCGCCGGCCCTCGGCGCCGCGGTCCAGCCTCAGGTCCTCCGGCTCCGGGAACTGGAGGTCATCCCGGTTCGCCGAGCCGTAGACGAGCCAGACGAACTCGCCTTCTCCGATGGGCACGCCGCCGGCGGTGGTGTCCCGCGTGGCGAATCGGAACAGCCCTTGCACGGGCGGCTCGATCCGCAGCACCTCCTCGACAAAGGGTGGGATCAGCGAAGGGTCGGCGCGCAAACGGTCTTGCAACTCGCTCTGTCGGCACAGCAGCCAGACGCAGGATGCGATCAGGCTGTTGGTCGTCTCGTTCCCGCCGATGAGGAACAGCGTCAGCATCTGCAGCCGCTCCTCGTGACAAAGGTCGGCCTGGGCGACATCGGTGACGAGGTCCTCGCGGGGCCGGGCGAGACGATCGGCCATCTCGGCCTCGAAGAAGTCGTAGCACTCGTCGAGCGAGAGGATCAGCGCCGAGATCTCCTCGCGCGTGAAGTGCGGTCTGCCGTTCGCACGGACGAACGCGTCCGACCAGCGCTTGAGCGTCGCGAGGTCGGTGCCCTCGATCCCCAGTGCACGGGCGATCACCGTCATCGGCAGGGGAGTCGCGAGTTCGGTGACGATCTCGGCCTCGCCGCGTTCGGCGAAGGTGTCGATCAGCGCCGTCGTCAGCTGCTGGATCGGCGGCTCGAGCAGAGCGACGCGGCGCGGAGTGAAGACCTTGTTCATCATGGCGCGCTGTTGACGGTGCCGTGGCGGGTCGCAGTTGACCAGCGCCGCGCCCTTCTCGGCGATGCCGATCCGGCGCACCGCCGCCGCCCGAACCCGGTCCGGATACTCGGGATCCTCGGCCGCCGCCCGCGCCAGCGTCGTCGCGGCGCCGGGGCCGGACTGCCGCGTGGAGGAGAAGTCCTCCGGGCGCAGCAGGACGTCGAGCACATCGGCGTGGCGGCTGACGGCGTAGGCGGTCAGCGCGGGGATCCATTGCACGGGGTGCTCGCCGCGGAGGTGCTCGTAGACCGGGTACGGGCACCGCACCAACTCGGGGCTGGCGGTGGCGAACAGATCGTCGTGCGGGCAGGTGGTGGCCACGTCGACAGTCTTACCCCAGCTCACTCGGACTCGACGCCGAAGTACGACTGGTACGGGGCGAAGACGGAGCGCTCGTACGCGATCTCCTGGTCGGTCCCGAGGTCGTAGGAGTGCTTGCGGAACGCGGTGGACTCCTCGTGGGCGGCCATGGCCGCCCGCCCGGAGTCGGTGAGCTCAAGACCGAACGTGGAGTAGATCCGTTCCACCGTCTCCATCGGGTCCGCGCGGAAGTCCAGGAACTGAACGTTCATCAGCTGGTCCTTCGGGACGATCCCGTCCTCCATCCACGCAATGGGCATGCACAGCATGCCGTTGACCATCTCGGCGTTGGTCAGTTGCTCGAAGGAGCCGTTCTTGAGGGGGTGGTCGCTGCGTGCCCAGTTCATCGTGCCGACCAGGTCGACCAGTGACGCCAGCGACTTGATCGGGTCGCGGTGCATGAAGACGATGTGAATGTCGGGGTACGCCGCGAGCACGGCCGGCAGTTCCATCGTCGCGGACGGCGACTTCCAGAGCCACCGCTTGCCGGGCTTGCGCCACTGCAGCAGCTGCAGCAGGCGCTTCTCCTCGGCATAGGCGATCGCGGGGTCCTGACCCATCATGTAGCCCATGTAGCTGGGGACCTGGCCGACGACGGCGGACAGCCACACCGGGGACCGGAAGGTGATGCAGCGCAACAGGATGTTCTCCTGCGCGTCCCATCCGCTGAAGACCTGCATCCCGGTGACCTCCGGGACGATCCGGTTCACCATCGTGACCGCGGGATCGATCTGCGCGATCCGGGGGTCGTTGTCGTAGGTCGCCGTCTCCGGCGGCGGGCACGGGTGAATGCTCTCGAAGGTGCGCAGGGCCCGGTTGTCCGGATCCGCACTCATCAGGGTGTGCAGCGCGGTCGACCCGCACCGGCCCTGACCGATGATCAGCAGCGGCGCGACGATCTGCTCATCGGCGATCTCGGGGTGGTCCTTGAAGGTTTGTTCCACCTGCAGGCGCGCAGCGAGCGCGTTCAGCAGGTCGTGGCGGGCGAGCAGCCGGCCCAGCGGGTTGAGCTCGGCCTCCTCCTCCAGTGACGCGATCAGCACCTGGAACGGCTCGCGCCACCCGTCGTCCCCGAAGTCGCTGAGGCCGGTCCGGGTCATGGCCGAGTTCAGCAGCGACGCCTCGTCGAGCGGCACGACCCCGGCCATGTCGAGATGGCCCAGCTCGGTATTCACCTTCGTCACCCATTCGGGACGTTCGCGCGGAACCCAGCGGGACCGTCGGTCGGTGTCGGACGGGTTCTCGGTCATGGCAACTCCGTGGGGTCGGGACAAGTAGATGATGGTGCGTCAGATAGGTGCTACTGCGCAACGAGCCGGGCGGCGGCGGTGCGCCGGCGGGCCAGGGCCTCGCCCCGCTGCTCCGGTGAGCAGCGCGGGGTCTCGGGGTGCAGCGCGGCGGGCAGGTCCGCGAGGGAAACCACCCGCAGCTCCGGGACCGTGGTGTCGGCCGCGGCCCGGTAGTTGCGCATAACCAGGGTTCCCTCGGTGCGACCGCACGGGTCGAGCCAGTTCGGAACACCGGGGTCGGTCAGGCTCACGACGATGCGGACCTTGCCGTCGGGGTCGATCGTGGCCCGGGCCATGTTGAGATCCGTCTGGTGGTGGAGGTAGTCCAGCGGCCGCGACCAGACGTCGCCGACCTGGAAGCTCCAGTACGCCGATTCCGGGACGTCCCACTCGACCACGATGGCCTCGTCCGCCCCGATCTCGAAGACCGCGGGGACGTAGACCGTCGAGCGGCTGCCGATCAGGGAGTCCTTCACCTCCGCGCCGGGCATCGTCGCCCACGCGTTCTTCCCGCCGGCCCGCCCGATGTAGAGCTGGTGCAGTCCGATCGTGAAGGCGCTGACGAGGTAGCGGACCAGGTGCGCCGCCGCCGTGATCGACTCGGCGGCCTCCGCGGTCGGGTCCTCGACCGTCGGCGCCGGGGTCGAGCTGACGAAGTCGAAGTCCCCGAGGTCGTCCTCCCAGTCGGCGAGGATCCGGCGCATCACGAGCCAGTTGAACGGGGAATCGCCGTCGAGCCGGATCCAGTTGCCCGGCTGCTCCTCGGCGCTGAAGGTGATCTCGAAGCTGCCGTCCGCGCCGATGTCGAACTCGTCGTAGTCGTAGTTCCCGATCTCGACCGACTCCGGGTCGCCGAGGCACTTGTTGTGGACCTGGGTCAGCCACAGCTTGCTGGCGCCGCGGCGCACACGGGCGACGTAGGTCCGCCGGCCGTCGAGGAACAGGCCGCTGTACTTGAAGTCCTGGATCGGCTGGCCGAGCGCGAGCAGGTTGTCGTGCCAGGTCGAGGAGTTGAAGACGCGCGGGTGTTCCATGGCCCGGCGGGGAGCGACGGCGATGTGATACGCCATCGCCTGCGCCTCGAGCAGGGATTGGTACGCGGCCCCCCGCCGCCGGGGGTCGTCCTGATACCGCTCGGTCGCCTCGAGGGCGGCCCGCATGTCGTCCGCAGTTGTCTGCCACAACTCCCAGGCGCTCTTCAGTGCCGCATCTGACGCGTGTTCGGCCACGACGTGCCTCCTGCTCAGGGCTTGTGCAACGGGCGTCTGAGAACTACCTTACAAACCGAGCACTCGGTCGGTAAAGACCTCGGAGGACACGAAATGACGCTGACCCATCTGCAGCGGTTGGAGGCCGAGAGCATCGCGATCCTGCGCGAGGCCGTGGCCGAGTCGCAGCGGCCGGTGATGCTCTACTCCATCGGCAAGGACAGCGCGGTGATGCTCCACCTGGCGCGCAAGGCGTTCGCGCCGGGTCGGCTGCCCTTCCCCCTGCTGCACGTGGACACGACCTGGAAGTTCCAGGACATGTACGCGCTGCGGGACCGCGCTGCGGCCGAGGCCGGCGCCGAGCTGATCGTGCACGTCAACCCGGACGCGCTCGCGCAGGGCATCAATCCGTTCGACCACGGCTCGGCGGTGCACACCGATGCCTGGAAGACCGACGGGTTGAAGCAGGCGCTGGAGGCCGGCCGCTACGACCTGGCGTTCGGTGGCGCCCGCCGGGACGAGGAGAAGTCGCGCGCCAAGGAGCGGGTGTTCAGCGTCCGGACGAAGGACCACCGGTGGGATCCGAAGCAGCAGCGGCCGGAACTCTGGCGGCTGTACAACGCGCGGGTGCATCCGGGGGAGAGCGTGCGGGTGTTCCCGCTCTCGAACTGGACCGAACTCGACGTGTGGCAGTACATCGGAGCCGAGCGCATCGAGATCGTCCCGCTGTACTTCGCGGCCGAGCGTCCGGTAGTCGAACGCGACGGCACGCTGATCATGGTGGACGACGACCGGTTCCGCTTCGTGCCCGGCGAGAAGCCGATGATGCGCAAGGTCAGGTTTCGCACGTTGGGCTGCTATCCGCTCTCGGGCGCGATCGAGTCCAACGCCGACGACCTCAACGGAATCGTGCAGGAAATGCTGCTCGCCACCACCTCCGAACGTCAGGGCCGGTTGATCGACCACGACTCCAAGGCCTCGATGGAGAAGAAGAAGCAGGAGGGGTACTTCTGATGAGCAACTCCACCACGCCGGTCGTCGGCGGCTACCGCAGCGCCGATCTCGAGCTGGTCTCCGACGACATCGAGGCCTACCTGCACCAGCATGAACACAAATCGCTGCTGCGGTTCATCACGTGCGGATCGGTGGACGACGGCAAGAGCACCCTGATCGGCCGGCTGCTCTACGAGTCGCAGCAGATCTACGCGGATCAACTGGCCGCGGTCACCGCTGACAGCAAGACGGTCGGGACGCAGGGCGGCGACATCGATCTCGCTCTGCTGGTCGACGGGCTCGCCGCCGAACGCGAGCAGGGAATCACCATCGACGTCGCGTACCGGTTCTTCTCCACGGACCAGCGCAAGTTCATCGTCGCGGACACCCCCGGCCACGAGCAGTACACGCGAAACATGGTCACCGGGGCATCGACCGCCGACCTCGCGATCATTCTCGTCGACGCACGCAAGGGTGTGCTGACCCAGACCCGACGCCACAGCTACCTCGTCTCCCTGCTCGGGATCCGCAGCGTCGTGCTCGCGGTGAACAAGGTCGACGCCGTCGGGTACGACTCCGCGGTCGTGGCTGCGATCGATGCGGAGTACCGCGATTTCGCGGCCGGCATCGGGCTGACGGACATCACGACGATCCCGACCTCGGCGCTGCACGGCGACAACGTCCTGACGCTCTCTGCGAACACTCCCTGGTACTCCGGTCCGACGCTGCTGGGTCACCTGGAGGACGTGCCGATCCCGGATGCAGCGGCCGACCAGCCGTTCCGCATGCCGGTCCAGTGGGTGATCCGGCCGGACCTGGACTTCCGCGGGTTCGCCGGCCAGGTGACCGCCGGCCGCATCCGAGCTGGCGACGAGGTGCGGGTCGTGCCCGGCGGCCAGACGTCCACCGTCGCCTCGATCTGCGTCCTCGACGGGGAACTCGCCGAAGCGGAGGCCGGGCAGTCGGTGACGCTCACCCTGACCGACGAGATCGACGTCAGCCGAGGCGACGTGCTCGCGGCGGCCACCGAGCCGCCGGAGGTCGCCGACCAGTTCGAGGCCGACGTCGTGTGGATGGACGAGACGCCGCTCGTCCCCGGCCGGCACTACCTGCTCAAGCTCGGCACCCGGACCGTCGGCGTCACCGTCAGCCCGCCGAAGTTCCGGGTCGACGTGAACACCCGCGCGCAGGTCGCGGCGAAGACCCTCGAACTGAACGAGATCGGCGTCGCCACCCTCACTCTCGACCGGCCGGTGCCCTTCGAGCCGTATGCGCGTAACCGCGACCTCGGCGGCGGGATCCTCGTCGACCGGAGAACGAACAAGACCGTCGGCGCGGTGCTGCTGCACTTCGCCCTGCGCCGCTCGACGAACGTGCACTGGCAGGCGGTCGAGGTCGACAAGACGGCACGAGCCACGCTGGCCGGCCACCGGCCCGCGATCGTCTGGTTCACCGGCATCTCCGGAGCGGGTAAGTCGACGCTCGCCAACCTGGTCGAACGTCGCCTCCATGCTGACGGCATCCGGACCTACCTGATCGACGGCGACAACGTGCGGCACGGGCTGAGCAAGGACCTCGGGTTCACCGCCACGGACCGGATCGAGAACATCCGCCGCGTCGGTGAGGTCGCCGCGATGATGGCCGACGCGGGCCTGGTCGTCCTGGTGTCGCTGATCTCCCCGTTCGCCGCGGAGCGCGCCGGCGTCCGGGACAAGGTCGAGCCGGCCGAGTTCGTCGAGGTCTTCGTCGACACCCCGCTGGAAGTGGCCGCCGCGCGCGACCGCAAGGGCCTGTATCGCAAGGCCGCCGAGGGCGACCTGCCCAACCTGTCCGGCATCGATTCCGCCTACGAGGCGCCGACGGCGGCGGAGGTGCATATCCGCACGGTCGACATCGACGCCGACCAGGCCGCGGAACAGGTTGTCGACCATCTCTACCGTGCCGGGTTGCGAGCCTGACATGTCCGAGGTCGCGCCCCCACGGGCCAAGCGCATCCGCGACGCCGTCGGCACCGAGAAGCGGATCCTCGACACCGCCGAGCAATTGTTCGCCCGGCGTGGACTCGACGCGGTGACCACCAAGGAGATCGCCGCCGGCGCCGGCGTCGCCGTGGGTGCGATCTACCACCACTTCGCGAGCAAGGACGCGATCTACGCCGCGGTGGTGAAGCGGGCCTTCGGTGGCACGTCGGTGCTCCCTCCGGAGGTGAACGACGTCGAACGCCCGGCCGAGGAGCGGCTGGAGCTGCTGATTGCCTGGTACATCCGGGCGCTGGTCGACAACGACACCTTCCGCGGCCTGCTCAACCGCGAGGTGCTCGACCCTCGCTCCGACATGCCGCAGTTGCTGGACCGCGGGCTGTTCGCGGAGCCGCTGGCGTTGTTCCACCAGTTGCTCTACGAGATCGCGCCCGAGGCCGACGGGGAGCTGGCCGTCGTCTCGACGTTCGCCCTGATCTTCGGCCTGACGAATCTTCGATCTCTCTCCGGTTCCTATCCGGCCGTCGAGCGGCTGGTCACGGCTGAGCAGATCGCCGCGCACACCACCCACCTGGTTCTCAAGGGCCTGATCTGACCCGCCGTCACCGGCGGATGTTCCACCCCTGTCGTCGGAGGTAGTTCCCATGTTCGATTCCCGATCCCGCCGCGTCGTCGCGGCGGCTGCTCTGGCCTGCCTGGCGTTTACCGCCGGCTGCGGCAACCGCGTTCCCCACGATCGGGTCGCAGCGGTGGGCAACGGCTATGGACCCGTGGACGCGCAGTCCGACAACGCGGCGGGTATCCCCGCGCCCGGCGCCGTCGACCCCGGAATCGGCGCCGACCCGGCAGTCGCCGCGCCCGGTGCCGTGGCCACGCCGGGCGCCGCCGGAGTGCCCCGGGCCGGTGACGCCGACGCCCGGGGATCCTCGACGGCCGCCCCGCGTCCCGGCGCCGGAACCGCGGCGCAGCCCGGTGGCGGGGCGACGGCGGGCGAGCAGCCCTGCACCACGCCGCTCCGTCCGATCGTGCTCGGGCAAACGCTCGCGACCTCCGGCCTGGTGGGCGCGTCGATCGCCGGGCTGCGGACCGGCCTCGCCGTCTGGGCCAAGGACGTCAACGCCCGCGGCGGTGTGCAGTGCCACCCGATCGAGCTGATCCAGCTCGACGACGGCTCCGACCCCGCGCGGGTCAGCGCCAACTGGAACACGATGAAGGAGCGCGGCGCCGTCGCCGTGGTCGGTGCCGGCGTGCCGATTGCGATTGCGGCCCTGCGTACTGCGGCTGAGCGGGACAAGATCCCGGTGGTCGGTGGCGACGTCGTGGCGGGTGACTGGGCGCAGAGTCCGTACCTGTTCCCGCCCGGTGCGGCCCCGCTCACGGCGAACGACGGTGCACTCGTCCACGCCGCGCGCAACGCCCAGGGGGCACCCAAGACCGGGCTCTTCTACTGCGTGGAGGCGTCGATCTGCTCGGCCATCAAGAACGGCTTCCCGCGCAGCACCGAGCTGGCGAAGGCCGCCCCGGGCCCGATCCAGGCGGTGTCGCTGACCCAGCCGGACTTCACTTCCGAGTGTCAGACGATGAAGTCGGCCGGGGTGAATACGCTCTTTCTCGGGCTCGACGGGTCGGCGATCATCCGCGCGGTCCGCTCGTGCGCGTCCTTGAACTACTTTCCGACGATCGCCACCGGCGCCGTCGGCGTCAGCGCCGCCGTCGCGGCCGACGCCGGGGTCCGCCGCAACGGCATGTACCTCGGCAATGGGGTCGTTCCCTTCATGACCACCGACAGCCCCGGCATCCGGGCGTTCCACGACGCCTTTTCGCGGTTCGCGCCGTCGACGCCCGAGGAGCAGCAGGCGCTGCTGGGGTGGTCGGCCGGCAAGTTGTTCGAGGCCGCGCTCGCGAAGGTCGCCACTGCGGCCCGCGCCGGTGACATCACGACCGAGCTCATCCTCGAGGGACTCTGGCAGCTCAAGAACGAGAAGCTCGACGGCCTCGGCCCGGGCGCCTCGTTCGTTCAGGGCTCCCCAGCCAAGCTGCTCGAGTGCTACTACCCGATCCGGCTCGACCGCCAGGGATTCTCCGCTCCGCAGGGTTCCAGGCTGGAGTGCTTGGGGCGGGCCCCGTAGCGCCCTGAATACTCTGACTCTCGACCATTGAGTACTCGACTATCTGACGATACGGTCGCCTCGTGAGCGATCCCTTCCAACTCGATGGCGAGCGCGCCCTGATCACCGGCGGCACGGCGGGCATCGGCGCCGCGATTGCGGTGCTCTTCCGCGACCGCGGGGCCAAGGTCGTCGTCTGCGGGCGCAACCGCGAGCGGGGCGAGGCGTTCTCGGCCGGGACCGGGATCGAGTTCGTCCCCGCCAACGTCACGTCCGACACCGATGTCCGCACCCTGGCCGCCGCCTGCGGGGACCTGTCGATCTTGGTGAACAACGCCGGCCCGACCGATCTGCTGCACTCGCGGTCCGTCGACGGTCCCGTCGGGGAGATGACGCCGAAGAACTTCGCTCAGCTGATCGAGTCCACCCTGACCGGCGCCTACCTGACGACCCATCACTGCCTGCCGGGGCTGATCGCGGCCGGGCGGTCCGCGATCGTGAACATCTCCTCGATCGCGGCGGTCCAGGCGATGCCCGGCTTCGACGCCTACTCCGCGGGCAAGGCCGGCCTGGAGGCGATGACGCGATCCCTGGCCGCGGGCTACGGGCACCTCGGGGTCCGGGCGAACGCGATCCGTGTCGGCTCGATCCGGGTGGATCACGGTGACGGTGAACGCCGGCGGGGCGTCGAGCCCGACCCGCGCCCCGACGCCTGGCGTCGTCCCGAGCCGCCGAAGGCCGGCCGCCCGGAGGACGTCGCCCATGCTGCGCTCTTCCTCGCCTCGGCCGCGAGCGCGTACGTCACCGGCACCGTCCTGCCGGTCGACGGCGGTCTGGAGATGCGCTCCCTGATGCCGTGGCAGACCCCCCGCCCTGGCGATCAGACATAGAGTCCAGACTGATTGTCTAGGATGTGTCCATGAGCGGCGACAGCTGGGACAACCTCAACGACCCGACCGCGGATTCCGTGCTCTGGTCCACCGACAACATGGGCGAGGCGGCACCCGGCGTGCTCAGTCCGCTGGGGTGGTCGCTGTGGGGTCACATCGGCGAGATCTCCGCCCGCGAGGCGCTGTTTCAGGCGGGAGCGCTGACCGCGGCCGAGCGCCGGTTGCCCACGGAGATCTCCGACCGGGTGGTGCGCGTCTTCTGCGGCCGGATGGCGATGCAGGTGCAGTTCCTCGCCACCGTCGGCAACCGGATGCCCGGCACGTCGGGGGAGCAGGTCGCGGCCGGCATCTTCGGGCGGATCCCCGACGACCTCGACTACACGGCGACCCGCACCCGCTATCCCGCGGTCGCCGCCAAGCTGCCGGCGATCACGGTGCTCGCACCGGGTCGGGTCCGGCGCCTGGCCCGGGAGACCGACGTCTGGTGGGACGCGCACACCGGTGCGGCCGCGACCTGGGACCGCGGCGAGGCGCTCGCCGGCCTGCGCACCGGGATGATGTGGTTCGGCCGCACCTTGACCCTGCACACGCTGTGCCTGATGACGTGCGTGTCCCCGACGTACGACCTGCTCACCAAGGTGGTCGAGAAGGCGGGAGCCGGGGACGTCGGTGCGCTGTCCGGCTCGGGCGGGGCGGAAATGGCGGTCGTCTCGGACATCTGGCGCGCGTCCCGCAAGGAACTGACGCTAGATCAGGTGGTGGCCAACCACGGCTTCCACGGGCCCGCTGAGGGCGAGGTCTCCAGCCGGGTGTGGCGCGAGGATCCGAGCCCGCTCGCCGCGCTGGCCGCGCGTTACGCCGACGAACCCGACTCCGCCGCGCCGGCCGAGATCGAACGGCGTCGGGTCGACGGCGAGCGCGCCGCCCGCGCCGAGGTGCTCGCCGCCGTGCCCGCGTGGCAGCGCCCCGCAATCTCGGCCGTCCTCGACCTTGCGGCAAAGCGGATCCCGATGCGCGGGGTCGGCAAGCGCTCGTTCCTCCAGGGCATCGACGGCACTCGCGCCGCGGCCCGCCGCCTCGGTCAGCTCCTGGCGGCCGACGGGGTGCTCGAGGACCCGGACGACGCGTTCTATCTGACCTGGCGAGAGCTGATGCTCGGTCCGCCGCCGGACGCCCGCGAGCTCGTCGCGCTCCGCCGTGCGCGCCGTGCGGATTACCAGGCGCTGGTGTTGCCCGGCAGCTGGACCGGGACCCCGGTCCCGGTCCCGGTCTCCACCGAGACGGTCGACACCGTCAGCGGAATCGCGGCCAGTGGCGGAGTCGTGGAGGGCCGAGTGCGGGTGCTGCTCTCACCGGACTTCGATTCCGTCGAGCCCGACGAGATCCTGGTCGCGCCCACCACCGACCCGTCCTGGTCGTCGGTCATGTTCATCTCGGCGGCGCTGGTCGTCGACATCGGCTCGGCGCTCTCCCACGCGGCCGTCGTCGCCCGGGAGCTCGGCCTGCCGTGCGTGGTGAACACCCGCAGCGGAACCCGCGACCTCCGGACCGGTGACCTGGTCCGCGTCGACGGCGACACCGGCACCGTCACGGTCCTGCAGCGCGCCTGACGCTCAGCTCGCCCGGGCCAGCCGACGGTTGGTCTTCTCGATCTGGTCGAGGGTGCTCGTGGTCAGCCGGGTGACCTGCTCGGCCGAGAGGCGGTCGCACAGCCACTCCCAGTGCAGGGCGACCTGATCGCCCGGCGCGACGTCCGGCAGGAAGCTCAGTCCGTCGACGGCCACCGCGACCGTCTCCTCCGCCGGTTCCGACAGGCCGATGACCGCGCCGTCCCACACGAGGTGCCGCGAGACGACGACGATCTGCTCGCCGTCCCGGGACAGCACGGTGCCCCACCGGATCCGGCACCGGTCGAGCACGTGCAGCGGGTGGGTGGGGGAAGCTCCGGCCGGCGGGGGAGTCGCGCAGGCACCGAACTTGCCCAGCATCCGCGACCACGGGTACACGCCCAGCACGTGGAAGCCGTGATCGCCCGCGGCCTCACCGATCAGGTCCGGCGTCAGGTGGGCCCAGTAGTGCCCAGCCTCCGGGGCGATGCGGGCGAGCAGCTCCTTCCCGAACTCCGCCCCGCTGATCTCGGTGTTCACCCCGCCGCCGAGCCAGTACGACTCAACGATGCGCTGGTCCAGCGGGTCGTCAATGCCGGTCAGCTTGGACAGCACCTCCAGGTAGTGCCAGGCGCCGGAGAAACGTCGCGCGGCCCCGCGGACGTCGACCTCGGCGGCCTGCGCCGCGTCGACTCCCGCCGTCGCGAGAGTCGTCGATTCCGGCGGCCCGCAGTAGCCCAGCTTGTTGGGCGCGTAGGCGTAGCGGGCGAACAGCCAGGGCCCGCTCACGCTCCTGACTGACCCACGAGCTGGGCGGCGTCGCGGTGCATCCGACCGAAGTTGTAGTACGCCGCGCAGGCGCCCTCGGGCGAGACCATGCAGGTGCCGATCGGCGTCTCCGGGGTGCACGCGGTGCCGAACACCTTGCACTCCCACGGTTTGAGCACGCCCTTGAGTACCTCACCGCACTGGCAGGCCTTCGGGTCGGCGACGCGGATGCCGGGCATGTCGTAGAGCCGCTCGGTGTCCCACGCCGCGAAGTCGGCGTTGAGGCGTAGGCCGCTCTGCGAGATGAAGCCGAGTCCGCGCCATTCGAAGTGCGGACGCAGTTCGAAGACCTGGGCCATCAGGTTGAGTGCGGCCGGGTTGCCCTCCTCGCGCACCACGCGCCCGTACTGGTTCTCCACCTCGCAGCGGCCTTCGCGGATCTGACGCAGCAGCATCGCGACCGAGGCGAGGATGTCCAGCGGCTCGAAGCCGGCTACCACGATCGGCTTGCCGTAGACCTCCGGCACGAACCGGTAAGGCCGGTTACCCACGACGGTCGAGACGTGCCCGGGGCCGAGGAACCCGGACAGGCGCATGTCGGGGGAGTCCAGGATCGCCTTCAGCGGCGGGACGATCGTGACGTGGTTGGAGAACACGGAAAAGTTCGTCACGCCGAGCTCGCGTGCCCGGATCAGCGTGACGGCCGTGGACGGCGCCGTGGTCTCGAACCCCACGGCGAAGAAGACGACCTTCTTCGCCGGGTTGTCGACGGCGAGTTTCAGAGCATCGAGTGGCGAGTAGACGAACCGCACATCGGCGCCGCGCGCCTTGGCCTCAAGCAGGCTGCCCTTCGATCCCGGTACGCGCATCATGTCGCCGAAGGAGGTGAAGATGACGTCCGGCTGTTCGGCGAGCCACATCGCGTCGTCGACCCGGCCCATCGGGATCACGCACACGGGGCAGCCCGGGCCGTGCACCAGTTCGACGTTGGCCGGCAGCACGTGCTCGAGGCCGTGCCGGTAGATGGTGTGCGTGTGCCCGCCGCACACCTCCATGAACTTGAAGTGCTCGGCGTCGGGTGCGGTGGGTGCGGCCATGTCCTCGATCGCGGCGAGCAGCAGCCGTGCGGCCGCCGGGTCGCGGAACTCATCGACGAAGCGCATGAGACGTCCTCTCGGTGTTCACAGGATCGATGAGCTGTCGAAGGCGGCTATCTCGTCGCGGTACGCCTCGCCGAGTTTCTCCATCGCCTCCAGCGTCAGCCGCGCCTCGTCCTCGTCGATGTTCGCCATCGCGAAGCCGACGTGCACCAGCACCCAGCCCTGAGGTACCGGCATCTCCTTCTCCAGCAGCTTGACGCTGATGATCCGCCGCACCCCGTTGACCTCCACCTTCGCCAGGTAGTTCTCGGCGTCGGTGATCTCGACGATCTGGCCCGGAATTCCCAGACACATGGCGCTGCTCCTAACAGATTCTCGGCAGCGGGTCGCCGACGAGCATGTCCACGATCCGGGTGCCACCGAACTGCGTCCGCAGGGCGACGGTGGCGCCGATCTTGTCGGTGACCTCGCCGACCACGACCGCGTCTCCGCCCAGCGGATGTGCACGCATCGCCGCCAGGGCGGCGTCGGTCTCGCCGGGGTCGAGGACCGCGAGAAACTTGCCCTCGTTGGCGACGTAGAGCGGGTCGATGCCGAGCATCTCGCAGGCGCCGTGGACGGCGGGCCGCACCGGCAACACGCGTTCGTCGAGCACGATGCCGAGCCCGGTGACCTGGGCCAGCTCGTTGCAGACCGTGCCGACTCCGCCTCGGGTCGGGTCGCGCATCCAGCGGGTCGACGGAGCGGCGGCGAGCATCGTCTCCACCAGGTCGGAAACCGCGGCGGTGTCGGAGCGGATGTCGGCCTCCAGCTCGAGGTCCTCCCGGGCGAGCATCACGGCCATCCCGTGGTCGCCGATGAAGCCCGACAGAACGATCTGATCTCCGGCCTGCACGCGGTCGGCCGCGAGGCGACGGCCGGCCGGGATCACGCCGACGCCGGCGGTGGTGATGAACAACCCGTCGGCCGCGCCGGTCGGCACGACCTTGGTGTCTCCGGTGACGATCTGCACCCCGGCGGCGAGGGCCGCCGCCGCCATGTCGGCGACGATCTCCTGGAGCTCGGAGATCCGGAAGCCCTCTTCCAGGACGAAGGCGGCGGACAGCCAGGACGGCCGGGCACCGGCCATCGCCAGGTCGTTGACGGTGCCGTGCACCGCGAGGTGCCCGATCGAGCCGCCGGGGAAACGCAACGGCTGGACGACGAAGGAGTCGGTGGAGAACGCGAGGCGCTCGCCGCTCGGGAGCGTGAGGACAGCGCCGTCGCCGAGTTGCTCGAGCGCCTCGTTGCGGAAGCCCTCGACGAACACGGCGTCCACGAGCGCGGCCGAGGATTTCCCGCCGGCCCCGTGCGACATCGTGACGATCTCGTCGAGCAGCCGCGGCCGCCGCTTGCGGAACGACTCGATCCGCTCGATGACCTCGCTCTCGGCGAACGAGGGACCACGGTGTTGCACCGTCCCGTTGTGCAATGTCGCAGCCCGCACCGTCGTCATCGGGTCTCCAGTTCGGTCAGGTGCTCGTGCACGGCGGCCCACAGGCGGTAACCGACGAGTGCTTGTGATTCCTGGATGCGGTGCACGCTCTGCGAGCGCACGACGAGGCAGACGTCCACGTCGGGACTCGCGGCGAACTGTCCGCCGTCGTAGCCGGCGAACCCGACGGTGTACATCCCGCGCTGCTTCGCCTCCGCGAAGGCAACCGTCAGGTCCCGTGAGCTGCCGCTGGTGGACAGGGCGACCGCGATGTCCCCGGTGCCGGCGCGGGCGATCAGCTGACGCGCGAACACGAGATCGAAGCCGACGTCGTTGCCCAGCGCGGTGAGGACTGCCTGGTCCGCGGCGAGCGACCAGGCCGGCAGCGCCCGGTTCAGCGGTGGATGCGCGAACAGGGCGGCGAGGGTCGCGGCATCGGTGGAGCTGCCCCCGTTGCCGAAGGTGAACATCCGGCCGCCGGCGGCGAAGCGGCGGGCCATCTCGGCGCCGGCCTCGTCGATGAGGGCAGCGCAGCCTTCGAGAGTTCGGTTCCGGAGCGCTGCACTTTCCGCTGCCTTCGCCCGCGCAGAGGCGGCGAGGTCGGTCAGCAACGAGTCCTGGTCCCGCTCCTCGGCGTCGAGGAAGGGATAGAGGAACCCGGTCGCCTCCTGCGTCATCGACCCAGGCCCTCGTCCAGCTTGCTGATCGCCATGCCGGCGTGGATCAGCAGGAGGTCACCCGGCTCGACGGACCCGACGAGCATCGTGTCGACGTGCTCCGGGCCATCGGCCGCCCGGGCCAGAGCGCGCGACGGATCGAGGACGGCCACCACCTCGCCCAGGCGCCCTTCGTCGGAGCAGGTGACGCACACGTCGTCGGTGCACCCCGCTTGGGTCAGCAGGCCCGGGTGCTCGAAGCAGACGTGGGTGAGTTCCCAGAGCAGGTGGTAGAGCAGCACGAACCCGCCGGTGGCGGGGAGCCGCGGATCGGGGTCGTCCAACCAGAGGACGTGGTCGGCAGCCCCCGCGGTGGGTCGGGCGCCATTACCGATCCACAACGTCGATGCGCCCCAGGCCGGGGCTCGGCGCATGACGGACCGCACGTCGGGTTGGTCCGCGGACGCGACGGCGAGCACCACGTCGCCCGGTCGGACCGACACCCGCACGGTCGCGACGAGGTCCGGGCCGGTCAGCGCCACCGCGGGCAGCGCCCTCTTCCCGACGATGACGGGGTGCACGAACTCCACGGCGACGTGATTCGCGTGCGGCTCCCACTGAGGGGAGATGCACCACAGCGTTGCGCCGGCTGCGAAGCGGCGGGCGAGCATCAGCGAGGAGGCCGCGAGGTCGGCCGAGAGCGCCTCGTCGATGACGGCGCCGGCGATAGTGGCTACGTCTGCGGCACCCGCGGTCACGGGGTCGCCACCCCGGCAGACCCGTGCATGCTCACGCCCAAGCACCTCGTCATGAACGCCCCTTCAGGTAGCGGGTCGTTGGTCGCGGTGGTTCCTGGGTCCGGAGAAACATCGCGAAGCCCCATCGTGCGCCTTAGTCGCGTCCGTGACCACCCCCTCGGGCGACCCATTTGTAGAACTGACGCTCCGTCATTCAGTGATTCCGACATGCCCCGATTGCGACTGCGCCTCAGGCTGCCGAATCAAGCGACCTGTTCGGTGAGGGTCCGTTCCGTCCGTCCGGCGGTGCGCAGCTCCGCGTCGGTGACCTCCCGTTGACCGGCAACTTCCTAGAGGCGAGCCTCGGAGCCAACCCGGGGCCATGGGGGACGAGCCCGGCCTGAAGTAGACAACCGGTCCTTCGAGCCCGCATGCCATCGCAGGGCTTGCGTGTGCGAGCGTCCGGATTGTCCGGAGGTTCCGACTCTCGAACCAGGCTTTCGATTGGGTGCTCGCGCTCGGCCTCTTCGTCGCTGCCCTGTTGGTACGCCACCACGTCGGGGGGAACCTCGGCTGCGACCTCTTGGCGAGCACGTCCAATGACGGCGAACCTTCGTGGTCCTGGCTGCCGCCCGGGACGTCGTGCACCTACGCCGTCGGCGCCGGGTCCAGCTTCACGAACTTCACCGTCGGACCCGGCGGGTCGGCCTACGTCACACCGTGCTGCTGGTCTGCTGGGCGCTGTCGATGCGTCGGCGGAAGGCTTTCACGCGCTCGGACTTCATCGAGGACGAGCTCCGGCCTCCTACGAATTGACCGACAACTCAAGTCCTGGCGCGGGCGGAGCGGGGCGGTGAACGAAGTCCGCGGGTGATGCAGAAGAAGCGGGTCCTCTCTCCTACGCAGCGGCCCACTTTCGAGGCTCCAAGTACCTGGAAAGTGGGCCGCTGCGTATGGAAGGGCCGGGCCCTAGCCGCGGATCAACCCGAGATCGGCGATCGCGTCGGAGTACCTCAGGCTCTGGAGGTTGTCGTCCTGGCACTTGGCCAGTTCGAAGCAGACCAAATTCGCGGTGCGGAAGAGCGTGATGACGGTGCGGTCGCCGACCCGATAGACGACCTCGATCCCGTTGACCGCGCCGATGTCGCCGGACGTCAGGCGGAAGCCGACCACTAGACGAACCGAGTGGTGGTTTCCGTACTCGTCGTGATAGCCGGCCTCGCTGGCCGGGATGGTTTCGGTGACCGGGTGACTTTCTTTCACCTGCGGACGCGGGAACCCGCGCCCAGGGACCTGCCAGTTTCCGTACGGGCCGTCCGCGCTCGGCCAGATCGAGCGAGCGCCGAGGAACTGGACGTTCGCCGTCGTCAGCGGCGTGACGCTGATGATGGTCAGGTCTCCGCTCTCCTCGTCGAGGTACAGCGCGCCGGAGCTGAACTCTGGTGCCTGCTTGCTGACGATCACCGTCTCGTGCCGTTGCTCCGGTTCGGCTCCGAGGTGGACTGCAGTGTCTCGCGTCAGCCAGAGGGTGATGCCTACTACTGCGACCAGCAGTACGGTGATCGTGGTTGCGCCGGCGACCCAGCCGAGCCAGCGGTCGGAGAACGATTGCGCCGCGCTCGGCTCGACGGCATCAGTGGTCTGCGGCTCCGGCATTCCGATGAGCGTGTTCATTTCGATCCCCCCGAATCGATCGGCTCCAGGTCGAGGGCGTTGGTCGCGTTCGAGCTGAGCTCCCCGGCCGGGCCGACCACAGCGAGTGCGAGCGAAGCGGTGAGAGAGCCGACGACTGACGTGCGCGCACGAAGCTTCACAAGAAGATCCCCCCGGATCAGAACCGCCGACCCCCCGGACGGCGGACGCAAAAGCTATCGGCGGAATGTCCGGATTGTCACGCTCCCTCAGCAACTTCTTGGAATCTTTCGATCGCTTCGCCGAAAGCATCAGGTCGCGCGGTCAAAGCGCCGATGTGGGCAGTGGCGCCCAATCGGGTGCCTCGCCGGGTGGCGCCAAGTCCTGCCCACACCCGGCCGGTGTCGACACCTTTCCGGGCAGGAGCGGGAGACCCAGCAGTACGGACGCGCACGCCGCGTCCTTGGGGTGAAGTCCACCAGCGGTGGGCCGGGCAAACCTCCACGCCCGAACCCGACAGGTCATCTCTCGTCGGCGTTCGGAGGCCACTTTGTCCGTCTACTTCCGCATGCCCGCACGCACACTTCTCGCCCGCCTCGCGGGCTTCCTGCTCGTCGTGACCACCGTCGTCGCGGTGACGGCACCCACCGCCGTCGCGGCCACCCCCGACACCGTCCGTACGTTCGGTGTCCGAGCCACTTCGGTGGCGGCGAAGTTCGAGGGCGTTCCGTACCTCTGGGGCGGAACCACACGTCGCGGCTTCGACTGTTCGGGGTACACCCGGCACGTCTACGCCAAGCTCGGCAAGGAGATCCCCCGGACCTCGCAGGCCCAGTACGACGGGTCCCGCAAGGTCGGCAAGCGGGTGCGGCCCGGCGATCTCGTCTTCTTCTACCGGAGCACCACCCGGACCGTTTTTCACGTGGGCATCTACGCCGGTGACGGCCGAATCTGGCACGCCGGACGATCCGGCACCGCGGTACACAAGGAGCGGATCTGGACCTCGCGCTGGACCGGCGGTCGGTACTGACGTAAACCCCTGACGATCAGTCAGAAAGTAGTGACAGCAGGGGTAAATGAGGTTAGCCAAACGCTCGAACATATGTTCGAGTCAAAGTAGACTGAGTGCATGACCGTGGGGGCGGCACACGCAGACTCGTTGACGGTGGAGCTCATGGCCGCCGCGGTCGAGGCTGTCCGCAAGGTCGCGGACGTGGTCACCCCGGAGCGGGTGTGGTCCTGCAGCAACGGGGATCTGACCCGGGTACTGCACCTGCGGGAGCAGCTGGGAGCGGCGTCGGCCGCAGTGGACGTCGGGGTGGTGCGCGAAGCCGAGGTCCGCGGCATGGCCGCCGCGGAAGGACAGCCCTCGACGCAGGCCTGGTTGGCCAAGCTGCTCAAGCTGACGCCCGGTGAGGCAAAAGCTCGGGTGAAGACCGCTGGCTTGCTCACCGACAAGGCGAAGGGCACCGCGGCCGCGATGCGGGACGGCAAGCTCAACGCTGATCAGGGCCGGGCCGTCGCACGGGCGCTGGGCAAGATCGAGAACGACGCGTCACCGGACGAGTTCAGCGAGGCCGAGAAGCTGCTGCGCCGCGAAGGCCGGCACCTCAACTCCAAGCAGATCGATCGCGCCGGGCGGGCTCTCCAGGACATCCTCGACCCCGACGGCACCGAACCCCGCGAGGACCGGGCCTGGCGGTCCCGCGAATTCAGGATCACCGACATCGGCGGCGGACGGCACCGCGTCGCCGGCACTCTCACTGCGGAAGGCGCCGCGACTCTCAAGGCGGCCCTCGACCCGTTGGCCGCGCCGCGTCCGTCCTCGGACGGGCAGCGCGACCCACGCAGCCCGGGCCAGCGCAGCGCCGACGCCCTGGTCGAGATGGCCGCCGGGTTCCTGCGCTTCGGCGACCTGGCCGACCTGCCCAAGTCCCACGGCACCTCGCCCCACGTGCACGTTACGGTTTCCCTCCAGACTCTTCAGGGCGACACCGGGCACCCGCTCGCGCGGACCGCTTCCGGGGAGGACCTGACCATCGAGGCCGTGCGCCGGATCGCCTGCGATGCCGGGATCACTCCGATCGTGGCGAACACTCTCGGAGTGCCGCTGGCCGTCGGTCGGGAGTCGCGCTCGTGGACGCCGACGATCTGGGCCGCGTTGGTCGCCCGTGACGTCGGGTGCGTGTTCCCCGGCTGCACCCGCCCCGCGGCGTGGTGCCACGGGCATCACATCCAGCACTGGATAAACGGTGGCGAGACCGAGCTGAAGAACGGCGCGCTGCTGTGCCATTTCCACCACGACGTCGTTCATCACAAGGGCTGGACGATCCGACTCGGACCTGACGGTCACCCGGAACTGATTCCGCCGCCGTGGATCGACCCGCTGCAACAGCCGCAGCGCAACACGCACTGGAATCTGCTCCGCGACGGACTTCGCATCAGTGAGCCCGACCGCGGGCCGTGATCCCAGCCGGACACCGAACGAGGTCAGGCTCGCGTGGCGACGGCCTGGATGATCGGCGTGATCGGGAAGATCCGGGGTCGGACCTCGAACGACTCGAACTCGTCGACGGTGAAGCCGGCCTGCTCGACCGACGCGCGGGTGTCGCGCGTCAGGACACAGCCTGCGGCGCATCGCGTCCACACCGGCCCGAGGGCCCGCTGCACCTTGGCCACTCCGCCGGAGCCGCCGACGTGCTCGAGTAGCACCAGGGTTCCGCCCGGCTTCAGGACGCGGCGGATCTCGGCCAACGAGGCCTCGGGGTCGGGAACGGTGCACAGCACGAGCGTGCAGACCGCGGCGTCGAAGTGGCCGTCAGGGAACGGCATCTGCTCCGCGGGCGCATCGCTGATCTCGATCGGCACCGACGCCGAACCCAGCTTGGCGTTGATCTTCGCGCGCATCGCGCCGTCCGGCTCGGCCAGGACCACCGACTCCGCGGCCTTGAAGTACGGCAGGTTCACGCCCGTACCGGCGCCGACGTCGAGCACCCGGCCCTTCAGGCCTCCGAGCAGCGCGGCCCGGCGAGCGCCCAGCGCCTTCTTCTCGACCGAGGCGATGATGCGGTCGTAGACCGCCGCGAAGATCTTGTGTTCCTTCATGGCGGCAAGCTTGTCAGGTCGGCGCGAGCTCCGCATCGAAGAAAGGCGTCAGCCGCGGTGCGCCGCTCGCAGGGCCTTCTTGTCCAGCTTGCCCACCGGGGTCCGCGGCAGCGCGTCGACGAACTCCAGGGTCCGCGGGCACTTGTAGAGCGTCAGGTTCTCGCGGCAGTACTCGAGCAGTTCCGACGGTGGGTCCGACGGATCGGCGGGGACGACGAGGGCGTGGAGTGCTTCGCCGAGATCGGGATGCGGGACGCCGATGCAGGCGGCCTCCGCGACGCCCGGATGTGCCGTCAGCACCTTCTCCGCCTCGGCCGGGTAGATGTTCACCCCGCCGGAGACCACCATGTCCGAGGCCCGGTCGGTGATCCAGACGAAGCCGGCCTCGTCCATGACGCCGATCTCGCCGAGCGTGAACGGCTCGCCGTCGCCGCTCCCGCCACCGCCGACGTAGCGCAGTCCGTGCCCCGCGGGGGCGCGGAAGAACAGCCGGCCCTCGGTCCCGGGCGGCGCGGGCTTGTCGTCGTCGTCGAGGATCATCGCTTCGAAGGGCGGGACAGCGCGGCCGACCGACCCGGGCCGCTCCAGCCACTCCGCGGCGCTGATCATGCAGGTGGTCCCGACCTCGGAGGCGCCGTAGGACTCGAAGAGGACGTCGCCCACGCCGCGCGTGGTCAGCCACTCGATCGTCGCGCGCTTGTCGGGCTCGGGGAACTTGGCGCCGACCTGCAGCAGGAACCGCAGCGACGAGAGGTCGTAGCTGCCGCGCACCGCAACCGGCAGCGCCATCACCCGCTGCAGATGCGTCGGGACGACGATCGATGACCCGATGCGGTCGCGCTCGATGACGGACAGGAACTTCTCCGCCTCGAAGCGGCCGAGAACGGTGACCGGGGTGCCCCCGAGGAACAGCCGCGTCCCGGTGATCGGTCCGGAGTGGTACATCGGTCCTACGACCAGATGCCGCCCGTGCGCGACCATCGAGTTCTCGGCCAGCCGCGCCACGTGCTCGTCGATGTTCGCCCCGCCGACCCACGAAGTGAGCGGCAGCTCCACACCTTTCGGGGTCCCGGTCGTGCCCGACGTGTAGACCATCGTCGGACGCGGCGCGTGGTCCGTCGGCGGCTCAGCGTCGCCCACGAACTGTGCGGCATCGGTGAGCGAGATGACTCCGGTGACGGCACCGCTCCCACCCACCACGGCAGGTACGCCGGCCAGCCGAGCGGCCGCCATCCCGCGCTCCGCCGTCACGTCGTCGACGATCAGCAGATCGGCCTGGCTGTGCGTGAGGATGTACGCGGTCTCCTCGGGGTTCAGGTGGTGGTTCACCGCCACCGCCGAGCACCCGGCCAATGTCGCGGCGACGTAGTACAGCAGCGTCCTGCCGCTGTTCTCGGCGTACACGGCGACCCGCCGGTTCGGCCGGTATCCCGCGGTCAGCATGCCGTTCACCATCGGCCGCAGCGCGTCGTCGACCTGGGCCCAGGTCCAGTCGCCGTCCGGCGCGCGCAGCGCGATCTCGTCCGGCCGCTCGGCGGCGATCCTGGCGGCGAAGGTCATGCGTCTTTGCGCTCCCGCCACGTCGCCATGTCGACATAGTCCCGGACGGACCGAATTTTCCCGTCGGCGAGTTCGAACACACCCATGCATTCGATGGCGACCTCGCGGCCCGCGAAGGTGAAGCGATCGATCCGCTCGGTCCACACGCGGTCGCCGTCGACGCTGAAGCCGACCACGTCCCAGCGCACCGCATCGGTGTCCTGCAGCAACGGCCCGAACATCGCGCCGATCGCATCCCGGCCGTTCAGTGGGGCGTGCGGCACCGCATAGGCATAGGTGGCGTCGGCGGTGAAGCAATCGAGCACGCCGTCCAGGTCCCGGCGCTCGAGCGCAGCCAGGAACCCGACCAGGACCGGCGGCAGGCTCACAGCGCGGTCTCCTGCGCCGGCCCGAGCTCCGCGTAGGCGAACGCGACGATCTTGTCCATGTCCAGCGACGCGTCGATGTGCATCGTGCGCATGGCCGAGCGCAGCTCGCCGAGCGTCGCGGCCGGATCGTCGGTCTCGAACTCGTAGAGAGCGAAGAAGCGGTTCTCCGGCAGCTCGCCGCGCAGGCCGGGCACTGCCTCGAAGCGCTGCCCACGTACGAACCCGGGAACCTTCAGCACGTCACTGACATGCACCCGGTCGTACCACTCGTGGAACGCCTTCTCCTGGCCCGGCACACACTCGGTTTGCACAGCAAGAATATGACGGGGCATCAGTTCGCCTTTCCGGTCGGAACTCCCGTTGCCTCGGCGGCGGCTTCCTCGCCGGCGATCCGGCCGATGCCGGTCGCGAGGCCGAGCGAGTTGCCACTGCCCATGTACAGCGGGCCGAACAGCCCGCCGGTGCACTCGCCGGCGGCGAACAGCCCGGGCACCGGTTGTCCGTTAACGCCGATCACCCGCGCGTGGTCGTCGATCCGCAGGCCGGCGCCGGTGACGTTGACCGCGATCGGGTACAGCGGCACGGCGTAGTACGGCGGGGTGCGCAGCGGCAGCAGGAACCTGCCGGACTTGCCGAAGTCGTCGTCGGACCCCGCGTCGGAGAAAGCGTTGTAGCGGGCGATCTCGCCTGTCACGGACGCCGGGTCCAACCCGACCTCCGACGCCAGCGAGGCGACGTCGTCGGCCGCGAAGGCTCGCTTCTGTCCGAGCAGGAACTCGATCATGTCGGGCGTGTAGTGCCGCGGCCGGAACGGCGGGTGATTGGGCCAGACCTGCTTGTAGGCGTTCCGGTAGCGATCGGCGAGGTCGGCCGGCGGCGCCAGCGCCGCGGAGTCCAGGAACGCGACGCACCGGTTGCCGTGCGCCCGTACCGCGTTGTCGAGGATCCCGTAGGGCGCGGTCTCGTCGGCGAACCGGTGTCCTTCGGAGTCGAGCAGCACGACCCACCCCGGCAGCAGCGCCTCGTTGACGAAGGTGCCGCCCGGGCCCAGGGTCCGCAGGCCACGGTCGTGCCCGGTGATCTGCGCGTCGACGACCGCGGCGAGCTCGAGAGCGTCGCCACGCGCACCGTCATGCCCGATGTACCAAGTGCGCTCCGGATCCCACGCCGACGGGAACAGCTCGGCGATGCGCTCCGGTGACGCACCGAACCCGCCGGTGGCGAGTACGACGGCGCCGGCGGTGATCTCGTCGTCCCCCACGGCGACGCCCACGACCCGGCCCTCGGAGACCAGCAGCCGGTCCACCCGCTGACCCAGCGCGATGTCGACCTCGCGGGCGACGGCGGCGCGGTGCAACGCGTCGATCAGTGCCTGCCCGCCCCCGTCGACGGCGTGTGAACGCGGCTGCCGCTCCTCGCCGCCGAAGATCAGCCGCTCGAAGAACTCGACGCCGTGTGCCGCGAGCCAGTCGATCGTCTCGCCGCTGCGGCGGGCGAACGTGCGCACCGGGCCGGCGGCGACGTCCCAGCGCATCAGGGAGCGGTAGTCACCGAAGAGGTCGTCCTCCTCCTCGTGGATCTCATTGGCGTACTGGACGCCGCTGCGGCTCCCCATGACGATCCCGCCGGACAGCCGGCTGGACCCGCCGACCTCAGGGGAGCCCTCGGCGATCAGCACCCGGTGCGCGCCGTGCTCGACCGCGGCCAGGGCCGCGCACAGCCCGGCGGCACCTGATCCGATCACCAGGACGTCGACGTCGGTCATTGCTTGTCTCCCGACTGCGGGCGGCCCGCGCCGCCGACGATCATGGTGCCCTGCGCCGTCGCGCAGTGGTTGCCCTGGTCGTCACTGATCCGCACCTCGACGTACTTCACCCGGCTTCCGCTGGGAAGCATCCGGGCGCTGACGTCCAGCGGTGCCCGCGCCGGCTTGTGGAACTGGATGTGCAGGGACGCCGTCGCGGCCAGATACTCCGGCGGACAGGCCATCGCCGTCAGCACTCCCATCGCGTTGTCAGCGATCGCCGCCAGCATCCCGCCGTTCACCGACCCATTCGGGTTGGGGATGTACGGCACTGAGGCGACGGAGAACTCAGCGCTGCCCTCGCCCACCTCGGTGCACCTGATGCCGAGCCCGCGGAGCTGGCCCGTCCCGTTCGCCCACGCAATCCACTTCGTCGACGAGGCATCCGGGCCGGGACGGTTCTGCAGGTGCTCGATCTCCGACGCCAGCGGTTCCAGAGAGGTCATCGTCAGCTTTCGAATCCGTAGGGGTGTTCCATCAGTGGACCGTGACCAGCCCAGTGGTGCCGTCGACGGTGAGCAGCATGCCGTCCTTGATCCGGACGGAGGCATGCGAAACCCCGAGTACGCAGGGGATGCCGAGCTCGCGGCTCACGATCGCGGCGTGGGACATCGTCGCACCGATGTCGACCACGACGGCCTCGGCGGAGCTGAACAGCGGCGTCCACCCGGGATCGGTCATGGGCGCGACGAGGATCTCGCCGGGCTCCAGGTCGTGGGCATCGGCCGGGTCGTGGATCACTCGGGCGCGTCCGGTGGCCACGCCGGGGCAGGCCGCCAACCCGGTGAGGACGTCGCCGCTCTGCGCCTGCGGCACCGACGGTGCGGTCCGCAGCTCCCACGAGGTCACCGGCGGGACCGCACCGGCCGCAACGATGTACGGCGGCTCGCGCTGGGCCAGCGCGGCATGCCAGGCCCACCGCTCGGTGATGGTCGGCAGCATCGCGGCGGGGTCGGCGACGAACGCGTCCAGTTCGTCCTCGCGGAGCATGGTGATGTCCTCCGGCCGGGAGAACAGTCCGGACTCGGTGTGCCGCTGCCCGAGTGCTCGCATCGGCAGCCGAGCCTCATGCAGTACGCGGATCAGGCTGGTCTTCGACAGTTCCCGGGCCGGCATGTAGATGCCGATCAGCCGCAGGGCGAGATCGAGGGCGCCGAGCGCTTCGGGGTTGTCGGCGAGCTTCGCCTGCAGCTCAGTCGTCAGCGCCTCGCGCTCGCCTCGCAGACGGGCGGACTGGAGCGCCGGGTCGCGGTCGGCCGGCTGGAAGCGCATGCGCTCGACGAGCCCGAGCGGGATCTCGGGGTGGGTCTCCCAGGTCTGGGGCATCGCCTCCCACTCGTTCGTGGAGCGCGAGCCGTAGTCGGCGACGAAGGTGTCCCAGGCGGCCCGGAACTCCTCGGCGCCGTCGAGCTCGGCCAAGCGTCCGGGCAGCCCGGCGACGCCGGCGTCGAACGCAGCGGTCAGCTCCGGCGAGGCGACCACCTGGCGCGACAGCTTCCACAGTGCCGCCGTCGGAGCTGCCGAGGCGATGTTGCCCAGCCCGCCCATCAGGCGCGCGGTGAGCGTCGGGTCGCCGAGCGGGGCGAGGGTCTGCTCGAGCATCCCGGTCACCAGGGAGCCCTCGTAGACCATCAGCAGGTGCTTGTAGAGGAACGGCTCGTACTGGCGCATCCGCTCGCGCTGCAGGGCGACGAGCTCGGCGTCGGACATCGCCGTGTAGTCGGGGCGCTGCGCCCGCAGCTTGGCGGCCTGGGCGGCCAGCTCGAGAAAGTCGTCGCGGTGCTCCGTGGCGAACACCCGCCCGACCGAGGCCAGGATCCGCTCGGTGTACTCCGGCTTGTCGTCGTCCGGGTGCGGTTCGTACGGCGGGACGTCGGAGCGCGAGCCGAGGTAGGTGCGGTCCATCAGCTCCGGTGAGGCGCCGGGCATGCGGGCACCGAAGACGCGCAGGTTCGACAGGTTCAGGTAGACGTAGCCGTGCAGCATGCCCTGGATGTCGATGACGTCGCGGAACTCGTCGGCGTCGAACGCGCCGAAGTCGACCAGCACCTGTTTCCAGACCCGCTCGGCCGGGGTCCCGCCGATCTGGGACCAGAACAGGGGAGTGGCGACGCTCGGCGAGACCTCACCGACGTTGGCCCGGGTGTACACCGGGAATCGCGTCGACAGGGGGCTGTCGACCACCCAGGGCCTGGAGATGTCGACCACGGTGCCTCCGAACTCAGGGGCCTGCTCGTTGGAGATGTCATCTCCAGTGACGCTCAGGTGGAGATGTCATCTCCAGTGACGCTCAGGTGGAGATGTCATCTTCAGTGACGCTCAGGTGGAGATGTCATCTCCAGTGACGCTCAGGTGGAGATGTCATCTTCAAGGAATTAGTCTAGAGCTATATCATTGAGCACTCGTGCTTTTTTGGCCAGACCTACGCGGAAGACTGGCACCGTGGGACACCTCGACGCACTCGCCGCCGACGAGCGGGACATCGTCCGGACCGTTGCGGCCTTCGTCGACCGCGAGGTGCGGCCGGTGGTGCGCGACCTCGAGCACGCGAACACCTACCCCGAGGCCCTGATCGAGGGGATGAAGAAGCTCGGGATCTACGGGCTCGCGGTGCCCGAGGAGTTCGGCGGCACCGCCGTGTCCATGCAGTGCTACGTCCTCGTCACCGAGGAGCTCTCCCGCGGCTGGATGAGCCTGGCCGGCGCGATGGGCGGCCACACCGTGGTGGTCAAGCTGCTGACGCAGTTCGGCACGCCCGAGCAGCAGCAGGCGTGGCTGCCGCGGCTCGCCACCGGCGAGGTTCGGGCCACGATGGCGCTGACGGAGCCGGGCGGGGGCTCGGACCTGCAGGCGCTGACGACGACCGCGCGGCTCGACGGCGATTCCTATGTCGTGGACGGCGCGAAGACCTGGATCAGCAACGCCCGCCGGGCGGGGCTGACTGCGCTGCTCTGCAAGACCGACCCTGCCGCGAACCCGGCGTCGCGCGGCATCTCCGTGTTGCTCGTCGAACCCGGGCCCGGGCTGACGATCTCGAAGGACCTGCCCAAGCTCGGCTACAAGGGCGTCGAGGCGTGCGAGCTGGTCTTTGACGGCTACCGAACGTCGGCCGCGAACCTTCTCGGAGGCGAGCCCGGCCGCGGGTTCGCCCAGATGATGAAGGGCCTCGAGACGGGGCGGCTGCAGGTCGCCGCCCGGGCACTCGGGGTCGGCCGCGCCGCGTTCGAGGACGCGCTCGCCTACGCGCAGGTGCGCGAGAGCTTCGGGAAGCCGATCTGGAAACACCAGTCGATCGGCAACTACCTCGCGGACATGGCGACCTCGTTGGAAGCCGCGCGCCAGCTCACCGTGTACGCAGCGCGCGAGTTCGATGCCGGGCGCCGCGTCGACATGGAGGCGGGGATGGCCAAGCTGTGCGCCTCCGAGACCGCGATGAAGATCGCGCTCGACGCGGTGCGCATCCACGGCGGCTATGGCTACTCCACCGAGTTCGACGTCGAGCGGTACTTCCGCGACGCCCCGCTGATGATCGTGGGCGAAGGCACGAACGAGATTCTCCGCAATGTGATTGCACGTCAGCTGATCGAGCGGGGTGGTGGAGATGCCTGACGGCCCCGACCGGATGTCGGCGCTCGACGCGTTCTTCTTCTACACCGAGGAGGACGGCCGTAACCACATGCATGTCGGTGGCTTCGCGCTGGTCGACGGCACCGCGCCGACCGCGGAGGAGGTCGCCAAGGCGCTGGCACCGAAGATCGCCCGCATCCCGCGCTACACGCAGCTGGCCCGGCCCGCGCCGCTCCACGTGAACCGGCCCGAGTGGGTGCCGGCACCCGACTTCGACATCGTCGACCACGTCCGCACCGTGACCGCGCCCGAGCTTGGCCACGCCGGCGTGTGTCGCGCGGTCGGTGACCTGATCTCCGTCCAGCTCGACCGGTCCCGCCCCCTGTGGGAGGTTGCCGTCATCGACGGTGTCGGGCCGGATCAGTTCGCGATCTTCTGGAAGATCCACCACAGCATGGTCGACGGGGTGTCGGGCACCCAGCTCCTCACGATCCTGTTCGACGACTCACCCACCGGCCCGACCACCGAGCTCCCGCCGCTGCCCGCGGGTGCTTCCGTCGAGCCGAGGTCGCGCCTGCGCTCGACGACGGACGCCGTCGCCGGGCTCGGCAAGGACGCCGTCCGGGGCGTGCGCGCGATCAACCCCGCGACGCTGCGCAAGGCGGCCCGGGTCGGCGCCGCCGGGCTCGCGCTGACGCGGCGCAACCTGGTGCCCGATCTGCGGAGCCCGTTGACCGGGCCGATCGGTACGACCCGCGCCTTCGACTTCTGTGCGATCCCGTTCACCGACGTCTCGACGGTGCGCAAGGCCTTCGGCGGCACCGTCAACGACGTCGTCCTGACGATCGTGCTCGACGGGTTCCGCGACCTCCTCACCCACCGTGGCCAGTCGGTGCAGGGCAAGCAGCTGCGGCTGATGAACCCGGTCGCTCTGCGCGAGCGGGACGCCGAGGGGCGTCCGCTCGGCGACGGGACGATGGAGACGAAGGCCTCGGCCCTGATGCCGCGGCTCCCGCTCGACGTCGACGACCCGGTGCAGCGCCTGGAGATCGTGCGAACGCACCTCGCGGAGCTGAAGGCGACCGCCCAGGCCGAGGCGATTCACGCGATGAACGAGATCCAGGCGGTGCTGCCCGGCACGTTGAACGCGATCTACCTGCGCACCAGCTCCGCGGTTCCCCAACGTTCGCTGCAGACCACGGTCACCAACGTCCACGGTCCGACGATCCAGCTCTACCTCCTGGGCCGGCCGTTGCGCACGATCGCCAACTACGCCCCGCCGTTCCCGGTGGGCGCGCGCTCCTCGATCACCGTCTACAGCTACGGCGGCGAACTGGTCTTCGGGGTCACCACCGACCGCGACTCCCTGCCCGACGTCGACCTGATCGTCGCCGGCATCTCTCGCGGCATGACGCAGCTGCTCGACCGCGTCGGCGGTTGAGGGCGCACGGCATGCACCAGCTCAGCGGTCACGACGCGACGTTCCTCGCGCTGGAGGCCGGCCACGCCTCCGGGCACTCCGGCGCGATCGCGCTCCTTGGCCCCGGCCGCACGCTGACCCGCAACGAGGTCGCCTTGGCGATCCGGGACCGTTTGCCGGCGGTCCTCTGCCGGCGGCTGGCCCCGGTCCCGCTGGGGCTGGATCTCCCGTACTGGGTGGCGGCGATCCCGGACCTGGACCGGCACGTCCGCGCGGTGACGCTGCCTGCAGGCGCTGGACTCGCGGAACTCGCCGCCCTGGTGGCGGACCGGCACGCCCGGCGGCTGGACCGGTCGCGGCCGCTGTGGGAGGTCACGCTCATCTCCGGGGTCGCCGGGGGGCAAGCGCTGTATCTGAAGGTCCATCACGCGATGGTCGACGGGGTCGGCGGCAACGACCTGTTGCTCGCGCTGTTCGGTCCAGGGCCCGGCGAACCGGCTCCGCAACTCCTCGGCAGCCCCTCGGGCCGTGAGCTGCTGGCCCGCAGTGCCGGCTCGATGCCGTTCCGGGCGGCGCGCACCGTGCGTACCGCCGCGGGCGTCCTGCGCCGGCTGCCCGAGATCCGCTCGGAGGTGCTCCGGCGCGCACCGGCCACGCCGATGGACGGCCCCCTCGGGCCACGCCGTCAGCTCGCGCTGGCGACCCTCGACCTGACCGAGATCCGCAAAATCCGCGCGGCGCTCGGGGTCTCGGTCAACGACGTCGCCGTGGCGGTGACCGCGGGCGCGCTTCGCCGTTGGCTCGGGGAGGCGGACGCGCTGCCGGTCGAGCCGCTGCTCGCGGCGGTGCCGATGTCGCTGCGGGCTGAGGACTCCGCCGGCGCCAATGTCTTCACCCTGCTGATCGCCACCCTGCCGACCGACGTCGCCGACCCGCGGGTCCGCGCCCTCGCCGCCGCCGAGTCGATCGTTGCCGCGCGAGCCGCGCACGGCTCGCTCCCGGCGACCACGATGACCGACCTCACCGCGCTGGCGATCCCCTTGCTGGCCGGGCCGGGGGTGGGGCTGGCGTCCCGGCTCGGGCTGGTGTCGAAGCTCCGGCCGTTCAACCTGATGCTGTCCACGGTGCCCGGCCCGCGCGAGGTCCTGGCCTGCGCCGGCGTCCCGATCTTTGCGTACTACCCGCTCTCCCAGGTCTCGGAGGGCCAGCGGCTCAACGTCACGATGTTCGGCTACGACGGCCGGCTCCACGCCGGGCTCCTCGCCGACGCCGACCTGGGGCTGGACGTGAACCGGCTCGCGGCCTTGCTGGAAGACGAACTCGCGGTGCTCGTCGGGGCGGTCTGACCCTCGCACTCTGGTCGGGTCGTCGGGCTGTCGCGGGCCCGGGGTACCCCGCCACCACAGCCAGAGTCGGATCAGGGCTCGAGCAGGTCCTCCCGTAGGCGCTGGATCGCGGCCTCGACGCCGAGCTTCTCCAGATACGCGACGGGGGAGCCGTACTTCTCGTCGATCGCTTCGAGGAACGCCGCCATGCACTCCCGTGGAGTGCGGACGAAGGAGTAGCGGTTCCCCTCGCTCATGGCGGAAGCCGCGGGGTGGTGTTCGTCGAGGTGCGCGAGGAGGCGCTCCATCCCAGGGGCGCTGGCCGCGTAGTCGTCGAGGACGTGCTCCCGGTCGACGCCGAGCGTCTCGAGCAGGAATGCGGCGACGATCGCGGTGCGGTCCCGGCCGGACGCGCAATGGATCAGCCGGGGCGAGTTGCCGGCATCGGCGAGGGCGCCCCAGAGGCGGTGCGCCACCTCCTCGGAGCCGAGCATGGAGAAGTACTCGACGCGGATGAACTCGGGATCGATGTACTTGGCGAGATCCTCGGGGACCGGCGGCTTCGTCAGCGTCGAGCAGCGCACGGGGATGACGTCGAGTGCTTCCCAGACCGCCGACCCGCGGACACCGACCTCCTCGTCGAGGCGCAGGTCGATCACGGTCGTGATGCCGAGCTTCCGCAGCGCTTCGACGTCGGCCTCGGTCGCCAGGTGCGGGTCGTCGGACCGGTAGACCAGGCCGTGGCGGATCGAGCGGCCGTCGGCTGTCGGCAGCCCGCCGAGGTCCCGCAGGTTGAAGATCCGTTCGAACGTGCTCATATGCCCGCCACCTTCGCGATGTCGTTCGCCAGCACCGGCCACAATGCGCGCGGCAGGTCGTGACCCATTCCGCCGTGCAGGACGAGCCGGGATCCCGGGACCGCGCGGGCCGTCGAGAGCCCGCCCTGGGCGCGGATCAGCGGGTCGTCGGTGCCGTGGATGACCAGCGTCGGGACGCGGACCGCCGTCAGCGCCTCGACCCGGCTGCCGCTCGCCATCACCGCCGCGAGTTGGCGCGCCATCCCGGCGGGGTCGTGGCTGCGGCGGAACGCGGCGGCCGCGTAATCGCGTAGCCAGTCCTCCTCCAGTGGGAATCCCGGCGACCCGATGATGCGGAACTGGGTGACGATGCGGTCGGCCGCTTCCTCCGCGGTCCGCGGCTGCGGGAGCAGGAAGACGCGGCGGCCGGCGAGCGTCGGCTTCCCGATCTTCGGCGCGGGCGTGGAGGAGATCGACGTCAGCGACCGCACGCGGTCCGGGTGCTCGATCGCCAGTGTCTGCGCGATCATCCCGCCCATCGAGACCCCGGCGACGTGCGCGGAATCCCACCCGGCGGCCTGCATCACCGCCACCGCGTCGGTGGCCAGATCCGACAGCCGGTAGTCCGCGACGACCTTCGGCACCGTCATGACCGCGGGCCAGGAGGGTGCTCGCAGGTGGGTGAGGTGGGATGACTCCCCGGCGTCGCGATTGTCGAAGCGGACGACGTCGAAGCCGGCTCTGACGAGCTGCTCGCAGAATCCGTCCGGCCAGAACTGCCGCTGGACCGCAAAGCCCATGACCAGCAGCAACGGCTCCCCGGTGCCCGGCCCGAGCCGCTCCCAGGCGAGCTCGACCGCACCGTTGGCCGCGCGGGAGGTGGCGGACTGCATCCCCGGCTCCCTTGCCCTCGCCCGGAAAATACTCTAGTAATCTATCATTCAGTAGACGACGAAATTGTCGCTGCGAGAACCTCGCTGATCGGAGTGCCCCGTGGCCGCCCAGATCCCTGCCGTGGACTACCTGGTCCTCGGCGACAGTCCACACCTGCAGGTCTGGCGCTGTGACGCCTGCTCCGCGGCCTACCTCGATCGGCGCAACGGCTGCGCGCGGTGCTTCGGCACCGCGTTCGCGCGTACCCCGGTGGCGACCGAGGGCGTGGTCCGCGCCTTCACCCGCGTCGAGCGCGGCGCCAAGGAACCGTTCACCTCGGTGGTGGTCGACCTCGGTGAGGGCGTTCACGTCAAGGCGAACCTGCGCGGGGTCGACGACCCCGCCGCGATCACGCCGGAGTTCAAGGTGCGGCTGACGACCTTCGTCGTCGGCACCGACGACGAGGGCACCGAAGCCGTCGCGTTCGCCTTCGAGCCGGTGGGGAGCTGAGCATGTCGAATTCGGTGTGGGTCATCGGGACGTCGATGACGCGTTTCGGGCGTTTCCCCGAGAAGGACCTGATGGACCTCGCGGTCGAGGCGACCTCCGGCGCGCTCAAGGACGCCGACCTCGACCTCGGCTCGGTCCAGTTGCTGGCCATGGGCAACGTGTACGAGACCAACTCCCATCACGGCCAGCGGCTGCAGAATCAGATGGGGCAGACCGGCATCCCGGTCTACAACGTCGTCAACGCCTGCGCGACCGGCGCGACCGCGATCCGGGTGGCGATCATGTCCATTCTTGCCGGCGAGACCGACATCGGCCTCGCGGTTGGTGTCGAGCAGATGGGCAAGATGGGCCTGCTCGGGGGGAAGAAGCGCGACGGCAGGAGCATCTATGAGCCCAAGGGCCGCTACGGCTCGGTCGTGAAGACCGAGGGTCTGTTCGGTACCAACCTGATGCCCGGTGTCTTCGCCCAGGCCGGTACGGAGTACGCCCTTCAGCACGGCGTGACGCAGACTCAGTTCGCGAAGGTGGCGCACAAGAACCACCTGCACTCGACGCTGAACCCGCTGGCGCAGTACCAGAAGGAGTTCAGCCTCGAGGAGATTCTGGCGGCCGAGACCATCGCGTGGCCCAACACGCTGCCGATGTGCTGTCCCACCGGTGACGGCGCCGCCGCGGTGATCCTCTGCTCCGACGCCAAGCTCGCGACCCTCGACCCTGACATCCGTCGCCGTGCGGTCAAGGTGTCGGCCTCGATCCTTACCTCCGACCCCTACGTCGACGGCGGGCAGGTGCAGGCGGACATCAACACTCTCACCCGCAATGCGGCCGCTCTGGCCTACGAGAAGGCCGGCATCGGACCGGAGGACCTCGACCTCGTCGAACTGCACGACTGCTTCGCCACCGCGGAGCTGCTGCACTACGACAACCTCGGGCTCTGCGAGCCCGGTGGCGCGGGGGAGTTTCTCGACTCCGGCGCGCCGTACCGCGACGGGCGGATCCCGGTGAACGTGTCCGGCGGTCTGCTCTCCAAGGGGCACCCGCTCGGCGCCACCGGCGTGGCCAACATCTACGAGATCGTCACGCACCTGCGCGGCGAGGCCGGCGCCCGGCAGATCGAGGGCGCGCAGGTCGGGCTGGCCCATGTGATCGGGCTGGCCTCGGCCTGCGGCGTGCACATCCTCTCCAAGCGCGCGAACTGACCGGTGACCCTCATGGCCGGCGCCATTCCCGGGACTGTCGCGCAGGTGCGCGAGCAGTTCGCGGTGTGGCTGCACGAGAACACCGACCGCTTGCGGGAGCTGTGCGCGCCCGGGCGTGACGTTTCCGCGACGTTCACCGCCCAGCGTGAGCTGCAGCGGTTGATGTTCACGTCCGGCTGGATGCGGCTGGGCTGGCCCGAAGATGTCGGCGGGCTCGGCGGGGAGATGATCCTGCGCGCGGTTGTCGTCGAGGAGCTGTGTGCGGCGGGGTACCCGCCGCCGTTCTCGTTCGGTACGCAGGAGGTGCTCGGCCCGGCGGTCGCGCGGTACGCCCCGCGGGAGCTCGCGGTGGATCTGATGCCCCGTCTGTTGCGCGGTGACGAGATCTGGTGCCAGGGATTCTCCGAGCCCGGCGCGGGCTCTGACCTGGCGTCCCTGCAGTGCCGGGCGGTCGACGACGGGGACGACTGGGTCCTCAACGGCGAGAAGGTGTGGACCAGCTGGGCCCAGGTCGCGGACCGGTGCCTCGTGCTGGCCCGCACCGGTGACAAGGCATCCGGCTCGCGCGGCATCACCGCGGTGATGATGGACATGGACACCCCGGGCATCGACCTGCGGCCGCTGGTGAGCATGAACGGTGACGCCGAGTTCTGCTCGCTGTACCTCGACGACGTGCGGGTGCCGAAAGCCCGGACCCTGGGCGAGGTCGGCGGCGGCTGGGCCGTCGCGATGACGATCCTCGCCTCCGAACGTGGCGCGGCCGCCTGGCAGCGACAGACCTGGATGCGCGCACGCCTTCATGACCTGCTGCGGCAGGCCCCGGACCTGCCGCCCGCGGTGGCGGGGGAGGCCTTCGAACTCATTCACTCGCTGCGGTTGCTCTCGCGCCGCACCGTGCGCGCGCTCTCCGAGGGTGCGGACATCGGCGCGACCCCGTCGTTCGACAAGCTGCTGATGTCCACCGCGGAGAAGTTCCTCTTCGCCGCCGCGCTCGAACACCTCGGGGCGACCACGCTGTTCGACGAGGACGCCGACTCGGCCGGATGGCGCAACGACTACCTCTACTCGCGGGCCTCGTCGATCTACGGCGGTGCGGCGGAGATCCAGCGTGACATCGTCGCGGGCCGGATCCTGCGGCTGCCGGGGAGGCGCTGAGCATGGACCGCACCGAGTTGGACCTGCTCCGCGGCGCCCTCCACGATCTCGTCACCACGCATCCCGGCGAGCTGCGGACCGCACTGCGGGACTTCGGCTGGTCGGATCTGTTGGCCGAGGACCCCGCGGTCGCCGTCGAGGTGCTCTTCCGTCTGCAGGGTGAACGCCTCACGGTCGAGACGCTGCTCGACGAGGTGGTGCTGGCGGCCCTCGACCCGGCGGGCGGGGCGCTGGCCTCGGCCGTTGCGTTCCCGGTACCGACTCGGGCTTTGAGCTCCAGCTACGACCACGACCGCGTCCGCATCGACGCCCTCGTCACCCGCCCCCTCGTGGCGGGCGAGACCGTGCTCGTCCCGTGTCGCGCGCTCGGTGGCACCGCGGTGCTCGCGGTCCCCGTCGACGGGCTGCAGCAGAGCACCACGCCGGGCATCGACCTGGAGCGGCCCTGGACCCGGCTGAGCGGCGATGCTCACCCCGGTGCCGTCGACCACGTCGCCGGCGCGGATGCCTGGGAGCGGATGCTGGCCGGCGGCCGGCGAGCGCTTGCGGCGGAACTGATCGGCGTGGGGACGTCCATGCTCAACCTCGCCGTCGAGCACACCAGCTCGCGCGTGCAGTTCGGACAGGCCCTGGCGACTTTCCAGGTCGTCCGGCACAAGCTCGCCGACGTCCGGGTGTGGGGAGAGGTCGCCGAGCTCGCGTTCTCCGCCGCCTGGGAGGACACCGACCCGCTCGCCAGCGCCCTGGCCAAGTCCGCGGCGGTGCGGTACTCCGCGACGGCGCGCGAGCACGTGCAGCAGCTGCTGGGTGGCATGGGCTTCAGCTGGGAGCATGACTTCCACCGGTACCTGCGGCGGGCGCTCGTCCTGGAGTCCCTGCTCGGGGGCGCGACCACCCTGCGCGCCGAGATCGGGTCGTCGATCGTGGAGTCCGGGCGGTTGCCCGACCTGGCCGCGCTGTAGGAAAGGGTTCGTCATGAGTCCGACCGCACTCGAGGTCTTGACCTCCGACGTCCTCCCGCCCGGAGTCGCCGAACTGCGCCTGACCCGACCGGACCTGCTCAACCGGTTCGACGAGGTCCTGCTCGGTGAGCTGGGCCCCGCGCTGAGTGCGCTGGCGGAGGACCCGGCGGTCCGCGCCGTGGTGTGGACCTCGACGGGCAAGCACTTCTCCGCGGGTGGCGACACCGAAGAGATCCTCGCCTCGCACCGCGACCCGGCTCACCTGTCCGCCGGCATCGAACGCGGCAAGGCGTTGTACCGGATCTTCGCCGGGTTCTCCAAGCCCCTCGTCGTCGCGCTGCACGGCCACACGTTCGGCGTCGCGACGTCGCTGGTGCTGCTCGCCGACGCGATCGTCACCATCCCGACCGCGCGGCTGTCCGACCCCCATGTCCACATGGCGCTGGTCGCCGGGGACGGCGGCGCGATCAGCTGGCCGGTGAACCTGCCGCTGATCAAGGCCAAGCGCCACCTGCTCTGGGGTGAACCGCTGACCGGCCAGGACGCCTTCGACCTCGGGCTGGTCTCCGATCTCGTCGACTCGCCCGAGAAGGTCCGCGACGTCGCGGTGGAACTGGCGGGCCGCGTGGCGGCGCTGCCGCCGGTCGCGGTTCAGCTCACGAAGGCCACGCTGAACGCAGGACTCGCCGCTCGCGTCGACGAGTTGCTCGACGTCGGGTTCGCGAACGAGGCGATCAGCAACCGCACCGCCGACGTCGTCGAGGCCGTGACCGCCTTCAAGGAAGGCCGGCCCGGCAGGTGGACCGGCGCATGAACGAGACCGACCCGTTGACGATGTCATCGTCAAGGTTGGCGGAGATCTGGGGCCGCGAGATCGGGCCCGCGACCGTGAACGGGCACCCAGGGCTGGCGATCACGCTCCGGCCGAGCGAGTTCGACGAGTTGTTGGTCGGCGCCGAGCGGTGGGCGGATCGCGAGTTCCTGGTCCAGGGGGATCGGCGGATCACCCATGGGGAGTTCCGGTCCGCGATCCCGGCGGCCGCCGACCGGCTGGCCGCGGCCGGCGTCGGTCCGGGCGACCGGGTGCTGCTGCTGTCCTACAACTCTCCCGAGTTCGTCCTCGCGCTCTGGGCGCTGTGGTGGCTCGGGGCGGTCCCGGTGTTCGGGAACCGGTGGTGGAGCGAGGCGGAGCTGGAGCACGCGCTCACGGTGACCCGTCCTGTGCTCGCGCTGACCGATCGCGCGGACTGGGAGCCGACCGAGGTGACGGTCCATCAGCTCACGGAGCTGACGGCGTCGTTCAGCACAGCGTCCGACCGGGCCTGCGTGCATGCCGGCGCCGAAGACGCAGCGGCGCTGATCCTGTTCACCTCCGGCAGCTCGGGCGTTCCCAAGGCGGTCGTGCTGTCCCGCCGCGCGGTCATCGCCAACCAGCACAACCTGATGCTGCGCACCCGGCGGCTGCCGCAGGATCTCGACCCGTCCCGCGCCCAGGCGGTGACGATGGTCTGCACCCCGCTGTTCCACGTCGGCGGTGTCAGCAACATCCTGATGGCGTTGCTGATCGGGACAAAGATGGTCTTCAACGCCGGCCGATTCGACCCGGCTCAGGTGTTGCAGCTCATCGAAGCCGAGGGCGTGCAGAGTTTCGCGGGCGTCCCGACGATGGCCGCCCGGCTGATCGAGCACGAGGACTTCCCTCGCCGGGACCTCAGTTCGCTGCGCGCGCTCCCGATGGGCGGCGCCCCGGTACCGGCGGCGCTGCTGGAACGGGTGGTCGAGAAGCTGCCTCAGCTGAAGCGCGGCGGGCTCGGCAACAACTGGGGCATGACGGAGTCCGGCGGCTTCCTGAGCGCGGCGGGGGCGGCGGATCTGACCGAACGTCCCGGGACTGTCGGCCTCCCCTTGGCGTGCGTGGAGCTTCGGATCGACGACGTCGACGCGGACGGCGTGGGCGAGGTGGTGGTTCGCGCGCCGACGGTGATGCTCGGCTACCTGAGCGCCGACGGGACGCTGGACGGCGTCGACCCCGAGGGCTGGCTGCGGACGGGAGACCTGGGTCGCCTGGATGCCGACGGCTACCTCTACCTGGTCGGCCGCTCCAAGGACATCGTCATCCGTGGCGGGGAGAACATTGCTTGCGCACATGTCGAGGCCACTTTGCTGACCCATCCTCAGATCCGTGAGGCCGCGGTTTTCGGTATTCCCCACGACGACCTCGGGGAGGAACTCGTCGCGGTGGTCCGCCACTCCGGGGAGGCGCCCACCGAGGACGCCTTGCGCGGTTTCCTGCGCGAACGGCTGGCCTACTTCGAGGTCCCGACCGCGTGGCGGATCTCCGCCGAACCGCTCCCGACGCTGGCGGGCGAGAAGATCGACAAAAAGAGCCTGAAGACGACCTTCGGCCGGGATCTCTGAGACAGGACGCATCGATGCAGCTGACCCCGGCCGACGAGTACTTCACCCACCAGACCTCGCTACCGCACGCGATGGTCGCGACGAGCGACCCCACGTGGCGCGAGCGCTACTGGATCAGCGTGCAGGACGTGGCCGGTGGCGACACCGTGCTCACGCTGGGGCTCGGCAAGTACCCGAACACCGACGTGATGGAGGCGTTCGTCGCGCTGTCCCACGCCGGGACCCAGCACAACCTGCGGCTCTCGCGCACGCTGCTGCCCCGGTCGACCGAGATGGCTGTCGGGCCGCTGCGGGTCGAGGTGGTGGAGCCGCTGAAGCACCTACGGCTGCTCTGCGACGACCCGGATACGGGTATCAGCTTCGACATCGACTGGCGGGCACGCACCGAGCCGCTGCTCGAGGGCCGGTTCTTCCAGATCAGCCGGGCCCGGGTCACCTACGACGCGATCCGCTACGTCCAGCACGGCCGCGCGACCGGCACCCTGCGCGCGCCCGGCCTGGACGCGACCCTGACCGAGGACACCTGGTGGGGCGAACGCGACCACTCGTGGGGCACCCGGCCGCTGCCGCGGGCGGCCGGGATGCCGCCGGGGGAGCGGCCGGAGTGGCGGATGCTGCTGTTCGCGCCGTTGCAGCTGCCCGATTTCGGCCTGCACCTCTATCTGCAGGAGGCCCCGAACGGGCGGGCGGTGCACCTGTCCGCCGGGCTGACCCCGCTGCTCGACAAGGATCCGGAGCCCGAGGCGATCGTCGCCGTCGAGCATGACCTCGAATGGGTGGCCGGCGCCCCGGCCCCCACCCTGGCCGGCGGCACCGTGGTGCTGCGCCTGTCCGACGGCCGGACCATGGAGTTCGGCCTGCGGACGATGCCGGGCCGGGCGCACCTGCGTGGCGGCGGCTACGAGGGGTGGAACGGCTGGTTCCAGGGTCAGTGGCGCGGTGACGACACCGCCGAGTCCGACGTCTGGGACCTGACCGACGATTCCCAGATCTACCGCTACGCGAAGGCCGGGAGCGACCATCTGGTCGAGGTCACGCATGCCGGCCAGACCGGCTATGGCATCGTCGAGTACATGGTTCTTCCTGGTTACCACCGGTACGCCGAAGCTCTGCCGCCGAGGCGGGAGTCATGACCGAGGACGAGATCTTCGAAGCCGTGCCCGGCACCGAGACCGGCCTGCGCGGGCAGCTGCTCGAGTTTCTGCGCGACCAGCTGAACGAAGAGTCCGGCGTCATGATCGAGAAGGACCCGGAACCGATCGCCGGTGGCAGCTCCCAGGCGCACTTCGCGTTCACCGCGAGCTGGTTCAACGGCACCAAGCGGGTCAAGCGTCAGCTGATCCTGCGTCAGGAGCCCGCGGCCGGCATCACGAAGGCGGACCTGGGGCTGGAGAGCAGCGTCCTGTCCGCCCTGCGCGGCGGGGAACTCCCGGTGCCGATGCTGCAGTGGTCCGACCTCACACCGTCCTGGTTCGACACCCGCTCACTCATCTTCGAGCGGAGCCGTGGCGAAGCCGACCGCGCGGTGCTGCGCGACTCCGACCCGTTCAAGCTCGGCCTCGAAGGGCGCGTCGATCTGGCCCGCGCGATCGCCGGTCTGCTCGCCGAGCTGCACACGATGGACCCCGCCGAGGCCAGCCTCGACCTGATCCTGCCGTACCCCGACGACGCGGTCATGACCACGGTCAACAGCTGGGACTACGCCATCGACCGCGAGTCGCTGGACCCGGACAACAAGCTGGGTCCGGCCCGGGAGTGGCTGCAGACGAACATGCAGTCGTCCCCGGGCTTCCTCAGCCTCGTCCACGGCGACTTCCGCCCGGCGAACATCCTGGTCGACGACGGCCGGATCAGCGCTCTGCTCGACTGGGAGATGGCCCATCTGGGCGACCTCGCCGAGGACGTCGGCTGGTACACCTGCTCGATCTACCGCACCGAGCACTTCCCCGAGGGCTGGGGGGTCGAGGACTTCCTCGCCCGCTACGTCGAGCGCGGTGGCCCCGAGATCGAGCCGGAGCGGCTCAAGTTCTGGCAGGTCTTCGCGGTGCTCAAGCTCGCGATCATCGCCTCGCGCGCCGCCCGCAACGTCGAGCTTGGCGTCACCGAGGGCCCCCGGCCCCCGGTCGAGCGGATCATCGATCAGCTCAACGCCGACATCGCCTGAGCAGAACTCACAACGCCAGCGGACGCGGTCGCTATAGCGCGCGCTTTCGCGGACGCAACGGGGTTCAGTCGCCGGCGGCGGCGCGGAGCCGGGCGAGGACCTCGACGAGTTCGGCGCGGTCCGCGATGGACGTGCCCGCGAGGCCGTACTCGAACTGGCCCAGTGACGCGGACGCCTTGCGTACCAGTTCGCGGCCGGAGTCGGAGATCGTGACGAGCGTGGCGCGCCGGTCCGACGGGTGCGGGCCGCGGGAGAGCAGGCCGCGGACCTCGAGGCGGTCGGTCGCCAGCGTCGCGGTGGTGGCGTGGACGAGGAGGCCGCGGGCCAGCCGGGAGACCGGACGGGTGCCGGTCTCGGAGAGCTCCAGCGTCATCAGCAGCATGTAGTCGGTCAGGTTCAGGCTGTGCTTCTTGAGCTCGTCCTCGATGGCGACCGTCATCAGCCGGTGGAAGCGCAGGACCGAGCTCATCGCGATGAACGCGTCCTCGCCCGGACCGAGGTTCTGCTGGCGCCAGTAGTGGCGGGCCCAGTCGACGGGATCGGAGTGGCGGCGTTCCGGACCGGTGGCCTCGGCCGCGGGTTGCGCACTCATGCGCGCAGCTTATCGCGTACTGAAATGTCTATGGCATAATAGTAGGGGACTAGAGTATCTGCCGACAGAGCTTGAGGGAGCGCACCCATGGGACACCTCGACGGACGCGTCGCGATCGTGACCGGAGCCGGCCGCGGGATCGGGCGCGAGCACGCGCTGCTCCTCGCCGCAGAGGGCGCGAAGGTCGTGGTGAACGACCTCGGCGGTGGCCATGACGGCACCGGTTCGCAGACCGGTCCGGCCGAGGAGGTCGCGGCGGAGATCCGCGCCGCGGGTGGCGAGGCGGTGTCCAACGCCGACGACGTCGCCGACGCGGCGGGTGCGGACCGGCTGGTTCAGACCGCGATCGATTCCTTCGGGCGCCTCGACGTTCTGGTCAACAACGCGGGCATCCTGCGCGACCGCGTCCTGATCAACCTCTCCGACGACGACTGGGACCTGGTCGTGCGCGTGAACCTGCGCGGCACCTTCACCGTGACGCGGGCGGCCGGGAACTACTGGCGCGAGCAGTCCAAGGCCGGCTCCGAGGTCGCGGCGTCGGTCATCAACACCACGAGCGAGTCCGGCGTCTTCGGCAACCCGGGCCAGGCGAACTACGCCGCTGCGAAGGCCGCGGTGGCGTCATTGACCCAGGTCACGGCCAAGGAGCTCGGGCGCTACGGCGTCCGCGTCAACGCCATCGCGCCGCAGGCCCGCACCCGCATGACGGAGTCCGCCTTCGGTGACGCCCTGGCCGCGAAGGAGGGCAAGTTCGACCGCTTTCACCCGGCGAACGTCAGCCCCTTCGTGGTCTACCTCGCCTCGCCGCTGTGCGAGCTCTCCGGTGAGGTCTTCATCGTCGGCGGCTCGCGGGTGCAACGGGTCCAGCCGTGGCAGAAGGACCGCGATTGGAAGCTCGACACCGACGGCCGCTGGACCCTCGACGGGCTCGCCAAAGCCGTCGCCGAAGCCGGCATCCCCCAGGGCAGCGGCTGGACCGCCAACCCCGACAAGGCCTGACTCGTTGAAGATGACATCTCCAACGCAGCGTGCTTGGAGATGACATCTCCAACCCAGCGTGCTTGGAGATGTCATCTCCAGCGCAGCGTGCTTGAAGATGTCATCTCCAACGAAGTTGAGAGGATTCGCGGCATGAGCGACGCCGACGAGGGCCCGACCGTCCTGCTGAGCCGCGACGACGACGGTGTCGCGACGCTGACGCTGAACCGGCCGGCCCGAAAGAACGGCATCCATCGCGGGATGGTCGACGAGGCCGTCGCGGCGTTGGGGTCGGTCGCCGCCGACGCCGCCAACCGCGTCCTCGTCGTCACCGGCGCCGGTGGGGCGTTCTGCTCGGGCATGGACCTGACGCACCCGCTGGCCCCCGACGAGCTGACGTTCATGCGCCGGGTCGGCGTGCTCTGCCGCGACCTGCACGACCTGCCGATCCCCACGATCGCCAAGGTGAACGGTCCGGCGATCGGGTTCGGCGCGAACCTCGCCCTCTGCTGCGACCTGGTGCTCGCGGCCGACGAGGCGACGTTCGGCGAGCTGTTCACCGCCCGCGGGATCGGCGTCGACGGTGGCGGCACCTGGTCGCTGCCGCGCTTGGTCGGACCGCAGAAGGCGAAGGAGCTTGCGTTCTTCGCCCAATCTCTGACGGGGACTCAGGCCGCGGCGATCGGGATGATCAACAAGTCCGTTCCGGCCGAATCCCTGGACAGCCTGGTTACCGAGTGGGCCGCCACCCTCGCGGCCGGCCCCCGCCGGGCCCTGTCGATGATCAAGGCCCAGATGAACACCGCCCTGGAGACCTCGTTCACCGCGGCGCTCGAGGCCGAGGCCGTCACCCAGGCCCAGGCCGTCCGAGGCCCGGAGGCCAAGGAAGGGGTGAAGGCCTTCTTCGAGAAGCGCAAGCCGGACTTCCGCGCCGCCGACTGACGGTCCTACATGCCCATCAGGTCGCGGTAGAGGGCGTAGAAGTGGCGGATCTTCGTCTCCTGGTACGCCCCGAAGGTGACGCCGGGCTTGTGTTCGACCAGGGTGTGGAGACCCTTCTGGACGAAGCCGACGTTGTACTCGTCCTGGAAGAAGACCCGGGCGAGCGGACCGAGTTCGGTCGCCTCGAGGAAGGACTCCTCGAGACCCAACCGACGGACCGGTGCGTCCGCCGGGCGGTCCCCCGAGAACGGCGACAGCACGAGGACCTCCATGAAGCAGGTCTCCGGGTCGGCGCCGTTCGGCCGGAACCGGTAGCACGTCCGGTTGTAGCTGCCCCAGGGGTGGAAGTTCGGGAACGCGGTGTAGAAGAACGTGTCCACGCACTCGGAATCTGACAGCTCGTCAGCCTTCGCTCCGAGGGCGCCCCGCATCCGGCCCCGGGTCGCGGTGGCGATGACGGCCCGGGCGGTGGCGTGGTCCGGCAGTTCGAGGATGCGGGGATCGTCGAGGCCGAGGCCCATCATCGCGTCGAAGATCTGCTGCTCGGTCGGTTCGTAGCTCAGGTGCGGGCTGGGCGTCCCGCGCGGAGTGATCGCCCGGCTGATCCAGCCCCATGCGTCGTACTGGGAGTTCGCATCCCCGATCCCGCGCAGCAATTGCGGGTGGGTGGTGACGACGTGGAAGCTCTCCATGAAGGCCTCCTGCGCGACCTTCCAGTTGCAGGGGAGGAGCTTGGAGACGTGGGCCTCGACGTAGCGGCCGGCGAGATCCCAGTGGTCGAGTTCGGTGAGGCGGCCGAGGTACTCCGGCAGCGGTACCTGGTCCTCGGAGAGGCAGACGAAGACGAAGCCGCCCCACGTGTCGACCCGCACCTGCGGCAGGACGAATGCGGAGTCGGTGACGTGGGGAAAGTCCCAGCGGGCCGGTACCCGGGCGAGGTCGCCGCGAAGGTTCCAGCAGAAGCCGTGGAACTGACAGGCCAGCTCGTTGGCCGGCCCGTCCTCCTGGCGCAGCTGACGGCCGCGGTGCAGGCAGGCGTTGTAGAACCCGCGCAGGACGCCGTCGTCACCGCGGACCAGCAGGATCGACAGGTCGGCGATGTCGTAGACCAGGGTGTCGCCCGGGGATGCCACGGCGGTCTCCCGGCACGCGAACTGCCAGACCGTCTTCCAGATCCGCTCCTTCTCCAACGCGACCAGGTCGCGGTCGAGATAGAAGCGGGCCGGGATGTCGGCCGTCCCGAAGTCCGAGTCGCCCTCGGTGCGGAGGAACTCGGGCACCGCGTGGGTGTCCGCGTCGAGGAGGTCCTGGTAGCTGGGCCCGGGGGAGCGGTCGGTGCGGGAAGTGCGAGTGGGTGCGGTCATCCGGAGCGTTCTCCCTCGACCCCGTCGGACGGTTGAAACCCGGCCAGGTGCCGCGAAGCCGGGGTGTAGCCGTGGGTGCCGACCCAGCGGCAGAGCTCCGGATCGGCGGTGCGCAGATCCCCCTCCACCCAGCTCCCGCGGAAGTCGAAGATCCCGCGCAGTTTCCCCTTCGCGACCTCGACACGGCCGTCCTCCAGCCCGGTGTAGACCGCGCCGCTGAAGGGATGCTCAAGCCGAAGGGCCATGAAAATAGTCTAGCACTAGACCTTTCGGTGGGACGGTTTCCGCAGCCCGCACCAAGGCCCGCGTGAGACCCTGACCGCAATGAATGCGCACGCGGGGGGTCCCAAGCTGCCCTGGGAGGGCAAGGCTCAGCGCGCCGACAAGGTGATCGTCGCGGCGATCATGGTCAGCGGCATCTACGGGCTGGCGACGCTGCCGCTGATCCCGTGGATGATCCAGGAACATCCCGTGGCGCTGGCGGCGATCCGCGGCGGCATGACGTCGATCGTCAATCTCGGAGCGCTGGCCCGGGTCGACGAGACGCACATCCTGATCGCGATCTTCGTCGGGCTCCCGGCCACGGTGATGTTCGACTGGGCCTACTGGTGGGCCGGCGTCCGCTGGGGCGAGCGTGCCCTGCACATGATTCTCGGCGAGTCGCGCAAGACCGAGGCCCGTCTGGCGAAGGTCAAGCGCTGGACGGAGAAGTACGGCGCCCTCGCGGTCCTCACCGCGTACTACCTGCCGGTGCCGACCGTCCTCATCTACGCCGCGGCCGGCTGGGCCGGGATGCGGCTGACCACGTTCCTCGTGCTCGACATCGTCGGCGCCCTGCTCTGGACGTCGCTCCTGGCCGGCCTCGGGTACTGGATCGGCCAGAACGCCGTCGACGCCGTCGAGGCGTTCGCGGACTACTCGCTGTACATCACCATCGGCCTCGTGGTCGTGATCGTGGCACGGCAGATCTGGCATACACGGCGTCAGATCCAGGAGGCCGACTCAGCGGCTCGCGCCGAACGCCGGGCGAGGGACGACGCCGCGGCCGGCGAAGCTGCGGAGATCGCGCCCACTGGCAACGCACCGGCGGACACCGCGAGCTGAACCGACGGGCCGGCCGGCTACTCGATCCCGGCGCGCATCCCGTCCTGGGTCAGGTCGATCCACAGCTGCCGGCCGCCGCGGTCGGCGGTGAAGGTGACGACGAACTTCGGGTTGGGGTCGAGGTTCAGGTGGCCGTCGCCCGGCTTGAGGTTCTGGGTGGCCCAGGCCGGCGCGCCCTGCGCGGGGTCGTGGCGCTTCCAGCCGGCCTTCTCCAGCAGCGCGATCGCCTGGGAGCCGGTCGTGTTCTTCCACAGCGCCTCGACCCCGCCGTAGTCGGGGCCCTCCGCGGGGTCGCACTGTTCGGTGTCGGCAGGTGTCATCTTCTCGACGCTCCGCAGCGCCTTGGCCGGGAACAGGGAGAGCACGTGCTGGGTCAGCACGGCGTTCGACGCACTCACCTCGGCTGCGCACTTCGCTTTGCTGCCCTTGGGCTTGGTACTCGTCGGGTCGTCGCCCTTGTCGACGTTGCTGTGGTCGCCCGGCCCGTCCCCGCCGGAGCCGGCGGGGACGGCCCCCTTCAGCTCGTTGCCGAGAGTCTTCGAGTCGTCAGCCGGGACGATGTCGACCTTGCCGTCGATGGCGGCCGGCTCCTCGTCGCCGGCGCAGCCGCCCAGCACGACGACCAGAGCCGCCGCCGCACACGCACCTCGCCACGTCTTCATGCCCCCTACTGTGCCCACTTCCGGGCGCGACAGTGGGGATGTCGGGCGTTTGGGCAGGTCAGAAACTGGCGTCGAGGAAGGCCGGGGTGGAGCGGTCGAGCGCGTGGGCCGAGATCCGCTCGGCGAGACGGAGCTCCTGACGGGCCGCCGCGATGGCCCGGCTGAGGTCCTCGGCCAGCTGCAACTGGCGGGCCGCGAGAGCCTCGGCGCGGGCCCGGAGGCGTTCGGGCAGCGGCCCGCAGAGGGAGGGCGCGACCCAGCCGGGGATGTTCGCCCGGACCAGTTCGGGATGGGCGCCCGAGCAGATGCAGAGCGCCGCCGACGACCGGCGCATCAGCCTGAAGACCACGCTGTCCGACGTCGAGGACATCGAACGAGAAGGTGGAAACCGTGCCGGCGCTGGACTTCTCGTGCCTGTCGTCGTCGACACCGTCACGCTCCGCGTGGCCCAGGTCGTCGTCAGCGATGCTTGGTTGGCTCTGCGGGCGCCGCTGTCCGTCCCCGGAACTCGGTCGCGATCTGCACGGCGTCGCGCTGGGCATCCAGCCGCGTGGTGTCGACTGTCAGGTCGGCCAGCTGGTGGAGGAGCGGGTGCCGGCGTTTGGCCTGCAGGCGTAACTGCTCCGGAATGTCGTCCTTCCACGGGCGGCCCTCGCCGGCGGTTGCCCGGGCCGCGAGGACGTCGGGGTCCGCGCGGAGCCACACGACGAAGGACTGTTCCCTCAAGGCGCGGCGGCAGGCGGCACTCTCGATCGTCGACGCCGCGGCCGTGATCACCGTGCGCTCACTCTCGGCCAACAGGTCGAGCAGCACCGCGGCCTCGGCCGCGTGCGTCGCGTCCAGGCCTTCGCGCTGCGTGAGGCCGGAAGCGGTCGCGCCGAAGCGCGCGAACAACTCCCGGTCGTTGTCGCGGTAGTTCCACCCCAGTAGCTGAGCGAGCGGCGCGCCGATCGTCGTCTTGCCGCTGCCCATCAGCCCCACCAGGGCGATTCGTTCTTTGCTGTCGCCCATCCTGCGGTAGTACCCGGGTGGGCCCGCTCCATACGGGGTAGGGCGCGGCCATGAGTGCCGTGGTCTCCCTGGGCAGCGTCAACGCCGATTTCGTGGTGCGGGTGGCCGCGTCCCCGAACGGTCCGGGCACGGTGGCCGCCGACGATCTGCTCCGGACCTCGGGGGGAAAGGGAGCGAACGTGGCGGTCCTCGCCGCGCGGCTCGGCGCGCCCGCCCGCTTGCTCGGCTGCGTGGGTGACGACGACCTGGCGGCCCAGGCGTTGCGGGGACCGGAGGCGGCCGGGGTGAACCTGCGTGGAGTGCGCCGGCGTCGCGGCCCGACCGGATACGCCAGCATCCTGGTGCCCCCCGACGGCAACAAGATCATCGTGCTGGTGCCGAACGCGAACGACGCCTGGGCAGAGGACGGAGAGAAGGTCGCCGCCGAGGTCGACGCCGCACCGGACGGCAGCGTCGTCGTCGTCGATCTCGAGGTGCCGGTGGCGCAGGCGACGGCCGCGCTGACGCTCGCACGGGAGCGGGGTCTCGCCACCGTGCTGGACCCAGCACCGCCCGAGCGGCTGCCCGAGGAATTGCTGGCCCTCGCCGACCACGTCGTCCCGGACGTTTCCGAAGCCGGCCGGATCACCGGGACCGACGTCGACAGCGTCGAGGGCGCCCTGACGGCCGCCCGGGACCTGGTCCGCCGCGGCGCCGGGTGCGCGCACGTGAAGCTGACCGACGGGGGAGCGGTCGTCGCGACTTCCACCGAGGCATGGCGCGTCGAAGCCCCGACCGACGTCGAGGTCGTCGACGCCACCGGAGCCGGCGACGCCTACGCCGGCGCCCTGGCCTGGGCTCTGCTGGCGGGCCTGCCCCTCGCCGAGGCCGCGGTGTTCGCCGTCGCCGCCAGCACCTGCGCCGTCACTCGCTACGGCTCCCAGGAGTCCTACCCCACCGAGCCCGAGCTCCGGGCCATGGCGGCCCGGGTCCGGTCGGTGCAGCTCCCGGGCTGAGGGGGTGCCGTGTCCTAAGCTTCGGACCTCCCACGGAAGGCGTGTTCGTGCTCGTCCTCAGCCGCTCCGAAGGCGAGAGCGTGATGATCGGCTCCGACATCGTCGTTCCGGTGCTCGAGGTCCGCGGTGACGTCGTACGGATCGGCATCGACGCACCGCGAGGTGAAGGTCCACCGCGAAGAGGTCTACCGCGCGCTGGAGCAGGCGAACCGCGAGGCGGCCGCCCCGACCCCGCGGCCGAGGCCGAGCTGAGCAGGCGCCCCGCGATTCCCCCGCCGATGGCGGACTGAGCATCGCGCTACGTCCGGCCGCCACGGCGCCCCGGCGCCGCGAAAGTCGGACGCAACGAGCGGTCAGAACGCCAGACCGGCATCTCGGCGTTCATCGCCTACCGGGCGGTTCAGGACACCGCGGGGCTCCCCACCTCGGGCGCGATGCCGCTCGCGTCCATCCTCTACATCGCCGGAGGTGTCACGATCCGCCTCATTCCCCTCGCCCGTGCCGCCATCCTCGCTGAACTCTTCGCGGCGGTCGCCCAGGTCCTGGCGTTCGTCCTGTCGCTGAAGATGGCTCGGCGGCCGGAACGCATCAGCTCCCGGCGCTGCTGAGCCGTCGGGACCGGCCCGGCAGGATGGCGGGTATGGCCCTCGAACTGCGTCCCAATTGCGAGTTCTGCGACGTCGACCTCCCGCCGAATTCCCACGACGCGCGGATCTGCACGTACGAGTGCACGTTCTGCGTCGACTGCGTGGAGAACCAGCTGAGCAACGTCTGCCCGAACTGCGGCGGGGCGTTCGCGCCGCGCCCGATCCGCCCGGCCCAGGAGTGGCGGCCCGGGATGTCGCTGGCCCAGCGGCCGGCGTCGACGCAGCGGCGGACGCTGGCCTACGACAAGGACGAGATCGCGGCGTTCACCGAGCGCATCCGGGACATCTCGCCGGTCGAGCGGTAAGGCCCGCGCCAACCCGCGACGACGCCGGCTCAGGTGCAGCCGGGAACCGCCGACAGGAGCGTCGCCGGAGGGCACTGCGCACCACTCGCCAAGGCGCGGGTGCGGACTGCGGGTAACGCGAGGGCTCGGATCGTTGCGGTCGATCCGGGCCTCGCGCTGGTTCCCGTTCGCGCGCGTTCGTCCGTGGTACCAGCCCTTCAGTCGCGCCGTCGCAGTGCCGATAGGAAACGGACGGCTCAGCTCAACGGGGAACTCAGCCACACGGGAAGTGGGCGCATCGACATGGACACCTCCGGCGATCTCGCCGCGGACAGCGGCGAGCCGATCACGGTCTTCCTGCTGGACGACCACGAGATCGTCCGGCGCGGGGTGGCCGATCTGCTGAACTCCGCCCCGGACATCACTGTCATCGGAGACGCCGGGACCGCGGCTCAGGCCTTGGCCCGGATTCCCGCGCTGAAGCCGCAGGTTGCCGTCCTGGACGCCCGGCTGCCCGACGGCAGCGGTATCGACGTCTGCCGGGACATCCGTTCGGCCATGCCCGAGGTCCGCTGCCTCATCCTCACCAGTTACGACGACAACGACGCGATCTTCGCCGCCGTGATGGCCGGCGCGGCCGGCTACCTGCTCAAGGAGATCCGCGGCACGAGCCTGCTCGACGCGATCCGCCAGGTCGCCGCCGGCAAGTCGCTGCTGGACCCGTCCGTCACCGAGCGGCTGCTCGCCCGGCTGCGCGACGGGGTGCCGACCGACCCGCGGATGGCCTCGTTGTCCGAGCGCGAGCGGGAGATCCTCGCCCTGATCGCGGAGGGCCTCACCAACCGCCAGATCGGCGAGCGCCTGTTCCTGGCCGAGAAGACTGTCAAGAACTACGTGTCCGCGTTGCTGGCCAAGCTCGGGATGGAGCGACGGACCCAGGCCGCGGTCTACGGGGCGGAGCTGCGCAGGTCGTAGTCCCGGAATAGCTGCGCGGGTACTATTGTCCGTACAAATGGCGGAGCCACGGTGGCGTCGCCAGGAGTGGTACGGGAGGCCCGGACATGATCCTCGACCAGTACTACCTCTCCTGTCTGTCGCAGGCGTCGTACCTGGTCGCCGACCCGGTGTCGCGCCGCGCCGTGGTGGTCGACCCGCGTCGCGACGTCACGGAGTACCTGACCGACGCCGAGGCGAACGGCCTGAGCATCGGACTGGTGCTCCTCACGCACGTCCACGCGGACTTCATCCCGGGGCACACCGAGCTGGCCGAGCGCACCGGCGCCGAGATCGCGATGGGCGAGCTCTCACCCGTCGAGTTCCCGATCCGCCGCCTGCGCAACGGCGAGCGGATCCCGCTCGGCGACCCGGACACCGGCGTGGTCCTCGAGGTGCTGGCCACCCCCGGCCACACCCCCGAGTCGATCACGATCGCCGTCTACGAGCACGGCTCCGACGCAGCGCCGCACGCGATCCTCACCGGCGACACGCTCTTCCTCGGCGATGTCGGCCGGCCCGACCTGCTCGGCGCCGCCGGCCGGACCTCGGAGCAGATGGCGCGCGAGCTGTTCCAGTCCCTGCGCACGAAGATCCTGTCGCTCCCGGACGAGGTGCTCGTCTATCCCGGCCACGGCGCCGGCAGCGCGTGCGGCAAGGCGCTGTCCACCGACACCGTGTCCACCCTCGGCGACCAGCGGCGCACGAATTACGCCTTGGCCCCGATGACCGAGGACGAGTTCGTCGCGGTCGTCACCGACGGGCTCGGCGCCCCGCCGGCGTACTTCGTCGACGAGGTCGCGGTCAACCGGGCCGGGCATCTGCCGTTCGACCCGAGCCTGCCGGTGCAGCAGGTGGACGTGGCCACCGCGGTCCGCCACCAGCAGCGGCTGGGGTACCTCCTGCTCGACGTCCGCGACGACCAGGACTTCGCGGCCGCTCACCTGCGGGGAGCGATCAACGTCGGCCTCTCGGGCCGGTTCGCCGAGTACGCGGCGGCCATGGTCGCCGCCGACCAGCCGGTGGTCCTGATCGGGTCGGCGGAGCAGTGCGCCGAGGCGCGAGTGCGTCTCGCCCGGGTCGGGCTGGACCTGGTTGCCGCCCAGCTCACCGACCTCGACGATCTGGCCGCGAACCCGGACCTGGTCGTGTCCTCCTCGCGGCTGACGGCGAGTCAGGCTGCTGCGGCCATCGAGTCGGACCCCGATCTGCAGGTCGTCGACGTTCGTGGCCCGGGGGAGCACAAGGCCGGTGCGCTGCCCGGCGCGGTCAACCTGTGCGTGACCCGGCTGCGCACGACCCTCGACCAGCTCGACCCGAACCGGCCGGTGCTCGTGCACTGCGCCGGCGGCTACCGCTCGATCGCCGCCGCGAGTCTGCTCGGGGCCCACGGCTTCGGCGACGTCTCCGACCTGCTCGGCGGCTACTCCGCCTGGACCGCGGACTCCTCCGCCGCCTGACCCACCGGGGCGTGACACGCCCTGGTGTATTCCCACCGGGGCGTGACACGCCCTGGTGGGTGGCCTCAGGCGAGGATCGCGACGAGGTCCGCGATGCCGAGGACGACGACGCCGACGGTGATCGCCAGCAGCGGCAGCGTGGGGACGCGGGCGTAGCGCCTCTCGTCGGCGTCGCCCAGTTCGATCGCCCGCATCCGGCCGAGGACCGCGACGAGCAGCGCGAGGGCCAGCGACAGCGCGGCCGCGGTGTACCGGGCGGCGCCGCCGTCGGCGGGGTTGCGCACGACGAGCAGGGCTCCGTGCGCGACCAGCGAGATCGCGGTGCGGTCCCACGCCATCTGCGTCCGGTGTGACGGCAGGCCCGGCAGGTGCCCGCGTGGACCTGGGATGGGGGTGAGCCTCATCGGGCCAGCAGCACCAGAACGGCGACGCCGACCGCGACGACCGCAAGTCCCAGATAGATCGGTGCCTTGGAGATCGGCAGGTTCTCGTGGCGCTCCATCGCGCGCTGCACCCGTTGCCAACGCCGGATCGACGAGAGCACGACGGCGATCCCGAGCAGCGCGAGCGCGATACCGATGCCCTTCTCCGCGTTGTCGGCGTCCTCCCCACCCTGCGGGACGACGTGCACGAGCGCGACGGCGCCGGCCAGCAGACCGAGCGCGCTACGCAGCCAGGCCAGGAAGGTGCGCTCGTTCGCGAGGGTGAAGCGGTAGTCCAGGTCGTACTCGTGCTCGCTGGGTGCCTGTCCGGGGTCCATCCGACCTCCCTCACGGGCCAGCGTGCCAGGCTGAGCGAGTTCTCTGGCGCGCCGCGCCGGGATCCCTATTGTACGTACAATTAGCGGGACCCGGTCGCGTGCGGACCGAGCACGAGATTCCGGTCGGGCTGTTCCGCACCTGGGTCGGTGACGTCCGGGTGCCACGGCGTGCCGGCGCCGCAGAACCGGGCAGAACGGCGATCGGCGCCGGTCAGCGGGAGCCCAGCGATGATCAAGACCGCCCCTCCCCGCGGCCCCCCGAGCTACCGCTGGGTAAGAGCCGGGTCAAACCCGGACAACACCGGTCGGTTCGAGCGGACTTCCGCGGAGAATCACTCCAGGCGGAAGGGGACCGAAATGCGGGTACGGGGAGCGCTGGCGGCGATTGCCGTCCTGGCGGTCGTGCTCGCGGCCTTCGGCGGGCTGGTGCTGTTCACCGAAGGGCACTTCCGCTCCGGCGGGAACGTGGAGTCCGCGGCCGTCATCCAGCCGGTCGACGCCCCGCTGACGCAGCCCGAGGCCGTCACCGCCCCGGCCCCCCAGACGGCCGCCGCGGCGAACCCGGCCAAGGTCGCGCCCAGGGCCGTGCCGAAGACGGCACCCAAGCCGGCCTCGTTGGCGATCGCCCTCGGCGAGTACGGCGCGTACCAGCGGACGATCCTCGACACGGTCGACAACTGGTGGGAGTCGGCGCTGGCCCGCGCGGGCGTCGGTTACAGCGGTCCCCGCATCGTGGTCGCGGCCCCCGGCAAATCGGCGAGGTCGCAGTGCGGCCGCGCGGTCGCCAACCCCGTCGACCTGAAGAAGGCCTACCCCGCTTTCTACTGCCGCGGCGACAAGACGGTGTACCTCGCCTCCGGCTGGATGCACGGCGCGATCTACGCCCGCTACAACAAGGGCGGCGTCGCGGCGATCATCGCCCACGAGTTCGGCCACCACATCCAGCACTCGATCGGCATCGCCGACCCCAAGGTCAGCAAGCAGGAACTGCAGGCCGACTGCCTCGCCGGTATCTGGGTGCGCGCCGCGGTCGGCAACGGCTCCTTCACCGCGAAGGACGTCGCGGACGCCCGCCGCGCCCTGCGCGCGCTCGGCGACACCGAGACCTCGGCCAGGCTGCACCACGGGAGTGCGGACGAACGGTCCAACTGGTTCGACCGCGGCTACCGCAGCGGCGACGCCTACAGCTGCAACCACTTCTGAGCGACTGCGTCTCAGCGCCCGGAGGGCGCGACCTCCTCGGCCGGCGCGACGTCCGCGGCGGCGGGGTTGTAGTTCGGAATGTCGTGGTCGGGGAGCTCGGTCGCCCAGGGAAATCGACCCAGGCGCTTGTCCAGGTGGTAGCGCGCCTTGCCGTGTTGCTTCATGTAGTGCCAGACGGCGTGGATGCTGAAGGTCTGCGGTCGCAGCCACAACCCGGAGGGGATGGAGTCGAGCGGCTTGGGGTCCGCCAGCGTCACGTCCGCCGCGATCGAGCCTTCACCGTCGTCGTAGGTCATCCGCGCCAGCACCGAACCGTCCCGCTCGGCGATCTGCGTCTCGCCGGTCATGATCGTGTTCCACGGGATGCCCGGCATCGCCGGGGTGCCGCCCTTGGCGTTGCCGACGTGCCACGACAGTGCGGTGGGCGCACCGACGGCACGGGCGAGGTTGCGGGTGGTGTCCGCAGCCCACGCACGGTAGTACTCCATGTCGCGGGTGAACCAGCCGCGCGGGACCACCCACGTCGGGTAGGCCGGCCAGCAGCAGCCACCGAGAACGAGATTGACCTGTGCGCCGACCATCCGGCGAGCGGTGCGGCTGCGGGCGGTCTCCCACCCGCACGCCAGGCCGATCGTGCCCAGCGGATGAGTGAAAACGCCGGCATCGGTGCCGCCCGTGTAGTACGCGTTCTCCCAGACGCTGGGTTCGTCCTTGTCGTGCAGGTTCGTCGTGCCGTCCGGGTCGGCGAGGACGTAGGTGTTGCGTGTGGTCGTCCCGCGCTTGGCCAGGTACCCGCCCCCGATGGTGCAGTCCAACTCGCGGGCGAGCCGGCGCAGCATCTCGTACGGGGCCCCGTCCACCGCAACCGCCACCGAGCGCATCTTCGGGTCGTACATGTTCGGCGAGGTGAACGCTTCCGGCAGCACGATCACCTGCGGACTGTGCTGACGGTGCGCATCACGCACCAGTTGCTCGCAGCGACGCAGGTTGCGCTCGACCTCGCCGACCTCCAGTGCAGGCTGAATTGCGGCGATGCGGACGGTCCTGCTCACGAAGCTACCTCCAGGTTGCGGTGCGTCAGTTCGGCGTCCTCGGCGGTCAGGTCACTGCGCTGCGGCTGGGTCGCGGCTACGTACCGCGAGTCTGACGCCTGCTCAGGTGGAGACGGCTTCGCGCCGCCCCACGCGTCCCAGGTGCGACCCACGAGCCGTTTGCCGCGAGTGATCCGCGCCAGATCGCGGTAGAGCCGGCCCTTGAAGGACAGTTCCCGGACGATGTCCGTGACGACATCACTGTTGCGGTAGCGCGGGTCGGCGAACGCGCGCGACACCCAGGTGGCCAGGTCGGGGTAGTTCAGCAGGCTCTCGGCCGAGAGCTCGCGTCCGAACGTGTCGGCCATCCGCCGTGCGCGCTCCGGATTGTGCTCGGACGCTTTCCACAGCTCGAGTTCGGCGGGCGAGATCGGGTGCGTGCCCGTCAGCCGCAGCGCGAAGTGATAGGCGGTGATGCACTCGCGGTCGCGTCGGAGCTCCCAGTCGTACAGTGCGCGGTCCAGCCAGACGGGGTCGTCGAGCGCGGCCGCGGCCGCCATGCCCAGACGCCGGCCGTAGTACACGGCGTCGCGCACCCCCTGCGCGAGCACCGGGTCCTTGAAGTGCCCGGCGTCGCCGACGAGCGCCCACCCCGGTCCACTGGAGCGGCGGAAGTAGGAGAAGGGATCGGCGGCCTTGCGCAGCTTGGTCCGGGGCGCACCGCCTCCGATGCGCGCCTTCAGCATGGGAAAGCGCTCGAGCTCCGCGTTCCAACGCGCCAGGTCCTGACCGAACCCCGCCACCTTCTCGCGCGGCGGCATGAACAGCACCACCCCGCCGTTGTCGCAGGTCGGGAAGAACATGCCCAGGGTGTCGCCCACGCGCCACTGCCAGAAGTTCTTGCGCTCCTCGCTGTCCGGGCCGAACGGGTCGTCCACGTACATGAAGACCAGGCCACGGCCGTTCTCGTCGCGGCGGTAGGGCTTCCCGGCACCCACCAGGTGCGCAACCGTCGAGCGGCGGCCGTCGGCTCCGATCACCAGTTTGGTATCGATCAGGCCGGTGCGACCGTCGCGGTCCCGCCAGTGCACGCCGGACACGCGGCCCGACGTCCATTGGAGCCCGGTCACCTTGGTCGCCTCGCGCACCTGCGCTCCGGCACCGCGCGCGGTGTCGACAAGGATCTGGTCCAGCACCGTCCGGCGGGGGCACATGCCGTAGTCGATGCCGTCGACCGTGCTGAAGGTCCAGTGCATGTCCACGCCACCGTGGTTGATCACCCCCCGCGGAATTCTCGGGGAGCCGGTGGCGAGCAGCGGAGCCAGCGCGCCCAGCGCCTGCAATTCGGCCGCAAAGGTCGGAAAGACCACGTGGGTCGAGAGCGTGTCCGAGGGAAACGTGGTGCCGTCCAACGCGATCACGCGGCGGCCCCGGCGAGCCAGTTCGGTGGCGGCCGGCGAGCCGGCGGCGCGGGCACCGACCACGACGACGTCCGCCTGCTCACGACTTGCGGTGCTGCCCATGCGATCGCCGCCTTCTCGTGCCCGCCACGCCGTCGGAAACGGGATGCCCGGGATCTTATTGACTCCCGGGTCACTGGGGGCCTGGCTTGTACGCTGAGGCCCCATCCACCCCGGAGGTCCGCAGCATGTCCGGCAGCGCGTCGGCTCGGGAGCTGGACCGCGCGTCCGGCCGCCCACTGTGGGCCCAGCTGGAGGAGGACCTCCAGCGCCGGCTCGCTGATGGTGCGTTCGACGCGGCGTTCCCGGGCGAGCACGAGCTCGCCGACCAGTACGGGGTCAGCCGGCACACCGTCCGCGAGGCCCTGCGGCGGATGCGGGCATCCGGCGTCGTCGACTCGACCCGAGGCCGGGGCAGTTCGATCCGGCACGGTTCGATCGAGCAGCCGCTGGGCGCGCTGTACTCGCTGTTCCGCTCGGTCGAGGCGACCGGCGTCGAGCAGCGCAGCAAGGTCCGGGTCCTGGAGGTCCGGCAGTCCCCGGTCGTCTGCGAGACGCTGGGCCTGGAGCCCGGGACCGAGCTGGTGTTCCTGGAACGCCTCCGCCTCGCCGATGGCGAACCCCTCGCCCTCGACCGCAGCTATTTGCCGCGCGAGATCGGTGAGCCGCTCCTGGCCGGCACGTTCGAGCACACCAGTCTCTACGGCGAGCTGGCCCGGCTGACCGGGATCCGGCTCGACGGCGGGCGCGAGAGCATCACCGCAGTGGTGGCCGATCCGCCCACCCGCCGGCTGCTCGGCATCAAGGCCGACGTCGCCGTGCTGGCGGTGACCCGGATCGGGTGCCTGGGCGGTCGCCCGCTGGAGTTCCGCGAGAGCCTGATCCGCGGCGACCGGTTCAGCCTCGCTGCGGAGTGGCCGGGCACCGCGGGTTACCGGGTCGACGTCGCGGGGCTGGGCGGCGGAGCCTGAGCGACTGACGGACCGTCAGCGCGCAGCCGCGACGATCCGGTCGGCGAAGGCGAGCACGGACGAGACGAACGCGTCGTTGTCGTCGGTGGCCGCGGTGTGGGCCGCGTCGGCGATGTCGACGACGTCGAGGTGGGGCACGAGACCGCGCAGATGCGCGATGCCGTCGTCGTCGACGATGTCGCTGAGGAGCCCGCGGATCAGCAGGGTCGGGGCCGCGACGTTCGATGCCGCCTCGTCCAGGCCGCCCTTGACGAGTTCGACGTCGTTCAGCACCTCGCGCACCATGCGGGGGTCCCAGTGCCAGGTCCACCGGCCGTCGGGCTGCTGGCGCAGGTTGCGCTTCAGGCCCTCGGCGACGGCCGGGCGCGGACGATGCGGCAGGTACGCCGCAACCGCATCCGCGGCTTCGTCGAGGGTGGCGAAGCCGTTCGGGGCCGCGTTCATGAAGTCGAGGATCCGGCGGGCGCCGTCCATCCGGATGTCGGGAACGATGTCGACGAGGACGAGACCGGCCACCAGATCGGCGAGGGCCGGAGCGGCGATCAGCGCCGCGATACCCCCCATGCTCGCGCCCACCAGCAGCACCGGCCGGTCGTCGCACCGGGCCGAGTACGCGCGGGTGGCGTTCTCGACGTCGCCGCCGAAATCGCCGGGCAGGTAGGCCGCGTCGGGGGACCAGTCGCTGTCGCCGTGCCCGCGCATGTCGATCGCGACCGCCCGGGCGCCGGCCGATGCGAGCGCGTCGAGGGCGCGGCCCCAGGAGTTGCGGGTCTGGCCGCCGCCGTGCAACAGCAGCACGGGAAAGCCGCTCGCGGGTCCGGCGATGTCGCCGGCCAGGCGGATTCCGCCGTGTCCCGGCAGCTCGATCCGGTCCCGACTATTCATGGTTCACATAAGACCACGAGTCGGTCGCGGTCCGCTGCGGGGAGTACGGGTCCGTACTGTGGCGTTGCCGACGGTCAGCGGTTGTGCCGCCAGAGCGGACGCATCTTCTCGGCCGCGGCCGGGGTCACCATCTGGGGATCGGCATATACCGGCACGCCGCCCGGCTCGGCACGGCTCTCCGGCAGTTGAACGGGATCGTTGCTCAGATGACGGCTCTTCGGAACCCGGGCCGCCCCGACGTCGGCCCAGCTCTGGGGACCATCCGCCTCAGGCTGGACCGTCGGATTCCAGTCCGGCGGAGCGTCATCGATCCGTTGGGCCCGCGGGCTGTCGGCCACGGGCTGTTCGGTGTTCTTCCGCAGCCCGGAGATCAGGCGGCGCATCATGCTGCGCGGCCGGTGCGGTGAGGTGTGCGCCATAGGCCGCAACTACCCCGGCCGCGGGCGGCCATTCTCCCGGCGTTCACAGGCCGGTGTGACACTGTGGCTCCATGAGCCCGGACAGCGGCGACGCCGCGGTCCAGTCGCTCCCGCCGATGGCGGGGCGCCTCGGCCGACCGAAGCTCCTCGCGCTCGGCGTGATCGTTCTCGCGCTGGTCGCGGGCGCGGTGGTGTGGGCGATCAACGCGGCGGTCTTCGACTGCGAGGGCCGCGCCCGCGAGAACTCCGCGCTGCTCCAGACGGCGGTGGTCGAGCCGTTGCCCGAGGAGTGGATCCGGTCGGTGGTCAGCGGTGAGCAATGCGCGTCCGGCGAGCCGGGCGGAATCCGGGTCACCTTCAAGGTCCCGACCGAGGAGGCGGTTCCCCTCCTCGTCGCCGCCGGCTGGACCCGCTCGGCCAACTACGCCGACATCGATGTGCTCCGCCGGGATCTCGACGGCCGGCACTTCGAGGCCTGGGTGAGCCCGGAATCGGTCGGCGCCTCGGCGCGCGAGTCCTCGTTCACCAACTTCTTCCGCATGATCCTGGGCTGAGCGCTCGCCCGTCCGGTCAGCGCTGCCAGGACGCCAGCACCTCGTCGAGGGCGGTGGTCTCCTCGGGCGGGGCGGTCGGCGTCGCGGGCAGGCTGCGGGAGAACCGTGGCGACGGCGCGACCTGCAGGACCCCGTCGACCTCGATGTGGGTTTTGCGCCCGACCAGGTGCGGGTGCGCCGCCGCCTCGCCCCAGGACAGCACCGGGGTGGTGCAGGCGTCCGTGCCCTCGAAATGCTTGGCCCACTCGTCCCGGGTGCGCGAGGCGAAGATCGCGGTGAACTTCTCGCGGAGCACCGGCCACCCGCCCCGGTCGTACTGCGCGGGCAGGTCCCCGGCGGCCAGGCCGAGCCCGTCGAGGAACGCGGCGTAGAACTGCGGCTCCAGCGGCCCGACGGCCACGTACCCGCCGTCGGAGCACTCGTAGGTGTCGTAGAACGGGCAGCCGGTGTCGAGCAGGTTGGACGCCGGCTGATCGACCCAGGCGCCGCCGCTCATCAGGCCGTAGATCATCTGGGACAGCGTGCTGGTGCCGTCGACGATGGCGGCGTCGACGACCTGGCCCTGGCCGGAGGTCTGGCGCTCGTAGAGCGCGGCCAGGATGCCGAACACCAGGAACATCGACCCGCCGCCGAAGTCGCCGAGCAGGTTCAACGGCGGCACCGGGGGCCCGCCGGCCTTGCGAATCGCGCCCAGCGCGCCGGTCAGACCGAGGTAGTTGATGTCGTGCCCCGCGACCTTCGCCCACGGCCCGTTCTGGCCCCACCCGGTCATCCGGGCGTAGATCAGCCCCGGGTTGGTGGCGTGCACGTCGGCGGGCCCGATCCCGAGTCGCTCCGCGACGCCCGGCCGGAACCCCTCGATGACGACGTCGGCCGCGTCGAAGAGCGCGCGCATGGTGGCCATGCCCTCGGCGGTCTTCATGTCCGCGCCGACCAGGCGACGGTTGCGCTGCATCCAGTCCTTCTGGCCGGGGGCCACCTTCAGGCCGCCGGACGGACGGTCCACGCGCACCACGTCCGCGCCGAGGTCCGCCAGCATCATCGCCGCGTGCGGACCGGGGCCGATGCCGCCGAGTTCCAGCACCCGGAGCCCGCTCAGAGGCCCGCTCATTCGTGTCCCACCTTCGATCGAGAAATGTTCGCAACGTGCGTGCCGATCCTCCCCGATGTGGCGCAGACCTCGCATACGGGGCGGCCCGCGCGGATTGGGACGCCGAAGTCGGGCAGTCTTCCGGCATGGACGTCAAAGGCCGCCTGACCCGCATCGACCAGGCTCAGCAGAGCAATCTCAAGCTCGCGATCCCGGTCGCCACCGTGAAGAAGTTCGGTGAGGACAAGTCCTCGAACCTCGCGGCGATGATGGCGTTCTGGGCCTTCTTCTCGATTTTCCCGCTCATGATGGCCGCCGTGACCGTGCTCGGTTACGTGCTGCCCGAGGAGGACAAGAAGCGGGTCCTGGAGCAGGTCTCCGGCTACATGCCGCTGCTCGACACCTCGACGATCGGCGGCCTGAACGGCAGCGTGTTCGCCCTGGTCTTCGGTCTGCTGGCCGCGCTCTGGAGCGGCATGGCGGTCGTGCGCATCACCCAGGACGCGTTCAACTCGGTCTGGGAGGTCCCGCAGGTCGAGCGGCCGAAGATCGTGGAGTCGGTCAAGCGCAGTGTGCTGGCGCTGTGCACCATCGGGCTCGGCCTGGTGGCCAGCACCTTCCTCATCGGCTTCGTCTCGGGCAGCGACCCGACGATCGATCTGGGCCCGCTCGGCCGGATCCTCGGCTTCGCGGCCGCGATCGTCGTCGACATCGGCCTCTTCGTGCTCGCGTTCCGGATGCTGACCGACCGCGCGGTCACCACGAAGGACGTCCTTCCGGGTGCCGTCTTCGCCGGCGTCTGCTTCTGGCTCCTGCAGACGTTGTCCTCGGTGATCATCACGCGCCACCTGTCGAGCGCGTCCGAGACCTACGGCACCTTCGCCACCGTCATCACGATCCTGTGGTGGTTCTACCTGCAGTCCCAGCTCACGCTGTTCGGCGCGCAGGTCAACGTGGTGCTCAAGCGCAAGTACTACCCCCGCGCCCTACTCGACGCCCCCGAGACCGAAGCCGACCATCGGGTGCTCGAGGACATGGCGCAGTCCCGCCAGATGGTCGCCGGCCAGGACATCCAGTCCGACGTGGGTGGCACCGAGGTCCTCGACTCCGAGGCCGTTCCCGACGACCGGAACGAGGTTGAGGGCGACGGGGACGCCGGGGTGACGCCGCGCCGGGAGACGGTCGAGGACCTCGACATCCGGGTGCCCGCCCAGCACAGCCGGCCGCCCCGCTGAGGCCGGTCGGTCCGGCCGGAGACGGTGCTCCGCCGATCGGGTGAAGAGCAAATGAACAGGTTTACGTCCTAACAGGGCGGGTAAGCGCCTGGCCACGCTCACGCGCCGTCTGCCGACTGCGCGTGGGAGTCGCCGACCCCGCCGCGTCCTGACGCCGGCTCCCGAACCGGGGCCGGAGCGCGTGTGTTCGTGATGGGGTGGTCGCGAAGCCGGGGCCGGTGCCCGGCGGAAAGCGAGCTCCCCCATGTCCCTGGACACCCCTGTGCAGTCCTCGAGGCCCACGCGGAAGCCGATCGGACCCGATCTCGCGGGCGACATCGCCGACCTGCTGAAGGCCTTGGATTCCCTGTGCGCCGGTGACTTCTCGGCGCGCCTCGAGCCGCGCGAGGGTCAGCTCGGCCAGGTGATGGAGCGGTTCAACGACCTCGCCGTGCTCAACGAGCGCCGCACCCGCGAGCTCGTCCGCGCCAGCCGGGTCATCGGTCGTGAGGGCCGCATGACCGAGCGCCTGGACGAGGTCAGCGCGGACGGCGACTGGGGTGTCGGGGCCGAGGCCGTGAACTCCCTGATCGACGACCTGGTCCGGCCCACCACCGAGGTCGCCCGCGTCATCGCGGCCGTCGCCGAAGGTGACCTGAGCCAGAAGATGGCGCTGGAGATCGCGGGTCAGCCGGTCAAGGGCGAGTTCCTCTCGATCGGTATGACCGTGAACACGATGGTCGACCAGCTGTCGTCCTTCGCGGACGAGGTCACGCGGGTGGCCCGCGAGGTCGGTACCGAAGGCAAGCTGGGCGGCCAGGCGCAGGTGCGCGGCGTCTCCGGCGTGTGGCGCGACCTCACCGAGTCCGTCAACTCCATGGCCGGCAACCTGACCAGCCAGGTCCGCAACATCGCCCAGGTGACCACCGCGGTCGCGCAGGGCGACCTGAGCCAGAAGATCACCGTCGACGCGCAGGGCGAGATCCTCGAGCTCAAGAGCACCGTCAACACGATGGTCGACCAGCTCTCGTCCTTCGCGGACGAGGTCACCCGCGTCGCCCGTGAGGTCGGTACCGAAGGCCGTCTCGGCGGCCAGGCCGAGGTGCGGGGCGTCTCCGGTACGTGGCGGGACCTCACCGACTCGGTGAACTCGATGGCCGCCAACCTCACCGACCAGGTCCGCAACATCGCGCAGGTCGCGACCGCGGTCGCCCGGGGCGACCTGTCGCAGAAGATCACCGTCGACGCGAAGGGTGAGGTCGCCGCCCTCGCGCAGACGCTGAACACGATGGTCGACCAGTTGTCGTCCTTCGCGGACGAGGTCACGCGGGTGGCTCGCGAGGTCGGCACGGAAGGAAAGCTGGGTGGCCAGGCCGACGTGCCCGGTGTCGCGGGTACGTGGAAGGACCTCACCGACTCGGTGAACTCCATGGCCGGCAACCTGACCAGCCAGGTCCGCAACATCGCGCTCATCATCAGCGCGGTCGCCCAGGGCGACCTGTCACAGAAGATCACGGTCAGCGCCGCCGGTGAGGTCGCGGCGCTCGCCGACACCATCAACGGTCTGACGGACACTCTGAAACTGTTCGCCGAGCAGGTCATCACCGTGGCCCGTGAGGTCGGTACCGAAGGAAAGCTCGGCGGCCAGGCGGACGTGCCCGGCGTGGCCGGCACCTGGAAGGACCTCACCGACAACGTCAACGGCATGGCGGCCAACCTGACCGCCCAGGTGCGTGACATCGCGGCCGTCACCACGGCCGTCGCCCAGGGCGACCTGAGCCAGAAGGTCTCCGCCGACGCCAAGGGCGAGACGCTCGAACTGAAGTCGACGATCAACACGATGGTCGACCAGCTGTCCTCCTTCGCCGACGAGGTCACGCGGGTGGCCCGCGAGGTCGGCACGGAAGGCAAGCTCGGTGGTCAGGCCCAGGTGCGAGGCGTCTCCGGTACCTGGAAGGACCTCACCGACAACGTGAACTTCATGGCCGGCAACCTGACCGGCCAGGTCCGCAACATCGCCCAGGTGGCGACCGCGGTCGCCAAGGGCGACCTGAGCCAGAAGATCACCGTGGACGCGCAGGGCGAGATCCTCGAGCTCAAGAGCACCCTCAACACCATGGTCGACCAACTCTCGTCCTTCGCGGACGAGGTCACGCGAGTGGCCCGCGAGGTCGGTACGGAAGGTCGTCTCGGCGGCCAGGCGCAGGTGTCCGGGGTCTCCGGCACCTGGCGTGACCTCACCGAGAACGTGAACGGCATGGCGGCCAACCTGACCAGCCAGGTCCGCAACATCGCGCAGGTGACCACCGCGGTGGCCCAGGGCGACCTGAGCCAGAAGATCACCGTCGACGCGAAGGGTGAGGTCGCCGCCCTCGCCCAGACCATCAACACGATGGTCGACCAGCTCTCGTCCTTCGCGGACGAGGTCACCCGGGTGGCCCGCGAGGTCGGTACCGAAGGTCGTCTCGGTGGGCAGGCCCAGGTGAAGGGCGTCTCGGGCACGTGGCGCGACCTCACCGACAACGTGAACTACATGGCGGCCAACCTCACCGGTCAGGTCCGCAACATCGCGCAGGTCGCGACCGCGGTCGCCAAGGGCGACCTGAGCCAGAAGATCAATGTCGATGCGCAGGGCGAGATCCTGGAGCTGAAGTCGACCGTGAACACCATGGTCGACCAGCTCTCGTCCTTCGCCGACGAGGTCACGCGGGTGGCCCGCGAGGTCGGCACCGAAGGCAAGCTCGGCGGGCAGGCCCAGGTGAAGGGCATCTCGGGCACCTGGCGCGACCTCACCGACTCGGTGAATTTCATGGCGTCGAACCTGACGAGCCAGGTCCGCAACATCGCGCTGGTGACCACGGCCGTGGCCCAGGGTGACCTGAGCCAGAAGATCACCGTCGACGCGCAGGGCGAGATCCTCGAACTCAAGAGCACCGTGAACACGATGGTCGACCAGCTCTCCGCGTTCGCCGCCGAGGTCACCCGGGTGGCCCGCGAGGTCGGCACCGAAGGCCGCCTCGGTGGTCAGGCCGAGGTGGCCGGGGTCTCCGGAACCTGGCGGCACCTGACCGAGAACGTCAACCAGCTGGCCGGCAACCTGACCACCCAGGTCCGCGCGATCGCCGAGGTGTCCACCGCCGTGACCCGGGGTGACCTCACGCGGTCCATCACGGTCGAGGCCTCCGGTGAGGTCGCCGAGCTCAAGGACAACATCAACCAGATGATCGCGAACCTGCGGTCGACCACCAAGATCAATGCCCAGCAGGACTGGCTGAAGTCGAACCTGGCCCGCATCGGTGGCCGGATGCAGGGCCAGCGCGACCTGCAGGCCGTCACGCAGATGATCATGAGCGACCTCACCCCGGTCGTCGAGGCGGTCAAGGGCGCGTTCTACCTCGTCGAGTCCGGCGAGAACGGGCAGGTGTTGCGGCTCGCGGCCGGCTACGGCATCGCGGCCGGCGGCGCCCGCTTCGCCCTCGGCGAGGGTCTGGTCGGCCAGGCCGCGGCCGACAAGCGTGCGCGCCGCGTGCGTGACATTCCGGCGGACTACCTGCCGGTCCGCGGCGGGCTGGGCGAAGCCAGGCCCGCCGATGTGTTCGTGCTCCCGGTCCTCTTCGAGGAGCAGGTGCTCGGCGTCATCGAGCTCGCCAGCTTCGGCACCTTCGAGGACGTCCACACCGACTTCCTCGAGCAGCTCGTCGAGTCCATCGGTGTCGTGCTCAACACGATCATCGCGAACGTCCGCACCGAGGCCCTGCTCGAGCAGTCGCAGGGCCTGGCGCAGGAGCTGCAGGTGCAGTCGGTCGAACTCCAGCGCACCAACGCCGAGCTGGAGGAGAAGGCCGAACAGCTCGAGATGGCCTCGCAGTACAAGTCCGAGTTCCTCGCGAACATGTCGCACGAACTGCGGACGCCGCTCAACAGTCTTCTGATCCTGGCTCAGTTGCTGATCGACAACCCGTCGTCGACGCTGACCGCGAAAGAGGTCGAGTTCGCGCGCACGATCTACAGCGCCGGCAGCGACCTGCTCGACCTGATCAACGACATCCTCGACCTGTCCAAGGTCGAGGCCGGGAAGATGGAGCTGCACCCGGCGCCGATCCTGCTCAGCCAGGTCGGCGCGTTCGTGGAGAGCACCTTCGCGCCGCTGGCCCAGCAGAAGGGCCTCGAGTTCGTCGTCGACATCGCCGACGGGCTGCCGGCCTCCATCACCACCGACGAGCAGCGACTGCAGCAGGTCGTGAAGAACCTGCTGTCGAACGCGGTCAAGTTCACCGAGAGCGGCCGCGTGACGCTGTCGATGTTCCCGGCACCGCAGGATCTGTGGCACTCGGTACCGACCCTGGACAACGCCGAGACGGTGGTGGCGCTGTCGGTGTCCGACACCGGGGTCGGAGTTCCGGCCGAGAAACTCGGCCTGATCTTCGAGGAGTTTCAACAGGGCGACGGCACGACCAGCCGCAAGTACGGCGGTACCGGTCTCGGGCTCTCGATCTCCCGGAACATCACCCGCCTGCTCGGCGGTGCGATCGCGGTGGAGAGTGCGGAGGGTGTCGGCAGCACGTTCACCATCTACGTGCCGGCGGAGTTCCCGTTCGAGATCGCCGACGCCACGGAGTCGCCGACGTCACCGATCCGGCTGCCGAAGGTGCCGATGCTGTCCCGCGCGGTCCGCGCGCCGATCGAATTGGGTGTGGACGACCCGTTGCGCGGGGCCACCGTGCTGATCGTCGACGACGATGTCCGTAACGTCTTCGCGCTCACCGCCGCGCTGGAGATGCACGGCATGTCGGTGCTCTACGCCGACAACGGCCGGGCCGGCATCGAACTGCTGGAGGAGCACGGGTCGAAGGTCGACCTGATGCTGATGGACGTGATGATGCCGGAGATGGACGGCAACGAGACAACCGAGCAGATCCGGCAGAAGGACACCTTCGCGGAGTTGCCGATCCTGTTCCTCACGGCGAAGGCGATGCCGGGCGACCGGGACAAGAGCCTGCTCGCGGGAGCCAGTGACTACATCACCAAGCCGGTGGATCTCGACAAGCTCCTCACCGTGATGCGGTCCTGGCTCGTCGATCGCGCCGAGTCGATCCGAACGCGGGCCGGGGAATGACCATGCATCCCGCCCCGTCTTCCGGGGTGTCGATCCTCCTGGTCGACGACCGGCCGGAGAACCTGCTCGCGCTCGAGGCCATCCTCTCCGGCCTCGGGCACGAGTTGATCCGGGCGAACTCCGGAGCCGAGGCGCTCAAGCAGTTGCTCCGGAGGGACATCGCGCTGATCCTGCTCGACGTCCAGATGCCGGGCATGGACGGTTTCGAGACCGCCGCCCAGATCAAGGCCAGGGAGCGCACCCAGCACATCCCGATCGTGTTCCTCACGGCGCTCGACGCCGAGCGGCACCAGGCCTTCCGCGGGTACGCCGCCGGAGCGGTGGACTACCTGTTCAAGCCGTTCGACCCCTGGGTGCTGCGCGCCAAGGTCGGCGTCTTCATCGAGCTGTACCAGCGACGACAGGAACTCGCGGCCCAGGCCGAGCGACTGGCCGCCGCGGAGGCGGTCCTCTCCTCAACCTCGCTGCCGCAGCTGACCCGGGCCGCGCTCGACGCCGCCCGGGCCGCTGTCTCTGCCGCCGAGGCCACGGGCGAGGAGAAGGCGCGAGCGGCCGCTGTCAACGCGATGGAGGCGGTCGAAGCGCTGGTCGCGACGTTGCCGTCGGGTCTGCCGCACGGGCTTCCGAATGGCGCCGGCAGGTCGACATGACGTCGGTTCGGGCCGTCCTCGCGCCGGAGGGCCGCTCCCCGGCCGCGGCTCGCCAGATCGTGCGCGACGCCGTCGCCGAGGCCGGGCTCGAACACATCCTGGACGAAGCGCTGCTGCTCACCACCGAACTCGTCACCAACGCCCTGGTGCACGGCGGGACCGAGGTCGGTCTCGAGGTGCACGTTGAGGAACTTCGGCTCCGGGTCGAGGTCGCCGACCGTGGCGACGGCGCGGTGCTGATGGGCGGGTCACCCGCCGAGGACCGGGAGGGTGGCCGCGGGATCTGGCTGGTCGACGCACTCGCGTCGGCCTGGGGCACCCGGCACAGCTCGGACGGCAAGACCGTGTGGTTCGAGCTCGGGAAGGCGGCGCCGGACCGGCCGGTTCCGCGCCTCGCGGTCGGTGCGCCGACGTTGCGTCGCGATCTCGGGTTCCTGCTCGGGCTCGCCCCGGATCTCGAGGAGCGGCTCGGCCCGGCCCGGTTGGTCGGGGAGTTGCTGGCCCGCGTCGTCGAGGGACTGGACCTGGAGCACGGCTGGGTCGTCGCGCGGCGCCCCGCGGACCCGGAGTGGTCGGTCTACGCCGCCTACGACGAGACGTCGCCGCCCGATCCCGAAGCGGTCTGCCGCGGACTGGCCGCGGACTGGCCGACGCTGCCGTTCTGCGGGGCCGACGGCGCGGTCATCGGTGCGCTGGTGCTGGGCCGCATCCCCGACAACGCCGACGACTTCGCGCTGGTCCGGCTGGTCGCCGAGCGTCTCGCGGTGATCCTGCGCGACGAGCACGCCCGGGTCGCGCAACTGCGCACCCGCGGGTCGCTCGCGCTGCTGGCCGAGGCCGGCGAGATGTTCGCCGGCACCCTCGACGTGCAGCTCACCGCGGCGCTGGCCGCGCGGTTGGTGGTCCCACGGCTCGCCACGTGGGCCGGCGTCTGGACGGTGTACCAGCACGCTCCGGTCCTGCAGACCGTGGCACACGCGGACGAGTCCCGAGTCGAGCCGCTGCGCACCGCACTGACCGGCGCGGAGGGCCGGGACTGGCTGGAGGAGCAGGTCCGGCAGGGCCCCATCGCCCGCGCGGCGCTGGTTCCGCCCCAGCACCTGACGGCCTTGTGCGGCATCGACGTCGACCAGGGCGGCGAGTGCTACGTGCATCCGCTGATCGCCCGCGGTCGGCTGCTCGGACTGATGCTGGTCGGCGGTGAGAGCGGCCGCGGCTTCGTCGTCGACGAGATGGCGCTGCTCGCCGACCTCTCCCGCACCGCTGCCCTCGCCATCGACAACGCGCGGCTCTACGAGGAACAGACGTCGATCGCGGAAGGCCTGCAGTCCTGGCTGCTGCCGCGGGAATTGCCGGACGTGGCCGGGTGTGAGTTCGGCGCCCGGTACGCCGCCGCCGGCGAGGGCACCGAGGTCGGCGGGGACTTCTATGACGTCTTCCCGTTGCCGGGCGGCGGTTGCGGCATCGCGATCGGCGACGTGTGCGGCAAGGGTGCCGAGGCCGCGGCCATCACCGGCATCGCCCGTGAGGTGCTGCGGATGCTGGTCCGGGACGGTGCGCCCCCACCGGTCGCCCTGTCGCGGCTCAACGAGACCCTGCTCGGCCTCGGTGACCGCGGTCGGCTCTGCACCGTCGTGCTCGGGACCGTGCGTCGCCGCGAGGACGGCATCGCGGTCCGGTTCTCCAGCGCCGGCCATCCGCCGCCGGTGCACGTGGGCCAGGGCAACCGGGCGCGGTTCGTCGGGACGAGCGGCTCCCTGCTGGGCGTGCTCCACGACATCGACGTCTCCGACGACGAGGCGCTGCTGGCGCCGGGTGACTCCCTGGTTCTCTACACCGACGGCGTCACCGAACGTCGGGGGCACGAGGGCTCGTTCTTCGGCGAGGACAACCTGTTGCTCACGCTCCGCGCCGCGGCCGGGGCGAGTGCGCCCGAGCTGGCCGGCGTGGTGGAGACGGCCTCGCAGCAGTTCGGGACGTACGGCACCCCACGCGACGACCTCGCGGTGCTGGTCATCCAGGCGACAGATCCCGCCTTCTAGTCTGCGGACACCCTCACCCGGCGTCCTACGCCGGACCCCGGACGACCCGCAGCGCCGCCACGAATCCCTCGATGTCGACGGGGGTGAGCGTCAGCCCTGGGTGGCGGATCAGGCCGAACGGATCGAGCCCTCGGATCGGCGTCGCGAATCTCAGGCAGACCCCGGCGCGGGTGTTGGTGGCGAACGTGAGTCCTTTGTCGGCCAAGGAAAGCCGCGCCGGACCGGCTGTCCTGGCAAAGGCATAAGGACCGGACCGTTCCCAGCCGATGACGTTGGAGAGCGGCGTCCGCACGGACCACAACCCGAAGCGCACCCACAGGTCCGCCTCAGTCACCCGGATGACGCTGGTGGCGGGGGTTACGCCGAACGGGAGGGAGGACAACTGGTGGGCGGGATCGAAGTCGAAGGCGAATTTCCGGATCGTCACCCGGACGTTCTACCCCAGGAACGGACAGACCGCGACGACCGTCGAAGCAATGTGCGCCCACCGTTCACTTCCAGGTTGATCACTCCTAGGCGTAGGAGTGACCAGGCGTGGTACCCATCTGACATGAGCTTCGTGGGGGCCGAGGCGCCGATCAATTCCGCGCGGGATGCGCAGCGTCCCAGCGCGGGTTCCAGCGCGGATTCGGGCGCGCCCCGGCGGCGGCTCCCGTCGTTCCACCGCCTGACGGCGGCCGTGGCGACCCACGCCGCGGGCGATGTGATGGTGGCCATCGCGCTCGCGAACACGATGTTCTTCGCGGCCCCGACGGACGCGGCGCGGCAGCAGGTCGTGCTGTACCTGGCGCTCGCGATGTTCCCTGTGGCGCTTCTCACTCCGGTGGTCGACGGGCTGCTCGCCCGGCACGCCGGCCAGCTGCGGCACACGCTGGTGATGTCGTCGGCGATCCGCGCGGGCCTGGCCTTCGCTCTGGTCGGCGCGGCGGAGACCGCAGCGCTCTATCCGCTCGCCCTGGCCCTGCTGGTCACCTCGCGGGTGCACGGGATCGCCCGCGTCGCCTACATCCCCGAGATCCTCCCGAGCGACCGCCCGCTGGTCTGGGCCAACACCTGGCTGTCCGCGACCGTGAACATCGGCGCCGCCGTCGGTGCCGTGATCGCTTCCGGCGTGGTTGCCCTGACCGGCGCTTCCTCCGGTGCCCTGATCGCCGCCGTCGTCTGCTACTCCCTGTCGACGCTTGTGCTGCTGCGGCCGCTGCCCGGTGAGCTCGCGATCGCCCCGGCCGAGCGGGAGATCGCGCTCGACGGCGACGCCGGCCGGCTGCCGGTCCGTACGGTCGGCGCCGGCCTGGCGCTCGCCGTCACCCGGTTCGCGACCGGGTTCCTGACCTTCCTGCTCGCCTTCGCGACCAAGGACAACCCCGCGCAGTTCACCGCGATCGTCGTGGCGGCGGTCATCGGTGGCGCCCTGGGCACGTTCACCGCCGGCGCCGCGCGTGCGCTCATGCCGGCCTGGGCGCTGCCGCCCCTCCTGCTCGCCGTGCTCGCCGCGGTGGCCGCGTCCGCCGCCGTCGACGTCCACTCGGCCTGGGGCTTCGCAGTCGCGCTGACCTCCGCCTTCGCCTGGTCGGCGGGCAAGGTCGCCTTCGACGGCATGACCCAGGCGCTGACCTGCCCGGCCGGCCGCCGCCGCGTGGTCGCCCGCTACACCGTCGGCTTCCAGCTCTGCTGGATCGCCGGCGCCGCCGCGGCCCTGGCCCCGGTGGACCCCACCTACGCCCTCGCCGCGCTCGCCGTCGGCTGCAGCCTGGGTGTCGTCGGCGCCCTGAGGCAGGCCGAGGTCAAGCTCCCGTCCCTCGCCAGCCTGCTCGCCTACGAGCGTTAGGCCTCCAGCGGCGCCGTGAGCGTCGTGGCGATCTGACGGCCGAGCTCCGCCGGGGTCGCGGGTCCGCTTTCGCGGTACCACTTGTAGCACCAGTTGATCGCGCCCAGGCAGGCGTTGACGTAGACGCGGGGAACGACGTCCGGCAGGGCTCCGGGGTGGTCGGCTCGGTGGGCCTCCACGGTCCGCGTGAACAGGTCCTCGAACTGCTTGCGCCGGCCCAGGAGCTCGTCGACCAGGTCGGCGGGGAGCTCGTGCTCCTCCTCGAAGCAGACCTTGAGGATCTGCTGGTGCTCGCAGGTGTAGATGACGCGTTCGGTGATCAGGTCCCGGATCGCGGCGAGCGGGGTGGGGGCCGCGGTGACGATCCGGCGGGCCTCCTCCGTGCTCTCGTCGAGCACCTCGCTGTAGATCCGGACGAGTAGCTCTTCCTTGCTGCGGAAGTAGTGGTAGAGCGTGGGCTTGGACAGCCCGACGGCCGCGGCGATCTCGTTCATGGAGGTGGCCCGGAACCCCTGCCGGCTGAAGATCTCGGCCGACGTCGACAGCACCCGGGCGCGCTGCGCGTCTGCGCGGGTTGTCGTAGTCACGCGGTCGAGAGTACTCTCGACCGACTGGTCGGTCGAGAGTGGGAGAGCCCGGATGAGCTGGGAACTGAGTGCGGAGCATCTCGCCTTCCGGGCGACCTGCAAATCCTTCGTCGACCGTGAGGTCCGACCGCTGGTGGCCGAGGCGGAGGCGGGCAAGACCTTCCCGCCGGAGCTGATGAAGCGGTTCGGGGCCGCCGGACTGCTCGGCCTGACCACCCCGGAGGACCTCGGCGGCTCCGGCAACGACTCGCTGGCGGTCGCGATCCTGTCCGAGGAACTGGCCCGGGCCAGCGGCGGCATCGCGGTGACCGCGCTCGTGAGCGCCTACATGGCCGGTCCGCACATCGCCCGGCACGGCACCGCCACGCAGCAGGAGCGCTGGGTCGGCGCGCTGTGCGACGGCGAGGCCATCGCCGCCATCGCGGTCACCGAGCCTCAGGCCGGGTCCGACGTCGCCGGCATGACCTCGACCGCGCGCCGCACCGACAGCGGCTGGGTGCTCAACGGCCGGAAGATGTTCATCACCAACGCCGGCATCGCCGACGTGATCATCGTCGGTGCCCGGACCAGTGCGGACCGGCACTCGGGCGTCACGCTGTTCCTGGTCGAGAAGGGCACGCCCGGGCTGTCCTTCGGCAACCCGCTGTCGAAGATGGGCTGGCACTCCTCGGACACCCGCGAGGTCATCCTCGACGACGTGCAGGTCAGCGGCGACGACGTCCTCGGCGCCGAGGGCCGCGGCTTCCAGCAGATCATGGAGGGCTTCCAACTCGAGCGGATCGCGTTGGCCGGCATGGGGCTCGGGCACGCGGCCGAATGTCTCGACCTGGCGACGGCCTACACCCGCGACCGTCAGGCGTTCGGCGCCCCACTGACGCACCTGCAGACCATCCGGCACAAGCTGGCGACGATGGAGATCGAGCTCGACGCCGCCCGCCTGATGACCCATCACTCCGCGCTGCGGCTCGACGACAACCATCCCGGGGCCTTCAAGACCGTGGCGCAGGCCAAGTACTTCGCGGCGGTCGCGGCGAACCGGATCGTCGATGACGCCGTCCAGTTGTTCGGCGGCGCCGGATTCGTCGAGGAGAGCGCGGTCGCGATGCACTACCGCGACGCCCGGATCCTGCGCATCGGCGGCGGCACCGACGAAATCCAACTCGAGATCCTGACCAAGGGCCTCGCTCCTTGAGCGAGGCGCAGGTCGCCGCCCCCGGGATCGCCGACGTCCTGGCCGCGCAGGAGAAGGCGCTGCTGGGCAATGACGCGTCCCGCTGGCCGACGAAGTTGCCGGTGCGTGAGCGCATCGCGTTGCTCTTCGACCCGGCGAGCTTCGTCGAGGACGGCCTGCTCGCGACCGCCGGGGATCTGGACCTCCCCGCCGACGGCGTGGTGACCGGGGTGGGCCGCGTCGACGGCCGCCCGGTGGCGGTGATCGCCTCCGACTTCACCGTCAAAGCTGGATCCTGGGGCGCACTGACCTGCGAGAAGCAGATCCGGATCCTGGAGCGCGCGGACCGCGACCTGCTCCCCGTCGTCTATCTCGTCGACGCGGCCGGCGGGCGGCTCACCGACCAGATGGGTTTCTTTCCGGGGCGCCGCGGTGCCTCCGCGATCTTCCACATGCAGGTCGCCCTGTCCGGCCGGGTTCCCCAGGTCTGCGTGCTCCTCGGCCCGTCGGCCGCCGGCGGCGCCTACATGCCGTCGTTCTGTGACTGGGTCGGCATGGTCGAGGGCAACGCGTCGATGTATCTGGCCAGCCCGCGGATCGCGGAGAAGGTCACCGGCGAGATCACGACGCTGGAGGACATGGGCGGTGCGGCGATGCACACGTCCGTCTCCGGGTGCGCGGATGAGATGTTCGGCTCGGACTGGGAGGCCATCTCCGCCGCCCGGCTCCTGCTCAGCTACCTGCCCGACGACTTCCGCAGCGCACCCCCGCACATCGAGGCGGTGCCGCCCGAGCGCGTGCTCGTCGACGGTGTCGTGCCGGAGGATCCCAACGCCTCCTACGACGTCCGCGATGTGATCGAGGGCTTCGTCGACGGCGGCTCGTTCTTCGAGATCAAGGCACGCTGGGCGCAGGAGATGGTCGTCGGACTGGCCCGTCTCGACGGCCGCGTGGTCGGCCTCGTCGCGAACCAGCCGAGCGTCCGCAGCGGCGCGATCTTCGTCGACTCGGCGGACAAGGCGGCGCGCTTCATCTCGATGTGCGACGCCTACAACATCCCGTTGCTGTTCCTGCACGACGTGCCCGGCTTCATGGTGGGCGTGGCGGTCGAGCGGGCCGGGATCATCCGCCACGGCGCGAAACTGGTCGCGGCGATGTCGAGCGCCGAGGTCCCGAAGATCTCCGTCGTGCTCCGCAAGTCCTACGCCGCCGGTAACTATGCGATGTGCGCCCCGGGTTTCGAGCCGCGGGCGACGCTCGCGCTGCCGACGGCGACGATCGGTCCGATGTCACCCGAGGCGTCCACGAACGCCGTCTACGCGAACAAGATCGCGGCGATCGACGACGAGGAGGAGCGAGCGGACTTCATCGCCGCCCGCACCGCCGAGCAGCAGCTCGACATCAACCTGCTCCGCATGGCCAGCTCGCTGGTGGTGGACGCGGTTGTCCCGCCGCCGGCGCTGCGCGCCGAGCTCATTGCGCGGCTGGCCGACGCCGACGGCTGGAGCCGTCGCCCCGGCCGGCGTCATCACCTGATCAGCCCGGTCTGACCCCCCAGCCCACCCGGAGACGAACGATGTCCGACAGCGAGACCCTGGACCAGCTCCTCGCCGCCCCGCTCGTCCCGCTGCGGGAGGACTGGCTGGTGCCCGCCCGCGCCGAACAGCTCGCCGAGCTCCGCAAGCTCGGCACCGACGGGTACTGGGAGTGGGTGGCGGCGCAGCAACGCTGGCTGCAGCCCTACACCCAGGTGCGATCGGGAGGGATCGAAGGCTTCCGCTACTTCGAAGGCGGCCGGATCAACGTCTCGGACAACTGCGTCGACCGGTGGGCCGAGGACCCCGCGACCGCCGACCGCGTCGCGATCGTCTGGGAGGGCGAGCCGGGGGACACCCGCAGCGTCACCTACACGGAACTCCGTGACGAGGTGTCAGCTCTGGCCGCGGGCCTGGCGCAGCTCGGCGTGACCGAGGGCGACGTCGTCGGCATCTACATGCCGAACCTGGTCGAGGCCTTCACCGCGATCCATGCGTGCAACCGCCTCGGCGCGATCTACACCGTCCTGTTCTCCGGCTTCGGCGAGGAGGCGGTCGCCTCGCGCCTGCAGACCGCGCGTGCCAAGGCCGTCATCGTCGCCGACGCGATCTACCGACGCGGCAAGCCCGTCCCGCTGCTGGAGACCCTGCGTGCCGCGCGTTCGCGGATCCCGACGCTGCTGGCCACCGTCGTGGTCGACCGGACCGGCAACGGGGTGCCGCTGCTGGAGGGCGAGATCGCCTATGCCGCGGTCGTCGCCAACGGACAGGGCGGGCTCGCCCCGGTGCCGCTGGACCCGAACGCCCCGTCGTTCCTGATCTTCACCTCCGGCACCGAGTCCAAGCCGAAGGGCGTCGTGCACTCGGTCGGCGGCTTCCTGTTGGGCACGTGGGCCAACGCGTACTGGCAGGTCGGGTACTCCGAGGGCGACGTCTACTGGGTCGCCGCCGACGTCGGCTGGCTGACGTTCCCGATCCAGGCCGTGGTCGGCGGCCTCGCGTGCGGAATGACGATCGCCTGCTACGAGGGCGCGCTGGACACCCCGACGACGTCGCGGTTCTACGAGATCTGCGAGCGGCATCAGGTCACCAAGATCCTGGCTGCGCCGACGCTGTGGCGGATGCTGCGCAAGTTCGGCGACGACCTCGCGGCGGCGCATCCGCTCGGGCTGAAGGTCATCACCATGCAGGGCGAACCGCTGGACGTCGACACCTTCACCTGGACCACGACGACCTACGACGCCCCGGTGGTCAACGCCTACGGCCAGACCGAGACCGGGTCCACCTGGGCCTACCCGGTGGCCGGCGTCGAGGCGATCAAGCCGGGCTCGCTCGGCACCGCGGTTCCCGGTCACGAGTTCGCGATTCTCGACGACGAGGGCAACCCGGTTCCGCCCGGCACCAAGGGCAACCTGGTGCTGACCGCACCGTTCCCCACGCTGTGCCGCACGGTCTGGGACGACCCGGACCGCTACACCTCGGCCTACTTCTCGAAGTTCCCCGGCGTGTACGCCACCAACGACGAGGCCGTGCTCGACGCCGACGGCCACCTCTGGGTCCTCGGCCGCGTCGACGACGTCATCAACGTCGCCGCGCACCGCATCTCGACGATGGAGATCGAGGGGGCACTCACCGCTCACCCCTCGGTGGTCGAGGCCGCGGTGGTCGGCATCCCGGAGCCGACCAAGGGCACCGTGCCCATCGCCTTCGTCACGCTCGCGAACGGCGTGGACGCGGAGCTGGCGCGCGAGGAACTCGCGGCACACGTGGCCGCCGAGATGGGTGGCTACGCGCGGCCCGCGTCGATCTATCTCACTCCGATGCTCCCCAAGACCCGCACCGGCAAGACCATGCGGCGGCTGCTCCGCGACCTCGTCGTGCACGGAAAGCCGACCGGTGACACCTCGGCGATGGAGGATCCGGCAGCCTTGGACGTCGTCGCCGGTGTGGTCCGGGACGCCCAGAGCGGGAACTCGAGCGGGAACGGAGCCTGATGGCGGGGTTGTACTTCGAGGATCTGAAGGTCGGAATGGTGGTCGAGCACTCCACCCGGCGCACGGTCACCGAGACCGACAACGTGCTGTTCACGACGATGACGATGAACACCGCGCCGATGCACCTCGACCACGAGTACGCGGCCGCGACCGAGTTCGGCCAGCGCCTGGTGAACTCGATGTTCACCCTCGCGCTGGTGGTCGGGCTGTCGGTCGCCGAGCTGACCCAGGGCACGATCGTGGCCCAGCTCGGGATGGGGAACATCAAGTTCCCCAAACCCGTCTTCCACGGCGACACGATCCGGGTCGAGACCGAGGTCGTCGAGCTGCGCGAATCCGCCTCCCGTCCGGACAACGGCATCGCCGTCTTCGAACATCGCGCCTTCAACCAGCGCGACGAGATGGTCTGCACCTGCCGCCGAACCGGTCTGATGTACCGGAAGCCCGCATGACGGCGATGCGTCTCCGCAACCCGTTGTTCGTCCCCGGCGGGCGACCGGAGCTGCTCGCCAAGGTGGCGCGCAGCGTCCCGGACGCCGTGATCGTCGACCTCGAGGACGCGGTGCCGCCGGCGGAGAAGGATGCGGCGCGCAAGCTGGTCATCGATGCCGTGACCGCCGGGCGGCCGCCGATCGCCAGCGTGCTGGTCCGCATCAATCCTGTCGACTCGCTCTGGCACGACGCCGACGTCGCGGCGTGCGCGGGCTTGATCGGCGGGGGAGTGGTGGACGGTGTGGTGCTGCCCAAGTACGAGCACGCGGGTCAGTTGCTCACGCTGCGCGCGGCGCTGCCACAGGGGGCGAGGATCGTCGGTGGGCTGGAGACCGCGATCGGCGTCGCCGACGCCCGTGAGTTGCTCGCCGCCGGTCCGGACGCCGTGTATTTCGGCGCGGAGGACTACGCGCTCGACGTCGGCGGCCGGCGTACCCCGGGTGGCCGCGAGGTGCTGTACGCCCGCAGCCAGGTCGTGCTGTTCGCCGCGATCACCGGGGTCGTCGCGCTCGACCAGGCCGTGGTCTCGGTGCGCGACGTCGAGGCCTTCCGGGCCGATGCCGAGGAGGGCCGGAACCTCGGCTACGACGGCAAGATCTGCCTGCACCCGGACCAGGTACTGGTCGCCGGTCAGGTCTTCTCCCCGTCGGAGGCAGAGGTCGCGCACGCCCGCGCGGTCATTGCCGCCGGGGCCACCGGCGTCGGTGTGCTCGACGGCGCGATGGTGGACGCGGTGCATGTCCGCATGGCCGAGGCCGTTCTCGCACGGGCGGGCGAGGCGCTGTGAGGGTCGGGCTGGCGCTGGCGGCGTCGTCGGATTTCGGCACGATTCCCGCCCTGGCCCGACAGGCCGAGGAAAGCGGCTTCGACCTGATCGCCAGCGGCGAGCACGTCTTCTTCCACGAGGCCGTGCCGAACGGGCTGATCGCGCTGGCCGCCGCGGCCGGTGCGACCGAGAGGATCCGGCTGCTGTCGGCGCTCACCCTGCTGCCGACCTATCCGGCACCCCTCGCGGCGAAGATGGTGTCGACCCTCGACGGCGTCTCGAACGGGCGGTTCGAGTTCGGCGTCGGCGTCGGTGGCGAGTTCCCGTCGGAGTTGCGGGCGTGCGGCGTCGACCCCAAGCACCGGGGCGCGTACACCGACGAGGCCCTCGAAATCATCACCGCTCTCTTCACCGGCGATCCGGTGACCTACGAGGGAAAGTTCTGCACCGTCGAGGGGGATCGGCTGATGCCGCCGCCCGTTCAGCGGCCCGGACCGCCGATCTGGGTCGGCGGGCGCAAGCCGGGGGCGTTCCGTCGGGCCGGGCGCTTCGCCGATGTCTGGATGCCGTATCTGATGGAGCCACACCAGGTGGCCGAGAGCCTGGCCGCCGCGCGCGAGCAGGCGGTCCTGGCCGGCCGCAAGGCGGAGGCGCTCCGCGGTGCCTACTTCGCGTGGTCGAACATCGACCGCGACGGGGATCGCGCCGTGCGCGACGGTGTCGAGTTCCTCAGCCGCGTCTACAACCAGGACATGGGCCGCGTCGCCGACCGCTACCTCGTTCTGGGCACGCCGGAGCGTCTGGTCGAGCGTCTCTCCGAGTACGCGGCCGCCGGTGTCGAGACCGTCGTGATCGCGCTCGCGAGCAAGGACGCCGGGATCGCTGCCGCCGTGGATCTGCTCGCCACCGACGTTCTGCCGGCACTGCGGAAGTTGACCCCGTGACCTTTCTGACCGAAGAGCCCGCCGAGCCGTTGCGTTCGGTACTGGTCGCGAACCGTGGCGAGATCGCCGTGCGCGTACTGCGCGCCGCGCGGGACGCCGGCATGCGCGGGATCGCGATCCACACGCCCGACGAGGCCGGTGCCCTGCACGTGCGGCGGGCCGACGAGGCGCATGAGGTCCCGGCCTATCTGGACATCGAGGCGATCGTCGCGGTCGCGCGGCGATCCGGCGCGCAGGGGGTCCACCCCGGCTACGGGTTCCTGGCGGAGAACGCCGAGTTCGCTGCCGCGGTGCTCGCGGCCGGTCTGGTCTGGATCGGTCCGCCACCGTCGGTCATCCGGGATCTCGGAGACAAAGTGACGGCCCGTCGGATCGCGCGGGAGGTCGGGGCGCCGCTGGCGCCCGGCACGAAGGCCCCGGTCGCGGATGCTGCCGAGGTCGAGGCCTTCGCCGCGGAGCACGGACTGCCACTGGTGATCAAGGCTGCGTTCGGTGGTGGAGGTCGCGGACTGAAGGTGGTCCATACCGCGGAGGAGATCCCGACGGCGTTCTCATCCGCGACCCGCGAGGCGGTGGCCGCCTTCGGCCGCGGGGAGTGCTTCGTCGAGCGCTTCCTCGACGCCGCGCGGCACGTCGAGGCTCAGGTGCTCGCGGACGATGCCGGTCAGGTCGTGGTGGTCGGCACCCGCGACTGCTCGGTGCAGCGTCGCAATCAGAAGCTGATCGAGGAGGCGCCGGCGCCGTTCCTGCCGGCCGCGGTCCGGGCGTCCATCCACCAATCCGCCCGGGCGATCTGCCGGGCGGCCGGCTACCGGGGCGCGGGGACCGTCGAATACCTGGTGGGCTCCGACGGCACGGTGTCCTTCCTCGAGGTCAACACCCGCCTGCAGGTCGAGCACCCGGTCACCGAGGAGACCACCGGCGTCGACCTCGTCGCGGAGCAGTTCCGGATCGCCGTCGGCGCCCGGCTGCTCTCCGAGGACGACGTCGCCCCGCGGGGCCACGCGATCGAGTTCCGGCTGGTCGCCGAGGACCCGGCGCAGGGCTACCTGCCCAGCCCGGGCACGGTCGGCACGCTGTCGGTCCCGAACGGTCCGGGCGTCCGACTGGATGCCGGGGTCGAGGCGGGCGACACCGTCGAGGGCCGCTACGACTCGATGTTCGCGAAGCTGATCGTCAGCGGTCCGGACCGTGCGGCCGTCCTCCGCCGGGCCGAGCGCGTGCTCGCCGAGACCGAGATCGGCGGCGTTCCCACTCCGCTCGGCGTCTACCGCCAGATCGTCCGCCACCCCGACTTCGCCGCCGAACCCTTCGGCGTCCACAACCGCTGGATCGAGAACGACTTTGACGGCGCGGAAGCCGACGCGGCCCCCGCCGACTCCGGGTCGGTCATGGTGCGGGTCGGCCGTCGTGTCATGCCGGTCCCGGTCCCGGGCCTGGCCGTGCTCGGCGATCGGACCGCAACCATCCGGGCCGAGTCCGCCGCGCTCCGCTCCGAGGCCGGCAGTGCCGACACCGGCCCGGCCGTTCTCGCCCCGATGCAGGGCACGATCGTGGCCGTCGCGGTCAAGGACGGTGATTCCGTCCAGGTCGGGGATCTCGTCGCGGTGTGTGAGGCGATGAAGATGGAGAACCCGGTCGTCGCCCATCGTGCGGGCGTTGTCTCTGGCCTCTCGGTCTCGGTCGGTGATTCGGTGTCCCACCACGCCGTGCTGTGCCGCATCTCGGACTGAGGTCGTCGTTCCTTACGGCGGGGCGGCGGGCAAGCCCGGCGGCGCGATGGCTCGCGTGTCTTGTCCGGTTCCGGTCGTCGGGGTCGTCGTCAATTCTTAGCGCCGCCGGGCTTGCCCGCCGCCCCGCCTCAACTTCGGCGTCGTCCGTCGGATGCTGGGCGGACCGGGTTGTCGGATCGGCTTGTCGGTAGGTTGCGGTACGTGCCGACACTGCCCGACGACCTCGAGTTCTTCGAGGGCCCCGCGGCGTTCGAGGCGTGGCTGGAGAAGCACGCCGACACTACGGACGAGGTCTGGGTCAAGTTCGCGAAGAAGGCGACCGGGGTGCAGTCGCTGGACTGGGCCGGCGCCGTCGAGTGCGCTTTGTGCTTCGGGTGGATCGACGGTCAGCTGCGACGGATCGACGACGCCTGGCACATGCAGCGGTTCACCCCGCGCCGGCCGACGAGCACGTGGGCGAAGCTGAACCGCGTCAAGGTGGAGAAGCTGATCGCCGAGGGCCGGATGCGTCCTCGGGGCCTGGTCGAAGTGGAGAAGGCGAAGGCCGACGGACGCTGGGATGCCGCGTACGACAGCCCGGCCACCGCGACCGTCCCGGACGACCTGGCCGCTGCCCTCGACGCCGCCGGCGCCCGCGCCACCTTCGACGCGCTGAACTCCCAGAACCGCTACGCCGTCCTGCACCGGGTTCAGAAGACCAAGACCCCCGCCGGTCGCGCGAAGGCCATCGCCCGGCTCGTCGAGCTCATCGCTGCCGGCGGCCAACCTCACCCGTAGCCGGGCACGACCTGATGCTCCGTCACATCTTCGAGAATGCAGAGTAAAGCCTGATTTGCTGGGCTCGGTGGGCCTTGCCGCGGCCGGCCGTTCCGGGTATGCTTCGAACATATGTTCGAGTTCGCGTGCGGGACCGGAACGGAGCCTGACGGGTTCGACGGTGAGCCGATGCCGGACGAACCGGACTACATCGCGTTCCGTGCGTCGTTCGCGGTCTACGAGTCGCAACAGGACGCCTACTGGTCTGCGGTGTCCCGGGGTGAGATCCCGGTCGTCGACGGGCTCCCGGACCCGGCCGCCTCGCGCACCGATGCCGGTCTGCTCGACGCGGCGGCGCGTGCGGAGCGCCTGATCGCCCAGGCCGAGGGTGAGAAGTTGCACGGGATCGCGCAGTACACGCTGCGCCAGATCGCCAACCCGGCGGTCGGCTACGACGAGGACGCGATGGTGCGTTCGGTGGAGGCCGAGGTCGGGTTGCGGTTCCGGCTCAGCCCGGGGGTCGCGAACGACCTGGTGGTGCTGGCGATGACCTTGACCCGCCGGCTCCCACAGACGTTCGCGGCGCTGCGGGACGGCGCGCTCGGGATCGCCAAGGTCCGCGCCATCGCCGATGAGACGTGAAACCTCACCGTCGCCCAGTGCGCGCAGCTGGAGGACGCGGTCCTGCCCCGAGCCGAGGCCCGCACCGCGCGCTCCCTGCGCGAGACCGTGCGCCGGCAGGTCGAAAAGCTCGACGCCGAGGCGGTGCGTAAGCGCCGCGAGAGCGCGGCCGCGAACCGCACGGTCTGGGTCAAGGACGAACACGACGGCATGGCCACGTTGTGCTGGTACCTGCCGTCCGAGCAGGCCTACGCCATCTCCGGCGCCCTCACGGCCCGCGTCCCCGCCCATCCCGGTCCCGGTGATGACCGGGCCCTCGGTGCGCGCAAGGCCGACCACCTCCTCGACCTGCTGTCCGATGCACTCGGGGTCGACCTGCGCGCCGCCGCCGACACCGACACCCCGGTCCTGACCGCGGAACAGATCGCCCGCCTCAACCGGGGCGCGAATACCTACGCCCCCAGCGCCGCGATGAAGGCCGCGATCCGCGCCCGCGACACCCACTGCCGCTTCCCCGGCTGCCGCCGCCCCGCGATCCACTGTGATGTGGACCACACCATCGCCTTCAACCTCAAGATCACAGCCGGTGGCCGGACCGTTTACACCAACCTGGGCTGCGTCTGCCGCTTGCACCATCAGGTCAAACAGATGCCTGGGTGGCACGTGACCCAGGACCACGCCGGCAACCTCACCTGGACCACCCCGACCGGCCGGGTCTTCCTCACCCGACCACCCCCACCCGACGGGGCCGAACCACCCGAATTCTGGGCACCGGAAGCAACCGCCGAAAGTTTCCCGTTCTGACTGACACTCAGTCAGAGGTCGGCGAGGGGCTTGGCCCGGCGTTGTCCGAGTGCGTCCGTGCTCGGTCGAGCCTGACTCAGACGCGGTGCCGGCCCGATCCCTCGGCGAGGACCCCGTCGTGGAGCAGGGTCCCGACCAGGTCCCGCAGGTTGACGTCCCCGGCCTGGCAGACCGGTCGCAGCGCGGTCAACGTCGCCCAGCCCGCGGCGAGCAGCGCCGCGTCGCTGTCCGGCTCGGTGCTGACGTCGATCTCGGACATCCCCGTGACGACGTAGCCCTTGCCGGATTCGAGAATGTTGGTCTGCACCGCACCGAAGCTCGCCAGGGGTGCCTCGCGGACGCCGCGGACCGCACCGGGCTCCACGTCGGGGACGTTGAGATTGAGGACGGTCCCGGCCGGGGCGGAGGCGAGACTGGGGAGGACCTCCCGGGCCAGTGCGGCGGCGGTCGGAAAGTTTTGCTCGCCGCCCACACCCAGGGACACGGCCAGCGAGGTGACGCCCTGCCCGGCTGCGGTCAGGGCCGCGCCGACGGTCCCGGAGTGCAGGATCGCGTGCCCGGTGTTCGGTCCGTTGTTGATGCCCGACAGCACGAAGTCCGGCGGGTCGCCGAACCCGCCGCGGACCGCGACGAGCGAGATGTACGCCGGCAGCGCCGCGACCGCGTACACCTGGCAGTCCTCCAACCCGGCCAGCTCGCGGGGCTCGAACAGCACGCGGCCGTCGGTCTCGGTCGAGGTGATCGACGCGCTGGCGCCGCTGGTGTCGGTCATCGGGGCCGCGACCACCGGCCGCATCCCGGCCTCCAGCGCGGCCAGGGCAAGCAGTCGTAGACCCTCGCTCTCGATCCCGTCGTCGTTCGTGATCAGTACCGTCGTCTGACGGTCCGTCATATCGATCCCTCCGGGTCCAGGTCGTGAAGTTCGAATTGCTCGGCAAGGCTTTCCACGGCGTCTCGGTCACCGCTGGCCAGTCCGTGCCGGGTGACGTTCAGCGCGCCCGCCGCGGCCCCGAGGCGGAGCGCGCTGGGCAGGTCCAGTCCGCCCGCGATGCCGGCCGCGATCCCCGCCGTCATGGAGTCACCGGCCCCACGGTGGTCGACGACGTCCAGCGACGGTCCTGACACCGAGAGCAGACGGCCCTCCAGCGAGGCGATCGCCGGGTCTCCGGCCCGGCTCACCACCACGTTGTCCGCGCCCGCCTTGGTCAGCTCGGTCATGGCTGTCAGCAGGGACGCGGCATCGCCCGGAGCCGCGCGGCCGTCGCGTTCCAACTCCTCGTGGCTGACCTTGAGCACGCTGAGCCCACCCTCGAGTGCGGCGGCAAGTGCGTCGCCGGACAGGTCGGCCACCACGGTGCGTCCGTTCGACCGCAGGTCCGCCGCGAGCCGCCGGTACACGTCGGCCGGCAGGATCGCCGGGTCCCAGGGGCCCGGGCCGGCCAGCACCGTGACGTCGGAGTCGAGCGCGCCGGTGAGCGCGGCGCCGTAGAAGTCGTCGACGTCGTGACGGGACAGCGCCGTCGGCCGCATGGCCGCGATCTCGACGCGCTCGCCGTCGCGGCGGTCGTGGACATAGGCACCGTTGACGCCCGCGACCGGCACCGCGGCGATCTGCAGCCCGGTGTCGGCCATCAGGTGCCGCACGACCGCGCCGGACTCACCGCCGAAGGGGCCGCCGAGGGAGACGACCGCGCCCAGGGCGCCGGCCATCCGAGCGACCCAGAAGCCCTGCCCGCCGGGGTGCAGGTGGATCTCGTCCCCGTCCGGGCCGGCCTCCATGGTCACGGTCAGGAGGGGGTCGGGGGCGAAGACGAAGACAGTTCCACTCACCCCGTCGCGCTACCCCGACCCTTCGGACGCGAACCGCGAGGTCCGGTCAGTCCTGCAGGCGCTCGCGTTCCTCGACCACGGCGGCGCGGAGGTTCTTCAGCCGCTTCTCCTGCTTGCGGGTGACGCCGGAGTCGTCGAGGGCGTCGTCCAGACGCTGCAGGATCCGCCGCAGGCTCTGATCGGCCTCGCTGCCGTCCCGCTCCCGGGCGTCCCGCAGCGCATCCTTCGCCGCGCCGATCGCGGCCTCCCGGTCGGAGATGGTGCGCTGGGAGCTGGACACCGGGACGGCGGCCTCGCCGTCGCTGTCGCTGTCGAAGGCGCTCACCGCGATCACGGGAGCAGCCACCGCGAGCACGAGCCCGATCGCCACCGCGCCGATCAGGCGGGGCGAGACCGATGACGCGGCGACCGGCACGACCATCGAGCGCAGCCCGGTCGGGTCCAGGGGCGTCCGCTCCGCGATCGAGACGGCGGTCGCCGGATCCGAGACCCCCGCCTTGGCGAGCAGCCCGTCGATCCGGGCACCCGGCAGGTTCTCCAGATGCATCAGCGCGAACGCGGCGCGTGCCGCAGGCACCATGCCGGCCAGGGCCTGTTCGATCTGACGCGAGGTGGCCGGTCCACCGTCCACGATGCGGACGAGTCCGGCGGGCAGCCAGCCACCGCCGGGGCCGGCATGCAGGACGTCACGGATCACCTTGGCGCGGGCGTCGCCGTAGTTACCGTCCGTTTCCGCGAGGGCCATCCGGGCGAGTCCGTCGGCGAGGCGGGCCCGGCGCCGACGCTGAATCGTGGGGGGGAGCGCGGTGAAACCCAGGCGCCGCAAGGCCAGCAGCTCCGGACCCTCGGACGGCACGGGGCCGTCGACCGGGACATCGCTGGACATGGCACACCCCGAGAAATAGATCGAACGCCTCCAGTCATGGAAGCAGGCGAACGTCAGGCAACCCACAAAGGGGACCAAAAGGTGACTCGTCTCCGCGCGTGAAATGTGCACATTTCTCGTTAGAGTTCGACACACGCGCGGGTACCAGACCCCGAAAGCCCCCTGTCCCGGAGGTGGTCGAGGCATGACCGCACGCAATGGTTCGTCCCGGAACGTGCCAGGGCGCAACGACGAGGCCGTCGAGGTGGGCGTTCCCTTCGACCTCCTGCTGAGTCGTGCGACCGAGGGCTCGTGGCGCAATCTGGTTCCGACGCCGAAGTCGACGCTCCGGCTGGCCGGTGCGCTCGTCCGCCGCCCGCGGACCGTGGCGAGCCAGGGCGCGACGTTGACCGCCGAGCTGGCCAAGGTCGTCGCCGGGCGCTCCGAGTTGTCCCCGCACCCCAAGGACGCCCGCTACGCGCACCCGGCCTGGTCGGAGAACCCGATCCTGAAGCGGGCCGTGCAGACGCACCTGGCGGTCTCGGCGTCGGCCGAGCAATTGGTCGCCAGGGCCGGCCTCGACGAGAACAGCGAGCACCGGGTCACGCTCACGGTCGGCAACCTGCTCGATGCCACCGCGCCGAGCAACAACCTGGTCCTGAACCCGACCGCCCTGGCGACCGCGAAGGACACCAAGGGCGTCAGCCTGGCCCGCGGGGCGCGCAACCTCGCCCGCGACCTGTCCTCCCCGCCGCGCGTGCCGCGGATGGTCGACCCGGACGCCTTCGAGGTCGGGGTGACGGTCGCCGCCACTCCGGGCGGCGTGGTCGAGCGGACCGCGGTCTACGAACTGCTGCAGTACACCGCGAACACCCCGACGGTGCGCCAGGTGCCGTTGCTGCTGGTGCCGCCCGTCATCAACAAGTTCTACGTGGCCGACATGGCGCCGGGCCGCAGCCTGGTCGAGTTCCTCGTCGGTCAGGGACACCAGGTGTTCGTGATGTCGTGGCGCAACCCCGACGTCCGGCACTCCGCCTGGAACCTCGACACCTACGGCGACGCGATCGTCGGGGCGCTGGAGACCACCCGGCGGGTCGCCGGCAGTGAGACCGCCTCCCTGCTCTCCTTCTGTTCCGGCGGAATCCTCAGCGCGATGGTCCTCGCCCACCTGGCCGACACCGGCCGGCTCGATCGGGTCTCCGCGGCCGCCTGGTCGGTGACGGTCCTCGACCAGTCCCGTTCCGGGGTGGCCGGCGCGCTGCTCACCCCGTCGGCGGCCGAGGCCGCCGCTCGCGCGTCCGCGGCCCGGGGCTACCTGGACGGCCGGGTCCTGGCCGAGGTGTTCGCGTGGCTGCGGCCGCGGGACCTGATCTGGAACTACTGGGTGGACAGCTACCTGCAGGGGAAGTCCCCGCGCCCGTTCGACGTGCTGTTCTGGAACGCCGACACCACGCGGATGGCCGCCTCCCTGCACAAGGACTTCCTGGACATGGCGCGATCCAACTCGCTGCTGCACCCGGGAATGTCGCGGATGCTGGGTTCTCCGGTCGATCTGGGTGCCGTGGACATCGACACCTACATCACCGGCGGTATCAACGATCACCTGTGCCCATGGGAGTCCTGTTACGCGAGCACCCAGCTCCTGGGCGGAAACAGCCGGTTTGTGCTCTCGAGCGCCGGCCACGTGGCGTCGATCGTCAATCCGCCGTCCAACCCGAAGGCAACCTTCCGAATCGCGGACAGCACCCCCGCCGATGCGCATGATTGGCTGAAAGCCGCCGAGACCGTCAAGGGATCGTGGTGGCCCGACTTCAGCCAGTGGCTGCACGAGCACGGAGGGGAACTGGTGAACGCACCGTCGACCCCCGGCATCCCTGAGTTTCCGGTGATCGCGCCGGCTCCGGGGACCTACGTGCGGGCGACGTGAGAGCCCGTCAGGTGGCGCCGCCGCTTCCGGCCCGTGAGGCCGAGGTCGAGATCCTCGACGTCGGCCGCAAGCTCGAAGGTCCGGCACTGGCCCGGCGCCCCCGGCCGGACGCCCCTGCTGCTCTGCGCGGGCATCGGGACGTCCTCGGCCCTGTTCGACGTGCTGATCGAGCACCTCGACCCCGACCGTCCCCTGATCGCGGTCAATCCGCCCGGCCTGGGTGCCTCCCCGGCCCCGAAGGCGCCGTACATCCTGCACACGATGGCCCGCTCGCTGCGCCTCGCCGTCGACCACCTCGGCTATGACCGCACCGACATCCTCGGCATCTCCTGGGGCGGCGCGCTGGCCCAGCAGTTCGCGTTCCAGAACCCGCGCCGCTGCCGCCGGGTCGTCCTGGTCGCGACGTCGACGGGCTGGCTGAGCGTCCCGCCGACCCTGCGCACGCTCGCCCGCATGGCGACCCCGAAGCGCCACCGCGACCCGGCCTACGCCCGCCGCATCGCGGGTCACATCTACGGGGGCACCGCCCGGCAGGACCCCGCCGGCATCGTCGACCTCCTGCACAGCGCACCCAGCGCGACCCCGGTGCGTAGCTACCTCTACCAACTCGGCGCCGGCACCGGCTGGACGAGCCTGCCCGCGCTGCGGATGGTGCGTCAGCCCTGCCTCGTGCTGGCCGGGAACGACGACCCGATCATCCGTGCCTCCAACGCCAAGGTGATGGCCGCGGTCCTCCCGAACGGCCGGCTCCATCTCTACAACGGTGGGCATCTGGCGCTGCTGTCCGAGGCCGCGGAACTCGCACCGGTCCTCGAGGCGTTCCTCGACGGGGCCTGAGCTCCGACCCGTCGCACCTCTCGTCACACCCGCAACCTGACGGCCCGTCAGTTAGGTGTAATTCTCATCCGGACGAATCGGACGCGGCGGTGCGAGCCCGGATGACACGGGCATAACGGATGGTCACGTTTTCTCTGCGGTCGTATGACCCGGCCTTGGTCAGGACGGCCGCAGTCGCCGCGTAGAACCGCAGGTCGCTCAATGATCTTGAGGTTCGGGCGGACTGAGACGCACGTCGGCTGCTGCTGGTTCCACCGAACTTCTCTTCGCAGTCACGCATGGTCACTGAGTGACCCTCACCGCCACGGAGCGTTAGCGGGATGTGCCGCGGCTCGGGGTTTCGGCGCCTCATCCTTTCGTCCCATGGCCGACCACTCCGGTCGAGCTGCACCCGCGTCAACCCACCCGCTTCCACATCTCCTTGGGGGAGACCACCATGCGCATCACCAAGAAGAAGATCACCGCCGTCGCCGCCTCCGCCGCTGTCGTCGCCCTCGGCGCCGGCGCGGCCTTCGCCTACTGGAGCGGCGGTGGCACCGCCACCGGCTCGACCACGCTCGGCGCGTTCGTTCCCATGACCGCGACCATCAACATCGACGACAGCACCCCGCTGTTCCCCGGCGGTAGCGTCCCCGTCACGAGCGCGGACTTCACCAACCAGAACGACTTCGCGGTCTCGGTCGTCGGCTTCGGTACTCCGGCCTTCAGCATCGTCTCCTCGCCCGGCTCCTGCGACGCGGGTTGGTTCAGCCTGACCCCGGCCCCGCCGGCCTCCGGTTCCTTCGGCACGGCCGCCGCGAACGGCGGCACGCTCAACATCCCCACCCCGGGCTTCACCGTGAACATGGAGAACTCGGCCGACAACCAGGACGGCTGCCAGGGCGCCGAGATCGAGGTCACCGTCTCGATCGTCGCGGTCCAGGCGTAACTGCTCCACGACGCGGTGGGGCGGGGCGCGCCCGCGCTCTGCCCCACCGCTCACCTGCTCGTTGCACCACGCATCACTTGGGGGAAGCAGATGGCAATCGGATCGAGTTCCGGGATGTGGGGTCGGCGCACCGGGCCGCGCCCGGCCGGCCGAAGTGCCCGGCGACTGGCGGCAGTGGCTGTGGCGGGTATCGCCATCTTCGGCGCTGCCCCGGCCTGGGCCTACTTCAGCGGGGGCGGAACCGCCTCCGGCACCACGACGCTTGGCGCCGCGACTCCGTTCACCGCGACGGGCACCGCCGTCGGGGTGTACCCCGGTGAGTCTTTCGACCTCTTGCTGACGGTCCCTCACATCGGCACGCTGACGATTCAGGGCATCGATGCTGACCTGGACGACCTGGTGGTCTCGAACGCTCCGGGTTGCAGCAACGCCGACATCACCTTCAACTTCTCCGACCTGCCCGTCGTGCTGGCGACCGGCGTGTCGTCCGTCGTCCTGGAGGACGCCGTGCTGATGGGCATCAACGCCCAGAACGCTTGCCAAGGTGGAACGTTCACCTTCCCCGTCACCGTGACGGCGGTGCAGTGATGCGACGGCCGACCGCGCGCCGCTCGGCGCTGCTGACCACGGGAGTCGCGGGCCTCGCGCTGCTGGGCACCGGCGCCCCGGCCTGGGCCTACTGGACCACCGAGTCCTCCGATTCCGCGCTCACCGCGAAGGCCGCCGCGATGGGTACACCGCGCGCCGCGGTCTCCGCCGTGATCACGGTCAAGATTTTCGGCCTCCCGGTCTCCGGACACCTGCGGTTCACCGCTCAGGCGCCGACCACCGGTCCCGCGCCCCTGAAGTACCGGGTCAGCCGGCTGAACGGGTCGACCGTCTGTGAGATCACTCCGCCGGCGACCAGCTGCGACGGGCCCACCACCCTTCTCCCGAACATCCTCGGTGCCTACCGCGTCGTCGCGGTCCGCCACCACTGGATCTCGCGGAACCCCGCGTACACCTCGGTGCTCCAGTCCATCTTCAGCAACGGCCTGTCGATCGGCCTGACGCCGGAGTTCGGCGGGCTCGCGGCCGGCGTCGGCGGATCGGTGGAGGACCCGATCCTCAGGCTCGGCATCCCGAGCTCCCCGGTCCTGGTCGTCTCGGCCGACTCCGGCGCGGAAGGTGACTCGGTCACCAACGCCGAGTCGGTGAAGATGGCCGGTACGGCCGACCCGGGCAACACTGTGGTCCTGTTCGCCGACGGCGACGAGATCGGCCGCGGCGAGGTCACTGACCAGGGCAGGTACGCGATTCCGGTCGAGCTCGGCGAAGGCACGCACTCCGTCGTCGCCGCCGCGATCCGCGACGGGATCAGCAGCCTCACCTCGAAGGCGACCGCGGTCGTCGTCGACCGCACGGGCCCGGCCCTGCAGGTCGTCCCGACCGGAGAGGGCAAGGAGCTCGAGCTCCGCGGCACCGCCGGCTCGGCGAGCGGCGACAAGCAGAAGGTCACGGTCAAGGCCGACAACGATGCGGTCGTGGACGAGACGCCCGCGGTCGACGCGGCCGGCACCTTCGTCAGCGCGATCCAGCTGAAGAAGGGCACCACGACGGTCAGGGTCACCCAGGCCGACGCCGCTGGCAACGAGACCGTCCGGACCCTGAAGCTGGACCGCGACGCCGCGGGCGAGCCGAAGCCGGAGAAGCCGAAGCCGGAGCAGCCCGCCGACCCGACGCCGACCCCGGCGCCCGGCGCCGACCCGACGCCGGAGCCCACGACCATTCCCGGCCCGGCGCCGGAGCCCACGACCACCCCGACCCAGACCCCGAGCCCCGACCCGACGCCGGAGCCGACGCCCGAGCCCGGAAGCGACACCCCACCCACCTCATCGCCGGGCGCCAAGGTCGAGGACGAGCCGAGCCCGGCCGACCCGGCGCCGATCGAGCCGAGTGACCCGGGATCCGGCGATCAGTCCGAGCCGGAGACCTCGACCGGGGAAGGTGGCGAGTGATGGCCGCCCGCAACACGGTCCGCTGCCTTGCCGGCGTGATGACGAGCGGTGTGCTCGCACTCGCCTCCGCGGGCGCGGCCGCCGCGGCACCGGGTGACGTGCAGCCGTTCACCATGGCCGGCTCCCCGGCGCCCGGGATCTATCCCGGGGCCTCGGCCGCGATCGACCTGCAATTCACGAATCCGAACGACCTCGCTCTCACGCTTCAGGACCTGACGGTCTCGATCCAGTCGATCACGCAGGCTCCGGGTGCCGTCGGCGCCTGCACCGCGGCCGACTTCGAGATCGCGCAGTTGCCGGCGGCGGTTGACGTCGTGCTTCCGCCGAGTTCGTCGGCAACCTTGTCAGCTCTCGGCGTCGCCGCCGCAGACCTGCCGCGATTCGGGATGCTGAACACGTCCCTCAACCAGGATGGTTGCCAGGGCGCGACGATCACGCTGCTCTACACCGGAACGGCGACCGCGCCCGAGGTCGGCGGGGTCGACCAGCCACCGGTGGAGGTGCCGGGTGAGGGAACGGGCACCGGCGGCGGAGTGGTCGAGGTGCCCGGGGAGGTCGCGGGGGAGAACCTCCCGCGGACCGGAGCGAACCGGACCGACGACGTGATCGCTCTCGGCGCCGGGCTGGTGATCGCGGGCTCCGCAGCGGTGGTCGCGGTCCGCCGGCGCCGAAGCACCCTCTGACGGGCTGACGCTAAGTCAGAAACACAGCCCTGCTGGAAGCGTCCCTCCCCGTGGGGACGCCGAAGGCCCGGTCCTGGAACTCCGGACCGGGCCTTCGTGTGTTCACTTCACCAACCCCGCTGCGTCCGAACTGGGCCGCCAGTGCACCAGTTCGACGCAACGACTACTTGTTCGTATAGATCACGAACTGGTCGGGGTCGGGCGCGAACCCCGACGGCGTGCCGTTCGGGTCGGAGACGGTGTTGGTGGACGTGTACTTGTACATGTACTCGCGGCCCTGACCCCACTCCGCGTTCCAGTTCTGGCCGTAGCGCTCGGCCGGGCTCCAGGAGAAGCGCTGGTCCAGCGAGGCGTCGGCGGAGTACACATCGCCGTTGCCGAGCTGGGCCATCAGCCGCTCGCGGGTCAGGTTCGGGCCGACCGCCTTGGCGGCCTGCTCGAAGATCAGGGCGCCGGTGTAGCTGGACTGGACGATGTGGTGGTTCAGTCCCTTGTTGCCGCGCGCGTACTTGTTCATGACGGCGATGAACTCCGGGCCCCACAACTTGTAGGTCGTGTTGGTCCAGTACCGATTGACCGGGTGCTGTCCGAACAGCGAGCCCAGCACCTCGGCCGCGAGGTGGTTACCCGAGATGCCCTGGTCCGGGTAGTAGCCCTGCTGCGCCGCCTCGACCATGAACTTCACCATGGTCGCCGGGTTGATCACGTAGTGAACGATGTGATCGGGGTCCGCCGCGCGCATCGAGAGGATCTGCGCCGACATCGACGTCTCGGAGATGCCGACGTCGAGCTTGCGCACCATCTTCGCGCCGGACTCGTCGAGGATGCGCTGCACCTGCTGGCAGGCCAGCTGCATCTCCGGGCTGGACAGGCAGACCAGCCCGTAGGTCTTCGGCTTGATCACGTTCCTCACCCAGTGGGCGTTGGCCATCGCCTCGTGGATCATCGACATGTGGGTGGGGAACATGTAGGAGTCCTGCCACTCGGTCTGGGAGTAGGCCCAGGTGCCGACGGCGGGGATTCGGTACTGCGCGAGGTCCGAGTGCACGGAGGCCGACGACCAGCTGGAGTATCCGAGCAGGGCGAAGACCTTGTCCTGCGTGACCAGTTTCTTGATGCAGGCCTTCGACCGGGACACCTCGCCCGGACCGTCGTCGCAGTCCACGAGGGAGAGCCGGCGGCCGAGGACGCCGCCGCGGTCGTTGATCGACGCGAAGGTGGCCCGCACGCCGTTCACCAGCGGGGTGGCGAGTACGTTGCCGAGCGCCATGCCGTGCATGGTGACGGTGCCCATCTTGATGGAGTCCTCGGTGACCCCGACGTCGGTGACGCCGTTCTTCTGAGCCGCGATCCGCGCGTTGGCCTTCTTCGAGCTGACGTTCTCGTAGCTGTTCGCCGCCCGCAGGGAATCGACCTGCGCCTTGGTCTGGACCGGAGCCTTCTCGGACTCCTTCGCCACCGCCGCGGTGTCCCGTTCCTCCTGTGCCTGCGCCTTGGCCACCGCGTTCGCCAGTGCCTGCGTGGCCGCGTTGCCGGGGGCTTCCTTGCCACGGCCCTTGGCCTGCGCATCGAGGTAGTCCGCGACGGCGCGGACGAGGTCGGCGGTGGTCTCGGTCGTGTCCTGCTGGGCGGACAGGGTGTCGGTCAGGGGCGCGGCCTCGGCAACGTCGCTGTCCTCGCCCCCGCCACCGCACGCGGTGACCAGCAGCGCGACGGCAGCGGTCAGGGGGACCACCGTCCGTAGCCTTCGCCGGAAGGGCTGTCTCATGGTGCGCTCCCGCCGAGTCGCTTCTGTTCCTGTACGACGGCTGCGCGCAAGGTGCGCAGCCGTTGGATCTCCGCCTTGTTCTGGTCGTCGCGGGCGAGCTCCTCATCGAGCCGGATCAGGATCCGCCGCAGGTCGCGGTCGAGCTGGACGGCCTTCGCGATCGCGTCGGCGTCCGGCTGGGCCGGCGCCGAGTTCGATCCCGTCTCGTTCGACACCGGCTCCGGGGTGTCGTTGCTGCTGCCGCCGGTGGTCACCGCGATCACCGGAGCCGCCACGCCGACGACGAGCACCGCCGCGGCCGCCGCGATGATCCGCGGCCGGCGCGATGCGCTCGAGACCGGCACGACGAGCCCGCGCACGTCCTCGGGGGTGAGGTCGGCGCGGCCGGCCATCGCCAGGGCGGTCCGGGCGTCCGCGACGCCCGCCTGGCGCAGCAGCGCCTCGGCCCGTGCCGCCGGGACGCCCTCGAGCCGGGTCAGGGCGTAGGCGGCCCGGGTTGCTGGTGTCATCGCGCCGAGGGCGGTCTCGGCGGGAGAGTCGCCGCCCGGGCCCTTCGCGCGGGCCCCCAGCGCGCTCAGCCCGCTCGGCCGGGTGCCGACGTGCAGCACCTGGGCGATCAGGCGGTCACGCGCGTTCGGGAAGGACGCGCCGTCGGCGAGGTTGCGCCGCGCGAGTTCGTCCGCGATGCGGGCACGGCGGGGTCGTCCCAGGGCAGGGGCCAGCACGACGTAGGCCAGGTGTCGGAGCCGCTCAAGATCGGCATCCGGCGGCCTGGCCTCGTCGGCAGGGTCGGTCGACCCGTTCGCCATCGCGGTGTCTCCGATGGGTCGGCAGGGGGGCGGGCATCGCGCACGGAACGTGAAGGACATTCCGCCCCATGTGTGTAACCCGAGGCTGGCAACCGGAACCCCAAGCGCGAGCCAAGGGTCTTTCTGACGGTGCGTGAAAAACACACGAGCCCACACGGTGCGTGACCATGTGGGCTCGGCGGTTGCGCTGAGTTCACCTCAAACGATCAAGAAGACCAAGATCGTCTGAAAAAGACTTACTTGAGGAGCGACCGCGCGATGACGATGCGCTGGACCTGGTTGGTGCCCTCGTAGATCTGGGTGATCTTGGCGTCACGCATCATGCGCTCGACCGGGTAGTCCTTGACGTAGCCGTAGCCGCCGAGGAGCTGCACGGCGTCGGTGGTGACCTTCATGGCGACGTCGGAGGCGTAGGCCTTCGCCGCGGCGCCGAAGTAGGTCAGGTCCTTGTCCTCGCGCTCGGACTTGGCCGCGCCCGCGTAAACCAGCTGACGCGCCGCCTCGATCTGCATCGCCATGTCCGCGACCATGAACTGCAGGCCCTGGAACTCGGCGATCGCCTTGCCGAACTGCCGGCGCTCCTTCATGTACGCGACCGCGAAGTCCAGCGCGCCCTGGGCCACCCCGATCGCCTGGGCGCCGATCGTGATCCGCGTGTGGTCCAGCGTCCGCATCGCGGTGGTGAAGCCGGTGCCGGGCGCGCCGATCATCCGGTCGCCCGGGAGCCGCACGTCGTCGAAGTTCACGTTGCGCGTGGGGGAGCCCTTGATGCCGAGCTTGCGCTCGGGTGCACCGAAGGAGACACCGTTGTCGTTCTTCTCGACGACGAACGCGCTGATGCCGCCGCGGGAGCCCTTCTCGGGGTCGGTGACCGCGAAGACGGTGTAGAACTCGGACTCGCCGGCGTTGGTGATCCAGCACTTGGAGCCGTTGAGGATCCAGTCGTCCCCGTCGGCCACCGCGCGGGTCTTCATGCCGCCCGCGTCCGAGCCGGCCTCCGGCTCGGACAGGCAGTAGGAGAACATCCCCTCGCCGGCCGCCAGCTTCGTCAGGTACTTGGTCTGAAGCTCCTCCGAGCCGGAGAGCATCAGCGGCAGCGAGCCGAGCTTGTTCACGCCGGGGATGAGCGAGGACGACATGCAGACCCGCGCGACCTCCTCGACCACGATCACGGTCGCGAGCGCGTCGGCACCCTGGCCGCCGTACTCCTCGGGAACATGCGGGGCGTCGAAGCCGGCGCCGCGCAGCGCGTCGAGGGCCTCCTTGGGAAAGCGGGCCTGGTCGTCGACGTCGTGCGCGTGCGGAGCGATCTGCTCCTCCGCGAGCGCACGGACGGACTGGCGCAGGTCCTCGTAGTCCTTCGGTAGCGTGCAGGCGTCGAAGTCCTTGTTGCCCTTGTATCCGGCCATGGTGGGACGTCCCTCAGCTCTCGTAATTGTGGAAGCCGCGCCCGCTCTTCTTGCCGAGCAGGCCGGCGTCGACCATGCGCAGCAACAGCGGCGGGGCGAAGTACAGCGGCTCCTTGAACTCGTCGTACATGGAGTCCGCAATGGCCTTGATCGTGTCCAGGCCGATCAGGTCCGCCAAGGCGAGCGGGCCCATCGGGTGTGCGCAGCCGAGCACCATGCCGTGGTCGATGTCCTCGGCGGAGGCGAACCCGGAGTCCATCATCCGGATCGCCGACAGGATGTACGGCACCAGCAGCGCGTTGACCACGAAGCCGGCCCGGTCCTGCGAGCGGATGACGGTCTTGCCGAGCACATCGGTGGCGAAGGCCGAGGACCGCTCCACGGTCTCCGGCGCGGTCAGCAGCGAGGTGACGAGCTCCACGAGCTTGAGCACCGGCACCGGGTTGAAGAAGTGGATCCCGACGACCTTGTCGGGCCTCGAGGTCGCCATCCCGAGCTTCATGATCGGGATCGACGAGGTGTTCGAGGCCAGGATCGCGTCCCGGCTGGTGACCACCTTGTCCAGCGCCCGGAAGATGTCGAGCTTGATCTGCTCGTTCTCGGCGACGGCCTCGACCGAGAGGTCGACGTCGGCGAACTCGCCGATGTCGGTCGTGAACGAGATCTTGGCCAGCGTCGCCGCGTGACTGGCCTCGTCGAGCTTCCCGCGCGACAGGGCCCGGCCCAGCGAGGACTCGATGCGCTTCCGCCCGGCCGCCAGCGCGTCGGCGTTGGCCTCGGTGACCTTGACGTCGAGCCCCGCCCGGGCGCACACCTCGGCGATGCCCGAGCCCATCAGCCCGCAACCGATGACCCCGACCCGCTGGATTTCGCTCATGCAGTAACCCTCTCGTGCTCAGACGTTGCGGCGGTACTGGCCGCCGACCTCAAAAAATGCCTCGGTGATCTGTCCCAGAGAACAAACGCGGGCCGCATCCATCAGGACGGCAAACACATTCTCCCCGGCGATCGCGGACTCCTGGAGCCGGCGGATGGCGAACTCCGCCGCCTCGGCGTTGCGCGACTGGAAGTCCTGGACCCGCTTCAGCTGGGACTGCTTCTCCTCCTCGGTCCCGCGCGCGAGTTCCAGGACCACCGGCTCCCGGTCCCGGTCCGGCGGCAGGAAGGTGTTGACGCCGATGAGCGGCAGGCTGCCGTCGTGCTTCTGGTGCTCGTAGAGCATCGACTCGTCCTGAATCCGGCCCCGCTGGTAGCCGGTCTCCATCGCACCCAGCACGCCGCCGCGCTCGGAGATCCGCTCGAACTCCCGGAGCACGGCTTCCTCGACCAGGTCCGTGAGCTCGTCGATGATGAACGCCCCCTGCAGCGGGTTCTCGTTCTTCGACAGGCCCCATTCGGAATTGATGATCAGTTGGATCGCCAGCGCCCGGCGCACCGACTCCGGCGACGGCGTCGTGACGGCCTCGTCGAAGGCGTTGGTGTGCAGGGAGTTGCAGTTGTCGTAGAGCGCGATCAGCGCCTGCAGCGTGGTGCGGATGTCGTTGAAGTCCATCTCCTGTGCGTGCAGCGACCGGCCCGAGGTCTGCACGTGGTACTTCAGCTTCTGTGAGCGGTCGTTCGCGCCGTACTTCTCCTTCATCGTGACCGCCCAGATCCGGCGGGCGACGCGACCGATGACGGAGTACTCCGGGTCCATGCCGTTGGAGAAGAAGAACGACAGGTTCGGCGCGAAGTCGTTGATGTCCATGCCGCGCGCGAGGTAGCTCTCGACGTAGGTGAAGCCGTTGGACAACGTGAAGGCGAGCTGGCTGAGCGGGTTCGCCCCGGCCTCGGCGATGTGGTAGCCGGAGATCGACACCGAGTAGAAGTTGCGCACCTTGTTCTCGATGAACCACTCCTGGATGTCGCCCATCATCTTGAGCGAGAACTCCGTGGAGAACAGGCAGGTGTTCTGGCCCTGATCCTCCTTCAGAATGTCGGCCTGCACGGTGCCGCGGACGTTCGCGAGCACCCACGCGCGGGATTCGGCGGCCTCGTCCTCGGTCAGCTCGCGCCCGAGTTCTGCGGTTTTGCGCTCGAGCTCGCGATCGATCGCTGTGTTCAGGTAGAAGGCGAGGATCGTCGGCGCCGGGCCGTTGATCGTCATCGACACGGAGGTGTTCGGCGCGGTCAGCTCGAAGCCGTCGTAGAGCGCCTTCATGTCGTCGAGCGTTGCGATCGATACCCCGGAGGTACCGACCTTGCCGTAGATGTCGGGGCGCAGGTCGGGGTCACGGCCGTAGAGCGTGACCGAGTCGAAGGCGGTCGAGAGGCGGGTGGCCGGCTGGCCCTCGGAGAGCAGGTGGAACCGGCGGTTGGTGCGGAACGGGTCGCCCTCGCCGGCGAACATGCGGGCGGGGTCCTCGCCCTCGCGCTTGAACGGGAAGACCCCGGCCGTGTAAGGGAATTCGCCGGGCAGGTTCTCGCTGCGCAGGAAGCGCAGCAGCTCGCCGTCGTCGCCGTAGCGGGGCAGCGCGACGCGCGGGATCTTCGTCCCGGACAGCGATTCCCGGTACAGCGGGTTGCGGATCTCCTTGTCCCGGATCTTCATGACGTGCTCGACGCCGGTGTAGTTCTCGACCGTCGCGGGCCAGGAGGCGAGCAGCGCCTTGCTGCCGTCGGAAAGCGCCGCCTCGGTCTCCTCGGCCAGGGTCGTGATCACGCTGACGTCGCCGTCGCGCGTCGCGACGAGGTCCGCGGTGGCGCGCAGCTGCTGCCGCTGCCGCGCGAGCTCCACCTCGCGGGCGGTGCGCTCGTGGTAGCCGCGGACCGTCTCGGCGATCTCGGCGAGGTACCGGACCCGGTTCGGCGGGATGATCGTCTTGAGGTGGCTGGAGGACTTCACGTCGACGACCGGCAGGGTGCCCGGCTCCAGCGGCAGCCCGCGCTCGCTGAGCAGGCCCTTGAGGTGCTGGTAGAGGGCGGTCACGCCGTCGTCGTTGAACCGGGCGGCACTCGTGCCGTACACGGGCATCTGCGCCCAGTCCGAGGACATCTGTCCCTTGTTGCGGGCGATCTGCCGGGAGACGTCGCGCAACGCGTCCTCGGCGCCGCGGCGCTCGAACTTGTTGATCGCGACGACGTCGGCGAAGTCGAGCATGCCGATCTTCTCCAGCTGCGAAGCGGCGCCGAACTCCGGCGTCATCACGTACAGCGAGAGGTCGACGAAGGGCACGATCGCGTCGTCGCCCTGGCCGATGCCGGGGGTCTCGACGATCACCAGGTCGTAGCCGGCGGCCTTGCAGGCTTTGATGACGTCGGTCAGGCACGCGGGCACCTCGGAACCGCCGCCACGCGTCGCGAGCGAGCGGAAGTACACGCTGCCGTTGCCCGTGCCGGTGTGGAGCCCGTTCATCCGGATGCGGTCGCCGAGCAGCGCGCCGCCGCCCTTGCGCCGGGTCGGGTCGACCGCGAGCACCGCGATCCGCAGCTTGTCCTGCTGGTCCAGCCGGAGCCGGTGCACGAGCTCGTCGGTGAGCGAGGACTTGCCCGAGCCGCCGGTGCCGGTGATGCCGAGGACCGGCACGCTGCGGTCCGTCGCCGCGGACTCGATCGCGGACGCCAGGTCGGCCGGCAGCTTGCCCGCCTCGATCGTCGTGATGGTGCGCGCCAGGGTGTGGACCTCCCCGGCGATCAGGCCGTCGGAGCCGGCCGGGGGGGAGGCCGCGAGATCGACGTCGCAGGCGCGGATCATCTCGTTGATCATCCCGGCGAGGCCGAGCTTCTGACCGTCCTCGGGGGAGAAGATGCGGACCCCACGCTCGCGCAGCGTCGCGATCTCCTCGGCGACGATCACGCCGCCGCCACCACCGAAGACCTGCACGTGCGCGGCGCCGCGTTCGGCGAGCAGGTCCTTGAGGTAGCTGAAGTACTCGACATGGCCGCCCTGGTACGAGCTGACCGCGATGCCCTGCGCGTCCTCCTGGATCGCGGCCGTGACGACCTCGTCCACCGAGCGGTTGTGCCCGAGGTGGATCACCTCGGCGCCCTGGCTCTGCAGGATGCGCCGCATGATGTTGATCGACGCGTCGTGCCCGTCGAACAGGCTGGCCGCAGTGACGAACCGGACCGGGTGACTGGGGACGTGAAGTTCCGTCATCGGGCGCCTCCTGAGGCGGTGGTTAGGTTGTCCGCGTGCCGCTGGAATTCGATCCGATCGCCGAGGCGCACCGGCAGTGGCTGGTGCGCTGGCCGGAGCATGCCGACCACATGGCGGCCGTGACCTCGGTGATGCGGGTGCAGCAGATGTTGATCGGGGAGATCGATCGAGCCCTCAAGCCGTACGGCCTGACCTTCGCGTCCTACGAGGCGCTGCGACTGCTCGCATTCACCCGTGAGGGTGAACTGCCCATGGGCAAGATCGGTGAACGCCTGATGGTGCATCCGGCCTCCGTCACCAACACGGTCGACAAGCTCGAGCGCGCCGGCATGGTGCGCCGCCGGACGGCCGCCGAGGACCGGCGCCGGGTGCTGGCCGCGATCACGCCGGACGGCCGGGAGCTGGTGGAGAAGGCCACGACGACCCTCAACGCCGCGAATTTCGCTCTGACCGAGGTCGATCGGGCAACCGCCATCGCGCTGACCGCGCTGTTGCGCACGGTCCGCGAGCGGGCGAACGACTTCGAGGCTGATGCGCAGAACCCCTGGGCGTAGTCAGATCCGCGGGCGACGAATACTTTGACGCCCAAATAATCTCTCGAGCTCCGGTAAACAGCAAGGTGGGCTGCGCCACGTCGGCGCAGCCCACCCGGGAGCTGACTTACGAAGGATCCAGGTGGATCAGTTGGTCGTCGCGATCGACGTCAGGTCGTACAGCCCGAAGATGTCGAGCTTGACCCCGCTCACCCGGTCCGAGAACCCGGCGAGGGAGTTGACGTACCAGAGCGGGATCGAGGGCATGTCCTCGATCAGGTCCTCCTCCGCGTCCTGGTAGACGTCGAACGCCTCGTCCAGGTTCGCCCGGGAGGCCGCCCGCGCCAGCAGGTCGTTGAAGTCGTTGTTGCGGAAGTCCTGGTAGTTCGCCACGCCGTCACGCTGGTAGAGCGGCACCAGGAAGTCGTCGATCGACGGGTAGGCCATCGTCTTGTCGATCACGAGCATGTCGTCGGTGGTGTCGTCGGTGAGCAGGTCCTGGAACCGCTCCGCCGAGGCGGGCACCACGTCGCAGGGCTCGTTGAGAGCCCGAGTGATCTGCCGGCAGACCTCGGTCCACATCTGCGGGTTCGAGACCGTCGGGGTCTCCGCGTCGTAGGTGATCTTGATCGTGCCGTCGTAGCCTCCGGCGCGGTTGCGCTCGTCGCGCGCGTCGTCCCGGTCGAGCAGGCAGGTCTGGCGGCAGCGGTTCTCCTCGTAGCCGGCCACGCCCGGCGGGACCCAGCCGCTGGCGGGAACGAGCGTCTCGCCCGGCGCCAGCTTGACCAGCTCCCTCCGGTCCAGAGCCATCGAGATCGCCTGCCGCAGGCGGTTCGACTCGTAGCTGTCGTCCTCGTCCTCGTCCGGGAACCGGAGCAGCTGGATCTGACCGGCCGGGCTGGCGACCCAGCGGTCGTCGAGGTCGTCCTGGTAACGCTCGTCCTCCCGGGCGCTGGCCGGGATGACGTCGGTGACGTCGAGAGTGTTGGCAACCACGTCGTTGTACGCGGTCTCGGTGTTGTCGTACATCTTGAAGATCACGGTCTCGACCTTGGCGCGGGACGGACCGGAGTAGTCCTCCCAGGACTTCAGGACGATTTCCTCGCCGTGCGTCCACTTGTCGAGCGTGAACGGACCGGCGCCGATCGGCTCCTCGCTGAACTCCAGGCCGGAATCCATGAAGAAGGTCGAGGGCAGCGGCGCGAACGCGACCAGACCGAGGCGCTGCGGGAACGTCGCGTCCGCGTCCTTGAGGGTGATCGTGAAGGTGCGGTCGTCCGTGATGGTCAGACCGTTCATCGTCGTCGACGCAGGCAGCGGCGGCTGGCCGAGGCCCTCCTCGCCGTCCGGGTCGATCGGGTGCACCGAGTCGTAGCCGACGATCGGGGCGAAGTACCCGGCGTTGATCGAGTTGTTCGGGCCGTACGCCGCGTAGTTCCAGGCGTCGACGAAGCTCGCCGCGGTGACCGCCTCGCCGTCGGAGAACAGCGCACCCTCGCGGATCCGCACGGTCCAGGTCTTGGCGTCGTCGGTGCTGATCGACTCGGCCAGGTCGGTGCGGGCCTCGCCGTTGTCGGAGTAGTGCACCAGGCGCGCCGTGACCGCGTTGAGGATGTTCAGGCCGCAGGTCGAGCTGGTTGCGGCCGGTGTCAGGGGGAAGGACGGCGCGCAGCCGCGCACGGTGACGGTGTTGTCGTCACCCCCGGCGGAACTTCCGCTGTCACCCCCACTGCAGGCGCTCAGCGCCAGCACGGCCGACATGCCGACCGCGAGGCCCGCGAACCTCCGGCTCTGCATCGTTGGTCGCATCGCGCCACTCCTATCGCACTACCGCTAGTACCTAGCTGAACACTATTCGCTTGCTTCCCTCTGTTCACAGAATTGTGAAGCGAAAAAGATCGTCAACTCGCTCTGGGAATTGCCGGGGAGCGTCATGGCAACGACTCGCGTTGACTCGGGCGTTCCCTAGCGCTGGCTCCATGCATAAGGTCGGCACGTCCCGAAGACCATCTCCCCACAGCGCAGTGAGGTGCCCGCGTGAAGACTAAGGCCGCCGTCGTCGTCGAGCCCGGCAAGCCGATCGAGATCGAAGAACTGGAACTGGACGGCCCCAAGGAGGGCGAGGTCCTCATCCGGTACACCCACGCCGGGCTGTGCCACTCCGACATTCACGTCGCCCACGGCGACCTGCCCTGCCGGACGCCGATCATCCTCGGCCACGAGGGCGCGGGCATCATCGAAGAAGTCGGCGCCGGCGTCACGCGGGTGAAGCCGGGCGACAAGGTCGTCTGCTCCTTCATCCCGAACTGCGGGTCCTGCCGCTGGTGCGCCACCGGCCGCCAGTCCATCTGTGACATGGGCGCCACGATCCTTGAGGGCAACCTGCCGGGCTCCCGCCCGTTCCCGAACACCGGTCCCCGCGGTGATTACGGCGCGATGTGCATGATCGGCACCTTCAGCCAGTACGGGACCATCCACCAGAACTCCTGTGTCGCGGTGGACGAGGACATCCCGCTGGACAAGGCCGTGCTCGTCGGCTGCGGCGTTCCGACCGGGTGGGGCTCGGCGGTCAACACCGCGGACACCCAGCCCGGCGACACCATCCTGATCGTCGGCGTGGGCGGCATCGGCATCAACGCCGTGCAGGGCGCCCGCTACGCCGGGGCGAAGAACGTCATCGCCGTCGACCCGCTGGAGAACAAGCGGGAGAAGGCTCTGGAGCTCGGCGCCACGCACGCGGTCGCCACCTCCGAGGAGGCCATGGAGCTCGCGATGGAGCTCACCCGGGGCGTCGGTGCGGACAAGGGGATCATCACGACCGACCTGGTGACAGAAGCGCAGGTCACCGCCACGTTCCACACCGTCAGCAAGGGCGGCATGGTCGTCCTGACCGGGCTGAACAAGCTCGACCTGAACAACGTCCAGCTCCCCGGCGCCCTGATGACGCTGTTCCGCAAGACCGTCAAGGGCTCGTTGTTCGGCGACTGCAACCCGACCACGGACATCCCGAAGATCCTCGGGCTGTACCAGAGCGGGGACCTCAAGCTGGACGAGATCATCACCCGGACCTACAAGCTCGAAGAGGTCAACGAGGGCTACGAGGACCTCCTGGCCGGCAAGAACGTCCGCGGCGTGATGGTGCACGAGCACTGATGACCGATCGAACCTCGGTGGGCCCGGACTCGCTGTCCGGGCCCACCGCTGTGGTGGGCCGCGAGCGCGAGGTCGAGCTGCTCGTCTCGGCTCTTGAGGCCGGGGCCCACGTCCTGTTGGAAGGACCGCCCGGCACGGGCAAGACCACGCTGCTGCGGGCGGTCGCGGAGGCGGAGAAGACGCCGTTCGTCTTCGTCGAGGGCAACGCCGAGCTGACGCCTGCCCGCCTGGTCGGGCACTTCGACCCGGCGCTGGTGCTGGAGCGCGGCTACGGGCCGGAGACCTTCGTCGACGGTCCGCTGGCCGAGGCACTGCGGGCCGGCGCGCTGCTGTACGTGGAGGAGACCAACCGGATCCCGGAGGAGACGCTCAACGTCCTCATCACCGTGATGAGCGAGGGCGAGCTGCACGTGCCGCGCTTCGGCCGGATCCCGGCGGCGGCGGGCTTCCGCCTGGTCGCCGCGATGAACCCGTTCGACGCGGTGGGCACGGCTCGGATCTCGTCGGCCATCTACGACCGGGTCTGCCGGATCACGATGGGCTACCAGGGCGCCGGCGACGAGTTCGACATCGTCAAGCTGCGCGCGCCCGGCGGTAGCGCGGTGTGGCGGTCGAAGGTGGTCGACCTGGTCCGGCGCACCCGTTCGCACCCGGACATCCGGGTGGGGTCGTCGGTACGCGGGGCCATCGACATGTCCCGGCTGACCGAGGCCCTGGCCCGGCGGCGCGGGGTCGACCGCGAGGACTGGCAGGCCGGGCTCGATGCCGCGATGGTCTCGCTCTCCGGCCGGATCCGGCTGGGGGAGTCCTCCGCGCGCCTGGCCGAGGACGTCGTGCTCGAGCTCTACACCGCGGTGTTCGGCCGCGAGCCGGCCGATTCCGACGACGGGAGTGATGCGCCGGGGGGAGCCTGAGCCCGCCGCAAGCGGGCGACCCGGCTCCTGGCGGCGCACCCAAGAAGCGACCGCGTCCCAGTCCCGGCGACCGCACGGTCGGCCGTAACCAGCTGGCCAACCGTTCGCGGTTCGCCGAGCTGTCCCCGGAGGTCGGGGTGCTCGACGTTCAGGCGGCCGAGGACGCGATGGCGGCCGACCCGGACGCCACCCTGGCCCTGCTCGCGGAGATGTCCAAGGCCACCGACGAGAAGCTGCGGGCGCTGGCCCGGTCGCTGGCCGGGCGGATCGTGCTGGACCGCGTCCGGCTGGGGCCGCCGAAGGCGCGCGGCATCGGCAAGCTCCGTTCCGTCCCGGCCGACCGGGGTGGTGACCTGGACCTCGACGCGTCGATGTCCGCCGTCGTCGACGCCCGCGCCCTGCGTCGCCCACCGCACCTCGGCGACCTGACCGCGCGCACGTGGTCCAAGCCGGAGCTCGCGCTCTGCCTGCTGGTGGACGCCTCGGGCTCGATGGGCGGGGAGCGGCTGGCCGCGGCCGCGCTGACCGCGGCGGCCTGCGCCCTGCGCGCGCCGGGGGAGTACGCGGTGCTCTCCTTCGCCCGCGAGGTCTCGGTGCTCAAGGCGATCGACGCGGCGGTCGCGCCGCAGCAGGTCGTCGACGCGGTGCTCGGCCTGCGTGGGCACGGCGTCACCGCGCTGGCGTCCGCGTTGCGGGCCGCTTCCGATCAGCTCGAACGGTCCCGCGCCGCCCGTCGGGTCGTCGTCCTGCTCTCGGACTGCCGGGCCACCGATGAGGAGGACCCGGTCACCGCTGCGGCGCGGCTCCCGGAGCTGGTCATCCTCGCCCCGGCCGAGGGCTGCGAGCAGGCCGCCGACCTCGCCGCCCGCGCCGGCGCCCGCTGGGCCCCGATGTCCGGCTCCTCCGACGCCCCCGCCGCCCTGCTGGGCCTCCTCGAGCGCTGACCCCCACCAGGGCGTGACACGCCCTGGTGGGAGGGACAGCCTCCCACCAGGGCGTGTCACGCCCTGGTGTTGGAGGGGGCTCCAAATGGGCCCCCGGCCATTCGTAGGTCGCTCCATTGTGAGGAGTGCTCGCCGTCGCGTTCCATTGCGTCAAGACGGAGCAGACCAATGGAGGTCGTCAGATGGAGTTCCTCGAGGTCGTCGGCACCCGGCGCAGCGTGCGTTGGTTCAAGACCTACAAGCCGGTCGAGCGCGAGAAGATTCAGGAGATTCTGGAAGTTCTGCGCTGGACCACGTGTCCCGGCAACCTCCAGCCCTGGCGTGCGGTGGTCGTGTGGCGCGACGAGCTCGACGACGACGTGCGCGAGGAACTGCTCCAGGCCGACAACTGGCAGGGCGGGCACGTGCAGGCCCCGGTCTGGATCTACATCTTCGCCGACCCCGAGGCCGCCCGGCCCGACGCGTTCGCCACCAGCACCCAGCAGCTGATCGAGGTCGGCGCAGTGCCGTCGGCCTACGGCTGGTCCAAGACCCGCATCGTCGACGCGATCGAGCGGGCCGTGGAGACCCCGGCCGGCATGGCCGCCATCCACGAACTCCTGCACGACCTGCCGCACGAGGCCTCGGCGAGCATCGCCCACTCCGAGACCGTGGGCGCCTGCGCGGTGTCCCTGCTCGCGGCCGTGAACCAGGGCCTCGGCACGTGTCTCCACATGATCGCCCGGCCGAACAAGCAGGCCCGGGTCAAGGAGCTGCTCGGGGTGCCCGACCACTGGATCCCGGTCTGGGTCCAGCTCGTCGGTTACTCGGCCGAAGGCGTCGAGGCCGGCGGGCAGCGCCCGCGCAACGACTTCGAGACGTTGTTCTTCGAGGGTAACGCCAACACTCCCTTCCGTCGCGACCCCAAGGTCGTGGCGAAGATGGAGGAGGAGAGGTTGCTGCAGGCCCCGGCGCCCACGCCCGGCCGCCGCGACGAGCTCATGTTCCTCGCTCGCATGTACGGCTACCCCGAGGACCAGGACGACTGAACCGCTCCGGAGCCGCTCCGTAGCTGCCTGTGTCCCCCGTCCCGACTGCGATGAGGACCCCATGACCGACTTTCGCGAGTACAAGACCGTGCAGAACTGGCTGACGGAAAAGCCCGGCCGGGGGTTCCAGCCGGTGCGGGAGGACCCGCAGGCCAAGGTCGAGGTGTTGGAGAAGTTCTGCGCGCACATCGGGATCGATCCCGACACCCTGATCGCCACCTGCACCGACCTGATCCCGACCGGGAAGGCCGAGCGCAACGCCGCGCTCAAGGCGCTCAAGGGGTGGATCAGGTCGCAGGAGCTCTCGGACACCCGCGCGACCAAGCTGGAGAACCAGATCCGCGGGTTCTTCATCAAGAACGGCATCAAGGTGATGACCCGCCCGTACTCCGACGTCTACCGCCGCAGCCCGGGTGACCTCGGTCCGCGGACGGCCTGAGGGGCCGTCAGATGAACACCGGCGACCTGCTCACCAATGCGGCCCGTAGCTATCCCGATCACCCGGCCTTCATCTTCGAGGGCACGACGCGGACCTACGCCCAGTCGTGCGCCCGTGCGGACTCGTTCGCCCGTGCCTTGCTGGCCGGGGGGCTGCAGCCCGGCGACCGGGTGTCGGTGTACCTGCGTAACTGCCCGGAGTTCATGGAGGTCCTCTACGGGACCTGGAAGGCGGGCGGCGTCGTCGTCCCGCTGAACGCGACCTTCATGCCGGACGAGCTGGCCTGGCACCTGCAGGACAGCGGCGCCTCGATACTCGTCACCGACGCGGAAGGTCTCCGGGCGGTGGCCAAGGCGCGTCCGGACCTGCCCGATCTGGGTCGGGTGATCTGCCACGGCGGGACCGTTGCCGAATCGCCGGCGGACGAACTCCTGGAGACTCTCCTCGCGGCCCAGTCGGGCGCCCCGTTGGCCGCGGCCGACGTCGACGAGAACGCGCTGGCCTGGATCGCCTACACCTCCGGCACGACCGGCCGACCGAAGGGCGCGATGCTCACCCACCGCGGGCTGATCCATCAGTGCCTGACCACGCTCGCGGACGTGGAACGGATGGAGCAGCAGCACGTCGGCATGCACGCGGCGCCGATGTCGCACGGCTCCGGGCACAACTCGCTCGCCTTCACGATGAAGGCCTGCACCCAGGTCATCCACCAACGGTGGGGCTTCAACGCCGCGCTGTTCCTGGAGCAGGTCGAGACCCACCGCGTCGCCGCGCTGTTCATGGTGCCGACGCAGATCAAGATGATCGTCGAGCACCCCGACCTCGACACCCGGGACGTCTCCAGCCTGCAGTGGATCTGTTACGGCGGCGCCCCGATGTACCGCGAGGACCAGAAGCGCGCCCTCAAGGCGCTCGGCCCCGTCCTGGTGCAGTGCTTCGGCCAGACCGAGTCGCCCATGTCGGGCACCGTGCTGACCCGCGAGGAGCACTCCATCCACGACGGCGACGGGCGCGAGCGGTCCGTCGGACGGGTCCGGGTGGGCGTCGAACTGAAGATCCTCGACCCCGAGAACAACGAACTGCCGCCCGGCGAGGCGGGGGAGATCTGCCTGCGGGGGCCGCAGTTGATGGCGGGGTACTGGAACCGGCCGGAGGCTACCGCCGAGACGCTGGCCGGTGGCTGGCTGCACACCGGCGACGTCGGGATGCTCGACTCCCACGGCTACCTGTTCATCCTCGACCGACTCAAGGACCTCATCATCTCCGGCGGGCTGAACGTCTACCCGCACGAGATCGAGGACCTCCTGCTGACCCACCCTTCGGTGTCCGAGGCCTGCGTCATCGGCATCCCGCACGAGAAGTGGGGCGAGGCCGTCCATGCGGTCGTCGTGCCGGTGGCCGGGGCGACGATCGACCCGGACGAGCTGATCGCCTTCAGTGGCCGGTACCTCGCCGGTTACAAGAAGCCCAAGGGCGTCCACGTCGTGGAGGCGCTGCCCAAGACGACCTACGGCAAGGTCGCCAAGCGCGAGGTGCGGGCCCCGTACTGGGCCGGTCTCGGCCGCACCATCTAGTCCCGGACCTGATGACCAACGTCTGGATCGCCGGCACCGGAATGACGGTGTTCGGCCGGTCGGAGCACGGACCCGAGGTGCTCGCCACCGAGGCGGCGGCCGCCGCGATGGCCGACGCGGGCCTGGCGCCGGCTGACGTCGGGCAGGTGTTCGTCGGCAACGCTGCGGCCGGGTTGCTGCTCGGGCAGGAAATGATCCGGGGCCAGGTCTTCCTGCGGGCCAGCGGCCTGCTGGGCAAACCGATCGTCAACGTGGAGAACGCCTGCGCCTCGTCGTCGACGGCGCTGTCGCTGGCCGTCACCGCAGTCCGGGCCGGGATGGTGGACGTCGCGCTCGCGCTCGGTGTGGAAAAGATGGCGGTGCCCGACAAGGCCAGGGTCTTCGGGGCGCTGGCTTCCGCCACGGACACGTTGCGCCGGCCTGACATGCGGACGCTGGTGGCCACGACGACCCTGGGCGAGCCCCTGCCTGACGGAGCGTCAGCTCCGACCGCGTCCGCCTTCATGGATCACTACGCACACAAGGGCGCGGTGTACCTGGAGAAGGCCGGCGGCTCCGTGGATGATCTGGCGCTCGTGGTGGTGAAGTCCCGCGCGTGCGCCGCCGCCAATCCCCGGGCGCAGTTCACAACGACGACGACCGTCGAGGAGGTGCTGGCCGGCCGGATGATCGCCGACCCGCTCCGCCTCGCCATGTGCGCGCCGATCGGCGACGGCGCGGCCGCGGTGATCGTCGTCTCCGACCGTCTCGCCCGGCGGCTCGGGCGTCGCCAGGTCCGGGTCGCGGGCATCGGCATGGTGAGCAACGACCCCACCACCGCGGCCTACCCGGCGGAACTGGCCGCGGCGAAGGCGTTCGCCGCGGCGGGCGTGGGACCGGCCGACATCAACGTCGTCGAGGTCCACGACGCCGCGGCGCCCGCGGAACTGTGGTGCCTGGAGGAGATCGGGCTGTGCCGCGAGGGCGAGGCTTTGGCGCTGCTTCGCTCCGGTGCCATTGGCCAGGGCGGCCGACTCCCGGTCAACACCGGAGGCGGCCTGCTCTCCCGCGGCCACCCGGTCGGGGCCACCGGGTGCGCCCAGGTCGTCGAACTCGCCGACCAACTCCGCGGCCGCGCGGGTGCCCGCCAGGCCCCCGGTGCGCGCATCGCCCTCGCGCAGAACGGCGGCGGCATCCTCGGCGACCACGAGGCCGTCGCCGTCGTCACCATCCTCGAGCGCACCCGCTGAAGCCGGCGCTCCGGGGCCCATTCTGTGTCCGGGTGGGGTCCACGCTCTACCTGGCCGGCAATCTCGGCCTCGACGCCGAGGGCAAGCTCGTCAAGGGCGGCATGGAAGTTCCCCGCCCGGCACGCGTTCGGCGTCACCGGCCTCTACCTCGGCGCGCGGGTCGAGATCGCCTGCGTCGCCATCGCCGCCGCGTAAGGCTCAACGAGCAAGAAGGTGGGCACCGTGGGGATCAGGATGCCTGCCCTCTTGTCGTTCAGACAAAGCGCGAGACCGTGCGGCTCCTCATGGTCGCACCCGTACGGGGCGGCCTTCTCGGGCCCGGGAGCCCGAGAAAGGCCACTACCCGGCCCGGCGCTTGCCGGCGGCCCGCACACACATGACACAGCCGGCTATCCCCGCGGTCGTGGCGAGCCCGACGAGCAGGGGCCCGGGCAGGCCCAGCGGCGTGGAGTTCCCCGCTGCCCCTGCCGCACCCAGGTGATCCGTCGAGGGCAGGTCCCCGGGGCTCACGGCCGACTCCGGCTCCGGACTCTGGACGGATCCGTCGTCGGGGCTGACCAGCGCCAGGCTCGCCGGCTCGACGAGGGTGCCCACCGGGACGGCCGTGCCGCCGCCCGCGAAGCCCCAGTCGAGCAGGGCCGCCGCATCGTCGGTGGCCGAGCCCGCCCTCATGACCGTGGCGATGATCGTGTGCCCGTCGCGCTCGGCCGCCGCGATGAACGTGCTGCGGGCGAGCGTCGTGAACCCGTTCTTGACCCCGACCGCCCCGTCGTACCCGTGCAGGATCAGCCGGTTGCCGGTGTAGACGTCGAAGGACTTGGAGTTCTTCGGCGTGGAGGTCCGGGTGTGATCACCGGGGAACACCACCTTGAGCGTCTTCATATACGTCCGGAGGTCGCCGCGCGCCAGCGCCGCGCGCCCGAACAGGGCGAGGTCGTAGGCGGAAGAGAGCTGCCCGTCCGCGTCCAGCCCGCTGGGGTTGACCGCCGTGGTGTCGAGCGCCTGCAGCCGCCGGGCCTCAAGGTTCATCATGCCGACGGCCTTGGTGACGTCCCCATCGGCGCCGGCCTTCGCGATGCCGTTCGCGGCGTCGTTGCCCGATCGCAGCCACAGGCCGTACCAGAGTTGGCTGATCAGGTAGGTCTGGTGCTCGACCATTCCGACCCGGGTGCCCTCGACGGCGGTGTCGTCCGCATCCGCGGTGTAGGTGCCGTTCGCGTCCAGCCGCGGCGCCATCGTCAGCGCCAGCAGGGTCTTCAGTGTGCTCGCCGGCCGGTAGAGCCCGTGCGGGTCCTTGGCCGCGAGCACCTCGCCGGTGTCGGCGTCGGCCACGACGTACGCGGCCGCCGAGATTTCCGGCGGCGCCACGGAGCTCCCGCCGAAGACCAGTCCCCGCTCGGACAGGGCGGGCCCACCGATCGACGATGTGGCCGCGGACGGAGGCGCCGCCGGAACCAGCAGGACGGGCACAGCCAGCAGGCTCACCGCGCCGAGCGCGGCGAGCCGCCGTTTGCCGGAGCGTGCACCTGCCGGCCGCGTGAGGCGCCTCATCTCGGTGCAGCGTAGAGCTCCGATTTCGGGCCGGCGGCCTCATCTGCGCCGTCCGAGCGTGCGCAGGGCGGGCACCGTGGGGGATCACGGTGCCCGCCCTCTTGTTGTGCGGGGTGCTGCGGCGGTCGTGCGGTCGAACCGTGGTGCGTTTACTTCCCGGTGTAGATCTCGAACTGATCGGTGTCGGGCCGGAACCCCTGCGGGGTGCCGTCCGGGTCGGAAATCGTGTTCGAGTTCTCGTACTTGTACATGTACTCGCGGCCCTGGCCCTGCTTGTCGGTCCAGGTCTGCTCGGTGCCGCTACCACCGCGTTCGGCCTTGTTGTAGGACCAACTCTGGCCGAGCGAGGCGTCCGCGGCGTACACGTCGCCGTTGCCGAGCTGGGCGATCAGGCGCTCGCGGGTCAGGTTCGGCCCGACGGCCTTCGCGGCCCGCTCGAAGACCAGGGCGCCGACGTAGCTGGCCTGGACGATGTGGTGGTTCAGGCCCTTGTTGCCACGTGCGTAGCGGTTCATGATCGCCATGAACTCGGTGCCCCAGAGCTTGTAGGTCGTGTTCGTCCAGTAGCGGCCGGCCGGGTGCTTGCCGAACAGCGATCCGATGATCTCGCCGGCCATGTGGTTACCGGAGATGCCCTTCGGCGGGTAGTAGTTCTGCTGCGACGCCTCGACCAGGAACTTGGTGGTCGTCGCCGCATTGATCACGTAGTGGACGATGTGGTCGGGGTTGGCGGCGCGCATCGCGAGCACCTGGGCGGACATCGAGGTCTCGGTGATGCCGACGTCGACCTTCTTGACGAGCTTGGCCCCGCTGGCGTCGAGGATCCGCTGCACCTCGTTGCAGGAGAGCTGCATCTCGGGGCTGGTCAGGCAGAGCAGGCCGTAGGTCTGGGGCTTGATGACGTTCTGGACCCAGGTCGCGCCGGCCATCGCCTCGTGGACCATCGACATGTGGGTGGGGAACATGTACGGGTCCTGCCACTCGGTCTGGGAGTAGGCCCAGGTTCCGATCGCCGGCACCTTGTACTGGGCCAGGTCCGAGTGGATCGAGGCGGACGCCCAGCTGGTGTAGCCGAGGAACGCGAAGATCTTGTCCTGGCCGATGAGCTTCTTGATGCAGGCCTTGGAGCGGGAGACCTCACCGGGGCCGTCGTCGCACTCGACGAGTGACATCCGGCGGCCGAGCACGCCGCCGCGGTCGTTGATCGAGGTGAACGTCGCCTTGACGCCGGCGGCGATCGGCCCGATCAGCAGGTTGCCGAGCGCCATGCCGTACATGCCGACGGTGCCGAGCTTGATCGAGTCCTTGGTGATGCCCATGTCGGTGGCGCCGTTCTTGGACGCGGCGATCCGCGCGTTCTCGGCGCTCTGGGCGGCGTTGTCGATGCTCGTCAGGCCGGCGGCCGAACCGGCGGCGGCCGCGGGCTCGGCGCCCTTGCTCGTCTTGGTCTTGGTCGACGCGCCCACGGGCGCCTTCGCGTCCGCCGCTCCGCCCTCGACCGGCGCGGTCTCGGTTCCGGCGGCGGCGCCGGGGACGGCGTTCGTGATGGGAGCGGCGGCGGGGTCCGCGACGGCGTCGGTGGCGGTGCCCGCGACCGGCGCCCCGGCCGCCTCGGTCACGCCGACCGGCTGCTGCTGCGCCGAGTTGGCCGCGTCGTCGCTGCCACCGCCGCACGAGCTCAGCACGAGGGCTGTGCTCAGCACGAGCGGTGTCGCGGCGAGAAAGCGCCTGGAGTGGACTCGCACGTGGGTCTCCTCGTTGATGTGGGTGGCCCGGGCCACCGCATCGGTTCGCCGGGACGTGAACCGATGCGGTGGCGTGCCCGACTTCGTGCCTTGAATGCTTCGCCAGGGAGACTGGCGTCACAATGGAGTCCGCTACGAATGGCGGCCCACTGAATTGGAGGCCGCTCCAATCGGGAGGTCGGCGTGCCGACAACGAATTCCTTGGGCATGGACGCGGTCGCGGACGCCCTGATGAAGCGGGCCGACGCGCTCGTCGAGGCCCAGGTCAAGGCCGTCCGCGAGTTCGCCGGCTACGACCGCATCCCGGTCCCGGCCCTGCGCAGCTCGGCCCGCCGCAACGTGCTGCGGGTGGTGTCCGTGCTCCGCGGCAGCCCGGACCTGCCCGAGGAGGAGGAGACCGAGCGCCTCTCGGGTCAGCAGCGGGCGCTGCAGGGGATCCCGGCGGATGTGGTCGTCGGTGCCTACCGGGCGGTGATGGGTCTACTCCGCGAGGAGTTCCTCGCCACCGCCGGCCGGCTGGAGATCCCGCCCGTCGACGTCCTGCACGCAACCCGGCTGCTGTGGGACCTGACCGACCGCTACTCCACCGAGGTGGTGGCGGCGCGGCAGCAGATCGACATCGAGTTCGCCCGGCGCGACGAGCAGGAGCGGCTCGCCTTCCTGCAGCGCCTGCTCACCGGCACGCTGCTGCCGGCCGAGGTCCTGGTCGGCGGTGTCGCCTACGGGCTGGTGCCGGATCACGAGTACTGGGTCAGCCGCGGGCGGCATCCCGAGGAGCACCGGCACGCGTTGTCCCGGCGCCTGGAGTTCTCCGGCGCGACGTCGAACTTCCGGCCGCTGATCGGCTGGATCGACGGCGACGTGGTGGCGGTGACCGCGCGACGTCCGACGGTGGAGACCGACGGAGCCGTGCTGGCCGTGTCGGGCCCGGTCCTCCCGCCGGGGTTCCCGCAGGCCTTCGGCGAGGCGACGCGGCTCCTCAACGTCGCTGCCCGCTTCCAGCGCGAAGGCCTGGTCGACAACAACTCGCTGTCGATCCGGATCGCCGTCGTCGAGGAGGGTGAACTCTCGGAGGCGCTGCTCGCCCGCTACGCCGCCCCGGTGCTCTCGACGGGCGCGACCGCGGCGATCATCCTCTCGACGGTGCGGACGTTCCTCGCCTGCCGCCGCCACATCGCGGAGACGGCGGCCGCGCTCTCCGTCCACGTCAACACCGTGCGGTACCGGCTCGCTCGCTACACGCAGCTGACCGGGGCCGACCTGGACGACACCGAGACCCTGATCGAGGTGTGGTGGGCGCTGGAGTCCTGGGCCCTGCGCGAGCAGACCCCGGGAGCCTGAGCATTGGAGCGGCGTACAAGCCGAGGGGGCGGCATTCGTCGGCCCGTCCATGGTGAGCCCGCCCGGCCTGCCGAAGCATGGGTGCGACATCTGGAAGGGAGTCTGCGGTGATCGTGGGACTGGGGGGCGGCGTCGGCGCCTCGCGACTGTGGCGGGCGCTGCTGGCCGACGTCCCGCCGGCCGACCTCACCGTCGTCGTCAACACCGCCGACGACCTCTGGGTGCACGGGCTGCGGGTCTGCCCCGACCTCGACACCACGCTGTACGCGCTCTCCGGGCGGCAGGACCTCGAGCGCGGCTGGGGCGTGCGGGGCGAGACCTGGCGCGCGATGGACGCGGTGCGCGACCTGGGCGGCGACCCCTGGTTCAATCTCGGCGATCTCGACCTCGGCACGCACCTGTTCCGCACCGGGCTGCTGCGCGACGGCGTCGGGCTGGCCGAGGTGACGCGGCGGCTGGCGACCGGTCTCGGGGTCCGCACGATCGTGCTGCCGATGACCGAGGGCGAGGTGACCTCCTACGTGCTGACCGGGTCGGGGGACCTGCTGCACTTCCAGGAGTTCCACGTCGCCCACGGGTCCCGCGACGAGGTCCGGGCGATCTCCTACCGCGGCATCGACTCGGCGCAGCCGGCCCCGGGGGTGCTGGAGGCGATCCTCACCGCCGACCTCGTGGTGATCGCGCCGAGCAACCCGCTGGCCAGCATCGCGCCGATCCTGGCGCTGTCGGGGGTCCGGGAGGCTCTGCGCGCGTCGGCGGCTCCGGTCGTCGCCGTGTCACCGATCGTCTCCGGCGTCCCGATCACGGACCCGGCCGAGCAGCACCGCGCCGACACCCGGGCCGGCCTGCTCCGCTCGATCGGGCTCTCGCACGCCGCGTCGTCGGCGGCCAGCCTGCTCCGGGACGTGGCCGACGCGTTCGTCCTCGACCGCACCGACGAGATCGAGGCCGAGACGATCGCCGGCTTCGGGCTGGACGTGCTGCTGGCCGACACCCTGGCCGCCGAACGCGGGGGAGGTGCGGTCGAGCTGCCCGCCGCTCGTGCCGTGCTCTCCTATCGCACCAGCGGCTCACCCGCGTTCCGCCCGGCGGAGGAGAGCCGGTGACCGTCACCGGGAGCCACCTGCGCCGGGCGCTGCGCCGGGCCCGCGACGGCTCGGCGATCAACGTCGACGAGGCGGCTGTTCTGCTCGCCGCCCGTGGTGAGGCGCTGGTCGATCTGACCGCCACCGCCGGCCGGGTCCGCGACCGCGGCCTCGACGCGGCCGGCCGGCCCGGGGTCGTCACGTACTCACCGAAGGTCTTCGTGCCGGTCACGCGGCTGTGCCGCGACCGCTGCCACTACTGCACGTTCGCGGTGACGCCGGGTCAGTTGCGGAGCGAGGGTGCTGCGCCCTTCCTGTCCGTGGACGAGGTGCTCGACGTGTGTCGCCGTGGTGCCGCCGCGGGGTGCAAGGAGGCGCTGTTCACGGTCGGCGACCGACCGGAGGAACGCTGGCCGGTCGCACGGGAGTGGCTGGCGGAGGCCGGTTACGACTCGACGCTGGATTACCTGCGAGCGCTGGCGATCCGGGTCCTCGAAGAGACCGGGCTGCTGCCGCACCTCAACCCCGGGGTGATGACGTGGGAGGAACTCGCGCGGCTCAAGCCGGTCGCCCCGTCGATGGGGATGATGCTGGAGACCACCGCGACCCGGCTCTTCTCCGAACCCGGGGGAGTGCACTTCGGCTCGCCGGACAAGGACCCGGCCGTGCGGCTGCGCGTGCTCACCGACGCGGGCCGGCTCAACGTCCCGTTCACCACGGGTCTGTTGATCGGCATCGGCGAGAACCTCGCGGAGCGGGCTGAGTCGCTGTTCGCGATCCGGTCCGTGGCGCGCGCCTACGGGCATGTGCAGGAGGTCATCGTCCAGAACTTCCGGGCGAAGCCGGACACCGCGATGCGCTCGGTGCCGGACGTCGACTTCTCCGAGTACCTCGCCGCGGTCGCGACCGCGCGGGTCGTGCTCGGGCCGCGAGTGCGGATCCAGGCGCCGCCGAACCTGTCCGCGCCGGACGAGCTCGCGCTGCTGTTGGGGGCCGGCATCGATGACTGGGGTGGGGTTTCGCCGGTTACTCCCGATCACGTCAACCCGGAGCGCCCCTGGCCGGCACTGGCCGTGCTCGGCGCAGCCACCGCGGCGGCCGGCTTCACCCTGGCCGAGCGCCTGACGGCCCACCCGGAGTATGTCCTCGCCGGCGAACCATGGATCGACCCGCGGGTCGCGCCGCACGTCCGTGCACTCGCCGGGCCGGACGGACTGGCTCGGCCGGGCCTCCGCCCGGTCGGGCGGCCCTGGCAGGAGCCCGAGCGCCTCGCGAGCAGCGGCCGGGTGGACCTCCACACCGCGATCGACGCCGGCGGGCGGCTGACCGAGCACCGGTCAGACTTCGTCTCGGCCTTTGGTGACTGGGACGCGGTCCGGGAGGACGCGAATCGGATCGACCAGCGCGCCCCCGAGCGCCTGCCGATCGAGGTCGCCGCGGCGCTGCGTGCGGCGGAGCGCTCTCCCGCTGATCTGACGGATACTCAGGCACTGGCGCTGATGACGTGCAACGGTCCGGCCCTGGAATCGCTCACGGCGCTGGCCGACGCGATCCGCGCCGACGTCAACGGCGACTCCGTCACCTACGTGGTGAACCGGAACATCAACTTCACCAACGTCTGCTACACCGGCTGCCGGTTCTGCGCGTTCGCCCAACGACGCACCGACGCCGACGCCTACTCGCTCTCCCTGACGCAGGTCGCCGACCGTGCCGTGGAGGCCTGGGACGTCGGCGCGACCGAGGTATGCATGCAGGGCGGGATCGACCCCGAGCTGTCCGGCACGGCCTACTTCGACCTGGTCCGCGCGATCAAGGACCGGGTGCCCGGCATGCACGTGCACGCATTCAGCCCGATGGAGGTCGTCAACGGCGCGACCAAGGCCGGGCTCTCGATCCGGGAGTGGCTGATCGCGGCCCGCGAGGCCGGGCTCGACACCATCCCGGGCACCGCCGCGGAGATCCTCGACGACGAGGTCCGCTGGGTCCTGACGAAGGGCAAGCTGCCCACCGCCGCCTGGATCGAGGTCGTCACGACCGCGCACTCCGTCGGCCTGCGATCGAGCTCGACGATGATGTACGGCCACGTCGACACTCCCGCGCACTGGGTCGCGCACCTCAAGCTGCTCGCCCGGCTGCAGGACTCGACCGGGGGGTTCACCGAGTTCGTGCCGCTCCCGTTCGTGCACACCAGCGCCCCGATCTACCTCGCCGGCGTCGCCCGGCCCGGGCCGACCCCGCGCGACAACGTCGCGGTTCACGCGATGGCCCGGCTGCTGCTCCACGGCCGGATCGACAACATCCAGACGTCGTGGGTGAAGCTCGGTGTCGACGGCACCCGCGCGATGCTGCGGGCCGGGGTGAACGACCTCGGCGGCACCCTGATGGAGGAGACCATCTCCCGGATGGCCGGCAGCGAGCACGGCTCCCGGCGGTCCCCGCAGGAACTCGACGAGATCGCCGCCGGCGCCGGGCGTCCCACCCGCCAGCGGACCACCACCTACGGCATCCCCGACCCGGCCCAGGTCGCCCTGTCCTACCGGGCCCACGAGCGCCCGCGGCTGCCGATCACCCCCGTGGGCGGCTCCGCCCCCGGCCTCCGCCTTCCCGCGCGGTAACGACCTCCTCCGGCGCCCCACCAGTTGCTCATTCATGAGCGAGTGGTCGAAATTCAGCCTCGGGAGGCCTCCAGATCGACGTTTCACTCATGCATGAGCGAAACGTCGGTCGTCAGGCCGAGATCAGGTCGAAGTCCGTCGGCCGGAGCGTCTGAACGGCGGCGCGGTAGTCGCGCATGTAGCCGGGCCAGTTGGTGATGATCCGGCCTTGGCCCGTGGGTGACGGAGCGCGGTACCAGGAGTCGCAGTCGGTCCAGGCGGTGCCGGCGAACTTCTTCTGGAGCGCGGCGTCGGACGCGGCCTCGACCTCGGGCTTGACCTCGATCGCGGCGGCTCCGCGGGCGCGGATCAGCTGGAGGGCCTGCCGGATGTAGGCGGCCTGCTGCTCCAGGTACCAGATGATCGAGCCGCCCGAGGTGTTCGTGTTCGGGCCGTACATGACGAACATCGACGGGAAGCCCGGCACGGTCATCCCGAGGTGGGCGTGGGCGCCCTTCGCCCAGACGTCGCGCAGGCTCCGGCCGTCGCGGCCGTAGATCTCCATCGGGAACATGAAGTCGTTGGTGGCGAACCCGGTCGCCCAGATCACGCAGTCGACGTCGCGGGTCGTGCCGTCCGTCGTGCGGATCCCGGTCGCGGTCAGGCTCTCGATGCGGTCGGGAACCACCTCGACGTTGGGCCGGGTCAGCGCCGGCAGGAAGTGGCTGGAGAACAGCACTCGCTTGCAGCCGAAGGTGTAGTCCGGCCAGATCTTCGCCCGCAGCGCCGGGTCCTTGACCTTGCGCTTCATGAACGCGGTCGAGCGCGCCTTGACGATCTTGCCGACGGTGTTCGGGTTCCGGATTGCGGCCGTGAGGACCTCGCCGTACCAGAAGAAGAATCGGCGCAGCAGCGGCTGCACGACGGGGATGCGCTCGATCGCCAGGCGGACGCCCGGCGGGTACTTCTTGTTCCGGCGGGCCAGGAACCAGTTGCCGGAGCGCTGGTACACCGTCAGCTGGGCGACCTCCTTGGCGATCTCCGGCACGAACTGGACGGCGCTGGCGCCGGAGCCGACCACGGCGACCCGCTTGCCGCGCAGGTCGTAGCTGTGGTCCCAGCGGGCGGAGTGGAAGGAGTGCCCGGAGAAGGTGTCGCGCCCGGGCAGGGCGGGGATCACCGGCTGGTGCAGCTGGCCGGTCGCGATCACCAGGACCTCGCCGACGTGCTCCGCCCCGTCCGCGGTGCGCACCGTCCAGGTCGTCGACTCCCCGTCCCAGACGCAGGAGGTGACCGAGCTGTTGTGCTGGATCAGGGCGTCCACGCCGTGCGCTCGGGTGACCTCCCGGAGGTAGCGCAGGATCGCCGGCTGCGGCGAGCACATGTGCGTCCAGTCGGTCCGCTGGGCGAAGGAGAAGGAGTACAGCGGGCTCGGGACGTCGCAGGCCGCCCCGGGGTAGCTGTTGTGGAACCAGGTGCCGCCCGGCTCCGCCGCGCCCTCGAGGATCGTGATGTCGGAGAACCCGGAATTGCGCAGTTCGACCGCCATCGCGATCCCGCCGAACCCGGCGCCGATGACGATCACCCGTGGAGATGCCCCGTCTGCCATGGCGGGGAGGTTAGTCGGCGGACCGCCCTTTAGAGTGGCCCCGTCCCGTGGGACCCATCGAAGGAGCGCCGCGATGCTCGAGCCGCAGACCGACACCCCCGCCACCGAGGTCGACGAGGTCGTCGCCGAGGACCTGCTCGTCGAGGACGTCTCCATCGACGGCATGTGCGGTGTCTACTAAGACCGCAGCCGCCTCCTTCGATCTCGACGCGGCCTGGGACCTGCATCCCCGCGTCGAGATCCGGCCGGAACGGTTCGGGGCGCTGCTCTACAGCTTCGACACCCGCCGGCTGTCCTTCCTGCGCAGCCGCGAGCTGCTCGCGGTCGTCCAGAACCTGGGCGCCGCCGCGACGGTGCGTGAGGCCTGCGTCGCCGCGGGCGTCGCGCCGGACGAGCTGCCGGCCTATCGCGCGGCACTGGCCCGGCTCGCCGAGACCGACATGATCACGGCCCGGGAGGCCTCCGCATGACGACTGTTTCGCCGCGGCCCCTGATCGAGGAGTTCGCCCTCGGGCTCGACTCACCCATCTGCCTGACCTGGGAGCTCACCTACGCCTGCAACCTGGCGTGCGTGCACTGCCTCTCCAGCTCCGGCAAGCGTGACCCGCGTGAGCTGTCCACCGCGCAGTGCATGGCGGTGATCGACGAGTTCGAGGCGATGAAGGTCTTCTACGTCAACGTCGGTGGCGGTGAGCCGACGGTGCGCCCGGACTTCTTCGAACTCCTCGACTACGCCACCGCCCACAAGGTCGGGGTGAAATTCTCGACCAACGGGTCGCGGATCACGCCCGTCGCCGCCCGCAGGATCGCCGCCAACGACTACCTCGACGTGCAGATCTCGCTCGACGGCGCGACGGCGGAGATCAATGACGCGGTCCGCGGAACCGGGTCCTACGACACCGCGCTGCGGGCGCTGGACAACCTCGCGAACGAAGGCTTCAGCAACGCCAAGATCTCCGTCGTGATGACCCGTCAGAATGTTTCGCAGCTCGACGAGTTCGCAGCCCTGGCGGAGCGCTACGGCGCGACCCTGCGACTGACCCGGCTGCGTCCGTCCGGCCGCGGGGCCGACGTCTGGGACGAGATGCACCTGCTCAAGGATCAGCAGCGCGCACTGTACGACTGGCTGCTCGACCGGGGCGACAATGTTCTCACCGGCGACTCGTTCTTCCACCTCGCGGGCTACGGCGCGGCGCTTCCGGGGCTGAATCTGTGCGGCGCTGGTCGTGTGGTCTGCCTGATCGACCCGGTCGGCGACGTCTACGCCTGCCCGTTCGCTATCCACCCCGAGTTCCTGGCCGGCAACGTCCTCGACGCCGGCGGGTTCGCGCACGTGTGGCGGACCTCCGACCTGTTCGAGGACCTGCGTAAGCCGCAGACCGGCGGCACGTGCTCGTCGTGCTCTGCCTACGACTCCTGCCGCGGCGGCTGCATGGCCGCGAAGTTCTTCACCGGCCTCCCGCTGGACGGGCCTGACCCGGAGTGCGTGCGCGGGTTCGGCGACCTGGCGCTCTCCGGTGCTGACCGGGACGCGGCGCCGCGTTCCCCGGTCGACCACTCGAAGCCGGGCGGCCGCAAGCCGACCGGCCCGGTCCCGGTGAGCATCGGCCCCCGGCCGGACTCGCTGTCCCTCGCCGGCCCGATGACCCCGCCCGACCGGGCCTGCGACGCCAGCCCGCTGGCTGGGTTCGCCGGTGCCCACTGACCACGCGCTGAGCTCCCTGGGCGACCTGACCTGGCCTCAGGTCGAGGAACGGGTGGGCGGCGGGTACGGTGCCGTCCTGGCGGTCCCGCTCGGGGCGACGGAACAGCACGGCCCGCATCTGCCGCATTCGGTGGACACCGATCTCGCCGCGGCGCTCTGCGTTGGCCTGGCGTCCGCCCGACCGGACGTCGTCGTCGCCCCCGCGCTGCCGTACGGCGCCAGCGGGGAGCACGCCGACTTCCCGGGCACGCTGTCGATCGGCCACGAGGCCCTCGCGCACGTCCTGGTCGAGCTGGCCCGCTCGGCCACCGACACCTTCGCCCGCGTCCTCTTCGTCTCCGCGCACGGCGGCAACGCGGCCGGTTTGCGCAACGCGGTCACCCGGCTGCAGGGGGAGGGACGCGACGTGTCCATGTTCGAGCCGCGTTGGACAGGCGAACCCCACGCCGGCCGGATCGAGACCTCGATGATGCTCGCCCTGCATCCCGACCGCGTCCGGATGGACCTCGCCGAAGCCGGCAACTCCAGTCCGCTGCCGGAGATCCTGCCGCTGCTGCGTGGTCGGGGGATCCGCATCGCCAGCCCCAACGGGGTCCTCGGCGACCCCCGCGGCGCGACCGCCGACGAGGGCCGTGCCCTGCTGGACCGCCTCGTGGCCGACCTGGTCGCCCACGTCGAGGCCTGGACCTCCGCAACGTCCGACGATGTGGTCGCCAAGGCAGCCACTTCCTCGGACGCAACGGAGAACGTGGCGGGGGCATGAGCGCGGGGCGGGTGGCGATCGTCACCGGGGCGGGTCGGGGGATCGGGGCCGCGACCGTCGCGGTGCTGGCTCGGCAGGGCTGGTCGGTGCTCTGCGTCGACAGCGTCACCGACGACCCCGCCCTGGGGTATCCGCTGGCGACCGTCGCCGAACTGGACGCGGTGGTGAAGCTCGCCAACGACTCCGGCGAGGGCGGGGCGGCGCCGTTCATGGCCGACGTCCGTGACCTTCAGATGCTCGAGGCGGCGGTGGCCGACGCCGAGCGACGCTGGGGCGGAGTCGATGCCGCGATTGCGTGCGCCGGGGCGATGGGTGGCGGGGCGTCGCACTGGGAGACGTCGGTGGAGACCGAGCGTGTCGTTCTCGACGTCAACCTCGACGGGGTGCTGAACCTGGCGCGGGTCGCGGTGCCCGCGATGCTCAACCGGCCCGCGCCCCGGTCGGGACGGTTCCTCGCGATCGCCTCGGCGGGTGCCACCCGCGGGCTGCCGAAGCTCGCCGCGTACTGCGCGGCGAAGGCCGGCATCACCGGCTTCGTCCGGGCGCTCGCCGTCGAGCTCGGGGACAGCGGGATCACCGCCAACGCCGTCAGCCCGGGGTCCACCGACACCGCGATGCTCGCCGAGTCCGCGCGGCTGTACGACCTGCCCTCCGCCGCGGAGTTCGCGAAGCAGGCGCCCCAGGGCCGGTTGCTCCACCCGGACGAGATCGCCGCGGTTATTGCCTTCCTCGCGAGCCGGCAGTCCGGCGCCATGACCGGCGCGGTCGTCCCCGTGGACGCCGGCCTCGGCCTGTGAACGGGGTGCCGTTCGGGACCCTCATCGAGCTTGACCCGACGGTGCGTCAGATCAGCGCGGACCGCCTGCTGGGCGGCGTCCCGCGGCGAGTCCTCCGGCTCGGCCCGGCCGGGGTGGCGGCCCTCGCGGAACTTCGGCTCGGGACCGTCCGCACGGCGAACGGAGCGGCGCTGGCCCGGCGGCTCACCGACGCGGGGCTGGCCCACCCGCGCCTCCGGTCCGTCGGGGACGGCGCCGGCGGCGCCTCGGTGACCGTGCTCATCCCGGTCTTCGGCCGCCCGCGCGCGTTGGACACCTGCCTGACCGCGTTGGGAGACGCCTATCCGGTCGTGGTCGTCGACGACGGGTCGCCGGATCCGGCCGCGCTGGCGAAGGTCGCGGCTGCACACGGCGTGCGGTTGATCCGCCGGGATGTCAACGGCGGCCCGGGTCCGGCCCGCAACACCGGCCTCGCGGCCGTCCACACGGATCTGGTCGCGTTCCTCGACAGCGACTGCGTCCCGCCGCGGGACTGGATCGAGCGGCTGGCCGGCCACCTCGTCGACCCGGCGATCGCCGCGGCCGCCCCGCGGATCGTCGCCGCACCCGGGGCACCGGCCGGCGCCCGCAACGCCCTCGACCTCGGCCCGGGCCGTGGCCGGGTCGCCCCGGGGACCCCGGTCTCCTACGTCCCGACCGCCGCCCTGCTCGCCCGCCGCGAGGCGCTCCTGGCGGTCGCCCTCCCCGTTGACGATGACATCTCCACGAGAGGGCGCCTTGAAGATGACATCTCCAAGGTCGGGGGGCGGGTCTTCGATCCGGCGCTGCGGTACGGGGAGGACGTCGACCTGATCTGGCGACTGCACGCCGCGGGTTGGCGGGTCCGGTACGAGCCGTCGGTGCAGGTGTCCCACGTCGAGCCCGTCGAGCTTCCTGGCTGTGCTCGCGCGCCGGTTCCACTACGGCGGTTCCGCCGGTCCGTTGAGCGAGCGCCACCCCGGAGTGTTGGCCCCGCTGCTCCTGGAACCGTGGTCCGCGGCCGTCCTGGCGGCGTTGCTGACCCGTCGTCCGGGAACTGCGGTGCTCGCGTTCGGCGGGGCCATGCTGGACGAGCGGCGGGTCCGCGCGGCCGCGGGCATCGCCTCGCGGGACGGGGGACTTGCGGGTACCGCTGACGTCGGTAGCGCGGTGACCGTCCGGACCCTCAAGACCTGGCGGGCCACCGGGACCTACGCGACGCAGTTCCTCGCCCCCGTCCTGCTGGCCGGCCTGCGATCGCGGCGGACCCGGCCGGCGTCCCTCGCCCTCCTCGCCGCGGGACCCGTGCACTCGTGGTGGGCGACCCGATCGCCGAACTACCGGGTTCGCGTCGTCCTCGGCCACGTCGCCGAGGACGCCGCCTACGGAGCCGGGGTGATCGCCGGCTCCGTCCGCGCCCGCACGCTGCGCCCGCTCCTGCCGATCCGCGCCCGGCGCACGGCCCCCTGACCCCGACTCTGGTGGCGGGCCCGGGCTATCGACCCGCAAGAGTCGCTTGTCCGGGGGCCGTCGGGGGCGGAGCCCCCGACTGTGGCGATACCCCGGACGGGCCAACTGAGTGGGGGTGGGAGGCTGGGGGGTCGCTCAGAGAAGGGAAGGTCCACGTGGGAAACGCCTGGTTCGAGACGGTCGCTGAGGCGCAGCGGCGGGCGAAGCGGCGGTTGCCGCGCTCGGTGTACAAGGCGCTGATCGCCGGCTCCGAGCGTGGCCTGTCCCTGGAGGACAACCTGCGTGCCTTCGGCGAGCTGGGTTTCGCCCCGCACGTCGCGGGTGGTTCGGTCAAGCGCGAGCAGGGCGTGCGGGTGATGGGCCAGGACCTGGCGATGCCGGTCCTGATCTCCCCGACCGGCGTGCAGGCCGTCCACCCCGAGGGTGAGGTCGCGGTGGCCCGGGCGGCCGCGGCGCGGGGGATCGCGATGGGCCTGTCGAGCTTTGCCTCCAAGCCGATCGAGGACGTGACCGCGACCGGGGTCCCGACCTTCTTCCAGGTGTACTGGTCCGGCTCCCGCGAGATGCTCGATCGGGCGCCTGGAGCGCGCGAAGGCGGCCGGTGCGGTCGGGATCATCCTGACCCTGGACTGGTCCTTCTCCCACTCCCGTGATTGGGGGTCGCCCTCGATCCCGCAATCCATCGACGTCAAGACGGCGCTGAAGTTCGCGCCCGAGGTCGCGATCCGCCCGCAGTGGCTGCTGGCGTTCGCGAAGACCGGCAAGCTGCCCGACCTCGGCGTGCCCAACGTGCGCCCGCTGTCCGAGCCCTCGCCCGGGTTCTTCGAGGCCTACGGCGAGTGGATGATGACCCCGCCTCCGTCCTGGGAGGACGTGGCCTGGCTGCGGTCCCAGTGGGACGGCCCGTTCCTGCTCAAGGGCATCTGCCGCGTGGACGACGCGAAGCGCGCGGTCGACGCCGGCGTCTCGGCGATCTCGGTCTCCAACCACGGCGGCAACAACCTCGACGGCACCCCGGCCGCGATCCGGGCCCTGCCCGCCGTGGCCGACGCCGTCGGTGCCCAGATCGAGGTCCTCCTCGACGGCGGCATCCGCCGCGGGTCCGACGTGGTCAAGGCCCTCGCGCTCGGCGCCCGCGCGGTGATGATCGGCCGGGCCTACCTCTGGGGCCTCGCCGCGAACGGCCAGCCGGGTGTGGAGAACGTCCTGGACCTGCTCCGGGCCGGCATCGACTCGACGATGCTCGCGACCGGCAAGTCCGACGTCTCCGAATTCGGTCCCTCCGACGTCCTCATCCCCGACGGCTTCGCCCGCGCTCTCGGCGTCGACTGACCGCCGACGAGGCCCAGCCGCCTACAGCAGGGACCACCCCGGCTGGCCGGAGGCGCAGGCCTCGTAGGCGTCCGGCTCCAGCGGCTGGAGGATTCCCGTGGTGACACGGGTCTGCCCGTCGGCCAGCGTTTCGGTGACGCGGCAGTGGTGGTCGTCGAGCCCGCGCAGCGACGTCCGGACCGCGGGTTGCGTGACGTCGTAGCGGTCCCATTCCACGCGGGGGTCGCCGTCGTACTCGCCGGGCTGAAGACCTGACTCCGGGGTGCCGCCGTAGAACCCGCACCGCATGTACGCGGTCTGGGTGCCGAGGCGCTCCAGATGCAGGTGCCGTTCTGTCCCGTCGTTGAGCGTGAGGTCGATCAGGCCCTCGGTGAACAACTGGGTGTCGTCCTCGAACCGCAGGCGACGGGAGATCGCGGTCACCCAGCCGGCGCGGGGGCGCGGGTCGTCGAAGTCGTAGAGCACCTTCCTGCCCGACACCGCCACGTCGCCGAGGTCGATCCAGAGGCCGCCCTTCCAGCCGCCGCGGGTGGTGCGGCCGCCGTTGAGGGCCGGGCCGCCGACACCGCGGCCGAGGCCCCAGTGCCGGTCCCGCGTGCCGTGGGCCTGCCCCGGACCCCACTCGATACGTTCGTCGCCGACCTGCACCCAACCCTCGACGGTGCCGAAGCCCTCGAAACCGGCGGTCACGTGTCGCTCGCCCTCGGAGACTTCCGGGCCCCACGCCGCGGAGTACTCCTGACGCCGGCGGTCGGAAAAGGTCAGGTCGTAGGAGAAGCCCCACTCGCCGGCGTCCAGGACGTGCCGCCAGGAGCGGAGGTACTCCACGATCCGCGGGCGCAGCGGACCCACCCGCAGATCCGCGCGGTCGCGGCCCAGCTTGCGGAACGCCCGCACCGAACGGTGGTCCCCGCGGAGGTTGACGATGGCATAGGCCTCCGCGCGGCCCAGCAGCGGATAGAAGCTGCCGCCCGCGGCGACCATCAGGTCGCCGGTGTCGTCGTGCCACACATTCCAGTACCGGTCGAAGAATCGCGGGTCCTTCGAGGGCGCGTAATCGTCGGCCAGGGTGTCAGGGCCCGTGTGGTAGAGGAGATCGTCCTCGGCCGAGAGCAGATTGGTTCGACTCATGGAACGAGCCTGGCACCGCCGGGCGCTGCTGGCCACTCCGGGTGCGGTGCGCAAGATCGGGGCGTCCGTCCCGCAGAGACGGGACCTTCGTCCCTGGGCGGGGAACGCCGTATTTGGTCTGCTGACTCCATGACGACGACTCTCGCGCCGGCGCCGCCGCGGGCCGGCTTCCGCCGGTCCGGTGCGGACTTCCGGCCCTCGAGGCCGATGCCGCGCTGCACCACGAGGCCGTCGCCGCCGTCTGGCAACTCATCGACGCCGGAGTCGTCCACCCCTGAACCGCCTTGGGCGGGGAAGTCCGGGCGGCACCGATGGTCCGTCAGCCCTGGCCCACCTATCGCCTGAAAGATCCGTGCCGCCCGGCGCCCCCGGCGAACTGGATCGCGCCGTTCACGCTCTCGCCGCTGCGGAGCACCTCAAGTCCGCCGCGAGCCTCTTCCTCCAGCGCCGCCGCCTGGTCGCGCCCGTCCTGGGCGTAGGTCGAGGCGCGGTCCGCGAGCATGCAGGTCTGCGGGAAGGCCGCGATCTCGCGGGCAAGTTCCACTGCCGCCGCCAGCGTCTGCCCGGACGGCACCACGCGGTTGGCCAGCCCGATCGCCAGCGCCTCCTCGGCGCCGACCGGCCGGCCCGTCAGGATCAGGTCGAGGGCGCGGCTCTGCCCGATCAACCGGGGCAGCCGCACGGTGCCGCCGTCGATCAGCGGGACGCCCCAGCGCCGGCAGAACACGCCGAAGACGGCGTCGGAGGCCATCACCCGCAGGTCGCACCAGACCGCCAGCTCCAGCCCGCCCGCTACCGCGTGCCCCTCGATCGCCGCGATCGTGGGTTTCGGCGGTGTGATCCGGCTGGGGCCCATCGGGCCGGGCCGGCCGGGACCCAGCGCGGCGAGCCCCGCGGAGTCGAGCCCGGCCTCGGAGAACGCCCGGAGGTCGTACCCGGCGCAGAACGCCCCGCCGCGGCCGGTGAGGACGGCCGTCTTCACGGAATCGTCGCTCGCCACCCAATCGAACGCGGTACGGAGTTCCGCGGCCGTCTGCGGATCGACCGCATTGCGGACCTGCGGCCGGTTGATGGCGATGATCGCGACGGGCCCGTCGACCTCGAGCTGCACGGTATTCATGGGCGCATCGTGCCGGGTGCAGATGAACGGGCGAAACCCGCCCGGAGTGGGAGTCAGCCGCGCTTGTTCCAGTTGTGGACCAGGAACGAGACGACGAGGACAACCACGACGATCACGATGAGAATCCTCATCCCCCATGCCTACCGCACGGGTCCTGCGGCAATCGCCCCGGATCGGCAAGAATCAGCCCCGAGATGGCTGATCCCCGCGATGTCACCGGCCCGCTGCCACGCGTGCCGCGGGACGCCGCGGAGATCCGCCGGCGCGGCGAGGAACTGCTGGAGGACGTCGCCGCGCGGTCCCGCCAGGACCTTCGGGCCCGGCTGTCCCGGCTGAAGGTCGCCGCTCCGCTGATCGGCCAGGCCGCGCTGGCCGCCGGCATCGCCTGGTACCTCGCCAACCTGGTCAGCGACAGCCCCGACCCACCGTTCTTCGCCCCGGTCGCGGCGGTGATCTCACTCGGCTCGGCACTAGGGCAGCGGCTGCGCCGGACGCTCGAACTCGTCCTCGGAGTCGCGCTGGGCGTCGGCGTCGCCGATCTGCTCATCGAGGCGATCGGCAGCGGCACGGGTCAACTGATCGGAGTCGTCGCGCTGGCGATGACCGTGGCGGTGCTGCTCGACGGCGCCCCGCTGCTGGTGATCCAGGCCGCCACCTCCAGCGTGCTGGTCGCGACGCTGGTGCCGGCCGACGGCAGCCTGGGCGGCATCGACCGGTTCCGGGACGCCTTGATCGGCGGCGCCGTCGGCATCGTCGTCGGTCTGTTCCTGCTGCCGTTGAATCCACTCGCGGTCGCGAAGCGGGCGACCTTGCCGGTCACCGGTGCCCTCGCCCGCGGCCTCGACGCCGTCGCCGCGGCGCTGCGGACCCGCGACTCCGATGCCGGCCTCGCCTCGCTGTCGGCGCTGCGCGGAACGGATGCGGTGGTGAGCAACATGACGACGGCGCTGGCAACGAGCGAGGAGATCGCGCGGATCGCACCGGTGCGGTGGCGGTCCCGCGACCGGTTCGGCGCCTATGCCGACGCTGCGCCGCAGCTGGACCTCGCGGTCCGCAACGGGCGTGTCCTCGCCCGGCGCGCGACGGTGCTGCTGAGGTCCGGGGCCGAGTTCCCGCCGGAACTGGCCGATGCCGTGGCCGCTCTCGCCGCGGCGGCCCGGGCGGTGGGCGCGCAACTGACCGAGCCGACGGAACCGGACCAGAGCCGCCGCTTGCTGATCAATGCCTACGCACTCGCCCGGGGCGCGCAGGGGCCGACGTCCCCCGTCGTGGTGCTGGTCCTGATCGCCCAGATCCGCTCGGTCGCCTACGACCTGCTCCGCGCCACGGGGCTCAACCGGGTCGACACCCTGAGATTCATCGACGGCTGAGGTCAGGCTCAATCCGACCGCCATCCGCCCGGCCGGCGTGGTGAGCAACTGCAGCCGGAGGAAGGGCCACCCGGCGTGGGGGATCACGAGTTGCACCTCGGCAGTGCGCGTGCGGACGAGATCGAGCGTCCACGGGTCCGGCCGAAGGTTCACGTCGCCGCGGGTCGTGGCGACCATGCGTCCGTCGGCCGTCCGTAGCTCGACGATCCGGTGCGCCACGGGCCGATTGCCCGGGGTCTCGTACGGCGAGGGCGGGGCGAACAGGATGACGTCGCCCGTCTGCAGTTCGGCGGCTCGGGTGGGCACGCCGATGACCAGATCCCCACGGCCGGCATAGCCGGTCATCGACCCGGACAGCACCGGCTGCACCACCATCCGGCCGGAGAGCATCGCCAGGGCGAGCACGATCAACAGCACCGCGGCGAGGTCCGCGACGGCTCGTCCGGCCGCTCTCGCGCTCATCCCGATGTCCGGTTGATGCCGGTGCGTGGCGTGATCGTGAACGTGTTCGCGGCCATCGCCACCGTGACGGACAGGCCGAGGACGCCGGTCACCTGGACCGCGAGGGCGCCGGCGCCGGTGGCGAGGGTGACGCGGCCGGTGCAGGTGATGCCGGAGGAGAAGGAGTTCGGGCAGCCGTAGATCGCCACCGAGCCCAGGTTGAGTCCGCTCACGGTTGCCGTGGCGCCGATCGTCTCGGCGACGCTGCCGGTGTTGGTCACCGAGAAGTGGTCGGTCGAGAGGCCGGCCAGGGGAAGCACGAAATTCTTGCTGTACCCGGTGCCGCCCCCGGTCACGTTCGAACCGCTCAGCGAGTGGCCGAGCCGGGCCGAGGCGAGCGAGGCGTTCCGCGCCCCGGCGCCCTGCCACGCACCCCAGGCGCCGGGGGAGATCAGGGAGAGCACCGCCGCCGCGGCCACCCAGAAGGTGGCGCGCGGCGCATGCTCACCCGCTCGTGCGGTCGCTGCCCGCCGCGGCGGTGCCGGTGAAGGACAGCGTCAGGGTGGAGTTCTGGTTCTGATAGGTGTTCTGGGCCGCGTTCGCGTCGAACAGGACGCGGACGAGCAGGCTCTTCGACGCGCCCGCGTCGATCGTTCCGAGGCCGCTGAGGGAGCCGAAAGCGGCGTGTGTGCCGCTGGTGCCCAGGTGGTTCGTGCTGTTGCCGGAGCAGGTCGTCGACGGCGGCGCGAAGGCGACGTCGCACGAGGAGATCCAGGCGGTCAGTGCGCCGGGAAGCGTCGCGCTGCCGACGAGCGAGCCGGTGAAGGCCTGCGGAACCGATCCGGTGTTCGTGACCGTCACCCAGCGGTGGAAGTAGTCGCCGGGCAGCAGGTTGGTGATCCCGGTCGACCACGTGGTGGAACCTGAGCCACCGTCAGCGACGCTGACGGTGACGTTGGCGGAGTCCAGGGTCTGCGTGAGGCTTCCGGTGGACTGCCAGGCAGCCCAGGTGCCGGAGGCAGTGACGGGCGGCGAGCAGGAGTGCGGCTGCGCCGCCGGCTTCGGCGGCTGGATGTCGGCTCGGTCATGGCACGTCCTCTCGACCCGGTCAGGTCCTGTACGGCCCTGATCGGCCGGGAGGTGACCAACCTGAGGTTCGGTGCGACTTGCTTTCCGCACGATCTATCGCTAATGATAACCATTATCAATTAGCGGAGGCGGGGGTCGGAATGGCGGAAGGCTTCACGGTCGTGGTGTGCCAGGCGGATGCGTGCGGCACAGCGCCGGCGCTGATGCCGGCGCTGCGCGGCGTCGTCCGTTCGACGCGGCATGGCGTTCTCATCGCGTCAGGCTGCACGTTGGGCACTCTCACCTGCCGGAGTCGGGCAGCGGGAACCGTGGTGCTCGTGCAGCCCTGCGACGTCGATCGGCGACCGGTCGGGTCGGCCGTCCACGTCGGACCCCTCCGCACCCGCAGCGATGTGGCGGATCTCGTCTCCTGGCTGCGCGCGGGGAACCTGGACGCCGCCGCGCTGCCCTGGTGGCTGCGCTTCGATTCCGCTCGCCGCCTCGCGGCCCACAACTGACCCTCGAAAGGGCATCGCCATGGTTCCGCTGGTCGTCGTCTCCTCGATCGATCCCGTGCTGCCGCAGGTGCTGGCGAGCGGCCTGCTCTGCGACGTCCCGGACCTGACCGTCGTCCGGCACGAGATCCACGCCGCCGAGCACCGATTGCGCCGGGTCGTGACCCGCGCGGACCGCGTGCAGGAGGACGTCAATGTCCAGCTCGACCACACCTGTCTGTCCTGTGCGCTCCGCGCCGACATCGTGCCGACGGTGGTGCGGATCGCCGCGGAGCGGCCGGCCGCGATCGTCCTCGTGCTGCCCGCCACGGCCGACCCGGTGCCGGCGGTTCACGCGTTGGCCCGGCTGCGCGGGGACGGGGTGCGCATCCGCGCGACGGTCGCGGCCATCGACGCCCGTCGGTTCGAGTGGGACCTGCTGGGGGACGACCTGCTCGTCGAGCGCGATCTGGCCTTCACCCCGGAGGACCGCCGCTCGGTCGGGGAGGCACTGGCCCGGCAGGTGGAGAGCGCGGACGTGCTCGCCCTCTCCGGAGACCTTGGGAAGCGGGCCTCGGTGCTGCTCGATCACCTGGTCGGTGGTGAACCGCGTCGGGTGGATGTGTACGAGGTGCAGCCCGACGACGTGCTCGCCTTCGCCACGCCGTTCTCCTGGATCGGGCGCGGGGACCATGCCCGTGCGCGCCCGACCGGAGCCGAGGCCGGGTGCGGGGTCTGGACCGTCGACCTGAAGTCCTGGCGGCCGTTCCATCCGCAGCGCCTGCTCGATCAGGTCGAACTGCTCGGGGCCGGTCCGTTGCGGGCGCGGGGCTACTTCTGGCTGCCCACCCGCTCGGGACTCAAGCTGGTGTGGGATGGCGTCGGCGGCCAACTCTCGGTCGGCGACGTGGGTTCTTGGGCCGGCCCGCCCTCGACCCGCCTGGTCATCACCGGCACCGAGCGCGATCCGGACGAGATCCGCAGGGCCTTCGATGCGGCGTTGATGACCGAGGCCGAACTGGTCCATGGATTGTCCGGCTGGCGCGACCGCAACGACGGCTGGGACGACTGGCTGGGTGCGGCTTGATGTTCCCTCAGAACACGTCAGCCCGTCACCGGGAGGATGTGGGCCGAACGGACCTGCCCGTCGGCGAGTTCCAGGACGCCGAGTGTGCCGTGGGGCTGCCGGCGTTTGTCGGTCGGTGAGCCCGGGTTGAAGATCCGGAGGCCGCCGGAGGTGAGGTCCAGCGGGATGTGCGAGTGGCCGTACACCACCAGGTCCGCGCCCGGGAACCGCCGCCGCATCCGGCGCACCCGCCCGGTGGCGGGACCCGCGTCGTGGATCATCGCGACGCGGACGCCCGCCAGGTCCAGTTCGAGGGTCTCCGGGGCGCCCCAGGCCGCCACGTCCGGGCCGTCGTTGTTGCCCAGCACCGCGTGCACCGGCGCGAAAGCAGACAACTCGTCCAGCACCGCCGCGGTGCAGGCGTCGCCCGCGTGCAGGATCAGGTCCGCCCCGCGCAGGCGGTCGGCCACCCGCGGTGGGCAGCCCTTCCAGTACCGCGGCGCGTGGGTGTCGGAGAGAACGGCGATCCGCACGTTCCCATGCTGACGCGTGGCCGCCGCGCCCGCGCCGCCGGGCCGCAAGTAGGTTCTAGGGCCAGGACCTCTCCACAGATGCGGAGGATCGATGGCCGAGCCCAACGGCGCCCTGATCGGCGTGGTGAACCACGCGGCGCACGGGGAGACCCGGGTCGCGGCGACCCCGCCGACCGTGCGCCAGCTGATCGGGCTCGGATATCGCGTGCTGGTGGAGGCCGGCGCCGGTGCGGCGGCCGGCTTTTCCGACGACGCCTTCGTCGACGCCGGCGCCGAGGTGGGTGACACCAAGGCCGCCTGGGGCGCCGAGGTCGTGTTCGCGGTGCGTGCGCCCGAGGCCGAGGAGATCGCGATGCTGCGCGACGGCGGGACGTTGATCTCGCTGCTCGCGCCCGGCCTCAACCCCGACCTGGTCGAGGCCCTGGCCGCACGGCCGATCACCGCGCTCGCGCTGGACGCGGTGCCGCGCATCTCGCGGGCCCAGTCCATGGATGTCCTGTCCTCGATGGCGAACATCGCGGGCTACCGCGCGGTGATCGAGGCGGCGCACGTCTTCGGACGGTTCTTCACCGGGCAGGTGACCGCGGCGGGGAAGGTTCCGCCGGCGAAGGTGCTGGTGGCCGGTGCCGGGGTCGCGGGGCTCGCGGCGATCGGCGCCGCGTCGTCGATGGGCGCGATCGTGCGGGCGACCGACCCGCGACCGGAGGTGGCGGACCAGGTGAAGTCCCTCGGTGGTGAGTACCTCGCGGTCGATGTGGAGCAGGAACAGACCGGCACCGGTTACGCCACCGCGACGACCGAGGACTACAACCGCCGGGCCGCGGAGATCTACTCGGAGCAGGCCGCCGATGTGGACATCATCATCACCACCGCGCTGATCCCGGGGCGCCCGGCGCCGAAGCTGATCACCGCCGAGGACGTCGCGGCGATGAAGCCCGGCAGCGTGGTGGTCGACATGGCCGCCGCCCAGGGCGGCAACGTCGCGGGCACTCGCGCGGGTGAGGTCGTGATCACCGAGAACGGTGTGACGCTGATCGGCTACACCGACCTGCCGGGCCGGTTGCCGGCGCAGGCGTCGCAGCTCTACGGCCAGAACGTGGTCAACCTGATGAAGCTGCTGACGCCGGAGAAGAACGGCACGCTCGTCCTGGATCTGGACGACGTGGTGCAGCGCGGGATCACCGTCGTGCGGGACGGGGCCTCGATGTGGCCCCCACCGCCGGTGCAGGTCTCGGCCGCCCCCGCGGCCAAGCCGGCGGCCGAACGGGTGGTGCCGGTCGAGAAGAAGATGTCGGCGCAGACACAGCTCGGGATCGTGGGCCTCGGTGCCCTGTTCCTGTTCGGAGTCAACGCCTTCGCCCCGCAGCCGATCCCGGAGCACTTCACCGTGCTGATGCTCTCGGTGGTGGTCGGCTACTACGTCATCGGCAAGGTGCACCACGCGCTGCACACCCCGCTGATGTCGGTGACCAACGCGATCTCCGGGATCATCGTGGTCGGTGCGCTGCTGCAGATCGCGCACGATGACACCACGATCCGGGTGCTCGCCTTTATCGCGATCCTGCTCGCGTCCATCAACGTCTTCGGCGGGTTCGCCGTGACCCGCCGCATGCTCAGCATGTTTTCCAAATGACTGAGACTCGAAGGGCTGAGGGGTAACAGGTCGTGGACGCTGAATCGATCGCCCACGCCGCGTACATCGTCGCGGCGCTGCTGTTCATCCTGTCCCTGGCCGGGCTGTCCCGGCACGAGACCGCCCGCCAGGGCATCGTCTACGGGATCGCCGGCATGGCGATCGCCCTGGCGGCGGTCATCGGCGTCGCCGGGGAGGAGACCGACGCCACCGGCGCGATCCTGATGACGATCGCGGTCGTGATCGGGGCGGTGATCGGGCTGTGGCGGGCCAAGGTCGTCGAGATGACCGGCATGCCCGAACTGATCGCGCTGCTGCACAGCTTCGTCGGACTGGCCGCGGTGCTGGTCGGCTGGAACGGCTACTACGAGGTCGAGGACGACCCGGCCCAGACCGAGTACTCCGGCTCGCTGCTGGACATCCACCACGCCGAGGTCTCGATCGGGGTCTTCATCGGCGCGGTCACCTTCACCGGCTCGATCGTGGCCTACCTGAAGCTCTCGGCGAAGATCAAGTCCGCGCCGCTGATGCTCCCCGGCCGCAACTACCTCAACCTCGGGATGCTCGCCGCCTTCGCTCTGCTCACGGTCTTCTTCACGATCGAGCCGTCGCTGGGGCTGCTGATCGCGGTCACCGTCGTCGCGCTCGTCCTCGGGGTGCACCTGGTCGCCTCGATCGGCGGCGGGGACATGCCGGTCGTGGTCTCGATGCTGAACAGCTACTCCGGCTGGGCCGCCGCGGCCGCGGGGTTCCTGCTCTCGAACAACCTGCTCATCACCACCGGCGCCCTGGTCGGCGTCCTCCGGTGCCTACCTGAGCTACATCATGTGCAAGGCGATGAACCGCTCGTTCATCTCCGTCATCGCCGGTGGGTTCGGCCTGGAGGCCCCGACCTCGGACGATCACGAGTACGGCGAGCACCGCGAGATCAACGCCGACGGCGCCGCCGAACTCCTCGCCGAGGCCGATTCGGTGATCATCACCCCCGGCTACGGCATGGCCACCGCGCAGGCCCAGCACGCGGTCGCCGAGCTGACGAAGAAGCTGCGCGAGCGCGGGATCACCGTCCGGTTCGGTATCCACCCGGTCGCCGGCCGGCTGCCCGGGCACATGAACGTGCTGCTGGCCGAGGCCAAGGTTCCCTACGACATCGTCCTGGAGATGGACGAGATCAACGACGACTTCCCCTCGACCTCCGTCGTCCTGGTCATCGGCGCGAACGACACCGTGAACCCGGCGGCGATCGACGACCCGGCCAGCCCCATCGCCGGGATGCCGGTGCTCCACGTGTGGGAGTCCCGCCACGTCATCGTGTTCAAGCGCTCGATGGCCACCGGCTACGCCGGGGTGCAGAACCCGCTGTTCTTTCAGGAGAACACGCCGATGCTCTTCGGCGACGCCAAGGCCCGGGTCGAGGACATCCTGCGCGGCCTGGACTCCCTCGCCCCGGCGTCGACGGGGTCCGCTTCCCGCCGCACTGACCGCACTCCGGCGCGCCACGCGGGCATCGCGCGCAGCGACTGCCCGGCTGAGGCCGGCCGCTCAGCGGCCGCCGGCGCGGAGCATGAACGAGTCCGCGTCGACGACGGCGCGGGTGACCTGCCCGCTGGCGACGAGCGTGCCGTCGGCGTGCTCAGCGGCGACCTCGAACCGCATCTGGCGGCCGTCGACGTCGGCGAGGCGGGCGTGGACCGTGACCTCCGCCCCGACCGGGCTGGGACGCATGTGCTCGATCTGGACCCGCATGCCGACCGTGGTCTGACCGGGGGCCAGTTCACCGGCTCCGGCCTCGACGGTGGCAGCCTCCATCACGGCCAGCAGGCGCGGGGTGGCGAGGACGTCGACGGTTCCCGGACCCGACCGCGGCCGCGGTGTCACCGGGTCCGACGATGTGACGGACCGTCGCCTGCCTGCGGGAACCGGGCTCCACCTCGTCGAAGATTACGCGCCCGGACGATCTTCGTCGCTTCCGGTGAGCTGCCTCTGTGAGCAGTCTGGCAACCGTGGGCACGAACTCCACCGAGAACGCCGCCGCCGCACTGGCGGAACTGACCGCCGCGCTGCCGCCGGGCGTGGTGCTGACCGACCCGGACGGGCTGGAGAAGTACCGCTGGGACCGTGCCCTGGACCCCCTGGCGGTCCCGCCGATGGCCGCGGTGCGCGCCGAGTGCACCGAGCACGTCCAGATCACCATGCGCTGGGCCACCGCGCACCGGATTCCCGTCGTCCCGCGCGGCGCCGGCAGCGGTCTGTCCGGGGGCGCCGGCGGGCTGGCCGACGGGGTGGTCGTCTCGACCGAGCGGATGCGGGAGATCGCGGTCGACCCGGTCACGAGGATCGCCGTCGCGCAGCCCGGTCTGTTCAACGCCGAGGTGAAGCAGGCCGCCGCGGCGGCCGGGCTCTGGTACCCGCCGGACCCGTCGTCGTTCGAGATCTGCTCGATCGGCGGCAACGTCGCCACCAACGCGGGTGGCCTGTGCTGCGTGAAGTACGGGGTGACGACCGATTACGTCCTCGGCATGGAGGTCGTGCTCGCCGACGGCCGGGCGATCCGGCTGGGTGGACCGCGGGTCAAGGATGTTGCGGGGCTGTCGCTCACGAAGTTGTTCGTCGGCAGCGAGGGGACGCTCGGGGTCATCACCGAGGTCACGTTGCGGCTCATGCCGCCACAGCCGCCGGCCCACACGTTGGTGGCGACCTTCGCCGACACCCGCGACGCGACCGCGGCGATCCTCGCTATCACGTCGACGATCCGGCCCTCGATGCTCGAGTACATGGACCACGCTTCGATCAACGCGGTCGAGGACGCGATGAAGATGGGCCTGGACCGCTCCGCCGCCGCGATCGTCGTCGCGAAATCCGACGCGGGCGACCCTCGCGAGGTGCAGGTCCTCCTCGACGCGTGCACCACCAACCGGGCGACCGAGGTCTTCGACACCGCTGACGAGGTCGAGGGCGACATGTTCGTGACCGCCCGCCGCGCGGTCATCCCGTCGGTCGAGCGGCAGGGCCGGCTGCTGCTGGAGGACGTCGGTGTCCCGGTGCCGCGGCTGCCCGACCTGGTCGCCGGCATCGAGAAGATCGCCGACCAGAACGCGGTCGTCATCGCGCTGATCGCCCACGCGGGCGACGGCAATACCCACCCGCTGATCGTCATCGACCCGGCCGACGCGGACTCCGAGCGCCGCGCCCTGCTCGCCTTCGGCGAGATCATGGACCTGGCCATCACCCTCGGCGGGACGATCACCGGCGAGCACGGCGTCGGCCGGCTCAAGCGCCCCTGGCTGGAGAGTCAGGTCGGGCCCGACGTCCTCGACGTCACCCGGGCGATCAAGAACGCCCTCGACCCGCTGGGCATCCTCAACCCCGGCACCATCCTCGACTGACCACCGAGGAGTTTCAGCCGGTGTTCGCGGTGAGGCCGGCGGCCTCGATGCCGGCGACGGCGGCGGCCTCGTCGTTGTCGGAGGTGTCGCCGGAGATGCCGACGGCGCCGATGGTCGCGCCCCCGTCAGAGATCAGGACGCCCCCCGGGACCGGGATGAGGGCGCCGCCGATCGCGGCACCGGCGGCGGCGATGAAGTAGGGCTGCTGCTCGGCCCTGGCCATCAGGGCGCGGGAGCCGATACCGATGGAGATCGCGCCGAAGGCCTTGCCGTGCGCGATCTCGAAGCGCTTGTTCGACGAGCCGTCCTCGCGCTCGGCGGCGAGGACGTTGCCTCCGGCGTCGAGGACGACGACGGTCAGCGGCTTGAAACCCTTGTCCGAACCGAACTGCCGGGCCGCGGCGAGAATCGTCCGCGCGGTCTCCAGATTGATGCTCACGACAGCATTCCCTTCTTCGCCTCCGCCCGGAGGGCGTGCAGGATCGGTTCGGTGTAGCCGGACGGGGACTCGGTGCCGCGGAAGACCAGGTCGTGCGCGGCGCGGAAGGCGGGACCGTCGAAGCCCGGTGCCATCGGGGTGTAGAGCGGGTCACCGGCGTTCTGACCGTCGACCACGACCGCCATCCGTCGCAGCGCGTCCTCCACCTCCTCGGCGCTGACCACTCCGTGCAGCAGCCAGTTCGCGAGGTGCTGGGAGGAGATGCGGCAGGTCGCGCGGTCCTCCATCAGCCCGACGCCTGCGATGTCGGGCACCTTCGAGCAGCCGATGCCCAGGTCGACCCAGCGCACGACATAGCCGAGGATGCCCTGCGCGTTGTTCTCGATCTCTGCGCGACGATCCTCCGCGGACCAGTCCGCCGAAGGCGCCAACGGAACCTGCAGCAGGTCGTCGAGCGACGCGCGGGTCTGCCCGGCGAGCTCGGCCTGACGTGCCGTCACATCCACGCGATGGTAGTGGGTCGCGTGCAACGTGGCCGCGGTTGGTGAAGGCACCCAGGCGCAGTTGGCGCCCGCGCTCGGGTGCCCGATCTTCTGGGAGAGCATGTCCGCCATCCGGTCCGGGGCGGCCCACATGCCCTTGCCGATCTGCGCCCGGTCGGCCAGGCCGCAGCGCAGCCCGACGTCGACGTTCCAGTCCTCGTAGGCCCGGATCCAGGCGGTCGCCTTCATGTCGTTCTTGCGGACGACGGGACCGGCGTGCATCGACGTGTGGATCTCGTCCCCGGTGCGATCGAGGAAGCCGGTGTTGATGAAGACGACTCTCGTGGACGCGGCGCGGATGCATTCGGCGAGGTTGACGGTGGTCCGCCGCTCCTCGTCCATGATCCCCATCTTCAGCGTGTCCGCCGGCAGCCCGAGGGTGCGCTCCGCCGCGGCGAACAGGTCGTTCGTCAGAGCCACCTCGTCGGGGCCGTGCATCTTCGGCTTGACCAGGTACACCGAGCGGGCGGGGGAGTTGCGATCCGCCTCGTCGCGCGCCAGGTCGTGCAGCGCGCAGGCCGAGATGACGAACGCGTCGAGGATCCCCTCGCCGATCTCGCGGCCCTCGCGGTCGAGCACCGCGGCGGTGGTCATCAGGTGCCCGACGTTGCGGGCCAGGAGCAGCGACCGCGCGCGCAGCCGACCGGATGAGCCGTCGGCGGCAACGTAGGACCGGTCGGCCTCGACGCGCCGCTCGAACGTCGAGCCGCCCTTGTGCACCGGGGTCGAGAGCGTGCCCTGCATCAGCCCGAGCCAGTTGCGGTACGCGGCGACCTTGTCGGCGGCGTCGACGCAGGCGACCGAGTCCTCAAAATCCATGATCGCGGTGATCGCCGACTCGAGAACGACGTCCGCCACCCCGGCCGGGTCGGTCGCGCCGACCGCGTGCTCGCGGTCGACGCGGATCTCGATACCGAGGCCGTGGTGGCGCAGCAGCACACCGGACGGTGCCGCCGCGTCGCCGAGGTGTCCGGCGAACGCCGCCGGGGACGCCAGCCCGACCGTCCGCCCGTCGTCGAGCGTCACCGCCAGCGCGCCGTCGACGACCGCATAGGCCGTGGCCGCCGAGTGCGAGCCGTCGGACAGGGGTGCGACGTCGTCGAGGAAGGACCGGGCCCAGGCGATGACGTGCTTGCCGCGGTCGGGGTCGTACGGCCCGGGCGGCGGTGTGTCGCCGAGCGCATCGGTGCCGTAGAGGGCGTCGTAGAGCGAGCCCCACCGGGCGTTCACGGCGTTCAGAACGTACCGCGCGTTGGTGACCGGGACGACGAGCTGCGGGCCGTTGATCGACGCGATCTCGGGATCGACGTTCGCGGTCGTCACGGAGAAGTCCGGCCCCGGTGGTACCAGGTATCCGAGGTCGGTGAGGAGCGCCCGGTAGCCCGCCGGGTCGCCGAGCCCGCCATGGGTGCGGTGCCACTCGTCGATCGCGGTCTGCAGGTGGTCGCGGACGGCGAGCAGCTCCCGATTCCGTGGCCCGAGCGTGTGCACCGCCTCGGACAGCCCGGCGAAGAACTGGTCCCCGGAGATTCCCACCCCCGGCAGAACCTCGGAGGTCAGGAAGGCGTGCAGCTCGGCGTCGACCGTGAGGTCGGCGACGGAGATCTGGGCCATGGGTCCTCCCGCGTCGGCGAACCCGCCCAGCCTTTCACCCAGGCTTGGCCCGCCCGCGCTCGGGCAGTGTTCACCGTGATGGCATCCGATCCCGAGCTCACCGAGACGCCGCTGGTGGCCCGCCGCAGCGCCGATGTCACGCTGCCGGACGGGACGCGGCTGCTGCTCCGGCCGATCGTGCCGGCGGACAAGGACGCCCTGAGCGCCGGATTTGAGCGACTCTCGCCGGAGTCGCGGTATCGCCGTTTCTTCGCGCCGGTGACCCACCTGAGCACGGGGATGCTGCGTGCCTTGACCGAGGTGGACTACGACAACCAGTTCGCCTGGGTCGCGCTCGCGTGCGAGGACGACCGCACGCATCTGGTCGGGGTCGGGCGCTACGTCCGGCTCGAGGACCCGAAGGGCGCCGAGGTCGCGGTGGCGGTCATCGACCCGTACCAGGGCCGGGGGATCGGGACGCTCCTGCTGGACGCCCTGGTCCTGGAGGCCTTGCGGGCCGGGATCTGCCGCTTCGAGGGCGAGGTGCTGGCGAACAACGGTCCGATGCGCGCGGTCCTGACGGGCGCGGACTCGCACTTCTCCCGCGGCGAGGAACGCGGCACCACCCGGTTCCAGATCGACCTGCCGGAGCGGGCGGAGGAGTTGCGCACCCATCCGGTGGCCGAGATCTTCCGCAGGCTTGCCCGGGGAGAGGTCGAGCTCTACCGCGCAGAGCCGTGCCCCTGGGCGGCCCGCTGATGGTCGCCCGGACCGCCGAGAAGTCGAAGCCGGCGCTCGCCGAGTACCACCGCAAGCGTGATTTCGACAAGACCCCCGAGCCCGCCGGCGGCAAGGAGCGGCGGGCGGGGCAGCGCCCGCGCTTCGTCGTTCAACGCCACCGCGCCAGCCGGCTCCACTACGACGTCCGCTTCGAGATCGACGGGACGCTGGTGAGCTGGGCCGTGCCGAAGGGGCCGACGCTCGACCCGAAGGCGCGCCGCATGGCCGTGCACGTCGAGGACCACCCGATCGAGTACATCGACTTCGAGGGCGTCATTCCGTCCGGGGAGTACGGCGGCGGCGACGTCATCGTCTGGGACACCGGCGAGTGGGAGCCGCACGGCACCGACGACCCGGCGGCCGCGGTCGCGAAGGGTGAACTGCACGCCGAGGTCTACGGCGAGAAGCTGCGCGGCCGCTTCGTGCTCGTCCGCCGCGGCGACAAGAGCAAGAGCGGCAAGGAGGACTGGCTCCTCCTGCACAAGCGCGACGAGCACGCGGTGCCCGGATGGGACCCCGAGGAGCACCCGCGCTCGGTGCTGTCCGGACGCACCAACGACGAGGTGAAGGCGGCGCCGGACCGGGCCTGGCACTCGGACAAGCCGGCCGCCGAGGCCTCGGTCGCGCTCAAGCCGGAGCCGGTGGCGGGACCCACGGACGACGAGCTCGCGGCGCTGGACGACTTCGGCCGGAGCGGGTCGTGGGAGATCTTCGGCCGGCGGCTGAAGGTGACCAACCTTGACAAGGAACTGTTCCCCGGCCGCGACGGGGAGCCGCCGATCACCAAGCGGGACCTCCTGCGGTACGCCGCGTGCATCGCCCCGACCGCGCTGCCGTATCTGCAGGGCCGGGCCCTCAACATGCACCGTTACCCGGACGGGGCGGGCAAGAAGGGGTTCTGGCACAAGCAACTGCCGACCCACGCGCCGGAGTGGATCGCGCGCTGGGACAACCCGGAGGCCGATCCCGGCGAAACCACGACCTACGTCGTCGTCGACGAACCGGCGACGTTGGTGTGGGCCGCCAACTTCGGCGCGCTCAAGTGGCATCCCTGGACCTCCCGCACGGAAGCGATGCACCAACCCACTTACGCGCTGATCGACCTCGACCCCGGCCCGAAGACCAGCTGGGACGAGCTGCTCACCCTGGCCCGTCTGCACCGCACCGCGCTGGAGCACCTGAAGGTCCTGGCCCGGCCGAAACTGACGGGGCGTCGGGGAATTCAGATCTGGATCCCGATCACTCCGGGACCGCCCTTCGACGAGACCCGCGCCTGGGTCGAGAAGGTGTCCCGCTCGGTGGGCGCGGTCGTTCCGGAGCTGGTCAGCTGGAAGTGGGAGAAGGACGACCGCGGCGGCCTCGCCCGCCTGGACTACACGCAGAACGCCATCAACAAGACCCTGGTCGCGCCGTACAGCCCGCGCGCGTCCGCGGGCGCCCCGGTGTCGACACCGATTGAGTGGGACGAGCTCGAGGATCCCGATCTGTGCTCGGACACCTTCGCGATCCGTACCGTGCTGGACCGACTTGCTGACCGCGGCGACCCGTTCCGTGCGCTGCTGGGAGCCGGGCAATCCCTGCCGAAGCTGACCTGAGCGGCACCGGCGTGGACCCGTTGCTGCAACGCCTGCTGACGCCCGCCGAGCGCAAGCTGCTCTCGCCGGCGAGCCCGGACTTCGTTCCCCCGATGCTGGCCTCCCCGGCCGAAGCCCCGCCCCCGGGTGGGGACTGGCTCTACGAGCGCAAGCTCGACGGCGTGCGGCTGATCGCCGTCCGCGGCGAGCAGAACACCCGCCTCTACTCCCGCATCCAACGGGACAACAGCGCGACCTTCCCCGAGATCGTCGCGGCGCTGAACGTCGCGGCCCCGCCGGGCTTGGTCGCCGACGGCGAGGTCGTCGCGTTCGACGGCGAGCAGACCAGCTTCGGCCTGCTGCAGGCGCGTCTCGGCATCGCCGACGCCCGCCGGGCCCTGGCCATCGGCGTCCCCGTCGTCTTCTACCTGTTCGACCTGCTGGCCTACGGCGGTTCGGACCTGACGAAACTGCCGCTGTCCGCCCGCCGCCGGGTCCTGGCCGAGGCGATCACCGACGTCGAACCTCTGCGGCTCTCGGAGGAACAGCACGGCGAGGGGGCGGACCTACTGAGTTCGGCCTGCGCCGACGGCTGGGAAGGCCTGATCGCCAAGCGTGCCGGCTCCCGCTACGAGCCGGGCCGGCGCTCGTCGCACTGGTTGAAGCTCAAGTGCGTGCGGGAGCAGGAGTTCGTCATCGGCGGGTTCACGGAGTCACCCGCCGCCGGGCGCACCGGCTTCGGCGCCCTGCTCGTCGGCTACTACGACGGCGCCGACCTCCGCTACGCCGGCAAGGTCGGCACCGGCTTCGACCAGAAGACCCTGCTCGCCCTGCGCACCGCGCTCGACGACCTGACGCTGCCGGCCTCGCCCTTCGTCGACGCCCCGCGCTCGAAGACCTCGCGCTGGGCGGACCCGCTGCTGGTCGCCCAGGTTGGCTTCACCGAATGGACCCGCGACGGCAGGCTGCGTCACCCCCGCTACCTCGGGCTGCGCCACGACAAGGACGCCCGCGACGTCACGCGATGACCCGTGGTGAGAACGGGGGGAGCGGCGGCTTTGGTCAGCTCCCCGCGCTCCAGGGCGGCGAAGGTCTGAGGCAGGCGGCGGGTCAGGTCCAGCGCCAGGTCCACCGACGGGTCCACCGACGGATCGGCCGAGTGCGCCTCGATCCGGCGCGGGCCGACCGGCGAGCGGACGAGAACTAGGGTGGCGGCATGAGAAGCAACCTGTTCAGCGCCAACGTCGAGATCGAGGGCAGCGAGTACATGTCGCTGCAGAACCCGAGCCTGCTCAAGGTCAAGCTCAACGGCGAACTGCTCGCCCGGCAGGGCGCGATGGTCGCCTACCAGGGGGCCATCGAGTTCGCCTACGAAGGCGCCGGTGGGATGAAGAAGCTGCTCAAGAAGGTGGCCACCGGCGAGGGCATCCCGCTGATGCGCTGCAAGGGCTCGGGCGACCTGTTCCTCGCGCAGAACGCCTACGACCTCTACCTCGTCGACCTCGAGGGCGATTCGCTCACGGTCAACGGCGCCAACGTCCTGGCCTTCGACCCCAACCTCACCTGGGACATCCGTCGCGTCGAAGGCGCGTCGATGCTCGCCGGTGGCGTGTTCAACATGGTCTTCACCGGCGTCGGGCGCATCGCGCTCTCGGCGTTCGGAACCCCGGTCGTGCTCGACGCCACCTCGGCGCCGACCTTCGCCGACCTGCAGTCCGCGGTCGCCTGGTCGTCCTCGCTGCAGACCCGGCTCGTCCGCACCGCCGGCGCGAGCGCGCTGATCGGCCGCGGTTCGGGCGAGGCTTTCCAGCTCGCCTTCGAGGGCCAGGGCTTCGTGGTCGTCCAGTCCTCCGAGGGCCCGTTCGTCCTGCCGCACAACCACTGACGCAACAGCTCAGGTGCAGGTGCCGTCGACGGAGCAGGCACCGTCGGCGGCGGCGCTGACGAGCTCGGCGGGTGCTTCGGTCAGGAGCGAGGTGACGGCCCGGGCGAGGTTCATGTCCTCGACCGCGCCGAAGTGGTGCGAGCGCAGCCGGCCCTCGCGGTCGATCAGCAGCGTGGTCGGGGTTCCGCGCATTCCGTAGGCGGAGAACGTGACCGGCTGGGAGTACGCGTCGTGGGCGTCGATCCCGATCGGGAACGACAGCCGGTACTCGTGCACGAAGGCGCGCAGCGAGACCTCGGTCATCGCCGCGTGGTGCTCGAAGACGGTGTGCAGCCCGATCAGGGCGACGTCGTCGCCGAACGTCTGCTGCAGCCGCTGAGCCTGCGGCAGCGCACCGCTGACGCACCCCGGGCAGAGCATCTGGAACGCCTCGACGACGACTACCCGGCCACGCAGCGAATCCAGGGTGAGCGGCTCGCTGTTCACCCAGCCGGTCGTCGTCCATTCCGGGGCGCGGGTGGCGGTCGAGTTCATCAGTTCTCCAGGTAGTTAGGACTCCTACTGATCAGACGATAGACTGCGATCGCCTCGACAGCAAGGAGCCCCATGGACGACGTCCGCCACGACCGGTCCGGCCTGGACCGGCGCCTGGCCGACGCGATCGAACGCCTCGGGCACGGCCTGCGTGGGCTCGCGCAGTCGAGTGCCCGCAGCGAGGGTCTGACGCCCCTTCAGCAGCACGCACTGCTCGCGATCCGGCGGCAGCCGCCCGCCCGGCGCGAGGTCGGGGCGATCGCCGCTGACCTCGACGTCAGCACCCCCACGGTCTCCGACGCGGTCGCGGCCCTGCATCGCAAGGGCCTCGTTGATCGGGTGGTCGGCGCTGACGCCCGACGCCGGGAACTCGTTCTCACTGTGGCCGGCGCGGAGGTGGTCGACCGCCTGGGGGAGTGGGACGCCCCGCTGCGCGCCGCGCTCGGCGGTGTCGCGGAGAGCGAGCGAGCGGTGGCTCTTGAGGTGCTGCTCACGGTGATCGCCGACCTCGCCGCGGACGGCACCATCGGGGTGGCCCGCACCTGCACCAGCTGCCGGTTCTTCCGCCGGGACGCCCACCGTGCCGCCGCCGCACCCCACCACTGCGGCCTGCTCGACCTGCCGCTGCCCCGCGCCGAGCTGCGGGTCGACTGCCCGGAGCATGAACTCGTCGCGGGGTGAGTGCAGTCCCGGTGGGGCCGATCGGGCGTAGGTTGCGACCATGGACCCGGCCGCTGAGATCCCGGAGTGGGCCGCGCGGGTCGGTACCCAGCTCACCGATCTCGGCCCGGAGCTGTCGACGCACATCATGGCCCACGTCCCGGAAATGCCCCAGGACGCCGAGATGCACGCCGCCACCGAGGCGAACGCGATCGCGCACATCGGGGCGATGGCTGCCCTGCTGCGCTTCGGCATCCCGCCCGAGGGGATCGAGGCGCCTGCCCAGGCCGTCGACTTCGCGCGGCTGATGGTGCACCGCGGCGTCGGTCTTCCGACCCTGTTGCGTTGCTACCACGTCGGGCAGGCCAAGCTGTGGCGCCAGTGGATCGAGGTGGTCTTCGCCGACGTCGACGACCCGGACGAGCTCAAGCGACTGGTCACCTGGTCCACCGACTTCGTCTCGACCTACCTCGACGTGGTGCGCCTGCACGTGGTCGCCGCGTACGAAGCCGAACGATCCATCTGGGAGCGCAGCCGAGCGGCAGCACAGGAGGACACGATCCGGGGGCTGCTCACCGGCGCCGTGGTGGATTCCGACACCGCGAGCCAGCGGATGGGTTACGAACTGCGCCGCCACCACGTCGCCATGGTGCTGCGGCCGAACCCGGCCGGTGGTGCCGGTGCGGATCGGGCAGAACTGGAGGCGGCTGCGCGGGAGATCGCGACGGCGCTCGGTGCCGGCCCCCCGCTGGTCATGCGCGCCTCCGACGGCTCGATCTACGGGTGGGCGGCAACCGCCGGGCCCAGCGCCGAGCGGACAGGTCTCGCAGCAGCCGGAGCCGGGGTGCCGGTCGGCTGCACCGGTGCCCTCGGCAATCCCAGTTACGGTGCGGCCGGGTTCCGGGAGTCGCACCTGCAGGCCCGCCAGGCGTTGCGTGCCGCCGACGGTGGAGTGGTGGCGTTCCATCAGGTCGGCCTGGCCTCGGCACTGCTCGCCGACCCGGAGGCCGCGCGCAGGTTCGCCACCGCCGAACTCGGTGGCCTCACCGCCGCTGACGCCGCGACCATGCGACTGCGCGCAACGCTCGAGGCCTATCTCGTCGAGGGGGCCAGCCACAAGCGAGCCGCAGCTCGTCTGACCCTGCACGAGAAGACGGTCGAGCAGCGTGTGCGGCGGGCCGAGGAGCTCCTGGGTCGGCCGCTGGGCGGGCGCCGCGGGGCGGTCGAAGCGGCGCTGGTGGTCCACCGGCTGCTCGGGAACTGACTCCTCGGGCGATATCTCCGCCCGACAAGAGGCTCCCGCGAGGAGATTCAGCACTCGTCGGGCGATACCTACGGTGGCGACCAGCCCACCGATAGGACGCGCGATGTCAGTCACTGAATACACCGCGGTAGACCTCGCCACCCCCGAGGTCATCGCCAATCCGTACCCCGTCTATGCCGCGCTCCGAGCGCACTCGCCGATTCCCGGCTACATCGACTACCCACCCGGCACGGTGCCCGGAGTCGACGAACCGGTGACGGCCTGGGCGCTGCTCACACACGAGCACGTCCGTGACGCCGCGCGGGACCAGGCGACCTTCTCCTCCCGCGACCCGCTGCAGGAAGCCTCTGACGCTCCGACGCTGATGCTGGTCAACACCGACCAGCCGCTGCACACGGCACACCGCAAGGTGGTCAATACCGTCTTCACCCGCAGCCGGGTGGAGGCGATGCGCCCGTGGCTGACGCAGCGGGTCGCCCACCTGGTCGCCGAGCTTCCCGCGGGCAGGGAGTTCGACGCCGTTCAGGATTTGTGCGCGCACGTACCGGCCGTCGTGATGTGCAAGTTCTTCGGCGCCCCGGACAGCGACGCGCCGAAGTACGAGCGGTGGGCCAACGCGTTCATGCTCTCGGCGGATCTGACCGGCGAGGAGCGCAACGCCTCCAACGCGGAACTCGGGGCCTACTTCGTGACGCTGTGTCAGGCGCGTGCGGAGGCTCTCGCGGCCGGCGAGGAGTCCGGTGACGGACTGATCGATGCGCTGCTGCTCGCCGAGGCCGACGGCGAGAAGCTGGACCTCTCCGAGATCGTCCGCTTCTGCATCACCCTGGTCGTCGCCGGCAGCGAGACCAGCATGTACTTCGGCGCCAACGTTCTCGACGCGCTGCTCACCTACCCGGCGGAAGCCGCCCGGGTGCGGGCCGACCGCAGCCTGATCAAGCCCTTCCTCGACGAGACCCTGCGCCTGACCGGCCCACCCCAGCGGCTGTTCCGCATCGCGACCCGCGACGTGCAGGTCGGCGCTGCGCAGATTCGGGCCGGGGACTGGGTGGCGCTGTTCTTCGCGGCTGCCAACCACGACCCCGATGTCTTTCCCGACCCCGAGCGCTTCGATCTCGACCGCGTCAATGCCGGCAAGCACATGACCTACGGCGTCGGCATCCACTACTGCCTCGGGGCACCGCTGGCGACGCTCAAGATCGAAGTTCTGGTCGGTGCGCTGTTCGACCGGTTCGCGCGGATCGAACGTGGCGTGGCGGAGCCGGTTCCCCAGACCGCGACCCTCCTCCAGCACAGCCGCACCCGGATCCCCGTCGTCCTGCACGAGAAGGAGAACTGACCCCATGACTGTGTCCGCGGAGAAGAAGTCCGAGAGCCGCAACGTCCAGACCACCCGACGGATGTATGCCGCCGTCCCGGCCGGGGACGCCGAGACGGTGATGGCCAACATTCACCCCGAGATCGAGATGACCTACTACGGAACCGACGACGTCCCGTACGCGGGCGAGTACTCCGGGGCGGCCGGCTTCGGGGCCTTCCTGATGAAGGTCGGCGAGACCGTCGAGGTGATCGCGATGGACCCCCAGCTGATCATCGAGGAGGGCGACCACCTCGCGGTGTTCGGGCACCTGAAGTTCCGCACCAGGAAGAACGGCACCGACTTCGAGTCCGACTTCGCGCACATCATCGAACTGCGCGACGGCACGTGGTACCGCTTCCGCGACTTCGCAAACTCGGCACTGGTCGCCCGGGTCTTTGCCGCGGAGGCCTGACGATGCACACTCGACTGCGGCTGTTCACCACCACGGCCGTTCTCACCGCGCTGCTCACAGCGTGTGGTGGGTCTGCGATCGAGGGCGCGGGCGCGCCCGCCGGCGTGGTGGAGGACAGTGGAATCTCCGACCCCACCGAGGTCGCTGCGGACGTCGATCCGCTTGCCGCTCCCGAGACGGTCACGGCGGCGGCCGTTCCCGGGAACACGACAGCCGCGGCCGCGGCCGATGCAACCGGCACGACCGGTGCAACCGGCGCGACGAAGGCGAAGGGCAGCAATGGCCCAGGAGCAGTAAAGACCACCGCGAGCTCGCTGTCCGCCGCCGAGCGGGTGGTCGCCAACCATCCCATCTTCGGTGGCAAGGGCGTCTGCAAGCCGGCCACGTTGTCGCCGGTGAACATCGGCAACGTGAGCACGCTCTCCGGAGTGCTCGGGGAGCTGTTCGCTCCGGTGCGTTCGGCGCTGGAGACCTTCGCGGCCGCGCAGAATGCCTGCGGCGGCCTGAACGGGCACCGGATCAACCTCTACGTCGACGACGACCAGGGTGACCCGGCGACCGCGTCGAGCAAGGTCCAGCAGATGATCCAGACCAAGAAGATCCTGGCCTTCGTGGGCAACATTCAGCTGCTCACCGTCGACGCCGTGGTTCCGATCATCAAGAAGTACGGGATCCCCATCCTCGGGTCGGACCTGACGAACAACACCTGGTTCACGAACCCGCTGATGTTCCCGCAGGGCTCCAGCGTCCAAGCAATGGCCTACGGGTACATCGACACCGCGCTGAACCACTTCAAGACCAAGAACATCGGCCAGGTCTGGTGCATCGAGGTGCCCCGTGCGTGCGAGCAGATGGAGCGCGCGTTCCAGGAACTGGCGCCGATGATGGGCGCGACGGTGAAGAAATCGATCCAGGTCTCGATCACCGCGCCGTCCTACGTCCAGCAGTGCCTGGATCTGAAGAACGCCGGCGTGGAAGCGCTCGGCCTGTCCTTCGACGCGGCCTCGCAACACCGCCTGGCCCGCTCCTGCACCCAGGTCGGCTACCACCCCAAGGTGATGCCCTACCCGCTGGGCGTCGGCAACGAGAAGCAGTTCCTGCAGGGCAACAAATGGTTGGGCAACGCGTACGTGACGATGAATCACTTCCCGTGGTTCGCGAACTCGACCCCGGCCGAGAAGTACTGGCAGGCCTCGATCAAGAAGTTCAACCCCGGCTTCGCCTCCGGTGGCACCGCCGCGATGGGGTGGGCCAGCGGGGCGCTGCTGGTGGCCGCCTCGGCCGGGCTGAGCGCGGAGAACCCGACCACCCAGCAACTGCTGGACACGTTGTGGAGCTTCAAGGGACAGAACTGGACCACGCTCGGTGGGCTCACGCCGCCCCTGACCTACGTCAAGGACGGCAACCCGCAGATCCCGTACTGCCTCTACGCCGCCATCTCCAACGCCGACAACACCGGTTGGGCCAAGGCGGTGTCCAAGCCGGTGTGCACGGACATGCTGGCCCCGAGCGATCCCCAGGCCTTGGCGAGGCGCGGATGATCCCGCTCCTCAAGAGTCAGTGGGATCGTGCCGCCGCGATCCTGCTGTCGGTGGCCGGCGTAATCGCGCTGGTCGCCGGGTACGTCGGGGTCGCCGATTCGGCGATCCTGGCCGAGCAGACGCGGTACATCGTCTCGGGCGGGATCGGCGGGATCTTCCTGCTGGGCCTGGGGGCGACGTTGTGGATCTCGGCCGACCTGCGCGACGAGTGGCGCAAGCTGGACCGGATCGAGCACGCCCTGGCCGACGGCGTCCTGAAGTGGGCGGACCCGTCCGACCCGCCGGCGGACGAACCAGCAAAGCCCGCTGCGAACGGCATCGCTCATCCGGTCGAGCTCGGGCTCACGTCGGTGGTCCCCTCCCGTGACCACGCGTAGTTCAGCGGTGGGGTCGGCGCCGCTGTGGCCGACGCGGATGTACGCCGGCTACGGAGTGCTCGCCCTTCTCGGCGCGGCGCTCTTCCTCGCGGGCCAGGGCATGGTCGGCAACGAGACGACCTACGAGGACCAGGTGCCGGGCATCAACCTCGCGATCGTCGGTGTGGTGCTCGCCAACGCGGCGGGGGGACTGCTGCTGCTGGCCGGCCGCCGTTCGGTGACGGGACGTCGGGTGGCGGTACTGGGAGCGGTGCCGGCGTTGAGGAAGAAGGGCGTCATCGTCGGATCGGCCGCGAACTCTGGGTTGCTGGTCGGTGGCGACGGCCGCGCTCACTTCCACCGCGAGGACTGCGCGATGGCGGCCGGGCGTGCCTGGCCGGCGTTGGATCGCGCCGCGCATGAGAACGACGGGCGCAGGCCGTGCGGGGTGTGCCGGCCATGAACCAGTTCCTCAACTACGTCGTCCCCGGGATCGCGGACGGATCGGTCTATGCCCTCGCGGCGATCGGCCTGGTGCTGACCTACAAGACCTCCGGCGTGTTCAACTTCGCGCACGGCGCGCTGGCCGCCACCGGTGCGTACGTGTTCTACGAGGGTTACGTGGAGCGGGGATTGGCCTGGCCTTTGGCCTTCCTGATCTCCCTGCTCGTGGTTGGCGTGATCGGAGGCTTGCTGCTGGAGCGGCTGGCGACGTTGCTGGCCTCGGCACCGACAGTCACCACCGTCGTGGCAACCGTCGGCCTCCTGGTGCTGCTGCAGTCGTTGATGACGGCGATCTACGGTTCGTCGGACAAGAAGAGCGGGGATTTCCTTCCCACCAACGGCCCGCGGGTCGGGGACGTCACCATCTCCTACGGCGACATGATGATCACGGGCTTCTGTCTGGCGGCGGCGCTCGGGCTGTTCGCCTTCTTCGGCCGGACCCGCATGGGTCGCGCGATGACCGCGGTCGTCGACGACCCGAATCTGTTGGCGCTGCAGAAGAGCAACCCGTCCGTCGTCCGGCGGCTGTCCTGGGTGCTAGGAGCCTGCTTCGCGACGATCTCGGGCATGCTGCTGGCACCGAAGCTGGGTGTCTCGGTGGGCGTGCTCGTGCTCATCGTCATCGCGGCCTACGGCGCGGCGGCCGTCGGTCTGTTCGAGAATCTGCCACTCACGGTCGCCGGTGCGTTCCTCATCGGCATCCTGGTCAACTACCTACCCTCCCAGATGCAGAAGACCGACTCGCTGTTCCTGCAGTCGATGCCGCGCAACGTGCCGTTCATCGTGCTGCTGCTGGTGTTCCTGTTCGTGCCGGCCCGGAAGCTCACCGAGCGCGGGGTGCGCAATGCGCGCCGTTTCAAGGCTCCGAAGGCCTTCCCGCTGCCGGTCACCGGGGCGGGTCTGGGCGCTTTGTTGCTGGCACTGCTCGCCGTACCGCACGTCGTCGCGGAGACCGACATCACCGTCTACAGCGGATTCGTGGCCTACGCGATCATCTTTCTGTCGCTCGGAGTGTTGCTCTACCTGTCCGGGATGATCTCGCTGTGTCACCTCGGCTTCGCCGCGATCGGCGCGACGGTGTCGGGCAAGCTGATGACGCTCGGGTTCTTCGGGTGGATACCCCTGATCGGGGACAAGACGGCCTCGTGGCCGGTCGCCGTTCTGATCGGCGGCCTGGTCGCAGTCCCGTTCGGCGCGGTGGTGGCCATTCCGGCGATCCGCCTGGCGGGCATCTACGTCGCCATCGCCACGTTCGGGTTCGGCATCCTGCTGCAGCAGGCTTTCTACCTTGCTCCGGTCATGTTCGACAACGGTGCTTTGGTGCAGCACCCACGCCCGGGTCAGGAGTTCATCGTTCCGGGAACCGCGAAGCGGTTGGAGCCGATCGAGGGCACGACGGCCGGACTGTTCGGCATCGACTTCAGCAACGAGCGGAACTACTACTACCTCGCGGTTGCCGTGCTCGTGGCGATGGCGGCCCTCGTCCTGGCGCTCCTGCGCAGTCGCCTGGGCGCGCTGCTCCGCGCCATGTCGGACGCTCCGGTGGCCCTCGAGGCGCACGGGGCGAACACCAATGTCATGCGCATCGCGGTGTTCTGTCTCTCGGCGTTCATGGCCGGGGTCGGCGGCGGGGTGCTGGCGGGGGTGACCCAGTCGGCCAGTGGTTCCCCGGGCGGGACGTTCGACTACACGGTCTCGCTGATCTTCGTCGCGGTCCTCGGCTTCTGCGGGCGGCGCCCGATCCTCTCGCCGCTGCTGGCGGCCTTCGCCTACCAGGTGCTCCGGATCTACCCGCCGCTCGACCACCCCACGATGATCGAGTACCGCGGGGTCATCTTCGGTGCGCTGGCGATCTTCGTGGCGGTTGCCCCGGCGCTGAATCTCGGAGCGCTGTTGGGCCGGCGCGGTCACGAGCGCACGCCGGCGGCCGGAGGTGCCGGCGGCGGCCCGATCCGGGAGCGGATCGACGTTCCGCCGGTTCGGCCCGTCACCATCCGGACACCGGATCGTGAGCCCGCGCTGGCCTGGGGCAAGGGGCCAAAACGATGAGCGTGGATCTGGACGTTCAGAACGTCACCGTCCGGTTCGGCGGCATCGTGGCGGTCAACGACGCGACCTTGTACGCCAAGGGCGGCGAGATCACCGGGCTGATCGGTCCGAATGGGGCCGGGAAGACCACGTTCTTCAACGCGTGCACGGGACGCAACCATCCGCAGTCCGGCACGGTCCGGCTCGGCGATCAGGACCTGCACGGGCACCGGTCCTCACGCCGGGCGCACCACGGGCTGGGGCGGACGTTCCAGCGGATGGAGCTCTTCGAGAGCTTGACGGTGCTGGAGAACGTGCGGACCGGGCCGGCGGCGTTCTACTCGAGTTCTCGTCCGCTCGGGTTGATCTACTCCAATCGCCAGGAGACCAAACAGATCCGTCGGCGCGCCGACACGGCGATGGAGCACTGCAACATCACCCGCCTGCAGAACCAGGTGGTGGGAGACCTGTCCACCGGTCAGCGCCGGCTGGTGGAACTGGCTCGCGCGATCGCGACGCCGTTCACGTTCCTGTTGCTCGACGAACCGTCGTCGGGTCTGGACGTCCACGAGACGCACGCCTTCGGCATGGTGTTGGCCAACTGGGTGGAGGAGACCGGCCACGGCATTCTGCTCGTCGAGCACGACATGGCGCTGGTCTCGGAGATCTGCCAGCAGATCCATGTCCTGGACTTCGGCAAGATCATTTATCAGGGCACGACGAAGGAAGCCCTGAGCAGCGACCTGGTGAAGGCCGCTTATCTCGGGGAGGTCTCCGTTGCTTGAGCTGCGCAACATCACGGCCGGCTACGACACCGGCACCGTCCTGCGCGATGTCACGCTGACCGTGCCGGACCAGGCGACCGTTGCCCTGCTCGGTCCCAACGGCGCCGGCAAGACCACGCTGCTGCGGGTGGCCTCGGGACTGCTGAAGCCCTACTCCGGCCAGATCCTCATCGACGGCGAAGACGTCACGGGATTCCCCGCGCACAAGCTCTCGCGCAAGGGAATCATCCACGTCCCGGAGGGCCGGGGAATCTTCCCGTCCCTGACCGTCGCGGACAACATCCTCCTGCAGTCTCCGCCCGGAGAGTTCCGGAAGGGCTTCGCGACGGCGACGGCCACCTTCCCGCGCCTGGGCGAACGGGCGCGGCAGATCGCCCGCACGATGAGCGGCGGCGAACAGCAGATGTTGGCCCTGTCGCACGCCTACGTCAGCAACCCGCACGTGGTGCTTCTCGACGAGGTGTCCATGGGGCTGGCCCCCAAGATCGTCGAGGAAATTTTCGAGTACCTGACGGACCTCGGCGCTCAGGGCGTCGCCCAACTGCTCGTCGAGCAGTACGTAGGCCAGGCACTGAAGATGGCCGATTACGTCTACATCCTCGGCCGCGGACGGATCAGTTTCGCCGGCGAGCCCGGCGAAATCTCAGAGGAGACCATCATGAACAGCTACCTCGGATCGTTGGCGTCATGAGGGCGCGTCGCTGGGCTCTTGGCCTGACCGCTCTCGGAACCGTAGGCGCGTCGGCCGCTGTGGTCGGCCTCCCGGGCTCCGCGTCCGCCGACGACACCCGCTACAACCTCGAGGCCCGCGGCGATGCCTGGTACTTCGAGGTCAACGGCGATGAGATCCCGGCTTCACCGAAGAACGACGCCGGCTCGCTGACCGCCGCGGCGGAGACCACCAACTCCGGTGGCAGCCGGGGCTTCGCGGGTATGCCCTACTTCGGCAACACCGTGCAGACCCTGCCCGGCACCGTGAACGGCGTGCCCAACCAGTTCGGCGCGGGCCAGGTCCAACTGCCGTTCGCCATGCTGCCGGGCTTCGTCGAGACGACGTCCAGCGGCACCCCGGAGGCCGAACAGGACTTCGGCTACGGCCGCGTCAAGTCCTCGAGTTCGCAGGCCGGGGCCACCTCCTCCGCCTTCTACGGCGCGCCGCCGTCGATCCCGGCTCCGAACCAGCAACAGACCGCAAGCGCCTCGACCGAGAGCAAGGGCAACGCGGTCTCGGCGGTGGCGGCCGGCAGTTCCTCCGGCTTCGTCAGCGGCCCCCTCGAGGTCGCCAACTCCACGGCGATCGCCTCGATCACGCAGAGCGTGGGTAGGGAAGCCAGGGTCGAGAGCAAGACCTTCGGTCGGTTCTCGGTCAACGGGCAGGAGTTCGGCTTCGACCAGGACGGCTTCCGCTACGCCGGCCAGGGCCAGGACAGCAAAGAAGCCATCGCGCAGGCCAACAGCGCCCTGAAGAACGCGGGGATGCAGATCGACCTGGCCCCGGTCGTCAGTGACAAGGACGCCAGCGGCAAGACCACCTACACCATCGGTGGCTTGAGAATCACCACCACGCAGACCAGCCCCACCGGCTCGGGCGCCACGTTCACCGTCACCTACGTGCTGGGCCGGGCGCAGGTCGGATCCGCGGTTGCGAACCTGGGCTTCGCCTCCTCCGGTTCCACCACCGCGGTCGGCGTCGACAACACCTCCTCCGGCTCCTCCACCGGCGTGGTGACGACCGACCCGATGCCGGCCGGCCTCGACGCGGCCGCTCTGCCGTCCGACGTAGCGACCCAGGCCGGCAACGTGCCGACCGACGTCGCGATCATGACCGACACCGGTGCTCCCACCCCGGGCACCGATGCCAGGCAGACCGTGGCGATCGATACGGTCAGGTCCCTCGGCTTCGCGGCCGGGCCGGGCCAATCCGGCGCGGACAGCGAATGGCTCTACGCGATGCTGATCCTGGCCGGCGTGGGCGTACTCGGCGGGCACTTCCTCTTCAGCCGGTTCGCGGTGGCCGCGAAGGGCGCGTGACCTCCCGGAATTGATCGCCTGCGGACAGACTTGGGGAGAAGACACACCCGAGACATCCGACGAACGAGGAGATCGACAATGCCGACGCGCACCGCACGCACCGCCTGGACCGGGACCCTGGAGCAGGGCAGTGGCAAGGTCGAGCTCAGCAGCTCGAAGGTCGGCACCTATGACGTCTCGTTCCCCAAGCGGGCAGCGGAGGACGCGGACGGCACCACCAGCCCGGAAGAGCTGATCGCCGCCGCACACTCCGCCTGCTACGCGATGCAGCTCTCCGCGCTGATCGCCCGCGCCGGTGGCACCCCGCAGGCCCTTGACGTCCAGGCCGACGTCGACCTCGGACCGGACCCGGCCGGCGGCTTCCGCATCACCGGCATCCGCCTGACCGTCCGCGGCGAGGTCGAGGGCCTCGACGCCGACAGCTTCGCGAAGGTGGCTGAGGAGGCCAAAGCTGCCTGCCCGGTCAGCAAGGCCCTGACCGGCGTCGAGATCTCGCTGGACGCCGCACTCAAGAACTGAGCACCCTCACGCTGCGGGGGCGCGGACCAGGCGAACGTCGCCCTTGCCGGTCTGCGCCCGCAGCGTGATTTTCCTGGCGCCGTCCCTCGGCGCCTGCTCGACCGGCAGGTCCGAATGGAGGGCCCCGGCACCGGTCCTCACGTCCAGTCGAACTGACACCCCGTCAGGAATCCCTACGGTCAGGGAGCCGGAACCGGTCGCCAGATCGATGTTGCCGTAAGCGGCGTCCACCGACGTGGAGCCGGAGCCCGCGCGGGCGTGCAGATCGCCGCGCACCTGGCGGGCCGCCAGCGAGCCGCTGCCGAATCCGCACGCCAGGCTGCCTCCGATCTCGCCGAACTGGGCATCCACCCGACCGGCCTTGAGCTGCACCGAGCCGGTCACGTCGCCGACACGGGTGTCGCCGTTTCCGTAACGCAGACGAAGATCGCCCGCGACGGCGGCGACGTCGATGGTGGCGTGGCCGGTGGAGATGTCCGCCGCACCGATCCGGCCGGTGACGGTGATGTCGGCAGTCGCGGTGGCGAGCCTGGCCACAGTGCCGGTCGGCACCTCGACGACGACGTGGACGGCGTCGCGATCCCTGCGCCAGCCGCCGATCAGGTCGGCCAGCCCGCCCTGCCGTGGCGTGACGACGGCCAGGGCGTCGCCGCGCAGTTCGACGACGACCTTGTCCAGCAGGTCCGGGTCACCGGAGAGCGTGACGGTGGCCTCGGGGAGGTCATCGCGCGCGGCGACCGTCAGGCTGCCGTGGCCCATCCGGACCGCGAGGGTGATCGGGCCGGTCACGGGAAACGTGCGGGTTCTCGGGTTCATGGTTCTCTCCAGGTTGGGGGAAGGCGCGGGAATCAGCCGTTGATCCAGCCGGTGATGCGCCCGCTGTTGCCGCCGTGCCGTCCGACGTAGGACGAGCCCGGGGACAGCGCGGAGTTGGCTGCGCGGAGCAGCCAGGTGTTGACGGACACGCCCTCGGCGCGGGCCGCGGTGTCGACCGAGCTCTTCAGAGCTTCCGGCAGCCGCAGCGAGATCCGGGCGTCGTTGTCGCTGTCGTCGGCCGGAGCGGGTGCGGACTCCGGGGCCGGTGCGAGCCGGACCTCGACCCGCAGCTCGTCGTGGTCGAGCCGCACCGCCACGGCTGGCGCCCCCGGGGCATCGAGCAGGGCCCCGGTGATCTCGTCGGCGGCCGCGGAGACGGCCTCCAGGATCGCCAGGCGCACCGCCGGTTCCGCCGCTGCCGTCAGCGCGTGCGCGATTGCTTTCGTGGTCTCGTCGCCCAACGCCGCCGCTGCCGTGAGCTGCGTGCGGACGCTGTCGGTGTAGGGGATCAAGTGCATGGCGCCACGATGACATCATGTATGCTGTCATTACAACCTCATGATGCTGTCAGGTTGGAAATTCGGCGTGGCACCCACGGCTCGGACCAGTGCTCGGGGAGGCTGGGACAAATGTCGCGAAAGCGGCTCACGTGCGTTCGGGGAGGCGCGACATGCGCAAGACGGGAATGAGCGCGAGGCGGGGCGGCGCGCTGCTGGCCGTCGCTCTGATCGTGGGGGTCGCGCCGGTGCCGGCGTTCGCGACCGCCACCGCGTGCAGCTGCGTGTCGACCGAGGATTCGGAGCGCGAGCGGGCCGACGTCATCTTCAAGGGGACGCTGGACGGCAGCACCAGTTCGGCGAGCACGGACCGGAACGGGAACGTCGAGGAGTCGGGGCTGGTGCACCAGTTCACGCCGACCACGGTCTACCGGGGCCGCGTCGCGATCCCGCAGTACGTTCTCGAGCCCCCGAACGGCGACCCCGCCTGCGCCGCGGACCTCGACGGTCCCGGCCCGTACCTCGTCTTCGCCGAGAAGCCGTCGCTGAAGGAGAAGAAGAAGTACCAATTGAACGACGCGGACCTGCTGCTCCGGCCGTGCAGCGGCACCCAGGCTCTCAACGCGGACGACGAGCCCGACTTCGGTCCCGGCCGCCCGGCGACCCCGCCCGCTCCGCAGCCGGCCGAGCCCCCCGCCGAGCAGCCGGCCGAGCCATCGGGCGGATCGGAGAGCCCGGAGGACACCGATGACGGCGGCCTGTCGGCGGACAACCTGCTCGGAGATCTGCTCGGCGGCCTGCTGGAGTCCCTCGGGCTTGCGTCAGACGATCCCCCGGATAACTGACGCGAACAGTCAACTCATAGATAGCTCATAGGAATTCGCCTTACGCTCCGCTCAATTCCACCCAGATCGGGCGGGTGGCGCAGGTAGGAGTGGTGCATGAGGTCGAAGGCCTTGAAGTCGGCCGTTGCGGTGGCCGGGACGATCGGGATGCTGGCGGCGGCTCCGGCCGCGTTGCCGGGTGCCGCGCGTGCCGCGGATGCCCCGGTTGCGGTGCCGGCCGTCTCCGACACGCTGCACCTCCCGCACATCGAGAGCGTCACGCTGTCCCCCCAACTGGCCCGGATGCTCGGCACTGAAACCCTGGATGTGGCCGGGGCGAAGGCCCTGATGTCCGCTCGGCCGACGATCCCGGGTGAGAAGACGCCGCCCGTCGGGACCACGCTGCTGTGGCCGGCCCTGGACATCAGCAAGCCCAGCGTCACCGGCCTCTACCTCAAGCAGTACACGCTGCAGGGCGTGGGCGAGCACGTCGAGGTGTGGGTCGCATCCGGCTCTGACGGCATCTCGCAAGGCACCCGATTCCCGGAGGGGGACTGCCGCAACAACGTCCCCGGGTCGGTGGAGGTCACCGACGCCCAGGTCAAGAACCTGATCTCGGAGTTCGACAACAACATCTATCCGAAGGAGACCGCGGCCTTCAGCACGCCGCGCGACCGCCCCGGGGTCAACACGATCCCCGGGCTCTCCGCGGCCGGACTGAACTTCGCCGGCGACGGCGACAACACCGTCACGCTCGTCGACAACGTCCGGGACCCGAACTTCTACGAGTTCCCCGAGAACCGGTCCTACGTCGCCGGGTTCTTCATGCCGTTGATGAACGAGGTCACCGACCGCAACATCATGACGATCGACGCGTTCGACTGGCTGCACCGCACGGGGGTGAACCCGAAGGACGAGCCGAGCGACGACCTCTGCGTGAGCCGGCCGGCGCGGCCGCGCTCGTACGAGGGCACCTTTGCCCACGAGTGGCAGCACCTGCTCCACAACTACACCGACTCGAATGAGACGACTTGGATGAACGAGGGTCTCTCCGAGTTCACCGAGACTCTGGTCGGTTACGCCGACGCCACTCTGACGGTGGATCAGGCCGGCTCCCAGGGCGCCCTGCATTGCTTCCAGGGCTTCTCGATCGTGAAGGCCAAGGGCAACCCGAACCCGCAGGCCTGCGGCGGGCCGCAGAACTCCCTGACCAAGTGGGGTGATGAGGGCGCGGGCAGCGAGATCCTCGCCGACTACGGCAACGCCTGGTCGTTCATGCTCTTCCTCTACGACCGCTACGGACTGCCGATCCTCAGTGGCCTGCACCGTGACGGAGCGGCCCAAGGCCTGGCCAGCCTGCAAGCGCAGCTCGACCAGGTCGCCCCCGGCACCAAGGTCACCGACGTGCTCCACGACTACCAGTTGATGAACCTCGTCGACCGGTTCGTCGATCGCAAGGACGGCCGTGTCACCGGCATCGCCAAGAGCCGCGTCACCAGCAAGAGCCTCAACGCCACCGTGAACCTGGCCAACCCGTCGTCCTACGCCAAACCGGGGGCGGCTCCCAACGGGGCGGACTACCTCGTGCTCCGGCAGGGCAAGGCCCCGCTGCCCCAGTCGTTCGGCTTCACCGGTGCGAAGACGGTGACCCCGGCCGAGCCGTCCTCCGCCGAGGAGGATCCGCTGGTCGCGATCGACGAACTCGTCTTCGGGTTCTTCGGCGAGGACGACTCGTCGGCCGGCACCGTCGCCAACTGGCACATCAGCCTGGTCGGCATCGACAGCGCCAAGCACCGGGTCGCGGTCCGGTCGGTCGACTCCTTCGACACGACCTTCACGGCCAAGGACCTCGCGGCGTTCAAGTCGTACCCGCTGCTGGTCGCCGTGATCAGCCACGACAACCCGGTCGATCTGAACACCGCCGGAGAGGAGAACGCGGCCTACACCGTCACGATCAACGGCCGCGAGCAGATCGGCTGACGCCGGCCGCCGATCGCAGGCACTGGTCCGCGCCAGTGGGGGCGACGCGGTCACGAGCCCGGTCGGCGTCTAGATCTAGAGACCGGCGTCCGCCAGCGAACGCAGGGCCTGCTGGATGGCCTGCGTCAGCCGCGGGTGCTCGGCCTGCAGGCGGTCCTCGGCGTCCTGGAGGGTCTCGACGAGCGCGGAGTGGCGCTCCGGATCCTCGTCCGCGGGCCGCTCGTGGGCCAGCTTGTCCTCGACCTCGGCACGCAGTTGGCGCAACTGCTCCTGGTCGTCCTCTTCGTGGCCCGGCCGGTGACGGTCCAGAGCGTCGTTGATCTCGTCGAGCAGGTGGCGGAAGGGGTTCACGAGTGGAGCCTAAACCCGTGTGCTCGAACGCTGCTCGCTGGAAGCCATCTTGTATGCAACCTTGCATGCAAGCCTGCTAGGCTGAGCTCATGAAGTCCCCGGCACCCGCGGCGCAGCGCGTCTACGACCAGATCCGGCGGGAGATCCTCGACGGTCAACTCGGCGGTGGGAGCCTGCTGAGCGAGGTCGAGGTCGCCGCCCGGATCGGGGTCAGCCGGACGCCGGTGCACGAGGCGTTCCTCAAGCTCGAGGCCGAGGACCTGCTCGAGCTCGCCCCGCGCCGCGGCGCCATCGTGGTGCCGATCCGCCCGGGCGAGGCCGCGGACGTCCTGGAGATCCGCCACGCCCTCGAGGTCACGGCCGCGCGGCGGCTCGCGCAAGGTCAGCCCGGCGCGCGCGAGGCCTTCGCCGCGACCGCGGCCGGCCTGCTTGAGGACCAGGCGCGCATCGCGGCCGCCGGAGACCTCGCCAGCTTCGCCGCCGCCGACGCCGAGTTCCACCGCGCGATCGTTTCCGCCTCGGGCAACGCAATCGCCGACCGCTTCTACGCCAGCCTCGCCGACCGCCAGCGTCGCATGACGATCGGCGCCGTCGGCGTCCGCACCGAGTTGCTCCCGGTCCTGGCCGACGAGCACCGCAACCTCGCCGGCCTCGTCGTGAACTCCGCCGTCTCCGAGTTCGAGCTGATGCTCGCCCGGCACTTCCTGACGACACATCAGAATGTGCTCGGCCAGACCGGCTCGCTCCCGGCGTTCGCCGCCGGCGAGGACGCGTGAGCGTCGACACGGCGGTCCCGCTCGACCGCATTGAGGCGCCCTCGAATTCGCTGACAGCGCGGCGACACGACTGGCGCCGGGTTGCCGCGGCGATGTTCGTCATCGGGTGGGGCGGTAACCAGTTCACCCCCCTGCTGTCGGTCTACAAGGATCTCGGCGGTTTCACGCAACTCGACGTCGATGTGTTCCTCGGCGCCTACGTCTTCGGTCTGATCCCGGGCCTGCTCGTCGCGGCGGCACTCTCGAACCGCGTCGGACGCCGACCGGTGCTGCTGGCCGGTCTGTGGTCGTCGCTGGTGGGGACGCTGCTGCTCTCGCTCGGCGTGCATGGCGGATACCCCGGCGTCGTCGGCGGCCGGATGTTCAGTGGCGTCGCCGTCGGCATCGCGATGTCGGTGGGTACGGCGTGGGTCAGTGAACTCGCGGCGCGGTCCGGCGACCGTCCCGGCGCCGGGGCCCGGCGCTCCGCCCTCTGGCTGACGGCCGGACTCGGATTGGGCCCGGCCTCGGCGGGCCTGCTCGCCCACTACGCCACCCCGGCCCTCACCTGGCCCTTCCTGGTGCACGCGCTGCTCTGCCTCCCCGCGATCGCGGTCCTCACCCCGGCGACGTGGGCCGAGACGCGGCCGCGCACCGGCGAGCGACTCCGGCTCGCGCACCTGCGGGTGCCGGCGGTCCGGCACCCCCGCTTCGTCCGCGTCGTGCTCCCGATGGCGCCGTGGGTCTTCGGCTCCGCCGGTATTGCCTACGCGATCGTGCCGCAGCAGGTCGAAGGCGCCGTGGGGGAGTGGACGCTGTTGTTCGCGGCCGGCCTCGCCGTCGCGACCCTCGGGACGGGCGTGCTCGTCCAGCCGATCGCCCGACGTCTCGATGACGCGGGCTCGGCCCGCGCCATCGTCGTCTCGATGGTGCTGATGGCGCTGGGTGTGGCGATGGCCGCGGTCACCGCCGCCACCGGATCGCCGGCGCTGGCCGTGCCGGTCGCGCTGCTGCTCGGTGCTGCTTACGGGATTGCGGTGGTGTCCGGGCTCCTGGAGGTCCAGCGGATCGCCGGGCCCGACGAGCTCGCCGGCCTGACCGGCATGTACTACGCGCTCAGCTACATCGGATTCCTCCTGCCCGCGGTGCTCGCGGCACTGGCCCGCTGGTTCAGCTACCCGACGATGCTCGGCGCTCTTGCGGCGCTCGCCGTGGCCTGCGCCGTCGTGTGCGCCACCGGGTGGTCGAAGCACCTGCCGGCCAGGGCCGCCCAGCTGCGCTGAGGGTGACCCGCGGGTGTCCGGTTCGCTCCGATCCGTCGCCCGCTCTTACCCAAAGGCCCCACAGGTCCGCAACCATCGTCCACTCGGCCCAGGAAGAACGTCGCCGGCCTGCTGAGCCGATCACCGTGCCCGGGGCCGAGCGGACGGAATTTATCTGACGGTTCGTCAGCCCCTGCTGAGCTGCCCGCGGATGGCGCCGCCCGGGTAGCTCGGGTTGTGCACGTTGACGTAGAACTTCTCCGGGTTCTTGAGGATCTGAGCAACCGTGACCTTCGTCGGGAAGGCCTTGGAGCCGCTCGCCAGCGTCTCGCCCTGAGACAGGCAGTCGCCGGCGTTGCCGTCGACCGGACCGGCGAGGTTGGCCACGACGGGTCCTTCCTTGCCCTTGGCGCCCTTATGGATGTGGGCCGCAACGCCCTCGGCGGGCAGGGAGATCCTGTTGACGCGAAGCACGTAGCAGAGCGTCTTGGCGTCGCCGTCAATTCCGAAGATCGACGCCGAGCCGCGGCCGTCCGGGTCGCCCTTCTTGACCTCCTGCGCGCCGGTGAGCTTGGCCTTGGCGATGGTGTTGGTGTGACCGGCGAAGGCGGTGCCACCGGTTCCGTACGCGGCGAGTCCCGCGACCAGGGCGGCGCCTGCGACTGCCATCGGAAGAATTCGACCGCGCATGATTATCCTCCTACTTGGGTGTTAGCTCTCCGTACTGATTCGGAGCTGCGAATTCGGTGGATTGGTCCGGATTGTGGATATTTTCAGAGGCTCCGCCGCCCGCCGTCGTCGGTGTGGTCCCGTCGCCTGACGGGTCGTCAGCTCTCGTGCACCGTTGTGGGTAGCCGGGCTCGTCACCCGTACTCCTTTGTGTGAGTCGAGCCGCCCGTTCGGCGCCGATTAGCACCGTTCGTCGCTGTCGGGAATGTCCGACATTGCGGGATCTCTCTTCCTGAGAAAACCTCCTGGTCGGAGCACGCTCGACTCCGAAGGCACCCGGACGCATGTGCTGCGTTCAGCACGGTCCGGACCGGAACGCTTCAGGCTCCCTGCCTGGAGCGCTGCACGTCCTATCCCCTCGTCGCCCGGTGGAGTGACCCTCCCCGTGCACCGCGTCGAGCCTGATGCCGGTCTCGCCCGAGGCCGGCGTGAAGGGAACGGTTCATGTCACCAACGCCCAACCCCGACTCCGCCGCACTTGCAGAGCCGACCACCGAGAAGCCGGCCGGCACCAGCCGCCGTTCTTTCGTCGGATACGTCCTGGCCGGCACCACGCTGGCTGTCACCGCCGATGTCGCCTGGGAGACCGCCGCTCCCAGCACCGCGCAGGCCGCGGGTGCGATGCCGATTCCGAGCAACCCGACCTTCTCGGACAACTACGACTTCCTGGACACCTACCGGGACTCGTGCCTGCCCACGAACAACCAGCTCAAGATCGAGATGTCGCCCGAGGGCAAGGCCAGCTTCGGACTTCCCCGCCAGGAGTCCGGCCAGGGGATCCTCACCTCGTTCGCCCAGGTGATCGCCGACGAGCTGGACATGCCGATCGAGGACGTCGACGTGTTCAACGCCGACGCCCGCCCGGAACTGGTCTTCAATCAGCTCACCGGTGGTTCCACCTCGCACTTCTCGCTCTGGACCCCCGTCAAGACGATGGCCGCGGCCGCGCGCACCGCGCTCGCCAGCGCTGCCGCGCAGAAGTGGGGCGTTCCGGTCGCGTCGGTCACGACCCGCGACGGCGCTGTATTCGGCCCGGACGGCCAGATGGCGACCTACGGCTCGCTCTCGAAGCTGGCAGCGTCGAACGTCACCAAGCCGCTCGACGTCAAGCTCAAGACCAAGCCCGGCAAGTACATGGGTCAGAGCGTCGGCCGCAAGGACGCTGTCGACATGGTCACCGGCAAGAAGCAGTTCGGGATGGACCTTCCGATCCCGAACGCGCTTCCGACGATGATCTGCCGGGCGCCAACGCTCAACGGCACGGTGGAGTCGGTTGACAACCTCAAGCAGGTCAAGGCGATGCCGGGTGTCACCGACGTCGGCGCGATCTCCCGTGGCGTGGCTGTTCGTGCGCGCACCTTCGGTCAGTGCATCGACGCCATCCGCGCCCTGCGCGTCACCTGGGGCTCGGGCACCGTCGACGGGGAGAGCAGCGAAAGCCTCGTCAAGAAGGTGTCGTCGGTTCTGCTGCCCATCGCGCCGGCGTCACCGGGCGATGAGGTCATCGAGGAGGACTACGTCTTCCAGTACCGCAGCGGCTCGCCGATGGAGACCAACAACGCCATCGCCGACGTGCGCGACGGCACTGCCGAGGTGTGGGGCGCGAACAACAACCCGATCATCGTGCTGCAGCGCATCGCGCTGCTGCTGGACATCCCCGAGGACAACGTCAAGGTGCACTGCCCGGTCGGCGGTGGCTCCTTCGGGCGCAAGCTGTTCGGGGACGCGTCCTTCGAGGCCGTCGAGGCCTCGGCGCTGTTCGGCAAGCCGGTGCGCCTGATGTGGCACCGCACGGACGACGCCCGGCACGGCCGGATGCACCCGATGATGGTCAACCGGGTCCGCGCGACCAAGAACGGCAACAGCGTCACCAGCTTCACCATGAGCAGCGCCGGCTCGGCCTGCGACTGGACCCACGGCCTCGGCGAGATCATCTCCGGGTCCGCGACCGCTCAGGACCCGCGTCTGGGCTTCTCCGGCAACAAGGAGTTCGGCAACATCACGGTGTCGGTGGGCTTTTACCAGCTCGTCACCAGCTCGCCGTACAACTTCGGCGCGACCGCGGTGTACCTGAACGAGATCTTCGCCTACGACACGCTGCCGACCTCCGCGGTCCGCAACGTGTACTCGCCGGACACCGGTACCGCTCGTGAGCTCCACGTCTCCAAGATGGCTGACGCCTTCGGCATGGACGACTACGAGTTCCGCCGGACGTTCGCCCGCGACGAGAAGCAAATCGCGGTGCTCGACGCCGTGGCCAAGCGCGGCAACTGGGGCCGCACGATGCCGAAGGGCACCGCGCAGTCGCTGGCCTACCACGAGGAGTACCAGGCGAAGATCGCCTGCCTCATGGAGATCGACGCCCGCCCGGCCATGACCAACCGCAAGATCCGTGAGGCCTACACCGGCCCGCGTGTCACCAAGGCGATCATGGCCATCGACATCGGCAGGGCGATCAACCCGCGCAACATCCAGGCCAACATCATGGGTGGCTGCATGGACGGCATCGCCCAGGCGTTGACCGCGGGGAACCACATCAAGGACGGCCTGCCGCTCGAAGGCTCATGGGACAACTACCGGTACACCCGGCAGTGGAACGTCCCGTTCGTCTTCGAGTGCCTGATCATGCCGGACAACCGCGAGATCGGTGGTGGCGCCGGTGAGGCCGGCGTCGCGGCCGGCCAGGCGGCGGCAGCGATCGCCTACGGCCGGGCCATGGGCAAGCTCCCCACGGAGAACCCGGTCAACTTCAACGAGCCGCTCGGCTACGTCGTGAAGTCCCGGGTACCCCCGATCCCGCAGTCGCCCATCAATGGCCGCCGCTTCACGCGCTGACCTGAATTCTTTCTGAAAGGAGTTTGTTGTGCCTAAGCACTCGTTCGTCCTGAACGGCAAGAAGGTCAGCGTCGACATCGAGAACAACGTCCGCATGCTGTGGGTTCTGCGTGACGTCCTCGGTGTCACCGGACCGAAGTACGGCTGTGGTATCCGCGTTTGTCAGGCCTGTACCTCTCACCTCAACGGCAAGCACTTCAACCCGTGCTCCGTGCCGGTGAGCGACATCAAGTCGACCGACCGCGTCACCACGATCGAAGGTCTGGCGAAGACCGTCAACAAGAACCTGCACCCGGTGCAGGAAGCGTGGATCAAGTACGACGTCGCTCAGTGTGGTTTCTGCCAGCCCGGCCAGATCATGGCCGCCACGGCACTCATCACCCGCGTGAAGAACTCCGGCCGCAAGATCAGTGAGGCCGACCTCGACACGCTGCGCAACGTCTGCCGCTGCGGTAGCTACCCCCGCATCCGCGAGGCCGTGAAGTTCGCCGCCAGCAAGATGTAAAACGCCCTTTTCGGGTCACAAGATCACGGCCCCCCTCTGCGCGCCGGAGGGGGGCCGTGATCGTTGTCTCACCGGGCCGCGGCCAAGCTGAGTGCGGCTCGGTGACGAATCACTGGCAACATGACCGCCCACCTCGTGCCCCGACAGTCCGACCGTCAGCTCGATCGACTGGAGCGCCTCATCCGCGTTCTGGCGCGGCTGGACGCGCCGTCACGCTCGGTACCGGACCTGCTCAAAGCTGTGCCGGACCTGGTCTGCGAACTCGGGTTCGACCGCGCCTTCATCAGCGGCGTCAAGGACGGCACCACGGACCCCCAGCTCGCCGAGCTCATCCGCGACCTGCACGCGGTGCTGGTCAGCAGTCCCGAGTCCTACGTCGCGGCGCCGGTCGTCTCCGGGGGCCTCGCGGTCGGCGTACTCCAGGCGGACTGCTGGTCCAGTGGACGAGTGCTCGATTCCGTCGACCGCGACATCCTTGCGGCGTTCGCGTTGGGCCTGCGCATGGCCCTCGCCGGCTGCGTGCTGCACGAGCAACTGCTCGGCACCCGGCACCGGGTGGCGCAACTGTCGTTGGACCTCCGGATCGCGCCGGGCGCGATCGGGGAGATGCCGGTGCACCGCAGCCCGGAGCGGACCGACCCGCCGGTCAACGGCGCACCGCGGCAGGACCCGCTGCCCGACTCGTTGACATCGCGGGAGCTGGAGGTGCTCGCTCTGATGGCGGCCGGATGCACCAACACCGCCATCGCGCTGCGGCTTGAGATCGCGGACAGCACCGCGAAGAAACACGTCTTCCGCGTGCTTCGCAAGCTCGGAGTCACCAACCGGTCAGAAGCGGTCGCCCGTTGGTTCCGCGCCGGCGAGGACTCCCGTACGCCCGCCTATGGCTGAGAGGGCGTCAGGTCGCTGCGGTGGCCCGCGCGCAGTGAAGGCGGATCCTTAGCATGGGCAGATGCTGTCTCCCGACTTGACGGGCACCGCCTCGGCAATCGCTGCACGCCTGCGGGAACGCGGGGAGACGGTCGCGGTCGCGGAGTCCGCGGCGGGTGGGCTGATGTCGGCGGCGCTGGTCGCGGTGCCCGGGGCCTCGGCCTACTACCAGGGCGGTCTGGTCGTCTACACCGTCGAGGGGGCGGAGGCCCTGCTCGGGAACGGCCCGCCGCTCCCGGCCGGCGTGCGGGGCGCCAGCGAAGCGTTCGCGCGATGGCTGGCGTTGGCCGCCGCGACAAAGCTGGGGGCGGAGTGGGGCCTCGGTGAGACCGGGGCAGCGGGCCCGGCCGGTAATCCCTACGGCAACCCGGCCGGCCATGCGTGGGTTGCGGTGCGCGGTCCCGATGGCCGGCTAGGGACACAGCACGTACTGACCGGGTCTGACGATCGCGCGCGAAATATGGACGAATTCGCCGCCGCGGGACTCCGGTTGTTGCTCAGCGCATTGGCCTGAAACGACCTCCCACGCCCAAATCGGCCTCGCTGCACACTCGCTCCATCACGGTGCGTGACGGCTCCGGCGCAACGGTGATGGGAGAAGCCAAGAGAATCTCAAGCGGCCTTCCGAGAGGCCGTTCGAGCGATTAAGCTGATGTTGCCCCTCTTCGTCCGGTATATGCCCCGGTCGATCCGTTTCCTCAGATCGGAGTGTGCCGATGCACAGCAACACTGGTCGTCACCGCAAGACCTCCACCCGTTCGATCGCGGCGCGCACGGCGTTCTCCGCCGGCGCCGTCGTGGCCGGCGTCCTCATGGTCCCGGGCAGCGCTTCTGCTGCGACCGCCCCGACCGCGGACGCTCCGCCGCTGGCCATCTCCTGCACCGGCTATCCGATTGACGCATTCACCACGTGCGCCACGGCCGGCCACTACGGCAAGGGCAGCGACCGTGGCGACGCCTCCGGCGGCGACACGCCCGTCCTCGGCGGCGGCGGCGGCGGCAGCTGACCAGCACCTTGGTCAAGGTCGTGTGACACCACGGCCTGATTGATCTCCACACGAAGGCCTCCCGGCGAGTAGCGGTCTGCGGATCCGCTTCCCGAGCCGCCGGGGGGCCTTCGTCTTTTGCGTCGGCAGCTATTTCGGCGGCTACGGGGTAGCACTCCGAGAATGACGAAGCTCCCGCCCACGGTGTTCTCGGCCGTGCCCGCACCGCGAAAGGCTTCGTTTCAGGTCCGCGACGTCCCGGACGGCGTCGCGAGCGCCCGGGCCTTCATTCGCGGGCACTGCCGCGACGCCGGGTTCTCGGACGACCTGTGCGACACCGCGATGCTGCTGACCAGCGAGGCCGTCACGAACGCCCTGGTCTACGCGGGACCGCGGGCCTGCGTCATCGCCACGGCCGTGCCCGGTGGCCTGCTGGTCGAGATCGAGGACGCCGTCCCGGGCCCGCTGCTGGCGGGTCCTCTGCCGCACCCCGATCCGCGCGCGCTCGGTGGTCGGGGTCTGTTCATCCTTGCGGAGCTGGCGACCGAGTGGGGGAGCTACGACCGTGGCCGGGGGAAGGTCGTCTGGTTCGCCCTCAAGGTCTCGCGCGCGGTCGATCAGCGGCGGTAGCGTGCCGACATGGACGTGACTGCCCGGCACCACATCACGGTGAGCGGTCCCGCGGACGGGCAACCGATGCTGTTCGCGCACGGCTTCGGGTGCGACCAGCACATGTGGCGCTTCGTCGCGCCGGCGTTTGCAGATCGCTACCGCGTGATTCTGTTCGACCATGTCGGCGCCGGCGGGGCGACCGCTCCGTACGACCCTGAGCGCTACGGCTCGTTGCACGGGTACGCCCAGGACGTCCTCGACATCTGCCGTGAGCTCGACCTGCGCGACGTGGTGTTCGTCGGTCACTCGGTCTCGGCGATGATCGGTGTCCTGGCCGCGGCCCGTGCGCCCGAGCTCTTCTCGTCCCTGGTCCTGGTCGGGCCCTCCCCGCGCTACATCGACGACGGCGACTACGTCGGCGGCTTCGGCGCCCAGGACATCGAGGACCTGCTCAACTCTCTCGGGAGCAACTACCTCGGCTGGTCGGCCACGATGGCCCCGGTGATCATGGGCAACGCGGATCGTCCGGAGCTCGGCCAGGAGCTGTCGGAAAGCTTCTGCCGGATGGACCCCGAGATCGCCCGTCGCTTCGCTCGTGTCACCTTCGAGTCCGACAACCGTGCCGACCTCGCCCGCGTCGCGACGCCCACCCTGGTGCTGCAGTGCAGCAATGACGTCATCGCGCCGGTGGCGGTCGGCGAGTACGTGCGTGACACCATGCCGAACGCGTCGTTGGTGATGCTGAACGCGACCGGCCACTGCCCGAATCTGTCCGCGCCGGCCGAGACGACAGCGGCCATCGAGCACTTCCTGAGTTCGGCGTCGGTCTCCGCGCGGTGACGGTCGGCGACAACGACGCGCTCGACAGGTTTCTCGGGGCGCTCCTCGACGACGACCCGGTCCAGCTCTACGAGCGGGCACCGTGCGGCTATCTCTCCACCACCCCGGACGGCACGATCGTGAAGGTCAATGCGACGTTCCTGACAATGGCCGGATTCACTCGTGAGGAGCTCGTCGGTCGTCGCCGGTTCGCGGAGATGCTGACCCGCGGCGGGCAGATCTACCACGAGACCCACTATGCGCCCATGCTCCGCATGCACGGTGCCGCCCGCGAAATCGCCCTCGACCTGCTGCGGCCGGACGGCACCCGACTGCCGGTCCTGGTCAACTCGATACTGGAGTCCGATCGGGACGGGCAGCCGGCGCTGATCCGCACGGCCGTGTTCGATGCCACCGGGCGCCGCCAGTACGAGCGTGAACTTCTGACCGCCAAACTGCGCGCCGAGGCGTCGGAGGCGGATGCCGTCGCTCTCGCGCGCACGCTGCAGCAGACGTTGATCCCGCCAGCGACACCAGAGATTCCCGATCTCGACGTGGCGGCCGAGTACCGACCGGCCGGTGACGGATCGGAGGTCGGCGGAGATTTCTACGACATCTTTCAGGTCGGCGACGGCGACTGGGTCGTGTCGATCGGCGACGTCGCCGGCAAGGGTGTGGCCGCCGCGGTCGTGACCGCGTTGGTGCGCTGGGGCGTTCGCGCCGCCGTCGTCCAGCACGAGAGTCCGGGGGCGGCGCTGGCGACGGTCAACGAGACCCTGTTCCATCACGAGACCGAGCGCTTCTGCACCGTCGCGCTGGTGCGGTTGGTGCACATCGACGGCCGCTGGATCGCCGTGATCTGTGCCGGCGGACACGACCTTCCCCTGCTCCGGAAGGCCGACGGGGCGCTGGCCGGCGTGGGCGCGCCCGGATCGGTGCTCGGGGTGATGCGTGATCCGGAGTTGCACGACTTCCCGCTGCTGCTCGACGAGGGCGAGACCTTGCTGATGTTCACGGACGGGGTACCGGAGGGTCGCCGCGGCCGTGAGTTCTACGGCGAGGAGCGGATCGCGGCCGCCGTGGCGAAGGACTACGGATCCGCGGCGGAGCTGGTCGCCGGCCTGGTCGCCGACGTTGTCGAGTTTCAGGACGGCGTCACGAGGGACGACATCGCGGTGGTAGCGATCCGTGTTCCGGTCGCCCGCTCGAAGTAGCGGTACCCAGGACAGAACCGACGGACAGTCAGTTCGTCCGGCACAGGCAAGGCAAAGATGCCTCACAGGGATCATCGAGCCTGGCGCACCGCCCAGCCCGTCAACACCCTGAGCGGTCTGACGCACCGTCAGTACGGCCGGAATCCCCTTCAGCCAAAAGGAATCCGGCCGTACGACGATGGTGCGCCCGGAGTGCTACAGACACGCGGCATCGGTTCTCGCCACTTCGAACAGCAAGTATCGTAACACGATACAATCTCGGCGTCCAACGTCATTTCTGCCTCCGTCGCTGAACTGTGCGATGACTCACAATGGGCAGGACTGACGATCCCTCAGATTCGATCCGCCACTCATCGTAAATCTCCGACCGCTCGTCGACAGAGGGCAAATCGGACGTTCTCGGTGTGCTATTCCTGAGAAGGTCTAAGGGCACGAAGGGCGCTCTTATCCGGATGAACGTGGTTCATGCGTGGAGTTAGCAACATCCAGAGCCGGGACGCCCGCCCAAGCCCTTCGTGCGCAGAGCTGCACGCTCCTATCCACCTCGTCGCGCAGCAACGGACAACCCTGTCCGTGCCTCGTGACGGGCCTGATGCCGGTCTCCCCCGAGCCGGCGTGAAGGGAACTGTTCATGTCACCAACGCCCACTCCCGACCCGACCGTGGTCGCCCCTCCGACCGTCTCGGCGCCGCACGGCACGACGCGCCGTTCCTTCGTCGGATACGTTCTGGCCGGCACCACGCTGGCCGTCACCGCCGATGTCGCCTGGGAGACCGCCGCTCCCAGCACGGCCCACGCCGCGGACGCGACCCCGATTCCGAGTAACCCGACCTTCTCGGACCACTACGACTTCCTGGATCTGTACCGGGACTCGTGCCAGCCCACGAACAACAAGCTCAAGATCGAGCTGACGCCGGAAGGCAAGGCCCGCTTCGCTCTTCCCCGCCAGGAAGTCGGCCAGGGCATCACGACGTCGTTCGCGCAGGTGATCGCCGACGAGCTCGACATGTCCATGGACGACGTCGAGGTCTACCTCTCGGACGCCAACCCGGAATTGGTCTTCAATCAGCTCACCGGCGGCTCGACGTCGCACTTCTCGCTGTGGCAGCCGGTCATGATGATGGCCGCCACCGCGCGGACCGCCATGGCCAGTTCCGCCGCGGAGAAGTGGGGCGTTCCGGTCAGCTCGGTCAAGACCCGTGACGGCGCCGTGTTCGGCCCGGACGGGCAGCGCGCGTCGTACGGTTCACTGTCCGAGCTCGCGGCATCGAAGGTCACCAAGCCGCTCGACGTGAAGCTCAAGACCAAGCCGGGCAAGTACGTCGGCCAGAGCGTCGGTCGCGTCGACGCGCTCGACATGGTCACCGGCAAGAAGAACTTCGCGATGGACCTCCCGATCGCGAACGCGTTGCCGACGATGATCTGCCGGGCGCCAACGATCAACGGCACCGTGCAGTCGATCGACAACCTCGAGCAGGTCAAGGCGATGCCGGGGGTCACCGACGTCGGCGCGATCTCACGTGGCGTGGCTGTTCGTGCGCGCACGTTCGGTCAGTGCATCGACGCCATCCGCGCGCTGCGCGTGACCTGGGGCCCGGGCACGATCGACAACGAGGACAACGCGAGCCTGACGAAGAAGGTCGCGTCGGTTCTGCTCCCGATCGCACCGGCGGCGCCGACCGATGAGGTCATCGAGGAGGACTACGTCTTCCACTATCGCTCGGGCTCTCCCTTGGAGAGCAACTGCGCGGTCGCGGATGTGCGGAAGGATTCCGCGGAGGTGTGGGGCGCGAACAAGATGCCCATCATCACCCTGCAGCGGATCGCGCTGATGCTGGACATGCCCGAGGACAGCGTCAAGGTGCACTGCCCTCCGGGTGGAGGGTCCTACGGCCGTCACCTGTTCTCGGACGCGTCCTACGAAGCCGTCGAGGCCTCGGCCATCTTCGGCAAGCCGGTGAAGCTGATGTGGCACCGCACCGACGACAACCGCCACGGCCGGATGCACCCGATGATGGTCAATCGGGTCCGCGCCACGAAGAACGGCAACAGCGTCACCAGCTTCATCATGAGCAGCGCTTCGTCTGCTTGCGACTGGACCCACGGCCTCGGCGAGATCATCTCCGGGTCGGCGACGGCTCAGGACCCGCGTCTGGGCTTCTCGGGCAACAAGGAGTTCGGCAACCTCTCGGTGTCGATGGGCTTCTACCAGCTGGTCACGGCGGTGCCGTACAACTTCGGCGCGACCTCGGTGTACCTGAACGAGATCTTCGCCTACGACACGCTGCCGACCTCCGCGGTCCGCAACGTGTACTCGCCGGACACCGGTACCGCTCGTGAGCTCCACGTCTCCAAGATGGCTGACGCCTTCGGCATGGACGACTACGAGTTCCGCCGGGCGTTCGTCAAGGACGACGGCTGGCGTGCGGTGCTCGACAAGTGTCGCCGAGCGCGGTAACTGGGGTCGCTCGATGCCGGAGGGCACCGCCCAGGCGATCGCGCTGCACCAGGAGTACCAGTGCAAGGTCGCCTGCTTCATGGAGATCGACGCCCGGCCGGCGATGGTCAACCGCAAGATCCGTGAGGCCTACACCGGCCCGCGTATCACCAAGGCGATCATGGCGGTTGACGCGGGTAAGGTCATCAACCCGCGTAACTTCCAGGCCAACATGATGGGCGGCTGCATGGACGGCATCGCGCAAGCGCTGACGGCCAGCTGCCACATCAAGGACGGCCTGCCGGTCGAGGCCTCGTGGGACAACTACCGGTACACCCGGCAGTGGAACACCCCGTTCGTCTTCGAGTGCCACACCATGCCGGACAACCGTGAGATCGGTGGTGGCGCCGGCGAGACCGGGGTCGCCGCCGGCCAGGCCGCGGCGGCCATCGCCTACGGCCGCGCCAAGGGCAAGCTCCCCACGGAGAACCCGGTCAACTTCAACGAGCCCCTCGGCTTCGTGGTGAAGTCCCGGGTACCCCCGATCCCGCAGTCGCCCATCAATGGCCGCCGCTTCACGCGCTGACCTGAATTCTTTCTGAAAGGAGTTTGTTGTGCCTAAGCACTCGTTCGTCCTGAACGGCAAGAAGGTCAGCGTCGACATCGAGAACAACGTCCGCATGCTGTGGGTTCTGCGTGACGTCCTCGGTGTCACCGGACCGAAGTACGGCTGTGGTATCCGCGTTTGTCAGGCCTGTACCTCTCACCTCAACGGCAAGCACTTCAACCCGTGCTCCGTCCCGGTGAGCGACATCAAGTCGACCGACCGCGTCACCACGATCGAGGGCCTCGCCAAGACGGTGAAGTCCAACCTCCACCCGGTCCAGGAAGCCTGGATCAAGTACGACGTCGCGCAGTGTGGTTACTGCCAGCCCGGCCAGATCATGGCCGCCACGGCGCTCATCACCCGCGTGAAGAAGTCCGGCCGCAAGATCTCCGAGGCCGACCTCGACACCCTGCGCAACGTCTGCCGCTGCGGCACCTACCCGCGCATCCGCGAGGCCGTGAAGTTCGCCGCTTCCAAGATGTAAAACCTTCGGGGCTCCGCCCCGAAACGCACCGTCGGCCCCCCGTCCAGTTCGCTGGTCGGGGGGCCGTGTACGTCGACGATCAGCATGCCCCGCCCGCCGGCAATGCTGCCAGGGCTGGGACCTCCCCGTCGCGACCGGTCCGGTGCGGGGAACCTGACGATCCATCAGTCAGGGAACTCGTAAGCCCTTGCTGCTCGCGTGATCGAAGACCTGCTGACCCTGCAGGTCTCGCGCAACAACCCGACGCGCGATGTCGGACAGGCGTTGGTTGTGATCACGGGAGTACCGGCGCAGCGCCTGGAACGCATAGTCCATCGAGACGGTGCCCAGCTGTGCGAGCTGGCCCTTGGCCTGCTCCAGGACGATCCGGCTGTCCAAGGCCGTCTGCAGCTGTTGGGTGAGCCGCGTGTGGTCCATCGAGGCTTGATTCGCGATCAAGGCCACGCTCGCCACGTCGGCCAAGGCTTGTCCCAGTTCGAGGTCGGCCACGCCGAGGGCGCCCGCCGTCGTGCCGAAGAGTCCGAGCGTGCCCAGACGGACGCCCCGTAGATGCATCGGGAGGGCATGCACCGAGCGGAAGCCTGCTGCCACCGCCGTCGGCACGAACCGCGGCCAGCGGGCCTCCTCCAGGCTCAGGTCCGGCACCGCGACGGTGGTGCCGTTACGGAAGCAGTCCAGACACGGTCCCTGCTGGCACTGGAGGGAGAAGAGTTCGAGGTTGCGCGTGTGCTCCGAGGACGCCGCCGCCAACTGCAGCTCCCCCTCCGGATTCACGAGGAGCAGACCGGCCGAGCTGACATCGAGGAGCCCGGTGCTCACGCTGGTCAGCGTCGAGTACAGATCGGCGATGTCGTGGCCTTCGGCGAGTGCGGTCGCGATAGACACGAAAGCTTGGCCGACGTCGTGTTCACGGTCGGTTCCGGACGGTCGGACATCGGTCATTTCGCACCCCTGGCTTGAGCGCAGTTCTGCAGGTTGCTGGGACCATCCCGGCGTTCGGACTCTAACGGGATGCAGCGCGCCTGTACCCGGTCAGATCGCGCTGGATTTCGAGCGGCCTGTCCAGTTCCGCGACGCAGACCGGTCCCATGGGTGAAGTTCGCGGGTTCACCTCGCAAAAGATCTCAGGCCGGCCGGGTCTTTTAATGGGGATCGGCCCTACAGTGACCCGCAGTGGCGCTCACCGCCACCAGTTGCTCCAGACCCCGGTGACGCGATCGTCTCGAACGATCCCTAACCGGAGTTCCGCATGGCGAGCGAGATTTCCACGAGATCGGCCGCTTCGGTCGAGCCCCCGCTGCAGGTGTCCCTGGCGGTGCTCCCCGAGCGGAATGGAAGCTTCCGTGCCTCGGTGGAGGTGACCGGCGAGATCGATATCGCCACCGTCGGGCTGGTACGTACAGCCGTGCTCGCCTTCGCTGCGGCTCCCCGCACGCGCGGCCGGGCGGTTCGGTTGGTGCTGGACTGGCAGGGCGTCAGTTTCCTCGACTCCAGCGGGGTTTACCTGCTTGAGGAGCTCCGGGCAAAGGCGACCGAAGAGCGGTGGTCGTTGCAGTGGATGCCGCCCACGGCGCCGGGCCCCGCACGCCTGCTCGGACTCGCGGCGGACCACGGGTGGCTGCCACGGCAGCTGTCTCACTCGGGAACGATCACCGCTCGACACGGCGCGACGGTCGGGTGACTAGCGGTACACACCCGCGCGTGCGAAACGCCGGCGGCGTTTGAGGGTCCACACGACCAGCAACCCGAGAACGGTTGCGGTCATCAGGCCGCCGGTCAGGGTGGACCAGCTCACCGGGAAGCCACCGGCGAGGAGGTTCTGCGAGTCGGACTGCTCGGAGCTCGAAGCCGAACGCAGATCGTTGGTGCTGACGCCCGTCGCCGGAGCGGCGTCCATGTCGCTGACGACGGAGCCGGACAGTGGTTCGACCAGCTGCCCGACGGGCTCGATCTGCCCGGCGGTGGCGAACCCGTACTCGAGCAACGCGGCGGCGTCGTTCGTGATTCGGCCACCCGGGGTGAACATCAAGCTGGCGACGATGGTGCGGCCGTCGCGTTCGGCGGCGGCAATCATGGTGTTCTGCGCCTTGGTCGTGTAGCCCATCTTGACGCCGATGGCGCCGGGGAACTCGTTGAGCACCAGGCGGTTCTCCGTGCGGACGTACATCCGCTCGTCCTGGAACGGGGAGTCGGCCGGGACCGCCACGGCGTTGAACGCGTGCCGGATGGTGCCGATGTAGTGGCGGAGATCGCCGCGGGACAGGGCCGCCCGGCCCCAGAGCGCCAGGTCGTACGCGGAGGAGAACTGCCCGTCCTCGTCCAGCCCGCTCGGGTTCACCACGGTCGTGTCGTTGGCCTGCAGGCGGCGCGCTTCCGCCTGCATCATCGCCACCCCGCGTTCGAGGGTTCCGCCGCCGGCCTTGGCCAGTGCGGTCGCCGCGTCGTTGCCGGACTTCAGCAACAGGGCGTACCAGAGGTCGTCGACGCGGTAGGTGTGGCCGGGCCAGAGGCCGACCCGGGTGCCTTCCTGCTCGGCGTCCTCCCGGTCGGCGACGTAGGTGTCGGTTCCGTCCAGGCGCGGAGCCATGGTCAGGGCCAGCAACGTCTTCAGCGTGCTCGCCGGCCGCAGGTTGCGGTGCGGGTCGCGCGCCGCGAGCACCTCACCGGTGTCCGCGTCGGCGACGACCCATGCGGCAGCGCTCGTCGGCGGCAGCGCCGGTGCGCCGGGGGAGGTGACGAATCCGGTCTCGGCCATGCGGGGACCGCCGACCACGCCGGATGCGGACGTGACAGGTTCGTTGGCCGTCGCGGTGGCCGGGCAGCAGTGCCCCGACGACCACGCCGAACGCGGCGATGGTGTGGAAAAGACGCATCCGACCCTGCCCTGCCCCGTGCCGCGGAAAGCGGCGCCCCTGCGGAGGCCGGCGCGGCTGCGCTCCTCCTGCGATGGAATTTAAGCCGCGCGGGCAGGGCAGCGCGCGGCTTTGGCCTGATCGAGAAGGTCCGGGTGCGTGCGGAGGGCGGACAAAACGGGACCGGGCGGAGAAGTCGACCTTCGCGCCCGCGTGAGATGGTGGGCGCATGTCCGACCCCGGCGCCCACCCCGACTACGGGACAGCGATGGCCGCGGCGGGTACGAGTGCACCCGGCGACCTGTCGGACCTGCTCGCGGCCGCGCTGGCCCCGCTCGGAGCGTCGAACCTCGCGGTCTTTCTCGCGGATTTCGACCAGCTCGTTCTGCAGCCGCTGTTGTTGGCGCAGGACTGGACGGTTGCCGACTGGGCGGGTGAGGACGAGGCGGTGCTCGAGCACGACATCGCCACCACGATGGCGGGACGCTGCTTCCAGACCGGCGCTCCGGTTACGGCGCCGCGCCCGGACGGAGTCCGCGTCTGGGTGCCGTTGGTGGAGCGTTCGGTCCGCATCGGCGTCCTGGCCTTCTCCCTGCCGGAGGCGGACGACTCCACGGTGGCGCGCTGCGTGGAGGTCGGGCAGTTCGGCGGCCTGCTGATCGCCAGCGCGATGCGCTACACGGACCTGGTGCACCTGCGCCGGCAGAGCCGCACGATGACGGCCGCGGCCGCGATGCAGTGGGACCTGCTGCCGCCCGTGACACTGCTCAGCCCGCAGGTCGTGAGCACCGGCCGGCTCGAACCTGCGTACCAGGTCGCGGGCGACGCGTTCGACCACGCACTCAACGGCGAGTGGCTGCACGCGGCGATCTTCGACGCGATGGGCCATGACCTCTCGAGCACGATGATGGCGACTCTCGCCGTCGGCGTGTACCGGCACGCCCGCCGCAGCGGATTGAGCTTGCCTGAGGTCTACCGCGCGGTCGACGAGGCGGTGGCCGCCCAGTGCGGGGGAGAGGGCTTCGTCACCGGACTTCTGCTGCGCCTGCACCTGCAGACCGGTGAACTGGAATGGGTGACCGCCGGCCATCCGCCGCCGTTGTTGCTGCGTGGCCGGCACGTGATCGGTCAGTTGGAGGGCGGTCCGTGCCTGCCGTTCGGTCTCGGGGATGCCTGTGAGCCGGCCGTAAAGGAACGCCTGCACCCCGGCGACAGCCTCCTGCTCTACACCGACGGCGTCATCGAGAGCCGGCCCGAGGACGGCGAGGATCTCGGTGTCGACCGGCTCGCCGATCTGTGGGCCCGGGAGGCCGTGCCCGATCGCTCCGCCGATGAGGTGACGCGCCGCCTGGTTCGCCTCGTCGTGGACCACCAGCACGGCAAGCTGCACGACGACGCCACCCTGCTACTCCTCCGGTGGGCCGGCCCGCAGAGCTGAACTGTCGCTCGGGCTGAGCGAGGCGATGTACACCGGGCGGCCGCTGCGCGTGTGATCGACGTCGATGAAGAACGTGTAGGGCACTTCGCGGCCGTCCGCCGCCATCACCGGCAGTTGCAGATCCACCCGGAGGGCGTGAGCCTCCCCGGTGGTCAGGTGGCGGGTAAAGCCGGCGGTGTGTGCCTCGCGATAGCTGGGCGGGATGATCGCCACAACCCGGCGACCCACGAGATCGTCGACGGCCCAGCCCAGATCGTGCGCCAGCACTTCGCTGATCCCGACGATGCGATTGGCATCGTCGACCAGGATCGCCATCCCGGCTCCGGCGAGACGTGCCTCGATGTCGTAGTCGATGTCGCGGGCGGCGTGGTCGACCGAGCGCGCGAAGTGCTCCGCGTCGGCGCCGGGCCACGGCCGAGGGGGTTGGCCGGCGAGGGTTGCGATGACCTGTTCGGCCGCCCAGTCGCGAAGCGCGACGATCTCGGGTAGCGCAGGTGCGACGAGCAACTGCCCCGCGTGGGCGAGCCGCTGCGCCTCGTCGAGCACGTCCTGCAGCGCGGCGAAGTCCGCGGACGTCGCTCCCGTGAGGGGAACCCACAGATCGACGACCGGAGGAACGTCCTCCAACGGAGCGGGATGGCCGGGTGGGAGCGGACTGCGGGCCTGACCGGCGGCGCGGGCTTCCCACAGCGCCCGCTCGAGCGCGCTCCGGAGGCTGGAGCGTGCGCGGTCAGCGGCGGCGAGATCGTCCACGGGCTCCCCGGCGCCGGCCCGGCAGAGCGCCAGTTCGCGCAGCAGTGCGTCGTGCTGCTGGGCGGCGGCGAGCCAGAGCGTCGGAGGAAAGCACACCAGGACGATGCTGCGGTCGGGCGGTGTGGATTCGTCCGCCCACATCTCAGGATCTGCCCAGGCGGCCAGCAGATCCTCGGGACTTGCCTCGAGCTCGGGAGGAGGGTCCGTTGTGACGGCGAACCAGACGACCTTGCCGCGCGGAGTCGGAATGACGCCGTGCTCGGACGTCACGGCGGCCACGAGTGCCATCCCGCGGCCGGTTGATGATTCCGGCCCGTAGACCCGGGGCACGGGCAGCCGGGCGTTGAAGTCCTCGACCTCGACGCGAAGCGCGGAGGCGTCGCAGCGGGCTCGCAGCCGCAGCTCGGTGTGTGCGTGCAGAACGGCGTTGGTGACAAGTTCGGTCACGGCGAGCTCGGCTGCGTACCGCCATTCGGGTTGCCCGCACAGCTCCAGGACTTCGCCGATGAACCGCCGGGCGCGCGCAGGGCTGTCCGTCTCCTGCGGCAGCCACGTGCTGCGCTCGACGGGGCCCGAGCTCAACCGCACCTCCTGGTGAGACGTTCGGGCCACGCCGCGTGTGAGAACGCAATTCCCGCGCACGGCGTGGCCGAAACCCTCGCCCGCTACATCTTCTGGGCTGCCGCCTTGACCGCCTGGCGAATGCGTGGGTAGGTGCCGCATCGACAGACGTTGCGCAGGCTGTCCAGGTCCGCCTCGCTGATCTTGCGGCCGGACTTCTTCACCCGGTTGATCAGGGCGGTGGCTGCCATGATCTGACCGGACTGGCAGAACCCGCACTGTGCGACGTCGAACTTGATCCAGGCCTCCTGCACGGGGTGCAGGCTCTTGTTCACCGTCCGGGCGAGACCTTCGATCGTGGTGATCCGGTCGGACGCCTTGATGTCACTGACGGGGACCGAGCACGGGTTGAAGTGCTTGCCGTTGAGGTGCGAGGTGCAGGCCTGGCAGACCCGGATCCCACAGCCGTACTTGGGGCCGTTGACCTTGAGCACGTCACGGAGGACCCACAGCATGCGGACGTTGTCCTCGATGTCGACGACGACCCGTTTGCCGTTCAGGATGAATGAATGTTTGGGCACGGAACTGTCCTTCCTGGTGGTCGGATCAGCGGGCGAAACGGCGGCCGTTGATCGGGCTCTGCGGGATCGGGGGAATGCGCGACTTCGCGACGAAGCCGAGCGGGTCGCGATAGTTCACCGGGAACTCGAGGGCGTCCTCGCCGGTGGCGTTCTGGTAGGCGATCGCGGCGGCCGCGGCAGCGACCGCGATCCCTACCTCGCCGGCGCCGCCGACGAGTTCACGGTTGGCCGGCATGACGATGAACTGGGTGTCGGTCGGGGTGTTCCACTGCCGGGTGTACCGGTAGTTGTCCCACGAGCCCTCGAGCGGCAGCCCGTCCTCGATGTGAACGGCGGCCGTCAACGCGTAGGCGATGCCGTCGGACAGCCCGCCCATGAGCATGTGCTGAATGCCGTTGGGGTTGATCGGACGACCGGCGTCGATGGCCATGATGGCCTTGGTGACGCGGGGACCGGTGTAGGCCTCACGGATGTTCCGGTTCCGCGTGGCCGGCCGGTTGTCCAGCTCCATCAGACAGGCGACCTTGCACTTGTACTCCTCGTGCAGCGCGATCGACTGCGAGAAGCCGTCGGGCATGGTGCGGCCCCAGCGCCCGACCTCGGCGACCTTGTCCAGCAGCGCGATGCTCTTGTCGTCCTTGACGAACGCGCGGCGGAACTCGTAGCCGTCCATCCCGAAGTGCTTGGCGAGCTTCTCCACCATCAGTTCACGGGCGACCGTGGTGTCGGGGGAGTACACGTTGCGCACCGCGCTGGTGGGGAGATCGTCGAAGCGGAAGGTCTCGTTCAGCTTCAGATCGGTCGGCCCGAAGTTGTAGGGGACCTGGCAGACGATCTGGAAGAACCCGATCGCGGTGCTGAGGTTCCCCAGCTCGCCGTCCGGGGAGGCGATGAGGCTGCCGGAGATGATCTCGCCCAGGCCATGGGTGAGGTCCGTGGCGCCACTGGTGTGCCGCATCGTGATGCTCGTGACGCTGGTGCCGTTGACGGTGGCGCGCATCCGCGTGACGCACGCGGGGTGCATGCGGCCGTGGCGGTTGTCGTCGGTGCGGTGCCACATCAGCTTGACGGGCTTGCCGAACGCACGCGAGGCCTCGACGGCCTCGATCGCGGCGTCCGGGAAGAGCTTGCGCCCGAACGATCCGCCACCCTTGATGACGTTGAAGGTCACCGCGTCCTCGGGCAGGTCCAGCAGGATGGCGATCTTCTGCAGCGCGATGATCGGCATCTTGGACGGCGCCCAGACCTCGGCGGCATCCTTCCGGACGTCCGCGATCGCGGCGTTGGTCTCCATCGGCGATCCGCTTCGCCACTGGAAGGTGTAGGTCTCCTCCAGCACGGTGGCGGTCGGGTCGGCCGGGAGCATCGGGAGCTCGGCGCCGGCGATCTCGGTCAGCAGCGAGTCGCTGCTGGACTTGTCCTTGGTGCCGGCGGCCCAATCCACCTTCAGAGCGCGCACGGCGTCGATGCACTGGCCGAAGGTCCGGGCCCGCACGGCGACGCCGGTCGAGATCGCGGCGACGTCGGTGACGCCGGGCATCTTCCGAATCTCGTCCAGGTTCCGAACCGCGGCCACCTTGCCCTTGAGCGTGGGCGGGCGGCACACCATGGTCGGCAGTGCGTTGGGAATGTCGAGGTCCATCACGAACTGCTTCTTGCCGGTGGCGATGTCACGTGCCTCGACGTTGCCGTGCGGCTTCCCCATCACGGTGCCCCGAATCGGACCCAACACCGCCTTGTACGGGCTGCGGAACTCGGCCGCGGCCTCGGCGAGGCTGCCGTAGCCCGCCCGGGAGCCGTCGGGCCCCATCACGAAGCCCTGGTCGGTGCGGAGCTTGGAGATCGGAACACCCATCCGCTGCGCCGCGGCTTCCATCAACTTCTGCCGGGCGGTCAACGCCATGACGCGGACGGGCTCGATCAACGAGTACAGCGAGCAGGATCCGCCGGTGAGCTGGTTGTAGAGGAGCTCGGGACGCGCCGGCGACAGCTGCACGTCGACATTCCCGATCGGGATGTCCATCTCCTCGGCGATGACCTGCGCGAAGGAGGTGGTGATCATCTGACCGTTGTCCGAGCGCGGCAGGCTGAAGAAGACGGTGCCGTTGGGCCGCACCTCGATCGAGAGGAGGTGGTTGGTCGGGATCGAGGCATCGCGGACCGCGTCCATGAAGTCGTAGAAGTCCGCGGGGACCGCGTTGCTCGGGATCGGGGAGATGCCGGAGGCCGCAGCCGCCCGATCGGGCTCCCAGGCGATGTTCGCGGTGACCGCCAACGTGGTGCCGGCCAGGACGAATCCTACGAACTGGCGCCGTGAGGTGCCCTGGGAGTCAATCGCCGCGCTGCCGTCGACGGCAGCGCGGGAGTCTGGACTGGGGGACATGGAAGTCCTTCCGCCGATTTCAGAGGGGGGCTCGGCATCGCACCCTCTGGGCGAAGGGCATGGGTGAAGCCGATGTGGGCGGAGTTCGCAGCAACGGCGGTACCGGATTGCACGACTTCGTCGTGTCGTCGCCAAGCGGCATGGCCCGTACTCCGAAGTACTGACGGCCCCTCGGGCATCTACTCCGAATTGCTACCGCGCAGGAGTTTCGGTGCGCAAAACCTGGTCTTTAAAAGGTTCTGACTAACACTCAGAACAGCGCCCGGTTTCCACCGATGTACGGCTTTACGTCCGGGAAACATCCGGAGGACGTCGCGCACCGAAGGAGACATACGGTTCCCGCCGCCTCGACCCCGTCTCCCGACCCAAGCGAGGATTTGTGTTTCAACGAACGACCGCTATCGCGGCTGCTGCCGTCCTCAGTGCAGCGCTCGGCCTGTCCGTCGCGGTCAGTCCCGCGTCCGCACAACTCGGGGCCCCGGCTGACGTCCGTCCGGACGCCCTGCCCGGCGACCCGAAGCTCTCCGACTACTCGGCACCGAAGTCGGACTCGAAGGTCACCGTCACGCCGATCGACTTCGAGGTCGAGAACCAGCTCGAGCCCGGCTCCTCGTACACCCTCCGCGGCTTCCTCTACGAGCCCGCGGGCAAGAAGGGGTGCCGAACCTCGATCGTGCAGGCGAACCACGCGCTGACGACGGGCGCCTGGTACTGGGACATCCCGTTCGAACAGCAGAAGTACTCGATCGCGCGCAAGGTGGCGCGCTCCGGGATCCCGTTCCTCGCCTTGAACAAGCTGGGCTACGGCCAGGACGGGCATCCCTTCCGTGCCTCGGACAAGCCGGCCAACGGCAAGACCGTCACCATCCAGGCGCTGGCTTTCGCCAGCCATCAGGTCACGCAGCAGCTACGTGCGATGGGCTATGACCACGTCACGTTGCTCGGGCACTCCGCCGGCAGCGAGGAGTCGGAGATCGCGGCCGGGATGTACCAGGACGTGGACGGACTGATCCTGTCCGGCTTCACGCACCTGCCGACGCCCGAGTTCAGCCAGCAGTTTCTCACCCAGGAAGTCTCCCGAGCGATGGCCGAGGAGTACCCCTACTTCTTCGGTGACATCGAGACCCGCGACAGCTTCCTGTTCACCGACTTCGCCGACCCCAAGTTGGTGAAGGCGCTGCACCCGCTGGTCAACAACACCCCGAGCGGCGAGATCCTCTCGATCGGCCCGCAGCCGTCGAAGTTCTACGCACCGATGGTGACGGCGGCTGTTCTCACCTTGATCGCCAACGAGGACCGCATCTTCAGCGCCGAGGGCGCCGCCCTCGACGAGCCGGCCTTCGTCAGCTCCGACGACGTCACCTACATCGACTACGACAAGGTCGGGCACGGGGTGGAGTTCCACCGCAACGGCCCTGCGGTCACGTCGGACGTCGTCAACTGGCTGAAGGACCGCCCGGAGATCATGCCGTCCTGCTGAGTGCGTTGCTCCGGCCGGCCGAGGGGGCCGGCCGGGGCACGCGCTCCCCGCCGGACCGTCAGATCATCGACCTCCGGGGCAGCGGGGAGTAGATTTTCTCGATGGATCACCTGCCGATGGGGGGCGTCGAGGAGGCGCTCGCCGTCCAATTGCGGGCGGTGCACCGGCTGACGGTCGCCCTGCATTCGGCCGAGACGGCGGCGGAGTTCTACACCGAAGCGATCGACACGATCGTGTCGGTGGTCGATGCCGGCCGGGCCTCGCTGCTGTTGTTCGATCCGGACGGCGTGATGCGCTTCAAGGCCTGGCGGGGCCTGTCGCCGGAGTACCGGCGGGCAGCTGAGGGCCACACCCCGTGGGGACCGTCGGACGTGGACGCCCTCCCGATCCTGGTCCCGGATGTGGAGGCCGACCCGGCGCTGACCGAGCTGTTGCCGGTGCTGCGCGCCGAAGGCATCGCGGCCGCGGCGTTCGTCCCGCTGATCTGCCGGAACGGGTTGATCGGCAAGTTCATGCTCTATTACCCCGAGCCGCACGCGTTCGCCGCGGCCGAGGTCGCCATGGCGGAGGTGCTCGCCGGGCACATCGCGCTGGCGGTGGAACGGCACCGGGTGCAGCAGCAGTTGCGCGCGGCTGCCGTCAGGTTCGCCAGCCTGCAGACGGTGACGGCGGCCTTGTCGCGTGCGGTCGGGGTCGACGATGTCGCCGCGGTGGCGCTCGGTGTGGCCCTGGAGGAGCTCGGCGCCTCGAGCGGTTCGCTGTGCATGCTGGCGGGCGAGGACCTGCGCATCGTTGCGGCCGCGGGTTACCCGCCCGAGGTGATGGCGCACTGGGGCACGTTCCCGTTGGACGCCGATCTTCCTGCTTCCGAGGTCGTGCGCACCGGCCGCCCCGTGTTCCTCCGCAACGACGCGGAACGTCGAGCGCGCTACCCGCTGTTCGTCGCGGCACCGCTGGTCAAGGACGAGGCCTACGCGGTGATCCCGCTCGGCCCGGAGATCGCGCTCGGCGCACTGGTGGCCGGCTTCCCCACGCCACGGGAGTTCTCTTCCGACGACGAGTCGTACCTGCACGCCTTGGCCGCTCAGTGCGCCGCTGCGCTGGGGCGTGCCGAGCTCTACGAGCAACGTGAACACGCCCGCCTCGCCGCCGAGACCGCGCGTGCGCGCCTGGCGTTCCTGGCCGAGGCTTCCGCAGCGCTGGCCGCGTCCCTGGACTACGAAGACACCTTGGCGCGTCTCGCGGAGTTGGCCGTGCCGCGCCTCGCCGACTGGTGCGCCTTGTACCTGGTCCAGGACGGTCGCGCGCAGATGGCCGGGCTGGCGCATTCAGACCCGGAGCGAGCCGAGATCGCCCGCGCCATGCTCCTGCGCCGTCCGATCCGCCTGGACAGCCCGATCGGGATCGGTGCCGTCCTGCGGACCGGCATCCGGCAGGTCCATCGACCGATCACCGAAGATCTGCGCACCGTCATCGCGCAGGATTCCGAGCACTCAGCGCAGTTCCGCGAACTCGACATGCACGCCGCGGCCATTCTCCCGCTGGTGGTTCGGGGGCGGGTCATCGGAGCTCTCTTTCTCGCCGTGCACCCCGGCCGCGATCTGGACGAAGAGACCGTGGCGCTGGGGGAGGAACTCGCCGTCCGCGCCGGGACCGCGATCGACAACGCGCGACTCTTCACTGCCCGTACCGCGGCTGCGCGCACGCTGCAGGCGAGCCTGCTGCCGCCGGCGTTGCCCACGATCGACGGCCTCGACCTCGGGGCCCGTCACGTGGCCGGGAGCGCCGGGATCGATATCGGTGGGGACTTCTACGACGTCTTCCCGCTCTACGGCGGCCGCTACCTCATCGTCCTCGGCGATGTGCGTGGGCGCGGTGTCGATGCGGCGACGACGGCGCTGTTGATCCGCCACGTCATCCGCTCGGCCGCCGTCAGCCTGCGCACCCCCGCGGCCATCCTGATCCACCTCAACGAGGTCCTGCTCCGGCAGGAGAGCGAAGAGATGGAACCCCGCTTCGCCACGGCGGTCCTGGCCGTGGTGCATCCCCGGAACGACGGCAGCCTGTCCGTCGCTTTCGCGGTCGCCGGGCACCCGCTGCCGCTGCTGCGCACGTCGGAACGCTCGGTGCGGGCCGTCGGATCCGCAGGAACCGCCCTCGGGATCACCGACGCCCTCACGGTGGTCGATTCCCATGTGGTGCTGCGTCCCGGCGAGACGCTGCTGTGTTTCACCGACGGCGCCACAGAGCGACGCAACGGCGCGGAGTTTTTCGGCGACGAGCGATTGGCGGCCAGCTTCGCCGCGGCCGACGGGAATGCCGACCGCATCGCCGCCTCGGTGGAACAAGCGGTCGCCGTCTTCGCGGAAGGCGACCTGAGCGACGACCTCGCCCTGCTGGTCGTGCAGTCCGCGCCGTCGCCGGTGCTCCCCGACGCGGTGCACTTGCCGAGGGAAGAGACGTCGGTCTTCGCGGCGCGGCGCTTCGTGGCCGCACGACTCGAGGGTCGCTGTCCTCCGGAGGTCGTGGACGCAGCCATCCTGCTCGTCTCCGAGCTGGTCACCAACGCCGTTCGCTACGGCGCGGAGCCCATTGAGCTCGACGTCCGATGCACGCCGAACGCCGACGAGGTGACGGTGACCGTCACCGATGCCAACCCGGCCCCTCCGCTGCTGTGTCCCAGTCTGCCGGACGCCACCGGAGGGCGTGGGTTGCACTTGGTCGAGGCTCTGAGCGACAGCTGGGGCCACGAACAGCAGGGCGCTGGGAAGCGTGTGTGGTTCGCCCTCCGGGTGCAGCCCGCTGTTGATGGAGGCAGCTACCCCACCGGGGCGTGACGCGAGGTGCGAAGCGTGGCGGAGGCGGCCATGAGGACGGCAGCGCTGAGCGCTTCGAGGGCGGGGCTCTGGAGCCGCCAACGTTGCCAGTGCAGGTGCGCGTCGACCGCCTTGGCTCCCGGCAGGCGGATCAACTCGCCGCCGGCCAACGCCGACGCGACGTGAGGTTCGGGGACCATCCCCCAACCCAGGCCGCAGCGGAGCGCCGCGAGGAAGTCCGCCGGTCCTGGCACCCGGTGGACGACGGGTGGCCGCTCCGCCCCGTGGGCGGTCAGGACGTCCTGCTGGAGGCGGTCCTTGTCGTTGAACTCCACCAGGGGAATGGTCGACCAGCTCACGCCCCGACCACGCCGGTGCTCGGCGAGAAGATCGGGTGCGGCCACCGGCAGATACCGCAACGCACCGAGGGGACGCACCGAACATCCTTGGACGGCGATCGGCTGAGTGGTGACGGCCGCGAGCACCTCGCCGCCACGCAGCAGCGCGTGTGAGTGCGACTCGTCCTCGACGTGCAGGCGCAACGCTGTTCCGGGACGGCGGGCCACCTCGGCCAGGACGGGGCGGAACCAGGTCGACAACGAGTCAGCGTTGACGGCGACCGGCAACTCGACGACGTTGGGTGTCCCGAGCTCCGCCGCAGCTTCGGTGATCAGCAGTCGCATCTGGCGTCCGAGCCGTAGCAGGGGTTCTCCGGCCTCGGTCACGGCCGCTGGCGCGGTGCGTCGGACCAGTACCTGCCCGGCGAGCCGTTCCAGAGCCCGCACCCGCTGGCTCACGGCGCTCGGGGTCAGGTGCAGTGCCCGAGCTGCGGCCTCGAAGGATCCTTCCTCCGCGATCGCCAGAAGCGTCTCAAGCTGAGCGGAGTCGTAGCGCACCCACCCAGTGAAGCAGATCTTCACGTACGAAAGAATCATTCGTTGGACTGCATCGGGTCGGGCTCGTAGCGTCGAGAACGTGACCGCCCCGTTCCTTGCCGGATTCCTGACCGGCGGTTCCCTGATCGTCGCGATCGGGGCGCAGAACGCCTTTGTCCTGCGGCAGGGACTTCTGCGTCACCACGTCGGCGCCGTCGTCGGAGCCTGCGCGCTCTCCGACGCGCTGCTGATTCTCGTCGGCGTCGGCGGCACGGGTGCCGTCCTCGACCACGCGCGGTGGGCGCTGGACGTCATGCGATGGCTCGGAGTCGCGTTCCTGCTCTGGTACGCCTCGGGTTGCCTGCGCCGCGCCTTCGCCCCGGACACCTTCTCCCCGACTGAGCCCGCCGGCGTGCCACCGGACTCGAGACGATCGGTTCTCCTGCGCGCCTTGGCCTTGACCTGGCTCAACCCGCACGTCTACCTCGACACCGTGGTGCTCATCGGATCCGTTGCGGCGGCGCACTCCGGCGAGACCGGCGGAGCGCTGGACGGGCGGTGGTGGTTCGCGATCGGTGCGATCGTCGCCAGCATCGCGTGGTTCAGCGGCCTCGGGTTCGGGGCCAAAGTCACCGCGCCGCTGCTGTTCCGGCCGCGGGTCTGGAAGTACCTCGAGCTGGTGATCGGGGCGACGATGATTCTGATCGCGGTACAACTTGCCCATTGACACGTTTCACCTCAACGTGTGAGCCGAGGGGTGAACGAGCGCTCGGGCTCTGGCGCAGGCCCGGCACGGCCGTAGCCTTGGCACGTGACGGTGCCCCGGCACTCCGGTGGTCCCCGGCACGCGACTGGCCCTATGCGGCTCGTCCTCGTCGGTGACCACGAGATGGTGCTGCACGGCCTGACCGCGATGCTCGCCCACTTCGGAGACGAGGTCGCGATCGTCGGTACCGCCACCACCTACGACGCCGCATTGCTGCAAGCTCGAAGGTGACCCGGCGACCACCAGTGGGTTCTACGACCTGAGCGACGACGAGATCGCGGCCGAGGTCCGCTACGTGCTGCTCCACGGATGGCCGGTGTCCATCGAGCACACCGATGACCCCCACCCCCGCAATGTGTACTGGGAGATGTGGGGCTGCCGATGTTCGACCTCGACGAACTCGACGGTGACCTGATCGGCCTGGCCGCGGTCAAGAGCCGTATCCGGGACATCGCCGCCCTGCTGATCATCGAGCGGGCACGGGCGCGGTTCGGGCTCCGCGCCGGCCGGCCCTCCCTGCACATGAGTTTCGCCGGCGGGCGGGGTGCTGTTCATCGACGAGGCGTACGCGCTGAACCGGCCGCGGGCTACCCCGACCGGATGAGCGACTTCTTCGCCTCCAACCCAGGGCTGAGCTCCCGGGTGGCACACCACATCTCCTTCGCCGACTACAGCACCGGCGAGCTCGCCGAGATCGCGGAGCGGATGCTCGACCGCGATTCCTACATCTTCGACGACGCGGCCCGGGCGGCGTTCACCGAGTACCTCGACCTCCGCGCCAGCCGGGTGTTCTCACCGGCGGGGTGAGGCGCGCGGGCTTCTGAGGTATGGGCAAGTGGTGCTGATCGGCCGTAGCTTCTGACCATCGCCGCTCCCCGGGCGGCGGCCGCGTCGGCAGAAGGCTGGTCCATGGGCTTCCTCGCACCCGAACCGCTCCCGTTCGACCCCGCGGAGTTCCGCACGCGAACGCGTCAGGAGCGACTGCGCAAGCAGATCGACATGTGGGCGAACAACGGGATCGGTGCACCCGGGGTCGTGGTGGTGGTCTACGCGCTCAAGGTTCTCGTGCTCTACATCGGGGTCGGGCTGACCGTGGTCGGGCTCGCGTCGGGCCTCGGCGCACCGTGGACGGTGGCCGACTGGTGGAACGAGCCGATCCTGTGGCAGAAGGCCGTCGTGTGGATCGTCCTGCTCGAGGTGATCGGGCTCGGCGGCGCCTGGGGGCCGCTGTGGGGCCAGTTCCGCTTCGTGCCGGAAGCACTCGTCAACTGGGTCAAGCCGGGGACGTACCGCTGCCGGCCGTGGACGTGGGTTCCCTTCACCCAGGGCCACACGCGCAGCTGGTTCGACGTCATCGCCTACGTCGCGCTGCTGATCACGCTCCTGGTCGCGTTGCTGGCCGACGGCACTCCGACCGCCGACCTGCCGGATGCCGGAGCCGGGCTCGTGCGGCCCGAGCTGCTGATCGCGCCGATCGTGCTGCTGATTGTGCTGGGCCTACGCGACAAGCTGATCTTCCTCGCCGCCCGCAGCGAGCAGTACCTGCCGGCACTGATCTTCTTCGTGGTGTTCCACGACAACGTGACCGACATGATCATCGCGGCGAAGATCCTCATCGCCACCGTTTGGATCGGTGCCGCGGTTTCGAAGTTCGGCGTCCACTTCTGGCATGTCATCCCCGTGATGGTGTCGAACACCCCATGGGTCCGCTCGAAGCGGATGAAGCACGGGTTCTACCGTCACTACCCCGATGACATGCGACCGTCGCGGCTGGCCGCGTTGATGGCGCACGCCGGCGGTACCGCGCTCGAGCTGGGGACGCCGCTGCTGCTGCTGTTCACCACGAACAAGACCGTGGCCTTTATCGCCATCGGCGGCATCGTGGCGATGCACGTGTTCATCCTGTCGACCGTGCCGATGGCGGTGCCGCTGGAGTGGAACGTCCTGTTCATCTTCCTGGCGTTCTTCCTCTTCGGCGCGTACGGGTCGTGGGAGGGCTACGCGCTCTACGACATCAGTTCGCCCTGGCTGGCAATCGGTCTCTTCGCCCTCCTGCTCGCCGGACCGGTCGTGGGCAACCTGCGCCCGGATCAGGTCTCGTTCCTGGTCTCGATGCGTCAGTACGCCGGCAACTGGGCGACGAGCATGTTCGCGTTCGCGCCCGGTGCCGAGCTCAAGCTCGACCGCATGTTCAAGAAGTCGGCGCCGACGCAGCTCGTGCAGCTGACCAAGGAGTACGACGAGGACACCGCGTACGTGATGCTCGATCAGCTCATCGCGATGCGCGCGATGCACACGCAGGGGCGCGCGTCCCTATCTCTCCTGCAGGTGCACCTGGGCGAGGACTACGAGCTCTACGACCTCCGCGAGGGGGAGATGCTGGCGAACGGCCTGCTGGGCTGGACCTTCGGCGACGCGCACCTGTTCGACGAGCGCTTGATGACGGCCGTCCAGGAGCAGTGCCATTTCGAACCCGGCGAGATGCTGCAGGTCTTCATCGAATCGCAGCCGATCCACCGCTACCGCCAGGACTACCGGGTCATCGACGCCGCGCTGGGTGTCATCGAACGCGGCTGGTTCGACCCCCGCGTCGCGTCGGAGACCCAGCCCTGGCTCCCCGATGGCCCGATCCCCGTCCACGTCGAGTGGCGCGCTCCTGGCATCCCGATGAGTCGGCCGTGGTCGGGCCGTAGCCAGCCGGAGACTTCGGCCGGAACCTGGGTCGGGAGCGGGGCGCCCGACTGAATGCGCGAGAGTGTCGCTCCACACCAAGTTCGAAAAACGGGAGTGCTGCATGAACCGGATCGGCGTCGTCCTCTGCATTGCTGGTCTGGCGGCCAGTGGGCTGGTCCCCACGAGCGGAGCCCGTGCCGACAGCGGCACCACCTGCACGGTCGAGAACCCGGTGACCCTCTCGCCGGGTCTCTCGCTCGTGGAGGGATCCACGGGGACGTTCGACAACCAGTCGACCGGCACCGTGACGTGCGACGGGCCCGTCGACGGAGCCGAGCCCACCGGCCCGGGCACCTTCCTCGACAAGGGGACCTACGGAACGCAGGACCCGGACAACTGCGTGAGCGGGGGCGAGGGTCAGGGTGCGTACACGATGGTGTTGCCGACGGCCAACGGCAAGAAGACCGTCGTCCTGCCGTTCACCCTCGAATTCGCCGCACCCTCGACGATGGGCGGGCTGGTCGGGATCCACACCCGCGGCGACGGCTTCGTCGGCGAGTTCGGTGGCACCCCGCTCGCCGGTGACTGCGTCAGCGCCCCGGTCACCAAGGTGCTCGCCGTCGGATCGATCGTCTTCAGCTGATCTGTCGTCCGACCGCTCAGAGGCGGAGCGAGGCGAACGCCTCCAGTTCGCGCGGCGCGTTCGGGCCTGCGACGTGGACGCTCACCCGGGTGACCCCCGTCGTGATCCACCGCGTGGCGGACTACGCCACCTGGAAGCGGCACTTCGACGGCGCCGCGGAGTTGCGTAGCCGAGCCGGCGAGGGCGCGTTCGAGGTCCTGCGCTCGACCGACGACCCGAACGTCGTCGTGCACAGCGCCAGGTGGTCATCGGCGGCGGCGGCCCGCGCGTTCTTCGAGTCCCCCGAGGTCCAGGCGATCCGGGACCGGGCCGGCGTCGAGACGCCCACGTTCCACTACCTCACACTCGCCGGGTCGGGTCAGTAAATGAGAGGACCTCCCGGCCCACGGCCGGGAGGTCCTCATCCGCTTGAGGTGCGAGCGGTCAGGCCTTCTTCGCCTTGTAGATCTTGCCGCCCTCGACGACGATCGGCTTCATCGGCATCGGCTTGCGCGCGGGGCCGGAGATCACGGAGCCGTCGGTGATCTTGAAGTCCGTGCTGTGGCAGGAGCAGGCCATGATGCCCGGGCGGTCGAACACGTCGACCGGGCAGCCCTCGTGCGTGCAGAGCGAGCTGAAGCCCACGTACTTGCCGGCCGTGGGCTGCGTGATGATGTAGTCGTCGGCCTCGAACAGCATGCCGCTGTTGACCGGAATGGCGGAGGCGTCGGTCAGCGGGGTGTCGCCGTCCTTGACGGGCTTGCCGCCCTTCGCCGCCTTGGCGCCCTTCTTCGCGCCCGCCTTCTTCTTCGGAGCTGCCTTCTTCTTTGCGGCCGCCTTCTTCTTCGGGTCGGGCTTCGGAGTCGGCTTGGGACCCTGGGCCGCCCCTTCGGCGGTCACCGCAGCGGCGTTGGAATCGAGAGCGAGGGGCGCCGCAAAGGCGGCCAGGCCCATCGCGGAGATGCCGAGAAGGAGGGCGCGCCGGTCGGGGCCCGCCCCTTCCGCTTGGTCGGGGAGATGTGGCGTATCCGCAGCAGTCATGGGGGCCTCCGTGTCAGACGGGCGATGTCAGAGCAACTAGCTGGGCGGCACGAGCCTAGTTACCGTCTGAGTGGATGTGTCCCGTGCGGAAGCGGCTATTTGCCGTGCATGTCCCGTTGTCGCTGACCGGCCCTCGGGCGCGCCGAACGGGCGATTTCGCCGACGAGCGGCCTCCTGGAGAGGTCGGTAGGGCCACCTAAAGTGCGTCCTCAGTCGTTGACGGTGGAGTAGCACGTCAGTCGGTGCAGCATCTGGAGCACGGACAGCCAGGTGATGATCTCGATGATGGCGGTCGGCGTGAGGCCGCTCGAGCGGCAGGCGTCGACCGTGGCGGCGTCGATCCGGGCCGGGCTGGTGGACGCCGCGCGAGCCAGCGCGAGCGCTGCTGATTCGGCGCTGCCCTCCAAGGGCGACGCGGCGCCGTGTCCGGGATGCGCGGCGATCGCGCGCAGGTCCTCGGCCAGTCGGGCGTCGCCGACGATGTCAGCGAAGGCCGCTCCGAGACGGACCTTGAGGTCGATGCCCACGACCGAGGTGGCCGGGTCAAGGTTGTGGGCGAGCATCGAGGCGATGCTGCGCCGCACGCGACGCGAGTGCAGCCGTGCCAGGACCGGGAAGTCGTGGCCGGTCCGTCCGGACAGGAACGCGGCGACCGCCGCCTGGCCGCCCGGGGTTCCGCGCTGGCACCGACGGTCGAACCGGATCGCCGCGGGCATCAGGGGGACCAGACGCAGCCTCGTCCGGAGTCCGTCGACCGGGGGAGTGGGTGATGCAGGTGCCGCCGGATCGACCAGCGCCCCTGCCTTGCCCGGTGACCAGTCCGGCCCGATCGTGGAGGAGACCTCGCTGACGACCGATTGTTCGAGTTCGACGCCGATCGCGTCCATGAACTTGTTGAGGAATCCCATCATCACGGCGCCGAGCACGATCCACTCGGACGTGCGCTCGCCGTAGACGTCGACCAGCTCGGCACGCTCGGCAACCGTGAGTTCGCAGGGCACCGTCGCCAGCGAACGCGCCACCGCGATCGCCGCGAGCTCGCCCCGGCTGAAGGAGGTCCGGTCCGGCATCAACGCCGCCGCGACCTTCTCCGGGGACGCCCCCCGGCGCATCGCGAACGAGCAGCTGTGCGCGGAACAGTACGGGCACTCGGCGGTGCGGCTCGCCACGTACATCGCCAGGCCGACGACTCCCGGCGGCGGCCCCCCGATTCCGAAGATCGGAACCGGCAGGTTCAGGAAGTTCGGCACCAGGATGTTGTAGGTACGGAAGGCCGGCGGCCAGATCTCGAGATACCGGTCGCAGTTGGGGACCACGCCCAGCACGGTGTCGACGAGGCGGAGCAGCGCCCCGTAGCGGTCCTCGAGCACGTCCCAGCCGACCCGGGCGTCGTGGAGCAGCGGTGCCAGGGACGACGACACCGGTGTGTCCACAGCGTCGTCCAGGATCTCGTCCACGGGCATTCCCTCGGTCGCCGGCGACGTTGACCGGGACTCTAGCGATCCGGCTGCCCCCAACGAAAGAACCTCCCGGCCGGGGGCCAGGAGGTTCTTTCGCGATGCAGGCGGTGCGCTACTTGGCCTTCTTGGCCTTGTAGATCTTGCCGTTCTCGATGATGACCGGCTTCATCGGCATCGGCTTGCGCGCGGGGCCGGCGAACGGCTTGCCGGAGTCGAGCTTGAACTGGGCGCCGTGGCAGCCACAGCTCATCTCGCCCGGCTTCTCGAACCCGTCGACCGGGCAGCCCTCGTGCGTGCACAGGGAGTCGAAGGCGACGAACTCGCCGGGCTTCGGCTGGGTGATGACGTAGCCGTCGGTCTCGTACAGGTAGCCGCCGTTGACCGGGACGTCGTCGACCGTGCCGAACGGGCTCTTGCTCGCCTTGACGAACTTGCCCTTCGGCGAGACCGACTTCACCTTCGTCGGGGGCTTCGGAGCCGGTGCGGGAGTCGGCGCCGGCGGGGCGGGCTCGGAGCCGCCCCCGGTCAGCGACTTGATCAGCGAGGTGATCGGGTCGTCGGCGCCGGGGCGCGCGGCGAGCGGGACCGCGAGAGCGGCGAGGCCCATCGCCGAGTAGCGAAGTGCTCCGCGCCGGTTCAGATCGACGTCTTCGGTCTCGTCGAGTTCTGGCTCGTCGAGGGGAATGGGCGTATCCGCAGCATCCATGGGGGCCTCCGTTGGGGCGGGCAAATGTCAGACTAGGGGCGATATGAGCATAATTCACGGTCGGGCGGATATAACCCGCGCCTGGGAAACCCATTCCCCCACCGGCCCGCCCTCACGCTTATCCGCTGGTCAACCGGGCGGCAGGGCCCCGGTCTCGGCGACGTAAGCGGCGAGATCACGGATTTTGCGGTTCTGCTGCTGGCTGTGGGCGCGGAGGACCCCGAAGGCCCCGTAAGTGGCCATCAGTCGCCCGGCCGCGAGGGCGTCGTCGGGAAAGGCATCGACGGTCAGGCTGAAGATGTTGAGCGCGGCGATGGTGTCTTTGGCATCGAGGGTCAAACGGTAGGGACGCACGGTCCGGACCCCACGGCGTACTGGATGGCGTCCGCAGTCACGGCCCGCTGATCGGTGCTGGCGGCGGTGCGGAACTGGCCCGCTCGGAGGGTGGTGATGCTGACCCACGCCGCGTTGTCGATCCGCGTCTGCGTCATCTGGGCGACCGCTCTCAGCAGGTCTTTCTCGTCGGCGATCGCGAGCGCGGTGCGGCCGAGTCCGACGAAGTCGTCGGCGAGCGCCAGCAGTGTTCCGGCCAGGTCGGGGCGCTCGTTCACGGCAGCTTGTCCTGTCGTTGAAATACCGGCGGCCGGAGGACGCGGATTCAGAGGTGGGAGCGCCGACTTTCGCGCCCGCACCGCCCGCTGTCAATCGCGGGGAGGTGCGTTAAGGTCGGTCCGCTCGACGCTGCTCAAACCACCGGCGGCGCACGTACGAAGGCAGTACCTCAGCGCGCAGGGTCTCGACGACATCGTGGTCGACCTGCGGAAGGTCACCTACATCGACTCGACCGGGCTCGGCGTTCTGGTGGGCGGACTCAAGCGTCAGCATCTGGCCGGGGGACGTTGCGTTTGGCGTCGATCGCGACCAATGTCCTCAAGATTTTCCGGATCACCGGTCTCGATTCGGTGTTCGACGTCCTGTCCGACCCACCGGAACGGGCTGACGGGTAGTCAGGCGTCCAGAGCTGGCTGCACGTCGGTTTCGTTCTACGCGGCCTGTCGCCACGCGTCCGCGACGGCTACGAGGCTGGCCGTGCGCCGCTCCCGGTCCAGGCTTGGGGTCACCAGGACGACCTCGTCGACCTGGGCTTGTTCCTTCAGCTCGAGCAACCGCTCGGCTACCGCTTTCGGCTCCCCGACGACCATGCGCTTTTCGTCCCGCGCGGCGCCGCGAAAGGCCGGGGAACGAGCGAGGCCGGTGACTTCTTCGGGTCTGATGGGCTCCCGGACTCCGCGGGCCAGGTTACGCAAGGTGAGGGTCCACCCAGCCTCGAACTCGGCCGTGTCATCGGGATTCTCGCTGGCGAACGCGAGAACCGACATGGCGGAGTAGGGGCCGTCGCCGGGGCGGCGGGGGACGAACTCGCGGCGGTAGGCGCGCAGTACGTCCAGGGCGAACTCCGGGCTCATGTGGTGCGCGAAGGCGGCGCGCAGCCCGTTGACGGCGGCGAAGCGGGGACCGTAAGGGCTGGACCCGAGCACGAACAGCTCTGGTTGCTCGTCGACAACCGGCGCCGCGACCAGCGGCTGGTAGGGGTGTCCATCGGGAAAGCCGTCACCGAGGAACGCCAGCAGCTCCGCGACCTGCCCCGGGAACTCCGCGCCCGGATCGACGTTCAGCCCGCGGCGCAGGACATGCGCCGTGAGGGGATCAGTGCCGGGCGCGCGGCCCAGGGCGAGGTCGATCCGCCCGGGGTGCATGGCGACGAGGGTGCGGAAGGTCTCCGCGACCTTGAACGGCGCGTGGTTCGGCAGCATGATCCCGGCTGCCCCCACCCGGATCTTCGCTGTCTGCGCCGCGATGTGCGCGATCAAGATCTCCGGCGCACTGCAGGCCAGGCTGCGCATGTTGTGGTGCTCGGACACCCAATACCGCCCGTATCCGGCCGCCTCCACCGCTCTGGCGATCCCGAGCGCGCCGAGGATCGAGGTGCCGGCCGACTCCCCGTGCTCGATCCCCACGAAGTCCAGCACGGCGAGGGGCAGGTTCTTGGTCACAGGAGGTTCAGCAGCGAACGAGCCGCCGGCATTCCTGGTGACGACAACGACTCTCTCGATCACCGATGTCGCAGGTCACGCGCCCGCCGTGTCACTCGCTCGCGGGGCTGAAACGGAGTCCCATTGGCCAAGACGTTTCCAAGCGTGCGTCGTTGCATCTCAGATGGTGGCGGTGCATGCAATTTGCGACCGTTCATCAACCTTGTCGCGGCGACGCGTTCGGGCCGCGACGCGTGAGTCCGGTCGTCATTGACACCCCGGTAGTGCTCTACGTGCTGATCGAGGGAAAGCGAGACGAGGTCCTGCGCCGGCGTCTGTCCGAACCACGCACCCTTCATGCACCGCACTTGATCGACTACGAGTTCGGCAATGCCTTACGCGGGCTGGACTCGGGGCTCGGATCACTGAACGTCTCGCCGATGAGGCCAGGGCGGACTTCGCTGAGCTGCGGATCGAACGCCACCCCGGGGCCACGACGGCCGAGCGTGCGTGGCAGGTGCGCAGGACCCAGAGGGCGTTCGACGCCGCGTTCATCGCGCTGGCCGAACTTCTGGACTGCCCGCTGCTGACGGTGATGCCAAGCTGCGCGGGTCTCATCGGGCGAACGTCGAGGTCGTCGGTTGACGACGCCGCACCGAGGCGTCGCGAGAACGGGTGGGCGTGGGGCGGTGACGAGGTAGCAGGGCTGCGCCGTGTCCCGGCGCTCCGAGCGATGGTGGCCACCGACCTGAGGCAAGGTCAGATCGCCGATGAACTCGGACTCGCCCAGCCCGTGGTCAGCCAACAGCTCAAGTTCGACTCGGAGCTCGACGAGATCCACCCGGAGTTCTTGTGAGGCCGCCAACCGCCTGGCAAAGCGCGGCGTCCTCGCGCCCGAGGGCGTCGACCGAGCGCGCTGTCGCCTAGCGGCACGACCACCAGCCCGACCGGACGAGGCGGTGCTGTTCGTCGGCGACGATGAGGACGGCGAGCCGATCGAGGTTGTAGGAGTCGAACTGGACGAGGGCAGGCTGCGCGTTATCCACGCGATGCCGATGCGACCCGGATACCAGAAGCTGTACGAGGAGGCGAAGAAATAGCTGCAGTGCACGGGAAATCGAAGCGCCCGGTCACCAAGGCGGGCCGTCGTCTGGACGCCGCCGCCGAGGCCCGTCTGGCCGAGGAAGCCGAGGCTGGCTTCGACCCCGCCGAGCTCGTCCCTCGTCGATCGGGTCGGCCTTCCCTGTCTGGTCGGTCCGGCAACTCCCACCGGGTGGACCTGCGGGTCGACGACGAGACGTACGCAGCGATCCGCGAACTGGCCGACCGTGACGAGCGCCAGGTGAGCGATGTCGTGCGCGAGGCGATCCGCCGTTATCTCGACGCCGGCTGATCGGGCCAACTCCGAAGATTGGACTCCTGTGCCCCGGGCAGATTCGAACTGCCGACACCCGCGTTAGGAGGTCAGTGCACCACGTTGACTCTGCCCTCAGCAGGCTTCTCGGGTCGCAGTAGGAGCATCACGAGCCTCCCGCAGGCGCCGCAAACTGCACGAGCGCATGCCACGTGTCCTGCCACGCGGAGCAGTCCTTGGTGAACTTGCTCCCGATCCCGCCGAGCGGGAGGTCCGGACGCTTCGAAGGAAGGACGGTAGGGACCGCCGGCCACCTCGGCTGTGCCATCTGACGGCACCACGGATCAGCTGTCACCTATCACTGCGGCAGACCCAAGAGCAGATCGGAACACCATGACGAATCAAAACGTCAACCCCCGCCGCGTCTTCCAGATCGGCGCCGCGGGCGGAGTCGGACGACGCCTCACTGCGCTCCTCACCGAGCAGGGTCACGGAGTCACCGGCATGCACCGGGCCGGGGGCCAGGACGCTGTCATCCGAGGCGCCGGCGGCACCCCGCTGGTCGGGGACCTCATCGAAGACTCGGTCGCGACCCTGGCCGGGCGCCTGGCCGGGCACGACGCCGTCGTCTTCAGCGCCGGCGCCCACGGCACGGGCGCTGAGATGACCACCGCCATCGACGGTCGCGGCCTGGAGAAGGCCGCTGATGCTGCCGTCATCGCCGGTGTACGACGCTTCGTGCTGGTTTCGGTCTTCATGGACGCACTGCGCGAGGAGCCGCGCTCCGAAGGTTTCGAGCACTACATCAGCGTCAAGCGTGCCGCCGACATCCACCTCGCCGGGACCGACCTCGACTTCCTGATCGTGCGACCCGGCAATCTCGTCGATGGCGCCGGCACCGGGCGGATCAACGCGGGCGTCTCGATCCCGTACGGCGCGGTGCCCCGTGACGACGTCGCGGCGTTCATCGCCGTCACCCTGTTCGACCCCGACATCAACCGCACTGATGTCGAGCTCACCGCTGGTGAGACGCCCATCGAGGAGGCAGTGGCCGCGCTGAGACCCCGACCTTATCGGCCATAGGCAGTGGCGCCCGCGAGCAGCAAACCTCCGCGCTGCCGTTCCGAACCACGTAGCGGGCTTCATTGCGGCTGTCAGGCATCGTGGATGCGGGCGATGTACTGGTTCGTCCAGGCGACGGCCGCATCGAGGTTGACGAGGACGTCGAGTCCCTGGGCCGCGTCGGTGTAAAGCGACGTCCAGGTGGGACCGGGGGTCAGGATCGCTCGCCAGGGGTGTTGACGCCGGAAGGGGAACAGGCGGCGGGTGGTCGCGGCGGTGAGCCTGTCATCGGCGAGCGGGGCCATGAGTTGCAGATCGACCAGGTCGTGGGCGCGTTCGCTACCGGGCTCGCTACAGGCGTGCAGCTTCTGCGCGATCTGATGGTGCAGCGGCAGGACGGCGATCGGTGCCGGGGTTCCGAGCCCCAGCTCGCTGAACAGCGCGACGACTTCAGGTGCGAGTGCTCGTTCGATCGGCTCGCTGGTTGTGGCTTCGAGTTCGTCGTAGTCCAGCTCGACGGCGACCGTGCCGAACGGCCGACCGTGGAAGAGCAGCTTCACGGTGTAGGCCTGCATCACGTAGGCCGCCGGTACTCCGGCCGGTGGGCGTGGGCGTCCTTCAATGACGGTCCCGGTGAAGGGGCGCTAGCCTTCGCGCAGGTTCCTGGTGAGGACGGTAAGGAACGCGGTGCGGTCGCCGCGGAAGGCGGCGTCGAGGTCGGGGGTCTGGCGGGTCATGGCATCGCCGAGTCGGAGCTTGAGGCCGGTGCCGCCCTTGACCGCTGCCGCCGGGAGCATTTGCGCCAGCGTCACGTTGGCGATCAGGGACTGCAGTCTCTTGACGGTGGAGAAGCGGGCCGTAGCGGCCGCGTTGATCCGCCGGCGCAGCTCGTTGACGCTGCCGGGATCACGAGCTGGCGTGCCGTTCATCGTGCGTCCAGCTCAAGTTCGCCCCAGAGCTCGCCGAGGTCCACCCCGAGGTCCTGATCGAAGCCGGGGCGCCGATACTCAAGTCCCTCGCAGCCGAACACGATTACACGCGCCTCGCCGTCTTCGGGTCGATCGCCCGCCACGAGGCCAGGCCGGACTCCGACATCGACCTGATCGTCCAAGCGCCTGAGGAAACATCGTCGTTCGACTTCATCCGATTCAAACAACTCCTCGAGCAGGTCCTCGGCCGCGACATCGACCTGATCGACTACGGCGGTCTCAAGCCGAAACTCGACGACGACATCCGTCGCGAGGCGGTGCTGCTGTGATGGACCGCAAGGCCGCCAAGGAACTGCTGCACATCCAGGCTTGGCTCGAACGCGTCGGTGACGTCGTCGAACGCGGCAAGGGCGCCTACTTGGCCGACGATCTCCTCCAAGAAGCCGGCGACTCGCTGATGATGAAGCTTGGCGAGGCAGCCAACCGGCTCGCGAAGCTCGGCATCCTCGCGCCGGAGGGCGTGGACTGGGCGCTCGCCGTCGCCAACCGCAACTTCATCATCCGTCAGTACGACGAGATCAACCGAGAGATCACCTGGCAGACCCTGTCGGTTGATCTGCCGACGTGGGAAGCCTCCCTCCAGCCCCTGTTCGCCGAGGCGGACGCTGCCCTCGACGACGAAGCTGGCGCTGCGGACTGACCTGGGTTGGTAGAAACTCAACGCAGGTGGCTGTCAAGGATCAGCCGAAGTAGGTGTCAGGGTCAGCCGAAGGTGCAGCCGCTCCAGTGCCCCCGGGCAGATTCGAACTGCCGACACCCGCTTCAGGAGAACGGTAGACATCGTTGTCTACAGCTTCTACGGGTGCTTGTGGTTGCAGTCGGACCCTCTGCAGCGTCTCTAATTGCCTGGGGTTGCCGGGATTTCATTCCCACGGCCATTCCCACGGACCCTGTTAGGCGCCCAGGCGGACGACTGCCAACGCGAGTTCGACGAGGCTCCGCGCTCGACGAAGGAGCGGTTCGGCCTTCGCCCGTTGGACGACGGCGACGCCGTACTCGACGTCGCTCTTGGCGGCGAGTAGTTCGCGCAGCGCCTTCTCTGCCGTTGCGGCCTCGGCGCGTTGGCCGAGTGCTTGCTTGAGTTCCTTGGCGGCGGTGGCGTGATCCTTGCCCTTGCTGCTCGCGCCGGTCAGGACGGTCACGATCGCGTCTTTGGCGCTGATGCCGGCGTGGATCGCGTCGCCCGCGGCCGGGGTGAACCGGCCGGCTGCGAGGTTGTCCTCGGCGGAGGCGAGGTACTCCTCGGCCTTCTTGAGAAACGCCTTCGCGTGGTTGCGCTGTTCAGCGGTGGCCATCAGGCAGCTCCGCGCTTGATACGGGGGATGGACCCGATGAGGGGCACACCGTCCGCCAGGATCGCTGCGACGACGGGCTCGTCTTGGGCGGCGAGCCGGGCGAACTCGGCCGGAGTGAAGGAGAGGACGTCGCAGTTGTTGCCCAGCCGAGTCCGGACGAGTTCCTCGATCCGAGCGCGGTCGTCCCAGCCCTTGGCGGCGATCACCGCGAGGTCGACGTCGCTGTCCGGCCCGGATTGGCCGCGTCCGACGGAACCGAACACGATCACCGCCTTCACCTCGTCGCCCACCACCTCCTGGATGATGTCCTTGAGCGCTGACATCGGACTCAGAAGCTTGCGGAGCGCCTCGATGGCGTAGTGCTCGTCGTTGATCGCATGAACTCCGGCCCGCCCGACCGTCTGGGTAGAGATGACCCCGACCTGGGCGAGCGTCTTCAGCGCTTTCTGAACGGTCCAGAGGCTGAGGTCGTCACGGAGCAGCCCGTGTATCTGCCGGCCGGTGAGTGGAGTGCCGGTCCGCATCAAGGTGGCCAGGACGGCGCCTTGCGCGCCGGGGACCAGGCCACCGAAGGGTTCGTTGAAGAACACGATGACCAAAATACCAGTCATATGACTGGCTTGCCAGTCATTAGGGAACAGTGCCCCCGGGCAGATTCGAACTGCCGACACCCGCTTTAGGAGAGCGGTGCTCTATCCCCTGAGCTACGAGGGCGGGGACAATCAATCCTGCCATGGTGCCGTATCGACCTACGGGGCCTGGTCAGGTCATGGGCTTCGGGCGGACGCGCTCGGGGCGGCGAGGCGTGCCGCGAAGCTACTCGCTGATCAGTACGGACGAGCAGCAGGCCGAGGGGATGCTCCCTGACGCCCCCTCAGGAAACTCGCCCGCGGTATCAGCGCGTCGTGGGGTTGAGGCGCCACAGCCGATAGGTCCAAGGGACGTCGTAGCCCACCACCCACGCCGGGTACGAGCTCACTGCGAGGCTTGAGACGCGATCGTCGACAACGGAGATCTGCAGCAGTGCGACCGGCGATTCCTGAGAAATAGCGATGCCTGAGGCGGCGCGTCACTCCGCGGAGGTCACATCCGTGGAGCCCGGATCGACGCTAGTCGAGCGAGTAACCATACTCCCGAAGAGCTGTCGCCTTGGCGGTCAGTTCCTGCCGCGCCATCTCGGTGAGGACGGGTAGCGAGACGGCGCCGTTCCGGCTCAATCGCAGGACGACCCGGGTCACGACGTGGGCCGAAAGGATGCCTTCGAACTCCTGGACCAGGTGCTCGACGACGGCGGGGGTGGACCTCGGTGGGTGGGTCACTCGTGGCTGCCTTTCATCGGGCGGCTCAGCCGCCGGCTGCAGCGCGCGGTGCCCCGGCGGACGTGTGCTCGATCTCAAAGACCCGCCAGAGTCCGGTGCGGTGCATCTGATCGATCGCCCGGCGGCTGGGGTAGCGGATCGCCACGTGGCCACCACGTCCGCGGCAGGCCCGGTGTGCGGTGAGCAGTGCTCCGATGACGGCCGAGGGGAGCTCATCGATGCAGGAGGCGTCAACGACGATGTTGCGAGCTCCGGCCAGGACCACCTCGTGCAGGCGGAAGCGCAGGTCGGGAAGTCCGTCCGGCTCGACATCCGGGTGCAAAGTGACGACGACGGGGTCCTCGCCCGGCCAGCTGTAGGTGTCCATCGGGGCCCCGGTTACGGCGCGACCGCGCTCGGCACGTCCACGGCCCGCGGGTGGCGGCCGGTGGCGAGCATGGACAGTTCCGAACGAGCCAGCTCAGCGAGCTCGGACAACGACACGGCGCCGTCGCGGCTCAGACGGATCACGACCTGGGTGACCGCGGAGACGGCGCACACGCTCTGGAACTCGTGCATCAGCTCCTCGGCGACATCCGGGATCGATCGTGTCGGCTCGGTCATGCGGTCTCCCCATCCCCAGGTCCGGGTCAGCTCGGCCCGCATTCAGAGTGGCGGGGCGGTGTTGCGGCCATCCGGTCACGATCTTTGTGATCGTGTGACGATCGGGTTGCCGCCGCTTGCGCGCGGGGAAGGATGGGGGGGTTTCTGCCACGATGGGCCACATGCCGACGCGGTTGCTCATCGTCGAGGACGACGATCGGATCCGTGCCGCCATGCGGCTGGGCCTGGAGGACGAGGGCTACGAGATCGACGAAGCCGATCGGGCCGAGACCGCATTGACCCAAATGCGGATCCGCCCCCCGGACGTCATGATCGTCGACCTGATGCTCGGCGCGGTGGACGGCTTCACCTGTATCCGGGAAGTGCGCAAGTTCAGCGACGTGCCCATCATCGTGGTCAGCGCCCGCGTGGACACGCACGACATTGTGGCGGGCCTGGAGGCGGGCGCCGATGATTACGTCACCAAGCCCTTCCAGATCAAGGAGATCAGCGCCCGCCTGCGGGCACTGCGGCGTCGCGCCACCAGCGGGGTCGGCGACGCCGATTCCCCGGCCGCCGCGGACCAGGTCCTGGACGCGGCGCGCGGTCTGGTGCTCTCCACGGCGGCCGGCACCGTGCGTCTCGGTGGCGACCCCGTGTCCCTCACGCTCACCGAGTTTCAGCTGCTCGCGGAGCTGGCGACGACACCGGGAATCGTGCTGAGCCGGGCCTCGCTGCTGGAGCGGGTCTGGGACCACGGCTTTTACGGCGACGAGCGCCTGGTCGACGCTCATGTGCGGCGGCTGCGCACGAAGATCGAGCGGGACCCGGCCAACCCTGAGTTGGTGGTGACCGTCCGGGGGATGGGCTACCGCCTCGATCGGAGATGACGGGGTTCCCGGTGCGAAGGTTGCGCGGGCGGCCTCGTGGGCTGCGGGGTCGGATCGCGCTGACGTTCGGGCTCGGGGCGTTGCTCATCGCGGGAACCTTGGCGAGCTCGACCTTTCTCTTCGCGCGCGCCTACCTCTACGACCAACGAGAGCGGACGGTGGTCCGGCAGGCCGCGCTCGACGCCGTCTTCGTCTCCGACCAGTTGGACAGCGCCGACGCCGACATTCCCGACATCCTCTCGACGGCCGGTCCGCCCGAGTCCGGGACGATCGTGGTCGAGCGCGCCGGGGAGTGGTATTCCTCCTCGCTCGGCGTGGGGCGCGAGATCGTGCCGACCGAGCTGATCGACCGGGTCAACAGCGGCCGGCCGGCGCGCGTCACCGTGACGATCAACGGCGTTCCCACGGTGTTCGTCGGCATCCCGCTCACCCGTCCGGGCGCGCATTTCTACCGCGTCGTCCCACTCCGCGAGCTGCACGAGACGATCCGCATCCTGCAGGTGGTGCTCGCGACGGGGGCCGCGGCGGCCGCAGCCGGCGGGATCGCTCTGGGTGTCTGGGCCAGCCGCCGGGTCGTGCAGCCGCTGAACCTCGTGGCGGCCACCGCCGCCCAGGTCGCGGGCGGCCTGCTCGACACCCGGCTACCGCCCACCGATGACCCTGATCTCGCGACCATCGTCGGCTCCTTCAACGCCATGGTCGACACGTTGCGCCAGCGGATCGAGCGGGACAGCCGCTTTGCGGCGGACGTCAGCCACGAACTGCGCTCGCCGCTGACCACGCTGGTGGCGGCCGTGGATGTCATGCAGGGCCGGCGAAACGAGCTGCCGGACCGTTCACGTGCTGCCCTCGATCTGGTGAACGCGGAACTCGACCGCTTCAAGCATCTGCTGAACAGCTTGCTGACCCTGGCCCGGACGGAGGACGGCCTGGACTCCGAGCGGCTTCACGACGTGTCGATGGCGACCCTGGCGGCGCACGCCCTCGATCGGGCCGGCGTCGGGCCGGACGTGCTGTTCCCCGCCGACCCGGGGATCGTCGTCGGTGACAAGGAGCTCCTGGAACGGGCCATGTTCAACCTGATCGAGAACGCGCAGCGACACGGCCAGGGGGTCACGGCGGTGCGCATCGAGCGGATGCAGGGAGATGTTGCTGTGCTCGTCGACGATGAGGGCCCCGGAGTCCCGGTGTCAGAACGGGAACGGATCTTCGAGCGCTTCGCCACCAATCGGACGGCTCGCGGCTCGTCCTCCGGCACCGGTCTGGGCCTGGCGCTGGTCGCCCAGACGGTCAGCGCGCACAACGGAACAGTCCTGTGCACGGACCGTCCAGGCGGAGGCGCCCGGTTCGTCGTCCGGTTGCCGTCCCGACCCGAGGACCATTCGTGAGCAGGCCCCGGGGCGCCGCCATCGCGGGCCTCCTGCTCGTCCTCGGCGGCTGCGGCGTGAATTCCTCCGGGGAGGTCACCGATATCGATCCCCTGAGCCTCCCACCCCGGCTGGTCGTGACGACGCCGCCGACGCCGTCGCCCGTCGCCGACGAAGTCACCTCGGGCTCCGACGTGTACTTCCTCCGCAACACCACCCTGCGGCCCGCGGCCCGCACCCTGACGGCAGGCGCCGGCCTGCCGGCCCTTCAGGAACTGCTGGACAACCTCGCGGCCGGACCGGACGCCGACGACCGCCGCAGTGGCCTGAGCACCGCGCTGCCCCCGACCACCCGACTCACCGTCACATCTCTCGACGGCGATCTGGCGACGGTGGACCTCGTCTTCGGCCAGGTGCCACCGGATCAGACCGAGGCCATCGCGCAGATCGTCCTGACGGCGACCTCTCTCGCCGAGGTGAGTCGCCTGCTCCTGACCATCGACGGCGAACCGCTGCAGGCCCCGCTGGCGAGCGGCGCCCAGACCGACCGCCCGCTGACCCGCTCCGACTACCGCGCTCTGCTGAGCGTCGAATAGCGATCCCGCCGTTGTGGGAACGTTCGCTTGTCGTGGTGTGCGCGACGCGGGTTGATCGGGTTGCGCGCGGCTTCCGGGCCTGAGCTACGAGGGGACCAGGAAGGAGCCGCGGTCGTCGCCCTGGTTGCGCAACTCTCGCGGCGTCAGGCCGTACGCATCTTTGAAGCTACGAGAGAACTGAGCATTGCTGCGGAACCCCCATCGTGCGGCGATCACCGCGACCGGCAAGCCGGTCCGCCCGACGAGTTCCGCTCGTGCGCTCTCCAGTCGCCGCCGGCGGATATACCTGCCGATTGTCTCGCCCGTGGCGGCGAACAGCGTGTGCAGAGTGCGCACGGAGATCGCATGCGCCGCCGCGATGTCTGGCGGGGCGAGATCAGGGTCGTGCAGTCGTGCGTCGACGAAGGCGCGAACCTGCGGAAGTACGGTTGTCCGGAGATCGGCCGTGGCCGGGGCAACCACGGCACGCAGGAGTTCGAGCGCTGCGTTGCCGGCTGCGGCGCACGCGTGCTCGTCGAGTTGAGCCAGCTCCCGCGAGAGCATGTCCAGGTAGCCGACGAGGAGCCGGCCGTGGGGCGAACCCGCAGGCACATGTACCGGCACCGAACCCCCGAGGCCGATAACTTGGCTCCGCGGAAGCAACAGCGACCGCTTGCGCAGCGGCTCCAGCACCTGAAACTCAGCCGGCCGATCGCCATCCCAGACCAAGGCGTCACCCGGTCCGACGATGATTTCGTGCCCTCCCTGGGACACGTACTCGCGTCCCGACGAGACCACCAATACCCCGGCCAGGCCGGGATCCATGCTCAGTTCCCGGCGTCCGCGGCGACCCGCGCTGGGCGTCGTCGCGCAGTCGATGAGGGACAGATCCCCGAACCGTCTGCGGCGCACCACCGCTTGGAAGACAGCGGGGTCCGGCACGTCGACGTCGAAATGGATCAGGGACGCGCTCAATGCGTCATGCCAAGCCTCGATGCGCTGGCCGGCTGGCAGCTGCCGCGTGTCCCATGTGTCACACCGCTGGTTCATACCTGCATCAGACATCCTGATCGCGCGGATGTCACCAGGTCGGTACGGCTAGATCCACGATGCGCCGAAAGTCATGCCTTCTCGACGCCGAGGTGCTCCACGAACCAGTCCCGTGCCGCGCTGGACGTGAGTTCGAAGCCCGCGCCGGTGTAGGCGTCGAAGTGCCCACCGGGGACGAGGACGAGCTTTTTGGGGCCCGCGGCGGTCTCGTAGGCCGCGGTGGCCCATTCCCCCGGCGCCAGCCGGTCGAGCGGCGCGACCACCATCAGCAGCGGCGTCGGGGCGATGCGCTTGAGATATTCACCGGGCTCGTAACCTTGGAAATACTCGAGGGTCCGCACGGTGACCTCGTTCCGCCAGCTGGGGGCGCGGCTCGCAGTGCGGGTGAACCACTCGTAGGAATCCGCCGTGGGCAACGCCGACTGCGCGAGTGGGTTCTCGTCCACGACCGGCAACATGGCTGGTGCCTCACCGCGGGCCCTCGCAAGCCGGTCGGCCGCGAGCAGCTGCCAGGTGGCCTCCCAGAAGTCGACTCGCACCAGCGTTTCGAAGTTGCGCCGACCTGAGATCAACGGGACCTGGCCGACGACGGCCTTGACCCGCCGGTCGATCGCGGCGACGACGTAGGCGTGCCCGCCGCCGTAGCTCGAACCCCAGAGACCGATCCGGTCCGCGTCGACCTCCGGTCGGCTCTGCGCGTAGGTGATCGCGTCCTGGACGCCGCGCACCTGCTCCCACGGATCGATCTCCTGACGCGGCTTCGCGGGGTGATTGTCACTGGCGCCGAACCCCGGGTGGTCGTAGGCCATCGCGGCAAGACCAGCCTCCACGAAGACCCCGGCGTAGTCGTCGAGGTGCATCTCCTTGGTGGCGGAGAAGCCGTGGTTGAGCACGACGCAGGGAAGGTTCTCCTGGCTCCCATCGGGCCGGTAGAACCATCCGCGGAGCGTCACGCCGGCCGACTGAAACTCGATGTCTTCTCTCATAGGCCTGACGCTATATACCGAGGGGCCGGGTGAGTTGAGCCGCAGCGCGACGAACTTGACGCTCCGCGCATCATCGCACCACGGCGACCATTCGGCCCGCGGTGTTGGTGCTCAGCCGCGACGGGCGGGAATGCGAGGCGGGGCGTTGAGGGCGCCCGGGCGGGTGCCGGAGCCGGGTGCCTGGTCGGCGTCGCGCAGGACGCTCTGGATCTTGGCATTGGTCTCGGTGCGGCGGTCGAGGAGCGGGTTGAGAAGGCCGCGCAGGACAGAAAGAGCGGTCCAGCGTTTCGGGGCGATGATCCGCGGAGCCCGATCCTCGATGCCGGCCACGATCACCGCACCGGCGACCGCGGGGGCGAGTTGCTTGCGCAGGAATCCGGGGAAGGTGGCCTTGAAGCGCTGGGCGAGCGCGCCGGCGAAGCCCTCCTGGACCATGACGGTGTCGATGAATCCGAAGTAGGCGACGCTCGCCGACGCGCCGTGCTGGACGAGCTCGCCACGCAGGGCACGGCCGAACTGCTCGACGGCGGCCTTCGACATCGCGTAGGGCGCGAGGAGGACCCCGTTCACGAACGCGTACACCGAAGCGATGACGACGACGTGGCCGCCGTTGGCGATGACGTGCGGCAGGGCCGCATGAACGGTGCGGTACACCCCGAGCACATTGACTTCGAGGACGCGTTCGAACTCGGCGGCCGGCATCGCCCGCACCGTGGCCGGGGCGGGCGCGATGCCGGCGTTCGCGACGACGATGTCGAGGCGGCCGAACGCCTGGACCGCCACGGCCACGGCCGCGGTCATGGCGTCGGTGTCGGTGACGTCGGCGCCGATGCCGATCGCGCCGTTACCGATCCTGCGGGCGGCGGCCGCGCTCGCCTCGGCGTCAAGATCGATCAGCACGACCCGGGCACCCTGCTCGTGGAGCCGGCGCGCGGTCTCGAAGCCGATGCCGCGCGCGGCCCCGGTGATCAGTGCGACTTTGTCCTGGACGTTGTAGGTGACCATCACGCGACCTGCCATTCGATGGAGGAGGCGCGGACATCCGCGGCCTCGAACTGGAGGACGCCGTCGTCGATCGGGTCCTCGCGGAGCACGCCGCAGTTGTGCTGGTAGTCCATGACGAGCTCCCACGGGTCGCCCGATCCCTGACGCGGCATCAGGTCCCGTCCGCGGCTGATGTAGCCCGACCGCAGCCCGTCCACGACCCGGCCGTCGGCGGCGCAGCCCTCGCCGTCCCGCGGCGTGGCCACGGCCTGGCCGTTGGCGTCCATGTGCTCAAGCAGGCGGCACAGGTACTCGCCGGCGATGTCGGCCTTCAGCGTCCAGGAGGCGTTGATGTAGCCGAACACCCAGAGCAGGTTGGGGACGTCCTGCACGAGCACGCCCTTGTAGGCCATCTTCTGGTTCAGCTCGCGCGCCTCGCCGTCGACGGTGAGGGTCATCCCGCCGAGCATCTGCATGCGCAGGCCGGTGGCGGTGACGACGATGTCGGCGGTGAGCGCCTCGCCCGACTTGAGCAGCACGCCGGTCTCGGTGAAGGTCGCGATCTCGTCGGTGACGATCGAGGCGCGGCCGGCTTTGAGGTCCTTGAACAGATCGCCATTGGGCACGGCGCAGAGCCGCTCGTCCCAGGGCAGGTAGTTCGGCGTGAAGTGCTTCATGTCGACGTTCGGGCCGATCTGACGCTTGACCTGCCAGAGCAGCAGCCGGCGCGCCTGGCGCGGCCAGCGTCGGCAGGCCTTGTAGATCCAGCGCGCCGAGACGATGTTCCGCTTGCGTGCGGACCGGTACACCCAGGTGCGGGGCAGGAACTTCCGCAGGATCTCGGAGAGCTTGTCGTAGTCGGGCAGGGCCAGGACGTAGGCCGGGGAACGCTGGAGCATCGTCACGTGCTCCGCCTCGCCGGCCATGGCCGGGACGAGAGTCACCGCGGTGGCGCCGCTGCCGATGACGACGACCTTCTTGCCGGTGTGATCGAGGTCGGCCGGCCAGTGCTGGGGGTGCACGATGCGGCCCTCGAACTTCTCGGTGCCGGGGAAGTCCGGCAGGTAGCCGGCGTCGTAGTTGTAGTAGCCGGTAGCGCTGACCAGGAAGTTGGCGGTGTAGGTGCGGGACTCGCCGCTCGCCTCGGCCAGGGCCGTCAGCGTCCAGCGCTGGTCCCGGCTCGACCAGTCCGCGGTCACGATCTTCAGCCCGTAGTGGATCTTGCTCTCGACGCCGAACTCGGCGGCGGTGTCGGCGATGTACTGCCGGATCGACGGGCCGTCGGCGAGCACCTTCAGGTCGTCCCACGGCCGGAAGCTGTAGCCGAGGGTGAGCATGTCCGAGTCCGAGCGCACGCCCGGGTAGTTGAACAGGTCCCAGGTGCCGCCGAGACGGTCACGCCGCTCCAGGATCGCCAGCGTCTTGGTGGGGAACTTCGCCGCCACCTGGCAGGCCGTGCCGATACCGGACAGGCCGGCGCCGATGATCAGAACGTCGAAGTGCTGGGTGCTCGCCTGAGTGTGCATCAGGTTCCCTCGCGTTTTCCGTGTGGGCGGTGCCGGCTGGAGGACGTGTATCCAGAGTGCGGGTGCAGAGCCGTCCCGGTATTGACAGAACGCGACATACTTTTGTCACTTCACGACATCGGGATGGATGCGATGGGCAGCCTGCTCCGGGCCACGAACCTGTGGGGCTACAACGACCTGGTCCGCGACCTCGGCGGCGATCCCTTCGAGCTCCGCGCGCGCTTCGGAATCCCGTCCGGGGTGGAGCACCAGGAGGACACGTTCGTCTCCATCGACAGCTTCGTCGCCTTGATCGAGTCGACTGCGGCCGAGTTCGACTGCCCCGATCTGGGACTTCGCCTGTCCCGCTGGCAGGGGTTGGACATCCTCGGCCCGGTCGCGGTGATCGCGCGGAACGCCCAGACCGTCCTGGGCGGGCTGGAGGCGATCGGGCGCTACCTCTATGTGCACTCGCCGGCGCTGAAGCTCACCGTCACCCGCCGCCGCGGCGTCCCGGAGCTCCGGTTCACCTACACCATCACCGAGTCACTCTCGCTGCCCACGCCCCAGGGTTTCGAACTGAGCCTGGCCAACCTCGCCCGCATGCTCGCCTTCCTGGGCGGACCGGACGCGCGGCCGAGCGCGGTCGCCTTCCTCCACGAGCAGCTGAGCCCTGATGCGGTCTACCGCGACGCTCTTGGCTGCCCGGTCAGTTTCGGGCAGCCGTGGTGCGGCGTCGACCTGCCCATCACGCTGGGCGAGCGGCGCATCGACAGCGCCGACCCGGAGACCCGGCGCATCGCCACGAAGTACCTGGAATCGCAGTACCTCCCCAGTGATGCGCCACTGAGCGATCGGGTGGCCCAGCTCGCCCGCCGGTTGCTGCCCACCGGCCAGTGCGGCGCCGACGCCATCGCCGATCAGCTCGGCCTGCACCCGCGCACGCTCCAACGCCACCTGGCGGCCGAAGGCGTGACCTGCCACCACGTCATCGAGCGGGTCCGCCGCGACCAGGCCGCGAAGTACCTCGCCGAGCCGGGGTTCCTGCTCGGCCAGATCGCCGGCCTGCTCGGCTATACCGAGCAGAGCACCTTCAACCGGTCCTGTCGGCGCTGGTTCGGTCTGACCCCGCGTCAGTATCGGTCCGCTCTTGTCGAACCAGGGAGGTGACGCCGGCGCGGCTGCTGGACGTCTCGCTGCTTCGGTCCAAGGCCGAACAGCGAATGGTTCCGGAGGTTCGGCCGGCCCGGCCCAGAGGTGAGAGGGTGGGCTGGCGGATCAGTGCCAGGCGAAGGGGGCAGCGTGAGCGGTTGGGTCGCCGACGTTCGGGACGCGGGCCGGAGCAGGTTGTGGCCCATCCCCACCCTGGCCATCGTGATCGCCGTGGGGGTAGGTCTCGGGCTCCCGGAGTTGGAAGCGGCCCGCCAGGGGGCGCCCGCAGCGGTTGACGGCTGGCTGTTCGGGGGAGACGCCGAGGCGGCACGGTCGGTGCTGAGCACGATCGCCGCGTCGCTGACCACGGTGACCGCGCTGACGTTCTCGCTCACCGTGGTGACCTTGCAGCTGGCCAGCAGCCAGTTCTCCCCGCGGCTGCTGCGGACGTTCTCCAGCGACCTGTTCGTCCAGTCGACGCTGGCGCTGTTCCTGGCCACGTTCATCTACTCGGTGACCGTGCTACGAGCCGTCCGCAATTCCACGGACGACAACTCGGGCGAGTTCGTCCCGGCCGCCGCCGTCACCCTGGCCTTCGTGCTCGTGGTGGCCAGCGTGGTGGCGCTGGTTCTGTTTCTCGCCCATCTCAGTGCCCAGATCCGGGTCGAGACCCTGCTGCGAACGGTGCGTCTGGAAGCGGCGCACACCATGCGAGCGGTACTGCCCGAACGGGGCTCCGCCGAGGCCGGTCACGCGGTCCCCGCGCCGCCCGCCGAGGCAGTGCTGCTCGCGGCCACGGCACACGGCTTTTTGACCCGGATCGCGGCGGAGGGGCTGGTCAAGGTCGCGGTCGACGAGGACGTTGTGCTGAGCATCGACCTCTACCCGGGCTGCTTCGTGGTGGAAGGCACGCCGCTGGGTCGGGCCTGGTCCGCCGGCGCTGAACGTCTCGACGCCGAGCGCGCCGACATCATCGCCAAGCGGATCGCCCGGTGCGTGCAAACCGGCGTCGAGCGCACGGCTTCGCAGGATGTGGGCTACGGCCTGCGCCAACTCACCGACGTGGCCAGCCGGGCGCTGTCGCCGGGCATCAACGACCCGACAACCGCGGTTCACGCACTGGGCCACATCTCCGCGTTGTTATGTGAGCTGACGGCCTTCGAGGTGGGGCCCGCACTGGTGCGCGACCAGGACAATCGCGTCCGGGTGGTGCTCCAGCGCCCCGACTTCGCGACCTATGTCGACCTCGGGATCTCCCAACCCCGCCGCTACGGCGCCCCCGACCCGCAGGTGCTGGCCGCGATCTTCCAGGTACTGATGGACCTCAGCCACCGGGTCGCGCCCGGCCAGCGGTCGGTCGTGCTCGACCAGTTGCGGCGGCTTCGGAAGACAGTGGACGCGCAGAACTTCGACGCCGAGGAACGGGCGGGCCTCGACGAGTTGGGCGCCCGGGTCGAGGAGAATCTGCGGCCTTGATCGGCCGCCTCTCGCTGCAGCCAAGAGCCTTGCGCGTCTGTGGTGGATCCCGGTGTCCTGGGGGAGATGCTCGGCAAGCGTGCGCGCGGACGCGTGTTGCCGACGGACCGGGAAGTCGGTGTGTTCGTCCTCGAGCAGGTTCGGGCGCCTTCAGCGAGTCTTGAGCCGGTGCCCTTGGTTGGCTTGGCCGGCGCTGCGCGCGCGAATGCGCCGCCAGATCGGTGGGATCAACCGGGCCAGTATCGCTCCGGAGAGCGCCGAGAGGAAAAGGAGAAGCCACAGCGGTGCGGTGAAGTTGAGCCAGAGCCAGTCCAGGTCCGCGGATTCACTGTTCTGGACGATCAGCAAGGTGGTGGCAATGGCCAACAGGGCGCCGAACGTCGTACCTGCCCAGAACGCGCCCGATCGCTCCTCAAGGATCGACTGCCTGAGACGGCCTGGGCGGCCCGGGTCTTGCGGAGCCCGAGGTTCACTGGTTCTCGAAGCAACGACATTGCCCTGAATCGGATCCGACGGTTCCGCAGGCATGACGACGGCCTCTCTGGCGCCCGATGGGGATGTGGCACCACGCTACGCCGGTGCGGAGCCGAGGGCTACTGTCACGGGTGGCCGGTCCTCAGCTTTCCGCAGCGGCCAGTTCCGGGCCGCCGACCTGGCACATGATGTGCCGTCAGATGATGGTCGCCCCGCTGTCGAGCAGCCGGGTCGGATGCATCCCGTTCACCATGCCGACGAACGGGGGATGGATGCTGTAGCCGAGCATCCGGCGGATGTCCTCTGATACCGCGCGGACGGTGTCCCGATCGGTGGAGAGAGTGAAGGCCTCCTGCGGACGCAGCCACGGCTCGCAGTACTGCGCGGTGACGGCCAGTCGCGCCCGGTCGGACGAGTTGGTCCCCGCACCGTGCCAGAGGGTGCCGACGAAGAAGACACACGATCCGGGGCGCATCACCACGGGTACGTGGCGGTCTTCCGCGGTGGGCCGGCGGTGCTCGTCCCAGCGGTGACTACCGGGTAGGACAACGGTGGCGCCGTTCTCGGTGGTGAACGGATCGATGGACCAGACCGTTGCGGCGCCCAGCGGGGGACGGGGGCGGGGGACCGGGTAGAAGGCGTCGTCGTAATGGAGGATCTGGGCCGACTCGCCCGGGTTGACGTTGATGATCTGGAGCTGGGAGAGGAGGTAGTTCGGCAGGAAGAGCCGGTCCAGCAGGGCAAGGACGCGCGGGTGGTCGACCAGGGGGTCGCAGGCGCGCGTCTTGGTGAGGACGCTGTAGGCGCGCTGGGTGCGCTCGCCTTCAAAGGTGTTGCGGCCGGTTCTGTCGAGCAGGGGGCCCGCTGCCGCGCGGACGTGCTCGCACTGCTCCGCCGTGAGCAGGTCTTCGAGCAGCACGTAGCCGTCGCGGGTGAGCGTGTCGAGGTCGGCGTCGGCCACCGCGGGGTCCACGGTGGTCCCGGCGCCGGAGGTGATCCGGTGAGTTCGGGCCAGGTCGACGCGGAGATCCTCCACCGTGGCGATGCGCCGCGGGGGACCGGTGGGTGCTGTCACGTCCATGACTACTCCGTTCACACTCGATCAGATGGCGCGGGCGTCAGTCCCACGGCTCCGCGGACCACGGCCCAGAGTTCGGCGACGACTTCCTGGGCCGGCGGGCGGGGGGACCTGGTCAGCGCAATGGAGAGGATGGCGTTGGTGCCGCCGAGAGTCGCGGCCGCCAGAAATTCCGGATCACGTCCGGTCGAGATCTCCCCGGTCCGCTGCGCCCGCGCGATGTTGCGGGCCCCGAGTTCGATCAGCTCGTGCAGTCGGCGCGCGTTCGCGGCCGCGACCTCTGCATCCCCGACCAGGCCACCCAGCACGAGGGGGGCCAGGGGATCGGCGTACACCGCGCTCACCCAGTCCCGGATCCGCCGCTGCTCCCGCTCCGCCCACGTCGGCGCGTCGTAGGTTCGCAATGCGGCGGCTTCGCCGAGACGTCGGTAGAAGTCGTCCAGGACTGCGATGAGCAACCCGCTCCGGGTCCCGAAGTACCGGTAGGGCAGACCGGCGCTCACGCCGGCCCGTTTCGAGACCGCGGCCACTTCCAGTTCGCCGGTCTCGCCCAGTTCCGGCGCCGCGGCGCGCAGGAGCTTGTCCCGGGTGGCCTCACCGCGCACGCCCACGGGGGAAGTCATGGGCGCAGTTAAGTTGAGGTCAACTCAAAAGTCAACCCCAGCAGACGAGCGTCGCTGGCGACGTGCTGGGACGTCGGCGAGAAACGGCCGGGGATCGAAGTGGTGCGCGGCGGAGATCCGTCCGTCGGGCGCAGACTTTCGCCAGGGTGCGGCGAGCGGCCGATCGCGATCTCGAGGAGCGGGTCCCCGCTCGCGTCCACCGGGACGTCTGGCCGGGCCGGGTTCCACGCAGCGCCCCGAGGAACTCTTCGGCTGAGCGGATCTGCTCATCCCCCAGCGGACATGAAATCGACGCGCTCAGTCCGGCCCGGCGGCCGGATCGCCGTCCTCGACGCGGGATGACGGCGCCGCGTCGGCCCATTCCGAAGGCCTGGTCCAAACTGGGGGGTGAGACTGCCGATGGCCACCCCGAGGTAGGGATGGGTGGCGGTGCCGTCATCGATGAGCTGATCCGCCACCGCCGTCGCGGTGGCCGCGGGAATGGCGAATCCCAGCGCGACCGCCCCGACGCCGGAGGAATGTAGGCCTCGTTGATCCCGACGACCTCCCCGTGACCGTTCCCAGGAAGCCCGGAGTTTCCCGGGAGACGACGTCGTCGGTGACGAGGTCGACCAGGACCCCAGGCCGCCGCATCGGGTTTCAGCGGCCGGTGGAGTCGACCGGCCGTCACGCTGTTCTGGAAGCCCAGCGGACTACCCACGGCGAGCACGAGCTCACCGACGGCGGGCTGGCGGGTCTGGAACCTCGCTGGCGGCAGGTCGCGGCGCTCGGTGCGCAGCACCGCGATATCGGTGATCTCGTCGGTTGCGAGCACCTCGGCGGGCGTGCGGGTGCCGTCGGCGAGTTCCATCTGCACACGTTCGGCGCTGCGGACCACATGCGCATTCGTGACGACGTAGCCGCCCTCCCGGTAGACCACGCCGCTGCCGATGCCACTGCTGCCGACCACCACCGTCACCACCGACGGCTCGATCTCCGCCGCGATGCGGGGGATCTCATCGAAGCCGACAGCCGCAACCGTGTCAGAGCCCGTCGCCCCGGAGCGGGCGCCGGTGTCGGCGCCGCCGCCCTCCGAGTCGCAGGCCCCGGCACCGAGAACGAGCGTGAGCACGCCCACCGCGACTACCGGACGGCGGAGGCACGGACCAGCCATCGGTCACCTCCCGACGGCGCGGCGCCCGGCTGGACGGTCAACGGCGGAAGAACTGCCGGACGGCCGGCCGTGGCGGTCGCTCGACGCCGCGCTCCTGAGGAGGATGAGGTGTGTCAGCTGCGGCCGGGCGCGCGGCCCACCGGGGGGTTGCCGGCGTGGATGAACTGCGCGTCGCGAAAGACGTCCACTTTGTGGATGAAGCCTTGTTCGGAGAAGACCGGGAACTGGTTGCCGTCGCCGTCCTGGAAGGTGGAGAACATGTCGATCATGGCGACGGCGAGATTCGGGGCCTCGTGGGGGTCCGGTCTCCGATTCCTGCATGGCCACCTGAACGCGGCCGTTGAAGTGGACGTACTCGGCCGCCACGCGATGCCCGTTGGCGAACTCCAGGTCGTAGCGCAGCGGGTGGCTGGTCGCGTCCTTGTGGAAGTACCCGCCGACGAGGGGGCTCAGATCGTTGCCGTCGGTCCACCAACCGCCGATCGGCATCGGCGCGGGCTCGGGCAGTTCGTGCTGGCGAAGTCCGATGACGGAGAACGCGCTGTCGTCGGGAAGGATCGCGGACATCAGGTCCCAGCCGGTGTTCCACATCAGCTGGGTCTTGCGCCGGCCCCAGCCGCGGTCGCGCCATCCGAACCCGGAGAACGGCTGGGGCTCCCCGTCCTTCCAGCGCAGGGTTCCTTCCAACGTGATGATCTGCTCGAGGTGCGAGTAGAACTGCCCGTCGACGTCGCCGCCGGAGTAGTAGCCCTGAAACATGGTGTCCCAGAGCGTGGCCCAGTGCTTACCGCGGATCGTGAGGTCGAGCTCGACCTCGTCGAGGTCGGCGACCCAGCGGATCTCGTGGTCGGGGCCCCAGGTGAGATTGACGAACTCCAGCCTCGCCTGGCTGTTCCCTACGGACTTCGTGCTGTTGTTCCCGTCCTCGCGGCACACCTGCGAGACGCTGCGGTTGCCCTGCGAGACGCCGACCGCGCACCGGGTGTCCGGGAAACGGTTCGCGCTGACCGTCAGGTGCATATTCACGCAGGCGTTCGTCGTCGGGTCGTGGGCGACCACGAAGAACGTGTCCTTCCACGGGAAGGATTCATCGCCGCGGGGTTGGTGCACGTACTCGTCCTCGGGGCGGGGCACCCAATCGGGCGGAAAGCTTCTCGGGCTCATGGGCGTCTCATCTCGTGGGAACGGGGCGGGGCGGACCGGTGTCCCCCCGCCCGGCCGGGGCCGAGCGCGCTAGCGGGGCAGGGCGTCACCCGCAGTAATACCATACCGAAAGTATGGCGTTCAATGACGCTCAGCGTTCGTCGGAAACCCGCAGGCCTTCGAGGAGCCGATCGAGGGCGGCGACGGATTGCCGCAGCGTGCCTTCGGGGTCCGGCGCCTCCGCGATGTACAGCGACGCGGCCTCGATCGCGGCCAGCAACATGTGGGCGACCGGAGTCAGGGGCTGACGGGGCAGCGAGCCTTCGTCGGACAGCGCGGGTCAGCGCCTCTTCGAAGAATCCGACGCCGTAGCGCCCGGACAGCTCGCGCCAGGTTTCGAAGCCGAGCGCGGCGGGGCCATCGGTGAGGCCGATGCGCGGATCGACGCGTAGCGGCCGGCGAGGCAGCGCGGCCAGGTCGAGCCGACCGGGGCACCTCGGAGCGGGTGCATCTCGGGGTTCCGGGCGGCTTCCTGAGATGGGTGTGCAGCATCTGTGCTCGGTCGACGGCCCACGCGCGGAATTCCCACGCATCGGCAGCCGCCGCCAGGCGCCCACGTTCGCGGTCCACCCAGTTCGCGGCGAACTCTTCGTAGACGGCGCGGAACAGACCCTTCTTGTCCTCGAAGTGGTGGTAGAGGGCGCCGCGGGTGACGCCGGGCCCGGACGACGATCTCTTCGATGCCGGTCGCCGAGAACCCCTGTGCCGCAAACAACTCACGACCCGCGCCGATGAGCGCGGCACGCGTCGCTTGCGCCTGTTGGCGCTGTGCGGTCCCGGCCGGCATGGGGCGATTCTAAAACGAGCGGACGTGCCCGGCCGGTGCCGGACGGACGGCGACCGCGATGCGCCCGCGATCGAGGTGATCAGTGCGAGGGCAGGGTGCCCGTCAGCCGGTCGTGGAAGGCGGCGCTGCGTTCGTTCAGTCCGCGGATCTGGACGGTCTTCCCCTTGCGGGCGTACTTGGTCTCGACGCTGTCCAAGGCGGCGACTGTGGAGGCGTCCCACACGTGGGACTGGGTCAGGTCGATCACGATGTGCGCGGGGTCCCCGGCGTAGTCGAACTGGGAGTAGAGATCGTTGCTGGAGGCGAAGAACAACTCCCCGGTGACGGTGTAGACCGCGTGGACGGTGCCGTCCGCGTCCTCGACCAGCTCGCGGTCGACCCGGGCGAGGTGGGCGACGCGGCGGGCGAAAAGGGTCATCGCGACGACGACCCCGATGACGACACCGATCGCGAGGTTGTGGGTGACCACGACGGCCACGACGGTGGAGATCATCACGGTGGTCTCGCTACGGGGCATGCGGCGCAGAGTGGCGGGGGAGACGCTGTGCCAGTCGAAGGTGGAGAACGCCACCAGCATCATGACGGCGACCAGCGCAGCCATGGGAATCGCCGACACGACGTCACCGAGTCCGACGACCAGGCCGAGCAGCATCACCCCAGCGGCGAAGGTCGAGATGCGTGTGCGCGCGGCTGAGACCTTCACATTGATCATGGTCTGGCCGATCATCGCGCAACCGCCCATACCCCCGAAGAAGCCGGTGATGACGTTGGCCGCTCCCTGCCCGCAGGCTTCGCGGGTCTTGTCCGAGTGGGTGTCGGTGATGTCGTCGACGAGCTTCGCGGTGAGCAGCGACTCCAGCAGTCCGACCACAGCGACGCCGACGGCGTAGGGCAGGAGGATCTGCAGAGTGTCGAGGTTGTAGGGAATGTCGGGGACACCGAAAGCCGGGAGGCTGCTCGGCAGTTCGCCCTCATCGCCGACGTCCGGGATCGCCCAACCCGCGATGACCACCGTCGCCGTGAGGGTGGCGATGGCGACCAGGGGCGCCGGAACGGCGCGGGTCAGCTTCGGCAGCGCAACGATGATCAGCAGTCCGGCGGCGGTCAACGCCCAGACGCCCCACTCCTTGTCGATCAGATGCGGCACCTGAGCCAGGAAGATCAGAATCGCCAACGAGTTCACGAAACCGACCATCACCGAGCGCGGGACGAACCTCATCAGCCGAGCCACCCCGCACAGTCCGAGAACCACCTGCAGCGCCCCGCCGAGGATGACGGCCGCAATCAGATAGTCCAGGCCGTGATCGTCGACCAACGGAGCGACGACCAGGGCGATCGCGCCGGTCGCAGCCGAGATCATCGCTGGACGCCCGCCGAGGAACGCGATCGACACCGCCATCGTGAAGGAGGCGAACAAGCCGACCTGAGGGTCCACGCCGGCCAGGATCGAGAACGAGATCGCCTCCGGGATCAGGGCGAGCGCTACCACCAGACCCGCAAGCAGTTCGGTTCTCAGTACCCGGGGCGAGCGCAGTGCGGCCCGGACGCTGCTCGCGTCCGCGCCGACATCGAGTGGCGAGATCGGGTCTCGGGCAGATTCGACCGGGCTCACGGGCGAGCCTCCGTTCCATGGTGGCGGGGCGCGAAGCGGCGCCGAAGGCGATGGCGATTCGCGCCGCGGGGTGCGGGGCGCACGAGTACTGCGCTCGTGCGACGGTGCACGCGTCGGTCTCCCCGGACCGGCGAAGTCTGGGCCCCAGCGTACCCAACATCGACGCAAGGCTCCGCTGGTGCCTGCCCGCACGATGGCGAGGTCGTGAAGGCGACGTTGCCGTTCTGTGCGCGTCGAAGGGTGGTCCGATGCGTGGGGTTCTCGGCTCCGCGGCGCCGGGCGGACCGGGGTTAGGTTGACTTCTCGGGGGGATGGGAGAAACAGGGATCTAGGCACAGTGGGGTTCGCGAGATGTTGATGTACCGGCGTTGGATGTGCGTCGCCACCGCGGTAGCGCTGATAACTGCGACGGCGCCGGCGGATGCGACACCGCTGACCACGGCGAAGCCCTCGAAGCCTCCGATGATCAGCATCACGATCGCCGAGGACCACACCGAGATCGAGGGCGAGCTCACGCAAGTGGCCGGTTCCCTCCGCCTGCGCGTCCTGGCTGAGGACGAGGATCATCTCCTCTCGCTGTTCCGGCTCAAGCGTGGTTACACGGTCAAGGAACTGCGCAGGGACACCCGCGCCCTCACGCGTTTGTACCGAGAGGGGGGTGAGCGCAACGCGAAGGCTGTCAAGCGGATGCAGCGCAACGTGATCACGTACGGCGGCGCAAACCCCAGCCTCGGCGCCGTCGCCACCGCCAGCGTCAATCTGTCGCCGGGCACGTATTACCTCTCCGACAATGTCGGCCCGCCCGGTGGCCATCTCTTCAAGCTGAGGATCGTCCCGGGTGTCAATCCGGGCCGTCTGCCCGCGGGGGTCCCGGTGATCACGATGACCAAGAGCAACGAGTTTCAGGGCGCCAGAAAGCTGGACGCCACCGGCACTGTGCTGATCCGCAACGCTGTCCCGAGAGGCCACCGCTGGCTGCAAGCAGCGTTCCTGCAGGTGAAGCAGGGCACCACCCCCGCGCAGGTGGCGGCCCTGTTCGAAGGCACCGGTGACGGCGCATTCGTGCTGTCCGGCTACGCCGGCGGCGACACCCTCTCACCGGGTCGCCAGCAGTACCTCACCTACTCCGTGGAGCCCGGGACCTACGCGCTCATCTGCTTCTTCCCGGACCCCGACCACCCCGGCTCGACCTATGTCGCCGATGGCATGGTCCGCATCATCACCATGGACAACAACAGCCCGGCGCTGGACTGACCGGGAACTCAGCATTTCAGTCGGACCGGTGGGTGCCCGGCGCGCCGCCCCCGGACGAGTCAGGGCCCCGGCACTCGAAGAGTGCCGGGGCCGCCGATGGTTGACAGTGCCTACGTGTCGATCAAGCCCTGCTGGCTGCACGACCTCGGAAGATCGAGTACCCACCCGGTCCGATCGCGAGCCCGATGAGCAGCAGCACCAACCCGAACAGAATCTGACCCTGGATCAGGTTCACAACGCCGAAGACGACCAGGATCACCGCGAGGATCCACAGAAGGAATGACATGTGGAGAGGATGCCCGCTGAGATCGGACCAGAAACGTACTCACGATTGGATGCAGGTCACGGTGTGAGACACCGGATGTCCGGTTTGCCCGGACGAATCGGGCGCCACACCCTCAGCGCGCCTAACGTGAAAGGCCCCGGCACTCGGGCGGGAGCGCCGGGGCCAGCCGAAATCTGACTGCGCGTTCGATCCTCAGACGGTTCAGGCGCGAGCGCGGTCGCGGTTGCGGAAGACCGACCATCCGCCCGGGCCGACTGCGAAGCCGAGGACGAGCAGGAGCACCCCGAACAGGATCTGACCCTGGAACAGGTTGATCACGCCGCCAACGACCAGCAACACCGCGAGGATCCACAGAGGAATGCCATGGCAGGCATCTGCCCGGCGGTCACGTGCTGAAACTGCGCTCAGCGCATTGCCCAGCGGATCCCGCGCACCAGGGCGTGACCCCCGAGCGGAACTGCCGTGGTGTCGGCGAGCGGCAGTCGCGGCAGCCACAGCGCCCGACGGGCCCAGCCCGGGAGCAGCGCGACCGCGTTCGCGGAGAGCACGGCGTAAGGCGCCCGCACCAGGGCCGGCAGCGGGGGAGTGAAGACGAGATACCGCGCCGCCGCGCGGGCCTCCGCGGTGCCGGCCAGCTCGTCGCGGTAGGAGGCAAGTGCCGCATCGAGCTCCGCAACCGTGGAGGGCGCCGCCGTCACCCCCAGCGCCCGCGCGATGCGGGCGGTGTCCGCGACGTAGCCGTCGGACTCGTCGGGAGAGAGCGGAGCAACCCCGAACCGCTGGTGTACCCGCAGGAAACTGTCGATCTCGGCCACGTGCACCCACAGCAGCAGGTGCGGATCACTGGCAGCGTAGGGCCGGCCGTCCGCGGCAACCCCGCGCACGCGCTCGTGGATCGACCGCACCTGATCGACCGCCGCCTGGGCGTCGTCGGCGGTCCCGAACGTGGTCGTCGCCAGGAAGGCGGACGTGCGCTGCAGACGTCCCCACGGGTCGCCCTTGTAGCCGGAATGCCCCGCGACGCCGGCCATCGCCAGCGGATGCAGCGACTGCAGCAACAGCGCCCGCAATCCGCCGATGAACATCGCGGCGTCGCCGTGGACCTGCCGGATCGGGCTGCCTTCGGGAAACCACCGGGGACCGGGCGCGCCCAGAATCCGCTCGCGTCGCGCCGGACCCTCGGGCCCGGCCACGCGCGCAAAAATGCTCGCCCCGACATCACTGCGCAGCTTCGACAGACCCACGTCCCGAAGGTAGCTCGCCGGAGGTAGATCGGCCCCGGCACCAAAAGTGCCGGGGCCGAGACCTGTGGGTCAGCTCAGTTCCCACACCACCGTGGTGGTGACGCCGACCTGCTGGCTGCCCGGGTAGAACGGGACCGCCGAGCTGCCGGCAGCGTCGCGCGCGGCCATCGGGTACGGGTACCCGCCGCCCGACTCGCCACCCTCGCTGATCGAGACGACGCGGCCGAGGCTGCCCCCGGCGAGGTCGGCGTACTGCTCCGCCTTCTTCTTCGCGTCCGCGAAGGCGTCCTGACGGGCGTCCTCCAGAAGCGAGGCGTTGTCGGAGAACTCGAAGGAGACCCCGTTGATCCGCGTCGCGTTGCCGCCGGCCGCCGCCGCGTCGGAGATCGTCTTGCCCGCGTCGTCGAGGTTGCGGATCTTGACGCTGAGGGATTGGAAGACGTCGAAGCCGTTCGGGCCCTCCGGCACCGGCAGGTAGGAGCTGGCCATCGGCGGAACCGAGCTCATCCCCTCACGCGTGCCGAGCACCGCGGGGTCGTCGGAGGCCACCGGGGCGTCCGGCGCAACCGCCGGCTCGGTCTTCCCGCCGTCGGCCTGCATCGGGCCGTAGTGCTGGTTGATCGAGAGCTGGGAGGTCTGGATGTCGGCCTCCTTCACCCCGTGCCGGGCCAGCACCTCCCGGATCTTGCGGATGTCGGAGCTCGCCGCGTCCAGGGCCTCGTTGACGTCCTGACCGGTGCGCTGCACCCCGATGTCCAGGCGGACGATGTCGGGCGTCCCGCTCGCGGAGCCGGACCCCGCGACCGTGACGGTCCGCGCGGCCCCCTCACCCGAGGTGGCGGCGACAGAACCAGAGCTTCCGGACACCAGGACTCCTGCCACTGTGGCGGCCAGCATCACGGCCGCGGCGGCGCCGAATGACGCACGACGGAACGAAACGGACATGAGAACTCCTCAAGCGGCGGGCACTCGCCGGCAGCATCCGGCGTCATAGCAAGGACGCAGCAGGAGCCGGAAACGTTCGGTCAGCCCGGAAGTTGCCCGTAGGCGTGCGTGATCGCGAACGAGAGCACCTGCCGGCGCTCGGCCACCATCGCCGCGCGGTAGTCCTCCCAGTCCGGGTGCTCACCGGACAGCGCTCGGTACATCTCGACGAGCGCCTCGACGGTGGGGTCGTGCGGGGTGGCGGCCACCTCGGTCAACTCCGCGTCGCCCTCCGCGACGACCCACGACCAGAAGTCCGAGGCCGAGACCTGCAGGCTCACCCGCGGGTCCCGGACCGCGTTGCGGGTCTTCGCCCGGTCGGCCGTCACCGAGATCTGCACCCGCCCGGCCGCGCCGTCGTAGCGGTAGAGAATGTTGGACAGCTGCGGGCGGCCGTCCCGCTTGAGCGTGACGAGCACGCCGTTGCGGTGGGCGGCGAGGAAGTCCACGTGTTTCTGTGTCACGGTCATGACTCCCATCCTGCTCCGGACGTCCGCGGAAGTGGTCGCTGGAGCGGCCAGATCCGCGGACGCAAGGGAGGGGTGCGCTGATGCCCCGTCACCAGCGGCTGGTCTTCGACGGCTGGATCGCCGGGCTCGGGACCACGTCCGGGACCCGGATCGTGGTCGGCCGCTGGCCGCGGACCCCCTTCGGTCCGTTCGCCGACGTGATGATCGAGGACGCCGCCGGGCGCCGCCGGCTGATCGCCCCCCGCCAGGAGGTCGCCGACTTCCTCGCCTCGACCTACACCTTCGATTCGGTCGAGATCGCCCACGTCGGGGTCACCGCGCACCGCCGGGAGTGGGCGGTCACCGCCGGTCCGCTCCACGTCGCGTTCGAGCTCGGCCGTCGCGGCGCTCTGGGCCTCCTGCTCAAGACGGTTCCGCCGCCCCTGGCCCGGCGCCCGTTCTGGATCGGCGCGATCGACCGGCCGGCCCGCGTCCTGCTCCCCGGCGTCCGCACCGTCGGCAGCGCGGGCAACGGCCGCCGGGAGTGGTACGGCGCCCGCGACCTGCAGCCGATCCGGGCCGCGGTCGCCCACCTCGACGGGACGGACCTGGGGACGTTGGCCCTCGTGGACCCGCCGGTCCGCTTCGGCTTCGGCTCGGTCCCGGCCGCGCCCGGTCTCGTGCGGGTCACGACGACGGTCGAGCTCCCGCGGTAGATCACGGCTCGCGCGTGATCCGCCACGCTCAGCGACCGTCAATGCCCGGTTCGTCCGCATTGGTTCCGGCGTCCGTCACGCCGTGCAAAGCGCCGTCCAAGGCCGTGAGAAAGCCCCGACGACCCTCGGCGTGTCGCCACACACTGAAACCCGTCTCGCTCCTACCCGCCAAGAAAGAAGGAGCCAGTGGACACCGACTTCGCGGTCCGCCGCGCCGGTGGTGTGGTCGTGGTCGCGCTCTCCGGAGACTGCGATTTGAACCGCGCCGCCACCCTGCACACCCAGCTGCTCGACGTGCTGCGCGCGCGCCCCACCGGCATCATCATCGACCTGTCCGAGGTCACGTTCTGCGACTTGGCCTGTCTGCGCACGATGGCCAACCTCGGCCGTCGCTCGATCGCGGTCGGCACCTGGATGCGGATGGCCGGGCCGTCGCCGATCGTGCGCCGCCTGCTGGAGATCACCGGCCTGTGCGCCTCGCTGCCGTGCTTCATCGACACCGAGGCCGCGCTTCGCGGCAAGGGCCGCGTTCCGGCCGGTCGCAGCCTCGAGGCTCCGGCGGTCGCGTCGTGAGCATCGCCTTCGCCGTCGTCATGCCGTTCCTGATGCTGTTCCTGGTCTTCTTCCTGGCCGACATCGAGTCCCGGCACCTGACCCAGCGCACCCGCGTCAACGAGCGGCCCACGGCGGACAACATCGCCGAGGGCCAGACGCCCGCTACCGCGTAGTCAGAAGGACGAGCCCCCCGGGCGCTGCGCCGCGAGCAGATCCCGGATCTCCTGGAGCAGGAGGACGTCGTCCGCAACGACCGCCGGCTCGGGCGCCGGCTCCTCGCCGCGCTGGCGCTTCTCGTTGAGCTTCTTCAGCGGCAGGACGAAGACGAAATAGACGACCGCGGCCGTGACGATGAAGGTCAACGCGGCGTTGAGGAACGTGCCGAAGTCAAGGAACTGGTTGTCCGCCGGGCCCGGCGTATCTCCTTCGGAGATCTCCACCTTGCCGCCGGTGATGCCGCCGCCCATCACTGTTTTGATCACCGGATCCATGAACGCGGACGTGAACGACTTCACCAGGTCGGTGAAGGCCACGCCGATGACGACCGCGACGGCAAGGTCGACGATGTTGCCGCGCAGCAGGAACTCCTTGAATCCCTTGATCACAGTGGCTCCCGCTTCCTCGGAGAATCTGTCGGCCCGTCAGGGCGCGAACACGCTATCGGGATGCAGTGCGATCGAGAGTCTCCCGATCGCCCCGGCGGCGGCGAGCCGCGCGGCCTGGGGCTCGGTCGCGGCCACCAGCACCAGCACCCCGTCGAAGCCGGTGCGCTTGCCGCCCGGCACCGCGAGCACCCGGACCCCGCTCGCGACGAACTCCGCGGACCCGAACCCGACCGGCCGGTCGAACCCGTCATCGCCCCCCGCCGCCAGCACGTCCACCACCGAGCCGGGACGGAGCAGCGCCGCCGTCCCCGCGTCCGCGATCCGCACCCCGACCGCGAGCAGCCCGGAGTCCGCGAGCAGCCCCGCCCCGACCAACCGCACGTCCGTGATCGGCTCACCCCGTCGGACCGGCGAGGCCAGCAGTCGCCCGCGCGCAGCCGCGACCTCGGTCAACGCGCCGTCCGGCACCGCCGCCGCCGGCACCTCGGCCACGACCAGGTCGGTCGCGCTCAGGGAAGCGCCCCACCGCAGGTCCCGCCCGGCGGTGACCACCGCCACGGTGGCGGGCGGACCGGGGGCAAGTGCCGGCAACGCGGCCAGGACCGCGATCCCCGCACACGAGCCGGCGATCAGTCCCCGGTAGCGGGCGAGCAGCATCCGCGCCCCGGCGATCGACCGAGGCGCTCGCGTCGCGCCGATCACGGCAGGTCGATGCCGGTCTTCAGGCCGTCGAGGCTCGACCCGCACAGGCATTCCCGCGTCGTCGGCATCGCCCCGACGATGTCCATGAGCACCCCACGCAGCCGCCCGACGTTCTCGTGGAACACGCGCAGGACCTCCGCCATCGTCACGCCCTCGCCGGTCTCGATGCCGGCGTCGAGGTCGGTGACCATCGCCAGCGGGGTGTAGCAGAGCGCGAGTTCGCGGGCGAGCGCCGCCTCCGGCTGCCCGGTCATGCCGATGATCCGCGCGCCGGCCGCGGCGTACCACTGGGACTCCGCGCGGCTGGAGAACCGCGGCCCGTCGATCACCACCAGCGTCCCGCCGTCGACCGCCGGCCACCCCGCGGACGAGGTGCACGCCAGGGCAAGTTCGCGACCGGCGGGGCAGTACGGGTCGGCGAACCCGACGTGCACCACCCCGGCGGGCGGCCCGTCGTAGAACGTCCGCTCGCGGCCCGATGTCCGGTCCACCACCTGGTCCGGCACGACGAGGGTCCCGATGGGGAGATCGTGCGTCAGCGACCCCACGGCCGAGGGCGCCAGCACCTGCCGCACCCCGACGGCGCGCAGCGCCCACAGATTCGCCCGGTACGGGATCCGGTGCGGTGGCCAGCGATGGTCCGCCCCGTGCCGCGGCAGGAACGCGACCCGGCGCCCGGCGACCTCGCCGATCACCAGCGGGTCGCTCGGCGGACCGAACGGCGTCCGCACCTCGACGGTGACGGCGTCGTCGAGGAACTCGTACAACCCGGACCCGCCGATGACACCGAGATCGGCGGTCAGGTCGGGATCGATCTCAGAGGTCATGGCGCAGGACCCTAGCCGCGCCGGCGGTCAGCCGAGGCGCGGCTGTGGACGAGTGGTCAGCGGGCCCTGTGGACGAGCGGCCTCAGGCCGCGGACTCGCCGCCGCTCTTGGAACTGCTGCTCTTGGCGTTGCTGCCCGACGACGAGCTACCGGCGGACGAACTCTCCGAGGACGAGCTGCTGGAGCTGCCGGAGTCGCTCGCACTCGAGCTGGACGTCGAAGAGGACTTCGGGGCGTCGGAGTTGCCGACGGGCCGGGAGTCGGTCCGGTAGAAGCCGGACCCCTTGAAGACGACGCCGACTGCGGAGAAGACCTTGCGGAGCTTGCCGGTGCACTGGGGGCACTCGGTCAGCGCGTCGTCACTGAACTTCTGGACAGCCTCGAAGCCGTGCTCGCACTCCGTGCACGCGTACTGGTACCGGGGCACCTACGACCTCCTGCTAGCACTCTGCCGTGACGACTGCTAATGGTACGGCACGAAAACATGCCTTTGCCAGGGAACATTCCCGCGTCAGGTCAAGGCCGGTTGCGGTCGACCCAGCCGGCCAGACGGCCGGACTCGCTCACCGCGCGCAGCCGGTCCTCGGTCGCCCGCCGGACGGCCGAGGGGACGACGACGAGCAGCTCGTCGCCCCGCTGGATCCGGGTCGTCCCACCCGGGACCAGCGATTCTCCGCCCCGCACGATCAGCGCGACGCTCGCGCCCGGGGGGAGCCGGAGCTCGAAGACCTCGACCCCGTGCATCCGCGACTCCGGCGGCACCCGGACCTGCAGCACCTGCGCGCCGAGGCGCTCCAGGGGTGCCGCTTCCAGATCGAGGTCCTGCGGCTCGGCCTCGGAGACGACGCCGGTGGCGCGCGCGAACATCGGCAGGGTGGGGCCTTGGAGCAGCGTGTAGATCACGGCCAGGACGAAGACGATGTTGAACAGGCGCTCGTTGTCGGGCACGCCCTCCACCACCGGGATGGTGGCGATGACGATCGGCACGGCTCCGCGGAGCCCGGCCCAGGACAGGAAGGCCTGCTCCGCCCAGGGCATCCGGAACCAGATGGTCGAGGCGAAGACCGCGGCCGGCCGGGCCACGAACAGCAGGACGAACCCGACCGCGATCGCCGGCAACACGTCCGACCCCAGCTCACTGGGCGTCACGAGCAGGCCGAGCAGGACGAACAACCCGATCTGCGCCAGCCAGGCCAGGCCTTCGACGAACCCACGGGTCGCGGGCCGGTGCGGCAGCCGCGAGTTCCCCAGCACGAGCGCCGCCACGTAGACGGCGAGGAAGCCGCTGGCGTGGATCAGCGACGCCCCGCTGTAGGCGAGCAGCGCCAGGGCGAGCACCGCGATCGGGTACAGACCCGACGAGGGCAGCGCGATCCGCCGCAGGCCGTTCGCGCCGAGGTACGCGACGCCCAACCCGACCGCCAGGCCGACGACGAGTTCGTAGGCCAGCAGCGCGAACAACTCGCCGAGGTCGTTCGCGCCGAACGCGTCCGTCGTCGACAGCGCGACGACGAGGATCACGATCGGGGCGTCGTTGAACCCGGACTCCGCCTCGAGGACGCCGACGAGGCGGGCCCGGACCGGCAGCAGTCGCAGGACGGAGAACACCGCGGCGGCGTCGGTCGAGGACACGATCGCGGCGAGCAGGAAGGACACCTGCCAGGACAGGTCCAGCAGATAGTGCGCCGCGGCCCCGGTGATCATCACCGAGACGCCGACCCCGACGGTGGCCAGCATCGCCGCGGCGGGCACCGACGGCCGGATCGTCGCCCAGTTCGTCGTGATGCCACCCTCGGCCAGGATGATCACCAGCGCGGCGTAGCCCAGGGTCCGCGTCAGCTCGCTGTCGTCGAACTCGATGCCGATCACGTCCTGGCCCAGGACGACGCCCAGGCCGAGGTAGATCAACAGGCTGGGCAGCGCGGTGCGGCTGGCGATCCGGACGGCGACGACGGCGGCGAGCAGAACCGTGGAGCCGAGCAGCATCCCGAGGTTGAGGTCGTCGAGGGTCAGCGAGCCGCCCCCGCCCCCACCCGCGCCGAGAATCACGTCGCCTCCCCACCGTGGAGACCGACCAGCTCGAACCCCTTCGGGGAGAGCACGGCGTGCACGTGCGCGTCGTGCCCCCGGACGGGAACGGTGTCGACGATCTCGCCCGCGTGGAGCACTACCGCGATCCGGGCCTGCGGATGCGCGGAGCGCAGCGCCCGGTCGTAGGAGCCGCCCCCGCGCCCGAGGCGGTGCCCGGCGCGGTCGGCGGCGAGCCCGGGGACGAACACCTGCGGCGCCTCCCCGATCGCGTCCCCGCCCAGGCGCGGCCCCGCCGGCTCCAGCGTCCCCCGCGGGCCCGGGACCAGGGAGTCGGGCCCGCGGTACTCGGCCCAGTCCAGCCCGAGGTCCGGCCGCAGGACCGGCAGCAGTACCCGGGTGCCGGCCGCGTGCAGGGCCGCCAGCAGGGGGTGGGTGCCCGGTTCGGTCCCGGTCGAGGCGTAGAGGGCGACGGTCGGAGCCGGGGGAAGAGCAGCGAGCGCGCGGTCCCGGATCGCGTCGGCGGCGGCGGCGAGAGCGGCCGGGCCGAGTTCGCGGCGGGCGGCCAGGACGCTGATACGGAGGGCAGATTTGGCGGCGTCGATCTCGCTCGGAGACCCGGAGGAACCGCCAACCGCCATCGTGCCTCCGTCCTGCCTGCCTGTTCAGGGCGAGGGCTTGATCCTTCCGTACGAGCGCCGCCCCCGTCATATCGGTGGCCCTGGGTAGCCTGCGGGCATGACCTCTGCGCAGGCCCGCACGACCCCTCGGATGACGAAGGCCGTCATCCCGGCCGCGGGCCTCGGGACCCGGTTCCTCCCCGCCACCAAGGCGACGCCGAAGGAGATGCTCCCGGTCGTCGACAAACCCGCGATCGAGTACGTCGTCGAGGAGGCCGTCTCCGCGGGCCTGACCGACGTCCTGATGATCACCGGACGCAGCAAGCGGGCCCTCGAGGACCACTTCGACCGCAACTACGAGTTGGAGGCCAAGCTCGCGGAGAAGGGGGACACGGCGACGCTGGAACGGGTGCAGGCCTCCAACGACCTCGCGACCATGCACTACGTGCGCCAGGGCGACCCGAAGGGCCTCGGCCACGCGATTCTCTGCGCGGCCGACCACGTCGGGGACGAACCGTTCGCGGTCCTGCTCGGGGACGATCTGATCGACCCCCGCGACCCACTGCTCACCACGATGATCGCCGCCCAGGCCCGCCACGGCGGCAGCGTGATCGCGCTGATGGAGGTCGAGCCCGAGCAGATCCACCTCTACGGCTGCGCGGCCGTCGAGCCCACCGACGACCCCGACGTCGTCCGCGTGACCGACCTGGTGGAGAAGCCGCCGCGCGAGGAGGCGCCGAGCAACCTGGCGATTCTCGGCCGCTACGTTCTCGAGCCGGCCGTCTTCGACGTGCTGCGCCGCACCCCGCCCGGTCGCGGCGGCGAAATCCAGATCACCGACGCCCTGCGGCTGCTGGCCGTCGGCGACGGGGGCGGACCGGTCCACGCCGTGGTCTTCCGGGGCCGCCGCTACGACACCGGCGACCGTCAGGACTATCTGCGCACGATCGTCCGCCTCGCCTGCGAGCGCGAGGACATCGGTCCGGAGTTCCGCGGCTGGCTGGCCGAGTTCGTCGCGAAGGAGATGCAGCCGTGAGATCCGTCGAGGAGTACCTCTCCTTCGTCCTCGGCCAGCTCACGCCGATGCCCGGGTTCGACGTCCCGCTCCAGGAGGCCCAGGGCTGCCTGCTCGCGCAGGATGTCGTCGCCCCGCTGGACCTGCCGCCCTGGGACAACTCGTCGATGGACGGCTACGCGGTGCGCATCGCCGACGTCACCGGGGCCTCGCCGGAGTTCCCGGCCGAGCTCGACGTCATCGACGACATCGCCGCGGGTTCGGTCTCCAGCCGTGTGGTGAAGCCCGGCACGTGCGCCCGCATCATGACGGGCGCGCCGGTGCCGGAGGGCGCCGAGGCGATCGTCGCGGTCGAGCAGACCGACCGCGGAACGACCCGCGTGAAGATCGAGACCGAGCCGTCCGAGGGCCAGTACATCCGCGTGCGCGGCAGTGACGTGGCGCTGGGCCAGCTGCTGCTGCCGGCCGGCACCGAGCTGGGCTCGGCCCAGATCGGGATGCTCGCCGCGATCGGCATCCCGCGCGTCGACGTCCACCCCAAGCCGCGGGTCGTCGTCATCTCCACCGGCAGCGAGCTGGTCGAGGGCGGCCACCCCCTGGGGCCGGGGCAGATCTACGAGTCGAACAGCTACATGCTCGCCGCCGCCGCCCGCGAGGCCGGCGCCGTTGCGTACCGCGTCGGGATGGTGCACGACGACGAGCAGCTGGTGCTCGAGACGATCGAGGAACAGACCACCCGCGCCGACCTGATCGTCACCTCCGGCGGCGTGAGCGCCGGTGCCTACGACGTGGTGAAGGGCGTGCTCTCGCAGATCGGCACCGTCGACTTCGAGGGCATCAAGATGAACCCCGGCAAGCCGCAGGGCTTCGGGTTCATCGGCGGGGACGGCCGGTTCGGGACCGGGACGCCGATCTTCACGCTGCCCGGTAACCCGGTCAGCGCGTACGTCTCCTTCGAGGTCTTCGTCCGTCCGGCGATCCGCCGCCTCCGCGGTCTCACCCCGGAACGTCGCGCGATGTCGCAGGCGACGATCACGGTCGACATGACCTCACCGGGCGGCAAGACCCAGTTCGCCCGCGGCTGGGTGGTGCCCTCCGGGGCCTACGGACTGCCGGAGGTCCGGCCGGTCGGCGGCCCGGGCTCGCACCTGCTCGCCGGCCTGGCGCAGTCGAACTGCTTCATCGTCCTCGGCGAGGACGTTCACGAGGTCAAGGCCGGCGAACAGGTCGACATTCTGCGATTCGGAGCTGCCCCGTGAGTGACCGTCTGACTCATGTCGACGCCAAGGGCGAAGCCCGGATGGTCGACGTCTCCGGCAAGGAAGTGACGGTCCGTCAGGCGACCGCGACCGGTCGCGTGCTCGTGTCCGAGACGGTCATCGGGCTGCTCCGCGGCGAAGGCGTGCCGAAGGGGGACGCTCTCGCGGTCGCGCGCATCGCCGGCATCCAGGCCGCGAAGAAGACCCCCGACCTGGTACCGCTGTGCCACCCGCTCGCGATCCACGGCGTCACCGTCGACCTGTCGGTCACCGACACCTCGGTGGAGATCGTCGCGACGGTCCGCACGGCCGACCGGACGGGCGTCGAGATGGAGGCCCTGACCTGTGTCGCGGTCGCGGGCCTGACCGTCGTCGACATGGTGAAGGCGGTCGACAAGGGCGCGGTGATCACCGACATCCGGGTGGAGGAGAAGACCGGCGGTAAGTCCGGGACCTACCGACGTGCCGACGCATGAGAGCGCTGGTCATCACCTGCTCGAACCGGGCGGCGGCCGGGGTCTATGAGGACCGCGGGGGGCCGATCCTGCACGCCGGGCTCGTCGAGCTGGGCTTCGAGACCGCCGGGCCGCAGGTCGTCCCCGACGGGGAGCCGGTGCACGAGGCGCTGGTCGCGGCGATCGCGGCCGGCTACGACGTCGTCCTGACCACCGGCGGCACCGGCCTGACCCCGGGGGATCACACCCCGGAGATGACCCGGCGGGTGATCGAGCGGGAGGTCCCCGGAATCGCCGACGCGATCCGCCGGCATTCCCAGGACAAGGTCCCCACGTCCATGCTGAGTCGCGGGCTCGCGGGCGTCGCCGGACGGACCCTGATCGTGAACCTCCCCGGCTCGCCGGGTGGATGCAAGGACGGGATCGCGGTGCTCTCGCCGGTCCTGAAGCACGCGGTCGAGCAGATCGGGGGAGGCGACCACTGAACAAGCACTGGCCGGTGCGCCTCTCGGACGGCCCCGTCGCCCTGCGCCCCCTGCGGATGCGGGACGGGCAGCCCTGGCACGACCTGCGCCGGGAGAACTCCGCCTGGCTTCAGCAGTGGGAGGCCAGCCGGCCCGTCGAGGAAACCCCCGAGATGAGCTTCGCCCACATGGTCCGCCGGCTGCGGGCCGAGGCGCGGGCCGGCCGGACGATGCCGTTCGCGGTCACCTGGTCCGGGGAGTTCGTCGGGCAGCTGACCGTCGCGGGCATTACCTGGGGCTCCCTGTGCGGCGCCCACATCGGGTACTGGATCGACAAGAACCACGCCGGCCGGGGCATCATGCCGACCGCCGTCGCCCTCGCCACCGACCACTGCCTGCTGACGATGGGCCTGCACCGGGTCGAGATCTGCATCCGGCCGGAGAACGCCAACAGCCGCCGCGTCGTCGAGAAGCTCGGCTTCCGGGAGGAAGGCCTGCGCCCGGCCTACCTCCACATCGACGGCGGCTGGCGCGATCACCTCGTCTACGTCGTCACCACCGAGGAGATCCCGGGCGGCCTGCTGAAGCGCTGGCGGGCCAGCCGCGGACCCTCCGCACACAGCCAACGTCCGACCGATCGTGGCCTATAGGCCCCATCTGGTCGGACGCTACGTCAGGTTCTGAACCCTCTGGTCACATCCGTCCCGCGCGACACGCGGTCAGCATCCACGATCCGAGCCGATCTCGCCCCTAACTTTGATCGTCATGAGCGGTAGCGGCCTGCTGTACGTGGCAGTCATCGGAGCTTGGGCCGTATTTCTTCTGACGCGGTGTCTGAAAACGACTCCCGCGGACCTCAGCTCCGGCGTCTCGGAGGGGACCTTGTTGCGACGGCGCGGCGAGAGCGACCCGGCCGCCGGCACCTACTCGATGCTGCGGCCGCAGGTGGCCGGAGTTCCCCAGCCGGTGGTCAAGGCCGGCCGTCCGGTCGAGATGGTGACCCGTCCGCGGCCGATCAGCGCCGCCACCGCGCGCCGTCGCCGCCGCGTCCTCGGCACGCTCGTCGTCGTGTTCGTTCCGCTGGTGACCGCCTACCTCGTCGGCCTGATGCCGCTGTGGCCGGCGGCCATCCCGTCCGGTCTGTTCTTCGCCTACCTCTACGAGGTGCGGGTCCGGGCCAAGAAGTCTCGTGTGACCCGCATGCACATGCCGGTCGCCCCGTCCTCGTCGGGCCGGATCCCGGCCCAGCGAGGCACCCGCAGCAAGCCCGCCGACGCCGATCTGACCTGGAACCCGTGGCCCTCGGTGGAGGTCGACGATCCGACCCCCGGCCCGGTCGCTGATATCGCCGATGGATGGGAGCCCCGTCCCGTGCCACTTCCCACGTACGTCACCGCCCCCAAGGCCCCGCCGCCCGGACGTCGCATCGACGTCTCGGCCGGTCGTCCCTGGACCGCCGTCGACGACGAGCCGACCCAGGAGTTCCCGGTCCTGACCGACGAGCTCATCGCCCAGATCGAGGCCGAGCTGATCGAGAAGCGGGCCGCGGAGGCCGCCTCCGCGGGCCTCCAGCTCGAACTCGACGCCGAGGTCGTCGAGCTCGAGCACAAGCGCGCCGTCGGCGAGTAGCCGCCCCCGGCGCCACCCCGCAACCTGGGGCGCGTGCCGGCCCTACTGGAGGGCTTCGCTCGGGCTGACCGGCGCCCCAAGATGCGCCGCGCGGGTGCTCATTGGGCGCTCTCGCCCCGGTGGTAACCTTTCCCCGCACTTCGGGGGCTGTGGCGCAGTCTGGTAGCGCACCTCGTTCGCATCGAGGGGGTCTGGGGTTCAAATCCCCACAGCTCCACCCGTTCTTGCAGGTCTGGGGTCAGATTCGGATTCATCCGAGGCTGGCCCCTCGATCGTTTGTGGGGCAGAGGGGCCGTCCGCGTCCGCAGGTCTGATCCCCGGTCGACCGACCCCGCCCACCCTCCGACCGGCTTCCGGGCTGGGCGGCACCGCGACGGAATATTTAGGTCACAAAACTGTTGCGTTAATCGAGTTGCGCTCACAGCATCCCGGACCCAGCTTCGGTCGGCGGCGCCACGAAGGTTAGGCATCAGAGGGGGGCGTCATGAAGCGAAGTTCAGCGCTGGGAACGGCGATCGCGCTGTCCGGACTGGTCGCATCGATCCTTGCCGCCGGTCCGCCGGCGAAGGCCGAGCCGGCTGCGACCCCCGAGGACGCCGGCGTCGCCAGCGCCCTGACCGCGCTGGTGGACAACGCGGCCCGGCTGGGGTTCGCCACCGACGGCCAGGGCGCCCAGCGCCTGGGCCGGGACAACCGCGTGAGCGTCACCGACGTGATGCGCGACGCGGACGGCACCACCCACGTGCGGATGGAGCGCGCGTTCGCGGGGCTGCCTGTGCTGGGCGGCGATTTCGTGGTGCACCGCGGAGCTGACGGCTCGTGGCTCGGCGCCAGCGCCACCTTCACCGAGACGCTGGACGGCCTGGGCCTGACGCCGCTGGTCTCTCCCGTAGCCGCGCTCGCGGACGCTGCCGTCGGCAGCGCCACCTCTCTGAGCACCTCACTCGGCGCGCCGGCGCTCGTGATCGATGCCCGCCACGGCGCGCCCGCGCTGGCGTGGGATGTCGAGACCCGGGGCGTGCAGCCCGACGGCACCCCCAGCCACTTGCACAGCTATGTCGACGCGATCACCGGGAAGGTCCGCTTCCGCGACGAGACGGTCGAGAACGTCGCCGGCCACGGACAGTCCCTCTACGTGGGGAAGGTGAAGCTGCAGACCGCCGCGCAGGGCACCTCCTTCCTCCTCAAGGATCTGAGCCGGGGTGGCGGGTACACCCTCGACGCGGGGAACGCGGCCGGGGACTGTGTGCCGGGGTTGCTGTCCGCGTGCCCCGCCGATGCGCCGCCGGCCCAGTTTCTGAACATGACGAACAGGTGGGGCGACGGAACGCTGCGCAACCGGGAGACCGTCGCGGTCGATGCCCAGTACGGGAGCAGCACGACCTGGGACTACTACAAGAACGTGCACCGGCGGGCCGGCATCGCGGGCGACGGTGTCGGGGTCCTCAGCCGGGTGCACTACGGCAAGGACTACGCGAACGCGTTCTGGAGCGAGGAGTGCGCCTGCATGACCTACGGCGACGGCGACGGGACCACGATGGGCCCGCTGGTGTCGCTGGACATCATCGGGCACGAGATCAGCCACGGCGTCAGCTCGCGCACCGCAAAGCTGAGGGGTGAGGGCGAGTCCGGGAGCCTGAACGAGGCCAACTCCGACATCTTCGGCACGATGATCGAGTTCTACGCGAAGAACTCGAAGGACGTCGGTGACTACCTCATCGGCGAGACCTCCTTCCTCAAGAACCAGGGCAAGAAGAGCCCGGTCGAGGCGATCCGGTACATGGACAAGCCGAGCAAGGACGGTCTGTCGCCCGACTGCTGGAGCGACCAGGTTGCCCGGCTGGACGTGCACCTGGGCAACGCCATCGCCAACCACTTCTTCTACCTGCTCGCCGAGGGCAGCGGCGCCAAGACGATCAACGGAATTCAGTACAACAGCCCGACCTGCAACAACACGGTGATCAAGGGCCTGGGCCGCGAGGCGGCGGCCAAGATCTGGTACCGCGCGCTGACGCACTACTTCACCTCCGGCACCGACTACAGCGACGCCAGGGCGGGCGTGCTCAGTGCCGCCAAGGACCTGTACGGCGCCAAGTCCAAGCAGGTTGCGACGGTCAACGCGACCTGGGACGCCGTCAACGTGCCGGTCAGCGGCACCGCCTGACGGGTCCTCAGAGGTCGGCTGGGCGCTCTTCGTGGCCGGGCAACCCCCGGGATCGCCGTTCGTCCTTCATCTCGCTCTCGTGGACGTGGCGGTTGCCCTCGAGCAGCTGGTCGCGCACGCGCTTCTCCGCCTGCTGCACGACGGAGAAGTAGGTGTCGTCGAATTCCTCCATGATCTGGAACGTCCACCGTCCGGGCAGGACGTTGCGTCCGACGATCTCGGTGGAGAGTTCCTCGGCGAGTTCCGCGTGCCCGGCGGAGGCCAGGATCTCGGCGGCTTCCTCGAACAGGAAGTCCGCACGGCCGATCAGCTGATGGGCCTCGTAGAAGGCGCCGCGGGCGCGGTGAAGATATTCCAGGCCCTCACTCAACTTGCCGGTGCCCTCGACCGTGCGGTCGTCGACCCCGTCGGGTCGGCGACGCCGTTCATCAGTTCCCTGCTCCGGCTCAGCCATGCGGCTGCCCTACCCCCGCGCAGGCCGCCAATTCGCGTCGCTACGACACATCCGTGAGATCCACGACGCCATCGAGACCGCCGTGCGAGTTGGGTTCGTAGTCATCCGCACCGGCGTCGTTGAACCAGCGACCGTCCTCCGTCAGATAGCGGAACCGGTAGCGCTGACCGGGTTGCAGACACACCGTGACCGTGCGTCCGAGTGCGCCGGGCTCCATCGCCGTCGCGTGCGGGTCCCAGTCGTTGAAATCACCGACCACGCTGATCTGCATCGAGGGATCCTCGATGTCTGAGACCGAGAAGGTCACCAGGACGGCGTTCGCCGCGCGGGCGGGGTGGGTGGTGATCATGCGACCCAGTCAACACCCCGCGCCAGGCTGGGAACTCCCTGAGATCTCGCTTCGGCCGGGCAATCGAAGCGTCGCGGGTCGGACGCGGGCCTGCCCCGGCGGCCGGGGGCTTGAGCGCATGTGTCGTTGACTAGCGTCCGTCGAGCCGCAGGTAGGCGTGAACGGTTGTTCCTTCCCGGCTGGTGTGTACACGCACGAGGTCGGCGAGTTGGTGCACGAGTAGCAGCCCTCGGCCACCTCGCTGGTCGGGCGTCGCGGGCCGGCGTCCAGCGAGCACGTCGGTCAGATGACCGGTGTCACGCACTTCGCAGATGACATGCCGGCTGTCCGGCCAGATGCTCACCTGGCAACCGCCATCGGCGTGGACGAGGCTGTTGGTGGCCAGCTCCGTGACGATCAGTTCGAGGTCGCCGCAGCTGCGATGGCCCAGGTTCAGCGAGCTTGCGAGGTCGGTGACGAACCGGCGCAAGGCCCAAAGGTCGTCGGTTCCGCGGAGGTTCATCCTCCCGACGCCGTCGGCCGAATTGGTGAGCGGCTGGTTGTAGCGCTCGACAATGCCGATCGGTGCGTAGCTCTGGCTGGGCCGTACTTCGCCCGCGTCCCACACGACTGGGTGGGTGGCCAAGGCGTCCTCCAACGCCGCAGGGTCGAGCTGCAGGGCATCGTAGGGACAGACGATGGTGAGGTTTCTTTCGGCGAACGCCATGTTGATCAGAGCCTCGTGTTGCACGCACGCCGGATACTCCACGGCGGTGCGTCCGGGCCAGATGGGCTCGCCGATGATCCGCACGCGTCCATGGGGATGGCTGTCGGCAAACTTGCTGAGGACGCCGGCGATGATCCGCCCGGGGTTTCGACCGGCCTGCGTCATGTCGATCAGGTGCACCCAGTCGGTGACGCCGGAAAGCGCACTTCGCAACAGCTTCAGCTTGTCCGGCGGAACGGCGGCCGCCACCGGCTCCTGCCTGACGCGCCCCTCCAAGATGAAGGGCAAGAGGCAGCTCAGGTACTCCTCGTCCGACCGGTAGAAGAGCGCCGGGTGCTCGAATCCATGACTCGGACTCGTCGCCCTCCCACCGCTCATCTCAGCTCCAGCGCACATTCCTCCGGGGGCCGACGGCCACCTCACCGCCGCTCCACCGCGCGCAGCAGACGAGTTCGACCGGTCGTCCGCGCTGATCGGATGGTACGCCCGCGACCGCGCGTCGCGCCTACGCCGCCTCCTTACGCGCCTTCTTCAAGGCGCGGACCGGGCACTTCTTGCAGCGCTTCTTGGACTTGCAGCACTTCTTCTTCACCTTGCCGGCTTTGATCAGCAGGCGGACGATCTCCTGGGGAGACGCCAGCGAGAGGTCGGGGCGGGCTTTGCTCACCGTCGAACCCTAAGCCGGCGAGCGGCGGGGCCGCTGCGCAAGCTCGCGCCCCAACCGGGGCGTATGCGGGATCACAGGTTTTCGACCCCGGGGCGCTGGGGAAGGGTCTCCTTCGCGGTCGCGCGTGCGCGGCCGCATGCGGTGTTGAGGAAGGCAGACATGGGATCCGTGCTGGTGACGCAGGAGGGGGGCACCCGGCCGCCGGTCGTCGAGATGACCGGGGAGTGGGACGTCGCCGACGAGCGGCTCGAGCACATCCTGATCGCGCCCCTGCAGGCCGGGGACGGCCGCCTGGTCGTCGACATGCTGAAGGTGTCCTTCATCGACTCGTCGGTCGTGCGGGCACTCGTGGCAGCGCACCGGGAGGCGGCCGGCCGGGAGGGCTGGGTCCGCCTCGTCTACACCCACCACGTGATCCGCAAAGTGATCGAGATCTGCGGCCTGACGGAGGTCCTTCCTCAGTTCGGCTCGGTCGAGGCGGCGGCGCGCGGCCAGAAGATCCACTGCTTCGAGAACCTCGCGGTCGAGGACGGTCGAACGAGATGAACAGCAAGGCGTTCCGGGAACGCGAGATCCACCTGAGCTGCCGGCTTGCGTCCGTGACGATCGGGCGACACTTCGTCCGCGACACCCTGCTCCACTGGGATTTGGGGCGACTCGTCGAGGACGCCGAACTCGGCGTGAGTGAACTGGTCGCCAATGCGGTGCGCTACGCGCGGACCGAAGTCACGCTGACGATCTGCGCCGGCGAGCACGTGACCTTCTCGGTGGTCGATCGCAACCCCACGCTGCGTCGTCCGGTGCCCCGGGTCCCGGAGGACGTCCTCGCCGAATCGGGCCGGGGGCTGCGGATCGTCGCCGCCGTCGCCCACGACTGGGGCATCGAAGCGCAGGCCGGTGGCAAGTCGATCTGGTTCACCCTCCCGCTCCCCGACGTCACCACGGCGGACGCCACGATGCACTCGATCACCCCGGCACCACGGGCCCCGCGCCCGGAAGCGCCAGCGGATTCCTGGACGGCGGTCCTGGGCTGAGCGCCGCGGATGCCAGAAGGGCCGCCACCTTCCGGTGACGGCCCCTCAGCAGAACTGGCGAGCAGGTCAGATCGCGCGAACGTTCTCGGCCTGCGGGCCCTTCGCGCCCTGGGTGATCTCGAACTCCACGCGCTGGTTGTCCTCAAGCGTGCGGTAGCCCTGAGTCTGGATGGCGCTGTAGTGGACGAAAACGTCCGCTCCACCGTCGTCCTGAGCGATGAAACCGAAGCCCTTTTCGGCGTTGAACCACTTCACGGTGCCCTGGGTCATGCTGGATGTGCTCCTTCAACAGTGCTGTTCACGCTTGGCGTGCGCGCACGATCTGACGGACCTCGCCTCGAGGCCCCAGGCCTCGGGCGGGCGGACCCCGAAAGAGAAAAACGCCCTCCGGAGTGTGTGTCTCCGTGGGCGTTTCGAGAACGTACGGGGAGCTGCTTCGCCTTCGACCTGAGCGGGACGCTAGCACAGGAAGTGGTGTAGAACACCTCCTCCGAGTGACCAAAAACGACGCTCCGATCGGAGCAGCGTCGTCGCCCTGCGTTGAATGTCCCTTTACCGTGCGTTGCATGAATCTGGACATCTCGCCATGAGCTCGGGCAAGCGGGCCCGGGACGGCGTGGACCGGCACCGGGGGCTTCCCGGCGAGGCCGGCCCGGTGCCGGTGCCGGTCACCAGATGGCGCTCCACGCTTCCTTCTGACGCGTGGCCTGCGGGCTTCCCGAAGAGCGGTTTCGTGTGGCGCCAGGACGTCTTCGACGTCACCGAGCGGTGGCGCGAGGACCGTGCCAGTGCCCGCCAGCTGCTGGCCGCGACCCTGATGTGGACGTTCGGCGAACAGGCCGGCGGCCGGCGCCGGGCCGTCCGGGCGCTGGCCGGCGACCCCACCGGTGAGCTGCTGGAGAACGCCCTGCTCGGCCTGCGCGGTGACCGTCCGGGTATGACCCAGCTGCGCGGCGCCTACCTGGCGTTACGGACGACCGCCCGGCTGCCCGAACTCGACGCCGACACCTGCACCCGGCTGCTGTACTTCGCCGGCTACCGCCGCGGCGGCACCGGGGTCCAGCCCCTGATTCTCGACGACACGATCGTCGCGCGCCTGCCGCGGGACTCCGAGGTGTCCAGTCCGGCCAGCCGCGGTTCCAGCCTCGAATGGGTGCGCTACATCTCCTGGGCGGCGGCCCAGGCGGCGGAGGACACCGAGCCGGACCGCGTCGAGATGGACCTGGCCGCGGGCGGTGCCCGTTACGGGGAGGAGCGCAACGCGCTCAAGAACTGGGAGGCCCGGGGGCGACACGCGCGCCGGTGACGAGTTCCTCCGCCGTGCGCTCCACCGGCGCCACGACCTCGCCGCGCTCGGCCTCGGGGCCGGGCACGATCCCGTAGTAGTCCGGCGCAGCGTCGGGCCGGCGGCGGAACCGCCGCAGCGGGTTCATCCGGTGCCACGGGATCATCGCGTTCCCGAACAGCCACACCGCGAACGCGAGCACCAGGCAGGCGATGATCGCGTCGATCCAGTAGTGGTTCGCGGTGCCGACCACGGCCATCGCGGTGATCGTCGGGTGGAGCAGCCACAGGAAACGCCACGGGCTCTTGAAGGCCGCGATCAGCCCGGCCGCGACGAGCATGGCCCAGCCGACGTGCAGGCTCGGCATCGCGGCGTACTGGTTGATCAGCGACTGCGCGTGCGGATCCCCGCCGTAGACGTTCGGCCCGTAGAGCGCGCCGGTGTCGACGAAGCCGTAGTTGGTCAGCATCCGTGGTGGCGCGAGCGGGAAGAGAATGTGCCCCAGCAGCGAGACCGCCGTCATCGCGATGATCGCGCGGCGGACGGGCGGATAGAGCCTCGGGCGCCGTAGGTACATCCAGATCAGGAACGCTGCGGTCCCCGGCAGGTGCACGAACGCGTAGTAGCTGTTCGCGAACTCGACCAGGCCCTGCATGGGCAGCATCGCCTGCTGCGCGTCGAGCTCGTTCGGCAGCCGGGCCCACCGCTCCAGGTCCCAGATCCGCTGGGCGTTCTCGTACGCCTGGTCGACGTCGGAGGTGTGCACGACGCGGCCGAACTTGTAGATCGCGAACAGGATGACCATCGCGACCAACTCGCGCCCGAAGCGGGTCAGCGAGGCGGCCCGGGCAGGCACGAGGGACTGCCGAGCGGCGTCAGCCACCGTCCCTCCGTCCCTTTCACCGGGGGCCAGAGCCCAGGAAGCCCAGGCACCGGCCGGGACCTGGGGAGATTTGGCACGTTACGTAACGGTTAAGCGTAACGGAATGTGGCGCAGATCCCACTGGTCAATTTCGAGACACAACCAGTCGAAAACCAGATCTTGTTCCGGCGTCCCGGCCGCTGCGGGTCGGAAGCACCCAGAACGCAGCGTACGAAGGAACACTGACCGCCGCTACCAGGTTCAAACGACGGCTCACCCCTGCCGGCGCAGACGACGGGGGCGGGCGGGGACGGCGTAGGTCCCATCCGGGCGCCGTAGCCACGTGACCAGCGCATCCCTCGCCGCGTCCGCGCGGAGAGCTGCCCGCAGCGGCCGCCACCAGGTGGTCACCGGAATCTGCGGAAGGACCCGGACGGCGCTGGGCTGCGCGAGCGCGGAGAGGCCGGCCAGCGCCGTCGTGACCCCGGCGGCGTCCAGCGTGCGGCCCGGTCGGAGCGCGATCGCGGCGTGGAGTTCTTCGTCACTGTCCGCGTTCGCCCGGACCCCATACGCAGCCACGAGCTCGACGGCGTCGAGTGCGCCGAGAGCGTCTTCCGCCGGCCCGGGCGGGACCACGCCGCCGGCGGTGTGGACGAGGTCGGCGACGGCGCCGACCAGCCAGTGGTCGCCGTCGGCGTCCCGGCGGAAGACGTGCCCCGTGGAGGCCCAGGCGTCGTCCGGTGCGAGCAGACCGCGCAGGGCGCCCGGCGTGGTCGTCGACGTGCGGGCGACGAGCAGCCCGGGCTCGTCGGGCGCGCACACCCGGCCGATGCCGTCGTAGTCGCGCCGGACCGCACCGGTGGCCAGGTCGCACTCGACGACCGCGACCTCGGCACTGCCCGGAATCGGGCGGCCCTTGGCCCCCACCTTGCGGCCCGAGAGGTTGGCGAGGATGACGTCCTCGGACCCGGAGACGAAGAACTCCAGGACCGCGGCGGTCGGGAACCGGTCGAGGGTGCGTTGCCACAGCCAGGCCGGCATGCCGGAGCCGACGAACAGCCGGACCGGGTGATGGCGCTCGCCCGGCACACGGTCGGCCTCGATCAGGTCGCGCAGCAGCGTCCAGGTGTAGGAGACGACGGTGACGCCGTAGCGGCGGACCTCGGCCCAGAACGTGACCGGGTCGTACGAGGTGGCCATCGCCAGCCGCGAGCCGCCGGCCAGCGCACCGCCGACGCTGGTGAGCAGGCCGGCCGCGTGGTGCAGCGGGGTGACGCTGTAGACGGTGTCGGCGGCCGAGAGCTTCGCGGCGGACGCGGTGCCGAACGCCGAGCGCGCCCACTGCCCGTTGGTGACCGGCAGGCAGCGGGTCGTGCGGCCCTCGCCGGTGAAGAGGAGGAAGGCCAGGTCCTGCGCCTTGCCGGGGTTCGGGACGTACCAGTCCGGGATCTGCACCAGGGCCGGGGTGATCCGTTCCAGGTCGGTGATCCCCATCCCGACGTCGCGGGGTGCCCCGCCGCCGCCGAGGACGTAGACCGAGATTCGGCGGGCGGCGCGGGCGGCCTGCGCGTGCTCGGGGTCGGCGATGATCCGCCGGACCTCGCCGAGTTCGGCCTCCAGGGCGGTCGCGCCGTCCGGGCGGAGCATCACCGCGACCGCACCGATCCGGTTCAGCGCGGCGATCGCGGTCAGTGCGCTGGGCCGGGTGTCCATCAGAACGCCGACGCGCTCCCCGGGGCGCACCCCGATGCTCAGCAGGCCGCGCACCACGTTGTCCACGCGAACTCCGGCGTCGGCGTAGGTGTGCCCGCGGCCGTCGAAGACGAAGAAGTGGGCGTGAGCGTGGGTGCGGGTGCGCTCCTCGAGCAGCGCGCCGACCGAGACCCGCTCGTTGCCCGTCGTGCGCTCGAGGCGCGCAAGCCGGGGGAGCGCCTGCTGGGCCTCGCCGGCCAGGGTCGCGAGCGCGCGCACCCCGCCCGCCGCGGCCCCGAGCCCGGAACGCGCGACCGCCACCGCGTACCCGGCGACGTCGACGCCGGCGTGCAGCGGGGCGGTGCTCGGGCGGGCCTCGAACTCGGCGTCGACGTCGAGGACTCCGATGCCGTCGGGCTGCGCGCCGCCGTTCTCGTGCCAGCGAACCCAGTCGGCGGCTCGCGGCCACGTCGCGCGGATGGCCCCGGACCCGACGACCAGCCCGAAGTGCCCGGTGGCGACCTCGCCCTCGAAGGTCTGCGCCTTGGGGGCGGCCCGGGCGATGGCGCGGACCGAGGGCGGCGGGGCGATGGAGTCCAGCGTCCCGACGAACGCCAGGACCGGGCAGGTGATGTCGGCCAACGTCGACATGACGTCGCCGATGACGAACCCGCCCTGCAGCATGCGGTTGTGGGCCAGGAACTGCTTGAGCAGTTCCGCGATCGCCGGGCCCGGGTAGGCGACGTAGCCGTTGTTGTCGAGGAACTGGCGCTGGCCCTCGCGCGGGAGCAGGGCCTCCCGGTCGTGCAGCTGCAGCAGGAACTGGAGCCGCGCGCGGGTGGACTTGACCGGGTCGAGCATCCGGAAACCGAGCCGGCTCGCCCAGGCCGGCAGGGAGACGTGCACCAGCACGTGGTCGGCGAGCAGCCCGGCGAGCTCGGTGACGACGTCCTCGGCGACGACGCCGAAGACGCGGGTCGCGCGGGAGTCCACGGGCGCGCCGAAGGTGATCAGGCTGGCGATGCCGGCACTGCGCCGGTACGCGGCGACCTGGTAGGCGAACATGCCGCCCTGCGAGTACCCGGCCAGGTGGACGTCGCGCCCGGTGGTGGACCGGACGATGTCGACGGCCTCATTGACCGCGAGCACGTGGTCGACGACGGTCCGCTTGAGCCCGCCCTCCTCCCGCTCCGGGGCGCCGAAGTCGATCACCCAGGGGTCGAGACCCGCTTCGTGCAGGAACCGGACCGCGCTGGTCGTGGGGGAGACGTCGTACACGTCGGCGGCCATCATCAGCGGCGGGACGAGCAGGACCGCGGGTCCGGGATCGGGGTCGAGGTCCGGGAAGTACCGCCGGAGCCGGAACATCGGCCGCCGGGCCAGGATCGTGAACTCGCTCGGCAGCTCGCCGGTGAGCAACCCGCCGTAGCGGATCACCTCCGCCGCGTTGGCCACGGTCGCGCCGAACTGCCGCACGGGGCCGGTCAGGCTGGAGAGGTCCACCGGGACAGTCTCTAGGTACTCGGGGGGTGCTCAGGGGGCGGAGCCCCCCGAGGGTCTAGATCCAGGTCCGGAACCACATCCGGTCGAGCCATTCACCGCGGGGGAGGGAGTCCCCGGTCAGCAGGGGATAGATGTAGAAGAAGTTGAGAACGATCAGCAGCACGAGCGCTCCCGCGGCCCACCCGCCGAGCTGACGTCGGCGGCGCGTCCGCTTCGTCGCCGACGCGTCCAACCCGGGCCCGACCATCGCGCCGATGGCCATCGTCAGGCCGAGCACCAGGTACGGCAGGAAGGAGATCGCGTAGAAGAAGAACATCGGGCGGTCCTCGTAGCGGAACCACGGCAGCCAGCCCGCCGCGACGCCGGCCAGCAACGCGCCGGCCCGCCAGTCGCGCCCGCCGACCCACCGCCAGAGCAGCCACACCAGGGCCGCGGTGGCGGCCCACCACAGCACCGGGGTCCCGATGCCGAGCACCTCGCGGACGCAGCGTCGCGCCTCGCAGCCGTGCTCGCCGCGAACGTCGTCCTCGGACCAGTACGCGACGGGGCGCGCCAGGATGGTCCAGCCGTACGGGCTGGACTCGTAAGGGTGACTGTCCGTCAGAGTTGTGTGGAAGTGCTTCATCTCGCCGTGGTAGTGCCACAGCGAGCGGAGGGCGTCGGGGATGAAGGGGAAGGCGGTGCCCCGGTCGCTCGCCCATTGCCGCGACCATCCTCCGCCGGTGGCGAGGTAGCCCGACCAGCTGATCACGTAGACCACGGCGGCCAGCCCGACCATCGAGGAGAACGCGGGCGCCGCGTCCCGGCGCAGCATCGAGCGCAGCGGGCGACGCTCCCCGGCCGCGCGCCGGACGCTGACGTCCCAGAGCACCGCCATCACGCCGAACAGCGCGATAAAGGGGAGTGCGCTCCACTTGGTGCCGACCGCCAGGCCGAGGAACACGCCGGCGACGATGCGCCACGGTCGGGCTCCCAGCCGGAGCCGGTCGCCGTAGCCGCCGCGGTCGATCAGGCGTTGCGCTCGCTCGAAGGCATGATCGCGGTCGACGAGCAGGCAGCCGAAGGCGGCGAGGAGGAAGAACGCGAGGGACCCGTCGAGCAGCGCGGTGCGGCTCATCACGACCGCGAGCCCGTCGATCGCGAGCAGGAACCCGGCGAGGCACCCGAGCAGGACCGAGCGGGTCAGCCGGATGCCGATGCGGGCGATCAGGAACACCGTCGCGGTGCCGAGGATCGCGACCCCGAGCCGCCACCCGAACGAGTCGAGGCCGGCGACCTTCTCCCCGAACGCGATCACCCACTTCCCGACCGGCGGGTGGACGATGAACGTCGCCCGGTCGGCGAGGATCTCGGTGGAGCCGTTGACGAGCTTCGCGTCGGCGTTCCGCGCGTAGGCCCGCTCGTAGCCGTAGTTCAGGATCGACCACGAGTCCTTGACGTAGTACGTCTCGTCGAAGACCACCGCGTTGGGCCGGCCCAGGTTCCAGAACCGCAGGATCCCCCCGAAGAGGGTGACGAGCAGCGGCCCCAGCCACGTCCAGAGCCCGGTCGGCATCGGCCCGAGGGACCCGCGCACCCGCGTCGGCCCCCCCTCCGTGCTCACGCCGATGATCGTAGGGAGCGCCCCCGGCCCCGCCCCGCCGCCCGCGCCGCGGCCCCCGCTCGCATGACTGGGTGGTCGAAATTACGCCCCGCGAGGCCCCGAAATCGACAACCTGCTCATGCATGAGCCGCCGGTGGCGCCCCCGGCGGTGAGGGAGAGGGCGCCGGGGCCGCAAGGATGGGCGCCATGGCGGACTCGGGGGGCGTGCTGGTGCTCGCGGGGACCCCGATCGGGGACTACGCCGACGCCTCGCCCCGGCTGGTGGCCGAGCTCGGGGCGGCGGACGTGATCGCCGCCGAGGACACCCGCCGGTTCCGGCGCCTGACCTCGGGCCTCGGGGTCGAGGTGCCGGGCCGGGTCCTCTCCTACTTCGAGGGCAACGAGGCCGGGCGGACGCCGGAGCTCCTCGAGGCGCTGCTCGGCGGCGCCCGGGTCCTGCTGGTGACCGACGCGGGGATGCCCGCCGTCTCCGACCCGGGGTACCGCCTGGTGGCCGCCGCGGTCGAGGCCGGGGTCCGGGTGACGGTGGTACCCGGGCCGTCGGCGGTCCTCGCGGCCCTGGCGGTCTCCGGACTCCCGGTCGACCGGTTCTGCTTCGAGGGGTTCCTGCCGCGGAAGGCGGGGGAGCGCCGCGCCCGCCTCGAGGAGCTGGCGGCCGAGCCGCGGACGTGCGTCTTCTTCGAGGCTCCGCACCGCCTGGCCGAATCCCTGGCCGCGATGGCCGAGGCCTTCGGCACCGACCGCCGGGCCGCGGTCTGCCGGGAACTGACCAAGACCTATGAAGAGGTGCGCCGCGGCGGTCTCGGCGACCTGGCGGACTGGGCGGCCGAGGGCGTACGCGGCGAGATCACCGTCGTCGTCGCCGGCGCCGCGCCCGCCGCCCCGGGCGAGCTGACCCCGACCGAACTGGCGGAACATGTTGCCGCCCGCGAGGCCGCCGGCGAGACCCGCAAGGAGGCGATCGCCGCCGTCGCCGCCGCCACCGGGACCCCGAAGCGCGAGGTCTTCGACGCCGTCGTCGCCGCGAAAATCCGGGTTGCCGATCCCAAATAGGATCGCCACATGGCTTCCCCCCGTCACATCCTCACCGCGGTCGCGTGGCCGTACGCCAGCGGTCCGCGCCACATCGGACACGTCGCCGGGTTCGGCGTCCCCTCGGACGTCTTCAGCCGCTACCAGCGGATGGCCGGCAACAACGTCCTGATGGTGAGCGGGACCGACGAGCACGGGACGCCGATCCTGGTCGCGGCCGACCAGGAGGGCCTGAGCCCCAAGGGCCTGGCCGACCGCTACAACAAGGTCATCACCGAGGACCTGCGCGGGCTCGGCCTGACGTACGACCTCTTCACGCGGACGAGCACGCGCAACCACTACTCGATCGCCCAGGAGATCTTCCTCGGGCTGCACCGCAACGGGTACGTGATCCCGAAGACGATGATGGGCGCGGTCTCGCCGTCGACCGGCCGGACCCTGCCCGACCGGTACATCGAGGGCACCTGCCCGATCTGCAGCTACGACGGCGCCCGCGGCGACCAGTGCGACAACTGCGGCAACCAGCTGGACCCGGCCGACCTCATCAATCCCGTCAGCCGGATCAACGGTGAGACCCCGCGGTTCGTCGAGGAGGAGCACTACTTCCTCGACCTGCCCGCGTTCAGCGAGGCCCTGGGGTCCTGGCTGCAGTCCAAGGGCGGCGACTGGCGCCCCAACGTCCTCAAGTTCTCCCTGAACCTCGTCGACGACCTGCGCCCGCGCGCGATCACCCGCGACATCGACTGGGGCGTCCCGGTCCCGCTCGACGGCTGGCGCGACCGCAACGACAAGCGCCTCTACGTCTGGTTCGACGCGGTCATCGGCTACCTCTCCGCGAGCGTCGAGTGGGCGCGGCGCTCCGGCGACCCGGACGCGTGGAAGGCCTGGTGGCACAACCCCGACGCCGAGTCCTACTACTTCATGGGCAAGGACAACGTCGTCTTCCACTCCGTCATCTGGCCGGCGTTGCTGCTCGGCTACGACGGCCAGGGCAATCGGGGCGGGTCGGCGGGCGAGCTCGGCGAACTGAACCTGCCGAGCGAGGTCGTCAGCAGCGAGTACCTGACGATGGAGGGCAAGAAGTTCTCCTCCTCGCGCTCGGTCGTCATCTTCGTCAAGGACTTCCTGGCCCGCTACGACGCCGACGCGCTGCGCTACTACCTGGCGACGGCGGGTCCGGAGACGTCCGACACCAACTTCACCTGGGACGAGTTCCTGCGCCGCAACAACGACGAGCTGGTCGCCGGCTGGGGCAACCTGGTCAACCGCTCGGTGTCGATGGCGGCCAAGAACTTCGGCGAGATCCCGGCGCAGGGTGACCTGCTCGACGTCGACCGGGAGGTGCTCGCGGCGTCGAAGGCCGCGTTCGGGCCGGTCGGTGAGCTGCTCAACCGCGCCAAGCAGAAGGCGGCGATCACCGAGGCGATGACCGTGGTCGCCGCGGCGAACAAGTACCTCTCCGACACCGCGCCGTGGAAGCTCAAGGGCGAGGACGACCGGGCGCGGCAGGCGACGATCCTGCACACCGCGCTGCAGCTGGTCGACGACTGCAAGGCGCTGCTCACCCCGTTCCTGCCGCACTCCTCGCAGAAGGTGCACGAGCTGCTCGGCAATCACGGAGAGTGGTCCGGCAGCCCGCGCATCGATCAGGTGTCGGAAGAGGGCAACGACGACTACTCGGTGCTGCAGGGTGACTACAAGAGCGCCGCCGCCGTGTGGGAGTCGCGTCCGATCGCGGCCGGCACCAAGCTCTCGACCCCGACGCCGATCTTCACCAAGCTCGACCCGTCGATCGTCGAGGAGGAGCTCGCGCGTCTGGAGGCCGAGGCCTGATGGCGGTGCGAGAACGGCGGGACGGCAAGGAGAACAAGGACGCCGCCCCGCCGGCGCCCGAGCCGCTCGAGGTCGCGGTCCCGGACTCGCACACCCACCTGGACCTGCAGGACTCCGAGGTCGGAGCCGCGGTCGCGGCCGCGCAGGCGGTCGGGGTGCCGACGATGATCCAGATCGGGATCGACGTGGTGTCCTCGCAGTGGGCGGCCAAGATCGCCGCCGAGCACGAGGCGGTCTGGGCGACGGTGGCGCTCCATCCCAACGAGGCGCCGCGCACCGGTGATCTCGACGCCGCGATCAAGGAAATCGACGCCCTCGCGGCACGCCCGCAGGTCCGCGGGATCGGGGAGACGGGGCTCGATCACTTCCGGACCGAGGGCGCCGACGCCTGGGCGCGGCAGGAGGAGTCCTTCCGCCGGCACATCGACATCGCGAAACGCCACGGGAAGACCTTGGTGATTCACGACCGTGACGCCCACTCAGATGTGCTGCGGGTCCTGCGGGAGGAAGGAGCCCCGGACCGGGTCGTGTTCCACTGCTATTCCGGTGACGTCGGAATGGCGCGGACGTGCGCCGACGCGGGGTACGTGATGTCGTTCGCAGGCAATGTCACGTACAAGGCCAATCAGTACCTCCGAGACGCATTGGCGATAGCGCCGGCGGAGTTGTTGATGGTCGAGACCGACGCTCCCTTTCTCACTCCGCTGCCTTTCCGTGGCCGCCCCAACGCGCCGTATCTGATCCCGCTGACGGTTCGTGCGATGGCGCAGGTCAGGGGCGACGACCCGAACGTCCTGGGGGCTGCGCTGGCGGCCACGACGGAGCGGATGTTCGGCCCCTTCTGAGCACCCGATCGACGTGATGTATCTCGCAGGAATATCCCCAGGTCGGACCGCCTCGAAATGCCGCGAATCGGACACCCTCCGGGGCGTGCCCGAGGACCAAGTACGGGCAAAGTCCTGGGGAATTGTGTTCAGAGAGCCTCGGGGCACGCCGAGACCGGTCCGTAACGTCGTCCCCATGACCCCCGGCGAATCGCACGGTTTTTCCGTGCCGCAGCACCGTGAGCCGCTTCACAGCGGTTTGTCAGGTGTGGGGATCGGTGCATATCGTCCCGGGCTTGGTAGCCGGGATCGGATTTCTGGCCCGGGATCGCTGAGGCTCACCCACCTGCGGAACGCAACGCTGCGTACCGCACGGGCCGAAGGCGCCCGGGACCACCGTGCCCGGGAAGCTCAAGGTCTGGAGCACCGTGCATACAGCTAAATCGACGCCTGCCCATCGGCAGACGCCGTCGCCGAACCCTGCCAAGGGTCGGCGCCGCAGGCAGTGGGCCATCCACGCGACGATCGTCGCCGCGATGGTTGTCGGCGTCACCGCCTTCGTGAGCTTCGACAAGACCATCGAACTGACGGTCGACGGCAAGACGCAGAAGGTGCACACCTTCGCGGGAACCGTCGCCGGAGTCCTCGAACGTGAGGGCATCACGGTCACCGAGCACGACTCGGTCGTTCCTCCGCTGGACCGCCCGGTCGACGAGGGCCAGCGCATCGCGATCCGCTTCGGCCGGCCCATCGACCTCGACGTCGACGGCAGCACGCGCCGGGTGTGGGTCACCGCGACCAGTGTCGACGCAGCCCTCTCCGAACTCGGGCTGCGCGACGACAACATGTACGTCTCCGCGTCCCGGTCCTCAGCGATCGGCCGCGAGGGTCTGCGGTTGCGGGTCCTCACCCCGCGCGACGTCACCGTCGTCGCGGACGGCAAGACCCGCGAGCTGTCGACGGTCGCGACCAGCGTCCGCCAGGTGCTGCTCGAAGCGGGCATCTCCCTCGGCGCGCTCGACGAGGTCGGTCCCAAGCTCGAGGCTGCTCCCGCGGACGGCTCGAAGATCCGCGTGGTGCGCGTGGAGGCCCGGCGGATCACCGTCAAGGTCGACATCCCCTTCGAGGTCCGTGAGATCAAGGACAAGACGCTGTTCTCCGGCGAGACCGAGCTGGTGAAGAAGGGCCGGAAGGGCGTCAAGGAGATGACGGTCGACCTGGTGAGCCGCGACGGGAAGGTCGCCAAGCGAGAGACCGTCTCGACCACCGTGCTCAAGGAGCCGATGACCCAGGTCATCCGGGTCGGGACCAAGGCGACGCAGTTCGCCCGCACCGGCGCGGAGAACCTGAACTGGGCCGCCCTTGCCGACTGCGAGTCCGGCGGCAACCCGCGCGCGGTGAACCCCGCCGGGTACTACGGGCTCTACCAGTTCAACGTCGGGACCTGGCGTTCCGTGGGCGGTAACGGAATGCCGCACGAGGCCACGCCGCGTGAGCAGACCTACCGCGCGCAGCTGCTCTACAAGCAGCGCGGTTCCCAGCCCTGGCCCGTCTGCGGCCGCAGGCTCTTCTCCTAGAGCCGCCGCACGTCCAGTCGCGTTTCCACGGCGCGGCCGCCCTCCGCAACCACGGAATAGGCGGCCGCGTCGTCGCGTTCGGCGACGGCCTCGACGAACTCGGGGCCGCGGTAGAGCAGCCCCGCCCCGTCCGCGGTCGCGTACCCGGCCGGGAGCGTGCCGTCGGCGACGAGGCGGTGGAACAGCGGGCGGCGTTGGTCCTCGGAGTCGTAGTGGACGCCGTTGGAGTACGGGAGCAGCGCGAGCCCGTCGGTGACCGGCCGCAGGTCCGGCCCGAAGGAGTCCGTCGTCCCGCCGACGTGCCAGCACAGCGACCCGGCCGAGACGCCGGTGAGCACGACCCCGGCCTCCCAGGCGGCCCGCATCGCGGCGTCGACCCCGTGCAGGCGCCACATCGCGAGCAGACCCGCCACGCTGCCGCCGCCGACCCAGATCACGTCCTGATTCAGGAGGTGCTCGGCGATGTCCGGGACATTCGGCATCGGGAACAGCGCAAGGTGTGACGGCTGCCAGCCGGCGACCTGGGCGGCCTCGTAGAGCTGATGCAGGGTCGTGCGGTCGTCGCCACCGGCGGTGGCCAGGAAGCAGATCCGCGGTGCCCGGCCACTGACCCCGGCGAGCTCGACGGCATAGTCGGTCAGGGAGTGGAACTCCCAGCGGGTGCGTTCGCCGAGGCGGAGACCTCCGCTGGTCGCGAGAATGGTCGGGACGTCGGCCGGCATGCGGTCAACCTAGAAGATGGCTCTCGACGACGACGATGACCACGGCGACAGCGGGGCGGGACATGTGAGCGACGGGCTGCTGGGCCCCGCGCAGATCCGCGCGCTCGCCGCCGAGCACGGCGTCACCCCGACGAAGGCGCTCGGGCAGAACTTCGTGATCGACCCGAACACGGTGCGGCGCATCGTGCGGGTGGCGGAGGTCTCGAGCGACGACGTCGTCCTCGAGGTCGGGCCGGGGCTCGGGTCGTTGACCCTGGCGCTGCTGCCGGCCGCCGCGCGCGTGATCGCGGTGGAGATCGACCCGCGGTTGGCCGCCGCGCTCCCCGGCACTGTCGCCGCGCACGCGCCGCACCTGGCCGGCCGGCTCGACGTCGTCGGCGCGGACGCCCTGCGCATCTCGGCCGGGGACCTGCCCGCGGCCCCGACCGCGCTGGTCGCCAACCTGCCGTACAACGTCGCCGTGCCGGTGCTGCTGCACGCCCTGGAGACCTTCCCCTCGATCGAGCGGGCGCTGGTGATGGTGCAGGCCGAGGTCGCCGAGCGGCTCGCGGCGCCGCCCGGCAGCCGGGTCTACGGCGTCCCGTCGGTCAAGGCGCGCTGGTACGCCGAGGTGAGCCGGGCCGGGTCGGTCGGAGCCGGGGTGTTCTGGCCGGCGCCACGGGTGGAGTCCGGACTGGTGCTGTTGCGTCGCCGCGAGCCTCCCGCTGATGTCGACCGGGCCGCGGTGTTCGCCGTCATCGACGCCGCGTTCGCGCAACGACGCAAGATGCTGCGTGCCGCGCTGGCGGGCTGGGCCGGCTCGCCCGAGCGGTCCGTCGCGGCCCTCGAGGCCGCAGGCGTCGACCCGACCGCACGCGGGGAGTCACTCGACGTCGGCGACTTCGCGCGCATCGCGGCCTCCCGACCGCCCCCGGCAACGCTGAACTAGGTTGGGCGTCGGGGGGTAGTCCCTCGCTGGGTGAGGGGAGGCAACCGTGGCGTCCGTGGTTGCGCGTGCTCCCGCGAAGGTCAACCTGCAGCTCTCGGTCGGCCCGGCGGGCCACGACGGCTACCACGATCTGGCCACCGTTTTCCACGCCGTCTCGCTTTACGACGACGTGATCGCCGAGTCCGCCGACGACATCACCGTCACCCTCGAGAGCCCGGACCCGGACGTCCCGCTCGACGAGACGAATCTCGCGATCCGTGCCGCCAACGCGCTCGCCGCGCACGCCGGCATCGCCGAGGGCGTGCACCTGCATCTGGTCAAGCGGATCCCGGTCGCCGCCGGGATGGCCGGCGGCAGTGCGGACGCCGCCGCGACCCTCGTCGCCTGCGACGCGTTGTGGGGCACCGCGCTCTCCCGCGACGACCTCTCCGAACTGGGGGCCGAACTCGGTTCTGACGTCCCGTTCGCCCTGCTGGGTGGGACCGCGATCGGTACCGGGCGCGGCACCCTGCTCTCGCCGGTGCTGGGCCGGGGGGAGTTCCACTGGGTGTTCGCGATCGCCGCCGAGGGCCTGTCGACGGCCGCGGTCTACCGCGAGTGCGACCGGTTGCGCGGGCATTCCGAAGTCAGCGAGCCGACGCTCGACGAGGCGCTGATGACGGCCCTGCGCTCGGGGGACGCCAAGGCGCTCGGCGCCGCGCTGTCGAACGACCTGCAGAAGGCGGCGGTGTCCCTGCAACCGGCGCTGGCGCAGGCGATCGATGCCGCCGCCGAACTCGGCGCGCTCGGCGCGATCGTGTCGGGCAGTGGTCCGACCATCGCGTTCCTGGTCCGTTCGCCCGAGGCCGGGCTCGACGTCGCCGTCGGGCTGACCGCGATGGGTCTGTGCCGGGACGTCAAGCGGGCCGGCGGGCCGGTCCCGGGCGCGAAGGTCGTCCCGGCGCAACGATGAGCAATCTCGTCAACCTCGAGGCCGTCTCGAAGAGCTACGGCCCGACCCGCCTGCTCGACGACGTCTCGCTCGGGCTCGCCGCGGGCGAACGCATCGGCGTGGTCGGGCGCAACGGTGCGGGAAAGTCGACGCTGCTGCGCGTGCTGTCCCGGCGCGAGACACCGGACACCGGCCGGGTCACCCACGCGGGCGGGCTACGTGTCGCGATGCTGTCGCAGGCCGACGACCTCGACTCGGAAATGACGATTCGTCAGATTGTCATCGGTGACCGGCTGGAACATGAGTGGGCCGGCGATGCGCGGGTGCGCGCGGTCTTCTCCGGACTGTTCGGCGGCCTGTCGCTGCCGGGATTCTCCGCCGGGCTCGACACCGTCGTCGGGCCGTGTTCCGGTGGCGAACGTCGACGCATCGCACTGGCGCGCGAACTGATTGCTGGGCCCGATCTGCTCGTCCTGGACGAGCCGACCAACCATCTCGACGTCGAAGGCATCGCGTGGCTGGCCGGGCATCTCGCGGCGTCCTCGTCCGCGCTCCTGGTCGTCACCCACGACCGGTGGTTCCTCGACGAGGTCTGCACGCGGACGTGGGAGGTCGCCGACGGTGCGGTGCATCTGTACGAGGGCGGCTACGCGGCCTACGTCCTGGCCAAGGCGGAGCGGCAACGCGTCGCCGCGACCACGGAGGAGCGGGCGGCGAACCTCGCCCGCAAGGAGCTGGCCTGGCTGCGCCGGGGTCCGCCCGCGCGCACATCGAAGCCGAAGTTCCGGATCGACGCCGCCAACGCGCTGATCGAACGCGAGCCGCCGGCCCGTGACTCCCAGGAGCTGGTCCGCTTCGCGACCGCGCGGCTGGGCCGCACCGCCTTCGAACTGCACGAGGTGACGCTGCGCGTCGGCGCCCGCGACCTGCTCTCGTCGACGACCTGGAATCTCGGCCCGGGCGAACGCATCGGCCTCGTCGGGGTCAACGGCAGTGGCAAGACCTCGCTGGTGCGGCTGCTGCTCGGGCAGCTCCAGCCCGCCGCCGGAAAGGTGAAGGTCGGGGTCACCGTCAAGGCGGCGCACCTGTCGCAGGAGGTCACGGAGCTCGACCCGACCGAGCGGGTACTGGAATCCGTCGAGCGGATCGCGAAGTTCATCACGCTGGGCAAGAAGGAGCACACCGCGTCCTCGATGCTCGAGCGGTTCGGATTCACCGGTAACCGGCAGTGGGCGCCGGTCGGCGATCTCTCGGGCGGCGAGCGGCGGCGGCTCCAGCTGCTGCGCCTGCTGATGGACGAGCCCAACGTCCTCTTCCTCGACGAGCCGACCAACGACCTCGACATCGAGACGCTCAACCAGCTCGAGGACCTCCTCGACGGCTGGCCCGGAACCCTTCTGGTCGTCAGTCACGACCGGTACTTCCTCGAGCGGACCACCGACACCGTCCACGCCCTCCTCGGCGACGGCCGAATCCGCATGCTCGTCGGCGGAGTGGATGAGTACCTCGCCCTCCGCGCCGCCGCGACCGCCCCCGCCGCCCCGCCCTCGGCCGCGAAGGCCGGGTCGTCCACCGGGAAGGCCGGCACGGGCTCCCCGTCGCCCGTCGCGACGAAACCGGCCGGGGACACCCGCGCGGCCCGGAAAGAACTGACGCGGATCGAGCGCCGACTGGAGAAGATCGCCGCCGCCGAGACCTCCCTCCACGACCAACTGGCGACCCACGCCAGCGACTACGCGAAGGTCGCGGAACTCGACGGCACTCTCCGCGAACTCGCCGCCGAGAAGGCCGTCCTCGAAGAGGAGTGGCTCGCCGCCGCCGAACTCACGGACGGCTAGCGACCATTGAAGATGACATCTTCAATGGTTGCTGCGTCAACCTCTGAAGATGTCATCTTCAAGGGCGGCTGCGCGGCCTACTCCGGGTTGTCGAAGGGGGAGACGAGGTCGCGGAGGAGGTCCGCGAGGGCATCGCGCTGACGGTCCGTCAGGCCAGCGAGGAGTTTCTGCTCGTGGGCGAGAAGGTCGGTGAGGGTGTCGTCGACGACGACGCGGCCGCGGGGGGTCAGGACGACGAGAACGCCGCGGCGGTCGGCGGGGTCGGGCTCCCGCCGGACGAGCTCCTTGGCGGTGAGGCGGTCGATGCGATTCGTCATCGTCCCGGAGGTCACGAGCGTCTGGTTGAGCAGCGCGCCGGGGGAGAGCTGGTAGGGCTCGCCGGAACGGCGCAGCGCGGAGAGGACGTCGAACTCCCAGGCCTCGAGGTCGTGCTCGGTGAAGGCGCTCCGGCGGGCCCGGTCCAGATGGCGGGCTAGCCGGGTCACCCGGCTCAGCACCTCCAGCGGCCGGGTGTCCAGGTCAGGCCGCTCCCGCCGCCAGGCGGCGACCAGCCGATCCACCTCGTCCTGCATGAACCCGAATATAGCCACGAAATTTTCTTGACATCAAGAGAGTTCCGCCGGGATCTTTCTCGGCATGTGGGATCCGCGGACCTATCTGACCTACGCCGACGAGCGAACCCGCCCCGCCCGGGACCTCCTCGCGGCCGTCGACGTGACCGACCCGCGCCGCGTCGTCGACCTCGGCTGCGGCACCGGGACCTCGACCCGGCTCCTCGCCGTCCGCTGGCCCGCGGCGGACGTTCTCGGTACCGACTCCTCCGCGGAGATGGTCGCCGCGGCGCGGGACGCCGACGGCCCCGCGGCGGCGCGCTGCCGCTACGAGGTCGCCGACGCCGCGTCCTGGCAGCCGGCGGGCCCGGTGGATGTCTGGTTCTCCAACGCGATGCTCCAGTGGCTGCCGGGGCACCTGGAGCTCCTCCCGCGCTGGTTGGCGACGCTCACCCCGGCCGGTCGCCTGGCCTTCCAGGTCCCGGCCAACTTCGACGCCCCGCACCACGTCCTGCTGCGCGAGTTCTGCGCCGCCCCCGCGTGGCGCGACCGGCTCGGCGGGATCCCCGAGCGCCACGAGGCCGTGCACGCGCCGGGGACCTACGCCGACGCCCTGGCCGCGGCCGGCGCCCGCCCGGACGTCTGGGAGACGACGTACCTGCACCGCCTGACGGGCCCCGACCCCGTCCTGGCCTGGACCGCGGGGACGGCGCTGCGCCCCGTCCTGCAGGCGCTCGACGGCGACGCCGGGGCGAAGGAGGCCTTCCTCGTCGAGTACGGCGCGGCCCTCCGGGCGGCCTACCCGCCCGGCCCCGACGGGGTCACGACGCTCCCGTTCCGCCGGGTCTTCGCGGTGGCGGCCCCGGCCTGAGCCCGGGAATGCACGAGCGTCCGCGAACGTGACGTTCATCGTCCGTTCGGATGGGACGCATCACATCGGTCGCGGAGGGCAGAGCCGGAACCGTAACCTACGGAGACGTAGGTCAGCGCGATCCCGACCGCCCCCGAGGAAAGAAGCATCTGTCGATGGCGAGTACCCAGCTCCTCCCCGCTCCCGAGCCCGAGGTTCAGGGCACCATGGGTGGGGAGCAGAAAGGCTGGCTGGAACAGGCCACCCTCGCGCTGTTCATCCTCGTCCCCCTGATCGCCGTCGCGGCGATCGTCCCGGTCACCTGGGGCTGGGGACTGCACTGGCGTGACGTCGTGATCGCGCTGTTCTTCTACCTGCTGACCGGCTTCGGCATCACCGTCGGCTTCCACCGGTACTTCACCCACGGCTCGTTCCGGGCGAAGCGCCCGCTGCGCATCGCGCTCGGCGTCATGGGCAGCCTCGCGGTCGAGGGTCCGCTGATCCGTTGGGTCGCCGACCACCGCAAGCACCACAAGTACTCCGACCAGGAGGGCGACCCGCATTCCCCGTGGGCCTACGGCGACAGCGTCGGCGGGCTGACGAAGGGGATGTACCACGCCCACCTCGGCTGGCTCTTCGACGAGGAGCAGACCCCGCAGCGCCAGTACGCGCCGGACCTGCTGAACGACAAGGACATCGTCAAGATCTCGCGCCACTTCCCGACCTTCGTCGCGATCTCCACCCTGCTGCCGGCCCTGATCGGTGGCCTGTGGTCCTGGTCCTGGCAGGGCGCCCTGACCGCCTTCTTCTGGGCGACGCTGGTGCGGATCGCGCTGCTGCACCACGTCACCTGGTCGATCAACTCGATCTGCCACGTCCTCGGCAACCGGCCGTTCAAGAGCCGCGACAAGTCCGGCAACGTGTGGTGGCTGGCGATCCTGAGCTTCGGTGAGAGCTGGCACAACCTGCACCACGCCGACCCCACCTCGGCCCGGCACGGCGTGCTCCGCGGCCAGATCGACACCAGCGCCCGGCTGATCTGGATGTTCGAGAAGTTGGGCTGGGCGAGCCACGTCCGCTGGCCGGACAGCAAGCGCTTGGACGCCCGCCGCGCCACGTAGGAAAGCCCGCCGCGCCACGTAGGAGCAGAATGGCCGGATGGCGGACGCTGCGGAATCCAACGGACGCGGGGCCGCCCGCGCCCGGATGACCGGCAAGGAGCGCCGGCTGCAGCTCGTCGACGTCGGCCGGCAGCTGTTCGCCGAGAAGGGCTTCGAGGGCACCTCGGTCGAGGAGATCGCGGCCAAGGCCGGGGTGTCCAAACCGGTCGTCTACGAGCACTTCGGCGGTAAGGAAGGCCTCTACGCGGTCGTCGTCGACCGCGAGATCGAGGTCCTGCTCGAGCGGATGACCGCGTCCCTGACCAGCCGCAACCCACGCCAGCTGGCCGAACAGGCCGCGCTCGCGTTGCTGGAGTACATCGAGACCCACACCGACGGGTTCCGGATCCTGGTCCGCGACTCCCCGGTCGCGGGGTCCACGGGCGGCTTCGCCAGCCTGATCTCCGACGTGGCCAGCCAGGTCGAACACATCATGGTGGCCCAGTTCAAGGCCGGCGGCTTCGACCCGAAGCTGGCCCCGATGTACGCCCAGATGCTGGTCGGGATGGTCGCCCTGACGGGGCAGTGGTGGCTCGACGTCCGCAAGCCCAAGCGCACCGAGGTCGCGGCCCACCTGGTGAACCTGGCCTGGAACGGGCTGGCCCACCTCGAGCCCAAGCCGACGCTCCACACGATCGACCGGAAGCCGCTGAAGTCCGCACACCCACGACCGGCACCGGGCGAGGCCGCGACCACGTAACGGTCACCGCCGGGGGCTCCGCCCCCGTCCACCCCGACAAGCGGCACAATGTCGGTCGACCGATCCCGGGTCGTCTAACGGCAGGACAGTTGGTTTTGGTCCATCTAATGGGGGTTCGATTCCTCCCCCGGGAGCCCGTCCCCACCAGGGCGTGTCACGCCCTGGTGTGGGTGATGAACCTGCCGCTGGAGGATGCGTGAAGCCCGCCGCCGTCATCGTGCTCGCCGCCGGCGAGGGCACCCGGATGAAGTCGTCGACCCCGAAGGTGATGCACACCCTCGGCGGTCGGTCCCTGGTCGGGCACGCCCTGGCCGCCTCCCGCTCGACCGACCCCGAACGCGTGGTCGTCGTCGTCGGTTCCGGCCGGGAGCTCGTCACGGCGCACCTGGCCGAGATCGACCCCGACGCCGTGCCGGTGGTGCAGGAGCCGCGCAACGGCACCGGGCACGCGGTCCGGATCGCGCTGACCGAGGCCGCTCCCGACGTCTCCGGCACGGTGCTCGTCGTCTGCGGCGACGTCCCGCTGCTGCGGGGGGAGACCCTCCAGGCGCTCCTCGACCTGCACGCCGCCGAGGGCAACGCCGCCACCGTGCTGACCGCGATCCTCCCGGACCCCACCGGCTACGGCCGGATGGTGCGCGACGACAGCGGAGCGGTCACCGCCATCGTCGAGCACCGCGACGCCACCACCGAACAGCGCGCGATCGCCGAGATCAATTCCGGCATCTACGCCTTCGACGGCGCCCTGCTGCGCTCGGCCCTCGGGCGCCTGCGGACCGACAACAGCCAGGGCGAGGAGTACCTCACCGACACGCTCGAGATCCTGCGCGGCGACGGCCACCGCGTGGGCGCGATGCCGGCCGCGGACCACAACGAGATCCACGGCATCAACGACCGGGTGCAGCTCGCGAACCTGCGCCGGTTGCTTTCCGACCGCATCTGCGAGCACTGGATGCGCGCCGGTGTCACGGTGATCGACCCGGCCAGCACGTGGATCGACGTCGGGGTGACGTTGGAGCCCGACGTCACGATCGCGCCGAACACGCAGCTGCACGGCCGGACCCGGATCGCCACCGGCGCGGTGATCGGGCCGAACACCACGTTGACCGACACCGAGGTCGGCGAGCACGCGACCGTCCTCGCCACCCACGCCACCGGCGCCGAGATCGGGACCGCCGTCACCGTCGGGCCGTTCTCGTTCCTGCGGCCCGGCACCAGGCTCGCCGCCAAGTCCAAGGTCGGCGCCTTCGTCGAGGTGAAGAACTCCAGCCTCGGCCTCGGCTCGAAGATCCCGCACCTGTCCTACGTCGGGGACGGGGACATCGGGGACGGGACGAACATCGGCGCGGCCACGATCTTCGTCAACTACGACGGGCAGACCAAGAGCCGCACGACCGTCGGCGACCATGCGTTCGTGGGCTGCGACTCGATGCTCGTCGCCCCGGTGACCGTGGGCGACGGGGCCTACGTGGCCGCCGGATCGGTGATCACCAAGGACGTCCCGCCGGGTGCGATGGCTGTGGCCCGTGGGACGCAACGCAACGTCGAGGGCTGGGTCGAGCGCAAGCGGCCGGACTCCAAATCCGCGAAGGCGGCGGCGGCCGCGCAATCGGCACCCGAGCCCGATTCGCACGATGAGCGGGCCATGGACGACACTTCTCCCTAGCGCCCTGTGCGTGGAGAGATCTCCCGGCCCCGGAGGACAGTCCCATGACGGGTATCACGACCACCGGCGAGCGCAAGTTGCTCGTCATGGGCGGCCGCGCCTACCCCGAGCTCACCGAGGAAATCGCCTCCGAACTCGGCATCGAGATCACCCCGACGACGGCGCTCGACTTCGCCAACGGCGAGATCTACGTCCGCTTCCAGGAGTCGGTGCGCGGCGCGGACACCTTCGTGATCCAGAGCCACGCAGCGCCGATCAACCAGTGGATCATGGAGCAGTTGCTCATGGTCGACGCGCTCAAGCGCGCCTCGGCCAAGCGGATCACCGTCGTGGTGCCGTTCTACGGGTACTCCCGGCAGGACAAGAAGCATCAGGGCCGCGAGCCGATCTCCGCCCGCCTGATCGCTGACCTGTTCGCCACCGCCGGCGCGGACCGCCTGATCTCCGTCGACCTGCACACCGCGCAGATCCAGGGGTTCTTCTCCGGCCCGGTCGACCACCTCTTCGCGCTGCCGCTGCTCACCCGCTACGTGGGCAACCGCGTCGACCGCGCGCGTCTGACGGTGGTTTCGCCGGACGCCGGCCGCGTGCGCGTCGCCGACATGTGGACCGACCGCCTCGGCTGCCCCCTGGCGATCGTGCACAAGCGGCGCGACCCGAGCGTGCCGAACCAGGTCAAGGTCCACGAGGTCGTCGGTGACGTGGTCGGGCGCACCTGCGTGCTGGTCGACGACATGATCGACACCGCGGGCACCATCACCCAGGCCGCCGACGCGCTCTTCGACAACGGCGCCGCCGACGTCATCGTCGCCGCGACCCACCCGATCCTGTCCGGGCCCGCGATCGACCGGCTGAAGAACTCGCGCATCTCCGAGGTCGTGGTCACCAACACGCTGCCGATCGAGGACGAGCGTCGCTTCGACAAGCTCACGGTGCTCTCGATCGCGCCGCTGATCGCCCGCGCGATTCGTGAGGTCTTCGACGACGGGTCCGTGACGAGCCTGTTCGACGGCCACGGCTGATCCCTGACGTCCGGCAAACCCGCACCTCTGGGTGCGCCTGGCGGGGCGCAACGCGGTGTGAACCGACCACCAACTGTCCGGTAGTCTTCCGGCGTTGCCCGGCGAGGGAATCGCAGCGCACTTCGCGGTTCCGTGATCGACGGCGAGTTCGGTCCTCCGGGGGCGCGTGCTTGCCGCCCCGCGTCGAGTGGCACCGATCGCAGACCGACTGCATACGCAAAGCATGAGCTGAGGGAGTTCCACCGTGGCCGAGGTACGCATCGTCGCCGAGACCCGCACCGAGTTCGGCAAGGGTGCCGCGCGCCGGGTCCGCCGTGACCACAAGGTGCCGGCCGTCCTGTACGGGCACGGCAACGACCCCCGGCACATCACGCTGCCCGGCCACGACCTGATGCTGGCGCTGAAGATCAAGAACGCGCTGCTCACGCTCGAACTGGGCGGCACGGACGAGCTGGCGATCCCGAAGGACATCCAGCGCGACCCGATCAAGGGCCACATCGAGCACGTCGACCTCCTGGTCGTCCGTCGCGGCGAGAAGGTCAAGGTCGACGTCGCCCTGCACGTCATCGGCCAGGCGGTCCCGGACTCGCTCGTGGTGAGCGAGATCAACGCCATCGAGGTCGAGTGCGAGGCCACGCACATCCCGACCGGCTTCGACATCGACATCACCGGCCGCCCGATCGGCTCGCAGATCCTCGCCAAGGAGATCGCGCTGCCGGCCGGTGTGGAGCTGGTCACCGACCCCGAGGCGCTCGTCGTCAACATCACCGGCGCGCAGACGGAGGCGGAGGCCGAGGCGGAGATGGCCGAGGCCGAGGCCGAGGCCGGCATCGTGCACGAGGCCCCCGACGCCGCGGCTCCGGCCGAGGCCCTGCCAGGCTCGGAGTAGCCCGAGCCGAGCAATCCCCTCGACATGTCCGACGACCGCTGGCTCGTCGTCGGCCTGGGCAACCCCGGGCCGGAGTACGTGGCGAACCGGCACAACATCGGGTTCCTCGTCGCCGACGTCCTCGCTGCGCGCGCCTCGTCCTCCTTCAAGGGGCACAAGGTGCGCGCCGAGGTCGCGGAGATCCGCCTCGGCGGCCCCGGCGGCCTTCCCGTCGTGCTGGCGCGGCCCCGGTCGTACATGAACGAATCCGGCGGTCCGGTCTCCGGGCTGCTGAAGTACTACGACGTCCCGCCGGAGCGGCTGGTCGTGATCCACGACGAGCTCGACCTGCCCTTCGCCGCGCTGCGGGCGAAGTTCGGCGGCGGGGACAACGGTCACAACGGGCTGAAGTCGCTCCGTCGCTCCTTGGGAACGGGGGACTACTTCCGCGTCCGCTTCGGCGTCGGCCGTCCCCCCGGCCGGATGGACCCCGCGGCGTTCGTGCTGCGTGACTTCTCGGCCGCGGAGCGTAAGGATCTCGACCTCGAGATCGACCGGTGCGCCGACGCCACCGAGATGCTCGTCCGCGAGGGACTCGAGCGCACCCAGAACACCTTCAACTCCTGAATCCGACGTTTGGGCGCCCCCGCGGCATGGGTACGACGGCCCGCGTTGTGTCCGTCGACGACGAGGTCGACGCCGGTGAAATGTCGGGACTCATCGGGCGGCTTGAACAAGCCTTCTCCCAACCTGGCACTCGCGATGGGAGGGGCCGCTTGGGAACGCCCGTACAAACAGTCATGGCCCGTCATGCCCGCCCCCTCGGCGGAACTGCTCCGGAGTCTGCACTCGCAGGCCCAGCAGTCGATGCGGGCCCACCCCCGACCGGCCGCCGACGCGCTCCGCAGCCGATCCTCGACGCCCCGTCACCGCAGGTGCCGGCCGGGGCCGGCCGCCACCGAGCCCCGGCCATCCCCGCCCCGGCCATCACCGCCCCGGCCATCCCGCCGCGGTCCCGCCCGTCGCTGCTCCCCGCGACCTGGGGCGCGTTTCCGCCCTTCCGCGGCCCCGGACAGGGCGCCCACGCGCCCCAAGATCGACGAGCGAGCCGCAGCCCCCCAGCCGGCTGCGCTCCCCTCGCACCGCGGCCACCGGGCGGCGCCGGCGAAGCGCCGGATCCCGGCGGCGGTCCCGGCAGTGGCCGGCGCCGCTGCGGTCGCGGTGACCGCGGTCGGCGGCGTGACGCTGACCGGCGGGTCCGGCGGGGTGACGATGGAGTCGGTCGCCGGGGCCGGAACGACGTCGGAGGTCGAGCGGGTGCTCTCCCCGGCGCGGGCGACGCGGGCCGAGATGCGGGCGGCGCTGACGTCCACGGAAGCCAACCAGGCGCGGTCGCGCGCCCAGGCCCTGCGCGACGCGCGGCTCGCCGAGGCCGCCGCGGCCCGCCTCGCCGCGCTGCAGCGGGCCTGCGGGTACAACCCCTACGCCCAGCGCGACGAGCAGATGACCGCCGAGATGCTGCGCAACGCGCGGATCATCATCGACGTCTCGCAGCGGATGAACCTGGCGCCCCGGGCCGCGGTGATCGCGATCGCGACCGCGTTGCAGGAGTCGTACCTGAAGAACATCTCCTATGGGCACCTCGACTCCGCCGGGCTGTTCCAGCAGCGGCCGTCCGCCGGCTGGGGGAGCTTCTCGCAGGTGACCAACCCGCAGTACTCGGCCCGGAAGTTCTACACCGAGATGCTCTCCGACGTCGGATCGGCGTGGCGCCGACTCCCGCTCACGGTCGTCGCCCAGGACGTGCAGGTCTCGGCGTTCCCGTCGGCCTACGCGCGGTGGGAGGCGATGGCCGCCGAGGTCGTCAGCCAGGTCCTGAACGTGCCGATCGCCTCGCTCTCCTGCACCCCCCGCTGAGAGTTACCTCGAGTGTAACGCCGCGGTGCTCCCGGAGCGCACGTCGCGCTGCGACGCTGCGACGGTGCCCCCGACACCGGCCTCCCGGCGCCGCCTTGCCGTGACCGAGGAGTCCGCGGACGATCCGCTGCGCATTCAGTACACGACCGTCCACGGTTATCGGCGGGCGTTCCGGATGGCCGGGAACGGACCGGCCCTCCTCCTGCTCCACGGCATCGGTGACTGCTCCGACACGTGGGAGCCGGTGATCGACCGCCTCGCCGAGCACTACACGGTGATCGCCCCGGACCTGCTCGGTCACGGACGCTCCGACCGGCCCCGGGCCGACTACTCGATCGCCGCCTTCGCCTGCGGCATGCGCGACCTGATCAGCGTGCTGGACTTCGACCGGGTGACGGTGCTCGGGCACTCGCTCGGGGGCGGCATCGCGATGCAGTTCGCGTACCAGTTCCCGGAGCGCTGCGAGCGCCTCGTGCTCGTCGGCACCGGCGGCGTGGGGCCGAAGACGCATCCGCTCCTGCGGCTGGTGGCGACGCCCGGGGTCGAGACGCTGCTGCCGATGCTCCGCGTCCCCGGCGCCAAGCAGTTCGGGTCGGTGGGACTGCGGATGCTGAACCTGCTGGACACCGACCTCGGCCGCGACGCGGACGACCTGCGGCGGGTCTTCGACGCCCTGCCGGACTCACCCGCGCGCAGCGCCTTCCTGCGCACGTTGCGGGCTGCGGTGGACCGGCGCGGCCAGGTGATCACCATGCTCGACCGCTGCTACCTCGCCGAGGGCATGCCGACGCTGCTGATCTGGGGCGCGCGCGACGCGATCATCCCCGTCGACCAGGCCGACCTGGTGCACCGGGCGATGCCCGGTAGCCGGCTGGAGATCTTCGACGATGCCGGGCACTTCCCGCACCACACCGACTCCGACCGCTTCCTCGCCGTGCTCCGCGACTTCCTCGACAACACCGAGCCGGCCGCCTACAGCGCCTCCCAGTGGCGGACGCTGCTGCGCACCGGCCGCGGAATGCCCGAACCCGGCGCGGTCCCGGTCGCCGTCCCGGACCCGATCTCCGACGCGACGATCGGGGCCTGAGCTCTGCGAGCGGGGCTCGAGCAGCGCGGACAGTCCGAGGTCAGCGAGCGGGGCAGAAGATGCCGGTGGCTTCGAGTTCCTCGTCGACGTTCGAGGCGTTGAAGGCCTCGAGGAAGACGCCGAACGCCGCTTGGAACTTCTTCTCGTCGCGGGTCTCCGCGGCCGCGACGAGTTGTCCGTACGTGTCGTCGCTGAGCTTCTGGAAAGCAGTCATCGCATTCGCGGTGGCCCGCTCGGCCGGCGGTACCGGGATCCTCGCGATGTCCGCGTCGAACCCGGCGGTGATCCGGCTGAGCTGCGGCTGATCCTTGAGAAACTGCTCCAGCGTCGGCTCGCCGCCGCCGGTGATGGGCAGCACCTCGTCCTCGAGCTTGGCGCAGCGGGCGTTGACCGCCGTGACGTACGCGGTCTCCGGCGGCAGGCTCACATCCGAGCCCGGATCGGCCTCCTCCCCGAGTCCGTCGACGTCGCCGGCATCGCCCACGCCGCCGCCGTCTTCATCGCCGCAGCCCGCGGTCCCGAACAGCAGCAGGCCCGCCATCACCAGGGCTCCCCACCCACGTCGTCTCACGGGCCCAGTCAACCTCATCTTCTGCTGCGCGCCGCGCCCGTCAGCTCCCGCGGAAGGTCTCGCCGGGCAGCAGAGGGTGCTGTCGGCGGGGCGACGTAAGCTGGCCCGGACCCCGATCCGTTTGCGGATTCGGGGTGTTCGTGTTGTCCGCTCGTGTGTTTGGGGACCCCTGTGCCGCTGTCCGGTCTGCTCGACGTCGTCGCCACCGACCCGGTCCTCGCCGAGGCATTGGTCCGCGCGCAGGCCGGCGACCTGCCCGCCCTCGACCTGATCGGGCCGCCCGGCTCGCGCCCCTTCGCGCTCGCCGCCCTGGCGGCACGCTCCGGCCGACCCGTGCTCGCGGTGGTGGCGACCGGCCGCGAGGCCGAGGACCTGCAGGCCGCGCTGTCCTCCCTGCACCCGGCGGAGCGCATCGCGGTGTTCCCGTCGTGGGAGACGCTGCCGCACGAGCGCATGTCGCCGCGGGCCGACACCGTGGGCCGCCGGCTCGCGGTGCTGCGCCGGCTCACCCGGCCGATGGAGAACGACCCCGCGGCCGGACCGCTCGACATCGTGATCTGCCCGGTCCGCAGTCTGGTGCAGCCGATGGTTCCCGGGCTCGGCGAGCTGGAGCCGGTCAGCCTGCGGGTGGGCGACGAGGTGGAACTCGACGCCGTCGTCGACGGGCTGGCCGCCGCGGCCTACGCCCGGGTCGACCTGGTCGAGCGCCGCGGTGAGTTCGCGGTCCGCGGTGGGCTCGTCGACGTCTTCCCGCCGACGGAGGAGCACCCGCTGCGCGTGGAGTTCTGGGGCGACACCGTTGAGGAGATCCGCCCGTTCAAGATCGCCGACCAGCGCAGCATCGAGCGCCGGGTGGGCGAGGGTGATGACAACACCCTCGCCCATGACACGGTGCAGTCGCTGTGGGCCCCGCCGTGCCGGGAACTCCTGCTCACCAAGGAGGTGCGCGCCCGCGCCGCGGCGCTGCGCACCGACCACCCCGAGCTCGAGGACATCGTCGGACGGATCGCCGAGGGCATCGCGGTCGAGGGCATGGAGGCCCTCTCCCCGGTCCTGGTCGATCACATGGAACTGCTCGTCGACCAGATGCCCCGCAACACCCTGATCGTCGCCTGCGACCCGGAGCGGGTCCGCGCCCGCGCCGCCGATCTGGTCCGGACCAGCCAGGAGTTCCTTGAGGCCTCGTGGTCCGGCGCGGCCGTCGGTGGCCAGGCCCCGATCGACCTCGGCGCCGCCGCGCTGCAGGACCTCGCCGAGGTCCGCGACCACGCCCGCGGCCTCGGCCTCCCGTGGTGGACCGTCGCCCCCTTCGCCTCCACCGATGCCGCCGACTCCTTGGAGATGTCATCTTCAACGCAGGTGATCTCCTCGTTGGAGATGTCATCTTCAGTTGAGGGGGCGGCGCTCGGCGCCCGGGCACCCGAGGCCTACCGCGGGGAGACCGACCGGGCGGTCGCCGACATCAAGGGCTGGCTGGCCGACGGATGGTCGGTGGTCCTGGTCGCGGCCGGCCACGGCACCGCGCAGCGCATGGTGGAGGTGCTGGCCGCGGATTCGCTGCCGGTGCGTCAGGTGGAAGAGATCTCCGGAACGCCCGAGCCCGGGATGGTGCTGGTCACCTGCGCCGAGCTCGCCACCGGGTTTCTCGACGAGGGTCGAAAGCTCGCCGTCCTCACCGAAACCGACCTGACCAGCCGGACCGGGGTCTCGACGAAGGACATGCGCGGGCGGATGCCCAGCAAGCGGCGCAACGTCGTCGACCCGCTGCAGCTGCGGCCCGGCGACTTCGTCGTGCACTCCCAGCACGGGGTCGGCAAGTACGTCGAGATGGTGCAGCGCACCGTGGGCGGCGCCACCCGCGAGTACCTGGTCATCGAGTACGCGCCGTCCAAGCGCGGCCAGCCCGGCGACCGGCTCTACGTGCCGTCCGACGCGCTGGAGTCGGTCACCCGTTACGTCGGGGGCGAGTCGCCCGCGCTGCACCGCCTCGGCGGCGCGGACTGGCAGAAGGCCAAGGGCCGTGCGCGTAAGGCCGTCAAGGAGATCGCGGGTGAGCTGATCCGCCTCTACGCCGCGCGCACCTCCGCTCCCGGGCACGCCTTCGGCCCGGACACCCCGTGGCAGCGCGAGCTCGAGGACGCCTTCCCCTACATCGAGACCCCCGACCAGCTCGGGGCCATCGACGAGGTGAAGGCCGACATGGAGAAGCCGTACCCGATGGACCGCGTCATCTGCGGCGACGTCGGCTACGGCAAGACCGAGATCGCGGTGCGCGCGGCGTTCAAGGCCGTGCAGGACGGCAAGCAGGTCGCCATCCTGGTGCCGACGACCCTGCTCTCCCAGCAGCACTTCGCGACGTTCTCCGACCGGTACGCGCCGTTCCCGGTCACCGTGCGGAACCTCTCGCGGTTCAACACGGCGACCGAGACCGAGGCGGTCATCTCCGGCCTCGCCGACGGCAGCATCGACGTCGTCATCGGCACGCACCGCCTGCTCTCGCAGACCACGCAGTTCAAGAACCTCGGCCTGATCATCGTCGACGAGGAACAGCGCTTCGGCGTCGAGCACAAGGAACAGCTGAAGAAGCTGCGGACCCACGTCGACGTGCTGACGATGTCCGCGACGCCGATCCCGCGGACCCTGGAGATGTCGATCACCGGCATCCGCGAGATGTCGACGATCCAGACTCCGCCGGAGGAGCGGCACCCGATCCTCACCTTCGTCGGGCCGTACCAGGACAAGCAGATCTCGGCCGCGATCCGCCGCGAATTGCTGAGGGAGGGTCAGGTCTTCTTCGTCCACAACCGGGTGGAGTCGATCGAGCGGGCGGCCAAGCGGCTCGCGGAGCTCGTCCCCGAAGCGCGGATCGCCACCGCGCACGGACAGATGAACGAACACACCCTCGAGCAGGTCATCGTCGACTTCTGGGAGAAGCGCTCCGACGTCCTGGTCTGCACGACGATCGTCGAGACCGGTCTGGACATCTCCAACGCCAACACCCTGATCGTCGAACGCGCCGACGTCCTCGGTCTCGCGCAGCTGCACCAGTTGCGTGGCCGCGTCGGGCGGTCGCGCGAACGCGGGTACGCGTACTTCCTCTACCCGCCGGAGAAGCCGCTGACGGAGACCGCCCACGAGCGGCTCGCCACCATCGCCCAGCACACCGAGCTCGGGGCCGGCATGTACGTCGCGATGAAAGACCTGGAGATCCGCGGCGCCGGCAACCTCCTCGGCGGCGAGCAGTCCGGTCACATCGAGGGCGTCGGGTTCGACCTCTACGTGCGGATGGTCGGCGAGGCGGTCGCGGAGTACAAGGCGCTCGGGTCCGGCAAGGAGCCGCCGCCCGCCGAGGTGCGGGTCGAGATCCCGGTCGACGCCCACATCCCGCACGACTACATCCCCGGCGAGCGGCTGCGGTTGGAGGCCTACCGGCGTATCGCCGACATCGGATCGATGTCGGGTGCGGACCCGGAGGCGCAGATCGGGGAGGTGCGGGCCGAACTTCACGACCGCTACGGCCCCGTCCCGCCCGAGGTCGAGAACCTGCTCGCGGTGGCGCGGTTCCGCTCCCACATCCGGGCGGCCGGCCTCGAGGAGGTCACCGTCGCCGGCTCGTACGTGCGGTTCGGTCCGGTCACGTTGCGCGAGTCCCAGCAGCTGCGGCTGCAGCGGCTTTACCCGAAGTCACTGGTCAAGGCGGCGGTCAATACGATCCTGGTGCCGCGCCCGAGCACCGCCCGGGTCGGAGGTACCCCGCTCGGAGGCCTGGAGCTGCTGGACTGGGCACGTCAGGTCGTCGACGTCGTCCTGTCCGACACCGTCACCAGCAAGTCGCAGGGAGAAACCGCGTGAAGTCCCGTCGTGCCGCCGCCGTCCTCGTGGCCACCGTCATCGTCGGTTCCGGCCTCTCCGGGTGCGAGCAGAACCAGCTCGGTGCCGCGGCGATCGTCGACGACCAGCGCATCACGCTCTCGGAGGTGCAGGGCTACCTCGATCGCGTCCGCGAGCAACGCGAGCTGTACGGCCTGCCGACCGACGTCGGTCCGGAAGCGGCACGCCTCGAGGTCGAGCGGCGGGTGCTCGACCTGGTCTTCGAGCGGGCCGCGGCCGAGATGGGCATCGCGGTGACCGAGGCCCAGGTCGAGGAGACGCGCGCCGCCGAGGAACGTCCCGCGACGGAGCTCGCCGAGTTGGCCGCGCAGAACAACGTGACGGTCGAGTCCCTCGATGCGCTGTACCGCCGGTTCACCATCGAGCGTGAGATCAGCGAGGCGATCGACGCACAGTTCCCCGGCGCCGACGAGCAGCGCCTCAACTCCGAGTTCGCCAAGCGGCTCATCGCCACCGCCTCGGGAATGAAGATTCGGATCAACCCGCGTTACGGCACGTTCGATCCGACGGTGGGTCAGATCGCGCCGACCCAGTTCGACTTCCTCCGGGCCCCGGAGGCGTGACGCCTCCCGGCGGTCCCGGGGCGGCCCTGCTCGAACTGGTCGCCGTGATGGACCGGCTCCGCTCGCCGGGTGGCTGTCCGTGGGACGCCGAACAGACGCACTCCTCGTTGCTCAAGTACCTCATCGAGGAGACCTACGAGACCGTCGAGGCGGTCGAGTCGGGCGACCGGGCGCATCTGCGCGAGGAACTCGGCGACCTGCTGCTCCAGGTCGTGTTCCACGCCCGGATCGCGGCGGAGCACCCGGACGACCCGTTCGACCTCGACGACGTGGCGGCCGGCATCGCGGCCAAGCTCGTCTCCCGGCACCCACACGTGTTCGGCGATTCCCCGGCGACGACGGTGGCCGAGGTCGAGGCGAATTGGGAGGTCCTGAAGGCGGCCGAGAAGGGGCGCACCTCGGCGATGGACGGGGTGCCGCTCGCCCAACCCGCCCTGGCCCTGGCCGACAAACTGCTCTCGCGGGTCTCGAAGGCCCCGCTGATCGTGCCGACCCCGGCCGCCGACCTGCCCGCCGACGCCGACGTCGGCGATGCCCTGTTCGCCCTGGTCGTCACGGCCCGGGCCCGCGGACTGGACGCCGAGGCGGAGCTCCGGGCGGCGTGCCGCCGGTTCTCCGCCACCGTGCGGGAGCTGGAACAGCAGGGCGCCACCGAGCAACGGGAGGGCGGCGGCGCATGACCACCACGGAGTTCGTCGAGCTGGCGGCGGCGATCCTGGACGAGCACCTCGCGCTCGACCCGGTCACCGCCACCTCGCTGGGCGACCACCGCTTCGACGACCGGCTGCCCGCGACCGGCCCGGACGCTCGAGCCGCCGAACTCGCCGTCCGCCGTTCCCGCCTGGCCCAGCTCGATGCCCTGCCCCCGCCGGCGGAGCCCGCCGAGGCGGTGGACCGCCAGATCCTGGCCCACGCCCTGCGCCGGCGCGTCTTCGAGCTCACCGAACTGCGCGAGCACGCCTGGAACCCGCTGGAGGCCAACCCGGGCTCCGCGATCCACCTGCTGCTGGCCCGGGACTTCGCGCCCGCGGCCGACCGGGTCCGGGCCGCCGCCGGACGGCTCGCCGACATCCCGGCCGTGCTGGCGCAGGCCCGCGACGACCTGGGCCCGATGCCCGCGGTCCACGTCGAAACGGCGATCGGGCAGTTCACCGGCACCCGCACGCTGCTGGCGACCGAGCTCGGGCGCACCGTGGACGCTGCTGCCGACCCCGGCGTCCGAGCTCTCATCGAGCCCGCCGTCACCGCGGCCACCGACGCGCTGACCGAGCACCTGGCCTGGCTGTCCGACCGCCTCCCGGACGCGACCCGCGACCCGCGCCTGGGCCCCGAGCTCTTCGCCCGCCGGCTCCACCTCACGCTGGACACCGACGACGACCCGGACACCCTGCTGGCCCGCGCCGAAGGTGAACTGGAGCGCATCAGCGACGAGATCGCCGAGATCGCCGCCCGCATCGACGGCGGCCGGCCGGGGGCCGGGCAGGTCCGCGCTGTGCTGGACGCTCTTGCCGCGGAGGCCCCCACCGACGACACCATCGTCGGCCTCGCTGAGCAGACCCTGGTCGAGGCCACCGCATTCGTGCGCGAGCACGACCTGGTCACCATCCACGACGACCCCGTCGAGATCATCGTCATGCCGGAGATCCACCGCGGGGTCGCGGTCGCGTACTGCGACCCGCCCGGCCCGCTGGAGACCGCGGATCTGCCGACCTTCTACGCGATCTCGCCCACGCCGTCGGAATGGCCGGCGGAGCGGGTCGCGTCGTTCTTCCGCGAGTACAACTGCCACATGCTCAAGGACCTGACGGTCCATGAGGCCATGCCCGGCCACGTGCTCCAGCTCGCGCACAGCCGTCGCTGCTCGGCCGACACGCAGGTGCGTTCGGCATTCTGGAGCGGCCCGTTCGTCGAGGGCTGGGCGGTGTACACCGAGGAACTGATGGCCCGTCGCGGCTTCGGCGGGGACGCCCTGCGGATGCAGCAGCTCAAGATGCAGCTGCGGATGACGATCAACACGATTCTCGACGTCCGCGTGCACACCCGCGGAATGACCGAGGACGAGGCGCGAGCGCTGATGGTCGGCCGCGGTCACCAGGAGGAGGGGGAGGCCCACGGCAAGTGGCGCCGGTCCCTTCTCACCTCCACGCAGCTCTCGACCTACTTCGTGGGTTATCTGGGTGTCCGGGACCTGGTCGCCGACGTCCGGGCCGCCTCCCCGGGCGCGTCGGACCGCGAGGTCCACGACCGGGTCCTCGCCCACGGATCGCCGTCGCCGCGCCACCTGCGGACGCTGTTGGGCCTGGCGAGCGGTTAACTGGTGCGACATACCGGGCATCTGGGTTCAGACCGGTCCCCGTTCGACATGACCGGCGCCTCGGCGCCGGAGCGGCTCCTCAGTGTCGCGGAGCGGTCTGGGTACTGTTTTCCCGCCGCACGAATTGGAGAGCACGTTGGCCACCATCGACGAGATCGCCGCGATCGAGATCCTCGATTCGCGCGGAAACCCGACCGTCGAGGTCGAGGTGGTCCTGGACGACGGCAAGGTCGGTCGTGCCGCGGTGCCCTCGGGCGCCTCGACGGGTGCCTTCGAGGCCGTTGAGCTCCGGGACGGCGACGAGCGCTACAACGGCAAGGGCGTCCTGAAGGCCGTGGTCGCGGTCGAGGACGAGATCCAGGACGCGCTGCTGGGCTACGACGCCAGCGAGCAGCGGCTGATCGACCAGACCCTGATCGACCTCGACGGCACCCCGGACAAGTCCCGCCTGGGCGCGAACGCGCTGCTCGGCGTCAGCCTCGCGGTGGCCCGGGCCGCCGCGGAGAGCGCCGGCCTGCCGCTGTTCCGCTACGTCGGCGGGCCGAGTGCGCACCTGCTGCCCGTGCCGATGATGAACATCCTCAACGGCGGCGCCCACGCCGACACCAGCGTCGACATCCAGGAGTTCATGATCGCCCCCATCGGGGCCGAGACGTTCTCCGAGGCGCTGCGCTGGGGCGCGGAGGTCTACCACGCGCTGAAGGCCGTGTTGAAGCAGCAGGGCCTGGCCACCGGCCTCGGCGACGAGGGCGGCTTCGCCCCGGACCTGCCGAGCAACCGCGCCGCGCTGGACCTGATCGCCACCGCGGTCGGCAGCGCCGGGTTCCGGCTCGGTGAGGACGTCGTGCTCGCGCTCGACGTCGCCGCGACGGAGTTCCATGCCGACGGCGTCTACAACTTCGAGGGCCAGAAGCGCACCGCGGAGCAGATGGCGGACTACTACGCCGAGCTCGTCGGGGCCTACCCGCTGGTCTCGATCGAGGACCCGATGAACGAGGAGGACTGGGACGGCTGGCACGCGTTGACCGAGCGCCTCGGCGCCCAGGTCCAGCTCGTCGGCGATGACCTGTTCGTCACCAACCCGGAGCGCCTCGCCCGCGGGGTCGCCGAGAACACCGCGAACGCGCTGCTGGTGAAGGTCAATCAGATCGGCACGCTGACGGAGACTCTCGACGCGGTCAACCTCGCGCACCGCAACGGCTACCGGTGCATGATGAGCCACCGCTCCGGCGAGACCGAGGACACGACGATCGCCGACCTCGCCGTCGCCACCGACTGCGGCCAGATCAAGACCGGCGCCCCGGCGCGGTCGGAGCGGGTCGCGAAGTACAACCAGCTGCTGCGCATCGAGGCCCTGCTCGACGACGCCGCGCGCTACGCCGGCCGGTCCGCCTTCCCGCGGTACCAGGGCTGAGGTCGACGGAATGAAGGTGCCCCGCCGTGCCGCCGCGCGTCCGTCCGGCCGTGATCGGGCTCGCCCGGCCGCGGCCCGCGGCGCTCCGCGGCCGGCGGTGCGGAGCTCCCGCGGCCGCATCCCGGCGCAGGTCGGGCCGGAGCCGGTTCAGCCGCCCGGCAGCGGTCCACGCAGTTACTTCACCCGGCGGGCCGCGGTGTTCGCCGCCGTGGTGTTCGTGGTCGCGATGACGGTGGCGATCCCCGCGCAGCGCTACGTCGCGCAGCGCAACAACATCGCGGACCTGCGCGTCCAGGTGGCGCAGGGCACCGAGCGGGTCGCCGAGCTGGAGAGGCAGGTCGCGACCGCGGGCGAGCCCTACGCGATCGAGCGCGAGGCCCGCAAGCGCCTGCACTACGTGATGCCCGGCGAGCTCGCCTTCCGCGTCACCGACCCGATGCTCGTCGAGCTGCAGCAGAAGGCGCAGGAGCAGGCCGCGGGCCCCTGGTGGGACCGGATGCTCGGCACGCTCGACCAGGCCGCACAGCCGATCGGCGAGCTGCCCACCGGCCAGGACGGCCCGGGGAACTGAGCGCGTGCCCCTCGCCCCCGAGGACGACGCGGCGGTCGAGGCCCAGCTCGGCCGCCCACCGCGCGGTGCCGTCGACGTCGCGCACCGCTGCCCCTGCGGGCTCCCCGACGTCGTCCGCACCCGGCCGCGGCTGGAGGACGGGACCCCGTTCCCGACCACGTTCTACCTGACCTGCCCGGCGGTGACCTCCGCGATCGGGACCCTCGAGGCTTCGGGGCTGATGCGGTCCATGACGGACCGGCTCGCGGCGGATCCCGAGCTGGCCGCCGCGTACGCCGCGGCTCACGAGGACTACCTGAAGCGGCGGGCCGAGATCGCCGAGGTTCCGGAGATCGAGGGCATCTCCGCCGGCGGGATGCCGACCCGGGTGAAGTGCCTCCACGTCCTCGTCGGCCACGCCCTCGCCGCCGGTCCCGGGGTGAATCCCTTCGGCGACGAGGCCCTGGAACTCCTCGGCGCCTGGTGGCGCAAGGGCCCCTGCGTCCCCCCGCCTCCCGCCGCGTAGCGTCCGACGATGTGGCCGCTATAGCGACCACATCGTCGGACGTTGCGGGGGTGCGGGGATGCGGGTGGCGGGGATCGACTGCGGGACCAACTCGATCCGGCTCCTGATCGCCGAGGTGACCCCGACCGGGTTGGTCGACGTCGACCGCCGGATGGAGGTCGTCCGGCTCGGTCAGGGCGTCGACGCCACCGGCCGCCTGGCGCCCGAGGCACTGGAGCGGACGTTCGCCGCGACCCGGGTCTACGCCGACGCGATCCGCGCGGCCGGGGCCGAGCGCGTGCGCTTCGTCGCGACGAGCGCGAGCCGGGACGCGGAGAATGCGGCGGAGTTCCGGGCCGGGATCGCCGAGATCCTGGGGGTCGAGCCCGAGGTGATCACCGGGGAGCAGGAGGCGGCGCTCTCGTTCGCCGGGGCGACCCACGGGCTGGGGGCGGCGACCGACGCGGACCTCGCCCGGCCCTATCTCGTCGTCGACGTGGGCGGCGGGTCGACGGAATTCGTGCTGGGGGACGTGACCGAGGGCCGGGCCGCCGTGATCGCCTCCCGGTCCGTCGACGTCGGCTGCGTCCGGATGCGCGAGCGTCGCCTGCACTCCGACCCGCCGACCGCCGAGGAGATCGCGGCCGCCATCGCGGACATCGACGCCGCCATCGAGCTCGCGGCCGCGGTGGTGCCGCTGGAGAAGGCGCAGACGCTCATCGGCGTGGCCGGCACGGTGACGACGATCGCGGCGATGGCGCTGGGGCTGACGGAGTACGACCCGATCGCCATCCACGGCACCCGGGTTCCCGCCGCGACCGTGCACGAGATCGCCGCGCGGATGCTGGCCGCTCCGAAGGACGAGCGGGCCGCGATCGGCGTCATGCACCCGGGCCGGGTCGACGTCATCGGCGCCGGGGCGCTGGTGGTCGACCGGATCGTGCGCCGGCTCGGCGGACTCGACCTGATCGCCTCGGAGCACGACATCCTCGACGGCATCGCCGCGTCCATCGCTCCGTGAGAGCCCCCACTCGTTGAAGATGTCATCTTCAACGAGTGGGGAGTCGTTGAAGATGACATCTTCAACGAACGGCCGTCGTTGCTAGGTTTGACGCGATGCGCGCCCTTCGCTATTCCATCAACACCACCGTGGACGGGTGTTGCGACCACCGGGCGGGCACGCCCGACGAGGACGTGCACCGCTTCGCGATGGAGCAGATCGCGCGCGCCGACGCGCTCCTGTTCGGTCGGGTGACCTACCAGATGATGGAGGAGGCCTGGCGGCCTCCGGGGATCCTGGCCGACGTGCCCGCGTGGATGCTCCCGTTCGCCCGCACCATCGACGAGGCGAAGAAGTACGTCGTGTCGAGCACCCTGGAAAGCGTCGACTGGAACGCCGAACTCGTGCGCGGGGATCTCGAAGACCTTCGTCCGCGACCTCAAGGAGCAGCCCGGTGGTGCGCTCTACACCGGCGGCCTGCAGCTGCCACGCGCACTGGCCGAGCTCGGTCTGATCGACTCCTACGAGTTCCTGGTGCAGCCGACGATCGTCGGGCACGGCCCGACGCTGTTCGCGGGCCTGTCGAAGCCCTTGAACCTGCGGCTCGTCGACCGCGAGGAGCTCGGCTCCGGGGCGCTCATCCTGCGGTACGAGCCTGTTCGGGCCTGACTCAGCTGACCGAGAACTCGCACGGCATGCCGCTCACAAGACTCGGCTGATCGACACGACGCCCCGGACCTGCAACCCTCAGATCCCGATCGTCGTGTCGGGGACGTGCCCGGCTCGTCGATGACGTGACTTCCCGCCTGAGAGGTGCTGCCGATGGACGCTCTGGTCTGGGTCGTCGTGATTGCGATCGGCGTCGGCGGGGTCTGGTACGGCACGCGGGCCAGCGCACGGCGGGCGCGCGAGGACGACTCGCGCTAGCCCGGACCCGCTTACGTCAGCGGAACCTCGAGCGACAGCGCCCGATCCCGCTGACGCACTGGTTGTTAACCTCGTCTGGTGACCGACCGCCTGCCGTTCGCGCCGCCCGGGACCGGGTGGCCGGGGGATCCGGCGACGGCGGACACCCCCGTCGCAGCGACTCCGGCCGCGGTCCGGAAGCTCGCGGCGAGCGCTCCGGATCTCGATGAACTGACGGCTCGTCAGTCCGTGTGCCGGACCTGCCCGCGGCTGGTGGAGTGGCGCGAGCAGGTGGCGCTGGAGCGCCGCAAGGCGTACATCGACGAGCCGTACTGGGGACGGCCGATCGCGGGGTGGGGCGCGGAGGAACCACGGGTGCTCATCGTCGGACTCGCCCCCGCGGCGCACGGCGGCAACCGCACAGGGCGGATCTTCACCGGCGACCGCAGCGGCGACTGGCTGTTCGCCTCCCTGTACCGCGTCGGCCTCGCGGCGATCCCGACGTCGATACATGCCGCCGACGGGCAGCGCCTGATCAACACCCGCATGGTCGCGGCCGTGCGATGCGCCCCGCCGCTGAACAAGCCGACCAACGACGAACGCGACGCCTGCCGGCCGTGGCTCGACCGCGAGGTCGCGATGGTCCTCCCGCATCTACGGGTGGTGGTCTGCCTCGGTTCGTTCGGGTGGGACGCTGCGCTGGGAACGCTCGCCGCGAACGGGGTCGCGATCCCGCGCCCCAAACCGAAGTTCGGCCACGCGGTCGAGGTCCCGCTGACCGGACCCGGCGGGGAGCTGCTGCTGCTCGGGTCGTTCCACCCCAGCCAGCAGAACACCTTCACCGGCAAGCTCACCGAGCCGATGCTCGACGCCGTTTTGGGGCGCGCAGCCGCGGTGGCTCGGTAGCGTGAGGGGACACCCAGCCCGGGTGGCGTAACCGGCAGCCGCGGCGAGCTTAAACCTCGCTTCCCGAGAGGGAGTACGGGTTCAAATCCCGTCCCGGGCACCGCGCTGACCTGCGGAAACGTTCAATTCGGGCGATCGGGAACCATGTTGCCGACGGGGTCCAGTTGCAACTCCAGTTGCAATTCAGTTCAGAGTCCGCCGCGGGGCTCTGCGGTCCGCCTGCGGCCGCCGGCCTTCGGCCCCACCGGGACGGACCAGCGGCGTATCCTGCGGGAATGGCCTTCGAGCGGATCAGCCGGGACCCAGATGTCATGGCGGGCGTGCCCTGCATCAAGGGCACGCGGATCCCGGTTGCGACCGTCGTCGCGTATGTGGCCGAGGGCCAGAGTCCGGAGGACATCGGCCGAACTTCCCGCAACTCAGCGCTGCGGACGTTGTTGCGGCGCTGACCTTCGCCGCAGAGGTTCTGCGCGAGCGCGTGATCCCCCTCAGCATCGGCGCGTGAAACTCCTCCTCGACGAATGCCTGCATCCCGAGGTCGCGCGCCTGCTCGTTGAGGCAGGCCACGACGTGGTCACGGTGGTGACCTGGTGGGAACGCGGATCCTAGGGTCCGCGGTGGCCAGCAGATCTCTCGCTGGGTTCCATTTTGGGGTGCAGCTAGGTTCGGCGCACTCTCCCGGACGCGCCTGGATTCGGGCGCACAGACAATCGTGGTCTGTGATCCAGAGCGCCCGGCCCATGCGCTCCGCGGCGTGGCGGGCGAGGGTGTCGGTGACGTGGGTGTAGCGCTTGGTCACGGCCAGGGTGGAGTGTCCGAGGATCTCCTGGACGACCCGGATGTCGACGCCCTGCTCCAGCAGCAGGGTGGCGGCGGTGTGGCGGGCATCGTGGAGGCGGTGCGTCGCGCACGCCGGCGGTCTGAGCAAGGCCTTCCAGGACACCCAGTCCTGCCGGGGCCGAGGTCGGCCGGCCGTCGGGTTGGGCGAAGACCAGGTCGAGGTCGTGCCACATCGGGCCGGCTGCGGCCCGCGCTGTCGATCCTGGACGTGCGGTGGCCCTCAGCTGGTCGGCCAGAGGGCCGGGCAGGACGATGGTGCGGGCCTTGCCGCCCTTCGGCTCGCCGGAACACCCATTCGCCGCCGCTGCGCTGCGGACAGTAGCGGGCGTGCGGGTGCAGCCCGAGTCGCACCCGGACCGGTGGCGGCCCTCGGCGCAGATCGCGGGTTCTTCGCAGCCGTGCCGGTACGCGCTCGGTCGAGCTGGAAGATCCGGAGTTCGCCGCGGTCGAGATCGACGTGCTGCCAGCGCAACCCGAGCGCTTCCCCTGGCGCAGCCCGAGCGAGCGCCACGGACCAACGGGCGCCGTTGGGGAGATCCCGGCGCCGCCGCGAGGATCTGGCGAGCCTGCGTCCGCGGACAGCGGGGTCATGTCCGGTTCACGATGAGTCGGCGGATCGACGAGCGAGGCGGGGTTGCGCCCGACGACCCCGCGTCGCGATCGCCATCCGAAACGCCCGGTTGATGATCTGGTGTATCATCAGGACGCTCTTGGTCGACAGAGCCCGTCTTCGGCCAGCTCGAGGTAGAGCGCGTCCAGGTGTTCCGGCGGAGTCGGTCCACGCGGTGCTGCGCCGATGCGAGGGAGGATCCACCGCTCGATCTTGGGCCGGTACACGGAATCGATCGTGGAGCGGACGCGGTCCGCGGGGCGACGGTGTCCAGCCAGGTCCGCATCCATTCGGCGACCGTGGGCGGTCGGCCGGCAGGCGCTCACCTGCGCCTGCGTCGCGGGCGCGCTCGAGCTCACGCGACCTGGACGGTCACCTCGGCGCGGGTCCGCGCCATGCGGTGCCGGCGATCGGGGCGATCCGTCCGCGCGCACCCCGACGGTGACCCATCCGTGCCACAACCCGTCGGCGCCCTGGTAGACCGAGGAGCGACCGTTGGCGCTGCGCGGCATCAGGCCCTCCCGACTTCGATGTCGATGTCGCTGACGAACTCGTGCAGGGCCTGGACCGGGATGCGCCGCGAGCGGCCGATCTTGACCGAACGCAGCGCGCCGGACTCGACCAGTTCATAGACCTTGGTGCGGCCGAGGGCGAGTGCCTGGGCGGCGTCTTCGACGGTGAGCAGAGACGGGATTCATGGTCAGCCTCCGGTGATGGTGGGTCCGTCATCTCTTATGTGTGCACGTGGGTGCCTCAGACCGGCGCCGGCCGCAGTGATTCGCCGTGGCTCGGCACGCCTGGCGGCGAAGAGCGCGTTGATCTCGGCCAGCGCCCGCTCGGCCCCGGGATCCCCGGTCGCGATAGTGAGGGCGTCCCGAATGCTCCGAAGCCGCGCGGGGGAGACGGCGGCGTCTTGGCGTTGGCGCAGGGTGGCGGTGGCGGAGAGCTCGGTGCCGTCGGTGGCGATGACTCGCTCCAGAATCTGACGTCCATTCAGCCGCTGTGGATCTCGCAGATGGACCTCGGCGCCGATGCGGTTACCGGGCATGCCGCTGGTGTCGATGTGGGCGTGGTTGGCCTCGCGGCCGCGGGTCATGGCGACGTAGAGGGACTGCGGTTCATCCCGGCGCTGACCGACGGTGTGGGCGGTGTCGACGGTGGCGCCCTGGGCGCGGTGCACGGTGGTGGCGTAGCCGAGCTCGACGTGCTCGGCGACGTAGTCGGACGGCAGCCGCACGACGACACCTGCGGCGTCGGCCTGTGCGTTGCGCGGGCGAGTGTCGAGTGCTGCCGTCGGGGTGGACCGCGACGACGTGCCAGCTGTCGCCGTTGCGGACGACGCCGCCGCCGGGATGGGCGAGCCGTCGGTCGTTGCGCCGGGTGATGATCCAGTCCCCGGCTGCGCACCGGGTCCCGTCGTGCAGGGCGGCCTCGGGGCCGGTGACCTGGCCGGCGCTGATGCCGTCGATGCGGGCGCGCAGGTTGAGGTTGGTGACGGTGGCGCGGTCGGCGGCGATGAGCAGGCTGTCTTGGCCGGCGGCGAGATTCGCCGGCCAGGCCGCGTAGGCGGACTCGAGGACGGTCTCGGTGTCGGCCCTGATGCAGCGCGGTCGTGGTCGACGTAGCTGTCCAACGCGGCGGCAACCGCGGCCGGGTCGCCGGTGCGGAGGGCGCGGGTGGCGTCGGCTTCCCAGCGGTGCTGGAAGCGCCAGAGCCCGGCCAGGGTGTGGGCGTGGCCGCGTTCGCTGGCGGTGTCGGCGAGGAGCGCGAACGCGCCACCGGCATCGACGGCACCGAGCTGGTGGTTGTCGCCGACCAGCAGCAGCTTCGCCCCGGCGTCGGTGACGTTGGGCAGGACCGCGTCGAGGTCAGCGGTGCTGGCCATCGAGGCCTCATCGACGATCACCAACGTGCCCGCCCCGCAGCTGCGGCGCGGCGCCGGTCGATGCGGCATCGGGCGCGGCGTCACCGTAGTGGTGCAGCCATTTGGCGGTGGTCTCGCACGGGATCCGTAGCGAGATGGCGAGCTGGGCGGCGGCGGTCGCTGACGGCGCGAGCCCGACCACGCTGCCCGGCCCGTGGGCCACCTGCCAGGCCATGGTGAGCATGGCCAGGGTCCGGGTCTTCCCGGTCCCGGCGGGTCCGACGAGGACGTCGAGGCGCCGCCCGGAGGTGGCGATGCCGGGGCGGCCGCGGCGTGTTGGTCCGGGGCGGTGCGCTGCCCGGGAATCGGGCGGACCACGCGTGGTGCGAGCGCCGGGGACAGCGCCGGTGCCGCGAGGTCGTCCAGGGCGGCCAGCAGGTGCGCTTCGTGTCGAGGATCGCGGTGGTGTGAACGTGGCGTCCTGCACGTGGTCGAAGACGCTGGTCCCGTCGAGGCGGCGGAACTCGGCGGGGGATGGAATGGCGCCGGCGGGTCAAGCGACACGCAGGCCGCCAGCGCCGCCTGCACGACCTGGTCGAGCAGGTGCGAGCCGTGCCGCTGCGGGGTGCCGACTCGTAGGTGCCGGGTGGCGCGGGCGGCCTCGGCGAGCAGGTTCGCCGTAGTCCAGGTCGAGCGCCGCACGCTGAGACAGCGGCGACGGCCGCGGCGGCTCGGCAAGCGCCCGCGCATCCGGCAGGCCGGTGCACCGTTAGCCGGCGGTCACGATGCTCGACGGCCGAGCGCTGGTCGAGCGGCGGCGGCGATCGCATCGGCGTGGTGTTCGCCGGTGACCGTGGTCGGCGGTTGCCCGCCACGTGTCACGCATCTCGGCAAGCGCTGGGACACTGCTTGTCCGGGCGGGTGGCCAGGGTTGCCTGCTGGCGCAGCCGCAGCATCTCGACCCGCGAGGGCTCGCGCCCGTGCGCGTCGGTGAATCGCGGACCAGGTCCTTGACGTGCACGCCGATCTGCGCCGAGCGTGAGCGGAGAACGCGGCCAGCAGGTCCTCGCTGATGCCGTCGATCTCGAACGCCGGGGTGCGCCGGGGCCCGCGGTCCCGGTAGCCCAGGTGACCGGCAGGCGGGCGGCGAGGGCGTCGGCGAAGACGGTGTCGTAGATCTCCGAGCACGCCACGCCGCCCGGAAGAGCACCTGGCCGTCGACCGAGCGCCACACCCGTCCGGTCCCTGGACCTTGTTGGCGATCACCACGTGGGTGTGCAGGTTCGGATCGCCCGGCGCGGGTGTCGTAGTGATCGAACGCCGCCGCGATCAGCCCTCGGGTCGTCGACCTGCATGCAGTGAGTCGTGCCGATGCGGGTGAGCAGGAACCGGTCCTCGATCATGCCCAAGCACCGTGTCGATCGCTTCACGGTGCGCCGACCCTCGCGTCCTGCACGGGTCTCGTCGCCGAGGGCCCACAGGATGGAGGCGGACTTCGGGTGCGGTGAAGGTCAGGTCGAACCCGGCCACCGCGGACCGGATCGGCGAGGCCTCCACCCGCTCTTCGATCGCGGCGATCGCTGCTCGGCGCGGTCGCGGGCGAGAGCTCGGCGGGCAGGCCGGCGATCGCTTCGGCAATCCGCTCCGCGGCTTCTTGTACGTCGGGTAGGGCCGGCCCAGCTGTTCACCGGTGACCGGGTTGTGCCCGGCGCCGTAGAGGCGCGGCCATCGCCTCCTCGGTCACCACCGCGCCGGGCACGAGCGCGCTTCTCGGGTCAGCCGGTGCGAGCCCGGCCAGGCCGCTGCGCCGATCCAGCGCCCGGGTGGGTTGCCGGTCGCGGCGTAGTACGCCGTGAGCCGCACTGCGCACGGGTCCGAGCTCGATGTCACCGACGGCGATGTTCTTGAGCAGGTACCGGTAGCCCGGATCCGGCGGACAACCGCGAGATCGACATCACCGCGACCACCCCGCCCCGCGCCTGCCCGCGCACGCTGACGCGCCGGACCGCCCGGCGCCCACACCTATGTGGGTACGCAGGGCATACGTAACCGAGTCGGTCGAGATTCGATCAGCGCATCGCACACCGGTTCTGTGTGCGCGATCAGCGCCAGATCGACGTGGCGCCGGGGCCAGCGCCTCGCCGGCGAGCAAGACGAGTATGGGTTTGTGATCTTGGATTGCGAAACTTGGCCTGGTTGGTTGTGGTCTTGTTTTGGGTTCCACGGATTGGCGGGAACTGGAACGTGTTGCTCGACGTCCTGTTGGTTATGGGCCGACGCCGCGTCGCGCCGTCGGCGCGCCGGGTACTCCCGGCCCCCCGGTCAGCGACCTCCGCCGCCGCCGTGATGGCGCTCGGCTTCGGCCTGCTCGGTTGGCTGCTGGGCGCCCCGCTCACGCCCCTGCTCCTCGGTCACGAGCACCACGACGCGTCCGGGGCTCGCTACCAGCACGTCGACGGTTCCGAGGGCGCCGTCCTGGCCGTTGCTCTCGCGGCGGTGCTCGGGGCGGTCGCGTGGGCGATCACCCTTGCGGTGACGTTGCCCGGCAACGCGCGGTCTCAGGCGTCGGTGCCGCCACGTGGTGGTACGCGGTGGGTAGCTGCGGCGCCGGCGGTGTTGTTTCTCGCGACGCAAGCGCCCGCGAGTGATGCGTCGTGCCTTCTGCCGCTCGTTGTCGGGACAGCGATTCACGCGCTGCTCGGGGCGGGCGCCCTCGCCCTGGCCCGCGGGTGCACTCAGACGCTGACCGAACGCTTCGGTGTCCCGCGGCTCAGCTCGCAGGTCCGCGCAAGCTCACGCGAGCTCCCGCTCGTTGTCTGCCGCCGGACTTTCCCGCCTCGCCCACGCCGGCCTGTCGGTGCCGGGCGCCTCCGTTCCTTCCCGCCCCTGACACCTGGTCGTTGGCGCAGCCTCTCCGGCTGCATTCGGGAAGGCTTCTCATGGTTTTGTCACGCGCGTCCGCAGCGCGGGATCTCGGTGTTGCGGGGCTTGCCGCCTCCGCGGCGCTCACATTCGCGTCACCCGCTTCGGCGCATGGCATCGGGGACGATGCCGCGCACCGCTCCACTCCCGACTTCGTTCCGGTCGGTGCCGAGCACATGCTGCTCGGCTGGGACCACCTGTTGTTCATCGTCTCGGTGGTCCTCCTCGCGGGAGAGCTCCAGCGCGCCGCCAAGTTCATCAGCCTGTTCGTCCTGGCCCACAGCACCACGTTGATTCTCGCCACGCTGGCGGATTGGCGCGTCAGCCCCACCGCGGTCGACGTGGTGATCGCCCTGAGCATCGCCTACGTCGGAGCCGTCGGCTGCAGGCCGACCGACCAACTGGCGCGCGTTCGGGATTGGTGTGCTGGGCTTCGGTCTCATCCACGGTCTCGGGTTGTCCACGCGCCTTCAGGACATCGGGGTGGAGGACAATGAGCTCGGCAAGCTGATCGCTTTCAACGTCGGCATCGAGCTCGGGCAGCTGTTCGTCGTCGCGGCTGTGGTTCTGCTCGGCAAGCTCGCGCTGACCTTCCTGCCGGATCCGCACCGCCGCGTCGCGCCCGGACGTCCTGCGGAACGCGCACTTCGGGCTGGTCACGGTCGGGATCATCCGCGGCGATGGTGCTCTTAGCCACCCGCGGGGAGGACGTGGACCCTTACGAGCAGCTCGCCGCCGACAGCCCGGCCGCTTGTGAGATCCGCACCGAGCGGGCACCGTTGGTTTTGCAGGGTGGACACCCGGCACGCAGTTTCTTCGCCCCGGGCGAGACCTATTCCGCGGCCGACTTCGGCCACGTCGTGGGTGACGGGTACATCGCCGTCCGGTACCCCAGCTCGCTTCCCCCCGGAGACCAGGACGCGTTGCGCCGGTTGATCGTCGAAATCCCCGGGGTGGTCGCCGGACCGGTAGACACCCCTGGGTGGAGGCGGACGCACGCAGGACCGGGTTCTGACGTGCGAGGCTTTTGACATCACCGCGCTGCAGCGACCTCGCCGACACCTGGTTGCGGGAGGCAGGCTGATGAGTCCGCAACGCGACGGACCCGACGCGGACCACGGCGCACACGGTCACGGGCACGGGATACGACGCGTCGAGGTCGTTGTACGGCCGAGTCCGCGACTTCGTCGCGGGCATTCGCGCGACACGGTCACCGCGACGGTGGACTCCGCGATGGCCTCCCGGGACGGCATACACGCCCTCGCGGTTTCCTTCGCAGTGCTGGTGGCGACCGCGCTGGTGCAGGCGGTCGTAGTCATCCTGACCGGCTCCTCCGCGCTGCTCGCGGATTGCCTGCACAACATCGCCGACGCTCTGACCTCGGTTCCGCTGGCGATCGCGTTCCTGGTCGGGCGCCGCGGAGCGACGCGCCGGTACACCACGGGTTCGGCCGCGCCGAGGACCTGGCGGGGATCGTGGTCGTGGCGTTGATCGCGGCTTCCGCGGTCGCTGCCGCGGTGGTCTCAATACGAAACCTCAACGACCCGGACCCGGTCGACCACCTCGCGGCGGTCTGCGCCGCCGCTGTGGTCGGCTTCCGTGGCAACGAATGGGTCGCCCGCTACCGGATCCGCGTCGGGCGCCGGATCGGCTCGGCCGCTCTGGTCGCCGATGGGTTGTCACGCGCGCACGGACGGATTCGCCTCCCTCGCGGTGCTGATCGGAGCAGCTGGGGTGGCGGCCGGGGTGCCGGCGGCCGACCCGATCATCGGGCTGGTGATCGCAGTGGCGATCTGCGTCGTGCTGCGGGAAGCGGCGCGCGAGATCTACCGCCGGCTGATGGATGCCGTCGATCCATCACTGCTGGACCGGGCTGAGGAAGTCCTGCGGTCGGTCCCCGGGGTGATGGGATTGGGCGAGGTCCGGCTGCGCTGGATCGGTCACGAGTTACGAGCGGAGGCGGAAATCACGGTGGACGGCGAGGTCACCCTGACCGAGGCGCACCGGATTTCGTCGACGCGGAACACCAGCTGCTGCACGCGGTTGCCCGGCTCGTCGCAGCGACCGTGCATCCCCGATCCGCACACCGCGGCGGGATCTAGCCACCACACGCGGTGGCCCTCCTGACGCGTCGTCACCTAGGGAACGCGGCCGCCGACTCGCCTGACGGTGCGTGTACGCGGTTCCTGCGACTGCGACTGCGGTTGCCTGCGGCGGCGTCAGTGGCCGTGGCCGTCGTCGGGATGCGGCGTTGACCCCAACGACCTGCTTCGTCTGAGCGGGCGCCGGGGCGCGGTCGCAGGTGGCCAGTGCGCGCTTGAGCTGCTCTTCGCGGCCTTCTCGGCCTTGGTGATCGCGGCAGGGTTGCCATTCGCGGGCTGCGCTCCTTGGCGAATTCTGCGTCAGAGGAGACGCGGGCGGTGCGCGGCATTGAGCGGTGGCGATGGCCGGTGAGAGTTGCTGGGTCGCGGCCGCCGGTTCGATGTTGGCGGTGTTACCGCCGTGGTGGCCCCCGACCTCGGCGTGCCCGTGCCGAACGCCGGTAAGGGCGACGATGGAGAGGGCCGAGCCGCCAGCCCGCCTGCACCGGATGACAGTGCCGGACGCAGATGCACAAACGGGTAAAGACCGCCAGGCCCGCGCGATACTCAGCGCACCCATGGCGACGGCCAGGCCGAGCACGGTGGCGATGACGTCTGCTCGCGCGGCCGATTCGGCCGTTCCCCTGCTGCAGGGTCCGAACGGCAGCCCGCTGGTTCGCTCAGCCGGCCAGGTCGCGACCGCAACTAAGTTCGCCCCTGCGCCGAGCAGAAAAATCGAGGGCGCGGCCTTGCGGGCGAGCACATAGACAGCCCACCCGATCTGGAGGCTGGCGAGCTCGCCGAAGATGCGGACGCTCGCCCACCAGTCGTGTGCTCGGCGCCACGGCACCGTGAATGGTTCCGGCACCTAGTGAGGCCAGGGCCGGAGGGCGTGATTACGAGGAGGGGATCGGCGTGACGGACCGCCCCCAGCCTGCCGGCGATGCCGGCGCGCGGCCGGCGCGGCCGGCGCGGCCGGCGCGGCCGGGGGCACGGTCACCCGACGCGGCAGACGACAAAGCGTGACGGGACGATCGACGGGACACACAACCTCCGGAAGTGCGAAGCGGACGCAGGAACAACCCGTTGCCCTGCGTGCAGGGGCGGCGGGATCTCTACGTGCGCTGCACTCCCGGACTTCGTCGTGGATCGGCAGCGGCGTCGCCGCCTTCGCCCCGATCCACGCGGGGCGGAGGCCGCTCCGGTCGTTGGCAGCCTGCGCGTCCTGTCGCGAGAGGTGCGGACCACACAGGTGACTCCCGGCACCGCGGCTGTTGCTGGGCTGACGCCGACGACCGAGTGACAGGTCTCCTCGTCGTGCGCCTCCGCGGCCAACTCGACAGCGTTGTTCCAGGGGGCGTGGCCCCCGCCCCGGGCTCCAGACTGAGGATGCCCGTGTGCGGGTGACTCTGCGGCCGTGGAAATTTGCAGCGCGGGCCCGAACAGGTGGATGAGCAGCGCCGCTGCGATCACCGCGAGCACGCCGAGGAAGCTGAACGAGCGCCAGCCAACGCGGCGGAATTCACGCCGGCGCGGTCGGTGCCCATGGCGCGCCAGCGTAGTCAGTGTT
>CAVWPF010000003.1:0-568573 GCA_963756785.1 uncultured Actinomycetota bacterium
AGCTCACCTGCGTCGATGAGCAGGCCGGCCAGGGCGCCGCGGTCGGCGGCCAATGCCAGCGGCTCGTCGAGCTCATCGCGGACCGCCACGGACCGGCGGGCCCACGGGATACCGGCGACGGCGTCACCGCGCGCGTGCGCCAGGCCGCCGAGGTTGTGACAGATCGTGGCCACCAGACCGGCGTCGCCGGCCTCCTCCGCAATGGCGAGCGCACGGCGGTACAGGGCCTCGGCGTCGGCGAACCGGCCGGTGTAACGGAAGGTCATGGCCAGGTTCTGGGCGGCGACGGCGGCCTCGCGCGCGTCCCCGAACGCGGTCTCGGCCAGCGCCACAGCGCGCAGGTGCGCCTCCACCGCCTTGCCCCACTGACCGCTTCGGCGGGCCGACTCGCCCTCGGCGGTGAGTAGCCGGAAGCGGGCAGTCTCGACCAGCGTCACCGCCCAGGCCACCATGACCGCGGTCATGCCCGTTGGTCCCGGCCCACCGACTCGTTGTGGTTGACGGCGATGCGGGCCGCGGCGGGCTCGGCCCACAGGATCGCCGGCGCCAGGGCGGCCAGCAGGAACCCGATCCGGCCGAGCCGGGAGAACCCGCGCTGCCGGCGGCGCCCGGCGGGTTCGTTGCGGTTGCCGCGGCCCGGATAGGCGGTGATGCTCATCGGATTCTCCTCGTGTCGGTCTCACCCCGGATCTGCGCCAGATCCGGGCCACAGCTGCCAGAACCCGCCTAGCACTTTCGCTTCTGAACGGAGGCATGACCATGAGCGACCAGTGGCGGCCGCTGCCGCTTCGAGGAGCCGGATCGGGTGCGGGTCGAGCTGGCGATCGCCGAGGCGCACGCTGCACTGATCGCGGAGCGCCCGACGGAGTGCTCGTTGGCCTGGGGGGCGGCCGGGTTGGCGCTCGCGCGGGCTGCCTTGGAACGGTGCGGAAGGATCGAACCCGGTGGCGCCGAGGCGATGGCGGCCGAGGCGCTCGCCGACGCGGTCGCGTCGCCGAACGGCGCCGGGTTGTTCGAAGGTCTGACCGGGACGGCGTGGACGTTCATGCACGCCGGCGACGGGACGTGCGGTCCTGGCGAGGACCCCTGCGCCGCCGTCGATTCCGCCCTCCTCGACTTCGTCTCCCGCGGCGGGCCGGACGGATGCTACGACCTGATCGAAGGGCTCGCAGGCATCGGGTTCTACGCCACTGAGCGCTTGCCTCGCGCCGCGGCGGGCGTTCTGCTCGACGCGGTCATCGGGCGGCTCGCCACCCTGGCCGTCGAGGCACCCCACGGGCTGACCTGGCACACGCCACCGGAGCAGCTTCCCGATCATCAGCGGGCCGAAGCCCCGACGGGCTATTTCAATCTGGGGGTCGCCCACGGCGTGCCCGGGGTCGTGGGGTTGTTGGCCGCCGCGCTCACGGCGCGCCCCGGGGACGACATCGCGGCTGAACTCCTCGACGGCGCCGTCACCTGGGTGCTTGCCCAGCGCCACGACGACGGGCGCTTCCCGCCGTGGACCGGGCCGGGCACGCGTGATCGACCGTCACGCGACACCTGGTGTTACGGCGGCATCGGGGTCGCCGCAGTGATCGGTAACGCCGGTCGCGCTCTCGGGCGAGAGGACTGGCGAGCCGCGGCGACCGACATCGTCGTGCGGGCCGCCGGTCGTGGGGACGACGAGAGCGGGATCCGCGACGCCGGGCTCTGCCACGGCTCGGCCGGCCTCCTGCAGGTGTGCAACCGGATGTGGCAGCAGACCGACGATCTCGGGCTCGCCGACGCGGCGCGACGATGGCTCCGCCGCACTGTCGACCTGACGCCGGCGCTGCGCGGGCCGGGCTTGCTCGAGGGACGTGCAGGTGTGCTGCTCGCGCTGCTGGCGGTCACGGGGGTTGATCCCGGCTGGGACCGGGCGCTGCTGCTCTCGGTCCGGCCGTCCTCGCCCTAGGTCACCTAGCCGCCGGCCGCCGCCGGCAGCCGGTCGGCGATCGCGTCGAGGAGGTCTCCCGGCGTGGGCATCAGTTCCGTCTCGACCCACTCGCCGGTCGCGACCTCGAGGGCCGTCCGGAGGCGCGGAGCGCGCAGCACATGGTGGCCATCGGCTTCGAGCGTCGCCACGTTCCGCTGTACGGCCGGTCGTCGCCACATCCCGACGTTCATCGAGGGGACGAAGAAGACTGGCGGGTCCGCGGCCAGGATCGTCGTCGAGAGCAGGTCATCGGCAATGCCGTGAGCCGCCTTGGCGAGGATGTTCGCCGTCGCCGGAACGACCACGAAGAGGTCGGCCCAGGCCGGCAGGTTGATGTGGGGGACGAGCACGTCGCCGCGGCGTTCGTCGGTGGCGACCGTGTTGCGGGTGAGCGCCTCGACCGCATCCACGGTCACGAAGCGCTGGGCCGCGCCGGTCAGAATGACCCGCGTCGACGCCGCGATCTTCCCGAAGGCGGCGAGGAAGTCGCTGAGGTGGAGGACGTCGACGGCGCCGCAGCTGCCGATCAGCACGTTCGGGCGGGCCGGCTGCGCAGTCCCGTCGCTCAATTGATGCAACCCGACTCCTGGTAGGAGCACTGCGAGCGGGGTCGCCGCCGGCCCCCGCTGACGAGCCGCAGCTGATCCGGGGTGAGCACGCGCAGCGTCTCCTTGGTGAGGTGGAGGTCCGTCGTGGCGGTGGTGGTGTTCATTGCGGTTCGTCTCCTCGGATCGCGGCGATCAGTCGGGTCAGCAGATGTGGACGTTGTCGGCGTCGTCGCCGGGGGTATTGCTGCTGTCGCGGTGGCGACCGCCGCCGGCGACGAGCCGGAGTTCGGCGCTGGTCAGGGCGCGCAGCGTCTCCCGGGTGAGCTGGAGCCGGTCGGTCGCGGTCTGAGGTGCGTTCGGGGCGGTGGTGTTCATCGGGGTCTCGTCTCCTGAGTTGGTCCGGAAGAAAGCGGGTCTCACCCCTACCGCGCTACATCCGGCCCGGAAACCGCTCGATCCGGTCTGGCGAATCGCCAGACCGCTGGGGAGGCAATGTCGCGAGACTCCGGGTCATGACCGATCGGCATCCCGTACCCGGCGAGCTGGCGCCGTCGGGCTTCTTCGTGCTCCGGACGCCGCTGCTGCCGATCGCGACCTGGGGGGCGTGGTCCGGCGCGGAGGACCCCGCCGGGGCCGTGCTCGACGCGGTGTCCGAGCCGGCGGTGGCCGACGCCCTCGGCCTGGCCTCGCCGAGCCTGGCTGCCGCGGTCCGCTCGGGCGACGCGATCCGGGTGTCGCGCGCGGTCCCGAAGCTGGCGGCCTACCTCTCGCGGGCCGCGACCCGCAGCACGCCGTTCGGCTTGTTCGCCGGGTGCAGCGTCGGCGAACTGGGCCCGCGGACCGTCCTGCAGCTACCGGCCCGCGCCGGGTACCGGCGCCGGACCCGTCTGGACAACGACTTCCTCTCCGCGGTCGTGGCGGCGCTGGAGGTCGACCCCGCCGTCCGCCGGAGTCTTCGCTGGTCGCCGAACACCAGCCTGTACCGCTCCGCGGGTCGATGGCGCCTCGCCGAGGGCCGCCTCGACCTCGGGGTGCGCACCTACCGGCTCGTGGCCGTCGACGACAGCGCGGCGGTCGGAGCCGCCCTGAGGCGGGCCGACGGCGGCGCAACCGTCGCCGAGGTCGCGAGTTTCCTCGCCCCGCTCTTCGGCGTGTCCGAGGCCGGCGCCGCCACCTTCGTCGACGAGCTGATCGAGGCCCAATTGCTGGTGTCGGACCTGGGCGTGCAGGTGACCGGCCCGGAGCCGCTCGACCCGCTGGTCGAGCGGCTGCGGGACGTGGCCGGTGCCGAGCCGATCGTGCTCGCGCTCGAAGCGGTCCGCACCGCCCTCACCAAGCTCGACGCGGCCGGACCGGGCGCCACGGCTGAGGACTACGCCGCGGTCGACGAGCTGGTGACCTCGCTGCCGGCCACCGCCCAGCCGGAGAACCGGCTGCAGGTCGACATGACGAAGCCGGCGCCCGGCCTTTCGCTCGGGCCCGCGGTGGCCGCCGCGTGCGCCGAGGCTGTCGTCCTCCTGCACCGGCTGATGCCCCGCAGCGGGGAGTCCGCCCTCTCCCGATTCGCCGACGACTTCGTCGAACGGTACGGCGACGGCGAGGTGCCGCTGGTGGAGGCGCTCGACGAGGAGTCCGGCCTCGGCTTCGGCAGCGCCCCGAACACTGACGGGGTGTCACCTCTGCTCGCGGGCCTGCCTTTCCCGGCAGCACCGGCGGAACCGGGCGCCTGGACCCGGCGCGACGCGTACCTGCTCGACCGGTGCCGACGCCTGGAGGGCGGCGTCCTCGAGCTGACCTCGGACGACCTCGACGCGCTCGCCGAACCGGACCCGCTCCCGCTCCCCGACGCACTGGAAGTGTTCGCCACGCTGGCCGCGCGGTCACCGGACGCCGTCGACGCCGGCGAGTTCCGGTTGATCGTCCACGGCGCCTCGGGGCCCCCGGGCGCGCGCCTGCTCGGCCGGTTCTGCCACGCGGACGACGAGCTGCACCAACGCGTTCGTGATCAGCTCCGCCGGGAGACGGCGAACCGTCCCGAGGCCGTCTTCGCCGAGATCGTCCATCTGCCCGAGGGCCGTAACGGCAACGTGTTGTGCCGGCCGGTGCTGCGCGACTACGAAATTCCGTTCCTCGGACGGTCGGGCGCCCCGGCCGACCGGCAGCTCCCGATCACCGACCTGCGCGTCTCGGTGGCCGGCGACCGCGTCGTCCTGCGTTCGGCGCGTCTCGGGCGCGAAGTGCTGCCACGACTCACCAGCGCGCATCACGTGGCCGGGCACAGCCTGGGGACTTACCGGTTCCTGGTCGCACTCCAGAGCCAGCACCGCTGCGAGCATCTCGGGTGGCGCTGGGGCGCACTCGCCGGCACGCAGACCCTTCCGCGGGTCACCCACGGCCGGCTTGTGCTGAGCCGCGCCCGCTGGACGCTACGCGGCAGGGAATTGGCCGACCTGCCCGGACCACTGCCGCGGATCGTGGCGCTCGCCGACGGCGATCACGAGCTTGTGGTCGACCTCGCGGACCCGCTCGCCGGCGCCGCGTTGCGGAGCCGGCTGCGGAGTCGGGCTGCAGCGACGTTCGTGGAGGTGCTGCCGAGGTCGGACGAGTTGTGCGTCACCGGGCCCGAGGGCAGGTTCGCCCATGAGCTCGTGATGCCGTTTGTGCGGACCGCGGACGTTCGGCCCCCCATGCCGCGGCGATCCTTCGAGCCACCCGTGCTGCGCCGCCGCTTCCCGCCGGGCTCGGAGTGGTTCTACGCGAAGCTCTATACGGGCACCGGCTCCGCCGACCGCGTCCTCCTCGACGTCGTCCGCCCGTTCGTCGAGGAGGCCCTGCGCGAGGGGCTGGCCGATTCGTGGTTCTTTCTCCGGTACAGCGACCCGGACTGGCACCTGCGGGTCCGGCTGCGCGGGGACACGGCCCGACTCGTCGGACGGCTCCACGACATCGCCGAGCCGCGCGTCGCCGACGGGACGATCTGGCGAATGCAGCTGGACACCTACGACCGCGAGCTCACGCGCTACGGCGGCGATGCCGGCATGGAACTTTCCGAGCAGCTGTTCCGCCACGACAGCGACGCCGTCCTGGGCCTCGTGATGGAGCTCTCGGGGGACACCGGTCTCGACAGCCGCTGGCGACTGGCGCTCGCCGGTACCGACCGGTTGCTGACCGACTTCGGTCTCGGCCTGGCCGAGAAGCTCGCGTGGGCACAGGCGCGGCGGGACGCGTTCGCCCGCGAGTTCCGGGTCGACGGCCCGCTCACGAAGGCCCTCGGCGACCGCTACCGGCGTGAGCGGACCGCGCTGGAGCCTCTGCTCGGCCCGGCGGTCGAAGACACCCCGATGCCAGGACTCGCCCTGCTCGAGGAGCGCAGCCGTCAGCTCGTCCCGATCGCCTCCGAACTGCGCCGCCGCGGGGCTGCGGTCGAGTCCCTGCTGGCCAGCTACGCCCATATGCACGCCAACCGGCTTCTGCGCTCTGATCACCGGGCCCAGGAACTCGTGCTGTGCGACCTGCTCCACCGCCTCTACGTGGCGCGATCCCACCGGCAGCGCGACGGGCACGGGGGAGGACAACGCGATGGCTGACCTCTTCCGCGCGGAGGCGTTGGCGCACCACGCCGAGGCGGCCGCGCCCGCGGGCGTCCCGCCGCACACCCCCGCCTGGCTGGGCCGCCTGTACTGGCTGTTGCTCGTCCTCGTGGCGGCGGGTCTCGCCGCCGGATGGTGGGTCCGGGTGGACGGCGAGCGCCTCGTCACGATCCTGGTCGGTCATGGCTAGGCGTATCCCGGTCATCCACCAGGTGGAGTTGGCCGACTGCGGCGCCGCGTGCCTGGCCATGGCGCTTGCGTATCACGGCCGCCACGTCCCGTTGCAGGAAGTGCGGGAGCTGACCGGCACCGGGCGCGACGGCGTCGACGCGGCCCGCCTGGTCGACGCGGCCCGCCACTACGGGCTCGACGCGCGTGGTGTGCGCGCGGACCTCGACGACCTGGCGCAGCTTCCGCCCGGCTCGATGCTGCACTGGGAGTTCTCCCACTTCGTCACGCTCGAGCGCGTGCGTTCCGACGGCATCGATGTCGTCGACCCCGCCGTCGGTCGCGTGCGCGTGCCCATGTCCCGCGTGCGCGCCGCCTACACCGGTGTCGCGGTCGCCATCGAATCGACGGGCCGACTGACGCCCCAGGCGCGCGGATCGAAGCAGACGTTGCGCTACCTCCGCCCGATCCTGCGCCAGACCCGCGTGACCCGCCGGATCCTGGCAACGTCGATGCTGCTGCGGGCGACCGCGCTCGCCGTTCCCGGATTGACCGCCGTGGTCGTGAACCGTGTGGTGCCGGCGGAGAACGCGGCTCTGCTGGGAGTTGTGGCGCTGGCCGTCACGGCCGTGCTCGCGTACCAGTTCCTCGCGTCGTTCCTGCGGGCGCATCTTTTGCTCTGCCTGCGGACCACCCTCGATCGCGAACTGACCGTCGGATTCGTGAACCACCTCGTCGCCCTGCCCTACGGCTTCTTCCTGTCGCGTTCGGCCGGTGACCTGCTGATGCGGCTGCGTTCGAACTCGACCGTCCGGGAGCTGCTGACCACCGGTGCCATCTCCACGATCCTCGACGGCAGCTTCGTGCTGCTGTACCTGGTGCTGCTGCTGGCCCTCAGCCCGGCCATGGGGGCTCTCGCCGTGGCGCTCGGTCTGGCGCAGGTCGGCGTGCTGCTCGCCGCGCGCCGGCGCAACCGTGTGCTGATGGCCGAGAGCCTGCACACCGAGGCGCGATCGCAGAGCTACGTCTACCAGGTGCTCGCCGGGATCGAGACGCTCAAGGCGGCGGGCGCGGAACGGCGTGCGGTCGACCACTGGTCGACCCTGTTCGTCGACGAGCTGGACGTTGCCGCCCGGCGCGGCCGCCTCGCCGCACTGGTCGACGCCGCGCTGGCCGCCCTGCGACTCGGTTCACCGCTCGCCCTGTTGCTGCTCGGTACCGCGCAGGTCCTGGACGGCGACCTCCGGCTGGGGACGATGCTGGCGCTGGTCAGCCTTGCCATCGGGTTCCTCGAACCACTGGCGGCGCTGGTCACGACGGGTCTCGAACTTCAGGTTCTGGGCAGTCACCTGGATCGCATCAACGACGTCCTCGACTCGCCGACCGAGCAGGCCGGCCGTCCGGTGCGCCCCGCTCCGCCGTTGACCGGACGGATCGTCGCCGACGGCCTCTCGTTCCGGTACCAACCGCTGGGACCGCGGGTCGTCGAGAACGTGTCGCTCACCATCGAGGCCGGCTCCACCGTCGCGATCGTCGGCGGGTCCGGATCGGGGAAGTCGACCTTGGCGCACCTGCTGCTCGGACTGTACGAATCGGAGGCCGGAACCATCCGCTATGACGGCGTGGACCTGGCCACCCTGGAGGTGCGCTCGGTTCGCCGGCAGGTCGGGATCGTCACCCAGGACTCCTATGTCTTCGGGTCGACGATCCGCGACAACATCGCGCTCACGGATCCGGCGCTGCCCGCGGACGCGCTCGAGCGGGCGGCCCGCGTCGCCTGCATCCATGCCGACATCGTCGCGATGCCGATGGGCTACGACACGTTGCTGATCGATGCCGGCGCCTCGCTGTCCGGCGGGCAGCGTCAACGGGTCGCGCTGGCGCGGGCCCTCGCCACCGAACCACGGATCCTCGTGCTCGACGAAGCCACGAGCGCCCTCGACGCCATCACCGAGCGCGACGTCCTCGCGAACCTGCGCGGGCTGCGGTGCACCACGATCGTGATCGCGCACCGTCTGTCGACCATCGCCGGCGCCGACATCATCGCCGTGATGGACCGCGGCCGGCTGGTGGAGCTCGGTGCGCACGAGGATCTGCTCGCCGCGGACGGAACCTACCGTCGCCTTGTCGGCGCGCAGATGACGCTCGACGCCGGAGAGACCGCTTGATGACGTGCGGTCAGAACGAGATCTCCCAGCGCACGCTGGTGTCGCCGTCCGGACGGTAGCGGCAGTACGTACCGGTGACGATGCTGCGGTCCAGGTGCGCCGCGAGGTCCGGTGCGACGAGCTCGAGCCGGCGGATGGAGTCGCGGATGCGGGCGGCGACTGCCTTGCGGGCGCGCTCCGTCGGATTGGCGAATTGGCGAGCCCGATGCCCGATCCCCGCCACCCGGCCGAGTTCGTCGAGCAGGGCCGAACGCTCGGCGGCCAGCAACTCGGCTCGAGCGCCGTCCGCATTGCCGACGGCGGTATCCAGGTCGGCGTCCAATTCAGCGAGCCGCCGCCGGTAGGACCGCAGGGCCGCGCCGTCGGCCAGGTCACCGGAGGGCCCGGAGCGGTCGGCGGAGTCGACGAGGTCCAGCACGTGCACCTCGGCGCCGGAACGGATCAGCCGGGCGATGTCGGAAAGCCCCTTGGCGTGCGGAACGGTCACGTGTCGGCCGTCGAAGGTGAGTTCCCAGATCGCTCCGGCCCGGCGCAACGAGTGTTCCGCCCGCGGCGAGGAATCGGCCGCGCGCTGGAGCTCGGTGAGCCACCCGGCGGCGCCGAGCCGCCGGTAGGTGCGTGCGGCCGAGGCCAGCAACTCCCGACCCTGCTGTTGCCGCCCGAGGACCTGCGCCAACCGGCCGGCGGTGTGAGCGTGGCTGCCGGCGAAGGCGACCACCGCGCCGTTCACCCCGCAGCCGGCGGCCACCGGCTCCACATCGGCGAGCAACTGGGAGCACAACTCCCGATCGTCGAGGACGACGGCCGCGTGGGCAAGCTCGCGGATGAACACCGACCACAGGTAGGACCGGTCCGCCTGCCAGGTGCCGAGGTCGAGCACGGTGGCGACATGTCGCCGGGCTGCGTCCAGATCGCCGGCCCGGGCCCGGAACCCGGCGGCAACGGCGTTGGCGTGCACCGGCGCCCCCACCCAGTGGGCCACCGCCGCTTCGGCGAACTCGCGCAACTCGTCCGGCTCGCCGCGGGCGCGCACCAGCTCCAGGCGTTGGGACATCCGCACGTTGCCCGTGTCCGGTTCGCGAATCCGCTGACCCAGCTGGGCCGCGTCCTCGATCCGCTGGTCCGCCTCGTCCAGGCGACCCCGGAGCAGGGCCAGGCACGCTCGCCTGGTCTCCGCTGTGTAGCGATGCCGAGGTTGCTCGAGTCGGTCGAGGATGGCCAGGCAGGAGTCCAAGGCGGCTTCGAACGCGCCGGAACCCTGTTCCAGCAAGGCGTTCGCGTGCAGCAACAACCCCTGCGCGTGAAGTTCGGAGTCCCCGCACTGCTGCGCGACCGCGGCGATCTCACCGGCGATCCTCGCCCGCTCCCCGGCCGCCCCTGGCGTCCACAGCACGTCGTGCCGGGCGAGCAGGCAGGTCGCGACTGTCCCGAGATCGCCGCTGCGTCGTCCCAGTCGCAGCGCCTGCTCGCTGAGCGGTCCGGCTCGCGGCCGGTCCTCGGCCACGGAATGCGCCAGTTCCCGCGCCAAGGTCGCACCCAGCCGTGCCTCCAGCGCATCGTTCGTGCCTGCGACGGCCGCCAGGGCCCGCTCCAACTCGGCGACGATGTCATCGCGGCGGGCGGCGAATTGCGCGCCCAGCTGCGCGACCGCCAGCGCCGCCCGCGCGACCAGGCCGGGGTCGCCGGAACGGGTCGCCGCTTCCTTCGCCAGCCGCAACGTTTCGCGCGCGTCCGACGGCCGGCCCGCGCGGGCCACCGCGTCGGCCTCGACGAGCAGGACCTCGACGAGATCGTCGTCGCCCAGGGCTGCCCCCGCGTCCGCCACCGCGGCGCGTAACCGACGCAGCCGCCCGGCGGCCTCGTCGAACGCCAGCGCCGTTCGGTCGGCCCGCGCGGCGGCCAACGCCCAGCGGGCCGCGCGCTGCGGACCGTCGGCAGCGACCGCGGCGATGAAGTGGCCGGCCAACTGCGCGAGGGGCACGTCACCGGCGCGGGACTGGCGGTCCTCCAAAGCTTCGCCGACTGCCCGGTGCAGCCCGACGCGTCGGCTCGGTTCAATGCGGGCGAGCAGCGTCTCGCGCAGCAGGTCGTGCGCGAAGCTCAGCGTGCCGCCACGGGCGGTCAGAACATCCCCCGCGGACTCGACTGCCGCACTGACCTCCACCGGTGGACAGCCGAGCACATGCGCGACGACGTCGGGGCGCAGCTCCGGACCGATCACGGCGGCGGTTTCCAGGACGGACAGTGTCCGCTCCGGGAGCCGCCCGAGCCGGTGATCGATCGCGCCTCGAACCGCGATCGGGACGTCCTCCACCCGGCCTGATGCCACCAGCAGCGCGAGCTCCCGGGCGAAGAACGGGTGTCCGCCCGAGCGACGGTGGATGGTGTCCGCTGTTTCGTCCTCGACCGGGCGCCCCGCGATGCGCTCCACCAGGGATTGGACCGCCGGCCGGTCCAAGCCGCCGACCAGCAGGTGCTCGGTGTGGGCGAGCAGCGCAGCCATCCGGTCCCGGATCCGCGGGGCGATCTCGTCTCCGCGGTAGGCACCCAGCACGCACAACCCGTGCAGGTGCGATGCCCGGGCCACGAAGTCCAACAGCTGCACCGAGGACTCGTCGGCCCAGTGCAGGTCGTCCAGGATGACCAGCACCGGAGCCTCGGTGGTCAGGCCCGACAACCACCGCACCGTGGCGTCCATCAGCAACAGTTGCGCGCGGCCCGAGTCCTCACCCGTCATCGGCTCGCCGAGCCCCGGCACGATGGTGCCCAACAACGCCGTATCGGCTTCCGCCAGCTCGCGGGCGTGCTCCTGCCCCACCGCGCGGACCAGTGCGCCGAGCAACTGCGTCCAGGGCCAGTAACCCGGCGCGTCCACGACATCGCTGCAGCCGCCCCAGGCGACGGTCGCCCCCCGATCCGCGGCGTGCGCGGCGGTCGCCCGCAGGAGGGAGGACTTCCCGATCCCGGCCTCGCCGGCGATCAGGACGGTCGTCCGTTCCCCTGACCAGGCCCGGTCGACGAGCGCAGTCAGGCGTCCCAGCAACTCCTCGCGACCGAGCAGGTCCGCCGCCATGTCTCCATACTCTCCGATGCCAGTGGCCGAAGCGCTACCGAAACTAGCGGGATGGGCGAGAGCACCGGCAGACTCAGGACCCGGCTGCAAGGCAACATCGGCATCCAGCACGGTGGTGCTGTCGAGAAGACCGATCCTGCGGACGGACATCCGGAAGATGTCGGGGTCCACGGTCGCAGCTGCGCCGGCGGCCGCCATGCTGAAGAGGGCGTCATCGCCGTCGTGTCGTGTGAAGTCAACCCGCTTCGCCCATCCACATGCGGTGAACAAGCGCAACGCGACCCCGTGCGCCAGGACGGGATCGGTGTGGCTGTACGCGTCGCCGACCGGAACGAGCCCGAGCACCGCGCCGGGGTCGTACGGCCGGAACGTGTCACGAAGGCCAGCCGTCGGCAGGACATCGGTGATCGCCTCAGATCGCTCCGGGTCCGCCCACTGTCGCAGGGCGGGGATCTGAGCAACCGCGGCTTCGAACGGCGCCGCGTCCTTGAGGATGCGCCACTCGGCGACGCCGGTGGGCACCGCGAGTACGGCCGGAACGTCTCATTGTCTCCGGGGAAGCTCGCGTAGCCGAAGTAACCGAGGTCGCCGCGGGGGCTGAGGATCCAGGGCCCCTCCGGGAGGTCGAATCCGGGTCGCAGCCACCCGGGCACCGGCGATGCGCAGACCGAGCACAGAACGCGCGGGGCGGAGGTCGATGCGCGGGTCCTCCCGAACAGCGCGCCGCAACGCCCACTCGATCAGGGGTCTACCCACGGCCAGGTACTGAAGCGCCTCGTCGCCCGGACCCGTCGGACCCGTCGGACCCGGGAGCTTGCGGCTGACGTCGACGTCGTACGCGCCCTCCTCCGGCACGCCGGCGTACACGCCGGCGTCAGCCGTGAATTCCGGGCGCAGCCACTCAGCCCCGCGAACCCCGGCGTCGCCGCTGACCAGCCGTCAGTTGGGCACGCGGTCGCGACCCAGGCCGACGATGACCACGCCGTCCGGCCGGACGTGCCGGTCCAGGAGCGCCTCGAACGGGGACCTGACAGCGACCGCGCGCGGAGCCGCCGGCACATCGCGTCCTGTGCCTGATGGGCCTGAACCCGGGGTGAGCGTTGCCGTCACCGCTCCGGCGAGATTCTCGTGCTGAGTGGTTAGCCCGGCGCTGCTTGGGCAGGCGGGAAGATCATGAGCAAACCGCTGGAGGACTACGCCCTGCTGGGGGACTTGCAGACCGCCGCGCTGGTCGCCTCCGACGGCTCGGTGGACTGGCTGTGCCTCCCCCGATTCGATTCCCCAGCCTGCTTTGCGGCCCTGCTCGACGATGAGGACGCCGGCACATGGCGGATCGCGCCGGCGGGTGCCGAGGTGTGCTCGGCCCGCCGCTACCGGGGCGAGACCCTGATCCTCGAGACCGACTGGGACACCCCGCACGGAAGCGTGCGCGTGCTCGACTTCATGCCGCCCCGCGGCGACGACCCCGACGTCATCCGCATCGTCGAAGGACGCAGCGGGCGCGTGCCGATGCGCATGGACCTGCGCCTGCGCTTCGACTACGGCCGCATCGTTCCGTGGGTGCGCCGGCTGGACGGCCGTCTGGTCGCCATCGCCGGGCCGGACTCGGTATGGCTGGACACCCCGGTCCCCACCAGCGGGCAGAATCTCGCCACGATCGCGGAGTTCGAGGTGGCCGCCGGCGAGCGGATCCCATTCGTCCTGACGCAGCACCCCTCCCACTTGTCACCTCCGGCGGGGGTGGATCCTGAGCGGGCGCTCGCCACCACGGAGGCGTTCTGGGCTGACTGGATGTCCGGGTGCACCTACCGCGGCCAAACGTCCGATCTGGTGCGGCGCTCCCTGTTGACGTTGAAGGCGCTGACCTACGCGCCCACGGGGGGCATCGTGGCCGCGGCGACCACCTCACTGCCGGAGCAGATCGGGGGTGTGCGCAACTGGGACTACCGCTACTGCTGGCTCCGGGACGCCACCTTCACCCTGCAGGCCCTGCTCGGGGCAGGGTTCGTCGGGGAGGCCCGCGCCTGGCGGGAGTGGCTGTTGCGCGCGGTGGCCGGCGACCCGGCGGACTTGCAGATCATGTACGCCGTCGACGGCGCGCGCCGGATCCCCGAGCTGGAGCTCGACTGGCTGGCCGGGTACGAGCGGTCCCGCCCGGTTCGGGTCGGCAACGCTGCTGCGGGCCAGTTCCAGCTCGACGTCTGGGGTGAAGTGCTCGAGGGGCTGCACGTCGCGCGCGAAGCCGGCATCACCGTGGACGACGACGCCTGGGCGGTGCAACGTCAGGTGCTCGATTTCCTCGAGGGCAACTGGCAACGTGACGACGCCGGCCTGTGGGAGGTGCGGGGCAAGGATCGACCCTTCGTCCATTCCAAGGTGCTCTGCTGGGCCGGCATGGATCGCGCCGTCCGCGCGGTCGAGACCCACGGCCTGGACGGGCCCGTCGACCGCTGGCGGACCGTGCGCGATGACATCCACCGCGAGGTCCTGCGCGAGGGCTTCGATCCTGATCGCAACACGTTCACGCAGTTCTACGGCTCCCGGGGCCTTGACGCCGCGCTGCTGTTGCTGCCGCGGGTGGGGTTCCTGCCATGGGAGGACCCGCGGATCGTGGGGACGGTGGACGCGGTACGCCGCGAGCTCGACCACGACGGGTTCGTGCTCCGCTACTCCGTGGAAGCCGACGGAAATGTCGACGGGCTGCCCGGGGAGGAGGGCGCATTTCTCATTTGTTCCTTCTGGCTCGTCGATGCCCTCCAGGGGATCGGGCGCACCACGGAAGCAGCCGAGTTGTTCACCCGGCTGTGCGGCCTCGCGAACGACGTCGGGCTTCTTGCGGAGGAGTACGACGCCCGGGCCGGCCGCCTCCTCGGTAACTTCCCGCAGGCATTCAGCCACATCGGCCTGGTCAACGCCGCGCGTCACCTCGACCCCGGGTCGGGCTCGGTGAGCGGGGAAAGGCCGATCTTCCTCCGTTCCAAGGAGCGGTGATGCGGGCGGTGACCGTTCGTCCTGGCGTGCCAGGCAGTCTGGAGGTGGTGGACTTGCCTGCCCCAGCGGCCTCGGATCACCTCCTCCTGGTCGACGGTCTCGCCGTCGGGATCTGCGGCACCGACCGGGAGATCGTGCGAGGGGAGTACGGCAGTGCGCCTCCACGCGCGGAACGCCTGATCCTGGGCCACGAGTCCCTGGGACGCGTTCGGCACGCGCCGGAGGGCAGCGGCTTCTCCGCAGCCGACCTCGTCGCCGGCGTCGTGCGTCGACCGGACCCCGAGCCCTGCGGAGCCTGCGCCCATGGGGAGTTCGACATGTGCCGCAACGGGCGCTACACCGAGCGCGGCATCACCGGACTGCACGGCTACGCGGCCGAGATGTGGACCGTCGAGCCGGAGTACGCGGTCAAACTCGACCCCGCTCTGGCCGAGGCCGGGGTGTTGATGGAGCCGACTGCGGTGGTGGTGAAGGCCTGGGAGCAGATCGAACGGATCGGCGCCCGGTCCTGGTTCGAACCGCGCACGGTGCTCGTCACCGGAGCCGGCCCCATCGGTTTGCTCGCCGCACTGCTGGGGGTGCAGCGCGCCTTGGAGGTCCACGTCCTGGACCGCCTGGACTCGGGGCCCAAGGTGGATCTGACGACGCGGCTGGGCGCGACCTACCATGCGGGGGCCGCAGGCGAGCTGATGCGGCGGCTGCAACCCGATGTCGTCATCGAGGCGACGGGCGCTCCTGCGGTGGTGTGGGAAGTGCTGGCCAATACGGCTCGCTACGGCATCACCTGCCTGACCGGGATCAGTGCCGCAGGGCGGACGTTGCCGGCTGATCTGGGCGGACTCAATCGGAGCCTGGTGCTGGAGAACGACGTGGTGGTCGGGTCGGTCAACGCCAACCTGCGGCATTTCGCGCTCGCTGCCGACGCGCTCGCTGCCGCCGACCGGCACTGGCTGTCCGGGCTGGTGACGCGACGGGTTCCCCTGACCACCTGGCGAACCGCCTACGAGCCACACCCGGATGACGTCAAGGTAGTCCTGGACCTGACGGCGTGACGCGCTGCCACGGCCAACGCCCTTCCAGTTCCGCCTCCAGGCTGGAGCTGAGGAACGTGCGGATGCAGGAACTCCAGGTACTGCACCGAGGCCCACACGATCCCGAGGACGATTACCCCGACCCCGAACGCCTCGATAGTCTGACCGATTTTCTCGATGCTGTGCTCAAGCTCATTCTGGCGTGCTACCGCCGCTGCTTCCCGGTATGCGCTGCTCGTGATCGAGGGCCTCCACCCCTCGGACGTCGTGCAGCAACTCCGTGTCGAGCGGTTCGCCGACGCGCAGGACGCTGACGTTTCCCGCGGTCTCCAGCACAACCGCCAGCACGTCGCTGCGACGATGCACCCCTGCCTGACGCAACTGGCTCCAGAGCTCCGACCGGTTCATCCGGACGTGCCGGAGGTTCTCCTCCAGGACGTTGCCGTGCGCCATCAGCAGGACCGGGGAGTTGTCCACCCACCCGGAGAACACGCCGCGCCGCCGGGCGGTGGCGACGCCGAACTGAAGGGCGAACAAGAGAACGAGTCCGAGAGCCCCCGCGACGAGGGGCACCGAACCGAGAAGTGTCGAGGAGAGGGTGGAGCCGATCGCCACCGTGGCCGCGAAATCGAAGCTGGACATCTTGGCCAACGCCCGTGGTCCGGTGAAGCGGGTCAGGGCGATCACTGCTGCGTAGGTGGCGGTCCCGGCGATCAGGACGGTAAGCAGTCGTTCCCACGTGGTGCCGAGCTCATTGAGGATCATCCGCTGCTCCTGCCCGGTCCACCCCCCTGGATGCGTGGACCGGTGTCCCTCGACGGTCCGCGCGTCCGGTCAGGCGCGCGGTGGGACGTCAGGTTCGTTGCGTCGACCCTTGCCCCGCAGCGGCTTCGGCACGTCGGGGCCGGCCTGCTTCGCTTCACCACGCTGCGTGGTCGCCAAGCGCTCGAGGTGATCGCCTTCTCCCGCCGAGAGGTGCGTTCGCTGCTTGGAGGCGCCGGTGGTCATGCCTTCGGCGCTCGCGGAAGAACCGGCCTCCCTCGCTGCGCGCGCGTTCTGTCGACGCTGCTTGTTGTCGCCTTCCATCTGCTTGCCCAATGGGTTCTCCTGGTAGTCGGTCCGATGACGGCGAGGTGCCGACGGAGGGTCAGACGCCGGACCTTCCTCGAGCCATCAGGCCCATTACCACCCCGGCCACCAGCAGGCCGACGGCGATGATCAGAGCCCAGGCGGCGGCCTCGACGAGAAACCCGATCCCCCCGAAGATCAGTGCGAGTACGAGGATGACGATCAGGGCAGCGCTCATGCGGTTCCTCCGGCAATGGTCGATGCAGAGGATCTGCCCCGTGGCGTCTGTGTTGAAGCGCTGGCGGCCCTTCTTTCAGGTGGCGTACGTGGCCGGCGTGAGCACCACCACGCACTGCCAGTGCGCCAGGGCCGCGAACGTCGTCCATCCCAGCGCCATTCGGGGTTCGTCAGATATCGGCTTCATGTCCCGGACGCCTACCCCGCAGCCTGATGCCGGCCTGGGTCCGGCCTGACAGTGCGCTGACAGTTGAGTGTTATCGCCCGAGGTCCACCGCTGGGCGGGGGTGATGTTGCCGCAGTCGGTGCCCGAAGACCCACGAGGTGTATCGACTGTCCGCGTGAACGATCGGCCAGGCCCAGCCCAGGCGCGAGCGCCATTTCTAGAGCCCAGAGCGGGAGACTCAGCCTCGCTCACCGGTGTGACACCGCCGACACCTGTCCTTGGCGGGCGCGCCGGCGAAGACCTCTCAGGAAGTAACACTGAGAAAGCGATGGAAGTCCATGGTGTACGTCGTGCTGCTGATCGCAATTTCTGCTGGAGTTCTCACCACCTGGCGTACCACCGTCCGCCGCGGCTGAGGGCTCGCCCTCGGAAGCCTGCGACCGGTGACGAACCGGCGCGCGCGGCACGCGCAGCGTCGTTTGACGAAGAGGCGGGCCTCGGACCTGAACGCTCCTGCCCGGCCCGGACACGGCGTGACTACTCCGCCGAAGCCGGTCCCACCTGGTTGTCCACCGTCGCGACGAGCGATGCCATGGAGTGAGCGCCGATGCGCACGGCAGTGGCCACCTTCTGTGGGTCGATGCACAAACTGGTGACGTCCGCTGACGTCGCCGGCCCGAGGGCAAGGACCTGTCCGCCGGTCGAACCGGCCGCGGCGTGGGCGGTGATTGATCTCAGGTCAGCGGTGTAGCGGCGCGTTCCCTGCAGAAGGGTTCCCAATCCCGGGACCAGCCGGTCGAGTGCGCGGTGACGGCGAGGTAGGGCGCCGACGGGCCGCGGGTCCAGTTCCTGTTCCCCTCGGCACAGCAGGACCAGCACGTGGGTCGCACCGCCCCGGAGCGCGCGTTCGGTGGCCAGCGGTTCGGCGACGGAACCGTCGATCCACCGCTTTCCTTGAAAGGACACCGGTGCCCCGGCCAGGAGCGGGATCGTCGCGCTCGCCCTCACCGCCGTCTTCCACTCGTCCACCGTCGTCGGCGCCAGTTCATGGGCAGAGAGGTCGGCGACATCGGTGGCCACGATGCGCAGGCGCCCCGGACCGTGCCGCAGGAGATCCCAACGCATCGGCTTCCGCACGCCGAGCACGTCGTCGACGAAGTAGTCCAGGGCGACCATGGGTCGGCCACGGAGCAGCCGCCGCCTGTCGATGAAGCGTGGTGACGCGAGGTCCTCCGGGAAGCATGCTGCTCCCTCGGCGCCGGACCCGGTCAGGAACGCTGCCGCGCTCGCCGCTCCGGAGGACGATCCGTAGGCCTCGTCGAACGATCCGCGTAGCCCCATCCGCTCCAACGCCGCGAGCATCCCGGCGACGTACGCGCCACGCATGCCGCCCCCGCCGACGACCAGCGCGACGCGGTAGGGATCGGTGCGTGCCCCGGGAGCAGACCGGGCATCGCGGCGGGCAAGCAGCGTCCTCATGACGTCGAGGTCACCCCACACGTGGCGCTGGTCCGGATCTCGCATGAAAGAGATTCGACGCGGGCCGATTCGTGGACGCCTGGAGAAGGCCTCGGTCCGGGGCGGGTTGCTAGAGGACGAACACCTGGCCTTTGGCCACGGCCTTGTGGTCGCAGTTGTAGGTCGTCGTCCCCGAGCTCGGCGCCTGGAAGCTGTAGACGCCTCCTCCGCCTGCCAGTGAGACGGTCGGCAGGCCCTGGCCGGTCAACCGGTGCTCCACCGAGTCGAGATTCACGATCGTGACGGGATCTCCGGGATGCGCGAAGACGATCGGGGGCACGAACGCGCAGTCGACGATGTGCATCGTCGCGTCGATCGCGGACTCGGGCGACGTGGCGGTGGACACCGGCCCCGACTCCGACTCCGCACCGCAGCCTGTCAGCGCAGCGAAGGTGAGGGCCCCGGCAAATGCCCAGTTCTGCGTCCGTCTGCGCGCCGTCCGGACCGTTCGCATCAGCAACTAGCGCCTTCAGTAAGTATGGCGTCGGCCCGCGCCCCGCCGGCCGGCTTGGCCCCAGAGCGAGAGGTCGACGTATGTGCGAGCGGTGATGTGGTGAGTTCGCAGCGCGTGAGCAGCACGGATTGGTCGGGCTCGGCGTGGCGCGCCATCGACCGCCGGCTCGCGTTCCCTATTCGCGCGCCGGGTGGCGGGATGGTGTCGGCGAGACTGACATAGTGACTCGAGCCGCCGAAGGGACCACAGAAGCTTCTCCGCCTACCGCGGCGCCCGCTTCTGACGCCGGAGGAGATCTGAGACGTGCTGGGGGACCCCATTCGGAACGCGCCGGAGCTGGAACCGGAACCCAGCTCCCACACCCGGCTGACCCTCGCGCTCCTGGCGACGGGCCGAGGCGACCGTGAATCCTTCGCCGAGGTCTACACCCTTACTGCGTCCGCGGTCTTCGGTCTCGTCAAGCGGGTGCTGCGCGACCACGCGCAGTCCGAAGAGGTTGCCCAGGAAGTCCTTCTCGACGTATGGCGAACCGCTTCTCGATACGAGCCGGACAAGGGGAGCGCCAGGGCGTGGATCATGACGATGGCCCACCGCCGCGCCGTGGATCGCGTCCGCTCGGAACAGGCGTGGACGACGCGTACCCAGCGAGCGGCCAGCTTTGATCTCAGCCCCGACGTGGACTGGGTATCCGAAGAAGTGGGCGAACGACTCGAAGCCGAAGCGGTGCGCTCCTGCCTGGCCAGTCTGACCCCCATTCAGCGCGAATCGATCGTGCACGCGTACTACGGGGGGATGACCTACACCGAGGTCGCCACCCACTTGGGCGTGCCCCTCGGGACCATCAAGACGCGTATCCGCGACGGCCTCATCCGGTTGCGCGACTGCCTCGGTGCTACCGCCCTGGCCTGAGGGCGGCACACCCTATGCAGAGGTCGCCGAGGTTTGCCGCGACGGGGCGAGCGCGAGTAGTGCGGTGCCGGCGGCAATCGCGACCATGCCCCACGCCCCGTTCGGGCTGAAGATGTGGTGCAGGTAGAACAACCGGCACCCCAAGGCGAACACGAGCACTCCCGGCAGAACCCACCACCCGTGGCGGCGGCTGAGCACCATCGCAGTGAGCACGAGCGAGGCGAGCAGGCACCAGATTCCGGCCCGCCCCAACCGGTCACCGATCTCGAACATCCGCCCGGTGATCACGTCCTGGGGCGCCCCGCTGGCATCCACGACCAGCCCGGCTCCGATGCCATCGATTGCGTCCAACGCGGTGTACCCGACCGCGAATCCAAAGCCGGCGATCCGGGCCGCCCAGGCGAGCGGAGAACTCTCGCCGTGGATGAGCACGAGCAGCGCGAGCGGTAGCAGCGGGAACAACGGCAGCAGGTAGACGTGCAACACCCACCACTCGTTCGCGCTTTCGACGGTGAGGAAGTGCGGGTGGGTGGCTCCGGCCGCCGCCAAGGCGATTCCTGGAAGGCTCACCGCCGCGGCGCGGGCAATGACCTTCGCGTCCATGCCCTGAGCTTGCCACCCGGGGAGCGGACACAGCTCACCGACAGTGCAATGGCGACCGGGAAGCGTCGACCACGAGAGAGACGTCAGGCAGAAACGCGGTAGACGCTGACCGCGAAGGACGAGTCCTCCTGGAACGGGGCCAGATCCCAGGTGGCGAGGCGATGCTCGAGGACCAGGCCGGCCCGGCCGGCGTCGGTGTCCATCGCGGAGATCGGATACCCGCGGTCCAGCCCGAGACCGATCACGACCCGGCCGTCGGGTCGGACGTGCCGGGCCACGGCGGCCAGCACCTGCGGCTCGCTGTCCGGCGCCACGAACGCGAGGACGTTGCCCACCAGGAGAGCGGCGTCGAACGGCTCCGGTTCGCCGTGCGACCCCAGGTCGAGGCTCGCCAGGTCGGCGACGATCCACCGCGGGCCGGGGTGGTCCTCGGTCGCCGCCGCGATGAGCTCGGGGTCGACGTCGACGCCGACGACGTCATGTCCGCGCGCGGCGAGTTCGCCGGCGACGCGGCCGGGTCCGCACCCGGCATCGAGGACCCGCGCGCCCCGCGGCAGCATCGCGTCCAGCAGCCGTGCCTCGCCGGCGAGGTCCGCGCCCTCGGCGGCCATGCGGCGGAAGCGTTCGACGTACCACCGGGAGTGTTCGACATCGTGAACCCCGGCCCAGCGGGGCGATCCGGTCATGCCAGCACGGTAGTCGGCTCCCGGGTACGCGTGGAGTTGGCTCGGCTCCGCGATGGCACTGACGACGTCGCCCTACGGGGTGGTGCGTACGCCGGGTCAGCGCTACCACCCGGTGGTGCTCGTCCAGGCGACCGCGACGGTGGCGCAGGTGTGGCCCGGGCGGCTCACGGTCGCGCTGGGATCGGGAGAGGCCCTCAACGAACACGTCACCGGCGACATCTGGCCGCGCAAGCCCGTCCGCAACGCGCGGCTGCGCGAGTGCGCGCACATTCTCCGCAGCCTGCTGCGCGGAGAAACGGTCGACGCCGACGGACTGGTCCGCACCGGGCACCTGCCGGTCGCGCCGAGCTCGGTATCGAGCGGCTCTACTGCACCAGGTCGGCCGCGACCAGGCCGGCTTCCTCGACGCCTTCGGAGCGAAGGTTCTGCCGCAGTTGCAGGGCGCGTGAGGCAGGGCGGTCTGTCCGGAAACGTCCGGTCTGATTGTGCGTCAGTTGTCGCCGACCGGCATTGATCTTTGACGGAACGGGCCAGTCGGGTCCGGCCGTTCGGCCGAGCTCAGATCTCGGCCCCGCCCTCACTCTGAACGCGACCGTGCCTGGGGAGGCGCGACCGATCCGGGTGGGGATTCATGCGTTTTGTCGGTCGTACTGCCATCGGTACGTTCACCGCGTCGCTGATCGCGAGCGGCACGGTCCTGTTCGCGGGGGCGGGGCCGGCCGAGGCGGCGACGGTCAAGGTGAAGCTGCACCAGGCGATCCGCGACCTGCCGGTGGCCTCCGAGACCCGGTCGGGCTACGCCCGTTCCAAGTTCTCGCACTGGAGCGACACCGACCGCGACTGCCAGAACACGCGCTCCGAGGTGCTGCGCGCGGAGTCGATGAAGAGGGTGGCCGGCTCCTGCACCGTGGTCACCGGCCGCTGGCTGTCCTACTTCGACGGCGCGACGTGGACCAGCGCGGAGGACGTCGACATCGATCACCTCGTCCCGCTCGCCGAAGCCTGGGACTCGGGTGCGAGGAAGTGGAACGCCGCGACGCGGAAGGCCTTCGCCAACGACCTCGGCGACTCGCGCACGCTGGTCGCGGTGACCGACAACGTGAACCAGTCCAAGGGTGACCGGGACCCGGCGCAGTGGCTGCCCGCGAAGAAGCGGTGCAAATACGTCGCGGAGTGGGTGGCGGTGAAGATCCGCTGGTCGCTGAAGGTCGACCCGGCGGAGAAGAACGCGCTGAAGCGGGTCGCAGCCAACTGCGAGAACGTCACTGTGCGGGTCGCGAAGGCCAAGGTGACCACGGGATCCTCCGGCGGAACCGGTGGCGGAACCGGCGGCGGAACCGGCGGCGGAAGCACCGGCGGGACCGACCCGCGGTTCTCCTACTGCTACCAGGCCAAGGACGCCGGGTTCGGGCCGTACTACTCCGGCCGCGACCCCGAGTACAGCTGGTACCGCGACGCCGACAGCGACGGGATCGTCTGCGAGTAGGGCTACGCGGTCGCGACGGGTTCGTTCGGGCAGGTGGCGAGGACGCGGGCCATCGCGTCCCGCTCGGCCGGCTTGACCCAGAGGCCGTACTTGGCCTTCACCGCGATCTGGCGGGCGACGTACGCGCATCGGAACGCGGCCCGCGGTAGCCAGGTGGCGGCGTCGCCGGCGCCTTTGCGCTGGTTCGCGGGTCCGTCGACCGCGAGCAGATTCAGCGGGTCGTTGCCGAAGACGGTCCGCTTCGCCGCGTCCCACCCGAAGGCCCCGGTGACCCAGGAGTCGGCGAGCGCCACGACGTGGTCGATCTGGACCGCGGTGCTCGTGGTCTCGCCGCGCAGGAACGAGATCCGGACGCCGGTGTAGGGGTCCGGGTCGAGGACGCCGGACAGGACGACGCAGTCGCGCGTCCGCGGCTTGAAGGCGAGCACCCGCAGGTCCCGGCGCAACACGTCGTTGCGGGTGTCGCAGCCGTTGCGGTCCACGTCGGCCCACGCCGGGCCGTAGGCGGCGCGTTCGTATCCGGTGAGGGCGCCCCGGCCTTTGACCGGCAGCGTGTCCAACAGTGCGCGGGCGTTGCTCCCGGTGATCGGGGTCGATTCGGCACCGCCGGACGGGTCGGACTCGACGTCGCAGCCGCTGACGGCCAGCACCGCGGCCACCACGAGGGCGTACCGCCGGCGGGAAATCACTGCCCCATGATCGCGTCGGCGCCGGAATTTACGCGTGGTGACGGGCCGGGTGGTCCGAACGGCTGAGGGCTCTTGTGCCCGCTCGGCCGATCCGTGAAGGGTGAATCGGGAGCAATCTGGACGTCTTGGAGGCGATCGGCGCGGGGGCGCCGAAAACCTCTCGCGTCACATCAGTTACGCGACACCGCGGTCAGGTCCGCGGCGGAGAGTGCCGAGTACGTCACGATGGGTTTCCGGCGCAGGCCGGTTGAAGGGGGCTTCAGATGAGCGGAAAGACCAAGATGGGCTTCGGTCGGGCCCGGAGCGAGGTCGTGGCCGAGACGTCGGAGGCATCGGAGACCGCGGCGCCGGCGGCGCGGATCATCGAGCAGCGTCGTCCCGTCGACCCGCTGCAGGAGGCGCGGGACCTCGAGGAGACGGCCATGGCCTACTCCGAGGTCGTCCGGGCGATCGGCGTGATCACCAAGACCACGCAGGCGGGGGAGGACACCTACGCGGGCCTCACCATCGCCGAGATGTCCGAGAACCTGGATGCAGCCTGGAAGCGCTGGGACACCGCGCAGCGTCGTCTGATCGGCCCGCAGCGGACCGGCTGACCGGCCGAAACCGCCACCTGATCTTCGAAAGGCCCCGGACGGGCGTCCGGGGCCTTTCGCATGGGCGCGCCCTACCGCGCCGCGCGGCGTGGCGAAAGCACGATCATCGAAGTTTTGTGATACCCATTAAGTCTATTAGTGCAGGTAGATGGCGGTTTTTGATCAAGCACCACCGATCAAGCTGACCCGTGGGTGAGGCCCAGATGAGCGACATCGTCAGCCCGACCGAATACAGCGCTGCGTTGATCCCCAAGGACGATCACCGCACCTACCTGACCGTCGGTGGCCACGAGATGGATCCGGGGACCGAGGAAGAGACGCACTACGTCGTCCTCGGCCTCACCGACCAGGCAGACACCGACGAGGCCGGCCGCTACCTGGAGCTTTCGAGCTACCTGCTCCCGGACGAGGCCCGCCGCCTGGCCGCCCTGCTGATCGCGCAGGCCGACGCCGCGGCTGCCGCACAGCCCTGACGAGATCCAAACCCCGGTCTCGAGGGGTCCAGCTCACAGCTCCGGCGCGGAACGCCTGAGGGTGGTTCCACGTTCAGTCGGTAGCAGACATCTACGCTGGGCAACGCGCCCAGCACCCTGCGGGCCCACGGAGGTGCCCTCTCATGCAAAGCACGAACCCCGTCCTCTCCCGGTCCGACACGTTCAGCCGCAACGGTTACGCGACCTTCCGGAACGAGCCGGACACCTCGGCGCCTGACGGCCTGCGCCGGCAGTTCCCGCCGTCGGGCTCGACCTCGACCCAGCCGATGACGTTCGACGACGTCATCTCGCGCACCGGCCTGCTGCTGGTGATCGCCATCGGTACCGGCGCCGCCGCCTGGGCGGCCGACGTCGGCTTCGGCCTCGCGATCGTGGCCGCCCTCGTCGGCTTCGGCCTGGCGATGGTGAACTCGTTCAAGAAGGTCCCGAGCCCGCCGCTGATCATGCTGTACGCGGCCGTCGAGGGTGTTTTCCTCGGAGCGTTCTCCCACGCGATCGAGGCCAGCGACCCGAACCTCGAGGGCGTCGCCATCCAGGCCGTCGCCGGCACGGCGATCGTCTTCGGCGTGATGCTCGCGCTCTACAAGAGCGGCAAGATCCGCGTCACCCCGAAGATGCAGAAGGTCGTCCTCGCGGCGATACTCGGCTTCGTCGGGCTGCTGCTGTTCAACTTCGTCTTCAGCCTCTTCGGTGGCGGCGTGGACACGTGGGGCGGCCCGATGGGCGTCGCCATCGGCGCGGTCGGCGTCTGCCTCGGCGCGTTCATGCTGGCGCTGGACTTCGACCTCGTCGAGCGCGGCGTCCGCGAGGGCGCTCCGCAGATCGAGGCGTGGCGCGCGGCCTTCGGTCTGACCGTCACCATCGTCTGGATCTACTTCGAGATGCTGCGCCTGCTGAGCAGCCTGCGCGGCGACTGACCCAGCGACAACGAACAGCGGCCCCCGACCATGTGGTCGGGGCCGCTTCGCTTTGTGGGTGCTCGCTTCGCTCTAGAGGAACGAGCGGTGCGCGCGCTTCAGATCGTGCTCGTGCACGATCGCCGTGGCGTGGCCGTGAGCGATGCCGTGCTCGTCCTGCAGCCACGTCACCCTCTCCTCGAACCTCAGGAAGGACGGGCCGTCCTCAAGTTCGCGGAACCACTCGGGAAGTTCGCGTCCTGTTATCCCGGGAACCCGGGCCAACAGGTTCTGATGCGTCTCCTCGGAGTGGTGTAGGGACATGGGACCGCCTCTCACGCCGCGTAATCGGGGTTGACCGAACGTACGAACGAACTGGGCTTGCCGGTGTAACGAGGGTGCCCGACGCCGAACGACGATACAAGGTTTGCGCGCGGGTTCCCTGACGGCTTTGCTGCAAAATCTTGCTGCCCCGCCCGCGCCGTCGGCGGGCGGAGCGCACCGCCCTCATACCCTCGGATTCCGTGACCACACGAGGCCGAACGGATGACGCGCAGAACGCTGCCGTCGAAACGCTCCGTGCACAACTGGCCGACGTCGCCGACCGGCTTCGACGCCTTCCTGAGAGTCGCCTGAACAGAATCGCGGGCGCGGCCCGGGCCCTGGCCCAGTCCCTCGCCGACGCCGCCGCCGGCGTCGAGGAGCGCGACGGCGACGAGCCGCCGGTGGTGCGCCCCGTGCCGGTCACGAGCGTCTTCGCGGTCGCGGACCAGGTGGCGGTCACCGCGCACGACCTGACGGCCGCAGCGGGCGTTCTGGAGCCCACCGCGGCCATCTGGTGGCAGGGCGCGCGTCTCCCGTTGGGGGACGTGCTGACGATCCTGGCCGGGCAGGCCGAACAGGTCCGCGCCCAGGTGTGAATTCAGGCCGCGTTGGCCGTGGCGTCTTCCGGGAGCTCGTGGCGGCGGCGGTGGCGCAACAGGGCCCAGCGACGGCCACCGTCGGCGCGGTTGGCCTCCGCCGGCGCGACCTCGGTGCCCGGGCGGTCAGCGGCCTCGACCGCGGCGAACGCGACCGGGAGCATCTCCTCCTCGCGGGCCGGGTCGATCACGATCTCGGCGGCCGAGACGAACCCGAGCGCGGCGCAGACCGAGGGCACCACGGCCATCGCCGCAGCGGCGTAGCCGGCGGCGGAGGGGTGGAAGCGGTCGGCGGAGAACATCTCGCGAGGGTTGGAGACGAAGGCGGTGGCGCACAGATCGCCGAGCGAGACCGTCCGGCCGCCGTTCTCGACGACGACGATGGTCTGGGAGGCGGCGAGCTGTCGGCTCCAGCGCCGGGCCAGGTAGCGCAGCGGCTGGGCGATCGGCTCGATGGTGCCGAGGTCCGGGCAGGTCCCGACCACGACCTCGCAGCCGCCTTCGCGCAGCCGGCGGACGGCGGCCTGCAACATCGCGCACGAGAGCGAGGGCTGGATCCGGTGGGTGACGTCGTTGGCGCCGATCATGATCATCGCGACGTCGGCGCGGGCCGCGAGCGCGAGGGTGACCTGGCGGTCGAGGTCGGTGCTCTGGGCGCCGACGAGGGCGACGTTGATCAGGCGCACGGGAGCGTTCGCGCGCTCGGACAGGCCCTGGGCGATCAGGGCGGCGGGGGTTTCCTCGGGGGTGGCCACGCCGAGACCGGCGGCCATCGAGTCACCGAGCATGGCCATGGAGATCTGGCGGCCGGGGCCGCAGCCGTAGAGTCCGTCGGCCATCGGCGGCTCGCCCTTCGGCTTGCCGACCCAGTGCCGCGCCAGCTTGGCCTCGGTCATCAGAACGCCGGCCAGTGCGCCACCGGTGAGTGCTACCCCGGTGGTGCCCAGCGCGGCTGCCTGAAGCATCCGCGTTCCCACGTTACGCGTCATCGCGCACCTCCTCGACGTGCGAAGAGCCCCCCCGGGCTCGATCGTCCGTCCGGGTTTGAACTGACGGCGCGCCGCCCGTTCTCTCCCGGGTTCCGAACGTAGGTCCCGCGCCTAGGGTGACGTTGGGCAATTGACATTCCGTTGCTCAGTCCTGACGAAGGTCGAGACGTTCGGGTGATCCACTCATCGGCCGGACGGTCTGGGAGGTAAGCGCGTGCGCTACGTGGAGTCACTGATCGACCTCGTGGGGAACACGCCGCTGGTCAGGTTGAAGTCCGTCACTGACGGCCTCGCCCCGACCGTGCTGGCGAAGGTCGAGTACTTCAATCCGGGTGGGTCGGTGAAGGACCGGATCGCGACGCGGATGATCGACGCGGCGGAACAAAGTGGGGCACTTCGCCCCGGCGGGACGATCGTCGAGCCGACGTCGGGCAACACCGGCGTGGGCCTCGCCCTGGTCGCCCAGCAGCGTGGCTACTCCTGTGTGTTCGTAGTGCCGGACAAGGTGAGCACCGACAAGATCAACACCCTCCGCGCGTACGGCGCCGAGGTCGTGGTCTGCCCCACGGCCGTCGCCCCGGAGGACCCCCGGTCGTACTACCAGACCTCCGACCGTCTGGTCCGCGAGCGCAAGGACGCCTGGAAGCCCGATCAGTACTCCAACCCGAACAACCCGCGCTCGCACTACGAGACGACGGGCCCGGAGATCTGGGAGCAGACCGACGGCCGGATCACCCACTTCGTCGCCGGCATGGGCACGGGCGGAACCATCAGCGGCGTCGGCAAGTACCTCAAGGAGATCTCGGGCGGCGCGGTGAAGGTGATCGGCGCCGACCCCGAGGGCTCGGTGTACTCCGGCGGCACCGGCCGGCCGTACCTCGTCGAGGGCGTCGGTGAGGACTTCTGGCCGGACGCCTACGACCCCGACATCGCCGACGAGATCTTCGCCATCTCCGACGCGGACTCGTTCTCGATGACCCGGCGCCTCGCCCGCGAGGAGGGGCTCCTCGTCGGCGGCTCGTGCGGCATGGCCGTGGCCGGCGCGCTGCGGATCGCGGAGAAGGCCGGCCCGGAGGACGTCATCGTCGTGCTGCTGCCGGACTCGGGCCGCGGCTACCTGTCGAAGATCTTCAACGACGACTGGATGGCCGACTACGGCTTCATCTCGGCGGGCGGCGAGGTGACGGTCGGCGAGGTGCTCGCCCGCAAGACCGGTGGCCCCACCCCGGAGTTCGTGCACATGCACCCGAACGAGACCGTCCGCGAGGCGATCAACGTCATCCGTGAGTACGGCGTCTCGCAGATGCCCGTCGTCCGCGCCGAGCCCCCGGTGATGGCCGCCGAGATCGTCGGGGCGGTGGGGGAGAAGGACCTGCTCGACAAGCTCTTCGCCGGCAACGCCTCGCTCTCCGACCGGCTCGAGGAACACATGTCCCCGCCGCTGCCGATCATCGGCTCGGGCGAGCCGGTCTCGGTGGCCGTCCACGAGCTCGAGCACGCCGGGGCCCTGATCGTCCTGGTGGACGGCAAGCCCCGCGGCGTCATCACCCGCCAGGACCTCCTCGGCTACCTGGCTTCCTGACCTGACCCCCTTGGAGATGACATCTCCAAGGACGCTGCGTTGGAGATGTCATCTTCAAGGACGCTGCGTTGGAGATGTCATCTTCAAGGAGTGGGTCAGACGAGTTCGACGGCCAGGGCGCTGGTGCCGCGGCCGGTCTCGGTGACGCGGACCTCGCCCTGGGCGTGGGCGAAGGGGCCCGTCCCGCCGGTGACGGCGAAGCGGCTCTGCGAGGGGGAATCGGGCGAAAAGGAGTTCAAGCCCTGGTAGGTCAGGACGTTCACGCCGATCCGGGCGACACCCGAGCACTGGAGGCTGACCGCGAGCGGCGTCGGCTTGCCCTCCTCACGAACGACGCGGACGAAGCTGCAGGTCGTGTCCGCGGTGCCCGCGGGCGTACCGCCCTCGGTGAGCGCCTGGGCGATGAGGAACTCGTCACCGAGGCTGGTCCCGGCGGGCTTGATGTCCCGGTCCCGGCTGGTCTGTTCGACGGCCTCGAACACCCGCGGCCCGGCCTTCTCGATCTGCGGGTCGTCCTTGCGTGCGAGCGCCAACGGGCCGGCGATGATCGCGAAGGCGGTGATCACGCCGACGGTGACGACGAGCGGCTTCTTCATCGCGGGGCGATATCGATCGTGAAGGTGCCCTTGTCGGCGCCGCCGGCCTTGCGCACGGTTCCGGCCGCGCCGCTGTAGCGGCCGGTGCCGCCGGTGATCGCGAGCTCGAAGTTCCCGCCGGGCTCGAGCAGGTCGGTCAGGCCCTGCGCCGCGATCTGACCGTCCGTCAGGACGATCGATCCGACGCAGTGGGAGCGCGCGCTGGAGACCGCCTTCTGCTTCCCCTTGGGCTTCGACGTCGTCACCGAGGTCAGGGCGCACTCGACGCCAGACAGGCCGGCCGTCTTGCCGCCGGACGTCAGGGTGTGCGAGAACACCAAGCGGTCCCCGGTGCTGGCCGCCGGTTCCCCGACGTTGAGCCGGATGCTCTGCACGGAGACGGCCGCGAACTGCATCGCCGGTGCATCCCCGTCGGCCGCCCGTGAGCCGCCCCCGGAAGCCAGGATCGCGCCCAGCACGAGCGCGGTGACTGCGGCGCCGGTACCGACGCGCCGGAACTGTCCCATGTGTCCTCCGATGTCCGGGCCGCATCATGGCAGCCCGGACCGGACCCACCTAGCTGGGCTCGCCGGAGGTTCAGCTCCCGAGGAGGTGCACTCCTAGTAGGGGTACGCCTCTTCGATCCGGAAGGTGGCTCCCGACAGCTCGTCGGCGAGCGCGCTGCCGACGAGTTCGAGCACCTGGACCTCCGCCGCCTGGCCCGGACGCAGGTTCGCGGCCGTTCCGACGTCGGTGGTGATGACCTCGCCCTTGTCCGAGATCGCCACGACGGTGATGTCGAAGGACCGCGTCAGGTCGCCGGTGTTCAGCACCTGGAGGGGAAGCGTGGTGGCTGGGAGGCCGGAGGAGTCGGTGAAGACCCGGATGTCGCCGATCTTCACGGCCAGGCCGGGGATCACCTCGCGGGACTGGCCCATCTCGGCCAGGTCACGGGCCTCCCGCTCCGTGCGCGCGACGTCGGTGTCGCGGACGTCCTGGGTGGAGGCCGCGGTGGACGCGATCGCGGCGTTGTCCGCAGCGGCGTTGCGGGAGTAGGCGGCGGCACCGACGGTTACGCCGGTGGCCACGGCCAGCAGCAGGGTGACTCCGACCGTCATGCGGGTGGCGCGACGGATGCGGGAGCGCTTTGCCCGCGGCCCCGGGGTAGGGGTCGGGGACGGGGTCGACCGGTATTGCGGGCGGGTCATGCCGGGGGTGTCCTCACGGAAGGGACCAGAGGCAGCCCGGGCCGTGTGGCACCAAGGCCCCTCTGTGATGGGTGTGACCTCGGCAGGATCACTCGAGCAGTGGGAAAGGTTCGCCCAAAGCCGAGTACTTTTCGAAGGTTCTGTCGGAAATGTTCACCAACGCCCCGGAACGTCCCGGTTCGTCCGCCTACAAATCAGCGTCTGTGAGCTGAGAAACCCTCAGGCCGCGGCGGGGACCGCGCTGCCGAGCCGCACCGGGACCGAGGCCCAGCCGTGGAGGAGGCGGGTCGGGCGGCGGCGGGCGGGGCCGTCGGCCGCCAGGTCGGGAAAGCGGTCGAAGAGCATCCGCAGTCCGATCTCGCCCTCCATCCGGGCCAGCGCGGCGCCCAGGCAGTAGTGCGGGCCCGCCGAGAAAGCCAGGTGGTCCTTGGCGTTGGCGCGGGTCACGTCGAAGGTGTGCGGATCGGCGAAGACCGCGGGGTCCCGGTTGGCACCGGCGATCATCAGGGCGACCAGGACGTGCCGGCGGATCGCCACGCCGTCCACGGTGGTGTTCCGGACGGCGTGCCGGGCCGTGTTCTGGACGGGGGAGTCGAAGCGCAGGACCTCCTCGACCGCGTTGCGCCACAGCGACGGGTCCGCGCGCAGGACCTCCCGCTGGTCGGGGTGGTCGAAGAGCAGCACCGCGCCGTTGCCGATCAGATTGACGGTCGTCTCGAACCCGGCCGCCAGCACCAGGCCGGCCAGCGAGATCAGCTCGGCGTCGGTCAGCTCGTTGCCGTCTTCCTGGCCGGCCAGCACAACTCGGCTGAGCAGGTCGTCGCCGGGGCTGCGGCGCAGTTCCGCGCAGTGCTGGCGCAGCCAAGCGTTGAGCGCGGCCAGGGCCTTCTCCGACTGCCGGAACTGGCGGTAGGGCAGCCCGATGTCCAGGCTGGCTGCGAGGTCGTCGCCCCACCGCAGGAACGTGTCCTGCATCGAGGCGGGCACACCGAGGATCTTGGCGATGATCTGCACGGGCAGCGCGTGGGCGTACGCGTCGATGAGGTCCGCCCGGCCACCGGCCGGGTGCTCGCGGGCGATCCGGTCCAGCAGCTGGGTCGCCACGTCCTCGATGTCGGTGCCGAGGGCGTCGACCGCCCGGGCGGTGAACGCACGGCTGACCAGCTTGCGCAGGCGCATGTGGTCGACGCCGTTGATCACGAGCAGGGACGGCGGTTCCACCGGTCCCGGGTTGCGCGGGTCCTGGGCCCACAACCCGACCTTGGCGAGGGGGCGCGGCAGTGCCTCCCAGGGCAGGCCGGCGCCGAAGTCGTCGCTCTTGAGGATGTCGGAGATCACCCCGTGCCGCGCGGTCACCATCGCGAACGCGCCCATCACCACCGAGCCCTTCACGCGCATCTCGTCGTAGATGGGGTGCGGGTCGATGTCGCTGCCGCCGACGACGAGCCGCGCGTGGGCGTCGCCGCGCTTGGCGCCCTTCTTGATCGCGACCTGGGCCAGGCCGTGCCGCAGGCCCCAGCGCATTGCCGACCGAACCGCCATCGCGGGCCTCCCTCGCCGGGAAACTTACGCTGTAAGTCTAGATCGCCCCCGATCGGCCGTCAACGCTCCCGGCGCAGGTCGGTGACGGCCGAGATGAGCAGGTCCAGACCGAACTCGAAGTCGCTCTCGTCGATGAACAGGTCCAGCCCCAGGGCGGCGATCCGCGGGTACTGCTCGAGGCCCGCGGGGTCGGGCGGCGTGCCGTCGTCCCGCATCGCCTCCACCGCGCGGGCGCGGTGCGCGGCGGTGGTCGTCGCGCCGACCGCGTAGGCGACGAAGGCGCGGACGACGCGCAGCGCGTCCCGTCCGTAGAACCCGGCCTGCTCGACCATCTCCAGCGAGTACTCGAGCGGTTCGAGGCCGACCAGGGAGGACGGGGCGCGGGCCATCATCAACTCGACGCTGCGGGGGTACCGCTCGACCACGTCGCGGAAGGCGTGCATCAGCACACGGGCCCGTTGCTCCCACGTGAGCTCGGGGTCGGTCGGCAGCAGGATCTGGGCCCGGACGTACTCGCCGATCGCGTCGAGCAGCGCGGCCTTGTTGGGTACATGGTTGTACAGCGACATCGCGGCGACGCCGAGTTCGGCGGAGATCCGGCGCATCGAGGCCGCGGCCTCGCCCTCGGCCTCGATCAACCGGATCGCGGTCGCGACGATCGCCTCCCGGGACAGCCGGACCCGGTCCTGCTCCGCGGCGCCTGTCACGGGAACGAGTATGTCGCGGCGAGCCGACCGTGGTGATGGCGCACGGATCCTGCGGACCGTCGAGATGCTGGGGGAGGACGAGCCGATCAGCTACGTCGCCCGGGTGAGCCAACCCCGCTGCTGATGCTCATCGCGCGTGAAGATCATCTGACGCCGGCCCACCTGGCGTTTGACGCGTACGCCGCGGCGCAGGAACCGAAGAAGTTGATGCTGCTTCGTGGTGGCCACGTCGACGCCTACGCGACGGCTTCGAGGAGTCCTCGGTCCCGGCCCGGGACTGGCCCACCTCTGATCACGTGTGGTGAGACAAAAGGCCCCCGGTCGCAACGACCGGGGGCCTGGCAACGCTGGGGAAAGTCAGCGCGCGGGGTCGTCGTACACCCGGCGCTCCTCGACCACGGCCCCACCGGTGCGGCGGCGCGGCGCGAAGAGCATGATCTCGAGCAGAACACCCACCGCACCGGCGATCATCAGGATGATGCCGATCGCGTACATGTTCACGCCTTCGACGTTGTCGCCGACGGCGAAGCAGAGAATTGCACCGATCGCGGCGAGGAAAATGCCGACGCCAATGCCCATGGGGTACCCCCAACACTCAGCCGCCCGGGTAGCGGCGATGGACGGAAGCTTCCCGGGAGATCGGTGCCGAAACGCGGTCCGTGGCGCGATGAGCGGGAGATGGTACTCAGATGCGCGGATTCCGGGGATCGTCGTACACCCGCTCCTCCACCACCGCGACACCTTCGCGACGGCGCGGGCCGAACACGATCAGGTCCAGCAGCACGCCGATGGCGCCGGCCGCGATCAGGATGTAGCCGACCGCAACCAGGTCGACGTTCTCGACGGTGTCATCCACGGCGAACGCGAGAATGGCACCTATTGCGGCGAGGAAAATCCCGACGCCGATACCCATGAGCTGCCCCTTACGTTCTTCTCCCCGCCCTGCTGGCGGCGTGCGAGTTGCCTGCCCGAGATCGCAGCGACCAAACGCCAGGACGCCCTTACCCCGGCAGCCACGTCAGCGGTTTGTCGACGGGGAGTCGTCGTAGTACCAGGCGCCGTTCTGCTCGACCAGGGTGACGGGGCGCGGTGCACTCGCCACCGCACGGACGGACTCCGGCTCGCGTTCCCGCGCTCCGGTGGCGCGCAGCGCGCGGCGGCGCGGACCGAACATGCGCATCTCGACGTGCAGGTACGCCAGACCGGCCAGCATGACGATCCAGCCGATCACCGAGACGTTGACGGTGCCGCCCGGGAGGTTCACCGCGAAAGCCAGGACCGCCCCGGTCGCGATCACGACAATGCCGGCACCGATATTCATGCCGGGCCCCTTCCGTCGCCGGCCGCTCGCCAGATGAGCGGCGTACCTCCGAGGGCTGCCCTGAGCCTCCGGGCGAAAACCAAGATCGTTTCCGGTGTGAGGGCGAACGCTCCGCTCTGACGTAACCTGCAAGGGCGAGGGTTCGCCAGCATGCGAATCTGGCTTGACCAGCCCAGCTGGGAGATCGCATGACCACACCTCAAACCACCCCGATCCCGCTGACCGAGCGTTGCCACTGCGGCCATACCGAGGCCGAGCACGACCCGGTCGCCGCGCGCTACTGCCAGGCGACCATGTCCGAGGTCCTACGCCGCGGGTGCACCTGCTTCCCCGCGGAGCCGGCGCCGCCGCGCATCTACGGCCGCGCCTGAGCCTCAGTCCCGCGGGAACTTCACGCCGGTCTCGGCGTGGCAGTCGTAGCCGTGCGGGACCTTGTACAGGTACTGCTGGTGGTAGTCCTCCGCGAAGTAGAACTCGCCCGCCGGGGCGATCTCGGTCGTGATCCCGCCGAGCCCCGCCTTCGTCAGCGCGCCCTGGTAGAGATCCGCTGACTCCTGCGCGATCTTCGCCTGCTCGTCGGTGGTCGTGTAGATCCCCGAGCGGTACTGGGTGCCGACGTCGTTGCCCTGGCGATTCGGGGTGGTGGGGTCGTGGATCTCCCAGAACGTCACCAGCAGGTCCGCGTAGGAGAGCTTCGACGGGTCGAAGACCACCAGAACGGCCTCGGTGTGGCCCGTGCGGGCGGTGCAGGTCTCCTCGTACGTCGGGTTCGGGGTGAACCCGCCGGTGTAGCCGACGGCCGTCACCCAGACGCCCTCGGCCTGCCAGAACTTGCGCTCCGCGCCCCAGAAGCAGCCCAGGCCGAAGATCGCGACCTCGAAACCCTCGGGGTAGGGCCCCTCCAGGGGATTGCCGTTCACCGCGTGCCGATCCGGCACCGCGTACGGACGCTCGGCCCGACCGGGCAGCGCCTCCTCGGGCGTGACCATCGTCTGCTTCGCGCCGCGACCGAACAACATGCCAACCTCCTCGGAGAGTCGGAAGACTCCGACTCCTGGGTCAACTCTGCCGGGTTCGCCGGTGTTCCGCCTCCAGCGGTGACGTAAGCCTGACGTCGTCGGCTCCCGGACGGGCCGACCCGCCCGAGTGCCCGGAGCCACCCGATTCAGCGCCGATTGCGCGCATTAGCGTGGGGCCATGGCTGACTTCCAGGACCCGCAGGGCTTCGCGACCCGCGCCATTCACGCCGGCCAGGAGCCGGACCCGACGACGGGTGCGGTGGTCCCGCCGATCTACGCCGTCTCCACCTTCAAGCAGGACGGGGTCGGCGGGCTACGTGGGGGTTACGAGTACAGCCGCAGCGCGAACCCGACCCGGACCGCGCTCGAGGAGTGCCTGGCCGCGCTGGAGGGCGGCGTGCGCGGAATGGCCTTCGCCTCCGGGCTCGCGGCGACCGACACGCTGCTGCGCACCGTCTGTGCCCCGGGCGACCACGTCGTTCTCCCCGGCGACGCCTACGGCGGCACCTACCGGCTCTTCGCGAAGGTGCACGCCCCGTGGGGCCTGGAGTACACCCCGGCGCCGCTCGGCGACCTCGACGCGGTCCGCGCGGCCCTGCGCCCGACGACGAAGCTGATCTGGTGCGAGACGCCGACCAACCCGCTGCTCGGCATCGCGGACATCGCCGCGCTCGCCGAACTCGCGCACGGCGTCGGTGCGCTCCTCGCGGTCGACAACACCTTCGCCTCCCCCTACCTGCAGACCCCGCTCGAGCTGGGCGCGGACATCGTCATGCACTCGACGACGAAATACCTGGGCGGACACTCCGACGTCGTCGGAGGTGCGCTGGTCGTCGCCGACGCCGCGCTGGGTGACCAGTTGGCCTACCACCAGAACGCCATCGGCGGGGTCGCCGGACCGTTCGACGCGTGGCTGGTGCTGCGCGGAATCAAGACCCTTGCCGTGCGTATGGAGAAGCACTGCTCGAACGCCGCGGCTCTCGTCGATCTGCTGACGGGGCACCGCAACGTGACGCACGTGTTCTACCCCGGCCTGCCCGGCCATCCCGGCCACGACATCGCCGCGAAGCAGATGCGCGGTTTCGGCGGGATGATCTCCTTCCGCGTCGTCGGCGGGGAGTCCGACGCCCTCGCGGTCTGCGAGCGGGCGAAGCTGTTCACGCTGGGCGAGTCACTCGGCGGGGTCGAGTCGCTGATCGAGCACCCGGGCCGGATGACGCACGCGTCCGTCGCGGGTTCGCCACTTGAGGTGCCGTCAGATCTAGTGCGACTTTCCGTCGGCATCGAGGACGTTGAGGATCTCCTCGCCGACCTCCGGCGTGCCCTCGGCTGAGGTGTCCTCCGGCCGGGTGCGGTGCACCGTCTCCGGCATCCGCAGGGCCATTCCGAACCCGATCAGCAGCACTGCGGCGGTGGAGAGAAACGCCGCTTCGTAGGACACGTGCTCCGCGAGCGCTCCCGCGGCCAACGGGCCGACGACCGCGCCCACGTCGCTGGCCATGCCGAACGTGGAGACGACCGTGCCGCCACGACCCTGGACGACGTCGCCCACCACCGCCGACGGACCGACCGACAGCATCGATGCGGCCGCGCCCAGGACGGCCATCGCGATCAGGTAGGCCGGCAGATGCGGGGCGAAGGCGAGCAACAGGGCACCGGCGACACCTACCGCGGTGCCGCCGAGCATCATCGGCCGCCGGCCGACCGAGTCCGCCAGTTTGCCGGTCTTCTGCAGCAGGATGACGTCGACGACCGATCCGACCAGCAGGCCGAGGCCGACCCAGAGCGGTCCGCGGTGCAGGGCCTCGACCACGAAGAGCGGTACCAGCGAACTGCGGATGCCGAACAGCGCCCAGCCGGTGCCCAGGTTGACGGTGAGGGCCGCCTGGTAGGCCTTGTCCTTCAGCGCGCTCCGCAGGGTGGTGACCGGCACCGGCGCGGCCGAGGCCGCCTGTGACTGCTCCGAACGGTGCAGGAAGACCATCGCGATCGTGCCCGCGAGGGCGAGGGTGGCGGCGTAGAGGAAGAACGGCAGCCGCAGGGAGATCCCGCCGAGGATGCCGCCGAACACCGGTCCGGTCATGCCGCCGAGCAGGAAGCCGCCGTAGAACCGACTACTCGCCTGCCCGCGCATGCGCGTCGGCACCGAACGCAGCATCAGGCTCTGCGCCGACACGCTGAACATCACCGACCCGACTCCGCCGGTGGCCCGCAGGGCGAGCATCTGTTCGTAGTTCTGCGAGAGCCCGGTGAGGAGGCTGGAGACCGCGACGATCCCGATGCCCGTCGCCATGATCACACGCTCGCCGAACTTGTTGACGAGCCAGCCACCGAACGGGCTGAAGCACAGGCGCATGAACGCGAAGGCCGAGATCACCAGGCCGGCCGCGGTCTGCCCGACACCGAACTCGCGGGCGAAGATCGGGATGACCGGGGCGACGATGCCGAAGCCGAGAGCGACCGAGAACGCCACCGCCGCCAGGACCCAGACCTCCCGCGGCATGTCGGAGGTGGCGAACCTCCGCCGGATCAACGTGCGCATGGCGGCGTCATGCTCGCACGGGTTCCGGACACCCCGGCGCAACCCCGGCGCCCCCGGAGTTCTTCCCGTGCCGCCGCGAGGGCAGCGAGCGCCTTAGAATCGGACGTTCTGCCGGAGCTCGGCAGCACCGGTCGACAAAGGGGGAGCGTGGCTGCGGACCGCACGGTCGCCGAAACCGAGGTCGCCAAGGAGCAGGCGTACGTCTCGATGCTCTACGGCCGCCTCGACGAGGTGCGCGACGAGGCCGCGAACCGGCGGCGGGCGGCCGAGCGCAAGGCGGGCAACACGCCGCAGGCCGCAGTCGAGCGGGACGCCTTCAACGCGCTCCACGCGCAGCGCCTGGCTGCGCTCGACGCGGCGTCACGTGGGCTCTGCTTCGGTCGGCTCGACCTGACCTCCGGGCCGACGCGCTACGTCGGGCGGGTCGGCCTGCAGCACCGGGACGGGGCGGGGGAGGAACCCCTGCTCCTGGACTGGCGCGCCCCGGCGGCGCAGCCGTTCTACCTCGCGACCGCCGTGGAGCCGGGCGGCGTGGGCCGGCGGCGGCGGATCGCCACGGCCGGGCGGACCGTCACCAGCGTCGCCGACGAGATCTTCGACGCCGACGCCGCAGCCCGGTGGACCGGCGAGCTGGTGGGCGAGGCCGCGTTGCTCTCCGCCCTGTCCGTCGCGCGGACCGGCCGGATGGGTGACGTCGTCGAGACGATCCAGGCCGAGCAGGACCGCATCATCCGGGCCGACCGGCAGGGCGTCCTCGTCGTCGCCGGCGGACCCGGGACCGGCAAGACCGCGGTCGCCCTGCACCGCGCCGCCTACCTGCTCTACGCGCACCGCGAGGTGCTCGCGCGCCGGGTCGTGCTGGTCATCGGGCCGAGCCCGACGTTCTGCGACTACATCGGCCAGGTCCTGCCCAGCCTCGGCGAGACCGACGTCCTGCTGCGCAGCATCGGGGGCCTGATCCCGGACCTCGAACCGACGCTGACGGAGACGCCGGCGGTCGCCGAGCTGAAGGGCCGGCTGGTCATGGCCGAGGTGGTGACCGCCGCCCTGCGTGCCCGCGAGGATCCGCCGGCCGAGGGGCTCCGCGTCCGGCATGCGGGCTACGAGCTGCGGGTGGACGCGCGGGCGTGCCGTCGGATCGCGGACTCCGCCCGGCGCGGCGGACGCCTGCACAACGAGGCCCGCCCTGGGGTCCAGCGCCGCCTGGTCGACGCGCTGTCCAAGCACTACATCAGTCAGGTCGGCGCGGATCCCCGCGGCGGGCGGAACCTGCTCGACGACGCCGACCAGGCCGATCTGCGCTCCGAATTGTCGGACGAGCCGGCGGTGCTCGCGGCGATCGAGTCGGTCTGGCCGTGGTTGACCCCGGAGGACCTGATCGAGGGCCTGTTCGCCGACCCGGGCCGCATTGCGGCGGCCGCGCCGCAGTTGTCCCCGGCCGAGCGGGCGCTGCTGGTGCGGGCGCGGGGGACAGGCTGGAGCGACGCCGACGTGCCGCTGCTCGACGAGGCCGCCGAGCTGCTCGGTGAGCTGCCGGACTACGCCGCCGAGGCGCTGGCGCGCCTGGCCGAGGCCGAGCGCCTCGAGCTCGAGGACTACGCCGCCGGTGTGCTCGCGATCGCGCAGGGGTCGCGGTCCACCGACATCGAGGACGAGGCCGGTTCCGACGAGGCCGCGGAGGTGCTCAGCGTCTTCGACGTGGTGTCGGGGCGCGGGCTGGCCGGCCGGATGGAAGAGGTCGACGACCGGACCCCGGTGGAGCGCGCTGCGGCCGACCGGACCTGGACCTACGGCCACGTCATCGTCGATGAGGCGCAGGAGCTCACCGCGATGGCCTGGCGGGCGCTGATGCGCCGGATCCCGACGCGGTCGATGACGATCGTCGGGGACCTGTTCCAGAGCTCGTCACCGGGCGGCACGATGGCGTGGGCCGACGTGCTCTCGCCCTACGTCCGCGACGAGAACTGGCGGGTCGCGGAGCTGACCGTGAACTACCGCGCACCGGCCGAGGTGATGGCGATCGCGGCCCGCGTCCTGCGGGAGATCGACCCGGACGCGACCCCGCCGCGCTCGGTGCGTTCCATCGGCGCCCTGCCGTGGAAGGAATTCGTCGACCCGGAGGACCTGGGGACCCGCCTGCGCAAAGCCGTCGAGGCCGAGCTCGCGGACACCGACGGCAACCTCGCGGTGCTCGTCGCCACCGGCACCGAGGGCGAGGTCTGGGCCGCGCTGGAAGGCGTCGAGGGCCTCGCGATCGTCGGTCCGAACGGCCCCGACCTGCGCGCCCGCGCCGTTGTTCTGACGGTGGGTCAGGCAAAGGGCCTGGAGTTCGACACCGTCCTGGTCGTCGAGCCCGCCGCGATCGTCGAAGCCTCCGCACGTGGCCGCAGCGACCTCTACGTCGCCCTCACCCGCGCCACGACCCGACTCGGGATCCTCCACACCCGGGATCTCCCCGCGAGCCTCGCCGATCCCGACGGCTGGGCCCTCTGATTCCTTGGAGATGACATCTCCAATGCAGCGTGATTGAAGATGTCATCTTCAATGCAGCGTGATTGGAGATGTCATCTCCAAGGGGGTCAGGCGGAGCGGCGGGCGTTGCGGTTGCGCAGCTTCAGGTAGTCGCTGACGACGTAGTCGCCGAGGCGGTCGGGGTCGGGGTAGAAGACGCGGCCGCCGCTGCGGCGGGCGGTCTCCTCGCAGAACGCCGCGAGGCGGGGGTCGTCGTCGAGGGAGAAGACGTTGAGCATCGCGCCGCGGCGGGTCATCGCGTCGATCTGGGCGTAGGTCAGCGCCAGGGTCGACGGGGCCGGCGGCCAGTCGAAGTGGACCCCGCCGTCGCGCAGCAGGTGGGCGGTCGGCTCGCCGTCGGTGACGATCAGCACGATCCGCTCGCTGCCGGGGTGCTGCTCCAGGAACCTCCCGGACAGCAGGAGCGCGTGCTGCAGGTTGGTGCCCTGGACGTAGTCGGGCTCCAGCGTCGCGAGCTCGGTCGCCGAGATCTCCTGGGCGTAGCGGGAGAATCCGATCAGCTGCACCGCGTCCGAGGGGTACATCCCGGTCACCAGCGCGTGCAGGGCCAGCGCGGTGGTCTTGGCCTGGATCCACGTGTCGCGCAGCACCATCGAGTACGACATGTCGATCAGGACGGACACCGCAGCCCGGCCCCGCCGCTCGGTCTCGGCGACCTCGAAGTCGCCGACCTCGAGGGAGATCCGCCCGCCGTCGGGACTCGTCACATCTCTTTGGGCGCCGCGGCGCACCGCGTTCGTCAGGGTCCGGACGACGTCGATCGGCTGCTCGTCGCCGAACTGCCAGGCCCGGGTCGATCCGGTCAGCTCGCCGGCGGCCCCGGCGGAGTGGATCTCGTGGTTTCCCCGTTGCCGCGCGGACAGCGACGCGAACACCTTGCGCAGTGCGGACTGCCCGATCCGACGCACCGCCTTCGGCGTCAGCTCCAGCCGCCCGCCGGAGCGGTTCAGCCAGCCCTGCTCCTCCAGCTCCCGCTGAATCCGGCGCAGCTCGGCCAGGTCGTCCAGCGCACCGCGGCCCAACGCGCGCCGGACGGCATCCTCGTCGACGTCGTCGAGGCTCGCTCCGGGGTACTCCTGCCCGAGCGTTGCCATCAGTTCCTCGGTATCGGAGAGGTCCTGGAACGCCGTGGTGGCATCGCCCACGCCGAGCGGTTCCTGCCCGGTCAGTCGTGAGCCGCCGTCCCAGTCCAGGTCGGGCCGGCGGGACCGCAGGGCGTCGCCCAGGCGATTCATCTCCGCGGACATCCCGAGGTCGGAGAACACGCCTTCCGCGGCCTGCGCGAGCTCCGCGCGCTGGTCCGGTGTCAGGGAGGCCATCATCCGCTGGGCCGCGGCCATCCGCCGGGCCAGCGAGTCGACGAGCTCGTCGAGGTTCTGCGGGTTGTCCGGGAAGAAGTCGCCGTAGCGTGACATGAAGTCGTCGAACTGATCCTGCGTCAGTTCGCCACGTTCGTCGGCCGCCATCATGTCGTTCAGCTCGGCGAGCATGTCCCGGACGCGAGCCATGTCCTCCGGGGTCGCGCCTTCCAGTGCCTGCTTCATCCCGGCGAAGCGGCTGTCCAGGACCTCACGGCGCAGCAGGTCCTGCGCCTGCTCGAAGCTCGCGGCCGCTTCCGGTGAACGCCAGTCGTAGCTCGACAGATCCTGGATCGCCTGCGCCGTGCCGGACGGGACCGCGTCGAGGCGGGTCTCGCGGAATCGCGCGTCGTCGTCCGCGTCCCCGAAGAGCTGCGCGCGCTCCTGACCGATGGCGGTGTCGATCAGCGACCGCACCTCGTCCAGGGTGCTGTCGGCGTTGCCACGGCGGCGGATCTCCTTGCGACGCCGGGCGGCCTCGCGGCGCAGCTCGTCCAGTCCACGCCGGCCGCCGGCGCCGCGGCGCAGCAACTCCTGCAGCGCGTCCTCGGGCCGGTCGCCCTGCAGCACCCGGTCGCCGAGGTCGTCCAGCGCCCGCCGCACGTCGTACGGCGCGGCGAGCGGGTCCGGCCCGTCGTCGTAGGGGCCGTAGCGGTACTTGCTCATGGGAGTGGACTCACGACTGGTACGTCACCCGGCCGGAGTCGTCGACGTCCTTGGAGATTTTCCGCCCGAGGTAGAGGCCCTCCAGCGCGAACTCCGCCGCCGCGGCGGCCTGGCCGGGCGATTCGGCGCCGTCCATGCCGAGGCGGCTCATCAGCTTGGCGAGCCCCGCGATCGGGCCGAGGGCCTCCAGGAGGTCACCGGCGGGCACGAGGTCGCCCGAGGCGATCACCTCGCCGGACTCGATGCGCTCCACCAGGCCCGAGAGATCGGCACCGCCGAGCCGTGCGCGGAACACCTCGTGGGTGGCCCGGCGCAGCAGGTGGGCGAGCACCTCGAGCTCCCGGCCCTCCTCGCCGGCCTCGAACTCGACCTTCCCGCGCAGGGTGGCGACGACCGCGGCGAGGTCGGAGATCCGGGCCACCGGGTCCTCCCCCGTCACGGCCGCGCGCCGGTATGCCGATGCGGCGACGGTCTCGGCCGCCGCGATCGCGAATCGCGCGGAGACGCCCGAACGGGAGTCCACCGCAGGGGACTCGCGCACCGCCCGGGTGAACCGAACGAGGATCTCGAGCAGGTGCTCGGGCACGGGGGAGTCCTCGGCCCCCCAGCCCAGCACTGCTTCCTGGCGCACCAGCGTGAGCTCGTGGGTGAGTTCGGTCGGGTAGTGGGTGCGGATCTCCGCCCCGAAGCGGTCCTTCAGCGGCGTGATGATCCGCCCACGGTTGGTGTAGTCCTCCGGGTTGGCCGTCGCCACCAGGAGCAGGTCCAGCGGCAGGCGCAGGTTGTAGCCGCGCACCTGGACGTCGCGCTCCTCGAGGACGTTCAGCAACGAGACCTGGATGCGCTCGGCCAGGTCCGGCAGTTCGTTGATCACGAAGACGCCGCGGTTCGCGCGGGGGACCAGGCCGTAGTGCACCGTCTCCGGGTCACCCAGGCTGCGGCCTTCGGCGACCTTGACGGGGTCGATGTCGCCGATCAGGTCACCCACCGAGGTGTCCGGTGTCGCCAGCTTCTCGGCGTAGCGGTCGGCGGCGGCCAGCCACTCGATCGGCAGGTCGTCGCCGGCTTCCGCGGCCAGCGCCTTGGTGTGTGAGGTCAGCGGCTCGTACGGGTGCTCGCGCAACGCCGATCCCGCGATCACGGGCGTCCACGGGTCGAGCAGGGTCGTGAGCGTCCGGGCAAGGCGGGTCTTGCCCTGCCCGCGCTCGCCGAGCAGCACGAGGTCGTGCCCCGCGAGCAGGGCGCGCTCCAGCGCCGGCAGCACGGTCTCGTCGAACCCGACGATGCCGCGGAACCGCTCTCCGCCGGTCCGCAGGGACGCGAGGAGGTTGGCGCGCAGCTCGGCCTTGAGGGTGCGGTGCTGATGCCCCAGAGCGCGGAGCTCGCCGACGGTACGGGCGGCCGGGGGGCCGGCGGGGGACTGCTTCCGGGATTGCGATGCCATATCTGCACCGTACGTCGCCGGCGCCTCGTCGTGCTTTGCCGTACTCCGGGCAACAATGGCCCAGCACCGGGCACCACCGGCTAAGGAGAGCGCGATGCGGTTCGGCAGCGGGTTGGCGCAGGCGGCCGCGACTTCAGACCTGATCGGCGCCGCCCGATCGGCGGCAGCCACCGCCCGGGTCGCCCTCGGGGGTGAGACTCCCGACCTGGCGTGCGTATTCGTCTGCGGCCTCGACGCCGAGACGATCGCCGCGGCCGGGGCCGTGGCCCGGAAGGAACTCGGGGCCGCCGCCGTCATCGGGTGCAGTGCGTCCGGGGTCATCGGGACCGAGGCCGGCTGCGAGCTGGAGCCCGCCGTGGCGGTGTGGGCCGCGGTGCTGCCCGGCGTGCGGGTGCGGACCTTCCATCTCGACGTGATGCGGGGGCACGACGGGCTGACCGTGCTCGGCCTGCCCGACCCGGAGATCGACGACGCCGTCGGCGTCCTGCTGGCCGACCCCTGGTCGTTCCCGGTCGACGGGTTCGTCGAGCTGTCCAACGAGGTCCTGCCGGGTCTGCCCCTGGTCGGCGGGTTGGCCGGCTCGGCGCTCGGGGTGGCCGGTCGCGCCACCTGCCTGTTCCGCGACGGCGAGGTCCTGGAGTCCGGCGCCGTCGGCGTCCTGCTCGGCGGGGACGTGGACGTGAGCACCGTCGTCAGCCAGGGGTGCCGGCCCGTCGGCCCGACGATGGTCGTCACCGGCGCCCAGGGCAACGAACTCCTCTCGCTGGCGGGCACCCCGGCGACCGAGAAGCTGCAGGAGGTGCTGACCGCCCTCGACCCCGACGACCGCCGGCTTGCCCTGACGGGGCTTCAGATCGGTATTGCGATGGACGAGTACGCGGAGGAGCACGAACGGGGTGACTTCCTCATCCGCGGCGTCGCCGGTCTGCACCCCGACCGCGGCTCGATCGTGGTCGGCGACGTCGTGGACGTCGGCCGGACGGTGCGCTTCCAGGTCCGCGACGCCGACGCCGCGCACGACGAGCTGGAGCAGGTCCTCGCCCGCTTCCGAACGGACGCCGGGGCCGCACAGGGGGCGCTGCTCTTCTCGTGCAACGGCCGGGGCGCGTCGATGTTCGGCTCGGCGGACCACGATCCGAAGCTGGTCAGCGCCGGGCTCGATGTCCCCGCGCTCGCGGGGTTCTTCGCCGGCGGTGAGATCGGCCCGGTCGGGGGACGCAACCACCTGCACGGGTTCACCGCGTCGATCCTCGCGTTCGGCGGGGGCGGGGGCTGAGCATGCCGGTCGCGCTGGCCGTCGACATCGGCGGCACCAAAATGGCGGCCGGTCTGGTCGATGCCGACGGCGTCGTGCGAACGGCGGAGCGGGTGCCGACGCCGCGCTCATCCGATGCCGAGGTCCTCTGGGCGGTGCTGGCGGACCTGATCCGCGGAGTGCGCGCCAAGGCCGAGACCACACCGCTCGGGATCGGCACCGGGTGCGGCGGTCCGATGCGCTGGCCGGCGGGCGTGATCGATCCGCTGAACATCCCGGCCTGGCGCGGGTTCCCGCTGCGGGACCGGATGCGCGGGCTCGCCGCGGAACTCTGCGAGACCGACGAGGCGCGAGTGCACAACGACGCCGTCTGCGTCGCGGTGGCCGAGCACTGGCGCGGGGCCGGCCGCGGCCACGAGCACGTGCTCGGGATGGTCGTCTCGACCGGCGTCGGCGGTGGGCTGGTGCTGGGCGGACGCCTCGTCGACGGCGGCCGCGGCAACGCCGGCCACATCGGCCATGTCAACGTCGACCCTCGTGGACCGGTGTGCGTGTGCGGTGCCCGCGGATGTCTGGAGGCGATCGCCAGCGGCCCGGCCACGGCCGCGTGGGCGCGGGCCGAGGGCTGGTCCAACCCCGTCGGCGAGGACGCGAAGACGATGACGGCGGACGCCCGAGCCGGACACCCGGTCGCGCTGGCGGCGCTCCGGCGGGCCGGCGAGGCAGTGGGCGTCGCGATCGCCTCGGCCGCGCACCTGTGCGATCTCGACGTGGTCTGCGTCGGGGGCGGCCTGGCCCAGGCCGGGGAGCTGCTGTTCGGGCCGATGCGCGACACCTACGCCGCGCAGGCGCGGATGGACTTCGTCCGTCAGACGCAGATCGTTCCGGCCGCGCTGGGTCAGGACGCCGGGCTGGTGGGCGCCGCGGCCCTGGTGTTCGCGGGGGAGTCGTACTGGTCCCCGCCGTCCGACGTGATCTGAGGCAGCGTCAGAGCTGGGGTGAGCGCGGCCAGGACCACGCTCACGGCGCCGACCGCGGCCGCCAGCCAGAAGACGGTGGTGGCGGCGTCGGAGAACGCGTCGACGAAGGCGGTGCGTGCCGGCGTCGGCAACGCGGCGACCTCGTCCGGCAGGACCGAGAGGCGGCTCGGGTCGACGCCGCCGCCGAGCCGGTCGGTGAGTACCGAGGTGAGCACGGCGACCCCGATGGCGGAGCCGAGCGTGCCGCCGAGGTTGCGGAAGAAGGAGACGGACGCGGTGGCCACCCCGAGGTCGCGCGCCGGCACCGAGGCCTGGGCGACCGTGACCAGCACGGGTGACACCAGGCCGATCCCGAGCCCCAGTGCGGTCAGCACGACGACGAGAAACGCGGCGGGGGTGCCGGCGTCCAACCGGGTGAGGCCCAGCATCGCCAGCGTGATCAGCGCGGTACCGGCCACCGGGGGTGCCTTGTGCCGTCCGGTCCGCGCCACGGCGCGGCCGGTCCCGATCGAGCTGACGAGCAGCCCCGCCGTCATCGCCACCAGCATCAGCCCGGACGAGGTCGCGCTGCGGTTCTGGACCAGTTGCAGGGACAACGGCACGAACAGGATCGCGGCGAACAGCGCGACGCCGGCGCAGAACGCCACCGCCCCGGTGAACGCGAAGGTCGGCGACCGGAACAACCCGAGCGGCAGCACCGGCTCCGGCGCACGGCGTTCGACGATGAGGAACGACGGCAGCAACAGAGCGAACCCGACGAAGAGCAACCAGCTTCCCGGGGCGGAGTAGCCGATCTCCTGCCCCCGGGTGATCGCGCACAGCAGGCACCCCACCGCGCCGGCCAGGAGGGCGGCCCCGAGCAGGTCGAGCCGGTGCTCCCGGCGCCGGACCGGCAACGGCAGGCGCGTCGCGACCACCGCCATCACGACCAGGCCGACCGGCACGTTCAGGTAGAAGATCCAGCGCCACGAGCCGTGGTCGACGATCGGGCCGCCGATCAGCGGCCCGAGCACACTGGCCAGACCGAACACCGCGCCGAACAGGCCCTGGTACTTCGCCCGGGCGCGGCCCGGGACCAGGTCGGCGATCACCGCCAGCGCGAGCGTCAGCAGTCCGCCGCCACCGATCCCCTGCAGGGCCCGTGCGGCCGCGAGGGTGCCCATGCCCTGGGCGGCGCCGCAGAGCACCGACCCGATCAGGAAGATCGCGATCGCCGCGAGGAAGACCGGCTTGCGGCCGAAGACGTCGGACACCCGGCCGTAGAGCAGCGCGGACGCGGTCGCCGTGAGCAGGTAGGCGGTGATGATCCAATGGGTGTCCTCGATGCCCCCGAGGTCCCCGACGATCGTCGGCAGTGCGACGGCGACCACGGTCCCGTCGAGGGCGGAGAGCAGAACGCCCACGAGGAGCGCGGTGAGGACCAGGGGAGCGGGACGTGGCGACTCGTCGACCCGCCCCGCATTCACGGCGACAGATTAGGCCATTCGCGCCGATCTTCAGTCGTCCGGCCAGTGAACATGCCTTGACAGGCATATGCTGTGTCAGGCATATTGAACTCATGACCGACGCCTTGTGGACCGTCCTCGGGGACCCGAACCGCCGCGCCGTCCTGGACGCGCTGCGGGCGGGCGAGCGGCCGGTCAACGAACTCGTCGACCTGCTCGGCCTGACCCAGTCCGCGACCTCGAAGCACCTGCGGGTGCTGCGCGAGGCCGGGCTGGTGCAGGTGCGGGTTGCCGCCCAGCAGCGCATCTACACCCTCGACCCGCGACCGATGGCCGAGCTGGACGCGTGGCTGGAGCCCTACCGACAGCTGTGGAACGACCGGCTCGATGCCTTGGGCCGCTACCTGGATGGAGAGACGTCATGAATCTGACCGAGCACCTGAGCGAGACCAACCGCGGGACGTTCGTCGACATCGACGGCCGCCCGGCCCTGCGCTTCTCGCGCACCTACCCGCACCCCGTGGAGAAGGTCTGGGCTGCCGTCAGCACGCCCGACGGCCTGAAGAACTGGTTTCCCGGCACGGTCACGCTGGAGCCGCAATCCGGCGGCGCGATGACCTTCTCCGAGGACCCCGACGTCCCCGCCGGGACCGGCACGGTGCTGACGTGGGAGCCCCCGCACCGGTTCTCCTTCACCTGGTGGGACGACGAGGTCCACCTCGTCCTGGCGGCCGGCACCGAGGGCTGCGTGCTGACGCTGACCAACGTGCTGTCGGAGTCCGAGGCCGCCGCCCGCAACGGCGCCGGCTGGTCGGTCTGCCTCGGTGAGCTGACCCGCCACCTCGACGGGGTACCGGACACCGACCCGATGGTGGCGGGCACCGATCAGTGGCAGCCCCTGTTCGAGGCGTACGCCGCGAGCGGTTTCCCGGCGGGGGCGCCCATCCCCTCGTGACCCGACCCACCCGGCACGACCAGAAGTGGTGTTCGCACCTCCGGTCGTGCCGGGCTGCCAGACTGCGCGCGTGCCCGAGGCCCTCCCCGTGACGCCGGCTGACGTCCGCGCTGCGGCGGCGATGCTCGCCGAGGTCGCCCGCGTGACGCCGGTCGTCGGGTCGCGCGTCCTCACCGAACGGTGCGGCGGCGAGGTCAGGTTCAAGTGCGAGAACCTGCAGCGGGGCGGATCGTTCAAGCTCCGCGGCGCCTTCGTGCGGATCGCCCGGCTGAGCGACAGCGAACGTCGAGCCGGGGTCGTCGCCGCCAGCGCCGGCAATCACGCGCAGGGCGTGGCCCTGGCCGCCTCGCTGCTCGGCTGCAGTGCCACCGTCGTGATGCCGGTCGGCGCCCCGCTGCCGAAGATCGCCGCGACCGAGGGTTACGGAGCGACGGTCCGGCTGATCGGCGCGGACGTCTCGGAGGCGCTCGATGCAGCCGCCGCGCTCGCCGCCGAGAGCGGCGCGGTCCTCATTCATCCCTTCGACCACGCCGACGTCGTGGCCGGGCAGGGCACGGTTGGCCTGGAGATCCTCGACCAGGTTCCCGACGTCCGCACTGTCGTGGTGCCGACCGGCGGTGGCGGTCTGCTCGCGGGCATTGCGGCCGCCCTGGCGGAACGCCCGGACATCCGCGTCGTCGGTGTGCAGGCGGCCGGCGCTGCTGCCTACCCGGGGTCGATGGCGGCCGGGCATCCCGTCGCCCTGGAGGGCCTCTCGACCATGGCGGACGGCATCGCGGTCGGGCGCCCCGGAGCAGTGCCGTTCGCCGTCATCTCGGCGCTGGTGCCCGACGTCCGCACCGTCTCCGAGGAGTCGCTGTCCCGGGCGCTGCTGCTCTGCCTGGAGCGGGCGAAGCTCGTGGTCGAGCCCGCCGGGGCGGCCGGGGTGGCGGCGATCCTCGACGACCCGCAGGCCTTCGAACCGCCGGTCGTCGCCGTGCTCTCGGGCGGCAACGTCGATCCGCTGCTGATGCACCGTCTGCTCCGCCACGGGCTCGCGGCGTCGGGACGGTTCGTCGCCTTCCGGACGCGGATGACCGACCGTCCCGGCGCCCTCGCCGCGCTGCTGCACGAACTCGCCGAAGCCGATGCCAACGTCCTCGAGGTCGAGCACCTGCGCACCAACCCGCGCTTGCACGTCGACGAGGCGGAGGTCTACGTCCAGATCGAGACCCGCGGTGGCAAGCACACCGATGCGGTGCTCGGGCGGCTGCGTGCCGCGGGCTATCCGCTCGTCTTCGGCTGATTCGTGCGCATACCGGTTGGTCCAAGATCACTGCGGTCGCCCTTGGCCCACGGCACCATGGTCGAGTGGTGAACGCTGTCCTCGTCGAGGGCCTGGTCAAGCGATACGGCCAGGCTGTCGCTCTGGACGGCCTCGACCTCGAGGTCGAGGAGGGCACCGCCCTCGGGCTGCTCGGACCCAACGGCGCGGGGAAGACCACCACCGTGCGGATCCTGACGACGCTGCTGCGTCCGGACGCGGGGCACGTGATGGTCGCCGGCGTCGACGTCCTGCGCGATCCCGCGGCGGTCCGGCGCCGGATCGGGCTGGCCGGCCAGTTCACCGCGCTCGACTACACGCTCACGGCGCGGGAGAACCTCCAGATGTTCGGCCGCCTCTACCGGCTGGGCCGCCGGCAGGCCGACAAGCGGGCGGATCTGCTGCTGGAGCGCTTCCGGCTCACCGACGTCGCCTCCACGCCCGTGAAGACGTTCTCCGGCGGGATGGCCCGCCGCCTGGATCTGGCCTCCGCGCTGGTCGCCACTCCGAAGGTGCTGTTCATGGACGAGCCGACGACCGGCCTGGACCCGGTTTCCCGGCTCGACCTCTGGGACCTGCTCGCCGACCTGGTCCGCAGCGGCACCACCCTGCTGCTGACCACGCAGTACCTCGACGAGGCGGACCGGCTCGCCGACCGGATCGCGGTCGTGGACGCCGGGCGCGTGATCGCCTCCGGCACGGCGGACGAACTCAAGCGCGAGGTCGGCGGCGACCGCGTCGACGTGCGGCTCACCGACCCGGCCCAGCTGGACGCCGCAGTGGCCGCGCTGCGCGAGATCTCCGCCGGCGAGCCGGTGATCGACACGGCGAACGGCGTGGTCGGCGTCCCGTCCGCCGGTGACGCCTCGGCCGCGATCGCCGGCGTCGTGCGGGTGCTGGACCGCCATTCGATCGCGATGCAGGACATCTCGGTCCACCGTCCGACCCTGGACGACGTGTTCGTGGCGGTGACCCAGAAGTGAGCGAGTCGGTCGAACCGCTGGGATCCCGGGTGGGGGCCACGCCCCGCAAACACAGAGCCGGGGGCAACGGCCCGGCCTGGTCGCTGGGTTCGGAGTTCGCCTGGGCGCTCTCCGATGCCGGGGTGCTGACCCGGCGCAACCTGCTCCACACCATCCGCGTGCGTGAGCTCTGGCCGTTCATGATCCTGCAGCCGCTCGTGTTCGTCCTGCTGTTCTCGCTGGTCTTCGGCGGCGCGATCCAGCTGCCCGGCGGCGGCAGCTACCGCGAGTTCCTGATGTCCGGGGTGTTCGCCCAGGCCGTCTCGTTCAGCACCCTGCCGACCACCGTCGCCATGGCGTACGACCTGCAACTCGGGCTGATGGACCGCCTGCGCACGCTGCCGATCCACCCCGCGGCGATCTTCATCGGCCGGACGGTGGGCGACCTGGCCCGGATGTCGATCTCGCTCGCCGTGATGGCGGGGTGCGGGCTCGCCGTCGGCTGGCGGATCCACGACGGAGCGCCGCGCGCAATCGGTGGCTTCGCGTTGCTCCTGCTGTTCGGCTTCGCGATGAGTTGGGTCGGCGCCTACTTCGGATTGGTCGCCAAGAGCCTGCAGGCCGCACAGAGCCTGCCGATGATCTGGCTGTTCCCGGTCGTGTTCGTCTCCAACGCCTTCGTGCCGACGCAGAGCATGCCGGAGCCGCTGGAGACGGTGGCGGAATGGAACCCGGTCACCGCGGTCGCGGCCGGCGCGCGCGAGTTGTGGGGGAACCCCAACCCGTTCTCGGGCGAGGGCAGTTTCCCCGCCGAGCACCCGGTGCTGCTCAGCGTCCTGTACTCACTCGCGATTCTGCTGATCGCGTTGACGCTGTGCACGCGCCGGATGCGCGCCGTGGGGCGCTGATCAGCCCCGAAACGGCTCCACGGCGACGATGGTGACCTTGACCTCGCGGCCGTTGGGCAGCTCGTAGGAGACGTTGTCGCCGGGCTTGCGGTCCAGGATGGCCGAGCCGAGCGGGGACTTCTCCGAATAGACCTCGAGCTTCTCGACGTTCACCTCGCGGGAGCCGAGCAGGAAGCGCTCGGTGTCGCCGTCGGCGAAGCGGATCGTGACGATCGAGCCGAGGTGGACGATGCCGTCGTCAGCGGGTGTCTCGCCGACCTTCGCGTGCCGCAGGAGCTCGTCGAGCTGGCGGATGCGGGCCTCCTGCTTGCCCTGCTCGTCCTTGGCGGCGTGGTAGCCGCCGTTCTCCTTGAGGTCGCCCTCTTCGCGCGCCTGCTCGATCTTGCGTGCCAGTTCCACCCGTCCTGGACCGGAGAGCTGGTCCAGCTCCGCCTTGAGGCGGTCGTACGCGTCCTGGGTCAGCCAGGTGACGGTCTCAGTAGTCATGGACGCACTCCTTGCGGGTGGTGGTGCGGCTCGCCGCCCGTTCGATTCGGCTGACGGACGGTCAGGTGGGTGCGCGTGTGTCGCGCCTGGAAACGGTGCCTGGTAAAAGAACCGACCGACGCTCCGATGGCGGGGCGACGGTCGTACGTAGGCCGCTCAGTGTAGTGAGCTGCATTCCCGGCAGGCATCAGTTTCATGCCTGGGAATTTTTGAACCTTTGTGGGGTTTAGTCCTACGGAGTACCGCTCTTGCGTCACGGTACGCACCGTGATTAGCGAAGGTAGCCGCCGACTATCCTCGGAATCGGGGATGTGGCCGGGGACCGGCTGTGACCAGCAACGAAAGGACGGGATGCGCGCGTGTCGAGCGCTGAGCCGTTGCGCCTGATGGCGGTGCATGCCCACCCCGACGACGAGTCGAGCAAGGGTGCGGCCACGATGGCGATGTACGTCGAGGCCGGGGTGGAAGTGCTGGTTGTCACCTGCACGGGAGGCGAGCGCGGCGACGTGCTCAACCCGAAGCTGGTCGACGATGCCGAGATCGCCGCGAACATCCACGCGATCCGGGCCGCCGAGATGGAGGCCGCGCGCGAGATCCTGGGCGTGCAGCAGGCGTGGCTGGGATTCGTGGACTCCGGCCTGCCCTCGGGGGACCCGCTGCCGCCGCTGCCCGAAGGCTGCTTCGCGCTGGTGCCCATCGAGGAGGCGGCCGCGCCCCTCGTCCGGCTGATCCGCGAGTTCCGCCCCCACGTGGTGACCACGTACAACGAAGAGGGTGGCTACCCGCACCCGGACCACATCGCCACCCACCAGGTGTCGGTGGCCGCGTTCGAGGCCGCGGGCGACCCCGACCTCTACCCCGACCTGGGTGAGCCGTGGCAGCCGCTGAAGCTCTACTACGACGTCACGTTCACCAGGGAGAAGACGCTCGCCCTGCACGAGGCGTGTCTCGCGAACGGGCTGGAATCTCCGTACGCGGAGTGGCTGGACCGCTGGAAGGACCGCGAGTCCCGCAACGTCACCACTCGGGTGAGGTGCGCGGACTACTTCCCGGTGCGTGATGCCGCACTGCGGGCACACGCGACCCAGATCGACCCCGACGGCTTCTTCTTTCGGATGCCGATGGAGCTGCAACAGGCCACCTGGCCGACCGAGGACTTCGAGCTCGCCCGGTCGCTGGTCGACACCGAGCTGCCCGAGGACGACCTGTTCGCCGGCGTCCGCGATCGTGTGTCCCCATGATGCTGGCCTCGCTCGTCGACCTGGTTGCCGCGGCGACCCCGCCGCCGGCCGTCCCGGTCGATGAGGACAAGGTGACGCCCGGCGTCATCGCGCTGCTGTTCCTGGTCGTGATGGGCGCCGCGGTCGTGTTCCTGGTCCGGTCGATGAATTCGCGCCTGCGCAACATCGATGTCGACCGCCACCGTCGGGATCAGGAAGCGAAAACCGCCGGGGACGATCCCGCCGAACCGGGCAATAGCTGACGTATCTGACGGACCGTCGGTGAACACCACCCGCACGGCGCATTCGCCGCGGTGTCCCGGCGTGATCGGCTGACCCCAGAAGACATTGCAGAACTTCGGGGGGAGTTTCCTGTGTCCGACATTCTTGTCGTGGACAAGGCCGATGAGGCCATCGCATTCGCAGGCAGCACGGTCACGGACCTGGACGGTCTGTTGAGTGGCGTGCCCGGGTTGTTGGAGTCGGTGCCGGCGCTCGTCACCGATGTGGTCGATCACATCGCGGTCAACGTGCTCGGCGGTCTGAACCTGGACCTCGACGAACTGCTCGACCTCGACGATCTGGACGGGACGCTGGGCCATGTGCTCGGCATCGTGCCCGGCACCGTCGGGGGTCTGGTGGCCGGCCTGGGCCTGCACATCGACCACACCGTCGACGTGCTGGTGGACCAGAGCCTCGGCCTGACCGCCGTGTTGACCCCGGTGCTCGAGCCCGTGGCCGATATCGTCGCGCAGATCACCGCGACACTGGGCGTCACCGACGAGTTGCCGGCCCGGCTGCAGGCGCTCGCCGGCATCGCCATCGTCGGCAGTGACTCGGTGCTGTCGAACCTCACCGAGATCCTCGATGCGACGCTCGGCCTCGGCGGCACCGTCGACTCCACGCTCGTCACCGTCGGCGGCTCCGTCGACGAGCTGACGGTCTCGCTCGGTCTGGGCAGCGTGCTCGACGTCGCCGACGTCGCCATCACCCAGGGCCCCGCCACTGCGGCGAGCACCGCGGACGAGAGCGCGGACGCCTCGCACGGGCTGCTCGGCGCGCTGCTTGCCGACGTCGACGACGCCGGTCAGGCGCACCTCGGCAGCGACCTGGTGATCGGCGTGCAGGACCTGGTGCACGGCGTTCCGGTGCCGGTCATCGTCGATTCCGCCACCGACACCGTCGACACGTTGCTCGTCGACCCGAGCGCGTTCGACCTCGGTACCGAGGTGGACTCCACTCTTGGCGCCGTCGAGCTGCTGGTCGACGACACCACGACCGGCCTGGGCCTGCTCGGCCTGGACGGGTGAACGGCGTTCGACGCGCCAGGCGCGGGTTTGACCATGGGCTGACCTGCCGATCCGACGTACCGCCTCCCGGAGGAAGCCACGGCGATCGTGGGAGTCGACGCCCCGGCTCAGCCGTAGCTGTAGGCGACGATCGAGACCGCGATGTAGTGCACGATCCAGCCGACGACGGTGAATGAGTGGAACACCTCGTGGAAGCCGAACCAGTGCGGTGAGGGGTTCGGCCGCTTGAGGCCGTAGACGACCCCGCCGATCGAGTACAGGACTCCACCGGCGCAGATCAGGACGAAGGGAACGACACCGCCGTCGAGCAGGTCCGGCACGAAGAACACCGCGGTCCAGCCCAGCGCGATGTAGACGGGGGCCGATAGCCAGCGCGCCGAGTGAATCCAGACCGAGCGCAGCAGCACGCCCAGGATCGCTCCGGTCCAGACGACGACGAGCATCAAGGTGGCCCGCGAGTCCGAGAGCAGCAGCAGGGCGAACGGTGTGTAGGACCCCGCGATGATCAGGAAGATGTTCGCGTGGTCGATCCGCTTGAGGAGCTCGGTCGTGCGCGGTCCCCAGTTGCCCCGGTGGTAGAGCGCGCTGACGCCGAACAGCATCGAGGCGGTGACCGCGAAGATCGCGGAGGCCAGCCGGGCCCGGGGCTCCTGCGGGATGGCCACGAGTACGAAGCCCGCGATCACCGAGACCGGAAACGTTCCCAGGTGCAGCCAGCCCCGCAGCTGGGGCTTGACCGCCGCCTCCACCCGCTCCAGCACCGTGTTCACGATGCCCAGGTTACGGCACCGTAGGTTCGGTGCACTCCGCCGAAGGTCCCGAATCCGCGCGGGGCGTCGGTAGGGTGACCGCCGTGGCCAACCGGACCCGTGCGCGCATCAAGGGGATCGCCTACCGGGCCTATGAGCGGCGCCTCGTCGGGCGGCTCGATCTCACGCGGGTGCCGCGTCACGTCGGCGTCATTCTCGACGGCAACCGGCGCTGGGCGAAGGCAGCGGGGAGTCGTCCGGAGGACGGGCACCAGGCCGGCGCGGACAAGATCCACGAGTTGCTCAGCTGGTGTTCCGACGCCGGCGTCGAGCTGGTCACGCTCTGGCTGCTCTCGACCGACAACCTGACCCGCCCGGACTCCGAACTGCAGCCGTTGCTGCGGATCATCGAGAACACCGTGACCGAGCTCGCCGAGGGTAGCTGGCGGGTGCACCCGGTGGGAGCGATCGACCTGCTGCCGCCCGAGACCGCCCGCGTTCTCAAGGCGGCCGCCGACGCGACGGCCGAGCGCAGCGGCCTGTTGGTCAACGTCGCGATCGGCTACGGCGGCCGGCGTGAGATCGCCGACGCGGTGCGCTCGCTGCTGCAGTCCCACGCCGCGCAGGGGACGTCGATCGAGGAGCTCGCCGAGGTCATCGACGTCGAACACATCGGCGAGCACCTGTACACGCGCGGGCAGCCGGATCCCGATCTCGTCATCCGCACGTCGGGCGAGCAACGGCTCTCGGGCTTCCTGCTGTGGCAGAGCGCGCACTCGGAATTTCACTTCTGCGAGGCGTACTGGCCGGACTTCCGGCGTGTCGATTTTCTTCGTGCCCTGCGGGAGTACGCACGCCGGGATCGCCGCTTCGGTGGGTGACTGATCCGTCACCGAATCGGACATGCCTCACCCGAACGGCCCATATCCGTCACCCTCCGTTCATCTCGAACCGTGAGGGATTCGCGTGTCTTGGACTCCACTTCCAGTTCGCCGTCCTACCGTGGAGACATCGGACGGCACCCTGTCGTCCGGCCGGAAGGGCCCTCGTTGCCAGCAGGTAGCGGAAGTCTCGGAGTGCCGGTCAGGCCGGCCCCGGTTAGTGCCGCTCGCTGTGTCTTCGAAAGCGAGGGCTGGTATCGGGCCCTCGGGTTCGCTGTCCCGGATCGCAGCCAGTCCCCGCGCAGCGGCGGTATCCCGCTCGCGTTCGGAGCGTCTCGTGGCCAACGCCTCTCGTCGTCGCCCGCCCAGGTCTGCCCGTCGTACCTACGTCCTGGACACCAGCGTCCTGCTCTCCGACCCCCGGGCGATGACCCGGTTCGCTGAGCACGAGGTCGTCATCCCGATCGTGGTCATCACCGAACTGGAAGGGAAGCGGCACCACCCCGAGCTCGGTTACTTCGCACGCTCCGCACTGCGCATGCTCGACGAGCTCCGGATGGAGCACGGCCGCCTCGACTCACCGCTACCGGTGAACGATGAGGGCGGCACGTTGATCGTCGAGCTCAACCACAGCGACGTCTCGATCCTGCCGGCGGGCTTCCAGCTCGGCGACAACGATTCGCGGATCCTCGCCGTGGCGCGCAATCTTGCGGCGGAGAGCCGCGAGGTCACCTTGGTCTCCAAGGATCTGCCGATGCGCGTCAAGGCGTCGGCCGTCGGACTCACCGCCGAGGAGTATCACGCCGACCTGCCGGTCGAGGCGGGCTGGACGGGACTGGCGGAGATCGAGGTGTCCGCGGAGACGCTGGACGAGCTCTACGCGAACACCCCGATGGAGATCGCGGAGGCCGCGGCCATGCCGTGCCACACCGGTCTCGTTCTGCTCTCGGAGCGGGGAAGTGCGCTGGGCCGGGTGCTGCCCGACAAGAGCGTCAAGCTGATCAAGGGCGACCGGGATGCGTTCGGGCTCCGTGGCCGGAGTGCCGAGCAGCGGATCGCGCTGGATCTGTTGCTGGACAACGAGATCGGCATCGTCTCGATCGGTGGCCGCGCCGGTACCGGCAAGTCCGCCCTCGCGCTGTGTGCGGGGCTGGAGGCCGTGATGGAACGGCGGCTGCACAAGAAGGTCGTCATCTTCCGTCCGCTGTACGCGGTCGGCGGCCAGGAGCTCGGATACCTGCCGGGCAGCGAGGCCGAGAAGATGGGGCCCTGGGCCCAGGCGGTGTTCGACACCCTGGGTGCGCTGGTCGCACCCGAGGTCGTCGAGGAGATCATGGCCCGCGGCATGCTCGAAGTGCTGCCGCTGACCCACATCCGCGGCCGATCGCTGCACGACTCCTTCGTCATCGTGGACGAGGCGCAGTCGCTGGAGCGCAACGTGCTGCTGACGGTGCTCTCCCGCATCGGTGCCGGCTCGCGCGTCGTGCTCACGCACGACGTCGCGCAGCGGGACAACCTGCGGGTCGGTCGCCATGACGGTGTCGTCGCGGTGGTGGAGACGCTCAAGGGCCACCCACTCTTCGCGCACGTCACGCTCACGCGCTCCGAGCGCTCGGCGATCGCCGCGCTGGTGACCGAGATGCTGGAAGCGCCGATCGACACCTGACGGCTCGTCAGGTTTGGCCGGCGGTCTTGCGGTCGCCGCTCTGCGGGTATGGACTGGGTCCCCCCGAGGAGAGGTGCGAGCTGTGAGTGAGACCGCCGGCCAAACCGAGACCGACCGCGTGGAAGCGTGGTTGACGGAGTTCTCCGCCGCGTTGAGAGCCCGCGACGTCGAACGCGCGGCCGCGATGTTCGCTCCGGAGTCGTTCTGGCGCGATCTGATCGCCTTCAGCTGGAATCTCGTCACGGTCGAGGGCCCCGACGGCGTGCGGGACCTGCTGACCGAGTGCCTGGAACGCACCGACCCGACGGACTTCCGCCTCACCGAGCCGCCGGTGGACGATCACGGCGCCCTGACCGCCTGGATCACCTTCTCCACCGCGGTCGGCCGGGGGTCCGGTCTGCTGCGGCTCACCGATGCCGGCGCCTTCACGCTGCTCACCACGCTCGACGAGCTCACGGGGCACGAGGAGCCGCTGGGCGCGCAACGGCCGAAGGGCGTCGTCCACGGCGCCGACCGGGACCGGGTGACCTGGGCCCAACGCCGCGAGGCCGAACGCGCGGAACTCGGGTACTCGCGCCAGCCGTACGTGCTCGTGGTCGGTGGCGGGCAGGGCGGGATCGCGCTGGGCGCGCGGCTGCGTCAGCTCGATGTGCCGACGATCGTGATCGACAAGAACCCCCGGCCCGGCGACCAGTGGCGTGGCCGGTACGCGTCGCTGTGCCTGCACGACCCCGTCTGGTACGACCACCTGCCGTACCTGAAGTTCCCGCCGAACTGGCCGGTCTTCGCGCCCAAGGACAAGATCGCCGACTGGCTCGAGGCGTACACCTCGACCATGGAGCTCAACTACTGGACCGACACGGTCGCCACCTCCGCGCGGTACGACGAGGACGCGGGGGAGTGGACCGTCGACGTGGTTCGCGACGGGCAGCCGGTGACGCTCCGGCCCAAGCAACTGGTGCTGGCCACCGGGATGTCCGGCAAGCCGAACGTCCCCGACCTGCCGGGCGTCGAGCGCTTCCGCGGGGAGGTGCACCACTCCTCCGCGCACCCCGGTCCCGATGCCTACGCGGGGAAGCGGGTCGTGGTGATCGGCTCCAACAACTCCGCCTTCGACATCTGCGCGGCGCTGTGGGAGAAGGGCGCCGACGTCACGATGGTGCAGCGGTCGTCCACGCACATCGTGCGCTCGGAGTCATTGATGGCGACCCTCGCCGGGCTGTACTCCGAGGAGGCGGTCGAGGCGGGGGTGACCACGGAGAAGGCCGACCTGATCTTCGCCTCGCTGCCGTACCGGATCCTGCACACGTTCCAGATTCCGGTGTACGACGCGATCCGCGAACAGGACGCGGAGTACTACGCCCGGCTGGAGAAAGTCGGGTTCGCCCTCGACTTCGGTGACGACGACTCCGGCCTGTTCCTGAAGTACCTGCGCCGCGGCTCGGGCTACTACATCGATGTCGGAGCGGGCGAGCTGCTCGCCGACGGCGCGATCGCGCTGGCCTCCGGCCAGGTCGTCGAGCTGACCGAGGACGCGGTGGTGCTCGCCGACGGCACGACGTTGCCGGCCGACCTGGTCGTCCTCGCCACCGGCTACGGGTCGATGAACGGGTGGGCCGCCGACCTGATCTCGCACGAGGTCGCCGACCGCGTCGGCAAGGTGTGGGGCCTGGGTTCGAACACCACCAAGGACCCCGGGCCGTGGGAGGGCGAGCAGCGCAACATGTGGAAGCCCACCCAGCAACCGGGCCTGTGGTTCCACGGCGGCAACCTCGCCCAGTCCCGGCACTACTCGCTCTACCTCGCGCTGCAGCTCAAGGCGCGGGCCGAGGGCATCCCGACCCCGGTCTACGGACTGCCCGAGGTGCACCACCTGAGCTAGGGGTGGGTCATCCGCATCACGTCGAGGGCCTGGTCGAGGTCCCCGGCGCTGATGCGGCCGCCGTCGACATGGCCGCGCGACTCGACGACGTCGCGGATGGTCCGGCGTTCCTTCACCGACTGCTTGACGATGCTCGCGACCTCCTCGTAACCGAGGTACTTGTTGAGCGGGGTCGCGACCGACGGCGAGGACTCGGCGAGCTCGCGGCAGCGTTCGACGTCAGCTTCCAGGCCGTCGATGCAGCGGTCGGCGAAGAGCCGGCTGACGTTGGCGAGCAGCCGGATCGACGCGAGGGTGTTGCGGGCCAGCATCGGCAGCATGACGTTGAGCTCGAAGTTCCCGGCGGCGCCGCCGAAGGCCACGGCGCCGTCGTTGCCGATCACCTGGGCGCAGACCATCGCGAGCGCCTCGGGCACGACCGGATTGACCTTGCCCGGCATGATCGAGCTGCCGGGCTGAAGGTCGGGCAGGTGGATCTCGGCCAATCCCGTACGCGGGCCGGAGCCCATCCAGCGGATGTCCGTCGACACCTTGTAGAGCCCGACCGCGATCGTGCGGAGCTGGCCGGACAGTTCGACGAGCCCGTCGCGTGCGCCCTGGGCCTCGAAGTGGTCGCGGGCCTCGGTGAGCGGGAGGCCGGTGGTGCGGGCGAGCTCCGCGATGACCGCGGCGGAGAACCCCGGCGGGGTGTTGATCCCGGTGCCGACCGCGGTGCCGCCGAGGGGTAGCTCGGCGACGCGGGGGAGCGTGGACTGCAGGCGCTCGATGCCGTAGCGGACCTGCGCGGCGTAACCGCCGAATTCCTGACCCAGCGTCACCGGAGTGGCGTCCATCAGGTGGGTACGGCCGGACTTGACGACGTCCTGCCATTCGTCGCGCTTGCGTTCGAGTGCGGCGGCCAGGTGCTCCAGCGCCGGAATCAGGTCGTGCGTGACCGCGTCCGTCGCCGCGACGTGGATCGAGGACGGGAAAACGTCGTTGCTCGACTGGCTGGCGTTGACGTGGTCGTTGGGGTGCACCGGGGCGTCCAACCGCTCCGTGGCCAGCGTCGCGATCACCTCGTTGGTGTTCATGTTCGACGAGGTCCCCGACCCGGTCTGGAACACGTCGACCGGGAAGTGCTCGTCCCAGCGGCCCTCCGCCACCTCGCCCGCCGCCGCCGCGATGGCCTCCGCCATCGGCCGCTGCAACACCCCGAGCTCCGCGTTGACCGTCGCCGCCGCTGCCTTGATCAGCCCGAGCGCCCGGATGTGCCGTCGCTCCAGTCGCTCCCCAGAGATCGGGAAGTTCTCCACCGCCCGCTGCGTCTGCGCCGCGTACTTCGCCGCCGCCGGCACCCGGACCTCACCCATCGAGTCGTGCTCGACCCGAAACCCGTCGTCCCCGTCGCTCATCGCCATACCCCCATCCTTCCCCGCAACGTCCGACCGATCGCGGCCTATGGGCCACATCTCGTCGGACGTTGTGGCGTGTCCACAGGGACAGCGCGGCAGCTGCGTCCATCGGCGAGGCTTGGCGGGTGGCAACCGGGGGGATTGCGGCATACCGCCGCGAGGTAAGGCGATCGCATCTGCGTCTGCACGCCGCCGCACAGGCGGGAGTGATGAGCCGACGCCAACTAGTGGCGCTGGGGATGACCCGGTGGGAGATCGAGGCCGAGGTTCGCTCGAAGCGGTGGGTCGCGCTGGGCCGGCAGACAATTCGCGTGACTCTCGGCGACGCGCGTAGCGCCGCGTGGTGGCGGGCGGTGTGGGAGGTCGGCGAGTCCGCGGTGCTCGACGGGATCTCCGCGCTCATTGCGGCCGGGCTCCAGCACGTCGACGAGGACGCGGTGCACGTCGCCGCGCCGAAATCTTCCGATCCGCGCCGCTGCCGTGGCGTCGTGGTTCACGAGACACGGCGCTACGACCCCGCGTCGGTCGTGCGCGGTGACATCCCTCGCATGAAGCCTGCTGTTGCGGCCGTCCACGCGGCGATCTGGGCGCGGAGCGATCGACAGGCAGCGTTGTACGTCATCGCCGCGGCGCAGCAGCGGCTCTTCACGCCGGCTGAGTTCGCCGAGGAGGTGGCCAAGGTCCGCCGGGACCGTCGTCGCCGGCTGCTGCGGAGTCTCTGTCGGGACATCGCCGGCGGAATCGAGTCGGTGGGGGAGCAAGATTTCGACCGGCTCTGTCGTGGTCGCGGGTTTCCCGAACCAACGAGGCAACGGATTCGCAAGACACCGAGCGGCAACGTCCGGTTGGACGTCGATTTCGATCCTTTCGGGCTGACGGTCGAGATCGACGGATTGCAACACCTCGACCCGCGAGCCTGGATCGGCGACGCCCTGAAGCAAAATCTGGTGACGCTGGAGGGCCGACGTGTGCTGCGCATCCCCAGCCTGGCTCTCCGCCTCGATCCGGAGCCCTTCCTCGACCAGATCGAGGAGGCGCTGCGGGCCGGTGGCTGGCCAGGCTCCGCACCTCGGCCACTCAAGCCGCGGCAACGTCCGACGAGATGAGGCCCATGGGCCACGAGCGGTCGGACGTTGAGGGAGGGGTCAGAGGACGTTGCGGAGGAAGAACTGCTGCTCGGGGTCGAGGCCCCCATGGGGGTCCGGGGGTTCGGCCGCGGGGTGCTCCTCCACGGTGTCCTCGACGGCTACGTGCTCCGGCAACTTCTTGAACCGATCAGGGTCGGGTTCGGGCTGCTGCGGCATCGCTGGCACCTCCCCTTGGTCGGACCTCTCGAGAGTACGCCGCGTAACGCAGCAACGTCCGACCAAAGGTGGCCCATAGGCCACGATCGGTCGGACGTTGCGGTGGTGCTGGCGGGCAGACCTACGTGCCGGCCTCGGCGTCCAGGGCGGCGGCGACGCGGCGGTGGGCCTCCCAGATCTCCTCGGGGAGGCCGTCGAACTGGGCGAGGTGGGTCTCGCGGAAGCCCATCTCCTGACGCCAGCGCTCGACGTCGATCGTGAGGATGGTGTTCAGGTCCTCGTCGGTGATGTCGACGCCGGTGAGGTCGAGCTCCTCCCGGGTCGGGATGATCCCGACGGGGGTCTGCCGACCGGTGACCTCGCCGTTCTTGAGCTGCATCAGCCACAGGAGCGGACGGAGATTGTCCCGGTAGCCGGGCCACAGGAAGCGGCCGTCCTCGCCACGCTGGAACCAGTTCACGTGGGCGAACAGCGGCTTCTCCGAGGCAGCGCCGACGATCTTCAGCCAGTGCGCGGCGTAGTCGGCCTCGGGGTAGGACATGAACGGCCGCATCGACATCGGGTCGTAGCGGAGCATGCCCTCGACGCCCTCGGCGGCGAACGTCGCCTCCGCGCCCAGCGTGAGGCCGTCGTAGACGCCCTCGGCGATGTCGGTGATGGCGCGGATCAGCGGCTCGCGGTCACGGGTGCGGCCACCGAAGATGATCGCGTCGATCGGGACACCCTGGGGGTCCTCGAAGTCCGAGGCGATGTTCGGGACCTTGGACAGCGTGGTGGTGAACCGGCTGTTCGGGTGCGCCCACGGGGAGGTGTCACCCTCCTTACGGTCCGCGATCGGCGCGCCCATCCAGTCGAGCCAGCCGGTGACGTCCGCCGGGGGCTGCGGCGTGCGGCCCTCCCACCAGACTTCCTGGGTGGTCGGGTTGTAGGCGATGTTGGTGAAGATCGCGCCGGTGCCGGGCTCGATGGAGCCGAGCGCCGTCGGGTTCGTCGTCTCGTTGGTGTCCTTGGCGACACCGAAGACGCCGAACTCGGGGTTGATCGCGTAGAGCTTGCCGTCGCTCTCGTTGACCCACAGCCAGGCGATGTCGTCGCCGTAGAACTCGACGTGGTACCGGTCGCCCAGGTCGTCCGGCGCCAGCATCATCGCGAGGTTGGTCTTGCCCGAGGCCGACGGGAAGCCACCGCAGATGTGGTACTTGCGGCCGGTCTGCTTGTCGGTGATGCCGATCAGCATGAACTGCTCGGAGAGGAACTCACCCGAGGCCCAGCCGTCGTAGGCCGCCTGGCGCAGGCCGTGCGCGATCTTGCCGAGCAGCGCGTTGCCGCCGTAGGACGAGCCGTAGTGCAGGATCGTCCGCTCGTCGGCGACGGTGACGAAGTAGCGCTTGTCCTCCGGGGTGCCCTGGCCCAGGTTGGGCAGGTCGCCGGTGACGTGGACCGCGCGCACGAAGCTGTTCTGGTCGGTCAGGCTGTTGATGAAGTCGACGCCGACGCGGGCCATCCGGATCATGTGGAGCACGACCGGGCGGGAGTCCGTGAGCTCGACGCCGGCCGCGAACCGCTCCAGCACCGACCCCGGCTGCGCCATCAGGTACGGGATCACGTACATGGTCTTGTCGGCCGAGGCACCGCGCATGTTGTTCTTCTGGAGCTCGGTCATCTCTTTGGCGTCGCGCCAGTTGTTGTACGTGCCCGCGTCCGTGGGCCGGTTGGTCGCGACGATCGTGCGCTCCTCGGAGCGCGCGGTGTCCTTGAAGTAGCTGCGCGAGTAGTACAGCCCCTCGCCGGCCGGCTCGATCTCGCCGGCCTCCAGGGCCTCGGCGATCAGCCGCGCGTCGTCGGAGGCGGAGACCACCTCGACCTTCGCTGCGCCGGTCAACTCGGCCCAGTACTTCACATACTCACGGACGTGCTCGTTCTTCAGGCCCGCCGCGTCCAGCGCCGCCTCGACATCTGCCACCGTGTTCAGCCTCTCGCGCATTGCGTCGCACCTGCCGGGCCCTGCGTCCTCACAGGCGGCGGTGGTGTTCTCGGGTGCCGGTGACCGCGCGGGAGTGCACGTGGTCGGCGTCGGCGTGCGCCGGCGACAGGGGGGTGGCGCGCCGGTTCAGCGGTCACGATACCGCGCCCGCCAAGGTGCTCAGATCCGGTGCTCAACCCCGCGTACCGAGGGTGATCGGAACGGCCGTGTCCGCAGGGGCGAAGAAATCGTTGCCCTTGTCGTCCACGACGATAAAAGCGGGGAAGTCCTCGATCTCGATCCGCCAGACGGCCTCCATGCCGAGTTCTTCGTACTCGACGACCTCGACCTTGCGGATGCAGTCCTGGGCCAGGCGGGCGGCGGGGCCCCCGATCGAGCCGAGGTAGAACCCGCCGTGCTTGGCGCAGGCGTCGGTGACCTGCTTCGAGCGGTTCCCCTTGGCCAGCATGATCCGCGAGCCCCCAGCCGCCTGGAACTGGTCGACGTAGGAGTCCATCCGCCCGGCGGTGGTCGGCCCGAACGAACCGGTGGCGTAGCCCTCCGGGGTCTTGGCCGGGCCCGCGTAGTACACCGCGCTGTCCCGGAGATAGTCCGGCATGGGCTCCCCGGCATCGAGGCGTTCCTTGATCTTGGCGTGGGCGATGTCGCGGGCCACCACCAGCGATCCGGACAGGGACAGCCGGGTTTTGACCGGGTACTTCGTGAGCTCGGCGAGGATCTCGGGCATGGGGCGGCTGAGGTCGATGCGCACCACCGTGTCGTCGAGCTGTTCGGTCGTCACATCCGGCAGGAACCGCGCCGGGTCGCGCTCAAGCTGTTCCAGGTAGATCCCGGACGGGGTGATCTTGCCCAGCGCCTGGCGGTCGGCGGAGCAGGAAACGGCGATCGCGACCGGACACGACGCACCGTGCCGCGGCAGCCGGATGACGCGCACGTCGTGGCAGAAGTACTTGCCGCCGAACTGCGCGCCGATCCCGGTGGCCCGGGTCAGCTCCAGCACCTTCGCCTCGAACTCGACGTCGCGGAACCCGTGCGCGGAACGTGATCCGGCGGTCGGCAATGCGTCCAGGTACTTCGCCGAGGCGTACTTCGCGGTCTTGAGCGCGAACTCCCCGCTGGTGCCGCCGATGACGATCGCCAGGTGGTACGGCGGGCAGGCCGCGGTGCCGAGCGACCGGATCTTCTCGTCGAGGAACGTGAGCATCGACGCTTCGTTCAGGACGGCCTTGGTCTCCTGGTAGAGGAAGCTCTTGTTGGCCGAGCCACCGCCCTTGGCCATGAAGAGCAGCTTGTACTGCTGGGAGTGCGCGGGGTCGTCGTCCGCGTAGAGCTCGATCTGCGCCGGCAGGTTGGACCCGGTGTTCTGCTCATCCCAGAGCGTCAGCGGAGCCAGCTGGGAGTACCGCAGGTTCAGCTTCGTGTAGGCGTCGTAGACGCCACGGGAGATCGCCTCGCCGTCCCCGCCGCCGGTGAGGACCCGCTCGCCGCGCTTGCCCATGACGATCGCGGTGCCCGTGTCCTGACACATCGGCAGCACGCCGGCCGCCGCGATGTTCGCGTTCTTCAGCAGGTCGCGCGCCACGAACTTGTCGTTCCCGGAGGCCTCGGGGTCATCGAGGATCCTGCGCAGCTGCGCCAGGTGCGCCGGGCGCAGGAAGTGCGCGATGTCGTGCATCGCCTCCGCGGTCAGCAGGTGCAGCGCCGAGGGCGCCACACGCAGGAACTCCTGCCCGCCGAGATCGACGACCTCCACCCCCTCGGTCGAGACCAGGCGGTACTCGGTGGGGTCGGCGCCGATCGGCAGCAGATCGGAATACGCGAACTCGGGCACGGGAACTCCAGGCGGTGGGCGGCGCCGCCAGGATAAAGACCGGCTAGTCGAAGTCGATGAGGGAGTAGTTCCGCAGCTTCGCCAGGGCGTGGGTGCTCTCGATCAGCCGCTTGGTCCCGCTCTTGGACCGCATCACCAGCGAGTGCGTCGTGGCCGAGCCGGCCCGGTACCGCACGCCGCGCAGGAGCTCGCCGTCCGTGATCCCGGTCGCGACGAAGAACGCGTTGTCCCCGCGGACCAGATCGTCGGTGGACAGCACCGCGGTGAGGTCGAGGCCCGCGTCGATCGCCTTCTGCTTCTCGTCGTCGTCGGTGGGCCACAGCCGGCCCTGGATCTTGCCGCCGATGCACTTGATCGCGCAGGCGGTGATGATCCCCTCCGGCGTGCCACCGACGCCCATCAGCAGGTCGACGCCGGTGCCCTCCGTGGCCGCCATGATCGCGCCGGCGACGTCGCCGTCGGTGAGGAACTTGATCCGGGCCCCGGTGGCGCGGATCTCGTCGGCCAGTTGGTTGTGCCGCTCGCGGTCGAGCATCACGACGGTGACGTCATGGATGTCGGAGTTCTTCGCCTTGGCGACGAGGCGGATGTTCTCCGAGACCGGCAGCCGGATGTCGACGACGTCGGCGGCCTCCGGGCCGGTGACGAGCTTGTCCATGTAGAACACGGCCGAGGGGTCGTACATCGTTCCGCGCTCGGCGACGGCCAGCACCGACACGGCGTTGTTCATGCCCATCGCCGTCAGGCGGGTGCCGTCGATCGGGTCGACGGCGACGTCGCACTCCGGCCCCGAGCCGTCACCGACCCGCTCGCCGTTGAACAGCATGGGCGCCTCGTCCTTCTCGCCCTCACCGATCACCACGACGCCGTTCATCGACACCGTGCCGATCAGCTGCCGCATCGCGTTGACCGCGACGCCGTCGGCGCCGTTCTTGTCACCGCGGCCGACCCACCGGCCGGCGGCCATCGCGGCCGCCTCGGTGACCCGGACGAGCTCCAGGGCCAGGTTGCGATCGGGGGCCTCGGTGCTGACCCGGAGGTCGACGGGAAGCTCGGAACCCTGCTGGGGGTCGGTCATCGCTGGTCCTTACCTTCAGGCGAACTGGCACTGGTCCCGGTGGCGGCGTCGAGGCGGGCCCGCGCACCGTCGAGGCGGTCCCGGCAGACCGCGGCCAGTTGCTCGCCGCGCTCCCAGAGAGTCAGGGACTCCTCGAGGGTCAGGTTGCCCGCCTCGAGCTTCGCCACGATCTCGGTGAGGGCGTCCCGGGCTTCCTCGTACCCCAGGTCGGAGCTGGGATCCTTCTTGGCCGCCATGTCACCGAACCCTAGTGATCCCGGCCTAGTGGGACGTCGAACCTGCGGTCGCCGGCAGCGCCCCGCCGGCCAGCCGCAGCGTGAGTTCCTCGCCGGCGACGGCGACGCCCGGGTCCCGCAGGACGCTGCCGTCGGCGCGCTGGACGATGGCGTATCCACGCTCGAGGGTGGCGGCGGGGGACAGGGCACGGACCTGCTCCTGCCGGTGGCGCAGGTCGTCGCCGGCCCGGTCCAGCAGGTGACGCAGGCAGCGCCGGGCCCGGTCGCGCAGCTCGTCGACCTGCGAACCTTGCCGCCGCAGCCCCGCGCCGGGGTCGGCGAGGACGGGGCGGCTGCACAGCCCGGAAATCAGCGCGTGCTCCCGCCCCAGCCGGGAATCCACCGCCCGGTACGCCCGCCGCGTCAGCCCGTCCACCAGCGCGGACTGTTCCGCGACGTCGGGGACGACCAGCTTCGCCGCATCGGTCGGGGTCGAGGCCCGGACGTCGGCGACGAAATCCACCAGCGGACTGTCCTGCTCGTGCCCGATCGCACTCACCACCGGGGTCCGGGCGGTGGCGACGGCGCGCACCAGGGTCTCGTCGGAGAACGGCAGCAGATCCTCGACCGAACCGCCGCCGCGCGCGAGCACGATGACCTCGATCGTCGGGTCCGCGTCGAGCGCCGCCAGCGCCGTGGTGATCTCGCCGACCGCGTAGGGGCCCTGGACCGCCACCTCCCGCACGTCGAAGGCAACCGCCGGCCAGCGGCGTCGTGCGTTCTCCAGGACGTCGCGCTCGGCGGCACTGGCCCGTCCGCAGATCAGCCCGACCTTGGCCGGGAGGAAGGGCAGGGACCGCTTCCGGCGGGCGTCGAACAGGCCTTCGGCGGCCAGCACCCGCCGCAGGTGCTCCAGCCGCGCCAGCAGCTCGCCGAGCCCGACGGTCCGGATCGCCTCGGCGGCGAACGACACCGAACCGCGGGGGACATAGAACGTCGGACGGCCGAACACGACGATCCGGGAGCCCTCGGTGACCGGCGGGAGCACCGACTCCAGCAGCGCCCGGCTGCAGGTCACCTGGAGGCTGACGTCGGCGATGGGGTCGCGCAGCGTGACGAACATCGTGGCGGCGCCCGGCCGCCGGACCACCTGGGTGACCTGGCCCTCGACCCAGACCTTGCCGAGCTTCGCGATCCACTGCCCGATGAGGTGCGCGACGGTCCGTACCGGGACCGGGGCCTCGGCAGTGGTCTCCAGTGGCACCCGGTCAGCCTAAGCGCGTGCTTCGTGGCCGAGCTGTGACCCGGGACCGCCGGGCGCATTCCTGCAGGTCAGCGCCAAGATCGTTCTCCCACATCACGGCTTGGTTGCGCTCACGCCAACTTTTGGGGGGTACACCCGGCGCGGCCGTTGTGACGCAGGGACGCGGCAGGCGAGGATGTGCCACGTGTTGCTCCAGGTGTCGGATCTCACGGTCCGTTACGGCCGAACCATTCAAGGTCTGGCCGATATTGACGTCGACGTGCCCCCGGGCTCGATCACGGCTGTGCTGGGCGCCAACGGCGCCGGCAAGTCCACGCTCCTGCGGGCGATCTCCGGAACGCTCCCGCTCCACCGCGGCAAGGTCACCTCGGGCCGGGTGTCGCTGGAGGATCGGGACATCACCAAGCTCGACCCCGCCGAGGTCGTTGCGGCCGGGGTCGTCCAGGTGCCCGAGGGTCGCCAGGTCTTCGCCACGATGAGCGTGGAGGAGAACCTGCGCGCCGGCGCCCTGATCGTGCCGAAGGAGAAGCGCGGTCCCGCGCGGGACCGGGTGTACGAGCTCTTCCCGCGCCTGGCCGAGCGGCGCACGCAGCGCGCCGGTCTGCTCTCCGGCGGCGAGCAGCAGATGCTCGCCATGGGCCGGGCCCTGATGTCCAGCCCTCGGCTGCTCCTGCTCGACGAGCCCTCGCTCGGTCTCGCGCCGAAGATGATCACGCTGATCGGCGAGATCATCGCCGAGATCAACGCCGCGGGCACCGCCGTCCTGCTGGTCGAGCAGAACGCGGCGATGGCGCTGAAGGTCGCCGAGCACGTGGTCGTGCTCGAGGTCGGACGGCTCGCCCTCAAGGGGACGGCCTCCGACGTGAAGGACTCACCCGAACTCGCTGCGCTCTACCTCGGCGGCCACGGCGACTCCCATGACGCCGAGTCGGGCGAGGCCGCGGAGCCCACGACCCCGGTGTCCCGCCGCACGTTGTCGAAGTGGCAGGGCTGACATGGCGGGTTCCGCACTGCAGGTCGACGACCTGGCGTTGAGCTTCGGCGGTGTGAAGGCGCTGGACCAGGTGAGCTTCGCCGTCGCGCCCGGCACCATTCACGCATTGATCGGCCCCAACGGCGCCGGCAAGTCGACGTGCTTCAACGTCATCTGCGGCGTCTACCGCGCGGACCAGGGCAAGGTCTCGCTCGGCGGCGACGACGTGACCGGGCTGCGCCCGCACCAGCTCGCACTCAAGGGCCTCGGCCGCTCGTTCCAGAACCTCGCGCTGTCGATGCACTCGACGGTGCTGGACAACGTCATGCTCGCGCGGCACTGCCGTACCCGCGGCGGGTTCCTCTCGGCGGGCCTGCGTCTTCGCTCGATGGCGAGCGAGCAGGCGAAGCACCGAGGCCGCGCCGTCGAGATCTGCGAGTTCCTCGGCATCGAGCGGCTGCTGGACGCCCCGGTCGGCGGGCTGTCCTACGGCGACGCGAAGCGGGTGGACATGGCCCGCGCCCTCGCCACCGAGCCCACGGTCCTGCTGCTCGACGAACCGGCCGCCGGGATGAACGCCGGCGAGACCGGTGAGGTCGCCGAGTTGATCAAGGTGGTGCGCGACGCCCTCGACATCTCGATCCTGCTGGTCGAGCACGACATGACGCTGGTGATGGACGTCGCCGACCGCATCACGGTGCTGGACTTCGGGAAGGTGGTCGCCGACGGCACGCCCGCCGAGGTGCGCAACAACCCCGAAGTCATCCGGGCCTACCTGGGAGAGCAGTAATGGATACGTTCATCCAGGTCCTGGTCAACGGCCTGGGCAAGGGCGCGGTGTACGCACTGCTGGCCCTCGGGTTCGTGATCATCTTCAAGGCGAGCGGGGTGCTCAACTTCGCCCACGGCTCGTTCGTCCTTCTCGGTGGCTACGTCGCCTTCCGCACGCAGGAGGACCTCGGCTTCGCGCTCTCCGCCCTCCTGGGTGTCGCGACGGCCGGTCTCGGCGCGCTGATCATCGAGCGGGGCCTCGTCGCCCGGCGGCCGCTGGCCGACCCGATCGCGTTGGCCCTGCTGACCATCGGCGTCGACGTGATCATGACCGAGGAGATCATCCGCCGTCTGGGTCTGGAGATCCCCTTCCTGGGCCGGCCGTACGACGGCAAGCCGATTCAGGCCGGCGAGGTGACCTTCTTCCGCACCCAGCTCTTCGCTCTGCTCGTGGGCGCCATCCTGGTGACGTTGTTCTTCCTCGCCTTCCGCTACACCGGCTGGGGAGTGGCGATGCGGGCCCAGGCCGAGAATCGCGAGGCGGCCGCGCTCATGGGCATCCGCCGCGGCCGGGTCACCGGCACCGCGTGGGTGATCGCCGGTGCGCTGGCCGGGGTCGCGGTGCTCTTCCTCGCCACCCAGGACTTCTCCGGGTCCGGATTGTCACGGGGTACCCATGCGATCGCGCTGGTGGCGTTCCCTGCCGCCATCATCGGCGGCCTGGATTCCACCGGCGGGGCCATCGTGGGCGGAGCGATCGTCGGGCTGACCGAAGCGCTCTCCGCCCAGTACATCTCGTTCGAGTTCGCCAAGGTGGCCGTGTACTTCGTGATGCTCGCGGTCCTCATCGTCCGGCCGAGCGGCCTCTTCGGCACCCGGGAGCGAACGCGTGTCTGACACCGTCACAGCAGAACCTCCCGCCGAGGCTGCATCGCACCGCAGCGGCAGCGGCGGCGGGCTCGACCCGGCCCTGCTCTTCAAGTGGGGCGTCCGGCTGGTCATCGCGATCCTGCTGCTGACGCCGCCGTTCTACTTCGAGCCCTCGTGGCTACGGGTCGGCCAGCTGGTGATGATCGGCGCGGTCGGCGCGATCGGCCTGACGCTCCTCACCGGCCAGGCCGGGCAGCTCTCCCTGGCCCACCCGTTCTTCATGTTCGTCGGCGGGACCACGTTCTGCGTGCTGGGCAGCGAGGACGCACCGGGGAAGGTGGGGTTCGGGCTGCCCTCTCTGGTGGCTCTGTTCGGCGCCATTCTCGTCGCGGCAGCGCTCGGGCTGGCTTTCGCGCCGGTCTCCAGCCGCGTCCGCGGGGTGTACCTCGGCGTCGCGACGCTCTCGCTGGTCTACGTCGGCCTCTACCTGGGCCAGCAGTGGACCTCGCTGTCGGGTGGTACCGCCAGTGGCCGACCCTCCCCGGATCTGAACTTCTTCGGCATCAAGACGCTGCGTAACGACCCCGAGATCACGATCCTCGGCACGGAGATGGCGCGGGAGGAGCGGGTCTGGTACGTCTTCGCGCTCTTCACGCTGATCGCCGCGCTGCTGGCCTGGGGCGCCGTACGTAGCCGGCCGGGGCGCGCCTGGCGCGCCATCCGCGACAGTGAGTCCGCCGCCGCGGCGCTCGGCGTCAACGTGACGCGGGTGCGCGCGGAGGTGTTCGCGATCTCCTCCGCCTACGCCGGCCTGGCCGGGGTCATGACGGTGATGTGGTACCGGCTGCTCAAACCGGACGAGAGCGAATTCGCCGGGACCTACAGCATCGTGGTCTCGATCGCGTTCCTTGCGATGATCCTCATCGGCGGCCTGGGGTCGGTGGGCGGCGCGATCGCCGGAGCCGTCCTGGTGTTCGGCCTGCCGGACGCGCTGAAGCTGACGATCGGCGGCTCCGGAATGTTCGGCACCTCCGGCGCGGACGCGATCACCCCCAACATCTTCACCTCGTTCGTCTACGGCGCCGCGATCATTCTCGTCGTTCTGTTCGAACCCGGTGGGCTCGCGGGGCTCGGGCGCCGGCTCAAGGCAACGGCTGCCCGGACCAAGCTCGGTTCCACGCTCCTGTCCCCGAAAGGAAGCTGAACAGCATGCGCAGATCCCTGAAGGTTCCTGCTCTCGTACTGGCGGGGTCGCTGGTCCTGGCCGCCTGTGGCGGCGGTGACGACGAGGCCGACGACGGCGGCGTCGCCGCGGACGGCGTCAAGGGCGGCCCCGGCATCAGCGAGGACGCCATCACCCTGGGCGTGATGACCGACCTCACCGGCCCGTTCAAGGACTTCAGCACCACGCTGCAGGCCGGTCACAAGATGTGGGTCGACGAGGTCAATGCCGCCGGTGGGGTCTGCAACCGTCAGATCAAGCTCGAGACGCTCGACCACGGCTACAAGGCGGACACGGCAACCATCCAGTTCCCGGACATGGAGCCCAAGGTCGCCGGCTTCATGGAGCTGCTCGGATCGCCGGTCATCGCCGCGCTGAAGACCGACATCAACGAGAAGCAGGTCACCACGATGGCGGTGTCCTGGAGCTCGGAGCTGCTCGACCAGCCGTACGTCATCGTGGTCGGGACCACGTACGACCTCGAGATGATCAACGGCCTCGACTACCTGCTCGATAAGGGTGACCTCAAGAGCGGGGACACGATCGGCCACATCTACATCGAGGGCGAGTACGGCGGCAACGGCCTCGCCGGGGCGAAGTACTTCGCCAAGGAGAACAACATCAAGCTTTCCGAGGCCAAGGTCACCTCGACCGACACGGACATGAAGGCGATCGTCACCAAGTTCAAGGGTGAGGGCGTCAAGGCCATCGCGCTGACGACGTCGCCGGCGCAGACCGCGTCCGCCGCCTCCAACAACGCTCAGCTCGGCCTCAACGTGCCGATGGTCGGCAACGGCCCGGTCTTCGCGCCCGCGCTGCTCGACACTCCGGCTGCCTCCGCGCTGTCCAAGCTTTACGTCGTGGCCTCCGCCGTGCCGTACGACTCGCCGCTGCCCAAGGCCAAGGAACTGGCCACGCAGTTCGAGAAGGAGAACCCGGACGTGAAGCCGAGCTTCACGGTGCAGTACGGCTACGCGCAGGGCCTGATCTGGGGTCAGATCCTCACCAAGGCCTGCGAGTCGAAGGACCTGAGTCGTGAAGGCGTCAGCGCCGCGGTGAAGGCCAGTAACAACATCACCACCGAGAAGCTGGTCTCCGACCTCGACTTCTCCAAGCCGGGCTCGCCGTCCTCCCGTGACGTCTACATCGGGCAGGTCGACAAGGACAGCCCCGGTGGCCTGAAGCAGGTCCAGGGACTGAAGGAAGGCAAGGACGCCAAGACCTACAAGGCACCGCACCAGGGCGCCGCGTAGTTCCTGCTGCTGAGCAGCACCTGATCGATCGAACCGGCCGCCTCTCCCGAACGGGAGGGGTGGCCGCTTCGGTTTTCTCACCCGGGAGCGGAGCGGCTATCGTCGAACCGTGGCTGTGGACCGCTTGCTCCCGACGGAAGAAGCGCGCGATCTGATCGCGCTGACCCGCGATTTCGCGGACCGGGAACTGCTGTCGCGCGTCGAGGCGTGTGAGAAGACGGAGACCTATCCCGAAGGCCTCTTCGCGAAGATGGCGGAGGTCGGTCTGCTCGGGCTGCCGTACCCCGAGCAGTGGGGCGGCGGCGGCCAGCCCTACGAGGTCTACCTGCAGGTGCTGGAGGAGCTGGGCGCCCGCTGGGCGGCGGTCGCCGTCGCGACCAGCGTCCAGGGGCTGTCGATCCACCCGGTCCACAAGTTCGGGACGCCGGCCCAGCAGGAGCGCTGGTTACCGGAGATGCTGGCCGGCCGCCTGATCGGTGGGTACAGCCTCTCGGAGCCCCAGGCCGGTTCGGATGCGGCGGCGTTGCTCTGCAAGGCGGCGAAGACCGAGACCGGGTTCCGGATCACCGGCACGAAGGCCTGGATCACGCACGGCGGGATCGCCGACTACTACGCGCTCTTCGCGCGCACCGGCGAGGGCTCGCGCGGCATCTCGTGCTTCCTCGGCCCGGGCCGGGCCGAGGGCCTGTCGTTCGGCAAGCCCGAGGAGAAGATGGGCCTGCACGCGATCCCGACGACCACGGCGTTCTACGACGACGTCGAGATCGAGGCGGACCGGCTGATCGGCACCGAGGGGCAGGGACTGGAGATCGCCTTCAGCGCGCTGGACGCGGGTCGCCTCGGTATTGCGGCGTGTGCCACCGGGCTGGCTCAGGCTGCTCTTGACGCGGCCGTCGAGTACGCGAACGAGCGGACCACGTTCGGTCGCAAGATCGTCGACCACCAGGGTCTGGGCTTCCTGCTCGCGGACATGGCCGCGGCTGTCGACTCCGCCCGCGCGACCTATCTGGACGCCGCTCGTCGCCGCGACGCCGGCCGCCCGTACAGCCGCAATGCCTCGGTGGCGAAGCTGGTCTGCACCGACGCCGCGATGAAGGTGACCACCGACGCGGTCCAGGTCTTCGGCGGCTACGGCTACACCCGGGACTTCCCCGTCGAGCGGTTCATGCGCGAAGCCAAGATCATGCAGATCTTCGAGGGCACCAACCAGATCCAGCGGCTCGTCATCAGCCGCGGCCTCTCCCGCTGACCTGACCCACCAGGGCGTGACACGCCCTGGTGGGGGCGGCTGTGGCGGGAGTTGCCTAAGGAATGAGGCCGGCGCGGCGGGCGGCGGTGACGGCCTCGACGCGGTTGCGGGCACCGAGCTTGCGCATGGCCGCGTGGAGGTAGGACTTCACCGTGGACTCACCGACTCCCAGTCGCTGACCGGCTTCGGCGTTGGAACACCCCACGGCCACCTGCGTGATGACGTCGAGTTCGCGCGGGGTGAGAGTGACGGCGGCATCCGCCTCCTCGGTCATCCCCGCGGTGCGCATCGTGCCGGCCAAGCGGTGCATGAGGTCGTCGAGAAGCTGCTTGGTGGTGCCGCTCGCCGTGCTGCGGATCAGGCCGAGCTCGGCGTGGACGTCGCGCAGCCGCTGGTCCCCGCCGGCCAGCGGGAAGTGCAACGCCGAGGTGAGCTCCGCGAGCCGGCGGTTGACCTCAGCATTGACCGCGGCCTCGTACTCCATGCGCCGGGCGACCGCGACCGCGCGGTCCAGCACACGCTCGCCGATCAGCTCCGGGCGGCGCAGCCCGGCGTAGATGACGCCGGTCGCGCCGGCGCGGCTCAGGATCGGGACCGCGAGCAGGGCGTGCAGCCCCTCGAGCTTCACCGGGGCGTCGTAGTGGTGGGTGATGCCGCGGGCGCTCGTGTAGTCACGGACGTGGATCGGACGCCCGACGGACATCGCCTTGCCGCCCAGGCCATGACCGAGCACGACCTGGACGCCGCGCAGCGCCTCGGACTTGGACCCGACGAAGGTGGTGAGCACCGCGGGGGAGTCCTCCCCGGCGCGGATTCCGCCGAAGGTGACCTCGGCGCCCGTGACCTGCTTGAGCTCGTACAGGTGAGCCGCCATCGACGGCGGCTCCGTGTGGAGCGTCGTGCCGGAAGAGTGCATCCGGGCATTGTGCGACGCGGCTCACATCCGGACAAGCGCGGGGTCGGTCAACACCGATCCGGTAGCGGACCGGTTACTGGACGTACTCGGGTGCGATCCGGGCCGAGCAGGAGACGCTCGTCAAGCCATCGGTCGACGCCTTCTCCGCGACCAGGACGCCGTCGACGAAGATCCGGCAGGCCAGCGAACCGGCACCGGTCCCTGGGCTGCGGACCTCCACGTTCGCGAAGCCGCCGGCCGGTCCCACCGGCAACTGCACCGTGGTCCGCCAGGGCATGGGCTGGCTGAGGGCGGTCTGCTCGGCGTTGTTCTCCCCGACGATGAAAGCGATGACGGGAGCCGTCCCGGTGCCGTTGACCTCGTACCGGACCTCGTGGTTCGTCGGCGTCAGTCTGACCACAGGGAACTGGGCCTTCTCCTCGTCGCCGCCCGACAGGGCGATCCCCGTTCCACCGCCGGCGAGAACCACGGCCGCTGCGCCGGCGATCCAGGTGCGTCGGCGGACCGGACGGCGGGTCGGCGTCTGCTCCAAGGTCTCGGTCACGGGGCGGTCCTTCCCAGGACTTTCAGCGGCGTAGGGAAACGAAGCCTCATGGTCGGCAGCGCGGAATTCCGCATTGCTTCCGCGGGATGAACACCGTGTCTCCGAAAAGGCACCGCAATCGCCTATGGCCTGGGTCACAGAGCGCCGGTTCTTCACCCGCGCGCGCAAATAGGTGCCACCGGGCGCCCCGATGGCATCGCGCGACGCTGCGACCTGTTTGCGTTCCCGCAGGTCGGCGGCCTGTCGCGCTCACTCACCCGGCGGTTCCACGCGATCGCTAATTGATCTGCGCGTAACCGCGGGCGAGTTCTCAGGAAACGCATAACCGTCGTAATCCACTCAGCACAGCGTTCTTCGGAGCACATGCCCGCCACCGGATGCACCTGAGCTAGTCGCTAAGCACCCCGGTACCCGGAGCCCAACGAGGGGACTCCGAGTCTCCGGTCAAAAGAAGGAGACAACGTATGAGCGCAGCTGGTAGGCGCAAAGTACCCACCTTGCTGACCTTTCTGGGTCGGCAGGGGATGGGGCGCTCGGTGGCCGTTTCCTCGGCCCTCGCACTCTCGATGATCGGAATCGCGCAGGCCGGCGCGGTCGCGTCGGACACCCCGGGAGCCGCTGTTCCCGGCGTCGCTCCGATGGCCGCTCCGCCGGTCGCGTTCGGTCCGCAGGCCGCCCTCTTCACCCTCAAGGACAGTCAGGGCAACTGGTTCGACACCGGTACGGACATCTTCGGCACCAAGTCGCTCGCTGCTGCCGTGATGCCCACCGCCAACCCGGGTGGCCTGCTCGGTGACACCGCCAGTGTCATCGGCCAGGGCGCCGTCTCCGGGGCCGACCTCAACGACATGTTCAACCTGGACATGGCGGAGAAGATCCACGCGGTGCAGGCATCCGGGGCGGCATCGCCGACCTACGCCGACCTCGGGGTCGACGTCGCCAAGCTCCTCAACCTGGACACGGTCCGTTCGACGGCGGCATCGCTGCTGCCGCTGGGCGACACGCGACTGGGTGAGCTCGACTCGCTCATCTCGGCGTTCGTCTCCGAGGCGTCCCTCGCCCCGGCCGACAAGCCGCTCAACATGGCGACGAGCCCGTCGGGCTCGGCGTTGATGAGCCTCACCAAGGGCATTCGTGCGGCCGACGCCCCACTGCTGCCCGTGACGATCAATTTCGACGTCAACGCCGCCGAGACGGGCACCTCGCACTTCGCGTCGGCCATCATCTGGCCGGACGGGGCCGAGGGCATGCCGTTCGACCAGGCGGGTGCCTTCATCGGCAGCCGCACGGTGCAGCTGACCAAGCCCGGCCTGTACGCGTTCGCCTGCAAGGTGCACCCGTACATGCTCGGCGCGGTTGCGGTGGACGACCCGCTCACCCCGGGCGTCGACTTCGGCAGCGACCTGCGGATCAAGAGCCGGGGCCTGAACGTTCCCTCGTACTCCGACATCGTCTTCCAGCTGGTCCAGAAGTTCTTCGTCATCACGAACCCGGGCAACTGGCAGCACTACAGCGACTCGGCGGACACCGAGTGGAACCCGGGCTTCGCGCCGGCTCCGCTGCTCACGTTCGACCAGGGCGGCGCGCCGCAGCTGATTCTGCTTGAGACCTTCATGAAGGACAAGTTCAGCTACCCGGCCACCCTCAAGAAGACCATGGGGGCGCCGGCCACGCCGGGCGTCGGTCAGGTCTGGTTCAACACGCAGATGGAGCAGTACGCCGGCAAGACCAAGTCCGGCGCTTCGACCATGCTCAACGCCGAGACCTGGACCATCGATCGCAAGATCGCGGCTCCTGAGATCAACATGAACAACCCGCACAACATGTGGACCGACAAGAACGAGAAGTTCATCTATCAGACCGAGTGGTTCGGCAACATGCTCGACGTCTTCGACCGTCAGACCGGCAAGCTGGTCCGCCGGATCGAGGTCGGCCCGGGTCCGACGCACGTCATGACCCGTACCGACACCGACCAGCTCCACGTTGCTCTCGGTGGCGGCGGTGCGGTCATGGAGGTCGCCCCGGGTGCCACCCGGATCGACCGCCGCCTGGCAGTGGGTAGCCCGGACGAGCTCATCGCTCACCCGCACGCGCACTGGATGTCCGGCAACGCCAAGTGGATGGCCACGCCGAACGTGAACCTCTACAACGGCTCGCTCGTCAACATCAAGAAGGGCACCTTCGTCCACAAGCCGACCGGTGAGTTCCCGATCGCCACCGGCATGGACCCGAAGGGAACCAAGACCTACATGGCCGACTTCCTCGGCGCGAGCATCAGCTGCTTCTCCAACGAGAAGACCGCCTGCATCGCGGACGACGGCAGCAAGGTCGACTCCAAGAAGATCGACCTCTGGAGCGACTACGACCCGATCTCCGGTGTGGGTTCGTCCGGTAACTGGGGCGGCCTCGGCATCCAGATCGCGGTGGCTCCGGACAACTCCGGGATCATCAACGCCAACACCCTCACGTCGAACCTGACGATCCTTGACCCGAAGACGGACAAGGTCGTGGCGTGGCTGCCCTGCTTCGCGGGTTGCCACGGCGTCAACTTCGGCGCCAAGAAGGGCGGCGGCTACTACGGCTACGTCACCAGCAAGTTCGCCAACGTCATCCAGGTCATCGACATCGACCCGAACGGCGACGGCAGCCCCGCTGATGCCAAGGTCGTCGGCCAGTTGCTGGCCGACGCCACCTCAGCCACCGCCACGGACGACACCGTGACGGAGTTCAACGGCTTCGGTGGCCAGGGCGTCATGACGGTCCCGCTCGCTTACGAGGGTTGGGTCCAGAACGCGCCGAAGAACGCGACCAACAACCAGCTGACCTGCAAGCAGCGGAACCCGGTCAAGTTCAAGACCAAGTGCTGACCCTGCACAGCTGATCACCCCGGAACCGGGGGGCGCGCCGATGCGCCCCCCGGCTCCGGCGGTTCTTGTTCTTGCGGAAAGGATCGCAATGTCGATCGGAACGTCGAACCACCCGAACGAACAGCCCCTGGACATCACGCCGGCCGAGCACCGTCGCCGGCACGCGCGCCCCGCGCGCCACCTCTTCGCCCCCCGCCCGGTCCGGAACGCCGCGCTGACCACCACCTTCGCCCTCCTCGCTCTCGGTGCCGTGCCCGCCGTCGCGCACCTCACCGCGGACTCCGGCCAGAGCCAGGCCGTCGCCCAGGACAGCGCGGGGCCGGCCGTCGCGCCGGTGGCGCCGCAGACCTCGCAGGAGGCCATCGATCTCGGAGACGGGACCACCCTCGCGGCGTGGGAGCTCGTCGGCGACCAGAAGGTCTTCAACCTCACGCTGGCACCGAAGAAGCACACGACCACCAAGGGCTTCGTCAAGGACGGCCTGTCGGTCAACGGCTCGATCCCGGCCCCGACGATCCGGGTCAACCAGGGCGACAGGCTCAAGATCATCGTGAACAACAAGATGAGGGAAGGAAGCGCCATCCACTGGCACGGCATGGACCTGCCGAACGAGCAGGACGGCGTGCCCGGAATCACCCAGAAGACCATCCGGCCGGGTGCTCAGCACATCTACGAGTACACCGCGATCAGCACCGGCACCCACTGGTACCACTCGCACATGGGTGGCGATCAGGAAGGTCGTGGCGTCTTCGGCGCGTTCATCGTCGTTCCCGCAGTGAACGACATCCCCTCGGACCGTGACTACACGCTCATCTTCTCCGACGGCGCCCTCGGCTTCGTGATCAACGGCAAGAGCTTCCCGAGCACCACCCGCCTCGCCGCCCGCGTGGGCGAGCGGGTTCGGATCCGGTTGATCGGCGCCGGGCCGGAGATGATCCACTCGATCCACCTGCACCTCGGGTTCTTCGAGGTGGTGGCGCAGGACGGCAACCGGTTGCCGATGCCCTTCAAGGCCGACACGCAACTGCTCGGCATCGGGCAGACCTTCGACATCATCTGGGTGCCCACCCGGCCCGGCCCGTGGATGCTGCACTGCCACATCTTCAGCCACTCGGAGACCTCGGCCGGCATGACCGGCATGGTCACCCTCGTCGACGTCGCCGAGGCGAACCCGGTCACGGTGCCGCACGTTCCCGGTGTCGGGGATGTCGAGGCGGCCCGGTCTGCGGGGCGGATCGATTTCGAACCGGAGAGCTGATGGCTCGTCAGGTAGTGCGGCACGCCTATCGGTGCGTGGCCGCGCTGGCGGTCGTGGCCCTGCTGAGCAGTCTCGCGCTGCTCGGCCTGGCCGCCCCCGCCTCGGCCCATGCCAGCTTGATCGGCACGGCTCCCCGACCGGACCAGGTGCTGGCCGCGGAGCCCGCCGATGTGGTGCTGACGTTCAGCGACACCGTCGATCTCAAGACCGCGACGGTGCAGGTTCTCGACCCGGCCGGCGCCGCCTTGGCTCTCGGCGTGCCGGCCCGTCTCGGCGTCGACGCCACAACGCTTCGGGTCACGTTGCCCACCGGTCTGGCGACCGGCACGCGCACCGTGCTCTATCGCGTGGTGTCGGGGGACGGGCACCCGATTCAAGGCTCGTTCCGGTTCAGCGTCGGGGTGGCCACCGCCTCCGCAACGCCGGGTGCGCTGGTCTCCGACAGCGGTGCGCTCGGGCTGTACCTGGGGGTGGCCCGCTGGGTGGCGTTCGTCGGACTGGCGCTCGCGGTCGGGACGATGCTGCTCGTCGTGCTCGCCTGGCCTGAGGGACTCGGCGTCCGCGCCGTCCGCCGCATGCTCTGGTACGGCCTGGGATCGCTCGGAGTCGCCTCCGTGGTGAGCCTGCTGCTCTACGGCCCGTTCGTGGAAGGCACCGGCCTGTCCGGCATGGTGAGCGCTCTCGATCTCGGGCTCGCCACCCGCGTCGGCACTCTGCTCGTCGTCCGCCTGGCGCTGATCGGGTTGGTGGTTGCCGGGCTGCTCGTCTGGTTCCGCCGCACCCGCGGTGGGCCCGTCCGGCTGACCGGCACGGTGCCGCTGATCGGGACGCTGGTGATGGGCGGTGCTCTCGCGCTGACCTGGAGCCTCGCGACGCACAGCGCCGGTGGGGCGACGCTGCTCAATCTGCCGGTTGATCTGGTCCACATGATGGCGATGGCGGCGTGGCTGGGCGGGATGCCGGCTCTGCTGGTCCTGCTGCTCAAGGTGAAGGACGCCGGAGCGCTGGCCAAGGCCGTGCCGATGTTCTCGCGCACCGCGACGGTGTGCGTGGTCGCGCTGGTCGCCACCGGCCTTCTCCAGGCCTGGCGGCAGGTGGGGTCGGCCGACGCGTTGACCTCCACCTCCTACGGCGACTGGCTCCTGATCAAGGTCGCCCTGGTGGTCGGCATCGTGGCTCTCGGTGGGTTCGCCCGCTGGTGGGCCACGCCGCGGCTGGTCGCCGCGCACGCGATCCCGGAGGGAAGGCCCTCCCGTCGCAGCGTCGCCACCACGCGCACCGAAGCAGTCAGCGCCGGATCCTCACGGCTCGGTCGGGTCGTCGCGATGGAGACCGGTCTCGGCGCGCTGGTGCTCGCGGTCACCGCGACCCTGGTCGCGACCCAACCGGCGGAGGCGGCACACGAGGCCGAACGGGCCGCGCTGTCCTCGGCCAAGACCAACCGGGCCCTGCTGACCGCCTCGCCGGCCGACGCCACCATCGGGTTCCGGCTCGCGAAGGTGGTCGAGGGGCAGGCCCCGATCACCTACAGCAAGCCGCTGGAGATTCCGGCGGGTGCGTCCAAGGGCCGCGGCTTCGTCCAGGCGGTGGTCAGCCCGGCGTTCGGCGGCCTACCCAACGAGCTGCACGTCTCGGTCACCGACGACCAGGGACGCCCACTGCCGGTCGGATCGGTGCTGGTTTCTCTGCAGGCGGTCACCGGTGCGGAGAAATCCGGCAACCACCCGCTGAGCAGCACCGGGCAGGGCCACTTCTTCAGCGCGTTCACCGTCCCCCGCGAGGGTCAGTGGGTGCTCGCGATCACTGTGCAGGACGTCAACGGCGAAGCCGCCATGGTCGTCGTCCCCTTCGAGGCCCACGTATCGGCCACCTGACATGACACCTCATCAGATTTTACCGCGGTACCGATCAAGGAGAGATCCCATGCGCAAGGTTCTGAGCACGCAGCGCCCCTGGACGCGGGGCGTGGCGATGTCCGCGCTGGCCCTGGGGATGATGAGCGCCGTTCCCACCCAGGCGGGCGCGCAGAATTCGCTCGCGTCGGCAGCGAACCACGAGGTCTCGCAGAGGAATCTGCAGTTCAACCCGATGGAGATGACGGTCGCCGTGGGCGACACCGTCAACTGGACCAACCACGAGACCGACGGCAACACGATTCACAGCGTGGTCCAGAAGGGTGGTTCGGAGATCAACTCGCCCGACATCCCGGCGGAGACCACGTTCAGCTGGACGTTCACCACCGCGCAGGACTACCAGATCGTCTGCCGCTTCCACCCCGACATGTTCCAGACGGTGCACGTCCTCGACGCCGCTGCGGCCAAGGCGGCGGACAAGGGCAAGAAGGCCACGGACAAGAAGGCCACGGGCAAGAAGGCCACGGGCAAGGCGGCCACGGGCAAGAAGGCCACGAAGAAGGACACCAAGAAGGCGGGCGAAAAGAAGGGCGCTGCCAAGAACGCGGACAAGCACGCCGACATGGACCACGACGCCCACGAGGAGTCGGTGAAGGACTCGGTCCCGGCCGCGCCCCCCGGCCCGCCGGACTCCACCATCCCGGGCATCGCGGGTCTGCCGCTCGCGGTCTCGGACGGCCGCCAGCGGTAAACCCGCCGTTCCCGCGGCGAAACATCGGTGCCCGATCCTGACGGCATCGTGCAGGCATCGGACGCGCGCAAGCTGTCGCCGGAGGGTCAAGCCGACCTCCGGCGACGCGTGGTCGCGGCCGTCGGGGCCGGAATGTCGCAGCAGGAGGCCGCCCGGGTCTTCGGCATCTCGCGGCGCGCTGTCGGAGTGTGGGTGCGGGCGCACCGCGCGAGTGGGCCGGCGGCCCTGAACCCGCAGCGCCGCGGCCGTAGCCCGGGCGAGCAGTTCGCGCTGTCACGCGTCCAGCAGGTCGAACTGCTCGCGGAGATCTCGCGGCACACGCCGGACGAACTCGGGCTGGCTGCTCCGGTGTGGTCGCGCCGCGTGGTGACCGAGTTCATCGCGGGACGGTTCGACCTCTCGCTGAGCACGACGACGGTCGGGCACTACCTGCTCCGTTGGGGCGTGCTCGACCCCACGCGTCGCGTAGCCGCCGGGAACTGGATGCACCTGAGCTGGCGCCGCCCGGTGCCGCGGTTCGTCGGCACGGCGCTGATCCCGGCGCCGGGATACCTCGACGTGCTGGTGGCGCAGTCGCCGGGGGGAGCGAGCTACTTCCTCTGCCTGCAACGCCCGTACGGCGTGCCGGCCGTGCAGGACTTCGCCACCCGGCTGGAAGGCGCGCTCGGGCGACCCGTGTCGTTGTCGCCGGGAGCCTGGCCCGCCGACGCGGCGGCGGTCCTCCGGGCCTGGCGCGTCGGTCAGTCCACGCGGGCAGCGTCGGGCTGACGGCCCTTCGGCTGACGCAGTTCCTTCGGGAGGCTGAAGAGCAACTTCTCCTCCGCCGAGCGGACCTCCTCGACGTCGCCGAAGCCGCGCGCGGCCAGGTACTCCAGCAGACCGCGGACGAGAACCTCGGGCACGGAGGCCCCACTGCTGACGCCGACCGTCGAAACCCCGTCCAGCCAGGCCTCGTCCATCTCGCCGGCGTGATCGATCAGGTGACCGGTCTTCGCGCCGTATTCGAGCGCGACCTCGACGAGCCGGACCGAGTTCGAGGAGTTGCGGGATCCGACGACGAGGAACAGGTCGCACTCGGCGGCCATCTGCTTGACCGCGACCTGCCGGTTCTGGGTGGCGTAACAGATGTCGTCGCTGGGCGGGTCGATGAGCAGGGGGAAACGCTCGCGCAGCTTGGTCACCGTCGCGACGGTCTCGTCGACGGAGAGCGTGGTCTGGGAGAGCCAGGCGACGCGCTCCGGGTCGCGCACCACGACGTTCGCGACGTCGTCGGGTCCGTCGACGAGGTGGATGTGTTCGGGCGCCTCGCCGGCGGTCCCGACCACCTCTTCGTGACCCTCGTGACCGATCAGGAGGATGTCGAGGTCCTGGGCGGCGAAGCGGCGGGCCTCGTTGTGCACCTTGGTCACCAGCGGGCAGGTCGCGTCGATGGTGCGCAGCGACCGCTCCGCGGCCTCGGCGTGGACCACGGGGGCGACCCCGTGGGCGGAGAAGACCACGAGCGCACCCTCGGGCACCTCGTCGGTCTCGTCGACGAAGATCGCACCGCGCTCGCGCAGAGTCGCGACGACGTGCTGGTTGTGCACGATCTCCTTGCGCACGTAGACCGGGGCGCCGTGCAGCTCCAGCGCCTTCTCGACGGTCTGGACCGCGCGGTCGACGCCGGCGCAGTACCCGCGCGGGGCGGCGAGGAGCACGCGGCGGCGGACGGGCGCGGCGGGGGGAGTCACACCTCCACTCTAAGTCGCCGGAGTCTCAGGGGAGGACGAGCTCCGTCGCGGTCAGGGGCCGGGCGGTGCCGTCCGCCATGCGTGGCGAGGGCAGTTCGTCCCCCACGACGCGCAGATCGTGCAGGCGGCGGGCCGTGACGAGCACGCGGCTCTCCAACGACCCGGCGGTGCCGTTGTAGTCGGCCACGGCCCGGTTCAGAGAGCGGCCGAGACGGTCCATGTGCTCGCCCATCGTCGCCAGGCGGGCGTAGAGCTCCCGCCCGAGGTCGAAGACCTCGCGGGCGTGGGCGGTGAGCGCGTCCTGCTGCCAGCAGTGGGCCACCGTCCGGAGCATCGCCACCAGCGTGGTGGGGGTGGCGATGATCACGCGGGCCCCCAGCCCGTGCTCCAGGAGCGACGGATCGCGCTCCAGCGCGGGCGCGAGGAAGGCCTCGCCCGGGAGGAAGAGGACGACGAACTCGGGGCTGCCGGGAACGCAGCGCCAGTACTCCTTGCCCGCCAGCTGATCGACGTGGGTACGCAGGGCACGGGCATGCGCGCGCAGCCGCTCCTCGCGGCGGCCTTCGTCGACGGCGGTGCTGGCCTCGAGATACGCGGCGAGGGAGACCTTCGCGTCGACCACGATCGTGCGCCCGCCGGTGAGGCGGACCACCAGGTCGGGGCGCAGGGTGCCGTCCGCCGTGGCGGTGGAGACCTGCTCGTCGAAGTCACAGTGCGGGGCCATCCCGGCGAGCTCGACCACACGCCGCAATTGCAGCTCGCCCCAGCGGCCGCGGGTCTGCGGAGCCCGCAGGGCGGTGAGCAGTTCACCGGTTCGCGAGGCGAGGGACTCGGTGGCCTCCCGGGTCATGGAGACCTGCTGGGTCAGTGCGCCGTAGGCGCCGACCCGGGCGAGCTCGAGTTCGCGCAGCCGTACCTCGAGCCGGCCCAGGGTGTCCCCGACCGGTTCGGTATCGCGGGACGCGCGCAGCGGGCGGGCCCGAGCGGCCCGGAGAGCCAGGACCGCGCCGAGGGCGCCGCCGAGCAGGATCCCGAGCAGGAACATCGTCCCCAGATTGATCATGCGTCACACGGTGCACGGAGGTACTGACAGTCGGCGTCCACGCGGTGTCCGCGATGTCTGGTCCGGACGGGTTGGTCCGGTCTAGGCTCGGCGCGGGCTCCGGGGGAGGGGCCGCGAGTTGGGGGACTCGGCATGAGGACTTTCCGAGGTGCGACGGCACTCGTCAGCGTCCTGGCGCTGTGCGCGGCACCGCAGGTGGCGGCGGCCGAACCGGTCGCGCCGCCGACGTCGATCGCCGCGCTCGGCGACTCGATCACCCGTGGGTTCAACGCGTGCGGGTACTACCGCGACTGCCCGGACCGGTCCTGGAGCACGGGCTCCGACGACGACGTCCAGAGCCATCGCCGGTGGCTGCTCGAGGCCGGCGGAACCGAGGTGCGGACGGCCAACCTGGCCCGCAGCGGTGCCCGCGCGAGCGCGCTGCGGGACCAGGCGGTGGAGGCGGTGAAGGTCGAGGCCGAGTACGTGACGATCGCGATCGGGGCGAACGACGCCTGTGCGCGAACACCGGCGACGATGACCCCGGTCGAGGACTACCGGGCGAGCATCCGGGCCGCGCTGGCCGTGCTGCGGGACGGGCTGCCGCAGGCCCGGGTCTTCGTCGCGAGCGTGCCGGACCTCTGGCGGGTGTGGCAGGTCGGCCATGGCGCCTGGTACATCCGGCAGGCGTGGAAGTCCCTCGACGTCTGCCCGTCGATGCTCGCCCGGTCGAATTCGCTCGACCGCGCTGACATGACGCGCCGGGATCGGGTCCGGGCGCGAGTTATCGCGTACAACTCGGTGCTCGCCGAGGAATGCGCCGCATTCGGTTCGCTGTGCCGGACGGACCGCAAGCAGGTCTACCAGACGACGTTCTCCCGCGGGTTGCTCAGCAAGTGGGACTTCTTCCACCCCAATACCCGGGGGCAGGACCTGCTGGCCACCGTCACGTGGCGGACCGGGTTCTTCTCGGACTGACTTCGCGGGCAGGGACGGCCTGGCGGGGTGCGTAAACTCCCCTCACGTGAGTCTGACCATCGGGATCGTCGGCCTGCCCAACGTCGGCAAGTCCACCCTTTTCAACGCCCTGACCAAGAACGACGTGCTCGCGGCGAACTATCCGTTCGCGACGATCGAGCCCAACGTCGGCGTCGTTGGCGTACCGGACGACCGCCTCGGCAAGCTGGCCGAGGTCTTCGGCTCGGCGAAGATCATTCCGGCGACGGTGAGCTTCGTCGACATCGCCGGCATCGTGAAAGGCGCCTCCGAGGGGCAGGGGCTCGGGAACAAGTTCCTGGCCAACATCCGCGACTCCGACGCGATCTGTCAGGTGATCCGGGTCTTCACGGACCCCGACGTCGTGCACGTCGACGGGCAGGTCTCGCCGAAGTCGGACATGGAGACGATCAACACCGAGCTGATCCTCGCCGACCTGCAGACCATCGAGAAGGTCCTGCCGCGGCTGCAGAAGGAGACGCGGCTCTCCAAGGAGCTGGCCAAGGGCAACGCCGCGACGGTGGAGGCGGTGACCGAGGCGCAGGAGGTCCTGAACTCCGGGCGCACCGTGCACTCCGCCGGGCTCGACCCGGCACCGCTGCGCGAGCTCCACCTGCTGACCGCGAAGCCGTTCCTCTACGTCTTCAACATGGACTCCGACGAGCTCGGCGACGAGGCGCTCAAGGCCGAACTCCGCGCCCTGGTCGCCCCGTCCGAGGCGATCTTCCTCGACGCCAAGATCGAGTCCGAGCTGATCGAACTCGACGAGGCCGAGGCCCTGGAGCTGCTGCAGTCCATCGGCCAGACCGAGTCGGGCATCCACATGCTCGCCCGCGTCGGCTTCGCCACCCTCGGCCTCCAGACCTACCTGACCGCCGGCCCCAAGGAGTCACGGGCCTGGACGATTCGGAAGGGTGCCACCGCCCCCGAAGCCGCCGGCGTCATCCACTCCGACTTCCAGCGCGGCTTCATCAAGGCCGAGGTCGTCGGCTTCGAGGACCTGATGGCCGCGGGCTCGATGAACGAGGCCAAGTCCCGCGGCCAGGTTCGGATCGAGGGCAAGGACTACGTGATGAAGGACGGCGACGTCGTGGAGTTCCGCTTCAACGTGTAGTTCCGGTCTAACGTCACGCCGCGTGCACCAGCTCTCCGGATAGTGCATTTGAACACCGGTCTCGCCTCGGGAACCGGTGTCCAAGTGCGCTATCGGGTGAGTTCGAGGCGGTGGAGTTCCGCTTCAGCGCTTGGTTCAGGGGGGCGTCAGCCCAGGAGTGACTTGCAGGACGGGCACAGGCGGGCCGCGATCAGGCCGGAGGAGTCGGTGGCCGGGACGACGTTGCCGCTGATCAGGTCATCGACCGCGCTCGGAACGCCCTCGATGCGTCCCCATCCCTCGTACAGGCCGGTCGGGTCGGGATTCTCCCCGCGGACCTTGCAGACCCCGCTCGGGAGGTGGGCGGTCGAGCCGGTGACCTGGCCGTACGAGGAGTAGGTGACCGTGGCCGGGCCGAGCCACAGCTCGCCGGCCTGCGCTCGCGCCCGGGCGGCAGCGGCGGGGCTCGCGGCGGCCGCACGGGCGGCGGTGGCGCCGGAGCCGCGTGGGGCGCGTGCCGTCGGTGGGGAGATCAGGCCCGCGCGCTCGGCCTGGCGTCGGCAGACGGCGTCGCGGCAGTCGGAGCGGTCATGGGAACGGCAGCGGTAGGCGGGCATTACTTGATCTTAAGGGTGGTGCGCGCGCGCCGCCGACGGACCGGCACCGGGTCGCGGGAACTCGCCGGGGCTAACGTCTGCAGATGACGACGACGCTGGAACAGAACAAGCAGAACGTCACGGCGTTCTACGACCTCATGTTCAACCAGTGCCGCCCGGCCGAGGCCATGGAGCGGTACGCCGGGGAGATGTACGTCCAGCACAACCCCCACGTGGCGGACGGCAAGCAGGCCTTCATCGAGTACTTCGAGCGGATGGCGCGGGAGTACCCGGGCAAGCGGGTCGAGTTCGTGCGGGTGATCGCCGAGGGCGATCTCGTGGTGCTCCACTGCCGCCAGACCTGGCCGGGAGGCGAGGACTACGCCGGCATCGACATCTTCCGCCTCGATCGCGAGGGCAGGATCGTGGAGCACTGGGACGTCCTGCAGGTGGTTCCGAGCGTCTCCGCTCACGACAACGGCATGTTCTAGGGCCGGTGGTCTGTCCTACGGTGCCCCGGCCCGTCGGTGGAGAGACGCAAAATCTTGTGCGCCGTCAGGGCAACGACGCCAGGTCCTCGAGGCCGCGCAGCACCTCGGCCTGCCGGAGCAGAAACGCTCCCTCGTCGAGCTTCTTGCGACGGAGCCAGGCGGTGACCTCGGTGTTGCACTTGCTGGCGTTGCACGACCGGCAGGCCGGAACGACGTTGGCGAGGGTGTAGCGCCCACCGACCGAGATCGGCAGGGCGCAGTCCTTCTGCAGCGCGGGATCGGGCTTGCGGCAATACGCGCAACCACCCCAGGCCGCCTTCAGAGCGCTCCACTGAGCGTCCGTCAGGTCGTGGTCGACCCGCGACATCCGCCGTTTGCGGCGGCGTGCGTAGACAGCCGCGCGGGTCCGGGAGGCCATGAACCGAGGGTAGGGCTCGACCGGCCGCGCACCTCCGCGCCACACGGCACCAGCAGGTCCTCGTCAGATGGCGGGGCGCCGGTCCGGATCTGTTCCACCAGGATGTCGCCGCGGCCGGCGTGCCAGGCGAGCACGCCAAGCCATCACCCGGCGGGCCGACACGGTGTGGGTGATGGCGCCGCATACCCTGCACGAGTGACCTTTCTGGAGCGCCTGGGTGCCGCCCTCAGCGGTGGCGCCGAGAGTTTGCAAGCGCTCTGGGACTCGCTGCCGGAGAGTGATTACGCCGGCCGGCTCATCGTCGCCCACTACCTGGCGGACGTTCAGCCGGAGCTCGCGGACGAGGTCCGGTGGGACGAGCTCGCGGTCGCGCAGGCGGACTGGGTGCTCGATTCCGACCTCCAGGCGCTCCACCCGAGCCTGACGATGCTGGGGCTGGTGCCGTCGCTGCAGTTGAACCTGGCCGACGGCTACCGCCGCCTGGGCCGGTTCGACGAAGCGGCGCGGGCGCTCCGGCGGTCGGTCGCCTACAACGATCGGCTTCCGGTCGATCTGCCCGAGCAGCAGGACTACCGTCAGTTGATCGTCGACGCACAACTTCGTGTTCAGAATCTCATCGAAGCCGGCGACAGCTCGGACACGCTGTCGACGCGTTCATGAGCGACGGCGTGGTGGTCATCCACACCGACGGCGGGTGTACCCCCAACCCGGGCCCGGGCGGCTGGGGTGCGGTGTTGCGCTACGGCGAACACGTGCGCGAGCTCTGCGGCGGCGAGCCCGGGCTGACCACCAACAACCGCATGGAGCTGATGGCTCCGATCGTCGCGCTCGAGACCTTGACGCGGCCCGTGGTCGTGCAGCTCTACACCGACAGCACCTACGTCCGCGGTGGCATCACCAAGTGGATCACGGGCTGGGAGCGCAACGGCTGGCTGACCTCGGCCAAGCAGCCGGTGAAGAACGTCGACCTCTGGCAGCGGTTGCAGCTCGCGTGCGGCCGGCACGACGTGCAGTGGCACTGGGTGAAAGGCCATTCCGGAGTCGTCGACAACGAACTCGCGGACCAGCTCGCGACCCGCGGCATGGTGCAGGCGATGGAGTCCGCGCCCGTTCAGATCTCCTGACGGACGTCAGCCCTCGGCGACGATCTCGACCAGCACCTGCAGTACTGCGAGCTGGTCGTCCCACGACCCGGCCGCCTTCGCCAGCAGCGTCGTGATCCCGGCGGTCCGGTACTTCGCCACCCGGTCCGCGATCTGCTCGCGGGTGCCGACGAGATTGGTCAGCGTGCCGAGTTCCAGCGGCACCGCCGCGGCCGCTTCCTCGCGTCGCCGTTCCTTCCACAGCCGCGCCACCTCGGCCACCTCGGCGCCGAACCCGAGCCGGGTGAACGCGTCGTTGTAGAAGTTCGTCGAGCCGCTGCCCATCGCGCCGATCGTGAACGCGTAGCCGTCCGCGTGCCGCCGGCCGCGCCGCAGGGCGTCGGCGTCGTCCACGGCGACTTCGAGGGCCACCGGGGCCACCAGGTCCAGGTCGGTCAGCGTGCGCCCGGCTCTGGCCGCGCCCTCGGCGATCGGATCGAGGAAGAGCCCCGCCTGTTCGGGGACGAAGGCGTTGCCGAGCCACCCGTCGGCCAGTTCGCCGGTCACCGCCAGGTTCTTCGGGCCCAGCGCGGCGACGTAGAGCGGCACGTGTGCGGGCGCGGCCGCGGGGACGAGTGCCTTGCCGCGGCTGTCCGGCAGCGGCAACGGATAGACCTCCCCGGGATGCTCCAGGCGGTCGCCGCGGGCGACCATCCGGATGATCTCGATCGTCTCCCGCGTCGTCTGCACCGGCCTGGTGAACCGGACGCCGTGCCAGCCCTCCATCACGCCGGGCCCGGAGACGCCGATGCCCAGACGGAACCGGCTTCCCGTGAGCGCTTGCAGGCTCAAGGCCGACGAGGCGAGCAGCGCCGGACTGCGCGAACCCAACTGCACGACGAACGTGCCGATCTCCAGGGTCGACGTGTGCGCGGCGATCCACGTCAGGCCGGTGAGGGCGTCGTAACCCCACGTCTCGGGCGCCCAGACCGAGGCGACCCCGATCGCTTCGGCCCGCCGCGCGAACTCCACTGCGCCCGGCGCCTGCGGCTCCACCAACGCGCCGACCCGCATCGCGGCCACCCTCCGCTCTTCGCTACTATGCTCGACACCATAGTGCAGGAAGGCACCGGATGCGTTACCGCGACTGCCCGACCGTGGAGTGCTCTACCCGTGTCCCGGCCGCGCCCGAAGCCGTGTGGGCGCTGGTCACCGACATCACGCTTCCGACCCGCTTCTCGCCGGAACTGCATGCGGCGGAGTGGCTGGACGGCGCCACCGCGGTGGCCGTCGGCAACCGCTTCCGGGGCCACAACAAGCACGAGGCGCTGGGGCAGTGGAGCACCGAATGCGTTGTGGTCGAGGTGGAAGAGGGCCGGCGCTGGGTCTGGCAGGTGCACAACGCCGAGAGCGAGGTCATGGCGTCGTGGGGCTTCGAGGTCGAACCCGGCCGCGACGCGACCACCGTGCGGCAATGGGCGCGCATGGGTCCGGCGGCGTCCGGCCTGGCCGGCGCGATCGCCGCGATGCCGGACAAGGAAGCCCGGATCGTGGCCCGCCGTCTCGAGGAGTGGCAGGCCGGGATTACCGCGAACCTCGACGGCCTTCAGCGCCTGCTCGGCGAAATCTAGGGTTTCTCCCATAGAATTGCCGGCATGGCGGCCCGCGGCGAGACCCGGCAGCGGATGCTGGACGCCGCTCTCGACGTGATGCGCGAGCGTGGTGCCGCGGGCGTGACCGTCGACGAGGTGCTGGCGCGCAGCGGCGCCCCGCGCGGTTCGGTCTACCACCACTTCCCGGGCGGCCGCGCCCAGTTGATCGACGAGACCTTGGCCTACGCCGGCGAGTCCTTCACCGGGATGTTGGAGCGGGCCGCCCGCAATGGTTCCGGCGCCGTGCTCACCCGGCTGGTCGTGTTCTGGACCCGGGTGCTGGAGGACAGCGACTTCCGGGCCGGCTGCCCGATCGTGCCCACGGCCGGCGATGCGGGCGGCGACGAGGAACTGGCGTCCAGGGCCGCGCGAATCCTCGCCGGATGGCGCGGCACGATCGCTGCGGTGTTCGACGCGGAGGGCCGGTCCGCGACGGACGCCGAAGCGCTGGCCACCACTGTGCTGTCGGCGCTCTCCGGAGCCGTCGGGATGTGCCGCGCGATGCGCTCGACCGACCCCCTCTTTCAGGTCGCCGAGCAGTTGCGTGGGCTGATGCTCAGCCGCGCGATGCTCTGATCGCGATGATGGATTCTGGGGAGCTCCTACGCGCCTACGACCACCAACTCCGGACCGAGGCCGAGACGGTCGGCGCGGCGGCGGTCTCCGTCGTCGGGCCGCTCTGGCTGGTGACCTACGCCGGCGGGCAGGGGTTCGTGAGTTATCGGGATCTCGACGGCGCGGACCCGGTGCGGCTGGTCGGCACCGCGCTGGAGCACTTCGTGGCGGATCCGGACATCGAGCGGGTGGAGTGGAAGACGCGGGGGCACGACCACGCGCCGGGTTTGCACGACGCCCTGGCCGCGGCCGGGTTCGCTGCGGAGGAGCCCGAGTCGATCATGATCGGCGAAGCCGCCGCACTGGCCGTCGAGGTGGAGGTTCCGCCCGACGTGACGGTACGTCAGGTCGCCGACGAGTCCGACCTGAACGCGATGGCCAAGATGCAGGACGAGGCCTTCGGGAACTCCCTCGCGACCGCCATGGTCGATGACCTGGCCCGACGGATCGCGGCGGAGGACGGCGTCGAGTTGTGGGTGGCCGAGGTCGGCGGACGGGTCGTCAGTGCCGGCCGGCTGGAGCCCGTGGCCGGGACGGACTTCGCGGGAATCTGGGGCGGCTCGACCCTTCCGGAGTGGCGGGGCCGCGGCATCTACCGCGCCCTGACCGCGGCTCGTGCGCGGTCCGCGCTCGCCCGCGGCAAGTCGTTGATCCACAGCGATTCGACGGAGTTCTCCCGGCCCATCCTCGAGCGCTCGGGGTTGGTTCAGGTGTCCACCACGACGCCGTACCAGTGGACGCGGCCGACCCCGAGGGGCGACCAGGGATGATTGCCACGTGAGTGAACTCCCCGGGAACGGCGCCGCTCGTCCGCAGATCGCCGTGGTCGGACCGGGGGATGCCGACGAGCGCGAGCTCCAGCTCGCCCGCGGCGTCGGCCGGTTGCTGGCCCTCGGCGGGGCCGTCGTCGTCACCGGTGGGCTCGGGGGCGTCATGGCGGGTGCCTGCGAGGGTGCGGCACTGGCCGACGGCACCTCGATCGGGCTGCTGCCGGGCACCGACCGGGCGGCGGCCAACCCGCACGTGAGCATCGCCGTGGCGACCGGCCTCGGCCAGGGACGCAACCTGCTCGTCGTGCAGACGGCCGACGCGGTCATCGCGATCGGGCGGAGTCCCGGCACGCTGAGCGAGATCGCGCTCGCCGGCCGCCTGGGCAAACCGGTGGTGCTGCTCGGAAGCTACCCCGCGGACCTGGTGCCGGGCTGTGCAGCGGCCGAATCCCCCAAGGACGCGGCCGACCAGGCCCTCCGTCACCTGGAGAACCGCGCCGCCGTCTGAGGCGCCCGTCAGACGGGCGCCGGGACGACGATGAATTCAGATGCGGTTGTCAGTCCTAGTCATCACGATGTGACCACTGCACGCGAACGAGGGAGCACCCCGTGTTAGCCATTGACGCCGGGAACGGCGCCGCACCGCCCCTGGCCGGGCGCAAGGAGTGGATCGGCCTGGCCGTGCTCTCTCTGGCGTGCCTGCTCTACGTCATGGACCTCACCGTCCTGCACCTCGCGGTGCCGGAGATCTCGGAGGACCTGAACCCGACCAGCACCCAGCTGCTCTGGATCATCGACGTCTACGGCTTCATGGTCGCCGGTGGTCTGGTGGTGATGGGCACGCTCGGCGACCGCATCGGGCGCCGCAAGCTGCTGATGATCGGCGCGGTCGCGTTCGGGCTGACCTCGATCCTGGCCGCGTTCTCCACCAGCCCCGAGATGCTCATCGTGAGCCGGGCCCTGCTCGGGCTCTCGGGCGCGACGATTGCGCCGTCGACGCTGTCGCTGATCTTCCACATGTTCCCGGACCCGAAGCAGCGCGGCATCGCCATCGCGTGGTGGATCGCGGCGTTCTCGGCGGGCAGCGTGGTCGGCCCGGTGGTCGGTGGCGCCATGCTCGAGCTGTTCTGGTGGGGTTCGGTCTTCCTGCTCGCCCTGCCGGTGATGGCCGCCCTGGTTATTCTCGGCCCGAGTCTTTTGCCGGAGTACAAGGACGAGAATGCCGGCCGGCTCGACATCCTCAGCGCCGCCATGTCGGTGGTCGCGGTCCTCGGTGTCGTCTACGGCATCAAGGAGATCGCCGTGCACGGCATCTCGGACACCGCCACCGCGTCGATCACCGTCGGCCTGCTGGTGGCGGTCACGTGGGTCTACCGGCAGCAGCGGCTGCCCAACCCGATGATCGACGTCTCGCTGTTCACGGTGCGCTCGTTCAACAGCGCGCTGATGGTGAACTTCTTCGCGATCTTCATGATGGTCGGGTACTTCATCTTCGTCTTCCAGTACCTGCAGCTCGTCCTGGGCCTCTCGCCGCTGGAGGCCGGGCTCTGGGGATTGCCAGGGGCGGCGGGCTTCGTCGTCACCTCGCAGATGGCGCCACGGCTGGCGCACAAGGTCTCGCCACCGCATCTGGTCGGTGCCGGTCTCGCCGTGGCCGCGGCGGGCCTCTACGTGCTGATCGGTGTCGGTGCCGACAGCGGCAACCAGGGGCTCGCGATCGTGGTGATCGGGTCGGTCATCATCTCCCTCGGCATGGGGCCGGTCTTCGGACTGACCACCGAGCTGATCGTCGGCTCGGCACCGCCCGAGAAGGCAGGTGCGGCCTCCGGGATCTCGGAGACCGCCGCCGAGCTCGGCGGTGCGCTCGGGATCGCGATCTTCGGCAGCATCGGCGTCAGCATGTACCGGAACGGGCTCGACGAGATGCCGGCCGGTGTTCCTCCGGCGGCGGCCGCGGACGCCCGCGACACCCTCGGTGGCGCGGTCTCGGCGGCGGCGGACCTGCCGGCCGACGTCGCGTTCGCCTTGCTCAACATGGCCGACCACGCCTTCGTGGACGGCATGCGCCTGAGTACGGCGATCGCGGCGGTGCTCGCCACCTTCGTGGCGGGATTCGCCTACTACGGACTTCAGCCGGCCGCCGCCGCGGCCGTCGAGCACGGCGTTCTCCCACCCGGGATGGCGCCCGAGCCCGACGTAGCGGAGGGTGACGTAGCCGTTACCAGGGCCGCTGTTGAAGAGTCCCTTACACAGTTGTGATTTCGTGACGCCATGACGATCTTTGCGACGCTCGGCCCCGCTGCAGTCGCGGGTGTTCTGGTGGCCGGCGTGCTCGCGGTGCCGGCCGCGGGCGCGGCGCAGTCCGCCGCGTCCGCCGGCTCCGTCTCGCGGACGTGCACCTTCGCGGCTCCGAAGAACACGATCCTGCGGGTCAAGCTGCGGATGCCGCTGCGGGCGAAGGGCGACAACGACCTGCGAGGCGTCCGCGTGCGGGCGACCGACAAGAACGGCTCCGGCAAGTTCCAGAACCGCCGGGTCGACGTTCGCCGGATCGTCATCAGCGTCGAGAACGAGAAGCGGAGCTCCGGCAACGGGTCGATCGGGTCGGCGTCCGCGGTGCGCCGCTCCGGATCGCCCGCGGCCTGGCGGTTGAACCCGCGCAGCAACGGCGCCGATGTGGAGCGCGTGGTCGCCGAGGTGACGTTTCAGCTGCGCAACGGGCCACGCGTGGTTGCGACCTGCGCGGCGCGGCCCTAGCTCCGGGCGCTCGTCCGGCCGCGCGCTGAGCGCATCTGCGACACGTACTTTCGGTGGATCGGCGTTCCGCTTCGACCGCTGGGTCGGTTAGCGTGGCGGTTCGCCCGCCAGCGATCTCCGCATGCACGTCTGTGGTTGTCGGGAGGTGGGCGTGGGAGCAGCGGCGATCGCTGTGATCCGTCAAGCGGTGCGGCAGCGCCTCGGCATGCTGCAGGAGCTCACGGGGCTCCCCGCCGTGTTCGGCGGCGCGGTCGAGAATGACGACGGCCAGCCGGTCGTCGTGATCAGCCAGGTCTCCGGGCTGCGCACCCCCGCTCTGGAGGGTCTGGTCGTGCACCCGGGGGCCGGCCTGGGGGGCAAAGCACTCGCCGGCGGCCGGGCCGTCGTGGTGAACGACTACGCCGGTTCCCGGCTGATCACCCACGAGTACGACCGAGCCGTCCAGCATGAGGGCCTGGTGTCCGCGCTCGCCGCCCCCGTGCGTCACCACGACGAGGTCGTCGCCGTGCTGTACGCGGCGTCCCGCACGCAGCCGGTGGGGGAGACGGCGATCCGCGCCGCCGAGACCGTCGCGCGGGCCGTGGAGCGGGACCTCGAGCACATGCTCCCGTCCGCCCAGCAGCGCGACGGGGTCCGTCCGGGAGTGGTCGCCGAGCTGCGCGCGGTCGCCGAGGCACTCGGCCTCGATCCGCTGCGTCAGCGTCTGGAGCGCGCCCTCCTGGCGCTGACGCGTGACGACGCGGAGCCGGCCGCACCCACCGGGCCCAACCCCCTGACGACGCGTCAGGCGCAGATCCTGCGGTTGGTCGGTGACGGATTGACCAACCGCGAGATCGCCGAGCGCACGGGGCTGGCGGACGCCACCGTCAAGACCTACGTCCACGACGCGATGCAGCGCCTGGACGCGCACACCCGGACCCGCGCGGTGTACGTCGCCCGGAGCCGCGGGCTGCTCTGAGCTCAGACCAGCGACTTGCCGAAGCAGGTCGACCCGGGGTCGTGCCGGTAGACCCCGAACTTCTCGATCACGCGGTAGCCGCTGGTCTCGTAGAGCCGGATGGCCTCCGGCTGGCGGTGGCCGGTCTCCAGACGCAGCCGCGTGATCCCGGCGGCCCGGGCGCTGTCCTCCAGGGCGGCGAGCAGGATCCGGGACATGCCGCGGCCGCGGAAGCCGGACGCGACGTACATCCGCTTGAGCTCCGCGAGGCCCGGCTCCACGATTCGCCAGCCGCCGCAGGCGATCGGCTCGTCGGCCAGGCGGCCGACCAGGAACAGGCCCCGGGGCGGCGCGAACTCGCGCGGCTCCACCGGGGTCGCGTCCTGGCCGCCGTAGCGGACCACATAGACCCGCTGCACCGCGTCGATCAGCGCGGTCGAGACCGGGTCGTCGTACGGGGTCGGCGTCAGCACGAGCGTGGTGGGCTCGGCCATCGTCATGCGGCGATTCTCCCAGCCGGCACAGACGTTTTGGGCCCAGCACACGTCAACGACGAACCAGCGTTCGCACCATCCGTCCGTGCCGCCTCATTCGTCGCCCACCGGCGCTTGCCGACGGCCGGCCCGCGGCCGGTCCGCACCGGTCCGCATCGGGATCAGGCGGCGCCGACCGCAGCGGCGGCCTCGTCGATCCGCGCGGCCAGGTCCAGGTCGAGCTCGGTCACCCCGCCCTCGGAGTGGGTGGAGATCGTGAAGTGGACCGTCCGCCACCGGATGTCGATGTCCGGGTGGTGGTTCCGCTCCTCGGCCGCGACGGCGACCGCGTCCACCAGGCGGATCGCCGCCGGAAAGTCCGGGGCGGCGTAGGAGCGACGGATCTCGCTGGTGTCGCCCGTCCAGCCGTTCAGCTTGGCCAGGCCGGCTTCCACGTCGTCGGCGTTCAGCAGTGCAACCATGAACCGACCGTGCGCTTCCGGCCACGGCTTGTCAAACACCGGGGAGTGGCGGTGCCGCAGATCGTCGTCGGGGCCGCGATCGTGCGTGGCGGGCGCCTGCTGGCCGCCCGTCGCAGTGCCCCCTCCGCGCTCGCCGGGGGCTGGGAGCTGCCCGGCGGCAAGGTCGAGGCCGGCGAGACCGAGGTGGCGGCGCTGGTGCGCGAGTGCCGCGAGGAGCTCGGGGTAGACGTCGCCGCAGGGAACCGGGTATCCGGAGAGTGGCCCCTCCGGGACGGCTTGGTCCTCCGCGTCTACCTGGCCGAGCTTCTGGCCGGGGAGCCGCTCCCGCTGGAGGACCACGACGAGCTGCGCTGGCTCGGCGCCGCCGAACTCTTCGACGTGCCGTGGTTGCCTGCCGACCTTCCCGCTGTCCACGCCTGCGAGAGGGTTGCGCACCTGGAGTAAAGCGGTAGAAAGGGACGAAATGGACCTGCGCGGCCGCCTCGGGACGCTGGGGCTCGCGGCAGCGACCGGCCTCGGTGTCCTCGTGCTGCCCGTCCCCGCCGAGGCTTCGCCGCCCTCCGCCGGCACCTGCGCGATGACCCCCGCCGAGGAATTCCCCCGCGCGGCCCCGGCCGACGTCTCCCTGGACGACACCGCCCTGCGCGCTGCTCTGGACTACTGGGTCGGCGAGGGCGCGGAGAACCTCAAGATCTTCCGACACGGCTGTCTCGTCGCCGAGGGTGCGCTCGACGCCGCGACCGACCGGATTCCGCGGCAGAACTGGAGTCAGACCAAGACGGTCTCCGCCCTGGTCGCCGGGGTGGCCGCCCGGCAGGGTCTGCTCGATGTCGACGCTCCGATCGGGCGCTATCTGCCGCCGGGGATCGGGGATCGCCAACATCGCGCGATCACCGTCCGCAGCCTGCTCACGATGACCTCCGGACTGGAACTGAACTGGGTCCGCGGGCTCGCCCTCAGCGCCGACCTGGCCGGGCCGCGCCAGGCGATGTCGATGCCGCTGCGGCACCAGCCGGGGGAGTACTTCGAGTACGAGCAGACCACGCCCTCGGTGCTGAACTGGGTCGTCCAGCACGCGCTGAACCGCGCGGGTCTGGAACTGGACTACCAGGAGTTCGCGCAGCGCGAGTTCTTCAACCCCCTCGGCATCCCGCTCTCGGCCTACCTCTGGCAGCGGGACCGTTCCGGCACCACCATGGGCCACGCCGGGCTGATCCTGCGTCCGCTCGAGTTCGGCCGGATCGGGGAAGTGATGCGCGGTCAGGGCGTGTTCGCCGGGCGGCGGTTGATCGACCCCGACTACATGCGGATGCTGCAGACGGGGACGAGCGCCAACTGCGGCTACGGCTACCTGGTCTGGCTGAACTCGTGCAACAGACCGGATCGTCAGGTCAACGCCTCGATCATCGTCCGCCGCGAGATCTCCCCCGCCCGGCCGTGGATCTCCAGCGCGCCTCCGGACATGTACTTCAGCTGGGGCAGCCACGGGCAGCACGTCTTCGTGATCCCGAGCCTCGACCTGGTCGTCACGCGCAGCGGGGAGCGGTCCCCGGACAGCTCCTCGGACTTCCAGCGCGGCGACGCCGACCTGTTCTTCGGCGGCGCGCAGAAGGGCGGCTACTTCGAGTTCTTCCGCCTGCTGATGGCGGCGGTCAGGGATCTGCCGGCCGATCTGCGGGCGACGCTGCCGACGGATTACCGGGAGCCGGCCGACACCGCCCTGAACCCGCTGGACTGGATGCGGCCGTTCCAGAACGAACCGCCGCCGGCCACCGAAGTCTGCCACCCGGCCGAGTGCGGCGGGACGCGGGCGACGTCGTCAGGTTTCCTCGGCGACCTGCCCCGCACCCTGCCGGGAATCCTCGGGGACGAGGAACGCCCCCGCGGTTAGCGCGGGGGCGTTCGGCGAACTCCGTCAGTCGTTCGTCTTCTTCTTGCTCAGACCGAGGATCTTGAACAGCGGGTCGTACTTGCGGTCCACCACGCGCTCCTTGAGCGGGATGATCCCGTTGTCCGTGATCTTGATGTGCTCGGGGCAGACCTCGGTGCAGCACTTGGTGATGTTGCACATGCCCAGGCCGTGCTTCTCCTGCGCGAGCTTCTGGCGGTCGTTGGTGTCCAGCGGGTGCATGTCGAGCTCGGCGAGACGGATGAAGAACCGCGGTCCGGCGAAGGACTTCTTGTTCTCCTCGTGGTCACGGACGACGTGGCAGACGTTCTGACACATGAAGCATTCGATGCACTTGCGGAACTCCTGGCCCCGCTCGACATCGATCTGCTGCATCCGGTACGTGCCGTCGGCCTCGCGCGGCTTCGGCGCGAAGGCCGGGATCTGCTTCGCCTTCTCGTAGTTGAACGAGACGTCGGTGACCAGGTCCTTGATCACCGGGAAGGTGCGCATCGGAGTGACCACCACCTCCTCGCCCGGCGGGAGCGCGGACATCCGCGTCATGCACATCAGGCGCGGGCGGCCGTTGATCTCCGCCGAGCAGGAGCCACACTTGCCGGCCTTGCAGTTCCAGCGCACGGCCATGTCGTTGGCCTGGTCCGCCTGGATGCGGAAGATGATGTCGAGGACGACCTCACCGTCGTTGACCTCGACGGTGTAGTCCTGCAGCGCGCCGCTCTCGGAGTTGCCGCGCCAGACCTTGAAGTTGGCCTGGTAGCTCTTCGACTTGTCGACGTCGGGCTGGAAGGCCTTCGGGTTGTTGGCCGACTCGGTGATCGTCACTTCGACTCCTCGAACAGGACCTTGAGATCGTCCGGCATGACCGGCAACGGCTTGTGAACGAGCGAGACCTCCCCGTCCTTCTCGGACAGGATGCAGTTCTTGCTGCCCCACTCCGGGTCGGCCTTCGGGAAGTCGTTGCGGGTGTGCCCGCCGCGGCTCTCCTCACGCTCGAGAGCCGCCTTGGCGACCATTTCCGAACACAGCAGCATGTTCTTCAGATCGACCGCGAGGTGCCAGCCCGGGTTGAACATCCGGTTGCCTTCGACGGTCAGGTTCTGGGCGCGGACCTTGAACTCCTGAAGCCTGGCCAGGGCGTCGCGCATCTCGTCGGCGTCGCGGATGATGCCGACCAGGGTGTTCATCGTCCCCTGCAGTTCCTGGTGCAGGGCGTAGGGGTTCTCCCCGCCCTCGCGCTCGAACGGCGCGAGCGCCTCCTTCGAGGCGACCTCGATCTGACCGTCCGCCACCTTCGGCTTGACGGTCAGACCCTGGGCGTAGGCCGCGGCCGAGTCGCCGGCCCGCTTGCCGAACACGATCAGGTCCGAGAGCGAGTTACCGCCGAGGCGGTTCGAGCCGTGCATGCCGCCGGAGACCTCACCGGCCGCGTACAGGCCCGGCACGGTGGCGGCCTGGGTGTCCGGGTCCACCTCGACGCCGCCCATGATGTAGTGGCAGGTCGGGCCGACCTCCATGGGTTCGGCAGTGATGTCGACGTCCGCCAGTTCCTTGAACTGGTGGTACATCGAGGGCAGCCGCTTGCGGATGTACTCCGGGGTGCGGCGGCTGGCGATGTCGAGGAACGCGCCGCCGGCGGGGGTGCCACGGCCGGCCTTCACCTCGGCGTTGATCGCGCGCGCGACCTCGTCGCGGGGGAGCAGCTCAGGAGGACGGCGGTTGTTCGTCTTGTCCTCGTACCAGCGGTCGGCCTCGGCCTCGGTGTCCGCGGTGTCGGCTTTGAAGAACTCCGGGATGTAGTCGAACATGAAGCGCTTGCCGTCTTTGTTCTTCAGGATGCCGCCGTCACCGCGGACCGACTCGGTGACGAGGATGCCGCGCACCGAGGGCGGCCAGACCATCCCCGTCGGGTGGAACTGGATGAACTCCATGTTGAGCAGCGTGCCGCCGACGCGCGCCGCGAGGGCGTGGCCGTCGCCGCTGTACTCCCAGGAGTTCGAGGTGACCTTGAAGCTCTTGCCGATGCCGCCGGTGGCCAGGATGACCGAGGGCGCGTCGAAGGCGACGAAGCGGCCGGTCTCGCGCCAGTAGCCGAAGGCGCCGGCGATGTTGCCGCGGTTGTGGCCGTGGGCGGCCTCACCGGTGCCGTCGGTGAGCAGCCGGGTGATCGTGCACTCCATGTACACGTCGATCCCGAGAGCGACGACGCGCTGCTGCAGGGTGCGGATCATCTCCAGGCCGGTGCGGTCACCGACGTGGGCGAGGCGGGCGTAGCGGTGGCCACCGAAGTCGCGCTGGGAGATCAGCCCGTCCTTGGTGCGGTCGAACAGCGCGCCCCACTCCTCCAGCTCCCACACGCGGGAGGGGGCCTCCTGCGCGTGCAGCTGGGCCATGCGCCAGTTGTTCAGCATCTTGCCGCCGCGCATGGTGTCCCGGAAGTGGACCTTCCAGTTGTCTTCCTTCCACACGTTGCCCATGGCCGCGGCGATGCCGCCCTCAGCCATGACGGTGTGGGCCTTGCCGAGCAGGGACTTGCAGACCACCGCGGTGCGGGCCCCCGCCTCGTGCGCGGCGATGGCCGCGCGCAGGCCGGCGCCGCCGGCGCCGATCACGAGGACGTCGTAGCTGTGCCGTTCAAGCTCAGTCATCGGTGGCTCCTCAGCCGATACGCGGGTCGGTGAACGCGCCGCTGGCGGTCAGGAGGACATAGAGGTCGGTCAGCCCCACCACGATGAGCGAGCTCATCGCGAGCTGCATGTGCTTGCCGTTGAGCTTGGAGATCTGGACCCAGCTCCAGTAGCGAACCGGGTGCTTGGAGAAGTGGTTGAGTCGTCCGCCCATGATGTGCCGGCACGAGTGGCACGACAGGGAGTACGCCATCAGCATCACCGCGTTGAACAGCAGAATCACGCTGCCGAGGCTGACTCCCCAGTCGCCGTGGTGGTGCACCGAGTCGAACGCGTCGTAGGCCAGGAGGACCGGGTACGGCAGCGTCAGCCAGAAGAACCAGCGGTGCGCGTTCTGGAAGATCAACGGGAACTTGGTCTCACCCGTGTACTTCTTGTGGGGCTCGGCGACGGCGCAGGCCGGCGGCGACAGCCAGAAGGACCGGTAGTAGGCCTTCCGGTAGTAGTAACAGGTCATCCGGAAGCCCAGCGGCAGAATCAGGATGAGCAGCGCGGGCGAGAGAGCGAACCAGTCACCCACCGGGGTGCCCAGGTGCGACGAGCCCGGGGCGCAACTGTCCGCGAGGCAGGGTGAGTAGAACGGCGACAACAAGGACGTGTCCTCGTTGTAGTAGTTCGTGTCCCAGAACGCGCGGACGGATGAGTAGATGACGAAGGTGCTCAGCAGGCCGAACAGCAAGGCCGGCTCGAGCCACCAACGGTCACGGCGGAGGGTGCGGGCGTCGATCTTCGCCCGTCCTGGAGAAAAAACTCCCGTGCCAGCCATCGGCGGTACTCCTGATGCAGGGGGTGCTCGCAGGGCCCGGCGGGGGACCAGACCGCTGCGTATCCTCGCGCACCGAGCCGCCCGAACTCACGCTGGGTGGACGTGACCAATTCGCCCTTACCGCCGCCATGACCTGCACTGATCCGTTCTTGACCCAGATCGGCGTCGGCGGAGAAAGTTAGGCTTACCTCATAAGTGCAGGTGGCGCCCGTGAAAGCCGGTCAACACCGGTTCTGACGCGGCGTCATCCAGGGTCGGGCCCGGACCGTTCATCCGCCGTTGTGGAAGTTGTCACACTGCCGATCGCGGCCAGGTAGACGGCTCGGACGAGGTGGATCGCGGCCCAGCGGGTGAGTGGGACGGCGCCGGCCCAGATCCCGAACAGAGCGGTGAGCCCGCCGCGGGTGGCGCTGTAGCCGTCGATCAGGTGAGGAACCCCGCGGGCGACGTCCAGTTCTCGACCTCGCCGAGGGCGCCGTTGCGCCCCGTGCGGCCGGGTGGGCGGGCGGGGCCCAGGTTTCCCATGGGTCGACGTTAGGGGCGAGACTGGGGCGATGGAGCAGCTCACAGGCCACACCGAGCGCGTGGCGCGCCTGGTCGAGCAGTTCCGTGCGATCCCGCCCGACGCCCCCGTCCGGCTGGCGAAGAAGACCTCGAATCTGTTCCGGGCCCGGGCGAAGACCGACGCCCCGGGTCTGGACGTTTCCGGCTTCACCAACGTTCTGTCCGTCGATCCGGTGGCCCGGACCGCCTCCGTCGAAGGCATGGTCACCTACGAGTCGCTCGTCGACGCGACGCTGCCCTATGGGCTGATGCCGCTGGTCGTCCCGCAGCTGAAGACGATCACCCTCGGGGGTGCGGTCACCGGACTCGGCATCGAGTCCTCCTCCTTCCGCAACGGGTGCCCGCACGAGTCCGTCGCCGAGATGGAGATCCTCACCGGGGACGGCCGGGTGATCGTGGCGCGCTCCGACAACGAGCACGCCGACCTGTTCCACGCGTTCCCCAACTCCTACGGGACCCTCGGCTACGCGTTGCGGCTGGAGATCGAGCTGGAGCCGGTGGCGCCGTTCGTCGCGCTGCGGCACCTGCGGTTCCGCGAACCCGGTCCGCTGTTCGCCGAGCTGGAGCGGCTGTGCATCGAGCGGACGCTGGACGGTCAAGCCGTCGATTTCGTCGACGGCACCGTGTTCTCCCGCGACGAGCTCTACCTGACGGTGGGCACCTTCGTTCCCGAGGTGCCGGCGGTGTCCGACTACACCTGGACCAAGATCTACTACCGCTCGCTCCAGACCAGGACCGAGGACTTCCTGACTGTCCGGGACTATCTCTGGCGCTGGGACACCGACTGGTTTTGGTGCTCCCGGGCCTTCGGAGCCCAGAAGAAGTGGGTGCGGCGCATCGCCGGGCGGAAGTTCCTGCGCTCGGACGTGTACTGGAAGATCGTCGCCTTCGAGCGGCGCACGCACCTCAATGCCCGCATCGAGCGGCTGCGCGGGCTGCCGCCGCGTGAGGACGTCGTGCAGGACATCGAGGTGCCGATCGCTCGCGCCGAGGAGTTCTGCGACTTCTTCCTGCGCGAGATTCCGATCGAACCGTTCTGGATCTGCCCGCTGCGCCAGCGCGACCCGTCCGCGGAGTGGCCGCTGTACAGCTTCTCCGACTCGCTCTACGTCAACTTCGGGTTCTGGTCGACCGTCGCGCTCGCCCCCGGACAGGCCGACGGCGACCACAACCGCCGCATCGAGCGCGTCGTCGACGACCTGGGCGGGCGCAAGTCGCTGTACTCGACGGCCTTCTACTCCGAGGACGATTTCTGGCGGCTGTACAACGGGCCTGCGTACGAGGTCGTGAAGAAGACCTACGATCCGGAAGCACGACTGCTGGATCTGTACGCGAAGTGCGTGCGCAACCGGTGACGGGAGGACGGATGGGTCGGCCAGGCATCGCAGAGGTCTTCGCCCGGGCGCTGAGCCCGCGCGTCCCGCTGCGGGTCACTGCCTTCGACGGCAGTGAAGCCGGCGATCTCGACGCCGAGGTCACCGTCGAGATCTCCACCCGCACCGCATTGAGCTATCTGCTGACCTCGCCAGGCGAGCTGGGGCTGGTCCGCGCCTACATCACCGGCCACCTCAAGGTGCACGGCGACCTCTACCTCGCGTTGTACGGCCTCGGCGCCGGCGGTGGAGGGGAGACCCTGTCCACCCGGGCCCGGCTGGAACTACTGCGGGACTTCGGGATCGCGAACATGCGCCCGGTCGAGCCGCCGCCGGAGGAGATCCGGCACAAGGGCGGGATCATGCGGCACACCCGGCTCCGCGACAGCCGCGCGATCTCGCACCACTACGACGTGTCGAACCGGTTCTACGAGTGGGTACTCGGGCCGTCCATGTCCTACACCTGCGCGGCCTACCCGAAGGCGGAGTCCTCGCTCGAGGAAGCACAGTGGAACAAGCAGGACCTGGTCGCGCGCAAGCTCGGGCTAGGGCCCGGCATGCGACTGCTCGACGTCGGCTGTGGCTGGGGCGGCATGGTCCGGCACGCGGCCAAGGAGTACGGCGTGCAGGCCCTCGGCGTGACGTTGTCGGCGCAGCAGGCGGCCTGGGCCCAGAACCGGATCAAGGAGGAGGGTCTGGAGCACCTCGCCGAGGTCCGCCACCTGGACTACCGCGACGTGCACGAAGACGGCTTCGACGCGATCTCCTCGATCGGTCTGACCGAGCACATCGGCGCCAAGCAGTTGCCGGCCTACTTCACCTTCCTGCGCGGCAAGCTGCGGCCGTACGGGCGGATCCTCAACCACTGCATCACCCGGCCGTCCACCGCGCAGCCCGCGAAGGCCGGCAAGTTCATCGACCGCTACGTCTTCCCGGACGGGGAACTGGAGGGTGTCGGCGACATCGTCTCGGCCATGCAGGACAACGGTCTCGAGGTGCGCCACGAGGAGAACCTGCGTGAGCACTACGCCAGAACGCTTCAGGGCTGGTGCGACAACCTCGAGGACAACTGGGACGACGCGGTCGCCGAGGTCGGCGCCAACCGGGCGCGGGTCTGGCTGTTGTACATGGCCGCCTGCCGCGTCGGCTTCGACTGCCGCTTCATCGAACTGCACCAGGTCCTCGGCGTCCGCTGCGACGACGTCGGCACCGCGAACTTCCCGCTACGTCCGGACTGGAGCAACTGATGTGTAGAGCCACCACCTGCCGCCAGTGCCAGAAGATCACCTGGTCGGGCTGCGGAGCCCACGTCGAGGCGGTCCGCAGTGGCATCCCGGCCGAAAACTGGTGCGAGGGCCACCCTCGCGAGCCCGGCACCGGGTTCTTCTCGCGGCTGTTCCGCCGCGCCTGACCGCGCCGCCGGCATGACGATGCGCGAGCGGATGCTGGCCGGGGCGCTCTACCAGGCGGACGACCCGGAGATCGCGGCCGACAATCTGCGGGCGATGACCCTCGCCGAGGCGTTCAATCGCACCCCGGCCGCCGACCCGGCGGAGCGGCGGCGCCTGTTGAGCGAGCTGTTCGGCGCGTACGGCGACGGCTCGGAAATCCGCCCGCCGCTGCAGGTCGACTACGGCTACCAGATCACCGTCGGGGCGCGGACCTTCGCCAACTTCGGTCTGGTGATCCTCGACGTCGCCCGGGTGAGCATCGGGGACGACGTGCAGATCGGGCCGAACGTCCAGTTGCTGACCGCGACGCATCCGTTGGAGCCGGGGCCGCGGCGGGACAAGTGGGAGTCCGCCGAGCCCATCACCATCGGCGACAACGTCTGGCTCGGCGGCGGGGTCACCGTCTGCCCGGGGGTGAGCATCGGCGAGAACACCGTCGTCGGCGCGGGATCGGTGGTTACTCAGAACCTGCCGGCTGACGTGCTCGCCGTCGGGGTACCTGCTCGCGTGGTGCGCTCCCTCGCGACCGAGTAACGGTCGCTCCGCGCCCACCGGGGCGCACCGGAGCGCCCGCCGGGCTCAGAAGGGCGGCGGGTCGTCCGGGTCGGGTGGCAGGGGTGGAGTGTTCGTGCGGAGCCGCCGGGGGTCCCGTGGGTTGTGGTGGGGGTGTGGCCGGGGCGCGTGGGGTGCTGGCGGCTCCGGCTCGGTTGGTCGGCCGGTGTCCGGGGGTTGTTGGCTGTTGTCCCAGGTGGTGGAGCGGTGCCAGGGCCGGCCGAGGCTGTCGCGGTCGGGGTTGATCGGGAGGTCGTTCTCGGGTGGGCTGGGCCGCTGGGCGGGGAGGTTCGGGAGCACCGGGGGGACGGGGACGAGGTAGGTGTGGCCGAGGCGGGTGGTCCATGCGAAGGTGTCGGCGATTCTGCGGAGTTGCCAGCCGGCTTCGCTTTTGACGCGGTGGTCGTGGCGGCACATCGGGTTCAGGTTCGCTGCGACGGTGTCGCCGCCGTGGGCGTGGTCGTGGCGGTGGTCGAGGTCGGCGCGGGCGGCGGGGGCGCGGCAGCCGGGGGCGATGCAGTGGTCGAGGGTGGCCAGGACCTCGCGGCGCAGCGCGGCGCCGGCGGCCCGGCGGCGGGGGTCGAGCAGCTGGGTGGTCCTGGGGTCGAGAAGTTTGCGTGCAGGTCGTGCAGGACCGGTCCCCACGCGCGGAGCAGCTGCGGATTGATCGTCGCGGTGAGGTCACCGGTCGGGTCGTTCGCGCAGCGGTGGGGCAGCAGGCGGGGTAGGAGCGCGATCGGGACGAGGATCTCGATGACTGCTGCGCAGGACGCCGCGCGCGTGTGCGCTCCGATCGGGCGGGCGGTGGTCAGCCCGGTTCGCACGAGGTGCCCGGTGGGGCAGGCGAAGGTGTAGCGCCACTGCGCGGCGCCGAGCTGGTCGACCAGGGTGCGGGCGAGTTCGGCGTGGACCGCGCCCCACCCGGCGATCTGGGCCGGGTAGCGGTCGAGCCCGAGCAGCGTGCTCAGCCGGACCTTGAGGTGCACCCCGGCCCACGCCGACGCCGGTACCGGCGCCGGCGCAGGTGCGGGCTCGGGCGACGGCATGGTCGCCGTCGTCTGCCGCGGACGCGCTGGTCGCGTCCTCGGGTCGGGAGGCGAGCAGGGCCTGGAGGATCTGGTCGTCGTCGAGGCCGGCGTAGGTGCCGTCGGTCATGGCGAGGAACAGATCGGCGCGCAGGTGGTCGATCGGGCGGGGGTCCCCGGCCCGCTTCGCGGTCTTGGCGAGGTCATCGAGACGGGCGACGGCGGCGGCGACCCGCTCCAACGGCAGGTTCGTCCCGGACAGCGTCGCCGTCCCGTCCGGGGTGCGGGAACCGATCACCTTGCGGTGGTGGAACGAGCGCTCATACCGGCGCCGCGCCCACTCCGGGTCCAGCGCGATCGCCCGGGCCGAGATCTCCGCCGTCAACTGCCCCGTGGTCAGCACCGTCTCCTCCTCGAGTCGGCACTGCGGCAGGACCTCGGCGACCACCTGGTGGGCGTGCTCGGCCGAGAGCTCGGTGGTCCAGTCCGCGATCACCCGCGCCCGCGGCAGGTCCAGCCGCCCCGCCGCCATCGCCGCACCCAGCTCGGGGAGGCGGTGAAACAGCTCGTGCGCGTCCCCGGCCATCCGGTTCGCCGCGGCGCGGGTCAGACCCAGCGCGGCCCGGACCTCATCACTGGACCACTCATCCGGCTCCGGCATCCGCTCGATGGAATCGGCATCCGCGCACAACACGGTCTCCCAGACCGCCTCCAGCCTCGCCGCACACGCGCGGGCCTCGTCGGCGTACCGCTCCCGCAGCACCCCGACGACCTGGTGACCAGTCAGCCCCCGCAGCCCTTCCACGTGACCGACACTAGAGGCCACCACCGACAATCAAGATGTAGTGCTACGGAGCCGGAAAGACGCTAACGGTAAGCAGCCTGACTGCTGCTCAGATTTCCGAACAGACCTCCGTCCGGGCACCTCGTTGAGGGGTGCAACGCTCAGTTGGAGCTCGACGCGATCCAGGGCGGGTCGAGGGCACCCGCGGGCAACGGCCGCGGTGGGATGCCGTCGGGCTCGGGTTCGCCGAGGAGCGTCCGGACGGGGACGACGCCGGCCCAGACGTCGAGGCTCAAGTCTTCGTCGTCGTCCTTGGGCGGTCCGACGCGGACTTTCGAGGTCGCCTCGTCGATGCGCAGGGCGAGGACGATCGTGGCGGCGAGCTCGCGGTCGTTCGGGCCGCGGGCCTCGGCCGACCGGCCGGGGGAGACCCGTTCGATCATTGCGTCCAGCGCCGCGAGCTTCTCCGCCGTGTCCGTCACCGTCCGCGGCGTGCCGAAGACGACGGCGCAGCGGTAGTTCATCGAGTGGTGGAACGTGGAGCGGGCCAGGACCAGGCCGTCGAGGCAGGTGACGGTGACACAGATCGGCTGATCCTCGACCCGTCGCATCCAGCTGCCGGTCGAGCCGTGCAGATAGAGCTGGTCGTCGATCCGGGCGTGCAGGGTGGGCAGAACCGACGGCCCGTCAGGTCCGGCGAATCCGACGTGGCAGATCGGACCGGCGTCGATCACCTCATGCACCGTGGGGGCGTCGTCGCGGACCCGTTCCCGCAATCGATTCGGGCGGGTGCGGGCGGTGGGCGCGAAGCGTTCGGTCACGTCTTGAGGCTAGAGGCGCTCAGCCGCTTCGGCCGTTGATTTAGTGGCCTGCGGATTGGACTGCGCGACGTTATCGCGGCGGGATCTTCCGTGACATCGCGACGCCCGGCACCGCGACGCCGTCCGGCAGGACAAGGTCCTGGGGCTGCTCGTCGGAAAATCCCCACGACCGGTAGAGCTGCAACCCGGGCAGGGTCGCCATCAGGGCGAGTTCGGAGAACCCCTCCGCGCGGGCCGCGTCCTCGCAGGCTTCGAGGATCCGGGTGCCGAGGCCCCGGCGGGTCCAGCTGCCGGAGACGAACATCGCGCGGACCCGGGCGGGGTCGACGGCGGGGTCCAGCAGGCGGGTCTCGACCCCGGTGTGAACCGCGCCGTTGAACAGCTTGTCCCGTCGGCTCCAGCCGCCGCAGGCCGCGAGCGTCCCGTCCGGCGCCTCGATCACGAAGTACGTGCCGTCGTCGATCAACGTCCGGTCCAGGACCCCGATGTAGCGCAGGCTGCTCGCCGTCTGCTCCGAGTCGTAGAAGGCGGGGAAGATCGCCGCGACCGAGGCGGTCATCAGGGCCTGGATCGCCTCCGCGTCCGCCGGTATCGCCAGTCGGAGGGTCAGATCGTCGGGGAGATTCGGCACAGCGCCATTTGACATCACGTCGTCCCAGGGCCAATATTCATCACATGATGAATTCAGCGGTGGAGATGCGCGACGTCACCGTGACCCGGGGCGGCCGCTGCGTGCTCACGGTGGGTGGGCTGGACATTCCGGCCGGGTCGATCACCGGCCTCCTCGGTCCGAGCGGCTGTGGCAAGACGACGCTGATGCGCACGATCGTCGGGGTGCAACGCTTCGCCGGAAGTCTCGACGTGCTCGGCCTCCGGGCCGGGTCCTCGGAACTGCGCCGCCAGGTCGGCTACGTCACGCAGGCGCCGTCGGTGTACGGCGACCTGACCGTGGTGGAGAACGTGCGCTACTTCGCGGCCATGGTCGGTCAGGGTGCCGACGCGGTGTTCGCGGCGCTCGCCGCGGTCGACCTGGGCGACCTCGCCGGTCGCCGGGCCGATCAACTCTCCGGTGGGCAGCGGGCACGGGTCTCGCTCGCCGCGGCCCTCGTGGGTCGGCCCTCGCTGCTGATCCTCGACGAGCCGACTGTCGGGCTCGATCCGCTCCTGCGGCGCCAGCTGTGGGGATTCTTCCGGCGACTGGCAGCAGGAGGGACCACCTTGCTGGTCTCCAGTCATGTGATGGACGAAGCCGAGCAGTGCGACCGCCTGATTTTTATGCGCGAGGGCGCGGTCCTCGCCGCAGACAGCCGCGAGGCGCTGCTGGCCCGTACCGGACAAGCCACCGCCGAGGACGCCTTCCTCGCGGTGATCGGAGCGGGAGAGCGGGTGCCGGCATGAACCCACGGATGACCGCGGCGACGGCGAAGCGCGTGCTGACCCAGCTGCACCGGGACCACCGCACCGTGGCCATGCTGCTGGTGCTTCCTTCCGCGCTCCTCGGGCTCCTGTTCTGGGTGTACAACGACGTCCCGGGCAGGTTCGATCGCATCGGTCCGCAACTGCTGGGCATCCTCCCGTTCGTCGTCATGTTCGTCGTGACCTCGGTGGCCACGCTGCGGGAACGCCGGAGCGGGACGTTGGAGCGGCTGCTCACCACGCCGATGAACAAGTTCGACCTACTGCTCGGTTACGGGCTCGCCTTCGGGGCGGTGGCCATCGTCCAGTCCGCGATCGCCACCACGTTGACCATGACGCTCTACGGCGTCGACGCGGAGACCAAGGGCGGCTGGGCGCTGTTCCTCTCCGCCGCCTGCGTCGGGATGCTCGGCGCGGCGGCGGGTCTGTTCGCCAGCGCTTTCGCGCGTACCGAATTCCAGGCCGTGCAACTGCTGCCCGCCGTCGTCATCCCGCAGCTGTTCCTGTGCGGGCTGTTCGTCCCGCGCTCGCAGTTGGACTCGGTGCTGAACGCGATCTCCGACGTGCTGCCGCTGTCCTACGCGGTCGACGCGATGAACCAGGCGATGCAGCGCGGCGGGCTGACCGGTCAGATCGGGCGGGACCTCGCTGTCGTGGTGGGAGCCGCTGCGCTGGCCCTCGCCGGTGGGGCCGCGACGCTGCGGCGGCAGACCGCATGACAGACAAGCCACGTCGTGGCCGTGGCCGGCCGGCTGGTGGCGAGAGCTCCGACAAGGCGGCACTCATCCTCGACGCGGCCCGGCGGGAGTTCGCGGCCTCGGGCTACGACGCGGTCAGCCTGCGCGGCATCGCGCGGGCGGCGGAGGTCGACCCGGCGCTGGTGCACCACTACTTCCCGGGCGGCAAGGAAGCGCTGTTCGTCGCCGCGATGCAGCTGCCGTTCAACCCCGGCGAGGTGCTGCCGACGGTCTTTGCCGGCGCGTCCGGCCCGGACGAGATCGCCGAGCGGATGGTGCGCTTCATCTTCTCGATCTGGCGCGAGGCCGACTCACGTGCGCCGTTCCTCGCGCTGCTGCGCTCGGCGACCAGCAGCGAGACGGGCGCGGCGATGATGCGGGCGTTCGTCTCGCAGGCGTTGTTCGCCCGCGTCGCTGAGCACCTGCCACCGGCACCGGACCTCGCCCTGCGCGTGAATCTGGCGGCGGCGCACATCATCGGCGTGGTGTTGATGCGCTTCGTCATCGGGGTCGAGCCGTTGGCCTCCGCCGAGGAAGAGGACGTGATCGAGCGGCTGTTACCGGCGATCCGGGGCTACTTCAACGGCGGCGCGGCATCCTGAGCGTGAGCGACCCGTCTTTCGTGTGACCGGGACCACTCCTGCGCGTGCGGGACAATGAGGGGTACCTCCCCCGTGTTTCTGCTGTCAGGAGTTCCGTCGTGCCCACCCGTTCCGACCTGCGCAATGTGGCGATCGTGGCCCACGTCGACCACGGCAAGACCACGCTGGTCGACAAGATGCTCTGGCAGGCGGGCGCCTTCCGCGAGGGCCAGGACGTCAACAACCGGGTCATGGACTCCATGGACCTGGAGCGCGAAAAGGGCATCACGATCCTGGCCAAGAACACGGCCGTGCAGTGGATGACCGACGACGGCACCCCGATCACCATCAACATCATCGACACCCCCGGCCACGCCGACTTCGGCGGCGAGGTCGAGCGCGGCCTGGAGATGATCCACGGCGTCGTGCTGCTGGTCGACGCCTCCGAGGGCGCGCTGCCCGGCACGCGCTTCGTCCTGCGCAAGGCGCTGGAGAAGAAGCTGCCGGTGGTGCTCTGCATCAACAAGGTGGACCGCCCCGACGCCCGCATCGCGGAGGTCGTCGACGAGGTCTACGAGCTCTTCCTCGACCTCGACGCCGATGAGCACCAGATCGAGTTCCCGATCGTCTATGCCTCCGCCAAGGCCGGTCTCGCGTCGCTGACCCGGCCCGCCGACGGCACCATGCCGGACTCGACCGACCTGCGTCCGCTGATGAACACGATCATGGACACGATCCCGGCGCCGGAGTACACCGAGGGCGCCCCGCTGCAGGCCCACGTCACCAACCTCGACTCCTCGCCCTACCTCGGCCGTCTCGCGCTGTGCCGGGTGTACGAGGGTGAGATCACCAAGGGCCAGCAGGTCTCCTGGTGCCGCACCGACGGCACCGTCGAGCGGGTCAAGATCACCGAGCTGTTCCTGACCGAGGCGCTCGAGCGGGTTCCGGCCGATCGGGCCTGGGCCGGCGACATCATCGCGATCGCCGGCATCCCGGAGATCACGATCGGGGAGACGCTCGCCGACCTGGAGAACCCGGTCCCGCTGCCGCTGATCACCGTCGACGAGCCGTCGATCTCGATGACCATCGGTATCAACACCTCACCGTTGGCCGGCCAGTCCGGGACGAAACTGACGGCCCGTCTGGTGAAGAACCGGCTCGAGGCCGAACTGGTCGGCAACGTCTCGATCCGTCTCGCGCCCACCGAGCGTCCCGACACCTGGGAGGTACAGGGCCGCGGTGAGCTCCAGCTCGCCATCCTCGTCGAGATCATGCGCCGCGAGGGCTTCGAGATGACGGTCGGCAAGCCCCAGGTCGTCACCAAGATCGTCGACGGCAAGCTGCACGAGCCGATGGAACACATGACCATCGACGTCCCGGAGGATTACGTCGGCGTCGTGACCCAGTTGCTCGGCCTGCGCAAGGGCCGCATGGAGCAGATGGTCAACCACGGCACCGGCTGGGTCCGCATGGAGTACCGCGTCCCGGCCCGCAGCCTGATCGGATTCCGCACCGAGTTCCTCACCGAGACCCGCGGCACCGGGCTGCTGCACCACGTCTTCGACCGCTACGAGCCCTGGCACGGCGAGCTGCGCACGCGGCCCTCCGGCTCGCTGGTCGCCGACCGCAACGGCCCGGCCACCGGGTTCGCCATGGCCAACCTGCAGGAGCGCGGCGCGTTGTTCGTCTCGCCCGGCACCGAGGTCTACGAGGGCATGATCGTCGGCGAGAACGCGCGCTCCGAGGACATGGACGTGAACATCTGCAAGGAGAAGCAGCTCACCAACATGCGCAAGTCCACCAGCGACGAGCTCGAGCGCCTGGTGCCGGCCCGCAACCTCTCGCTCGAGCAGGCGCTGGAGTTCTGCCGCGAGGACGAGTGCATCGAGGTCACCCCCGGCTTCGTCCGGATGCGCAAGGTCGAGCTCGACCAGAAGATCCGGGAGCGCACCCGCGGCCGCGCCAACAAGGCCGCGCAGTACCCCACGTCCTGACCCCTGACGTCAGCGAAAGCGATCGCTTTCGCTGACGTTGCGGGCGATCAGGCAGTGCTGAGCTCCACCTTCAGCGCGGGGTTGCCCGCGAGCGTCTGGTAGACGACGCAGTACCGCTCGGTCAGCTTGAGCAACGTCGAGAGCTGGTCGGCATCCGCATCGGTGTCGACGTCGATGGTCAGTCGGATCGCGGAAAACCGACGGCCGCGTCCTTGGCGACGCCGAGGGTGCCGCGGAAATCCAGGTCACCCTCCGCGCGGAGGGTGCCGCCCCGGACCGGGATCTCGAGCGAGGTCGCGACCGCCCGCAGCGTCACCCCGGCGCAGGCCACCAGGGCCTGCAGCAGCATGTCTCCGGAGCAGGCGAGCGCCCCGGTGCCGCCCGTCGCGGGATGCAGCCCCGCCTCGACGAGGGCCTGCCCGGTCTGCACCGAGCAGCTGATGCCGTCGTCCAGGGTGCCGTCCGCGGTGAGGGTGATCTGCGCAGCGCCGGCGTCGTCCCGGTACTGCTGCTTGAGCGGCGCCTGCACCTCGAGGAGCTGTGCTTTGTCCATGGCGGCACGATATGCCGCTGCTGGCAGGATCGGGCCGTGAGCTTGACGCTGTTTCTCCTCGCCCGCATTCCGACGGGAGGGGTCGAGGCGTTCCGCGCGTACGAGAACGCGGTGCTCCCGTTGCTGGCCCGCCACGGCGGCGAGCTGCAGCGCCGGCTGCGGAACGTGGACGGGACGACCGAGGCGCACGTCGTCCACTTCGCCTCCGCCGCCGGCTTCGCCGCCTTCCGTGCGGACCCCGGCCGAGCCGCCGCCCAGCACCTGCTCGAGGCCTCCGGCGCGGTGACCGAGCTGCACGAGGTCACCGACGTTTGACAGCTTCACTCGCCAGGACCCTGCTTGGCCGGTCAGGCCGGACGAGTGATGCGGGGGTACGACGAGTGAAGCGGTCGAGGCAGCGAGGGAAGTCGGCGGCCTCAGCCGGCGGTCAGGCCCAGGGCGGTGCGGAGGAAGTCGAGCTGGAACAGCAGCAGGTTCTCCGCGACGACCTCCTGGGGTGTCATGTGGGTGACCCCGGACAGCGGGAGCACCTGGTGGGGCCGGCCGGCAGCCAGCAGGGCCGAGGAGAGCTGCAGCGTGTGGGCGGCGACGACGTTGTCGTCCGCGAGGCCGTGGACGAGCAGCAGCGGCCGGTGCGGGCCGGCGGCGACGGCCTCGGCGATGCTCGGGGTCAGCGTCGCGCCGGTGATCAGCGAGGTGCGGGCATAGGCGTCCGGGGCGCCGTCCGGGGTGCCGAGGTACCGCTCGGTGTAGTGGGTGTCGTACAGCGCCCAGTCGGTGACCGGGGCCCCGGCGATCGCGGCGTGGAAGACGTCCGGCCGGCGCAGGACCGCCAGCGCCGCGAGGTAGCCGCCGAAGGACCAGCCGCGGATCGCGACGCGGCTCAGATCGAGGTCCGCGCACTCGGCGGCCGCGGCCTGCAGCGCGCTGATCTGGTCCTCCAGCACGGGTGCGGCCACGTCGCCCGCGATGGCGCGCTCGAAGGACGTGCCTCGACCCGGGGTCCCCCGTCCGTCGGCCACGACGACCGCGAAGCCCTGATCAGCCCACCACTGCGGCTCGTTGAAAGCGTTGCGGGCGGCGGTGACCCGCTGCGCGTGCGGCCCGCCGTAAGGGTCCATCAGCACCGGCAGCGCAGTGCCGGGGACGTGGCCGGTGGGGAGCAGGAGCGCGGTCGAGATGTCCCACTTGCCGGCGCGGAGCAGGCGCGGCGCGGGAGACACCGGCGGCGTCTCGGCGTGTGACGCGATCTCGCCCACGAGCATGCCGTCGCGCAGCACCAGGGTTCGGCGTCCCGGCCAGTCCAACGACGCGCAGGCCAGGACCAGCACCGGGCCGCCGGTCGTCGCGGAGTGCACGCCTGCGGACCGTGACAGCCGGACCGGGCCGTCGGATGACGCCTTGTAGATGTGGATCTCGCTGGGTTCGTCGGCCGACGCGGCGAAGAGGGCATCGCCGTTCAGGTTGCCGAGAAGTCCCCGTACCTGCAGGTCGCCCGACACGACCTGGGCGCCCACCAGCAGGCGGCGCACATCGCCGGAGTCCGTGGCGCGGATCAGCCGCCCGTCGGCCGACCACGCGGGGACACCGTCGATCAGGTCGATCCACGCCGGGTCGGTCTCGGTGTGCAGCACCGCCGTCGTCCCGGTGGCGGGGTCCGCCGTCAGGATCTGGGCGGTGCGCTGATCGCGGGTCTGCACCAGGAGCAGGGGATTGCCGGCGCCCGACCAGTGGATCGCCGCCAGGTACTCGAACCGGTTCGAGTCCCAGGAGATGTCCACCCGGGAGCCGTCGAGCCCGATCAGGTGCAGGCTGACCCGGGCGTTGGGCGTGCCGGCGGCCGGGTACGCGATCTCGACCGGGGCGTCCCCGGGTCGGGCGGCGTCGGCGATGTGCCAACGCTGAACCGGAGCGTTGTCGGTGCGGGTGATCAGGAGGGACTCGCCGTCCGGCGACCACCAGTAGCCGCGGTAGCGACCCATCTCCTCGGCCGCGATAAATTCCGCCAGTCCCCAGCTGACGTCGTCGCCCGCGTCCTGGCCCGGGAGTTCGCGGTCGTCGGTGCCGTCGACGCCGACGACGCGGACCGAACCCCCGGCGACGTAGGCGATCTGACGTCCCGTCGGGTCGAGCCGGGGGTCGATCGCGGGCTCCCGGACGTCCAGCGCGCGCACGTCCCCGCCGTCCAGGTCGGCAACATAGAGGCCACCGGACAACCCGAAAACGGCCAGCGAGAACGCGACGTCGGTCGTGTACCCGACCACACCGCCGGCACCCTCGCGAGCCCGTTCGCGGCGGGCTCGCTCGGCCACCGACAGTTCCTCGGTCCCGGCGAACAGGTTCCGCGGGTCCGCGACGATCCGCTCGGTAACCGAGTCCGCGTCGACGTCCGCGGCCCACAGCAGGGTCGTGCGCTCCGTGCCCGAAGCCGACCGCAGGAAGACCACCCGGCTGCCGTCGGGCGAGACCGTCAGGTTGCGGGGAGCTCCGAGCGTGAAGCGCTGGGTGCGGGCGGACAGGCGGGGGAACGACTCGGCGGACATGCTGCGAATCCAACCAGGAGATCTCGCCGCGATTGGCTTCGCGCCCCCGGCTCCACTGGTCTCGATCCCGTGGAGAACGACCTCACCCGCCGCCGGTTCCTCGGCTCCGGCGCTGCTGCCGGCGGGGCCCTCCTGCTCGGCACCTACTGCAGCACGTGCACGTTCCGCGATCCGGAGGACAGCTACGCCCGCCGGGTCTTCTCTCTGGAGCCCCGAGTCCACGTCGCCCGAACCGAGGTGGCGCCGACCGAGTTCTGAGGGTAGGCTTGCCTAACTTGAGGAGGTGGATCTCCGTGCTCGTGCCGCGTTCTTCCCGGACGGCGCCGCAGCGCCGCATCGTCGGTTCGGCGTTCCGCCCCGGCGGCTTCGCGCTGGCGGTGGCGCCGCTGTCCACCGTGGTCCGCATCCCCCGGCAGCAGTCCCTCGGCGTGGTGGGTGGGGATCGGCGCACCCGCACCGCCTGACACGTTCGACGCCCCGGAGCTCCCCTGAACGGATCCGCCTTTCTTCGGGAAACGCTGCGCGCGGTCCGGCGCCCGCTGACCCCGGCCGTGGCCTGTGGGTCTTATCCGGCCGGCGGCCGGCGTCGCGGTGCCCTACGTGATCGCCCGGGCGACTTCCGGCCACCTTCACCCTGATCGCGGTCGACGGTGTGCTGTGGCCCGGGCTGGGCTATCTGTGGGCCGCGGCCATGGTCGAGGATCTCGAGCGCCTCTTCGGCAACGGCGACCCCTCGGGGTCGGGCACGGCGTCGCCGGAACCGACGAGCTGAATGGCGATCTGAGTGTGCGTCAGCCGGCGGGCTGCATCAGGGGAGACTCTGGGCAGCTCGTCGGCGGCAGCTCCGGCAGGTAGAACGGAACGTCGATCGGGAACGCGTTCTGGACGTTCCAGCTCACGCTGAGGTACTCCGCTGCGCCGGCACTGCGCACCAGCGTCGGACCCTCGGTCATCGCGGCCGAGCCCACCGGTTGTGCGGTGCCGTCGCCGCATTCGTGCGAGACACGGAGATCGCCCTTCACCGGAACGATCATGCTCGGCCAGTACGGCGAGTACCAGCCGCTGTTGTAACCCGCCGGCACGGTGTGGCGGTACACCACGATCTGGGTGTGGTCGGTGAGCGCGATGTCCTTGGAGTTCGTCATACGCCCGCTGGCGAGCGGAATCGTCTCGCCCTCCACGCCCTTCGGGCAGGCGCTGGCCGCCGTCACGGGGTCACCGATGCCGCCCGGGTTCGGCTCCTCGCCGGCGAGGATGTCTCCGGCCTGCGGGGAGGTGGGCTCGCGGTGCAGTTGGCCGTCGCTCTGCGGCACGCCGATCGCCTCGGACTTCAGCGTGAAGAACTCGATCTGCACCGATGAGGTGTTCGCCGTGACGCCCTTCAGCGTGCCGGCCTCCTTCGACCGCGCCACGTAGTAGGCGGGGTAGGGGCGCCAGGTCTGCTGGGAGTTGCAGTTCGGGTAGTTGGTGAGCTGGCCCTCCTCGTTCGCGTGCATCGCGACGACGGTGGACGGCCCGTTCCAGGTGATCACCTCGCCCGGGTCCAGGACATGGCGCTGCACGGTGAAGTTCTTGCCGGCCTTCAACGGGTACGTGAAGTCCCCGAGTGCGACTCCGCCGATCACGTACTCGACGGCACCCACCGGATTGGCCGCCGCCGGTGAGGTCAGCGAGCAGACGAGGACACCGGCCAGGAACGGGACTACGGCGGACCGGCGCATGCACGACTCCCCAATACTGAAGATTTCCTAAACGGTACGTTCCGCCTCTTCTCCGGACAAGGCGCCCCGGCGGACCGGTCAGCTCAGCGCCGAGTCCGGGCAGTCGGTCGGCGGCACTTCCGGGATGTAGTACGGCTGATCGACCGGGAGCCCGTTCTGGGTGTTCCAGGAGACGCTCAGGTATTCCGCACCCTCCGTCGAGCGCATCAGCACGTGGGGTTCGACGACGAACGCCCCGCCCGGCTTCCGCGCGGTGACGTCGGCGCAGTCCTGCTGGGTGCTGAACTCGCCGCGGACCGGGATCACGAGGGTCGGGTCGAAGGGGGAGTACCAGGAGCTGGAGTGGCCGGCGGGTAGCGAGTGCCGGTAGATGGTGATCGAGTTGTGGTCGATCAGCGGAATCCCCGATGCGGCACCCATTCCACCCTCGGCCAGGGTCGTCGTCTCCGCCTCGGCGCCGCTCGGGCAGCCGTCCGCCGGCTGCACCGGGTCGACGACGGCGCCCGGGGTGGACGTCTCGCCCACGTCGCCGACCTCCGGGATCTCGTTCCCGTCGTGCCGGTGCAGCTGGCTCTCACCCTGCGTGGCGCCGACCGCCTCGGAGGTGATCGTGAACAGCACGACCTGGTCCTTGCCCGAATTCACGGTGACGCCGTTCAACGTGCCCAGCTGCTTCGACCGGACCGTGTAGTACGCCGGGAAGGCGCGCCAGAGCTGCTGGGTCCGGCACGAGGCGAAGTGCTGCAGCGGTCCGGTCTCGTTGATCGCCACCGTCGTACCCGGGCCGTCCCAGCGCACGAGCTCGCCGGGGTCGAGCACGTGGCGGGCGATGGTGACCTTCTTGCCCGGGGCGAGCGGGAACGTGAAGTCGCCGAACGCGAGCCCGCTGGTCACCTTCTGCACGCTCCCACCGAAGGGGGTGCCCGTCGCCGCCGAGGCCGGGGTGGCCAGGGGCAGCAGCAGGGCGCCCGCGACGAGCGAGCAAATGGCGAACCGGGACATCAGCGACTCCAGAAAAATAAGGATTGCCTAAACGGTACGTTCCCCCCGAAAACGCGGCAATACGTGCCCGGTCCGAGCGTCGACTAGATTCCGGGCCATGCCAGCTCCGCTCGCCGACCGCAGGATCGTGTTCGTCCACGCCCACCCGGACGACGAGGTGATCAACAGCGGCATCGTGATGGCCAAGTACGCGGCCGAGGGTGCCCACGTCACGCTCGTGACCTGCACGCTCGGCGAGGAGGGCGAGATCCTCGTCCCCGGCCTGTCGCACCTGGCCGCCGACCAGGAGGACGCCCTCGGCCGGCACCGCATCTCCGAGCTCGGCGCCGCGATGACGGCGCTGGGGGTCACCGACAGCCGCTTCCTCGGCGGGGCGGGCCGCTACCGCGACTCCGGGATGATCGGCACCCCACCGAACGAGCGGGAGACCTGCTTCTGGCGGGCCGAGGTCGACGAGGCGGCCGCCCACCTGGTCGAGGTGCTGCGCGAGGTCCGTCCCCAGGCGCTGGTCACCTACGACGAGATCGGTGGCTACGGCCACCCGGACCACATCCAGGCGCACCGCGTGAGCATGCGCGCCGCCGAGTTGGCCGCGGACCCGGGCTTCCGCGCCGACCTGGGTGCGCCCTGGACGGTGGCGAAGATCTACTGGTACGCGATGCCGTTCTCGTTCCTGCAGTCCGGGATCGACGCCATGCGCGCGGCCGGTGACACCGAGTTCTTCGGCGGGGTCGACAAGGTCGAGGACCTCGGGATGGGCGTGCCGGACGAGTTCATCACCACGCGGGTCGAGGCGGAGGGCTACATCGAGGCGAAGATGGCCGCGATGCGGGCGCACGAGACCCAGATCGCCGTCGATGGGCCGTTCTTCGCGCTGTCGAACAACCTCGGCCAGAAGATCTGGGGCGTCGAGTGCTTCCGCCTGGTCGGCGGAACGGTCTCGCCGGTGCCGGGCGAGCTCGAGTCCGACCTCTTCGCCGGTCTGTGACCTCCCGCCCGGCGACCGCACGCTCGGCGTCCGCCCGCCCGGCCGGCGCTCCGGCGTCCCCGTCCCCGATCGCGTCGGTCGCGCTGCCTGCGTTGATCGGCGGGGCGCTCGGGCTGGTGGCGCTGGGCATGATCGTCGGGCTCGGCGGCGCGTTCCTGCAGGCGCGGACGGTCGGCCTCGGGGTGCGCTGGCCGCTCGGTGCCCTGTTCGCTCTGGTCGTCCTGGGGGCGGTGGCGCTCAGCGCGGGGATCCTCGCCCGGAGCCGCCTCGGCCTGGGCATGGTGGCCGCCGGATGGGTGATCAGCGTGCTGATCTTCACGGCGGGCCGGCCCGAGGGCGACGTCGTCATCGCGGCCGACGTGCCGGGCTACCTCTACCTGTTCGGGGGCGTGACGGCGCTCGGCGTGCTCTCCGCGGTGCCGTTCTCCGCACGCGCGGCGGCGCCGGAGCCGACCCCGCGGCGCGGCGAGTAGCGGGTTCGTCCGCCCCGACCGCTGCCGTTTGGTGTACTTGGGGTCGAAGCGTTCCGGCAGGCTGCTGGCCACGCGCCTTGAAGGGGAGCAGGTTTCGTGACCGAGTCCACGCCGGTCGCCGCGGCCGGTGGGTCCGGCGGGCGCCGGACCGCACTCCGCGTCGGCATCGTCGTCGGCGGCGCTGTGGCCGCTGTGGGTCTGCTCTACGGCGTCGCGCTGGCCGTCGGCAACGGCGAGATCCCCCAGGGCACCGAGGTGCTCGGAGTGCCGATCGGCGGGGTGTCGGTCGCCGATGGCGAGGCCCGGCTGACCGAGCTGCTGCCCAGCCGGCTCCCCGAGCAGATGACGGTGGTCGCTGCCGACAAGCGCCTCACACGGCCGTCCGAAGAACTCGGACTGAAGATCGACTACGCCGCGACCGCGAAGAAGGCCGAGGAGGGCTGGGCCTCACCGTTGCGCGTGATCGGCTCCCTGTTCGGCGCCGGCGGGCGCGACATCGCTCCGGTGCCGGCGGTCGATTCCGAGGCGCTGAGTGACGCCGTCGAGGCGATGAACTCCGAGGTCCGCCTCGGGTTCGTCGAGGGCGGGATCAGCTTCGAGACCGGTGTCCCGGTGCCGATCGCTCCCGTGGCCGGCAGTGGCCTGGACGACGCCGCGGTGGGTGTGGCCCTGGAGCGCGCCTTCGTCGCCGGCGAGGACGAGGTGGTCGGCGAGATCGTCGAGGTGTTGCCCGAGATCGACCAGGCCGCGGTGGACCGGGCGATGGCCGGCATCGCCGCGCGGGCGATGTCGGGTCCGGTGACCATCACCGTCACCAAGGACTCGGTGGAGCTGCAGCCGGCCCAGTTCGCGCCGTTCCTCGCAACGGAGCCGGAGAACGGCGAGCTCCGTCTCGTGGTCGACGCCGAGGCGCTCGTCGACAGCCTGGAGGGCCAGATCGAGGATCTCGGCCGCCCCCCGCGCGACGCGAAGTTCAGCTTCGACGGCGAGAGCGAAGAGGTCGAGATCGTCCCCAGCCGCACGGGCATCTCGCTCGACGCGGACAAGCTGGGCCAGAACCTCGCCGCGGTGCTCACCGGGGAGGGTCCGCGGACCGTCGACGCCGGGGCGTACGCCGATGAGCCGGAGTTCAGCACGGCGGACGCCGAGGCGCTCGGGATCGAGGACAAGCTCTCGAGCTTCAAGACCGAGTACCCCTTCGCGCCCTACCGGGTGACCAACATCGGGCGGGCCGCGGAACTGATCAACGGCTCCATCGTCATGCCCGACGAGATCTGGAGCATGAACAAGAGAGTCGGTGAGCGCACCGCGAAGAACGGTTTCGTGCGGGGCTTCATCATCCGCGACGGGCAGTTCGTCGAGGACCTGGGCGGCGGCGTCTCGCAGTCGGCGACCACGACCTTCAACGCGGTGTTCTTCGCGGGGCTCAAGGACATCGAGCACCACCCGCACAGCCTCTACATCGGCCGCTACCCGGCCGGTCGTGAGGCGACCGTCGCCTTCGGTTCCAAGGACCTGCGTTTCCAGAACGACTCCGGGAACCCGGTCTACATCCAGGCCGTGCACAAGGTGGGGTCCATCGAGGTCTCGATGTGGGGCAAGAAGGTCTGGGACAAGATCGAGTCGATCAGCTCGCCGCGTCGCAACATCACCTCGCCGGACTCGATCGAGTCCGACGACGCCGACTGCGAGGAGCAGTCCCCGGTCGACGGCTTCGACATCACCGTGACCCGTGTCTTCATCCGCGACGGCGACGAGGTCAAGCGCGAGAACTTCGACACCCACTACTTCCCGACCGACAAGATCACCTGTGTGGACGGCAACGCGACGAGGTCCCCGAGCCCGGGGCCGAGCCGCTCGGCGGAGCCGAGCAAGACCCCACGGCCGCCGAAGGGCACCTCGACCCCGAAGCCGACGTCGACCACGTCCCCGACCACGTCCCCGACCACGTCCCCGACCACACCGCCGCCGAACCCGTCCGGCTCGGACGAGGACTGACCGGACGCTGCCGTGTCGGACCTGGACCCGCTCGACGCGCAGATCGTCACGGCGTTGCAGGCTGACGCCCGGACCAGTTACTCCGACATCGGCGACGCAATCGGCCTGTCCGCCCCGGCGGTCAAACGCCGGGTGGACCGCCTCCGCGCAACGGGGGCGATCCGGGGCTTCACCGCCGTCGTCGACCCCGCGGCGCTGGGCTGGACCACCGAGGCGTTCGTCGAGCTCTACTGCGAGGGCCGAACCTCCCCGGCCCAGATCCGTGCGGCCGTCGCGAGGTTCCCCGAGGTGGTCTCGGCCGCCACGGTCACGGGGGACGCCGACGCCCTGCTCCACGTCCTCGCCCGCGACATCCAGCACCTGGAACAGGTGGTCGAACAGATCGCAGCCGAGCGCTTCGTGACCCGCACCCGATCCTCGATCGTGATGTCCTCGCTGCTCCGCCGGGCCGAAGGCCACGGCCTCACCTGACCACCCACCCACCAGGGCGTGACACGCCTTGGTGGGAGGCCTGAGCTCCCACCAGGGCGTGACACGCCCTGGTGGGTTCCGTCCACAGGGTTGGCTCGGCGGCTCACTGTCCACAGATGCGGTGTTCGCGCACCGGTCTCTTAGGCCGACCGTCGACAGTGCGGTCATGATGGGCGAGCTCCTCTCCGTGATGGAGACACAGGGCTGGGTGGCCAGCACCGCGCAGGCGGAAGCAGTCGGACTGAACCGGGAGATGCGGCGCTCACTGCTGAACCGCGGCGAACTCCGGGAACTGCGCCGAGGGATCTATACGGCGGGCCGACGGTGGGGAGACGAGGACGCCCGTGGGCGACACCGAATTGTGCTGGCCGGGGCGCTGCTGATCCGTCGGTGGGATACGACCGCGCAGTCCCATCGACATGTCGGCGGCCGGAAGACAGCTGCGTTCCTTCTGGGGCTCCCGGTCCAACCCGACGCTGCGACGGTCGTCGCGATGCAACAGGAAACGGATCTACGCGGATTGGGCCCCGAGGCGCGGGCGCTCTGTGACGAAGTGGCGCAGATCCGTCGAGGTGAAGGTCCGCGACTGATCGACCTCGTCAGCTCGGACCGGAGCCGGCGGACCTACGCGCACGGCGTCAGTGTCCGTCCGGCTGCGCTCCCGCCCGAGCACGTCGTCCTGAGCTACGGCGTCCCGGTCACGTCGATGGCCAGGACAACCGTCGATCTCATGCGCAGCAGCACTGAGGTGGATGCCTGGATAGCCGCGGATGCCGCCCTCCACCTCGGAGTTGCCAGGTCAGAACTCGAAGGCGTGGTGCGCTTTTGTTCGCAGTGGTCGAACGGGCGGCAGGCCATCGACGCTCTCGGGTGCGCGAATGGGCTCGCCGAATCCCCGGCCGAAACCCTGGCGCGGTGGACCTGTGCGCAGGAGGAGAAACTCCCGGTGCCCGAACTTCAGGTCGAGATCTACGACCGGTGCGGCCTGATCGGCCGCGTCGATCTGCTGTTCCGCTACTTCCGGGTGATCGTCGAGGTGGACGGTCTGGTCAAGTACACCGATCCCTGGTGCGGCGATGTGGAGGAGGCACTCCGAGCACAGCACGCCCGGGAGGCCCGGCTCCGCGCGGCGGGATGGACCGTCATCCGCACAACCTGGGAGGAGCTCACGACCGACCCGGCCGGATTCGTTCGTCGCCTCCTCGCTGTCCTCGCCCAGGCTCGATAACACAACGCCGCGAGGCCGTCCCACCAGGGCGTGTCACGCCCTGGTGGGAGCCGTGACCTCCCACCAGGGCGTGTCACGCCCTGGTGGGAAGGGTGCACAGGGTCAGAACTTGGAGCAGAACGCGAGGGTGCGTTCGAAGAACAGTTCGGCACCGGCCTCGTCGTACTCGTCGGCCTTGGACGGGTCGGTGAAGACGTGCCCGCCGAGTTCGTAGTCGAAGACCTCGACCTTGGCGCCAACCTTCTGGGCCTGCTCGACGAAGTCGATGATCTGCTGGGGTTCCTTCCACTGGTCCGCCATCGAGTGATGGATCTGGACCGGGATATTGGCGGGCCAGGACTGGCCCCCGACCTCGGCGACCTCGACCGCGGTGTTCACCAGCAGGGCCCCGCCGACCTGACGGTGCAGGGCGACGTACTCGGCCATCACCGCGCCGTTGGAGAACCCGAGCACGACGAAGTTGTCCGGCAGGTCCAGCGTCGCGGCCAGCGCCCGGCCGACCAGCTCGTGGTAGCCGATGGTGCGGGCGAACTGGGTGGCGTCGGCGTAGTCGTCGAACACCTCGCCGTCGTACTGGTCGACGACGCGGACCTCGTGCCCGGCCTCGGTGAGCCGGCGGGCCGCGTCCAGTTCGCCGGGACGCACGCCGAGGATCGAGTGGAACAGCGCGATGGATGCCATGGGGGAATCCTGCCGGACCCCATATTCGGCGTGAACACGGCTGCCGTCGGCCTTCGAGGATGTCGCCGGCGAGCTCGCCGCCTGAGGCGATCCGGCCGGGTGCTTTGAGTCGCGGGTGTAACACGAACGGACATATCGGCGCCGGGCGGCGGAACATTGCGCGACGACGCAACGAACCGCCGCCCACGCGCAATGCTTTCGCCTGACGGCGGGCCCTGCGGTTCCTACCGTCGTAGGTATGACGATGCCTTCCGTGGCCGGACCCGTTGCCGCTTCCATTCCCGCCCCGGCGCCGGGGAAGGTCGAGACCGCGACCGTCACCACGCTCCCGGGCGTCCGGGTAGCGCGGGCGCGGCACTACCTGATGTGCCGCCCGACGCACTTCGCGGTGACCTACGCGATCAATCCCTGGATGGACCCGAGCGTCCCGGTCGATGTCGACCTGGCGATGCGGCAGTGGGAGGGCCTGCGCGACGCCTACCGCGCTCTCGGCCACACCGTGAGCTTCATCGCGCCGGTGGCCGGGCTGCCGGACATGGTCTTTGCGGCGAACGGCGCGCTGGTCGTGGACGGCAAGGTGCTCGGGGCGAGTTTCCTCGCGGCGGAGCGCCAGCCCGAGGGCCCGGCGTACTCGCGCTGGCTCGCCGAGGCCGACGCCTTTCGCGAGTTCGGCTCGACCAGCACCGTCAACGAGGGCGAGGGCGACTTCCTCGACCTCGACACGGTGATCCTGGCCGGCACGGGCTTCCGGACCTCGCGCGCCGCCCACGGCGAGGCGCAGGAATTCTTCGGCAAGCCGGTGGTCTCGCTGCAGCTCGTCGACCCGCGGTTCTACCACCTGGACACCGCGATCGCGATCCTCGGCGACCACGACATCGCGTACTACCCGGGCGCGTTCTCGCCCGGCAGTTCCGCGGTCCTGCGTCGGATGTTCCCTGACGCCATCACGGTCGACGAGGCCGAGGCGGCGACCTTCGCGATGAACTCGGTCTCCGACGGCCGCAACGTCGTGATCCCGGTCGAGAGCGTGCGGTTCGGAGCGGCGCTGCGCGAACGCGGCTACGATCCGGTGCCCGTCGAGCTGTCCGAGTTCCGCAAGGCCGGCGGAGGCCCCAAGTGCTGCACCCTGGAGATCCGGCCGTGACGGTTCCCGCCGCGCGCGCCCCCGAGCTCGACCGCGCCGCACTGCGCGACCGCTGCGCGCACAACTACCACCCCCTGCCGGTCGTCGTCCGCGAGGCGAGCGGCTCCTGGGTGACCGACGTCGAGGGCAAGCGGTACCTCGACTGCCTCGCGGCCTACTCGGCGCTGAACTTCGGCCACGGCCACCCCGAGTTGCTGGCGGCGGCCCGCGAGCAGCTGGACCGCCTGACGCTGACCAGCCGCGCGTTCGATCACGACAGCCTCTACGAGTTCTGCGCCGAGCTGGGCGACCTGGCCGGCAAGCAGATGGTGCTGCCGATGAACACCGGCGCCGAGGCCGTCGAGACCGCCATCAAGGTCTCGCGCAAGTGGGGCTACGAGGTCAAGGGCGTTGCGGCGGACTCGGCCAACATCATCGTCGCCGCCGACAACTTCCACGGCCGCACGACGACGATCGTGTCCTTCTCCACCGACGCTGACGCGCGCACCAACTTCGGCCCGTTCACCCCGGGCTTTACCGTCGTGCCCTATGGCGACGCCGCGGCGATCGAGGCGGCCATCGACGCCAACACCGTCGCGGTCCTGATCGAGCCGATCCAGGGCGAGGCCGGCGTGCTGGTCCCGCCGGCCGGGTTCCTGCCCGCGGTCCGGGAGATTTGCACCCGGAACAACGTTCTGTTCGTCGCCGACGAGATCCAATCCGGTCTGGGCCGGACGGGTGCGCTGTTCGCCTGCGATCACGAGAGCGTCGTCCCGGACATGTACTTGCTCGGCAAGGCGCTCGGCGGCGGTGTCGTGCCGGTCTCCGCGGTCGTCGCCGACGCCGACGTGCTCGGGATTCTGAAACCGGGTCAGCACGGCTCGACGTTCGGTGGTAACCCGCTCGCCTGCGCGGTTGGTCGCGCCGTCGTCCGCCTGCTCGCCACCGGGGAGTACCAGGAGCGGGCCCGCGTCCTCGGTGAGCGTCTCCACGCCGGCCTGGCTGAACTGCTGCCGATGGGCGTGACGAAGGTCCGCGGCCGCGGCCTCTGGGCCGGGATCGACATCGACCCCGCCATGGGCACCGGCCGGGAGATCTGCGAGCGCCTGATGCACCTCGGTGTTCTCGCCAAGGACACCCACGGCTCGACGATCCGCCTCGCCCCGCCGCTGGTCATCACCGGCGACGAGATCGACTGGGCGGTAGCCCGCCTCGCCGAGGCCCTGCGCGGCTGACCGGCCAGGACGGTCGCGACGATCCCGAGCCGCAGCCCGGTCCTCACCGCCCGACGTCGGCCGCGAGGTCCAGGCCGAGCAGGCGGTCGAGGTGGGCAAACGCTTCGAAGCGGGCACCGGGGGAGATCGAGGAATCTTCGGCCAGCACGTCCAGCGTCCGCAGGGCCCCGGGCAGGTCGAGGTCGTCCTCGATGTGCCCGACCACGGCGTCGACCCGCGCCATCGCGGCGCTGGGCTGCTCCGCCCACCCGGCGACCAAACGTCGCCACCGTTTCAGGTCGGCATCCGCCGCGGCGACGGCATCCGGGGTGAGTGCGGCGAGCTCCCGGTAGTGCACGCGTAACACGGCGAGACGCACGGCGAGCGGCTCGGTACCCGCCGGTGCGGCGAGCGGATCCACCCCGGCTGCGAGGAGCCGCGCCACCGGTACCGACCGGCCCGGCACGGGCGGCGTGTCGTCCTCGACGTGCACGACGAGCTCGACCTCGGTCGCGGGATCCTGGAACGGATGGACGTTCAGGTAAAGCAACTGACGGTCGGTCAGCGAACTGAAGCCCGCGACGGCGGTGCGCCAGCGGTGGCGCTCGGCGATCCGGCGGAGCAGATCGGCGACGATCGCGACGCGCACGCCGTCGCCGGCCGCGATGCGCAGGATCCGCGCGGTCGCCGGTGCGAGCTCCCGGACCTCACCCGCGGCGGAGTCGAAGAGCCTCATTGCGGCTCCGCGAGGAGCACCGGCACCAGAATCTCGCGGACCAGTTTGACGGCCGGCCGCCAGCCGTGCGGCATCTCGTCGGTCGGGGGCGGGCCCGGGTGGAATCCGGCGTCGCCGGTGGTCACGACGACGGCGTCCGCCGCCGGCAGCACCAGCACGTGCTGTCCGGCCCATCCGCTGGCGAAGAACGCGTTCTTGTCGACCCAGATGCCGAACCCGTAGCCCTTCCACTCCGGGGCCCCGCCCGGGGTGTGCGCGGCGACCATCGCGCGGGCGTACTCCGCCGGCAGCAGCTCGCGGCCGTTCATGCGGCCGCGGTCGAGCCACAGGCGCCCGAGCGCGGCCAGCGCCGGCCGGTCCAGGTGCAGGTGGCCGAAACCGAGATGCAGTCCGTCCGGATCCCTGGGCCAGACCCACGTCTCGATGCCCAGCGGCGCGAACAGTCGCTCCGCGGCGTAGTCCTCCAGGGAACGCCCGGTGAGCGCGACCAGAGCGGCGCCGAGCACGTGGTACGCGCCGTCGTCGTAACGGAACTTCCGTCCCGGCGGCGTGACCACCGGGGCGTCCAGCCAGTGCGCGAGCCATCCGCCCGGTCTGGCCAGCACGGCGTCGAGATCCCAATCCCCCTCGGTCTCGCAGCCGCGCGTCATCGTCAGCAACTGCCGCCAGGTATGGGGCGATCCGAAGACCGGGGTGTCCAGGTCCGGGATCAGCCCGTCGCCGACTGCGATGCCCACGAGCGTGGAGGTCACCGACTTCGTCACGGAGAACACGTCGGCCACCACCGGGCCACGCCGGTGGACGGCGAACCACACCGAACCGCCGACCTCGACCAGCAACCCCGAGGTCCGCTCGTAGGCGGGATCGGACTCGACGCGATCGAGGATCTGGGCGCAGGCGTACAGGACGCGCTTCTGAGGGGGCGGCATCGCGCGTCAGTTCAGCCGGGCCCGGGCGACCCGGGCGTCCTGGCGGGCGGTCTTGGCAGCCAAGGGGTGGTCCTCCTCGACCCGAATCGCATAGGCCTCGAGCTGATCGGCGGCTCCGGCGAAGTTCCCGGCCCGGGCCAGCGTTTCGCCGTGTTCCCGGCGCAGCGCGGCTGGGCACCCCGGGACGAGCAGTGACAGTTCCAGGGACCACAGGCGGGTGCGCAGCCGGTCCGAGCGACGGGCCCAGGTCGAGATGTTGGCCAGGATCCGCAGCATCGTGCGGGGCGTGTCCCACGGCCGGAGGTCGCGCGCGCTGGGCTCGTGACCGAGCAGTGCGTACGCCGACGCGGTCGGGAACGCCGCCCCGCCGGCGAATGGGTCCACGAGGACGAACGGCGAGTCCGGGCCTTCCGGGGTTTCCCCGGCTCGCTCCGGATCGCCCAACCCGACGACGAAATGTCCCGGCAGCCCGACGCCGTGCGCGGGGATGTCGAGCCGCGAGGCGACCTCCACCCAGACCGTGGAGAGCAGGATCGGCAGCCCGCGACGGCGCAGCAGGACCTCGTGCAGCAAGGAGGATCGCAGGTCGTCGTAGTCCGGCTGCGAACCGGCGAATCCGACGTCGCCGCCGAGCGTGGCGCGCAGGTGCCGGCCCAGTGCTGCCGGGGTGGCCGCACCGGGCAGACCGGCGCCGACGATCTCCGCCAGGGAGTCGAGCCGGCCCAACGAGGCGTCGAGGTCGAGTGCCGGATCGGCTTCGAGCCCCATCAACAGGCACGCGCGCGCCAGTGACCCGGCCGGGTCGGCCACCAGTGCGGCGAATTCTTCCCGGGACGCGCTCAACAGAGATCCTGACCGTTCGTCAGCGGCACGGTCTGCGCCTGAATCCGCCGGTAGTGGTAGTTGTGATGCACCGTCAGGCCGAGGCCGGCGTACAACGCGACGGCGCCGGCGTTCTCGGCGGAGACCTGTAGGTACACGTGTCGGGCGCCCGCCGCCGCGGCGTGCCGGGTCAGCGCGAGCAGAACGTGGCGGGCCAAGCCGCGTCGCCGGACCGCGTCGGTCGTCTCCATCGCGGAGATGCCGAGCCAGCCGGCATCGACGGCGCCACGGCCGGTGGCGACGGTCGCTCCGTCGAGCATCACCTCCGCGAACACCGGCGCCGCAGCCTTGCGCAGCACGTCGACCGCCACCCGAGGCAGATCTCCGTCGCGATAGCGGTAGACGGAGAGCCAGCCGGGAGAGGGTGTCGATCTCAGCGTCACCGGCGGGAGGTCGGGCCGCTCGGGGCCCGCGGCCGCGAGAACCGTTGCGACATCGCCCGACATCAGCGAGATGCCTCCGACTCCGTAGAGGCACTCCCACCCGCGGGCCTCGAGGCGCGCGTCGAGGTCGGCTCGCAACGGCAGCGGCACCTGGAACATCGGGGACAGGTCCCGGGCGCGGTACCAGTCGACGACCGCATCGATCGCGGCTTCGGGTTCGCGGCCGGGGTCGCCGATCGGCAGCGCCGAATTCGCCCGTCCGGTCCAACCGCCCGAGGCGCGCAGCAGCCAGCCACCCAGTCGCTCGGTCTCCAGACCCTGCCAGCCCAGCGCGGCGACCTCTTCGAGGTCCGCGTCACCGATCAGATCGTGTCGCCGGGCGATCACCCGGCGGGCCGGGACGACCTTCCCCGCGACCAGGTCGATCTGCGCCACCGAGACGCTGCTCCCGTCCTTGCGTCGCACCGTCAGCACCCCGTCGGCCCAGGCCGTGAGCTCGCCCAGGACGTCCCCCAGACCGCCCTCGGCCAGCTTGCGCCGCACCGAGACGCGCGACCCCACATCGGCTGCCGAGATCGACAACTCGTAGCGGATGGCGAAACTCGGTGACAACGGTTATCTCCTGGTTTGGCAACCCCTGATTTGGACGCTGCTCCGATGTCGGGATACTAGGTCCGGAAGCCCGAGGAGGACCCACCAGTGACGTACGTGATCGCGCAGCCCTGTGTCGACCTCAAGGACAAGGCCTGCATCGAGGAATGCCCCGTGGACTGCATCTACGAGGGCGCCCGGATGATGTACATCCACCCGGACGAGTGTGTCGACTGTGGCGCCTGCGAACCGGTGTGCCCGGTTGAGGCGATCTACTACGAGGACGACACGCCCGACCAGTGGAAAGACTTCTACAAGGCCAACGTGGAGTTCTTCTCCGAGCTCGGTTCGCCCGGTGGAGCCGCAAAGCTCGGGAACACCGATAAGGACCACCCGATGGTCGCGGCCATGCCGCCGCAGGAGCACGCCGAATAAACGCGCGTCCCCGGCCATGAGCCTCGCGTCCCGTCTGCCGGATTTTCCCTGGGACCGGCTCCAGCCGGCCAAGGAGAAGGCCGTCGGTGCACCCGGCGGCCTGGTCGATCTCTCGGTCGGCACGCCCGTCGACCCGGCGCCCGCGGCCATTCAGCGCGCCCTGGCCGCGGCCGCCGACGCGCCGGGCTACCCGCTGACGGCCGGTACCCCGGCCCTGCGGGAGGCGATCGCCGCGTATTTCGCCACCCGCTTCGGGGTGCGCGGCCTGGCGCCGACGGCCGTACTGCCGACGCTCGGGTCCAAGGAGCTCGTCGCCTGGTTGCCGACGCTGCTGGGGCTCGGCCCGGGTGACGTGGTCGCCCACCCCGAGCTGGCCTACCCGACCTACGACGTCGGTGCCCGGCTCGCCGGGGCCACGCCGGCCACGGCGGACGATCCGGCGGCTCTCGCCGACGTGGAGGGACCCGTCCGCCTGCTCTGGGTGAATTCTCCGTCGAACCCGACCGGCCGGGTGCTGAGCCCCGACCTCCTCCGCGCCCTGGTCGCGTGGGCGCGCGAATCCGGCGTCGTGCTCGCGTCGGATGAGTGCTACGCCGAGTTCGGCTGGGAGGTCGACCCGGTCTCCGTCCTGCACCCCGACATCTGCGGCGGCTCCCACGAGGGACTGCTGGCGATCCATTCGATGTCCAAGCGGTCCAACCTGGCCGGCTACCGCGGCGCCTTCCTGGCCGGGGACCCCGCCCTGGTCGCGGCCTTGCTGGAGGTCCGCAAGCACGCCGGGATGATCGTCCCCGCCCCGGTGCAGGCCGCGATGGTCGCCGGCCTCGGCGACGCCGACCACGTCGCCGACCAGCGGGTCCGGTACGCCGCCCGGCGCAGCGCGTTGCGCGCCGCCCTGGAGGCGGCCGGCTTCACGATCGGGCATTCCGAGGCCGGGCTCTACCTCTGGTCCTCGCGCGGCGAGGACTGCTGGCGCACGGTGGACTGGCTCGCGGAGCGCGGGATCCTCGTCGCACCGGGCGACTTCTACGGCCCCGCGGGCGGCCGGCACGTCCGGGTGGCGCTGACGGCCACCGACGAGCGCATCGCGGCCGCGGTGGAGCGACTGCGGTCCTGAGCCCTCAACCGAGCGCGATGATCACCAGGAACGCGATCAGCGCGATCGCCACGGCCCCGACGGCGAAGAAGATCGGAGCCATCGACGTCTGGCGCGGCTCGTACTTCTGCTCCCGCTCGATGAAGGCGCGGAACATGTCGGTGTCGCCACCGGGCTCGGGCTCGTTCTCGGCTGCTCCATCGGCCATGCGCCGACGATAGCCCCCTTCAGGCCCGGAAAGGGCTCATCTCCACCACGTGTACGAACGCACCGGCACCGACGAGTCGGTGAGCGAGGCGAACACGATGACGCTGTCCTCGTATCCGTCCGCCACGGAGAAGTTCCCGCCGCAGGTGACCAGGCGAAGCGCCGGGCGGTCGGTCGCGCCGTACACCCCCGCCGTCGGGAAGGCGGCCTGCGAGAACGCCGCGACCATGTCGACGGTGAAGGTGACCGAGCTGCCGTCGCGGCGGCGGATCTCGACGACGTCGCCCGCCCGCACGGCGCCCAGGTTGAAGAACACACCCTGGTCGTCGGGGGAGTCCAGGTGACCGAGAATCACCGCCGGCCCGTTCTCGCCGGGGCTGGCCAGGTTGCGGTACCACCCGGCCGGGGCGTCCGCGGTGTCCGGCGGAACCTCGATGCTGCGGTCCGGGTTGAGCCCGAGGTCGATCAGGTCCGTGTCGATGCCGACCCGGGAGATCCGCAGATGCGTCGGCTCGGACCGGCCGACCGCGCGGATCCCGGTCACCGCGGGGGCGTACGCCGCCGGTGCCACGAGATCCTCACCCGCGGCCGGCACGGGCTCCGACAGCGGCTCGTCGAACGTCAGCGCCGGCCGAGGGGCCGAGGAGGTCGCCTCCGTCGGCCCGTGCCCGAGCGCGATCGCCGCCAGCCCACCGCAGGCGAGCGTGGCGGCGACGGCCAGCGCCACCAACGTCGTCCGGTCGTCGCGCTCGTTCCGGCCCTCGCCGGTGGTCTCCGCCGGGCTCGTGATCAGCCCCGGCGCCGCTCGAGAGCGACCACGGACAGCGCGAGGGCCGCGATCAGCGCGATCAGGCCGCCGGCCACCAGCGGGACGTTGTTGCCCCCGTCCGCGGTGCCACCGAGGCCGGTGGCCGGGGCCCCGCTCGGGACCGCGTCGGTCTCGACGTCGCTCTCGCTGCTGCCGGCCGACCCGCTGGCCGACCCGCTGGCCGACCCGCTGGATGACGCCGAGGCGCTCTCGGACGGGCCGGCGCTGGGCTCGGCGGTCTCGTCCGTGGAGGACGTGGAGGCCGAAGCGGTCTCCGAGCCCGCGGTTGAGCTGGAACCGGACGCCGCGGCGGCCGCGGTCGGGCTGGCGCTCGCGGTGGGCTCACCCGCGGGCGAGGCGCTGGTGGCGCCCGAGGCGGTGGATCCGGACGCTGAGCCCGCGTCGACGCTGGTCGCGCCGCCGGTCGAGGACGACCCGGAGGAGGGCTCGGCCGAGGGGGTCGCGGTCTCGTCGTCTGCGGAGGCGCTGGGGGAGGCGGTCCCGGCCTCGGAGGTGCTGGCTGCGCCGGAGGTGCTGCCGGCAACGGCGCCCGCGGTCGCGGTCGCTGACGGGGACGGGGAGGGGGACGCCGATGCGGACGCCGACGGGCTGGCCGTCGGAGTCGGGTCCGGCGTTGCCGTGGGCGACGGGGTCACCGCGATGGTGGCCACCGGGCTGGTCTCCCCGGCGACGGTCGTCTGGTCGTCGTCCTGGGCCAGGCGGCCGATGAGCGAGAGCGTCGCGGCGAGGCAGGCGATGGCGATGACGGCGGCCACCACCCAGCGCGCGTTGCTGCTGCTGCCGTTCTCGGTGCCCCCCTCGGCGGGGGTCTCGGCGCCGTCGTCGCCACCAGGGGTCGCGGGTCCCTCAGGATTGGACACGGTCACTCCTCAGCGATGGCCCAGTGAACAACTTTCAACTTTAGTTCCTGATACTGACGGGAACCATGCAGGCCTGGCAAGAATGTCCCCGGTCACACCCTTGGATGCCGATCACGGCCGTGCGGAGATGTCAGCGGACGTCGACGTGGACGTGGTCCCGGTGCATCAGGGTGACGCTGTCGGTGTTGCCGCCCGGGGGCGTGTAGTCCCGCCAGCCCTGCACGGAGCGGCGGGCGGTCCAGATCTTGCCGTCGTAGATGACGGTGGCGATGGCGAGTTGCTCCGCGTTCGCCACCAGCCACTGGGCGGCCGCCCACCCGTCGCGACGCTGGGTCGCGTTGATCGGCCGGTAGAAGACGTCGACCGCGCGCCCGGAGTAGTGGGCCGAATTCTCCGAGTGCCCGGTGGTGACGCCGCCCGGCGCATACCCGCCCGTCTTCTGCGGTCCGAAGGCGGCCTCGAGGGCACCCAGGGTGGTCGCGGCGCGCCCGGTCAGGCCCTGCGCGCCGGGCGTCTCGTCCTCGACCCCGTCGAGTCGGATCGCGCAGGTGAACGCCGAGGGCGAGTACCCCATCAACGTCGATGCGAGCGCGCGAGCACGCGTCTCGTGCTTGTTGTAGGCCTCCGGGTAGCCGCTGCGCTGCACCCGCTGCGCCGCGTCGTTGATGTCGATCTTCTGGTAGTCGTCGATCTTGACGAGCGCGTCGTAGAACTTGCCGGCGGCGTAGACCGGATCCTGCACCTGCGCCTCGGTGCCCCAGCCCTGCGAGGGACGCTGCTGGAAGAGCCCGAGGGAGTCCCGGTCGCCGTAGTCGAGATTGCGCAGCCCGGACTCCTGCAGCGCCGTCGCCAGGGCGATGGTGGCCGCCCGGGCCGGCAGTCCGCGCCGCGCCGCGACCGCGGCGATCGTCGCGGCGTTCTCGGCCTGCTCGACGCTGACCCGGGCCTTCGTGCCGCCGGCGGTGGCGGTGCAGGCCTCCTGGAGCACGATGCGGTCCGCCGCGAACCGGACCAGCACGAGCCCGAGCGCCGCGAGCAGCACCAAAGACGCGGTCACCGCCACGAACGTGCGGGCGGGACCGCGCTTCTTAGTCGTTGGCATGCAGGGCGGCGTTCAGCCCGCCCCATTCGCCGGTGCGGGCCAGGGCTTCCACGGCGCCGGTGAGGCTGTTGCGCCGGAACAGCAGGTTCGGCTCGTTCGACAGGGTGCGCGCCGCGACGATCTGGCCGTCCGGCAGCTTCACCTTGGTGCCGGCGGTGACGTAGCACCCGGCCTCCACCACGCTGCCGTCCCCGAGCGGGATGCCCAGCCCGGCGTTGGCCCCGATCAGGGCGCCCTTGCCGACGGTGATGACGGTCTTCCCGCCGCCGGAGAGCGTGCCCATGATCGACGCGCCGCCGCCGATGTCCGCGCCGTCGGAGACCACGACGCCGGCCGAGATCCGGCCCTCCACCATCGAGGTGCCGAGCGTGCCGGCGTTGAAGTTCACGAAGCCCTCGTGCATGACCGTGGTCCCCGGTGCCAGGTGCGCTCCGAGACGAACCCGGTCGGCGTCGGCGATCCGGACCCCCGACGGGACGACGTAGTCGGTCATCCGCGGGAACTTGTCGACGCCGAAGACCTGGACCGGGCCGCTCGCGCGCAGCCGGGCGCGGGTGGTCTCGAAGTCCTCCGGCGCGCAGGGGCCGAAGTTCGTCCAGACGACGTTGGCCAGCAGCCCGAAGATCCCGTCCAGGTTCTGCCCGTGGGGCGGCACCAACCGGTGGGAGAGCAGGTGCAGGCGCAGGTAGACGTCGGCGGCATCGACCGGGGCGTCGGCGAGCGACGCGATAACCGTCCGCACGACCTCCAGGCGCACGCCGCGGCGGTCGTCCTTGCCGGCCAGCGCCGTCAGCTCGGGGGGCGGGGCGCTGTCGTCCGGGGCGCCGAGAGCGGGAGCCGGGTACCAGGTGTCGAGGACGCGGCCGTCGGACTCGGCGAGAGTCGCGAGCCCGTGGCCCCAGGCCCCGGAGGAGGAGGTGTCGGTCACGCCGCCCACCGTACCTACGCAGGCTTGGACCCGCGCTGGATAGCGTGGCCGACATGGCTGGCGCACAGGAAACCGCGGACCCCGGGGCAGACCTCGACCTTGCTGCGGACGTCGTCGCCCTGACGGCGGACCTGGTCGCCCGGCCGTCGGTGAGCGGGACCGAGGGGCCGCTGGCCGACGCGGTCGAGCGGGCCCTGCGCGCCTGCCCGCACCTGACCGTCGACCGCGACGGCGATTCCGTCGTCGCGCGGACGTCCGTCGGGTCCGGCGAGCGGGTGGTGATCGCCGGTCACCTCGACACCGTGCCGGCGGCCGACAACCTGGCCGCCCGCTTCGAGGGCGACCGGCTCTATGGGCTCGGCGCGTGCGACATGAAGGGCGGCGTCGCCGTCGGGCTGCGACTGGCCGCCACCGTGACCGCGCCGGTCCGCGACGTCACCTACCTCTTCTACGACAACGAGGAGGTCGCTGCCGAGCTCAACGGGCTCGGCCGGCTCTCGCGTAACCACCCGGACTGGCTCGCCGCCGATTTCGCCGTGCTGATGGAGCCGTCGAACGCCGGGGTCGAGGCCGGGTGTCAAGGGACGTTGCGGGTCGAGGTCACGACCCGGGGCGTGCGGGCGCACAGTGCGCGGCCGTGGAAGGGCGAGAACGCCATCCACGCCGCGGGCGAGGTCATGACCCGACTGGCCGCCTACGTGCCGCGCCGACCCGAGATCGACGGACTCACCTATCGCGAGGGCCTCTCCGCGGTCGGCGTCCGCGGCGGCGTCGCCGGCAACGTCATTCCGGACGAGTGCGTGGTGACGGTGAACTACCGGTTCGCGCCGGACCGCTCCGTCGACGACGCCCTGGCCCATGTCCGCGAGGTGTTCGCCGGTTGGGAGGTCGAGTGCAAGGACATCGCGCCGGGCGCCCTCCCGGGCCTGTCGCGCCCGGCCGCGGCCGCCTTCCTCGCCGTCACCGGCAAGCCGCCGGCGCCCAAGTTCGGCTGGACCGACGTCGCGCGGTTCTCCGAGCTCGGCGTCCCCGCGGTCAACTACGGACCGGGCGACCCGAGCTTGGCGCACTCCCGCGACGAGTTCGTACCCGTTGCGGAGATCCGCGAGTGCGAGGACAAGCTGCGCGCCTGGCTCACGACCTGACGTAGCGTCAGGCCGTGAGCCAATGACGCTGCGTCAGAAGCGACCGGCAGTCCAGTGCTTCGCGTAGATCTTGCCCTTCTTGACCCGGGTCCCCGGATTCGCGGCGTGCCAGACCTTGCCGCCGCCCGCGTAGATCCCGACGTGGTAGACCGGGCCTTTGCGGCTGCCCGAGTGGTAGAAGAGCAGGTCGCCGACCCGGGGGTGCTTGACCCGCTGCGCGGCGTGGAACTGCTGCTGGGAGGTGCGTGGGATGCGCTTGTTCAACTTGTCGAAGACGAAGCGCGTGTATCCCGAGCAGTCGAACCCGTTCGGGGTCGTCCCGCCCGTGCGATAAGGCACGCCCTTGTATCGAGACGCGACCGCGATGGTGCGCTCGGCGAAGATCGCCCTCGCGCGACTGCGGTCGGCGCGCGCCGGCGGTGCAGATGCGCGCTCGGCGCTCGCGACGGTGGTGGTGGTGGCGGCCTGGGCTTGCGGGGCAGTGCCGCGGAGGGAAGGTACGGACGCGCCCAGGGGGACGGTCACGGCTGCGGCCAGAGTGAGAACGGCCGCGTGCTTGGGCAGGTTCATGAAGTCCTCGAAACGCCGCAGAAAGACGTTGTCGACTCCCCGCCCGTGGACGGGGCGGGACGAGCCGAACAGCAGGCCGCGGGGGCCTGGTCTTCCGGTCCCGCCTGGGAGATGTGAGGGGGCAAGGCCGGCAGCGTGGGCGGGAGGAGCGTCCCGCGGCCGGGGAGTCCGGAGCGAAGCGGCCGCTTCTTGGCCCGGGCGTCGTCGTCGATCGCCCTGTCCGGACGAAGGGACACTAAGCGATATTTTGTGGGGCGGATCTGAGCCGTACTCACGACGCGAAAGCGCGCTGCGTGAATTCCGTCCGCACAGTGCCGAAAATGTGATCCACGCCACGCCCATATCGACCCCGGTCAGCCCTCGGAGAGCCGCCGACGGGCCCTCGGCCACGTCCTCCCGCGCCGTGCGACAGCGCCGGGTACGGTCGCGGAATGACCGACGCGAACTCCACCGGGGCCCCTGCCGGACCCCCTCCCGAGCGACACCGGGGACCGGTGGTGCTGAGGCGCCGCTTCACCCAGACCGGCACCACCGATCAGCGACTGCTGGACAGCTCCGGCCCGACCGACTGGCTGCACACCGACCCGTGGCGGGTTCTGCGCATCCAGTCGGAGTTCATCGAGGGCTTCGGCCTGCTGGCCGAGATCGGGCCGGCGATCACGGTCTTCGGCTCCGCACGTACCCCGCGCGACCACCCCGAGTACGAGCTGTCCCGGCAGCTCGGCCACCAGCTGGCGAAGGCCGGCTACGCGGTCATCACCGGCGGTGGCCCCGGGGTCATGGAGGCGGCAAACCGTGGCTGCGTCGAGGGCGAGGGCATCTCGATCGGCCTCGGTATCGAGCTGCCGTTCGAGCAGGGCCTGAACTCCTTCGTCGACGTCGGCATCGATTTCCGGTACTTCTTCGTCCGCAAGACGATGTTCGTGAAGTACGCCCAGGGCTTCGTGTTCATGCCCGGCGGTTTCGGCACCCTCGACGAGCTCTTCGAGGCCCTCGTCCTCGTGCAGACCGGGAAGGTCACGCGCTTCCCCGTCGTGCTCATGGGCACGGACTACTGGTCCGGGCTCGTCGAATGGATGGGCAACCGGCTCGTCGAGGCCGGAAAGATCTCCCCGCACGACATGGACCTGATCGAGGTCACCGACGACGTCGACCGCGTCGTGCACATCATGAAAGACGCGGATGAGGAGCGCCGTCGCCAGGAGATCGAGGCGACCGACGCGTTGGCCGACGACATCCGCGCGGGGCAGGCCCACGCGATGCACCAGTACCCGTAGGTCGCCGCGACCCGATGGCCCGGATCTGCGTCTTCTGCGCCTCGAGCGAGGCGATCGCCACCCGCTACGTCGAACTCGGTTCCGAGGTCGGGGCGGCGTTGGCCGCCCGGGGGCATTCGCTGGTTTCCGGCGGGGGCTCCGTCTCGGCGATGGGAGCCCTGGCCCGCGCGGCCCGGGCCGGCGGCGCGCACACGACCGGGGTGATCCCGCAGGCCCTCGTCGAGTGGGAGGTCGCGGACTCCGACGCGGACGAGCTCGTGGTCACGCCCGACATGCGCTCACGCAAGGGCGAGATGGACGCCCGCTCCGACGCGTTCCTCGTCCTGCCCGGCGGGATCGGGACGTTGGAGGAGCTGCTGGAGATCTGGGTCGCCCGGGTCCTGCGCATGCACGACCGGCCGGTGGCCGTCCTGGATCCCGACGGCCTCTACGACCCGCTCCGCGAGCAGATCCGCGTGCTCGTCGATCGCGGCTTTCTGCGCCCGGCGTCGGCCGAACTGCTGCGCTGGACGACCTCGGTGGATGACGCGCTCAACCTCATCGAGGACGACCTGCGGACCGGTCCGACGACGGGCCCGCCCGACGAGGCCGAGCTGCTGGAGGCGGAGCCGTAGCCGACCGATCCGGCGGGAACGATCCAGGAACGCCGCCCCGACATCGTGCTGGTGTGCCCGGCACCCGCCGGGACCCGACGGCCCCTGGAGGCGACGATGGACGTTCTCGCTCAGCTCGACGAACTCGGCACCCTGCTCAGCGGCGTGGTGGGCGGCATCCGTCCCGACCAGCTGAACGCGCCCACGCCGTGCGCGGCGTTCTCGGTCGGCGGCGTGCTGGAGCACATGATCGGCGGTGCGACCGCTTTCGCCGCCGCCTTCCGCGGCACCGCCCCGGCTCCCGCCGGCACGGCCGACGTCCTCGCCGGATTCGGCCCGGCGCTCGGTGCGCTGGGCGAGGCGATCGCCGCGCCCGGGGCCCTGGAGCGGACCATCGCCGCACCGTTCGGCGAGGTGCCCGGCGAGACGTTCGCGCGGTTCGTCGTCCTGGACGGCCTGGTGCACGGCTGGGACCTGGCGATCGCGACCGGGCAGGGCTATGCCCCGTCCGACGTCCTCGTCGCCGAGGTGTACGCGTTCGCCGAGGGTGCGTTGCCGGGGCTGCGTGACGGGGACACCTTCGCGGCCGCGACCGAGGCGCCGCGGTCGGCGACGGGCATCGAGCGGCTGGCCGCGCTCACCGGGCGGACGGTCAGCGCCGAATTGCGCTGAGGACTGTGCCTACGCGGCGAGGGGTTCCGGCGCGGGTTCGGCCGGGACCGTCTCCGCCGGGGCGGTGAAGACGAAGCGGCGGTAGGACCAGAAGCGGAACATGGTGCCCAGCGCCATGCCGACCACGTTGGCCGAGATGTTGTCCGCCAGCGGGCTGGTGAACCCGAGGACGTAGTGCGAGAGGCCGAGGCATCCGAGGGCGATCAAGAGCGCAACCGCGTTCAGTCCGAAGAACATCGCGTACTCGCGACGGAGGCTGCTGCGCTCGCGGTGGCGGAAGGTCCACTGGCGATTACCGGCGAAGGCGACCGTGGTGGCGAGCACCGTGGAGATGACCTTGGCGGTCAGCGGCCGGTCCTCCATCGCGCCGTGGCGCAGGAGGTTGAAGACGCCGATGTCGACGACGAACGCGATCGCGCCGACGATGCCGAACTTGGCCAGTTCGTGGATGAGGTGCTCGACCCGCGCGTGCAGCGCGCGCACAACAGTGCGAACGGAGTTCACGGGGCGTTCGTCCTCCATCACTGCGGGCCGACGCCCGACTCGAGGTGTCAATCTACCCGTAGACCATTCGGGTGATGCGCTACTGCCTGGGAAGTAGCGTGTGCCCGTGATCGCATTGCAACACCCGGGACTCCGGGGCCGCGGGTGAGCCGCCCGGTCGTCGGCATGATCGGCGGCGGCCAACTGGCCCGCATGACCGCTCAGGCAGCGATCGCCCTGGATGTCCGGCTACGGGTGCTCGCCCGTTCCGCCGAGGAGAGCGCCGCCCAGATCGCCGCGGAGGTCGTCCTGGGCGATTCCGCCGATCTGGACACCCTGCGGGCCTTCGCCGCCGGCTGCGACGTGATCACCTTCGACCACGAGCACGTCCCGACCGATCACCTGGCTGCGCTCGAGGCCGAGGGCATCGCCGTCCGGCCCGGGGCCGAGGCTCTCGTCCACGCCCAGGACAAGGTCGCGATGCGCGAGCGGCTCTCCGGCGTCGGGATCCCGTGCCCCGAGTGGGCGCTGGTGACCTCGGTGGCCGAGCTCGACGAGTTCGGCGCCGGCACCGGCTGGCCGGTCGTGGTGAAGACCCCGCGCGGCGGCTACGACGGCCGCGGCGTCCGACTGATCGATGTCGCCGCGGACGCGACGGACTGGCTCGCCCGCGGGCCGCTCCTCGCCGAGGCGCGCGTGCCGTACACCCGCGAGCTCGCGGTGCAGGTCGCCCGGAGTCCGCACGGACAGGCCGCGGTCTACCCCGTCGTGGAGACGATCCAGCGGGCCGGGATCTGCCGTGAGGTGATCGCCCCGGCCGCCATCGACGACGACCACGCAGTGGCCGCACAGCGGGCCGCGCTGGCGATCGCCGCCGAGTTGAAGGTCGTCGGCATGCTCGCCGTCGAGATGTTCGACACCCCGGCCGGCGTCCTGGTCAACGAACTCGCGATGCGGCCGCACAACAGTGGGCACTGGACGATCGAGGGCGCGGCCACCAGCCAGTTCGAGCAGCACCTGCGCGCGGTGCTGGACCTGCCACTCGGCTCGGTGTCGATGCGGGCCCCGCACGCCGTGATGGCGAACGTCCTCGGCTCCGACGACCCGGAGCGGTACCCCGACCTCTATGGGGGTTACCTGCACTGCCTGGCCCACGATCCCGGCCTGCACATCCACAATTACGGCAAGACCGTGGTGCCCGGCCGCAAGGTTGGCCACGTCACCGTCGCCGGCGCCGACCCCGAGAACCTGCTCACCCGTGCCCGGCACGCGGCGGCGTTCCTGCGAGGAGAGATCGATGGCTGAACCACCCAGCGGGCCGGTCGTCGGCATCGTCATGGGCAGCGACTCGGACTGGCCCGTCATGGAGGCCGCCGCCGGCGCCCTGAGTCAGTTCGACATCCCCTACGAGGCCGACGTCGTCTCTGCCCACCGCATGCCGGCGGAGATGCTGGCCTACGGCCAGCAGGCGGCCGAGCGGGGGCTGCGGGTGATCATCGCCGGGGCCGGCGGAGCGGCGCACCTCCCGGGAATGCTCGCCGCCGTCACTCCGCTCCCGGTCATCGGCGTCCCGGTGCCGCTCAAGTACCTCGACGGGCTGGACTCCCTGCTCTCGATCGTGCAGATGCCGGCGGGGGTCCCGGTGGCCACGGTCGCGATCGGAGGGGCGCGCAACGCCGGGCTTCTCGCCGTGCGCATCCTCGCGCTCTCCGATCCGGAGCTGCAGACGAAGATGCGCGAGTTCCAGGCCGACCTCAACGCCCAGGCCAAGGCCAAGGGCGCGGCCGTGCGCGGACGAAGGGCCTGAACCGGCGGTCCGGGCTCATTGCCGCCAAGCTGACCGTCGGCCCGCCACGCCGTAGGGTGGCCGCCCATGAGCGGTGCGTACGGAATGCGACGAATGTCCCGACGGGTCGGAGGGGCCGCGCTCGCCGTCGCCCTGGGCGGAGCCGGGCTCGCCCCCGTCGCCGCGGACGCGGCCGGGACGGACCGGGCGGGAACCGCGGCGGCGACGAGCGCCGACGGACGCATCGTGTTCTCCTCCGACCGCGGCGGCGATCTCGACCTGTACGCGGTGAACCCCGACGGATCGGGGCTGAAGCAGCTCACCACCGCCAAGGGCGAGGACCGCTTCGCGAGCTTCTCCGCCGACGGCGACCGGATCGTGTTCGCGTCCGAACGCGGATCGAGCAGCGACATCTGGGTGATGAACCTCGACGGGTCCGGCCAGAAGCGGCTCACCTCCGCCGCCGCCGACGAGACCCACCCGGCGTTCTCGGCCGACGGCTCACGCATCGTCTACACGCGCACGGTGGGGTCCAGCACGGACCTCTGGACGATGAAGGCCGACGGCAGCGGGCAGCAGGCCCTGACGAAGACCCCGGCGGCGAACGAGCAGTTCGCCGCGTACTCCCCGGACGGTGCCCGGCTGATCTACAGCTCCGACGGGGCCCCGGGCGTGATCGACATCTGGACGATGAAGACGAACGGCACCAGCCGGACGAACCTCACCGACCTGACGCAGGGGCGGGCCTTCTACCCCCGGTACTCCCCGAACTCTGCGCGGATCACCTACACCCTCGACCCGCCCGGCAACCTGGAGGTCCGCGTCGCCAACGCGGACGGGTCGGGTTCGACGGTGATCGCTCCCGATGTGGAGCGCGACATCTACTCGTTCTTCTCCCCGGACGGGAGTCGGGTGGCGTTCACCACCGCCCGCAACAAGAACGACGCCGACGTCTTCGTGGCCGCCGCGAACGCCTCGGGCGCCGCCACACCGCTTGTCGCCCGCGCCGGCGAGGACATCGCTTGGGACTGGGGCCGTCCCGGGTCCGGCAACACCGACCCGGCGTGCAGGTCCGGCGCTCCGGTGCCGCGCGGCTACAAGCTCAAGAACGGGACCGCGCGCAACGACACCCTGATCGGCACCTCCGGCAAGGATCTGATCCGGGGTTCCGGCGGCGACGACACGATCAAGGGCTTGGGCGGCAACGACATCCTCTGCGGCGGTGACGGCAACGACCGCCTGGACGGCGGGATCGGCAACGACCGCGTCGCAGGCAACAACGGCAACGACCGCGTCCGCGGCGGCCGTGGCAACGACCGCCTCTACGGAGACCTCGGCAATGACGATCTTCGCGGCGACGCGGGCAACGACCACCTGACCGGCGGCGAGGGCACCGACAAGCTCTCCGGTGGACCGGGCGTCGACAAGTTGATCGGCAAGCCCGGGGACACCCTCAAGCCCTGACGTAGCGTCAGGGCTTGAGCGAGGTCAGCCGGCGGGCGGAATGTTGACGTTGCGCCGGAAGACGTTCTGCGGGTCGTAGACGGCCTTGATACCGGCGAGGCGCGCGTACTTCTCCGGGCCGTACGAGGCGAGGATCCGCTCTTCGTCGAACTCCACCATGTTGTTGACGTAGTCGCCGATGCCGAGCGAGTGCGGCTGCAGGTCGCTCCAGAGGTTGCGCACCCACTCGCGCTCGGTCTCCCACGACGCCAGGTCCGGCGTCAACGCCACGAGCATCGCGGCGTAGCGCGGTGTGCGGGTGGAGCCGTAGGCGGTGGCCATCTCGTCCACGGCCGAGTAGGCGTGGTCGAGGCGGTAGAACAACACCTGCGAGGTGGGGATGCTCCGCCGGCCGAGGTGCGAGACGAAGACGTCGATGGCCCCGTCGCTGAGCTCTGCCAGCTGGGTGCCTTTCTCGTAGCAGAACTGGCCGTGTGCGGTCGCCTCGTCCTCCAGTTGCTGCAACCCCACGTACGGCATCGGGGTCGCGAACTCGAACAGCGGAGGCAGGCCGGCGCGGATCTGGTCGCACTGGGCGGCGTGGTCCTCGGGGGAGCCGAAGCCGACGAGCACGAGCAGCACGCCGGGTGTGAAGTGGTGCTCGGCCGGGACGAATGGCGCGGGCGGGGCGTTCAGTAGACCGATAAGGACGTTGGAGTCCTGCGGGATCGCCGGGACCTGCTCGCGCAGCATCCGCAGGGCCTCGGTCGCCCGCTCGGCCTCCCAGAAGAACAGCCCGACCGACACCATGGGGCCGACCGGATGCAGCGCGAACTCGAAGGTCGTGACCACGCCGAAGTTGCCGCCGCCACCGCGCAGCGCCCAGAACAGGTCGGGCTCGCTGTCGGCACTCGCCCACACCACGCGTCCGTCGGCCAGCACGACCTCGGCACCGGTCAGGTTGTCGATCGTCAGGCCGTGCGAACGGGTCAGCCACCCCATGCCGCCGCCGAGGGTCAGCCCGGCGACGCCGGTGTGACTGATCATGCCGCCGGGGGTCGCCAGGCCGTGGGCCTGCGTCGCGCTGTCCAGGTCGGAGAGCAGCGCCCCACCGCCGACCTTGGCGCGGGCGTTCGCGACGTCGACCTTGACGGCGTTCATCCGCGCGAGGTTGATCATCAGCCCGTCGTCGCCGACCGCATAGCCGCCGGTGTTGTGGCCGCCGCCGCGCACCGAGACCTCGAGCCCGTGCTCCCGCGCGAACGCCAGCGCCGTGGCCACGTCGTCGGTGCTCGTGGCCATCACCACCACCGCGGGCCGCCGGTCGATCTGCGCGTTCCAGATGGTGCGCGCCTCGTCGTAGCCGGTGTCACCGGGGCCGTGCACCTCGCCCTCGACGGCGGAGCGGAGCTGGTCGAGATCGGCGGAGCGGGTGGTGGTCATTCGGCGTCACCTCTCGCGGGTTCGGCATGCCTGCGAGCGACACCCTAGGGCGCGGACGTGACGCGGACGTCCGTGCTGATACGGACGGGTCAGGGCCGGCCGAGGCTGCGGTAGGTCCACCCCGCTTCGCGCCAGCGAGCGGCGTCCAGAGCGTTGCGGGCGTCGAGGACGACGCGTCGGGAGACCACGTCCCCGAGCGCCGCGGGGTCGATCGCGACGAACTCGGGCCACTCGGTGAGGTGCAGAACGAGGTCGGCGGAGTGGCAGGCCGCGGTGGCCGAATCGGCGTAGGTCAGCGTCGGGAAGAGCGCCGCGGCGTTCTCCATCGCCTTGGGGTCGTAGACCGACACCAGGGCACCCTGCAGCTGCAGCTGGCCGGCGACGGACAGCGCGGGGGAGTCCCGGACGTCGTCGGAGTTCGGCTTGAAGGCCGCGCCCAGGACGCCGATCCGACGGCCGAGCAGCGCGCCGCCGCAGGCCTCGCGGGCCAGCTCGACGGTGCGGGCGCGCCGGCGCATGTTGATGGCGTCGACCTCGCGCAGGAACGTCAGCGCCTCGGCCGCACCCAGCTCGCCGGCCCGGGCCATGAAGGCCCGGATGTCCTTGGGCAGGCAGCCGCCGCCGAAGCCGAGCCCGGCGTTGAGGAAGCGCCGGCCGATGCGGGGGTCGTGCCCGATGGCGTCGGCCAGGGCGGTGACGTCGGCGCCCGCGGCCTCGCAGACCTCCGCCATCGCGTTGATGAACGAGATCTTGGTGGCCAGGAACGCGTTGGCGGCGACCTTGACCAGCTCGGCGGTCGGGAAGTCGGTGACGAGGAACGGCACGCCGGCGGCGATCAGGTCGGCGTAGACCTCGCGCAGGATGGCTTCGGCCTCGGCCGACCGGACCCCCACCACCAGCCGGTCCGGCTTGAGCGTGTCCAGGACCGCGAAGCCTTCGCGGAGGAACTCCGGGTTCCAGGCGAGCTGGGCGGCGTCCCCGGCCGGTGCGTGCTCCCGGAGGTACTCGGCGAGGCGCTCGGCGGTGCCCACCGGCACCGTGGACTTCCCCACGACCAGGCAGGGCCGGGTCAGGTGCGGCGCCAGCCCGGCGATCACTGCGTCCACCTGGGTGAGATCCGCGGCCAGGTCACCGCGCTTCTGTGGCGTCCCGACGCAGGTGAAGTGCACGTCGCCGAACTCGGCGATCTCGGCGTAGGAGGTGGTGAACCGCAACCGGCCGCTGTCCAGCCCCTTGGCCACCAGCGGCTGCAGGTCAGGCTCGTAGAACGGCACGGAGCCGCCGGCCAGCGCCGCGATCTTGGCCGCGTCGACGTCCATTCCGAGCACGTCGAACCCCAATTCGGCCATGCAGGCCGCGTGGGTAACGCCGAGGTAACCGGTCCCCAGCACTGTCAAACGAGGCACAGGCCCCCTCCTTATGCTGGGAACCATGCTGCCAGCCCCACCGGCGTGGCCGGCGGTGGAGCGGCCTCAGGTGTGCAAACGGGCTGCGGGGCGTCTCCTGACGTCCGCATGATCGACTCAAAAGCATCTACACAGGACGACTCGCGACGATATGCACGTCGCGCGCCCACCACGCGCTGATACTGAGGTTTGGCCCGGTCAGAGATGGCGGGCAGGTCTCGCGCCGAAGGAGATTCCCGTCGTGCAGAGCGGAAAGCTGGCCGATGTCGGCCGGCGGTCGGAAGTGGTCCGGTTCCGCCGGGCGATGGTCCTGCTCGCCATGACCTTGCTCCTGCCCGGGTCGGCCCAACTCATGTGTGGCAACAAGGTGGTCGGCCGGGCCGCGCTGCGGGTCGTCGGAATCCTCGTGGTCGGCGCGATCGGGCTGGTCCTGGTTCAGGGCAAGGAGGGCCTGCTCGAACTCGGGTTCGAGTCCTGGGCCCTGATCTTTCTGCAGACCGGCATCGTCGTGCTCGGTCTGTGCTGGCTGGCGCTGTTCATGGACGCCTGGCGCCTCGGCCGCCCGCCGACGCTGGTGAAGAGCCACCGGATGACCGTGTCGATCGTGTCGCTGGTCCTGATGGGCCTGGTCGCGACCCCGGCCGCCTACAGCGCGAGCCTGATCCAGACCCACCGCGACTTCCTCGAGCGGACCTTCACCGACGGCGGCATCCGCGACCTCTACAACGGGCGGCTGAACATCCTGCTGCTGGGCGGCGACGGCGGCGACAACCGCGAGGGGATCCGCACCGACTCGATCACGCTGGCGAGCATCGACGTCTCCTCCGGCAAGACCGTGCTGTTCTCGCTGCCCCGCAACCTGCAGTACGCGCAGTTCCCGCCCGGTACCCCGATGGACGCCCAGTTCCCGAACGGGTACCCGGACTTCCTCTTCGGCCTGTACACCTACGGCTCCGAGCACCCCCAGTTGTTCAAGGGCGCCAAGGATCCCGGCGCGCTGGCAGTTCAGCAGGCGGTGGCCCAGACGCTCGGTGTCCCGGTGCACTACTACGCGCTGGTGAACCTGGCCGGATTCGAGAACGTGGTGAACGCTCTCGGTGGGATCACCCTCCGGGTCGAGGAGCGCCTGCCGATCGGCGGCGGGACCAACCTCTCCGGCGTCAAGATGCCGATCCGCGGGTACATCGAGCCGGGCCTGCAGAAGCTCAGCGGCTACAAGGCGCTGTGGTACGCCCGCTCCCGGTCGTCCACCGACGACTACGACCGCATCACCCGGCAGAAGTGCGTGATGGGCGCGATCCTGCGGTCGGCCAACCCCACGAACATCCTGCTGAAGTACACGAAGCTGACGAATGCCTCCGGGCAGGTGCTGACCACCGATCTGTCGATCGACGCGGTGCAGCGCCTGATCGGGGTGGTCGGCGAGGCGAAGAACCAGAAGATGAAGAGCGTCCAGTTCATCCCGCCGGCGATCGACCCCGCGTCCCCGGACCTCAACTTCATCCGTGCCCAGGTCCAGAAGGCGCTGCTGGCGTCCGCGGCAGCGGACCCGACCCCCGCCCCGTCCCCGTCCGCGACGCCGAAGAAAAAGAAGAAGAAGGCCACCCCGACCCCGGGCCCGACTTCGGTGATCGCGGGCGAGGCGATGAGCATCGATGACACCTGCCGGTATTCCTGAGCCCCGCGTCGCGCCGGTCGAGTCCCGGAGCGGCGCACACTCCGGGTTGCCCGGCGTGGCCGTGGTGATGCCGGTCCTGAACGAACGGCGACATCTCCGGTCGGCCGTCGACGGCATCCTCGCGCAGGACTACGACGGTGAGATGGAGATCGTGCTGGCCCTCGGGCCGTCCACCGACGGCACCGACGAGGTGGCCGCCGACCTGGCTGCCGCGAACCCGCGGATCCGCACCGTCCGCAATCCCACCGGCCTGACGCCGTGCGGACTCAATGCCGCGATCGCCGCCAGCACGCACGGCATCGTGGTCCGCGTCGACGGGCACTCGATCCTGCCTCCCGACTACGTGCGCACGGCCGTGGAGGTCCTGACCACCAGCGGTGCCGACAACGTGGGCGGGGTGATGGCCGCCGAAGGGGTGACGCCCTTCGAGCAGGCGGTCGCCCGGGCCATGCGCAGTTGGTTCGGCATCGGCGGCGCCCGTTTCCACCTCGGTGGCGAGGCCGGCCCGGTGGACACCGTCTATCTCGGCGTGTTCCGCCGGGAGATGCTCGAGCGCGTCGGCGGCTTCGACGAAAAGCTGCGCCGGGCCCAGGACTGGGAGCTGAACTACCGGATCCGCCGCGCCGGCGGGGTCGTCTGGTTCACCCCGCAGATGCAGGTCACCTACCGCCCCCGCGCCGATCTCCGCGAGCTGTCCCGGCAGTTCTTTCAGACCGGCCAGTGGCGCCGCGAGGTGACGCGCCGGAACCCGGGGACCGCGAGCCCGCGCTACCTGGCCGCGCCGGCGGCCGTTCTCGGCGTCGTCGGCGGCACCGCGCTCGCGCTGACCGGTCACAAGGTCGGCCTGCTCGGGCCCCTCGGGTACCTCGCCGCCGTGGTGGCGGGGTCGGCGGCCACCAGTAAGGATCTGCCGCCGACCGCCGCGGTCGCCCTCCCGGCGGTCTACGCGACCATGCACATGTCCTGGGGAATGGGCTACCTGCTGAGCCCTCGGGACCTGGCCGGTCCGACCGGCCCGTGAGATGAGCGGCCGGCGCGGGCGACGCGTCCGCGAGGAACGGTCCGAACGCCTGGTGGTGAACCTCGACCGGCTCCGCCGGCAGACCCACACCGCGGGCCCCGGCCCGTACGAGCGGTCCGAGCGGCGGATGCGCATCGCCCTGTTGGCACCGGCCAACAGCCCCCACACACGACGGTGGACCGACTTCTACGCGAGCCGGGGCATCGAGGTGTACGCGATCAGCCTGGAGACGCAGCCGGATGCCGGTCCACCCCGCCCGCGGGTGCGCACCGCCTATCTGCCGGTCCTGCGCGGAAATTCCGGGCGGGGGGTCGCGTCGCCACGCACCGTGAAGCGGGTGCGCGCGTTGCTCGACCAGGCCCGGCCTGACGTCGTCCACGTCCACCTGGTCGGCGGGTACGGCGTGCTCGGCGCGCTCGCCGACCGCCACCCGTGCGTTCTCACGGTCGGGGTGGACGGGTCGGCGGATCTCGGTGAGGACGGTCCGGGGCAGCGGCGGAAGCTGGAGTTCGTCCTGCGGCGCGTCGACGCCGTCTGTGCCACCAGTCGGCTGGCCGCGGCCGCGCTCAGTCGCTTCTCCGACCGCCCCGTGACCCTGACTCCGCTCGGGGTCGACACCGAACGTTACCTGCCCGCCCCCCGGGCGCCGGACGGCCGCTTCGTCGTCGGCATCGTCACGAGCCCGCGCGACGGGCTCCGGCGCGACACGGTGGAACGGGCACACCGTGAGCTGACGGATCGTCCCGGGGCGGCGCCGACCGACCTCGTCGTCCTCGGATCCGCCGACGCCGGTCTGCCCGGAGCGCTGGCGCGCCTGGACGCCCTCGTCGTCGGTACCGACCGGGACGGACTCGGCCTCGTTGCGGTCGCAGGCCAGTCGTGCGCGGTGCCGGTGGTCGTTGCGGGCGTGGGCACCCTCGCAGAGGTGGTTCGCGACGGCGAGACCGGCTACGTGGTTCCGGCGAACGATCCGGCGGCGCTCGCCGAGCGTCTCGCGGCCCTGCGCGATGACCCCGCGCTGCGCACGCGGATGGGGATCGCCGGCCGTGGCCACGCGGTGACTTCGTACACCTGGGACCGGAATGCGACCCTCATGCTGGACACCTACGCCGGGCTGGGGCTCCGCGGCAAGTAATCTGACCTGCGAGTTCGATGTATGACCGACAGGCCCGCACTCGCGGGTGGGGGATCGTGAAGGGGAATCGGGCGTCGTGACGCGGTATCGCACACTCGTGCAGCGCCGCCGGATCCTGTTCCTGCTCGTCCGCCGGGATCTCAAGGTCCGCTACTCCGACTCGGCCCTCGGCTACATCTGGACCGTGCTGGACCCCCTGATGATGGGGCTCGTCTACTGGTTCGTGTTCGACGTGATCTTCAACCGCGGCAAGGCCATCGCGGGGGACCCCTACCTGCCCTACCTGCTCCTGGCACTGATGCCGTGGCAGTGGGCGAGTTCCTGCATCTCCGGCTCGACCCGCGTTCTGTCCGGGGATGCCCGATTGATCCGATCGGTGGACGTGCCACGGGAGATGTGGCTGCTGCGCCTGATCGGCTCGAAATTCGCCGAGTTCCTGTTCACCATCCCCGTGCTGATCCTCTTCGCCATCGGGTTCCAGCTCAGCGTCGGCTGGGAGATCATCTTCTTCCCGATCGCGATCGGCATGCAGTTCGTGCTGCTGCTCGGCATCGCGTTGTGCCTGGCGCCGTTGGCGGTTCTGGTTCCTGACGTCGAGCGCATGATGCGCGTGACGAACCGGGTGCTGCTGTATCTGTGCCCGGTGATCTACGGATCGTTCGCGATCTTCCAGAGTCCGAGCATTCCCGACGTGATCAAACAGGTCTACGCGTGGAATCCGTTCACGACGATCCTCACGATGTACCGGAAGGGCTTCTACGCAGAAGAAGATCTGCCGTTCAGCGTCGCCTTGCGCGGTGGCATCTCCTGTCTGGTGATCTTCGTTGTCGGGGTCTATATCTTCCGCCGGCTCGAGCCCGCCGTGCTGAAGGAAATCTGATGGCCGCCCGCAAGGCGAAGCGGCCCGCCAAGCTGATCGAGGCCCGGGGTCTGGGGATCCGCTTCCGCACCAATCGGCAACGGCCGTTCAAGACCCGGGCCCGGGAGACGTTCACCGCCGAGGGCAAGCAGGCCCGTCGGGAACGGGGGCCGGACGAGTTCTGGGCGCTCCGCGACGTCTCCTTCTCCGTGCAGGAGGGCGAGGCGGTGGGCCTCGTCGGGCGCAACGGCCACGGCAAGTCGACCCTGCTGCGGCTGATTGCCGGTGTGATGATCCAGGACGAGGGCACGATCAAGGTGCGGGGCCCCGTCGCCCCGATGATCGAGGTCACCGGTGGTTTCGTCGGTGACCTGACGGTGCGGGACAACATCTGGCTCGCCGCCGGACTGAAGGGCCTGACGAAGCGTCAGATCGCGGCTCGTTTCGACGAGATCGTCGAGTGGGCGGAGATCGGGCATCGGCTCGACACGCCGCTACGGCACCTCTCCAGTGGGATGAAGGCCAAGGTCGGCTTCTCCGTCATCACGAGCATCGATCGGCCGATCGTGCTGGTGGACGAGGTGCTCTCGGTCGGCGACCGGGCGTTCCGCCAGAAGTGCTTCGCGCGCATGGAGGAGCTGCGGCTCTCGGGCAAGACGATCGTGCTGGTCTCCCACCAGGAGTCCCAGATCGAGCGCTTCTGCCAGCGTGGGCTGTACCTGCAGCACGGGCGGTTGGTGAACGACGGGCCGGTCAAGGACGTCCTCGCGCAGTACGTGCGCGACGTCGAGCAGGCCGTCGGGGAGGAAGCGGAACGCGAGCGCCAGGCCATGGCCATGCGTGCCCGCAAGGCTGCCCGCCGGGCCCAGATGGGGATCGACCCGCCCGGTGGAACCTTCGGCAACGCAGGGGTGGCAGCGGCCACCGTCCCCGCGCAGGCGATGTACCCGGAAGCCCCCAGCTCCGAGGTGGGCGGCCCCCCGGAGTCGCCACCGGAGGAGCAGTTGGCGCTGGACGTCCAGGTGGAGCCGCAGTCCGGCGAGGCGAATCGGGCGGACGGGTCCCGCGCGGACAGCTAGCCCGGAGGGCGTCCTCACCCACCCGGCCTAATGACACGATGGTAATTCTCCATAAAGCGCGGCTATTGCGCTGAATTCCACGTTTGTAATTCGCTCGGAAGCATTGTGACTGGTGTTGCGCATGGGATTTGATCCCATTCGTAACAGCTGTAACAGGAATAACTCCAGTCACAGGAGCGACGCGTTATGCGGACTACTCCCGCCCTGCTCGTCCTGACCCTCGCGGCGTCGACGGCCTCGGTCGCCGCACCCGTGGTCGGGCTCCCGGGCGGGCCGTCGGCGCACGCGGTGGAACCGACGATCCGCGAGGTGGCGCTCCCTGCGGCTGACCTCACCCCCGCAGCGGTGCCGGCCGGCACGGCGGGGGCGACGCAGCGACTGCTCGGCCCGGCCGATGTTTCCGCGGCGTTCTCCCTGATCGGCCTCACCTGGGACCGACCGCGCGGCGCGACGGCCGTCGAGCACGGCGTCGAGTTCGGCGTGCGGACCCGCACCGGCGGCGTCTGGACGGACTGGACCGCGCTGGAGCCGGATGCCGACGGGCCCGACGGCGGCGCCGATGCGGGCGAGGCGGCCGCCGCGGAGCAGCGGCTCGGTACCGCGCCGTTGTGGGTGGGGGCGTCCGACGGTTTCCAGGTCCGGCTGGACCGGGTTCGCGGCGCCCTCCCGACCGGGCTGCGGGCGATGCTGATCGACCCCGGGCACTCCGCCGCCGACGCCGACGTCGGCTCGGTGCCGCGCGTGGCCTCGCTGGCGCACGCCACGATCGCCTGGCCGACCGTGTACCGCCGCAAGGACTGGGGCGCCGACGAGAGGCTGCGGGATTCGACCCCGCGGTACACCGGCGCCATCGAGGCCGGGTTCGTCCACCACACCGCGGGCACCAACGAGTACGCCCCGGCCGACGTGCCGAAGATTCTGCGCGGTGTGTACGCCTACCACGTGAAGGGCCGGGGTTGGTCCGACGTCGGCTACAACTTCCTCGTCGACCGCTTCGGGCGGATCTGGGAGGGGCGCGCCGGCGGCATCGACCGCACCGTGCTCGGGGCCCACACCGGCGGCTTCAACTCCGACAGCTTCGGTGTCTCGGTGATGGGCGACTACACCAAGGCCTCGCCCAGCCCGGAGACCCTGGCCGCGGTGGCCCGGGTCATCGCCTGGAAGTTCGCGCTGACCGGCGACGGTCCCAGCCTGGACCCGCTGGAGATCGTCGAACTCGTCTCCGCCGGTGGGGGCACGTCCCGCTACCGGTCCGGGACCGCCGTCGACTTCGTCCGGATCTCCGGCCACACCGACGCCGGCCACACCGAGTGCCCGGGGAAGCACCTGTACGCGCAGCTGCCGACGATCCGCAGCCTGGTTCGCCAGATCCTCGCCGAGGAATCTCCCTACGGCCCCGCGTTGCCGGCCGAACCGGTCACCGACCCCGACTCCGACACCCAGACCGACACCGAGGAGCTGGACGAGGGCGGCGACCAGGTCACGCCGTCCTGAGGCTCCCCCCTGCTCAGGGGAGCGTCCGAGACACCCGCTCGGTGGCGATCCGCCGGGGGAGGGCGGCGGGATCCGCGTTGCGGCAGAGCACGACCGAAGCCCCGACCGCCAGGGGCGCCAGGAGTCCCGCGAAGAGGCCGTCCGCGGTCCCGAGTTCCGCGGAAACGAGCACCCGGTCGCTGGGCCCCAGCTCCCAGCCCGCCGCCGCCGTCCGCGCGGCCTCGACGAGCTCCGCGCCGGTCGCCGAGCCCCCGGCCCGCTCCAACGCGGTCAGGTCGTCGGTCACCGGCGCCCAGGGAGCGAACTGGTCCCCGTAGGCGGGCACTTCCGCGGCGTAGTCGTAGAAGCCGGCCGGGAGCTCCAGCGCCGGAGCGCCGAACGGCCGCATCGGCACCAGGACCCGCTCGCCGGGGCAGGACCCGGCGCGATCCACCCCGTCCGGGTCGGTGATCACGTGGTCGGACGAGGCCGGATCGGCGTCGGGCGCGGCGACCACGCCGGCCGTCCAGCACGCCAGGTACCAGACCACCGACTGCCAGTGAGTGGGGAGCAGCAGGGCCACCCGGTCACCCGGCCGGGCTGCGAGGTCCTCGACGATCATGTTCGCGGTCTTGGCGACCCAGTTGTCCAGGGTCGTGTACGACAGCTCCACCCGCTCGCCGGTGGCGTCGTCGTAGAAGGTCAGGAACGGGCGGGACGGATCGGGCCGGGCGGCGGCGCGCAGAAGCTCGGCTGGGGTGGTCATCCGACGGCCCGCTCGATCATGAGACCAGGAGCCTATTCGGCGGGCAATTCACCTTGGGGCAACCCGCGCCGTGCGGCCCGGCGGCGTAGTCTGGGGAGTCAAGACCGGCGGGGAGGCTCTCCGATGGAGAGTTGTCCCCCTGACACCGGCGCATGCCCCGTCCCGTATTGATGCAAGGAGTGTCTGTGGCGCCCCGCGTTCTTGTCGACGCCACCGCAGTCCCGGCCGACCGCGGTGGCCTGGGCCGCTACATCGACGGCCTGCTGCCCGCGCTGGCCGAGGCCGGCGCGGATCTCGGAATCGCCTGCCAGCGGGCGGACGCCGACCGGCTGTCCCGGCTGGCCCCGACCGCCACCGTGCTGCCGGCGCCCAGCAACGTGAACCACCGCCCCGAACGCCTGGCCTGGGAGCAGGAGGGCCTGCCCGCGCTGGCCGAGCAGATCGGCGCCGAGGTCATCCACTGCCCGTTCTACTCGATGCCGGCGTCGTCCCCGGTGCCGGTCGTGGTGACCATCCACGACGCCTCGGTCTTCCACAATCCGGAGTTCTTCGACGACGAGCGCGCCGAGTTCACGCGCCGCGCGACGCGCGCCTCGCTGGAACAGGCCGCGCGGTTCATCGTCCCCTCCCGGGCGACCCGCGACGAACTGGTCCGGATGCTCGGTGCCGACCCGGCGCGCGTCGACGTGGCGTACCACGGGATCGACACCACGGTGTTCCGGCCGCCGTCCGATGTCGAGCGGGAGCGGGTCGTCCAGCGGCTCGGCCTGCACGGGGACGTCTATGTCGGCTCGCTGGGCGAGATGTCGCGCCGCAAGAACATCCCGGAACTCATCCGCGGTTGGGTGCTCGCGGCGTCGGACATGGCCGAGCCGCCGGCGCTCGTGCTCGCCGGGTCCTCGACCGCCGACCCCGCGATCCTGGACGCGGTCGCCGAGGTGCCCTCCGGGCTGCGGCTGATCCGGCCCGGGTACCTGCGCGCGGCCGACCTGCCCGGCTTCATGGGCGGCGCCACCGTGATGGTCTTCCCCAGCCGCACCGAGGGTTTCGGGTTCCCGACCCTGGAGGCGATGGCCTGCGGCGCCGCGGTGCTGATCGCCCGCCGCCTGTCGCTGCCCGAGGTCGGCGGCGAGGCCGCGGCGTACACCGAGCCGGATGCCGACTGCATCGCCCGCAACCTCAAGGAACTGGTCGCCGACCCCGAGCGGCGACGGTCGCTCTCCGAGGCGGCCCACGCCCGGTCGCAGTTGTTCAGCTGGAGCAGTTCCGCGCACATCCACCTGGAGACCTACGCGCGTGCGACCGGCGCGATCGCGCCCAGCAGTTGAACCGGACGGATCTGCCCGGATGAGTTCGCCCGCGACGACCCTGCCGGTGGCCGAGGCGATCGTGCTGGTCGGCGGGCAGGGCAGCCGGCTGCGGCCGTTGACCCTGACCACGCCGAAGCCGATGCTGCCGTGCGCCGGGGTGCCGTTCCTGACCCATCAGCTGCTCCGGCTGGCGGAGGTCGGCATTCAGCACGTCGTGCTGGCGACGTCCTACCGCTCGGAGGTGTTCGCCGACTACTACGGCGACGGCGGTGCGGTGGGCCTGGCGATCGACTACGTCCACGAGACCGAACCGCTCGGCACCGGCGGGGGGATCCGCAACGTGGCCGACCATTTGACCGGCGGGGCCGACTCCTCGGTCGTCGTACTGAACGGGGACGTGCTCTCGGGCCACGACCTGAGTGCGCAACTCGACCAGCACCGCGCCACGGCGGCGGCCGCCACCCTGCACCTGGTCGCCGTCCCGGACCCGCGCGCGTTCGGCTGCGTGCCGACCGACGCTGACGGCCGGGTCACCGCGTTCCTGGAGAAGGATCCGGAACCGGTGACCGATCAGATCAACGCGGGCTGCTACATCTTTCGGCGCGACGTGATCGAGGCGATCCCGGCCGGGCGTCCGGTCTCGGTGGAACGAGACACCTTCCCGGGCCTGCTGGCCGCCGGTGCGCGCGTGCAGGGGTACCGCGAGGACGCGTACTGGCTCGATGTCGGGACCCCGGCCGCCTTCGTCCGGGGCTCGGCGGATCTGGTTCGCGGGACGCTGCCCTCGCCCGCGGTCCCGGCGGCGGGGGAGGCGCTGATCGCGCCCGATGCGTTGGTGGCCTCCGACGCCGTGCTGTCCGGTGGCACGGTCGTCGGACCGGGCTGCGTCATCGGATCCGGGGCGGTTATTTCCGGCTCCGTGTTGTTCGCCGACGTGTGGGTGGCGGCCGGGGCACGGGTCTCCGACAGCGTGATCGGGACCGGCGCGCGAGTCGGTGAACGTTCCGAACTACGCAATGCCGTCATGGGGGACCGGTCCCTCGTCGGAGCCGACAACGAGCTCGCCGAGGGTGCCCGGGTGTGGGCCTCCGCAGTGCTCCCGGACGCCACAATCCGTTTCTCGCCTGGAACCTGACCTTCAGTCAGACTGCGCGGCCAGCTTGGCCCGCTTCTTCTTCAGGTCAGTGGCGGCCCACCAGATGGTTCCCAGCGCAATCACCCCGCTGGCCGAGAGTGCCATGCCGGTGAACCAGCTGCTGTAGGGCAGGTCCTCCCACAGCGCCCAGACGAACCCGGCTGCGATGATCGACAGCGCGCTGAGCACCGAGAGCGTCGTCCCCAGCTTGTTGCTGGCCGCGAGGTGCGCGGCGTCGACGACCTTGTCCTTGAGCTGATCGAAGAGTCGCTCGGCCCAGGCGAACTCGAAGCTGAGGATGTACAGGCCGAACACCACGACGAGCCAGCCCGGCCCGGGCAACGGGATCATGACCACACCGGCGGCCAGGACCGCGCCGCCTCCGAGGCCGATCCCGATCTTGCGCGCGAGCAGCACGGTGCGGCGGCGCTTCTTCGCCTCCGCGACGACGGCGCTGTCCCCGGCGTCCGGCGCCAGATCGCGAAAATCGTCGTCCTCGGCGATGGCCAGCAATTCGGCGAGATCCTCCGGGGAGGACTCGTCAGGCGCGGTACTGCTCACCAGGGGAATCTAACCTTTCAACCTGCGGGCCCCGCAGATCAGCGGATGTTGCGCTCAGGGGCGTCAGTCGCCGGGTACTTGTCCATGAAGTCCTGGACCGCCTGGCCCGAGAGCCGTTCGCAGAAGAGCCGGTGCCCGAAACCCTCGCCGGTCTTGGGGTCCGGCGCGCTCCAATGCGTCAGCGCGACGAACTTGTCGGCCGGGAAGGCGCCGTAGGTCGGGTCCCAGGGGGTGGCGATGAACTGCTGGTACTTCGCGTCGTCGCGCAGGCGCTTGGCCAGGTCCTCGATCTCGTCGAGGTCACCGCCGCTGAGCGCCGGGTCGTACCAGAGGATCGAGTAGCCGTGCTCCATGTTGTGCACGAGGTTCTCGACCGGCGGATTGTCCTTGGTGCTGAAGAACGGCGTCGCGGCGAACGCCACCGGGTTGGAGTAGTGCTTGCCCGAACTCGGCGGGATGAAGTCGTAGTCGACGCGGATGCCGACCTGGACGTGGTCCTGGGTGCCCGTCGATTTGTCCTGCGTGATCTTCCCGCAGCCGGCGTCGCCCAGGGGCACACCGAAGGAGGCGACGGAGCGCTTCAGCGGATCGTTGAACTTCTTGTCGACCCAGTTGTAGGCCGGCTTCGCGAAGAACGCTCCGGTCCCGATCAGGATGACCAACATGAAGGCCATGGAGCGGATGCGCTCACTGCGCTTCTTCTTCGCCCGCAGGGCCTCGATGCGCTGGCGACGGTCCTCGAACGCGGACTGCCCGCGTGCCGGCGGAACTCCCGACCCCGTGCCCGTCGACTGGTCCCCCGTGGTCCGGTCGGACACCGTGACCCCTCCCCGCGAAAAGTCCCCACCGAGCCCACCCGACCGGGCTCACCGTGACCGCGTCAGGCCACACCTGGGTCCACCGTACGCCCGAACCGCCCCCCGGAAGGAAGGTTTGGCCCTCGCAGGTGACGGCGGGTCGGACTGTCCGGATTTGCCCTAGGCGGTGTTGGGCTCGGGCGAGTCGTCGGACGGATGCGCGTCGACGAAGGTCTTGATCGCTCCGCCGGAGGGCTGGCCGCAGTACTGCCGGTAGCCGGTGGAGGTGGCGTAGTCGCCGGCCTCCGTCGGCGCGCCCCAGTGGGTGAGGGCGATGGTCTTCCCGGCCGGGAACGCCCCGCGCGAGTTGTCCCACGGGACGACGATGAATTTGCGGGTCGCGTTGTCGTCGCGCATCTTCTCGGCGACCGCCTGCAGATCGTCCAGCGCCGTGCCGGTCACGGACGGGGCATACCAGACGATGTTGTAGCCGTGCTCGAGGTTGTGCACGAGTTCCTCGACGCGGGGGGCGTCGTCGGGGGCGTAGAAGCCCCGGCGGTTGACGGTCATCGGCGAGGCGAAGTGGCGGCCGTGGCTCGGCGGCGCAGTCTCGTACTGGATGAGAACCGTCGGGTCGGTCTCGTGGTCGCCGTCGTCGGCACCGACCTTGTCGGTCTGGACGGTGTCGCAGGCGGCGAGGCCGACGGGAACCCCGAGCTGGTCGAACGCCCGCGCCTCCTCCTTGTTCTTGTTGATGATCGAGAGCACCGGGATCCCGACGAGGACAGCGACGATGAGCGCTGCGATGCCGCCGAAGATCAGGGTCTTCTTCCGCTCCTGAGCCTTCTGTTCCTTCTTGAGGGCTTCCACCCGCGCCTTGCGATCGGCTCCCGGTCGGGGGGCTTGCTTCTTCTTCGCCACAGCGCGTGAGCTCTCTCGTCGTATCGGGCCGGATCTTGGTGCGTTCTCGCTGCCGGAGTCTACGGAGCGTGCCTTGGCGCGGCGGAGTCAGGCAGACTTCGACACGTGTCGGGCGAGATTTCGCGGGAGTGGAGCCCGGGCCGGCCACTCGACCTGCACCGCACGCTGGCCCCGCTCCGGCGGGGTTCCGGCGACCCGGCGTACCGCGTCGAGGCGGACAACGCGATCTGGCGCGCGGTGCGCACCCCGGACGGACCCGGCACGTTGCGACTCACCCTTTCCCGCGGGACAACACGGGTCAGTGGACAGGCGTGGGGACCTGGCGCGGACTGGCTGCTCGACCGGATCCCCCGCCTGTGCGGTGAGGACGACCGGCCGGAGGGATTTGTTCCCGCCCACCCGGTGCTGGCCGACGCCTTCGCCCGCAATCCCGGCTGGCGCATCACCCGATCGGACCTCCTTCTCGAGGTCCTCGTCCCGTGCATCCTCGAGCAGAAGGTCACCGGCCGCCAGGCCCGCGCATCGTGGCGGGCGCTGGTGCGCCGGTTCGGGGACCCTGCGCCGGGGCCGGTCCCGCCCGGCCTGGCCGTCCCGCCGGACGCCGCCACCTGGGCCCAGATCCCGTCCTGGGAGTGGCACCGGGCCGGAGTCGAACCGGCGCGCTCCAAGGCGGTGCTCACCGCCTGCCGGCATGCCGGGCGGCTGGAGGAGACTCTCACCCTCGGCACCGAGGTCGCCGACCAGCGGCTGCGCGCCCTGCCCGGCCTCGGGGTCTGGACCTCCGCCGAGTGCCGCCAGCGCTCCCACGGCGATCCCGACGCCGTCACCGTCGGCGACTTCCACCTGCCGCACCTCGTCGGCGTCGCGCTGATCGGCCGCCGCGTCGACGACGCCGGGATGCTGGAGCTGCTCGAGCCCTACCGCGGCCACCGCTACCGGGTCACTCGGCTGATCGAGATGTCCGGCGTCAAGAACGTCCGCTACGGCCCGCGCATCACCATCCAGGACCACCGCTCCCACTGAAGATGACATCTTCAACGCCGCTCGGTTGGAGATGACATCTTCAACGCCGCTCGGTTGGAGATGACATCTTCAACGCGGGGAAGGCGCCCGCCCGGGTGGGGGGCTCAGACCAGATGGGGGCTCTGCGCCATCGCGGCGTGGATGCGCGCGATGAATGCCGCCGGTGTGATCAGCAGCTCATGCCACGTCGTCCTGATCACGATCCATCCGGCAGCCCACAACCGACGTTCGCGCTCCTGCTCCAGCCGGAGGGCGTCCTCGGCACTGCCGTGCCACGAGTCCAGGTACTTGATGGCGCCGTCGACCTCCAGGACGATCCGAAAAGCCCGCAGCAGGAGATCGACGCGACCGATCTCGCCGGCGGCGTCGTAGAGCTCCACCTGAAGCTCGGGGAACAGGTCTGCTTCGGCGCACACCACCCGCGCCAGTGACTCCGCCGGAGATTCCGCGCGCCCGTCGCCGAAGGCGACAGCCTCCCGAGCGGTCACGGCATTGGGCCATTGGCGGCAGTGGTCGGTCATTGCCTCCAGCTCATCGCGCGGTACGCCCATACCCAAGGCGGCGTCGGCCACCATGACGCCCTCCGCCTTGGTGCCTTCCCTCATGAGGTCGACAGCAGTTCGTGCCACGTTCGAGATCGGCACGGCTCCTGAAAGAATGATGTGGGACGACGGGAGCGACGCGGGGCGCACGTCAACGCCCGCGCGAAAGGTACGTCGTCCGCGATCCGCGCTGATCAGGTCCACGTGCCAGGGGCGGCGCTCCCAGGGAGGGAGCTCTTCGGCTGCAGCGGCGAAAGCCTGACGTTGATCTCGCGAGTCGCTCGGAAGTGGCAGGCCATGCAGGAAGCCCGCGCTGCGCCGGCCGGCGACCAGCGACGAGCGATACGGCTCGGCGGGGAGCCACCGACGTGCCATGAGGGCGCCCGCGATCTCGATCCGGTGGCGCTCGCGCTCGTCGCAGCCGTCCCAGTACTCGCCGGGGGTGAAGAAGTTCCTTCGCAGTTCGCGCAGGGTTCCTCGAGCCAGGTACCGGCGACGGGTCTCCCGCGAGATCCCGGCATCGATGGTCTGTTGCAGGGTGACCACCCCGCCCTGCTCCAGTGCCTGAAGCGCCAACTGCGGCATCGGTGTTTGCATCATGCCGCGCATAGTGGCCTGTGACGCCGTCTTACCGGCCGACTTATCCACAGCCCCGGGTTGAGCGCGCTGCGGCCTGTGGACGACGCCTTGAAGATGTCATCTCCAACGACGCTCATTTGAAGATGTCATCTCCAAGGGATCAGAGGTCGCGGAGGAAGGGGCGGGGGTCGAGGTCGGGGCGGGGGAGGGGCGGGGTGGCGGGGACGCCGATGGCGACGGCGCCGAGGGGGTCCCACTCGGCCGGGAGCTCGAGAGCGGTGCGGGTGACGTCGGGGCAGAACAGGGTCGAGGAGACCCAGCAGGAGCCGAGGCCCTCGGCCGCGAGGGCGATCAGCAGGCTCTGGACCGCAGCGCCGCCGGCGACCGTGAACATGTCGCGCTCCGCCGCGGCGCGGGGGGCGTCGGGATAGGTGTGCGCACCGTCGCGGACGAGGCAGGGCACGACGATCAGCGGTGCGCGGCGCAGGACCTCGCCGCGACGCGTCCGCACCTCGATCTGATGCTCCGTCATCCCGTCGGCGCGCAGGTCCGCGACCCACGCGTCGCGCATCGCGTCCAGGAGGCGAATGCGGGACGTCGGGGAGGCCAGCCGCACGAATCGGAACGGGGTGGTGTGGTGCGGGGCCGGTGCGGTCAGGGCGGCCGCCAAAGCGCGGTCCACCGCGCCGGAATCCACGGGCTCGTCAGCGAAGTGACGCACGGTCCGGCGGGTCGTGACGGCGCTCCGCCGGGCCTCCGCGGTGCCGAGGGAGAACATGTCATCGGCGGCCGGGCGGATGAGTTCCCGCGCGCCCGGCCCGTCCTCACGGGTCGTCAGGTGACCGAGTCCCCGCACGATCGCCATGGGAATGCCACCGAGCTTGGTCTTCACCAGTTCGGCGGCCGCAGCGATCTCGTCGGCGGTGGCGACCACCGTCACCTCGAGCAGATTTCCGTAGCCGTCCTTGCCGCCGCGCAGGTCCTCGGACGGGGGCAGCCCGGCCACTCCGATCGCGACGTCGACGACCCCCTGCCGCCAGGGCCGCCCCAGCGAATCGGTGATCACGACGGCCACGTCGAGGCCGCGGGTCCGCAGGCCGGCGCGGAGCGCGCGGGCCGAGGCGTCGGGGTCGACCGGCAGCAGCAGCACGGTGCCGGGTTCGGTGTTGGAGGCGTCCACGCCGGCCGCCGCGAGGACGAGGCCGTGCCGGGTCTCGACGATCCGCGTTCCGCGTCGGTAGGCCACGACGCGGACCGACTCGGCATCGATCGCCGCCTCGCGGTCCGGTGCCTCCAGCACGCGTCCCTCGGCCTTGCTGACGACCTTGCTCGACACCACGAGGACGTCGCCGTCGCGCAGCGCCGGGGCGTGGTGCGCGGCCAGCGCCGCCAGGTCGTCGCCGGGCCGGACCTCGCCGATCCCGACGACGGGCAGGATCTCCAGGCTGGGCGGAACCGTCACAGCACGAGCTCGAGCGCGGCCGCGGCCATCGCGGCGGTGGCGGCGACGTCGGTCATCCGCAGCGGGACCGCGCGGGTCCGGATGCCGGCGGCGGAGACCACATCGACGGCGGCGGTGTCGGCGCTGTCGACCAGCCAGCCGTCGATCAGGTCCGGGCCGTAGTGCAGGGCGACGGCGGCCGCGGAGGTCTCCACCCCGATCGCGGCGAGGACCTTGTCGGCCATGCCGCGCACGGGGGCGCCGCCGATGATCGGGGAGACGCCGACGACCGGCCCGGCCGCTGCCGCCACGGCCGCCCGGATGCCCGGCACGGCCAGGATCGCGCCGATGCTGACGACCGGGTTCGACGGCGGGAACACGATGACGTCGGCCTCGGCGATCGCCGTCAGCACCCCGGGGGCGGGGCGGGCCTCGTGGGCCCCCTCGAAGCGGATCTTCCGCGCCGGCGGCTCCGCGTGCAGACGGACCCAGTACTCCTGGAAGTGGACGGTCCGGGGGGTCCCCTCGCCGGAGTCGATCTCGACCGACGTGGTCACCGGGTCGTCGCTCATCGGGAGCAGCCGCACGCCGGGCTGCCAGCGGGCGCACAGCGCCTCGGTCGCGGCGGAGAGCGTCGCCCCCTCGCGGAGCATCCGGGTCCGCACGAGGTGCGTCGCGATGTCCTTGTCGCCGAGGGCGAACCAGTCCGGCGGCTCGCCGTAGGCGCCGAGTTCGTCCTGGACGGCCCGTGTCTCGTCCGCCCGGCCCCAGCCCTGCTCGGGGTGGATGCCGCCGCCCAGGGTGTACATCACCGTGTCCAGGTCCGGACTGACGTGGAGCCCGAACAGCGAGATGTCGTCCCCGGTGTTGCCGATCACCGTGATCGCGGCGTCCGGGCGGGCCTCCGCGAGGTGGGCGAGGAGGCCTCGGAGGAACCGGGCGGCCCCGATTCCGCCGGCGAGCACGGTGATGCGCATGAGGGCAATGGTCCCAACCGACACACCCGGGCAACCAATCGGGTGAGACACACCGGTCCGAACCGGCCAATATCACCGTCCGGGTTGACGCGAGTGGATTAACAGGGCTGTAATTTCACTCGTGTCGTTCGGTCGCCGATAACGACAGCGGGACCGGGTAGCAGCGGCGGCGGGACAGCACCAACAACGGGGCAACATCAGGGTCGAGGAGGCAGCGATGGGCGAGGTTTACCTCCCCTTGCTCGGAGGCGTCGAGCGGGAGCAAACGTGGCAGGAGCAGGCTCTCTGCGCCCAGACGGATCCGGAGGCCTTCTTCCCGGAGAAGGGCGGATCCACCCGGGAGGCGAAGAAGGTCTGCCTGGGGTGCAACGTGCGGAACGACTGCCTCGAGTACGCACTCGGTCACGACGAGCGCTTCGGGATTTGGGGCGGAATGTCCGAGCGCGAACGTCGTCGGCTCAAGAAGCGCGCGGTCTGAGGCGTTGCCGAATCGGGTGAGCGGGTCCGTTTCCGGGCCCGCTCTCCCATAGGGTGGCGGCTCCGCCATGTCCACCCCGCCACCGCCGGCCGATGTCCGGCACGACGTCACCGTCGTGCTCGTCACGCACGATGGCGAGCGCTGGCTGCCACAGGTTCTCCCGGCCGCCGTCGACCAGACGCGGCCGGCCGATCGAGTGGTGGTCGCCGATACCGGCAGCACCGACTCGACCACCGGGCTCGTCGCCCGCTTCGTTCCCGCCTCGGCGGTGATCTCGCTGCCGCGGGAGACCGGCTACGGCGCCGCGGTGAAAGCAGCGGTCGCCCATGCGGACACGTTGCCGGCGGCCGCGCCTCCAGGGCCCGCCGACGAGCCGGTCCGGCACTGGATCTGGCTCCTGCACGACGACTCCGAACCGGAGCCGGACGCGCTGGAGCATCTGATCGCGGCCATCGACGCGGACCCCGGGATCGGGGTCGCGGGGACCAAGGTCCGCGGCTGGTACCGCCGGCGGATGCTGCTCGAGGTCGGCGTCACCATCGACGGCGGTGGGCGCCGCGAGGAGCATCTGGAGCGCGGCGAGCAGGACCAGGGCCAGCACGACCACCGACGGGAGACCCTGGCGGTCGCGAGCGCCGGCATGCTGATCCGCCGCGACGTCTGGGACGACCTCGGCGGCTTCGACGAGCACCTGCCGCTGATGCGCGACGACATCGACTTCTGCTGGCGGACCTGGCTGGCCGGCTACCGGGTCGCGGTCGTGCCCGAGGCCGTCGTCTACCACGCGGAAGCGTCGGCCCAACAACGTCGCGAGGTGGACATCGGCTCAGGCCGGGTCCATCTGCTCGACCGCGCCGGCGCGATGCGGGTGCTGCTCGCGAACCTGCCCACCCGGCGGTTCGCCTTCGCGCTCCCGCGGCTGCTGCTCGGCGGCCTGCTGCGCGCGATCGGCTATCTGGTCGCCAAGGTCCCCCGGCACGCCGCCGACGAGGTGCTCGCGATCGGCGCGGTCCTGCTGCAGCCCCGGGCGATCCTGCAGATGCGCCGCGACCGCCGCGCCGACCACCGGGTCGCGCCCGAATCGCTGCGCCGGCTCTTCCCGCAGTTCGGTCATCAGTTCTCGCTCGCCCGGGACGCCTTGGCCTCGTTCGCCGGCGGTCGCCGCGTCGAGGGCAGCGCGATCGGCCGGCACCGGGTGGTCGAGTCCGGGCCCGGCGGGGAAGAACTCGAGAACCTGGACCTCGGCGCGGGTGGGGTCCTGCTGCGTCGGGTACTGCGCAGTCCCGGCTGGCTGCTGGTCCTCGGTCTCGGAGTTCTGACCCTTCTCGCGGGGCGCGACCTGCTCGGCGGCGGCCGTCTGCTCGGCGGGGCCCTGCTGCCGGCTCCCGGCGGGGCCTCGGACCTGTGGTCGGCGTACACCGGTTCCTGGCACCCGGACTCGGTCGGCAGTTCGCAGGCGTCCGCGCCCTACCTGGCGGCGGTCGCCTTGCTCGCGACCCTGTTGGCCGGGCATGCGGACCTCGCGGTGACCGTGCTGCTGCTCGGCAGCGTGCCGCTGGCCGGCGCGGTCGCCTACCTCGCGTCGTCGTCGCTGCCGGCCTCGCGCGGCTTGCGGGTGTGGGGCGCCGCGGCCTACGCGCTCGTCCCGGTGCTCTCGGGCGCCGTCGCCGCCGGCCGGCTCGGTACCGCCGTCGCGGTGACCCTGCTGCCGGCGCTGGCGCTGGCGTTCGTCCGCGCGGTCGGGACCCCCGGACGGGCCGGCACGATGCGAGCCGCCTGGGTGACCGCGCTGACCCTCACGGTGATGACGGCGTTCGTCCCGCTGACCTGGGTGCTCGCGCTGGGAGTCGCCGCCGCCGTCGCGGGCACAGCGCGCGGGCTGGCCACAACCTGGGACCGCGATCTGTTGCGCCGGTTGGCGATCGCCGTCGCCGTGCCGCCGGTGGCGCTGCTCCCGTGGTCCACGCAGTTCCTCCTGCACCCCTCGCGGTTGCTCGCGGAGCCGGGCGCGCCCGGCCCCGACCTGGACACCGGGCAGCAGAGCACCTGGCAGTTGCTCCTGCTCGACCCGGGCGGCCCGAACCCGGTGCCGGGCTGGGTCGGGATCGGCGTGGTCGTCGCCGGCCTCGTCGGCCTGGCGGTGGCCACCCGTCGCGTCATCGCGATGCTCGCCGTCGCCGCCGCCTGCCTGGGTTACCTGGTGGCGATGGTCGTCTCCCGGTTCGAGGTGCGGGCCCCGGCGGGGGGAACGGAGATCTCGGCCTGGCCCGGAATCGCGCTCGCTCTGGCCGCGCTCGGGATGGTGGTCGCCGCGGTGGTCGGTGCGCACGGTGTCGGCGAACGCCTGGCCGCTCGCGAGTTCGGACTGGCGCAGCCGGTCGCGGCCCTGGTCACCCTGGTCGCGATCGGCGCCCCCGTCGTCGCCGGATTGAGCTGGCTGACCCGCGGTGCCGAAGGTCCCCTCGACCGCGGGCAACCGGTGCTGGTGCCGGCGTTCGTCGCGGCCGAGGCCGAGACCGTCGACCGGCCGCGCACCCTCGCACTCCGTCTGCAGCGGGCCGAAGGCTCGCTGTCCTACTCGCTCGTGCGCGACGCCGGTCCCCGGCTCGGTGCCGCCGACGTCCCGCCCCCCGAATCGGCCCGCCGCCGGCTGGACCAACTCGTCGGTGACCTGGTCTCCGGTCGGGGCGACGGCGTGGTCGACCGGATGGGCGATTTCGCGATCCGCTACGTCCTGGTCAAGGCACCGGTCTCGCCCGACGTCGCCCGGCAGCTCGACGCCGTTCCCGGCCTCGAACGGATCAGTACGCAGGGCGGCGACGGACTGTGGCGCGTCCAGGTCCCCGTGGCGCGGCTGATGTTCTTCCCGGCCGGCGGTGGTCCGGGCGTCCCGGTCCCCTCCAGCCGGGTCGCCGTCGACGCCGACCTGCCTGCCACCCCCGGCGGTGGCGTCCTCGCCCTGGCGGAGCCCGCCAGCCCGCACTGGAAAGCATCGCTGGACGGGCAGGAGCTGAGGTCGCAGGTTTACAACGGCTGGGCGCAGGCCTTCGAGGTGCCCTCCGAGGGTGGCCGTCTGGAGCTGGCGTGGTCCTCGCCGATCCGTGGGGTCTGGCTGTTCTCGCAGGCCACGCTGCTGATCGTGATGATCGTGCTCGCACTGCCGGGCGGTGCCCGCCGGCCGGGCGACGACGAGGACATCCCGGTGGACAGCACGTCCCGCCGGCACGCGCGGGCGGACTCGCTCCCGACGCAATCTGACGGAAGCTCAGATCGATCCGTCGACCTGCCGGGAGGCGCTTCGTGAACGAACGCCGACGTACCGAGCGGACGCGCGATCGAGCGGCCGGCCCCAAGGCGGTCGGGGCCGTCGCCGGTGGCCTGGCCCTGGTCGCCCTCATCGTTCAGGTGGTGGGCGGCAGCGGCGCCGGTTCGATCGAACCCATCGTCGACGAGGTGCGCACCGCCGAGCTGGCGTGCCCGGAGCCGGTGATCACCGGGTCCGCCGCCCGCAACGCCGTCACGATGGTCGCCCCGGAGGCTGCGGCCGAACTCGCGCAGGCCGAGGCGGCCGGTTCGAAAGGAACCGCGGACGGCTCGGAGCCGGCGCGAACGGGCTCGGCCACACTGACCGATCTCGGAAAGGCCGGCTCGGCCCGGGCCAAGCTCTCTGCGCCGGGCCGGACCGTTCTCGACGCCGGCAAGGTCTCGGCTCCGCTGCTCGCCCGCGGCACCGGCACACTCGCTCCCGGCCTGAGCGCCGAACTGGTCACCACCGGACGGTCCGGAACCGCGCGGGGGCTCGAGGCGGTCTCGTGCGCCGCGGCGCACCCGACGGCCTGGTTCGTCGGCGCCAGTACCGCCGCCGGTCGCCGCGACCGCCTGGTGCTCACCAATCCCGAGGGCACCCCCGCCGTCGTCGATCTGCGGTTCTGGAACGACGCCGGGCCGGTGCCGGCCCCGCCGAACTCCACCGGCATCGACGTGCCGGCGCTGGGCGCCGTCTCGATCCCGCTGGAGGGCATGACCGCCGGCCACCAACGGCTCGGCATCTCGGTCTCCGCGACGAGCGGTCGGGTGTCCGCGCTCGTGCACGACATCGACGAGCGCGGGGTGCAGCCGCGCGGCGTGGACTGGATCGCGCCCGCCCCGAGCCCGGCGCGGACGATCGTGATCCCGGGCCTGCCGGACGGCAAGCTGGGCCGGAGCCTGCAACTGCTCGTCCCCGGCGAGACCGACGCCATCGTGAACCTGCGGCTGCTGACGCCGGACAATTCCTTCGCTCCGGCCGGCCTCGACAACGTCGAGGTGAAGGCCGGCCAGGTCGGCGAGTACGACCTCACGACGGCCGCCGGCACCTCGGCGTCCGCTCTCGTGGTCACCTCCGACCGGCCGGTGGTCGCCGTGGTCCGGCAGACCCGCTCGGCCAAGGGCGCGGCCGACGTCGCCTACGCCACCGCGGCGCCCGCGCTGACCTCACCGGCGGCGATCCCCGCCGGGTCCGGCCCGGCGGGCACGACCACACGGCTGATCCTGGTCGCTCCGCGAGGAGATGCCGAGGTGGTCCTGACCGTCCTCACGCCGACGGGGGCTGCGGCGCCGACCACCGTGAAGATCCCGGCCGGTCGAGCTGTCCTGGTCGATCCGGCGCCGAAGGGCGGCACCAACTACTCGCTCCTCATCGCCCCGGCGACCGCCTCGGGTCCCGTCCACGCGGCGCGGATCCTGCGCGGCGGCGCCGCCGACGTCGCGATCACCGCCCTGGTCTCGGGGCGGTACACGGTCTCGATCCCGGGCATCGAGCCCGACCTGACCGCGGTCGTCCCTTAGTCCAACCCGTAATCCGGATCGATGGCCTCAGGGGTGAGGCCGAGCAGTTCGGCGACCTGCTCGGTGACGAGGTCCTGCACCAGGATCGCGAGGTCCGCGCGGCCTTTCGCCCGGGCCTCGATCGGCCGGCGGTAGAGCACGATGCGGGCATTGCGGCCGGCCCCGCCCTGGTAGAGCCGGGACAGCGGGACGCCGCCGGGCGTGAGCGCCACCCCCGTGATCGCCTCGGGCCCCGGCACCGCGGCGACCGCGAACTCGACCGCCGTCAGCTCCTTGCGCCAGCGCTGCTCCAGGCGGTCGACGGCGTCCTCGACGAGCCGGTTGAAGGCCTCGGCCCGGGTGAGCGAGAGGGGGCTCTCCGGCGGGGCGAGCGGACCGCGCAGGCCGCGACCGCGACGGTCCCGGTGCCCCGGCCGGCGCGCGGCGCCCTCGCCCGGGACGGCGGAGCCCGACGCCTCGTCCGACTCCGAGCCTGGTGGGGTGCCGTCCGCCGACCGGTCGGCCGAACTTCGGATCAGACGCCAGCGCACGGGTTTCAGACTAGGGCGAAGCGCGCGACACAACCCGGTGGAAGCGCGCAATGCCGGGCGGGGCGTGAAGTGCGCGCTACCTTCACTTTTCGTGAAGGGTCGTCGCTGCTCCCGCAACGCATGCACCCGGCCTGCGACGGCGACGCTCACCTACGTCTACGCCGATTCGACGGCCGTGCTCGGGCCATTGGCCACGTATGCGGAACCCCATTGCTATGACCTGTGCTCGGAGCACGCGGAGCGGCTGACCGCGCCGCGCGGCTGGGAGGTCCTGCGCCTCGCCCCGGACCAGCTGACCACCGGCCCGACGCCGGACGACCTCGTCGCGCTCGCCGATGCGGTGCGCGAGGCCGGTCGGCCCGCGCCGATCCAGGACTCGCGAATCGAGGTCGGCCGCCGCGGCCACCTGCGCGTGCTCCGCTCCGTCGACGACTGAGGCAAGCCCGCTTCGGCCGCGCAGATAAGGTCTGCGGGTGCCAGCCCGCGATCTGTCCGCCATCGTCAAGGCCTACGACATCCGTGGTCTGGTCCCCCAGCAGTGGGACACCGAGGTGGCCACCGAGCTCGGGGCGGCCTTCGCGGAGGTAACCGCTGCCGACGGCGGACCGATCGTCGTCGGCCGGGACATGCGCGAGAGCTCCCCGGACCTGTCCGCGGCGTTCGCAGCCGGTGTGGCCTCCCGGGGTCGCGACGTGATCGACATCGGACTGGCCTGCACCGACGCGGTCTACTACGCCAGCGGGCGCTGGTCCTGCCCCGGCGCCATGTTCACCGCCTCGCACAACCCCGCCGGCTACAACGGCATCAAGCTCTGCCGGTCCGGGGCCCGGCCGGTCGGTCAGGACACCGGGCTGGCCGACGTCCGCCGGTATGCCGAGGAGGGCCTGCCGGCGGGCGGTTCGGAAACCGGCGTCGGGACCATCGAGACCCGGGACGTGCTGCCGGACTACGCCGCGCACCTGCACTCGCTGGTCGACCTCTCCGGCGCGCGCCCGCTCCGCGTGGTCGTCGACGCCGGCAACGGGATGGCCGGCCACGTGGTGCCCACCGTCTTCGCCGGGCTCCCGTTCGCGATCGTGCCGCTGTACTTCGAGTTGGACGGGACCTTCCCCAACCACGAACCGAACCCGATCGAGCCGGCCAACCTGCGGGACCTCTCCGCCGCGGTGATCTCGCACGGCGCCGACCTCGGCCTGGCGTTCGACGGTGACGCCGACCGCTGCTTCCTCGTCGACGAGACCGGCACCCCGGTCACACCCTCGGCGATCGTCGGCCTGATCGCGGACCGGGAGCTCACCCGCGAGCCCGGGGCCACGATCGTTTTCAACCTGATCACCTCCCGTGCGGTGCCGGAACTGGTCGCCGCCCGGGGTGGGCACAGCGTGCGCACCCGGGTCGGGCACTCCTTCATCAAGGACGTGATGGCCTCCAGCGGGGCGATCTTCGGCGGGGAGCATTCCGGGCACTACTACTTCCGCGAGTTCTGGAACGCCGACTCCGGGATGCTCGCCGCCTTCCACGTGCTCGCGGCGCTGGCCGGAGCGCCGGCCGGCACCAAGCTCTCGGATCTCGTCCGCGAGTACGAGCGCTATCCGTCCTCGGGTGAACTCAACACCGTGGTCCCCGACGTCGGCTTCGCGTTGGACGCGCTGCGCAAGGAGTGGGGCGATCGCGACGGCGCGGTGCTCGACGACCTGGACGGCCTCACCGTGGACCTGCCGGACGGCCGCTTCAACGTCCGTCCCTCGAACACCGAACCGCTGCTGCGCCTCAACGTCGAGGCCACCGACGAGACGCGAATGGCCGAACTACGCGATGCCGTGCTGGCCGGGATTCGGTCGTCCCGGCCGGCGGAGGAGTCCTGATGGACAGCGCGATCGATCCCGCCCTGCTCGAGCTGCTGGCCTGCCCGCAGTCCCGGCACCCGTTGCGGCACGACGCGGCCGCCGCCGAGTTGGTGTGCACGGATCCGGGATGCGGGCTCGCCTATCCGATCCGGGACGGCATCCCCGTGCTGCTCATCGACGAGGCCCGTCGACCGACCGGCGCCTGACGTGGAGACCGACCCCGGCATCCTCGACGACCCCGCGGCGCTGGCGGCGGGGGACCCGCGGGACATGCTCGCCGCCGTCGCGTCCGCCGGCGGTCAGATCCGCGACGGTCTGGCCGCCGTCGGCGCGCTCGAGCTCGGTTCCCGTCCGCGCGCGCTGGTCGTCGCGGGGATGGGCGGATCCGCCGCCTCCGGTGACGTGCTGATCGCCGTCGCCGGGGCGACGTGCCCGATCCCGGTCGTGGTGCACCGCGGGCCCGGGTTGCCGGGCTGGGTCGGCCGCGAGGACCTCGTGGTGGGCCTGTCCTGCTCCGGCCGGACCGAGGAGACCCTGGCGGCGGTCACCACCGCCGCTGCACGCGGCTGCCGGCTGGTGACGATCGGGGCGCCCGGTTCCCCGCTCGAGGCCGCCGGTGGCGGTGCCCTCCACCTCGCCGTCGACGCCGGCGGCCGGCAACCGCGGGCCTCGTTGTGGTCACTGGCCACTCCGCTGCTGCTCGTCGGCGAGGCCGTCGGTGTCACTCCCGGCGCGCGCGCCGCGCTCGGCAATGCCGCCACCGTTCTCGACGGGGTGGCCGCGGTCAGCGCACCCGCGATCGAGACCCGCGCGAACCGGGCCAAGGAACTGGCCCTCCACCTGTCCGGTGGGCTGCCGGTGCTCTGGGGTCCGGCCGGTGTCGGGGCGGCGGTGGCGAACCGTTTCGCTTCCCAACTCGCGGAGAACGCCAAGCTGCCGTCGATGGCGGGGGTGCTTTCCGAGGCCCACCACAATCAGATCGTCGCTTTCGACGGTCCCGCCGCGCTCGACCACGGGCTGCGACTGGTGCTGATCGCCGACGCCGACGAGACCCCCGCCGCCGAGGCCCGGATCGCCGAGTCGCAGCACGCCGCCGGTGAGGCGGGCGTGCCGGTGGTGGCCCTGCGCGGCAGCGGGCCGGACGTGGTGTCGCGACTGGCCGGGCTGGTGGCGCTGATTGACTTCGCCTCGGTGTATCTCGCCCTGCGCAGCGGCGTCGACCCGACGCCGGTGACGGCGATCGAATCCTTGAAAGCACGGATGGCAGGAGCCACGACATGAGCGCCGGCGGCGGTACCAAGGCGATCGTGGCGGCCTTACTGGCCAATACCGGCATCGCGATCACCAAGTTCATCGCGTTCCTGCTGACCCGTTCGTCCTCGATGCTCGCGGAGTCCATCCACTCCCTGGCGGACGCGGGCAACCAGGTGCTGCTGCTCTTCGGCGGCAAACGGGCCCAGCGCGCCGCGACCCCGCTGCACCCCTTCGGGTACGGCCGTGAGCGCTACGTCTACGCCTTCCTGGTCTCGATCGTGCTGTTCACCATCGGTGGTGGGTTCGCCCTCTACGAGGGCATCCACAAGATCCAGGACCCGCACCCCATCGACTCCTGGCACTGGGTGCCCGTGGTGGTGCTGGTGGTCGCGATCGGCATGGAGACCTTCTCGTTCCGCACCGCGATCGTCGAGTCCAACCACGTCCGGGGTGACGCTTCGTGGGTGGAGTTCGTGCGGCACGCGAAGTCTCCGGAGCTTCCGGTGATCCTTCTTGAGGACCTCGGGGCGCTCATCGGACTGGTCCTGGCCCTGGGTGGCGTCTCGTTGACGCTGATCACCGATGACGGCGTCTGGGACGGCATCGGCTCGTGCAGCATCGGCGTGCTGCTGATCGTGATTGCGATCATCCTCGCGGTGGAGACCAAGAGCCTGCTGCTGGGCGAGGGAGCCTCGGCCGAAGCGGTGGCCCGGATCGAGGCGGCGCTGGAGTCCGAGCCGTCGGTGGAGCGGGTCATCCACATGAAGACCCTGCACCTCGGGCCCGAGGAGCTGTTGGTCGCCGCGAAGATCGCGGTGCTGGGCACCGCCACCGGTGCCGATATCGCGCGGACCATCGACTCCGCCGAACGGCGGATCCGGGAGGCCGAGCCCATGGCCCGCGTGATCTACCTCGAACCGGACATTTACGCCGCTCCCGCACCCTGACCGGCGCATTACGGACTGGTCGCGTTCGCCGCGTTCGCTCGGCGTTTGGGTGCGCAGCGCATCACAATGAGGGGCGCGTCGCGTCGAGCGCGCTCGCTGACTTGCGCTGGGGGAGCACCACCATGAACGTCCGTCCCGCCACCCGCCGGACCACGGCCGCGCTGTTCACCGCCGCCGCGGTGCTGGCCACCTCCGCCTGCAGTGGGGGCGACGACGCCGCCTCCCCGGGCGCGAGCGCCAGCCCGACCATCACCGCGGCCCCGGTCGCGTCCGACCTGCCGCCGGTCGAGCGGGGTGCGTTCCCCGTCCGGATCCGGCACACCTGGAACGCGGCCGGCACCGTGATCGAGACCGAGCCCAAGCGGGTGGTCGTCCTCGGCATGCGTGAGCAGGATTCGATGATCAGCCTCGGCCTGAAGCCGCTGACCCTGCGCAACTACTTCGGTGCCGCGGTCCCGTGGCTCAACTTCCCGTGGGTCCCGGCGAGCGCCAAGACCGGCGAGTACACCGTGCTGTACCCGCCGACCCGTGACTCCAAGACCGGCAAGCTCTCCACCGTCGATGACGGCCCGGTGCTGGCGAACGGTTTCGCGCAGGCCTCGAACACTCCGGAACGCAAGGAGGTGTTCGACTACGAGCGCATCAAGGGCATGGCGCCGGACCTGATCGTGGCGATGTACGCCGGTATCGTGCTCGAGGACTACCAGAAGCTCTCGGAGATCGCACCGACGATCACGATGGTCTCCTCGGACTCCAAGGACTACTTCTCCTCCTGGCAGGAGGAACTGCTTGTCCTCGGCCAGATCGTCGGCCGCCCGACGTACGCCCGCCAGCAGGTCGAGAAGCTCCGGCAGATGTTCGTCGACACCGAGAACAAGAACCCGGAGCTGCGGGAGGCCTCGGTCGCGGTGGCTGCGCCCGGCCCCAACGGCCAGATCCGCATCATGAATCCGTACGCGCCGATGTCGCGGTTCTTCACCTCGATCGGCATGGAGTTCCCGTCCCGCATCGAGGCCGCGACCCGGTACACCGGCGTCTCGCGCAAGATGTACGGCATCGAGAGCAACGTCGGGAACCTGGGGTTCCTCGACGGCGTGGACGCCCTGGTCTGGATCGTCGGGCACGACGGTCGCGAGGCCATGGACAAGATCAAGGCGACCTCGGCGTACCGGAACATGCGCGTCGTGCAGAACAAGCGGGTTCTCGAGCTCGGGCCGGACGAGGCCGAGGCGCTGTACTACAGCAGCATGACCAGCCTGCCCTGGGCGGTCGAGAAGATCGTCCCGCAGATCGTCGGGGTGCTCGGGGACAAGGCGGCCCGGGACCGGGTCGCCGAGGAGCAGGCCCAGAAGGCGGCCGACGCCGAGGGCGACCTGTCGATCAACTACGACCCGACCGCCACCCCGACGTCCAACCCGTACGAGGACCTCCTCAACGGGACCGACCCCTCCGCGGGCGCCACCACGGGCCCGGAAGACGGCGGCGAGGCCGACCCGTTGCCGGAGACCGACCCGACGTCCGGTCCGGAGTAGGCGTTCGTCGATTTGGCCAAAGAAATCTGCGCTGCCGACTTGCGCGGAGAACTTAGGTAAGGCTAACCTTGTGCACACAAGGACGCCTGAGGGTCCGCAGCCCCTCGGACGGCCTTGTGCCAACACCCTTCGGGGGGTTGGCAGTCCGCCAGGCCGACGGCCGACGGTGGCGAGGGAATTGGGCCTGTGAGTTTCCGGGCCCTCGGGCGGCCCGCGCTTCCATCGGCCGGCAGGCGGCACGTGGCAGGGCGGTTTGTTCACGACGCGGTGGTGCGTTGAACAAGCCGCCCTGCACCTTTTCGGGGGCGCGTCCCGCTCAATCGGACATCTGCCTGTCAGATTTGCCGGTCGGAGCGTCCCGTCGGGTGAGTCCCCGGCGAAACTTGACATCATCGTGCTAGCCTCGCGCTCGATGGATGGGATCCCGATCGCTGAGGCCGCACAGACCACTGGCTGGTCCGCGCGGATGCTCCGCTACGTGGAGCAGCTGGGTCTGGTCGAACCTGACCGCAGCCCCGGCGGCCACCGGTTCTACGGTCCCGAGCAGTTGCAGCGCCTGCGGACGCTGCGGGAGCTGCTCGCCGACCACGACCTGGATCTCGGTGACGTCGGGCTCGCGCTGCGGTTGCGGCGCGAACCCGAGGTGCGCACCGCGGTCGAGGGCTGGCTGGATTCGGTGCCGACCCGTCCCGAGCACGTGCCCGCGCCGGACTGGCTGCGCTGGGAGCAGGAGAAACACCAATCGCTGATGACATCTCCCATTTCGGAAGGCCAACGATGACCCGACCTGTTTTGACTGCCGACGACTTCAAGGTCGCAGACCTGTCCCTCGCCGAGTTCGGCCGCAAGGAGATCCGGCTGGCGGAGCACGAGATGCCCGGCCTCATGTCCGTGCGCCGGGAGTACGCCGACGCCCAGCCGCTGGCCGGCGCCCGCATCATGGGCTCGCTCCACATGACCATTCAGACCGCGGTCCTGATCGAGACCCTCGTCGCGCTCGGTGCCGACGTGCGCTGGGTGTCCTGCAACATCTTCTCCACCCAGGACCACGCCGCGGCCGCGATCGTCGTCGGCGACGGCACCCCCGAGGCGCCCACCGGCACCCCCGTCTACGCCTGGAAGGGCGAGACGCTGGAGGAGTACTGGTGGTGCACGGAGAAGGCGCTGCGCTGGCCGGCCGCCTCCGGGCACGCCGGACCGAACATGATCCTCGACGACGGCGGCGACGCCACGATGCTCGTGCACAAGGGCACCGAGTTCGAGAAGGCCGGCGCCGTGCCGTCGGTGGACTCCACCGACAACGAGGAGTTCCAGGTCGTCCTCGGGCTGCTCGCCCGCTCCCTCACCGAGGACGCCACCCGCTGGACGAACGTCGGCCAGGAGATCAAGGGCGTCACCGAGGAGACCACGACCGGTGTCCACCGGCTCTACGAGATGTTCAAGCAGGGCTCCCTGCTGTTCCCGGCGATCAACGTCAACGACTCGGTCACCAAGAGCAAGTTCGACAACAAGTACGGCTGCCGGCACTCGGTCATCGACGGTCTCAACCGCGCGACCGACGTCCTGATCGCCGGCAAGACCGCGATCGTCTGCGGCTACGGCGACGTCGGCAAGGGCTGCGCCGATGCGCTGCGCGGACAGGGTGCCCGCGTCATCGTCACCGAGATCGATCCGATCTGCGCACTGCAGGCCGCCATGGACGGTTTCCAGGTCGCGACCCTGGACGACGTGGTCGCCAGCGGTGACATCTTCGTCACCACCACCGGCAACTTCATGATCATTAACGCCGACCACATGGCGAAGATGAAGCACCAGGCGATCGTGTCCAACATCGGTCACTTCGACAACGAGATCGACATGGCCGGCCTGCAGAAGACCCCCGGCATCACGCGGATCAACATCAAGCCGCAGGTCGACGAGTGGACCTTCTCCGACGGCCACTCGATCATCGTGCTCGCCGAGGGCCGCCTGATGAACCTGGGCTGCGCCACCGGGCACCCCAGCTTCGTCATGTCGAACTCCTTCACCAACCAGGTGATCGCGCAGATCGAGCTGTTCACCAAGACGCAGGACTACCCGCTGGGCGTCTACACCCTGCCCAAGCACCTGGACGAGAAGGTCGCGCGTCTGCACCTCGACGCCCTCGGCGTTCGCCTGACCACCCTCACCAAGGAGCAGGCCGACTACATCGGCGTCCCGGTCGACGGCCCCTACAAGTCCGACCACTACCGCTACTGATCCTGACGATCAGTCAGATGTCCGACGTGGCGGACCCCGAGCTCGCGAGCTCGGGGTCCGACCGCATCGACTGGGCGGCACGGGCGATGCCTGTCCTGGCCCAGATCGGGGAGCGCTTCGCCGCCGACCGTCCCTTGGCGGGACTGTCGGTGTCGGCGTGCATGCACGTCACCGCGGAGACGGCGAACCTGATGCGCGTGCTCCGGGCCGGCGGTGCCTCCGTGGCGCTGGCGGCCTCCAACCCGCTCTCCACGCAGGACGACACCGCGGCGGCGCTGGTGGCCGACCACGGGGTGGTCACGTTCGCCCGCCGAGGGGTGGACCGCGACACCTACTACGCGCACATCGCGGCCGCGCTGGATGCGGCCGCGGCCGCCGGTGGGCCGCATCTGGTGCTCGACGACGGCTGCGACCTCGTCACCACCCTGCACACCGCTCGCACCGACCTGATCCCGAGCGTGCGCGGCGGCACCGAGGGCACGACCACCGGGGTCATCCGGTTGCGGCAGATGGCGCGGGACGGCCGGCTGCGGGTGCCGGTGGTCGCAGTCAACGACACCGGCACGCGACGGATGTTCGACAACCGGTACGGCACCGGGCAATCGACGCTCGACGCGATCATGCGCGTCACCAATCTGCTGCTGGCCGGGCGCACGCTGGTGGTCGCCGGCTTCGGCCCGTGCGGGCAGGGCGTCGCCGAGCGGGCGCGGGGGATGGGCGCGCAGGTCCTCGTCACCGAGATCGACGCCGGCGCCGCGCTCCAGGCGACCATGGACGGCTTCGCAGTCCTGCCGATGGCCGAGGCGGCCGCGCGCGGTGACGTTTTCGTCACCGCGACCGGCAACCGCGACGTCCTGCGCGCTGAACACTTCGACGCCATGAAGGACGGCGCCGTGCTCGCCAACGCCGGGCACTTCGACGTCGAGATCGACCTGCGCGCGCTCGGTTCCGGCGCGACGCGGCGGGTGGTGCGTGACCAGGTCGAGGAGTTCACCCAGCCGGACGGGCGTCGCCTGCTGCTGCTGGCCTCGGGTCGGGTCGTCAATCTCGCGGCGGCCGAGGGTCACCCCGCCGCCGTGATGGACATGTCCTTCGCGGGTCAGGCGCTCACCCTGGCCTGGCTCGCCGCGGGTGCGGAGCTGCCGTCGGGTGTGCACCCGGTCCCCGCCGACATCGACCGCGAGGTCGCCGCCCTCAAGCTCGCCTCGCTCGGCGTCGGCCTCGACGTCGTCTCGGATTCCCAGCGCGTTTACCTGTCGTCGTGGGACCAGGGTTCCTGAGCAGCGCCCTTAACCGACTGGACCGCCGGGGGCGGTCTCCCGGCGGTCCAGTCGTCCTGCGCCGGCGGGCGCGTGTGGCTCGTCGATGCTGGTGCCGTGCCGCCGGGGGGCCACACCCCGGCGGCACGGAGCTTGATCGGAACTAGCTGGCGGCGCGAGCGGCCGGGAAGGTCCGGGCGATCATCGTGCGGGCCCAGCGCATGCGCACGCAGGTGATCTCCGGGTCCTTGCCGTAGCTGGCGGCCAACTCCTCGGCGCACTCACGGATCTGGCCGTGGTGGCTGCGCAGGCTCCGGGAGAGCGCCTCGACCACGGTCTCGGGGGTGGCTTCCTCGGAGGGCTGCAGGCTGCTGCAGAACAGGAGCTCGGCCAGGTCGCCTTGGGTCAGGTCCGGTACCAGTGCCATCGTCTGTTCGGTCATCAGTGACCGTCCCCCCGCTTCGTCTTCCACGCCCCGTGGCGTGTGAAGTTCGTGTGCGGTTCGACGCCGGCCAGGGCAGATCTGATCCACCGATCCGGCGATTTCCGTCGCGTGTCGCGGGAAATCAACCGATCGGCTGAGGGGGCATCAGCCGCACGGCGGACAAAAGGAGAAACCGCGCATGACCTGCGGGTTTATTCGGCGCGACGGTGTTCTAGCCGGGGGAGGCGAAAGGTCCGCTCGAGGGCGGTTCGGTCGGAGGTACCGGGGCAGCCGGCGGCGGGTCGGGAGTGACCGGCGGCGGTGGCTGGGTCCAGGCGGGAGCTGCCGGCTGCTGACCCCAGGTGGGGGCCGGAGCCTGAGGTCCCCACGCGGTGGACCGCCCCCAGTCGGGGCCCCCTGGTTGCGCCGCGATTCCGGCGCGGGCGAGCTCGCGGTTGCGCCGTTCGGCCAGCACCGCGGACAGGACCGAGACCGGGTCGGAGCCGCCGGGTGCGGAGGTGCCCAGCGCCGCCAGGACCTCGTCGGCGAGCTGGCGCGAGAGTGCGGTCCCGACCTCCGGGTTGAGCTCTTCGAGGCGGCTGACGACCTGGCGGGCTTCCAGCGCGAGGGTGTCCGGCAGCCGGGTCACCGGCAGGGTCGCGGCCCAGCCGGCCAGGTGCGGCGGCATCTCCGCGGGCGGGGCGGTGCTCTTCGGCACCCGCTCCCGGATGACGACGGTGCCGGCCAGCATGTCCCCGACCCGCTTGCCCTTCGCCGAACCGAGCGAGACGAGAACGCCGACCGCGCCGACCAGGATCGGGTTGAAGTCGACGAGAACGCCGACCAGGGCCCGGGTCAAAGCATGCCGGAACCGGACGGGCCCGCCGTCCTCGCGAACCACGCGCAGCCCGAGAGCGGCCTTGCCGGGACTGCGGCCGCGGGAGAGCGTCTCGAACAGGACCGGATAGCCGATCACCACGGAAACCAGGGTGACCAGCACGATTGCCGCACCGAGGGCCTCGTCGGTGTTCGAGGCGGCAACCGAGGCCAGCACGCCGATGCCGAACAGCGGGATGGCCATCAGGGCGAGGTCGATCAGCAGCGCAAGCGCCCGGCTGGGCACCTTGGCGAGGCGCAGTTCGAGCGCGACCGCCTCGCCGGTGACGACGTCGCGCGCCCCGGCCGGGGCAGCCGAGGGGGGTGGTCCCCACCCCGGAGCAGAACCGGGACCCCACGCGCTCATGCGCCTAGTCTCTAGGACGTGGACATCGATGCCTTCGTCGCCGTGCATTCGCGCGACTGGGCGCGTCTCGAGGCGCTGCTCGCGCGGTCCTCGCGGCTGACCGGGAACGAGGCCGAGGAAGTCGTCGGGCTCTATCAGCGCACCGCGACCCATCTGTCGATCCTGCAGTCCGCGGCGCCCGACCCGGCGCTGGTCGGACGCCTGTCCGGCCTCGTCGCGCGGGCCCGCTCGACCGTGGCCGGCGCCTCCACCCCGGCCCGGCGTGACGTGGCCGACTTCGTGCTCCGGGGTTTCCCTGCGGCGGTCTACCGGGCCGCCCCCTGGTGGGGAGCGGTGTCGGCGGCCTGCCTCGTGGTGATCGCGGTGATGGCCGCCTGGGTGGCACGCACCCCGGAGGTGCAGGCGTCGATCGGGGCGCCGGACGAGATCGCGACCCTGACCCGGCCGGGCGGGGAGTTCGAGTCCTACTACTCGACCCACGCGGCCGGATCGTTCGCGGCGCAGGTCTGGACGAACAACGCCTGGGTCGCGGCGATGTCGCTCGCCCTCGGCATCACGATCCTGCCGGTCGTCTACGTGCTGTGGATCAACGCCACCAACGTCGGCGTCGCCCTCGGGCTGATGGCCGAGGCGGGCCGGCTCGACATCTTCCTCGGCCTGCTGATCCCGCACGGGCTGCTCGAGCTGACCGCCGTCTTCGTCGCCGCCGGTGCCGGGCTCCGGGTCGGCTGGACGCTGATCGACCCGGGCCCGAGCACCCGCTCCGACGCCCTGGCCCGCGAGGGCCGGGCCGCGATGGGCATCGCCATCGGCCTCGTCGTCGTGCTGCTGATCTCCGGGATCATCGAGGGCTTCGTGACCCCGTCGGGGCTGCCCACCTGGGCCCGCATCGGCATCGGCGTTCTCGCCGAGGTGCTGTTCCTCGCCTACGTGTTTCTTCTCGGGGGCCGCGCCGCCCGGGCGGGCCACACCGGCGACATCGACGCTTCCGCCGCCGGGGACCTCCGCCCCGTCGCCGCCTGAACCTTCGTTGCGTCAGCGAGAGCGACCGCGTCGGCGGAGCCGGCGATGGCCACGCGGAGGAAAAGACGGGTCAGCTGAGTCCTCGTCACGGAGTTCAGCGGACCGGGGTGCCCGGGGCGAAGTACGGCTGGTCCTTCTTGTCGAAGGGCTGGGTGCCGCCGCAGAGGTTCACCTGCAGGCGGCCCTTGCGGTCCCGGGTCGCCCGCATCGTGTAGATGATCGGGCTCGCGTTGATGTCGTTCTCGTAGTTCGGCGGGTACGTGGTCGCGGTGACCCGCCCCTTGAAGACGACATCAGCTTGGGAGTACAGCTTCTTCTCGCCGGTGGCGATGCAACTGCACGCGGAGGCAGGGTCTTGGTGGAAGGAGGTTCATGCACTGAACACCGCAAGTGAGCGACGTGGTTGAAAGCAGAGGTACGTCCACGGCCCCCGCCAGTGCCTCACCCGTTTCAACCTTGTCGCTCAGTTGTCAGTCAGCCGCCGCGCCCGGCTCGTCCCGCCATCAGCTCTTGATCTTGCGGGTGCCGCCGCACAGGCCGATCTGCAGCGGCTTGCGGTCGGCAGCCTGGCGGGCGGCCTTGGTCTTGTTCGCCGGCTCGGCGCGGGTGGCGTAGACCAGGTAGGTCGAGCCGACGGTGAGGCGGACGCCGCAGGTGGCGCTCGAGCCGGCCGTGGTGACCTTCTGGGGGACCCGGACCTTGCCCTTGTAGGTCCGGCTCACCGAGAACGCGTAGGTGACGGTCTCCGCGCCGGTGCTGCCCGGCCCGTCGACGCTGCCGGTCTTCGACTTCACCGTGCCCCGGAAGACGACGTCGGCCCACTCCTTCAGCTGGTCGTTCCCGGCCGGGGCGACGCAGGAGCACGCGTAGGCGGGGCTCGCGCCGAGCACCGGGGTGAGGCCGACGACCAGGCCGGTGGCCAGCACGGCCTTGCCGACGCTGCGGGTGGCGGTGGAGAGCTGCACGGGTCCTCCTGGTGTCGGCGCGTCGGGGACGACGTCGGTGAGAAGTTCGGTCAGTCCGGCGGGAAGGGGGTGGGGCGGCGGTGCCGACGCGGTCCGAAGCCTGCCGACACGAACACGCCGACGCCCAGGTCACCCCGAGCGCCGGCGTGAGCGTCACGGTCAACGCACCGACGAGAGCGGTCCTGGCCAGTACCCGGGGCAGCGCTGCTTGCATCCGCATGCACCGAGGACGGTCGGACCGCCCGGTTCGTTCACCTGGCGGGCGGTTGCCCCACTCCGCCGGCCTGCCCGACGAGACCGCTGACCTTCTCCACCGCGGCGGACGTGGCGCCGGTGGGGCTGCCGCCCGCTTCGCTGTCGGCCGGCGGGTTGCCCTCGGCCGCGTCCTCGTCCTTGTCGTCGTCCTTGTCGTCGTCCGCGGCGGGCGCCGGCTGAGCGGGCGCGGCCGGCGTACTCGGCTCGGCCGCCGCCGGCGGCTCGCTCGGCTCGCTCGGCGTCTCGGCCGCGGGCGGTGCCGGCGGGGTGGTCGCGTCCGGAGCGTCCGGAGCCGGAGTCTCCTCGGCGGGCCCTTCGCCGGAACCTTCGCCCGAGCCCTCGCCCGAGCCCTCGCCCGAGCCGTCGTCCGACGGCGACGCCGGCTGCGCCTCGTCGGCCGGCGCGGCCGGTTCGGCGGGCTCCGGGTCGTCCGCCGGCGCAGCGGGCAGGCCCGGCGCGGTCACCCCGACGGGGTGCGTCGCGGCGGCCGGGTTCACCCCCAGAGCCGGCAGCGTGCAGAACGCCAGGCCGGTCGCCAGCAGTACACGGGTGTAAGTCCCACGAGTCACAACAGCCTCCCCAGTAACAGCACGTCGACCCACACCGTCGCCTGCCCCGGGGACGTTGTCCAGCAAATCGCCCCGGAACGTCCCGGTGTGTCGCATCGCACGCGCTGCTGCACGGAGCTCGCGGAAACCCCGTCCGTCCAGGTGTCGACCGGCCAGTAACCTCAAGCCCCATGGCCAAGGACGAACGCGCCGTCACCGCGCAAAGTGAGAACTTCTCCGACTGGTACAACGACGTGGTCCTGCGCGCGCAGCTGGTCGACCGCGGCCCGGCCAAGGGCACGATGGTGATCCGGCCCTACGGCTACCGCATGTGGGAGTTGCTGCAGTCCGCCCTGGATCAGCGCATCAAGGACACGGGGCACGACAACGCCTACTTCCCCCTGTTCATCCCCGAGAGCTATCTCAAGCGCGAGGCCGAGCACGTCGAGGGGTTCGCTCCCGAGCTCGCCGTCGTGACCCATGCCGGCGGGAAAGAACTCGAGGAACCGCTGGTCGTCCGCCCGACCTCCGAGACGATCATCGGCGAGATGATGTCGAAGTGGATCGCCTCGCACCGGGATCTGCCGCTCCTGCTCAACCAGTGGGCCAATGTCGTGCGCTGGGAGCTCCGTCCCCGGATGTTCCTGCGCACCACCGAGTTTCTTTGGCAGGAGGGCCACACGGCCCACGCCGACGAGGCCGATGCGATGCGCGAGACCCTGCAGATGCTCGACGTCTACGCCGAGATCGCGGGCGACTGGGCGGCGATCCCCGTCGTGCCCGGTGAGAAGACGGCAGGGGAGCGGTTTGCCGGCGCCCTGCGCACCTTCACGATCGAAGGCATGATGCGCGACGGAAAGGCCCTGCAGTCCGGGACGTCGCACTACATGGGCACGAACTTCGCCAAGGCCTTCGACATCAAATACGCTGACGCCTCGTCAGGTGGTCAGCAGCTCTGTCACACCACGTCCTGGGGCATGTCCACCCGGATGATCGGCGCGATCATCATGGCGCACGGCGACGACAAGGGCCTGATGCTGCCGCCCAAGCTTGCGCCGTACCAAGTGGTCATCATCCCCGTGATGCGCAAGGGCGAGGCGACCCCCGAGGTGAACGCCGCGGTCGACGCCTTGTTCGCGGAGCTCAAGGCTGCCGGGGTCCGTGCGCACGTCGACGACCGCCCTCAGGTCTCGCAGGGCTTCAAATTCAACGACTGGGAGATGCGCGGGGTCCCGCTGCGCGTCGCGCTCGGCCCACGCGACCTCGAAGCCGGCGTGGCCGAGGTCGGACGCCGGTTGACGGGAGAGAAGGAGTCACTTCCTCTTGCGGGGCTCGCGGCGTCCATTCCCGCGATGCTGGACGGCATTCAGGCCGACATGCTCGCGCGCGCCACGGCGTTCCGCGACGAGAACATCTCCACCGTCGAGGATTGGGAGTCCTTCCTCGCGGTGACCGGAACCGGCTGGGCCCGCGCGTTCCACTGCGGACAGCCCGCCTGCGAGAACGACATCAAGGCCTCGAGTGCCGCGGTCACCCCCCGCTGCATCCCGACCGACGGCGAGGCCGAGACCGGGACGTGCATCAGGTGCAACGCGCCCGCGGCCTACGGCAAGCGGATCCTCTTCGGACGCGCCTACTGACGTACCGTCACTTGACGGTGAGTGTGCCATTCATGCCGAAGTGGTATGTGCACACGTACGGGTAGGTACCAGCCTCGTCCGGAGCGGTGATGCTGCCTTCCTTCCCGGCTTCGATGTCACCGCTGTCGAAGGCTTCGCCCTTGGTCTTCTCGTCCTTGAGGTCGTGCAGCGCCTGACCCTCGTTCATGATCATGACCTGGGTGCCCGGGGCGACCGTGAGCTTCGCCGGGGAGAAGGAGTTGTCCTTCATCGTGATCATCGAGGAACCGTCGGAGTGACCCGCGGCGTGGCTGGCGCCGGGCGCGGCGGAGGCCCCGCCGATGGTTCCCGACGAGTTCGTGTTCGAGGACGTGCCGGACGACGCGGTGTCGCTGTCATCGTCGCCTCCGCAGGCGGCCAGGCCGCCGAGCATCGCGACGGCCGCTGCGGCGGCCAGGGTGGTCCGAAACTTCATGCTGAGTCCTCTCGACACTGACGCGACCCTGGGCCAGGTACCCGCGCCGGGTATTTCGCAAGCATTCGCAGCGAACCTACCGCGCGGGTTGGTCGGAACCCTCTGGTGAAGCCGCGGGCTGCCCGCCGCGTCGCCAGAGCATCCCCACGCCGGGAATGCCCAGCACCGCCCGGCGCACCTCGTCGGTCACGCGTAACAGTTCGGCCACGTCGGGACCCAGCTTGTCGACCTGCTGGAGGACGGGGACCAGGCCGTCGACGTGCTGCAGGGACCGCTCGGCCTGACCCATCAGCAGATCGGCCCGGGCGAGCAGGATCTCGGTCGAGTCGATCATGCGCAGGATCCGGCGGGGCAGTTTGACCAGACCGACGACGACCTCGGCCACCTCGGTGCCTGCCTGGAGCGAGGCGTCGATCACGCGCGCAGGGTCCAGCGGAGCCGCCATGGTCCGAGCATGGCATGTCGACGCCGCCGATCGGGAAGCTCAGAGCTTTCCGGCGGCCTTGAGCTCCAGGTAGCGGTCGGCCAGCGCGGGTGGCAATTCCTCCGGCGGAGCGTCGAGGACGTCGACGCCGAGGCGGCTGAGCAGCGACGCGGTGTGGGCGCGCTGGCCCCGGGTGCGCTCGGCGGCAGCGGCCTCGTAGACGGCTTCGGTCGTCCCGCGGCCGGCGGCCATCGCGGCGATCCGGGTGTCGGCGACCGAGGCCAGCAGCACGCGGTGCCGGGAGGTCAGCGTGGGCAGCACCGGGAGCAGGCCGTCGGTCACCGGGGCGGTGTCCAGGGCGGTCAGCAGAACGACCAGTGCGCCGCGCCCACCCCGGCGCAGGATCTCCGCCGCGAGGCCACGCATGTCGGTCTCGACCAGCACGGGCTCGATGGGCGCCATCGCGGAGACGAGGGCGGGCAGCAGCGCCGACCCGCTGAGCCCGGCGACGCTGGCCCGGACCTGCCGGTCGTAGGCGAGCAGATCGATGCGGTCGCCGGCGTGCGACGCCAGCGCGGCCAGCAGCAAGGCGGCGTCCATCGCGGCGTCCAGTCGCGGAGCGTCTCCCACGCGGCCGGCCGAGAGCCGCCCGGTGTCGAGGACCAGGAGCAACTGCCGGTCCCGCTCGGGCCGCCACGTCCGCACCGTGACGTCGGACCGGCGGGCCGTGGCGCGCCAGTCGATCGAGCGGACGTCGTCCCCGACGACGTACTCGCGCAGCGAGTCGAACTCCGTGCCCTGGCCGCGCACCATTCCGGCGGTCCGGCCGTCCAGCGCGCGCAAGCGGTCGAGCCGCGAGGGCAGGTGTCGGCGGCTGGCGAACGGCGGCAGCACCCGCAGGACGAAGGGCGCCCGGTGCGCGCCCTGCCGTGCGCCGAGCCCGAGTGGGCCCACCGAGCGCACCGTGACACGGTCCGCGGGGCGGTCGCCCCGCCGGGTCGGGAGGAGTGAGGTGGTGACCCGCCGGGCCTCACCGGGCGGGATCGAAATCTGATGCCGCGTCACGGCAGCGCCGGCGCTCGGCGGCCAGGCATCGCGCAAGGTGCCGCGGACCGTGCGCGGACCGCGGTTGCTCACGGTCAGCGTGACCTCGCTCGCCTCACCCAGGCGCACCGAGCCGGCACCGGAGTGCGCCATGGCCAGGTCCTTCACCCGGCCGGCCAGGACCAGGTCCACCCCGATGGCGACGAGCAGCACGAGGTTGACCGTGAGCACCGCCGCCCCGGAGGCGGCCGCGTACACGACCACGGTCGCGAGGACCGCGATCAGTGCGGCGCGTCCGGTGACAGCCATCGGTCAGCGAGGGACGGGGACGTTGGCGAGCACCTGGTCGAGCACGCCTTCGGTGGTGGCGCCCTCGAGCTCGGCCTCGGCGCGCAGGCCGATGCGGTGCCGCAGCGCGGGGCGGGCCAGCGCCTTGACGTCGTCGGGCAGGACGTAGTCGCGTCCGGACAGCCAGGCCCACGCGCGGCTCGCACCGAGCAGGGCCGTCGCACCGCGGGGCGAGACACCCAGGCGCACGGCGGGTGACTCGCGCGTCGCCCGGCAGACGTCGACGATGTACCCGAGGATCTCCTCGCGCACCGCGACGGTGCGGGCCGCGGCCTGCGCGATCGCGAGGTCGGCGGCGCTGGCGACCGGGCCGACCCCGGCTGCCTCGAGATTGCGCGGGTCGAAGCCGCCGGCATGACGTTGCAGCACGGCCACCTCGTCGACCCTCGAAGGCAGCGGCATGACGAGCTTGAGGAGGAACCGGTCGAGCTGGGCCTCGGGAAGGGGATACGTGCCTTCGTACTCGACGGGGTTCTGCGTGGCGGCGACCATAAAGGGGTCGGGCAGCGGGCGTGGTGTGCCGTCGACGGAGACCTGCCGCTCCTCCATCGCCTCCAGCAGCGAGGCCTGCGTCTTCGGGGGCGTCCGGTTGATCTCGTCCGCGAGCAGCAGGTTGGTGAACACGGGGCCGGGGCGGAAGGAGAACTCCGCGGTGCGGGCGTCGTAGATCAGGGATCCGGTGACGTCACCGGGCATCAGGTCGGGCGTGAACTGGACCCGAGTGGTGCGTAGGTCCAGGGCACGGCAGAAGGTGCGCACCAGCAGCGTCTTCGCGATGCCGGGCACACCTTCGAGCAGCACGTGGCCGCGGCAGATCAGCGCGATCACGAGGCCGGTGACGGCGGCGTCCTGCCCGACGACGGCCTTGCCGACCTCTGCCCGGAGGTTGACCAGTGCGGCATGGGCGCGTGCCACCTCCTCGGAGCTGCCGGCGGTGGCGGTGGGGTTGTCAGTCACGCTGCTCTCTTTTCTGCATGGCGGAGCCTTCCCGCAGTCGTGCGGCCAGGGTGTCCAGGGCGTCGGCGAGGGCGACCAGCCCGGCGTCGTCGTCGGGTGCTGTGCCGTAGAGCAGATCGCCGATCTCATGCGACGGGCGGCCGGTGTGCTGGGCCACGGCCGCGGTGACCGCCCGCGGGTCGGTCCCGACCGCCGGCAGGCCGAACTTCGGAGCGATCGAGCGGATCGCGGCTTCCCGCAGCGCGGTCGCTGCGCGGTGCCGGGCGCCCGCGCGCCGGTAGAGCCGCGCCAGGCCCTCGGTGGCCTCGGCCGCGCGCACCACGACCGGCAACGGCTCGCCCACGACGGGACCGAGGCGTCGGGCCCGCCAGGCAGCGATCACCAGGGCGGCGATCCCGAGCTGGAGCATCGCGAGCTTGACCGAGTCCGACATCAGGACGTGCAGCGGTTTCGACCCCCCGCCCGCCAGCGCCGGGTCGTCCAACGACGGCCGGAACCAGACGAGCTCCGCGCGTTCGCCGAGCAGTCCGAGCCCCAGCGCGGCGTTGCCGACCTCGTCGACGCGGTCGTTGGTGAGGAAGTTCCCGGCCCCGAGGACGGTGAGGCGCCCGTCGCGGACCAGCGGTGCGGCGGGCAGGTCGGGGTGGTCGGCGTCCCGGTAGCAGAGGGTCAGCGTCCCCCTCGCTCCGCGCTGGTCGAAGCGCCCGTACTCGACGCCGCCGACGTCGGCCTTCCCCGCCCGTTCGGCCGCGGCCAACGCGCAGCCGGGCCGGCGGGAGTCGACGTCGTCGGAGAACAGCGGCGCCAGGTCGGAATCCACGGCGAGCAGGGCGTCCGTGGTCGGCCGGATCAGCACGACGCCCGCGGCACGCTCCGTGGCCCGGGTCAACTGCTCCGGGGGCAGCAGCACCGGGTGGGTGACGAGAACCGTCGCGCCTTCGGACGCCGCCCGCGCATCGGCGACCGTGCGCGCGACGACGACGCCGACGCCGGAGTCGCGCAGCAGTTGCGCGATCGCGCGGCTGCCGGCCGGCTCGTAGGACTCGGCGTCGAACTCGCCGGTGGCGCCCCGGCCGGCCAGGACGGCCAGCCCGATGGTGACGACGAACAGCAGCGCGGCCGCGAGCACGGGGACCCGCACGGAGCGCCAGGTCGAGCGTGCTCCCGGGGCCATGGACGTCGCACTCGGTGGCGCCGCCTCGGGAGGAGCCGTCATGGGGTGTTCCCGGGAGCGACCCAGCCGCCCGGGGCGGCTGCTCCCACCTCGGGACGGGCGGCGCGGGCGGCCCGGTCGGCGTCGGCGACGGTGACGTGCCCGGCCGCGGTGGCCGCGCGGCCCCCGTAGCGGACCTCGTCGAAGACCCGGGCGGCGGCGCGTAGCTGCAGCGCGCAGGACGCGAGCAGGCGCCCACCCTCCTCCGCGGCCTCGTTGGCGGTCCGGCCCGGCCGCGGGTCGAGCAGGCCCCGCTCCTCGAGGCCGCGCACCAGGGCGCGGAACCGCTCGGTGACCGCGGTGTCGAGGTCGCCGGCGGCCAGAGCGGTGTCGGCGTCGGCATGGTGTTCCGCGGCGGTGCGCACGGTCGTGCCGAACACCTCGGCGGTGCGCCGCCCGGTGCTCGCGAGCTTGCCCAGCCGGGCGCGCAGCCCCCACACCGCGAGCAGCACCACCGCGGTCAGCAGGACGAGCGACCAGCGGCCGCCGGGGGCGTTGTCGGCGGTCCGTCCGAACAGCTCGCCCAGCCGGTCGAGGATCTCGTCGGTGATCCGCTCGAAGAGCGTGGGTTCCTGGCTGCGATACGCCGGATCCGTCAGCTCCTCGCGAGCCGCGTCCCGGGCGCTGTCCGGGTCCGGCACCACCGGCACGGCCCACGGCAGAACGATCTGCGACACCGTCACGAGGGCCCACCCGCTCGCGCGGATCGGGCGAGTGTGATGTCCAGGGCCTCCCGGCGCATCCGCAGGTCGATGTAGAGCAGGGCGGCGACGCCGGCGGTGAAGGGATAGGTGATGGTGCCCGCGATGGCGCTGCCGATCGTGGTGAGCACGTAGAACCAGACGCCGGGTGCCTCGGTCCCGTCGAGGTCGAAGCCGGTGAGAAACGCACCGAAGGTGAAGGGCGTCTGGATGATGCCGGCGAGGATCGTCGAGACCGCCGTCGACAGCAGCAGGATCCCGAACACGCGCCACCAGCTACGCCGGACCAGACGCGCGGAGCGCCGCATCGCGCCCCCGATGCCGGTCCGCTCCAGCACCAACGCCGGGGCCGCGACCCCGAGCCGGACCCAGAGCCAGACCGCCGCCGGAACGGCGATCAACCCGGCGGTCACTCCGACCGCGATGACCACCCCGGTCGGTGCTCCACCGACCGCAACTACCACCGTGAGCAGGATCGCGAGACCGATCACGAGGACCATCAACAGCATGACGAGAACGGAGAGCGCGATCAGCCGCCACAGATGCGGTTTGACCGCGCCCCAGGCCTGACTGGGCGTCACATCTTCGCCGAGCACCGCGCGGCTCACGATGAAGACGAGAACGCCGAGCAGCACCATCTGGGCGAGCTGGCCGATGACGAGGGTGAGGATCTGCGCCAGGTTCGCCGCCGCGCTGACGTCGCCGCTGTCCGGCCCGGTGAGCTCACCGCTCTCGAGGGCCGCAGGGTCCCGGTAGAGCAGAAACAGCGCGGCCGCCTGGAGCACCGAGACGGCGGTGACCACCACCGCGGACAGTCCGAGTTGGAGCTTCCAGTGGCGACGCATGGTGGAGATCGCGCCGTCGATGATCTCCCCGACGCCGAGCGGCCGCAGCGGAACGACGCCGGGCCGGACCTCGGGCGGACGGGGCGGGTAACCGGGGCCCGGTGCGGACTGCGGACCCCACCCGGACGTGGCACCCCAGCCGGGTGCCGACGGTGGCGCGGGAGCGGGCGCCGCGGCCCCGGGCGATGACCAGCCCGGCGGTTCGCTGGTCATCGTGCTCCCTCCCGGCATGGCCCTCGACGCTGCGCCTCGGGCATCGGTGATCCCCAGGCAAGATCACCTGCATCGTGTCAGGATCTGCCGTCATGAGGAGTCCCGCCCCGCCCCCGCTGCGGTGGGACCCCGCCGCACCGGCCGTGGTCCTGCTCGATCAGACCCGGTTGCCGGGCGCCGAGGTGGAGCGCGTGTGCGGCGACGTCCCGGCCCTGGTCACCGCGATCCGTGAACTCGCCGTGCGGGGCGCCCCGCTGCTGGGCATCGCCGGCGGCTACGGCGTGGCGCTGGCCGCGGCGCGCGGGGACGTCGTTCCGGCCGCGGCGAACGATCTGGCCACGGCCCGGCCGACCGCGGTCAACCTGGCCACCGGCGTGGCCCGCGTCCTGGCCGCCTGGGAGCGTTCCGGGGCCGACCCCGCCGCCGCCCTCCTGGAGGCAAGGGCCCTCGAGGCCGAGGAGAACGCGGCCAGCGATGCGATGGCCGAGCACGGCCTGACCCTGGTTCCCGCCGGAGCCCGCATCCTCACCCACTGCAACACCGGCGCGCTCGCGGTGGGCGGCCGGGGGAGCGCGTTCGCGGTCGCGCTCGCCGCGCACCGGGCCGGTCGGCTGGTGCACCTGTGGGTCGACGAGACGCGCCCGTTGCTGCAGGGATCCCGGCTCACCGCCTACGAGGCCGGCCGCTACGGCATCCCGCACAGCGTGCTGCCCGACTCCGCCGCCGCGGCGCTGATGGCCGCGGGCCAGGTGGACCTGGTGATCACGGGGGCGGACCGGGTCGCCGCCGACGGATCGGTCGCGAACAAGGTCGGCACGTACTCCCTCGCGGTGCTCGCCGCGCACCACGGGATCCCCTTCGTGGTCGTCGCGCCCCGGACCACCGTCGACCTGGGAACTCCGGACGCTGCCGGCATCCCGGTCGAGCAGCGAGCGGCCGAGGAGGTCACGTTCCTCGCTGGGACGGCGCTCGCCCCGGTGGGCACGACGGCCTTCAACCCGGCCTTCGACGTCACCCCGCCCGGCCTGGTGACGGCGCTGGTGACCGAGGCCGGCGTGGTCCAGCCGGTCAACCGAACGGGCCTCGCGCGCGTCATGGAGACGTGACGCGCCCGCTGACCAGCACAAAACGAAGCTTCGGATGCAACGATGGCCCCATGAAGGGTCGCGTACTGGTGGTCGATGACGACACCGCTTTGGCCGAGATGCTCACGATCGTCCTGCGCAGCGAGGGCTTCGAGCCGTTCGTGTGCGGGAACGGTGACCAGGCGCTGGCCGCCTTCCGTGAGTTCAAGCCGGATCTGGTGCTCCTCGATCTGATGCTGCCGGGGCGGGACGGCATCGACGTCTGCCGCGCGCTGCGCCTCGAGTCCGGCGTCCCCATCGTCATGCTGACCGCGAAGACGGACACCGTCGACGTGGTGCTCGGCCTGGAGTCCGGGGCCGACGACTACGTGGTCAAGCCGTTCAAGCCCAAGGAGCTCGTGGCCCGCGTGCGGGCGCGGCTGCGGCGCCAGGAGGATCCGACGCCGGCCTCGCTGACGATCGCGGACCTCGACATCGACGTCGCGGGGCACTCGGTCAAGCGCAACGGCACCGCGATCGCCCTGACCCCCCTCGAGTTCGACCTGCTGGTGGCCCTGGCCCGCAAACCCTGGCAGGTGTTCACCCGCGAAGTGCTGCTGGAGCAGGTCTGGGGGTACCGCCACGCCGCCGACACCCGGCTCGTCAACGTCCACGTGCAGCGGCTCCGCTCGAAGATCGAGCACGACCCGGAGCGTCCGGAGATCGTTGTGACCGTCCGCGGCGTCGGATACAAGGCAGGGCCCGCTTAAACCGATGGCGCTGTTGACTCGATGAACGGGACGGGCGCGGCGAAGGGGGCGCCCCGGCGGATCTGGGCAGGTCTTCGCCTGGCAGTCCGTCGGGTGCTGCGCACCTGGCGTCGCTCGATCCTGTTCCGGGTCGTCGGTGCGACGCTGGTCCTGTCCGTCCTGGTGCTGGTGCTGGTGGGCCAGCTCGTCCTCACCGGCGTGCGGGACGGGTTGTTGGACGCCAAGGTCTCGGCCTCCCTGGCGCGCGCCGACGTCGGGTTCGAGAGTGCCGAGGCCCGGCTGACGGGCGAAAGCGCCACCGGCGCCGACGTCGGGCAGCTGCTCACCCAGGTGGTGACCAATCTGCGCGACCAGGCGGGCCGCACCGACCTCTACGAGATCGTGCTGATCCCCTCGCCCGCCACCGACACCTCCACCCCGGCCGGCCGAGGACTTCGCCTCACCGGTGTCGGCGCGAACACCATCCCGGCCGAACTGGTCCAGGCCCTCTCCGAGCGCTCTGAACAGGCCATCTCGAGGTTCGTCCCCCTCTGCTACGGAGACGTCGGCGAGCCGTGTCCCGAGCCGGGCCGCGACTCCGATCCAGGCCTCGCCGTCGGGAAGCAGTTGCGCCTGAGCGGCGGCGGCGGGTCCTACCAGCTCTACTTCGTGTTCCCGCTGACCGAGGAGGCGAAGACCGTCAACCTGGTTCGCGGCCGCCTCATTCTCGGTGGAGCCGCGATGACCCTGTTGCTGGCCGCGATCGCCTTCCTGGTCGCGCGCAGCGTGGTGCGGCCGGTGCGTGCCGCCGCCAAGGTCGCGGAGCGGCTCGCGGCCGGCCGGCTGGCCGAGCGGATGGAGGAGAAGGGCGAGGATGAGCTGGCCCGACTGGCTTCCTCCTTCAACGAGATGGCTTCCGCCCTGGCCCGGCAGATCCGCCAGCTCGAGGATCTGTCGCGGCTGCAGCGCCGCTTCGTCTCCGACGTCTCGCACGAGCTGCGGACCCCGCTGACGACAATCCGGATGGCGGCCGACGTCCTGCACTCCTCCCGGCAGGACTTCGCGCCCCCGGTCGCGCGCTCGGCAGAACTGATGCACGCTCAGGTCGAGCGTTTCGAAGCGATGCTCACAGAGTTGTTGGAGATCAGTCGCTTCGATGCCGGAGCCGCGGTGCTCGAACCGGACCCGGTCGACCTGCGCCACGTGATCCGCCGCGTCGTGGAGGCGGTGGAGCCGATCGCCAGCGAGCAGTACTCCACCCGGTTCCGCCTCGACCTGCCCGAGTCCGAATGCATCGCCGAGGTGGACACCCGCCGGATCGAGCGCATCGTGCGCAATCTGCTGTTCAACGCACTCGAGCACGGCGAGGGCCGCGACGTGCTCGTCCGCGTGGCCGCCGACGAGACCGCGGTCGCGATCGCCGTCCGCGACTACGGGGTCGGCCTGCGTCCGGGGGAGGCCTCGCTGGCCTTCAACCGGTTCTGGCGCGCGGACCCGTCGCGGGCCCGCCGCAGTGGCGGCACCGGGCTCGGGCTGTCGATCTCGCGGGAGGACGCCCGCCTGCACGGGGGTTGGCTGCAGGCGTGGGGGGAGCTGCGGGCCGGTGCCCAGTTCCGGCTCACGGTGCCGCGGATCGCCGGCACGGTGTTGACCACCTCACCGCTGCCGTTGGAACCGCCGGACCGTGGCGTCGTGCCCGTCCTGTCCGGACCCACCGACGTCCCCGAGGGGATCTCGCGCGTCGGACGGGGACCGGATGTCTAGGCCCGTCGTGCGGATCCTCGGTGCCTCGGTGGCCCTCGCCGCGGCATTGACCGGATGCGCCAGCATTCCGACCTCCGGCGACCCGGAGATCGTCAAGGCCGAGGGTGCGCCCGCCCAGTCCGACGCCGAGGTGCGGGTGATCGCGCAGGGCCCCCGCCCCGGCGACAGCGCGATCTCCATCGTGTCCGGATTCCTCGAGGCCTCGGGCACGACCGAGGAGGGCTTCGCCACCGCGCGCAGGTTCCTCTCCCCGAACGGATCGGTCTGGAACGTCCGCGGCATCACCATCTACGACCAGGAGAAGTTTTCCCTGGTCGAGCGCACGGGTGACCGCGTCGTGCTCTCCACCACGGCGGTGGGCCGGGTCGACGACCAGGGCGTGTACACGGCCGAGTCCGACGAGCGTGCGATCCAGGTGACGTTCCAGCTCGCGCGGATGAACGGTGAATGGCGGATCGACCAACCGCCGACCGGGCTGCTCGTCTCCCAGCAGGACTTCGAGCGCGAGTACCTCCAGATCGACAACTACTTTCTCGCCAAGCCGCCGCGGACCTCGGTCCTCGTTCCCGATCCCGTGTACCTGCCGCGCTCCGCGGCCTCGCCGACGGGGCGGGTCGAAGCGTTGCTCCGCGGTCCGTCGCGCTGGCTGAGCTCGGTGGCGGTGACGGCGGCGCCGACCGGAGCCCAGCTCGCGGAACCGGTGAACCTGATCTCGGGGGTGGCGCTCGTCCGGCTGACTCCCGACTCGGTACCGATTGAAGCGGTCGAACGCGATCTGATGCTGGCTCAGATCGTGATGGTTCTGACGCAGGATCCGGAGATCGCACAGGTCGAGATCCGCGCGGTCGGCGAGCCAGCCCTCTCCTTCGGCGGCGCCGGCAACACGATCCTGCGCCGTGCGGACGTTCTGCCGTTCCTCCCGGCCGATCTGCGCCCGCCTCCGGCGCCGGCCTACTTCGTGCGGGACGGGGCCGCATACCTGGCCGGCGACCAGATGCTGCAGGGCCCGTTCGCCGCGGAGACCGAACTGATCGAGATCGCCGTCTCGCCCGGCGGGGGGTTGCTCGCCGGGATCTCGGCCGACCGGACCACGTTGTGGACGGCACGGGCGGATGAACCCAAGCGGCTCACCGAGCGGGCCACCGGGGTCGATCTGCGATCGCTCACCTTCGACGGCGACGGCAACCTCTGGGTGGTCGAGGGCGACGGGTCGGAGACGGTGGTGCGCCGCTACCCGCCGGGCGGCGAACCGCAGCGGGTCAGCATCGACGCGTTCTCGGCGCGACAGATCGTCCGGATGCGGGTCGCCGCCGATGGCGTCCGCCTTGCGCTCCTGCTCTCCACGGACGAGGGACCGCAGGTCTATCTCGCGCAGGCCGTCGAGGACTCCAACGGCCTGCAGATCGAGGCGCCGCGCCGGATGGCGGGCCGGCTCGTCGACGCGCGGTCGCTCGACTGGGCCGATCCCGGGCACCTGGTCGTCCTGGCCGCTCCCCTGAACGGGCAGGTCCAGCCTTTCGAGGTCGCGATCAGCGGCCCGATCGAATCGTTGGCCGGGACCCTGCCGGGCATCACCGAGGTCAGCGTCGCCTACGGGCAACCGATGATCGCGACGACCAAGAAGCAGATCTTCCGGTTGCGCGAGGACGGCTCGTGGCTGCCCGACGGGCCGGGCACCGCGGCGACCTACCCCGGCTGACCGGTCCACCGCGACGGCGGCCGCGCTGTCCACAGCCGGCCGGGTTTCGCAGCGTGCCGTCGCCGGACTCCGCCAGGCTCGGGCGATGACCCGGTGGTCCGACCTGCGCGTCACCCTGACCGACCTCGTCCTGCCCGCGCCCTGCGCCGGCTGCGGCGACGCCTCCGCGGCGTCGGCGTGCGCGCAGTGCCTCGCGGACCTCGGCCCACCCCGGGCCGTGTCGCGGCAGTCGGTGCACCCGACGGGGCTGCCGCGGGCGTTCTGCCTCTCCGAGTGGTCCGGCCCGGCCCGGGAGTTGGTCCTCGCCCACAAGGAGCGGAGCCGGACCGGGCTCGCCCGGCCGTTGGGCCGGGCGCTGGCCCCGGCGGTGGTGCTCGCCGCCGGCGGACCGGACCGGGCGGTCCTGCTGGTGCCGGTGCCCAGCCGTCCGGGGGCGCGCCGGGCCCGCGGCCACGACCCGGTGGCACGGACGGCAACCGCCGCGGCCGCGGCGCTGCGAACCGCCGGTGTCCGGGCGCAGGCGGTGTCCTTGCTGCGACACGCCCGGGCCGTGGGCGACCAGGCCGGGCTGACGGCGACGCAGCGGGCCCGGAACCTGGCCGGCGCCCTGGCCGCGCGGCCCGGTGCGGCCGCCGTCGCACCCGGGTTCGATCTCGTCCTGATCGATGACGTGCTCACCACCGGCGCGACGTTGACGGAGGCAGCGCGGGCACTGCGCGTAGCCGGCCGCCCGGTTTCCGGCGCTGCGGTCGTGGCGGCGGTCCTCCGGTGATCCGGCCGGGCGCCGGCTCAGGTCGGGTCGTATGCCTTAAGCGAGGCTGTGCAATCTGCAGCGGCGCGGATTCACCCTGTGCACCGGAGCAGACACGGGTTACCGTCGTGGGCATGGCACCTGCCCGGGTCCGTGGTTGCGCCGGTGCATACCGGCTAGCCGACGCCAGCCGCAGGCGAAGCGGCCCACGTAAGGCGACTCTTCGTCGACTGATCACGGTGCGGTTTAGAAGTAAGCCCTGCCCCGCCGGAGGTCCAGATGGCCTTCGTCCCGGGAGAAGGGGAGTAGTGGCTCTGGCTGCGAGACCCTCAGCAGGCGATTGTGGGGTAGAAGACCAGGTCGGCCGGGCAGGTGTCTGAACGTCGAGGGGCTCCGCCCCTCGGCACCCCCCGAAAACACAACGGGACTCTTTGACCCGTTGCCTGTAGTGAGGGAGCACCACGTGGAAATTGTGGTCAAGGGTCGTCGCACCGAGGTCTCGGAGCGCTTCCGTCGGCACGTCCAGGAAAAGCTCGCGAAGCTGGAGCGCTGGGACGGGAAGATCGTCAGCATCGATGTGGAGGTGGCAAAGGAACGCAACCCGCGGCTCACCGATGTCTGTGAGCGGGTGGAGATCACGTGTTTGACCCGGGGCGCGGTGGTCCGCGCTGAGGCCGCGGCGGCCGATCCGTACGCGGCGTTGGATCTTGCCTACTCCAAGCTCGAGGTGCGTATGCGCAAGTCGGCCGACCGGCGTCGAGTCCACCACGGCACCCGCACCCCGATGTCGGTGGCGGCCGCGACCGCGGCGCTGCTGAACGGGAACGGGCAGGGCCCGAACGGCAACGCGCTGGCCCTGGAGGACCGCGACCCCTTCGACGGGGGACTGGACGTCGAGGGCGACGGGCCGTTCGTCGTGCGGGAGAAGACGCACGAAGCGCCGCCCATGACGCTGGACCAGGCCCTCTACGAGATGGAACTCGTCGGTCACGACTTCTACCTGTTCGTGGACGCCGAGACCTCCCTGCCGAGCGTGGTGTACCGCCGGCACGGCTATGACTACGGCGTGATTCGGCTGCAGACGTAAAGCAAGAACTGACGGCCCGGCACATTTCGGTACATCACGGGTCAAGTCCGGCGGGCTGGCCCCGTGTGGCTACTGGAGAGTCTTTCCATTCGGGCCACACGGGGGGCCCGTTCGGGTTACGTTCCCTGCATGAACGACCCCGGCGGCCCCGAGATCCCCCGTCAGTCCGGACCGCCGAGTGAGCCGATCCGCGTTCTCATCGCTGACGATCACGTGCTGTTCCGGCGCGGCCTGCAGATGGTGCTCGGGCAGGAGCCCGACTTCACGCTCGTGGGCGAGGCCGCCGACGGCGAGGAGGCGGTGGCGAAGGCCGCCGACCTGCTGCCCGACGTCGTCCTGCTCGACGTGCGCATGCCGAAGCTCTCGGGGATCGAGGCGGCCTCGGCGATCAAGGAGGTCGCGCCCGTCGCGAAGATCATCATGCTGACGATCAGCGACGAGGAAGCCGATCTCTACCAGGCGATCAAGGCCGGTGCGACCGGGTACCTGCTCAAGGAGATCTCCATCGAGGAGGTCGCCAGTGGCATCCGCGCGGTGCACGAGGGCCAGTCGCTGATCAGTCCCGCGATGGCCTCGAAGCTGCTCAACGAGTTCGCCTCCCTGATCAAGAAGGACACGGGCCGCAGCAGTCGGGTTCCGGCGCCCCGTCTCACCGAGCGCGAGCTCGACGTACTCCGCCTCGTCGCCCGCGGCCGCAACAACCGTGAGATCGCGCGCGAGCTGTTCATCAGCGAGAACACGGTCAAGAATCACGTCCGCAACATCCTGGAGAAGCTGCAGCTGCACTCCCGGATGGAGGCGGTCTTCTACGCGGTCCGCGAGAAGCTGCTCGACATCACCTGACGGATTCGGGGAAGTCTCCGGTTGTGTTCCTGTTCTTCAACAACCGACTCGGGTGTCTCGGTTCGCTCGCGGTCTCAGTGGTGCTGACCCTGGTGCTGATCCTCATCATCAGCGTCCTCTGAGCCGTCGACCGACGGTGCTCCGGTCCCTATCGCGTCGCCATGTCCCGGTCGTTGCCACGATGCGCTGGGTTGCGCATCAACCGCCGCCGCCGGCGAGCCAGGCCTGCCCGATCTCGTCGTCCTTGTCGAGGAGCCGGTCGAGGATGCCTGCAACGTAGCCCTCGACCTTGCCGCCGATCAGGGGCGCTCGAACGGAGATCTCGGCCTCCACCGTCACGACTGTTGATGAGCCCGATTCGCGCAGCTGCAATGTGCCCTTGACGTCGCCCGGCTGCTTGAGGATCTGCACCAGCAGCGTGGCCCGGGTGGGAGTGGTCCAGGTCTGCGTTTCCTGGATGCCGATCGAGTCGCCGACGAAGCTCTTGATAAAGCCTGGCGGGTCGATCGCCATCTGACGGAACACCGAGATGGTGGCGCCATCACCGGTCGGGGTGACCGAGGACTCCGCGCGGATCGGGCTCCCGGCCTGCGATCGCTGTTGTTGGTAGCCCGGGTCGGTGATCATCGAGTACACGGCGGCCGCCGGGGCGTCCCAGGTCATCGTGTGGTGATAGCGCGTGGCCATGGAGCGATTCTGCCGGTCCGGGCCGAGCCGGGATCACCCGGTGGACGAGTTCGGATAGGCCCGAAGCCGAATGTGCGAATCCGGACGGCAACGGCTCAGTCGGCAGGCTCCATAAAGAAGACGAACATCTTGTCCGCCTCGATGCGCCAGTACGGGAAGCCCTGGTCGCCGAAGTTGTCCGGACCGTACTTGTCGCGGAGGGCGTCGCGCAGGGGAGCGGCGAAGGGGTCGTCGCCGGCCCAGTCGACCGGTATCGCCCGGCCGTGCACCGTCACCGACAGGTGCTCGCCCGGTAGGTGGACGGCACTGACCTGCGGGCGGGCCGCGATGTGCCGGGCGCGGAGCGAGGTCGGGGAACTGCCGAAGCAGAAGGAGCCCCGGACGAAGAAGGCGTCGACCGCGCCGGCCAGCGGGCGGTGATCGGCGGTGACGGTGGCCAGGGTGAGCAGGCACATCCCGGGCAGCCGGTCGGTCAGCGCCTCCGCGGACAGCCACCGCTCCGGGGTGAAGATGTCGGCCAGGTGCGCGCCGGCGCCCTGTCGGCTCCGGTCGAGCAGCTCCTGCAGCGCGGTCAGGTCATCGGCGGTCTCGTACATGTCGGCCTCCGGTCAGCAGAGCGCGGTCAGGGCGGCGTGCAGGGGGGCGGCGAGTTCGGGCGGCTCGACCCGCTCGATCGCGACCGCGTCGCACCCCACCCAGGAGGCGGCCTCCCAGAGCGCGGTGGCCATCGGCGCGACAGCGGCGGGGGAGTCGAGGAAGACCGCGGGCGGAGCGAGCGTGGTGCCGATGCGCTTCGGGTCCACCCGGCCCACCAGTCGACCGCCGGCCAGCAGCGGCATCGTGAAGTAGCCGTAGTCCCGCTGGGCCGCGGGCTTGTACGCCTCCAGGGCGTGGGTGAACCCGAACAGCCGGAGCGTCCGCTTCCGGTCCCAGATGAGCGAATCGAACGGGGAGAGCAGCGTGGTGCGGTGCCGGCCGCGGGCACCGAGCTCGGCGAGGGCGGCGGGATCCGCCCAGGCCGCGTGTTTCCAGCCCTCGACGGTGACCGGGACGAGGCCGGTGTCGGGCAGCACGGCCTCGACGGCGGCGGTGGAGATGCGGGGATAGTCGGCCAGATCGGCGGCGGTCGCGATACCCATCGCGGCTCCGGCCCGCGCCACCAGCCGGCGGTGGCACTCGGCGTCGTCCAGGGCGTCGACGAGCACCTCGGCCGGCAGGGCCCGCTCGGCGAGGTCGTAGACCCGGCGCCAGCCGGTGCGTCGGGTGCAGACGACCTCACCGGTGTCGAGGAGGAACTCGATCGCGACCTTCTGGCCCGACCAGTCCCACCACGGACCGCCCTTCCTGGCGCCGCCGATGTCACCGGTGGTCACCGGCGCGCCCTCGGCCAGGCGGGCCCGGACCTCCGCGAAGACGGTCTCCGCGGGCCGTTCGTGCCAGCGGATGCCGCGCTCGCGGAAGTGCCGGCGGCGGAACGCGTACAGCGGCCAGTCCGCGACGGGCAGGATGCACGCCGCGTGCGACCAGTACTCGACGCACGCGCCGGTCCAGAACGCCTTCTCCACCGCGGCGCGGCCGACCGGCCCGAGCCGGGCGTAGGGAACGAGTTCGTGGGAGCGGGCCAGCACCGAGATGGTGTCCAGCTGGACCGCCCCGAGGTGCTGCACCACCGCGGCGGGGTTGCGCAGGCGGGCGCCGAGCAGACCCTGGGCGCGCAGCGCCAGGCGGCGTGCGTCAGCGGCCGAAAGTTCGGCGGAGGGAGACACCCGTCAGATTCTGCCGACGGGGTCCGACAACCGGCGACGGGAGCGGGTCAGTGACCCTCGGTGGAGTAGTCCTCCATGATCCCGGTCGCCAGGGCGAAGATGCCCCCGGCGGTGGTCACGCCGACGCCGGCCCAGAACAGCCACCACGTCGGGTCCATGCACAGCGCCACACCGGCGATGGTGAACCCCACGCAGATGACGAGGACCGCAACCCATGAGACGGTGCGTCCTTGACCGCCGTGAGCCACCGGAGCCTCCTGTCAGCCGTGCGGGATTTGCGGCGCTCACTCTACGCAGGGGTCGGGGCCGGGCGCGGCGCCGGGTCACCGGCGAGGCGCGCGTGCATCTCCATGTCGAACCAGCCGCCCTCGGCCCGTGGCAGGGCGCCGCGGGCGACGCCTTCGAGCAGGTAGCCGGCGTCCGAGGCCACGCGGCAGGCCGCGGCGTTCTGGACCGCGTGAAAGAGGGTGAGGCGGTTCAGTTCGAGCGAGTGGAACGCCCAGCGGGTGATCACGTTGACCGACGCCACCGCGACCCCGCGCTGGCGCGCCGCGGGGGCGGTCCAGTAGCCGATGTCCGCCGCGCGGGGCCAGATGCCGAACGAGCGCAGCGTCACCGACCCGAGCAGTTCCGCCGAGGTCGCGTCCTGCACGGCGAAAGACAGCACCCGGCCCTCGTGCCAGGCCTGCAGGCGCGCGTCGATCCAGGCCCGGGCCTCCGCCTCGGAGGCGGGGACCGCGGCGACCGCCCATTCGCGGTAGAGGGGGTCGGCCATCGCGGCCAGCAGCTCGGGGACCAACCGGTGTTCCCACGGACGCAACTGCAGCGTGCCGGCCGCGATCTCGATCGGCTCCGGCGGCAGCTCAGGAGGTGCGTGTGGGTCGGGTGGGGTCACAGAGACTATTCAAACTCAGGTTCCGCCCGTTCTGGGCGGGAATGCGCCGACCGGGGCATCTCGTCCGCGCCGCGCGACGGAGCACAAGGTCAGCCGCCTACGATGGGCCTCGACTTTGTTCGAACCAGGCAGGAGCCCGTCGGTGCCCAATCTCCTCGACAAGATGCTGCGTACCGGCGAGGGCAGGACCCTGCGCAAGCTGGCCGGCATCGCCGATCAGGTGAACATTCTCGAGCCCGACTTCGAGAAGATGTCCGACGGCGAGCTGCGCGCGATGACGGACGAGTTCCGCAAGCGCCTGGGCGACGGGGAGACCCTCGACGACATTCTCCCGGAGGCCTTCGCCACGGTCCGGGAAGCCGCGAAGCGGACGCTGGGCCAGCGCCACTACGACGTCCAGATCATGGGCGGCGCCGCTCTGCACCTGGGCAACATCTCCGAGATGAAGACCGGCGAGGGCAAGACCCTCGTCGCGACGGGCCCGACGTACCTCAACGCCCTCGAGGGCAAGGGCGTCCACGTCATCACCGTCAACGACTTCCTCGCGAACTACCAGGCCGACCTGATGGGCCGTGTGCACCGCTTCCTCGGCCTGACCGTGGGGACGATCCTCGCTCAGCAGACCCCCGCGGTGCGCCGGGAGCAGTACGCCTGCGACATCACCTACGGCACCAACAACGAGTTCGGCTTCGACTACCTGCGCGACAACATGGCCTGGACCGCTGACGAGCTCGTCCAGCGCGGTCACCACTTCGCGGTCGTCGACGAGGTCGACTCGATCCTCATCGACGAGGCCCGCACGCCGCTGATCATCTCCGGCCCGGCCGACCAGGCCACCAAGTGGTACGGCGAGTTCGCGCGCCTGGTCAGCATGCTGCGCAAGGGCGAGGCCGCGAAGGACTCCATCCGCGAGGGCAAGGTCGACGAGACCGGTGACTACTCGGTCGACGAGAAGAAGCGCACCATCGCGGTGCACGAGTCAGGCATCGCGAAGGTCGAGGACTACCTCGGCATCGAGAACCTGTACGAGTCGGTGCACACCCCGCTGATCGGCTACCTGAACAACGCGATCCGCGCCAAGGAGCTCTTCCGCAACGACAAGGACTACATCGTCGTCGACGGCGAGGTTCTGATCGTCGACGAGCACACCGGCCGCGTGCTCGCCGGGCGCCGCTACAACGAGGGCATGCACCAGGCCATCGAGGCCAAGGAACAGGTCCCGATCAAGGACGAGAACCAGACCCTCGCCACGATCACGCTGCAGAACTTCTTCCGGCTCTACAAGAAGCTTTCCGGCATGACCGGTACGGCCATGACCGAGGCGTCCGAGTTCGACAAGATCTACAAGCTCGGCGTCGTGCAGATTCCGACCAACAAGCCGATGGTGCGCATCGACCAGCCCGACCTGGTCTACAAGACCGAGGCGGCCAAGTGGGACGCGGTCGTCGCGGACATCAACGAGCGGTACGAGAAGGGTCAGCCGGTCCTGGTCGGCACCACCTCGGTCGAGAAGTCCGAGCACCTGTCCGCGCTGCTCAAGCGCAAGGGCATCAAGCACGAGGTGCTCAACGCCAAACAGCACGCACGTGAGGCCGCGGTGGTCGCCCAGGCCGGACGCAAGGGTCAGATCACGGTCGCGACGAACATGGCGGGTCGCGGCACCGACATCATGCTCGGCGGCAACGTCGAGTTCCTCGCCCACGAGGAGCTCGAGCGCCGCGGGCTCACCGCCCAGGAGAACCCGGACGAGTACGAGGCCGCGTGGACCGAGGCCCTCGAGGCCGCCACCGCCGCGGCGATGGCCGAGCACGACGAGGTGACCCAGCTCGGCGGCCTCTACGTCCTCGGGACCGAGCGCCACGAGTCGCGCCGGATCGACAACCAGCTGCGTGGTCGTTCCGGTCGGCAGGGCGACCCGGGGGAGTCGCGGTTCTATCTGTCGCTCGGCGACGACCTGATGCGGTTGTTCAAGGCCGCGGTCGTCGAGCAGGTGCTGACCCGGCTGCAGGTCCCCGAGGACGTGCCGATCGAGTCCAAGATGGTCAGCCGCGCGATCCAGTCCGCTCAGTCGCAGGTCGAGCAGCAGAACTTCGAGATCCGCAAGAACGTCCTCAAGTACGACGAGGTCCTGAACAAGCAGCGCATGGTCGTCTACGAAGAGCGCCGCCGCGTGCTGCACGGTGAGGACCTGCGCGACCAGGTGCTGAACTTCATCGAGGAGACGGTCGACGCCTACGTCGACGCGGAGACCCGCGACGCCTTCGCTGAGGACTGGGACCTCGACCAGCTGTGGACGGCGCTGCGGCAGCTGTACCCGATTTCGCTCTCGCCGGACGAGATCTGGGACAACGAGGAGCACCCGGACTCCCGCGACGTCGACGTCCTGCGCGACAAGATCAAGACCGACATCTTCGACGCCTACGACGCCCGTGAGGCGGCCTTGGGCGAGGAGGTCATGCGCGAGATCGAGCGCCGGGTCGTCCTGTCGGTGCTCGACCGCAAGTGGCGCGAGCACCTCTACGAGATGGACTACCTGCGCGAGGGCATCGGCCTGCGCGCGATGGCGCAGCGCGACCCGTTGGTCGAGTACCAGCGCGAGGGCTTCGACCTGTTCAAGGCGATGATGGAGGCCATCCGCGAGGAGTCGGTCGGCTACGTCTTCAACGTCGAGGTCCAGGTCGACGAGAACGCCCCGGCCGTGGCGGACTCCTCCGCCAACGGCGAGGTGGACCACCCGCACATCCTGGCGAAGGGCCTCGACGCTCCCGAGCGGCCGAGCGAGCTCACCTACACCGCGCCGAGCATCGACGGGGACGGTGAGATCCACATCGAGCCCGGCACCGCCGACTTCGACCTCGACGGGGCGGACGAGCCCGAGCAGTCGGAGAAGCTGAACCGGGCCGAGCGTCGCGCGCAGAAGAAGGGCCGCCGCTAAGGCCCAGGCCGGCGCGGCTTGAGGTAGCCGAGCCAGGGGTCGGCGTCGACGTAGCGATCAGGAACGTCTGGGCCTGATGGGGACGGGGCGGGTCCTGGCGAGGGCAGGTCCTCGACGAGTGGCGCGACCTTTCTGACGTACGTGCGGCCGAGGCGACTGGTCCAGCGAAAGGTGTGGTCGTCCAGGCGTTTGAGACGCCAGCCGCCCTTGGATTTCAGATCATGATCGTGGTCGCAGGCCGGACCCAGGTTCTCCCGCACCGTGTCGCCGCCGAGTGCGTGATCGAGGGTGTGATCCATCTCGGACTGGGTCGAGGGGTGTCGGCAGCCGACTCCGACGCAGGTCCGCATGGCGAGTTGGAGTTCGCGGCGCAGACCGGCGCGGGGGAACCGTCGGCGGGCGTCGGACGGGTCGGGCCCCCCGGAGGGGCCGGCGCCGCTGTTTCCGAGCGCGCTACCGTCGGCCCGGCGGGCGATGTCTTCGATGACCGGCAGCCACGCGAAAACTGCGGCCGGCTCGACGAGGTTGCCGTGCTGGAGCGGCCCTTCGGTCAGGGACGCCAGCAACTCGGCGCTGACGAGCAGGTCGACCACCCCGGCATCGTCGGACTTGCGCCGCGCCCAGCCGCGAGGGCGGGCCGAGGTGAGGCCGGAGCGGATCGGGCGGCCCTCGGCGTCGAGGATCGCGAACCGCCATTGACCGGAGGTGAGCTTCTGGACCAGGTCCCGGGCGTGCTCCGCGTGCACGGGTCCCCATCCGGCGAGGTCCGCGGGGTGCCGATCCAGGTCCAGCAACGTCGAGAGCTTCACGGTGATGTGGACCGCGGTGTGCGCGTTGCCCGCCGCCTCCGCCTGGGGCTCGGGCACCTCCGCTGACCGGGTCGTGGCGAGGAGTCGAAGGATCTCGTCGTCGTTCGGGCTGGCGTAGGTGCCGTCGAGCATGCCCAGGGCCAGTTCGGAGCGCAGGTGGTCCAGTGGCCGATGGTCGCCGGCCCGGCGGGCGGCGGCGGCCAGACGCTTGATGCGGCCGAGCCCGCCGGCGACGCGCGTGGGGTCCTGGTGCTGGGCGGCCAGGTCGGCGGTGCCGTCCTCGTTGCGCCAGCCGATGACCCGTCGCCTCTTGAGGGCCTCCGTGAACATCCGCAGTGCCCAGTCCGGGTCCAGCGCGATCCCGAGCTTCTTGCACCGCTCGGCCAACGCCTCGGCGGTGTACGGGTTCGGGCAGTCGATCGAGCAGCGCGGGAGGACGTCCTCCACCACGAGCGCGGCGTGCTCGTCGGACAGGTCCTTGGTCCAGCGTGCGAGCACCCGGGCCCGGCCCTCGTCGAGATCGCCGCGGGCCATCGCCGTGTGCAGGGCAGGTAGCCGGTGGGTGACGATCCACGCGAAGTCGACCAGGTCGTTCGCGGAGTGCAGCGAGAGGGCAAGCCCGGCGCGAACCTCGTCGGCGGCCCAACGGTCGGGCACGGCCATCCGCCTCACCGGGAGGTCGGCGTCCCCCTGCCGGACCGCGACCTCGGCGATCGCGGCCAGCCGGACCGCGTCCGCGGCGTTCTTCTGCCGTTGCGCCACCCGCATCACGGACACCGCTTCGTCGTCCGTGAGCGAGAGCAGGTCGGCAGCGCTCGGCGCCACCCCCAGCTCCGCGATCTCCACTCCGGCCATGCAACAAAGCTACGACGTGCCACCGACAGTCCAGATCTCCGCATGACTCCGAATATCGGTACCACATATGGTGCCTGATGGGCCGTCAGGAAGGAATCGGATCTTCCTCAGGCGCCGCGGCGCCAGTAACCGACGGCGCCGAATCTATCGTTGGACAGCTTCAGGTCCCGGCTGAGGAACTTGCGTGCGGCGCGGGTCTCGGCGACCTCGCCGGCGACATAGATGTAACCCTCACCAGGCGGAAGTTCGAGCTCGCGAACGAGCTCACTCAAGCGGCTGTGCTTCGAGCCCAACTCCGGGTTGTGCACCCACTGGATGGCGGCCGCGGCCGTCGTCGGCCAGTCCTGCTGATCGCCGGGGTCAGGGATCTCGAGGACGGCGCGGGTCGGCACCAGGTGCGCGCTCTCGGTGACGATCCGCGTGATCGCGGGCAAGGCGGTGATGTCACCGAGCAGGATCTGCCAGGCCGCTCCGTCCGGGCGCCGGAACCAGGTCTTGTGCCGGGTGATCCGCAGGGTGTCGCCCGGCTTGGCCTGCCCCGCCCAATCGGAGGCGAGTCCGCCCGGATGCTGGACGATGCCGATCGCGAGAAAGTTCGGCCGGATCTCCTGCAACGAGTACCAGCGCCCGGGCCGGGAGACGAGGCCACGGGCGGCTTCCGGAGTGGGGAACTCGAACACGCAGGCCTCGTCCGGGTCGCCGAGGGAGACGAATCCGTCGAGGCCGGCGCCGCCGAGTTCGACCCGGATCAGACTGGGCGAGTGCTGCTCGACCGTGAGCACCTCGGCGTCCCACGTGCGCCCGCGCAGCGCTGCCTCCCCCATGGGCACCAGGGTAGAGGGGCCCGAGCTGAGGCTCCGTCAGCGGAGTAGGAGCCCGAGGTCGGCCGCGGTCCACCCGGACAGGGTGTCGACCACGGTGCGGCCCGGACCCGGATCCAGGCGGAGAAAGTTCTGGACCGCCAGGGTCGGGACACCGGCGGCAACGGCGGACGCGACCCCCTTCGGGCTGTCCTCGATCGCGACGCACGTCGCGGGATCCGCGCCGAGCAGGCGGGCCGCCATCACGTAGGGGTCAGGGAACGGCTTGGGCCGGGACACCTCGTCGCCGGTGACGAGCGCGGCGAACCGGCCGGGGACGGTGTCGACCACCGCTTCGGCGAAGCGCCGCCAGGACATCGTGACCAGCGCGCACGGAACGCGGAGCGCATGCAGCTCCCCCAGCAGCTCCTGCGCTCCGGGGCGCCAGGGGAGATGTGCCCGCACCCGCGCGATCACGCCGTCGAGCAGACGCTCGACGATCTCGGCCGGCTCGAGCGGGACCCCGCCGTGCTCGACCAGGGCCCGGCCGGTCTCGATGAGGTCGTTGCCGACCTGCGCGTGCGCCAGCTCGTCCGACCAGGTTCCGCCGTAGGACTCGACCAGGGCGTACTCGCACTCGATCCAGTAGGGCTCGGTGTCGACGAGCGTCCCGTCCATGTCCCAGAGAACCGCGGCGGGCAGGGGTGAGAAATTCCGGGACGTCACGAGCGCCGAGGGTAGGTCAGCCCAGTTCGAGTGCGGTGCAGACCCAGCGCGTACGTCGTGCCTCCAGTCGGAACGCCAGGGCCTTCGGCCGGGCCAGCCCGTGGATGACGGTGGTGATCTCCGCGACCCCGCGGGCGGGACAGCAGATGTGCACGGCCCGCAAGGTCGCGCGCCGGCGCGGGGCCGACGTGGCCAGGGCCGCGCGACGCGCCAGGGCGTCGAAGACCTCGGGCATGGCCCATTGCCGGAGCTGACCGGGTGCGCGCTCACCGGTGAGGATCTGGGCGATGGCCAGCGCGCACGTGTCCGCCCAGGCCTTCACCGCCGGCAGGCCGGCGGTGGCGGGCAGGGGCTCGACCGGCGGATCCGGCACCAGCCGCAGCGCCGGCCGCGGGTCGGACGCGACCCCGGACGGCAAGGTGAAGGTGAGCGCGAGCGTTCCCTGCGTCGCGGCCTCGGGCCGGAGCGGCCGCGGGACCGGATGCTCGTCGTAGGGCGGCTCGGTGGCAGGCGCGGGCAGGCGGTGCGGACGGGTCGCGGCGGCGGCCACGGTCATGACGAACTCCCCCGGAAGTCGCGCCGGACCCAGGGCGGTGGGTGCCGTGCGACGTCCTGTTCGTGATCATGGTGGGTGCGTGTGGGCGGATGTGTACCCGCTAAGTTACTCGCGAGTCAAGGTTCCGTGGTGGGCCCTGTGGATAAGCAAATCGGAAGGATTTCTCCGCGATGCGGGTCTATCTACCGACGACCTTCCCGGCCCTCGTGGCCGCCGCCGATCGAGCCTCGTTCGGCCCGCCGCCGTTGCTGGCCTACGCCGTCACCCCGGCACTTCGCGAGTGGTACGCGTCGGGGGACAGCGAGGAACTGGAGTACGCCGCGACCATCGACGCCGCTCGCGGGAGCCTCCGCCTGCTCGCGGCCGATCCCACCGCGCCCGCCCGCCGAGTGGTCGTCGCCGCCGACGTCCCGGACGCCGCGGTCCGCCTCGTTCCTGACGTGCATCCCGCGGCGGTGCATGTCACGGTCGAGATCGCGTTGACCGACGTCGCCGCGATCCATGTCGACGAGCCCGAGGCGGAGCCCGACATCCGCGCCGCGGTCGGCGCGGTGCCGGCCGCGGACGGCGGCGACGCCGATGCGGCTTTTGTGGTCGACGGTGCGGAAGACCACGACTTGCACTGGTACGCGACGCAGGAGATCGCCACGCTAATCGGCGACATGTCCTGATGGACCATCAGATCCGTTGTGTACAGGGCATCATCGGGCGATCCGGACAGGGTTACACCCGCTCGGGCAAGGGTCGGTCAAGCAATGGTTTCGCGGGGATCGGTGGAGGGGAATCGAGGGTCCAACAACGCAGCACGGGGGCTTCAGGGGGAAATTGTGGAGGGGTCCGCTATGTCTAAGTCCATTCGCGCCGCCGTTCTGATCGCCACGGCCGCATCGATCCTCGTTCCCGGCGCTGCCGTGGCCGCCGAGCAGGGCAAGATCGGCGCGGGGGTGAGCAAGGGCGAGATCGGCGAAGGGGTGAGCCGTGGTCCGCAGCCCTACGGGACGCTGACCATCTGCGCCAGCCGGGCCGACGCTCCCGCCTCGACCATTGCGCTGATCCGCAAGAACAAGGTCGTGAAGTCCTTCAAGCTCGCCGGGTGCCGGCTGCTCAGCGCCGAGGACGGTCTGACCGCGGGCAAGTACAAGGTCCGCCACACGGCTCCGCGCTCGCTGGTGACGACCGGCTGGATGGCCGGCGGTGTCTCCGGCACCGACGAGCAGCAGGTCAGCAGCGTGAGCCGTAGCCGGACGCGCATCGAGCCGCGCAAGTCGATGACGACGGCCGGGTTCCTGCACGCCGGCAGCTCGAACTGGGTGACCTTCACCCGCACCGCGCGCTAGGACTGCGCTACAGGCCCGGACAGATCGGACGGTCCACGCCGTAGTCGCTGGTGGCCTCGGGAGTGAGGTTGCCGGCGACTGCGGCGGCGGCGCGGAGGCGGATGGCCTCCACATCGGGGTTTGCGCTCGAGCCGACGACGTCGAGAATCGTGACGCGGTCGATCTGCGCGGTCTTGCGGAACTGGCGAGCCAGCTCGGCGAAGTCCGGCAGTACCTCGGCGGGGATGTTGGTGCGCAGGACCTGCTTCGCGGCGCCGAGGAACGTCTGGACCGTGGTCAGCAACGAGCCGGGGTCGGACTGGCGGGCGATGGCGGTCAGCAGGCAGCGCTGTCGTGCCTGCCGCTCCTCGTCGCCCGCGGCGAACCGGGACCGGGCGTACCAGAGGGCGTCGTAGCCGTTGAGGCGTTGCCGGCCCAGCTCGATCGAGTCGTGCGGCAGCGCCGTGACCGACCCGTCGCCGGCGTGCGAACCGCCGATCGGGATCGGGAGGCCGTCGCCGGACCGGACGTTGATCGTCACGCCGCCGAGGGTTTCGACGATGCGGCGGAAGCCGGCCATGTCGGTGAGGACGTAGTAGTCGATATCCACGCCGGTCAGGTACGCCGCCGTGTCGGTGATGGCGGCCGCGCCGGCATTCTCCGGACGAACCCGCGGCATCAGCGCCGGGTTGGAGTCCGCGGCGGTGTAGATGCTGAACCAGAAATCGGGGAAGCCGGCTGGGAAGGCCGCGGCCAGCGCGGTCCCCGGACGCAGGGGCACGTTCTGCAGGTTGCGGGGGAGACTCATCAGCGCGGTCCGCCCGGTGCGGGTATCGACCGAGGCCAGGATCAGGGAGTCCGTCCGGATGCCCTCGCGGTCGGATTCTCCGTCGCCCCCGAGCAGCAGCACCGTCACCCGGTCGCGGTCCGCGAACGGAACCGGGACGGGCGTCGGGCTCGGGGTGGCCGTCGGGACGCCCGCGGCTCCGGGCTGATCCGCCGCCAGCAGGTCGGAGCGGAACGTGTCGTGCAGGACGTCGCGGGCGGCGTAGACCGTCGAGGCGCTCCAGGTCAGCGGCGCCATGACCGTGAGGCACACCAGGGTCACCAGGGCCCGCGAGACCAGCGCCTGGCCGCCGCTCATCCGCGGGGGTCGAGCCGCGCGGTAGGCGGACAGGATCGTTGCGCACCACAGCAGGCCCCCCACCACGAGGCCGACTGCGATGGTCAGCAGGACGTTCTCCTTCACCGCCAGCCGCTCGGTCTGACCGGAGTCCAGCAGCAGCAGCGTCGCGCCCAGGCCGACGACCGCCACGATCGTCGCGCCCAACAGGGCCAGGCCGGTGCGGCGCCGCCCGAGCACCAGATGGCCGACGCCGGGCAGGAGCGAGGCCACCGCGGCGGTCCGGGCCCGGCGCACGGCGCGCGCCTGACGCACGCGCTCGCGGCGCGATACCTGCATGAATCCCCCGTAGCCCTCGGCCCCACCCCCGGCGGGGAGGTCGACAACCGGATTCTTGCTGCTGGACCGGGTGGATGCGGGGCGTTCGGTGCATGTGGCGTGTCACGATGATCAGGTGGACGCCGTCACCGCCGTACCGCAGCCGCGTAACGAGCCCGTTCTGACCTACGCGCCGGGCTCGCCCGAGCGCGAGCGGGTCGCCGATGCGCTGAAGGCCGTCGCGGCCGAGACCGTCGAGATCACCCTCACCGTCGACGGCGAGCAGCGCCCGGGAACGGGCGACGAGCTGGTGGTCCGGGCCCCCCACCGCCACGACCTGGTGCTCGCCCGGGGGCGCGCCTCGACCTCAGGGGACGCGAGCCTGGCGATCGACGCCGCGCTGAAAGCGGCTCCGGCCTGGCGCGAGCTGTCCTTCGACGCCCGGGCCGCGGTCTTCCTGCGCGCCGCCGACCTGCTGGCCGGGCCCTGGCGGGACCACAGCAACGCGGTGACGATGCTCGGCCAGTCCAAGACGGTGCTCCAGTCCGAGATCGACGCCGCCTGCGAGCTGATCGACTTCTGGCGCTGGAACGTGCACTTCGCCCGCGACATCCTCGCGATGCAGCCGGTCTCCGGGCCCGGGATGTGGAACCGCACCGACCACCGCCCGCTGGAAGGCTTCGTCTACGCGGTCACCCCGTTCAACTTCAGCTCGATCGCCGGCAACCTGCCGACCGCCCCGGCGCTGATGGGCAACACCGTCGTCTGGAAGCCCGCCACGACGCAGTTGCTGGCCGCCCAGGCCACGATGCGACTGCTCGAGGAAGCCGGCCTGCCGCCCGGCGTGATCAACCTCCTGCCCGGGCACGGCCCCGAGACCTCGGCCGCCGTGCTGCCGCATCCCGCGCTGGCCGGGATCCACTTCACCGGGTCCACCGCGACTTTCTCCGCGCTGTGGCGCGGGATCGCCGACAACCTCTCGACCTACCGCACCTACCCGCGGCTGGTCGGCGAGACCGGGGGCAAGGACTTCGTGCTCGCCCACCCGTCGGCGGACCCGGCCGCCCTGCGCACCGGACTGATCCGCGGTGCGTTCGAGTACCAGGGACAGAAGTGCTCGGCGGCGTCGCGCGCCTTCGTCCCGCGCTCGATCTGGAACCGGATGGGCGAGGACCTGCTGGCCGAGACCGCCTCGCTGCCGATGGGCGACGTCGCGGACTTCTCGAACTTCCTGGGCGCCGTCATCGACGACCGTGCCTACGCGAAGTTGAGCACCGCGATCGAGCGGGCGGTGGCCGGCGCCTCGACGACCGTCCTCGTCGGCGGCCAGTGCGACGACCGCGAGGGCTACTTCGTCCGTCCCACGATCGTCGCCACCGACGACCCGACGAACGAGGTTCTCTGCACGGAGTACTTCGGGCCCCTCCTCGGCGTCTTCGTCTACGAGGACTCCGCATGGGACCGGGTCCTGGACCTCGTCGACACCGGCTCGCCCTACGGCCTGACCGGGGCGGTCTTCGCGAACGACCGCGCCGCCGTCGAGCAGGCCTCCGCCGCGCTGCGCTTCACCGCCGGTAACTTCTACGTCAACGACAAGCCGACCGGCGCTGTCGTCGGCCAGCAGCCCTTCGGTGGCTCCCGTGCCTCGGGGACCAACGACAAGGCCGGCTCGCCCCTGAACCTCCTCCGCTGGGTCAGCCCCCGGTCGATCAAGGAGACCCTCGTCCCCCCGACGGACTGGCGCTATCCGCACATGGGGTAGGTGCTCGCGTCAGCCCTTGACGCAGATCAAGGGCGTCAGCTTCGCGACGACCTCGACGAGGTCGGTCTGACGGGACAGGACCCACGGCAGGTTCGCCACGTTGCGCAGCTGGGCCAGCGCCTGGTCCTCGACGGTGGCGGGATCCGCCCACATCTTGACGTGGACGCGGCTGCCGGGCAGCACGACGGAACTCATGAGTCTCGCTCTCCCCAGCCGGGAGCACCTTGTGCGCGGCGCCGTCAGTGTGAGCGACGTGTGGCCTTCGCCGACACCGGATTTCTCCACCGATACAGCGCGGCGCGCCCATCTCGTATTCCAGATGGGCGCGCCGCGATGCAGGAAGTGCGGGTCAGGAGGCCTCGGCGGCCTTCTTGAGGTTCGCGAGGGTCGTCTCCATGCCGGGCCTGTTGTGAGCGTCGCGATCCTTGACGCCGGTGAGGAGGCCCCCGACCTTCGTGAGGAATCCGCTACGCGTGTCCTCAAAGGTCTCGGTCACGGTGCAGCCCGAGGCGATCGGGGTGATCTCGTAGGACCAGACGGAGATCGGCATACCGAGCGCCGTGACCTGAAAGGCGAACTTCTCCGGCGCGGTGGCCTCGGTGATCGTCACGTCCGTCGACCAGGACCGCTTACCGATCTTGTTCTTGCCCTTGAACTTCGCGCCGACCTCGGCTCCGGTTGCACCGCCGCGCCACTTGCCGCCGCAGTTCTCCGGGCTCCACTCGCCCATCCGGGGCAGGTCGCTGATCAGGTCGTAGACGACCTTCGGGTCCGAGTAGATGTCGGTCGATGCCGACACCGTTTGGCTGGCTGCCATGCGAAAACTCCTTCGAAGTGGGCCGCGTCGACCCGGAGTGATCCTTTCAGAGGTTGTTACTGCGTGGTACTCAGCCGCGCGGGGAGGCGAGCAGGCTGCGGAAGGCGCGCATCGCCACCGAGGCCATCGCGAGGTCGAGGGTCTCGGCCGCGGTGATCTCGTTGAATACCTTGGAGGCCCGGTCGACGGTCTCGCCGACCTCGGCCCGCCAGGCCGCGAAGCGCTGCCGCGGGGTCGAGGACGGGTCGCCGGCGGCCAACACGTCGGCGGTCAGGGCGGCATGGGCGGCGAAGAGGTCCTCCCGGACGCTCGCGCGGGCGGTCGCCTTCCAGCGATCGTCCCGGGGCAGGGCGTTGATGGCCGCCAGCAGCTCGGAGATCGCGAGTTCGTCGGCCAGCAGGAAATAGACCTCGGCGACGTCGGCTCGCGAGAACCCACTGGTGCGCGAGACCTCGACGATGTCCAGGGCCGCGAAGGCGAGGTCCATCGCGGCGGAGCGCTCGGCGAGGGCGTGCGGCACGCCGGCCTCGACCAGGGCGTCGCGTTCGGTGGCGAGGGCGTCGGCGTCGGCCCCGCGGACCATCTTCGGCACCATCGCGAGGACCTCGGTGACGCCCTCGGAGAAGAACTCGACCTCGGCGTCGATGTCGAGCGGGGAGCGGCGCTTGGCCAGCAGCCACCGGGTGGCGCGTTCCGCGAGCCGTCGCGCCTGGAGGCGAATCCGGGTCTGCACCTCGGCGGGGACCTGGCAGTCCAGCGCCGCTACCTCTTCCCGGAACGGCTCGAGGTCGAAAGCATCCCGAGCGACGACGTACGCGCGGGCGATGTCGACCAGCGGGGCGGCGGTCTCCTCGACGAGGCGCTGGAGGAAGGTGATGCCGGCGTCGTTGACGAGGTCGTTGACCACCGCGGTGGTGAGGATCTCCCGGCGCAGCGGATGGGCCGCGATGCCATCGGCGAACCGCTCGCGCAACGCCATGGGGAAGTACTCCACCGGCACCCGCTGGAGCGCCGCCGAGTCCGGGAGGTCGGTGGCCAGCAGGGCGTCGTTCAACACGATCTTCGTGTAGGAGAGCAGCACCGCGAGCTCGGGTGCCGTCAGCCCCTTGCCCTCGGCCGCGCGGGCCGCGATCTCCTTCTCCGGCGGCAGGAACTCCAACGCCCGGTCCAGCACGCCGGAGTTCTCCATCGCGCGCATCAGCCGGGTGTGGGCGTGCAGCAACGCCGGGGCCTGTTCGAGCGCGTTCGCCAGCGCCACGTTCTGCGCGTAGTTGTCACGCAGCACGAGTTCCGCGACCTCGTCGGTCATGGAGGCCAGCAGCGGATCGCGTTCGGCGAGCTCGAGCCGGCCGGCGGCGATCGCCGCGTCGAGCAGGATCTTGATGTTGACCTCGTGGTCCGAGGTGTCGACGCCGGCGGAGTTGTCGATCGCGTCGGTGTTGATCCGACCTCCGGCGCCGTTGACGCCGACGAGCGCGTACTCGATGCGGCCGCGCTGGGTGAAGCCGAGGTTGCCGCCCTCACCGACGGCGGCGGCGCGCAGTTGCGCCCCGTCGACGCGGATCGCGTCGTTCGCCTTGTCGCCGACCTCGGCATGGGTCTCGGTGGAGGCCTTGACGTAGGTGCCGATGCCGCCGTTCCAGAGCAGGTCCACCTCGGCGAGCAGGATGGCTCGGAGCAGGTCGTTGGGCGGGAGCGCGGTGACGTCGGCCGCCAGCCCGAGCCGGTCGCGGACCTGGTCGGTGATGGGAATCGACTTCGCGGTGCGCGGGTGCACCCCGCCGCCCTCGGAGATCAGGGAGGTGTCGTAGTCGGCCCACGACGAGCGCGGCAGGGCGAACATCCGCTGCCGCTCGGCGAAGGATTTCGCCGCGTCCGGGTTGGGATCGAGGAAGACGTGGCGGTGGTCGAAGGCGGCGACGAGCCGAATGTGCTCGGAGAGCAACATCCCGTTGCCGAACACGTCACCGGACATGTCGCCGACGCCGACGCAGGTGAAGTCCTGCGACTGGGAATCGATGCCCCGTTCGCGGAAGTGCCGCTTCACCGACTCCCAGGCCCCGCGGGCGGTGATGCCCATCGCCTTGTGGTCGTAGCCCGCGGACCCGCCGGAGGCGAAAGCGTCGCCTAGCCAGAACCCGCGGCGCACGCTGATCTCGTTCGCGATGTCGGAGAACTTCGCCGTGCCCTTGTCCGCGGCCACGACGAGGTAAGCGTCATCGGCGTCGTGCCGGACGACCTGAGCGGCGGGCACGAGTTCCCCGGTGACCAGGTTGTCGGTGACGTCGAGCATCGCGCCGATGAAGGTCCGGTAGCAGGCGACGCCCTCGGCCGCCTGCCCCTCCCGGTCCGCCTCGGCGACCCCCGTTGCGACGGGGGCGCGCTTGACGACGAACCCGCCCTTCGCGCCGACCGGCACGATCACGGTGTTCTTCACCATCTGCGCCTTGACCAGTCCGAGAATCTCGGTGCGGAAGTCCTCGCGCCGGTCGGACCAGCGCAAGCCGCCGCGGGCCACCGGCCCGAAGCGCAGGTGCACGCCCTCCACGGTGGGGGAGTAGACCCAGATCTCGAACATGGGTCGCGGCGCCGGCAGGTCCGGGCATCGGTGCGGGTCGAACTTGAACGCCAGGCCTTGGCGTTCCTCGTCCTCGCGCCGCGGCACCCAGTAGTTGGTGCGCAGCGTGGCCTGCACCAGTGCGAGGAAGGAACGCAGGATGCGGTCCGCGTCCAGGCTCGCGACCTGGTCCAACGCTTCGGTGATGTCGCCGGCGAGCGCCTCACACACCTCAATGCGTTCGGTGTTGTCTGGCGCTCCGAGGCTGGGGTCGAACCGCGCCTCGAACAGCAGGGCGAGGGTGCGCGCGATCGTGGAGTTCGCGGTGACGACCTGCTCGAGGTACTCCTGCCCGAAGGTGCTGCCGCCCTGGCGCAGATATTTCGCGTAGGCGCGGATCACCGATACCTGACGCCACGTCAGACCGCTCGAGAGCACGAGGCGGTTGAAGCCGTCGGACTCCGCCCGGCCGTCGCGCGCGGCGAGGAAGGCGTCCTCGAAGACGGTGCGGATCTCCGGCGTGGGGCGCGCCGACTCGTCGGTGCGCAGGCCGAAGTCGTAGATCCAGGCCTCGTCGGTGACCGCGTCGCCGGGGAGCTCGATTCGGTAGGGCTGCTCGTCGGTGACCTCGACACCGAGGTGCTGGAGGATCGGCAGCATCTCCGACAGCGAGAGTGCCGGCCCGCGCCGGTAGACCGAGAACCGGCGGTGCCCTGCCGGGGCGCCCTTCGGCTCGTACAGCCGCACGCAGATCCCGTCCTCCGGGGGCAGCGCCTCCAGGCGGGTCAGGTCGTCGACGGCAGCGGAGGGGGAGTTCGTCTCCCGGTACCCGGCCGGGAACGCGTCCGCGTACCGCGCGGTCAACGTCGCGGCCTGGTGCTCGTCGTACCGCTCCTCCAGGGCCTCGTGCAGTGACTCGCGCCAGGTCCTCGTGGCCTCGACCAGCAGCGCCTCGACCCGGGCGGCGTCGATCGGCTTGCGCGCCTCGATGGGCAGTGCCGGATCGACCCGGACCACGAAGTGGAGCCGTGCCAGCACCGACTCGGTGACGCGCGAGGTGAACTCGACGCTGATCCCGTCGAGCTCGGCGAGCAGAATCTCCTGGATCTTCAGCCGGTTCTCGGTGTTGTAGCGATCGCGCGGGAGATAGACCAGTGCGGAGGTGAACCGCGCGAATTCGTCCGAGCGCAGGAACAGCCGCAGCTGCTTGCGCTCCTTGAGATGCAGCACGGCGAGCAGCACCTTGTACAGCTGCGGCACCGGCGTCTGGAAGAGCTCGTCGCGTGGGTACGTCTCGATGGCCTCGAGCAGGTCGCGCCCGGAGTAACTGTTCGGGATGAAGCCGGTCAGTTCGTAGAGCTCGTCGACCTTGCGGCGCAGGACCGGGATGCGCGCGACGTTCTCGGTGTAGGCGGCGCGGCTGAACAGCCCGACGAAGCGGCGCTCGCCGATGACCTCGCCGTTCTCGAAGCGTTTGACGCCGATGTAGTCGAGGTAGCCGGGCCGGTGCACCGTCGAGCGCGTCGTCGACTTGGTGATGATCAGCGGCCGGGGATCACGGGCGCGGGCGCGCGCCTCCGGGGTCAGGCCGTCGAAGGACGGCGAGCGCAGGACATCGGAGCGCAGGATGCCCAGGCCGGAACCGGGGACCCCGCGCAGCACGTCCACGCCGTCCTCGACCAGCAGGTCGTACTCGCGGTAGCCGAGGAACGTGAAGTGGTTGTCCGCCAGCCAGCGCAGCAACTCCCACGCCTCGGCGAGCTCCGGGTCGGTGTCGCGACTGGGCATGCCCTCATCGCCGATGAGGTCGTCCGCCGCTCGCAAGGCGGCTTCGCCCATCTTCTGCCAGTCATCGACGGCGTCGCGCACGTCGCGCAGCACGTTGCGCAGCTCGCCCTCGATCCGCGTCATCTCGGCCGCAGAAACCTGGTCGATCTCCAGGTGCATCCAGGACTCGGGGCAACCTTCGGGAATCGGGGTGGTGCGGTCGTGCCCCGGGGCGTCCTCGATGCCGAGCAGCGCGCCGGTGATGTCGCGGCGCACCACGATCTGCGGGTGCACGACCAGGTCGATGTCCTGATCGGCCTGGGTCAGTGCGGCGGTGACCGAGTCCACCAGGAACGGCATGTCGTCGGTGACGATCTCGACGACGGTGCGGCCGCCGGCGGACCACCCGTCGGTCTCCCGGGTCGGGGTGTAGACCCGCACGGAAACCGTGCCCTGGGGCCGGACGGTGGCGAGGGCGACGTGGGCACGGATCGCGCCGTCCAGATCGGCCTTCGGCCGCTCGCTGATCTCGGCCGCCATCGCATGGCGGTAGTAGTACCGCTCGAGGCGGGCCCAGTCCTCTGCGGACAATTTCTCAGCGCTCATAGGTGCCAATTCATAGGTGTTGGCGCAGCTCCCACAACAGGGGGTAGTACCGCACGGGCAGGCGTCCACGCAGGTAGGGACCGCCGGACGAGCCACCGGTACCGGACTTGGTGCCGATCTGCCGCTCGACCATCAGGACGTGGCGGGACCGCCACAACCAGGCATTGGCGTCGTGTTCGATGAGGGCCTCGGCGAGGTCCCAAGCGTCGCCGTGGGTGTCCCGGTCGCGGGCCACGGTGAGCAGGCTGGCGGTGATCTCGTCGTCGGAGCCGGTGGGCAGACCACGGGTGCCCAGCAGCTGCAGGAACGCGTCCCACAGCGTCGGTTCGGCGAGCCGGCGCTCGAGGCGGGCGCGCTCGTCGGACGTCAACGCGGTGAACCGCTGGAGGAAGCCCGGGTCCTTGGCCCCGGAGAGGAACTCGATCTCACGGAACTGGACCGATTGGAAACCGCTGGCCGGCGCGAGGCGCGACCGGAAGACCAGGAAGTCCTGCGGCGTCATGGTCTCGAGGACCTCGACCTGTCCGATGAGAACCCGTTCGATGCTGTGCACGCGGCCGAGGAGCTGCCGGGCCTGCCAGGCCCGGCCCGCGGACATCGCGTCCCGGACCGCCCCGAGCTCGTGCAGGATCTGCTGGAACCAGAGCTCGTAGACCTGGTGGATCGTGATGAACAGCAGCTCGTCATGGGCCGCGGGGTCCGAGGCCAGCCGCTGCTGGTCGAGCAGCTCGGGCAGCCGCAGGTAGGACCCGTAGGTGAGGCGGGCCCCCTCCTCGCCGAAGGAACGCCCCTCCGCCGCGCGCGGCTCTGCGCTGGTCACACGGGCGACCCTAGCGTCGCGCATGGCAGGGGACCGCTGACACGGCCAACTGGACCGGACGGAGGATCCCAGAACGGACCGGTCAGTCCGAATTCGCGCATTTCACCACGGCGGGGACTAGCGGACGGGATGATCGTGCCGAAGATCATCTACTGATCCGGGGGGATCACATGAATTCTGTTCTCGGGCGGCTGGGTGCCGTCAGTTCGATCGCGCTGATGGTGGGGGCCCTGGTGGCCGTGCCGCAGAGCGCGCACGCCGCGGAAACTCTGGACCAGCAGCAGACCTCGGAAGCTTTCGGCCAGACCGACAACTCGGTCAATTCCAGCCAGAGCATCGCTCAGACCTTCACGGCGGGAATGACCGGCGGGCTCTCTCGCATCGACCTGGTCCTGAATCGTGAGGCCGACGTGGCAGCGCCGCTGTTCGTAGAGCTGCGAAACGTTGTCGCGGGCGCTCCCGGCAACACGATTCTCGCGACCGAGCAGATCGCGGCTTCGGCCGTCCCTGTGGCGGGAGCGCCATTTGCTTTCGTCTCGGTGCCCTTCGGTCCGGCGGCGGCCGTCCAGTCCGGTTCGCAGTACGCCGTGGTGGTGCACGCGACGAGCGACGACAATTACAGCGTCAGGGGCGTGTACGAAGGCAACCCCTACGGCGCGGGCACCATGTTCTCGTCGCCGGCCTCTCCGCCCGCGGCGTGGACGGAGGCACCAAATTTCGACCTGTTCTTCAAGACCTACGTGACCCCGCCGGTGACGCCGCCGGCTCCGGTGCTGGACCCGGCGTGCAGCTTCCGGGTGGCGGCGAGCAACTTCAACGTCATTCAGGGCACCAACGGCAACGACGTGCTGCGTGGCACGAGCGGCCGGGACCTGATCTTCGGCTACGGCGGGAATGACGTCATCGAGGGTCGCGGCGGGAACGACGTCCTGTGCGGTGGCCTCGGTGCGGACTCGATCTCCGGCGGTCGTGGGGACGACCGGATCTCCGGTGGTCCCGGCAACGACCGGCTCTTCGGGAACCGCGGGGACGACATCGTCTGGGGCAACCGCGGGCGCGACGTCATCCGCGGCGGCTTCGGGGATGACACGGTGAATGGCGGCCCGGCCCGGGACGACGTCCGCTCCTGACCTCAGTCCGCATCACGGCCCGTCACCGGTTCCCGGTGGCGGGCCGTCGTGTTGGCGCGGTCGGGCCGGAGCGATTACGGAGCGTGTTCCTGGTCACGTGACCTGCAGAGATGCCCTTGGTCCCTGGTGGCTGGGGCGATCGCACGGCACACTCGGTTGCCGCCAAGCTTTCGTCCCGTTTCGTCCGAATTGTCGCGGACCCACTGCCCCCACCCCAAGGACTCCGATGCAGAGCACGTCCCGCCGTGGCCGCCACCGCCGGCCCAATGTCACCCGACGCAATGCGACCCGCGTCGTCCTGTCCGCAGGCACTGCGGGCGCGCTCGTTCTCGCGGCCGGCGCCGCGGCCACCGCGGCCACCGAGACCGGGGATGCGCGCGCCAAGGGTGTGGACGGCAACGCCACCTCGTGCGGCGACGCCAAGTTCGGCGTCGGTCTCGGCGGTACGGAGTACGGCGTGGGCGAGGGTGCCTCCCCGGGCCCGGTCGTGAGCTACACCGGGGGCGAGATCGGCGGCATCAACCTGTCGATCTCCGCCGTGAAGCCGGGGTTCGAGGTGCTCGGCGTCGTCGTCAAGGGCGGCAACGGCTACAACCTCTACACGCCGGGAACCTCCGCCAACCCGCCCAAGGGCCTCGGTGCGCTGCCGTGGGAGAACCTGCACTCGCCGTTGAACCCCAACGGGAAGCCGGCGGCCATCAGCCACTGGTTCTTGTGCGCGAAGTCGGTCCCGACCGCGCAGTCCACCACCAGCCAGCAGGCCGCCAAGGAGAAGGCGGAGAAGGAGGCGGCGGAGGCTCAGGCCGCCAAGGAGAAGGCCGACAAGGAGGCCGCCGAGGCTCAGGCCGCCAAGGACAAGGCCGACAAGGAAGCCGCCGAGGCTCAGGCCGCCAAGGAGAAGGCCGACAAGGAAGCCGCGGACGCGAAGGCCGCCAGGACGCCAAGTCCGCCGACGAGGCCAAGGCCGCGAAGGAGAAGGCGGACAAGGAAGCCGCCGAGGCTCAGGCCGCCAAGGAGAAGGCCGACAAGGAAGCCGCCGAGGCTCAGGCCGCCAAGGAGAGGGCCGACAAGGAGGCCGCGGACGCGAAGGCCGCCAAGGACGCCAAGTCCGCCGACGAGGCCAAGGCCGCCAAGGAGAAGGCGGACAAGGAGGCCGCGGAGGCTCAGGCCGCCAAGGACGCCGCCGAGAAGGCCGACAAGGACGCCAAGGACGCCAAGGTCAAGGCGGACAAGGAAGCCGCGGACGCGAAGGACGCAGCCGAGGCCGCGGCCGCCGAGCAGGCCAAGGCGGCGAAGGAGAAGGCCGACAAGGAAGCCGCAGAGGACGCTCAGGCCGCCAGGGATAAGGCGGACAAGGAGGCCGCGGACGCTCAGGCCGCCAAGGAGAAGGCGGAGAAGGAAGCCGCCGAAGCCAAGGCCGCGCAGGACGCCACGGCGGAGAAAAACGCCAAGGACGCGAAGGATGCCGCGGACAAGGCGGAGAGGGACGCCAAGGACGCGAAGGATGCCGCGGACAAGGCGGAAAGGGACGCCAAGGACGCAAAGGATGCCGCGGACAAGGCGGAGAAGGACGCCAAGGACGCGAAGGATGCCGCGGACAAGGCCGAGAAGGACGCCAAGGACGCCCAGGCCGCCGCGACCGTGGCAACCGGGGACGCGCGCGCCGAAGCCGCGACCGGCAACGCGACCACCTGCGGCGACGGCAGGTTCGGCGTGGGCGTCGGCGGCGAGCGCTACGGGATCGATGACGACGATGAGTACGCCGACCCGGACGAGGTGCTCAGCTACTCCGAGGGCGAGCTCGGCGGGACCTTCCTGAACATCGACGCGGTCAAGCCGGGGTACCAGGTCGTGGCCGTCGTCGTGAAGGGCGGCAACGGCTACAACCTCTACGAGCCCGGCACCGCGGCCAACCCGCCCGAGGGGCTCGGGGAATTGCCCTGGGAGGAACTGCACTCCCCGCTCAACGCCAGCGGCAAGCCCGCCGGCATCAGCCACTGGTTCGTCTGCGTGAACGTCGTTCCCACCGACACGACGGATCCCGGCGGCACCCCGGGCGCCGAGGTCGGCGGCGAGGAGATCGACGACACCACGGACCCGGCCGACACCGACGACGTGACGAAGCCGGCGCAGAACGAGGAGACCCCGGGCACGGCGGGCGGCGACCTCCCGGACACCGGCGCCGAGTCCGGGCTGGCGGCCGTCGGTGGCCTGCTGGTGGCCGCCGGAGCCGCGCTGACGATGGCGGGTAGCCCGCGGCACGCCGCGGCGCCGCGCCGACGGGGTGCGCACCGCAGGGCCTGACCTTCGATCGACGCCGCCCGGGTCGCCCGCAGTAGGGCGCCCCGGGCGGCTTCGTGTGCGGGCGGGTCGCGGGTCATACGCGTTGCGCAGTTCACTTTCCGAGCCACCGACCAGGTGTTTTCGTGCGCCGCGACGGGGAAGTTTCGAGAGCCGTAAGCACGAGTTCTCCCAGCTTCGTCCGGACATGCCCCGGTCGGACATCCACCTTGGAGTGTGCCTATGCAGAGCAACGTCAGCCCCGGTCGTCACCGCAAGCCGACAGCGAGCCGCGCCTTCGCCGCGCGCACGGCGATCTCCGCCGGCGCAGCGGTGGCCGCGGTCCTGATGGCAGGCGGTTCAGCGACGGCCGTGACCGCGAACACCGACATGATCACCAGCAATGCGCCAGAGCTCGGCGCCGCCGGCGCCTCCAACGTCGCCGAGCCGCCCTGCACCGGGACGCCCCTCGACGCGATGGTCGGCCCGATCATCGGCTCCACCTGTGGTGCCGGCGAGCCCGGCAGCCCGGGTGAGGAGGACAGCGGCGATCCCGGCACGCCGCCGCCCCCGGCGAGCACCGTCCCGAGCGTCGCGGCCGAGGACCCGCCCGCTCCGGGGGGCGCCGCGTTGCCCATCCCCTGCACGGGGTACCCGATCGACGCGTTCACGACGTGCGGTGCGAGCGGCCACCAGGGCAACTCCGGTGGCGACCGCGGCGACGCTGCTGGCGCCGACACCCCTAACCTCGGCGGCCAGGGCGGCGGCGGGGGTTCGGGCGAGAACCCGCCCGCCGGCTGAGCTTCCGCCCGACCAGAGCGTCCGCCCGCCCGGGCGCCCCAGCCAGGGGTGCCCGGGCGGCGGCGCGTCCGGGGTCGGGGCCCGCGTAGGGTTGGGCGTCGTGGCCGGACCCGATTTCGTCGAAGCGCTCAAAGCGCTCGATACGACGCTGACCTCGATCGAGGCCGTCGTCGATCTCGACGCGCTGCGTCGGGAGTACGCCGAGCTCGAGCTGCAGGCGGCCGCACCGGACCTGTGGGACGACCAGGAGCGTGCGCAGAAGGTCACCAGCCGGATGTCGGTCGTCCAGTCCGAGGTCAAGCGCATGGAGCAGGTGCGGCGCCGGGTCGACGACCTCTCCGTGCTGTGGGAGATGGCCGAAGAGGGCGACGACGACGACACCCGTGCCGAGGCCGAGGCCGAGCTGGCGAACCTGACGCGGGAGATCGGCGAACTCGAGGTCCGGACGCTGCTCAACGGTGAGTACGACGCCCGCGATGCTTTGGTCACCATTCGCTCCGAGGCCGGGGGCGTCGACGCCGCCGACTTCGCCGAGATGCTGATGCGGATGTACCTCCGCTGGGCCGAGCGGCACGGCTTCCCCACCGAGGTCTATGACACCTCCTACGCCGAAGAGGCCGGCATCAAGTCCGCCACCTTCGTCGTCCACGCCCCGCACGCCTACGGGACGCTCTCGGTCGAGCAGGGCACACACCGACTGGTCCGAATCTCCCCGTTCGACAACCAGGGCCGCCGCCAGACCTCTTTCGCCGCGGTCGAGGTGCTCCCGGTCACCGAGCAGACCGACTCCATCGACATCCCGGAGAACGACATCCGCATCGACGTGTTCCGCTCCTCGGGGCCGGGCGGGCAGAGCGTCAACACCACGGACTCCGCGGTCCGCATCACGCACCTCCCGACCGGCCTGGTGGTCTCCTGCCAGAACGAGAAGTCGCAGATCCAGAACCGGGCCGCTGCTCTGCGGGTCCTCCAGTCGCGCCTGCTCAAGGTCCGCAAGGAGGAGGAGGAGGCCAAGATGAACGCCCTGAAGGGCGATTCGTCCGGTTCGTGGGGCAATCAGATGCGTTCCTACGTCGTGCATCCGTACCAGATGGTCAAGGACCTGCGGACCGAGCACGAGGTCGGCAACCCGCAGGCGGTCTTCAACGGTGAGATTGACGACTTCATCGAAGCCGGCATCCGGTGGCGCCGCTCCGGAACTCCCTCTCAATAGGCGGTTCGGCGCCCTGACGCGCCTACCATCGACTCACGATGATCAGACTCGACAACGTCACCAAGACCTACCCGAGCCAGGACCGGCCGGCGCTGCGCGATATCTCGCTCGAGATCGTCAAGGGTGAGTTCGTGTTCCTCGTCGGGTCCTCCGGATCGGGCAAGTCGACGTTCCTGCGTCTGGTGCTCAAGGAGGAGAAGCCCTCCGCAGGGACCGTGCACGTCCTCGGCAAGGACCTGGCCCGCCTCTCGAACTGGAAGGTGCCGCAGTTGCGCCGCCAGATCGGCACGGTGTTCCAGGACTTCCGCCTGCTGCCCAACAAGACGGTGCGCGAGAACGTCGCGTTCGCGCTCGAGGTGATCGGCAAGTCCCGTGGCGTCACCCGCCGCGTGGTGCCCGAGGTCCTCGAGTTGGTCGGGCTGCAGGGCAAGGAGGACCGGATGCCCGACGAGCTCTCCGGCGGTGAGCAGCAGCGGGTCGCGATCGCACGGGCATTCGTCAACCGGCCGCTGATCCTGATCGCGGACGAGCCGACGGGAAACCTCGACCCGACGACCTCGGTCGGGATCATGAAGCTGCTCGACCGGATCAACCGGACCGGAACCACGGTTCTGATGGCCACTCACGACCAGGCGATCGTCGACCAGATGCGCAAGCGCGTCATCGAGCTGGAGACCGGGCGGATGGTCCGCGACCAGCACCGCGGTGTCTACGGCTACAGCGCATGAGAGTTTCCTTCGTCACCCAGGAGATCACCACCGGTCTCAAGCGCAACCTGACGATGACCATCGCGGTCGTCATCACCACCGCGGTTTCCCTCGCGCTGTTCGGCCTCGCCATGCTGACCGGCAAGCAGGTCGACACGATGAAGGACTACTGGTACGACAAGGTCGAGGTGACGCTCTTCCTTTGCCTGCCAACGGACTCCACGGCTGCGAGCTGTAAGTCCGGTGCGGCCACCGAGGAGCAGAAGCAGACGATCTCGGCCGACCTGGAGAAGCTGAGGCCGTTGGTCACCGAGGTCTACTTCGAGACCAAGGCCGAGGCCTACCAGCGCTTTCAGGAACGCTTCGACACCGAGCTCGCCGCGAACATCACGCCCGAGTCGTTGCCCGAGTCCTACCGGGTGAAGCTCTCCGATCCGACCAAGTACGACATCATCTTCAGCGCCTTCAACGGCCGGCCCGGCGTCTACCAGGTCCAGGACCAGAGAACTGTCCTGGAACCGTTCTTCCGGGTGCTGCGGGCGGTCTCGATCGGAGCACTGCTGCTGGCCGGCATCATCCTCGGTGCCGCGCTGCTCCTGATCATCAACACGATCCGGCTCTCGGCGTACAGCAGACGGCGCGAGACCGGGATCATGCGCCTGGTCGGTGCCTCCAACTTCTACATCCGCCTGCCGTTCATCCTCGAAGGCGCGATCGCCGGCGCCGTCGGTGCGGTGCTGGCGACGATCCTCGTGGTCGGGGCGAAGTGGGGCGGGGTGGACCACTACCTCGAGCCGAACTTCCAGTTCACCTCGTTCATCGGGTGGGACGCGGTCGCCAGCACGGTTCCCTGGCTGTTCCTGTTCGGGGTCGGCGGCTCGGCCCTGGTCTCGGCCGTGACGCTGCGGCGCTATCTCCGGGTCTGATCTCCCACGCACCCCCGGCGCGCCTGCGCGACCGTTCACCGCTCTGTGGTACTCATGGGACTGGTGTGAATTCTGGGGTTAGGGGAGTGCTATGCGCAGGACAGCCCGCCACGGGAGCCTCGCGATGGTGGTCGCGGTGGCGCTGGCGGCGTTCGTGCTCCCGCAGGCCCAGGCCGACGACGACTCGAAGTCGAAGAAGCGCTCGGTCGACGCCCAGGTCTCCCAACTCGGGGAGGACCTCCACGAGCAGACCGCCGAGGTGAAGGCCGCGACGACCGCGTTGTCCGACGCGGAGGCCAAGCTCGCACCGGCCGAGGCGGCGCTGGACTCCGCCCGCACCGCGCTCGCGGCGGCCGAGGCCGCGCAGTTCGACGCCGCCCTCAGCCTGGCCGCCACCGAGTCCCATGCCGAGCAGGCCCTGATCGAGTACCTGGGCGCGCAGGGCCGGATGCGGGCCATCCGTGAGGCGCTCGCCGAGTTCGCCCGTCAGGCCTACATGGGCGGCGGCTTCGAGCGCCTGTCCCTGCTGATGAACGCCCAGAGCCCCGAGGACCTGACCTCGGCGATGTCCTACTACGAGACGGTGAACCGCTCGGAGAAGCAGGTCATGGACGACCTGGACGCCCTGCAGGAGGACCTGGAGGTCAAGCAGGCCTTCCTGGACCAGTCGCTCCGGCGGATCCTCGACGAGCAGGAGGCTGCCGAGGCGGCGGTGAAAACCACCACCGCGGCCCGGAACACCGCCACCGCTGCCCAGGCCGAGGTGCAGCGGCTCGTCGCGGTCCGCGCGGGAGCGCTGGAGAAGGCCGAAGAGCTCAAGGCCGAGATCGAGCAGCGCCTGACGGTGATGAAGGCCGAGTCCGACCGGCTCGCCGAGGTCATCCGCAAGCGCGCCGAGGCCGCGCGGAAGGCCGCCGAGCGTGCCGAGAAGTCCGGCCGCAAGGTCGTGCAGGGCACCGGCCTGCTCAGCCGGCCGGTCAACGGGCCGATCACGTCGCCGTACGGGATGCGCTACCACCCGATCCTGCGCTACTACAAGCTGCACACCGGCACGGACTTCGGGGTTCCCAGCGGAACCTCGGTCCGCGCTGCTCGCGAGGGCACGGTGATCGAGGCGTACTACAACAGCGCTTACGGCAACCGGGTGGTTGTCGACCACGGCTACGTCAACGGGGTCTACCTCGTCACGACCTACAACCACATGACCCGCGACACCGTCAGTCGCGGCGAGAAGCTCTCCCGGGGCGAGGTCCTCGGCTACTCCGGCAGCACCGGCTACTCCACCGGGCCCCACATGCATTTCGAGGTCATGGAGGACGGCCGCTTCGTCGACCCCATGCGCTGGCTGGATTAATTCCCTTGCCGCACCTCGTACGCTGACGCCCATGTCTCGTGAGCGCGGGCGCAAGATGATCGCCCAGAACAAGAAGGCGCGGCACGACTACCTCATCGAGGACACCTACGAGGCGGGCCTGGTCCTGACCGGCACCGAGGTGAAGTCGCTGCGGGCCGGCCGTGCCTCGTTGGTCGACGGCTTCGCCACGTTCCGGAACGGCGAGATGTACCTGCACGCCGTGCACATTCCGCCCTACCACCAGGGCAACTGGACCAACCACGAGCCGCGGCGGGTGCGGAAGCTCCTGCTGCACAAAGCGGAGATCGACCGCTGGGAGCTCAAGATGAAGGAGTCGGGGCTGACGATCGTCCCGCTCTCGATGTACTTCTCCGACGGCCGGGCGAAGGTCGAGCTGGCGCTGGCCCGCGGCAAGAAGCTGCACGACAAGCGTCAGGCGCTCTCGGAGCGTCAGGCGACGCGGGAGATGGCCCGCGAGATGACCCGCCGCAACCGCGGCGAACGATGAGGTGGTTCTTTCCCGTGGTCACCGCAGGAATTCGCCAGGTATCCTGGCCGGACAACTGCACAGGGGGTGATCGGTTTCGACTGCGGATGTCGTTGCAGGAGAAGCGGGCCGAGGACGCGGGGATGATCTCGTTAACCATGCCTCGCAAAAAAATAAGCGCCAAGGTTAATAACCAGCGCGACCTCGCTCTCGCTGCCTAGCAGCAAGAGCACTTAGGAGGTCTGTCAGCCCGGGGAGTGTCATCGACCCGGTGTCTGGCATCAGCTAGATGACTTACCCGCTGCCCGGGCCACGGGGGCGGCGGGGACACCAAACAGTGGCTGGGCCTGTCGGGACGCTTGTCTGCGTGACGTCCCGGGGCCGAGAAAATCTGCAGCAGACTGCGCCCGGAGAAGACCTGGATCGGTGCCGTAGGACGCGGGTTCAATTCCCGCCACCTCCACCAACCCACCACCCCTGTTCAGCAAGGCGGGGCGCGCCTCGGAGATCCGGGACGCGCCCCGCCTTATGTTTGCTCCCGAACGGTTGCTGCGGACCGGAGGGGTATCGCCATGAGGACAGGTCAGCGCTGGAGTGCGGCGATGGGCGCGCTGGTGATTGCGGCGGGCTCGGCCGTGATCGCGGGGCCCGCGGAGGCCGCCGGAGCGGTCGTGAAGCGCACCTGCACCGGCAAGATCGCCGGGGAGCCGGTGAAGATGAAGGTCATCCTGCACCTGCGGGCCAAGGGCGACAACGACGTGACCGCGGTCGATATCCGTGCGACCGATCGCGACGAGCGCTACTCGTTCCGCAACAGCGACGTCGACCTGCGCCGGATCCGGATGTGGGTGCGGGACGAGGCCGGAAACGTCGTCGCCCGCAGCTCGATCCCCAGTTCGCCGTTCGGTGTCGATCTCGGCAGCGCCGGCGTCGAGGTGGGCCGGATCCGCACCGAGGCCCAGTTCCGCACCAACGGTGCGACCGGCTTCGTCGGCTGCAACTTCCTGTTCACTGACACCGGCGCCGATTCCGGCAACTCCTAGACCTTAAAAAGTTGCGGGGCCCGCTAGGAGTCGGGCCCCGCAAAGTTCTCCGGATCGCTTACTTCGCGAGCGCCCCACCGGACAGGCTGGAGAGGGTCTCGCGGACCGTCGACAGCTGCGCGTTGATGCTGTCGCGACGGTGCGTCAGGGCGGCGAGCTCGCGCTCGGCGTCCTGCTGCAGGCGCTCGGCGCGCGAGGTGGTCTCGGCGATGAGCTCGTTGGCGGCGGTGCGGGCAGCCTCGATGAGGGCCTTGGCCGCACGCTGCGAGTCCTCGGTCATCCGAGCCGCTTCGGCCTTCATCTGCTCGGCCATCTGCGCGGTCTCGGCGAGACGACGCTCCGCCGTCTCCTGACGGGAGACGGTGTCGCGTTCGAACTGCTCGCGTTGGGCGGTCAGCTTCGTCTCGACCTCGGTCGCGATCTGGGCGCCCTTGATGCGGGCCTTCTCGACGACGTCGCTGGTGGAGGCGACCGCGGCCGCGGCCTGGTCGGTCGACTCCTGGCGGACGCGCTCGGCCTCGGCCCGGGCCGCGTTGATCATGCCCTCGATCTGGGCGCGGGTCTCGGCCTCGCGGGAGTCCGCGTGGTCCTTCGTCCGCGTCATGAGCTCTTCCGCCACGGACATCGCCCGCTCGCGCTCGCGCTGGCCGGCCATCTCGGCGTCCGACGCGGTGCGCTGTGCGTCCTCGTCGGCGTCGCGGAGGATGTTCTCCAGCTTGCGCGACAGGGTGATGTAGTACGGCGCGCTCTCGCCGTTGGCCAGCGACTGCTTCATCCGGGCCATCTCACGCTCGAGCTCGACGGCGCGACGCTCGTAAGCGATGCGCTCGTCGGTCAGCGTCGCGACCTTGGCGTCGACGGCGGCCCGGTCGTATCCGCGCATGGCGGTGTCAAAGTGTGAAGTGCTCGGGTTCATGGTCATCGCGGGTCACTGATCCCCTGTCAGTACGGGCCTTGGACGCAGGCTTGGCGTTACCACGATGATCGCAGCGTGATCGCCCGGCGCGCGACGGACTGGAGTATTTGCCCGGGCTGAATTGGCAAATTCTTCCAGCGGAATGCCGCGTTTCGTTGGGCAATGGACCGTGCTGCGCTAATCCGTGCGTTCAGTAACTCCTTGCCCGAATTGACCCGCTTTGGAACCTCTCTTTCGGGCTGACTGTGGCCTTGCTGAGCGGTCAGGTTTGCCCCCTCCGGGCGGGTGGGTACGCCTTGGTGATTGGCCACCCGTACGGGCGAACCCTCGACCCGCCGAGACCGAATGCCGGACGTGACAAGCTCTCGCACACACCCGCACCGAGGGGACACCCAGGTGAGTTCGACACCTAGCGTCGAGATCCGGCGGGCCCGCGGTACGACCCGCGCGGTCGTGCTGATGCTCTACGGCGGCAAAGCGGAGAGCCACGAGCCGTCCCGCCCCTGGCACCTGTCCGCGGTCCGGCTCCGGCCCTTCGCCCGGCAGATCTCGCGCCGGACCCGGCGCGACGGGGTCGCGGTCTGGACCCTGCGCTACCGGAAGCGGGGCTGGAACGGCGCCGAGGCGTCCCCCGTGGCGGACGCACAGTGGGCGCTGGCGGAGATCCGGCGTCGGCATCCCGGCGCCGAGGTGGTGCTCGTCGGGCACTCCATGGGCGGGCGGACCGCGCTGCGGATCGCCGACGATCCGGATGTGGTCGGCGTCGTGGCCCTCGCGCCCTGGCTGACGGCGGGTGAACCTCGCGTGCGGCTGGGTCACCGCCGTCTGCTGGTCCTGCACGGGACGCTGGACCGCTGGACCGATCCGCAGGCGTCGAAGGCGTACGTCGAAGCCGCCCGGGCCGAGGGCGTCGCGGCCACCTGGCGCCCGATGACGGACGGCCACTTCATGTTGCGCAGCCGCGGAACCTGGAAACGGTTGACCAGCGATTTCGTCTGCTACTGCCTCAATGAGCCGGCTCTACCAAGCCGCTGACCCGGTGGTGCCGAATTTTGGCCATCATGTCAACGAGCCCGCCCCGCCGCCGCGTAGCCGTGATCGGCGCGGGAATTTCCGGCCTGACCGCCGCCTGGGTGCTGCAGCGCGACGCGGACGTCACCCTCTACGAGGCGGACGACCGACTGGGCGGTCACGCCCACACCCATGACGTGGTCCGGAGCAGCGGAGGCTCCGTCGCGGTCGACACCGGTTTCCTCGTGCACAACGAGAAGACCTATCCGACCTTGCTGCGTCTATTCGCCGAGCTCGACGTGGCGACCCAGGCCTCGGACATGTCCATGTCGGTGCGGTGCGAGGGCTGCGGCCTGGAGTACGCCGGGGCCCGCGGAATCCGCGGACTGTTCCCGGCGACGGCCAACCTGCGTCCGGCCTACCTCCGCATGCTCACCGAAGTGCCGCGCTTCCATCGCGCCGCGCGGACCCTGCTCGCCACCCCGGAGGTCCCCGGCCGCGAGGAGACCCTGGGGGAGTTCGTCGCCCGCGGCCGGTACTCGGCGTACTTCGTCGACCACTTCGTCGCCCCGGTCGTCGCCTGCGTGTGGTCCTGCGCACCGGGCACCGCGCTGGACTATCCGGCGCGTTACCTCTTCGCCTTCCTGTCCCACCACGGGATGCTCGCGGTCACCGGTTCGCCGCCCTGGCGGACGGTCACCGGCGGCTCGCGGTCCTACGTCGAGAAGGTGGCCAAGGATCTGCACGCGGTGCACACCGCGACTCCGGTCCGGGCGCTCGCCCGCACCGCCGACGGTGTGGAGGTCCGCGACGACGCCGACACCGTCGCGCACTTCGACGCCGCGGTCGTCGCCACCCACCCGCACCAGGCGCTGGCTCTGTTGGCCGCACCGACCGCCACCGAACGCGACGTGCTGGGCGCCATCGCGTACTCGCCGAACGAAACGGTGCTGCATACCGACACCACTCCACTGCCGCGCGCAGCCGGTGCGCAGGCGTCCTGGAACTACCGCATGGCCTCGTGCTCCCCCCGAGGCGAATCCGTGGTGGTCAGTTACGACCTCAACCGGCTGATGGCGCTGCCCGGCCCGGAGCGCTACGTCGTCTCCCTGAACTCTCCGGACCTCGTGGATCCCGCCAAGGTGCTGGCCCGGATGGCCTACGAACACCCGATCTACACCCCGTCCTCGGTGGCGGCGCAGCGCCGGCTCCCCGCGCTCAGCGACGACCGGATCGCCTTCGCCGGCGCGTACCACGGCTGGGGCTTCCACGAGGACGGCGCCGTTTCCGGCCTCGCCGCCGCCCGCGCCCTCGGCGGCTCCTGGTGAGTACCCCGGCCATCTACGACACGCGGATCGCGCACGTGCGGCACACCCCGAAGCGCAACGCGTTCGGCTATCGCAGCTACGCGTGGCTTGTCGACCTCGACGACCTGCCCCGGCTGCCGCGTCCGGTGCGCGCGCTCGCCCAGTTCCGTGCAGCCGACCACCTCGGCGAGCCGGACCGAACCTTGCGCCAGAACGTCGACGCGTTCCTCCGGTTGCACGACGTGGACCTGCGCGGCGGCCGGGTCACGATGCTCGCCAACGCGCGGGTCCTCGGCTACGTCTTCAACCCGCTGTCGGTGTACTGGTGCCGCGACGACGCCGGCGTTCTGGTGGCGGTCATTGCCGAGGTGCACAACACCTACGGGGAGCGGCACGCGTACCTCGTGCGGCCGGACGGAAACGGCCGCGCCCCGGCCGACACGTACGACGTCGCCAAGGAGTTCTACGTCTCGCCGTTCTACCCCGTGGACGGTCGCTACGTGATGTCGCTGCCCGAGCCGGAGGAGCGCGTGGCGATCACCGTCGAGCTGCACCGCGGCGAGGGAAAACCCTTCGTGGCCACGGTCCGCGGCACCCGCAAATCCCCCGGCCCGGCGGCGCTGCTGCGCTCGGCACTGCGCGTGCCCTGGGTGACCCTCACCGTCGCTGCCCAGATCCGGGTGCAGGGGCTCAAACTCTGGGTCCGGCGGTTCGCCGTGGCCCCACGTCCGCACCACCCGCGTCAACCGGGAGTCTGATGAGCCTCACCTTTTCCCAGGGGAACCTTCGCCGGAGCACCTACGACGCCGGGGTCGATACCTCCCGCTGGCCCGACATCGCCGCGCTGCCACCTGGCGGGGTGCGAGCGAGGGTCGCCCGCACCTTGTTCGAGCGACTGGCGGCCGGACTCGAGCTGCAGATCCTGCTGCCGACCGGTCAGAACATCGGAGGCGGCAACGCGACGGCTCCGGTGATGCGGTTGGTGCGTCCGGGCGCGATCTACCGCCGGGTGGGCAACAGCGGACTGATCGGCTTCGGCGAGGCCTACATGGCCGGCGACTGGACGGCGGAGGATCTCCCGCTGGTGCTCACGGTTTTCTGCCGGCGGATGGCCACCCTCGTTCCGCCGCCGCTGCAGCGCCTGCGTGACGTGGCGGTGCACCGGCACCCGCGCTCGGAGAAGGGCACGGCCGAGAACGCGCGCCGCAACATCTCCCGCCACTACGACCTCTCGAACGATTTGTTCACGCTGTTCCTCGACGAGACGATGACGTACTCCTCGGCGTTGTTCGGGCCGGGCGACGGATCGGTCGAGATCGCCGCGAACGCCGGTTGGGAGGACCTCGCCGACGCCCAACGGCACAAGGTCGACCGCCTGCTTGACGCGGCCGGTGTCCGGCGCGGGTCCCGGGTCCTGGAGATCGGTACCGGCTGGGGCGAACTCGCCCTGCGGGCCGGTGCGCGCGGAGCGACCGTCCGGTCGATCACGTTGTCCGAGGAGCAGCGATCCCTCGCGCTTACGCGCATCGCCGCGGCCGGCCTGTCCGACCGCGTGACCGTCGATCTGTGCGACTACCGCGCGGTCGAGGGCAGCTACGACGCGGTGGTCTCGGTGGAGATGATCGAGGCGGTCGGCTACGACTTCTGGCCCGTGTACTTCACGACGCTGGACCGGCTGCTCGCCCCGGGCGGCAAGGTGGCGCTGCAGGCGATCACCATGCCGCACGACCGCATGCTCGCCTCCCGGGACACCTACACCTGGATCCACAAGTACGTGTTCCCCGGCGGGCTCCTGCCCTCCGTGCAGTCGGTCGAGCACTTCGCGGCCCAGACGTCATTGCGGGTCACCGCCCGGCACGCCTTCGGTCGGCACTACGCCGACACGCTGCGGTTGTGGCGCGAGCGCTTCGAGTCCCGGGCGACCGAGGTCGAGGCGCTCGGCTTCGACGAGACCTTCCGCAAGATGTGGAGCTTCTACCTCTCCTACTCCGAGGCCGGGTTCCGCTCGCGTTACCTCGACGTCTACCAGTTCGTGCTCGAGAAGGGCCGCTCGTGAAGTTTCCGGTCAAGGCGGGCGTGGCCCCGCAGCTCGCCGCCGTGCTCGAGCCGTTGTTCGGCGGCACGCTGCCCATCCGCCTCCGGGCCTGGGACGGCAGCGAGGCCGGGCCGGCCGATGCGCCGGCCGTGCTGATCCGCAACCGCCGGGCGCTGCGCCGGCTGCTGTGGAGCCCGGGTGAGCTCGGACTCGCGCAGGCCTACATCACCGGCGAACTCGACGTCGAGGGTGACCTCACCGAGGGCTTCCAGCTGATCTGGTCGACGATCCGTGAGCGCAACCTGGCGGCGCCTACAGTGACACTCAAGAACGTGACACCACGTCAGATCGCGTCGGCGGCGGGAACCGCGTTGCGGCTCGGCGCGATCGGCCCGAAGCCGCCGACCCCGGCCTCGCAGGCCAAGCTCGACGGCCTGCTGCACTCCAAGCTGCGCGACCGCGCGGCGATCAGCCACCACTACGACCTGAGCAACGAGTTCTACGCCCTGCTGCTGGACAACGAGCACCTGGCGTACTCGTGCGCGTACTACACCTCCGACGCGCCGGATTACACGCTCGAGGACGCACAGCGCGACAAGCTCGACCTGGTCTGCCGCAAACTCGGGCTCGTCGAGGGCTCCCGACTCCTCGACATCGGCTGTGGCTGGGGGTCGCTCTCGCTGCACGCCGCGGAGCACTACGGCGCGCGCGTTCTCGGCGTCACGCTCTCCCGTGAGCAGCAGGACCACGTCCTGGCCCAGGTCGCCGCGCGTGGCCTGACCGACCGGGTCGAGATCCGGCTGCAGGACTACCGCGAGGTCCCGGAGACCGGCTTCGACGCGGTCTCCTCCATCGAGATGGGCGAGCACGTCGGGGCCGAGAATTACCCGATTTTCCTCGGCGTCATCTGTGGCGCGCTCCGGGAGGGCGGGCGCACCCTGATCCAGCAGATGTCCCGCCGTGACCGGCCCGGCGGCGGCGACTTCATCGAGTGCTACATCGCCCCCGACATGCACATGCGTCCGGTCGGGGAGACCGTCGCGCTGATCGAGGACGCCGGCCTCGAGGTCCGCGACGTACACGCAATGCGCGAGCACTACGTCTGGACCGTCCGCGCCTGGCTCGAGACGCTGGAGAAGAACTGGGACGCCGTGGTCGCCCTCGTCGGCGAGGAGGTCGCCCGGGTCTGGCGCCTCTACATGGTCGGCGGGGCCCTGGTCTTCGAGGAGGGCCGCATGGGCGTCGACCAGATCCTCGCCGTGAAGCGCTCACCCGACGGCACGGCCGGCATGCCCAAGGTCCGCGACGACGGCTTTGATGTGGTTCGCTAGCGGAATGAGCGACTTCGACGGCGGCAGCTTCGCCGTCGGGCTCGGCATGTGCGCGTTGGCCCTGGTCGTGCTGTTCGGCGCCACCTTCGCCCTGGCCGTTCGCCTGGGCAAGCACAGTGTCGTGGATGTCGCCTGGGGACTCGGGTTCGTGACGGTGGCGTTGGTGACGGTCGCGCAGGTCGATGCGGTAGGCGCTCAAGACCGCCAGCTCCTGCTCACCGCGATGGTGGTGCTCTGGGGCGCCCGGCTGGCCTGGCACATCGGGCGGCGCAACGCCGGGCACGGGGAGGACCCGCGCTACGAGGCGCTGCTGGGGAAGGTCGCGCCGGAGAAGCGGAACGCCCACGCCCTGCGGATGGTCTATGGCCTGCAGGCGTTGCTGGTGCTGTTCATCTCGCTGCCGGTGCAGGTGCCGCAGTACTGGAGTTCCTCCGACCAGGTCTCGGCGGACGTCTTCGTGGAGAACGGCATCGGGCTGGTGGCCGCACTCGGCGTCGCGGTCTGGGCCCTCGGGTTGTTCTTCGAAGCCGTCGGGGATTGGCAGCTCAAGCAGTTCAAGGCCGACCCCGCGAACAAGGGCCAGGTCATGGACCGCGGGCTGTGGCGCTACACCCGGCACCCGAACTACTTCGGGGACGCCTGCGTGTGGTGGGGGATCTGGCTGGTGGCGGCGGAGACCGGGATCGGGGTGTTCACGATCCTGAGCCCGGTCGTGATGACACTGTTCCTGACCAAGGGCAGCGGCGCGGCCCTCACGGAGCGGCGGATGGCCGGGCGGCCGGGGTTCGACGAGTACGTCGCGCGGACGTCCGGGTTCCTGCCCCTGCCCCCGAAACGGCGCTGATTTTCCTTTTGGTTAGCTGGCCCCCATGTGGCGCGACACCCGGCTGACGCGGCTGCTCGACATCGAGTTGCCGATCGTCGGTGCGCCCATGGCCGGCGGGCCGAGCACACCGGAGCTGACCGCCGCGATCAGTTCGGCCGGCGCCCTCGGGTCCCTCGGCGTCGCGTACTCGACGCCGGACGACATCCGCGCGGCGATCCGCGCCACCCGGGAGCTGACCGACGAACCGTTCCTGGTCAATCTGTTCGTGCCGCCGCCCGAGATGCCCGTGCTCGACGCGGCGGCGGTCGGTCAGATCGAGGGGATGCTCGCCGACCTGCGGGCCGACCTCGGCCTCCCGGAGCGGCTGCCCGTGCCGGCCCGGGTCGCCGTGCCGTTCGCCGACCAGGTGCAGGTCCTGTTGGAGGAGCGGGTCCCGGTGGCGGGGTTCACCTTCGGCGTTCCGCCCGCCGGCGTGGTGGCAGCGTTGCGCGAGAACGGCACCATCGTGGTGAGCACCGCGACCTCGGTCGCCGAGGGGCAGGCCCTGGTCGCCGCCGGGGTCCAGGTCGTCTGCGCGCAGGGAGCCGAGGCCGGGGGTCACCGCGGTCAGTTCCTCGGTGGTGACGGCTCCGGACCGCGGGCCGAGGGGGCGCCGATCGGCGACCCGCTGACGACCATGGCCCTCGTCCCGGCGATGGCGGACGCGCTCGATGTTCCGTTGATCGCCGCCGGCGGACTGCGCGACGGCCGGTCGGTGCTGGCCGTACTCGCGCTCGGCGCCGACGCCGCGCAGCTCGGAACCGCCTTCCTGCTCAGCCCCGAGGCGGGGACCAACGAGGCGTACCGCACGGCGTTGGCCGCGGCCGACGGCAGCGAGACCGTCCTGACGACGGCCTTCTCCGGCAAGCCCGCCCGCGGCCTGCGCAACGCCTACATCGACGAGTTCGGGGTGCGCCCCGACGTGCCGGCCTACCCGGTCACCCACGTCCTGACCAGCGAGATGCGGGCGGCGGCGCGGGCGGCCGGGCGCAGCGACGTGCAGTCGCTGTGGGCCGGGCAAGGCGTGGCCGGCAGCCGCGACCTGCCGGCCGCCCGGCTCCTCGGGATCTGGGTCGACGAGATCGAAGCGATTTTGGAGCAGTGGCAGACGTGAGCACCCCTCGTCGCATGTGGCAGTTGCTGGAGACCTTCCACGCCGTCGGCTACTTCGACCCGGTCGCCCGCGCCGCCGCCGAGCCGCTCGGCATCGAGGGCTTCTGGAACAACTACGTCGTGATGCGGGCGGCCCCGCTCGGCCCGGCCGGAGCCGACGTGGTCACCGCGGTGTTCTACGGGTTCCACCGCGACCGGATCGCGGCCACGCTGCCCGCGGCCTGGGAACGGACGGACCCCGGCGCCGTCCTGGCCGCCCGGCTGTCCGGTGTCGATCACGCGCTGCGCCGGCTCTGGGGTGCCGACGCCGACGAAGACCCCGGGGTGCGGGCGGCCGCCGACCTCACCTGGTCCGCCGCGCAGGCCGCGAACTGCGCCGGCCGGCCGCTGGGTGCGGCCAACCAGGCGCTGCCTCGCCCCGAACGCCCGCACCTCGCGCTGTGGCAGGCGGCGACCACCTTGCGCGAGCACCGCGGCGACGGGCACATCGCCGCCCTCACGGTCCGTCGGATTCACCCGGTCACCGCGATGCTGCTCAAGGTCGGGGCGGGAGAGTCCGAACCCGAACCGCTGCGCCTGGGCCGCAAGTGGGCCACCTTCGAGTGGCAGGCCGGGGAGACGCACGCCCGGGAGTCGGACCTGATCGACGGCGACGGCCGGCTCACCGCCACCGGCGTCGCGTTGCACGAGGCGATCGAGGCCGACACCGACTCCGCGGCCGCCGGCCCCTGGGAGCACCTGGGCGCCGAGGGCACCGCCGAACTCGAGCAGTTGCTGCTTCCGCTCGCCGGTCGCGTGGTCGCGGCCGGCCTGTTGCCCGAGCCGAACCCGATCGGCCTGCCGCTGCCCGGTGCCCATTCCGGCTGAGCGCCGGGCGGCACTGCGGGCTCTCGCCGGTACGCGCGTCGCCCGGTACGGCTCCGCCGGGCTGCTGGCGGGCGTCGCCCTGCCGTCCCTGGTCCGCCTCGTCGGTGACTTCGACCGCGCGTGGCTGATCATGATCGTCACCTTCACCCCCCAGGCTGCCCTCGCCCTGGTGGCGGTCACCGCAATCGCCCTCGTCCTGCGCCGGTGGCGGCTCGGGCTCGCCGGCGCACTGCTGGTGGCGCTCAACGCCTGGTGGCTCGCCCCGCTCTACGTGGCCGACGAGGCGCCGGCGGGCACCGAGCTGGTCGCGATGACGGTCAACCTGCAGTACGGCTGGGCCGAGGCCACCGAGGTGGTCGATGCGGTCCGCGAGCGAGGCGTCGACGTGCTCGGGGTGACCGAGCTGACGCCCGAGGCCGTGACCGCCCTGGGGGCCGCTGGGCTGGACGCGCTCCTGCCGCACCGCGTGATCGCCCCGGACACCGACGCGCACGGCAGTGGGCTCTGGGCCCGTGACCGCCTGACCCCGGCCGAGGAGTGGCGGGGCGTGCACCGGATGCCCGGCGCGATGCTGCACCTGACGGACCGGGCCGGCCGCACCCGCGACGTCGCGGTCCGCGTCGCGCACCCCATGCGCACCGGCCGCTTCTCCGCGGCCTCCTACCGGCGCGACCAGTCGATGCTCCGGGAGCGGCTCGCCGCGCAGCCCGCCACGACCCCGGCCGTGGTGCTCGGGGACTTCAACGCCACCCGGGACCACGCGGCGTTCCGTCGCCTGCTCGACGGCGGCTGGCGGGACGCCACCGAGTACGCCGGCTCGGGCTACGTCGGCACCTGGTCGCCGCGGTACTGGATCCCGCACTTTGTGCAGTTGGACCACATTCTGATCAACCGCCAGTTCGGGGCGAGATCAACCGCGGCCTTCGAGGTGACCGGCAGTGACCACGGCGCACTGGTCGCCCGGCTGGTGCTGCGCGAGCCCTGAGCGCGGCGGTATAGCGTTCACCTGTGCGACTGCTCATGATCGGTCCCCCGGGGGCGGGTAAGGGCACCCAGGCAGTCCGCATCGCGGAGAAGTTCCAGCTCGTCCACATCTCCTCGGGCGACCTGTTGCGCGGCCACGTCAAGGGCGAGACCGCGATCGGCAAGCAGGTCCAGCAGTACCTGGCCAGCGGCGACCTGGTGCCGGACGGCATCGTCATGGACATCCTGCGCAAGCCCGTCGTCGAGGCGAGCAAGCAGGGCGGCTACGTCCTCGACGGCTTCCCACGCACGGTCGAACAGGCGGAGATCGCCTACACCGTCGCGCAGAGCCTGGGCGTCGAGGTGCAGATCGTCGTGCACCTGGAGGTCCCCCGCGACGAGCTGGTGCGCCGGCTGGTCGAGCGGGGCGCGGCCAGCGGGCGCAGCGACGACAACCTGGACGTGATCCACCACCGGCTGGACGTCTACGACGAGAAGACGTTGCCGATGCTCGAGTACTACAACGCGCGCGAAAAGCTGATCACCGTCAACGGCGCCCGGCCGATCGACGAGGTGACCTGGTCGGTCACCGTTCAGCTGCAGCAGCTGGCGAAGCAGCTCTCCGGGGACTGACAATCTCGCCATCGCCGGAGCACAATGGGGCGTCGTACCGGCAGGTGCGCGCCTTCTGCCGGGGCGGTGCTGTCGGGGAGGGAGGCGAGGGATGGCCGCGCACGCAGCGGATCCGCTCGTCGCTGCCGCGTTCGACCAGGCCCCCGTCGGGTTGGCCCTGCTCGACCTGACCGGCCGCTGGTTCCGGATCAACCCCGCCCTGAGCCGGATGCTCGGCTGGAGCTCGCAGGAGCTGCTCGCCCAGGCCCCGCCCCAGGTGCTGCACACCGAGGACGCCCCGATCGAGGAGGAGGCCGCGGCCCGCCTGGCCGCCGGCGAGCCCGCGGTCACGGTCGAGCAGCGCTACCGGCACCGCGAGGGCCACGTGCTGTGGGTCCGCCGCACGGCCACCCTGATCCGGGACGACGCCGGGATCCCCGAGTACGTCGTCGCCGCCTACGAGGACATCGACGCCCGCCGCTCCCAGGACGTCCGGCTGGCCTATCTCGCCCTGCACGACGCGCTGACCGGGCTCGCCAACCGCGCCCTGCTCGACGACCGGCTCTCGCAGGCGATCGCGGCCTGCGAGCGCGAGGGCGGCGTCGTCGCGGTCCTGTTCTGCGACGTCGACGGGCTCAAGGCCGTCAACGACCGGTACGGGCACTCCTTCGGCGACGAGCTGCTGGTCACGGTCGGCCGCCGCCTCGCCGGCCAGGTCCGCGGCGGCGACACCCTGGCCCGCTTCGGCGGCGACGAGTTCGTCGTCGTCTGCAACCTGCGGTCACCGGACGACGCCGAGTCGATGTGCCGGCGCCTCTCACTCGCGGTCGAGGCCGACCCGGACCTGCTCGCCCCCGACGGCCGGTCGGTCCCGATCCGGGTCAGCATCGGCTACGCCGTCTCCCACGACTCCCGCACCGACCCGCGGACGCTGCTGGTCCAGGCCGACGAGTCGATGTACGCCGCCAAGCGGCGCCGCGGCGCCTCCTGACCCGGGGGTCGTTGTCCGTGCTGATGACATCATCACGGACCACCGGAAGGGCCTAGCTGCGCAGGCGGATGCGCAGCACGCGGTCGTCGCTCGAGCCGGGGCGGCCACGGCCGTCGGTGTTGCTCGTGGTCAGCCACAGCGAGCCGTCCGGAGCCGCGGTGACGGTGCGCAGGCGCCCGAACTTGCCGACGAAGAAGTCCTCGGACCGCGAGCGCGGGATGCCGTCCGACTTCAGGTCGCCGATCTGGATCCGCCACAGCCGCGCGCCGCGCAGGCCGGCCATGAAGACCGTGCCCTTCACGATCGCGATGCCGCTGGGGGAGGCCTTGTCGGTGTGCCACTGCGCGACCGGGTTGACGAAGCGGCTGTCACTCGAGCGACCCTCGACGGTGGGCCAGCCGTAGTTGCGGCCGGGCTTGATCAGGTTGAGCTCATCCCAGGTCTTCTGGCCGAACTCGGCGGAGAACAGCCGGCCGGCGCCGTCGAAGGCGAGGCCCTGCACGTTGCGGTGGCCCTTGCTGTAGACGTAGGAATTCCGGTTCGGGTTGTTCGAGGGGATCCCGCCGCTCGGCGTCATCCGCAGGATCTTGCCGCCGAGGGACTTGGAGTTCTGTGACAGTGGGCGGTTGCCGGCCTCACCGGTCCCCGCGTAGAGCATCCCGTCCGGCCCGAACACGATCCGGCCGCCGTTGTGGATGAATCCCTTCGGGATGCCCTTCAGGACGACGTCCGCCTTCCCGAGCTTCCCCTTGTTGAACTTCATCCGGACGATCCGGTTGTCGGTCGCCGAGGTGAAGTACGCGTAGACCCAGCGGCTGGTTCTGAAGTTCGCCGGGACGGCGAGCCCGAGCAGACCGCCCTCGCCGGCGGCGACCACGCCCGAGACCCGGCCCACCACGCGCGCGCCGCCCTTCCCGTCGAGGCGCTTGATGCGCCCGGAGTCGCGCTCCGCGATCAGGGCCCGGGTGGACGAGATGAACGCCATGCCCCACGGGGCGTCCAGGTTCCGCGCGACCGCCTTGTCCACCGACGGCCGCAGGGCCGGGGTAAAGGCAGCCGCCCGGTCCGGGACCTGCGGAGCGGCGGTCGCGACGCCGGGCAGGGCGGTCAGCGCCAGGGCGGCGGAGAGCGCGATGGCGGCGGTCGGCCGGGTCAGATGCATGTACGGTCTCCAGCTCGTTCGGGGTGGTGTCACGGTAGTTCCCCGCCGCCGACATTTTGGGCAGGAACCCGATCCGGCGGAGTTTCGAGCCGGCTGCTGCGTGTGCCCGGGAGAAATGTGCCGTGTGGCAACCTTTTCCGGGGTGCCGCCGTCTGCAAGTCTTTCCGTATGGTCCCGAACGTGAGCGCAGGTCAGCTGCTGATTGCGGCTCCTGATCTCTCCGATCCCAACTTCGACCGGACCGTGGTGCTCCTGCTCGATCACGACGGCTCCGGTTCGCTGGGTGTGGTGGTCAACCGGCCGACCGAGCTCGCGGTGGCCGAGGTGCTCGCTCCGTGGTCCGGGTTCTCCTCCGCTCCGGACGTGGTGTTCTCCGGCGGTCCGGTCGGCGTCGACGGCGCGCTCGCCCTGGCCGCCTTCGACAGCGTCCCGGCCGCGCTGGGGGTCCGCCCGCGCGGTTGGCGCCCGGTGACCGGGGGCATCGGCCTGATCGACCTGGATTCCGACCCAGAATCGCTGCGCGAGGACCTGCGGGCGCTGCGGATCTTCGCCGGCTACTCGGGCTGGGGCGCCGGTCAGCTGGATTCCGAGCTGTCCCAGGGCGCCTGGGTGGTAGCTGACTCGCTGCCCGGCGACGCCTTCCGGCACCGGCCGGAGCGGCTCTGGGGCGACGTCCTGCGCCGGCAATCGGGCGAGCTGCGCCTGCTGGCCACCTGCCCGGCCGACCCGTCCCAGAACTGACCGGTGGGGCCCCGGCGACGTGAGTTCTAGACTTCCGGGATGACGTTCCCGAACGAGCCCGAGCCCGCGGGCGCACTGAGCACCATCACCGAAGAGCGCACCCAGACCTCGACCGGCGACGGCGATCACGATCGCTTCTCGCACTACGTCGTCCGCAACAAGCTCACCGAGGCGATGGTCGAGGGCTCCCCGCTCCAGGCGCTCTGCGGCAAGGTGTGGGTCCCCAGCCGCGACCCCAAGAAGTACCCGGTGTGCCCGGAATGCAAGGAGATCTACGACGGCATCCCGCCCGGCGAGGGCGACGACGGCGACTCCTGAGCGATCGGCGTTCGGTAGGCACGGCTGCTCGGCTCGGGGGGAACGGCGGTGAGTGGTGCTGCACGCTGCGTTGACCCGTAGCCCGCACGCCCACGCCGTCGTGCTGGGCATCGACACGGCGGCCGCTCTCGGCTCGCCGGGAGTCGTGGACGTCCTGATCGCGGCGGATCTGCCCGGCCAGCTCTGCCACGGCCCCATCCGCGCCGACCGCCCGGTCCTCGCGGCGGGGGTCGTCCGCCATGTCGGTGAGCCGATCGCGGCCGTCCTGGCCATAGATCCCGTGAGCGCGACCCGCGCCGCGGCGGCCGTCGGTGTCGACTACCGGCCGCTGCCCGAGGTGCCCTGGTTCCGCGGCGAGCAGGCGGACCCGCTGCATCCCGACGGCAATCTGCTGCGGACGGTTCGGGTGCGCCGCGGGGAGTGGCCCATCGAGCCGACGGAGTGGACCGGTCATGCCGAGCCGGGCGACCCCGATTACCCCACGCCGATCCCCGGTGCGGACCTCGTGGTGGCGAGCACCTACAACACCCACGGGTGGGCCCCGCGCCAGGAACTCTTCGGAACCGACGGTGCACCGGCCGTTCCCGCCGTCATCGAGGTGCACCCCACGGACGACGGGGTCCGAATCTCGGCCCCGCGCCGTTGGCATCCGGCGGATCGCGACCACCTGGCACAGTGCCTTGATCTGATACCACGTCAGATCGAGTTGATCTCGACCGGCGCCACCGATCACTCGATCGACCTCGGCGGGGCGGTCATCGCCGCGACGTTCGCCCGGCGCAACCACCGGCCGGTCTGCCTGCTCGTGGGTCCGCCGATGTTCGGTCACGGTGGCGGTCCGATGATCGCGCTGCGGTACCGCCATCACGCCCGCTCCGACGGCACCCTGGTCGCGGTCCAGGCCGAGATCGACCTGGCGGCCGGGCCGTACGCAGGCCTCGCCGAGGCCCTGGTCGCCGAGTTCTGCGCTGTCGGTGTCGGCCCGTACCGCGTGCCCGCGGTGGACCTGCGGGTGCGCGCCCTCCGCAGCACCATGCCGCCACCGATGCTCGAGCCGGGGCTGGCCGCGGCGGCCGTCGCCTTCGCGGTCGAGGCGCAACTCGACCGGCTGGCCGACCGGATCGGAAGCCAGGAGGGCCGGGAGTCGGCGCGTTTCGCGGCCGACCGCCGCGCCGTCCGGGCGCGCAATCTGCTCGGGCTGGCCGACCCGTTGCCGACCGGCCAGGTGCTGCTCGAGGACTCACCGGTGCGGGACCTCTTCGTCGCGCTCGATGCCGTGGCGGTTCCGGAGCGTCCCGCTCTCGATGGCCCCGATCAGGCCTGGGGCGTCGGGCTCGGGGTCGGCATCCTGCCCTTCGGCCTCGGCGAGGCGGTGCAGGTGCGGGTGCAGGCGGAGGTCGACCTGCGCGGGAGGTCGGCCTCGGTGTCGTGCCCCGGAGCCGAGGGTGATGACGACCTGGAGGCGGCCGCGCGGGGGGTCGTGGAAACGGCCCTCGGAGTCCCGGCGAGCTTCGCGGCCACGGGTTCGCCCGGCGGGGGCGGCTCGGCGGCCTCGATCGGCCCGGCCGTGCAGGCTGCATTGGATGCACTGACGCTGCCGGTGCGAGCGCGCACCGGTGCGCCGGCGGGGATGTCGGCCGACCTGCTGCGTGTCGACGGCGGACGGGTGCGGTCGTTCGACGGCGTCGTGGACGTGCCGTTCGAGGTGATCGCCGGGGACCCGCGTCGGGCGAGCGGTGAGTACGCGCCCCCGGGCACGGAGATGCTCGACCCGGACGGGCAGGGCGATGCTTTCGCCGGCTACGGCCACGCGGTGGCGCGCGCCGCGGTGCTGATGTCATCCCGAGGTGAGGTCGAGATCGTCCAGGTGGTGGTGGCGGCCGACTGCGGGCGCGTCCTCGACGCCGGGCGTGCGCGGGCGGCGGTCGAAGCGTCGGCGCGCGCCGGCATCCGCCTCGCGATGCCGGAGGCGACCGTCCGGCCCGGCGCGGTGCAGGTGCACCTGCTCGGCGGGCTTGCGCCCAAGGGGGCAGCCGGTCTTGCCGTGGGCGCGGTGGCAGCGGCGCTGCGGTCGGCGGCCGACCAGGCGGGGGGCGGCGACGCGGAGGTGCTGCCGATCCCGGGTGTCTCCTGGTCGAGCGGCCCGTCGCCCGCGGGCGAGCGGATGGCGCTCGCCTATTCCGAATCGGACGCCAGCCTCGCGCACCCGGACGCCGGGCCGGGCGTTGCTCCTGACGGTGCGTCATGAGTCGCGCCGAACATCTGCCTCCCGCGTTTCCCGACCGCGCTCCCTGGGGGACGGCGGGGAAGCTCCGCGCGTGGCAGGAGGCCGCCCTCGAGGCCTACCACGCGCATCCGCGCAAGGACTTCCTCGCGGTGGCGACGCCGGGCGCGGGCAAGACGACCTTCGCCCTGCGCGTCGCCGCCGACCTGCTGGATCGCAAGCTGATCCGCGGGATCACGGTCGTTGCCCCGACCGAACACCTCAAGACCCAGTGGGCCGAGGCGGCCGAACGCGCGGGGATCCGCATCGACGCCGGCTTCCGCAACGCCGACGGCAAGACCGCACGGGGCTTCAAGGGCGTCGCCGTCACCTACGCCGGGGTCGCCGCGCACCCGATCCTGCACCGCAACCGGACCGAGGCCCGCTCGACCCTCGTGATCCTCGACGAGGTGCACCACGCCGGGGACGCCCGCTCCTGGGGTGAAGCCGTCGCCGAAGCCTTCGAACCGGCCGCGCGCCGTCTCGCGCTCACCGGGACCCCGTTTCGGTCCGACACGAACCCGATCCCGTACGTCACCTACGCCCCCGGCCCGGACGGCGTCGACCGCAGCGTCCCGGACTTCGTCTACGGCTACGGCGAGGCGCTCGCCGACGCGGTCGTCCGCCCGGTGGTGTTCCTCGCCTATGCCGGGCAGATGCGGTGGCGGACCCGGGCCGGCGACGAACTCGCCGCCACCCTCGGCGAGCCGCTCACTCACGATTTGACCAGCCAGGCCTGGCGCACGGCGCTGGACGCGGGCGGGCAGTGGATGCCGGCCGTGCTGCGGGCCGCGGACAAGCGCCTGACCGAGGTGCGTCGCCACGTCCCGGACGCCGGGGCGATGGTGATCGCCACCGACCAGGCCGCGGCCCGCGCCTACGCCCGGCTGCTGCGCGAGATGACCGGAACCGCGCCCACCGTCGTCCTCTCCGACGACAAGGGGGCAAGTAAGCGAATCGCGGAGTTCGGCGAGAGCGAGGACCGCTGGCTGGTCGCGGTGCGCATGGTCTCCGAGGGCGTCGACATCCCGCGGCTCGCCGTCGGGGTCTACGCGACCAATGCCTCGACGCCGCTGTTCTTCGCCCAGGCGGTCGGCCGTTTCGTGCGGGCCCGCCGGCGCGGGGAGATCGCGTCGGTGTTCCTCCCGACCGTCGCCCCGCTGCTCAAGCACGCCGCGGAAATGGAACTGACGCGCGATCACATCCTCGGAAAGCCCGCGACCGCCGAGGACGGCGACCTGTTCGGCCCGGAGGACGACCTGCTGGCGGCGGCCAACCGGGCACAGGACGGCGCGGACCTGTCGCTGGGCGAGTGGCAGGCCCTGGAGTCGGACGCGAACTTCGACCGCGTCATGTTCGGCGGCGCCGAGTTCGGCCTGCCGGCCGCGCCCGGCAGCCGGGAGGAACAGGACTACCTCGGCTTGCCCGGCCTGCTCGACGCCGACCAGGTCGCGGTCGTCCTGCGCAAGCGGCAGGCCGACCAGATGAAGGCGGCAGCCCGCCGTGCCCGCCGCGAGGGCGCCGTGGCCGCGCCGCCGGCGGCCGCGCGTCCCGTCGTCACCTCCGCCGAGCGCTCGGCGTTGCGGCGTGAACTGCACACCCTCGTCGGCGGGTGGCACCACCGCAGCGGCGCGGGCCACGGGGCGATCCACGCCGAGCTCCGCCGGATCTGCGGCGGCCCCGCCACCGCCCAGGCCAGCGTCGACGACCTGAAGCGCCGCATCGACACCCTTCGCCGCTGGTCGACCGAGGGCAAGGCCTAGCCACCCGTCTTGGGGCGCGTTTTCGCCCTATCGCGGGGCGTTCATAGGGCCGAAACCCGCCCCAAGATGGGTTCAGCGGCGTCCGGCATCCCGCAGGAGCGGGAGGGTCCGCAGGGGGATCTGGGTCGCGAGGGCGATCGTGGTCGAGCTGCGGTTGATCGAGGGGTCCGCGACGACGAGGTCGAGGACCCGTTGGAGGTCCGCGTTGGAGCGGGCGACGACGCGGCACATCATGTCCGCGGCCCCGGAGATGGTGTGGGCCTCCAGGACCTCCGGGATCGTCGCGAGGTGCGCGGCGACGGCGTCGTGCCCGTGGCCCTGGACGATCTCCAGCGTCACGAAGGCGGTGACGGAGTAGCCGAGGGCGCGGGGGTCGAGGTCGGGTCCGAAGCCGGTGACCACGCCGTCGCGTTGGAGGCGCTCCAGCCGCGCCTGGACGGTGCCGCGGGCAACGCCCAGCCGCCTGGACGCCTCCAGGACGCCGATGCGCGGTTCGGCCGCGAACAGGTCGAGCAGTTGGACGTCGAGGGAATCCACGCTCATCGGCGCTCGCATTCTGTGCAGGTGCGGCGACAGTTCTGTCTCTCGACTGTACAAGTTGCACACTCGTTCAATGATCGATTGCACAATTTGGCGCCCACCTCCATCCTTCGGGTAACACTCCGACCAGGAGGCCCGGCATGACCGAAACCGTCGCGATTCCCGCCCAGCAGTCGGCCGGCACGCCCGCCGGCCAGTTCCCGCTCCTGGGCCTGGACCACCTGCGCTTCGAGGTCGGCAACGCCCGCCAGGCCGCGCATTACTACTCGACGGCCTTCGGCATGACCTGCGTGGCCTACCGCGGGCCCGAGCAGGGCTACCGGGAGAGCGCCGAATACGTGCTGGTCTCCGGCGACGCGCGGTTCGTGATCGCCGGCCCGGTCCGCCCGGGCACCGACGTCGCCGAGCACGTCGCCAAGCACGGTGACGGGGTGCGCGACATCGCCCTCGAGGTCGCCGAGGTCGGATCGGCCTACGTGCTGGCCTGCAGCCGCGGCGCGAAGGGGCTCACGCCGCCGACCACGATCTCCGACGAGCACGGCTCGGCGACCTACGCGGTGATCGCGGCCTACGGCGACACCCGGCACACGCTGATCGACCGGTCGCGCTACCGGGGGCCGTTCCTGCCCGGGTTTGTCGAGCGCGCGCCGATCATCGCGCCCGGACACCCCGCGTCCGCCGGGCCGTGCATCGCGGGCATCGACCACGTCGTCGGCAACGTCGAGCTGGGCCGCATGGACGAGTGGGTCGGCTTCTACAACCGCGTTCTGGGCTTCACGAACATGGCCGAGTTCGTCGGCGAGGACATCGCCACCGAGTACTCCGCGTTGATGAGCAAGGTCGTCGCCGACGGGACCCGCAAGGTGAAGTTCCCGCTGAACGAGCCGGCGGCCGGCAAGAAGCGCTCCCAGATCGACGAGTACCTGGACTTCTACGGCGGCCCCGGCGTTCAGCACATCGCCCTGACCGTCGACGACATCCTCGCCGCGGTCGACGCGATGCGGGCGCAGGGTGTCGAGTTCCTCGCCACCCCGGCGAGCTACTACGACGACCCCGCGTTGCGCGCGCGGATCGGCGAGGTCCGCGTCGACGTCGAGGAGCTCAAGAGCCGCGGCATCCTGGTCGACCGCGACGAGGACGGCTACCTGCTGCAGATCTTCACCCGCCCGGTCCAGGACCGCCCGACCGTCTTCTTCGAGCTGATCGAGCGCCACGGCGCCACCGGCTTCGGCAAGGGTAATTTCAAGGCCCTCTTCGAAGCCATCGAGCGCGAGCAGGACCTCCGCGGCAACCTCTAATCCACGACGACGAGGTCCGACCCCGACTCGTGCTTACGGACGTGGAGCTGGGTCGGGATGCGCTGACGTAGTTCCGCCACATGGCTGACGACGCCGACGATGCGGCCGCCCTCGCGGAGGCCGTCAAGGACGTCCATCACCTCGTCCAGGGTGTCGGAGTCGAGGCTGCCGAAGCCCTCGTCGACGAACAGCGACTCCAGGCGCGCACCGCCGGACTCGGCGCAGACGACGTCCGCCAGCCCGAGGGCGAGCGCGAGGCTGGCCAGGAAGGTCTCGCCACCGGACAGGGTCGCGGTGTCGCGGTCGACGCCGGTCCAGCTGTCCCGGGCGAGCAGCCCGAGGCCGGCTCGGCGTCGGCCGTCCCGGCCGGCATCGGTGTGGACGAGGCAGTAGCGGCCCTGCGTCATCCGCTGCAGCCGTTCGCTGGCGACCTCGGCGACCTCTTCCAGCCGCGCTGCGAGCACGAACGCCGACAACGTCATGCGCTTGGTGTTCGAACCCTGCCCCGCGACCAGTTCGGCCAGTGCGCGGAGCCGATCCGCCTCGGCCGCGACCCGGGGGAGTGCGGCGAGGTCGTCGGTCAGGGCCGGAACCAGCGTGCCGAGTTGGGCCACGCGGCTGCGGGCCTGGGCGAGGGCGAGGACCGCACTCTGGTGCTCGGCGGTCGTGCGCTCGACGGCCGCGGTCGCGGCGACGAGGTCGGCCGGCGGCATCGTGGGGACATCCAGCTCGGGGTCCGCGAGGACGGCGGCGAGACCGTCCACGGCGGTGCGGTGGGCGCGGATCTTCTCGCTGGAGTGCGCGCGCCAGGACGCGTCGCGGGTGGCGCCGGCCGCCGACTCCAGCGTGGAGAAGCCGGCCTCCTCGGCGGTGTCGGTCGCGGCCTGCCGCGCCTCGTCCCGCGCCGCCTGTGCGCGCTCCAACGCCTCGCGCGCCTCGGCGGCCGCGGTGCGGGCGGCCGCCCCTTCGGCGGCGGTCGCGAGGGCGGTGGCGAGATCGGGCGCACCCTCGAGGCGTTCGGCCAACGACGTACGCAGTTTGGCGACCCGCGCGTCGGCAGCCGCGGCGTCGCGCTCGGCGCCGGCCCGGGCCTCCTCGGCCTGCGTGCGGATCTGGGCCAGCTCGGCGATGGCCGCGTCGACCTCGGCGAGTTCGGCGTCACGGGCCGCCGCGGTCCCGGCCACCGCCGCCAGTTCGTTCCGGCGGGCGGCCGCAGCCCGAGCCCGAGCGCCGAGTTCGTCGGCGGAGGTGCCGGCCATCGCGCCCAGCCGTCCGCGCGCGCTGTCCACCTTGGCGCTCACCGCCGCGGCCTCCGCTCCGACCGCCTCGGCGGCGGCGCGCGCGGTCTCGGCGTCCAACCCCGCGGCTTCCTCCTGCTCGCGGGTGACCCGGCCCGGCGACAGAACGGGCTTGTCCGGGTGGTCCAGGGAGCCGCACACCGGGCACGGGTTCCCGTCGGCCAGCTTTGCGGCGAGCTCGGCGGCCATGGCGTCGATCCGGTCGCGCCGTAACCGCAGGTGCGCCTCGGCCATCGCCATCGCGTGTTCTTGGGCGCAGAGGTGACGCTGCCTCAGATGGTTGGCTGCCGCGGACTGCTGAGCCAGCTCGACCGCGGTCCGGGCGGCGTCGGTCAACCCGTCGGCCGTGCGCTGGGCCGCCGGCAGCTCGACCCCGGCGTTGCGTGCTGCCTCGCGCGCCGCGAGGGTCGTTCTGCGTCGCTCGTCGAGCGCGGACGCTGCGCTCTCGGCGGCCGCGAGCTTCGTCGACAGGTCGGCGACGACGGCGCGCGCCGCGGCGGCCGCCCGCCCCTCAGCGGCGGCCTCGGCCTCGACCACGTGCAGGTCGCCGAGCCGGCCCTGGCGTCGCTCGCACTCGCGGGCCCCGGCCCGCAGCTCGCCCGGGCCGTCGACAGCGGCGGCGCCCGCGCGGGCGGCCCGGGCCCGGGCGGAGAGATCCGCGTCTTGCGCGATGTGCAGCGCGCGATCGGCCGCCGCCAGCGCGGTCAGCAACGGCAGCACCCCGGCGGCGGCGTGGGCGGCGGCCAGTTCGGCCTCCAGCGCGGCGACCGCGGGCTCGGCCGCGTTCAGTTCGGCAGCGCGGCGATCGGCCTTGATCCGGCGGTCCTGGCGCTGCGCCAGCGCGCGGGTCGCCTCGGCGGCCGCGCGGGCTGCCTCCAGGTCGACGCCGCGTTCCGCGACGGTGCGCACCGCGATGTCGACGGCGGCGACCGCGGTCTCGGTCAGGTCGCCGGCCCACAGCTCGCCGGGCAGGCCCTCAGGGGGCTCGACCTCCGCGATCTGCGCGATCAGGGTGACCCGCCGGGCGATGCCGTCGCGGTGGAGTTCCCATGCTGCGGTGGTCGTACGGCGGCGTTCGGCCAGCCACTGCTCGACGTCGCGGAAACGGTCGGTGCCGAACAGCCGCTCCAGCAGGACGACCCGTTCGTCGGACGGCGCGCGCAGGAACCGGGCGAACTCACCCTGCGGCAGCAGGATCACCTGGAAGAACTGGTCGGCGGTCATGCCGAGGCGGTCGGTGATCTCCTGGTCGGCCTCGCCGACCCGGGTCGAGACCATGTCCCAGCCCGCCTCGGTGCGTTCCTCCAGCAGGACCTTCGCCGGCTCGGTGGTTCGCCCCTCGCCGCGAACCTTCGGCCGGGACTGCTCCGGGGTGCGGGTGATCCGCAGCCGCCGGCCCCCGATCGTCGCCTCGAGGCGGACAGCGGTCCGCGCGGTCGCGCCGGCGTGGTCCGAGCGCAGCCGGCGGACGACCCCGCGGTCGCCGGGTACCCGCCCGTAGAGCGCGAAACCCAGGGCGTCGAGCAGGGTCGATTTGCCGGCGCCCGTCTCACCGTGCAGCAGGAAGAGCCCGGAGGAGGCCAGGTCGTCGAAATCGACCCGCACCGTGCCGGCGAAGGCGCCGAAGGCCGTGACCTCCAGGGAGTGCGGTCTCATGCGACGCCTTCCAGCGACGCGAACAACGTGCCGGGCGCCGCGAACGGGTCCTCGTCCTCGGCGATCCGCACGGACTCGAAGGCCCGCGCCAGCAACTGCACCTCGGCCGGGTCGGCGGCGGTGCCACGGACGTGTGCGACGAAGTCGGCCGCCACCTCCAGGTCGGAGCGGCCGCGTACCCGCTCGGTGTACCCGCGGTCGTCGGAGATACCGCCGACGGGCTCCCAGCTCAGCGTCAGCACGTGCGGGAACCGCGCCCGGAGGCGATCCATCGCCCCGGCCGGCCGGACCGGGTCGATCAGTGTGACCGCGACGTAGTCGTCGACCTGCGCTTCGAGCGCGGGATCGGCCAGCAGAACGTCGAGCGTCCCGCTGACCGTGCTGAGCTTGCGGGCGACCGGCGCCGGCACGAACTCGACCGTGCTGAGCCCGGACGCCCCGAGTTCGACCAGCCAGGAGCCCTTGGCGTGCCCAGCCTCGGAGAACGAGTAGGCGAGGGGGGAGCCGCTGTAGCGCAGCCGCGGGGCCAGCGTCTGGGGTCCGTGCAGATGCCCCAGGGCGACGTAGTCGACGTCGTCGAACAGCGCGCCCGACACCGCACCGACCCCACCGACGGTGATGTCCCGCTCGGACTCGCAGACCGCGCCGCCGGTCACCCACCCGTGCGCCATCACGACCGACCGGCCGCCGCGGGCGTCGAGGTCGGCGCGGACCGCCGCCATCGCCCGGCCGAGGACGTTCGCGTGCCCGCGGGTGGGGGCCTCCTCGTCGCAGGAGTGGGCGAGATCGGGCAGGTCGTCGGCGCCGACCGCTGCCGGCTCCAGGTAGGGAATCGGGTAGACGGCGACGCTCCCGGCCGCGTCCTCCAGCAGAACGGGAGTGCCCACCTCGGACACGCGGGTGCGCAGGTGGACCCCGGCGGCGTCGACGAGGCGGTCGTGCACGCCCAGGCGCTTGGCCGAGTCGTGATTTCCGCTGGTCACGATCACCCGGGCGCCGGCGTCGCGGAGGCGGAACAGCGCGTCGTTCAGCAGCTCGACGGCCTCCACCGGCGGCAGTGCGCGGTCGAAGACGTCCCCGGCGACCAGCACGGCGTCGATCCGCTCGGAACGCACCGTCTCGACCAGGGAGTCGAGGAAGGCGACCTGCGCCGGGGCCAGATCGGCCCGGTGCAGGGAACGGCCCAGGTGCCAGTCGGAGGTGTGCAGCAATCGCATGCCTCGAAGTTAGGACGGGGGTCCGACAATCCCCGGCAACGCCGCGCGCGGGTCGCGTCCGAGCCGGAATCGGCCGCGGTGTTCGGCAGGCTGTACACCGGCCTCCGGCGGCGGGGTGTCACGATGGGGGTTATGTCCGTCGCACCAGTCGAGGTCGAGCAGCCGGCCGCCGAGGACCTGCGTCAGACCGACGTCCCCTGGGTGACCATCGTCTGGAACGACCCGATCAACCTGATGTCTTACGTCACCTACGTGTTCCAGACCTACTTCGGTTACAGCAAGAAGAAGGCCACCAAGCTCATGATGGACGTCCACCACGAGGGGCGGGCCGTGGTCTCCTCCGGCTCCCGCGAGGAGATGGAGCGCGACGTCGGGGCCATGCACGGGTTCGGGCTCTGGGCGACGCTGCAGAAGGACGACAAGTGAGCCTGGAGATCAAACGCGAGCGCGGGGGCACGGTCAGCATCGCCCTGGACGAGCACGAGGTGATGGTGATGCGCAGCGCATGCGAGCAGCTGAGCGAACTCTTCGACTCCCGCGATCTGGACGCCGATCGGGCCGGCACCGAATCCACCGTGATCCCGGGCGTCCTGGATCCGTTCGCCGATTCCGAACGCAAGACCCGTCCCGACGATCCGGCGCTGGCCCGGCTGCTGCCGGACGCGTACCCGGACGACCCCGACGCGACCGGGGAGTTCCGCCGCTACAGCGAGTCCGACGTGCTGGCGTTCAAGCGCGGCAATCTGGGGACGATGCTGTCCACGTTGGGCGACGGCGAGGCGCCCGTCCGGCTGAACTCCGATGAGCTGCACAGCTGGCTCTACGCGATCAACGACCTGCGGTTGACGCTCGGCACCCGGCTGGAACTGGAGGAGGGCTACGGCGAGGTCATGGCCGCGCTGCCCCCCGAGGACCCACGCCTCCCGCTGTTCTACCTCTACGAATGGCTCTCCGCGCTGCAGGACGGGCTGGTCCGGGCCGCCAGGTAGGCCGCCCAAGTAATCTGTGCCCGTGCTGACCATCGACGCGGCCACCCGCGAGGCGATCATCGCCCATGCGCGGGCCGACCACCCGGACGAGGCCTGCGGGGTCGTCGCGGGCCCCGAGGGCTCCGACCGGCCGGAGCGCTTTCTCCCGATGGCCAACGCGGCCCGCTCCACGACGTTCTACGAGTTCGACTCGATGGACCTGCTCAAGCTCTACCGCGACATGGATGACCGCGACGAGGTGCCGGTGGTCGTGTACCACTCGCACACGGCCACCGAGGCCTACCCGTCCCGCACCGACATCAGTTACGCCTCGGAGCCGAATGCGCACTACGTGCTGGTCTCGACCCGGGACCCCGACGAGGTGGAATTCCGGTCTTTCCGCATCGTCGACGGCGAGGTCACCGAGGAGCCGGTCACCGTCGTTCCCAGCTACGACTGAGACGCAACGGTCGCACCCGTGCGGCGCAGTACGGAATGAACCGGAGCGCGTGCGCCGTTGCCCGCCAGAGAACCCCACGAACCAAGGAGCACATCGAAATGGCAGTCGAGGTCCGGATCCCCACGATCCTTCGCCAGTACACCGACGGCGAGAAGGCCGTGAACGGCGAGGGCAAGACCCTCGACGAGCTGTTCGACGACCTCGAGTCGCGCCACGCCGGTCTGCGGGCCCGGTTGGTCGATGAGAACGGCCTGCGCCGCTTCGTCAACGTCTACCTGAACGACGAGGACGTCCGCTTCCTGGGCGGGCTCACCACCGAGCTCAAGGACGGCGACAGCGTGACGGTCCTCCCGGCCGTCGCCGGCGGCTGATCTCCCCGACCGTCAGAAGGACGCCACGCCGAAGTGCGCTTCGACTCCCTGCTCGACTCCGTCGGCCGGACCCCGTTGGTGGGCCTGCCGCGGTTGTCGCCGTCCCCTGATGTGCGACTGTGGGCGAAGCTCGAGGACCACAACCCGACTGGTTCGATCAAGGACCGGGCCGCCCTGCGGATGATCCTTGAGGGCGAGAAGGACGGGCTGCTCAAGCCCGGCTGCACGATCCTGGAACCGACCTCGGGGAACACCGGTATCTCGCTGGCGATGGCCGCGAAGATGCGCGGCTACCGCATGGTCTGCGTGATGCCGGAGAACACGTCCGAGGAGCGGCGCCAGATCCTCGGCATGTGGGGCGCGGAGATCGTGTCCTCGCCGGCCGCGGGCGGATCGAACGAAGCCGTGCGGGTGGCGAAGCGATTGGCCGAGGAGCACCCGGACTGGGTGATGCTCTATCAGTACGGCAACCCGGCGAACCCCCAGGCGCACTACGAGGGGACCGGCCCGGAGATCCTCGAGGACCTGCCCGAGATCACGCACTTCGTCGCCGGGCTCGGCACCACCGGCACGCTGATGGGTGTCGGCCGCTTCTTCCGCGACCACAAGCCCGAGGTCCGGATCGTGGCCGCGGAGCCGCGCTACGGCGAGCTCGTCTACGGCCTGCGGAACATGGACGAGGGCTTCGTGCCCGAGCTTTATGACCCGTCACTCATCGACGCCCGCTTCTCGGTCGGCCCGCGCGACGCGGTCCGGAGAACCCGTCAGTTGATCGAGGAGGAAGGGATCTTCGCCGGCATCTCCACCGGCGCGATCCTGCATGCGGCCCTCGCGCAGGCCGCCAAGTCGGTCGCCGCGGGGGAGCGGGCGGACATCGCCTTCGTCGTGTGCGACGGCGGCTGGAAGTACCTCTCGACCGGCGCCTACTCCGGCACCATCGCCGAGGCCGAGGAGGCTCTCGAAGGCCAGCTCTGGGCTTAGGCCGTTGCGGGACGAGTGCTAGCAGAAGTTAGCGGTGCCAGAGCTCGGAAAACGCCCTGACCAGCGAAGTGTGACCAAGGCGACCGTGGGTTTCCCCGGTGTTTCCACGCCGTCTCCCTTACGGTCTTCGCATATGTCAGAAGCAGGAATCGGCATCTTCGACAGCGGAGTCGGAGGCCTGACGGTAGCTCGCGCGGTGCTGGATCAGCTGCCCGCGGAGCCGATCGTCTACGTCGGTGACACGGCCCATGCGCCCTACGGCCCCCGGCCGATCGCGCAGGTGCGTGCGCTTGCCCTCGACGTCATGGACCACCTGGTCGACGAAGGTGTGAAGCTGCTCGTGATCGCCTGCAACACCGCTTCCGCCGCGGTCCTGCGCGATGCCCGCGAGCGGTACCCGGTCCCGGTGGTCGAGGTCATCCGGCCGGCCGTGAGGCGCGCGGTGGCGGCCACGCGGAACAACCGCGTCGGCGTGATCTGCACGCAGGCAACGAAAACCTCGAAGGCTTACGAGGACGCATTCGCGGCCGCTCCGCACATCGAGCTGACGGTCGTCGCGTGCCCGCGGTTCGTCGAGTTCGCCGAACGGGGCCGGACTTCCGGCCCGGAGGTACTCGAGGTCGCGGCCGAATACCTGGCCCCGATCCAGGCCGCCGGCGTCGACACCGTCGTGCTGGGCTGCACGCACTATCCCTTGCTCACTGGTGTGCTCGGTCACGTTCTCGGCGATGACGTAACTCTCGTCTCGTCCGCCGAGGAGACTGCCAAGGACGTCTACCGGGTACTTGTTGACTCAGGTCGAACCCGCTCGGCGCACCTGCCCGCCCCGACGCACCGGTTCCTGGCAACCGGCGACCGCCAGCCCTTCGCTGCCGTCGGTCGTCGATTCCTCGGACCCGACATCGGCGTCGTCGAGGCCCTCGGCAATGTCGGTGTGATGGGAGCGATCGCGTGAAGCTGACGGTGGTCGGTTGTTCGGGGTCGTTCCCCGGCCCGTCGTCGCCGGCGTCCTGCTATCTGCTCGAGGTCGACGGCTTCAAGGTCCTGCTCGACATGGGCTCCGGTGCCTTGGGGGCCCTGCAGCGCTACACCGACGTCTACGACATCGACGCCGTGCTGCTCTCGCACCTCCACGCCGATCACTGCATGGACCTCTGCGGCTACTACGTTGCGCGCAAGTACCGTCCCGAGGGCTCGGCGCCGAAGATCCCGGTCTACGGACCGGCCGACTCCGCCGACCGCATGGCGCGCGCCTACGACCTGCCGATGGACCCGGGAATGCACGGCGAGTTCGACTTTCAACTGTTCCCCTCCGGCTCCTTCGAACTGGGGCCGCTGCGGATCACCACCGATCTGCTGGTGCACCCGATCGACTCCTATGGACTGCGCATCGAGCACGACTCCAAGGTGCTGACGTACTCGGGCGACACCGGGATCTGCGACGGCCTCGTCCGCCTCGCGAAGGACTCCGACCTGTTCCTGTGCGAGGCCTCGTTCCACGACGGTCGCGACGACGCCCCCGAGATCCACCTCAACGGCCGCGAGGCCGCCGAGCACGCGAGCCGCGCCGGCGCGCACCGTCTGGTGCTCACGCACATCCCGCCGTGGAACGACCCGGAGCGCACGCTGAACGAAGCGACCGGGATCTTCGAGGGCCCGACCGACCTCGCCCGGCCCGGAGCTGTCTACACAATCTGAAGATGACATCTTCAACGTCGTCCACTGGAGATGTTCGCTCCAGTGAGAGTTAGGCTCGCGGGATGCCTCGACCCGAGAACCGCGCCAACGACCAGCTTCGCCCCGTCACCATCACCCGGCAGTGGCTGGACCATGCCGAGGGGTCGGTGCTCGTCGAGTTCGGCAAGACGCGGGTGCTGTGCGCCGCGTCCGTGACGCAGGGCGTGCCCCGCTGGCGTAAGGGATCCGGGCTCGGCTGGGTGAGCGCGGAGTACGCGATGCTGCCCCGCGCGACGCACACCCGGAGCGACCGCGAGTCGGTCAAGGGCAAGCTCGGTGGCCGGACCCACGAGATCTCGCGGCTGATCGGCCGCAGCCTCCGCGCGGTCATCGACTACAAGGCCCTCGGCGAGAACACGATCCTGCTCGACTGCGACGTGTTGCAGGCCGACGGCGGCACGCGGACCGCGGCCATCACCGGCGCCTACGTGGCACTGGCCGACGCGGTGGAGTACCTCCGTGGCAAGGGCGCCCTGGTGGGTGAGCCGCTCGCCGGCACGGTCGCGGCGGTCAGCGTCGGCATCGTCGACGGCGAGCCGCGACTGGACCTGGAGTACGTCGAGGACGTCGCCGCCGAGACCGACATGAACGTCGTCTGCACCGGCGACGGACGCTTCGTCGAGGTCCAGGGCACAGCCGAGGGCCAGCCCTTCGACCGCAAGCTGCTCGATGCCCTGCTCGACCTCGGCGTCGGCGGCTGCGCGGATCTGACGCGGATTCAGCAGGAAGCGTTGGCCGTCCCACTGGGCTCCCGGTGACCACCCTCGTCCTGGCCACCCGCAACACCAAGAAGCTCGCGGAGCTGCGCCGGATCCTTGACGAGGCCGGAGTGGCGGTCGAGCTCGCCGGACCCGAGGTGTTCGCCGAGGTGCCGGAGATCGCCGAGACCGGGGCCACGTTCGAGGAGAATGCACTCATCAAGGCCCGGGCGGTCGCCGCGGCCACGGGGTTGCCGGCGGTCGCCGACGACTCCGGGCTGTGCGTGGACGCCCTGAACGGGATGCCGGGAATCCTCTCGGCCCGCTGGGCCGGGGGCCACGGCGACGACGAGGCCAATCTGGACCTGGTGCTGGGTCAGCTCGCCGACCTCCCCGACGAGCGCCGGGGGGCCCGGTTCGTGTGTGCCGCGGCGCTCGCGCTCCCCAGGGGGGAGACGGAGGTCGTGACCGGCGAGATCGTCGGCGCGCTGCTGCGCGAACGGCGTGGGCAGAACGGTTTCGGCTACGACCCGATCTTCCGTCCGGAGGGCTACGACGTGACCACTGCCGAGATGGCCGCGGCCGAGAAGGACGCGATCAGTCACCGCGGCCAGGCCCTGCGGGCCCTCGTTCCCCACATCGCCGCGAGCTTGAGGGATTCCGCCGGGATCCCCCGCTAGATTGACCCGCGATGTGGACCGCATGGCTGCGTGGCCTCGACACCGCCGAGGGCACGATCAACCTCACCGATCCGGTGGACCCCGACGCCCTGGGTGACGCCGAGGACCGGCTCGGGCTCACCCTGCCGCCGGCGCTGCGTTCGCTGCTGGTCGAGAGCGACGGGATCAGCGGCACCGGCCGCGGCGAACCGGTCTGGCCGGTGGAGCGGATCGCCGAGGAGAACCTCCTGCTGCGTACCGAGGGCTCCACCCCGGCCCTGCCCGACGGCGCCGACGAGGATCTGCTCTTCTTCGGAGACATGGGGGAGGGCCGCTTGCTGGCCTACGAGCTCGAGGTCGACGAGATCGCCGAGACCGACGTCTACCTCTGGCAGCCCGACCTGCGGGAGGCCGTCTGGGTGGCCTCGGACCTCCAGAGCCTGCTCGACGACTGGTACCGCGGAGACCTGCCCGGCTGAGGCGCGTCAGGCGTCGGCCGCCCACGCCTGCAGCTGGGCGACGAAGCGGTCGCCGGCCACCCGCCAGTCGTGCTCGGCGAGGGCCGCCTCGTGGCCACGCCGGCCGAGCTCGATCCGCCGGGGCTCGTCGTCCCGCAGGGCGAGGACGGCCGCGGCCGCCGCCTGCGGGTCGTCCCAGCCGACGACGGTCCCGCAGGTGTGCCGGGTGACGAGCTCCGCGGCCGGCGGGTTCGGGGTGGTCACCACCGGCAGGCCGTGTGCCATGTACTCGATGACCTTGGTGGGCATGGAGTGGCGGTAGTTCGGCTCGTCGTGCAACAGCGAGAGCCCGGCCAGCGCGCCGGGCAGCCGGGCCAGCGCGGCGTCGTTCGGCTGGAAACCGGCCCAGTCCAGCACTCCGTCGGCTCCGGCGGCTTCCAGCAGCGGCCGGCTCGCGGCGTCCGCACTGCCGATCAACTCGACGCGCACTCCCTCGGGCGCGAGCAGCCGCGCGACCGCGACCATCTCGGCGGCGCCACGGGCCAGGGTGATCGCGCCCAGGTAGACGGCGCGGTCGGCACCCGGGGACGGCACGGTCGCCGGCACGAACGTCTGGTTGGGCACCACGGGGTGGTTCCGGCGGAATCGCTCGACGTAGCCGTGCTCGGCCAGCAGCAGGTGCACCGAGCGCTCCGCGCCGGCCTCGGCGGCGCGGACGGCGACGGCGACCGGCTTGCGCAGCGGACCGGGCATCCACGCCTTCAGGCCGAGCGCGGACGCGGTGTCCTCGTGCACGTCCCAGACCACGTGCCGCTTCCCGTGCGCACCCGCGACGGCGAGCAGCAACTCGGGGTCGTGGAGCACCGTGATGTCGACGTCGTCGCGCAGCCGCCGGTAAGCGGCCCGGGCCGCCCTGACGGCGCCGACGCGGGAACGCCCGGCCGATCGCGGCAGGTCGACCGCCTCGATGCCGTCACGCGGCGTCACCCCCCGCGCGGAGAACGGCGCGGCGTAGACGACCTCGTGCCCGGCGGCTGTCAGCGAGGAGATCTGACGGTGCAGGATGCGGGCGTCCTCGGGGTGGTGCACGACCGTCATCACGAGGACGCGCATGTGCGAGGAGCCCTTCGGGCTAGACGGTATGAAGCAGCCGGTTCTCTGAGCCGGTTGCGGGCCGGGGCCTCGCCGACGAAATTCGTGGGTTGCCGGGCAGGGGCCGCCTGCTCGGCCTATCCAACATTCGTGGGAGGCCCCGGTGTTCACTGAGCGTACGAGTGTAGGGCTCGACGTGCACGCCCGATCAACCGTCGCCGCGGCGATCGACAGCGTGACCGGCGAGCTCACCCGAGCCCGCTTGACCCCTTCGCATGAGGACATCCGATCGTGGGTCAGAGCCCGGCCAGGTCCGGTCGCCGTGGCCTATGAGGCGGGACCGACCGGGTTCGGGCTGTCCCGGTCGCTGACCGCAGCAGGGATCCGCTGTGAGGTCCTGGCGCCGTCGAAGTTGCAGCGCCCGAGCGGTGATCGGGTCAAGACCGATGCCCGGGACGCGCTGCACTTGGCTCGCCTGCTGCGCCTGGATGAATTCACCGCGGTGTCGGTCCCGACGGTGGAGCAGGAGAACGCCCGCGACCTGGTGCGAGCTCGTGAGGACGCCCGGGGTGACTTGATGTGCGCCCGGCACCGGCTCTCGAAGTTCCTGCTGCGGCAGGGTCTGGTCTACTCCGGTGGCCGCGCCTGGACCGAGGCGCACGATCGTTGGCTGCGCCAGCAACGATTCGAGTCTGCGGCTCTGCGGATGACCTTCGAATCCGACTACGACGCCGAGATGTCGATTCGAGCCCGCCGTGACCGGCTCGGCGCGGCGATCTCGGAGATGGCCGCCAACAGCGAGTTCACGCCCGTCGTGCGCCGGCTGGGCTGCCTGCGCGGGATCAGCGACCTGACCGCATTGGCGCTGGCCGTGGAGATCGGCGACTGGCACCGCTTCACCGGCAACACCATCGGCGCGTTCGTCGGCCTGGTCCCGTCCGAGTACTCCTCCGGGGCCTCCCGGGTCCAGGGCTCGGTCACCAAGACCGGCAACAGCAACGTCCGTCGACTGCTCGTGGAATCCGCCTGGCACCACATGCCGCGCTACTCCCACACCAAGACCATGCTCGACCGGTGGGAACTCGCCCCACCAGCTGCCCGAGCCCGCGGCGATGCCGGCAACCGTCGCCTGCACGCGCGCTGGCAGAACTTCCGGGCCCGACACAAACGACACGTCATCGCCAACGTCGCGATCGCCCGCGAACTGGCTGGCTGGTGCTGGTCGTTGGCCGTGCTCGAGGAGTAAACCCACCCCAGCCGTTTCGTCGACGCAGCAGGCGCAAGCAGCGCGAGGAGTGACCCGCGACGGCTCTATGGGCAGTGCGACCAACCGGCCGCGCGACGCCCGACCTTAGACACGCGGACCGCTCCAGCCGAACACCGTCCTGCGGTAATCAACCCGCGCATATCAGTCTGACCGCGCGTCGCCAACGACACGCTCAGCACCGAAAACGCCGACGAAACAGAGGCGCCCGCCCAGACCCTGGGACGGGCGCCTCACCCTGCCCATTGACAAGGTTGCCTACATATCAGAGCCGCTCGACGGTGGCCGAGGCGGTCAGAACGCCGCGGGTGTCGAGGACGAGCTTGCCGCGGCTGGCGATGAGATCGAGATCGAAGGCCTTGTGCGGGGCGAGCATGATGGACAGGTCCGCTTCGGTGACGGCCTTCTCCAGGTCGTCGACCTTCGTCACCGGCTTGCCGTCGATGTCCCAGGCCGGCACGTGCGGGTCGCAGTAGGTGATCTCGGCGCCGAGCGCACGCAGCCGACGAACCAGCGGCAGGGCCGGAGTCTCCCGCTCGTCGGCGATGTCCGGCTTGTAGGTCACGCCGAGCAGCACGACGGTCGAACCGTTGACCGCCTTGCGCTGGGTGTTGAGCAACCGCGTCGCTCGCTGCGCGACGTACACCGGCATCCGCTCGTTGACCTCCTGGGCCAGCTCCACGAAGTGGAACGGGTAGCCCAGCTTGCGGACCGCGTGCGAGAGGTAGTTCGGGTCGATCGGGATGCAGTGCCCGCCGACGCCGGGGCCAGGACGGAAGGCCTGGAAGCCGAACGGCTTGGTCGCGGCGGCGTCGATGGCCGACCACAGGTCGATCCCGAGCTCGTTGGAGAACATCGCCATCTCGTTGACCAGGGCGATGTTCACGTGCCGGTAGGTGTTCTCCAGCAGCTTGGCCATCTCGGCCTCGGCAGTGCCCTTCACCGGCACCACGGTGTCCACGATCTTCCCGTAGAAGTTCACCGCCCGGTCCCGGCAGGCCTCGGTGTGACCGCCGACGACCTTCGGGGTGTTGCGCAGGCCGAAGGTCGGGTTGCCCGGGTCGATGCGCTCGGGGGAGAAGGCGAGGAAGAAGTCGCTGCCGGCCGTCAGGCCCGTGGCCTCCAGAGCCGGGAGCAGGACGTCGCGCGTCGTGCCCGGCCAGGTGGTGGACTCCAGCACGACCAGCTGGCCGGCCCGCAGCCCGGCCGCGATCGCGGCAGTGGCGGCGTTCACCGCGCTCAGGTCGGGGCGGCGGTCGTCGTCCAGCGGGGTCGGCACGCAGATGACGACGGTCTCGCACTCGCCCAGCACGGCTGAGGACGTGGTCGGGGCGAAGCCGTTCGCGAGCAGGTGGGCGACCTGCTCGGCGCTGATGTCGTCGACGTGGGACTGGCCGGCGAGCATGCCGGAGACCTTGCGCTCGCTGGCGTCGATGCCGGCCACGCGCATCCCCGCGGCCACCGCCTCGACCACCAGCGGCAGCCCGACATAGCCCAGGCCGATGACGCCGAGGTCGTACTGAAAGCCGCTCATGCCCTCACCCATAACGCTGGAGCCCCCACGTGATCGACAGCCAGATTACGCGTTCCCGGACCCCAGCCGGGCGTAGAGGGCGCGATAGGTCTCCGCGAGCCGGTCCCAGGTGAAGCGTTCGGCGACGACGTCGCGGCCGGCGGCGGTGAGTTCGGCGCATCGGGACGAATCGGTACGCAATCGGTCCAATGCCCCGGCGAGAGACTCCGGATCGCCCGGTCGCACCAGTTCCGCCGCCACGCCTCCGCCCGTGCCGTCCACCAGTTCCCGCAGCGCAGGCAGGTCGGAAAGCACCAGCGGGCGGCCCTGGGCCATGGCTTCCAACGGCTTGAGCGGGGTCACCAGGCGGGTGACCCGCAGGTCGACCCGGGCGCAGACGAACACGTCCAGGGCAGCGACGACGCGGGGAGCGACGTCGGCGGGAACCTGACCCGGCATCAGCAGGGTGTCCGCGCCCAAGCCGAGCTCCGCCGCGAGTTTGTCCAGCGTCGGACGGAAGGGCCCGCCTCCCACGAGCAGCACCCGCACCTTCGAACCGCGGTCCCGCAACAATGCGGCCGCCTGCAGCAGGACGTCGAAGCCTTCGTAGGCGGCGAGCTTCGAGACGGACCCGACGACGAATTCGTCGTCGGCGAGCCCGAACTCGCGGCGCGCAGCCGTTCGGTCGTGATGCTGCGTCAGAAGTGCGGCGTCGACGGCGTTCGGTGTGAGCACGATCTTCTCGGCGGGGATGCCGCGGGCCAGGATCTCCGACCGCATGGTCTCCGAGAGCGTGGCGACGAGATCGGCCTCGGCCATGATCGCGGTGTCCCGGTCCCGGTGCAGGCGCATCCGCTCCGGCATCGTCGCGTCGAGCTCGGCGTCCGGGTCCAGGGCGGCGCCCGCGGCCCAGGACTCCTCGAGGAATCCGCGGATCTCGTAGAGCACGGGCAGCCCGGTGCGGTCCCGGACCGCGAGCGCGACGGTGCCGTTGCGGTGATCCGTCGCGGCGTGCAGCACGCTCGGGCGCAGCGTGCGGACCAACGCGGTCGCGGCGTCGGCCCCGCGCTGCAGACGCAGGTCCGCCTCGGCCGGGAGCGGTCCGGCCGGGATCAGCCGGTGGTAGTCGATGCCCTCGATCGTCGCCTTCGGTGCAGCCTCCGGGTGCCCGTCCCGGGCCGGCCATCCCCACTGCGTCACGACGTGCGGATCCAGCCCGGCGGCCCGCTGGGCGCGCAGGATCCGGTGCGTCCGCAACGTGTAACCCGCTTGGGCGTACGGGAGCGCGTTGGTGACGAGGTGCAGCACGCGCCCCGGCGTGCCCGCCACGCGCGCTCCGCCCTGGGCCGGGACCGGTTCCTTGCCGTAGGCCCGCAGCTCGCCCTCGTACCGCCGGCGGAGCCGGTCCTCGGCCGGCAACACGGCGACGGCGGCGGACAGCTCACCGGAGCGCCAGAGCCCGCGGGCGCGATCGCGCGTGCGCGCCGCGGTCGTACGGGGGAGCCGGGAAAGGCCGGGAAGGCGTCCCGGGTCCTCGGTCGCGCGGTCCAGCAGTACCCGGACCGTCAGTGCGGGACGGCTCAGGGCGCCGCGCAGCAGCGGGCCCGCGAGAGTCCGGAGGGAGCTCATCGGCGCAAGTATGCTCGCTGGTTGTGAGGGGTGGCGCGCAGACACGGATCGGAACCGCGAGATGACTTCCATCGTCGTCGTGGGGGCCGCCAAATCCGGCACGTCCGCGCTCTTTGCCGCGGTCCGGAACGTCGGTGAGTGGCTCGCGATCTACGAGATCAACAATGAGCGCCAGGTCGCCTTCCTCGCCAACCACCCCGCTCCCCAGCGAATGACGAAGATTCTCGTCCGGCGCGTGGTCGAGCGGAACCTGAACCTCGCGGCGTTCGACAAGCAGGTCTACATCGTCCGCGACCCGCGCGACCTGCTCGTCAGCTGGATGTTGTTCCGCCCCCTCCTGCACAACTCCACGAGCGACTCCGACTTCATGACGGAGTTCCTCACCGCCCTGCGGAAGAAGGAGGCCGATCCCGCATCGGTGTCGATCGCCGATCTGGAGGCCATCTATCTGCGGCGCGGGCTCGACATGCCGTTCGCCCGCCGGCTCAATCGCGGGTTCTTCGACCAGAAAGCCGTGCTCGGGCAGTACCCCGAGATGCACGTGCTGCGCTACGAGGACTTCCTCGCGGGCAAGGTCGACGCCGTTGCGGAGTACCTCGGTATCCCGATCCAGACGAAGGTCCGTCTCGGTGAGCACAGCGGGTACAACGAGCGCAGCAAGTCCTCCGGGGGCTGGCGCCACTGGTTCACGCCGGCCGACGTCGAGACCTACCGCCCGCTGTTCGAGAAACAGCTCGTCAAGTGGGACTACGACCTGGACTGGACTCTCGCCGAGAACCCGGTGATCAATCCGGCGACGTCCTCGGAGTACCTGGAGCGGAACCGGAATCGCCCGCAGCTGATCGGGAACGGGCCGGACCAGTTCCTGCCCGCCGCGGCGTACACCGAGGAACGCCTCTCGGTGCTGACATCCGGCATTTCGGACGGTCGTGAAGCGGCGATGATCGAGCTCTCCCTCGTGTACCTGCGCGGTGTCGGCTTCCCGCAGGACGTTGCGGCGGCCCGCGACCTGCTCGACGACGCGTCGGCGCGGGGCAACGCCTACGCCATGGTCCACCGGGGGCTCGGCGCCCGGTATCGCGTGCCCGGGTTCGGCTCTGACGCGGCGTCGCACTTCACGGCCGCCGCGCGCGTCACCGGGCGCAAGCGGACCGACGCGATGATCGCCGAACTTGACGGGCCCTGGCGCGCCCACATCCTGCCGGTCACCGGCAAGGCGCGACCGTTCGCGGTCCCGTCGGAACGGATCCGCCTGCAGCTGTCGGACGGGCTCCGGCGCGCCCAGCGCCTGCGGTCGCGAATCCTGTCCCGCTGAGCGTCAGCCGCTGATCGCGGCCACGGACCGGCCGGCCGCGGCCTCACGCCGCCGGCGCAGCCAGTCGGCCCGCTGCCGCATCATGCGGTGCACCCGGCGCTTGCCGTCGGCCTGCACGGTGCGGACGACACCCTTGGGCGACGGGCGGTTGCCGGTGGGAGCGTCGTAGCCGAGTGAGCGCAGCCGCCGCCCCGACATCGCGTTCATCAGCTCGGCCTCCCAGGGCTCGAAGGTGTTCTGCCAGCGGCCGATGCTGCTCGTGGTCACCTCGCCCGCGAGCTTTCCGGCCAACGGCCGACCGTCGACGGTGGCATCGGAGCCCACCTCGTACGGGGTGAGCATCCCGGGAGCGAAGTCTTCGCCGAGGAAGTTGCAGAGGTCCTTGAGCAACGGCTCGGGGTCGCGGACCAGATCCTCGTAACGGACTTCCAGCCACTGATCGGCGGGGACCCGGCGCGCGGCGCGACGCCCGTAGTCGACCGCCCGGTTCCACTGCGCGATCGCCTCCGGGGTGTCCCGCTTCGACCACCGCTGCCGGGTGAGGGAGGCGGCCGCGTCACGTCCGTCGCGGACCATGTTGATCATCTGCGCGTCGGGGTACAGCCGCAGCAGGTCGTCGACGTGCTCGATGTAGGTGGGGAACTTGTCGCCCCACCGAGGTTTGTCGAACCGTTTCGCATACTGGGCGAAGGTCGCGGAGAGAGCCGAACCGATGGTGGGCGGGGCATCCACGATGGCCTGCACGGTGGCGTCGCGGTCGATCCCGAGCCGGTCGAACTGACCCTTCTTACTGGTGATGAACTTCGCCAGCGCGCGCCGGTTGGACTCCTGCGTCAGGTCGCCGAATCGTTCCCGCCCGAAGTACGAGGGAAGGACGAACCGGCACTCCGGCGGCACCGCGATGCGGGGGTGGGACAGCAACATCAATCGCATCAGCGTGGTGCCGGAGCGGGGGCACCCCATGACGAGGATCGGCCGTTCGGTACGTGCATTCGGCATCCGTGCAGGCTATCGCGCGAACCCTGACAAACAACTGAAACCGGACCCGCCCGGGCGGGCTGCGATCAGCGCTGCACGGCCGCCAGGGAGATGCCCGCCGCGGCTTCGCGGCGGCGCTGCAGCCAATCGCGGCGCTGGGTCAGCGCACGCTGCGAGCGGTGAGCGAGGTCCGCCTGGATGTGCCGGAGCAGCGCCTTGGGCGGCGGCTGCTTGAACGGCGGCACCTCGTAGCCCAGCGACTGCAGGCGGCGCCGCGACACCACGTGGAGAAGGTCGACCTCCCACGGCTGGAAACGCTTCTCCCAACCGCCGATGCTGCTGGTGGTGACCTCGCCGGTCAGCTTCCCCGCGAGTTGACGGCCGTCGGCCTTCGCGCCCACCTCGTGCGGGGTCAGCATCTCCGGGGCGAAGTCCTCCCCGAGGTAGGTGCACAGCTCCTTCAGTTGGCTCTCCGGATCGCTCACCAGATCCTCGTAGCGGACCTCGAGCCAGGAGTCCGCCGGCAACCGGCGCGCAGCGGAACGTGCGTAGTCCACCGCCCGGTTCCACTGCGCGGCGGCATCCGGCGTCGAGCGTTTCGACCAGTCCTGCCGGGTCAGCGACGCGACCGCGTCCCGCCCGTCGCGGACCATGTTGACGAACTGCGCGTTCGGGAACAGCCGGAGCAGGTCGTCGACGTGCTCGATGTAGAGCGGGAACTTGTCGCCCCAGCGCGGCTTGTCGAAGCGCGCGGCGTACTGCGAGAAGGTGGCCGACAGCGCCGAGCCGATCGTGGGCGGCGCGTCGACGATCGCCTGAATCGTGGCCTGGCGGTCGATCTGCAGACGGTGGAACTGCAGCTTGTCGCCGGTGAGAAACTTGGCGAGCTCGCGCCGGTTCGACTCCTGCGTCAGGTCGCCGAAGCGTTCCCGCTCGGCGTACGTCCGCAGGGTGAACCGCGACTCCGGCGGCACGGCGATCCGCGGGTGCGAGAGCAACATCAGCCGCATCAGCGTGGTGCCGGAGCGGGGGCAGCCCATCACCAGGATCGGCCGTTCGGGACGGGCTCCACTCGACATTCGCGCAGGCTACCAAGGTCGTTCCGGTGGGTTCCGGACCAGCGGGGCGCGGCGGCCACTACACTCCCGTGCGATGGACGCGGAGATCCTGCACGTACTCGGAGCGCGTCCCAACTTTCCCAAGGCGGCGCCCGTCATCCGCGCGCTCGACGCCCTGGCCGTCCCGGGGCTGACCCAGCAGATCGTTCACACCGGTCAGCACTACGACACCTTGATGTCGGACGTGTTCTTCGCCGACCTCGGATTGCCGGAGCCGGTCGCGAACCTCGGCGTCGGGTCGGGCAGCCACGGCAAGCAGACCGGCGCGCTGCTCGCCGGCCTGGAGGACCTCTTCGAGGCCCGTAAGCCGAGGCTGGTTCTGGTCTATGGCGACGTCAACTCCACGCTCGCTGCCGCGCTCGTGTGCTCCAAGAACTACATCCCCTTCGGGCACGTCGAGGCCGGGCTGCGCTCGTTCGACCGGACCATGCCCGAAGAAATCAACCGCATCGTCACCGACTCGCTCGCGGACCTGCTGTTCGCGACGAGCCCGGAAGCGATCGGCCTGCTGGGCAAGGAAGGCATCAGCCCGGACAAGGTCCACCTGGTCGGCAACCCGATGATCGACAGCCTGTTCGCGGCGCTGCCCAAGCTGGACGCCGAGGCCGCGCGCACGCGCTTCGGCCTGCCCGAGCGCTACGGCGTCGCCACCTTGCACCGGCCGGGCAACGTCGATTCCGTGGAATCGGCGCGGGAGCTGATCGACGCGGTGAACGAGGTCAGCCGGATGCTGCCGATCGTCCTGCCGCTGCACCCGCGCGGACGCGCGACGCTGGCGAAAGCCGGCCTCGTGCACAACGAGCACCTGCAGGTCGTGGACCCCCTCGGGTATCTCGATTTCATGTCGCTGGTCCGCGGGGCCTCGCTCGTCCTCACCGACTCCGGCGGGGTGCAGGAGGAGACGACCGCGCTTCAGGTCCCCTGCCTGACAGCCCGCCCGAACACCGAGCGCCCGATCACCTGTACGCACGGGACCAACAAGCTGGTCACCCCGGCGACGATGGTGGACGCAGCCAAGGAGGCGCTGTCCGAGAACGCCGAGTGGCCGCCGGAGGGCCCGCCGCTCTGGGACGGGCACGCCGGACCCCGGATCGCCCACGTCCTCAAGAACTGGCTGGCCGACCGCGGCTGATCCGGTCCGGATCGCCGTCCGAGGTGAAGCGGGTCCCCGGCTCGCTCCGCAACGCGGCGAGCGCGTCGACCGCGGCCGAGAGGCCGGACGCGAGACGCGGCACCGCGAAGCGATCGAAGCGGTCCGCGAACGGCGAGTAGGCGTTCTCCCCGCCGGTGGTGAACACGCCGTCGAACTCGTAGGGGACGCCGGCGGAAACGCCGCGTCGGGCGAGCTCAGGGTTGTCGGGCCAGCGCCCGTACGGCGTCGCGAACGTGCGCACGCGGTAGCCCGGGACGGCGGCCTGGATCTCCGCGACGTTCCGGCCGATCTCGGCCTGGACCCGGGCATCGCCGAGTTCGCCGAGATCGGGATGGGTTCGCGTATGGGCGCCGATCTCGTACCCGTTCGCCGCGAGCCAGGGCAGGACCGCCGGGTCGCCGAACGGGGTACGGGACGTGAGGACGAAGAAGGTCGCGGTCGCGTCGAAGTCGGCATGGGTGCGGCCGAAGTTCTTGAGGATGCCGAGGGCCGTCTCCGGATCCGGTTCGCCGTCCGGCCCGATCCCGGCCTGGCCCGCGGTCGCGTCGTCGAAGGTGAGGACCACCGGGTGCACACCTGCCGGCAGATCGATGGCGCCGGTGACGTAGTCGACCGCGGTGACGGGCCGGTAGCCCTCGTCGTAGAGGCGACCGAGTTCGGCACGGAACTCGGCGGGGGTGCGGTCGGACGGCTGCTCGGGGTCGGCGGTGATGTGGTGGTACATCAGCACCGGGACGAGGCCGAGCTCGTTGGAGTCGGCCGTCGCCAGGTCTCCGCCGGCCGGTGTGCGGGTGACCGCCGGTGCGGCCGACGGGTCGCGTGCGGATTCCCCGCACGCGCTCAGCAGGGTCGCGGCCGCGAGCACCGCGAACGCCGCCCGGGTTGCGCGGCCCATCCCTAGCTCTTCTTGTCCCCGGTCAGCAGGTCGGCGAAGGTTCCGCACACCACGGGCAGGTCGAAGGCCGCGGTGACCTGTCGCTGCGCCTCCGCGCGGCGGTCCTCCCACGCGCCCTCCACCGTGACCTTGCGGATCTCCGCCGCGATCGCGGCGGCCGAGTCGTGCACCCACTCCTCGGCGTAGACCGTCCGTGCGCCCGGCCACGGCAGGACCGCCGGGACCGCGCCGGAGGCCATGCCCTCGGCGGGGGAGAGGTGGAAGCTCTCGTCGTCGCTCGTCGACAGCACCCAGCCCACGCCGCGCAGCCACGCCGGGACGTCCGGTCCGAAGCCGTCGAAGACGACCGCGTCGCGCAGGTTCGGGTCGGTGCGGATCCGGCGCATCAGATCGTCGACGTGCGCGCGCTCCTCGGGCTGCTTCCACACCCACCAGTAGTCCCACGCCTGCTTGCTCTTCACGAACAGGTGGAAGCGTTTGTCCTCGCGGCGCAGCTCGGAAAGGACGTCGAGTGCGAGGTCCATCCGCTTGCGGGCGGGCGCGATGCCGATCATGCCGAGATGGAACTGAGCCCCCGTCAGCTTCGGGCGGTCCAGCTGCGCGACGTCGACCCAGTTGGGAACGGTGACGATCTTCTCGGCCGGCCACTTGGTGATCTTCGCGGTCAGTTCGGCATAGTGCCGGTTCACGCACACGACGGTGTCGACGTTGCGGATCTTCACCTGCTGCACGTAGTTGGTGAACAACTCGAAGCGGTGCAGGCGGATGATCAGACGCTGGTTCGGGCGCTTGTGCTTGGAGTACCAGATCGCGTTGCCGCCGCACCATTCGCAGATGATGACGTCGGCCCAGGCGAGCAGCTCGCGGCTCTTCTCCTTGTCGTGCCGTCCGAGGGTCTCCCAGTTGTCCATCCGCAGCTCGACCCCGGGCAGGGCGCCGAGGTAGTCGGCGATGCGCGTGAAGAACTTCATGTCGTGCCCGGCGACCACGACGCGCAGCGGCTTCGCGCCGGCGGTGGGCAGGTTCGGCCGGGCCGATGGGAAGGCGCGCTCCAGCAGCTCGGCCATCCGCTCGGTGGCCCGCGTCATCGTGTGCTGCGCTGCCGCGGCGCCGTTCCGGTCGCGCGCCAGCGCGTATTTCGCCGGGTCGGCGGCGACGGCGGCGATCAGGTCGACGACCTCGCCCAGGCCGTGGTCCGGTCCGTCCGCCCCGATGCCGTCGACGAAGAGCGGGTAGTCCGCTCCGAGCAACCGCTCGTGCATAGGGGTGCGGTTGAGGACCGCCGGCAGGCCGAGCACGCCGTACTCGAGCACCTTCGTCGAGAGCTCGAGGCTGTCATCGAGGTCCGCGTCGCGCCAGGACAGGCCGACGTGCGCCGCCCCCGCGAGCTGCATCGCCTTCTCGCGCGGCTGGCCGCCGTGCCAGATCACGCCCTTGCCCTGCTCGAGGGCGGCCTGCATCCTGGCCTTGTAGGTCGGGTCCTTGGGGTCGTCGTGGACCTTGTCACCGACCATGTGGAGCTCGGCGTTGATGCCGCGGGCACCGAGGAGCTCCGGCAGTGCGGCCATCTCGAGCGTGTTCCACCGCGGTGCGTACTTGCCGGTGTAGACGAGCTTCAGCGTGCTGTCCGCCGACGGGGCCGAGGGTGAGTCGACGCCCTCCACCTCGGGCGCGACCGGAGGGAAGAGCACCGAACGCCCGCAGGCGTCGGGGACCAGGCCCTCGAAGAATCCGCGCAGCTCCTCGGTCTGGCAGAGCAGGAACCGGGAGGCCTTGGAGATGGCCGTCAGCTGGCTCACAGCCTCGGGGGTCGCCTCGACCACGGATTGCGGCACATCGGTGAGGTAGGTCCACAACCGGCCGGCGGCGACCTTGTCCGCGACCAGGCGCGAGACCGCGGGCAGGCCGCGCACGACGACCAGGTCGTAGGGGGACTTCGCGTCGAGCTCGGCGAGGACCTTCGAAACCTGAGCCGGCGTCAGAGAACTCGACTTGCCGTCCGCGAGCTCGGGCAGCAGGGCGTCCTCGAAAGGCTTCACCACGGTGACGTTCGGCAGCGCGGTCAGCGGCGCCGTGAGGCGGTCGGTCTTGATCGGGGCCTTGAGCACGAGGTCGACCTGGCAGCCGGCGTTGGAGAGCGTCTGGACGATGCCCTGCACCCAGATGGCGGAGCCGTCGATGAGGTTGAGGTCCACGTGGCCGTAGACCATCGCGCGGCGGGTCATGCGGGCTCCTCAACGGCGACGTCGAAACCGAGATCGAGCTCGGCGTTGAGCTTCGCGATCAGCGCCGGGCTGCACTCAGCGTCGGTCCAGACCAGGTCCGCGTGCGCGGCCACCCGGTTCAGCCCGGGAGTGGCGTAATGCGGCGAGTTCCACCACACGACGACGGGCCGGCCCAGCGCGCGCGTGGCGGTGATGATGTCGATGAGTGCCTGGTCGCGTACGCCGTAGGCGCCCTGGGTCGTGTAGGCCCAGGGCCCCGGCGCTCCGAGCGCGGCCGACTCGATCAGCAGAACGTCCGGATCGGTGCGGGTGACGATGCCCTCGCCGTCGTGCGGCAGCAACGTGTTCACCACCGCGCGGGGGTCGGCGGCCGGGCCGCGCAGGACTCCCGCGGTCGCCGCGGTGAGGAGGCCGGCGACCACCGGCACGGTGCGCGGCCCGATCGCCATCGCGGTGTGGGTCAGGTAGAGCAGGCCCGCGTCGACGTCGTCGAGCTCGTGCACGTCCCGGGCCGCGAGCCCACGCTTGGGAACCGCGGCCGCCGGTGCGGACTCGCCACCCTTGCGCGGTTTGCCCGCACGTCCCTTCCACATGCCCCACAGCTCGGCGGGCAGCGCGCGGGCCTTGCGCGGATTACGCGCGGCGTTGACCAGCGTGCGGCCGACGACGTAGGTCGCGGAGGACTCGAGCGCGGAGATGCGCTGCTCGAAGAGACTGGATCCGGCGGTCGCGTCCGGCCAGGGCCCGTTCGTAACGGGCGCTGGCGGCGGCCCCGCTCATGTTGTCGATCGGGTCGTCGTCGTCGCCCTCGGTCGCCCGGGCCTCAAGCTCGGCGAAGATCTCGACGCAGCTGAGCAGTGCGGCGCCGAAAACGTCCTCGAGGCCCTCGGGGGTCTCGATCGCCCCCGCGGCGAGCAGTTGGAGCCGGGCGCTGGGAGCGAGCGAGCGCAGGAGCGGCAGCGGCACCGGCTCGGCGGGGAAGCCGAACAGCACCAGGACGCGGGCGCCGGGCTTCGGTGCCGCGGCGGCCAGCGGGGCGCCCTCGGTGTCCGGGCCGACCGACGCGACCAGCAGCGTTGCCGGGCCGTGCGGGCCGGCGGCGTCCCCGGTCGGCAGGCCGAGGGCGGAGATCGCGGCGGTCGCGGTGTCGTCGAGTCCGACGGCGGCGTCGACCCCGCCCAGATGGGGGGCCAACAGGTCGCTGAGCTGCACGGGCACGCCACTTCCTCTGCGGCTGCGGCCGCTCCGACACCGATCTTGGTCAGCCTAATGTGCGGCTGCGACGACCAGAGCGCCTTGCCGGTTCCGGCGCGCACGGGCCCGGGCGTCGGTGGGGGATTCGCCCAGAACGCGGGTGAACGCCCGGCTGAACGCGGCCTCGGATCGGTAGCCGAGCCGGCCGGCCAGCGCGGCGACGGTCGTGTCGCCGGTGGTCAGGGTGTCGAGGGCGACCTGCATGCGCCAGCGGGTGACGTAGCTCATCGGGGCTTCGCCCACGAGCTCGGAAAAGCGCGCGGCGAAGCTCGACCGGGACATCGATGCCGCGGCGGCCAGGGAGGCGAGCGTCCAGTCCTGGCCCGGGTCCCGGTGCACCCGGGCGAGCACGTCGCCGATCTGACGGTCCGCCAGAGCGCCGAGCCAGCCGGCGCGGTCGCCGGCGTCGCGGGCGAGCCAGGTGCGGATCACCTGGAGCACGAGGACATCGGCGAGCCGCGTGATGACGGCCTCGCTGCCCGGGCGTTGATCCTCGACCTCCGCGGCCATCAGGCGCAACGTGTCCTGCAGGCGGTCCGACAGCGTCGAGGGTTCGATGCGGATCAGTGCCGGCATGAAGTCGAGGATCCCGGCGGCGGCGGGATGTTCGAACCGCACCGCCCCGCAGACCATGCGGGTGGTCTCGCCCGGCGGCTCGCCCATGCGCAGCAGGCCGTAGCGATCGTCGAGCATGGGGTGGGGGATGGAGCGGATGTCCGGTGCGTGCACCTCCGCGGCGCTGCGCAGCACGTGCTCGTGACCGCGGGGGACCAGCACCAGATCGCCTGGCCGGAGCCACACGGGTTCGGGCTCGCCGTCGACCTCCAGCCGGCAGGCCCCGCTGGTGGCCAGGTGGAACCACAGGCAGCCCGGCGTCGCGGGCAGCGTCATCCCCCAGGGCGCAGTCAATTCCGACCGGCAGTAGAAGGTGCCGTTCATCCGCAGCGCGTGCAGCGCTTCCCCGAGCGGGTCAGACCCGACCCAGGGCGGTGCCTGCCGAGCGATGACAGCGTCTCCACCGTCGGGAGCGCGCTGACGACCCTGACCGGCACCGCCGCGATCGGATCGGCGCTGCTTGGCGGGCTCTACCTCGCGTTCTCGGTGGCGATCCTGCCCGCGCTGAACCGCCGCCCCGCCGGCGAGGCCACTGCGTTCATGCAGGAGGCGAACCGGGTGATCCAGAACCCGGTGTTCCTGCTGGTCTTCGTCGGCACCGCGATCGCATGCGCCCTGGTCGCCGGCTCCGCGATCGTCGAGCCCGACGGTGCCCGCGGCCTCCGGGCCGCGGGCGGCCTCGTGGGGCTGGTCGGTTTCGTCTCCACCGCGGCGGTGAACATCCCGCTGAACAACGGGCTCGACCGGGAGGGGGTCAGCGCCTGGGAGACCTTCGCCCAGGACTGGGTCCCGGCGAACCACCTGCGGGCCGCGACGTCGGTGCTCGCCGCGGTCCTCCTGCTGCTCGCCCTGCGGGCCGAGCGCTGAGAGTCAGGCTCGTGAATCGCCGAGGGTCCGTCAGTCGTCGGCGGGGAGGCGACCGACCGCCTCGCGGTAGATGACGTGATCGCGGCGCTCCCCGATCGCGATGACTTGCAGGATGTCATCGACCAGGCGGTAGACAACGCGGTACCGCAACGGCCGGGAGTCAGTTAGATCGAAGCGAAGTCTGCACAGGCCGGTCAGATCGCCGCTCACATGGCGCTGTCCGAGTTGCTTTCCGGTCTGGCGGCCGTGGCTCAGATCGTCCACAGCGGCCAGCGCGGCTTCGACCAACGCGGGATCGGTTGCGGCGAGCGTCGCAAGGTCCTCGGAGAGGACTGCCGGATGAAACGCCTGGACGTACTTGGCCGTCACTTCTTGGTTGTCTTGTCACGCCTGAGCTTCGCGTCAACCTCTGCCCGGGTGAGCCACTTGCCCTTGCCCTTGGTGGCGAGCCGCCGGGTGGCGAGCTCCTCATCGAGCACGTCCTCGACGGCGGGTGCGATCCGCTGCCAGAGCTCCCAGGACACGATCACTCCTTGAGCCCGTCGGTGACTTCCGAACACCACGGGCTCCGCGTGCGATCCATCGGCGTCAAAGCCAGCCGCGATGGCGTTCAGACGCGCACGGGCCTCATTCGTGGGGAGCACCTCATTGATCGACATGACTAAAGAGTACCTGAATCGGTACCGATTTCGCAGGACTGAATCTTGGCTGGCCCTGCTGCGACCGGGCGCGCGTGAAATCGCATGTCTTGTCGTTCAGCTGAGTTGGTCGCCGCGCTGATCCAGCGCGGCGAACGTCCATAAGTCGTGTGACCAATATCTGATCACGGGCCGGGATCTGGCCCGGAATCACAGCAGCCGCAGCGCTGTGACTTGCGGTGGAGCACCAGGCCCACGGTGCGGGAGGGGGGACTTGAACCCCCACGTCCGAAGACACCAGATCCTAAGTCTGGCGCGTCTGCCAATTCCGCCACTCCCGCGTGCGGAAGAAGCTTAAGGCAGCAGCCGACGCACCCACTTCGGTCGCGTGGCCGGGCTATTCGCTCGTCGCGACAGCCCGGCCACGCAGCCGGAGTTCGGTCGGAGGGGTTCAGCCCTTGACGACCTCGATGCCGCGCAAGCGGTCGTCGCCACGGCCACCGTTGCCGGTGTCCTTGCCGCGGCCGCCCTTGATGACGTCGTCGCCACCGCCGCCGGACAGGGTGTCCCGGCCACTTCCGCCGAGGAGCTCGTCAGCGCCCCCGCCACCGGCCAACGTGTCGTTGCCGCTGTTGCCGATCAGATCGTCGTTGCCGCGGCCACCGATCACGTTGTCGTTGCCGCTGCCACCGTCGACGCGGTCGTTGCCGCTGCCACCGAGGATCTTGTCCCTGCCGGCGCCGCCGAAGACGTTGTCGTTGCCGCTGCCGGCGTCGATGGTGTCGTTCCCGTCATTGCCGCAAATCAGGTCGTTCCCGCCGAGGCCCCTGATCGTGTCCGAGCCCCCACGGCCGACGATGACGTCCCGGCCGCTGGTCCCGTTGATCGTGTCGTTGCCGGTCGTTCCGACCTTGGTGGCTTTCACCCCGTTGCAGAAGAAGGACGGCGCCGGCGCGGGCGGGGCCGGCGGTTCGATGTAGTTGATGCGGATCGAGCCGCCGCTCCCCGGGTTCAGCCCGCCTTCTGCTCCGGGCGGTACGAAGCCGCTGCCGCCACCGCCTCCGGCAACACCGACGCCGCCCCCACCGCCGTAGTAGCCACCGCCGCCGCCGGCGCCGCTGTTGAAGCCGGCGCCGCCGCGACCCTTCGCACCCGGAAATCCGTCCCCGTAGTTGCCCTGACCGTCGCCGCCGGCTCCGAAGGTCGTGTCCGTTGCGCCGTCGCCGGGATCGGAGTCAGGGCAGCAATCGTCCTCGCCACCCGCTGAGCCCACGGATCCGCCGCCGTTCCCGCCGTCGGCACCATCGCCACCGGCTCCTCCACCGCCGCCACCGGCCGCCATCAAGGGGATATCCCCGGGGTTGGTCGGGGTCTTGCCCTGGGCGAAGACGAAGCTGCCGCCACCCCCGCCGCCCTGTGTATTGGCGCCGGCGGCGCCGCTGGGCTGGCCGCCACTTCTACCGCCATTTGGGCCCGGCGCGAGCTGGCCGACCCAGAGGTCGAGCACGGCACCGGGTGTGAGGTTCAAACTCCCCGTCACACGGCCGCCGCGTCCCGCGCTCCCGGCCGAAAAAGCGCCGTTGGCGCCGCGAACGTCGAAGGCCGCACCCGTCACTCCGATCGGGACGGTGAAGTGAAGGACCTGACTGGAGTCGGTAAAGGTGCAGGCGATGGTCGTGCCCTCATCGACGCAGCCGGCCGGCAGAGCAGCCGCGGCGGGCGAGGCAGCGGCGAGCGCCCAGACGCCCGTTGCGAGCATGCCCAAGGACAGGACAGATCCGGCCGTACGCCGGCGCATGGTGAAGGTGTTGGACATGTGCGAGGGACCCCCCGGTCTGTGATGAGGTGCGCGTGTGCGCTAGGGCAGCAGACGCCCCGTCAGATGACCTGGAACCTGACGGAGCGGGGTTGTGGGTCGCATTGTGTTAGCGCGGGGAACACATCGGGGCCGAGGTTCCCCCGTTCGGGTCAGCCACCTTGTTTCCTGGGAGTTGCCTGCCGACCGCAGCGCGCTGGGCGCAGACCTCAAGCTCACGGCGAAGTATGCGGGGCCGTGCCGCGCGTGTCGGCCACAGATCAAGGTTGTTAGGTGCGGCGTCGGATCCCCGCGCGGCGTACCTCAGCTGTCACAACGTTGATCTGTAGCCGACGCCGCCAGCCGCCCAGGGGTCAGCTTGCTCAGACCGCGAGCTCCCGCAGCAGACGCTCGACGTGGCCGGTGGCCTTCACTCCGTACATCGCCTTCTCGACCTTCCCCTTCGGGTCGATCACGAAGGTGGAGCGGATGACGCCGTGAACGGTTTTGCCGTACATCATCTTCTCCCCGAAGGCGCCGTACGCGGTGAGCGTCGACTTGTCGGGGTCCGACAGCAGCGGGAACGGGACGGCGTCGCGGTCGCGGAACTTCGCGAGCTTGGCCTCGGGATCGGGGGAGAGGCCGAGGACGACGTAGCCGGCGTCCGTCAGCCGGGCGAAGCTGTCGCGGAAGTCGCAGGCCTGCTTGGTGCAGCCCGGGGTCATCGCGGCCGGGTAGGCATAGAGGATGACGGTCTTACCCCGGTAGTCCCTCAGCTTGTGCTTTTTGCCGTCCGCATCGGTCAGCGTGAATTCGGGAGCGGGATCTCCGGGGGACAGACGGTTCGCCACGGCGCAAGACTCCTGTCGGTCGGTGTCGGGTTCATCCTGCCGGACCTGACAGACTTGGCCGACCAGCAGCGCGGGATGGAGGTACGTCGTGGGCGGACGCGAGGCCGTACAGCCCGGGAGTGATGCCGCGCGCCTGGAGAAGCAGATCGAGACGGCCCGTAACGAGCTCGCGGTGGCCATCGACCAGATCGCCGAGCGAGTGGCGCCCAAGAATGTGGCCGCCGAGGCGAAGACAAAGGCCCGCGCAATTGTGGTCAATTCGGACGGATCCCTCCGAAAGGACCGCGTGATCAAAATTGCCGCGGTTGCCGGAATTGTGCTCGCCATCGGGGCCTGGCGCCGCTACCGCTGACCCGGTTCGGCCCGACCTGAGGTCTTGGGCGCCGAGTTTTGGCAGGTCAGAAGGCCTGGAACCGAATAGCCCAACGTCACGTCAAAGGCGGGACAGCAAGTCAACCCGATCTGGGGAATCGGAGCGACGGGCTTCTTTCAGGGGAATACGCTGCATTCGGTGTCCGCAGGACTTCAGCTTTGATTCCAGGGGTGGGATTTTCATGTCCAGCATCAACGCGGCCGCAATCACGGCCAAGCACAAGGGCAACGCAGAGGGCTCGGTCCGGGTTCTCGGCCAGACCGCGGCGGTCGCCGGCATCTCCGGCGCACTGCTGCTCGCGCTCAAGGCGCTGGTCCTCGTCTCCCCGGCCGTGCTGCCGGGCGGCGACGGCCTCGACGCGCTCGGTCGTCCGAACGCCGTCGCTCCGGTCGTGGAGCCGGCTCCGGTCGTCTTCGAGCCCGCGTCCTCTGACATGCCGATCGGGTCCTCGGAGCGCACCGCGCCGTCCGTGACTCGCACAGTGGTTCTCGTCCCGACCACCACCACGACGAAGCCGGTCACCACGACCACGCCGACCACGCCGGTCACGCAGACGCCGTCGACCCCGACCGCGCCGGCTGGTCCGGTCAGCAGCGTCGGCAAGGTCACCAAGCCGGTCACCGACCTGCTCGACGGTGTCGTCCCCGGCGTCGGCACCACCGTGGGTGGGCTGACCGAGACCGTGGGCTCGACTGCTGACGGCCTGGTCGACACCGTGAACGGTGCGACCGGCAGCGTCCTCAAGCCAGTGACCGACACCCTCGGCGTCGGCTCCACCACGGAGGCCAAGCAGGGTCTGGTCCCGCAGCTCGGCAACACGCTGGGCAGCGTCGTCGGCACGGTGGCCGGCTCGACCGGTGGCACCCAGAATGGTGGCCTGCTCGGCGGTCTGCTCAAGTAGCGCTGATCGAACGTCGCGACGCCCCGCAGCTTCGGCTGCGGGGCATCGCTGGTTAAGCACCTAGGCTGACGATGTGAAGCCCGCTCCCGCGTCCCACTCGGACAAACTCCCGATCCGGATGCTGCACGACCGGGTGCTGGTGAAGACCGACGCCGCGGAGGGGGAGCGGCGCTCCGGCGCCGGCATCCTGATCCCCGCGACGGCTCAGATGGGCAAGCGCCTGGCCTGGGCCGAGGTGGTCGCGATCGGCCAGCACGTGCGGTCCGTGGTGCTCGGGGACCGCGTGCTTTTCGACCCCGAGGACCGCTCCGAGGTCGAGGTCCGCGGCACCGAATACGTGCTGCTGCGCGAGCGTGACGTCCATGCCGTCGCCTCCGAACGTCTGGACGACGGTTCGCCCGGTTTGTACCTGTAGCCAGCTGCTCACGCCACGTAGCTGTGCCTGCGCTGAGCGTCAGGTATGGGTTCGTTATCTTGATCGGTTCCGGGAACAGACCGGCACCCATCCGCAGTTCCACCCATACGCGAATCGCATGCGCGACCGCGGAGCGGGGAGGAGTAGCTGATGAGGCAGGAGGACACCACGGCGACTGAGCGTAAGTCTGTGCGCGCGACGCCGCTGCCCGTCCAGGGGCGGCGGAGCCGGCCGGATGACACCGGCGATCCGGATCTGGTCCGGTTCTACCTGGACGAGATCGGTATGACCCCGTTGCTCACTGCCGAGCAGGAGGTCGACCTCTCCAAGCGCATCGAGGCCGGCCTGTTCGCCGAGCAGCTGCTGGCCGAGTCCGCCGCCAAGGGCGGGAAGCGACTGTCCGTCAAGCGCCGGCTGGAGCTCGAACAGCTCGCCGCGGACGGCACCGCCGCCAAGGACCACATGGTCCGGGCCAACCTGCGCCTGGTGGTGTCGGTGGCCAAGAAGTTCGCCGGCCGCGACGCGACGTTCCTCGACGTGGTCCAGGAGGGCAACCTCGGGCTGATCCGCGCCGTGGAGAAGTTCGACTACAGCAAGGGCTTCAAGTTCTCGACCTACGCGACCTGGTGGATCCGCCAGGCCATCCAGCGCGGTCTGGGTGAGCTCGGCCGGACCGTTCGGCTGCCGGTGCACGTGGTCGAGGAGCTGTCCCGACTCAACCGGCTCGAGCGGACCCTGGGCGCCAGGCTGGGCCGAGACCCGAGCGTCGAGGAGCTGGCTGAGGCCTTCGAGGCCCCGGTCGAGCGAGTCGTCGAACTCCGGCACATCGGGCGCACCCCGGTCAGCCTGGACCAGAACGTCGGCGACGACGGGGAGACCCGGATCGCGGACCTGATCTGCGACGACAGTGCCGTTGCCGCGGCCGAGATCGCCGAGCACAACGGGATGATGACGACGCTGCGCACGATGGTGAAGGCGCTGCCGGAGCGGCAGGCGGCGGTGCTGACGATGCGCTACGGCCTGCGGGACGGCAAGCCGCGCACCCTGGCCGAGATCGCGGTCCCGCTGGGACTCACGCGGGAACGCGTGCGTCAGCTGGAGAAGGAAGCCCTCGCGACCCTGCGGGGTCCCGACTCCGAACTGGTGTCCTGGGCCGGGTGAGCCCGGCCCGGCGCCGCTGGGCAGACTGAAGCAATGAACGACGTCCACCCCGAGGCCGGCCAGGTCGCAGACCCGGCCGGCCTCGTCGATGTTGCCCGCCTGATCACCGCCTACTACGCCGAGCATCCGGACCCGGCCGAACCGTCGCAGCGCGTCGCGTTCGGGACCTCCGGGCACCGCGGCAGTGCGCGAAACCTCAGCTTCAACGACGACCACATCGCCGCGACGAGCCAGGCCATCTGCGAGTACCGCGCCGGACAGGGCATCGACGGACCGCTGTTCCTGGCCAAGGACACCCACGCACTGTCGGAGCCGGCGGCGGCCACGGCGATCGAGGTCTTCGCGGCCAACGGCGTGACGTTGCTGCTCGACAGCCGCGACGGGTACACCCCGACGCCCTCCCTGTCCCGGGCGGTGCTGACGCACAACCGAGGACGGAGCGTCGGGCTCGCGGACGGCGTCGTCATCACCCCATCGCACAATCCGCCGCAGGACGGCGGGTTCAAGTACAACCCGCCGCACGGTGGTCCCGCCGACTCCGACGCCACCGGCTGGATTCAGGACCGCGCCAACGACCTGCTGACCGCCGGTCTCGCCGGAGTGCGCCGGATCCCCCTGGCGCGCGCCCGCGCCGCGGAGACCACCGGGACCTACGACTTCCTCGACCGCTACCTCGCGGACCTGCCGCTCGCCGTGGATCTCGACGCCATCCGCGCGGCCGGCGTGCGCATCGGGGCGGACCCGCTGGGCGGCTCCAGCGTCGGTTACTGGGGCGAGATCGGCGACCGCTACGGCCTCGACCTCACCGTGGTGAACCCGCTCGTCGACCCGACCTTCCGGTTCATGACGCGGGACTGGGACGGCAAGATCCGGATGGACTGCTCGTCGCCGTACGCGATGGCGTCGCTGATCGCGGCGCGCTCGACCTACGACATCGCCACCGGCAACGATGCTGACGCCGACCGGCACGGGATCGTCACGCCGGACGGCGGTCTGCTGAATCCGAACCATTACCTCGCGGTCGCGATCGACTACCTGGTCGCCCATCGAGAGGGTTGGCCGGCCGCCGCGGCGATCGGCAAGACGCTGGTCTCCTCGGCGATGATCGACCGGGTCGCCGGGGCGCTCGGTCGCTCGGTGGTTGAGGTGCCGGTGGGCTTCAAGTGGTTCGTCTCCGGACTGTTGGACGCCTCGCTGCTGTTCGGCGGCGAGGAGAGCGCAGGCGCCTCGTTCCTGTGCCGGGACGGCTCGGTCTGGACCACCGACAAGGACGGCCCGCTGCTGTGCCTGCTCGCCGCGGAGATCCAGGCGATCACCGGGCGCTCGCCCAGCGAGCGCTACGCCGAGCTCACCGCCAAGTTCGGCGACCCGGCCTACGCCCGTATCGACGCCCCGGCGACACCGGCGCAGAAGGACGTGCTCAAGAAGCTGACGCCGGATCAGGTGACCGCGACCGAGCTCGCGGGCGAGCCGATCCGCGAACGGTTGACCGCGGCGCCCGGGAACGGTGCTGCCATCGGCGGGCTGAAGGTGACGACCGAGAACGGCTGGTTCGCTGCGCGTCCTTCGGGCACCGAGGACGTCTACAAGATCTACGCCGAGTCCTTCCTCGGCCCGGACCACCTGGCCCGGATCCAGGCCGAGGCGCGCGAGGTCGTCCAGGCCGCGCTCGGTGGCGCATGAGTTCCACCGACAGTGCGGTGGTCGAGCAGGTCGTCCTGCTGACACCGGACGGCACCCCGTGCGGCGTCGCGGACAAGGCGAGCGTGCACGGCGAAGTGACCCCCTATCACCTGGCTTTCTCCTGCTATGTGTTCGACGGCGTCGGCCGGCTGCTCGTGACGCGGCGCGCGCTCGACAAGCTGACCTGGCCCGGCGTCTGGACGAACAGCTGCTGCGGGCATCCGGGGCCGGGGGAGGACCCGCGGAACGCCGTGGTGCGCCGGCTCGAGCAGGAGCTCGGTCTGGTGCCGGATCGCCTGACGCTGGTACTGCCGGACTTCTCCTACCGGGCGAGCTTCGCGGGCGTGGAGGAGTACGAGCTCTGCCCGGTGTTCGTGGCCCGGGTCCGCACCGAGCCCGTGCTCGACCCCAGTGAGGTGGCCGAGGCCCGGTGGGAGCACTGGGAGTCCTTCGCGGCGGCAGCCACCGCAGCGGACAGCACGATCTCGCCGTGGGCCCAGGAACAGGTCCGCGCGCTGCTAGCCGGGGGCCATGTGGCACGGTTCCTGACGGACACGCACAAGGAGGACTGATGGGCCAGGGATCGTTCGAGGGCCGGGTTGCGCTGATCACCGGCGCCAGCCGCGGGATCGGCTACGCCGCCGCTGAGGAGATCATCTCCCGCGGCGGGAAGGTGACGATCACGGGCCGGGACGCCGACGCGCTCGCCGCGGCGGTCAAGGAACTCGGCGGCTCCGGCGTCGCGCTCGGCGTGGCCGGCAAGGCCGACGACGCGGACCACGCCCGGGCCACCGTCCAGGCGACGATGGCCGAGTTCGGCCGGCTGGACCACTTCGTCGCCAACGCCGCGGTGAACCCCGTTTACGGCCCGATCCTGTCGGCTCCGCCGGCGGCGGTCCGCAAGGTGTTCGACGTCAACATCATCGGCTGCGTCGAGTGGATCCGGCTCGTGCACGAAGCCTGGATGGCCGAGCACGGCGGCTCGATCGTGACGATGTCCTCGGTCACCGGGCTCGGCGCGAGCCCCGGCATCGGCGTCTACGGCGTGAGCAAGGCGGCGCTGATCGCCCTCACCCAGCAACTCGCGGTCGAACTCGCCCCGACCATCCGCGTCAACGCGATCGCCCCTGGCGTCGTGAAGACCAAGTTCGCCGAGGTGCTCTACGCCGGCGACGAGGATGCCGCGGCCGCCCCGTACCCGCTCAAGCGCCTCGGGATCCCGTCCGACATCGGCTCCGCAGTTGCCTTCCTGCTGTCCGACGACTCGGCCTGGATCACCGGCCACACGCTCGTCGTCGACGGCGGGGTCACCGTCCCGCTCGGAGACATGCAGCAGCACTGACGTGACTTCCGACGAGCGTCCATCCGTTCGCTCGCTGCACCGGTACCCGGTGAAGTCGATGTCGGGCGAGCGAGTGCCCGCGCTTGAGTTCGACGAGCGGGGTGCAGCCGGGGATCGCGCATGGTCGGTCCGGACCCGGGAGGGCAAGCTCGGCAGTGGGAAGAACACGCGCCGCTTCGCTGCGGTGGACGACCTCCAACTGGTGCGGGCGCGGCAGACGGACACCGCTGTTGTGCTCACCCTGCCTGACGGGACCGAGCACGACGTGGACTCAGCGGCGCTGGGCCAGCGCCTCAGCAGCCTGGTCGGGCAGCCGGTGACCTTGGCGCCGGAGACCGAGGTCAGCCATTTCGACGACGGTCCCGTCAGCCTGATCGCCCGTGCCTCCGTCGACGCCATTGCCGAGCATCGCGGACAGCCGGTGGAGGCGGTCCGGTTCCGCCCGAACATCGTGATCGACGGCGTGCCGCCTTTCGGCGAGGAGCAGTGGATCGGCAAGCAGGTGCGGATCGGGACGGTGGTTCTGCTCGTCGAGTTGGCGTCCGCGCGATGCGTCATGGTCGACAGCCAGACCGCTGATCTTCCCGCGCAGCCCGGAAACCTGCTCGCCGTGGGCCGAGTGAACGACACGTGCCTCGGCGTCATCGCGACCGTCGTTCAGCCCGGCGTCGTCCACGTCGGCAACCGCATCACGGTGGAGTGAAGTCTCAGTCCGTATCGCTGATGTCGGGGCGTAGTTCGTCGGCCATTGCCTGCTGGGTCTTCCAGTAGGTGTTCTGCACGACGGGGCGCTCCGGGTCGACCCATGCGGGTGGCCGGAGCCGGGGATGTCGGTCCTCGCCAAGGAAGATCTCCCAGCCCTTGTGGTGCACGGCGTCGTGGTGGTGGCCGCAGAGCAGGGCGAGGTTGTCCAGGTCGGTGGGGCCGTGGTCGAGCCAGTGCACGAGATGGTGGGCGATGCAGAAGTCCGCCGGCCTGGTGCACCCGGGGAAGACGCAGCCGACGTCGCGGGCACAGATGGCCACCCACTGGGTGGGGGTGATGGTCCGCTTCTTGCGGCCCATTTCCAGCGGGGCGCGCCAGCGGTCCAGCACGACCCCGAAGACGTCGGCATCACACGCGAGACGCCGTACCGCCTGGGCGGACAGCGATTCCCCGCTCCCGGTGGTGCCGAAGCCTTGCCCGGCGCGGAGGGCGTCGATGGGCGTGGTGATGACCAGGTGCGGGCGTTCCCCGCGGGCGCGGGGCAGGCGGCCCTTACGCATTGCTTGGAGGACGATCTCCAGCATCGCGTCGGCCTGGCGGATGCTGGGGACGCGGGCATCGCGGGTGCCGTCGACCGCCGGGACCGGTGCCGACAGTGCCGACATCGCGGCTTTGGCCAGGGCGATGTTCTCGTCGGTCTCGCGCCAGGCGATCGTCTGGGTGCCGTCGTGGTGGTTGCGGATGACCAGCCCGCGCCGGCCCTTCGCGCCCTCTTCCCGAGGTTCCACGCCGTCCGGGTCGATCATCGCGTCCAGGGCCTTGCCCAGGCGGCGCAGGTCGTCGGCGTGCAGGTGGGAGGCGTGGCCGATCAGGTAGGTCTCGGCGTCGGCCTTCTGCTCGCTGGTCGCGATCTTGGGCAGGCCTTCGACGGTGGCGTGGATCGCGGAGGCCTGCTCGTAGTTGATCCGGCCCTCACCCAGGGCGGCGCCGGTGGCACCGAAGCGGTCGGAGAACCCCGCCGCCAGACGGACCCGTTCCTTCGCCGCTCGCGGGGTGATGCGCAACAGGTTGGACAGCCAGGCTCGTGTGGAGGTCGAGCCGGTGGAGGTCGGGACACTGCGTTCCGCGGCGGCCTGCACCAGGTGCAGGCCGAGGGATTGCACCTGGGAATCGACGACGTGCTGGCGTCGGGTCAGGTCGACGACCTCGGTGTCGGAGAGCCGCCAGGAGTTCTCCAGCAGCAATTTCTGGCACGCCGAAGTTGCGGACTCCAGGTCCGCGAACGCTTCCAGCAGTGCCTCACCCACACCATCAACCTAGAACACGCCACTGACAGTCTAAATGCGGTATGTGGTGATGAAATGCCTACTGGATATAGAGACTGACTGAGCATCAGGGGCGCCTCGATGCGAATGAGGTTCGCGCAGTCGGGGACCGCCCGGCCGTGGCGACATCACCCGGCACGCGTACGGCATCCGAATTTCCGCCGCCCAGAGAACCTCCGCCGGGGGATCAGCCCAGGAGGCGCTGAAGGTAGCCCGTGGGGTCGGCCAGGATCGCCACCAGGGAAAGGCAGCTGCCGAACGACAGTCCGGACTCGGGCTCGTCGAGAACGACCAGGCCGGCCTCCTCGCGATGCGCGGCGAGCGTGGTCAGGAACGACTCGCCATGGCTGAACTCGTGCGCGCGGCCGGCAGATCTCGCCGTGCCGGTGCCCCCGTGCTCGCCGCGACGATCACCACTGCTTCGCGTCCACTCCTCCGAGCGCTGCCGCCTCGATGCGCGTGATCGGGAGGGTGACGCTTACGCGGCGTGGCCGAGATACCGCGCGAACAAGTCCTCGCCATCGAGTTCGCCGGGCTCGCCCGCGAACGCGACCCGGCCCTTGTGCAGCAGGTAGACGAAGTCCGAGAGCTCGAGGGCCTTCGTCACGTACTGCTCGACCAGGAGCAGGCTGGCGCCGCCGGCCGCGATCCGGCGCAGGAAGTCGAAGATCTCGTCGACGATGATCGGTGCGAGGCCCATCGAGACCTCGTCGAGCAGGACCGTCTTCGGGTTCTGCACGTACGCGCGCATCAGCGCGAGCATCTGCTGTTCGCCGCCGGACAGCGTGCCCGCAACCTGGTCCAACCGGCGGCCCAGGACCGGGAAGACCGAGGCGGCCGCCTCGTAGGTCTTCTCCTCGTCGCCGCGCTTGCACTGCACCTTGAGGTTCTCGCGGACGGTCAGCGACGGGAAGACCCCGCGGCCCTCGGGGACGTGGCAGACGCCCTGCTCGACCAGAGTGTGGGGGGCCCAGCCAGTGACGTCCCGGCCGTTGACCATCAGCGCTCCCGCCGTCGGCCGGACGAGCCCGGCCGCGACCCGCAACACCGTCGTCTTCCCGGCGCCGTTCGCTCCGAGCAGCGCCACGATCGAGCCCGGCGGCACGTGGAGGGTGACGTCGTGCAGCACCCGGGTGCCGCCGTAGCCGGCATGGACCTCACGCAGCGACAACATCGCGATCTCCCTCGATCCTCACGTGCACTGAGCCTTGCTTCCCTTGGGAGCGGTCCAGCCCTTGTCCGTCAGCAACTCGAAGTAGATGCATCGCAGCGCGGGTGCGGCCTTCTGCCCAGGGGAGAAGGTGATGGGCGGCGAGAGCCCGCCCAGCGTCTCGTTCTTGATCTTGCCCAGCCCGGTGAGAACGTCGGCGGACGTGATCGGCTTGGTTCGGGCGGCGTTGCCGAGGTTGCTGATGGCTGCCTCGAACAGCTTCGCGCTGGCCCACGCGGTCATCGAGTTCCCGTCGGACTCCATGCCCGGAGCCCACTGCGTTAGCGCCGCGGCGTACTCCTTCTGCCCGGCGGTGTCGGTGAGCATCCACGGTGCGTTGCCACTGGCGACGGACAGGGTGTTGCGGCGGATGCCTGGGTCCTTGGACTGCGCCGGACTGATCACGCCGCCACCGGAGATGAACTGCGGGTAGTAGCCCAGCGCCGCACAGGAGCGGGCGACCCGGGCGATCGCCGAACCGTCGACCCCCATGCCGAAGCCCTCGACCCCGGCGTTCTTGGCGTTCTGGCACTGCGCGGTGAAGTCGGTCTGGGTCAGCGAGACGGGAGACTGGTAGACCATCTCCGCTCCGGCGGCCTTGGCCTTGGCCGGAATGAGCTTCGCCATCGCGGTGCAGATGCTGGCCTCGACGCAGTAGAGCAGTCCGAGCTTGGTCTTCCCCTCACCGACGGTCTGCCGCAGGCTGCCGTCGATCAGGCCCTCCAGGGCTGCCCCCTGCGGGAACAGCAGGGGATGGGAGGTCCACGCGAAGTCCACCCCGTCGCCACCGACGACGGGCATGTTGTTGCGCTCGAGCACCGGCAGGATCGCCGGCAGCGACAGCGGCGTGAACAGAGCGACGATCGCCGAGATCTTCTTGTTCGAGATCAGGTCCTGGGCGGCTGCCGCTCCGCGGCTGGGGTCGGCGCCGTCGTCCGCGGTGTACACGGTGACGGGGTGGCAGGCGATGCCGCCGCGCGCGTTGATGTTCTTGGCCCAGATCGCCATGGTGGTCCGCGCCGAGGCCGTGATCGCCCCGAGGACCCCGCTGAAGCTGCCGATCTGACCCAGGTTCAGGGGCGCTCCGGCACCGGTGCACTTCCCGTCGGGTGCCGTCGCCGTAGTCCGCGGGGCGGTCGCTGTCCCCGGAGTGGTCGTGGTCCCACCGGCCGGCACCTTGCCGGGGGTGGTCGCTGCGCCAGGCGCGGTGGCGGTGTCGACGGTGCCCGGGAGCGCGGCGGCCGGGGTGGTGCCCGCGGTCTGTCCGCTCCCGGCGGCGGCGCGCAACTGGTCGACGGCGGCCTGATCCAGGGTGACGGGACCGGCCTCGACCCCGGCGCGGACCTCGCTCTCGCTGGCCCGGGTGCCGCAGCCGGTGGCGAGGAGCGCGGTGGCGAGGACGGCTACAGCCGCTCCGCGGATCCGCCAGCTCACGGTTTGCCTCCGGTGCAGATCGGCTTGCTGCCCCGCGAGGCGGTCCAGCCCTTCTCGGTCAGCAGTTCGAAGAACACACAATGAACCTGTGGCGCGGCTTTCTGGCCGGGGCTGAAGCTGAGCGGGGCCACCAGACCGTCGAGCGTCTCGTTCTTGATCTTGCCCAGGCCGGTGAAGATCGTGGCCGTGGTGATGGGGGCGTTCCGCGCACCGTCACCGAGACGGGCGACCGCTGCCTCGAACAACTTGGCCGCCGACCAGGCGAGCATGGACGGTCCGTCGGTCTCGACACCTGGCGCGTGCCGGGCGAACGCGTCCGCGAACTCCTTCGCGCCCGGGGTGTCGGTGACGAACCAGGGCGCCGCCTGGGTGGCCGTGGACAGGGTGTTCTTACGGATGCCGGGGTCCTTCGCCTGCGCGGCGCTGACGATGGCCGCGCTGGTGACGAATTGGGGGAAGAACCCGATGGCCGCGCAGGAGCGCGCGACCCGCGCGATCCCCGAGCCGTCCACCGCCATACCGAAGGCGGTGACGCCCGCGTTCTTCGCGTTCTGGCACTGGGCGGTGAAGTCGGTCTGCGTCAGCGAGACGGGGGACTGGTAGACCACCTGCGCACCCTGCGCCTTGGCCCGCTCCGGCAGCAGCTGCGCGACCAGCGTGCAGACGCTGGACTCGACGCAGTACAGCAGGCCGTGCTTGGTGTGCTTGCCGTCCTCGATCGCCTGGCGGAGCGCACCGTCGATGACGGCCTCCATGCCTCCGCCCTGGGGGAAGAACTGCGGGTGCGAGTGCCACTGCGGCGACACCATGTCCCCGCCCACGACCGGCAGTTTCGACTTCTCGATCGCCGAGACCATCCCAGGCAGGGCGAGCGTGACCAGTCCGACGAGGGCCTGCACCTTGTGGCGGGTGACGAGTTCACCGACCAGCGCGGATCCCCGGCTGGGGTCCGCGCCGTCGTCCACGGCGTAGACGTTCACCGGATGACAGGCGAGGCCACCCTTGGCGTTCACATTCTTCGCCCACACCGCGAGGGCCGTGCGCGCGTTGGTCGTCAGCGGGCCGAACACACCGCTGAAGCTGCCGATCTGACCCAGATTCAGCGGAGCGCCCGGAGACGTGCACGCGGCCGGGGACGAACCCGACCCCGGCGCGGCCGCCGGGGCTGCAGCACCTGGACGAGTTTGGGCGCCGGGGGAGGACGTGGCTCCCGGCTGCGCAACGACGCCCGGCACCACGGCCGTGCCGGCATCGGAGGGCGCACCGACCGCTGCCGGTGCGCCGGCCGCCGGTGCAGCGGCACCGGCCTGGCGCAGCTGTTCCAGAGCGGCCTCGTCCAGTTGGACCGGCCCGCCTCCGACGCCGGCCCGAACCTCGGCCTCGGACGCACGGGTGCCGCAGCCGGTCAGGATCAGACCGGCGACGACGACCAACGCCGCTACCCGCCGGCTTGCTCCGCCCCTCATACACATACCTTTCGACTACCCCGTGGTGCTGTCCAACCCTGCGGGGTCAGCAGTTCGTAGAAGATGCAACCGCTGGACACGGCGTTCTTCTGGTTGGGCGTGAACGTCACACCCGCGGCCAGGCCGTCGAGGTCCTCGTTCTTCACAGTGCCCAGCCCCTCCAGGACCATTGCCGTGGTCAGTGGGCCGGACCGCGCCTTCGCGGCCACCCCTTCGAGCGCCTTCTCCATCAGGATCCCGGAAGCCCAGGCCTGAATGGACGCTCCGTCAGGTTGCAACGCGGGCGCGTAACGGGCCAGCGCCGCACGGTACGCCTTGAGGCCGGGGGTGTCGGTCTCCGTCCACGGCGCGACGCCGCTGGCGACCGCCAGCCCGTACGCGCGCAGGTTCGGGTCGGCGGCCTGGGCCGAGCTGATGGTGCCGCCGATCCCGGAGAACAGCGGCTGGTAGCCGATCGCCGCGCAGGAACGTGCGACCCGGGTCATCGCCGAACCGTCCATGCCGAGCACGAGCTGGTCGGCGCCGGCGTTCTTGGCGTTCTGGCACTGGGCGGTGAAGTCGGTCTGGGTCAGGGAGATCGCGGAGTCGTAGACCAGTTCTCCGCCGGCCTTCTTCACGCCCGTCGAGCGGCCGTAGGCGATGCCCTCGCTGCAGGCCGTCACCTCGACGCAGTAGAGGGTCGCGATCTTCCTCTTGCCCATCTCGACGCCCTGCTTGAGGAAGCCGACGATCTGGTCGAAGAAGCCAGCGCCCTGCGGGAACATGTACGGGCTCTCGTTCCAGTCCGGCGCAAGGAGCTCCCCGCCGACGGCCGGCAACTTGAGGTCCTCGATCGCGGTGCGGAACCCGGCGACGGAGAACACCACGACACTGTCGATCAGGGCGACGATCTTGTTCTGCGCGTGCAGCTCGCGTACCAACGCCGCGGCCTTGGCCGGGTCGCCGCCGTCGTCGCGGGCGTAGACGGTGACGGGGTGGCACGCCAATCCGCCGCGGGCGTTGACGTCCTGCGCCCAGACCGCCGCAGTGGTCCGACCGGAGGCCGAGACCGCGCCCGCCAGGCCCGAGAACGTCCCGACCTGCCCGAGGGCCACGGGGGCGAGGCTCGACGTGCACGCCGGTCCGGTCGGGGACTTCGCCGTCGCGGGCTGGTTCGCGCGACCGGCCGTCGCCCCGGGGGCGGTGGCGCCGGGGGCCGCCTGATTGTTCGTGGCGCCTGGGGACACCTTCCCCGTGTCGACGACGCCGGTCGGAAGGCCCACCGCGGGGTCGGCGGCAGCGGGCAACGCCGCGCCGCCCGATCCGGCCGCAGCGAGCGAGTCCAGCGATTCCTGAGTGAGCGTCACCTGGCCGGCGCCGCCCGCGCCGGCGCGGATCTCGGCGTCGTCGGCCCGGGTTCCGCAGCCGCTGAGCAGGAGGGCACCCGCCGCGACGAGGGCGGGTACCGCGCGGGTCAGACGCATATCTGTTTGCTCCCGCGCGGCGCCGTCCACCCCTGCGGGGTGAGGAGCTCGTAGAACAGGCACGCGCTGCTGGGTGCCCTGGCCTGCCCGGGCCTGTACGTGAGGGGGCCCGTCAGACCGCCGAGGGTCTCGTTCTTGATCTTGCCCAGCCCGGCGACGATCAGCGCCGTCGTCAATGGCCCGGTGCGCGCGGCGTCGCCCGCGAGGACGACGGCCTTCTCCAACAGCGCCGCCGACGCCCAGACCGAGACCGAGGCTCCGTCCGGCGCCAGCGAGGGCGCGTAGCGCTTCATCGCGGACTGGTACATCTTCAGACCGGGGGTGTCGTCCAACACCCAGGGCGCTACCGAGGTCGCGGTGGCGAGGTTGAACGAACGCAGCAGGGTGTCCGTGGCCTGGCCGGGACTGATCGTCCCGCCGACGCCGGAGAGCAGAGGCTTGTATCCCAGGGCCGCACACGAACGCGCGAGCCGGATCATCGCCGAGCCGTCCATGCCGAGGGCGATCTGCTGGGCGCCGGCATTCTTCGCGTTCTGGCACTGCGCGGTGAAGTCGGTCTGCGTGATGGAGATCGCCGAGCTGTAGACGATCTCGGCGCCGGCCCGCTTCGCGCCGCCCTCCTTGAGGATCTTGTCCGCGTAGGTGCAGGCGCCCACCTCGACGCAGTACAGGTAGGCGAGCTTCTTCTTGCCGGCCTCGACGCCCTGCTTGATGAAGCCGACGATCTGGTCGCCGATCGAGGCACCCTGCGGGAACATCCACGGGCTGTCGTGCCACTCCGGCGCGATCAGTTCGCCGCCGATCGCGGGGATCTTGTTCGCCTCGACCGCGGAGCGGAAGCCGGAGACGGAGAACGCGACCGTGCTGCCGACCAGCGCCACGACCTTGTGCTGGGTGACGACTTCCTGCACCAGCGCGGCGGAGCGGGACGGATCGCCGCCGTCGTCGCGGTTGTAGATGGTGACGGGGTGGCAGGCCAGGCCGCCGCGGGCGTTGACGTCCTGCGCCCAGACCGCGAGCGCGGTGCGGCCGGGAGCGGAGATCGACCCGGTGACACCGGAGTAGGTGCCGACCTGGCCGATGTTCACCGGGGTGCCCTTGGTCGCGCAGGTCGCCGCCGTGGCGGTCGTCGCGGCCTGCGGGCGCGCGGCCGCGGGCTGGTTGCCGGCGGGGGCGTCCGTCGTGCCCGCCGGGAGATTCGGGGCCGGGTTGCCGGTCGTCACCGCGGCCGGTGGCACGACGCCGGTGGGGACACCGACGACCGGCGCGCCGGGCACCGCGGCCGGGAGCGAGCCCCGCAGCTCGGCGATCGCGGACTCGGGCAGCGGCACGGGACCGCCACCGGCACCGGCCTGGATCTCGGTGTCGCTCGCGCGGGTTCCGCAGCCGGTCAGGAGCAGCGCCGCGCAGGTGCCGATCGCGAGCAGCCGGGCGCTCCCGGACCGGCGGATCATCGCGACGCTCCTACAGGTTCCTCGGCCGCGGCGGGGTCCTCGGTGGCCGCGGTGCGGCGGGCGGAGGTGGTGCTCTCCTTGCGCCACGAGGACTCAGTCGCCCACCTGCGCAACGGCAGGTGCGGGCGCCGGGTCGCGTACACCGCGGCGAGGATCGCGCCGAGGCCGAACAGCACCTGGAACCCGTCCTCGAACCCGGAGTTGTAGGCCGGTCCGACGAACATGAACAACGGGCCGACGATCGCGCAGGTCACCGTCGTGCGACCGGAGATCGCGAGCACGGCGAGCAGGATCAGCGAGAAGACGAAGTTGAAGCTCGTGCCGGACACCGATCCGAACTGCCCGGCGTAGAGCGCGCCGCTGATGCCGGCGAGGAACGCAGAGATGCAGAAGACCAGCACCCGGGTCACATTCGCCGAGGTGCCGAGCGTCGTCAGCGCGGTGGGGGAATCGCCGAGGCTGCGCAGCAGGCGTCCGAGCCGCGCCCGCTCGATCGCCATCACCAGCGCGATGCCGGCGACCGCGAACATCAGCAGCAGGTAGTAGTAGGAGGTGTCGGAGGTGAAGCCGGACGGACGTGAGGTCTTCAGGTCGGCGAGGCCGAACATGTAGCTCTTCACGTAGAAGAACTGCGCGATGAAGATGCCGAAGCCCAGCGTCGCGAGTGCGAGGAACAGCCCGGAGAGCCGGATCGCCGGGATCGCCACCACGGCACCGACGGGCACGGCCACGAGCCCGGCGAACAGCACCGCAAGACCCCACGGGACGTCGTTCGACACCGCGTGCGCGAACGCTGCGGCCCCGACCGCGGCCAGACCCATGTGGCACAGCGAGACCTGGCCCGAGGTGTGCACCAGCAGGCCGAGGGAGAGGAACAGCAGCACCTGGCTCATCGCATTGATCCACACGGGCAGCCGGGAACCGACGACGTGCGGGACCAACACGGCACCGAGCAGCACGAGGGACATCACCAGGAACCGCAGGTGCGGTGGCAGCACCAGGGGTGCGGCGGTGCGGGACCGGACCTGCGAGCCGAGATCGCCGAGACGCCGTCGGCCGAGGACGAGCAGGGCGAGAAACAGGACGATGAACGGCAGGTTGAAGTCGAGGCCCTGCAGCCAGTCCCGGGTGGCGGTCTCCTTCGAGACCAGTTTCTGCACGACGCCGATTGCGAGGCCGCCGAGATAGGCGAGCGGCAGGCTGCGGAACGCGCCGAGGGCGGCCGCGCCGAAGGCCTGGACGACCAGCAGCGAGAGCAGGGTCGCGTCGAGCTGCTGTTGCTGGGAGGCCAGCAGCACGCCGGACGCGGCGGCGAACATCGACCCGATCAGCCAGGCCTGCTGACGGACCTTCACCGGGGCGACGCCGGCGGTGTCGAGCAGCGCCGGATCGTCGACGACGGCTCGCATCATCACGCCGAGACGCGACCGCTCGACGAGCAGATAGAGCCCCAGAGCCGCGACCGAGACCGAGACGAAGGTGATGACCGAATCCCAGGTGACGGAGACCCCGGAGATGGCGAAGGCCTCGCCCCGCGGCAGGAACGGGTCGAACAGCCGGTACTCGGAGCCGTAGATCCAGGTCGCCGTCGCGCGGATCAGCAGCAGCAGGCCGATGGTGCCGACGATCTGGTAGGAAACCGGAACCTTCGCCAGCCCCCGGGCCATCCGCTCCAGGCCGAGCCCGACGATGCCGCCGAACACCAGGATTGCCAGAGCCGCGGCGACCGGCCAGGGCAGACCGCGCTGCTCGCGCAGCTCGTAGAAGGCGAAAGCGGCGCCGGCACCCACCGCGCCGTGACCGAAGTTGAACAGGCCCGAGGTCCGGTACGTGAGGACCAGGCCCATCGCGGCCAGTCCGTAGATCGAGCCGTAGACCAGACCGAAGACGAGATAGGGGACATAGTCGCTCATGACGCCGCCCCACCGAGGCAGATGGGGCACGGAGTCAGGCCGGCCTCGGTATGGGCGGCCGCGTCGGCGTAAATGACGGCCTTGCCCTCAAGGAGCTGGCAGCCGTCAGCGTGGTAGCGGCGCATTCCCGGGACTGTGCCTAACCTCTGACGGTCCGTCAGAACTGCGGCCCGGGCCGCCGGCTCCGGGTGGCGGCGGTCGAGATCGGCCAGTACGTCACGGCGCAGGGTGGCGACCCGGCGCAGGCCCAGCAGCAACCAGGCCACCATCCCGAAGCCACCGACGACGAGTGCGCCGATGCCCATCCCGAGCCACCGGGTCTGGGCGTTGAGATCGACGGTGTCGCTGACACCGAACCAGCCCACGGTCAGCCCGGCGAGGGCGAGCAGCAGGATCAGGGCGACGACGGCGACATCGCGCCGCGCCCACGGTTCGGGGCCGTCGTGCGGCGCCGCCGGCCGTGCCTTCGAGGCGCGCCTCGTGGAGACGTGCGCCTCGCCGAGGCTGACCGAACTCATGCGCTCGTGTTCTCTCCGTCGTCCGTGTCCGGATTACGCGTGGTCGCGGCTCACCGCGGGCTGCGGTGCCGACGCAGCGGCGGCGGTTGCGGGAACCGCCACCGTCCCCTCCGTGGCGTCGAGCCGGGTGCGGATGCCACGCAGTTCGCGCCACTGGTCACGCAGGTCGGCGGACAGCCAGAGCATGCCGCCGAGGCCGAGCAGGAACACGCCGCCGAGGCCCGCCGAGGCCAGGTAGGGCAGCTGCTCGGAGACGAATCCGGTGTCACTGATCTTCAGCCAGCCGACCAGCAGCAGGAGCGCGCCGACCAGCACGGCCAGGGCGCCCAGCGCACGGTCCCACTGGGTCCGGGCCCAGTCCACAAATGGCATCAGCGAGCTCCTCGGTGCAGAACGGCGCAGCCTCCGACGGCGGCGAGGCCGACGGCGGCGACCATCAGATAGATCCAGCCGACGTCGGATCCGACGGCGGCCCGGGTGGCCTGCAGCGAGGCCAGGTCGATCCCCGTCGTCGGCAGCGCACCGGCGGCGGGAGCGAGTACCGGCACCGTTCCCGGCAGTCCGGCCAGGTCGGTCCCGGGCAGTGCGGGGGCGACCGGCAGCGGGGCGGCCGCGGCGTCGACGCCCGGCGTGGTCGCGGCCGGAGTGTCCGGCAGCACCGTGTAGGCGACCTCGGCCCGCAGGAGCCCGATCGTGTAGGTCACCGGGGTCTCGCCGGAGAAACCGCCGGGGGAACCGGGGGGCGGCGCCGGGAGCGTGGTCGAGATCTGGAGGCCGGCGCCGATGATCCCGTCCGGGGTTTCCTTCGGCGCCTGGAAGGTGGTCGGGTAGCCGGCCGCGGTGAGCGCGTCGGCGATCGCGGAGGCCGGGACGTCATTCTGGGTCGGCGCCTCGGTGCCGTTCTGCAGCGAGAACCTCCCGTTGGTCAGCCCCACGATGAAGCCGGGGCCGCTCAGACGGGTGAAGCTCAGTTCGGAGACGCGGGTGAGCTTGCCGGCGGAGTCGCGGGAGGCGGTCACGACGCCGTGCAGGCCACTGATCACCAGGGATTCGCCGATCCGCAGGGCGTCCACATCGGTGACCGCCTTGGCGACGACCTCGTCGCCGGAGCGCGCGACCCGGGCCGAGGAGGTGGCGCCGGCTCCGGTGGAACCGCCGGTGGCGGTGGCCTGGGTGAGCGTCTCGGTGCTCTCGGACCGGAGCTCGATGCCGGGGTAGGACAGCTGCTTGGCGCCGTCGCCGAAGCTGGTCGCGATCACGAAGGGGTAGGCCGGCAGCGGGATGCTGGCCGCGCCTCCGACGACGCCGGGGATCCCCGCGATCTCTTCTCCCGGGTAGGGGAAGGCCGCGTAGGCGTCGGACTGCTGGAGCGAGTTCTGGACCGCGGAGGCGGTCGGCCCCTGCAGCTGGGGCGCCACGTTCAGCGGGATCGACTCGTTGGTGAAGATCACGCGCGTTCCGGTGGCCTCGGCGACCCCCGCGTAGGTGGCGTCCGCCTGGGCATCCGCGCTGATCAGAGGCACGAAGGCCAGGCCGAGGACGGCGCAGACAGCGGCGCCAGCCTTACGGTGTAAGTGAGCCATACTGACCAGTATCCCTGGGAAATGTCTCAATTGGGTGACCCGCCCCACAATTGGTCAAACGTGGAGGAATTTCAAATGCGCCGGACCCTGCTGGACTCCTCGCACCTGGCGTTCGCCGACGCCGTCGCCGCCTTCGTGGCGAAGGAGATCACGCCGCACTACGACGCGTGGGAGGCGGCCGGGATCGTCGACCGGGAGGCATGGCGGGCGGCGGGCAAGGCCGGGCTGCTCGGGCTGAACGTCCCGGAGGAGTTCGGCGGCGGCGGGAACACCGACTACCGGTACAACGCCGTCCTCTGTGAGCAGATGGAGGGCACCCCCGGCCTGGCCCTCTCGCTGCACAGCGAGGTGGTCGGCCCGTATCTGACCGAGCTCTGCACCGCCGAGCAGAAGCAGCGCTGGTTGCCCGGCTTCTGCACCGGCGACCTGGTCACGGCGATCGCCATGACCGAGCCCGGCGCCGGCAGTGATCTGCAGGGCATCAAGACCACGGCCGTCCAGGACGGGGACGACTGGATTCTCAACGGCTCGAAGACGTTCATCACCAACGGCATCCACTCCGACCTGGTGATCGTGGTGGCCCGGACCGACAAGGCGGCCAAGCACAAGGGCATCACGCTGTTCATGGTCGAGCGCGGCATGCCCGGCTTCGAACGAGGCCGCAACCTCGACAAGATCGGCCTGCACGCCCAGGACACCGCCGAGCTTTCCTTCATCGACGTCCGCGTCCCGTCCGCCAACATCGTCGGCGAGTTGAACCGCGGCTTCTACCACCTGATGCACAACCTGCCGCAGGAGCGCCTGGTCATCGCGATCGGCGCGATCGCCCGCGCGGAGCGGATCTTCGAGACCACGCTGGACTACATCAAGACCCGCACGGCCTTCGGTCAGCCGATCGGCAGCTTCCAGAACAGCCGGTTCGTCGCGGCCGAGATCGCCACCGAGCTGGACATCGCCCGGGTGTACGTCGACCGCTGCATCGCCGACCACACCGACAAGGTGCTGACCGCTGTCGACGCCTCGAAGGCGAAGTGGTGGACCACCGAGCTGTCCCGCAAGGTCATCGACCGGTGCCTGCAGCTGCACGGCGGCTACGGGTTCATGGAGGAGTACGCCGTCGCCCGCGCCTACCGCGACTCCCGCGTCTCCACCCTCTACGGCGGGACCACCGAGATCATGAAGGAAATCATCGGCCGCGACCTCGGCCTCTGAGTTAGCGGTGACTTCCCACCAGGGCGTGTCACGCCCTGGTGGGGGAATAGTGGACACGTCAACTAGGTTCTGGCAGCATCTGACACCGAGGAGGCCGCCATGCCAGCTGTGACCGTTCCCGACATCACCGTCCTGCCCCGCGTCGCCGAGCCGGACCCCGCCACCACGACCACCCGACCGGTGCTCGCGGCGCGTCCGTCGCCCACCGGCCACGAGGGCGAGGGCTTCCCCGTCCGGCGCTCGTTCGCGGGGATCAGCCAGGCCCAGCTGGACCCGTTCATCCACATGGACCAGATGGGCGAGATCGAGTACGCCCCGGGGGAGCCGAAGGGCACCCCGTGGCATCCGCACCGCGGCTTCGAGACCGTCACGTACATGATCGACGGGGAGATGCAGCACAAGGATTCCGTCGGTGGCGGCGGCCTGATCACCAACGGCGACACCCAGTGGATGACCGCCGGATCGGGCCTGCTGCACATCGAGACCCCGCCGGAGCATCTGGTGATGTCCGGCGGCCTGTTCCACGGCATCCAGCTCTGGGTGAACCTGCCGGGCGCGGACAAGATGATCGCCCCGGCGTACCAGGACATCCGTGGCAACGAGGTTGCGCTCCTGTCGTCCCCCGACGGCGGCGCGCTGCTGCGGGTGATTGCGGGGGAGCTGGGCGACAGTGTTCACGGAGTGCATGCCGGCCCGGGCTCGACCCACACGCCGATCACCCTGGTCCACGCGACGATCGCTCCTGGGGCGCAGGTCCGGTTGCCGTGGAATCCCGCCTACAACGCCCTCGTCTACACGCTTTCCGGCAACGGCTTCGTCGGCGCCGAGCGGACCCCGCTGACCACCGGCACCACCGCGGTCCTCGGCACGGGCGACGCGATCGTCGTCGGTGCGAGCCAGGCCCAGGACAAGCGGCACGGTGGTGGCCTCGACGTCCTGATCCTCGGCGGCCGCCCGATCCGCGAGCCCGTCGCCGCCTACGGCCCGTTCGTCATGAACACCAAGGAGCAGTTGATCCAGGCGTTCGAGGACTTCCAGGCCGGGCGCCTCGGCGTCGTCCCCGAGTAGCCGCAGACGTCAGTAGGGTTTCGGCATGGCCGACGAGAAGGCGATCGCGTACGACGGGCCGGAGCGGGTGTACCCGCCGGTGATCGCCTCCGCGCAGCTGTGGTTCCGGTCGATGGGGGTCAAGATCACCGTCGACGGGGCGCACCATGTGCCGCGCACCGGGCCGGTGGTGCTGGCCTCGAACCACGTCAGCTACCTGGACTTCATCTTCGCCGGCTACGGCGCCCGCCCGTCGGGGCGCCTGACGCGCTTCATGGCCAAGGAAGCGGTCTTCACCCACAAGATCTCCGGGCCGTTGATGCGCGGGATGAAGCACATCCCCGTGGATCGTGAGGCCGGCTCCGGCTCGTTCCGTGAGGCGCTGCGGGCGCTGAAGGCGGGGGAGGTGGTCGGGGTCTTCCCCGAAGCCACCATCAGCCGCTCCTTCACCGTCAAGGAGATCAAGTCCGGGGCGGTGCGGATGGCGGTGGCCACCAAAGCCCCGGTGGTCCCGGTCGCGGTGTGGGGTGGCCAGCGGTTGTGGACGAAGGGCCGCAAGCGGACGCTGCTCAAGCGAGGGGTGCCGATCCTCGTCTACGTCGGCGAGCCGATGCATCCGCAGCGCGGCGAGGACCCTGAGGCTCAGACCGTCGAACTGCGCCGCCGACTGCAGGTGCTGCTCGACCGCGCCCAGCAGGACTACCCGGATTCGCCCTCGGGTCCGGAGGACCGCTGGTGGCTCCCCGCGCACCTCGGCGGCACTGCGCCGACCCCGGACGAGGCCGCGCAGTTCGACGCGTCCCAGTCTTCATAACGAACTTTCCAGGTCGACTTAGATTGCAATGGGAGCATTTGCGCTGGTACGTTCCGACCGTGGGTGTCGGAGAACTGCTGGTGGAGCGACTGCACGTCGACCTCATGCGGCAGTCCAGCGCGCTCGACGCGCGTCGACGCGCGGCAGTTTCTGACTGACCCTCAGACTGCCTGGCGTTGCCTGAGCGACCGTCAGAATTCACGCCACGGTCCCCATTTCAGAACCGGCGCGCTGCCGCCTTATACCCGGCTTGTCCGTACTTTTCCACCCTTGTGTGCATTGTCATGTCCGAGGACAGTGGCGGCACACCCATCCCCTCACGCTGGAGCACAACTCCATGGAAACCACCGCCCAACATCGGCAAGTAGGGAGCCCTCGTCGTTTGCGGGCGGGAAAGCTCGTGGCCCTCGCGAGCGTTCCCGTCCTGATCGGGGCCGGACTCGTTGTCGGATTACAGTCCACGTCGGCCGACGCCTCCGACGAGGTCAAGATCTTCACCTCGTACTTCACGGCCACGAACGGCGAGATCTTCACCGCGACGAACCACCTCGTCCAGGACACCCCGGCGGTCGCGCAGGCCAAGCGCGACCTGGTGAAGTCCGCGATGGACGGCAGCAACCCGGAGGCGAAGAAGATCGTCACCAAGGACGGCAAGATCCGCCACGAGTGGATCGTCGTCTGGGCCGGTGACTGGAACGCCGGGGACAACAACTCGGCGAGCGCGGTCAGGACCAAGCCGATCGTGTCCTTCGACCCCAAGGATGTCCGGGACAACTCCGTCGGCCCCGGACTTCCTCGCCGTCGTCGACGCCACGAAGGGTTCGCCGACCTACGGCAAGGTCGTCAACACCGTTACGGTCGGCCCGGTCGTCGAGAACGAGCCGCACCACATGCAGTACCTGTGGCACAAGGGCGACGAGATCTTCGCCGGCGGTCTCTACAGCGACTTCACCTACGTCTTCGACGTTAAGGCGCTGCCGACCGATCAATGTCAAGGGCGTCAACATGCCCACCGACACTCCCTGCGGCTCGGTCCCGGACGCCTACTGGACGCTGAAGGACGGCACCGCGTACGGCACCTACATGGGTGGCGCGGACGTGCCCGGCCCCTGCACCTACACCAACGGTGAGGTGCGGGTCAGCAACGGCTTCGGCGGCTCACCGGGCTCCATCGTGCACCTCGGCAGGGACGGCGAGACCCTCTCCGAGGTGCCGGCGGCACTGGCCGGATGCCGAGGACCGGAACATCTGCCTGAACCTCCCGGCTCTGCCCGCCGCCACCTGCGCCAACCCGCACGGCATCCAGGCCCGTGAGGACCTCAACATCCTCATCGCCTCGGACTACGCCGAGCCGCGCAACATCGTGCTCGACCCGGTCAAGGCGCCGGACGCGCGGATCTTCCGCCCGACCGTCCGCACCTGGGACATCACCGAGCGGGACAACGCCAAGCTGCGCTCGGTCTCGTACATGCCCGACGGCCCCCGCAAGGAGGTCGTCGCCGCGCACGAGGAGCCCCGCGGCATCATGGAGGTGACGGTCACCAACCAGCCGCAGCACAAGGGCGCCTTCTCCTCGTCCATGTGCGGTGGCGTCATCTACTACACGCCGGACATCACGGCGGCCAAGCCGGTCTGGCGCGAGGTCTTCGACGACACGACGGCCGTCGCGATTCCACAACCCGCAGGTCAACGAGGGTGGCGGCTGCGACGGTGGCGGCTGGGTGCAGACCAGCCCGGACGACAAGTACCTCTACCACGCGGTCATCGGCCGCAACCCGGGCTCGATCGATCCGGCCGACACCGGCGTGGCCAAGCAGATCTACATGCTCGACATCCGCAAGCTGCTCAAGGCCGGCACGAACTCCACCTGCTCCATCGACACCATGCAAGAGGTCAGCCACGGCGGTGCAGAGGCGGACTGCCCGACGCTGAGCGACGCCTTCCTGGTCCAGGACAACACCTCCGGTGGCCCGCACTGGGGCGCCCCGGACAACTTCGTTATGGGCAAGGACGGGTACTACCACGAGACCACGAACGTGACCCGGCTCGCGTTCTCGAACTACTTCGTGGCCCGCACCAACAACGACGGCAACCACCAGCTCTGCATCCTGAACATCAGCAAGGCAGGGCAAGCTCACCCTCGACGACACCTTCATCGACGAGAACACCGGCGCGAGTTGCGTCAACTTCAACCGGACGTCGTGGCCGCACGGTGACTACGGCGACGCGAAGCCGCACTCGATGCTCTTTGTGGTGGCCGACGAGGACGTCCGATAGTAGGTGGAAGCTCGTATCGCTGTTCGGTCGGCCGCCGCCCTGATCCTGACGTTCAGGTCAGATCGGGGCGGCGGCTCCGGCTTTCGCCCACGGTGGCGGGGAGTCCGCCGCTGACCTCTCCGCTGCCGACACCGTCGCCCGGGCCTGGTGGCACTGGCGGCGACCGCGCTGGTCGGCCGGCGTCGCGCTGGTCCGTCCCCTGGCCGGTCGGCCGACCGAGTCGGCCCGGCGTCTGCTCGCCACGGTCGCGGCCGCCGGGATGGTGGCGGCGTGGCGGGGCGGCTCGGGGAGCTGGACGCGACGCGGTACCTGTTCCTGGTGCCGCTGCTCGCACTGGCGGCGGTGCGGCCTCGCCGGTCCGGCGCCGGTCTGCGGTCATGGCCGGAGCGGCGTGCCACGATCTGGCTGTGCTGGAACGCGCTCACCGATTCGTTCGGCGAGGCCCTGCTGATGCTGGGTCACGTCGGTGTGGCCGTGATCTGGGCCGGAGCGTATTCGCCTCGGCCACGGCCGAGCCGGGCACCCGCGCGAAGCTCGTGCGCAGACTGAGCCCGCGTCGCCGTCGGTGCCGGCGTGCTCGCGGCGGTCACCGGCGTGCTCTCGGCCCGTAACTACGACGTGACGCTCGACGGGATCACGATCACCGACTTCGGCTCCGTCGTCGTGCTCAAGGTCGTCCTGCTGATCACCGCCGGCGTCCTCGGCCTCGGCGTGCGCTACGCGTTCCGCGCCCGTCGCACGCCCGGACCTCGCCGCGGTAGAGCCCTGGCTCGGCTCGAACTGACGGTGCTGCTCGCCGCCATCGTCGCCGGGGCCGTGCTCACGAGCCTGCCGCCGCCCGGACCACCGCCCACGGCCGGTGCCCCGCTGGTCCGTGCGCTGGACATCGACGATGTCAGAACCGGGCTCGTGATCGCGCCGCAGCGACCCGGGACGAATCTGGTCCACCTGATGACCGATCGGCTCACCGACGTCGTCGTCGACGGCCGGCGCTACCGGGCCGAGCCGCGGCCCGGCATGCAGGGGTTGTGGGCGGAGGTCTATCTGCCGCCCGGTCGCTCGCTGCTCGAGCTGCGCCAGGGCCGGTAGGTGGCAGCGCAGATCGTCGACACCGGCTCAGGCCCGGAGCAGGCGACCCTGGCGGGCGCCGGACGGCGGCGAGTGTGCCTCGGCCGCGTTGGGCGCGGTGACTCGGCGGGCTCGAAGGCACCACTGGATGCGTGTCCCTCCGAGGCGCTCGTCCCGTCCGACGCCGCCGCGCTCCGCGCGCTGGTCGGCTCGCTGGGCGCCCGCGGCGTCCGGCGGATGACGCTGATCACCGACACCACGCCGCGGGGAGCCGCCGCCGAGCGCGAGGTCCGGACGGCCGCGCGGGCCGCGCTGATCGCGGTGTCAGAAAGCCTTCCCGCCGATGGGAAGCCGGAGGCGCTCCTGGCGATCGCCGGCTGGCAGATCTCGGAGTTGAGGCTGGCGCAGTTCGGCACCGGATCACCTCCGTTGTACGGCACCTACCTCGCTCCGTGGTTGGTCCAGGCCGCCATGGTCGCTGCGACCGGCACCTCGCCGCTGTCGGTGCTGCCGTTCGATCCCACCGCGCCCGAAGCGCGGGCCTACCTCGTAGCGCTACGCCAGGTGGGCCCGACCGAGAGCGCGTCGACCTCGGGCTACCGCGCCTTCCTGGCCGCGCTCGGCCGGCCGCTGCCGCCGCACGACCTGCTGCTCTACGCCTCGACGGTCAGCTTCGAGGTCATGCCCATGGGGAGCAGCTCGACCGGCGGCGCGATGAGCATGGACCACGGTGGCCTCGACCTGACCTGGTTCGCCGGTGGCGCCCTGACCCCGGTGAGCAAGCCGCTGACCGGGCCGGCCTGAGCTCCCGATCGCCGCAGGTACCGTGGAAGCCGTGTCCGTCCTGTTCCGTCCGCGCTGGCTGGCGCTGCACGTCTTCGCTGTCGCCGTGACGGTGGGCTGCGCGGGTGCCGCCTGGTGGCAGTTCACCGTGGCGAAGGACGGCAGCGGCCGGAGCCTCGGCTACGCCCTGCAGTGGCCGGCGATCGGCATCTTCGGGATCGGGGTCTGGCTGTGGTTGTGCCGGGACGGGATCCGGGCCTTCCGTGAAGGTCCCGGCGACGAAGAATCCGCCGGGCCGGCTCCCGTGCCGGTCCGCACGACGGTCGTCCCGCCGGTGGACCCGGCCGAAGACCCCGAACTGGCTGCCTACAACGCCATGTTGGCCCGCTTGAGCGAGAAAGACAGCCGTTGAAGAACACACCCGCGTTCCGCTACCAGGTGGCGGCGTACGTCGTCGGCGTCCTGCTCCTGCTCGTGTGCGTCGAGATGACGATGGCCTACGGGTTCGACAACAAGAGCCTCAAGTGGGTGGTCTACGCCCACGGGTACTTCTACATCCTCTACCTGGTGCTGGCGTTCGACTTCTACCGGCGCTATCGCTGGCCGCACCGCCGCCTGGCCGAGATGATCCTGGCCGGGCTGATTCCGGGGATGATGTTCTGGAGCGAGCGTCGGATCCAGCGCTTCGCGCAGGACGCTCCCGCGCGCCTGGACAATTCCGGGGCCGCTGCGCTCTAACGTCTCGAGTGACATGACCGCTCCCGACGGCCCCGTCCAGGTCGCCGGCGGACCGGCGTGGCCACCGATGTTCTACATCGCCAAGGCCACTGCCACGGTCCTCGGCGTGATCGGGCTTGCCATGTTGTTCTCCGAGGTCTTCTCGGTGCTGGCCTCGATCTTCCTCGGATTCTTCTTCGCCGCCGGGCTCGAGCCGTTCGTCCGCCGCATGGAGGCCCGCGGCCTTCGCCGCGGGGAGGCCGTCTCCGTCCTCGTCATCACCGGGCTGACCGCGGTCGGGCTGATCATCTGGCTGATGGTCGTGCCCGCGGTCGAGCAGGCGAGCGAGTTCGTCACGGAGATCCCGAACCTGCTCAACGACCTCAACGAGCGCGGCAAGGGCCGGGAGATCCTCGGAGTTCAGCTGAACGACCCCGAGGTGCAGCGCAAGATCCAGGAGCAGGTCGACAAGATCCCGGGGATCCTGGCCGCCTCGCTGGGCACCGTCTACGGGATCCTCGGCGGCATCGTCACCGCGCTGTTCGGCATCTTCTCCGTGTTCGCGCTGACCATCTATTTCATGATGGCGATGCCGCGGCTGCACTCCTTCGCCGTGCGGGCCCTGCGCGACCCGGAGCGGGTCCGGGTCCTCGACGACTCCCTCGACCGAATTGGCGGCTACGTCACCGGGCAGCTGGTGGTCTCGCTCACGGCGGGCATCTTCGCGGGGACCGTGCTGAGCATCCTGGGTGTCCCGTACTCGATGATCCTCGGCCTGGTCGTCGCCTTCTTCGACGCGATCCCGCAGGTGGGCGCCACCATCGGGGCGATCATCTGCACGCTCGTGGCCCTCACCGAGAGCTGGCATCTCGCCCTGGCCGTGTTCGCGATCCTGCTGGCCTACCAGCAGTTCGAGAACTACGTGCTGGCGCCGCGCGTCTTCTCCCACGCCGTCGACCTCTCCCCGATCGCGGTCTTCATCGCGGTTCTGGTGGGGGCGGCGGCGGGTGGGGCGATCGGGGCGCTCACCGCGCTGCCCATCACCGCCGCGCTGAAGGTGGTGTTCCGCTACCTGTTCCGCGAGCAACTCGGCCGCATCGATTCCGAGGAGTACCACGGGCGTGGGATCTACGGCGACGACGAGCGCGAGGACATCCCGTAGCGGTCAGTAGGGTGCTCTCGTGCCGAGATCAACGGGTGAGCTCGTCGACCTGTTCACCCTGGAGACCATCGAGAACGGGCTCTACCGCGGCAAGCAGCCCGAGACGATCCTGCAACGCGTCTTCGGCGGCCAGGTGCTGGGGCAGTCCCTCCTCGCCGCAAGTCTGACCGTCGACCCACAGCGGCCGGTGCACTCCTTCCACGCCTACTTCCTGCTGCCCGGCGATCCGTCCGTGCCGATCGTCTACGACGTCGACACCCTGCGCGACGGTCGCTCGTTCAGTGCACGCCGGGTCGCGGCCCGCCAGCACGGGAAGCACATCTTCTACCTGACCGCCTCCTACCAGGGCGACGAGCCAGGGCTCTCGCACCAGGACGCGATGCCCGCCGACGTGCCGCCGCCGGAGGACTGCCCGCCGCTGGCCGACTCGCTGGCCGGAGTCATGCGCTCCGACGTCGCCGCGGCGATGGCGGAGGAGTTCGGGGCGCTCGACTTCCGCTTCGCCGGGTCCTCGGCGCAGGGCGGCAGCATCTCCGACCCCGTGCATCCGGCGATCTCCCGTGTCTGGATGCGCGCAGGCGGGTCGATGTCCGGGGAGCCGATCCCGGACGGGGACCTGCTGCACCGGTGCCTGCTCGCCTACATGAGCGACCTGTCGCTGCTGCACGCGAGCCTGGTTCCGCACTACGACATCCGGCCCGAGGACATGGTGCGGGCCTCGCTGGACCACGCGATGTGGTTCCACCGGCCGTTCCGGGCCGATGAGTGGCTGCTCTACGACCAGGTCTCACCGTCGGCCTCCGGCGCGCGCGGTCTGTCCATCGGCCGGATCTACCAGGCGGGGATCCTCGTTGCCAGCGCGGCTCAGGAGGGCTTGATCCGGCCCACCGTTCCTCTGATCTAGACGAGATTTCCTCTCTGGTTCAGTGGGTTGGGACTGGTCAGAGAGGCATCCGCTGGGTCTAGACTGCACCGGTCTGCCCCACTCCGGCTCGTCCCTGTAGTTCGCCGGACGTGGTGCACAAGGCCACCTACCTGACATGTGGGGGCCCCGCGGCGCGTCCTTGACGTGCCCGCAGTGCCTCCCGAACTCAGCCGCGTCCCGGCGGCGGGGAAGGCAGCGAGCACGTATGGATTCGCTGACAACACAAGCAATCAGCTTCGAAACCGGCCTGTTCGGTCCGTCCATCGTGGCCGGCGTGACCACCTCGGGCCTGTACGGCCTGGTCGCGGTCGCGCTGGTCCTCAGCTACAAGATCAGTCGCACGATCGCCTTCGTGCACGGCGGCATCGTGCTCGCCGGCGCCCTGCTGTTCTGGTACTTCTGCACGCCCAGCTACACCGGAGGCAGCGAAATTCTCGCCGGCCTCGAAGAGGGCGGCGGAGGCGGGCGCCCGGACCTGCCGAAGTGGCCGGTGATGATCGGGCTGATGCTCGCGGGCGCCGCGGTCGCGGCCTCCTACGGCTGGATCGTCACCAGCACCCGGATGGCGTCCTATCCCCGCGTCACCCTGACCAACTTCTCGCTGGCGCTGATGCTGATCATGGTCGGCATCATCTTCACGAAGAACAAGTCCTCCGGTGAGCAGGCGCCGAGCCCCTTCGGTGGTGGTGGCATCGACGTCAGCACACCCGGTGGAGATGTGAGCCAACGGGTTTCGCATCATCAGTTGGCGACACTGATCATCCTGGTGATCGTGGTCGTCGGATTCGCCATGCTGCTGCAGCGGACGCGGTTCGGCGTGTACACCCGCGCGGTCGCGGACAATGTCGAGGCCAGCAAGCTCGTCGGGGTCCCGATCGGCAAGGTCGGCACCATCGTCTACGCCATCTCCGGCGCCATCGCGGCACTCGGGGGCATCCTCATCTCGAACCCGGTGGGCACCGAGACGACCGGCATCCTGTTCATCTTCCTGCGCGCCCTGATCGTCTGCGTGCTCGGAGCGTTCGCCAGCATTCCGCTAGCTCTCGCGGGCGCTGTGCTCATCGCCGTCGTCGACTCGATGATGACGTCCGGCGTCTTCGGCAATCCGGACAAGGCGATCACCGAGATCGTTGTCACCGGGCTCCTGTTCACCGTGGTCATCGGCATCGACCGATTCGGAAAGAAGGGTTCGTCCGTCCTCGCAGGTCACTGACCGGACGGACTGGCACCCCACCCCGAATCGTCGACGAAGGAGATAGCTGCTCATGGCACACGGAACAGGAACCAAGCATGGGGAGCCGTCCAAGAACGGCTCCTATCCCACGATCGTCGTTCCGCCGCGCATCGGTGGTCCCGGGTCCAGCCCGCTGGACCGTCTGCACGGATTTCTCGGCGTTCACCCGGGGCTGCTCATACTGCTCGCGACACTCGCGATCTTTCCCCTGATCGGTGCGACGAACTGGGTCTACAACGTCAACACCGGCCTGCTGCTCGCCCTTCCCGCCCTCGGCCTGCTGGTCGTGGTCGGCTGGGGCCGGGAGATCTCGCTCGCCCAGGCCGGCATCACCGGCGCGGCCTGTTACATCTCCGGATTCGCCGCCCGGGAGTTCACCGGCGGCGTCTGGGACGTGCCGTTCATCGACCTGCCGAAGGGGATGTACACCGACCTCCCGTTCCCGGTGGCGGCGCTGTACGGCATCTTGTTCGCGGTCGCGATCTCGTGTCTCGTCGCGCTCGTGGCGATGCGGTTGTCCGGCGTCTACGTCATCGTCCTGACGCTCTCGCTGCAGTTCCTCCTCGACAACTCCCTGTTCACCGAGGCGGCGCTCACCGGTGGCCAGAGCCCGCTCGAGACGCCGCGGCCGGACTTCTTCGGCCAGAGCCTGAACTGCGCCGAACCCTGCACCTCCACTCTCACCGGGGACGACCGGCTCTACTACTTCGTCCTGTCGTTCCTGCTGGTCTCCATGTTCTTCCTGCACCGCTTCCGGCACTCACGGTTCGGCCGGTCGATGATCATGGTCGGCGTCGACCCGGCGGCGGCCGCCGCTGTGGGTGTATCGCCGTGGAAGTACAAGGTCGCGGCGTTCGCGATTGCGGGTGGTTTCGCCGGCCTGGGCGGCGCCATGATCGCGCCGGTCTTCGGCAACCCGCCGACAGTCCTCGAGTTCAACGCCTTCAACTCATTGCTCTACCTCGCCATCCCGATCATGGCCGGGTTCGAGTCGTTGATCGCCGTCGTCGCCGTGGCGCTGATCTTCCGCCTCGCTCCGCTGCTGCTGGCCGAGGTCTCCATCGAGCTCAACCCCTACCTGCTCGCCGGACTCGGCCTGGCGCTCGGCGTCCTGCTCGGCCCACGCGGGGTCGGTGGCTTCGTCGCAGACTTCTTCGACAGTCGTGCGCGCACGAAGCGCAAAGCGGCAAGGGCGAGTGGACGAACGGGGTCCGGCGGTGGTCGAGCGGCGCCACCGCCAGCTGAAACCAAGGTGCCGGTCTCGGCCGGATCGGAGTCGAAGTGAGTACTGGACACATCGTCGCCGAGGCCGGGGTCGACCCCGCACGCGACCAGGCCCTCGCCGTCCTCGAAGCGTTCCTGCCCAACCGCGGCGAGACCGGTGACGCCCTCGTCGGCAGTGGGCTCTCCATCGCCTTCGGCGGCGTCAAGGCGCTGCAGAACGTGACCATCACCGCGCCGACGAAAACGTTCGTCGGTCTGCTGGGGCCGAACGGCGCGGGCAAGTCGACCTGCTTCGACGTTCTCAACGGACTGAAGGTGCCGGACTCCGGAACCATCACGATGTTCGGCAAGGACGTCACCGCGATGCGGCCGTGGGACCGGGCCAAGCTCGGCATGGGCCGCACGTTCCAGGCCAACCGGCTCAACCACGACCTCTCGGTGGGGGAGAACCTGCTCTCGGCCGCGCACCTGGCGATCAAGGGCAATCCGATCACCACGCTGCTCGGTTTCCCCTCGGTACGGAAGTCGGAGCAGCGCGCCGAGCAGGCCGCGTACGCGATGTGTGTGCTGCTCGGCATCAAGGACCACTGGCACGACCGGGTCTCCGACCTCGACTTCGGCCGCCAGCGCCGCATCGAGATCGGCCGGTCGCTGATGTGCGGCCCGGCGATCGTGCTGCTCGACGAGCCGGCCGCCGGCCTGGACGCCGATGACGCGCACGCCCTGTTCGCCCTGCTGCGTCAGCTGCAGCGCGACCTCGGCCTGACGATCATCCTCGTCGAGCACTACGTGAAGGCCGTCCTGGAGAACGCCGACCTGGTCTACGTGCTGAACCAGGGACAGCTGCTCGCCTCGGGAACGCCGGCCGAGGTGGCCGCGGACCCGGTGGTCCGGGCGGAGTACCTCGGTTCGGTGCTCGACCTCGAAGAGAACCCGGACGTCAACGAGGCCTCGACCCTCGCCGAGGAGGCGGACGAGGTCCTCGAAGACCTCGCCGAGGCCGGCGAAGTGACCTTGACCGAAGGCGTGGGCGCGAACCGAGGGAGCACCGAGAATGCTTGAGCTCAAGGATGTCGGGGCCGGCTACGGGCGGCTCCCGGTGCTGTTCGGCATCGACCTCACGGTCGAGCAGGGCCAGATGGTCTCCGTCCTCGGATCCAACGGCGCCGGCAAATCGACGTTGCTCAAGACCATCCTCGGCGCGATTGCGCCGAGCAAGGGCGAGATCGTCTTCCGCAAGCAGCGGGTGTCCGGCATGCCGGCGCACAAGCGGGTCGCCATGGGGATCGCGCTCTCGCCCGAGGGCCGGCAGGTATTCCCGTCGCTGTCGGTGCGGGAGAACCTCATCACCGGCTCGTACGGCGTCAGCACGCCGAACATGAAGGAGCAGTTCGAGCGCGTCTACGAACTGTTCCCCCGGCTGAAGGAGCGGCAGAACCAGGCCGCGGGCTCGCTCTCCGGCGGTGAGCAGCAGATGCTCGCGGTCAGCCGCGCGCTGATGTCGCGGCCGCGTCTGCTGCTCGTCGACGAACTGTCGCTGGGTCTCGCACCCGTCATCGCGGAGCGTCTCTACTCCGCGCTGCGGGCGCTGTGCGACGAGGGCCTGTCGGTGGTCATGGTGGAGCAGTTCCACCTGGTCGCCGTCGGGTTCTCCGACAAGCAGTACGTGATGGAGAAGGGTCGTTTCGTCAAGGTCACCGAGCAAGAGGTCAAGCAGACCAGGACGTCTGCGGCTGCCGGGGCGGCCAGCGGGGGGTCCGGGTCCTGAGCACGCCAGACGGGGTGCGGGCACAGCCGCGTTCTCGCCGTGTCCGCGCCCCGGCATCACTTGCACGCGTACAGTGCCTCGGATGCCCAGCATGAGCGCCGCGGCGGAGACCTCCCAGCTCGCGTCCGCCGGCGGGAATGCCGACGGCAAGGCCCTGCTGGTCGTGACCAACCTGACCCGGCGTTACGGCACGCGCACGGCGGTCGACGACGTCTCGTTCACCCTCGGCCCCGGCATCACCGGGTTGCTCGGCCCGAACGGCGCAGGCAAGTCGAGCCTGATGACCTGCATGGCCGGGATCGCCGCCTGGGACGCCGGGTCGATCCGCATCGGCGATGCCGATGTCGCCCGCAATCCCCGCGCGGCGCGCAAGCTGCTCGGTTTCATGCCCGAACGGGTCGCGTTCCCCAACGAGATGCGGGTGACGGAGTACCTGAATTTCGCGGCCGAGGCCAAGCGCATTCCTCGCGGCGAACGACGTGCCGCCGTGGAGCAGGCGATCGCCCGGACCGGGCTCGGCGCGGTGCCGGACCGGATCGTCGGCAACCTGTCCAAGGGCAACAAGCAACGCGTGGGGATGGCCCAGGCACTGATGGGCGATCCGCTCGTCACCATCCTCGACGAGCCGATGAACGGGCTCGACCCGCTCAACATCCTCGACATGCGGGCGATGCTGCAGGAGTACGGCCAGACCAGGTCGGTGATCGTCTCCACCCACCTGCTCACCGACGCCCGCCTGATGTGCAACAACGTGCTCGTCATGGCCCGCGGCAAGCTGGTGTACCGCGGGGCACCCTCGGAGATGGCCGAGGGCATGGGCCACACCGTGCGGCTGCGTGTGCGGATCCACGATCCCGAGGTCGAGCCCGCGCCCGGCGACCTGGTGGACGGCACCTCGATCGTCTCCGTCGAGGGGGACGCCCGGGGGGTCACGGCCCTGGTCCAGGCCCGCGACGACGACGCGGTGGCGGAACTCGTCAGGGCGTGGTCGGCTCAGTGGCCGGTGACCACGGTGGAGTCCACCGCGGACAGTCTCGAAGGAGCCTTCCGGGACGCCGTGCTGGGCTCGGTCACCGCCAGGGCGGACGCGGACTGATGTTTCCCCTGCTCAAGCGCGAGCTCACCTCGCTCGTCCTGTGGCCGGCGACGTACCTGATCGCCGCCGCGTACGTCGTGATCTCCGGGATCCTCTTCATCGACCTGGTCAGCTCGAACAACTCCGCGGACCTGGAGTCGTACTACTCCAACACCGTCAACACCCTGCTCGTGCTGTGCCCGATCCTCGGGGCCCGGTCGATCGCCGAGGAGCGCGCCAGCGGCGCGCTGCAGATCTCCTTGGCCTGGCCCATCTCGAGGTGGGCGATGGTGGGCAGCAAGTTCGTGGCGAACACCCTCATCACGTGGCTGATCGTCAGCGTCTCGTGGATCTACTACGTGCGCCTCGACGCGATCGCCGAGCCGGAGTTCGCGCGCTCGCTCGGCGGCTGGATCGGTCTGCTGCTGCTCTCCGCGATGTTTAACGCGGTGTCGCTGGCGATCTCGTCGCGGATGAACACCGCCGTGGGCGCCGCCTTCCTGTCGTTCGTCGTCCTGCTGGTGCTGCGGCTGATCTCGTTCCTGCCGGGGAATCTCCGCGGCAAGGTCGACCAGTTCAGCCCGCTGGACCGCCTGAACCCGATGCTCGACGGGGTGCTCCCGATCGAGGACGTCGCGTACTTCGTCGTGCTCGCGGCCGCGGCGTTGTGCGTCGCCGTCTACAGCCTGAGCCGGCGCCGTGCGGGCTCGGACCCTCGGGTGATCGCGCAGCGCGTGGCCGCTGTGATCGGTGTGACCGCGTTCGTGGTCGGCACCCCCGCGGTGGCCGGCGCCGCCTCCGGCGAGATCGACCTGACGCCCGGCGACCGCGAGACGGTCTCGACCGCGACCAGGGAAGTACTGGCCAAGCTCGGCGACATCCCGATGACCCTGACGGCTTTCTCCCCGTCGATTTCTCTGGAGGCGAGCCAGGCCCGCGCCACCGTGCGCAAGTACGCCGCGGCCGGCGCCAAGATCGAGGTCAGGATTCTCGACCCGGACGTCTCGCCGGCGCTCGCCCGCGCGTCCGGGGTCATCGACTACAACGACTACCTGCTGACGGTCGGGAGCAAGTCGCAGGAGGTCGACAACCTGGTCGAGTCCACGGTGACCACGGCGATCGCGCAACTCGGCGAGACCGACCCGCCGCTGGCCTGCTTCACCCAGGGCCATGGGGAACGCCGGATCAACGACATCCAGGACGAGGGCCTGACCTCCTTCGCCGCCCGGTTGCGCATCATCGGCTGGAAGGCCGGCGAGGTGTTTCTCTCCGTCAAGGGCGCGGCTGAGCTGCTTCGTTCGTGCGACGTGGTGCTCGTGATCGGCCCGCGTTCCACCATGCCGCCCGCGGACCTTCGGTTGCTGCAGGACTACGCGAGAGCCCAGGGCCGGCTGATCGTCGCCGCCGACTCGGTGCGCGGAGACGTCGACCAGCTCAACGAGCTCGTGACGCCGTGGGGTCTGCAGTTCCTGAAGAACCCGTTGCGTGACCCGCAGTCCCTGGCGGACGACCCCGCGGCGATCGTGTCCTCGCGGTATCCCTCGGCCTCCGAGGTGGTCGACACGCTGAACAAGGACGACACCCCCGTGGTGTTCAGCAATTCCCTGGCGATCGACAAGGCCGGCCCCGGTGGCGACGAGGGTCCGCAGGTCGCTGCCCTGGTGCAGAGCAGCCCGAAGAGCTACCAGGTCGACGCTGCGGGCAAGCGGATCCCGAAGACGGAAGGCGTGCACACCGTCGCCGGGTTCACCTCCACGACGGAGCGCGAGGCGCCGGGGGAAGCCCCGCTGCTCACCACCACGCGCATCGGCGTCCTCGGCACCGCCGACGCCGTGTCGAACCTGTACCAGAAGTCGTTCGGCAACCAGGAACTCCTGATCCGTCTCACCCAGTTCATCGCCGGCGCAGACGTGATCATCTCCGCCTACCGCGAGGTGGGTTCGAACGCGCAGTTCCAGATCACGGGCGAGCAGCGCAGTTCGCTGATCCGGCAGACCGTCGCGTTGCCGACGCTCGCCGCGCTGGTGTTCGTGCCGTTCGTGTACTGGCGGCTGAGGCGGGGCTGAGGTGAGGTCCCGGTTGTTCCGCATCCTCCCCGCTGTCGCGCTCGCGATCGCGGGGCTCTCCGCCTGCGGCGACGACGATTCCTCCGGCGTGGACATCGCCGTGATCCCGGTTCCGGCGGAGCGGGTCGCGACCGTCACCTTCACGGCGGGCACGAAGTCCGCGACGTTCACCGGACGGGACGGCGTGTTTGCCCCCGGCCCGGGCGCGACGGCGGAGTCGGCGACGCTGATCAACGCCTCGGACACGACGTTCCCGGTGAATGCCTACCGGACCCTGACCGACGCCGATCCGGCGACCGCGGACTTCGGCCTCGTGTCCGCCACAGCGGGGACGCGACCGAAGGAGTGCGGATCCGGCTGCTCGATCGCGCTCACCGCGACCGACGGCACGGCCTACCAGCTCTCCGTCGGCGGGCGCACCTTCAACTCGGCCGGGTTCTACGCCTCCCTCGACGGGGACCCGCGGGTGTTCCTGCTGATCTCGGCGACGGTCGCGCAGATCGTCTCCCTGGCGACCGGCCGTCCCTTCGCGTTCCCGAAGACCCAGCAGGAACTGGAGCTCGAGGCGACGCAGGAGCGGCTCGCGGAGGAAGCAGCCGGTCGCGGGGCCCCCGAGGCGAACTACGATCCGATGCTGAGACAGATCCTCGCCGCGGAGCAGGACCGCAAGGCCGCGCAGGAAGGTAAGCCGGGCGGCGCCCTGGTGCGGGCGGCGACCTCGACCCAGGACCAACCCGGTGGCGGCCAGGCCACGGCGGCTCCGGGGGCGGCACCGGGTGCAGACCAGACGTCGGGGAAGTCAGCGGAAGGAACGGGCCAGTGAGCGGACGGCAGTCGACGCGGATGCGCAGGGCGGTGGCCGGCATCGCCGGCGCAGTTGCGCTCTCGCTGGCACTGTCCGGCTGTGGCGGAGGCGGCGGAGCGCCGGCGGTCGCGGCCGACGTCGAGGGCACGCAGATCACCTCCGCCCAGGTCGACGAGCTCTACCAGGTCTTCGCGAACACCGACGCGGGTGGCGAGAGCCTGCAGGGCGTGCAGGGAGTGAAGGTCGCCCCGGAGCAGATCCGGGCCACCGCGCTGTCCTACCGGATCAAGATCGCCTTCATGGAGTTCCTCGCCAAGCGCGAGGGCGCGCAGCCGGCCCCGAGTGCGACCGACGAATCGACCTACGACGAGCTGGCCGAGATCGGCAGCCTGAAGTTCTCCGGCTTTCAGGGCGAGGACCTCGCGGTCGCCGCGCGGATGGAGTCGATCGGCAAAGCCATCGCCGCGAAGTTGCTGCCCGACGTCACGGTCAGCCGCGAGGAGCTGCAGAAGGCCTACGACGACCGGCCCGAGCTGGTGGGCAAGAGCTTCCGGGCCAAGACGGGCATCGCCTTCATGGACAGCGAGGCCTCCGCGGCGGCGTTGAAGAAGGAACTCGCCAAGGGGACCGACTTCACGGCGGCGACGGACGGACTGAGTGGAACGGTCGCGGCCGAGACCGTCGACGTCAACCCGATCACCCCGATCCAGGCTGACCTGATCGAGGCGGTCCGCAAGCTCAAACCGGGCGAGTCGAGCGAACCGATCTTCTACGACGTCGGTGGCGTTCCGGTCTACACCGTGCTGTACCAGATCACACGCAAGGACCTTCCTGCGTTGACGCTGGAGGAGGCCAAGCCGGAACTCACGCAGATCGTGGCCGACGCCAAGCGCTACGAGGTTTTCGAGGACTGGCTGAAGAAGCAGTACCTCACCGCGCGCATCACCGTCGACAAGTACTACGGGAAATGGGATCCGACCTTGCAGGCGGTGATCTGAGTGACCGTCACGAGCCCGCACCGCACGGCCCTCGGGCGCCGTGCGTGCGCGGTGCTCGTGTTGCTGCTCAGTGCCTGCTCCGCGCTTCTCCTCGGCGCCGGCCCGGCCGGTGCCGCGGAGAACCCGGAAAAGATCTCGGTGACGCTCACCCGGGCCGAGCTCGCCTCGGCCAACCCGAACAGCATCACGATGGACATCACCATCGTGAACACCGGCACGAAGGCGCCCCCGGTCGCCCGCTACGGGGTGTTCCTCACCGCGCGCGAGGGCGACTCCGAGCCGATCCTGGAAGAGCCGGAGAACTGTCAGCAGGTCTCCGACAACGATCCCGAGACGGCACCGGGGATCTACCGCTGCTCGATCATCGTCAACAACCCGGGCGACTGGACCTTCGTCGCCTTCGTGAACCTGCCGACGGCCACCGGACAGCAGCAGCTCGAGGTCGTCGAGACGACGCTGGACATCACCGACGCGGTGGTGCTCGAAGGTGCCTTCAAGGGTCTGCGTTACGTCGTCGAGGGCTCCTCGTTCGAGGTCTTTCTCCTGCAGTTCCACGTGGTGATGGCCGCCGTGTGGCTGCTGCTGGTCGGACTGATCGCGTTCATCGCCGTGCCCCGGCTCCGCCGGGCGGTGTCGGTGCTCGCGCTGCAGACGCTGGAGGTCCGGCGATCGGTGCTCACCAGCTCGATGTGGGTGACCTTCGGGGGCACGCTGATCACCGGCGCCTGGCTGCTGTCGACCCAGACCGCCTACGACGCCCCGTTCTCCACGAGCAGCTTCTCCTTCAGCGACTACGACAAGATCACCCGGCTCCCCTACGCCGGGATGTACTTCAACGCGCTGTACGTGAAGATCCTGGTCTTCCTGGCAATGGGCGGCGCGAGCATGGTGCTCGCCATGGAGGCCGGCCGGCAGGCGCAGGCCGCGCAGGACGCCGTCACCGGCGACGAGGACGAGATCGACCTGTGGGCCAGCGGCGTCCGGTTCGATGAGGACGGCCACGTCCTCCACGGCGAGTCGGCCGCCCCGAGTTCGACCGCGGTGGCCACTCACACCCGCGCTGCACCGGCCGGGGTGAGCTCACGGATGCTGTGGGCCTGCGTGGCCGTGATGGTGGGCGGGACGGGCGCGGTGGGCGTCTGCGTAACAATCCTCAAGTACTGTCACGAGTTGATCGAGACCGCGACCGCGGCCCGAATCCTCGGAGGTTGAGTCGATGCGGTACCGATGGGGAGCGGCCGTCGCCCTGGTGGCGGTCGCCTTGGGGGCCTTCGGTCCGGCCGCGACGCCGGTCGCGGCGCACAGCGGCGGCAAGGCCGTCGTCCTGGTCGCGGACCTGACCCTGACGCCGTCGGGCAAGAACTGGACAGCCACGACCACGCTCGTCGACGGCGACTCGGGATCCCCGATCCGAGGTGCCGCGGTCAAGGCGCTGGTGGGCTCTCCGGTGAAGACCGTGGCGCTCGAGCCGGGCTCGGCCCTGGGCAACTACACCGCGTCCCTCGGGGCGCTGGCGGCCGGCCCGGCACGGCTCGAGCTTCAGGTCCGCACGTTGCCCGGATCCGAGGCGGTCGTACCCTACGACAAGGGCTGGGACTTCACCCTGACGGCGGGTCAGCCCGTTCAGGTCGCGAGCGAGACCGCCGGTGGTGGGGGCAGCAACATCGCGTTGATGCTCAGCGTCGCCGGAGCCGTGATCCTGCTCGCGCTGCTCTACGGACTGTTCTCGCTACGCCGCCGCACCGCGGCTCCCATCCAGCGGAAGTAGTCAGGCCTCGGGCCGCAGGTTGTGCAGGCGCACCTCGCCGCGCCCGATCGCTTTCCCGTTCTCGTCCGCGATCTCGACGAGCCACAGCTGCTGCGTGCGGCCGCGGTGGATCGGTGTCGCGGTCGTGGTGAGGCGGCCCCCGCGGAAGGCGCGCAGGAAGTTGGTGTTGTTGTTGACGCCGACGACCCCGCCCTGACCGTCCAGCCAGAGATGGCCGCCGATGCTCGCCGCGGTCTCCACCAGCGTGCAGTGCACGCCGCCGTGCAGGACCCCGGCGGGCTGCAGGTGCCGGTCGTCGACGTCGAGGGTGAGGACGACGCGGTCCGCACTCGCCTCGGCGATCTTCGCGCCGATGTGGTCGACGAAGCCCCGGGTGCCGTCCGTCTCGATACTGGCGTTGTCGATCGAATTCGCGCTCATGGAATTCGACCCTACGTGGGCGGTGCGGACAGGGTTCCGTCGCGGGCGGCGAGGGCCAGCAGCACGATCGCGGACGTCCAACCGAGGGGGGCGACCGCAGCCGGAGAGCCGTCGTTGGCGACCTTCTCCGGCAGGGCCCCGAGGGCGGTGCGGTGTGCGGCGAGCCAGCCGAACCAGCGGGCGAACGCGGCCTCGTCGTCGCGGCCGGCGGCGGCGAGGGCGAACAACGCGGTGGCCGGCGTCCACGCCACTCCGCCCACCCGCGGAATGTCGCCGGGGCGCAGACCGCCGGAGGGCATGAGCAGTTCGGCCTCGGCACGCCGCACCGCCGCCATCACCCCGGTGCGGTCCCCGCGCGGGCCCGCCAGGGGCGGGGCGAGGAAGGTGACCGCGCTGTCCGGGCCCGCCCCCGCGACCGGGTAGCGCCGGTAGCCGGTGGTCCCGAACCCGCGCTCGATGCCGGTGTCCAAGGTCCGAGCGGCATCGCTCCAGCGGCGAGCGGCGTCGGTCTCGCCGAGGTCGGCGGCCAGCGCGGCCGCGGACCGCAGCCCGAGCAGCAGCGGTGCCGCGATGCCGATCGTCGGGCGGGTCTCCGGCTGCTCCCAGTAGTCCGCCGAGGCCCGGGGCAGCCCGTCCGGCCCGAGGGCCGCGGCGGCGGCATCGGCTGACGCCGAGAGCATCGGCCAGAACTCGCGCAGGGCGGCGACATCGCGGGAGACGGCGTCGCCCTCCCGGCGCGGGGGAGCGACCCGCCACCACGACCACACCGCCCACGGGACCCAGCCGACGCTGTCCAGCTGGCGCGGCCGGCCGTCGAGCACCGGGGACCCGTCCGGGCGGAAGCGGCCGGCCCAGGTGCCGTCGCGGTCCTGGGCGCGGGCCAGGAAGCCGAGGACCGTCCGGGCCTGCTCCGGGTGGCCCGTGGCGGCGAACGCCGCGGCGTGCCAGCTGGCGTCGCGCGGCCAGACCAGGTGCCAGGGGCCGAACGGCGAGGCGATCGAGGCACCGGAGGGCTCGGTGAGCAGCGCCAGGTCCAGCAGGGCGCGGGTGGCGATCTCCTGTTCGGCGGGGGTGCGGCCGGGGACGGTGCCCTCGGCCAGCCAGGCCCGGGTCGCCGCAGCCAGCGCGTCGAGGTCGACGGGTACGGGCGCGGCGGTCACCGGGTAGCCGGCGTCGGGAAGCAACGGCCCGGGGGCCCCCAGGGGCGCTGCGGTCAGCAGGCTGGTGCCGGGAAGGTAGGTGCCGGTCGCGTCCGCCGGGAGGGTGACGCGGAAGGCGCCGGGCCCGAAAGCAGCACCCGCGGCGCCGGCCGAGTACAGCGGGGGCCGGGCCTCCCGCGCGGTTCCGGCCTCGGCGGCGCCGGCGGTGGCCAGGGCGATCGCCAGAGCGACGATCCCGGGCCCGCGCATGCGCGAAGCATAGGTAGCCGTCCGATGCGGCGGCCGCCGTTGCCCGCACGGCCGCTCCGCGCCTTGTCGGTGGCGTGGGTGAGACTGCCGGGGTGCTCCTCGACGTCCTGGCCCGGACCTCGGCCGAGGTCGCGGCGACCTCCGCGCGCTCGGCGAAGACCCGCCTGATCGCGGACTGCCTGCGTGCGGCCGAGCCCGCGGACGTGCCGATCGTCGTGACCTACCTCGCCGGTGAGCTGCGGCAGCGCCGGACCGGTCTGGGCCCGGCCGCGCTGCGGTCGCTGCCGACGGCGGCGGCGGAACCGACCTTGACGGTGGTCGAGGTTGACGCGGCGTTCGCCGCCATGGCCGCGCTCGCCGGGACGGGCTCCTCGACCCGGCGGCTCGAGGTGTTCCGCGAACTGGTCGGACGGGCGACGCCGGCCGAGCAACGCCTGCTGGCCGGGCTGGTCGGGGGCGAGCTGCGCCAGGGTGCGCTCGACGGGGTGATGGTGGAGGCCGTCGCGGTGGCCGCCGGGCTGCCGTCGGCCCAGATCCGCCGGGCGGTCATGGTCGCCGGCGCCGTGGCTCCGGTGGCCGAGGCGGCGCTCGTCGAAGGCGCGGCCGGGCTCGCGACCTTCGCGTTGCTGGTCGGCCGTCCGGTGCGGCCGATGCTCGCCCAGCCCGGGACCGACGTCGAGGACGCCTTCGCCCGCACCGGGCCCGCCGCCTGTGAGTGGAAGCTCGACGGCATCCGGATCCAGGTCCATCGCGACGGAGACGAGATCGCGGTCTTCACGCGGAGCCTGGACGAGATCACCTCGCGGGTGCCCGAGGTGGTCGCGGCGGTACGGGCGTTGTCCGTGCGGTCGGTCGTCCTGGACGGCGAGGCTCTCGGGCTGCGCCCGGACGGGCGTCCCCTGCCGTTCCAGGAAACGGCGGCGCGAACTGCTCGCCACGGCGATGGGGGACGCGTGCCGCTGACGCCGTTCTTCTTCGACTGCCTGCACCTCGATGGGGCGGACCTGACGGGGACTCCGGCTGCGGCGCGACGCCTCGCGATGGAACGTGTGCTCCCGCCGGCGCTGCTGGTGCCCCGAACCGAGGTGGCGTCGGTCGCGGAGGCGATGGACTGCCTCGCGGCGGCCGTCGCGGCGGGCCATGAGGGGGTGGTGATGAAGTCGCTCGCGGCCGGGTACGACGCCGGCCGCCGCGGGGCGGGCTGGGTCAAGGTGAAGCCCCGTCACACCCTCGACCTGGTGGTGCTCGCGGCCGAGTGGGGACATGGCCGGCGTCGCGGCTGGCTGTCCAACCTGCATCTGGGTGCGCGGGACCCGGCCGGCGGGTTCGTGATGCTCGGCAAGACGTTCAAGGGCCTCACCGACGCGCTCCTGCAGTGGCAGACCGAGCAGTTGCTCGCGCGCGCCACCGACCGTGGGGACTGGGTGGTCACGGTGCGGCCGGAGCTGGTCGTCGAGATCGCGATCGACGGGGTGCAGACCTCGCCGCGCTACCCCGGCGGGGTGGCGCTGCGGTTCGCGCGCGTGCTGCGCTACCGCGAGGACAAGACCGCGGACGAGGCGGACACGATCGACACAGTTCGCGCGATCCACGCGCAACCGGGGTGACGGATGTGACGATGGGGGCATGCGTATGCGGGGGCGGACAGGGATTGTGGTCGCGGGCCTGACGGTCGCGATCGTCGGCGGGCTGCTGCCCGGTGCCCAGGCGGCGCCCGGCGCGCGCACCGCCGCTCCGCCGAAGGCGGCGCTGGCCCCGGTCACGAGCATCACGCCGCCGAAGGGCTGCGTCGTCCTGACCCCGGGGATGAACGGCGTGAAGGTCCGGATGGTCCAGCAGCGCCTCGGTATGCCGGACTCCGCCTGGGAGAGCATGGACACGCGCACCCGCTCAGCGGTGAAGCGTTTTCAGGCCCGTTCGGGTCTTGAGGTCGACGGGATCGTGGGACCGGCGACGTGGACGGCACTGGGCTTCCGCGAGGACTTCTGCATGGACCGCTGGACGGCCAGACCCGCCCTGCCGGTGACCGCCACCGCCGCGGAGCGGAAGAAGACGATGATCACCTTCGCCCGCACCTACCTCGGCCGCGAGTACGTCTGGGGCGGGGCCGGAAAGCCGAAGTACGGCGTCGACTGCTCCGGCATGGTCCTGCAGGCCCTCTACCGGGCCGGGATCGACCCGCAGCCGATCACCGTCGACAAGCACGTGCTGCCCGCGTACCGGACCAGCCTGCAGCTCTACAAGCACCCCGGGTTTCCCCACGTCCCGTTCGACGAGCGGCGCCGCGGGGACCTGATCTTCTACCGGAGCAACGAAACCGGGCGCGTCAACCACATCGGGATCTACCTCGGCCGGGGCCAGATCCTCGAGGCCGTCTCCGGTCCGAACATCGTGCGGATCGGCAAGGTGACCGTCTTCCGCTACGGCCAGACCGCGATGCCGACCGTCGTGCGCCCCTTCGCCTGAGCCCATGGACCTCGTCTTCGGCGGCCCGGTCATCGAATGGCGCGGCCCGTCGCCGTTCTACTTCGTGCGGGTGCCCGAGGAGCAGGCCGAGGAGATCGCCGCGGTCCGCCGGATGGCGACCTACGGCTGGGGCGTCATCACCGTCGCGGCGCGGATCGGGAAGGTGCGCTTCACGACGTCGCTGTTCCCGAAGGACGGCGGTTATCTGCTCCCGCTCAAGGTGGCGGTGCGCAAGCCGCTCGGGCTGGACTCCGGTGACGTCGTGTCGGGCACTGAAGCTGCAATTCGTTACGCCTGAGGCGATCGGCCACCCGCCCGGGGGCACACCAGTAACGAATCGCAGCCTCAGTGTCGAGCGGCCCGGTGACAGCGGCGCGAAGAGTTGCCGTCAGCGGCCGAGAGTCGGACGCGCCTGGGCACTTAAACGAAGAAGCCGCAGGTCGCTGACCTGCGGTTCTCGCACTGTGCGCCGCCAGGGACTTGAACCCCGAACCCGCGGATTAAGAGTCCGCTGCTCTGCCAATTGAGCTAGCGGCGCGTGAGCGGTGCGAGGTTAGCAAACGCGTGAGGCTGAGGTGAAACCGGTTGGCGCGTCGCGCGTCGAGATCGCTGGGCCAGGCCAGATCGGGGAGCAGCGTGAGGGGAATGCCGCGGTCGAGCATGTCGAACGCGAGGAAGTCGTGGTGGCTCTCCGGCGGCGTGCGGCTGCATCTGCTCACGTCCTACAGATCGACCGATTCGGGCGCATTCCGTAGCGCCGAACGAGTGGAATCGCCCGAGATCTTCGTAACGGAGGGCTGGCGGGCGCGCGAACTGAACCCCGGGAGAGGGGCTCAGTCGGCGCCGATCTCCGAGGGAGATCACCTGGGGTGAGCGACGGGACTCGAACCCGCGACCACCGCGACCACAACGCGGTGCTCTACCAGCTGAGCTACGCCCACCATGACCGCCGCAGCGGCTCGGCAATTCTAGCGGCGTCCGCGACCGGTTTACGACGCGGGCGGGGCGGGGGCCGCCGCAGGCGCGTCGGCCGCGGGTGCCGGCTTGACCGTGTGGCGGGCCGCGATGGCCTTGGCCGTCGAGGTGTCCGGGCCTGGGGCGGGAACGAAGACCGCCTCGCGGTAGTAGCGGAGCTCGGCGATGCTCTCGCGGATGTCGGCGAGCGCCCGGTGGTTGCCGGACTTGCTGGGCGCGCTGAAGTAGGCGCGGGGGTACCAGCGGCGGGACAGCTCCTTGATCGAGGAGACGTCGACGATGCGGTAATGCAGGTAGCTGTCGACCTTCACCATGTCGCGGGCGAGGAAGCCACGGTCGGTGGCGATCGAGTTGCCCGCCAGCGGCGTCCTGCCCGCCTCGGGGACCCACTCCTGGATGTAGGCGAGGACCATCTCCTCGGCCTCGGCGAGGGTGCGCCCGGCCGGCAGCTCATCGAGGAGCCCGGAGGAGGTGTGCATCGCTCGGACCACATCCGGCATGGTCTCCAGCGCCGCGTCCGGCGGCTTGATGACGACGTCGACGCCGTCTCCGAGCACGTTGAGCTCGGAATCCGTGACCAGCACCGCAACCTCGACCAACGCGTCGTGCTCGAGGCTCAGCCCGGTCATCTCGCAGTCGATCCATACCAACCGGTCGTTCATGGGGAGCAACCCTAGTCGGGGGGCTCCGTGGTCCGACCAGCGGAATTGAGCTCGTCCAGGTGGGCGCCGGTCACGGCCATCACAGCGACGGCGAGGACGACGATCCCGCTCAGGCCCACCGCCCACAGGGCGGCCCGGCCCATCCCGACGTCGCTGAGGGCGATCACGATCAGCGCGACCACCGCAGCGAACCCTCCCCACGCCACGGTTTCGAGCAACACCCGGGGGAGTTGAGCGACCCGGGAGGCCAGGCTGGGGCGCGCGATTGCGGGGGCGCTGCCGGGCTCGTCCAGATCGACAGCGGCGATCTCGCGCGGCGCGGAGCGCTCCAGGGTCGCGATCGATGTTCGAACCTCGGCGACCGCCGGCCCGGACCGCACGACGGAGATCCGCCGCGGAGCCGGTTCTGGTGCCGGGGCCGCCGCAACCACTGGTGGCGCAGGGGCCCGTGTGGGCGATGGGACGGGGGCCGGGACGCGGCGGGCTGCGGCGCGACCTGCGCGGTGTGAATGCGTCGACCGGGGCGGCGTCCCGGATTCCGGAGAAGCGGGACGCGAACCGGTCGGCGCGCTGTGCCGACCCATGGAGGCGCCAGGATACGAGCGAAGTCGGAATGACCGCTATCAACGATTTGTCCCGATTGCGCTTTGCCCAAGTGCGAGGGAGTGGTACTCCAAGGGGAGTGCGGATTCGTCGGTGATCACCACCGGTCCCCAAAACCGCATGTCCACCGTGCCCGACGGTGGGAGCGACGATGCGGAGAACAGATGGCTGCGGACGTTTCGGCCGGCAAGCTCGAGGAGTTTCCCGACGGCGAGTTGACCGCCCTGGAGGTCGGCGGGAAGAAGGTTCTCGTCGCCCGCACCGGCGATGCGGTCTGCGCGGTCGCCAACCGCTGCCCGCACCTGAACCTCTCTCTGACCAAGGGGCCGGGCGGGCTCACCTACGCCGACGGCGTCGTCCAGTGCGCGTGGCACAACTCGACGTTCGAGGTCTGCTCCGGGGAGAACCTCGATTGGGTCGGCGGCTTCGCCGGCAAGGCGATCCCGAAGTGGTCCCGGGGGATGCTCGCCCTCGGCCGCAAGGCGAAGGGCCTGGACACCATCCCCGCCTCGGTTCGCGACGGCGAGGTCGTGCTGCACATCGGCGAGTAAGCCGGATCCCGGAGCGCTCCGGGATCCGGCAGCCGCGCCCCCGGAGAGATTCGAACTCCCAGCCATCGCGATAGAAGCGCGGTGCTCTATCCATTGAGCTACGGGGGCTGACGGAACAACATCAGAGGATCAGTGAAGCCTTCGGCCATCCTGACGCCGATCTGCTGCCGATTCCTCGACTCGAGGATACGCAGGGCGGTGATGTTCCGGCGCAACTCGGCGGCAGGCACGTAGTAGCAGCGATCCGTGGTGGGACAGGAGAGCGCCACTGCGTCGTGGTCGCCGGGGGTCGCCGGGCCTGGGTGCGCTGCGCGTGTGTGTGCCTGGTGGCGATCGGCCGCCCACCGACACCGGAATTTTCCGTCGTCCACAAGGGCGCGTTGGCCGCCGCGTTATCCACAGAACGGCCCGGGCCGGGCCCGGGAATCGGCGCGATGACACACCCTCAGCACCACTGGCCGGAACGGTCCGGCACGAGTGGAGGAGGAGCGGTGTTCAACGACATCTACGTCACGGTGTTCGGCAACGTCGTGGAGGACCCGAATCAGCGGTCCACCGTCGGGGCGCCGGTGAAGTTCCGGCTGGCGAGCACGCCGGCGTATCTCGGGGACGACGGGATCTGGCGGGACAGCAACACCAACTACTTCGACGTCGTCTGCTGGGAGAAGCTCGGCCTGCACGTCCTGGAATGTGTGCGCCGCGGGGACCCGGTGATGGTCCACGGGAAGCTGACGATCCGGGACTGGGAGAGCGAGAAGGGCCGCGGCCGGTCGGTGGAGATCAAGGCTCAGCACATCGGATTGGACCTCAAGCTCCGGAAGGCGTACTCCCAGCGACCGGTGCGGAGCCTCCCGGACGGGGTGGTGCCGGAGGAGACGCAGGTCACGGCCGTGGAGGCCGCGGAAGCAGTGACGGAGCCGGCCGCATAAAGTTCGGACGTGGCTGAGTTCATTTATACGTTCCGCAACACTCGCAAGGCGCACGGCGACAAGGTCATCCTCGACAACGTCACGTTGTCGTTCCTGCCGGGCGCCAAGATCGGTGTGGTCGGTCCCAACGGGGCCGGCAAGTCCACCGTCCTGCAGATCATGGCGGGCATGCAGCAGCCGTCCAACGGCGAAGCGATGCTCTATCCCGGCTACACCGTCGGGATCCTGCTGCAGGAGCCGCCGCTGAACGAGGAGAAGAACGTCCTCGAGAACGTCGAGGAGGCGGTGGCGGAGACCAAGGCGATCCTCAACCGCTACAACGAGGTCTCCGAGCTCATGGCCACCGACTACAGCGACGCCCTGATGGAAGAGATGGGCAAGCTCTCCGACGAGATCGAGCACCGCAACGCCTGGGAGCTCGACTCCCAGATCGAGCTCGCGATGGACGCGCTGCGCTGCCCGCCGCCGGACGCCGACGTCAAGGTGCTCTCCGGTGGCGAGCGGCGCCGCGTCGCGCTCTGCAAGTTGCTCATGGAGGCGCCCGACCTGCTCCTGCTCGACGAGCCGACCAACCACCTCGACGCCGAGTCCGTCGAGTGGCTGGAACAGCACCTGGAGAAGTACCCCGGCACCGTCGTCGCGGTCACCCACGACCGGTACTTCCTCGACAACGTCGCGCAGTGGATCCTCGAGCTCGACCGCGGCCGCGCGTACCCCTACGAGGGCAACTACTCGACCTACCTCGAGCTGAAGGCCACGCGCCTCAAGGTCGAGGGACAGAAGGACGCCAAGCGGAAGAAGCGCCTCGAGCAGGAGCTCGAGTGGGTGCGCTCCAGCCCCAAGGCCCGCCAGACGAAGAGCAAGGCCCGCCTGGAGCGCTACGAGGAGATGGCGGCCGAGGCCGACAAGTTCCGCAAGCTCGACTTCGAAGAGATTCAGATCCCGCCGGGCCCGCGCCTCGGCGACGTGGTCATCGAGGCCGACAAGCTGACCAAGGGTTTCGGCGACCGCCTCCTGATCGACAACCTGAGCTTCACGTTGCCGCGCAACGGCATCGTCGGCGTGATCGGCCCGAACGGGGCCGGCAAGACCACGCTGTTCAAGATGCTGCTCGACCAGGAGACGCCCGACGCCGGCACGGTCAAGGTCGGCGCCACGGTGAAGATCTCCTACGTGGACCAGGGACGCAGCAATCTGGACCCGGAGAAGAACATCTGGCAGATCGTCTCCGACGAGCTGGACTACATCAAGGTCGGCCAGGTCGAGATGCCCAGCCGTGCCTACGTCTCCGCGTTCGGCTTCAAGGGTCCCGACCAGCAGAAGCCGTCCAAGGTGCTCTCCGGTGGTGAGCGAAACCGGCTCAACCTGGCGCTGACGCTGAAGATCGGCGGCAACCTGATCCTGCTCGACGAACCGACCAACGACCTGGACGTCGAGACCCTGTCCTCGCTCGAGGACGCGTTACTCGAGTTCCCCGGCTGCGCCGTGGTCATCTCCCACGACCGGTGGTTCCTGGACCGCGTCGCGACCCACATCCTCGCCTACGAAGGCGATTCGCAGTGGTTCTGGTTCGAGGGCAACTTCGAGGGTTACGAGAAGAACAAGGCCCAGCGGCTCGGTCCGGAGGCCCTGCGTCCCCACCGCGCCACCTACCGCAAGCTCACCCGCGGCTGAGGCCGTGCCCGCTCATCTGATCACCTGTCAGATCCGATGGGTGGACATGGATGCCTACCGGCATGTGAACAACACGCTCTACTTCCGCTACTGCGAACAGGCACGGACCCAGCTGCTCGGCTTCGAGGGTTCCGCCGAGGCCGAGCTGCGGGCACGGACGCCGGATCCGGAGGCGGAGCCGACCGACGGCTACGTCATCCTCAGCGCGGACATGGAGTACAAGCGTCCGCTCGTCTACCGCGACAACCGGTCGGTGCACGTGCAGTCGTGGGTGACCCGGATCGGCTCCTCGTCCTTCGACCTGGCGCACCGCATCGTGACGCCGAACGATCTCGGCCCGGACGGGAAGCCTTACGCAACCTGCTTCAGCATCATGGTCGCCGTCGACCGGGTGGCGCAGCGCTCGCGCAAGCTGCGAGCGTCCGAGGTCGCGATGCTGGAGGGCTTTCTGGACCCCGAACTGCCGGTACCGACGCCCGGCGGACGACGGGGGCCGCAATGAGTGAGGCCCTGACCACGCAGGCCGGCGTCAAGCATCGCTCCGAGATCCAGGTGCGGTGGGGCGACCAGGACGCTTACCAGCACGTCAACAACGTCGCCTACGCCGCTTACCTCCAGGAGGCGCGCGCGGAGCTGCTCGCCGCGGCCGGCGTCCGGGCCTCTGCCCACGCCCGCCACGGCACGTTCGTCGTCGCCCGGTTGAAGGTGAAGTACCTGCGGCAGCTGACCTTCCGGCCCGCGCCCGTGCTGGTCACGACCTGGGTCAGCGCGATCTCGCCGGCACGCATCACGCTGCGGTGCGAGATCTCCGAGCCCGTCGACGACGGCCTCGGTCCGTACTGCACCGGCCTGACCGTCCTCGTCCCCTACGACCTCGACGAGGACTACCCGCGCCGGGTCAGCGACGAGGAGCGCAGCGCCCTGGCCCACTTCCTGGTGCCGGACTAACCCTCGACGTTCCGCATCGAGTCGGCGGCCATCTCGAAGTACCGCCACAGCCAACCCTCCAGCTCCGGCTCGGGCTGCAGCGTGTCCAGCGCGGCGCGCATGTGGCCCAGCCAGCGGTTGCGCATGTCGAGGCTGACGGGGAACGGGGCGTGGCGCATCCGCAGCCGGGGGTGGCCGCGCTGCTCCGAGTAGGTCCCCGGCCCGCCCCAGTACTGCATGAGGAACAGCCGGAACCGTTCCTCGGCCGGGCCGAGGTCCTCGTCCGGGTAGAGGGCGCGGAGCGCGGGATCGCCGGCGACGCCCAGGTAGAACTCGTGCACCAGGCGGAAGAAGAAGTCGTCCCCGCCCACGCGGGTGTAGAAGTCGGCGGGCGGCCGGGCGGGATTGGCCGGGGTGATGTCGAAGGTCACGGATCCATTGTCCCCCGGCCCCGGGCCTCACCGATCCAGCGGATCCCCACTGTGGCGGCCGTGCGGTGCGCCCTTGGACGGTTCTGAGGCCGTGGCGGCCGGCGTCTTCTCGCCGACCTGGACCGCCTCGGCCAGCGCCTCGGCCCCGTCACCCTCGGAACGGACCCAGATCGTGCGCTGCGGGAAGGGGATCTCGACGCCGGCGGAGTCGAACGCGTCCTTGATGGCCTCGCGGAGCAGGCGCGCGACCTTCCACTGCTTCAGCGGCACGGTCTTGACCACGAGTCGGACGACGACGGAGTCCGCGCTGAGCGCCTCGACCCCCCACACCTCGGGCGGCTCGATGATCAGCGACGAGTTCTCCGGGGTCGAGAACAGGTCGTTGGCCGCGCGCAGCAGGAGGTCGCGGACGCGGGAGATGTCCTCGTTGTAGGCGACATCGACGTCGACGACCGCGCGGGCCCAGCCCTGGCTCTTGTTGCCCACCCGCAGGATCTCGCCGTTGCGGACGTACCAGACGGTGCCGTTCACGTCGCGCAGCCGCGTGACCCGCAAGCCGATGGCCTCGACGGTCCCGCTGGCGTCGCCGAGGTCGGTGACATCGCCGACGCCGTACTGGTCCTCGATCACCATGAAGATGCCGGAGAGGAAGTCCTTGACCACGGACTGCGCCCCGAAGCCCAGGGCGATCCCGATGATGCCGGCGCTGGCGATGAGCGGCCCGATGTTCAGCCCGATCTCGGACAGCGCCATCAGGATGGCGAGGGTGTAGATCACGCCCGTCGCGATGCTCTTCAGCACCGAGGACACGGTCGCGGCGCGTTGGGCCCGCCGCTCGACCGCCAACGTGCTCTCCAGCGTGGGCTCGGCGGTTTTGGACTTCGCGTTGTCACCGTTGTGGTGCCAGCCGCGGGTGAAGTTCGGCTGCGCCACCCCATCGGCGAGCTTGGTGCACATCCGGTCGATGGCGCGGTGGACGATCTTGCGGATCAACCAGGCGGCCAGCAGGATCGCCAGAACCTTGAGTGGCTTCGCGATCAGCCAGTCCGAGGACTCCGCGAGCGTCTCGTTGCGGCCGAGGTTGTCGTAGACCCACCGGCAGAGCGTCCCCTTGCTGTCCACGCCCCGGAAGCAGGGCTTCGCGTCGGTGACCAGCAGCGACGGTTCGGGGCTCGGCGTCGGCGAGTCGGCCCAGGAAATGGCGGTCAGCGAAGTGATGGGTACTCCTCCTCAGTTCGGTTCGGCGGAACCGGGTTCGGTCTTGGTCGGTGTCCGGCGGCGGCTGCGGTTGCCCACGCGGACGACCTCGCCGTTTCGCACGTGCCACAGCACGTCATCGGGGTCCCGGATGCTGGTGACGCGTAGCCCCACGGACTCGACGATGCCGGTCGTACCCTCCAGGTCGAGCACGCCGAGGTCGATCTGGTCGCCGACCCCGTACTGGTCCTCCAGGAGCATGAACATCCCCGAAAGGAAATCCTTCACCACCGCCTGGGCACCGAAACCCGCGGCCAGTCCCAGGATGCCGGCGCCCGCGATGAGCGGCCCGATGTTGAAGTCGAGTTCGTCGAGGGCCATGAGCCCTGCGAACACGAAGATCACCACCGTGGTGATGCTCTCCAGCAGGGATCCGAGGGTCGCAGCCCGTTGCCGGCGTCGTCGTTTGACGGTGCTCGATTCCGGCTGGTCGGCCTGGTCCAACGGCATCCGGTTCAGCAGGCGGCGGATCGCGCGGTGCAGGATCCAACGCAGCAGCAGACCGAAGGCGATGATCACGGCGATCCGCAGCGGCTTGGTGATCAACCAGTCCGAGGACTGGGCGAGCCACTCGGAGCCGGTCCAGTCGTAGACCTTCTTGCACAGCGAGTCCCGCTGCTCGCTGAAGCAGGCGAGGCCCTCGCCGGGGTCCACCCGGGTCGCGCCGGGGGTCGGGGTCGGATCGACGAGGGGGAACATCAGAAGGTCAGGCCACCGGTGTGGGCCGCGGTGAAGGCCAGCGAGTCGACGCTGACCTCGATCGCACGGCTGAGCGCCCGGGCGCCGTGGCCGACATCCTTCTCCCGGCGCACCAGGACCGGCGCGTCCGAGGCCGTCGCGTGCTGGAGCGCGGCGGCGAACTTGCGTGCGTGCAAGGTGTCCACGCGGGTGTCGCCGTCGAAGATGGTCAGCAGCAACGCCGGGTACTCCACCCCGTCCCGGACTGCGTGATACGGCGAGTACGCGAGCAGCCAGCCGAGTTCCTCGGCATCGGACGCCGTGCCGTACTCGGAGTTCCACGTCTCACCGAGGCCGAACCGCTCGTACCGGACCATGTCGAGCAGCGGCGCCGAACACACGACCGCGCCGTAGAGGTCGGGGCGTTGCGTCATTCCCGCGCCGACCAGCAGGCCGCCATTGGAGCCGCCGGAGATCGACAGCTGCGCGGGGGTGGTCCAGCCGTTCTCGATCAGCCATTCGGCCGCGGTGTGCAGGTCGTCGAAGACGTTCTGCTTGTTGCCGAGCATGCCGGCGCGGTGCCAGTCCTCGCCCTCCTCGCCGCCGCCGCGCAGGTTGGCCACCGCGTAGACGCCGCCGGCCTCCACCCAGGCGAGGATGCCGGCCGAGTAGGCGGGGGTCAGCGAGATGCCGAAACCGCCGTAGCCGTAGAGCGTGGTCGGGCGGGTGCCCGCGGTGTCCGGGGTCTCGCCGGTCCGGTACGTGACGAACATCCGGACCTCGGCGCCGTCCCGCGAGGTGTAGACGATCTGGTCGGTGGTGACCGCGGGAACCTCGACCGAGCCCGGCGCGCTGGCCCACAACGACGTGGAGTTCGTGCGGGCGTCGTACCGGTACACCGAGGAGGGCGTGGTGTGGTCGGTGTACCCGAACCAGGCCTCGTGCCCGCCCTCGGGGCGTTCGCTCACCCCGGCGATCGATCCCAGGCCGGGCAGCGGGACCTCGCCCCGGCGTTCCCCGGTCTTCAGGTCGTGCAGCGTCAGCTCGCTGACCGCGTGCCGGGTCCACGCGCAGAGCAGCACCGGTGCGTCGCCGAGCTCGACGCCGTCGAGGATCGCGTACCCGTCGAAGACGGCCTCGGGGTCCTCCGGGATCAGGTCGGTCCAGTGCTCGGAGCCCAATGCGTCCGGGGTGGAGACGCACAGCCGGCCGCGGGAGGCGTCGAGATCGGTGAACACGTAGAGCCGACCGTCGCGGGCGACCTCGATGCCGGTCTGCGCGTCCACGCCCTGCTGCACGACGACGAGGTCGGGCTGTTCGAGCGGGGACGCGGTCAGATCGGCCAGCCACAGGTCGTTGCGCGGCGCGGTGCCGGCGCTGGCGGAGATCGTCAGCCAGCGACCGTCCCGGCTGACCGAGACGCCGTAGTAGTTGGTCTTGTCCAGGCCGCCGCCGAAGATCTCGACGTCGGTCTCCGGGTCGGTGCCGATGCGGTGCAGGAAGACGCGACGGTGGTACTGCTCCTCGCCGGCGGGGACCTGGTCCGCGGGCAGCCGCCGCACGTAGTAGTAGGCCTTGGCCCCGGGCATCCAGGCGACGGGGGAGTAGCGCGCACGGTCGATCGGGCCGTCGACGATCTCGCCGGTGACGACGTCCATCACGCGCAGCACCGACTCCTCGGTCCCGCCCTCGGAGAGCTGGTAGGCCAGCAGGTGACCTTCTTTGGTCGGCTGCCAGGCGTCGAGGGTGGTCAGGCCGGACGGGTCGATCGCCATCGGGTCGAGCAGCGTCCGCTCGCCACCGTCCGGGTCGACCGTCACCAGCACCGCGTGCTCCTGCTCCGCGCTGCGCCGCATGAACAGCTGCCGCTCCCCGCGCCAGGCCGGGGCGCTGACGACACCCGCCCCGAGGAGCTGCGTCAGCCGTGCCCGCAGCGCGTCCGCCCCCGGCCAGGTGGACCGGTGGGCGGCGAACAGCTCGTCCTGGGCGGACGACCAGGCCTCGGTCTCCGGGGCGGACGGATCCTCCAGCCAGCGGTACGGGTCGGCGACCGGGTGACCGAGGAGGTCCTCGACGATGTCCTGGCGGGGGGCAGCGGGGTATTCCGGTCGCGACATGCGCTCCAAACTAACGAGGCGCGTCGGGTCGAATGCAGCCGGTCAGGTGGCCGCGATCGCCCGCTCGATGACCGGATCACGGATCTCGCCGGCCGCGAGCGCCTTGCGCAGCTGATCCTGCATGTGCGGATCGAAGAACATCCGGATGTGGGCGTTGACGGCCGCGACCGCCTTTTCCTCCGGTTTGTCCCGGTGCCGGGCGGCCACTTCCCGGATGTCTCGTACTGCGGGACGGTCGATGGAGGCCACGCAATCACCCTAGTTCCTGCCCGGACGGGCCTCGGGGGAGGTGATTGCTGCGTGGCGGTGCGAAATTTCTGGCCGAAACGCCGTTCGTCGCGGACACTGAGGGGGCAGCCCGGCGCGTGTCATGCGCCGGGTCGTCTGCGAGGAGGCTCGCGTGGGACATGCCCTGGTCCTGAACGCGACGTACGAACCTCTGTGCGTCGTGCCTTCACGGCGCGCGCTGATCCTGGTCCTCAATCACAAGGCGAGCTCGGTCGAGGACTCCGGAGCGATCCTGCACAGCGCGAACGCGGCGATCCCCTTACCGGCGGTCGTACGCCTGCACCGCTACGTGCGAGTGCCCTACCGCGCCGGAGTCCCCCTGACCCGGCGCGCGATTTTTGCCCGGGACGGCGGGCGCTGCGTCTACTGCGGCGCCGTCGCCAACAGCGTCGACCACGTGATTCCGCGTAGCCGCGGTGGCCTGCACACCTGGGAGAACGTGGTCGCGGCCTGCCGGCGCTGCAACCACGTCAAGAGCGACCGGGCGGTCTCGGAACTCGGCTGGGGTGTCCGCGTGACGCCGAGGCAGCCGAGCGGTCCGGCCTGGCGGATTCTCGGCACCGGTAGGCACGACCCGCGCTGGCTGCCCTACCTGACCGGCTACGGCCGGGAGGCCGTGGCGGGCGAGGCCACGGCCTGAGGCTGCTTGACTGAGGCCGTGACGGCCGGAGTGGTGCTGGTCGGCGGGCGTTCCTCGCGTATGGGGGTTCCCAAGGCCGACCTGGAGTGGCACGGCTCCACGCTGCTCTACCGGATGACGGCCCTGCTCGGGCGCTGCGTGGACGGGCCGGTCGTCGCGGTCGCCGCACCCGACCAGGAGCTGCCGGCCCTGCCGCCGGGCGTCGAGCTGGTGCGGGACCCGGCCGAAGGGCTCGGGCCCTTGCAGGGTCTCGCCGTCGGACTGAGTGCGGTCGCGGGTTCCTCCGACGTCGCGTTCGTCTGCTCGACCGACATGCCTTTCCTCCATCCCGCCTATGTCGCGCGCGTCCTGACCTGCCTGGCGGACGCGGAGATCGCGCTGCCGCACGTGCGGGGCTACCGCCAGCCGCTCGCCGCCGCGTACCGCACCGCGCTCGGCGCCCGGGCGGCCGCCTTGATCGCCGACGGAGCACGCAAACCCGGTGAGCTGATGTCGGCCAGTGCCGTGCGGAACCTCGACGAGGCGGATCTGCTCGCCGACCGGCGTGTGGCCACCCAGGATCCGGACCTGCACTCGGTACGCAACCTCAACACCGCGGCGGAGTACGACGCGGCGCGCGCGGAGGGGCCTCCGCTGATCTCGGTCCATGTCTACGGCGCCCTGCTCCAGCAGTCGCGGCAGCGCGGCGGCCAGATTCCCGCGGCCACCGTCGGAGCTGCCGCCGAGACTCTGGGCCTGGAGCTCGGCATCCACGTCGTGGCCGCACTCAACGGTGAACGGATCAGCAAGGACCCGCAGTTTCCCTTGGTTGCCGGGGATTCCCTGGCCTTCCTGGCCGCCGACGCCGGCGGGTGACCGGCGGGAAGTCAGTCCGCGGGAAGACCCTCCAGGCGGCCACCGATGTCGGCAGCCAGAACGGCCTCGCGCAGCGCCGCGGCAGCCAGTGACTGCGGCGTCTGGGGACCGGTGATCAGCCCCACCCGCGGGCTGTGGGGCGCGGGGGTGATCGGGAGCAGCCGCATCCCCGTCGGCACGCCGTAGCTGTGTGCCCACGGGTGCGCGACCACGCTGGACCAGCGCCGGGTGGTGAGGTGCGCGTACAACGATTCGACGGTGTCGGCCTCGATGACGACGTCGGCCGAGACACCCGCCCCGGCGAGCGCGGCGTCGAGAATCCGCCGGTTCTGCATGGACGTGGACAGCGCGCACATCGGAACCCCCGCCAGGTCGGCCCAGGACAGGGAATCCCGCTCGGCCAGTGGACCGTCGACCGGGGTGAGGAGGAGGTAGCGCTCGCGGTAGAGCGGCAGCATTCGCGTGCCGAGGTCGGGCTCCTCCGGCAGGTACGTCAGTCCGGCGTCGAGTTCGAACTCAGCCAGGCGGCGCACGATCTCCGCCGAGGACAGCACCTCGATGCGGATGCGCGCCTTTGGGTGACGGTCCGTCAGAGCGGTGGTCAACCACGGCAGCGTGGGCACGGCGGTGGGAATCGCGCCGATCCGGACGGTCGCGGTGAGACCGCTCTGCAGTCGGTCGAGGTCCAGCAGCAGGCCGTCCCGCTCGGCGAGGATCCGGTGCGCCCAGCCGAGCACCTGCCGGCCCTCCTCGGTGAGTCCGCCGAACCGCTGGCCCCGGTTGACGATCGGTACGCCGAGTTGGTTCTCGAGTTTGCGGAGCGCGGCGGACAGGGCGGGCTGGGTGACGTGGCAGGCGGTGGCCGCGCGGCCGAAGTGCTGCTCCCGGTCGAGCGCGACCAGGTATTCGAGCTGGCGGAGCAGAACTTCCCCGGACATCGGGCCAGTCTAGGGCGTTGACCTGCGGTGATAAACGCTGCTTATCGCGAGAATACCGCTATGAGTTTGCCGTCGCGCCGATCGGGCCGCAGAGTGGAGTGTGGCTCCGGGTGGGTATTTCGGGGCGGCTCTGGTCGTGGAGGTCAGCGCTGCCGGAGCCGAGGCGTCCCGTCTTGAGCTCACGGACGACGTTCTCCGGGCCTACCTCGGCGGGGTGGGCCTCGGCACCTGGCTCCTGCGCGAGCTCGGACCGCCCGGCGCAGACCCGCTGGCACCCGAGGCGCCGCTGGCCTTCGTGTTCTCCCCGCTGGTCGGCACCCCGCTGACCACCAGCGCCAAGTTCGCTGTGGTCGCGAAGTCGCCCCTGACCGGCCTGCTGACCGACGCGCTCGCCTCCAGCCAGTTCGCGATCGCCGGGAAGCTGACCGGGCACGACGCGATCGTCGTCCGGGGTCGAGCCGACGAACTCTCCGTGGTCCTCGTCGACGCCGAGGGCGTGCGACTCGAGGCCACACCGGAACTCGCCGGCCGGTCGGCCGCGGAATCCGAGATCGCGTTGCGCGAACGGTTCGGCCGGGGCTGGCGGGCGGCGGTGATCGGCCCTGCGGGGGAGCGCGGCGTCCGTTTCGCCACCATCAGCCACGACGGCCGGCACGCCGGACGCGGTGGACTCGGCGCGGTGCTCGGGGCGAAGAATCTCAAGGCCCTGCTGGTGCGGGCGTCCGGCAAGGCCGCCGTGCACGACCCCGCCGCCGTTCTCGCCGCCGCTCGGGACCTGCGCGAGCGCAGTTTCGGCCCAGCGACTGCGAAGTATCGCGAACTCGGGACGCTCGCCAATCTGCTCGCGTTCAACGCGGTGTCCACGCTCCCGACGCGCAACTTCACCGCCGCGACCTTCGAGTCGGCGCCGCGTCTGGCCGCCGAGGAACTGAGCGAGTTGCGCACGGTGGCCCGCAACTCCTGCGCGTCCTGCTCGATCGGCTGCGAGCACATCTACTCCCGCAAGGACGGGGGCTCGCAGCGGATGGAGTACGAGAACGTGTTCGCCCTGGGCCCGATGTGCGGCGTGGGTGACCCCGACGACGTCTTCGCCGCCAGCGCCCGCTGCGACGAACTCGGCCTCGACACGATCTCAGCCGGCGGCACGATCGCCTGGGCGATGGAATGCGCCGAACGTGGACTGCTCGACGAGCCGTGGCTGCGCTTCGGCGACGGCGCCGCGCTGCTCCGGGCGCTGGACGCGATCGGAACGCGTTCTCCCGGCCTCGGTGAGCTGCTGGCGCAGGGGTCGCGGGCGGCCGCGGAGATCGTGGGGGGAGGCTCGATCGCCTTCGCCCCTCAGGTCAAAGGCATGGAACTCCCCGGCTACGAGCCGCGCACGATGCAGGCCATGGCGCTCGGGCTCGCGGTGAACTCGAGGGGCGCGGACCACAACCGGTCCGGTGCCTACGAGGCCGACCTCTCCGGAGACCTGGACCGGCTGGCCGGCGGGCCCGCACACGTCGCGGCCGCGATCCGGACCGAGGACCGGGCGGCGGTGATGGACTCGATGATCTTGTGCAAGTTCCTGCGCGGGGTGTTTTCCGACCCGTTCCCGGAGTGGGCCGCCCTCCTGCGCCCTGTCACCGGCTGGGACGTCGACGCTGAGGAGTTGCAGGCGACCGCTCGTCGCATCGTCGATGCCAAGCGCGCCTACAACCTGCGCGAGGGCGCGACGGCCGCCGACGACACCCTGCCCCCGCGACTGCTCGATACCGGGCTGGAGCTCGCCTCCGGCCGGACGGCGCGGCTCACCGACGAAACCCTCCGCGGGATGGTCGACGGCTATTACGCCGCTCGCGGCTGGGACGCGGCCGGCCGGCCGCCATTAGGCTCATGACCAGCATCGTCCCCGCCCAGGAGGTTGCGATCACTGCCCTGCAGGAACCCCGGACCACTGCTGCCGTCCCGACGATCACTGTGACCGTCGACGGGCAGGAGGTCGCCGTCGCGCCCGGCACGACGATTTACGACGCCGCCAGGTCGATCGGGGTCGACATCCCGGTGCTGTGCCACAACGAGCGCTACGACCCGGTCGGGGTCTGCCGGATGTGCGTGGTCGACACCGGCGGGCGCGTCTTCGCCGCCTCGTGTGTACGGCCCTGCGACGACGGCATGACCGTGAAGACCACCAGCCCGGAGCTCGAGCGCAGCCGCGCCGTCCTCACCGAGTTGCTGCTCGCCGACCAGCGCCCCGTCGCCGAGGACCCGAAGCAGACGACCACCGCGGACAACCTGCTGCTCGAACTGGCCGACCGCTACGGGGTGGCGCGCGAGACCACCGACCTCCCGATCGGCAGCGGTCGTGGCGTCGACCTGTCGAACCCGGTGATCGCGGTCGACCACGACTCCTGCATCCTCTGCGACCGCTGTGTCCGGGCCTGCGACGACCTGCAGGGCAACGACGTCATCGGCCGATCCGGCAAGGGCTACGAGACGCGGATCGCGTTCGACCTGAACGACCCGATGGGTGCCAGCTCCTGCGTCACGTGCGGAGAGTGCGTGCAGGCGTGCCCGACCGGCGCGCTGACCAACAAGGCGATCCGCAACATCCCGATCCGGCCGCGCGAGCAACTCGAGGCCGTCGAGTCGGTCTGCCCCTACTGCGGGGTCGGCTGCGCGCTCACCTACTGGGTGGACCGCGATCGCCAGGCGATCTCCTTCGCCGAGGGCCGCCCGCAGCCGGGCTCGCAGAGCCGGCTGTGCGTGAAGGGCCGCTACGGCTGGGACTACGCGGCGTCACCCCAGCGGCTGACGATGCCGCTGATCCGGGTCGAGTCCTCCTATCCCAAGGGTGCGCTCTCCGCCGATGTGCGAGGCGAGAGCACCGGCAAGCAGGCCACCGGGCGCGACAAGAAGGACCTTCGTCCCGGCAAGGACCGGGGCCGCAAACCTGGCGGGCTCGTCGACTACGACGAGGTGCTCCCGCACTTCCGTGAGGCCACCTGGGACGAGGCGCTCGACCTGATTGCCCGTCGCCTCACCGAGATCCACGGCGCGAACGGACCGGGTGCGATCGCCGGATTCGGGTCGGCGAAGTGCTCGAACGAGGAGGCCTACCTCTTCCAGAAGCTGATCCGGACGGCGTTCGGCACCAACAACGTCGACCACTGCACCCGCCTGTGCCACGCGTCCTCGGTGGCGGCGCTGTTCGAGGGTGTCGGGTCCGGGGCGGTGTCCACCACCTACGGGGACGTCGCCAACGCGGACGTCGCGATCATCACCGGCTCCAACCCGACCGCGAATCACCCCGTGGCCAGTTCGTTCTTCAAGCAGGCCCGCCGCCGCGGCACGACGATCATCTACGTCGACCCACGCGCCTCAACCGTCTCCGAACACGCCGACATCTTCGTCCAGCTCAAGCCGGGCACCGACGTCGCGTTCTACAACGCCGTCATGTGCGAGATCATCACCCTCGGCCTGACGGACCCTCAGTTCATCGCCGACCGGACCTCGAACTACGACGCGCTGGCCGCGACGGTCGCGGACTACCCGCCGGAGCGAGCCGAGCAGATCACCGGGGTACCGGCCGACACCATCCGTGCGGTCGCGCGCGCCTGGGGCGAGGCCGGCTCGGCGGTCGTGTACTGGGGCATGGGCATCTCGCAGCACACCACCGGCACCGACAACGCCCGCTGCCTGATCGCGCTGTGCTCGATCACCGGTCAGGTCGGTCGTCCCGGCACCGGATTGCACCCGCTGCGCGGGCAGAACAACGTGCAGGGCGCTTCCGACGCCGGGCTGATCCCGATGTTCTACCCGGACTACCAGGGCGTCACCGGCGACGCGACGCGGCTGCGTTTCGAGCAGGCCTGGGACACCACCCTGAACCCGGACCGTGGGCTCACGGTCACCGAGATCATCACCTCGATCCTGGCCGGCGGCGTGCGCGGCATGTACATGCTCGGCGAGAACCCGTTCCTGTCCGACCCGAACACCAACAAGGTCCGCAAGGCGCTCTCGGCGTTGGAGTTCCTCGTCGTGCAGGACATCTTCCTGACCGAGACCGCCGAGTTCGCCGACGTGATCCTCCCGGCGACGTCCTACCTGGAGAAGGACGGCACCTACACCAACACCGATCGCCGCGTGCAACTCGGCCGCAAGGTGATGGACCCGCCCGGCGAGGCCCGCGCGGACTGGTGGATCGAGCAGGAGATCGCCCGCCGGGTCGGGCTGAACTGGAACTACAGCTCGCCGTCCGAGGTGTTCGACGAGATGGTCGCGCTGATGCCGTCGTACACCAATCTCAGCTACGGCAACCTCGGCGCCAGCGGCAAGCTCTATCCGAACGCCGACCCCGAGCACTCCGACGGCACCGTGGTGATGTTCGACGAGCGGTTCAACACCGACGACGGGCTCGCCCACCTGGTCCCTGCGCAGTGGCTGCCGGCGAGGGAACTGCCCGACGCCGAGTACCCGCTGGTGCTCAACACCGGCCGGTTGCTTGAGCACTGGCACACCGGGTCGATGACTCGGCGCTCGTTCGCCCTGGACGCCATCGCGCCGATCGCCGAGGTCTACATGCACCCGAAGGACGCCGCCGACCGCGGTCTCGTGCACGGGGCCATGGCCCGGGCGCGTTCCCGGCGCGGACAGATCGAACTGCAGGTCCGGATCAGCCACCGCGAACAGCAGGGCAACGTGTTCATCCCGTTCCACTTCCGCGAGGCGGCAGCCAATCTGCTGACGATCGACGAGGTCGACCCGGTCGGGAAGATCCCCGAGTTCAAGTTCTGCGCGATCCAGGTCGAGGCCGCCGGGGCCGTGCTGTGAGGGCTCCGGAGCGGGTACCGGGAGTTGAGGCACGGGCCGGGAAGTTTCCCGGACCCTCGCTGATCCCGGCGCTGAACGCCATTCAGGCGCGGCTGGGCTGGCTGCCGCGTGAGGAGCTGGAGAAGCTGGCGCTGGACGCGCGCCGACCGCGCTACGAGATCGAAGGCCTGATCTCGTTCTACCCGCACTTCCGCACCTCACCGCCGCCGCGGGTACAGCTCGCGGTCTGTCATGACCTCTCGTGCTTCCTGGCCGGCGGCGAGGCGCGGATCGCGGAACTGAGGGAGCGTCACGGCTCGGCCGAGGACGTCGAACTGGTCGAGGTCTCGTGCCTCGGACGCTGCGATTCCGCCCCGGCGTGCGCGGTGAACGAGCGCCCGGCCTCGGTCGACGCGGCCGACGAACTGATCGCGGCCGCCCGGGACACCGGCGTCGGGCACGCGGCGGCGAGGAGGCGCGCGGAGCCGTGGCCGAACGACCCGTACCCGGCGGGATCCGGTGTCGGCGAGCGGTACGCGACGCTGCGCGCGCTGCTGGCCGGGGAGCTCGACCCCGGCCATCTGGTCTCCGTTTTGACGGACGCCGGCCTCCGCGGCATGGGCGGAGCGGGATTCCCGACGGGCCAGAAGTGGGGACTGGTCCGCGGCGCGGAGGGCAGCGTCAAGTACGCCATCTGCAACGCCGACGAGTCCGAGCCGGGCACCTTCAAGGACCGTCAGATCCTGGCTGACCAGCCACACCTGGTTCTGGAAGGGCTGCTCTGCGGAATGGCGGTGGTCGGCGCCGAGGAGGGCTGGGTCTTCATCCGGCACGAGTACGGCCCCGAGGAGCACCTGCTGCGCGAAGAGCTGGACGCGCTGCGTGCGGCGGGGGTCATCGGATCGGACGCCTGCGGCAGTGGACGGCGGCTGAACGTCGAGATCTTCGTCTCGCCCGGTGGCTACATCCTCGGTGAGGAGACCGCACTCATCGAGTGCATGGAGGGCCACCGGGGCGAGCCGCGCAACAAGCCGCCGTTCCCCGGGGTCTACGGCCTGCACGGTCGGCCGACGCTGATGAACTCGGTCGAGACCTTTGCCGACGTCCCGGTGATCGCTCAGCGCGGCGCCCAGTGGTGGAAGGACCAGGGGCTGGGTGAGTCCGTCGGCTGGAAGTTCTTCGCCGTCTCCGGGCACGTGGAGCGGCCCGACGTGTACTGCGTGCCGATGGGAACGACCGTGCGCGACCTGATCGACCTCGCCGGCGGCGTCCCCGGCGGCCGCGCGGTCGGGGCGGTGCAGCCCGGCGGGGCGTCGTCGAACTTCATCGGGCCCGACAAGCTGGATCTGGCGCTGGACTTCGGCACGGCGGCCGCTGCGGGAACCATGCTGGGTTCCGGCGCCCTGGTCGTCCTCGCGGAGGGCACCGACGAACTCGCGGCCGCCACCAACGTCCTGCGCTTCTTCCGCAACGAATCCTGCGGCAAGTGCGTGCCGTGCCGGGTCGGATCGACCAAGGCACACGACATCCTGCGCGGCGTGCTCGACGAGGGCGTTCCCCTCGACGGGCCGCGGAAGGCGCGGATCATCGAGCTGGAGGAGGTGCTGCGCAAGACCTCCATCTGCGGCCTGGGTCAGGTCGCCCTCGGCCCGGTGATCAGCGTGCTCGGCCTGGACCGGGGTGGCGCCGCCGCGCGTCCGCAACCGAGGCCTGGCGCGGCGGAGCAGCCCCCGACGTGAGCGGGCGGGAGTTCTTTTCCGCCCGGACCGTGTCCGAGGCCCTGTCCGGCTTCCGCCCCGCCCGTCGCACCGCCGTGGAACCCGTGCCACTGGACGCCGCGTTGCACCGGGTGCCCGCGAACGACATCACCGCGGATGTCCCTCTGCCCGGCTTCGCCCGGTCCACCGTCGACGGGTTCGCGGTCCGGGCCGCCGACACCTACGGCGCGTCCGAAGGGCTGCCGTCGTACCTCGACCTGACCGGCGCGGTGCGCATGGGTGCCGAACCCACGGTCGCGGTCGGCCCCGGCCAGTGCGTCCAGATCCCCACCGGTGCGGTCCTGCCCCCGGGCGCGGACGCGGTCGTGATGATCGAGTACACCGCCGCGACGATGCCCGGCACGATCGAGGTGACGAGGCCGGTGGCGCCCGGCTCCGGGATCGTCCGGGCGGACGAGGACGTCGCGCTCGGCGCGGTGCTGGTTCCGGCGGGACGTCCGCTCCGCGCCCCTGACCTCGGTCTGCTGGCGGCCGCCGGGGTGACCAGCGTCGACGTTCACCTGCGGCCGCGCGTCGTGGTGTTCTCCACCGGGGACGAGGTCGTACCGCCGGAGACCAAGGAGCTGAGGGCTGGTCAGGTGCGCGACGCCACCGCCAGTGCGCTCGCTGGGCTGATCCGGAACGCCGGGGGAGACCCGGTGTACGCGGGGATCGTGCCGGACGACGAGGCTGCGCTGACTGCCGCTCTCTCCGCTGCGCTCACGTCCGCGGACCTCGTGGTCGTCTCGGCCGGGTCGTCGGTCGGGACCCGGGACGAGACCTCGGCCGCAGTCGCGGCGGTCGGGGAGATCTGGTGCCACGGACTGGCGCTCAAGCCCGGAAAACCGACTCTGCTGGCCGAGTGCGGGGGCGTGCCCCTGGTGGGCCTGCCCGGCAACCCCCTCTCGGCGCTGGTCGTGTTCGGACTGATCGGGATCCCGCTCGTGTGGCGTCTGGCCGGCTGCGAACGGCCCCCGGCGGGGCCGAGCACGCGCGCCCGATTGTCGCGCGACCTGCCCTCCGCCGCCGGCCGCCTCGACGTGGTCCAGGTTCGGTTGGTCGACGCTTCTGACGGTCGCAGTGCCGAGCCGATCTTCGGTCCGTCCGCGCTGCTGTCCGTGCTGGCCCGTGCCGACGGCTACCTCGTCGTTCCGGAGGCCGCGACCGGCCTGGACGGCGGCACCGAGGTCGAGGTCGTGCTGTACGCGTGAAGAGTCTGCGCACCGGGTATCGCACGGGGATGGACTTCCGGGGCGTGGCAGGCCCGCTCGGCTCGGCCGCGCTGCTCGCCGCGCTGCTGGCCGGGTGCGGCTCGGAGAACGCCGCCGGGCTTCGGCCGACCGACGCCGAGGCGCTGCATTCCGAGGTCGCCGCCGTCCGCGCGGCGGTCGAGGCCGACCGCGGGACCGCCGCGCGCAACGCCATCGCCGATCTGCGGGCGGCGATCCGACGGCTGTCCGCGGCCGGCGGGCTGAACGAGGCCGACGGGAAGGTGCTGCTGACCCAGGTCGAACGGATCGAGCAGGATCTGGAGGCGCGCCCGACCCCCACCCCCAGCCGGACGCCGGTCCCGACGCCGGTCGTTGAGGTGCCCGCGGACGACGACGACGACAACGGCGACGACGACGACAAGGGCAAGGGCAAGGGCAAGGACAAGGGCAAGGGCAAGGGGAACGGCGATGACTGACGCTGCCCCGACGGACGCGGGGACGCTGCGGGCCGGGGCCCGCCTGGGCGAGCGCTACACGCTGACCCGCCTGGTCGGGACCGGGGGGATGGCGTCGGTCTGGGCCGCCCAGGACCCCCTGCTGGACCGCGAGGTCGCGATCAAGATCATCTCGGACACGCTCGCCCTCGACCCCACCTTCGTGGACCGGTTCGCCCGCGAGGCGAAGATTGCCGCCGCCCTGTCGCACCCGCACGTGGTGGGCGTCTTCGACTACGGCACGCACGGCGGCCGGCCCTACCTGGTGATGGAGTACGTCGCCGGCGGCACCCTGTCGAGCCGGCTCAAGGAGGGCCGATTCGACTGGGACCCCGTCACCTTGGCCCGGGAGCTCCTCGACGCGCTGGGTTACATCCACGCCGCGGGGATCCTGCACCGCGATCTCAAGCCCGCCAACGTCCTCATCGGCGCTGATGGCCGTGCCCGGCTGACCGATTTCGGGATCGCCCATCTGGCGGACGCGACCAAGCTGACGAGTACCGGGTTCATCGTGGGTACCGAGAAGTACATCTCGCCGGAGGTGCGTCGCGGTGCGGCGGCAAGCGCCGCGAGCGACCTCTACGGTCTCGGCGTGCTGTTGCGGGAGTGCGCCGCCGCAACCGTGCCGGCCGAGGTCACCGAACTGACCGACCGGCTCACCGACCCCGACCCCGTCCGCCGCCCGGAGTCGGCCACGGCCGCGCTCGCCCTGCTGGGCGGCAGTGCCGGGAACCTCGCGCCCACCGCACCGATGGCGATGGCCCCGGAACCGACCGCCTCGATGCCGACCGCAGCCATGCCGACGGTGGCCATGCCGAGGGAGGCCATGCCGGCGGCCGCGAGGCCCACCGCGGCAACGAGGGTGGGCTCCGCTGCGCAGCCGCGGCCCTGGGCGCCGCGCCGCGGTCTCGGCCTGCTTGCGGTAGCGGCGCTGGGCGCGGTGGTGCTGGGCCTGGCCCTGGTCAACTCCGGCGGCGGGACCGACCCGCTCGAAGCCCCGCCCGCGGGTGGGTCCCTGAGTGAGCAGCTCGACCGGCTCGACGACTCGATCGACCGCGCCCGCCGCTGAGGCGTCGATAGCCTGCAACGCGTGCCGCCCTCAAGTCCTTTCCTCTCTGACGTCCCCGCCGCGGAGGCGCTGGCGGCCTGGCGGGCCGCCTGCGTCGCCGCGGGCTGTCCGGAGCGCACGGCCGCGGTGACGGTCCGGGTGGACGCGGCGGTCGGGCGGGTGACCGCGGAGGCAGTGTGGGCCCGGCGTTCCTCTCCGGCTTTCGACTCGGCCGCCATGGACGGCATCGCGATCCGGGCTCTCGACGCGCGGGCGGCCACCGAGACCGCGCCGGTCCTGCTGGCACCGGGGACCTTCACCGTCGTCGACACCGGTGACCCGCTGCCCGAGGGCTACGACTCGGTCGTGATGCGCGAGCACGTGCACCACACCGCGGAGGGCGCCGCCGAACTTCGTGCGGCGGTCCCGCCGTACCAGCACGTGCGCTCGGTCGGGGAGGACATCAGCGCGACCGAGCTGCTGCTCCCTGCCGGTCACCGCCTCCGGCCGGTCGACGTCGCCGCGGCCGCGGCCGCGGGTGTCCTGGAACTGACGGTGCGTAAGGCGCCGGTCGTGGTGGTCGTCCCGACCGGCGACGAGATTCAGCCGATCGGCTCCGAGCTGGCTCCGGGCGACATCCTCGACACCAATTCGCTGATGCTGACGGCACAGGCGCGGGAGCTGGGCTGCGAGGCGCGCACCACCGCCGTCGTCCCGGACGACCCGGACCTGCTCGTCGCCGCGCTGCGGGCGGCGGCCGCCGACGCGGACCTCGTCGTTCTGGTCGCCGGATCGAGCGCCGGTCGCGACGACTACACCGCCCGCGTCGTCCAGGCCGCCGGCACGTTGGCGGTGCACGGCGTCGCGGTCAAGCCCGGGCATCCGGTCGTACTCGGAACCGTCGACGGGGGCACGCCGGTGCTGGGAGCACCCGGCTACCCGGTCTCGGCCTCGTTGACGTTCGACATCTTCGCCGCGCCGCTGCTGGCCGGTCTGGAGGGCGCTGCCCCCCGGCAGCGCCCGGTCGTCTCCGCCCGCCTGGCCCGCAAGCTCGCCTCGACGATCGGCAGCGATGACTGGATCCGCGTCCGGCTCGGTCGCGTCGGCGGCGAGATCGTCGCCGCGCCACTTCCGCGCGGCGCCGGGGTGCTCACCTCCCTGGTGCGCGCCGACGGGTTGCTCGTCGTCCCTGCGGGCCTGGAGGGTCACCACGCGGGCGAGCGGGTGGAGGTGTCGCTGCTGCGGGGTGCGGAGGAGATCGGTCGCACCATCGTCGCGATCGGCTCCCACGATCTGGTGCTCGACGTCGCGGCCTCGGCGCTGCGCGCGATCGACCCGAGCATCACCCTCGCCTCGTCCAACGTCGGGTCCCTCGGTGGCCTGGTCGCGATTCGCGACGGGCTGTGCCACCTCGCCGGTTCGCATCTGCTCGATCCCGACACCGGCGAGTACACGCTGCCCTACCTGGACCGGCTGCTGGCCAACGGTCCGGAGGTGGCGGTCATCCGCCTGGTGCACCGGGATCAAGGTCTGCTCGTCGCGCCCGGCAACCCGCTCGGCCTCACCGGGATCGCCGACCTGGCCCGGCCGGGCCTGCGGTACGTGAACCGCCAGCGCGGCGCCGGCACCCGCGTCCTGCTCGATCAGGAGTTGGCACGCGTCGGGATCGACCCGGTCGATCTCGCGGGCTACGCCCGCGAGGAGCACACCCACCTGACGGTCGCCGCGGCCGTGGCCGCCGACCGGGTGGACACCGGCCTCGGCATCCGGGCAGCGGCGAGGGCCTTCGGTCTCGACTTCGTGCCGGTCGCGCAGGAGCCCTACGACCTGGTGCTGCGCGCCGACGCCGTCGACGACCCGCTGCTCGCACCGCTGTGGGAGCTGCTCGCCGACCCGAAGTTCCGGGCCGAGGTCGAAGCGCTCGGCGGCTATTCCTGCGCAGAAACCGGGTTACGCATCCGCTGAGAGGCGTTCCAACCGGCCGGCGTCCGCCAGGTCGTATCCGGGCAGTCGCTCGATCGCGGTCCGGACGCGACGATCGCGGACGGCGTTGACGAGCGGCTCCGCCGCGCCCAGCGCATCACCGGGGAGCACCACGTCGTAGTGCTCCCACACGAGCGGCACGAAGTCGAGGTCGAGCCGGGCGGCGGCGACCTCCACGGCGAGGCCGGCGTCGGCGATGCCCGCCGCGACGGCCAGCGCGATCTCGAGGTGAGAAGGAAATTCCGGCCCGGACACGGCGTCGGGGTTCGCGCCGGCGGCGGAGAGGAGTTGATCGAGCAGGATCCGGGTGCCGGCGCCGGGCTCACGCCGCGCCACGCGGCGGCCGATCAGGTCCGCCGCCGTCGCGAGCGAAGCGGGGTTGCCGCGGGGGACGATCAGCCCTTGCCGGCGTCGCCAGAGCCGCAGCACGTGCGGATCGCGGCCGCGGAGCAGCGCCTCGGCGAACGGCGCGTTGTACTCGCCGCTCTGGTGCCGGAGATGGATCGCAGCCCCGTCGGCATCGCCCGCCGCGAGCGCGCGGAGTCCGCCGAAGCTTCCTCGCGATGTCGCGAGGACGACCGTCCGCCCGGCGGAGTCGAGGAGCACCTGCAGGGCCGGGTCATCGCTGCCGGCGAGACGGAAGACGCGCTCGCCCTGCTGGAGCCGCATCGCGGCGAGATATGCCTCCGGGGCCACCCGGGCGCGGCGACGTGGCTCCACGACGAGGACGCCGGCCTCCGCGAGGTGCGCGTACGCCCGGCTGATCGTGGACGCGGTGGCTCCGACCTGTGCCGCGTAGGCGCGGACGGATGCCAGCTCCGCGCCCGGTCGGAGTTGCCGGGAGAGCACGGCGTCGGCGAGCCTGGAACTGATGTCCAGGTAGCGCGTCATCGCCGCAGCGTAGCGGCCCTGCTGTCCTGTGACTGGTTCAGTATCGCTACAGAAGCAACCACCTCAATTCTACCGGTTGTGGGCCGTCGGAAACAGACTGCACCTGAGTCGTGAAGTCCGGTTGTCTCGTGTTGTGAACCGCTCGCTGCCCGGCGCGTTCGGCGCGGGCGCGGCGATCGGCGTCCTCGGCGGGATGATCGGCCTGGGCGGGGCCGAGTTCCGGCTCCCGATCCTGCTCGTGGTGTTCGGCTTCGCCGCGCTGCAGGCCGTCATCCTGAACAAGGCGTTGAGCCTTCTCGTCGTGGCGACCGCGCTCCCGGCGCGACTTGTCGCCGTTCCACCCGGGGACCTCGCCGGCGAGTGGGACGTCGTCGTCAACCTGCTGGCCGGCAGTCTGGTCGGTGCCTGGATCGGCGCGACCTGGGCCGTCCGGATGCGGTCGGCGACGTTGTACAAGGTGCTCGCGGTGCTCCTGGTCGGCATGGCGATCGTGCTGGCGGCCCATGCCGCGGGCACGGTCGAGCAGGCCGAGTTGTCCGCGGAGGCCCGGGTGATTGCGGGCGTGCTCCTGGGCGTGGGGATCGGGATCGTGGCCGCGCTGATGGGCGTGGCCGGCGGCGAGCTGCTGATCCCGACGATCGTGTTGCTCTACGGGCTGGACATCAAACTCGCCGGCAGCGTCTCGCTGGCGATCTCGCTGCCGACGATGTTGGTCGCTTTCGCCCGCTACAGCCGCGACAACAGCTTCGTCGTCCTGCGCGAGAACCGCCGCTTCGTGCTGACCATGGCGGCCGGGTCGGTCGTCGGCACGGTCCTCGGCGGACTGCTCCTCGATGTGGTTTCCGACGACGTTCTGGTCCCGGCGCTGTGCGCCCTGCTCCTGGTGTCGTCGGTCAAAGTCTGGTCGCACCGGACGGCGTGACGTGCCGACCACGTCGCGGGGTAGCGTTCCCCGCCGTGACCGCCCTGCACGACCTGACCGCGCTCGAGCAGGGCGCCGCGATTCGCCGCGGCGAGATCTCCGCGACCGAGCTGACCGAGCACTATCTGCGGCGCAGCGAGGCGCTGTCCGACACCGTCGGCGCGTTCACCACGATCACTGCCGAGTTGGCTCTCACCCAGGCGCGCGAGGCCGACGAGCGGGTGGCGGCGGCGGGGGATGCCCGACTTCCGCCGCTGCTCGGGATCTGCGTCCCGGTCAAGGACCTCACCGCGGTGGCCGGCGTGCGGATGACGATGGGCTCGGCGGTCTATGCCGACTTCGTTCCCCAGGTCCAGGCGCAGGTCGTGAACCAGCTCCGCGCCGCAGGCACGGTGATGACCGGCAAGACAACGGCACCCGAATTCGGCCTGCCCTGCTACACCGAGCCCGACGTGGCGCCGCCCGCGCGCACGCCGTGGGACCTCACCCGCACGGCCGGCGGGTCCAGTGGCGGGGCCGCGGCCGCGGTGGCCGCCGGGCTTGCCCCGATCGCCCTCGGGAGCGACGGCGGCGGCTCGATCCGTATCCCCGCGTCGGTCTGCGGGCTGGTGGGGTTCAAGCCGTCGCGCGGACGGATCAGCAACGCGCCGTTCGGCCCCGACGTCACCGGGTTGGTCACGCACGGCCCGCTCGCCCGGTCGGTCGCCGATGCCGCGGCGTTCCTGGACGCCGTCGCCGGCTCGGCCCCCGGTGACCCCTGGTGGGCCGCGCCGCTGCCCGCGGGGGAGACGTTCCTGGCCCGGACGGAGTCCGACCCGCCGCGGTTGCGGATCGGCCGCTTCGCCGCCGGTGTGCTGGCCCGACCCGACTTCCACCCGGACTGTCTCGCGGCCTGGGAGCAGACCTCGCGGCTGCTCGCCGACCTCGGTCACGAGATCGTCGACCTCGATCCCCCCGCCGGGCCGGAGCTCGGGGAGAACTTCCTCGACGTGTGGTCCGCGCTGGCCGCGAGCGCGCCGGTTGCCCCGGAGGACGAGGAGCGGCTCCGGCCGCTGACCCGCTGGCTGCGGGCACGGGGCCGGGCGGTCGACGCCGCCCGCTTCCTCGCCTCGGCCGGCACGCTGCAGGGGATTGCGCGGACCACCGCTCGGGCCTGGGCCGACTACGACGCTGTGCTGAGCCCCACCCTCGCCGCGCCACCGGTGCGCATCGGTGAGCTTCGGGACGACGACGACCCGGCCGGCGACTTCGCGGCGCAGGCAGCGTTCACCCCTATCACGTCCTTCTACAACCTGACCGGTCAGCCGGCGGTGTCGCTGCCGCTGGGCGTCGGCGCGGGCGGCCTGCCGATCGGTGTGATGCTCGCCGGCCGCCCGGCCGCCGACGGGGACCTGCTCGCGCTCGCTGCCCAGCTCGAACGCGCGGCGCCGTGGGCGCACCGACGACCGGCGTTGTTTGCGTGAGTGCTGTATTGGTAGGGACATCCGGTGACTGACCTCTCGCCTAACCTCGTCGCGCTCGCAACCGCCTGCGGCGTGGCAACGGAGTACTGGGACTGGCGCGGGGAGTACGTCGCCGTGCCGGAGTCGACGGTGGTGGCCGTCCTCGAGGCGCTGGGCTGGGACGCGTCCACGTCGGCCGCGGCCGGCCGTTCGCTCGCCCGGCTTGAGTCCGACCGGTGGCAGCGCATGCTCCCACCGGTCGTGACGATGCGTCAGCAAGCTCCGGCACCGACCACGGTTCCGGTCCATGTGCCGCACGGCGCGTCGCTCGACATCTGGATCGACCTCGAGAGTGGGGGGCGCGCCGAACTTCGTCAGATCGACCGCTGGGTCGAGCCGACCCTCGTCGAGGGCGAACTCACCGGCGAGGCGACCTTCGAACTGCCCCCGGACCTGCCCCTGGGCTACCACCGCATCCATGCGCGCGGCCGCGAGTCCGCCGCGGACCGGGTCGCCGAGGCCTCCCTGATCGTCACCCCGGGACACCTGGAGTTGCCGTCGGCGATGCACGGGCCGGACGGCGAGCCGCGGCGTACGTGGGGTTACCTCGCGCAGCTCTACCAGATCCGCACCGAACGGTCGTGGGGTCCGGGCGATCTCGGCGACCTGAGCGAGCTCGTCGAATGGTCGGCCACGGAGCTCGGTGCCGGCTTCGCGCTGATCAACCCGTTGCACGCGCCGGCACCGGTGCCTCCGATCGAACCGTCTCCCTACCTGCCGATGAGCCGGCGCTTCGTCAGCCCGCTGTACCTGCGGGTGGAGGACGTACCCGAGTACGCCGAGCTCGATCCCGCGACGCGAGCCGCGGTCGATGCGCTGGGCGCCCCGCTCCGGAGGCGCGGAGGTCCCGAGGACCTGCTCGACCGCGACACCTCCTGGACCGCCAAGCGCGCCGCGCTGAAGCTCGTGCACGGGGCCGGACTCCGGGCGGCCCGCGCGCGGGAGTTCTCCGAGTTCCGCGACCGGGAAGGCGGGGCACTGCGCGACTTCGCCACGTGGTCGGCGCTGTGCGACGTGCACGGCTCTGCCTGGATGGCGTGGCCCGACGAGCTCCGTGACCCGGCGTCAGATGTGGTGGCCGCGGAGCGCGAGCGGCTCGCCGGCGAGGTCGATTTCGCGGCTTGGCTGCAATGGCAGGTCGACCAGCAACTGGCCGCGGTCAGTGCGCGCGCCGCCGCGGCCGGGATGCCGCTCGGCGTCATTGGTGACCTCGCGGTCGGCGTTCACCCCGGCGGCGCGGACTCCTGGTCGATGAGCGACGTCCTGGCGATCGGCGTCTCCGTGGGGGCGCCCCCGGACGCCTTCACCCAGCAGGGTCAGGACTGGAGCCAACCCCCGTGGAAGCCCAACCGGCTCGCGGAGTTGGGCTATCGGCCGTTCCGGGACATGATCCGCAGCCTGCTGCGGCACGCCGGCGGCGTCCGAGTCGACCACGTGATGGGCATGTTCCGGCTGTGGTGGGTGCCGGCCGGACGGAAGCCGTCCGAGGGCACCTACGTCCGCTACGACCACGAGGCGATGGTCGGAGTGCTGTCGCTGGAGGCTCACCGCGCCCGGGCACTCGTGATCGGTGAGGATCTCGGCACCGTCGAGCCCTGGGTGCGGGACTACCTGCGCGAGCGCGGGATGCTCGGGACGTCGATCCTCTTCTTCGAACGCGACCAGGTCGGGCCACTGCCCGCCGACGCGTGGCGCCGACTCTGCCTCGGGACCGTCACCACGCACGACCTGCCCCCGAGCGCCGGCTATCTCGCGGGCGAGCACGTGAGCATCCGCGATCGCCTCGGCCTGCTCACCCGCCCCGCCGAGGAGGAGTGGATCGGGCTCTGGGACGAGGTGGCCGGCTGGCGTGCCCGGCTCGAGGCCGAGGGCATCGATCCCGGCCCCGTGGGCGACATCCCCGCGCTGGTGGAGGCCCTGCACCGGTTCCTGGCCCGGACCCCCGCGCTCATGTGCGGGGTCGCCCTGGCCGACGCCGCGGGGGACCGCCGGACCCTCAACCAGCCCGGCACACATCTGGCGTACCCCAACTGGCAACTGCCGCTGCTGGATTCCGAGGGCTCCCCGGTGCTGCTGGGCGACCTGCGGACGTCCGCCCGCGTGCAATTGCTCGCCGCGGCATTCGCTAGTCTCCAGGCGTGATCGGTAGAAGCAGGCGTGCCGCCCGCGCCGCCATTGTCGGCGCCGTCCTCGGAGCTTCGATGCTGGCCACGTCGCCGGCGATGGCGCTCAATCGCGACGACGGGGACGACCCCGGCGAGAGCATCTCGCGCATGAAGTTGCTTTCCATCTTCGTCGGGATCCCGGTCCTGTCGATGGCGCTGATCTGGCTCCTGTGCTCCATCCCGTCGATGGTCCGTGGGCCGCGCTACCGCCCCGGCAAGGAGTGGCAGGCGGACGCGGAGTGGTACGGCGCTCCCGGCTCGGATTCGGAGCAGCGCGCCATCGAGGGCGGTTCCGGCGACCCGGCGCTTGAGGGTCGGCAGTCGAGTTCGGCCGTGACCGGAACGGTCGTCGAGCCGGATCAGGGCGGATCAGACCCAGCTGGCGGTGGGACCAGTGCTCGCTGGTGACGCGTTCTCCGAGCGGCAGCGCGAGGAGATCGTCCGGGCCATCCAGCTGGCTCGCAGGTCCAGCGGGGTGAACTTCTCGGTCTTCGTCGGCGCCGCCGACGGGCCGGCCCGCAGCTACGCCAAACGCCGGCACGCCGAGCTCGGTGCCGAGGCCGCGGACTCCGTCCTCGTCTTCGTCGACCCGTCCGCGCGCAGCCTCGAGATCATCACCGGCTCCCGCGCCCGCCGCTGGGTCGACGACCGGGCCTGCGCCCTCGCGGCAATGACCATGACCTCGACCTTCGCGGCCGGCAACCTCGCGGGCGGCATCGCCCAGGGCATCCAGGTCCTGGCCGAGCACGCCCGCCACCCCGCCTCGCTCCACACCCGCTGACGCTGGGGATCACTCACACCAGGGCGTGACACGCCCTGGTGTGTGAGTGCTCCCCAGCTCCGGCGGAATCAGCCGGCGTTCCGGTCGCACTCCTGGGCGCGGAGGGCACGCTGGACGCCGTCCCGGGCCTCGGACAGGAGGCGCCGGAGCGCGGGGGCGGGTTGCTGCTCCGCGAGGAACCGGTCGGTGCGCTCGACGGTGTCGGCCGTGATCCGCCAGGACGGGAAGAACCCGTTCACGATGTTCTGGGCGATCTCGCTGGTGCGCTCCTCCCAGATGCGCGGCACGGCCTCGAAGTAGCGCTCCACGAACTCCTCGAGGATGTCGCCCTGCTCGATCTGGACGAAGCCGCCGATGATCGAGGCCTGCATCGCGTTCGGCAGTTTGTCCTCGGTGACGATCGAGGACCACGCCTCCTCCTTCGCCAGGACGGTGGGCCGGGCGGCGAGGGCCCCGGCGGCGTGCCGCTGCCCGGCGGCGGTGTCGTCGCGGTCGAGCTCGGCGTCGATCTCGGGCTCGCCGGCGACGCCCCGCGCCACCAGGCGGTGGAGCATGTGCCAACGCAGATCGACGTCCATCGCCAGGCCCGGGATGATCTGCTCGCCGGACAGCAGCGCGGCCAGCAGCTCCACCTGCTCACCGGTGCGGGCCACCGAGGCGAAGGTGCGGGCCCAGGACAGCTGGCTGTCGCTGCCGGGGGTGGCGGTGCGCAGGTACTCCAGCGCCGCCTCCGAGAATCGGCTCAGGCCGATCTCGCGGTAATCGGGATCGGCGAAGGCGTAGAGCGCGGAGATCGCCTGCCGCTGCAGGCCCTGCTGGACAACGATGCCGGTCTCGGTGCCGATGCCGCGGAGGACGAGATCGACGTAGTCGCGGGCGGGCAGTTCGGCGTCACGGGTCATGTCCCAGGCGGCGGACCAGCAGAGGGCCCGGGGGAGCGGCTCGGTGATGTCGCCGATGTGCCGTCCGAGGGTGGCGAGCGAGGCCGCGTCGAGCCGGATCTTCGCGTAGGTGAGGTCGTCGTCGTTGACGAGGACGAGGTCGGCCGATCGCTTGCCGATCAGCTCCTTCACCTCGGTGTTCGCGCCGGAGATGTCGAGTTCGACGCGGTCGCGGCGGGAGAGCTTGCCGTCGATCAGTTCGTACAGTCCGACCGCGACGCGGTGCGAGCGCAGCGTCGGGTAGGCCTCCGGCGCACTCTGCTGCACGGAGAACTCGCGAAAGGCCCCGAGCTCGTCGAGGGCGAACACCGGACGCAGCACGTTGACCTGCGAGGTCTGCAGCCACTCGGCCGACCACGCCGACAGGTCGCGCCCGGACGTCTCCTCCAACGCGGCGAGGAAGTCGGCCAGCGTCGTGTTTCCCCATGCGTGCCGTTGGAAGTAGCTGCGGATCGCCGCGACGAAGTTGTCGCGGCCGACCCACGCGACCAGCTGCTTGAGGACCGAGGCGCCCTTGGCGTAGGTGATGCCGTCGAAGTTGACCTCGACGTCATCGAGGTCGTTGATGTCGGCCACGATCGGGTGCGTGCTGGGCAACTGGTCCTGCCGGTAGGCCCAGGTCTTCTCGACGTTCGCGAACGTCGTCCAGGCATTGGTCCACCGCGTCGCCTCGGACTGGCAGAGCACGCTGATGTACGTCGCGAACGACTCGTTGAGCCAGAGGTCGTCCCACCACCTCATCGTGACGAGGTCGCCGAACCACATGTGGGCGAGCTCGTGCAGGATCGTCTCCGCACGACGCTCGTAGGCGGCGTCGGTGACCTTGGAGCGGAAGACGTAATCCTCGAGGATCGTCACGCAGCCGGCGTTCTCCATCGCCCCGGCGTTGTACTCGGGCACGAAGAGCTGGTCGTACTTGGTGAACGGGTACGGCTGGTCGAAGAGCTCGAGGAAGAAGTCGAAGCCCTTGCGGGTGACGTCGAAGATCTCGTCCGCGTCGAGGTGATCCGCCAGCGAGCGGCGGCAGGCCACCGCCATCGGGATCGTGACGTCGCCGCGGGTGTAGGTGTCGCGGACGACCTCGTAGTCCCCGGCCACGAGCGCGGTGATGTAGGTCGACACCGGCGGCGTCGCCTCGAAGACCCAGGCGGCGTCGCCCTCCCGGCCCGGGATCGCGCGCGGCTCGGGGGTCACGGCGTTGGAGAAGACCTCCCACTGCTTCGGTGCGATGACCGTCAGTTGAAAGGTGGCCTTGAGGTCGGGCTGGTCGAAGCACGCGAAGACGCGCTTGGCGTCGGCCACCTCGAACTGCGTGTACAGGTAGGTGCCCTTGTCCACCGGGTCGCGGAACCGGTGCAGCCCTTCGCCGGTGTTCATGTACGCGCAGTCGGCCACCACCCGCAGCGAGTTGTCCGCAGCGATCTCGGGAAGGTTCACCCGCGTGCCGTCGAAGTGCGCCGCCGGGTCGAGCTCGCGCCCGTTCAGGGTGATCTCGACCACGCCGGGGGCGATCAGGTCGAGGAACGTGCCGTTCTCGCGGCCCGCGAGACCGTCGAACTGGACAACGGTCGTGGAGCGGAAGGTGCGGTTCTCGCCGGTGGCGTCCGGGATGAGGTCGAGTTCGACCGCATACGCGTGGACATCGACGGTGGCGGCGCGCGCCGCAGCCTCGTCGCGGGTCAGATTCTTGCCGGGCACGGGGTGACTCCTGACTCGTTCACGGGGATCGGGTCATCCTTCCACGGGGGTCGGGCCGGGCGATCACAGCAAATCGGTCGCAGGAATTCGAGCCAGGCTCGGCGGGTTGTAGATGACATGACCACTAAATCGGGAGTACCCCTCGTCAGCGACCGCACCCCGGTCGACTTCTGGTTCGACCCGCTCTGCCCGTGGGCGTGGCTGAGTTCGCGCTGGATCCTGGAGGTGGAGACCGTCCGGCCCGTGGACGTGCGGTTCCACCTGATGAGCCTGGCGATGCTGAACGAGGACAAGGACATCCCCGAGGAGTACCGGACGCTGTTGGCCCCCGGGCGCGGCATCGGCCGCGTCGTGATGGCGGCGCAGGTCGGACATGGCGACGAGGTCGTCTCCGGGCTCTACACCGAGATCGGCCGCCGCTTCCACCACGAGAAGCGGGACCGGGACCAGGCGACGGTCGGCGAGGCGCTCGCCGCGGTCGGCCTGCCCGCCGATCTGATCGAGGCCTGGGACGACGAGAGCTGGGACGCCAAGGTCCAGGCCTCGCACGACGAGGGCATCGGCCTCGTGGGCATGGACGTCGGGACGCCCGTCATCCGGGTCGCGGGCACCGCATTCTTCGGTCCGGTCGTCACCCCGGCACCCGCGGGCGAGGACGCCGGCAAGCTCTGGGACGGGGTTCTCCTCGTCGCGTCGACGCCGGGCTTCTACGAGCTCAAGCGGACCCGGGATGAAGACCCGCGCTTCGACGTCGGTGCCGCGCCGCTCCGCGACCGGGCGGCCTGAGGAATCCCCCCGGCGCCTGACAGACTTTCGTCATGCGCGTCTACCTCGGCTCCGACCACGCCGGCTACGAGCTCAAGGATCACCTGCTGCGGTGGTTGGAGGAGAACGGCCACGAGCCGGTCGACTGCGGCCCCACCGTGTATGACGGCCAGGACGACTACCCCCCGTTCTGCCTGCTCGCCGCGACCCGGACCGCCAACGACCCCGGTAGCTTCGGTGTCGTGCTGGGCGGTTCGGGCAACGGCGAGCAGATGGCCGCGAACAAGGTGCCGGGCATCCGGGCCGCATTGGTCTGGAGCGAGGAGATCGCCTCGCTCGCCCGGCTGCACAACGACGCCAACGTGATCAGTCTCGGCGCCCGGATGCACACCTCGGAGGAGGCGGCCCGGTTCCTCGAGATCTTCCTCGATACGGCGTACACGGACGAAGAACGGCACAACCGCCGGATCGGGATGCTCGCGGACTACGAGAAGGCCCACGAACTGCCTCCACTGCCGGGGGACGCCGACAGCGCCCACCCGGAACTTCTTACCTGAGACCGTGTCAGTTCCTGACGCACTGTCAGGTTCGCGCTGTCAGAGTTCGCGCAGGCGGGGCATCACGTCGGTGGCGAACTGGGACATGAACCGGTTCTGGTCCGCGCCGGGAGCGTGGAAGACCAGGTTGGTGAATCCGGCCTCCACGTAGGGCGTGATGGCCTCGAGGGCTTCTTCGGGCTTGGAGGCGACGATCCAGCGCTTGGCGACCTGCTCGATCGGCAGCTCGTCGGCCAGGCGCTCCATCTCCTCCGAGGACGTCACCGAGTGCTTCTGCTCCGGGGTGAGCGAGAGCGGCGCCCAGAACCGGGTGGCCTCGAGGGCGAAGTCCGGGTCGGAGTCGTAGGAGAGCTTGACCTCGATCATGCGGTCCAGGGAGCCCGGGTCCCGTTCGGCCTTGGCGATGCCTTCGTTGATGGCCGGGACCAGTTCCTCCTGGTAGAGCGCCATGCCCTTGCCGGAGGTGCAGATGAAGCCGTCCCCGACCCGCCCGGCGTAGCGGGCGACCACCGGCCCGCCGGCGGCGACGTAGATCGGGATCGGGGTGTCGGGCTTGTCGTACACCGTCGCCCCGACGGTCGTGTAGTAGTCGCCCTGGTGGTCGACCTGGTCCTCGGTCCAGAGCCGGCGCATCAGATCGATGGCTTCGCGCATCCGGGCGAAGCGTTCCTTGAACTCCGGCCAGACCATCCCGGTGACCGCGACGTCGTTGAGGGCCTCCCCGGTGCCCAGGCCGAGCATGACCCGGTCCGGATACAGGCACCCCATGGTCGCGAAGGCCTGGGCGATCACCGCCGGGTTGTAGCGGAACGTCGCGGTCAGCACCGAGGTGCCGAGCGTCATGCGGGAGGTGCGTTCCCCGACCGCGGTCATCCACGAGATCGAGAACGGCGCGTGCCCGCCCTGGTGCCGCCACGGCTGGTAGTGATCGGACACGACCGCGGAATCGAACCCGAACCCCTCCGCCGCCACCCCGAACTCGACCAGCTCCCGGGGCCCGAACTGCTCCGCCGACGCCTTGTACCCGATCGCAATCGCCATGAGGGAAACCTAACGTCGAGAGGATCGGGGAGGGCCAGGCGGGGGAGCTGAGGTAGCGGAAGAGGAGGTAAAGGATCGGACAGGCCCCGGGCGGTCTCCCGGAATCGGCATCCCGCCGCTGCTACGTTCCCCGGCCATGAGCACGGTGGAGTTGACGGGCGGATTCGAGATCCGCCGCCTCGTGCTCTCGCTCGCCCTGGTCCTCACGGTGGCCGCCATCGCGGTCGGGACCTGGGTGCTCGGGTCCGGCTCGGACCCGGTGGAGCGGGAACGCACGCCACTGCGCGCCGACGTCAGCGCGCCGAACCGGGCAGAGCCGCCGCTGTCCGTGGCGCCCCCGCCCGCCGACGCGGGCTGACCCGACCTGCCGCGTTCGTTCTGACGGGGTCCTGAGCGTCGTACGATTCGTCCTCAGGACGAATCTCAGGAGAGCCCGTGCGCTTCCGTCCCGCGCTCGCCGCCGCACTTCTCCTTCCCGCGTGCGCCCTGAGCCCGGTGCCATCGGCGTCCGCTGCTGCCCCCGTCGCCTGGGCGCCGGCCGAGCGCGCCACCATCCATCCGGGCATCCAGACCTCGCCCGGCGGCCCGCCCTGCACCGCCAACTTCGTCTTCACCGACCGAGCGGGGGCGGTGTACCTCGGCCAGGCCGCGCACTGCACCGCGAAGAGCGCCGACGCGCTCAGCGGCCGCGGGTGCGCCACCGAGTCCTTGCCGGTGGGGACGCCGGTCAGCCTGGGCCTCTCCGGCGTCTCCGGCACGCTGGCCTACAGCAGCTGGCTGGCCATGCAGCGGGCCGGCGACACGGACGAGATCACCTGCCGGTCCAACGACTTCGCCCTGGTCAAGATCCCGGCGGCCGGGGTGTCGATGCTCAACCCGTCCGTGCCCGTGTTCGGGGGACCGGTCGGCGTCGCCGGCGTCGGGCCGGCAGCGGGCGAGCGGGTCTACGGCTATGGCAGTTCCGCCCTGCGCGGCGGAGTGGGGACGCCCCAGCGGGGCCTGAGCCTCGGTACCGAGTCGCCCGGCTGGTATCACCTGGTCTACCTGCTGCCGCCCGGCGTCCCCGGGGACTCCGGCTCGGGCCTGCTGGACGGGCAGGGGCGGGCCTTCGGTGTCCTCATCTCGCTGGACACCGTGCCGCCGGCCAGCAACGGCGCGACCGACCTCGGGAAGGCGCTCGCCTACGCGCGTCAGCACTCCGGTATCCCGGGGCTCGCACTGGTCCCAGGGACCGAGCCCTTCCGCGGGTGACGCCGGACGCGATCCGACCCACCTCCCGCGTTCGACCCTGAGAAGGTCCTGACCCACGTACGATGCGAAATCAGGACAAATTCAGGAGAGCCCGTGCGTTTTCGTCCCGCCGCACTCGCTGCCGCAGTGTTCGTCGCCACCACGGGCCTGGGTGCGGGTTCTCCCGCCGCCGCCGCGGAGGGCGTCAACTGGGCGCCGGCCGATTCGGCCACGATCCACCCCGGCATGCCGACCGAGTCCAAAGGCGCGGGCTGCACCTCCAACTTTGTCTTCACCGACAAGGTCGGGACGGTCTACATCGGTCAGGCGGCGCACTGCACCTCGGAGGACAGCAACCCGCTGAGCGGGAGTGGCTGCGCGTCCGGCTCCGGCCCCCTGGGCACCGAGGTGAGCCTCGGCGACTCGGGCGCGACCGGCACGCTGGCCTACAGCAGCTGGCTGACGATGCAGAAGGTCGGCGAGACCGACGAGCCCACCTGCAACTACAACGACTTCGCGTTGATCAAGGTCCCCACCGCCGCAGTGTCGATGGTCAACCCGTCGGTTCCGGTGTTCGGTGGTCCGACGGGCATCGCCCCGGGTCTGCCTGCCGGAGAACCCGTGTTCGGCTACGGCAGCTCCAGCCTGCGAGGTGGGCTCGAGACGCCCCAGCAGGGCGTCAGCCTCGGCTCGGAGCCGCCGGGTTGGCTGCACCAGGTGTACTTCCTGCCGCCCGGTGTCCCGGGTGACTCCGGCGGTGGCGTCATCGACGGGCAGGGCCGCGCGGGCGGCGTCCTGATCTCGCTCAGCACCCTGCCCCCGGGCAGCAACGGCCTCACCGACCTCGCCCGCGCCCTGGCCTACGCCCAGCAGCACTCCGGGATCAAGGGACTGAAGCTCGTCGTCGGCACCGAGGCGTTCGCCGGCTGACGCTGTTCATCGGCTGAAGTACGACGCGTAGTCCACCTCGCCGACGCTGATGCTGTAGCTGTCGTAGTAGGTCGCGATTCCGGCCCGCTGGGCGCCCCGGTGCTCGGGGTGCTCCCGCCACGCGTTGTGCGACTCCCGGTCGGCGAAGGTCACCAGCGTGACCCGCTCACCGTCGGGGGCGACGAAGATCTTGTGCTCCACATACCCGGGCATCGAGCGGGCCAGATCGCTCATCCGCGCGGCGTGCTCCGCGTAGGCCTCGGTGCCGGTCTCCGCGAGGCGGGACCGGAACACCGTCACGATCTGACCGACCCGTGGCTCCATGCCGCAATCCTCCCGCCTCATCCCTTCGGACGATCCCAAACCGGCCAACCGGCTGATGGGTCGGTCCTTGCCTCGCGCGTCTCATTGTCGGGATCGTCGTGATCGACGTGCTTTTACGGGGGAATCTGTGTTCGGTCTGAAGAAGGACGCTGGTACGCATGTCCGGCTGGTCGCGCCCGAGGTGGGCCGCCGTCGGGCGCCGAGCCCGCACCTGCGCGCCCACCGGCGCGGAGTCGACCATGTGCTGGCCGAGGTGATGCGCATCGAGCGCACCGCGGACGGCGCCGCGAGCCGCCTCCTGGCGAGCCAGCTCTCCGAGGCGACGGTCGCGGTGCTGACCGAGGCCACCGGCGAGGACTTCGGGCCGGTGCGCGAGAAGCTCGCCAACCACGCCCACCTGGGTTGCTCGGTGGCCACCGCCGAGGATCTGTCCGACACCTGCGCCGTCGGCCTGACGGAGCCTCATGTCGACACGGCCCTGCTCTATCTGGCGCTGGAGAACAAGGTCGCCGACGACCTGATGAAGGCCGTCACCGACTGGATCATGGAGGCCGGGTACTACCTGCGCCGGACCGGCCGTGAGGTCGTCGACCTCGTGCCGGGGCTGCGCCAGGACCTGGCCCGCCTCTTCCCCGACCGCGTCGTGACTCCGTCGGCGCCGGCTGCTCCGGTCGTACCGGCCGCTCCTGTCGCGCTGCCGTTCCAGCGGCAGGGGAACGCGGTCCGGCGCTGAACACTCGGACGCGGGCTCAGCCTCCGGCTGAGTCCGCGCAGTCCTCCGCCGTGGGCAGGCAGCCGCTGACCTGATCCCCGGCGGCGGCCCACTCCGCTTCCGAGGTCTCCCGGACCGTCTTCGCCAACGCGACCAGGTCGTCCATCGAAACCCCGGTGGCGAACAGTTCGATCGTGTACCCCGGGGCGACCTCCCAGGCGACCACCCCGCCGCTGTCCAGGTCCTCGGGGTCGATCGCCCAGAAGGCCGGGTGTCCGCTGATCTCACCCTCGGTCACGTCCGAGGCTGCGGAGACCGATTCGGTCCGCCGCTCGTCGAGCGACTGGGTGTAGCCGGTGAGGGAGATGTACGCCTCGGAGTTCCCGGCCTCAGGGCCGGAGAACTCGGCGTACCAATCGACGCCGGGCAGGCCCCCGAGGTCGTCCTTACCGTCGCCGTCTCGCATGCGGACGGCCTCGGTGAACTCCCAGCCGGTCTCCGGGATCGTGGCCGGGAACATCGCGTAGTGCGGATCGGGCAGGTCGGCCGGCGCCGAATCTTCGAGGGCGGCCGCGCCGGGCCGCGTGTCGTCGGCGTCCGATCCGGAGCCGCCGCAGCCCGAGAGGGCGATCGACGACGTCAGCAGCAGGGCCAGCAACACGCGCCTCATCGGGCCGCCGTCATCCGTTGCCCCAACCACTCCGCAATGATCGGCCACGCGTTCTCCCAGTACGCCATGCCGTGGCGGCGCCCTTGGAACACGATGAGCCGCGACTCCACGCCGGAGGCTAGCGCGACCTGGTGGAAGCGGATGCTGCTTTGTGGGTCGACCCACTCGCGGTCGGAGGTGAACACGAGCGAGGGCGGGTCCCGGCCGTCGAGGTTGTCGAAGACGGACCGGTTCTCGATCGTGGCCAGACACTCCTCGCCCTCGCACCCGATCAGGTCGCGGGTGACGATCATGGCCAGGTCGGAGGCGTCGGCGTCGTCAGTGGCTTCGGTGTCCTGGGCCACCAGCGCGAGGTCGGTGGGCGCGGACAGGGTGATCAGTCCGCGAGCGAGCCGGCTGCCGGCGCCCTGGGTCAGCGCGGCGGCCGCGATCTCGCCGCCCGCGGAGGAGCCGAGCACCACCATGCGCGACGTGTCGACGTGCAGGTCCGGCGCGTGGGCGCGGATCCAGCGCAGCGCCGCGATCAGGTCCCGGCGCTGCGTCGGCCACTTCGATTCGGGGGCGACGCGGTAGTTGACCGAGATCGCGACGTAGCCGAGGTCGACCACCGACTGGGCCGCCCTCTGCATGTCCTCCTTGTCGCCCCGTACCCAGGCTCCGCCGTGCACCAGCACCACGGTGGGCGTCAGGGCCTGGCCGGGCTTGGCGACGGCGACGCTGGCCGGCAGGTAGAGGTCCAGGTTGTTGTCGGCGTGTTGACCGTAGGAGTACTCCACCAGCTGCGGCCGGGCGTCCTCGGCGACCGAATACAGGGACCCGGCGGCAATCGCGCCCACGGCACAGATCGTGAGCGTCAAGGACGCCACGATCGGAACCGCGTACCTACTGCGCATCTCCCAGGCTCCCCACCCGAAGCCCGACACCCCGGACGTGGATGCCGTCGGTGGGACGATAAGTCCGGAAGTTGGTTCACGCCAGTTTCGGGAGGCGCGACACCCATGGAGAACCTGATCCACCGTGTGAACGTCGGCGACATGCTGACGAGGTCGGCCGCGGCCCGGCCCTCCCAGCCGGCCGTGGTCGACGCCGACCGCCGCTGGACCTACTCCGAGTTCAATTCGTGGGTCAATCGCCTCGCCCGCGGGCTCGCGGAGCGCGGCTACCGGCGGGGGGACGCGCTGGGGCTGGCGTCGGCGAACAGTGCGGAGTTCCTGGCGGTGTACTTCGCCTGCGCGAAGCTGGGTGTCGTCTGTGTGCCGGTGAACCTCGGCTGGCGGACCGAGGAGGTCGCCTACGTCCTCGACCATTCCGGGTCGCGCGGGCTGGTCGTGGAGGCGGCGCTGGCCGAGAGTGTGCGGCCTGCGCTGGCGCGGGTGCCGGCCGCTCCGGAGATCTTCCTCGCCGAGGAGCTCTCGGGGATCGAGTCGGGCGACGCGTCAGAACCCGGGGCGCTCGTCGAGGACCGGGACGCGCTGACCTACCTGTACACCTCGGGCACGACCTCGTTCCCCAAGGGCGTGGTGGGCTCGCACCTGGCGATCTACCTCGAGTCCATGCAGGGCGCGCTGGACTCCGGCTGGAACGCCTCCGACCGCTTCGTGGCGATGATGCCGATGTTCCACACCGCGCAGCTCAATGCGTTCTGCACGCCCGCAGTGCTGGTCGGCGCGACGATCTTCGTGCACCGCGGCTTCGATCCGGTCCGGCTGCTGGACACCATCGAGGGCGAGGGCATCACCCAGATCTTCGGGCTGCCCATGATGTATCGCGCGATGCTGGAGGAGCCGTCGTTCGCGGGCCGGAACTTGAGCTCGCTGCGGCGCGCGGTGTACGCGATGGCCCCGATGCCGGACGCGTTGATCCGCGCGTGTCTCGACGGCTTCGGCTGCGACTTCGCGTTGCTCTTCGGCCAGACCGAGATGAGCCCGATCACCACGCTGTTCCGGCCCGAGCACCAGCTCACCCACATCGGTGCGGTGGGTACGCCGTTGACGGGGGTGCAGGTCGCGATCCTGGACCCGGACGGGAATCAACTGCCGCCGGGGGAGTCGGGCGAGATCGTGTACCGCGGGCCGTCCACCATGAACGAGTACCTGCGGAATCCCGAGGCGACCGCGGAGGCCTTCGCCCACGGCTGGTTCCACTCCGGCGACGTCGGCCACTTCGACGCCGACGGCGTGCTCTGGTTCTCCGACCGGTACAAGGACGTCATCAAGACCGGCGGAGAGAACGTCGCCTCGATCGAGGTCGAGAAGGCGGTGTACGCGGCTTCGCCCGCGGTGGCCGAGGCGGTCGTGGTCGGCCTGCCGCACGAGCGGTGGACCGAGGCGATCACGGCCGTCGTCGTACCCAAGCCGGGGGAGAGCATCGATCCCGCCGCCCTCCGAGCCGCGCTGAAGGCGCATCTCGACGGCTACAAGGTGCCCAAGTCGGTGATCGTCGTCGACGAACTGCCGAAGACCTCCACCGGGAAGATCCAGAAGAACAAGGTTCGCGAGGCGCACGCCGGTCACTACGTCGCGGCTCCCGAAGCCTTGCCGTGAAGCCGGCCCGGATCGAGCAGCTCCGCTTCGTCCAATTCCTCGGGGGCTACCTCCTCTCGGCGCATCAGGCGGTCTACGAGCGCACCGGCGGGCGGATCGGCCACCGGATTCTCGGCACCCCGTGCCTGCTGTTGCGCACCACCGGCGCGAAGACCGGCCGACCCCGGACCAGCGCGTTGACCTACGCCCGCGACGGCGGGACGTACCTGCTGGCCGCTTCCCGAGGTGGCTCACCACGGGCGCCCGGCTGGTACCACAACCTGCTCGCCGATCCGAAGGTCGAGATCCAGGTCGGCACCCGCCGCACGTCCGTCACGGCCTGCGCCGTCCAACGCGGCGAACCGGCTTATGACCGGCTGTGGGCGACGCTGAACGCGATCAACTCCGACCGGTACACCGGCTACCAGCGCCTCACGTCGCGGCCGATCCCGGTGGTCGTACTGACCCCGCGAACGGAGCCCTAGCCCGCCTGTCGGCGCGGGTAGGCGAGCAGGTCGCCGGCCAGGGTCGCCTGGTAGAACTCCGCGATGCTGTGGTGGTGGCCGACGGCGATGCGCTGCGCCACGCGCTCGGCCGGGAAAACCCGGTGCTCGCCGGGTAGCTCGACCGCAGCGGAACGGCACTCCTCGTCGTACACCCAGCGGCCGCCGGCGTTGCGCACCAGCAGTTCGCCGACGTAGGCGCCCATCCGGGCGGACAGCGCGGAGCGGGTACTCATCGTGCGTTGGCCCGGGATCACGAACTGGTCGCACAACTCGTCGAGGTGGGCGATGTGGCTGCCGTCCCACCCGAGCCGCGTGTCCGTGCCACTGCTGTGCAGGAACACCTCGGCCAGGGCCCGCATCGCCTCGGCGGTCTCGGCGTCGCTGGGCGCCTGACGGAAGAGCCCGCGTGTGAACGCTCGCATGTCGCCCCCCGGCGTGTCGCGTCTGACTAGAGGTGTCAGCAACGTGACCTCCCATGATGCGTCGGCGGAGCCCCGGTCCGCAGGGCTTTCACCCGTCCGGCCTACCCCCGTCCGGTGCGAGGCATGCCAGCAGTGACTGGATGAGGGCGCTGGAGCGTGGATCGGGTGTCGACGCCGATCGCATCTGATTGACGACGTAACCGAACGTGAACCCGTGCCGGAGATCGGCAAAGCCGGTGGATCCGCCGAGGCCGTAATGACCGAAGCAGTCGGGGCCCGACATCGGGCGGCTGGGTGAGGGCAGCTGGAAGCCGAGCCCGAAGCGGGTCTCGTAGGTCAGTACGCGGTCGACGCCTTCGCTCTCGGGCGTGACCGCGGCCTGCAGCGTTTCCGGGGAGATCAATCGCACGCCGTCCACCTCGTCGAGACACGCGGCGTACATGCGGGCGAGGGAGCGTGCATTCGACAAACCGTTCGCGGCCGGCACCTGGGCCTGCCACAGCGCGGGGTCATTCATCGCGGACAGAAAGGTCGTGTCCATGAAGAACGCCCCGTAGGCGAGCGAATGCGGATCGGCCAGCTGCAGGAGAAGCGGGTCCGGCTTGTCGCCGGGATCCCGGATCGAGCTGAGCAGGGGTGAGACCCGCGACGCGAGCTCCGCGGGCAGTCCGACCCAGAGCTCGATGCCCAACGGCTCGGCGATCTCCTTGCGGATCAGCTCGCCCGGGGTGAGCCCACTGACCCGGGACAGCACCTCGCCGACGAGCGCGCCGTAGGTCAGGGCGTGGTAACCGTGCTCGGTGCCGGGCGTCCATACCGGTGTCTGAGCGGCCAGGGCGTCGACCAACGGCGCCCACCGCAGCAGCTGATCCAGCGTCAGCGGCGCATCGACCTTGGGTAACCCGACCCGGTGCGAGAGCAGCCACCGCACCGGGACGTCGGACTTGCCGGCGGCGGCGAACTCCGGCCAGTACGCCGCCACCGGAGCGTCGAGGTCCAACTCGCCGCGCTCGGCCAGCCGCAGCGCGCAGATCGCGACGGCACCCTTGGTCGCCGAGGCGATCAGCTGCAGCGTGTCGGCCCGGTACGGCACGTCCGACTCCGGTGCGATCCGACCACCCGTCAGGTCCACCACGGGGTGCCCGCCGAGATAGACGCAGCAGGTCGCGCCGACCTCGCCCCACCGCTCGAAGTTCGTCTCGAACGTATCGCGAACCGGCTCGAACCCGGGCGCGACCGTCCCCGAGATCAGGCTCAGCCCGCTGCCTTGCCGAGCCGCTCGATCGTCCCGGCGAGATGCTCCTCCTTGAGGAACGGCATGAGGCCCTTGAACCCCGGGTCGCTGACTCCGCTCCAGTCGTAGGTCTGGGTGACGGTGGTCCCGCCGGACCCATTCGGCTCCAGCTCGAAGGTGAAGCTCTGACCCCCGGGCTGCATGTCGCCGAGCCGGTCAAGGTTGTCGCCGGCCAATCCCGTGGGGGACCAACCAATCCGGCGGCCGGGTTCGAAGACCGTGACTGTGTTCTGTACCTGGTAGTCGTCGAGGATCGAGTTGTTCATGTTCATGGTGAAGGTCTGGCCCTGGCCGCTGATCGGGCCACCCTCGGCCAGCCCGCGGAGCATGTCCGCGCCGTCGATCTCGGGGTGGCGGGCCGGATCGGCCAGCAACGCGAAGACCTGTTCGGGACTGGCGGGAACCTCGCCACTGACCTTCAACTGCTCGGACATCCAGGAATCCTTCCACTCAATGATCGACGAATCGGACCCTACGCCGGGACCGGGGGCCCGGGTAGTCGGGACGGCTGGGGACCTCGCTCGGGCTACCCTGAACTTCTCGCACGACCTCGGCCACCGATCGGGCCGGGAGCTGTCCCGGTGATCGGTCGTGCGATGACGACGCTCGGTGGAAATGCCGAGGCGACCACCGACGCCGCCTACGCCCGGGGCATGGAGCGGCTGGTGCCCGCCGTGCGCGACCTCGCCGCGGCCCGCGGCCTCGACGACATCGTGGAGATCGTGCGGCACGCCGCCCGTGAACTCGCGGCGGCCGACGGAGCAACGTTCGTGCTGCGTGACAACGGCCGTTGCTACTACGTCGACGAGGACGCGATCGAGCCGCTCTGGTCGGGTCTGCGCTTCCCCATGGAGGCGTGCATCTCCGGATGGGCGATGATCCACGCCGAGCAGGTGATCATCGCGGACATCTACGTCGACGACCGCATCCCGCACGAGGCCTACCGCCCCACCTTCGTCCAGTCCCTGGCGATGACGCCGATCCGCACCGCCGAGCCCGTCGGAGCCATCGGCGTTTACTGGGCCGACACCCACGAGGCCACCCTCACCGAACGTTCGCTGCTGCAGGCGCTGGCCGACAGCACCGCGGTCGCGATGGAGAACGTGCGGGTTCTCGCGGAGTTGGAGGAACGTCGCGCGTTCGAGGCCCGCAAGCGCGAGGAGTGGCTGCAGGCCTGCCTGTCCATCACGCGGAACCTCCTCGACGGCACCGTTGCCGACCCGTTGCCGGTGATCGCCGAGCAGGCGCGCGCGGTGGCCGTGGCCGACACGGCGCACCTGCTCCTGCTCAGTGCGGACGGCGGCGAACTCAAGGTTTCGGTCGCCGCCGGGGCGGACGCGATCGAGCGCGCGGGGGAGTGCTTCCCGGTCGACGAGACCTATTCCGGTGTCGTGATCGCCACCGGGCAGCCGCTGCTGGTGGAGAACGCCGAGCACGAGAGCCGCGCCGCGATCGCGCGGACGCTGGTCGCCCGTCCGATCGGGCCGGTCCTGGTCGTGCCGCTGATCGCCGCCGGCCGTACCCGCGGCACGCTCGTGATGACCCGAGCGGCCGGAAGCCCCACCTTCGACGAGATTGACGTCGACCAGGCGACCGCCTTCGCGAACCACGCCGCCATTGCGCTCGAGTTCGCCGATGCCCGCGCGGCGAAGGAAGAACTCGCGCTGCGCGAGGAACGGGACCGGATCGCCCGCGACCTGCACGACGACGTCATTCAGCGACTGTTCGCAGCGGGGCTGTCGCTGCAGGCCCTGCTCGGCACCGTCGGCGACGGGTCGCACGCGGACCGACTGGACCGCTCCATCTCCGACATCGAGAAGACCGTCGGTGGCATCCGGAGCGCCATCTACAAGATGCGCACGCCGCTCGGCCTCGGCGGCGCCGTCCTGCGTGACCGGGTGCTGGAGGTCCTCGGCGACGTGGGTCCGCTGCTGGCTGCGGCGCCCTCCGTCCGGTTCGAAGGTCCCCTGGACGTCATGGCCGACGCGGATCTGGCCGACGACGTCGCCACCGTCCTGCGCGAAGCCCTGACCAACGTCGCAAAGCACGCGAAGGCCGAGCACGCCTGGGTGGAGATCTCGCTGATCATCGAGCGGCGCGAACTCGTCATCGAGATCACGGACGACGGCGTCGGTCTGGGCGATCCGGCCCGGCGCAGCGGCACCGCGAACATCGTCGAGCGGGCCCGCCGCCGCGGCGGCGACTGCACCTTCAGCTCGCCGGTTCCGCAATCCGGTGCGGGCACGCGGATCCGCTGGGCCGTTCCCCTCAGCTGACCCGCTCGACCACGGGCTCCGGGTCGGGGTCGACCTGCGGCGAGGCCGGGCGCGGCAGCAAGGGGGAGGGTTCGACCCGAAGCACCCTGGCCAGCCAGTCCGGCAGATACCAGTTCCACCGCCCGAACAGGACGACCAGGGCCGGGACGAGCAGCATCCGGACGATCGTCGCGTCGAGCAGGATGCCGATCCCGAGACCGGTGGCGAGCACCTTGATGTCGGTGCCGGGTGACGCGGCCAGCGACACGAAGGCCAGGAACAGGATCAGGGCGGCGCTCGTCACGAGCCGGCCCGTCCGGCCGAGGCCCTCGATGAGGGCGGCATTCGTCTCGCCGGTGCGGTCGTACTCCTCGCGCACGCGGGTCAGGATGAAGACCTCGTAGTCCATCGAGAGGCCGTAGAGGAACGCGAAGATCATGATCGGGGTCCAGAAGATGATGGACCCCGTCGACTCGACCCCGAAGATCGTCTCCGAGCCGTGGCCGTCCTGCCAGACCCAGACCATCACCCCGAAGGTGGCCGCCAGGGAGATCAGGTTCAGCACCACCGCCTTCGCGGCGAGCACGATCGACCGGAACGCGCGGGTGAGCGCCAGGAACGTCAGGATCGACAGGATGACGAGCAGCAGGGGCACCTTGGCGTAGATGCCGTTGTTGTAGTCCTCCAGAACCGCGCCGGCGCCGGTCACCCCGACCACGCCGGGGATGTCCTCCACGGCCGCCCGGACGTCGCGCACCAGGTCGTTGGTGTCGGAGTTGACCGTCTCGACGGCGGGAATGACCTCGACGACGCTGTTCGATCCGTTGGCCCAGCCGCTCTCGGGGACGGCGGTGAACGCGAAGGCGACGCCCTCGACGCCCTGAACCGCCTCAACCACCGGGTTCGTGTCGCCGGTGGTGAAGACCTCCAGCGGGGTGAGCACGCCGCGGGGCACACCCCCGTCGACGAGTGCGGCGTACTGCTGGACGATCGGGCCGTCCTTGGTCGTGAGCGACGCGGTGTCGGCGTTCCCGAGCTTGATGCCGAGAACCGGGGCGGCGAGCAGGCCGAGCATCACCAGGGCAGAGCCCAGCGCCAGCCACGGGCGCTTCACGACGGCCTTGCTCCACCGCGCCCAGAACTTGCTGGCGGTGGCCTCCTTGCGGATCCGGGGCCGGTCGATCTTCGGTCCGACCGCCGCCAGGATCGCCGGCGTGAGGGTGATCGTGGCCAAGGTGCTGATCAGCGGAATGAGGATGCCGCCGACACCCATCGAACGCAGGAACGGCACGTTGAGGAAGGTGAGCGAGAGCAGGCCGATCGCGACCGCGGCGCCGGAGAACACGACGGCGTGCCCGGCCTGCACGACCGCGATCCGGACCGACTCGTGGTTGTCGTGGCCGTGGTCGCGTTCCTCGCGCCAGCGGGTGACGACGAGCAGGGAGTAGTCGATGGCGACGCCGAGGCCGATCAGCGCGACCAGGAACTGCAGGACGATGTTCATGTCCATCGCGTAGGTGAACGGCAGCAGGGCACCGAACGTCGCGAGGATCGACACGGCCGCGATCAGGATCGGCAGGAACGCCAGGAACGAGGCGAAGACGAAGGTCAGCACGAGCAGCGCGCCGACGGCACCGAACAGGACCTCGACGAGGACCCCGGGCCCGCTCTCCTCGCCACCGCCCTCGGCGTCGGAGATCGCGAGCTCGAAGTACCCGGTGCTGACGATCTTCAGCGCCTCGGCGTCGGCCGCCTGTTCGGCGGCGTACTCCTCGGCGATCTGGATGCCGAACGGGGGGTCGTCGAAGGTCTGCGGCAGCGGACCGTAGACGAGGGCATAGGTCGCGCGGCGGTCCTTCGTGACGAAGTTGTCGTTGTTGGTCGTGATCCAGTCCGCGACCCGCCAGTCGGGGTGGTCCTCGCGGATCGCGTTCCACACGGCCTCGATGTCGTCGCGGCGATCGTCGACGGTCTGCCCCTCGGGCACCGTGATCACCGGGATCGAGGGCCCGTTCTCGGTCTCCTCGCCCAGGGCCTTGTTGATGGCCTTGGCGGTGTCGAAGCCGGGTTGGCCCGGCACCGAGAAGTCGGCGGTCAGGCGGTCGACGGTCGTCGTCGTGGCGGCGGCGCCCCCGACGAAAGCGCAGAACCAGAAGAGGATCACGATCCGGCGATGCCGCAGGACGAAATCGGCGATGCGCTCCACTGCGGCCTCTCGACACCTGATCGGACGGATCTCGGCTGGTAGGACCTTGTTCTAGCAGGCGTGGGTCAGGAGTGGCCCGTGTTAACTCCTGTACTCGGCCAAGCCCCGGGAAATGCCAACCGCGCGGCTATCGTCGAAACGTGGACCCGAAGCCGTTCACCTCCGACGATCTGCTCTGGGACGTCACCGGGCAGTACCTCTATGCGATGACGACCGGCAGCGCGTTCGTCCTGCAGGTGATGCACCCGGCCATCGGGACCGTCGTCGACCAGCGCTCGACCTACCGGAGCGACCCATGGGGGCGGGCGGAACGCAGCTTCGCCTCGGTGCAGACCTGGATCTACGGCGGCGGTACCGCGGTGGAGGAGGGGTACCGGCTCCGTGCGATGCACAAGGACCTGCGTGCCGTCGACTCCGCCGGCCGGCGCCACTCCGCGCTGGCGGCGGAGCCTTGGGCTTGGGTCCCACTCACCGCGTACCACGCGCTGGTCACGTACTCGCGGTACTTCCGACCGGGTGCGCTGACGGAGCGTCAGTTGGAGCTGGGGTACGGGGAAGTCCTGCGGATGTGCCGGATCCTGCAGGTGCCCGAACGGATGCTCCCGCCGACTCCCGCGGACTACTGGGTGTACTACGAAGACATGATCGAGCGGGTGCTGGAGAACCACCCGACCGCCCACAGCGTGATCGCCGTCGCGGAGCGAACCCCACCGATGCCCACGCTGCCGGCGCCCGTGCGCCGGCTGTGGCCACTGGTCGGCATGCCCTTCGGTGAGTTCAATCGGCTGGTGATCGTCGGCACCCTCCCGCCGAGCGCTCGCGAGAAGCTCGGACTGACCTGGTCCCGTAAGGAGGAGCGGCTCCTCCGCTCGGTCGGCGCGGTGGTCGGCCGACTGAACGCGGCTCTGCCCGAGCGGGTCGCCTACATGCCGATCGCCCGGGAGGCCCGGCGGGCGGCCCGGGGCGCACCGCGGGGCGAGGAACGCCTGGCCCGCGCGCTGGCTGAGCGTCCGCTGTAGCCCGGCCTGACGCCTGAGGGACCGGTCGGTCGGGCCGGCAGTTTTTCGGACGTTGCCAGGGAATGGTGGGCGCCCGTCGGAGAGAGCTTGCCGGGCGTTGCGCCGAGAGCCCGGTGAGCAGATGGCGTTACGCCGGTCGGTAGCGTCAGCGCGACATGAGCGCCACGCTGTTCGCCACGGGTCTCGGCGCTGCCCACGGGGACCGGACCCTGTTCTCCGACCTGGATCTGACGCTCGCCCCTGGTGACGTCGTCGGGGTGGTCGGGGCGAACGGGGCGGGGAAGTCGACGCTGTTCCGGATGCTCGCCGGGTTGATCCCCGCCGCGCAGGGCCAGATCACGCTCTCGCCGGCCTCCGCGGTGGTGGGCTACCTGCCCCAGGAGCTCGCTGCCGTCCCGGGGGAGAGCGTGCTCGACCTGATCGCCCGGCGGACCGGCACGGCGGCGGCGCAGGCCGCCTTCGACGCGGCCGCGGACGCGCTCGCGGACGGTCGGCCGGTCGACGGGGTGTCCGCTGACGACGCCTACGCCTTCGCGCTCGACCGGTGGATGGCCCTGGGCGGGGCCGACCTGGAGGAGCGGGCCGAGGCGACGGTCTCCGAGCTCGGCCTAGCCGTTGATCTCGCGACGCCGATGACGTCGCTCTCCCGCGGTCAGGCGACCCGGGCCGGCCTGGCTGCGCTGCTGCTCTCCCGCTACGACCTGTTTCTCCTCGACGAGCCGACCAACGATCTCGACCTCGACGGCCTCGAGCGGCTGGAGCGGTTCCTCACGGGGCAACGGGCGGGGGTCGCGGTCGTCAGCCACGACCGGGAGTTCCTCGCGCGCACGGTCACCAGGGTTGTCGAGCTCGACCTGGCTCAGCAGAGCGTGTCGGTGTACGGCGGTGGCTACGCCGCCTACCTGCACGAGCGCGAGGTGGCGGCCCGGCGCAGCCGGGAGGAGTACGAGGAGTACGCCGATCGCATCGGCGACCTCACGGAGCGAGCCCGGACACAGCGCGCGTGGATGGAGAAGGGCGTCAAGAACGCCCGGCGCAAGGCCACGGACAACGACAAGATCGGCCGAAAGTTCCGGGCGGAGGCGACCGAGAAGCAGGCGGCCAAGGCCCGGCAGACCGACCGCCTGATCGAGCGGATCGACGTCGTCGAGGAGCCGCGCAAGGAGTGGAAGCTGCAGATGGAGATCGCGATGGCGCCGCGTGCCGGAGCGATTGTCGCTACGGCACGCGGTGCGCTCGTTCGCCGCGGCGGCTTCACCCTTGGCCCTGTGCACCTGCAGATCGACTGGGCGGACCGCGTGGCGATCACCGGTCCGAATGGGTCGGGCAAGTCGACGCTCCTCGCGGTTCTGCTGGGGCGTTTGCCACCTGACGAAGGGTCAGCAACGCTCGGACCCGGCGTTGTCGTGGGGGAGATTGATCAGGCCCGCTCGGCCTTCGCCGACGGCACCTCCTTGCTGCGGGCTTTCGGAGAGCAGGTTCCCGACCAGGCCGAGGCCGACGTCCGCACGCTGCTGGCGAAGTATGGGCTCAAGTCCGACCACGTGCTCCGGCCCGCCGAGAGCCTGTCGCCGGGCGAGCGCACCCGCGCGGGCCTCGCGCTGCTGCAGGCACGCGGCGTCAATCTGCTCGTCCTCGACGAGCCCACCAACCACCTCGATCTGCCGGCCATCGAACAGCTGGAGCAGGCGCTGGAGTCCTACCCCGGCACCCTCCTCCTCGTCTCGCACGACCGACGCCTGCTGGAGACGGTGCGGGTCAACCGGCGGATTGCCGTCGCCGCAGGTCAGGTCGACGAGCAACCGATCTGATGGGCGCGTCCGCTGCCGCCCGCGCGCCGGATTTCGTCGCCCCGCAACTGGTGGCGATTCCCGCCGCAGTGTTCGTGGTGCGGGACGCGCGGACCGACTCCTCCCGCGAAGTCTCGGTGAGTCCGTTTGAGATCGGACGCACCGCCGTCACGGTCGCCCAATTCTCCGCGCTCGCCGATTCCACAGTCGTGCCAGGGCGGTCGGGCCAGGCTCCGGCGCATCCGGTGACGTGGTTCGACGCCGTGCGATGGTGCAACGCCGCGTCGGCTGCGGCCGCCCTCGCCCCGGCTTACGAGTTCCGGGGCCGCGAGACGCATTGGGATGTGGCGGCCGAGGGCTTCCGGCTCCCGACCGCCGCCGAGTGGGAGTGGGCGTGCCGGGCGGGTACGGCGGGCGCGACCTACGGGCCACTGTCGGAGATCGCCTGGACGGCCGCGGACGAGGTGCCGGGTCCGCAGGAGGTGGCAGGCAAGTTGCCGAACGACTTCGGTGTCTTCGACATGATCGGCAACGTGTGGGAATGGTGCTGGGATTACGTCGACACCGCCCGCTACGCCGACTACCGGGGCCTGCGTGGCGGCGGGTGGGCCGATCCGTCGTGGAGCTGCCGGGCGTCGGTGTCGCGGGGCAGTGCACCGGACGCTGTGCTGGAAGACGTGGGGTTCCGGGTCGCCCGTGGGGCGGTGGGCGAATTCGGTGCGGAGGCCGCGCAGGGATGGTCGGCCGAGGCGGACCGTCGCCGGGCGCAGGTCCGTGGACCACTCCCGCCCGGATGGACTCCGTTGCCGGTGCCCTAGCCTCGGGGTCATGGCTTCCAACAACGTATTTTTTGACATTTCCATCGGCGGTCAGCCCGCCGGCCGACTGGTCTTCGAGCTCCGCCCCGACGTCGTGCCCGAGACCGCGGAGAACTTCCGCGCGCTGTGCACGGGGGAGAAGGGCTTCGGCTACAAGGACTCCAAGTTCCATCGGATCATCCCCGGCTTCATGTGCCAGGGCGGTGACTTCACCCGGGGCGACGGCACCGGCGGCAAGAGCATCTACGGCGAGAAGTTCAAGGACGAGAACTTCGACCTCAAGCACACCGGCCGCGGGATCCTCTCCATGGCCAACGCCGGGCCACACTCCAACGGGTCGCAGTTCTTCATCTGCACCGAGAAGACCGCCTGGCTCGACGGCAAGCACGTGGTCTTCGGCGTGATGACCTCGGGCGAGGAGACGCTCGCCGCCATGGAGGCGCAGGGTTCCCAGAGCGGGAAGACCAAGGCGTCCGTGGAGATCACCGACTGCGGCGAGGTTTCCGCCGCCTGACCCGACACCCTGTGCGTCAGCGTGACCGGTCTTTCGGGGGATCGGTCCCGCTGACGTCAACCACCGCATATCGCCCAGAGCGGCGGCGGTCAGCGCCTTACGGGCACAGATCTGTCCACTCGCCGGCCAAGGCGGACCCAGCTCGCCCCTGGGCCGGTGCCCGGGTTCTTACGCTCGACAAGACGCGCGAGGACGACTGGAGGCCCGCCTTGGCACGGCATGGGAAGGCTGAGCGGTCGCGTAAGCGCACGCCTTCGCTGGTGCTCGTGCTCTCCCTCTCAGCCGTCCTGGGAAGCGCGTTCCCCGTCGGGTCGGCACTGGCCGCGGACCCGATCCCGCTTCCCGCGCTCGGCCGCCACCGCTGGGGCCGGCCCTCGGCCTGTCGTGCAGCACGGCCACCGCGCCCTTCGTTCCCACCAGCGTGACGATCCCGGACCTCGACGAGGCGATCCCGGTGATCGCGCTCCGCCGGGAGGCCCGCAACGTTCCGGGTACCGCCCCGACGACCCGGGAAGGCAAGTCGGTGATGGCGTTCGACCTGGACAGCGGCATCCGTCCCGGGGACCGGGAGGGCAATGCTCTCCTCAACGCGCACACGTGGCCGGACGGGACCGCGATCGGCAACTCGTTGCTCGCCGAACTGGACGAGGGGGACCGCATCATCGTCGGCGCCGATCAGGGGACGATCTGCTACGACGTGAGTGACCGCGTCGAGGTGCTCGCGGATTCACCAGCGGCGGCACAGCGCTACTTCGCGCAGAGCGGACCGCCGCAGCTGGCGATCGTGGTCTGCTCCGGTGAGCGCCTCGGCCCGGGAGTGTGGACCCACCGGACCATCTGGTACGCCGCGCCCGTCGACTGACTGCGACAACCCCAGCAGCGGGTGACCGGGATCGAACCGGCATGCCCATCCGTCCATACTTCCTCTCGGCGAACCGAGGGCGGGACGAGGTCCGATGACGAGCACGCGTGATGTTGCACTGGACGGTCGGGAGTTCATCCTGCTGCAGTCGCTGCTCCAGGTCGGCGGCGTCTGCAACTCCGGCGGCGAGGCGAAGGTTCTCATCGTCGACGGTGAGGTCACGGTGGACGACGAGGTCGAGACCCGCCGCGGCAAGAAGATCCGAGCCGGCCAACGCGTCTCCTGCGCCGGCGTGACCATCGAGGTGTGCTGACGGTGCTGTCGGGGACCATGTCACCGTGGCCAACCAGGACGTCAGTGCCGCTAAGCGGGTGGCGGCCAACGAGCCGGTCATCATCACCGACCGCGGCGAGCCCTCGCACGTCCTGCTGTCGATCCAGGAGTACCGACGTCTGCTCGCTGATCGGCGCAACATCGTGGAATGGCTGTCGGCTGAGGACGACATCGATCTCCCCGAGGTACGGATGGACCTGCGGCTCACGGCCCCTGATCTGTGAGCTACCTGCTCGATACCAACGTGATCAGCGAACTGCGCAAGTCCAAGCAGCGTGTCGCTCCTGCGGTTCGGTCGTGGGCCGGGCAGCAGATCACGCACGAGTTGTCCGTCAGCGTGATCACCGTGATGGAGATCGAGATAGGCGTCGCGCGGCTGGAACGACGCGATGACGCCCGGGGTGCTGTCCTGCGCCAGTGGTTCGAGGAAGAGCTGTTGGCGGCGTTCGACGAGCGGGTGCTGCCGATCGACCTCGACGTCGTCCGGCGAGCCGCGCGGCTGCACGTGCCGGACCCGAGGCGTGAACGAGACGCGCTGATCGGCGCCACGGCGCTTACGCGCGGCCTCACTGTCGTCACGCGGAATACCGCGGACTTCGAGCCGCTCGGCGTCCCGGTGCTGAACCCCTGGGACGAACAGGCCGTCTAGGCGCTACCGCGGGAGCCACGGGTCTTGCCGACCGTTGTCTTCCGGGCCGCCTTGGGAGTGGCGAGCATTGCATCGAGCGCCCGGTTTCAGGGCCCATCGGCGTGACCAACTCATGATTTCACGGGCGGCGAAGCGGGCCTGAAGGGCTCTCCAAGGGTCATCATGATGGGTCGTCACTCGCCGTGCGCTGACCAGAAAAAGCCTCTGACCTGCAGTCTTGCTTGGAGCGGGTGACCGGGATCGAACCGGCATGGCCAGCTTGGAAGGCTGGGTCGACTCGAGTGCAAAACCCAGGTCAGAGGCTCATTCGAGCCCCTTGAAACCGCCACGCGTGACCTCTACGTGACCTAACTTCTGGGTGCTCTCGTGATGGGCCGTCAGATTCGCCTGGCTTGGACGGGGTGTCCGGCGTTTGGGGCGGACGGGGGTGCGACGTCGGCGCTCCCGCAGCTACGATGTAGGTACGTACCTACATCGACAGGAGGTGGCTATGACGACGATCTCGTCTCGCGAGTTCAACCGAGACGTCAGCGCCGCCAAGCGGGTGGCGGCGAACGAGCCGGTCATCATCACCGATCGCGGCGAGCCATCCCACGTGCTGCTGTCGATCCAGGAGTACCGGCGACTGCTCGCTGATCGGCGCAACATCGCGGAGTGGTTGTCCGTCGAGGACGACATCGATCTGCCCGAGGTGCGGATGGACCTACGGCTGCCGGTTCCTGATCTGTGAGCTATCTGCTCGATACCAATGTGATCAGCGAACTGCGCAAGTCCAAGCAGCGTGTCGCTCCACCGGTTCGGTCGTGGGCGGAGCGGCAGATCACGCACGAGTTGTCCGTCAGCGTGATCACGGTCATGGAGATCGAGATCGGCGTCGCGCGGCCTGGAGCGGCGCGATGACGCCCAGGGTGCGCGTTCTGCGCCGCTGGTTCGACGAGGAGTTGTTGCGAGGCGTTCGACGGTCGGGTGTTGCCGATCGACCTTGACGTCGTCCGCCGGCCGCGAAGCTGCACGTGCCGGACCCGCGGCCCGAACGGGACGCTCTGATTGCCGCGACGGCGCTGACCCACGGCCTCACCGTCGTCACCCGGAACACCGCTCGACTTCGAGCCGCTCGGCGTCCGGGTCTTGAACCCCTGGGACGAACTGGCCGGCGCCTAGCCAGGCGTGGCCGGCACGTTCCGCGTTGTCGACGGGCTGACTCCGGGCGGCACGCGTGCGGCGGGCCTTCCGGGTGGCGCTTCGGGACGACGGTGGCCGAGCCGAGCATCGCGTCGAGCGCCCGCGCGATCTCGCCGTCGCGTTCGTCCGCGCGTGCTGGTAGATCAGGCGGCAGCGGGGGAGGCGTGCCCCATCCGGCGCATGAGCTCCTTCGTCGTCGCGCCCGTGCCGGCCGCGAGGGTCGCCCCGGTATGCCGAAGCTCGTGCGGACGCACCGCCGACAGGCCGGCGGCATTCACCGCTCGCCGGAACGTCTCGTTCCAGTTGCTGCGCGCCAGGTAGTTCCGGTGGCGGTCCCGAAGACCAAGGCGTCGTCGCCGTCGGCACGAACTGGTCGATGTGTTGGGCGAGCGCCGTGGCCACGGCCGGGCAGAGCAACCGTTCGTCGTCCGGCGTCGGTCTTCGGGTCGCCGACAAGCCAGCGTCCGTTGAGGTAGCGGACGGATCGTTCGACCTGCAGCTGGGCGCCCTCGTCGAGGACGTCGAGCGACGCAGCGCGGTGGCCTCGCCGAAGCGCAACCCACCGAAGGCAAGCACCAGGACCAACGCGCGTACCGCTCCGGCACGTCCTCGCGAGCGCCTGTACCTCCGCGACAGTGAGCGACCGCGCGGGCCGCGCGGGCTTGGGCGTCCCGGCGCTGCGCACCTTGCAGGGATTGGCTGTAATCACTTCGTCGGTGACTGCGACGCCGAGGATCGCGCGGAGCAGTCGATAGCTCTGGGCAAGGGCTGTGGGGCCGGTCGTCTTGGCGGCGGACGTGTGCCAGGCACGGACCTTCGCCGAGGTCACGTCACCGACTGCAACGGTCGCCCACTGGTCGTCGAGGTGGTTCTTCCACAGCGAGGCGTAGAGGACCCGGGTGCTCTCGCGGAGGTCGTCGCGGGCCAGGTAGTCGTTGGCGTAGGACCCGAGCTTCCGCTTGCCGGCCTCGGGCGCTCGCCAGGCCTTCCGGACCGCGTCGGCCTGCTGGGTTGCCAGCCAGGCGCGGGCGTCGCTCTTGCTGGGGAACGTCGAGGACCGTCGCTTGCCGTCCGGCCCGGTCCCGCGCGCACGCCAGCGCCCACTGGGCAACTTGTCGACGGCACCGAAGCTTCCACGAGCAGACATGACGTGACCTAATCATGACCCGAAAAAGCTGGCAATGTCACGCCGCCGCGATCATCGGCGTCCGGTGTCCATCGGCTCGATGCGTCCGGCGGCGAGGAACTCGTCGAGGTCGCGGATGTCGAACCGGACGTAGCGGCCGACCTTGTAGAACCGGACGCGGCGCTCGGCGATGAGCCGGCGCACGAAGCGCACGGGTGTGCCTAGCCGTTCGGCGGCCTCGGCCACGCTCAGCAGCTCGCGGCTCGGGCTGGCCTGCGCGGGAATCGGATGGCGGGCGGGCCGTCGGTCGATCGTCATCTGGGCTCCAGGTGCAGCGTTCCCGATGGGCGTTCCACCGGGGCGTCCACAGGGTCATCAATGAATCGCCCTGGGTTCGTTGGAGGCTCCTGACCTTGGAAACGAGGATGGAGTCATGCCGAACGAGATGTCGCCGGGGAAGCCGACGACGCGTCGGTACAGCGAGGCGGAGAAGGCACGAGGCGGTGCGGCTGGTGCGCCAGCTGCGCAAGGAGCTGGGGACCGAGCACGGGACGATCAAGCGGGTCGCGGAGCAGCTCGGGTATCGGGGTCGAGTCGGTGCGCAAGTGGGTCAAGCAGGCCGACATCGACGACGGCGTCGAAGCCGGGCGTGACCTCGGCGGAGGCGGCGCGGATCAAGGAGCTCGAGCAGGAGAACCGGGAGCTGCGCCGGGCGAACGAGATCTTGCGGAAGGCGTCGGCTTTCTTCGCGGCGGAGCTCGACCGCCCATCGAAGTGATCGTCGCCTTCATCGACGAGCACCGTGACGAGTTCGGAGTCGAGCCCATCTGCAGCGCGCTGCAGGTGGCTCCGAGCACCTACTACGCCGCCAAGCACCGTGCAGCTCGCGCCGTCGGCACGGGCGGTGCGCGACGCGGTGATGATGCAGGTCCTGATGGCGTTGTGGGTCGCGAACCGCAAGGTCTACGGGGCCGCACAAGCTGTGGAAGGCCGCCCGCCGCGCCGGCCACGACATCGGCCGCGACCAGGTCGCCCGGCTGATGCGCGAGCTGGGCATCGAGGGCGTGTCCCGGCGGCGCAAGAAGGTGTTCACCACCCGCCAGGACCCCGACGCGGTGCGGGCACCGGATCTGGTGAACCGCCACTTCACGCGCCGACCGCCCCGACGCGCTGTGGGTCACCGACCTGACCTACGTCCCGACCCGGTCGGGGATGGCCTACGTGTGCTTCATCGTCGACGCGTTCTCCCGGCGGATCGTCGGCTGGCGGGTCGCGTCGAACATGAAGCACCGAGATGGTCCTCGACGCGCTCGAGATGGCCCGACGCTCCCGCGGCGGCCGGCGCCTCGTCGGGCTCGTCGCCCACTCCGATGCCGGGTCGCAGTTCACGTCGGTGCGCTTCACCGAACGGCTCGACGAGATCGGCGCCCGACCGTCGATCGGCACCGTCGCCGACTCGCTACGACAACGCGCTGGCCGAGACGACCAACGGGCTCTACAAGACCGAGTGCGTCTACGGGCCCGACACCACGCGGCTGGGACGACGTCGACGAGCTCGAGCTCGCCACGCTGTCCTGGGTGCACTGGTTCAACGAGCACCGGCTCCACGGCCACTGCGGCGACGTCCCGCCCGCCGAGTTCGAAGCAGCGTTCTACGCTGCCCAACGAGCCACCCCGCCGGGGTTGGAAACCAATAGCCCGAGCCTCCATCAGACCCAGGGCGGTTCAAAAGCGCCATTTGCCGTCGGGGCCTTGGACTTTGTTGGCGATGACGACGTGGGTGTGCAGGTTCGGGTCCCCGGTGCGGGTGTCCCAGTGATCAAAGGCGGCGGCGATCATCCCGCCGGTGGCGACCTGGGCGCAGCCCTGCGCCCCGACCCGGGTGTGAAGGAATCGGTCTTCGATGAGGCCCAGGACGGCGGTGACGGCTTCGCGGTGAGCGTCGACGACGGCGAGTTGGGTGGTCTCGTCGCCGAGCGCCCACAGGACGCTGGCGGACTTCGGCATGGTGAAGGTCAGGTCGAACCCGGCCACCGCCGCCCGCACCGGGCGGGCCCGCTCCGCAGTTTCGATTTCCGTCCGCTGGGTCTCGCGCTCGTCCGCGGTGAGTGTGTCGGGAAGCTTGGCAATCGCGTCGGCAACCCGATCCTCCACGCACTTGTAGGCCGGGTAGGCCGTCCCGAGCGGCTTGCCGCTGACCGGATCATGGCCCTTGCCGTAAAGGGCTGCCATTGCCTCCTCGGTGACGACCGTGCCGACGGCGAGGCCGCGGCCGTCGTCGATCCCGGCCAGCCCCGCACCGAGCCACAGCCCGACGGGGTAACCCGACGCGGCGTAGTACGCGGTCAGTCGCATGCCCGGCTCACGGCATGCGTCGCCGCACGCGATGTGCCGCAACAGGTACCGGTACCCGGCGCCCGCCGAGAGGCGGGCCAGCGACATCACCGCGCCCGCCGATGGCCGGTGCGATCGAGTGTTCCCACACCTTGATGTGTGCACCAAGGGCCCTGTGATCGACGCCGGCTACCGAAGGTGCCAGAGGAGTACGCGTTGGCGATCTTCGATGCGCCATGTCGGTGCCTGAGAATGGGGGCCTGGTGCGGGTCGGCGGTGGTGACGGTTCGGGCGTTGGTGGTGGCCTGACTGTGCGTCAGAGGTCACCCTGGACGGCCGGGATCCGGGGTCGTCCGTGACAGTTCGCGCAGGTGCGCGCATCATGGCGGGGTGTCGCCTGGCGACGTCGCTATTACTCTGATGCTGCGATTCGAGCTCGTAGAGCGAGTCTGGCGCGGGGTCCCCGGGAGCGTCGGATTGTTGCCGTAAGAGCACGCGGGTCTGTGTCCATCTCAAGGGGTCCCTCCGGGCGGCACCCGGTCGCGCCACCGGCGTGAGCGGTCACCTGCCAAGGAGGTGCACGGATGGACGTGGTGGTTGAACGCGTCGCCGGGTTGGACATCGGCAAGGCCTCGATGACGGTGTGCGTGCGCACTCCGGGACCGGGGCACTCGCGCACGAATGAGGTGCGCACCTACTCCACGATGACCCGTCAGATCGAGGCGATGGGTCGCTGGCTGGTCGAGAGCGGGGTCGAGCTGGCCGCGATGGAATCTACGGCGACCTATTGGAAGCCGGTGTTCTACCACCTGGAGGAGGTGGTGGAGACCTGGCTGCTCAACGCCGCCCACATCAAAGCCGTCCCAGGGCGCAAGTCCGACGTGCGCGACGCGGAGTGGATCGCCCGGTTGGTCGAGCACGGCCTGGTCGTCCCCGTCGTTCGTGCCGCCGCCGGAGATCCGCCGGCTGCGGAACCTGACCCGCTACCGGGTGCAGTTGATGGGCGACCGCACGCGGGAGGCGACCCGGGTGGAGAAACTCCTGGAGGACGCCTCGATCAAGCTCTCCGCGGTGGTGTCCAACATCGCCGGAGCCTCCGCGCGGGCCATGCTGACCGCGCTGGTCGCCGGGGAACGCGACCCGGATGTGATGGCGGACCTGGCGTACTCGAAGTTGCGCAACCGCAAGGGCGAGCTGGCCGAATCGCTGATCGGGCGTTTCGATGATCACCACGCCCTGCTCGTCGGCGGGATGCTGCAACGCCTCGCCCAGGTCGAGGCCTCCCTCAAGGCCTGCGACGCGCAGATCCTCGCCGAGATCGCACCGTGGCAGCACCAGTACGAGCTGCTCCAGACCATGCCCGGGATAGGGCCCAAGACCGCGCAGGTGTTCATCGCCGAGACCGGCGCGGACATGTCCCGCTTCCCCTCCGCCGCTAATCTCGCGGCCTGGGCCGGGCTGGCACCCTCGGTCCACGAGTCCGCCGGCAAGTCCTGGTCGATGGGCACGCGCAAAGGCAACAAGTGGCTCGCCTCGGCGCTGGTCGAGGCGGCCGGGTCCGCCTCCCGGATGAAGACGAATTACCTCGGCGCGCAATACCGCCACCTCGCCCCGCGGCGCGGCGGCAAACGCGCGATCGTCGCCGTCGCACACTCGATGCTCGTCGCGAGCTACCACATGCTCACCGGCGACGAGCCCTACCAGGACCTGGGCGCGGATTACTTCACCCGGCCCATAGATCCGCAGATCGCGACCCGCCGGCTGGTGGCGCAGCTCGAACGCCTCGGCCACAACGTCACCCTCGAACAAGCCGGCTGATCCACCCGGGCACACCGGGGCGGTCACGGACAAGAACGTGTCCGGGCTGCGCCCGGACGCTGCCGCGCGCCTGGCCCAGGTTCATTCACGGGTCAGTATTGCGGTTATGGGGGTGGTTGTTAGTTCTGTCGGAGTGAGCGTTGATCGGTATGTGGAGGCGGCTGGCATACATAGGGGAGGAGGTGGATGGCGATGGTGAAGGAGGTTGCGATGAGCGGAGTCGAATCGTCTGGTGGTGCGCAGTCGGGCGGCGGGCGCCGACGGGTGTGGCTGGAAGTTGCCTATGCGGAGAGGGACGCCGTCAAGGCCGCGGGCGCGCGGTGGGATGGTGCCGCCCGTCGTTGGTACGCCCCCGCCGGGATTACTCCGGCACTCGCCACCTGGGCCGTGCGCCCACCGATCCCCGAGATCCTGCCCGGGGAGGACCGCAGCTTCGGCGAGGGTCTGTTCATCGACCCGGTGCCCGCCTCGTGTTGGTTCACCAACGCGCGTACGTGCATCAGTCGTCTTGACTGGGAGCGGGTCCGGCGGATGGTCACCGACCGGGCGGAAGACAGGTGCGAGGCGTGCGCTGCCGTGCCCGACCGGCGGGGTGGCCAATGGCTGGAGGTCCACGAACGCTGGTAATACATCCTCGATCCGACCCGACCTGTCGGCACCCAAGTACTGCGCCGCCTGATCTGCCTGTGCACTCCCTGCCGCACTGCGACGCACTTCGGCCTCGCCCAGCTCCGCGGCCGCGCCAACGAAGCGTTCGCGCACCTGTGCACCGTCACCGCGATGTCCGCCCGCGAAGCAGCCGCGCACCTGGACGGGGCGGGAGCGACGTGGGCGGTGCGCAATCGGCGCACCTGGAATCTGGATCTGGGCATCCTGAGCGGCGCCGGCATTGAGCTGGCCGCTCCGCCGGACGCCGCAACCCGCGCTGACATCGCGGCAGTAGTGGCCATCCGGACGCCGCTCCCAAAATGAGTAAGAATGATGGGCGTCGTCAGAGCGGACCGTGCCTGGTGCGCCCGTCTCGTCGACCTCCTCGGCGAGACTCACGTGCAACCGACTGACGACGGTGGTGGCAGAGCCACACGATCAGGCCGAGAAGTTCGGTGGCGTTTTTCCCCGGCCACGCGACCGCAACCTCCGCGGGCAGCTCGTCTACCGCTGGACCGGTCCGGGCGTCCACCGCGGGAAGCGGGTAGTCGGTGCCGCTCATCACCCGGTCCGCGCCCAGCCGTGCGATGAGGTGGTGAAGATTGTCGCGATCGTAAAGGACGGTGTCGAGGTAGACGTTGCGCAGAGCGTCCGTCAACGGCACCTGGCCGGCGAGTTCCCGACCCACGCCGAATCGGGGCAGTGCCCAGGTAAAGCTGCCGCCGCCGTGGGCCAGGCAGACCTTGAAGGTTCGGCAGCTCGGGCGGTCTGCTCCGGCCCGCCGCCGCCTCGCGTTTGGTGGAAGCCTTGCGTCGTCGGTTCGATCTGCCTGTCCATCTGCACACCCACGACACCTCGGGTGGCCAGCTCGGAACGCTGTTGGCGGCGGTAGGGGCGGGGGTCGACGCGGTGGACGCAACTGCCGCCCCGTTCTCGGGTGGAACCAGCCAGCCGAGCATGAGCGCGTTGGTCGCCGCGCTGGAGAACACCGCGCGCACGACCGGATTGTCGTTGACGGCGTTGTCTGCGATGGAAGCCTTCTGGGAGGCCGTCCGCGATCTCTACGCACCATTCGAAGCCGGACTTCGAGCACCAACGGGAACGGTGTATCGGCACGAGATCCCCCGGTGGACAGCTCACGAACCTTCGTCAGCAGGCGATTGCCCTTGGATTGCGCGACCGGTGGGCGGAAGTCCAAGAGCTCTACGCCACGGCGAACGACGTCCTCGGAAAGCCGATCAAGGTGACCCCCACCAGCAAGGTGGTCGGCGACCTGGCCCTCTACCTTGCGAGTAACGACCTTGACGCCGCGACGCTGGTGGCCGCCCCGGAGGCCTACGACCTTCCTGACAGCGTTTTGGGTTACTTGTGCGGGCAACTGGGGACACCGCCCGCCGGATTCCCCGAGCCCTTTCGCGCGCGTGCGGTGCGAGGTCGCGAAGTCGAAGTCGGGGACCTGGTCCTGACCGAGCGCGAGGAGAAAGACCTCGCAGGTCTAGGTCGCCGCGAAGTGCTCTCCCGTCTCCTGTTCCCCAAGCCCTACAGCGACTACCTCGCCTCTCGTCAAGAGTTCGGAGACGTATCCGTCATCCCCACCGAAGCATTCTGGTTCGGTCTGCAACCAGGTCGAGCCATTGCCGTCAGCTTCGAAGCCGGGGTCGACGTGCTCGTCGAGCTGGAGACGATCGGGGCCGCCGATGAGGACGGCATGATCAACCTTCACATGAAGGTGAACGGCTCCCCTCGCACCGTGGTGGCCAGAGACCGGTCGGTCGAACCTCGGCGGCAGGGGGCCCTACGTGCCAACGTCGAGGACCGCGATCAGCTCGGCGCCAGCCTCCCAGGCCTGGTCACCTTCCAGGTAGCGCTTGGGGACAAGGTTTCTCGCGGTCATCCCCTCGCGATCACCGAAGCCATGAAGATGGAATCCACCCTGTTCAGTCCGCGGGACGCCATCATCGCCGAACTCGCGGTTGACGATGGTTCGCAGGTGGAGGCCGGCGACCTTCTCATCGTGCTCAGCGAATCCGTCGCCTGACGACCCAGACCGCAAGCGCCTTCCATCGAGGCACGACCCCATCGAGAGGACGACTTCATGCCGCACAAGGTTCGCGCAGTAGTCGCCCTGTCCAAGGGGGCGCCGGTCAGCGTCGAAACGATCCTGGTGCCCGACCCGGGCCCGGGTGAGGCGCTGGTGAAGGTCGAGGCGTGCGGGGTCTGCCACACGGACCTGCACTACCGCGAGGGCGGCATCAACGACGAGTTCCCGTTCCTGCTCGGCCATGAGGCGGCGGGCACGGTCGAGGCGGTGGGGGCGGGCGTCACCGACGTCGCGCCCGGGGACTACGTGATCCTGAACTGGCGGGCGGTCTGCGGGAGCTGCCGTTCGTGCAAGCGGGGCAAGCCCTGGTACTGCTTCGCCACCCACAACGCGACGCAGAAGATGACCCTCAAGGACGGCACGCCGCTCTCGCCGGCGCTCGGGATCGGCGCGTTCGCCGAGAAGACCCTGGTCGCGGCCGGGCAGTGCACGAAGGTCAACCGTTCGGCGCCCGCGGCCACCGCGGGCCTGCTCGGGTGCGGGGTGATGGCGGGTATCGGCGCCGCGGTCAACACCGGCAACGTGAGCATCGGGGACACGGTCGCGGTGATCGGCTGCGGCGGGGTCGGCATCGCGGCGATCGCGGGGGCGAAGCTGGCCGGGGCGCGCACGATCGTCGCGGTCGACATCGATGACCGCAAGTTGGAGATGGCCGGCCGGCTCGGGGCGACCCACCTGGTGAATTCGGCGACCTCGGATGCGGTGGAGGGCATCCGGGCCGCGACCGAGGGCAACGGCGCCGACGTCGTCATCGAGGCGGTCGGGCGCCCCGAGACCTACAAGCAGGCCTTCTTCGCCCGGGATCTGGCCGGCACCGTGGTGCTGGTGGGCGTGCCGACCCCGGCGATGGTGCTGGAGCTGCCGATGATCGAGGTCTTCGGTCGCGGCGGTGCGTTGAAGTCGTCCTGGTACGGGGACTGTCTGCCCAGCCGGGACTTCCCGGTGCTGATCGAGCTCTACCTGCAGAAGCGCCTGGACCTGGATGCGTTCGTCTCCGAGACCATCGGTATCGACGACGTCGAGATGGCTTTCGAGAAGATGCACCACGGCGCCGTGCTGCGTTCGGTGGTGTTGTTCTGATGGTGGCTCAGATCGAACGGATCGTCACCTCGGGTCAGTTCAGCCTCGACGGCGGAACCTGGGACGTCGACAACAACGTGTGGATCATCGGCGACGAGCGGGAGGTCGTCGTGATCGACGCGGCGCACGACGCGCTCGCGATCGAGGAGGCCGTCAACGGCCGTCGGGTCAAGGCGATCGTCTGCACGCATGCGCACAACGACCACATCAATGTCGCCGCCGAGCTTGCGGAGAACACCGGCGCCGGGATCTGGCTGCATCCGGACGACGAGGTGCTCTGGCGGATGGTCTACCCGGGCCGCCGGCCCGACAACGCGCTGCACGGCGGGGACGTCCTCACCGTCGCCGACACCGCGCTTGAGGTCCTGCACACCCCGGGTCACGCCCCGGGGGCGATCTGCCTCTACGCCCCGGAACTGGGGGCGTTGTTCTCCGGCGACACCCTCTTCCAGGGGGGCCGGGCGCGACCGGCCGCTCGTACAGCCACTTTCCCACGATCATCACCTCTATCCGCGATCAGCTGCTGGTGCTGCCGCCGGACATCACCGTGCACACCGGTCACGGCGAGGGCACCGCGATCGGCGCCGAGTCCCGCACCTGGACGAGTGGATCGCCCGAGGCCGCTGACGGCCGCCGGACGGGCAGACGCACGTTTGCCCATCAGATCGACACCTAGGGCACGTCTCCCTATTCGGTCAGCCAGATGCTGATCGCGCGTAGGACAACTCCACCCCGGTAGGTGAGGGCGAGCTTGTCGTAGCGGGTCGCTAAACCGCGCCACTGCTTGAAAACACAGAAGCCGCGCTCGACGGTGCTGCGGTTCTTGTAGTCCTCGGCGTCGAAGTTCGGTGGGCGTCCACCTTGGTTGCCTCGGCGTTTTCTGTGCCCGGCCTGGTCGTCGGGTTCGGCGATGACGGCGCGGATGCCGCGGCGGCGCAGCAGGTCACGGTTCGCGCGGAAGGAGTAGGCCTTGTCCGCGCGGAGCCGGTCCGGGCGCGATCGGGGCCGGCCCCGGCCCTGACGCGGGACGCTCAACTGTTGGAGCAGCAGCGGGAATGTCCGTGGCCATGAAAAGTCCCCACTGGTGGCCAGGTGTAGGTCCCCACTGGTGGCCATCTGAAAGCCCCCACCCCTCGCTCGTCGTGTCGAGTCGGAGGTATTTAGCCCTACCCGGTGACGGTGGCGGTTCCTAAGCCAGCACACCGAACACCGGACAGGGACCTCCATTGAAGAGTGCGAGGGAACGGATGGACATCTTGGCCGCCTACCAACAGGTGGGCAGTTTCCGCGGAGCGGCCGCGATCTGCGGCACGACGCACAAGACCGTGGCCCGCGTCGTCGCGGCACACGAGACCGCGAGCAGCGGGGTCGCGCCGGCGGCACGCAAGGACCGCGGGCACAACTACGACCCGGTCGCGGCGGTCGTCGCCGCGCAGATCGAGGCGAGCAAAGGCCGGATCACCGCGAAACGGCTGCTGCCGATCGCCCGGGCGCAGGGTTATGCCGGGTCGGCGCGGAACTTCCGGCGCCTGGTCGCCCAGGCGAGGTTGCAGTGGCGCCGAGGGCACTACCGCGGGCGCCGGCCCGGGGTCTGGGCGCCCGGGGAGAACCTGGTCATCGACGGGGGCGTTCTGGACGGGGTGCACGTGTTCTGCGCGGTCCTGGCCTGGTCGCGTTGGCGGTTCGTGCGCTTCGCCGCGGATGAGAAGGCCGCCACCACGCTCGGGATGCTGGCCGAGTGCTTCGAAGCTATGGGGGGGGTTCCGAAGGTCGTGCTCGCCGACCGGATGGGCTGCCTCAAAAGCGGGGTGGTCGCGAACGTCGTGGTCCCGGCCCCGGACTACGTCCGCTTCGCTACCCACTACGGGTTCCGCCCGGACTTCTGCAACGCCGCCGACCCGGAGTCCAAAGGCATCGTGGAGAACCTGGTCGGCTATGCCAAGACTGACTTGATGATCCCTCAGATAATCGGGAACGGACTCGCCGAGCTCGACGCGGCGAACCTGGCGGCCACGACTTGGTGCGCCGAAGTCAACGCCGCCCGGCACTCGGAGATCTGCGCGATCCCGGTCGAGCGCCTGGTCCAGGAGCAGCCCCTCCTCGGTCTGCTGCCCTCGCTGCGCCTGTCCTTTGAGCGGGCCACGTTCCGCAAGGTCGACAAGCTGTCCTGCATCCGCATCGAGTCGGCCCGCTACTCGGTCCCGAACTCCGCCATCGGAACCCAGGTCCAAGTCCTCACCGGCGAAGGCAAGGTCCGCATCCTTGCCCCGGTCACCGGAGAACTGCTCGCCGAACATGCCCTGGTCGCCCCCGGCGAGGTCTCGATCTGCGATGAGCACTACGGATCCGCCCGCCCGGACCGGCCCCGGCGCGCGCCGCGAGGACGGACCGCGGCGGAGAAAGAGTTCCTCGCCCTGGGGCCGGTCGCCGCGGAGTTCCTGACCGGCGCGGCGGCGGCCGGCGTTGCCCGCCTCGCGGCCGAGCTGCCCGAGATCACCGCACTGGCCAAAGCCCACGGCCACGATCCACTCGTTGCCGCCCTCAAGCGGGCAGTGACCTTCCGGCGCTGGCGAGCAGCCGATGTCCGCTCGATCCTCGCGGCCGGCACCGGCGTCCCGGTCGTCACCCCACCGGGCGCCGATCTGGTGCTGACCCTGCCGACTGTTCCGACGCGAGCGCTGGCCGACTACGCGATCGAGGGCGGTGCGTCATGAGCACGACACCTCCGCCGCTACCGGCGGACCTGACCGCCGGCCTCAAACGCCTCAAGCTCGCCGCGATGCGCAACCTCGCACCCGAGCTCCTGGTCACCGCGAAGACCCAACGCTGGAAACCCGAGGACTTCCTGCGCACCCTGATCGAGGCCGAGATCTCCGCCCGCGACGCCTCCAACGCCCGCACCCGCATGAGGGCCGCGGCCTTCCCGGTCACCAAGACCCTGGCCGAGTTCGACCTCAGCGCGTCCTCAGTGCCGGCGGCAACGTTCGACTACCTGTCCTCGCTGGAGTGGATCCGGGCGGCGGAGAACGCCTGCCTCATCGGGCCGGCCGGGACCGGGAAGTCCCATCTGCTCGTCGCCCTCGGCGTCGCCGCCGTCGAGGCCGGGCACCGGGTCCGCTACTTCGCCGCCGCCGACCTGGTCGAGACCCTCTATCGCGGGCTGGCCGACAACTCCGTCGGCAAGGTCATCGACACCGTCCTGCGCAACGACCTGATCATCATCGACGAGCTCGGCTTCGCCCCGCTCGATGCCACCGGCGCCCAGCTGCTGTTCCGCTTCGTCGCGGCCGCCTATGAACGGCGCTCGCTCGGCATCGCCAGCCACTGGCCCTTCGAGTCCTGGGGCCGGTTCCTGCCCGAACACAGCACCGCGGTCTCCATGCTCGACCGGCTCCTGCACCACTGCCATACCGTCGTCACCAACGGCGACAGCTACCGCATGCGCGAGGCCCGAACCGCCGTCACACCGACCGCGGGAAGGAGCCGCCAAGCGAGCTGAATTACCGCGAGGGGTGGGGACTTTTAGTTGGCCACCAGTGGGGACCTCAAACTGGCCGTTGACAGGGAAACACCGGGCTGTCACCGGCCTGACCTGGGCCGATGAGGACGACCAACGGCCGGCCGGCACCGTCGGCGAGGTGGTGGATCTTCGTGGACAGCCCGCCGCGGGAGCGGCCCACGGCGTGATCGCCGGGCTCAGCGCGCAGATTCGTGTAATTCGATAGGTCCCCCCGTGGCGCGGGCGAGGTTCGTGCCGTGCTGATGCGCGCGGTTGATCGTGGAGTCCACCGCGACTGACCAGTCGATATCTCCGGACGCGTCGGCCTCGGCGAGGAGCTGGGGTATGGATGCGGTCCCAGGTCCCGTCCTTACTCAGACGCCGGTGCCGCTTCCACACCGTCTGCCAGGGACCGAAGCATTCGGGCAGATCACGCCAGGGAATCCCTGCCCGGTAACGGAAAACGATCCCTTCGACCACCTGGCGGTGATCCCGGAACGGGTGACCCATATGCCCGTCCGAAGACGGCATCAACGGCGCGATCCGCGCCCACTGGGCATCACTGAACATCGCAGTACGCGTCATGGGTCAAGCCTCGCGCGCACACCCTTCACCTATTGGGAGACACGGCCTAGTGCTGTTTTAGCAGGGGGTCTGGCCAAGGGGGTTCACGCAGTCGCAACGCCGACCGCGGCCTGGGTCGCGTGGCAAGGTGCCCGAGCAGCCCGTTGCGTTCGGCGGAGGTTGCCCGCCGGGCCTCGCGTCCCTTGGGCACCGGGTTGGGCGTTGCCGGTTCGCGCATCGTCCGGAACGCGAACAGCCCACCGACGGCCACCAGTAGGGTGGTTGATCGTGCTCCGTGCATACCGATCGGCTCGGATCCCGGACAGCGAGACGACGTTTGCGGGCGGCCCGGAACCGACGCCTCACGGCCGGCACGCAGGTAGTCGAGCAGCACCTCGGTCGTCACCGCCTCGACCGCGAGCCGAACGCTGTCCAGACACCGGCAGAACGCGAGCAGGTCATAGCCGTAGCCGCGGGCGGTCAGGGGCGAGTCATTCCGATCTGCCAGGTAGGCCAGGTGCTCGTTGACCAACTCGAAGCGGTCGGCCGCGGTCCCGGCCAGCCGCCAACGTTCGCCGACCTGCTCAAGGCGCCGATGCGGGCTCTCCGTCATGAGAGACAGAATTACTCCCGTTGTCCGCGCCAGGGCAAGGACTTCCCAGCGCCGCGTGTCGCTCCCAAAGCCATGCTCCGTAGGGGACTAGCCGGTCAACAGGCACAACCCACAGCCCCGACGGAGTCATCGACCCCGGCCTCGGCGAGGCTTTCGGTGAAGGCGATAGAGGTGGTGGATTCGGCCAACGCGTAGGTCAGCGGGCATGACAGAGGAAGGTCGGCCGCCACCCCTCCGCAAGTCCGACCGGCCGATGCGATGAGTCCTCGTCCGGCCACCACCGAGGTCATGGCAACTGATCCGGCGCGCTGCTCACTAGGGAGACCGCCGTGGTGGCCGGCCCGAGGCCCTCATCGCCAGGGCCCGCCTCAGCCGCTCGACCGTAGAGCCAGTAATTCTTCCGGATGCCGGACCGCCGGAGCCAGCAGCACACTCGCAATCACGTGATCGGCGTCACCACAGCTTCGCGATGCAGCAGGTGAAGAAGGGAAGGTCTCGATGACAGATAAGCGGTGTGAGGCTTCGGCCGGGGTCAAGAAAATTCCGCGCTGGGCGGACGCTGACATCCACGCCTTGTTCGACGAAGAATTTGGCAGGATAGATCCTCTGATCTACACCGATGAGGCTCTTTACCAGCAGGAGCTCGAGCGGATCTTTGGTCGCTCGTGGCTGTTGCTGGGCCACGAAACCCAGATCTCCTCGCCCGGCGATTTCATGACGCAGTACATGGGCGAGGATCCGGTGATCGTCTCGCGACAGCGCGACCGATCGATCCGGGTCTTTCTGAATCAGTGCCGCCACCGCGGTATGCGGATCTGCCGGGCGGACAGCGGGAACGCCAAGGCGTTCACCTGCAGCTACCACGGCTGGGCCTATGACACGGCCGGCAGTCTGGTGAGCGTGCCCTTCCAGAAGGAGGCTTTCCCCGACCTCAAAAAGGAGGAGTGGGGCCCGCTGCAGGCACGAGTGGAGACGTACAAGGGCCTGATCTTCGCGAACTGGGACGCCGAAGCCCCCGACCTGGACACGTATCTGGGCGATGCGAAGTTCTATATGGATCACATGCTTGACCGCTCCGATGCAGGCACTGAGGCGATCCCTGGCATTCAAAAATGGGTCATCCCCTGCAACTGGAAGTTCGCCGCCGAGCAGTTCTGTTCCGACATGTACCACGCGGGCACGACCGCGCACCTGTCGGGCATCCTGGCCGGGCTCCCGGAAGGGATCGATCTCTCCCAGGTCTCACCGCCCACCACGGGTCTCCAGTATCGCGCTCCCTGGGGCGGACACGGCAGCGGGTTCTATCTCGGAGACCCCGGCCTGCTCATGGCAATCATGGGCCCGAAGATCACGGAGTACTGGACTCAGGGCGCCGCGGCGGACAAGGCCGCGGAGCGCTTGAACAGCGAGGTGCGCGGCTCCCAGGTGATGGCGCAGCACATGACCGTCTTCCCGACCTGCTCGTTCCTGCCCGGGATCAACACGATCCGCTCCTGGCATCCCCGCGGCCCCAACGAGATCGAGGTGTGGGCTTTCACGGTCGTCGACGCCGATGCTCCCGACGAGATCAAGGAGGAGTTTCGGCGCCAGACCCTGCGTACCTTCTCGGCCGGCGGCGTCTTCGAGCAGGACGACGGCGAGAATTGGGTGGAGATCCAGGCGGTGCTGCGTGGTCACAAGGCACGCAGTCGTCCCTTCAACGCCGAAATGGGACTGGGGCGTACAGAGTCCGACAACCCCGACTATCCGGGCACCATCTCCTACGTGTATAGCGAGGAAGCCGCCCGCGGCCTCTATGCCCAGTGGCGCCGGATGATGACTGCTCCCGACTGGGCCGCACTCGACGCTACCCGCCCCGCCGTGGCGGCGGCAATTTCGGTCTGAATCCATAGCTCTCGATGAATCGTGGAAGAAATAATCATGACGACTAACATCGACGCACCTCCCATCGCTTTTAGTACCAAACCGAAGTCGGTGGAGCCAGTTCTGCAACATGAGATCGAGCAGTTCTATTACTGGGAGGCGAAGCTGCTCAACGACCGCCGGTTTCCGGACTGGTTCGGGCTGCTGGCGATGGACATTCACTACTTCATGCCCATCCGATCGACGCGGATCATGCGAGAAGCGCACTTGGAGTGGTCGGCCGCTACCGACTATGCACATTTCGACGACAACATCGACATGATGCGTGGGCGCCTGCGGAAGATCACCTCGGACGTGAGCTGGTCAGAAAATCCAGCCTCGCGGACGCGGCATGCGATCAGCAACGTCATGATTGTCGACGGTGATCGACCGAACGAGTACGACGTCTCCAACGTCTTCATCATCTACCGAAACCGGCTCGAGCGGCAATTGGACATTTTTGCGGGGGAGCGTCGCGACACCTTGCGTCGGACCGACACCGAGGCCGGATTTGAGATCGTGTCGCGGACGATCCTGCTCGACCAGAGCACGATCTTGTCCAACAATCTCAGTTTTTTCTTCTAAGACGTCACGATGAGTCTGATACGAGCCTGTGGAACGAATGAATTGGCGCCCGGCGGAATGCTACGCGTCGACGCTGGCGACCGGCCCATCCTGATCTGCAACGTTGAGGGAGAGTTCTTCGCCACGCAGGACACGTGCTCGCACGACGATTGGTCGCTGTCCGAGGGATATCTCAAGGACGGCATCGTGGAGTGCTCGTTGCACTGGGCGAAGTTCTGCGTCCGAACCGGCGATGTGAAGGCGCTGCCTGCGTGCCAACCGCTGCGAACTTATGCGGTCAAGCTGGACGGTCACGATGTCCTGGTTGATCTCGACAGCGAGGCGGGTTGCGGATGACCGCCACGTTTGCCGTCATCGGCAACGGAGTGGCCGGGGTGTCGGCTGTCCAGGCGTTGCGATCCGAGGGCTACGACGGCCGGCTGTTCCTGATCGGGGACGAAGCCGGACTTCCTTACGACCGGACAACCCTGTCGAAGGCCGTGCTGGCGGGGGAGAAGTCGGCCCCGCCACTGCTGTGCGCCGTTGACAGGTACGCCGCACTCGATGTGGAGGTGGTCGTAGGCCGGACGGTGGCCCAGCTCGACAGGGCCCGCCGACACCTGCTCTTCGCGGACGGCGCCGACCTGCTCGTGGACCGAGTTCTGATCGCGACCGGTGCCAAGGCGCGGGTGCCCCAGTTTCCGGGAGCGCGTTGCGCGGGGTCGGCACCCTCCGCACGACAGCCAACGTGCTCACGTTGCGCGAGAGCTGGCAGTCAGGCCAACGCCTGGTGGTAGTGGGCGGCGGCCTGATCGGCTGCGAGGTGGCCGGCACCGCCCGCAAACTCGGCCTTGAGGTCACCATCCTCGAGACTGCGGACGAGCTGCTGACCCGAGTGCTCGGTCGGCACGTCGGCGCCTGGTGTCGCCAGCGTCTGGAAGCGCTCGGCGTTACAGTCCGGTTAGGCACCGCAGTCGCGGAGTTCGTCGGCAGCGATCGCCTGACGGCGGCGATCGGCGACGACGGCACCCGCTTCGAGGCTGACAGCGCACTGGTCTGTGTGGGCGCCGAGCCGGCGACAGCACTCGCCGAATCAGCCGGCCTGCAGTGCCGTCGCGGCATTCTCGTCGGTGCATCCGGGTGCACCGCCAGCGAAGGAGTGTTTGCCGCGGGAGACGTGGCGTCCTGGCCCCTGCGGTCCGGCGGCGTCCGTTCCTTGGAGACCTACCTCAACAGCCAGAACCAAGGCGCCGCAGCGGCGTTGGCGATGTTGGGTCGCCCTGTGCCGACGCCTCAGGTCCCGCTGTCGTGGACCGAGATTGCCGGGCACCGGTTGCAGATGGCCGGGGATCTAGAAGGCCCGGGCGAGCTGATCGCACGTGGCCGGCTCGGGGAGGAGCCGGCCGTCGTCTTCAGGCTGACGGGAGGACAGGTCAGCGCGGCGGTTGCCGTCGATGCGCCTCGCGACTTCGCCAGCGCCAAGCGGTTGGTCGAGACCGGGGCCGTCGTGGCTCCTAAAGCGCTCGGCGACACCACGATTTCCCTGCGCGAGCTGCAACAAGCGACGTGTGTCACGAACAATGCGGGCTGAGCGAATGGAGCAATAGATGAGACTCAATGAACAGGTCGCACTTGTCACCGGCGGTTGCGCCGGGCTGGGGCGCGCGATCGTGGATCGATTCGTCGCCGAGGGCGCCAGGGTTGCCGTACTGGATCGCTCCGCGGCCGGACTGGACGCGCTGAGGGAGGTGCACGGCGACGCCGTGATCGGCGTCGAGGGTGACGTCCGGTTCCTGGACAGCCACAAGGAAGCCACCGCGAAGTGCGTGGAGTCGTTTGGCAAGCTCGACTGTTTGGTCGGCAACGCGGGCGTCTGGGACTACTCGACCGCACTGGTCGACATCCCCGAGGACCGGATCGAGGAAGCGTTCGACGAGATGTTCTCGATCAACGTCAAGGGTTATCTCCTCAGCCTCAAGGCCGGCCTGGAGGCGCTCTACGACAGCAAGGGGACCGCGATCTTTACGGTGTCGAATGCCGGCTTCTACCCCGCCGGTGGAGGCGCGCTCTACACAAGCGCTAAGCACGCCGTGGTCGGCATGGTCAAGCAGATGGCCTACGAGCTCGGACCGCACATCAGGGTCAACGGAATCGCCCCGGGCGGTATCGGCGGGAGCGATCTACGTGGACTCAAGGCGCTGGACCTCCAAGACACCTCCATCTCGACGATTCCTCTGGGCGAAATGCTCGCGGAGATCCTCCCCACGGCACGGATGGCCACGGCTGAGGAATATGCAGGTGCGTGGGTCTTCTTCGCGACCCGGACCGACATCCAGCCCCTGACCGGCAGTGTGTTGAACTACGACGGCGGCCTCGGCGTCCGCGGCTTCACCGAGGCCAACCGTGGCGTCCTGCTCGAGCAGCACTTCGAGAAGGCGGCATCGGTTTGAGCGTTCGGAGACTGGGCTACCTCGGCATCGAGGTCAGCGATGTCGACGCGTGGCGCACCTTCGCGACCAGCAGGTTGGGAGCGATGGAGGCGCCGACGGCCGGAGGTGCGGGGGCCCGATTCCGGCTCGACTCGCGTTCTTGGCGGTTCGAGGTCACACCGGGACCGTCCGACGACCTTGCCCTCGCCGGTTACGAGGTCGACTCCGAGGAGGCGCTGGCCGAGGTCAAGTCGCGCCTGGAGGACTTCGGGATCAAGGTGACAACGGAGAGCCGCGAGCTCGCAGCCGAGCGTGGGGTGCTCGGCCTGATCTCGTGCACCGATCCCACCGACACCAGGGTCGAGATCTACTTCGGCGGGACCGAAGTGTTCGAGGTGCCGTTCACGTCGCCGATCGGCGTCACAGGCTTCCTGACGGGGGATCAGGGGCTGGGCCACTACGTGATGGGCGCTTCTGATGTGCAGGCAGCGCTGGACTTCTACATCCAGGGCCTCGGCTTCCACCTCTCCGACGTCATCGACTGGAAACTGAATCCAGAGATGTCGGCGCGCCTCTACTTCCTTCACTGCAACGGGCGTCACCACACCCTGGCCCTCGCGGCCCTGCCCGTGGGTAAGAAGCTGCACCACTTCATGCTGGAGACCACGTCGATGGACGACGTGGGCCTCGCCTACGACAGGTGCGTGGAAGACGACGCGGTGGTCATGACGCTCGGGCGGCACACCAACGACCACATGGTCTCCTTCTACGGAGGCACTCCGTCCGGCTTCGCCATCGAGTTCGGCTGGGGCGCTCGTCCTGTCGATCCCGGATGGTCGGTCGTGCGCTACGACAGCATCAGCATCTGGGGGCACAAGTTCGTCGGGGCCCCCTGAGTCCTTGCTCAACCCTCGGCCCGCATGCCGGGATTGATGCGCGCGATGCGCCTGAACGAACACTCAGCTCACGTGTGGACCGGTGGTGCGTTCAACGGTCCGCTGCCCCGTCTCTCCAATCTGGAGATTACCTGGAACCCGGCCTCGCCGGCGGGGTCCCCGCCGTTGACTCTGCTCAAATCCTGAAAGGTTTAAGTGGACGTTGTCCTGACCCTGGCCGTTAGTGGCCTCATGATTACGCCGTTGTACGTTGCGCACGACCCCGGCGGCGGCCTCCTCTCCACGATTGCGGCCGGAGGTCTTACATGAGCATGCACGCGGTCAGCCCCTCACCCCACCCCAGGTCCGTACAGCGAGGGGGAGGAGGGGACAATGCCGAGCCCTCTACGGCCCGCGGGCGTGCTGCCTCAGACCTCATCGGGGTAACGCCGAACGACCAAGTGAATCCGGCGACGGCGCCGCCGGGGGCTCGTAGCGAGCTGGATTGTGCCGGAGGTTTGCAGTCCGTGCTCGCTGCCCTCGACCTGCTTACCTGCTTCGAGGACCACGAGGAATTCGGCGTCAGCGAGCTCGCGCGGCATATCGGAGTTGCGAAGAGCACCGCGCACCGGCTGCTGACCTCGCTGTGTGCGAGGGGATTCGCCGAGCGGGATGCGGTCACCGGTCGCTACCGGCTCGGCCTGCACGTGTACGAGCTCGGCCACTTGACGGTGAGCCGCAATGACATCCGCACCGCAGCTCTGCCACTCCTACAGGACCTCACTAAGCGCACTGGGGCTACGGCCGAGATTGGCGTCCCTTACCACCAAGAGGTCTTGATGCTCAAGCGATTCATCGGCCGCGGCGCGCTGGCGGCCTGGTCGGAGATTGGCTGCCGCCAACCAATCGAGCGGACCAGTTCAGGCAAAGTGCTGTCCGCCTACAGTCCGAGCTTCGTAGGTGGACGCTTGGTTGGACCGCTCCCGATCGCGTTGGCCGCGGACCCGCGCGGGGGCCCTCCGTTACCGACTCGCTCTTCAGGAGACCCTGAAACGTGGCTTCGGGGTAGTGTGAACGAGATGATTCCTGGCCTCACGTCGGTGGCAGGACCGGTGCTGGGGCACGACGGAGTCGCCTACGCCGCCGTCTCGCTCGTCGGTCCGACCGCGAAAATGCTTGCGGACATCCAAAACCCCGCCAGGCTGGTGCAGCTCGCAGCCCGGAACCTCGCGCGCGAGCTGTGCCTCTAGCGATCCTTGGTCGCTAGGACTTCGGCATTTGCGCACGGTTTCAGGCGGCGCACGCGGGCAGTCGCGCGTCGGGGGCGGCTCATTCCAGAAGGCCCTCGAACAGCGCAATCCTCGCCAGCTCGGCCCGGGTGCGGATCTGAAGCTTCCTCTGGATGCTCGCGCGATGAGTCTCCACGGTGCGTGGCGAAACGCCCGAGCTCCTTAGCCACCTCGTTGGAGGTCCGGCCCACTGTCGATGGCTTCATGACCTCAAGCTCGCGGGAGGACAGCGCGTCGATGTTCGCACTTCCGCGCCGCTCGCTACTGCTGGCGGCCACACTCTTCGGGGCGGTACGACACGAAGCCCTCGTTCGCAAGGACAGCGCGGAGCACCGACACCAGCTCGTCGTCGAGGCATTCCTTGGTGGTGTACCTGGCTTCGCGCGCCACGTGCGCGGGCCTTCTCGATGTAGCCCTTCGCGCCATACATACTCAGCATCACCACCCGCGTGCCGGGGACCATTGCGGCTATACGGTCCAGCAGATCCAGCCCACTGCTGTCGGTCAGTCGGATGTCGAGCAGCAGCAGGTCAGGCCGAAGGTCGGGCAGCATGCGCAACAGGGCCTCCCCCGTGGCCGCGGAGGCCACCAGCTCGAACTCTGCGGCGGCCTCGATGATCCGCTGTACCCCTGACCGGATGATCCGTGGTCGTCGCACACCGCAACGCTGATCATGGATTGACAGGCACCTCCGCCATGATCGTGGTTCCGTGGCCAGTGCTCGACTCTACGGACAGCCGACCCCCAACCAGCTTGGCACGCTCGCGCGCCCGATTAGACCCAACGACTTTCGCTCGCCGGCGAACTCGACGTCGAATCCAATCCCATTGTCCTCCACCACCGCACGCACGGAGTCTGCGGAACTCACCAGCATCACGCTAGCCTCGCTGGCCCCACTATGCCGAGCGATGTTGGTCAGCGCCTCCTGCACGATCCGGAACACGGCGGTCGCAACGGCGGGAGACAAGGTAGGTGCCTGGCCGGTGGCGGTAAGGTCGACCCTGATCGAGAAAGTGCTGCGAAAGTCCTCGACGTACTGCTCGATACATCCCACCAGGCCCAGATCGTCGAGCCCGGATGGTCGCAGCGACCACGCCACTGATCGGGCCACCCTGATCCCCTGGCGAACGATCTCGCAGACCTCGGTGGCGGTCTGGCGTACCGCCGGGTCTGAGGAGCCCTGAAGGGTGCTCAGTCCACCGATAGCTCCGGCGAACAAATGGCTGAACTCGTCGTGCAGGTCACGTGCTATCCGGCCGCGCTCTGCCTCCTGCACCGCGACCATCTGTTCCATGGACTCGCGACGCAGCACACCGCGCTCCATCACACCACTGGCGACGGCGGCCAGCACCTCCAGGGTCGGAGCGTGCCGCTCGCCCTCGCCGATCGGAAAGGCCGCCACGACGGAAACTGCGCCACCTCGGTCACGGACCACGGGCATGACGAGCCGATCGGTGACCCGCATCTCGGCGGCCTCAGCCGGGGTCCTTTCCTTCCCCGGCTCAGCTCAGTGGCGCTTCGCGCGATGACGACCCGACGTGCGGTCGTGGTGGCGAACACAGCATCGCGTAAAACCTCCAGCACCTCCTCGACCTCATCGGAGGCGACGAGCGAGCTAACCGCATCCAGCAGAGCCTGCTGGCGGACTGAGGAGCTGCCGGAGAGCGCGTCGTGAGCAGGCACATACTCGACGATCCCTCGATCGACGCAGACCCCCTGGTCGCGACAAGTCTGGATCACCGACGGGGATGCGAGGACGCCCCGCCGCGGCGTGATGCCCGTAAGGGTCGCCACCAGTACGCAGGCAGCCAGCTCACCCTGCGCCGAGTTGCGGCGCGCACTGCGAGCCGCGGCTCGCAAGATCACCTCTCCGAACCGCCGGTGCCCGGCAGCGAACGCCATCATGGCCCACTCACGCCACACCGCAGGACGTTCCCCGCTGAAGATGAGAGCGGAGCGGCGCGAACGGCGAAGGATTTGGACGCAGAGCTTGGTCTGGAGGCGACGCTCCTGGGTCCACCAGGACGATCCGGCAGGCGGTGAGAGACGGAGGATCTGCAAATGAGAGGTCAGGATCGGGGCTAGGAAATGATTCCTGATCCCGGACGCGCGGAGCAGTTCATCGGCCTGCAGCGCAGCGTCCATGGCTTGTCCGTACTGCCCTGCATGGAAGAGCCGCCCGGCACGCGCAGAGTGCAGCAGGGCCAGCGTGTGGCGATCCCCCGCGGGTGTCTCGCCGATTTCCCGCATCAGCGTCTCGATACCGACGTCACCGGGCAGGTAGCGCACCCAGATCGCCAACGCGGTACCCGCTGCGATCCGGTCACCCCTACGTTTTGCCTCCCAGTAGGTGTCCCGCGCCAAGGTCCCCGCGTCGTGCAACCGCCCCAATCGCCCCAGGCAAAGGGCCTTCTGCCACATCGCAGCGTGCTGCTCCAGCGGTCCCCGAGGATGTCGAAGGCGGCGATGGCGGTGTCGAAGGCCTCGATCGCTTCTGTGTACCGGTTGGCGGCGTGGAGCACGAAGCCACGGAAGTGGTGCGACTGCGCGATCCCCCAACCCTCCCCAGCCCGTTCTCGCAACCGCAGCGAGCGGTCGGCAAGGCGCATGGCGATGGGTGCGAGGACGGGTGCGGTGCCCGAGATGACAGCGGCTGTGGACAGTGCCTGGGCCCGTTCCTGCGAGTTAGCATTGGCGAATCGTGTGCTCCGCAAGATCGCCCACAGGACCCAGATTGGCGACTTGGTGAACCACCACTCGTACACCAGCCGGTTGTGCATCCGGGCGGCCGAACGACGGCGCTCCGCGTCCGCCCTCGTCCCCACGGCGCGGCCTGCGCCCAGCGACCTGAAGAACCATCCCGAGGCGATGAGAGTCGCCTCGCGCATTGCAAGCACGCCCGCATGCCAGGAGTTGGCGGGCACCGGCAGCGCAAGGTGATCCAGTGAGCGATGCATCCACCGTGCGGCATCATCCAAGGCGCCGGTCTTGAAGGCGAGCTCGCTGAGCAGCGTCGCAACCCGGGCGGAGTCCGTGACTGTATGGGCGCTGGTCAGCTCGTGAGCGCTGATCAAATTTCTCGCGGCCAAGTCATAGTTGCCGCGCAGCATGTAGACCGTCCCCAGGCCCTCGTAGACGCGGAACCATGAATCGTCGTTGCCAAGGGCCCCGGGCGCGGTGCTCGCCAGGCCGGCTTCAGCGATGGCGAGGTTGCTCTCGGCGACGTCGAGCGCCTGGCGGCGTAGTCCCGCTTCTCCCGCGCGGAGGGCGAAGGGCACCGCGGCGGACGGGCGGCCCGCGCGCGCATAGTGGTATGCGATATCGAAATCGGCCGGAGCGGCCGCGGAGCCCTCCAGCGCAGTCGCCGCCCGCAGGTGCGAAGCCTCTCGATCGCCATCACCCAGCGTGCGCAGGACCGCCTCCCGAAGCCGGTCGTGCGCGAACTCAAACTCATGGCGATCTCCGCCGACCACACCCCGCACGATGCCTCGATGGATGGCACCGTCGAGGAGTCGCTCGACCTCCGGTGCGGTGACTGACAAGGCCGTAGCCAGGAGCTCTGAGGAAAACCTCCGCCCGAGGACGGCGGCCTGGCGCAGTGCCTGCGCGGTGGCCGAGGAGAGCAACCTGAGCCGGCTCGAGGAAGATAAACACGTCAGTGCCCCCCGCGTCGGGGTTGTACCCCGATTCGTTGGGCGCCCGCGAGACCTGGGCCAACGAGGAGAGATGACGTTCGTCCATCACCCAGCCACTCGGCGTCCGGGTGAGCACCGAATCCATTAGCTCCCGGCACATCAGCAGCGCTTCCAGGGGATTCCCGCGCGAGAGCCTTGTGACGTAGGGGATGACCTCATCGGGCACGCTGGCAATGGTGGACCGGACCAATTGCTCAGTGTCGGCGTTGGAGAGGGCCACTAGACCGACGTACTCCACGTCGAGCACCCCCCAGGCGCGAACCCTCCGCACCGCCTCGGTGCGGCAGCTGAAGATCAGCGAGATGCTCGCGGCCTCGCGACGGCCCCCGCCACTGAGGGACTCCGCAAGCTTCGCGAGCACCCGCCAAGTCAGGTCATCGGCCCACTGACAGTCGTCGAGAACAATCAGGCCGGGTTGCTCGGGGGTGAACGCATCGAGCAGCAGCCGCACGATCGCGGCCGGCGCGACAGGACCCGGATTGTCGGCAATTGCGCCATCTGGCTCCCGCCTCGACGGCTGGTCGGCGAAAGCTGCGGCGAGCTCCGGCACCTGGTCGACCACCACCGGGAGGAGGCCGCCCAGCCCCTCACGCACCCGCTCCACCGCGTTCGGATGTGCACGCAGGTGAGCGACCAGGTCCTGAAACAAAACTCCGAACGGCCCCAGCGGCCGGGCCGCGGCCTGGTCGAACGCTCCGGCCCGCATCACCGTTGTTCCCCGTGCCAGTGCATAATCGGCCGCCGCGTCCAGCAGCCGGCTCTTCCCAAACCCCGAGTCCCCGCTGACACACACCACCGAGCCGGACCCCCTGGCCGCTCGATCGGTGCAGGCGACGAGAGCAGCGAGCTCCGGGACCCGGCCCACCATCGGCGGCTCCTCCGCCGCTGCCATCGACCTGTCCGAATCTTGCTGTGACTTAACACCTGGTCCGGCCTCGTCGCTGGTGGCGAGGAGCGCCTCGAGATCGCCGAGCACGTCCTCCGCGCTTTGGTAGCGCATCGCAGGCACAGGGTCGAGCAACTTCGCGAACACAGGCTGCAGCCGAGCCTCCACCCCCAAGAGATCGAGCAAATGTGCCGGTCCATGGGGCCTTTCTCCCAACGGGGCTACGCGCCGCAGCACACCCTCGGTGTGGTTGATCTGTGCCATCGACTCCAACAGCACGGTGCCGGCAGCGAATAGGTCGGCGGTGAACCCGGCCGTCCGGTGCTGCCGCGTCTGCTCAGCACCTTGGACGTCGGGTGCCGGCGGATCCGTCAAATCGATCGGAGCAGCCAGCTGGGTTCGCGTAACCCCTGCGTCGAGGAGGACGAGTTCGCCGCCCTCGGCGAGCACGATATTCGTCGGCGTGACACCACCATGGGCGATACCCAGGCGATGCAGACGTCCCAGTGTGTAAAACAAAGTGCACATCGCCCGGAGCTGGTCCTCGATCGAGGGGTGCGGCTGCCGGGCGGACCAGCTCCCGGATGTCCAGCCCTGCCACGAAAGGGCGGACCAGGACTGCTCTCTGCCCCCCGATAGACGATCGTGGTGGGCACAACGTTGGCGAGCCGGGCCCGTCGGACAACTTCGACCTCCCCCTCAAGCCACTGCCGACTCCACGGCCATGCCCTCGAAAGTTCAAGTCGTCGCACCACGAAGCGCTCATGGCCATCTGCCGAGACCGCGAGCGTGGTCGTGATGCCCGGGCTCACGCGCAGCACGCTCAGCGTCTCTAGCTCCATGCTGTACTCACATCCCACGGACGACCCGCGCGCAAGGTCCCCGATTATCAGCGCTAGAAGCCTGCTGAACAAGGGGCAGGTGGCGGGGCGCCTCGCGCCGCTCGAGGCGCTCGGTGAGGTCAGACCCGAAGGTCGACAGAGGGGTCGCCCCGCCGGTTTCAGATTTGGTCAGTGCTAGGGCACGGTCAAGGTGGTAGTAGCGATGGACCCAGGCTCGGGGATTATCTGCGCCTGCTTACACCGCGAGGGCCGCCCGAGTCGCCTGCTCGATCGCGCGCACAGCGTCGAGCTCGGACGCTCGAATGAACCACCGACCAGGCTCGTGGGTAGTCCGGCGGCGGAGAGGTTGTCGTACAACGACCGCTCCGATTCCTGGCCCGCACACGATGACGGTGTCGACGCCCAAGACGTGCAGCTCGCCATCGAGTTCGTAGGTCAGTCCTTCGTCATCGATCTTGGTGTAGTGCACACCGGCGATCTCGTGCAGGCCGTGACGCGCCAGCCTGGAGCGCAGGATCCAGCCTGTGGTCCGTCCGAGCCGGGAGCCAAAGCGGTCAGTTCCGCGCTGCAGAATCGTGATCTGGTGGTGCGGTGCGGCCGGTTCGGAGTTGCTGGGCGCGATGCCGCCCCGCGTCTCGAGGCCGGTCTCCGAAGCCCCAGGCCGCGGCAAAGGTCGCGGGGTCGGTGCTCTCGGCCTCGTCGCCCAGCAGGAACTCGGCGACGTCGTAGGCGATTCCGCCCGCACCGATGATTGCGACCCGGTAGCCGGGTACCACGGCCCCGGTGAGGACGTCGGAGTACGTGGTCACGCTGGGGTGATCGATGCCCGGGATGTCGGGGACCCGCGGCGTGACGCCCGTCGCGAGGACGACCTGGTCGTATCCCGCCGGGTGGGGTCGTGGGAAGACACCTGATGACCCAGACGTAGCTGAACCCCGAGGCGACCGAGCCGCACCCGGTAGTAGCGCAGGGCCTGGCTGAATTCTGTCTTTCCGGGCACGAGCCGGGCGAGATTCCATTGGCCGCCGAGCTCGGTCGAGGCGTCGTAAAGGGTCACGTCGTGCCCGCGCTCAGCTGCCGTCATCGCATAGGCCATGCCGGCTGGTCCGGCCCCGACGACGGCGATGCGCCGCCGTACCGCAGGTGCGGCGGTGAGGATTACAGCTCCCGGCCTGCGGCCGGGTTGATCATGCAGGTGACGGGTTGGTTGTTGAACATGCGGTCGAGGCAGGCCTGATTGCAGGCAATGCAGGGGGCAATCGATTCGGTATCGCCGAGGCGGACCTTGCGGGCGAAGTCCGGATCGGCGAGCAGTGGTCTGGCCATGGCGACCAGGTCGGCAGTTCCGTCGGCCAGGAGGTTCTCCGCCACATCGGGGTCGTTGATGCGGTTCGCGGCGATCACCGGGATGCTGACGGCGTCGCGGATCCGGCGCACCGCGAAGGCCCAGGCCGCTGGGGGCACGCCGCGGCGATCGTTGGCACGCCCGATTCGTGCCAACCCACGCCTGTGTTGAGGGCATCCGCGCCCGCGGCCTCCACGCGGCGCGCGAGTTCGGCGGTCTCCGCCTTGGTCATGCCACCTTCGACCAGGTCGATGGCGGAGATCCGGTAGAGCAGCGCTGTCTCGGGGCCTAGAGCTGTTCGGACTTCCCGCACGACCTCGACGGCGAAGCGCAGCAGGCCCGCCAGGTCGCCGCCGAACTCGTCGTCGTGGTCGTTGGTGGCCGGGGCGAGAAACTCGTTGATCAGGTAACCCTCAGCGCCCATGATTTCGACGCCGTCGTCGCCAGCCGGCGGGCGAGGGCGGCGCTGGTCGCAAACGCCGCGACGATGTCCCATACCTGAGGGGTCGTCAGCCTGCGCGGGTTGTGCCGGTTGATTCGGGCTCTGCGGTCGCTCGCGCTCACGCATTCCGCCACCTTGGCGTAGCGCCCGGCGTGGATGAGTTGCAGGACGATCCGTCCGCCGAGCTCATGGACGGCGTCGACCACCGCACAGTGGTCGACGAGCGCACTTTCGTCGGCGAGCATCGCCGCGTCCTGGTCCAGTCTGCCCTCGGCAGTGATGCCGTGGGCACCGGTGATGATGAGCCCGATCTCGCCGGCGGCGCGCGCGCGCTCGGTAGAACGCCACGAGTCGTTCGGTGGGTCGGTCCATGCGCTCGAGAGAAGCGTGTGCATGCCGCCCACCACCATCCGGTTCGGTAGCCGGAGCGGTCGATCGAGACGGGTTCGAGCAGGCGGGGATGGCGTGAGACGGACACGGTGGCTCCTGGCCGAAGTGAAAAGTCAGGCGGGGCCGGTGAAGGCGCCGAGGACGAGGTCGAGTGAGCGCTGCAGGTGCCGGCGGACGATGCCCTCTGCGCGCTCCGGGTCTGAGTTTCGAAGCGCCTGACAGAGCCTCGGGACGGTCACGGACGCTACCGGTACCGACCTGAGCTTCGATGCGCGCTTCGCGGCCGGCTCGTCGATGCCGATCCACCATCTTCTTCTGAACGAGATCAGCATGACCGCGTCGCTCGACGACAGGAGGGCGGACGCGCACGTCGAGTTCGGATGGCCCGCGGCCTACGTCCGAGGACTCACTCCAACACAACTGACGCTGTTTCACCTTTCGTATCGGTTGGGGGGACCTACCGACGGAGACACTCATGACCCTCGCGCGAGTTCTACCTGCCCGCCTGCGTGCCGCGGCCGTCATGTCGGCGCTCGCCCTGACGCTCGCGGGCTGTGGCGGATCGGCGGTGTCCGAGCCAGGGGCCGTCGCGTCCCAGTCCGGGTCCGACCTCGTTCCGGCGGCGACCATCGCGCCCGAGGTGGCGACACCGGTCGACCCGGGCACGACCGTCGCGGAGGCTGAACAGCCAGCCGCGGCTCAGAGGGACGGAACCGATCCCGCCAGGGCTGCCGACAGCGCTGCACCCCCAGCCGCACGGCGAGCAACGAGGCGGTGGACACCAAGCCGCGCAGAGCCCGGCAGCAGGTCGAGAAGGTGGCCACCGGGCCCGCGGCCGCTGTGGCGTCGACGGTGCGCAATGCGCCGATCTTCGGCGGTGGCCGGGTCTGTAAGCCGGCCACCCTCTCCGAGGTGACTTTCGGCAATGTGTCGACTCTGTCCGGGGTTCTGGGTGAGCTCTTCGCCCCGGCGGTCCCAGCGCTCAACACGTTCATGACGTCGCAGAACGCCTGCGGCGGGCTGAGCGGGCACAAGATCAAGATCGTGATCAAGGACGACCAGGGCGATCCCTCGACCGCCGTCACCCGGGCCCAGGAGCTGATCCAGAAGGACCGGATCCTGGCGTTCGTCGGGAACATCCAGGTGCTGACCATCCACGCGATCGTGCCCACGATCAAACAGGCGGGGATCCCGATCATCGGGGGTGACCTGACCAGCAGCGCGTGGTTCGAGAACCCGCTCATCTTTCCGCAGGCCGCCAGCATCCAGTCGTTCGCGGTCGGCTACCTCACCGCGATCAAGAACCACTTCAAGAAGACCGTCGTCGGCAATCTGTGGTGCATCGAGGTCCCGGCCTCGTGCGGTGCGATCAATGTGGCGCTGAAGGATCTGGCGCCGAAGTTCGGAATCCGAATCGCCGCCGCCCCGCAGGTCTCGCTCACCCAGCCGTCATTCGTCCAGGAATGCCTCCAGATGAAGAATGCCGGGGTCGAAGCCGCCGTGATCTCCACCGACGCTGCGTCCGCTGTCCGGTTCGCGCGCTCGTGCCCACAAGTGGGGTTCTTCCCGGAGACGTTGATCCACCAGATCGGGATCGGCAGTGAGAAGCAATTCCTCGGCAACCCCTGGCTGGGCGGCACCTACATTCCCCTTAACACCTTCGCCCACATGGCGAACCGGACCCCGGCCGAGCGGTACTACCAGGCCAGCGTTCGCAAGTTCAATCCGGGCTTCGACACGGGCGGGGCCGCGAGCACCGCCTGGACAGCGGGCGCGCTGCTCGTCGCGGCCGCAGCCAACCTTCCGGCCGAGAACCCGACCACGCAGGATCTGCTGGACACGCTCTACGAGTTCCGGGGCCAGGACTTCACCAGGTTGGGCGGCCTGACGGCAACGTCGCTCACTTACGAGCGCGACGGAGTTCCGCGGATCCCCTACTGCCGCTACGAACGCCATCTCGAACGCGAAGAACAACGGGTGGGAGAGCTACTCCTCCACGCCGATTTGCTCGGACCTCCTGGCGCCCACGGATCCGCAGTCGAGGTCGCCGCGGAGGTCATGAGCACGCGGTCGGATTGGTGGCCGAGATCCGTCCTCTGGCAGAAGCCGATCATCAGCGGCGGCAGGGTGATGGGGTGGATGGAACACGTGACGGACGCGGCTTCCGCCATGCCCGGAATGGCCACCCAGGCTCAGTTTGACAAGTTACATACGGCCTCGCGAGGGCCGCTGGAAGCGCTTTTTCACTCTTGCTCGACCACCCCGCCGAGGTGTGCTGGCCATGCCATCCGAACCCTCAGCCAGCGCCTTGCTCGGGTCGTTCCAGCATTGTCAACGGCACTCGAATCTTGACCCCCTGACGGCGGGTGAATTCTGACCCCCGCTCCGTCAGATCTTGTTCAGTCCTCGCTTGGTGCGGCCGGGACTCGGCCGAGGTCTCGGTCTTTGAGTCGGTAGCTGTCCCCCTTCAGTGAGATGACTTCGGCGTGGTGGACGAGGCGGTCGATCATGGCCGCGGCGACAACGTCGTCGCCGAACACTTCGCCCCAACGCCCGAACGGCTTGTTGGAGGTGACGATCAGGGAGGCGCGTTCGTAGCGGGTCGAGACGAGTTGGAAGAACAGGTTGGCCGCGGCCGACTCGAAGGGGATGTAGCCGACCTCGTCGATGATCAGCAACGGGTAGCGCCCGAGGCGAGTCAGTTCGTCCTGGAGCTTGCCGTGGTTGTGGGCCTCGGCCAGGCGGGTCACCCACTGCGAGGCGGTGGCGAACAGGGTCCGGTGTCCGGCCTGGCAGGCCCGGATCCCCAACCCCGTGGCGAGATGGGTCTTGCCCGTGCCCGGCGGGCCGAGGAGCAGCACGTTCTCCTTCGCCGTGACGAAGTCCAGCGTCCCGAGGTGGGCGACCAGGTCTCGCTTGAGACCGCGGGCGTAGTCGAAGTCGAACTCCTCGAGCGACTTGCGCGCGGGGAACCGGGCGGCTCGGATGCGCCCTTCGCCGCCGTGGGACTCCCGCGCGGACACCTCGCGTTGCAGGCAGGCGACCAGGAACTCCTCGTGAGTCCAGGACTCCGCCCGCGCCCGCTCGGCCAGTCGCTCGACGGCCTCGCGCAGGGTCGGGGCCTTCAACGCCCGGGTCAGGAATGACAGCTCGGTGCCGAAATCCCTTACCGGGGCGGAGTTCTTGGCCGCGCCGGCGGTGCGGGTAGCCATCAGGCTGCCCCGCCCTCGAGGTCCGTGCCCAGCAGGCGGTCGTAGTCGGTCAGCGCCCGTTGCTGCACCAGGGCTTCGACGGGCGGGCGGACGACGCAGGCCCGGTTATGGCGCAGGGCGTCGGCTGCGGCCCGGTGCGCCGGGTCGGTGACGGTCTGGTGCTTGGCCCAGACGCGGACGTGCTCGGCGACGGAACGGCCGGTTTGGAACGCGCGGACGCGGTGCAGGTCTGTCACGACCTCGATCCGCTGTCCGATCACGGCGGGGTGCACCGAGTAGTCGTTGGAATCCACCCGGACGTAGTGATCGCGCGGCAGCAGCAGCGACTTGCGCGCACCGGTCACCGGCGCGACCGGCGGCAGGGTGAGCATCGCGGCACGGTCCGCGCCGACCCGCGCGGCCGGGGCGCAACCCAACGTCCGCTTGCGGCGCGTGTTCGCGACCGCGAGCCATTCCCCGAGCTGGGCGTTGAAATCGCCCGGGGAGGTGAACGAGCGGCCGGGCAGGAAGCTGGTCTCCAGATAGCCGTTCGCGCGTTCGGTCACGCCCTTGGTCTCCGGGTCGCGCGGCTTGCAGACGATCACCTTGCTGCTGAGCGTGCCGCGGAAGGCCTGGCACTCGGCGGTCAGTTCGCTGCGCCCGCGCCGCCACCGCCCGACCGCGCCCTCCCCGTCCCAGACCAGCGTGCGCGGCGCCGCACCCAGACCGTGGATCAGCGCCCACCAGCCGGCGAACAGGTCTTCGGCGGCGCGCGAGGGGATCAACAGCGCCGAGAGCCAACGGGAGTAGCCACACGTCATCACCAGCACCGGCAACTGCTTGGCCCGCCGGGACTGCCCGAACCCGACCGGGATCTCGGTCTCCGGGAACCAGAAGTCGCACTGCGCGATGTCACCCGGGTCGTAGACGGTGCGCCCGGCCGGGTCCGGCGGCAGATACGCCGGCCTCAACCGCGCCACCCGACCCGAGAGCACCCGAATCGAATGCGGCCAGCCGACCCGCTCGGCGATCACCGTCGCCGGCATCGTCGGGAACGCCTTGAGCAACTCCCGGATCGCCGGCTCGTACTCGTCCACCAACGACCCCGCCGGCGCCCGCTCGTACTTCGGCGGCCCGTCCGCGGCCAACGCCGCACGCACGGTGTTCCGGCTGACCTTCATCACCCGCACGATCGCCTTGATCGGCATCCCTTCGGCCCGATGCAGCCGGCGGATCTCCGCCCAGTCCTCCACGCTCAACACCCCTGGTCCTCCCGGCTCGACTGCAGCCAGGCTCAGTTGCCGAGGGGGTCAGATTTCGGATGCCGCGCGGGGGTCAGTTTTCACGTGCCGTCGACAAGCATGTGGTGCAACCTGGCGACCAGCTCACGCATCTCGGCAAGTTCGTCCCCTTGCGTATCTGTCTGCGGCGCACTGGACGCGACCGGAACGCATCCAGCGCCTCCAACGCGGCTTGGTCTGCGCCGGGAAGAAGCGTGGAGGTATTTGCCGGTTCGTAGCGATGTTGCTGTGACCAGCCGTTCCTTCACGACTTGCAGGTCGGCTCCGCCGGCGAGCAGCCAGGATGCGTGGGCGTGGCGTAGGGCGTGGGGTGTCACTCGGAATCCGAGCCCTGCGGTCTGTACCCCGGGTTCCACACGTTGGAGCGGAGACCGAGGTCTTCGGGATGTGCCCGTGGTGTTGAGCGGGCGCGGTCTCGCGGGCTTCCTTGCCCAGGGCTCGTCGAGCACCCGGTAGGCGGCGACGTCGTCCTTGCAGTGTCGGCATCGGCAGGGCGCTGCCTGGTGGCGGTGAGGGTGCCGTGTCGGTATTGCCGACCGTTCTCGTTGGGTCCGGTCAGCCCCAGGTCGCGGGGTCGGGGAGCCGCTCGGGCCTCCGGTACGGGGCTCAGCGGGAGTGGGGCAGGCAAACAACAGGTCGTCGGGGCGCGAGGTTGAGCTGTCGGCGTGCAGTCCGATTTTCTGTCCTTCACCGCGTGGCGGTCAACGAGAGCTGCCGCCACTCCTTGTCCTTCGGGTAGTCCTTGATCACGAACCGCACGTTGCCGGGTCGGTCCTTGGCTTTGAGCTCGACGACGGCCCGGGAGACGGTGAGTACTCGGGTCTTCGGGTCGAGGTCCCGGGTCGCAGCTCTGTCAGCTCTCCCCATCGCAGCCCGGTCTCGATCTTGGTCTCCACCAATAGGCGCATCGTGTCGTCCTGGAGGGCGGCGTAGATCGCGTCGTAGTGCTCGACGGTGATGATGCGGCGCGGCTTACGGGCCACCGGCGGGGTCTTGACCCCGCGCCCGGCGTGCAGCCACACCACCTGGTCGTTCAGGGCCGTGGTCAGGATGGCGTCGAGGACGACCTTGGCCTCACGGATCGTCGGCGGGCGTGCGCCGTAGTCGCGCTGTAGCTCGGTCACCCACTCGCGTACGTGATGCGGGAGAAGCTCTGCCATCCGGACGTGGCCCAGCCCGGGCAGCACGTATCGATTGAGCAGGTACCGGTAGTTCTCCCGTGTGGTCAGCTCGATGAGGTGGTTGGGGAACCACTCCGCCTCGACGTAGGTGGACAACGTCTGCCGGCTCCGTTTGGGGTCGCCCACCCGCCCAACCGACAGGTTCTCCTCGGCCTTGTGCCACGCCCGGATCGCTTCTTTCTCCGTCCGATAGCTGCCCGCGGAGCGCTTGGCCCGGCGCACGTCGCGGTACACCGCGACGTACCGCGCCCCTCTCGCGCCTTGCCGTTCTTCAACCCAACCCAAGTGAAACGGCCCCCGAAGATCTTTGTGGGCAACTAGTGGGCAGAGACCCTCTGGACGGCGGCGGATCTCCCGGATCGCGACGCACCGATAAGTGGCTCTGACCTGCAATGATACCGCGAATCAAGGGCGCGGAGGTAGCGTCAGGATTGACGGTGAATCGGCGTTCGTAGAGAGGAGTTCGGGGTTTCAAACAGGCTCTACGCCACAAGGCTGGAGTCGTGCCTACCGTCTAGGTCGAGCGTTGCGTGACGGAGCGTCGAGATCTTCTGGACGAGCCGATGGAGCCGCGCCAGCCCGCGCCGTGGTAGCGCAGCCGAGCGCGTCGACGCCGCCTGATAGGGGCGAGGTGAGGGCCCACCTGCCGGGTGGCGGTTTGAGCCCTGCCTCACTGTCAGCCGTGCGCGCGTCCGATGCGGCGCTTGCTGCCACACCCGTCAGCGCAGTGACGCCAGAGTCGGCTTGCGCTGCACGCGATGCCATGAAGCCTGGCAGCTTCACGCACCTTGGGCTTCTGAAGCCGACCGCCGAGTCAAACACGACCCACGTCGTTGGAATCTGCGACTGCGCCCTGTCGGGGCAGGTGCTGACGAAAGATGTCAGAGAGCCGAGCGCGGCGCCGGGTTGGCGTGAGGGAACTTCGGATTTCTTGGGCGGATGCGTCCGCTGAGGGGTCCGCTGCCTCCGGCACGGACCTCCGGGTTCCGGCGAATCCGAGGCTCTGAGCCCAGACACCTGATCGACCCACTGGCATGCTGCTCTTGTGAACGCCATCAAGGAGCCGAGCGCGCGCGCGGACTCGCCTTCAGCGGTTTGCGGGGGTGACTCGAATGGCAGCCACGCCTCCGAACGCTGAGCAAGCGTTCAAGCATGCGAAGGCCAAGGCCAAACTGGTGGTCGGCGACTACCTGACGATCAGTCAATTCGTGATCGGTAGGCCGCTGTCCTGCTCGTGGAGAGTCGGCGAAAGCGGTGCTCTCGCACACTTGGACCAAGCTGCCCTGGCCTGGGTGATCGCTGACGCGATCATGCGCAGCCGTTTCGGCTCGGCGGTCAGCCACCATCAGGCCTGGCGCACGGCAGCGCTGTCGGGCCAACCTCTCTCGGGCAATGAACGGCAGATCGTGGAGGCGTTTGTTGACACCGCGTTTGGGCTGCCTGCCACGCCGAAGTCGGTCGATCACCTTGAAGGCCATGTCGCTGAATGGGTCTGGTTTTTGCTCGTCGGCGCCGACCCCGGAATCGAGTTGATCTCGGAGCCCAAGACGGCCCCGACTGATGGCGGTAGCGACGGTGTTGTTCTGTATCGCACTCCCGGAGGGGATCTGAGATTCACGCTGTGGGAGATCAAGAAGCACACCAGCGGATCTCCGGCGATGTCCACTATCCGCAAAGCCTGCGTCCAACTCGCAGGTGAGGGGAACCGATATGTGGCGATGTTTATTGGAGCACAACAGGGCTTGCCCGCGGACCAAGAGTTGCTCGTCGCCAACATGGCTGACCACTGGGTCGAGGGAAATGCATGCGCCGGCGCCGGGGTGGCCGTCGCTTCTGCCGCCGCCGCGCCGGCGAAACCGTTCAAGCAGCTTGCTAAGAAGTTGCCCCGGTTCGACAAGGCGGACCAACTCGTCGGCTTGTTCGGGAGCCTTCCGGACTTCGCGGCCCTGTCCCAAGACGTGAGGAGGTTTGTGTGGAGCGCGCTGTAGACCCCGCGCTGCTTGCACTAGCGCTCGGACAGCACACGTCTGGGGAGCTGCCGTCCGCCGCTGAGCTCACCGAGATGATCGCCAGCATCGAGATTGCGCTCGTGCGAGGTGTGACAAACGAGCTCGACTCACGCTTGGAACCCGCTGCGTGGTATCTCCACGGCATTGCCTCCTCCTCTATCGTCGCGAATGCCTACTCTCCTGAGCGCCAGGCTCGCGCCTTCGCCGTGAGCGCACACGCGTTCGACTTGTTGCTGAACCAACCGGACTTGGATGACAAGCAGCGGCTGGCGTTGGCCTTCGCGGCACAGGTCGGCTACCACCGGGCGGACCTAACTCCGAACTCAACGGCTATCTACCGGAGGATGCGGGAGGAGCTCGGTGCTGTGGGGGAGCCGGGGCTCGACCTGGAGAACACCGCACTCAGGCTGGGGATCGCTTTCCTCGGGCTGGATCACCGGGGACTGAGTGGCCGCCTACGGTCGTGGCGGACGCCGGCGGATCAGTTGGCGGTTGCAATGGGTCGAGAGAACCTCGTGGGCACGATGTTCGGGCCGACGAGCCAGATCGTCCTCGGGGTCGGTGCGTGTCTTTCGTTTCTTCGACTGGGCGATCGGGCGCAACTGGAGATTGGGCGCGCCGCGCTGGCGTCGGTCGTAAGTGGCGAGGCTGGACCCGCGGATCTGGAGATCCGTTGGGTTGCCTCGCATCTTCTCCGTATCGCAGAGGGAATGGGCGAAAGCAGCATTTGGGCCGTCCTTCCCCCGGGAACGCCACCGGCCGTCGCCCAGTCCTTCACGTTCGGGACGCCGCCAGTTCTCACCCTTTGGCCTCCTCAGCGTGAGCTCTTGGCGAGCGCACGGCTGAATCCGCTGAGTCCGTCCTCGGAAAGGCTATTCATCTCGGTTCCGACGAGCGCAGGGAAGACACTTCTCGCCCAGCTGATTGTCTGTTCGCACCTCGCGAACGCGAGCGGCAGCGTCTGCTACGTCACACCCCTCCGAAGCCTCGGTCGGGAGATGCGTCAGGCGATGCGCACACGGCTGGCAATCCTGAATAGGAAACTGGCCAGCGATCTCCCGGACGCCGCGAACGAGACCTGGCTTGCTGCTCTCGGCGTGGACGCGGAACCACCAGCGGTAGACATCATGACGCCCGAGCGGCTGATGAATGCCATCCGTCGTGACCCCGCCTCGACTCTGAGCCGATACTCGCTCTTCATCGTCGACGAAGCGCTTCTGATCGCTCAGTCTTCGAGGGGGTTTCTTCTCGAGGACTTCTCACCTTTCTGGACGCGGCTGGGGGCCGGCTCGTGCTCCTTTCAGGAGTCATGGGCAACGCGGCGTCGCTAGCGAGCTGGGCTTCACATGGAGCCGGAGAGATCCTTTACACGAGTGATTGGCGTGGTCCGCGGCGCCTCCGAGGGATTTTGAACTCTGATGCGGATTGGTCGGCGTCGACCCTCGTTTCGGTGCGCGGCAGGAGTGATCCGGACCGCCACGTCCCAGTTCGCGCGCATCTCCGAATCAAGCCTGCCGCCTCGGCCACAGTGAGTTTGACGACCGGAATCGTCGGCGGGTTTGTCCTCCGAGATGGCAAGCGGCGTGGTGGTGACCCTGCCTACAAGATCGCGGCGATGGGGGCGGCCGCCCTTCTACACGCGGGCACGCTTCTGATGGTTGTGAACCGCCGGGACTACGCCAAATCGGCTGCTGAGGTAATAGCCGCCGAGTTGGATCCGAGCGAGAACACCGGCGATCTTCGACTCTTGCTCGAAGCCAGGCTGGGTGGCGGTCATCCCCTGATACCGATGATCCGCAAAGGCGTTGCGTACCACCACGCGGGGCTACCGGTCGATGTGCAGGAGGCGATCGAAGACGCGCTACGGGCTGACCAACTTCGCGCCGTCGTTTCCACGAGCACGCTGACGGACGGAGTCAACCTGCCAGTCCGGACGGTGGTGGTAGCCGTCTCGGAGTACGCCGGGCAACTGGCCGGCCAGCGAATGGATCCGGCTCGACTGTTGAACGCCGTGGGTCGCGCGGGACGTGCAGGAAAGGAGTCGGAAGGCTGGATTATTCTGGCCTTGAACAAGGCTCATGACAGTCGAGACTTCGACCGGTTGCAGCCCTCGGACGAGGATCTGACCGTCTACTTGAGTCTGGTCAGCGGGGAAGCCCTCGCATCGCTAGAGGCTGCCGAGGACTTAGCTGCAAGTACCAGGGACGGGGTACTGCGTCTCGACCCGAACGGCATCGCGTCCGATTTCGCAAGCTACGTCTGGCTCGTACTCGCGACCTTCGACACCATCACGAGTCTGACCCGGGCTAGCGAGTGGACGCAGGTCGTCAGACGTCTCTTTGCGTTCGAGCAACTGCCCGAAGACCAGCGTGCGCGGTGGATCGCCTTGGCGGACAAGGTTGCTGTGTCCTACAGCGGAATGGAAGTGGGAACTCGACGTCGCTGGGCGAGGACCGGTACTTCGCTGACCAGTGCGGCCATCTTGGACGACGTCGTGGATCAGACCGTGCGAGCGCTCCTAGGCCGAGTTGCGGCGGGCGACGCAGTGCATCCTGAGCTGGTCCCCGTAGAGATGGATCTTCAAAGCACTTTTGATGTGCTCGACGAGGTCGATGCATTCGACCGCCTCCTTGCCACCAGTGAGGCCGGTCAAGCTTGGCGTTTTCGGCCGACGCCGCGCGGAGACGTTCTCCCTATTCCGGTTCTGGGCGTTCTTAGAGATTGGGTAGCCGGGGTGGGGTTGCCCGAGCTAGCCGATCGTCACCTTCGAGCAGCAGTTCGAGACGAGGTCTTCCGGCTCGAGCAGATGGTGTTGGCCACCACCGAAGCCTTCGAGTTCTTCCTGTCCTGGACAGTCGGAGTGGTTGTCAGCCACGTCAAGAAAGGCTAGAGGCTGAGGGCGTAAACGCGAGGCTGGACCCGGGAGCTTCGGCCTACATCCGCTACGGCGTTGACACTCCAATTGCTGTCGCCCTTCTTATAGATGGCACCCGATCGCGGCGGTTGGCGCATGAGGTGGGGCGGCAGGCGAGGGTCGTGGGGGTGGAGGAGCGCGAGACGCTAGGAACCTGGCTGTCCGATCTGGGGGTCGAGGGCTGGAGGACGCTGTTCGCGGCCACGCAGAGCGAGGTGCTCGAACTCCTTGAGGTGCTACGAACGGGTACATCGTCTGTGCTTCGCGATCTACTCGAAGACGGGACCGCTTCGGTAGAGGTAGATCCGATCGACGGGTCGCTTGGTCCCCGTCACGTGTCCTTACTCCGGGGTGACAGGGAGGTCGAGACCCGGGTCATGGATATGGAGGGAGAGAACCTCGTCGCCACTATCGCGCCCACTCGTCAAGCTGAGCTTCGCGCGGTTCTCGACTCAGGCATTGAGTTTGAGGCGCTGCTCGAGGGAGGTGTTGTTCGCCTCCACGTAAGCCCGAACTAGGACGCTGACAACCCCGGCGCTGGCCTAGCTCGAGACGGCGCCCTGACGCCGAAAGCCGGCACGGGCCTTCCAACTCCGATCGCAGGCCCCGAGGACGGCGAGACTGTCGGATTTCGAGGTGGACGAGAAGGAGGAGACGGTGGAGAAGCTTCCGATGTTCGACCCGCAGCTGACCGAGGCGGTGTGCAATGTTCTGGCGGCGACCGCGCCCCCGGCTCTGACTGCCAGCGAGCTCGAGTCTGCCCTTCGGCCGGTGAAGTTGGCGCTGGAGGACGGGCCGAACAAGCGCACCCGACTGCATTTGACGCTCCACAACGCTCAAGTGCGACAGCAGGCGGGGAACGCCTTAGTGGCGTTCATTGGCGCCGCGATGCATCCGTCGAGATTCGTTACTGACCAGGGGCGCTTCGATCGGCTGCAGGGGCAGCTGAACGAGGTGCTTGCGTTGTTCGGTTATCGGGTCAACGACGAGGGCAAGCTGGCACGCGGCACACAGGCGAAGACCCTGAACGAAGCGGCGAGGGTTGCTGGGGAGCTGATCTCGGAGCTCAGTCGCCGCGATTGCCACCCGGCACTGCTCACGTACTGCAGCGAGGAACTGCTGAGGAAGTCTCTGTTTCACGCGATCGAGGAGGCGGCGAAGTCCATCCCCGATCGATTGCGTCGGCACACGAATCTGGGCACAGACGGCGAAGACCTCTACACAGCCGTGTTCGGTAGCAGGACGACGACACCGGTCGTGCGGATCAATGCGTTCACGACAGATTCGGAACAGAGTGAGCACAAGGGTTTCAAGAACCTGTTGACCGGTGTCCACGGCCACTACCGGAATCCGCGGGCCCACTCGACTCGCCTGGGCTCGTTGGAGGACCGGCAGAGCTTCTTCGAGGCGTTCGGTCTGTTCTCATACGTTCACCGACGCCTTGACAGCGCCGGGGTCAAGCCGTAGCGGCTCAGGTCCCCTCGCGATCCTGGAGCGTGTCGTACAGAAACTCGGTCAACGCGACGGCGGCGTTGAACGCGAGTCGCGCGTGCCTTTCGAGTGCGCTGCTCGCGGTCGTGCGGCCGTGACCGCGCCCGAACTGGTTGCGGAGTTCCGCCATGCCGGATACCACTTGGCCGAGCGATCCCAGGATTTTGTGTACCGCCTCGCTGCCTGGGGCGTTCCCGGGGACCGACTTCTTGTCCAGACTGAGCTCGCCCGCGACCTTTTTATACAGGCCCGGGAGGTCGTCGTTCTTGGAGTACGCGACCCCCCGCTTGTCGAGAATGACCTTGTACATCGTCTCGACGAGGTCTTTGGCGCTGGTGATGGCGCCCGCGGGGTCGGCGGTGATGTCCCGACCTATGGCGTCGAGGTGATCCAGCAGAGCGGAGTGGTCCTTGAGCAGGGTTCGGGTCGGAAGGCTGAGCGCGGTTGAAGGGTTGTGGACCGCGCTGATGCGGGTTCCGGCGTAGATGGGCTTGCCGCTGATCCGGGAGGTCGCCGTCAGTTGATACCCGTCGGGACGGAGCTGTCGGTTGTACTCGGTCACGAGCTTGGCGACCTGGTCTTCGTCTGACCGGACGACTGGGTGGAGGGTCTCGGCGAGAAAGGCCAGGAACTGGTCGTCGGAGCCGCCGGCCAGGTCGAACCGGGCGTCCCCAAAGATCCAGTCGTCGTCCCAGTCGTAGTTGTTGATGCGGTGCTGATGTATGTCGGCCAGGGCGCCCTTGAACCGGGAGTCGTAAGACGCAAGGCCGCTGGCCCGTGGCCACACCTGGGCGACGAACTGGTCCTCATCAACCGCCCTGCCCAAGCCACCTGTTCCAGCGTCAGGTAGTCGAAGATGTTGCGGCGCGTCAGGTCGGTGATGAGGTTCTTGGCGCTCATGGCGGGGACATAGTCCCACCGGCTGCGCCTACGCATCGAACGGTTTGTGGCCACGCTGGCAGAGGTGCATGCGGGCTCCAGCTCCGCCCGCTACCCGGGTGCCGTCCTTAGACCGACGTCTGGCCTGGTCAAGGCGCTCTTCGGAGCTCCTCGGCGTGACCAATTCATGACCTAAGGACCGGCGAAAAGGGGTCAGGAAGGGTCTCTGAGGGTCATTGTGATGGCCCGTCGCTCGGGCTCGGGGAGACCTAAAATGGCCTCTGACCTGCAGTTTTACTTGGAGCGGGTGACCGGGATCGAACCGGCATGGCCAGCTTGGAAGGCTGGGGCTCTGCCATTGAGCTACACCCGCGAGGTGCGTGAAGAGCTTACCGGCCGAGTCAGCCGGCGCGTCGCTGCCGCCTCGGGTCTGCGGAAATCGGCCGGATGGCCCCTTCAGATCAATGCGCTGGAAGCCGACATCTCAGGGCGACCAGTCAAGGGGGACCCACCATGCTGACACCTGAGCACGCCCGGATTGCCGACGATGCGCGGCTCGATGCCGTCCGTTGGATCGGCGAGGCCATCTTGCACATGGATGCCTCGTTCGACCGGGTGACCCGCCTTCTGTCCCATCTGACGGGTGCTCCGTTGGCTGCGTTCTCCCTCATCGGGCTGGAGAAGCAGTTCCTGCCCTCGACGTTCGGTGTCGAGGAGCTGGAGGACAACGACAACGTCGGGGACGCCTTCTCCCGTGCCTGCATCGAATCCGGCGACGTGCTCGTGGTGCGGGACGCCATGACGGACTTCCGCTTCGCCGACTCGCCGATGGTGATCGGCCCGCCTTTTCTCCGGTCCTATGCCGGCATGGCCGTCCAGGCTCCCAACGGCCAGCCGGTCGGGACGCTGTTCGTCGTCGACACGAAGCCGCGCGACATGTCCGACGCCGACCTGGCCGCCTTCGCCGACCTGCGGGCACAGCTGGAGGAGATGATCCTGCTCCGCACGCTCTCGGTCCGCGACCCGGGCACCGGCCTGTACAACCGGCGCTACTTCGAGGAGCTGCTCGAGCGCGAGTACCGCCGCAGCGCGCGCAACTCCCTCCCGCTGACCTACATGTCGGTCGACATCGACCGCTTCGGCTCCTACAACGACGAGTGCGGACCGCTGGCCGGCGAGCACGCCATCAAGGCGGTCTCGTCCGCGTTGCAGGAATGCTTCGGCCGTGGCGGCGACGTGGTGGCCCGGATCGCCGGCGCCACGTTCGCGATCCTGCTGCCGGACACCGACCCGAACGGTGCGACGTTGATGGCCGAGCGCTGCCGCATCGCGGTGGAGGACCTCGACCTCGCGCACGACGGCGCTCCGGACGGGCTGCTGACGATCAGCCTCGGGGTCGTGGCCGGCGTTCCGGTGCCCGAGGTCGGTGGCGTGGAGGCCCTGGTCCGGATGGCCGACGACGCCCTCGGCCGGGCGAAGGCCGCCGGGCGTGACCGGTCCGAGCACGTCGTGCTCGGCGTCGACGCCTGACGGCGGGGTCCCGACCGACGGTCACCTTCGTTCCTGCCGTCCGAGCGGCGGGCCCGAGAAGGTGCCGTTCGACTTCTCCGCGTGGTGCCGGTGGGTCGACCGGCCGCAACCCGTCGCCGGGCCGATCGAGCTCAGCGACCGAGCTGGGCCCTGACGGTCCCGTTCCCACCCTCGCTGACCTGGGCAGGCGCCCCCGGGGCACTAGACTGCCCGCCACGCCGCGGGGCGTAGCGTAGTGGCTAGCGCGCCTGCTTTGGGGGCAGGAGATCGGGAGTTCGAGTCTCCCCGCCCCGACCAGACCAGGACCAGGACCAGCCCCAGCATCCAGAAGTCATAGGAGAACCACGTCGTGAAGAGCGAAGTCGAGACCCTGAACCCGACCCGGGTCCGGCTCACCGTCGAGGTTCCCTTCGAGGAGCTCGCGCCCAGCCTCAAGGACGCGTACAAGAAGATCGGCGGCCAGGTGAACGTGCCCGGCTTCCGCAAGGGCAAGGTTCCGCCCCAGGTCATCGACCAGCGCTTCGGCCGCGGCGCGGTGCTCGAAGAGGCCGTCAACAACGCGATCCCGCAGTTCTACTCGGAGGCGATCCAGTCGGCCGAGCTCGAGGTCCTGGGCCAGCCCCAGATCGACGTCACCACGTTCGAGGACGGCGCGCAGCTGGCGTTCACCGCCGAGGTCGACGTCCGGCCGACGATCGAACTGCCGGACTACAAGGGCATCGCCGTCACCGTCGACACCGCCGAGGTCTCCGATGAGGACGTCGACGAGCAGCTGACCCAGCTCCGCTCGCGCTTCGCCTCCTTCAACACCGTCGAGCGGCCCGCCGAGGACGGCGACTACCTGACCGTCGACCTGTCCGGTGCGGCCAAGGAGGGCGAGCAGATCGACGAAGCCCAGGCCACCGGCCTGACCTACGTGGTCGGCTCCAAGACCCTCGTCGAGAACTTGGACGACGCGGTGCTCGGGATGTCCGCCGGTGACACCAAGACCTTCGAGTCCAAGCTCGTCGCCGGCCCCCGCAAGGACGAAGAGGTCGACATCACCGTCACCGTCACCGCGGTGAAGGTGCGCGAACTGCCCGAGGTCGACGACGAGTTCGCCCAGATGGCCAGCTCTTTCGACACCGCCGAGGAGTTGCGCGCCGACACGGCCCAGTGGGTCGCGCGGAACAAGAAGCTGACGCAGGGCGGCCAGGCCCGGGACAAGGTCCTCGAGGCGCTGATGGAGCAGGTCGAGATCCCGCTGCCGGAGCAGTTCCTGCACGCCGAGGTCCACTTCCGCCAGGACTCGATCCTCAACCAGCTGCAGCAGGCCGGGCTGACCATCGACGCCTACCTCGAGCACGAGAACCAGACCCGGGAAGAGTTCGACGCCGATGTCGAGAAGCGCGCCACCGAGGCGATGAAGGCCCAGTTCCTCCTCGACGCCGTGGCCCGCGCCGAAGAGGTCCAGATCACCCAGGAAGAGATCACCCGCCACCTCATCGAGCGGGCGCAGTCGACCGGGATGAACCCGGACCAGTTCGCCCAGCAGATCGTTCAGGCCGGACAGGCCAACATGCTGGTCGCCGAGGCCATCCGCGGCAAGGCGCTCGCGGTGATCCTGACCGCGGCCACCGTGACCGACGAGGCCGGCAATCCGGTCGATCTGTCCGAATTGCTCGTCGACGGCGTCGGCGCGGACGACGACGAGGCGGCGGAGGCCGTCGAGGCGGCCGAGGCTGTGACCGAGGAGTCCGACGCCCCCGCCGCGAGTGGCGCCGCAAGCATCTCGATCCCGACCATTCCCGGCGCCTGACTTCTCCGATCGGGTTCGGGGCCGTGCGCTGACAGCGAACTCGGCCCGTTTCGGGAAGGCCGGAGCCACGCTAAGCATTAGGTTGGCAACGCGACGAGGAAGATCGTCGGAACGAACCCCGAAGCAGGTGAGGATCGAGTGGCCCTGACCAATGAAGTGGGCATGACCCGGCTCGAGATGGCTCGCGGCGCCGACAACGGCGGCGGGCTCGGCGAGCGCGTCTATGAGCGCCTGCTCCGCGAACGCATCATCTTCCTCGGTTCCGAGGTCCGCGACGACATGGCGAATGCGCTCTGCGCGCAGATGCTGTTGCTCGCCGCCGAGGACCCGGACAAGGAGATCTGGCTCTACATCAACAGCCCCGGCGGCTCGGTCTCGGCCGGCATGGCGATCTACGACACCATGCAGTACGTCAAGCCGGACGTCGGTACCGTGGCGATGGGCCTGGCGGCGTCGATGGGGCAGTTCCTGCTCTGCGCCGGCGCCCCCGGCAAGCGCTACGCGCTGCCGAACGCGCGGATCATGATGCACCAGCCGCTCGGTGGCCTGGGCGGTTCGGCCTCGGACATCAAGATCCAGGCCGAGCAGATGCTTTACACGAAGAAGCGCCTCGCGGCTCAGATCGCCGAGCACACCGGCCAGAGCGTCGAGCAGATCGAAGCCGACTCGGACCGCGACCGCTGGTTCAACGCGGAGCAGGCCAAGGAGTACGGCTTCGTCGATCACGTCGTGAGCAGCGCCCGGGACGTCACCGGCGCCGGAGGGACCGCGTAATGAACCTGAACGAGCGCACCGAGTTCATCAGGGAGCGGCTGCAGATGCCCCAGTCGCGCTACGTGCTGCCGCGCTTCGTCGAGCGCACCAGCCAGGGCTACCGGGAGTACGACCCGTACGCGAAGCTCTTCGAGGAGCGCATCATCTTCCTCGGCGTGCAGGTCGACGACGCGTCCGCGAACGACGTCATGGCTCAGCTGCTGACGCTCGAGTCGATGGACCCGGACCGGGACATCCAGATCTACATCAACTCACCCGGTGGCTCGTTCACCGCGCTGACGGCGATCTACGACACGATCCAGTTCGTCAAGCCGGACGTGCAGACGATCTGCATGGGGCAGGCGGCCTCGGCCGCCGCCGTGCTGCTCGCCTGCGGCACGCCCGGCAAGCGGCTCGCGCTGCCGAACGCCCGGATCCTGATCCACCAGCCCGCGATCGAGGGCAGCGGCGGACAGGCCTCCGACGTCGAGATCATCGCCAACGAGGTGCTGCGCATGCGTGCCCTGCTGGAGGAGATGATCGCCAAGCACACCGGCCGGGACATCGAGCTGGTCCGCAAGGACATCGAGCGCGACAAGATCCTGACCGCGGTGCAGGCCAAGGAGTACGGCATCGTCGATGACGTCATCTCGTCGCGCAAGACGTCCCTGCTCGCCGTCAACGGTCAGGGCTGACCCGCACCAAACATGCGCTGACCTGCGGGAACTGACCTTTCGGTCAGTTCCCGCTGCATTTCCGGGGCTGCTGTCCGCTGAGAGCGGAATGCCTCGACTCGCCCGCCCAAGGTGATGTGTGCGCGGGGCACCGGCAGGTACCGTCAATCGTCGGCCCGACCCAAGGAGACTCAGAGCGCGTGGCACGCATCGGTGATGGCGGGGACCTGCTCAAGTGCTCCTTCTGCGGAAAGAGCCAGAAGCAGGTCAAGAAGCTGATCGCAGGCCCTGGCGTCTACATCTGCGACGAGTGCATCGATCTCTGCAACGAGATCATCGAGGAAGAGCTTTCCGACTCGACCGAGGTGCGCTGGGACGAGCTGCCCAAGCCCAAGGAGATCTGCGAGTTCCTCGACCAGTACGTGGTCGGTCAGGAATCCGCGAAGAAGGCGCTGTCGGTAGCGGTCTACAACCACTACAAGCGCGTGCAGGCCGGCGAGGCCGGTAAGACCGCCGCCGGTGGTGACGCCGTCGAGCTGGCGAAGTCGAACATCCTGCTGATCGGTCCGACGGGGTGCGGCAAGACCCACCTCGCGCAGACCCTCGCCCGCATGCTGAACGTCCCCTTCGCGATCGCAGACGCCACGGCGCTGACCGAGGCCGGCTACGTCGGCGAGGACGTCGAGAACATCCTGCTCAAGCTGATCCAGGCCGCTGACTACGACGTCAAGAAGGCCGAGACCGGCATCATCTACATCGACGAGGTCGACAAGATCGCCCGCAAGAGCGAGAACCCGTCGATCACGCGTGACGTCTCCGGCGAGGGCGTGCAGCAGGCCCTGCTGAAGATCCTGGAGGGCACCACCGCGTCGGTGCCGCCGCAGGGTGGCCGCAAGCACCCGCACCAGGAATTCATCCAGATCGACACCACCAACGTGCTGTTCATCGTCGGCGGTGCGTTCTCCGGCCTCGAGAAGATCATCGAGGGCCGGGTCGGCAAGAAGGGCATGGGCTTCTCCGCGACCCTGCACTCCAAGACCGATCTGGACACCACCGACTCCTTCGGCGACGTGATGCCCGAGGACCTGCTGAAGTTCGGCATGATCCCGGAGTTCGTCGGCCGGCTGCCGGTCATCACCAGCGTGAAGAACCTCGACCAGCACGCCCTGGTGAAGATCCTCAACGAGCCGCGGAACGCGCTCGTGAAGCAGTACCAGAAGCTCTTCGAGCTGGACAACGTCGAGCTCGTCTTCACCGACGACGCCCTCGAAGCGATCGCGGATCAGGCCATCCTGCGCGCCACCGGCGCCCGCGGTCTGCGCGCGATCATGGAAGAGGTGCTGCTCTCGGTGATGTACGAGGTGCCGTCCCGCACGGACGTCGCCCGCGTCGAGATCACCCGTGAGGTCGTCGTCTCCAACGTCAACCCGACGCTCGTTCCCCGCGACGTCGAGCGCAAGCGCGAGCGCCGCGAGAAGAGCGCGTAACTCCCGTCCCTCCCGGGGCAGTATTCGGAAGAGGCCGCGCATAGTCTGCGTTGTTGATCGAATACAGCGCTCTGACTACCCGGGAGACCACAGGCGATGAACGACAGCTGGAGCTTCGAGACCAAGCAGATTCACGTCGGCCAGTCGCCGGACTCGGCCACCAACGCCCGGGCGCTGCCGATCTACCAGACGACGTCGTACACCTTCCGCAACACCGAGCACGCGGCCGCGCTGTTCGGGCTCGCCGAGTTCGGCAACATCTACACCCGGATCATGAACCCGACGCAGAACGCCGTCGAGGAGCGGGTGGCCGCGCTCGAGGGCGGCGTCGCGGCGCTGCTGGTCGCCAGTGGCCAGGCGGCCGAGACCCTGGCGATCCTGAATATCGCCGAGGCGGGTAGCCACATCGTCTCCGCGGCCGCGCTCTACGGCGGCACCTACAACCTCTTCCACTACACGCTGCCCAAGATGGGCATTGAGGTCAGCTTCGTCGAGTCCGACGACATGGACGCCTGGCGCGCGGCGGTACGGCCGAACACCAAGCTGTTCTTCGCCGAGACCGTGTCGAACCCGCGCAGCGACATCCTCGACATCGCCGCGGTCGCGGAGGTCGCGCACGAGGCCGGGGTTCCGCTGATCGTCGACAACACGATCCCGTCGCCCTACCTGATCCGGCCGCTCGAGCACGGCGCCGACATCGTGGTGCACTCGGCGACCAAGTACCTCGGCGGGCACGGCACCGCGATCGGCGGCGTGATCGTCGACGGCGGACGCTTCGACTGGGCCGCGCACAGCGAGCGCTTCCCCGGTCTCACGACCCCCGACCCGAGCTACCACGGTGTGGTCTACACCGACGCCGTCGGCCCGATGGCGTACGTGATCAAGGCGCGCGTGCAGTTGCTGCGCGACATCGGCCCCGCGATCTCGCCGTTCAACGCGTTCCTGCTGGCGCAGGGCATCGAGACCCTGTCGCTGCGCATGGAGCGGCACGTCGCCAACGCGCAGAAGGTTGCCGAGTGGCTCGAGGCGCGTGACGAGGTGGAGTCGGTGAACTACGCCGGACTGCCGTCCTCGCGGTGGCACGACCGCGTGGCCCGCTACGCACCGCGCGGTGTCGGCGGGGTGCTCGCCTTCGAGATTGCCGGGGGCATCGAGGCCGGTCGCCGCTTCGTCGACGCGCTCGAGCTGCACAGCCACGTCGCCAACATCGGTGACGTGCGATCGCTGGTCATCCACCCGGCGTCGACCACGCACTCCCAGCTCACCTCGGACGAGCAGGTCACCACCGGGGTCACGCCCGGCCTGGTGCGCCTGGCCGTGGGTCTGGAGCACATCGACGACATCCTGGCCGACCTCGAGGCCGGCTTCCGCGCGGCCAAGGGCGCCTGAGGCAGATACGTGACGCAGTGTCAGTAGCTCGTTGGACAGTGGGCGACCCGGTGGGGGCCCGCCGATTCGCCGAGGTGGGGCCGCTCGATCTCGCATTGGGCGGCCACCTCCCGGCCGTGACGCTCGCCTACGAGACATGGGGCCGTCCGAACGCCGATGCGTCGAACGCGGTGCTGGTCCTGCATGCGCTGACCGGTGACTCGCACGTCGTCGGTCCCGCCGGCCCGGGGCATCCGACCCCGGGCTGGTGGGGCGAACTCATCGGGTCCGGCCGCCCGCTCGACACGGACCGGGTGTTCGTCGTCGCGGCGAACGTGCTGGGCGGATGTCAGGGCAGCACGGGCCCGGCGACCCGGGGCCCGGACGGGCGGCGGCTCGGCTCGGCGTTCCCGCGCGTCACGGTCGCCGACCAGGTGGAAACCGAACGCCGCCTGGCCGACGTGCTCGGCGTCCGGCGGTGGGCTGCGGTGCTCGGCGGCTCGATGGGCGGGATGCGCGCACTGGAGTGGGCTCACTCGCACCCCGACCGGGTCGGTGCCGCTCTCGTACTGGCCGTCGGCGCTGCCGCCACGGGGGACCAGCTCGGGACCCAGTCCACGCAGATCGCGGCCATCACCGGCGATCCGGCGTGGGCCGAGGGTGACTTCGACGACTCGGCGCCCGAGCTGGGGCCCTGGCGCGGCATGGAGATCGCGCGCCGGATCGCCCATTTGACCTACCGCAGCGAGTACGAGTTGCAGGAACGGTTCGCGAACGCGCCGCAGGAGGGGGAGGATCCCTTCGCTCCCTCGGCGCCCGGCCGTTTCGCCGTGCAGTCCTACCTCGACCACCAGGCGAGCAAGCTCACGCGCCGGTTCGACCCGGGCACCTACGTCGCGTTGACCGACGCGATGAACACGTGGGACGTCGGCCGCGGCCGCGGTGGGGTCGAGGCGGCCCTGGCGACGATCGAGGTGCCGCTGGTGGTCGCTGGAGTCGACTCCGACCGGCTCTACCCGCTCTGGCAGCAGGAGCAGATCGCCGCCGCTCCGGGCACCGTGAAGGGGCTGCGAGTGATCCCGTCCCTGTACGGGCACGACGGCTTTCTGATCGAGCACGACCAGGTGTTCGCCCTGGCGGCGGAGACGGTCGCCCTCGGACTCGGCTGCGCGTAGGCTCACGCGTCGTCATGGCTGATCGTGAGTGGGGCTTCCGCACCCGCGCCGTCCACGCCGGCGCGCGGCCCGACCCGCACACCGGCGCCCGAGCCGTGCCGATCTACCAGACCACGGCCTTCGTCTTCGAAGACACCGCGGACGCAGGCAACCTCTTCGCGCTGCAGAAGTACGGCAACATCTACAGCCGCATCGCCAATCCGACCGTCGCCACCTTCGAGGAACGGCTGGCCTCACTCGAGGGCGGGCTCGGCGCGATCGCCACCGCCAGCGGCCTGTCCGCCGAGTTCCTCACCTTCGCTGCCCTCGCCGGCGCCGGCGACCACTTCGTCGCCGCGGGCTCCCTCTACGGCGGCACCCTCACCCAGCTCGACGTGACGATGCGGCGGTTCGGCATCGACACCTCCTTCGTCCCCGGCACGGACCCCGCGGACTACGCGGCCGCGATCACCGATCGCACCAAGGGCGTCTTCGTCGAGGTCGTCTCCAATCCCTCGGGCGAGGTCGCCGATCTGGCCGGCCTGGCCGAGGTCGCGCACGCCGCCGGCGTGCCGCTGATCGTCGACGCGACCATGGCCACGCCCTACCTGTGCCGCCCGATCGAGCACGGCGCGGACATCGTCGTGCACTCGGCGACGAAGTTCCTGGGCGGGCACGGCACGACCCTCGGTGGCGTGATCGTCGAATCCGGGAAGTTCGACTGGACCAACGGCCGGTTCCCGCGAATGACCGAACCCATCCCGAGCTACGGCGGCCTGACCTGGGCCGGCAATTTCGGCATCTACGGCTGGCTGACCCAGGTGCGCTCGGAGCAGCTGCGCGACATCGGGCCCTCGCTCACCCCGATCGCGGCGTTCTTGCTCCTGCAGGGCGTCGAGACGCTGCCGCAGCGGATGGCCGAGCACGTGGCCAATGCCGCCGCGGTGGCGGCCTGGCTCGAGGCGGACCCCCGGGTCAGCTACGTGCGCTACGCGGGGCTGCCGTCGCACCCCCATCACGAGCGGGCGAAGCACTACCTGCCCGAGGGCCCGGGCGCGGTGTTCGCGTTCGGTGTCGCCGGCGGTCGTGCGGCGGGGGAGGCATTCATCGAGAACGTGCGCCTGGCCTCGCACCTGGCCAACATCGGCGACGTCCGCACGCTGGTCATCCACCCCGGCTCGACGACTCACCGTCAGCTCACCGACGAGCAGTTGGCGGCGGCCGGCGTGGCCGGCGACCTGGTCCGCATCAGCGTCGGGCTGGAAGACGTCGACGACATCCTCTGGGACCTCGACCAGGCGCTGGCCGCGGCGCAGAAGGCCGCGACCTCATGAGCCCGACCCCCGCTGCCTCGCTGGACATCGGCGAACGCGCCCGCATCGTGCGCCAGACCCGCTCGGTCGCGGTCCTGGGCGCGTCGGCCAACTCCGCCCGGGCCAGCTACTTCGTCTCCACGTACCTGCTGGCGAGCACGAACTACGAGGTCTACTTCGTCAACCCGACCGTGACCGAGATCCTCGGCCGCCCGGTGTATCCCCACCTGGCGGAGCTGCCCGTCGTGCCCGACCTCGTCGACGTCTTCCGCCGCGCCGGCGAACTGGACGAGGCGCTGACCGACACGATTGCGGTCGGCGCGAAGACGTTCTGGCTCCAACTCGGCCTGACCGACGCCGCGGTCGAGCAGCGCGCCGCCGATGCCGGACTCCAGGTCGTCGCCGACCGCTGCCTGAAGATCGAGCACGCCCGCTTCGCCGGCGGCCTCCACCTCGCCGGCTTCGACACCGGCGTCATCGACTCCCGCCGCTACTGACCCACCAGGGCGTGACACGCCCTGGTGGGAGGCAGAAGCTCCCACCAGGGCGTGTCACGCCCTGGTGGGTTCAGTCCATCGGGCGCTTCGCGAGGCCCCCGGCGCACCAGAGGGCGTAGTCGAACTCCGCCGGGTTCGCGATGAGCCGGGCGGAGCGGTCGGCCCAGGTCCGGGCCCAGGTATTGCCGGTCGCTCGTGCCGTCACCAGGAGGCCCTCGAGGTCGGCCTGCGGGACGTCGCGAAAGCCGGCCCGCACCGCAGTGCCGACGAGCGCGTAGAGAGCGGTCAGCAGGTAGCGCCGGGACGCACAACCCTCGTCCGCGACGAGGGCCACGAGGAGGTCGGCGTACTGCAGGTCGGCCAGGACGAGGTCCCAGTCCTCCATCGGCTCCGGGTCGTTGCAGTTCGCCCAGGCCCGGATCTCGTCCGTGGTCGGGTTCGCGGCGTCCGCGAACCTCACCTTGGGCTTGGGCACGACAGCAGTCTGGCCCTCGGCGGGGGAATCCGCGTGGCCGCCTCGCCTGGTGATATCCGTTCGAGGCCCCCCGCCCGCGCTCCGTAGACTTCCGGGCGTGACCGACGCCCGCACCTCCCCTGCCGCTGCCGACCTGCCGACCCGCTACGCGCCGGCAGAGGTAGAGGGCGCGCTGTACCAGCGCTGGGTGGACGCGGGGTACTTCGAGGTGGACGCCGCCTCGGAGAAGCCGGCCTACTGCATCGTGATCCCGCCGCCGAACGTGACGGGCTCGCTGCACCTCGGGCACGCCTTCGAGCACACGCTGATCGACGCGCTGGTGCGCCGGCGCCGGATGCAGGGCTACGAGGCACTGTGGCTCCCGGGCATGGACCACGCGGGCATCGCGACCCAGAACGTGGTCGAGCGGGAACTGGCCAAGCAGGGCCTGTCCCGGCACGACCTGGGCCGGGAGGCCTTCGTCGAGAAGGTCTGGGAGTGGAAGTCCGAGTCCGGCGGCAGGATCCTCGGGCAGATGAAGCGCCTGGGAGACGGCGTCGCCTGGCAGCGTGAGCGCTTCACCATGGACGAGGGCCTGTCCCGCGCCGTGCAGACGATGTTTAAGAAGCTCTACGACGACGAATTGATCTACCGGGCCGAGCGGATCATCAACTGGTGCCCGCGCTGCCACACCGCCCTCTCCGACATCGAGGTGGAGCACTCGGAGGACGCCGGTGAGCTCGTGTCCATCCGCTACGGCGAGGGCGACGCCTCGATCGTGGTCGCGACCACCCGCGCGGAGACGATGCTCGGAGACACCGCCGTCGCGGTGCACCCGGAGGACGAGCGCTACTCCCGGCTGATCGGCACCACGGTGGAGCTCCCGCTGACTGGCCGTCAGATCCCCATCGTTGCGGACGAGCACGTGGATCCGGCGTTCGGCACCGGCGCGGTCAAGGTGACGCCGGCCCACGACCCCAACGACTTCGCGATCGGGCAGCGCCACAACCTGCCGTCAATCACGATTCTGGACGAGACGGGCGCGGTCACCGCGCACGGTCCGTTCCAGGGTATGGACCGCTTCGAGGCCCGCCCGGCGGTCGTGGCGGCGCTGCGCGCAGACGGGCGGATCGTCGCGGAGAAGCGGCCCTACCTGCACTCGGTCGGGCACTGCTCGCGGTGCAAGACCGTCGTGGAACCGCGCCTGTCGCTGCAGTGGTTCGTGAACGTCGCCCCGCTCGCAAAGGCGGCGGGCGACGCGGTGCGCGAGGGCCGGGTGGCCATCCACCCGAAGGAGTTGGAGCCGCGCTGGTTCGGGTGGGTCGATCACATGCACGACTGGTGCATCTCGCGCCAGCTGTGGTGGGGCCACCGGATCCCGGTCTGGTACGGCCCGGACGGCGAGGTGCGCTGCATCGGCCCGGACGAGGAGCTCCCCGGTGAGGGCTGGACCCAGGACGAGGACGTCCTCGACACCTGGTTCTCCTCCGGGCTGTGGCCGTTCTCGACGCTGGGCTGGCCGGAGCGCACGCCTGAACTCGCGAAGTTCTATCCGAACTCCGTTCTCTACACCGGCTACGACATCCTGTTCTTCTGGGTCGCCCGGATGATGATGTTCGGGTTGTACGCCATGAAGGATGACGCTCCGTCAGGCGATATCCCGTTCTCCACCATCGGCCTGCACGGCATGGTGCGCGACCAGTTCGGCAAGAAGATGAGCAAGTCCTTCGGCAACGCCGTGGACCCGCTGGACTGGATGGACACCTACGGCTCGGACGCGCTCCGGTTCACGCTGGCGCGCGGGGCCAACCCGGGGACCGATGCTCCCATCGGTGAGGACTGGGTCGCCGGGTCGCGGAACTTCTGCAACAAGCTTTGGAACGCCACCCGCTTCGCCCTGATGAACGGCGCGACCGTGGCGGCGGAGGTACCCCCGCGCGAACAGCTCTCACCCGCCGACCGCTGGATGCTCTCGCGGTTGCACACGAGCGTGGCCGAGATCGACGCGTACTACGAGGACTACGAGTTCGCCAAGGCCACCGAGACGCTGTACCACCTGGTGTGGGACGAGTTCTGCGACTGGTACCTCGAGCTGGCCAAGGCCCCGCTCGCCCGCGGTGGCGCCGAGGCCGAGGCCACCCGCGCCGTGCTCGGACACACCCTCGATGTCCTGCTCAAGCTGCTGCACCCGGTGATTCCGTTCGTCACCGAGCAGCTCTGGACCACCCTGACCGGCGGGGAGTCCGTCGTCATCGCGCCGTGGCCGGTGGCGCAGGCGGCCTACGCCGATGCCGACGCCGAGGCGCAGATCGCGGCGGTGCAGGACCTGATCACGGAGATCCGCCGCTTCCGCTCGGACCAGGGCGTGCCGCCCGCGAAGAAGGTCGCCGCCCGGATCGCCTGCGACGGCAGCGTGCCCGGCCTCGCCGAGCACGCGGATCAGGTCCGTGCGCTGACCCGCCTGACCGCTCCCGAGGACACCTTCACCGCCGGCGCCACGCTCCAGGTCAAGGGCGCAACGGTCGAGCTCGACCTGTCCGGGGCGATCGACGTCGCGGCCGAGCGGGCGCGGTTGGAGAAGGATCTGGCCGCCGCCCGCAAGGAGATCGAGGCCGCCGACGCCAAGCTCGCGAACGCCGAGTTCCTCGCCAAGGCCCCGGAACCGGTGGTCGCGAAGATCTCCGCCCGGAAGTCGGGCGGCGAGGCCGATGTCGCGCGCATCCAGGCTCAGCTCGACGCGCTGCCCGCCTCATGACGTCGCCCGAGACGTCGTCTCCAGATTCGTTGGAGATGTCATCTTCAACGAGGGCGGCCGACCTGCGGGCCGTCGAGGCCGCGCTGCTGAATCGGTGGCCGGAGTCGAAGCTCGACCCGAGCCTGGACCGGATCCGCGCGCTGACCGAGCTGCTCGGCGACCCCCAGACCGCCTATCCGGTTCTCCACATCACCGGGACCAACGGCAAGACCAGTACAGCCCGCATGATCGAAGCCCTGCTGCGCTCCTTCGGGCTGCGGACCGGGCTGTTCACCAGTCCGCACCTGGAATCGATGCGCGAGCGCATCTGCTTCGACGGCGAACCGATCGACCCGCAGCGTTTCGTCGACGCCTACACCGAGGTCGAGCCCTACCTGGAGCTCGTCGACGCGAAGAACGAGCATCCGCTGTCGTTCTTCGAGGTGCTGGTCGGCATGGCGTACGCCGCATTCGCCGAGGCGCCGGTGGACGTCGCGATCGTCGAAGTCGGGATGGGCGGGACGTGGGACGCCACCAACGTCGCGGACGGTCAGGTCGCGGTCGTGACGCCGATCTCGATCGACCACGCCAACTACCTCGGGGGTTCGATCGAGGGCATCGCCGAGGAGAAGGCCGGCATCCTCAAGGCCAATGCGTTCGCGGTCGTGGCCCAGCAGCCCGTCGAGGTCGCCGAGGTGCTGCTGCGCCGGGCGGCCGAGGTGGAGGCGACCGTCGCGCGGGAGGGCCTGGAGTTCGGGCTGCGCGGCCGGCTCGGGGCGGTCGGCGGTCAGGTACTCGCGATCCAGGGCCTCGGCGGACTCTACGAGGACCTCTTCCTCCCCCTGCTCGGCGAGCACCAGGCCCACAACGCGGCCTGCGCCCTCGCCGCCGTGGAGGCATTTCTCGGCGGTGGGCAGAGCCAGTTGGAGCTCGAGCTGGTGCGGGCCGGCTTCGCCGACGCGCGGTCCCCGGGCCGGCTCGAGGTCGTCCGCCGCGCCCCGGCGATCCTGCTCGACGCCGCGCACAACCCGGCCGGTGCCCACGCGACCGCCGCCGCGCTCCAGACGGACTTCAATTTCACCCGGCTGATCGGCGTCCTCGGCGTGATGAGCGACAAGGACGCGCGCGGCATTCTCTCCGCGTTCGAGCCGGTGCTCGCCGAGGTGATCATCACGGCCGTGCCGGGCCCCCGCTCCATGGACCCGGACGCCCTCGCGGCACAGGCGGTCGAGATCTTCGGCGACGACCGCGTCCAGGTCGTGCCGCGGCTGGACGACGCGATCTCAGCCGCGGTCGGGCTGGCCGAAGAGGGTGCCGAGGACCTGGCCGGGATCGGGCTGCTCATCACCGGCTCCGTCGTCCTGGCCGGCGCCGCGCGCCACCTGCTGGGCCGCCGGCAGTGACGGAGTACGAGCCGCGGGGGCTGACGGAGGCCTCGCGCATCAAGATGACCCGTCGGCTGTGCTCGGTGGTGCTGGTCTTCGAAGGGGTCGTCGTCTTCTTCGGTGCCCTGGTCGCGTCCCGATCCTCGGACGACGTGTCGTCTCCGGCCGCCCTGGCGATCGGCGGGGGACTGGCGCTGGGATGCGTCCTGGCCACCGGGCTGCTCCGCTCACCGGCCGGGATCCCGGTCGGCTGGGCGATCCAGGCGCTGGTGCTGGCCACCGCGCTTCTCGTCCCGGCGATGCTGTTCCTCGGCCTGCTGTTCGGTGGGCTGTGGATCGCCGCGCTCCGCATCGGGAACCTGGTCGCCGAGGGGCTCGGGCCGAGCGACGGGAGCGCCGCCGGATAGGCTGCCGCGCGAATCGCAGCCCCGCAGTCGTTCTCTTCCAAGGAGTTCTCGCGTGTCCGAGCAGACCCTCGTCCTCGTCAAGCCGGACGGCGTACGCCGCGGCCTGGTGGGTCAGATCCTGTCCCGCTTCGAGTCCAAGGGCTTCGCGATCGACGCGATGAAGCTGCAGACGGTCGACAAGCAGTTGGCGGACCAGCACTACGCCGAGCACGTGGAGAAGGGCTGGTACCCCGAGCTCCGGGAGTTCATCACCTCCGGCCCGCTGGTCGCCCTGATCCTCTCCGGCGACGAGGCGATTCCCGTCGTGCGCGGCATCGTCGGCGCCACCGACGGCCGCAAGGCCGCTCCCGGCACCATCCGCGGCGACTTCTCCCTGTCCAACCAGGAGAACCTGATCCACGCGTCCGACAGCCCGGAATCCGCCACCCGCGAAATCGCGCTCTGGTTCCCCGAGCGGTAGCTCGATCCGCACTCCCGCCACCCGACCGGCTGCTCATGCATGAGCAGCCGGTCGTTTTTTGCGCTCGAACGCCCCCGATATCGACGCCCCGCTTCTGCATGAGCGAGCGGCGCACCGCGGGGGCGCGTCGATGCCGTGATCTTGACCGGCGCATGGCTATCGTCGCCACAGACGGGGTATAGCTTCACATCTGTCACAACCGTCACTTCTGCCCCGGAAGGCACGTCTGATGACAACGATCGAGACACCGCCTACTGAGGTGCCGGCCCAGCCGCGTCCCGCCCGGCGGCCCCTGCCTCCGCGGCCCCCGCTGACCCGGTCCGGACCCCATGGACGCTGTCCTCGATGTCGAAGTTCGTCGGCCGGGACATCGGTGTCGACCTCGGGACCGCGAACACGCTGGTCTACGTCCGCGGGCGCGGGATCGTGCTCAACGAGCCGTCCGTGGTGGCCATCAACACGATGACCGGCGCCGTGGTCGCGGTCGGGTCCGAGGCGAAGCAGATGATCGGCCGGACCCCGGCCCACGTCGTGGCGGTCCGCCCGCTGCGCGACGGCGTCATCGCCGACTTCGAGATCACTGAGCGGATGCTCCGCTACTTCATCCAGAAGGTGCACAAGCGCCGCTACTTCGCCAAGCCGCGGGTGGTCGTCTGCGTGCCGTCGGGAATCACCGGCGTCGAGCGGCGCGCAGTCATCGAGGCGGCCAGCCAGGCCGGCGCGCGCCAGGTGCACATCGTCGAGGAGCCCATGGCGGCCGCGATCGGCGCGGGCCTCCCGGTGGCCGAGGCGATGGGCAGCATGGTCGTCGACATCGGCGGGGGCACCACTGAGGTCGCGATCATCTCCCTCGGCGGCATCGTGAACGCGCAGTCCATTCGGACCGGCGGCGACAAGTTCGACGAGGCGATCATCACCCACGTCAAGAAGGTCTACTCGCTGATGCTCGGCGAGCGCAGCGCCGAGGAGATCAAGATGACGCTCGCGGCCGCGGTGAGCCTGGCGAACCCCGAGGTCGCGGAGATCCGCGGTAGGGACCTGGTCACCGGCCTGCCGAAGACCGTCGTGGTCTCCTCGGAGGACATTCGCGACGCCATCGCCGAACCCGTCGCCGCGATCATCGCGGCCGTACGGAACACCTTGGACTCCTGCCCGCCAGAACTCGCCGCCGACATCATGGACCGCGGCATCGTCCTCACCGGCGGCGGTGCGTTGCTGCGCGGCATGGACCAACGGCTTGCGGAAGAGACCGGGATGCCGGTCGTCATCGCGGCCGATCCGCTGGACTGCGTGGCGCTGGGCGCCGGCAAATGCGTCGACGAGTTCGAGGCGTTGCAGGCCGTGATGGCGCCGCACAACCCGTACCAACACCGGTTCTGACTCAGGAACAGCCATGGTCCGCGACACTGCGGCGACGCGCCTGACCCTGGGTGCGCTGCTGGTGGGAGCCTTCGCCCTCGCGAGCATCGACGCCCGATCCGGGAACGGTTCGTCGCCACTCCACCCCGTTCGCAGCGCGGCGGCGTCGGTACTCAGCCCGATGCAGTCCGCGGTCTCGGCGGTGGCCGACCCGTTCGTGCGCGCCGCCGGCGCGGTCGGTGGTGCGGACGACGAGGCGCAGCGCATCGCGGAGCTGTCCGCGCAGAACGTGGCCCTGGAGACTCAGCTGCGGGACGCCTTGGCGCAGGGTGCGGACGTGTATGCCGCCGACGCGCTGAACGCTGCGGCGGCCGCCACCGGGACTGAACTGACGGTCGGTCACGTCATCGCCATGAACGCGATCGACGGGTACTCCTGGACGATGGCGGTGGATCGCGGAAGCGCCGACGGTGTGGTCGTCGATTCCGCCGTGGTCGAGGAGGCCGGCCTCGTCGGGCGCGTGATCGCCGTGACGGAGCACTCCTCCACGGTGCTGCTGCTGGCGGACCCGCTGGCCACCGTCGGAGTGCGGATGGGCGACAGCTCGGAGGTCGGAACGCTGGACGGCGTCGGCAGTGACCTGCTGCGGCTGACGCTGTTCAACCCGAACGCACGCATCGCGGTGGGGGAGGAGTTGCGCACCTTCGGATCGCCCGGGGCGACCCCGTACCCGGCCGGTCTGCCGATCGGGCAGGTGGTCGAGGTGAGCGGGGCGGGTGGCCCGGCTCCGGTCGCCCTGGTCCGGCCGTACGCACGGCTCTCCGCGCTCGACGTCGTGGGCATCGTCCGCGCTCCGGCCGGCCCGCAGTGAGAAACGCGGCGTCCCTGCGCGTCCTTGTCGTGACCGCGCTGTTGCTCGTGGCCGCGATCGCTCAGGGGTCACTGATCTCCCGACTGAACTGGCCTGGCCCGGGCGAGCCCCAGTTCACCGCGCTGGCCGTGCTCGCGGTCGCCCTGACCGCCGGTGCCCGGGCCGGTGCCCTCGCCGGTTTCGGCGTCGGTCTCGTTCTCGATCTGCTGCCGCCGGCGACCCACGCGACCGGGCAGTGGGCGTTCGTGCTCTGCCTGCTCGGGTACCTGATCGGCCTGCTCGCCGCGGACGTCGCGGACCTGACCCTGCTCGGGGGAGCGCTTGCCGCCGTCGGGGCGGCTCTCGCGCCGTTGCTGTTCACCCTGTTCGGCCAGGTGCTCGGGGACCCGCGGGCGGACGTGCTCGGTGCGCTGGAGCGACTGCCGGCGGTCGCGCTCTCGACCCTCCTGCTCTCGGTGGCGCTGTTACCGGTCCTGCGCCGGCGGCGCCGGCAGCGGGTGACCGTCGAGATTCCGGCCGTCCGCGTTCCGCTGGGCATCCGGTGAGCGCGATGGCCCGCACCGACCGCCGGGTGCTGGTTATCCAAGCGGTCGGGCTCTCGCTGATGCTGCTGCTCGGTGGCCGGTTGTGGTACCTGCAGGCGCTCGACTCCGACGCCTACGCCGCGGCCGCGGCGGACAACACGACCCGCACGGTGGTGACCCCCGCCCCACGCGGACTGATCCTCGATGCCGCCGGGCGTCCGCTCGTGCGCAACCGCGTGCAGATGCAGGTCACCGTCGACCGGACCCAGCTCGTCCGGCAGCCCGACCGCGGCACGGCGGTCCTGGACCGGCTCGCCGCCGTGCTCGGCACCGGAACGCAGGATCTGCGCGACCGGATGCGGCTGTGCGGTGCCGGGGTCTCGGCGCCGTGCTGGAACGGATCGCCGTACCAGCCGGTACCGGTCGCGGTCGACGTCGGATCGCCGGTCGCGCTGCAGATCCTCGAGCACCGCGAGCAGTTCCCCGGCGTCGACGCGGTCCCGGTCAGCGTGCGCATCTATCCGCAACAGGCGAAGGCCAACCTCGCCCACGTGCTCGGTTACCTCCAGCCCGCCGACCCCGACGACGTGGCGGCGCAGCAGGCGGCCGGCCTGCTCGACCCGCGGCTGGGGGCGGCCAACCTGGTCGGCCGCGCCGGCCTCGAGAAGCAGTACGACGGAGTGCTCCGGGGCACCCCGGGCGTGACGTCGGTGACGGTGGATCACCTCGGGCGCGTGCTGAGCACCGTTGACGAAGGTGCTGCGGTTCCTGGCCACAACCTGGTCACCACGATCGACGCCAAGGTGCAGGCGATCGCGGAGCAGGCACTCGCGCAGGCGATCGCCCGGGCGAACACCGTGCCGGACTACCGCGGCCGCACCTACGCGGCGGAGTCTGGCGCGATCGTCGTGCTCGATGTCACCAACGGGGCCGTCGTCGCGATGGCCGGTGCGCCGACCTACGACCTGCGCGACTGGGTGGGCGGGATCGACGCGAAGACGTACGCCCGCCTCACCGCCGAGAAGGCGGCGGTACCGCTGCTGGCCCGCCCGTTCGCCGCGGCCTCGGCCCCCGGATCGCTGTTCAAGGTGATCTCGACCGCGGCGGCCGCCGAGGACGGTTACGACCTCGACGGGCGCTACGAGTGCCCCAGCTACTACCGGATCGGCGACCAGACCTTCACGAACTTCGAGTCCGTGGCGCACGGCTGGATCACGCTCTCGCGCGCCCTCGAGGTCTCCTGCGACACCGTCTTCTACAAGATCGCGCACGAGATGTGGCTGCGCGACGGCGGCATGGACCCCGTCAGCGAGCCTCGCGACCCGATGCAGCGGATGGCCGAGGCGTTCGGTCTCGGCCGGCTCACCGGGGTGGACCTGCCCGGCGAGACGCCGGGCCGGATCGCGATGCGGGACTTCAAGCAGGAGTACTGGGAGCAGACGCACGAAGCCACCTGTGCCCGCGCGGAGGCCGGCGAGCCGGAGGGCGACGACGCGCGCGCGGCCTACCTGCACCAGTTGGACGTGGAGAACTGCGTCGACGGGGCGAAGTTCCGGGCCGGCGACGCCGTGAACTTCTCGATCGGACAGGGCGACACCTTGGTGACGCCCCTTCAGATGGCGCGGGTGTACGCGGCGATCGCCAACGGCGGGACGCTGTGGCGGCCGCGGGTCGCGTCCGCCGAACTGGCGGCGGACGGCACGCCGATCCGCAGCTTCGAGCCCGTCTCCGACGGCGACGTCGGCGCGCCGCCGAAGGTGCTGAAGTACCTGCGCACCGCGCTGATGCGCGTGTCGACGAGTGGCACGGCGGCCGGGGTGTTCGGCGGCTGGCCGTTGGCCGAGATCCCGGTCGGGGCGAAGACGGGCACCGCCGAGCGGCACGGCGAGGACCCGACGTCCTGGTTCGTCGGCTTCGCCGGCCCGGCGAAGCAGAAGCCGCGCTACGCGGTCGTGATGACGGTCGCGAAGGGCGGCACCGGGTCCGGTACCTCGGGCCCGGGAGTGCGGACGGTGCTCTCCGCGCTCCTCGGCGTCGACCGCGCGCCGGTCGTTCCACCAGGCGTGCCGGCCGCGCTGCCCAACCGTTTCGACGCCGTCGAAGGGCGCACCCGATGACGCTGCTGCGCCCTGCCCCGGGGCTGCGTCCGGCGACGCTGCCGATCCAGCGCTCGCCCCTCGGGGGGAGCGGTTCCCGCCGCTCGGCCGTCGATCTGGTGCTGCTCGGTGCCGTGCTTGCGCTCTGCGTGGCCGGATCCGTTCTCGTGTACTCGGCGACCCGGCCCCGGTTGGAGGCGTCCGGCTCCCCTCCGGAGTCCGCGCTGGTGCGCCACCTGCTCTCCGTCGCGATCGGTCTGGGCGTGGCGGCGGCGCTGGCCCTGAGCGACTACCGCCGGCTGCGGATGTACAGCCCCCCGATCTATCTGCTGGCGGTCGCCGGACTCGCCCTGCTGCTCACGCCGCTGGGTTCCACCGTGAACGGCTCGCACTCGTGGCTGGTCGTCGCCGGCGTCTCCGTGCAGCCCGTCGAGTTCGCCAAGCTGGCGCTCTGTCTCGGGCTGGCCCTGCTGTTGGCGGAGCGCCGGGAGGGCACCGGATCCGCCGGCGGGAACGCATCCATCGGTCACGCGGAGGTGTTCCTGGCCTGCGGTCTGGCGGTGGTGCCGGTGGCGCTGATCGCGCTGCAGCCGGACCTCGGCTCAATCATGGTGCTGTTTGCGATCCTGGCCGGATCGCTCGTGGTCGCGGCGGTCCCGGCGCGGTGGATCGTGGGCCTGGCGGTCACGGCGCTGTTGGGGGCCTTCGTCGCCGTTCAGGCCAACCTGCTCAGCGAGTACCAGGTGGACCGCTTCGCCGCCTTCGCCAATCCCGCGCTCGACCCGGACGGGATCGGCTACAACGCCAACCAGGCGCGCATCGCGATCGGCTCCGGCGGCCTGACCGGCACCGGGCTCTTCCACGGCACGCAGACCGGGGGGCAGTTCGTGCCCGAACAGCACACCGACTTCATCTTCACCGTCGCGGGTGAGGAGACCGGGCTGCTCGGCGCGGGAACGTTGATCCTGCTGTTCGCGCTGGTGATCTGGCGCGGGTGTGTCATCGCCCGTCGTGCACCCGACCTGTTCGGGACCCTCGTGGCCGCCGCCGTGGTGTGCTGGTTCGGGTTCCAGTCCTTCGAGAACATCGGCATGAGCCTCGGGTTGATGCCGATCACCGGCCTTCCGCTGCCCTTCGTCTCCTACGGCGGCACCGCGATGCTGGCCAATCTCGCCGCGGTCGGGTTGTTGCTGAACGTCTCTGCCGCGTCCCGCCGGGCTTGAGACAATGGCGGCATGCCTGTCGCCCTCGTCGCTTCCGTCAGCCGCGACGGGCGGCACCGCTTCAGCAAGCAGGTTGTCGACGAGATCCACCTGCGCGCCGACTGGGGCGTCGAGGGCGACGCGCACGCCGGTGTCACCGTCCAGCACCGGTCGCGCAAACGCTGGCGGCCCGACCTGCCCAACCTCCGCCAGGTACACCTCCTGCAGGCCGAGCTGCACGAGGAGTTCGCGGCCGCCGGGTTCGGCGTCGAACCCGGCGCGATGGGCGAGAACATCACCACCCGCGGGCTCGATCTGCTCGCGCTGCCGACCGGGGCGGTCCTGCACATCGGCGAGGCCACGATCGAGGTCACCGGCCTGCGCAATCCGTGCGTCCAGATCGACCGCTTCGCGCCCGGCCTGCTCGCGCTCAACCTCGACCGGGCGGCGGACGGGACCCCCGTCCGCAAGACCGGCGTCATGGGCGTCGTCCTCCGCGGCGGCGCGGTCCGCGCGGGCGACGCGATCGTGGTCGAGCTTCCCGACGGCGACCCCCGCCCCCTCGTGCCCGTCTGAGCGCGCACGAACTCTCCCGATAGTGCAGATGAACACCGCTGACGAGACGGCGACCGGTGCCCGAGTGCACTATCGGCGCACCCTGGGGAGCGGTCAGGGGATCGTGAGGTAGTCCGGCCCGTCGCCGAGGCGCTTGCGCATCACCCCGACGGCGTCGGCGCTCGCGTCGATGCAGACGAACCGGCGGCCGAGGGACTGGGCCACCGCACCGAGGGTTCCTGACCCCGCGAAGAAGTCCGCGACCCGGTCTCCCGGACGGGAGGACGCGGCGATCATCCGGCGCAGGACGCCCTCCGGCTTCTGCGTCGGGTAGCCGGTCTTCTCCTTGCCGGTGGGGGAGACGATCGTGTGCCACCAGACGTCGGTCGGCAGCTTGCCGCGCGCAGCCTTCTCCGCCGTCACCAGACCGGGCGCCATGTACGGCTCGCGGTCCACCTCGGCGGAGTCGAAGTGGTACCGCTGCGGATCCTTTACGTACACGAGCACGTTGTCGTGCTTGGCCGGCCACTTCTTCGTGCTGCGGGCGCCGTAGTCGTAGGCCCAGATGATCTCGTTGAGGAAGCACTCGCGACCGAACAGCGCGTCGAGCACGACCTTGGCGTAGTGCACCTCGCGGTAGTCCAGGTGCAGGTACAGCGTTCCGTCCTCGGCGAGCAGTCGCCACGCGTGCTCCAGCCGCGGTTCGAGGAAGGCCCAGTAATCGCCGAAGACGTCGTCGTAGGCCATCAGTTGGGTGCGGACCTGGTCGTAGGTGTGCCCGCCGAAGCCGACGCGCTTCCCGGTCGCCGAGCGGACGGTCTTCATGCCTTCGCGACGCTGCGACCGGCCGGTGTTGAACGGGGGGTCGAGGTAGATCGTCGTGAACGCGCCGTCGGGGATCAGCGGCAGCACGTCGAGGTTGTCCGCCCGGATCACCAGATCGCGTGTTGCGTCGCCCCAGTTCACCCGGCAGACGCTACTGCGCGGCGGGAAGTCAGGTGTGCGTGCTCGACGGCGTTCTCGGTCAGCGCCAGTGCCCGGTCGTACGCCGCTACCGCCTCGGCGCTCCGGCCGGCGCGGAGAAGCAGCTCGGCGCGGGTGACCCAGTACGGCTGGTAACCGTCGAGGTCCAGCTTCTCGACCTGCGCCAGTGCGACGCTCGGGCCGTCGAGCTCCGCGACGGCGACCGCGCGGTTCAACGCCACCACCGGGGTGGGCGCGATCGCCGCCAGCTGGTCGTACAGTGCGACGACCTGACGCCAGTCGGTGTCCGCGCCGTCGACGGTGTCGGCGTGCACGGCGTTGATCGCGGCCTGGATCTGGTACGGGCCGGGCGCGTTGCGGCGCAGGCAGGCACGCACAAGTGACTGACCCTCAGCGATCAGCGCGCGGTTCCACCGCGACCGATCCTGGGCCGCCAGCAGGACGAGCGACCCGTCCGGTGCGGTGCGCGAGGGCCGGCGCGACTCCAGCAGGAGCAGGAGCGCCAGCAGGCCGACGGCCTCCGGCTCGTCCGGCATCAACTCGACGAGGAGGCGAGCCAGCCGCACCGCCTCGTCGCACAGCTCGACGCGGTGCAACGTCTCGCCGGACGGCGAGGTGTGGCCGGCGTTGTAGATCAGGTAGACCACGGCGAGCACCCCGGCCAGCCGCTCGGGGAGGTCCGCGTCGCGCGGTACCCGGTAGGGGATGTTCGCGTCCGAGATCTTCTTCTTCGCGCGCACGATCCGCTGCGCGAGCGTCGGTTCCGGGACGAGGAAGGCACGCGCCACGTCGGGAGTCTCAAGCCCGCCGAGCAGGCGCAGGGTCAGCGCGACCCGGGCGTCGGGCGCCAGTGCGGGGTGGCAGCAGGTGAACAACATCCGCAGGCGGTCGTCGCGCACCGGTCCCACCTCCTCGGCCGCCTCGAGCGGGTCATCGTCAGGGCCGTGCAGCAGGAGCGCCTCGGCGTGCCGGGCCTCCCGGGTGGACTCGCGTCGCAGCCGGTCGATGGCCCGGCGCCGCGCGGTGGTGGTGATCCAGCCGCCGGGGTTGGGCGGCAGATCGTCGGGATCCCAGGTCGAGACCGCGACGGTGAACGCGTCGGCCACCGCGTCCTCGGCGAGCGAGATGTCACCGAGGACGCGGGTCAGCGTCGAGACGCAGCGGCCGAACTCGGAGCGGAAGACCTCGGCAATCGGGTCGCCGGGCACTCAGGCCTCGGGCTCCGCCTGGAACGGCCGGACCTCGATCGGGTTCTGGCACGCGGAGGACGCGTCGGCGGCCAGCGCGAGCGCGGCGTCGAGGTCGGGCAACTCCAGGACCCAGAAGCCCCCGAGCATCTCCTTGGTCTCGACGTAGGGGCCGTCGGTGGTCGTCGGGGCGCCGACCTTCGTGCCGTCCACCACGGTGGCGGAGGACGGGTGCGTCAGTCCGCCGCCGAAGACCCAGCTGCCGTCGGCCTGAACCTTCTGGTTGAACGCGTCGACGTCGGCGAAGAGCTTCTGCATCTCCGCCTCCTCGGGCAGCGGGGCGTTCCAGTCGTGGATGACGGAGAACATGTACTGGGTCATGACGAGCTCCTGTGAGGTGTGCGGGCCGGCCGTGTGCCTGCCTCCACCTTCTCCACGAACGGGCCTCGCCGGAATCGACGTGGCTGATCGGGCGGAAGTTGTGACGTGGGTCACGCCCGGCAGAAGCGAATACCCTGGCGGCATGCCCGTCGAGTCGTTGTTCCCGCGCCTGGAGGCCTTGCTGCCCCTGGTGCAGAAGCCGATCCAGTACATCGGCGGCGAGCTCAACTCGACCGTCAAGGACTGGGACGCCGCGGAAGTCCGCTGGTGCCTGATGTACCCGGACGCCTACGAGGTCGGGCTGCCGAACCAGGGCGTGCAGATCCTCTACGAGGTGCTCAACGAGAAGGACGGCGTCCTCGCCGAGCGCACCTACGCGGTGTGGCCGGACCTCGAGAAGCTGATGCGGGAGCACAACGTCCCCCAGTTCACCGTTGACGCCCACCGCCCGCTCAAGGCCTTCGACCTGTTCGGCGTCAGCTTCTCCACCGAGCTCGGCTACACGAACATGCTCAACGCCCTCGACCTGGCCGGGATCCCGCTGCAGTCCAGGGACCGCGACGACACCGACCCGGTCGTGATCGCCGGCGGGCACGCCGCCTTCAATCCCGAGCCGATCGCGGACTACATCGACGCCGCCGTCCTCGGGGACGGCGAGGAGATCGTCGGCGCGATCACCGAGGTCGTGCGGGAGTGGAAGGGCGAGGGCTCGCCCGGCGGGCGTGACGAACTGCTGCTGCGCCTGGCCGCCGGCGGCGGCGTCTACATCCCGCGCTTCTACGACGTCGGGTACGCCGCCGACGGCCGGATCGACAGCGTCGTGCCGAACCGCCCCGGCGTTCCGCCGCGCGTGGCCAAGCACACCGTGATGGATCTGGACTCCTGGCCGTACCCGCGCAAGCTGCTGGTCCCGCTGGCCGAGACCGTCCACGAGCGGTTCAGCGTGGAGATCTTCCGTGGCTGCACCCGTGGCTGCCGCTTCTGCCAGGCCGGAATGATCACGCGGCCCGTGCGCGAGCGGAGCCTCACCACGATCGGCGAGATGGTGCAGGTCGGCCTCGACAACACCGGCTTCGACGAGGTCGGGCTGCTCTCGCTGTCCAGCGCCGACCACTCCGAGATCGGCGAGGTCGCCAAGGGGCTGGCCGACCGCTACGAGTCGGAGAAGATCTCGCTCTCGCTCCCCAGCACGCGCGTGGACGCGTTCAACGTGACCTTGGCCGAGGAGCTCACCCGCAACGGGCGCCGCTCGGGGCTGACCTTCGCCCCTGAGGGCGGGTCGGAGCGGCTGCGCAAGGTGATCAACAAGATGGTGACCGAGGACGACCTGATCCGCACCGTCACCACCGCCTACTCCCACGGCTGGCGGCAGGTGAAGCTCTACTTCATGTGCGGTCTCCCGACGGAGACCGATGAGGACGTGCTGCAGATCGCCGAGCTCGCCAAGAAGGTCATTCAGGCCGGCCGCGACGCCACCGGCTCCCGCGACATCCGCTGCACGGTCTCCATCGGCGGTTTCGTGCCCAAGCCGCACACGCCGTTCCAGTGGGCCGCCCAGCTCGACCACGAGACCACCGACGTCCGCCTCAAGAAGCTGCGCGACGTGGTGCGCGACGACAAGCGCTACGGCAAGGCCATCGGCTTCCGCTACCACGACGGCAAGCCCGGCATCGTCGAAGGACTGCTCTCCCGCGGCGACCGCCGGGTCGGGCCGGTCATCGAGGCGGTCTGGCGCGACGGCGGCCGGTTCGACGGCTGGAGCGAGCACTTCTCCTTCGACCGCTGGATGGCCTGCGCGGCCGCGGCGCTCGAGGGCACCGGCGTGGACGTCGGTTGGTTCACCACCCGGGAGCGGGAGCAGGACGAGGTGCTGCCCTGGGACCACCTGGACTCCGGGCTCGACAAGGACTGGCTGTGGGACGACTGGCAGGAGGCCCTGGCCGCCGACGGCGCCGAGGTCGAGGACTGCCGCTGGACGCCCTGCTTCGACTGCGGGGTGTGCGGCCAGATGGGGACCGAGATCCAGGTCGGCCCCACGGGCCGGACCCTGCTCCCGCTGACGGTCGCCTGAGTGGGGAAGCAGCCCGAGGGACCGCCGCCGCCGCCGACCGTGCAGCGGCTGCGGATCCGTTACGCCAAACGGGGTCGCTTGCGCTTCACCAGCCACCGCGACTTCGCGCGGGCGTTCGAGCGCGCGCTGCGCCGGGCCCGGGTGCCGATGGCGTACTCCGCCGGCTTCACCCCGCACCCCAAGGTCTCCTACGCCAACGCCTCCCCGACGGGGGTCGCCAGTGAGGCCGAGTACCTGGAGATCGGCCTGGCCGAGGTGCGCGACCCGGCCGAGATCCGGGATGCGCTGAACGCCGCGTTGCCCGACGGCCTGGACATCCTCGACGTCGTGGAGGCCGCGCCCGGCGCCCTGGCCGACCAGCTGGAGGCGTCGGCCTGGCTGATCGAGCTGCCCGGGGTCTCCGACGCCGAGGCCGGTGCCGCGCTGGAGAAGTTTCTCGCCGCGGAGGTCATCGAGGTCACCCGGACGACGAAGAACGGGCTGCGCACTTTCGACGCCCGGGCGGCCGTGATCGCCGCGCAGGTCACGACTCCCGACGCGGCTTCCGGGCTCCGCTCCGGGACCGACGGCACCCCCTGTGCGATACTCCAGGTGGTCGTGCGGCAAGTTACGCCCGCCGTAAGACCCGATGACGTCCTCGCGGGACTCGCCCGAGTCGCCGACCTGAGGCCGCCCCAGTCACCTCGCGTGACCAGGCTGGCGCAGGGCCCACTCGGTGCTGATTCCGCCGAGGTGCACGACCCGCTGGCACCTGCAAGTACTGGCTGATCGTCTCGCCGTCGGCCCCACAAAGTTTGTTGCTCGACCCGCCAGTCCGCCCGCTGCCGCGACACCGGCGCGACGGACCCACCAAGACTTAGGTTGCTGCGCGGCGCGCCCACCAGGTGCGCCCGGTAAACCGGAAAAAGAGACAACCGGATGCTCGAGAACGAGCCGACCGGCACCGTCGACACCGACGCTGCCGCCCAGGAAGCCCCCACCTCTGCCGCGCCCAAGCGCCGCCGCGCCGCGGCCCGCCCGGCCGGTCCGCCGAAGGCGGCTGCCGCGGAAACCGCGCCGGAGACTGCGGTCCCCGCTGCGGACGCTGCTGCGGCTGCGGAGCCACCCAAGGCCAAGCGCACGCGGAAACGGGCGGCGCCGTCGCCCGACCCGGCGTCCGAGGCCGTCCCTGCCGAGCCCGCCCCTGAGGCAGCCCCCGAGGCCGTCTCTGAGGCCGCCTCTAAGGCGGCCGCGCCCAAGACCGGCGCCAAGACCGGCTCGCGACGGTCCTCGGCCAAGGCCAGCGCGCCGAAGGCCGCCGCGCCGGAGGCGACCGCGGACGATCCCGGCGCCGACGTGCCCGCGACCGAGCCCGACGACAAGCCCAAGGCGAAGCGGACGCGGAAGCGCGCCGAGCCCGTGCCGGTGGCGGAGCCCGCCGTCGACGTCGAGGAGACCGAGGCCGAGCCGGCGGCGCCGGCCGCCGCCGCGGGGGAGGGCGCCGCCACCGCGGTTCCCCCCACGATGCTGCTGTTCCAGGCTCCCGAGCCGGACGCCGTGCCCACGCCGCGGCGCCGCAGCCGCAGCAAGCGGGTTCCCGACGAGCTCGACGCCGTCGTCGAGGACGCGCCCGACTCCGACGTCGAAGCTGTCGAGGAGGCGCTCGCCGACCTGGACGACGCTGACGACGCTGAGGACGCCGACGGCGACGAGCCCGGCGCCGCGGCCCGCCGCCGGCGCCGCCGCGGAGGCCGTGGCCGCCGTGGCCGCGGTGGACGTCCCGGCGAGGACGACGAGGGCGAGGGTGCCGAGGGCGGGAACGGCGATGCGGCCGCGCCGACCGAGGACGCTGCCGAGGAATCCGGCGAGGGTGGCACCAGCCGTCGCCGGCGGCGCCGCCGGCGCGGTGAGCCCGGCGAGCCCGGCTCGGACGACCCCGAGCAGACCGTCACCCGGGTCCGGACCTCACGCTCCGGCTCCGACCGCTCGTCCGACCGCTCGTCCGACCGCTCGGGCGACCGCGACCGCGATCGCGCCTCCGACGGGGTCACCTCGGTCCGCGGCTCGACCCGTCTGGAAGCCAAGAAGCAGCGGCGCCGCGAGGGCCGCGAAGCCGGCCGGAGCCGGGTCCCGATCGCCAGCGAGGCCGAGTTCCTGGCGCGCCGCGAGTCCGTCGAGCGCGTGATGGTCGTCCGCGAGGGCAAGGAGCGGACCCAGATCGCCGTCCTCGAGGACGGCGTGCTGGTCGAGCACTACGTCAACAAGCGCGACTCGTCCTCCCTGATGGGGGACGTCTTCCTCGGCCGGGTGCAGAACGTGCTCCCGTCGATGGAGGCCGCCTTCGTCGACATCGGCAAGGGCCGCAACGCCGTCCTGTACGCCGGCGAGGTCAACTTCGAAGGACTGGAGGGTCAGCCGAAGCGGATCGAGCACGCGCTGAAGTCCGGCCAGTCCGTGCTGGTGCAGGTCACCAAGGACCCCATCGGCCACAAGGGCGCGCGCCTGTCCAGCCAGATCAGCCTGCCGGGCCGGTACCTGGTCTACGTGCCCGAGGGCTCGATGACCGGCATCAGCCGCAAGCTCCCCGACACCGAGCGCTCGCGCCTGAAGTCGATCCTGAAGAAGGTCGTTCCCGAGGACGCCGGCGTCATCATCCGCACGGCCGCGGAGGGCGCTTCCGAAGAGGAGCTCGCGCGCGACGTCGAGCGCCTGGCCAAGCAGTGGGACGCGATCCAGAAGAAGGCCAAGACCGCGTCGGCGCCGGCCATGCTGCACGGCGAGCCCGACCTGACCATCCGCGTCGTCCGCGACATCTTCAACTCGGACTTCACCTCGCTCGTGGTCGCGGGCGAAGGGTCCTGGGCCGAGGTCTCCGACTACGTCTCCCACGCCGCCCCGGACCTCGCCGACCGGGTCACCAAGTGGACCGGCTCGGAGGACGTCTTCGCGGCGCACCGCGTCGAGGAGCAGATCCTCAAGGGCCTGGACCGCAAGGTCTGGCTGCCTTCCGGTGGCTCGCTGGTGATCGACCGCACCGAGGCCATGACCGTGGTCGACGTCAACACCGGCAAGTTCACCGGTCAGGGCGGCAACCTCGAGGAGACCGTCACCCGCAACAACCTGGAAGCGGCGGAGGAGATCGTCCGCCAGCTCCGACTGCGGGACATCGGCGGCATCATCGTCGTCGACTTCATCGACATGGTGCTGGAGAACAACCGCGAGCTGGTGTTGCGCCGCCTGGTCGAGTGTCTCGGCCGGGACCGGACGAAGCACCAGGTCGCCGAGGTCACGTCGCTCGGCCTGGTCCAGATGACCCGCAAGAAGATCGGCCAGGGCCTGCTGGAGGCGTTCTCGCACACGTGTGAGCACTGCAGCGGCCGCGGAATCGTGGTGCGGACCGACCAGCAGGGCAAGTCGGCCTCGATCCCCAAGCCGGGCCCGCCGGCACCGCTGCGTGAGGGCGCCGATCCGGACGCACCTGCGTCGAGCCGGTCCGGCCGTCGCCGGCGCGGCCGCGGCAAGGGCGAGGGTGCGGACGTGCCCGAGTCCGACCTGCCGGACTCCGCGATCGCGCTGGAGGCGGAGTCCGAGGCCGATGCGGTGGCCGAGATCGCCGCCGCCCTGGCCAGTGGAGACGTTCGGGACGCTCCCGAGGCGTCCCCGGCTGCCTCGTCCGAGCCGGTCACCGTGACCGCGTCCCCGGACGACCCGGACGCCGTGTCCACGGAGTCGGAGGACGGGGCAGCGGAACCCGAGGCGAAACCGGCCCGTCGCCGTCGCCGCGCATCGTCGCCGGTGAAGGCTCCGGAGCCCGCCTCGGTCTGAGCCCGGTTTGGGCGGGGACCCGCGCCTCGGGTAGCCTGACCCGTCGGCGCAGCTGCGTCAGTTTCAGCGCGCCCAGCATTGTCTGTTTCGGATCCAAAGAGAGTGAGCCCGCGGTGTACGCGATCGTCCGCGCCGGCGGCCGTCAGGAGAAGGTCGCCACTGGCGACGTTTTCTCCCTCGACCGTGTTAGCGGGGAGCCTGGCTCCACGCTGGAATTGCCCGCGTTACTCCTCGTCGACGGGTCCTCCGTGACCTCCGACGCCGCCGCGCTGGCCAAGGTGAAGGTCACTGCCGAGGTCGTCGCCCACACCAAGGGCCCGAAGATCAAGATCCTGCACTACAAGAACAAGTCGGGGCACCGCGTTCGTGGTGGTCACCGGTCGAAGCTGACCCAGGTGAAGATCACCGGCATCGCGACCGGGAAGTAGGGGGCACCTCATGGCACACAAGAAGGGCGCATCGTCCACCCGTAACGGGCGTGACTCGAATGCGCAGCGACTGGGCGTGAAGCGCTTCGGCGGCCAGGAGGTCAACGCCGGCGAGATCATCGTCCGCCAGCGGGGCACCCACTTCCACCCCGGCGAGAACGTCGGCCGTGGCGGAGACGACACCCTGTTCGCCCTGACCGCCGGCGCCGTGCAGTTCGGCACCCGGCGCGGGCGTCGCGTCGTCAACATCGTCGCCGCAGTTCCGGCGGAGTAGTTCGCCGCACTGCCAGACAGCTTTCTCGCGAGGGTGGCCGGGGGTTCCTGGCCACCCTCGTGGCATGTTCGGCCCCACCACGCAACGACGAGCAGGAAGGAGGCGCAATGACGACCTTTGTCGACCGCGTGGTTCTGCACGTGGCTGCCGGCGACGGCGGGGACGGCTGTGCCTCGGTCCTGCGCGAGAAGTTCCGACCCCTCGGTGGCCCCGACGGCGGCAACGGCGGGCGGGGCGGCGACGTCGTACTGGTGGTCGAGCAGGGCGTCACGACGCTGCTGGACTATCACCACACCCCGCACCGCAAGGCGAGCAACGGTAAGCCCGGGGAGGGCAACAACCGCAGCGGGGCCGATGGCTCCGACGTGGTGCTCTTCGTCCCCGACGGCACCCTGGTGACCACCACGGACGGCCGGTTTCTCGTCGACCTCGTCGGGGTCGGCACCCGGTTCGTGCTGGCCAAGGGCGGACGCGGCGGGTTGGGCAATGCGGCCCTGGCCTCGAAGGCGCGCAAGGCCCCCGGGTTCGCGCTGCTCGGCGAGCCGGGCGAGGCGCTCTCGGTCGAGCTGGAGATGAAGACCGTCGCCGACGTGGCGCTGGTCGGTTATCCGAGCGCGGGCAAGTCCTCGCTGATCGGCGCGATGTCTGCCGCCCGGCCCAAGATCGCCGACTACCCGTTCACCACCCTCGTGCCCAACCTCGGCGTTGTGCAGGCCGGCGACACCCGCTACACGATCGCCGACGTGCCCGGCCTGATCCCCGGCGCCAGCCAGGGCAAAGGCCTCGGGCTGGAGTTTCTGCGCCACGTCGAGCGCTGCTCGGTGCTGGTGCACGTGCTGGACTGCGCGACGCTCGAACCCGGCCGCGACCCGATCTCCGACCTCGACGTCATCGAGGCCGAGCTCGCCCAGTACGGCGGGCTGGAGGACCGGCCCCGGATCGTGGCCCTGAACAAGGTCGACATCCCCGAGGGCAAGGAGCTGGCCGAGCTCGTCCGCCCCGAGCTGGAGGCCCGCGGGCTGAAGGTGCTCGACGTGAGCGCGGTCAGCCACGACGGCCTGCGGGCGCTGGGCTTCGCCCTGGGTGAGATGGTCAACGCGGCCCGGGCCGCTGCCCCGGTCGCGGCCCCGGAACGGATCGTGTTGCGCCCGGCCGCCAAGGGGGACTCCGGGTTCACCGTCACCCTCGAGGAGACCCTGGCGGGACCGGCCTACGTGGTGCGCGGGGAAAAACCGCGGCGCTGGGTGAAGCAGACGAATTTCTCCAACCCTGAGGCCGTGGGATACCTGGGCGACCGCCTCGCCCGCCTCGGTATCGAGGAGCAACTGTTCAAACTCGGTGCCAAGGAGGGCGACACCGTCATCATCGGCGGCGCCGGCGACGGACTTGGCGAGGACGCGGTGGTCTTCGACTGGGAGCCCACGGTCAGCGCCGGCGCCGAGTTCCTGCCCGGCCGGCGCGGGACGGACCTGCGCCTGGAGGGTCGATGAGCCCTCGCGGGGATGTGCTCGCGGCCCGTCGGGTCGTGGTGAAGATCGGCTCGTCCTCGCTGACCACCACGGCGGGTGGACTCGACCACGCGCGGGTGGACGCCCTCGTCGACGTGATCGCCGACCGCCGCAAGCTCGGTGTCGAGATCGTCCTGGTGTCCTCCGGTGCGATCGCCGCCGGGCTCGCGCCCCTCGGTCTGCGTCGGCGTCCGAAGGACCTCGCGACGCAGCAGGCCGCCGCCAGCGTCGGACAGGGGCTGCTTGTCGCGCAGTACGCACAATCCTTTGCCCGCTACGATCTGACGGTCGGTCAGGTCCTGCTGACCGCCGAGGACATGATCCGGCGGGCGCATCACCGCAACGCTCAGCGCACGCTGTACCGCCTGCTGGAGATGCAGGGCGTTCCGATCGTCAACGAGAACGACACGGTGGCGACCCACGAGATCCGGTTCGGCGACAACGACCGCCTGGCGGCACTGGTGGCCCACCTCGTGCACGCCGAACTGCTCGTGCTGCTCTCCGACGTCGACGGCCTCTACGACGGCGACCCGCGCAAGCCCGGCGCCCGGCTGATTCCTGAGGTCTCCGGAGCGGGCGACCTGGACGGGGTGACGCTGGGCCGGGCGGGCACCGCCGGGGTCGGCACCGGCGGCATGGGCACCAAGGTCGACGCCGCGCGCATCGCCACCGCCGCCGGCATCCCGGTCGTTCTCACGGCCGCCGGATCGGCCGGCCCGGCCTTGGCCGGCGACCCGGTCGGCACCTTTTTCGGCCGGACCGGCCGTCGGGCCGCCACCCGCCTCCTCTGGCTCGCGCACGCCGCCACCCCCCGCGGATCGCTGCACCTCGACGCCGGCGCGGTGAAGGCCGTGGTGGGGGGCCGCAAGTCGCTGCTCCCGGCCGGCGTGACCGGCGTGATCGGGGCGTTCGCCGCCGGAGATCCGGTGGACCTTCTGGACGAAAACGGTCACGCGGTGGCCCGTGGGCTGGTCAACTTTGATGCGGCAGAGATTCCCGGCCTGCTCGGCCGCTCGACCCGGGAACTCGCCGCCGAGCTGGGACCAGCGTATGAGCGTGAGATCGTCCATCGTGACGATCTGGTGCTCCTGCGGCACTGAAGGAAATGAAAGGCCACCGTGGACGAGATCGCAGACGGCTTTCGTGGGCGGTTGCGCGCCGTCGACGGTGGCAGCGGCGGTGCCGGTGGCGACGAGCGGCTCTGGCACGTGACCGTCACGGTGGCGGGCCCCGCGGTCTCCACCGACGAGGTCCGCGCCGGCCTGGAGCGTCTCGGCCTCGACCACCCGTTCCTGATGTCCGGCCGCTACGCCTCCGACCGGGCCGAGGTCCGGTACTGGGAAGAGGCTCCGGACGTCCACGACGCCCTCGCGATGGCGCTGCGCCTGTGGGGCGAGCACCGCAACACCGCCGGGCTGCCGAACTGGTCGATCGTGGGCCTGGAGGTCGTGGACCGGGAGACCTATCGCCAGCGGGGTGGCCAGACGCCGCTGGTCAGCCCGGGAGTCCGGCCCTTCTGACTGTGTGGACACCTTCCCGTACGGCGGAACAGGCCTGAGCGGGAAGTTATCCACGGCCGGAGCCTCTGACCTGCGGAAATCCGCTTTCTGGGTGGGCCGTGCCGCCAACTAGAATCCGGGCATGACCGACGAGACCGCCGTCCTGGACACCGCCCGCCGGGCCCGGGTGGCCGCCACCGACCTCGCCGTGGCCTCCCGCGCCACCAAGGACGCCGCGCTGAACGCGATGGCCGACGCGCTCCTGAGCGGGGCCCCGTCGATCCTGGAGGCCAACGCCGCGGACTGCTCGCGCGCCGAGGCGAGCGGCACCCCGGCCGGGATCATCGACCGCCTCCGCCTCGACGACAGCCGGGTCGCAGCGATGGCTCAGGGTCTGCGCGACGTGGCCGGGCTGCCGGACCCCGTCGGCGAGGTCGTGCGCGGCTCCACGCTTCCCAACGGACTGGAACTGCGGCAGGTCCGCGTCCCGTTCGGCGTCGTCGGGATCATCTACGAGGCCCGTCCGAACGTAACGGCCGACGGCGCCGGGCTGGCGCTGAAGTCCGGCAACGCGGTGCTGTTGCGCGGCTCGTCCTCGGCGAAGGCGTCGAACACGGCGATCGTCGCGGCGCTGCGGGACGGCATCGTCTCGGTGGGCCTCCCCGCGGATGCCGTCCAGCTCGTTCCGGGCGACACCCACGACGCGGTCAAGCACCTGATGCGCGCCCGGGGGCTCGTCGACGTCCTGATCCCGCGCGGCGGCGCGGCGCTGATCAAGTCCGTCGTCGAGGAGTCGACGGTGCCGGTGATCGAGACCGGCGTCGGCAACTGCCACGTCTACGTCGACGCCGACGCGGACCTCGACGCGGCCGAGAAGATCCTCGTCAACGCCAAGGCGCAGCGCCCGAGCGTCTGCAACGCCGCCGAGACCGTGCTGGTCCACGCCGACGTCGCGGCCGAGTTCGTCCCGCGCGCGGTCGCGGCGCTCGCTCAGGCCGGCGTCACCGTGCACGGCGACGCCGAGTTCGCGCGGCTCGGTGGCGACACGGTGATCGCCGCCAACGCCGCCGACTGGGACACCGAGTACCTCTCGCTGGACATCGCGGCCGCCGTCGTCTCCTCGTTGGAAGACGCGATCACCCACATCCGCGAGCACGGCTCCGGCCACACCGAAGCAATTCTGACGCGCAGTCAGGCCTCAGCTCGTCGCTTCGTTGCCGCGGTCGACGCGGCGGCGGTCGTGGTCAACGCCTCGACCCGCTTCACCGACGGCGGGGAGTTCGGCTTCGGCGCCGAGATCGGCATCTCCACGCAGAAGCTCCACGCGCGCGGCCCGATGGGGCTCCCGGAGCTGACCAGCACCAAGTACATCGTGACCGGCGACGGTCACATCCGCCCCTAGGTGGCGAGGAGCCGGGCCTCGATCTCGGGCGGGAGCCCGTGGACGGGGCGGTCCGCCCGCTGGGTGGGCCACCCCTCGGCCTGGAGCCAGGCCCAGGTGTCGGCGACGGTCTCGGTCACCGGCCGGCAGTGCAGTCCTGTCGCGGCGGCCAGTGACGTGTTCGATTCGAGGAATCCGGCGAACTCGCCGGCCTCGGGGACCCAGCACGGCAGCTGCGTCCACGGCTCGGCGCCGGCGGCCGCCAGGTCGGCTTCGTCGACCCACACCAGGCGGGCGCCGGAACCGGTGACCTCGACGCAGGCCTGCAGCAGGCTGCGGGTGGTGGCGTGCCCGGACCGGCTCACCACGTCCACCGGACCGGCGAGCCCGCCGGAGATGTCGGCGGCGAGGTTGTCGAGCAGCCAGGCGGCGAGGTCGCGGGCGTCGACGTACTGCAGGGGGCGCTCGGGTCGCCCCGGGGCCACCACCGGCCCGCCCCGGGCGATGCGGCCCAGCCACCAGGGCAACCGGCCGATGTCCTCGTGCGGGCCGAGGATCAGCCCGGCCCGGGCCAGCACCGCGTCCGGGAAACAGCGCAGCACCGCCAGCTCGGCCCCCCGCTTGAGCGCCGCGTAGTCCCCGTCGGGGGCGTCCGGGTCGCCGGGCACCACAGGCGAGGACTCATCGAGGTGGGAGCCCCAGACGTACACCGACAGCGAGGAGACGTAGGCGAAGCGGCCCACCCGGCCCTGCAACAGCCGGGCCGACAGGGCCGCGGTCGCGGGGGCACCGGACCAGGTGTCGACGACGGCGTCCCACGTCCCGCCGGACAGCGCTTCGGCCAGCGCCGGCTCCGACGTCCGGTCGGCGACGAGGGTGCGCACCCCGGCGGGCAGCGTCCCGGTCAGTCCGCGGTGCACCGCGGACACGTCCCAACCCCGGGCCAGGGCGTCCTTGACCAACGCCCGCCCGACGAACCGCGTCCCGCCCAGCACCAAGAGCCGCATGCCGCCCACTCTGCCAAGCCGAGGACGTGAAATGCTGCCGGTTAGCCCTCACACGCAGTAGTGACCAGGAGATTCTTGCCGTGATCGTGCAGAGCCTGACCGACATCGTGGTTGCCTCCGAGGCCGAGCTCGGCGAGCGCGCGCATCACGAGCCGTACCTGGTCGGGGCGGCGGTCTTCGTGGTTCTCACGCTCATGCTGCTCGCCACGCTGTCGTTCAACCGCAACAAGTAAGCCCAGCCCCGCGGTGAGCACACCGGGTCCCCGCCTCGGGGTGATGGGGGGCACCTTCGACCCGATTCACCACGGTCACCTCGTGGCGGCGGCGGCCGTGGCCGATCACTTCGCCCTCGACGAGGTCGTGTTCGTGCCGACCGGCGAGCCCTGGCAGAAGGAAGGCCGGGACGTCGCGCCGGCCGAGGACCGGTATCTGATGACGGTGATCGCCACCGCGTCGAACCCGCGGTTCTCGGTCAGCCGGGTCGACATCGACCGCCCGGGCCCGACCTACACGATCGACACCCTCCGCGATCTGCACTCCGCCCGGGGCGCGGACGCCGAGCTGTACTTCATCACCGGCGCCGACGCCCTGTCCGACATCCTCACCTGGCGCGACCCGCAGGCGCTGTTCGACCTCGCGCACTTCGTCGGGTGCACCCGCCCGGGGCATCCGCTCGCCGACCCGGGCCTGCCCGGCGCCCGCGTCAGCCTGATCGAGATCCCGGCCCTGGCCATCTCCTCCACCGACTGCCGACAGCGCGTCGCGGTGGGCCGGTCGATCTGGTATCTCGTGCCGGACGGGGTTGTGCAGTACATCGTCAAGCGCCGGCTCTACGCGCCATGACCGACGATTCCGATCAGGCCGAGGCCTCGGAGCCGGAAAAGGCCTACAGCACCGAGCAGTTCGCGTTCGTCGACACCGATTCCGGAGCTGACGCCGAGGTCTCGGGCTGGCTGAACTTCATGCACTCCCGGGCCGGGCGCAAGGTTGACCGGCGGGAGCAGCGCCGCGAGCGGTTGACGCTGCTCGGGGTCACCCTGGGACTGATGGCGCTGATCGGCGGGGTCGTGCTCTGGAGCCCGTGGTCCTCCGGGGGCGAGCCGGTGGACACCGGACACTCGGTGATGCCGGCCGACCGCGTCGCGGTGCTGTTCCAGGTGCAGGCCGCGAACGCAACCGCAGCCACGTCGGCGATCCTGCTGCACGACCGGCGGGGCGGCGGGCGCAGCGCGCTGGTGACGGTCCCCGCAGGTCTGCTGCTCCCCGTGGAGGGCGAGGGCCGCACGACCGTGCGGGACGCCTTGGCCGAGGCGGGACCGACCTTGACGCGCGAGGCGCTCGCGGAACTCCTCGGTGTCCCGATGGCCGGCAGCTGGGTCCTGGACCAGACCGAGTTCGGCGTGCTGGTCGACCGGCTCGGAGGTATCCGGGTCGGCGGCCAGACGATGACGGGCGCCCGGGCGCTGCAGCAGGTGGGCGCCGCGGACGGCGGTAAGGACGTCCTCACCGCTTTCGTCGGAGCGTTCCCGGGCGCCTTCACCGCGGGCCGGGACCTCCTGCTCGATTTCGGGATCCTGGCCGCTCCCGGCCTGCCGGTGGATTTGCTCGGGGCGGTCGTCACCGGGCTCGCGCGGGACGGCGCCGGGGGCAAGCTGGGAGTCGGTGTGCTGCCGCTGGACGAGTCCGGGTTCGGACTGGACGTCGCCGCCGCGCTGCCGATGGTGCGCGATCTGCTCGGCGGCGAGCCGGGCGAGGGCCGCGGCGACGCCACCCCGCGGATCCAGGTCCGGTTGGCGGCCGGCAGCGGCGTTCAGGAATCCGACGTCCGCGCCGACGTGCTCAACGCCGGCTACGAGTACGTCGACGGTGGCGCCGCGGCGGCCGGGGCTGCGAGCTCGGTGCTCGTGCGGTCGTCGCTGCCGGATGCGCAGGCGCTCGGGGAGTCGATCGCGACCACTCTGGGCCTGCCTCTGTCGGCGGTGACGGTGTCCGACGAGGTCCCGTTCACCGCCGACGTCCTGGTGGTGCTCGGCCGGCGCTGAGCAGTCCCGCTCTCGCCGTCAGGCGATCACCGGCAGGCCGCGTTCGCGCAGCAGCAGCACCACGCTCACCGCGAGCGCCCAGAGCAGGAACAGCACGTGCGGGACGAAGAAGCCGAACGGCCCGGCCAGCGCGATGACACCGACGACCAGCGTCGCGATCCGCAGCCACTCGGGCATCAGGTGCTCTCCCCGCAGCGCGAAGAACAGCGGGATCAGGAAGCCGGCCAGGGCGTAGGGGAGCGGAAGGAGAATCGTCCCGAAGTAGAGCCCGTCGACGATGCGCAGGACGTCGGCGTCGTCGGGGATCGGGGTGTCGGCGAGCTCGTAGCCCAGCGGGACGAGGCCGGCTCCGAGGCCCGCGAGGAACATCAGCGCACCCGCGGCCACGCCGGAGGCGAAGAAGGCGTCGGTGCCCACGGCGCCGGCGACCCGTCGCCGCAGGGCGGCCACCAGCCAGAGGAAGGCGACCGCGGCCAGCATCATCGAGATCGACGCCGTGATGCCCTGCGTCCGGTTGCCCCCGTCGTCCCAGTACGAGGTCCACTCACGATCGCTGGCGTCGCCGTCGGGCGTGCTCATCGTCATGAAGGAGATCAGGAACAGGGCGACGAAGAAGATGCCGGACAGCGGCCCCACGGCATTGATGGCCGAGACCGGCCGGGTGCCGGGTTGTCCGACGGTCGGGGGAAACATCGCGGTGGCTGCCGGGCTCGCTGCGGTGGGGGCGCCGGCGGGCGGATCGGGCGCCGCCACCGGGTCCGGCGGCCCGTCGAGAACGGCGTCCCCCGGCAGGTCGGCGATCGGGTCGGCGATCGGGTCGACGATCGGGTCGGCGATCGCGTCGACAACCGGGTCGGGCAGCGAATCTTCCGGCGCAGTGGGGGCGCCCATCGACGTACCTCCGTTGGTAAACGATGGTGCGGCGCAATCTGGCACCACAGGCACCCAGAGGCAAGGGGTGAAACCTTGCCTAGACTGGATCCATACGGGCGAACCCGCGCCCCCGACCGAAGCTGAGGACGTTGACCGCATCACCCCGCGCAGTCGAACTGGCGATCGCCGCGGCTGAAGCCGCCTCCGACAAGCTCGCCGAGGACATCCTCGCCTTCGACGTCAGCGACCAGCTCTTCATCACTGACATCTTCGTGCTCTGCTCCGCCTCCAACGACCGGCAGGTCAAAGCCGTCGTGGACGAGATCGAGCATCGGCTCAAGCAGCTCGGCGAGCGCGTGGTGCGCCGCGAGGGCGAGCGCGAGGGCCGCTGGGTCCTGCTGGACTACGCGGAGATCGTCGTCCACGTCCAGCATGCCGAGGACCGGATGTACTACTCCCTCGAGCGGCTCTGGAAGGACTGCCCGGTCGTGGAGCTGCCGGAGGCCGTCCGGATCGGTCGGATGCGCGGCTCGGCCTGATTGTGAGCGAGCGTCTGGCCGGAGTGAGCGAAGCGACGACTGCTGCCTCCGGGTCGAGCGCCCGCCGGCGGATCGTCGTCTGGCGGCACGGGCAGACGGCGTGGAACTTCGACGGCCGGTTCCAGGGGCAGTCCGACATCGAGCTCGACGCCGTCGGGCTGGAGCAGGCGGCGCGGGCCGCGCAGATCCTCGCCGGTCTGCAGCCGGCCGCGATCGTCTCCTCCGACCTCGGTCGCGCCCGGGCCACCGCGGAGGCGCTGTCGAAACTGACGGAGCTTCCGGTGGCCCTCGACGAACGGTTGCGCGAGACCTACCTCGGCTCCTGGCAGGGCAAGACCCGGGCGGAGGTCGAGGTCGAGTTCCCGGGCGAGGCCGCGGCCTGGCTCGCGGGCGGTCTCGAACGCCGCGGCGGCGGTGAGCACATGACCGAGGTGGCGGATCGGGCGGTCGCGGCGGTGCTGGACGCGGTGGCGCCGCTGCCGCCCCGCTCGACGCTGGTTGCGGTCACTCACGGCGGTGCGGGCCGCGTGCTCCTCGCCCAGTTGATCGGCCTGCCCCCGGAGATGTGGAAGGTCCTCGGCGGACTCTCCAACTGCTGCTGGTCGGTGCTCTCCGAGCGCCCCGGCGGCGACGCCGGACCCCGCTGGGTCCTCGTCGAACACAACGCCGGGACCCTGCCCCAGCCGGTGCTTTCCGACGACCGCTGAGCGGGGAGTCAGGCGCCTGGCGTGCGTCGACTTGCGTCTCGGATCTCACCGACCAGTTCTTCCAGTACGTCCTCCAACATCACCACGCCGGTGATCCGTCCCGAGGCGTCGGTGGCCGCGGCGACATGACTGCCCCCGGCCTGCAGAAGTTGCAGCGCGTGCCGGAGTTGTGCGTCGACGGGCACCTGCGCCAGCGGACGGATCGATTGTTCCGGAAGCGGCAGGTCGCGTTCGCGCCCTTCTGCGAGGACGTCCTTCACATGCACGTAACCGACCAGGTCCTCGTCGTCGCGGACACCGAAGCGGGAGAAGCCGGTGGCGGCGCACCGGGACTCGACGTCCGCACACGTCGCCGTTCGCGCGACGGTGCTGAAGGCGTACGCCGGGATGATCAGACGCTCCACCCGTCGATCTTCGAACTCGAGCGCGCCGTGGAGCAGGTCGTACTCCTCCTCGTCGAGCAACCCCTCGCGATGGGATTCCTCGATGAACCCGGCCACCTCGTCGCGGGTGAAGGTGGACCGCACCTCGTCCGCGGGCGGGATGCGCAGAAGACGTAGTACGGCGTTGGCGACGGCGTTGAGGGAGACCACGAACGGCTTGAGGACCGCCACGACCGCGACCAGCGCCGGCGCCAGGACCAGCGCGGAGCGCTCAGGACCGGCAATGGCGATGTTCTTCGGCACCATTTCGCCCAGCACGACGTGCAGCGCGACGACCACGGTCAGCGCGACCGTGAACGCGATCGGGTGCAGCAGGTCGTGCGGGATTCCCGCGGCTTCGATACCCGGTTCGATCGTGTGCGCGACGGCCGGTTCCCCGATGGCGCCGAGCCCGAGGGAGCAGATCGTGATGCCGAGTTGAGCGCCCGCCATCATCTGCGAGACGTTGCCCATCGCGCGCAGCGTGATCGCGGCCGCGCGGGAGCCGGCGGCCGCCAAGGGTTCGATCCGGGCCCGGCGCGCGGAGATCAGCGCGAACTCGGCGCCGACGAAGAAGGCGTTGAACGCAAGCAGGAGGACGGCGAGGACGATCGCGGTGTTGTCACTCATCGCGAGGACCCGGGCCCGGGTTCTCCAGATTCAGGCGCACCCGGTCGATCCGGCGATGGTCCATGGCGAGCACGGTGAGGCGGGCCGCGTCTCGGGCGTGGGAGAGGTTGCCCTCGGTGGCGGCCTCGACCACGACGCTGTCACCCGCGCTCGGCATCCGACCCAGCTTGTGCAGCATCAACCCGGAGACCGTCTCGTAGATGTCGGAATCCGGTAGTCGTACGCCGGTGTGCGTGTGTATCTCGTCGAGACGGAGCAGACCGGAGATCGACCAATCGGAGTCGTTGAGGTGCCGGACCCGGTCATCGTCGGCGTCGTGCTCATCCGCGATCTCGCCCACGAGTTCCTCGATGAGGTCCTCGAGGGTGACCACGCCGGACATGCCGCCGTACTCATCCATCACGACCGCCATCTGCCATCCGTGCCCCCGCAAACGGCTGCTGAGCTCGTCCAGGTCGAGGCTGTCCGGAACCAGAACGGGCGGCGACGCGATGGCCGCGACCGGCACCCCGTTCCGCCGTTCCGGCGACACCGCGACGGCTTGCTTCACATGGACCAGACCGGCGATGTCGTCGACACCCGTGCCGAGAACGGGGAAGCGCGACAGCCCGGTCTCCCGGGCGAGCGCGATGACAGCGGCGACCGTGTCGTCGGCCCGCACCGAGCGGACCCGCATCCGCGGGGTCCGGATGTCCCCGGCGGTGCGTCCGCCGAACGCCAATGAACGTTCCAAGAGGGTCGCGGTGTCGGAGGCCATCACGCCCTCCCGGGCGGAGCGGTGCACCAAGGAGGACAGCTCCTCCGCCGACCGCGCCGACCGCAACTCCTCCTGGGGCTCGATGCCGAGAGCGCGGAGCAAGAAGTTCGCCGCGCCGTTGAGGACCCGGATCGGACCACGGTTCGCGGTGGTGAAGGCGCGCTGCAGGCCCTGGGTGGCGCCCGCGACCTCCAGGGGACGGGCGAGGGCCAGATTCTTCGGCACCAGCTCGCCGAAGATCATCGTTACTGCGGTGGCCAGCGTCATACCGATGGTGAACGCGAGCGGACCGATCCACGCCTCGGCGACGCCGGCGTGTGTCATCGGCCCGTCGACGAGCCGGGCGATGGACGGTTCGGCGAGGAAGCCGATCGCCAGGTTGGTGATCGTGATGCCGACCTGCGCCCCGGACAGTTGCGTCGACAGGGTCTGCAGCGCGCGCAGGGTGCCCCGCGCCCGCGCGTCCCCGGCCGCGGCGGCTCGTTCGACCGCCGCTCGATCCACCGTGACCAGCGAGAACTCCGCGGCCACGAAAACACCGCACGCGGCAACCAGTCCCAGGGAGATCAGGAGAAAGGCGGCCTCGGTCACCGGGGCCGCCTCGCTCTGTCACTGCGGTTGGACATCGTCCGGGTAACGACCGACGTACCCGGCAAGGTTCCGGCCGCGGCCGTCAGGAGCCGTAACCGGCGAGAGCCTGAGCAGACACGTCCCTAGAATCAAGGGCTCCCGGTGATCACGGCCGGGCCCGATCGGGATGTGGGGACGATGAGCGAGAGCGTGGAGCAGCAGGTACCGGGCGAGGACATTCCGAAGTTCCGGTACACCGCCGCGCTCGCGAACGAGCTGGAACGACGCTGGCAGGACCGCTGGGAGGCCGAGGCCACCTTCGAGGCGCCGAACCCCGCCGGTCCGATGGGCGAGCCGGAGAAGGTCGCCGGCCGCGAAAAGCTCTTCGTGATGGACATGTTCCCTTACCCCTCCGGGACGGGACTGCACGTCGGGCACCCGCTGGGTTACATCGCGACCGACGTCTTCGGCCGGTACAAGCGGATGACGGGCTACAACGTCCTGCACTGCCTGGGGTACGACGCGTTCGGGCTTCCCGCCGAGCAGTACGCGGTGCAGACCGGGCAGCACCCGCGCGTCACCACCGAGTCGAACATCGCCAACATGCGGCGGCAGTTGCGCGCGCTGGGTCTGGCCCACGACGCGCGCCGGTCGATCTCGACGACGGACACCGACTACTACCGGTGGACGCAGTGGATCTTCCTGCAGATCTTCAACTCCTGGTACGACACCGACGCCGACAAGGCCCGTCCGATCGACGACCTGATCGCGCAGTACGCCGACGGCTCGCGCCCGACGCCGGACGGTCGGGCGTGGGCCGCGCTGACCGAGCGGGAGCGCCGCGACATCCTCGACTCGCACCGCCTGGCCTACCTCTCGCACGCCCCGGTGAACTGGTGCCCGGGCCTGGGCACCGTGCTGGCCAACGAGGAGATCACCTCCGACGGCCGCAGCGAGCGCGGCAACTTCCCGGTCTTCAAGCGCAACCTGCGCCAGTGGATGATGCGGATCACCGCTTACGCCGACCGGCTGATCGCCGACCTCGACGGGCTGGAGTGGACCGACTCCATCAAGCTGATGCAGCGCAACTGGATCGGCCGCTCGCAGGGTGCGCGGGTCAATTTCGCGGTGCGGACGGCAGCCGGTTCCGACGCGGCGATCACGGTGTTCACCACCCGGCCCGACACCCTGTTCGGCGCCACGTACATGGTGCTGGCGCCCGAGCACGAGATGGTCGACGACCTGCTGCCGGCGGCGTGGCCCGGCGATCTGCCGGAGTCCTGGACCGGCGGTCACCCGACTCCGGCCGCCGCCGTCGCGGCGTACCGGACCGCGGCGATGTCGAAGTCCGACGTCGAGCGGCAGATCGACGCCAAGGAGAAGACCGGCGTCTTCACCGGGGTGTACGCGACGAACCCGGTGAACGGCGAGCCGATCCCGGTCTTCATCGCCGACTACGTGCTGATGGGCTACGGCACCGGCGCGATCATGGCCGTGCCTGCCGAGGACGAGCGGGACTGGGCCTTCGCCGAGGCCTTCGGTCTGCCGATCGTGCGGACCGTCCAACCGCCCGCGGACTGGACCGACGGCGCCTGGACCGGTGAGGGCGTCTCGATCAACTCGGCCAACGACGAGATCTCGCTGAACGACCTCGGCATGGCCGCGGCCAAGGAGCGGATCACGGAGTGGCTGGTCGCCAAGGGCGCCGGCGAGACCACCGTGCAGTACAAGCTGCGCGACTGGCTGTTCAGCCGGCAGCGGTACTGGGGTGAGCCGTTCCCGGTCGTCTACGACGAGCACGGCGTTCTCGCCCTGCCGGACGAGATGTTGCCGGTCGAACTGCCCGAGGTGGAGGACTACTCGCCGCGCACCTTCGCCGATGATGACGCCGAGTCAGATCCGGAGTCGCCGCTGGCGCGCGCGACGGAGTGGGCGACGGTCACGCTGGACCTCGGCGACGGGCCGAAGGAGTACCGCCGCGAGACCAACACGATGCCGCAGTGGGCCGGCTCGTGCTGGTACGAGCTGCGCTACCTGGACCCCACCAACACCGAGACGTTCGTCGACCCCGAGGTCGAGCGCTACTGGATGGGCCCGCGCACCGAGGGCGACAGCGGTGGCGTGGACCTGTACGTCGGCGGCGTCGAGCACGCGGTGCTGCACCTGCTCTACGCGCGGTTCTGGCACAAGGTGCTCTTCGATCTGGGACACGTCTCCTCGTCCGAGCCGTTCCGGCGGCTGTACAACCAGGGCTACATCCAGGCTTTCGCCTACCGCGATGCCCGCGGCGTACTGGTGCCCGCGGAAGAGGTCGTCGAGGGCCCGGACGGGGTGTGGACCTACAACGGCGAGGTCGTCTCCCGCGAGTACGGGAAGATGGGCAAATCGCTGCGGAACTCCGTCACGCCCGACGACATGTTCGACACCTACGGCGCCGACACGCTGCGTCTGTACGAGATGGCGATGGGCCCGCTGGACGTCTCGCGGCCCTGGGACACCCGCGCGGTCGTCGGATCCTTCCGGCTGCTGCAGCGGATCTGGCGCAACGTCGTCGACGAGTCGACGGGGGAGCCGACGGTGTCGGACCGCCCGACCGATGACGAGACCGCTCGGGTCGTGGCGAAGGCCGTCGACGGCGTCGGCCGCGACATGGCGAACCTGCGTTTCAACACCGCGATCGCGAAGCTGACCGAGTGCAACAACCACCTGACCCGCGTCGTCGGGGCCGAGGGTGGGCTGCCGCGCTCGGTGGCCGAGTCGCTGGTCCTGATGATCGCTCCGCTCACCCCCCACGTCGCCGAGGAACTCTGGGCGAAGCTGGGGCACACCACGTCCCTCGCGTACGAGCCGTTCCCCGTCGCCGACCCCGCGTTGCTGGTCGAGGACACCGTCACCTGCGTCGTCCAGGTCCAGGGCAAGGTCCGCGACCGTCTCGAGGTGCCGTCGGACATCTCCGAGGACGCCTTGACGCACTTGGCCCTCGCCTCCGAGGCGGTCCAGCGGGCGCTCGACGGCCGTCCCGTTCGCACCGTCGTCGCCCGGCCCCCGAAGCTCGTGAACGTGGTTCCTGGCTGAGGTCTTCGGTCCGGGACGGTCGGCGCCGCGTTTGTCCCCAGGGCCCGGGAGTGGTTGCGGTCTATCCACAGGCTGCAGGCCGGTAGCTCCTCCGCGGCCTGGTGCTTGTCTAGGTTGCGAGAGTGCGTCTGCCTGGGGCTTCCGGTCGCCTGGCGGAAGCGCGAGCGCGGGCGGAGCTGCGGCTGCGGGAGCTGTTCACCGTGGAGCCGACCGCCGTGGCTGCTGGTTCTGATGCCCACGAGGTCGAAGGCCAGCCCGCGGGGACGGCGCGGGTGCGGCTGGGGATCGACCGGCGGGCGGTCGCCGCGCTGCTCGTGATCGCTCTCGGCGGGGTGGTGCTGGCCGGCGCGGTGGTCCTGCGATCGCGGCCCCACGTCGAGGACGTCGGACCCGCGGTCGTGGTGGCGACGGGGTCGCCGGTGCCGGTCCCGGGCGGCGCTGCGCTGAGCCCGGGGATCGGCCCGACGCCGGCCGCGGAGATCGTCGTCGACGTCCAGGGAAAGGTCCGACGGCCGGGAGTCGTGCGCCTGCCGGCGGGGTCACGGGTACTCGACGCCTTGCACGCGGCCGGCGGGGCCCGGCCCGGGGTGGCGACGACGTCGCTCAACCTCGCCCGGCCGCTCGCCGACGGGGAGCAGGTGGTGCTCGAGCCGGCCGGTGCCGTGGCGGGCGGGACCACGGGCGCCGCCGGCACCTCGGCCGCCGGAGTGGTCAACCTGAACACCGCGACGCTGGCCGACCTCGACGGGCTCCCCGGAGTCGGGCCGGTGCTGGCCGAGCGCATATTGGCATGGCGTGAGGAGCACGGCCGGTTCAGCTCCGTCGAGGAACTGCAGGAGGTGCCGGGCATCGGCCCGGCCACTTACGCGGATCTGAAGGACCGCGTCCGCGTCTGAACGGGGATCAGGCGCTGCGTCACAGCGGCGTGCACGAGTTCTCCCGATAGTGGAGTTGGACACCGGTCCACCCGTCCAACGTGGTCCTCAACTGCACTATCGGGAGAGTTCAGGTACGGACGTTTGCGGGCAACGGCGCTCGGCGTGACGATCGCGGCTCACGGGTATCGCAGGGCGGTGCGGGGAGGCCGACGACCGATGCACGTCGATCCAGGCGCTGACCGGCGGTTCTGAGGTGTTTTCAGATTCACAGCCGGGCCCGATTTACCCGGTATGCCCCGATTCCGTACGATCCTCGTGTTCGAACGAGAGGGCGGCGATGACGGAAACCGGCACGGGGCGGCGGCGCAAGGCCGTCGTGGCCGGGGGCCTCGCCGTCATCCTGGCGCTCTCCGGCGCCGTGGTTCTCGCGGCCAAGGCCGCGGTCGGTCAGGACGCCGCCGCGAAGCCGGTCGCGGCCCAGTCCGACCTGCCGCCCATCGATTCCGACGTCCTCTCCGACGATCAGGCCAAGGCCCGCGACCGCGCCCTGCGCCAGGCGGAGAACGCGCGGATCCGCGGGTTGCTGGCGCCGGACGTCCGTCCCGAGGACCTGGTGGCGCCCGAAGGCTTCGGCACCGTCACCTCCGCCGGCCGCGACATCGACTGCACGCGGGTCAAGTGCGTCGCGCTGACGTTCGACGACGGGCCCGGGTCGCAGACGACGCAGTTGCTCTCGATGCTGCGCGCGGTGAATGCCTTGGCGACGTGGTTCCCGCTCGGGGAGGTCGTGGCCGACACCCCCGAGCGGCTGGAGGCGATCGCCGCAGCGGGACACGAGATCGGCAACCATTCCTGGTCCCACCCGCAGCTCACCGCCCGCAGCAACGGCGAGATCGACACCCAGATCACGCGCACTGCCGAGCTGATCGAGGAACTGCTCGGCACGCGGCCCTCCCTGGTGCGGCCGCCCTACGGTGCGATCTCCAAGCGCGTGGTGGCCGAGCTGGGCCGGCTCAACGCACCGGCGATCCTCTGGGACGTCGACACCCGCGACTGGGCGACGCTGAACGCCGACCGGGTCTACCGCGCGGCCATGGGCCAGATCCGGCCCGGCTCCATCGTGCTGCTCCACGACATCCACCGGTCCACGATCGCGGCGATGCCGCGGCTCCTGCGTTCCCTCGCCGCGCGCGACTACGTCTTCGTCACGGTGTCCGAACTCTTCGGCGGCGAGCTCACGGGCGGTCAGGTCTATCTCGACCGGACCGAGGCCTACCGCCGCTACTGACCGCCGCTACTGACCCCCACTACGTCAGCTGACGCAACGGGTGGGTGGTTGTCCACACGTCGGCAGCGAGCGCGGACTGTCCACAGCGGCGGTCCGGTCCGACCCCGGGAGCGGCCGCAGCTCGTAGCGTCCGGCGATGCGGACGGGGGAGCAGGTCGATCTTCGCCTGCTCCCGGCCGCGGCGGCCGCGTGGGCGGGGGCGTGGGCAGCTCCGCTGGCGCCCGTTCGCTGGGCGCTGGTCGCCGGAACGGCGGTCGCGGTCGCGGCGCTGTTGCTGAGCCGGTCCCGCGTCGCCGGGTCCGCCGTGCTCGCGGCGGCGCTCGGGGTGGGTGCCGCCGCGGGCCTCGGCGCCGCGGCCCGGGTCTCCGCGGCCGGGGCGGGGCCGGTCGACGACCTCGCGGCGGAGCGCGCGACCGCGACGGTGCGACTCCGGGTGGCCGGCGACCCCGCGGTGCGCCCGACCGCATCGCGCTTCGGGCGGGGCGAGGTGGTGACGGTGCCGGTGCTCGTCAGCCGCGTCGCCGCCCGGGGGACGGCCACCGAGGTGCACAGCCGGGTGCTGCTCGTGAGCGCCGATCGCGGGTGGACCGATCTGATTCCGGGTCAGGAACTGCAGGTGGCGGGGAGGTTCGCCCCACCCCGTCCGAACAGTCCCACCTCCGCGCTGCTGACGGTCCGCGGCCCACCGCCGACCGCCTCGATGGCTCCCTGGCGCGACCGGGCCGCGGCCGACGTGCGGGCGGGTCTGCGCTCGTCGGTGGCGGGACTCGCTCCCGATCAGCGTGGGCTCGTTCCGGGCCTGGTGCTCGGCGACACCTCGGGGATCGAGCCGGACCTGACCGAGGACTTCCAGGTGGCGGGGCTCTCGCACGTCCTCGCGGTCTCCGGCGCCAACCTGGCGTTGCTCCTCGGGGTGGTGCTGGGACTCGCGCGGCTGGCCGGGCTGCGGCTACGCGCGCTGCCCCTGCTCGGACTGGTCACGGTCGTGGCGTTCGTCTTCGTCGCCCGACCCGAGCCCAGCCTTCTGCGAGCCTCGGTCATGGGGATCGTCGGCGTCCTCGGGCTGGCGGCGGGGCGCAGTGGTCGCGCGGCACCGGCACTGTGCGCAGCGGTGATCGCCCTGCTGCTCGTCGATCCTTGGCTCGCGCGCTCGTACGGGTTCGGCCTGTCCGTGTCGGCGACGGCGGGGCTGATCTTCCTCGCCCCGCCCTGGCGCGACCGGTTGGCCCGCTGGATGCCCCGCTGGCTCGCGACGGCGCTCGCCGTACCCGCCGCCGCGCAGGCAGCATGCGGGCCGGTGATCGTGCTGCTCACCGACGAGGTCGGGCTGGTCGCGATCCCGGCCAACCTCCTCGCGGTGCCGGTGGTCCCGGCCGCCATGCTGCTCGGCGTTCTCGCGGCGGTGACCTGGCCCGTCTGCCCCCCGCTCGCCCGGCTGTTCGGCGAGCTGGCCGGGCTGCCCGCGTGGTGGATCGTTCTGGTCGCGCGGCACGCCGCCGACGTACCCGGAGCGGGTCTGCCGTGGCTGGGCGGAGTCCGCGGGGGGCTCGTTCTCGCGTTGCTCACGCTGACTTTCGTGATGGTGCGTCAGGTGCGTCGCGTCGCCCTCGTCGCTGCCGGTGTCGCCGTCGTGCTCGTGCTCCGGCCGACCGTTCCGTTGCCCGCGTTGGTGCCCGGGGCCTGGCCGCCGCGCGACTGGGTGCTGGTCGCGTGTGACGTCGGGCAAGGGGACGCCTTGCTGCTGAACGTCGGCCGCGGCGCGGCCGTGGTCGTGGACGCCGGGCCCGACCCCAACGCGGTCGACCGCTGTCTACGCCGGCTCGGGGTGCGGGACGTCCCGTACCTGTTGCTGACCCACTTCCACGCCGACCACGTCGAAGGACTGCCCGGTGTGCTGCGCGGACGCCACGTGGCCGAGATCGGGATCAGCCCGCTGCCGGACCCCCCAGCGCAGGTCGAGCGCGTCACGCGCTGGGCCGGACGCATCCCGCGAACACAGCCGGCGCCGGGGGAGCAGCGCCGGGTCGGGGCGGTCTCGTGGCGCGTGCTCTGGCCCTCCCGGTTGATCGCCGAGGGCTCGCCGGCGAACAACGCCTCGGTGGTGCTGCTCGCCGAGGTCCGGGGCGTCCGCATCCTGCTCACCGGCGACATCGAGCCCGAGGCCCAGGCCGCGCTCCACCGCGCCGAACCAGGGCTGCGCGCCGACATCCTCAAGGTCCCGCACCACGGCTCGGCCCACCAGGACGCCGCGTTCCTGGCCGGCGTCGGGGCCAGGATCGCGGTCGCGTCCGCCGGCCGCGACAACGACTACGGGCACCCGGCACCGAGCACCCTGCGGGCGCTGCTGCACAGCGCGATGCGCGTCCTCCGTACCGACCGGCACGGCGACCTCGCGGTCGTCCTGCGCGACGGCCGGCTCGCGGTGGTGACCCGCAAACCGCTGTGAGCGCGGTCGGTGCCCCGTGGCATGCTCGCGACGTGAGCACCCCGCCTGCCCCGCTGCCGGCGCTGACGCTCGTCCTCGGGCCGGAGGAACTGCTCGCGGAGCGGGCGATCGCCACCGCGCGTCGGGCGGTCCGCGCCGTGGATCCGGACGCCGATGTCCACGACCTGGCTCCGGGGACGTTGGCGCCGGGTCAGCTCGACGAGCTGACGAGCCCCTCCCTGTTCGCGGAACGCCGACTGGTCATCCTGCGCGCGGCGCACGAGCTGTCCCAGCCGGTCCTCGGCGAGGTCGAGCGGCTGATCGCGAACGTGCCCGAGGACGTCTGCGTGCTGCTCGTGCACCCCGGCGGCGCTCGCGGCAAGGCCCTGGCCGACACCGCGAAGAAGGCGGGCGCGGTTGTCATGGACTGCGCCGAGATCAAGAAGGCGGGCGACAAGCTGACCTTCATCGCCGCGGAGTTCCGGGCCGCCGGGCGCCGGGTCGGTCAGGACACGGCGCGGGCCCTGCTCGACGCCGTCGGCGGTGACCTGCGCGAGCTCGCCGCGGCCTGCAGCCAGCTCTGCGCGGACACCAGCGGGGCGATCGACGCCGACGAGGTGCGCCGCTACTACGCCGGTCGCGCGGACGTCACCAGCTTCCACGTCGCGGACCTCGCCCTGGAGGGCCGCACCCCGGAGGCGCTGGAGCGGCTGCGCTGGGCCCTGGCGTGCGGCGCGGAACCGCCGATGGTGGTGGGGGCGCTGGCCAACAGCCTGCGCGGGCTGGCCAAGCTGGGCGCGGCACCGCGCGGACTCTCGCCCGGCGATCTGGCCCGCCAGCTCGGGATGCCCCCGTGGAAGATCGACACCCTGCGCCGGCAGCTGCGGGGCTGGACCCCCGACGGGGTGGCGCAGGCGCTGACCGCGATCGCCGTCGCCGACGCCGCGGTCAAGGGCGGGGCGGTGTCCTCGGAGTACGCCCTGGAGAAGGCATTGGTCGACGTCGGCGCAGCTCGCCACGGCTGAGTTCGGACGCGAAACGCCCCACGCTCAGCACACGGAAACGCCCCGCCCGGAGATCCGGAGCGGGGCGTCAGTGGTGCGCGATCGGAACTAGCTGCCGACCTTCGCGAGGGCCTGGGCCATCGCCGACTTCTTGTTCGCGGCGGCGTTGGCGTGGATGACGCCCTTGCTGGCGGCCTTGTCGAGCTGGCGGGAGGCCTGCTTCAGCAGGGTGCCCGCGCTCTCGGCGTCGCCGGCGGCGGTCGCCTCGCGGAACTTGCGGATGGAGGTCTTGAGCGAAGACCGGACGGCCTTGTTGCGCAGACGCGCCTTCTCGTTGGTCTTGTTGCGCTTGATCTGCGACTTGATGTTCGCCACGGAAGAGCTCGCCTCGGTCTGTCTAGGAGTCCAGGAACGCGGGCGCACGAAAACGTGCGCCGAGCGCGACGGCCGAGGTTACCAGCGGCCGCCCCGGGCCGCCAAACCGCGTGCCTGGAGCCGGCCCCGGCCCCGTCCGCGCGACACGTTCCGAACGTGGTGAGGCAGGGAAACTCCTCGAAACACCCGGGGCATACGCTGGCCCGATGGCGGATCTCTTCCAGGACTACCCGCTCGGAGCGCCCTGGGACGAGATGTTCGACTCGGCCGGACGGCCCCGCCCGTCCTCCGAAGCGGTCCATGACGTCGTCCGGACGCTGCCCAGCGACGAGCTCAAGGCGCGGGCCGAGGCCCTGGCCCTGTCCTTCCTCGACCGCGGCGTCACCTTCGCGCTCGGCGGGGAGGAACGCCCGTTCCCGCTCGACATCGTCCCCCGGATCATCACCGCCGAGGAGTGGGCGGTGCTCTCCAGCGGCGTCGCCCAGCGGGTGCGGGCGCTGGAGGCCTTCCTCGCCGACGTCTACGACACCGGGCAGATCTTCGCCGACGGCGTGATGCCCCGGCGCCTGATCGCCACCTCCGCGCACTTCCACCGCGCGGCCGCTGACGTGGTTCCCGCCAACGGCGTGCGCGTGCTGGTGTCGGGCATCGACGTCATCCGTGACGAGGCCGGCCAGTTCCGGGTTCTCGAGGACAACATCCGCACCCCGTCCGGGGTCAGCTACGTCATCGAGAACCGGCGCGCGATGACGCACGGCCTGCCCGAGGCGTTCTCCTCCCACCGGATCATGCCGGTGTCCGACTACCCCCAGCGACTGCTCGCGGCCGCCCGCGCCGCGGCGCCGGACGGCAGCCCGGACGCCGAGGTCGTGGTGCTCACCCCGGGCATCTACAACTCGGCCTACTTCGAGCACGCGCTGCTCGCCCGCCTGATGGGCGTCGAACTGGTCGAGGGCCGGGACCTGGTCTGCCGCGGCAACCGGGTGTACATGCGGACCACGGCCGGCGAGAGGCGCGTCGACGTGATCTACCGCCGGATCGACGACGACTTCCTCGACCCGCTGCACTTCGACTCCGGGTCGGTGATCGGGTGCCCCGGCCTGCTCAACGCCGCGCGGGACGGCGGAGTGACGATCTGCAACGCGGTCGGAAACGGCATCGCGGACGACAAGCTGGTTTACAGCTACGTCCCGGACATGGTCCGGTACTACCTGAGCGAAGAGCCGATCCTCGCCAACGTCGAGACCTACCGGCTCGACGAGCCGGAGACCATGAAGTGGGTGCTCGCGCACCTGAATGAGCTGGTCCTGAAGCCGGTCGACGCCTCCGGCGGCAAGGGCATCGTGATCGGGCCGCGCGCCGACGAGCACGTGCTGGCCGAGCTGGCCGTCAAGGTCGCGGCCGACCCGCGCGGCTGGATCGCCCAGCAGGTGGTCTCGCTCTCCACCGTCCCCACTCTGATTGAGGGTCAGCTGAGGCCGCGTCACGTCGACCTGCGCCCGTTCGCGCTGAACGACGGCAAGGAGATCTACGTGCTGCCGGGCGGATTGACCAGGGTCGCGCTGCCCGAGGGACAGCTGATCGTCAATTCCTCGCAGGGGGGCGGTTCGAAGGACACCTGGGTGCTGGCCGGCCCCGAGTCGGAGGAGCCGGCGAAGGCGAAGGAACTTCCGCAGGAGGTCGAGGACACGGGCGTGATGCGCGCCATCCGCGGTGCCGCCTCGACGCCCGGCCCGCGGCATCTCGGCGCGGTCCCGGCCCTGCACCGGCAGGCGGCGCAGCAACAACAGCAAGGGAAGGACGGCCGGTGCTGAGTCGCATCGCGGAGTCCACGTACTGGATCGGGCGCTACCTGGAGCGCGCTGACTCCACCGCGCGCATCCTGGACGTGCAGGTGCAGATGCTTGTCGAGGACCCGTGGGTGGACGAGGCGCGGGTGTGCACCTCGCTGATGGAGGTCATGGGCGTCGAGAGCGACGCGAAGGCGGAGTCCGCCGCGGAGGTTCTGGCCCAGCTCGCCTACGACCAGGCGAATTCGAGTTCGATCGCCGGTTCGCTGGCGGCGGCGCGGGAGAACGCGCGCGGGACCCGGGAGACCATCTCCGCCGAGATCTTCGAGGCGCTGAACTCGACCTGGATCGACCTGCCCGAGCAGCGCCGGCGCGCCGAGCGCGCTGGTCCGCACGGATTTTTCGCCTGGGTGCGGGAGTCGACCGCAATCATGTCCGGGCTGGTCGATTCCACGATGAGTCGCGACGAGAGCTGGACCTTCCTGACCCTCGGCCGGAGCCTCGAGCGCGCCGACATGACCGCGCGGCTGCTGATGCTGCGCACCCTGCCGGGCGGGCGGCCCCCGACCTGGGGGACGCTGCTGCGGAGCTGTGGTGCCTACGAGAGTTACCTGCGCACCTACCGCGGGCCCGTGCAGGACGTGCGGGCCGCGGAGTTCCTGATGGTCGACCGGCTCTCGCCGCGGTCGGTGTTCTCGGCGCTCAGCAACGCCGAACGGTGCCTTGCGATGCTCGACCCGGAGGCCGGGCGTAGTGGCGTCGCGGATGAGGCACGCCGGCTGCTCGGGCGCGCTCGCGCGGACCTCGAGTTCCGTAACCCCGGTGACCTGCTGGGCGACTTCTCCGCGGACCTCGAAGGGCTGCAGGCGACGTGCTCCCTGGTCAACGAGGCGATCGCCGTGCGCTACTTCCCGCGCATCGCACAACTCACCTGGACCGCCGACGGCTGCGACCCGGTGACGGGGCTGGCGTCATGAGCTGGCGGATGAAGATCGAGCACCGCACCCGCGTCGACTACGAGGGCGAGGTGCTGGCCTCCTACAACGAGGTCCGAATGACCCCCACGAACGACGCGTCGCAGTCGACGTTGGACGCCCGGGTGCAGGTCAGCCCGACCGCGACCGGCTCGCGCTACTACGACTACTGGGGCGCCTACGTCACGGCGTTCGACGTCCACGTGCCGCACCGGACGCTCGTCCTGACTTCGACCAGCGTCGTCGAGACCGCCGACACCCAGCCGAGCGGTGGCCTCGTCGGGTGGGACACCCTGCGCGACGACCGGGTCCGCGATACGCACGTCGAATTCCTGAGCTCGACCCCGCACACGACGGTCGATCCCGAGCTGGTCGCGGCTGTCCGCGAGCTGGTCGGCGACGCGAGTCCCGCCGACGCCGCCCGCGCCTGCGTGGAGTGGATGCGTGGCGAGGTCGCCTACATCCCGGGTTCCACCGGGGTCAACACCGTCGCGATGGAGGCCTACGCGGCCCGCGCGGGTGTCTGCCAGGACATGGCGCATCTGACGGTCGGTCTGCTGCGCGGCCTCGGCATCCCGACGCGGTACGTCTCCGGCTATCTGCACCCGGATCCCGACGCCGGCATCGGCGACACCGTCACCGGGCAGAGCCACGCCTGGGTCGAGTGGTGGGACGGCGCTTGGACCCCGCACGACCCGACCAACGGCAAAGCGGTCGGCGTCGAGCACGTCGTCGTCGCCCGCGGCCGCGACTACTGGGACGTCCCGCCCCACAAGGGCGTCTACGCCGGCCCGGGCGGCACGCACCTCTCGGTCGAGGTGGACGTCACCCGCGTCGCCTGACGCCCCGTCAGCTGTGGAGAACTCACCCTGGGGCGTGACACGTCCTCGGGCGACTTATGCACAGGGCCAGGTCACGCGATGGCCTTCAGATCGACGATGAAGACCAGGACGCTGTTGGCCGGGATGCCGGGCTGGCTCTGCGGGCCGTAGCCGAGCTCGGACGGGATGACGATCTGGCGGCGGCCGCCGACCTTCATGCCCTCGATGCCCTGCGCGAACCCGGGGACGACACGGTTCAGCGGGAACACGGCCGGCTGCCCGCCCCAGGAGGAGTCGAAGACGCTCCCGTCGGAGAACAGCGAACCGACGTAGTGCACCGTCACCGTGTCGGTCAGTGCCGCGGTCTTGCCCTCGCCGACGACGAGGTCCTTCGTCTGCAGGGCTGTCACCGCACCGGAGCCCGCGCCGGACTTGGGTTCCTTCGTGAGGTCGGTCGTGTTCGCCGTCACGGCGGGCGCGGAGTACTCCCCGGTGTTGTTCGCGGCGGAGTTGTCGGCTGACGTGACGGCGGTGCCGTCGTCGTCGTCACCGCAGCCGCCGAGGACAAGGGTCGACACGAGCAGGACGGCGGCGAGGATGCGCGAAGTGGTCATTACGCGATTCTGCCGAACCGGCGATGCCGGTCCGCGGGCCGGGCGTCGAAAGGTCGGTCCTCGCGGTTTCGGGTGTTTCTCACCCCGCCATGCGGTCGGATGTCATCCGGCGTTCGAGTGCGATGTACCGGACATGCAGCGCGTCGAATTCGGCGCGCAGGCGGTTGACCTCGCTCTGGGCGAGTGCGGTCTCGGCCTGGCTCCGGCGAAGGGCGATCTGGGTGGACTCGTCGGTCAGTGCAGCGACGCGGGCTTCGGCTTTGGCGAGCTTGCGGAGCATGCTCATGACGGAAAATCAGCTCCTTCGAGGGTGCAATGGCGTCCTTACCTCTCCAGGGAACACCGGCGTTGCCCGCCCCGATGACGGATTCGGCCATCGTCCAGGAACCGTCCAGGCCACTCTCAGACTCCCGCAGCCGCTTGCGGCAGGAACAGTGTGGAGTCGCCGACTCTTCGGTCAAACTCCCCTTCGAGGTCTGCTCACCTACGACGTGCGGTGGCTCCAACCGGGACGCTGGACGAACTCCAGCACTCGTTCGGACCCGTCCGCGGCGGTGACCACGTGAACGCCGCCGTATCCGTCCAGCGTTGCGTACCGAAGGTCCGTGCGAGCCAAGCGCATGCTGCGAAGCAGCCGGGTGTGCAGCGCCTCGTCGGTGAGGGTCAACTTGTCGCGCAGCAACAGGGACCGCACGAACGCCTCGATGACGAGGTAGATCACGGGGTAGAGCCAGAGCGATCACCTCGGCCCCATGCGGAGTCGCGCGGTGGAAACCACCACGCGGGCGTGCCCGCCGTCTCATGGCGCTCAGTCTGGCAACTCAGCGACAAGGCTGAAACGAATGAGGTCCCGAATTCCCGGACGACCGCCACTCCGGGTGCAACCTTGTCGGCCAGTGGCGGGAATGCGTGCCAGAGGTAGTCCCGGCTCAGTGCGGCCCAGTGGGCGCGCGCGACCAGTTCAGGCCTTGCTGCGGCTGATGTCGACGGTCCCGCAACCCAGCGACACGGTTGCCACTGATGAGGAGCCGAGGTTCGGATCCTTATCTCACCCGTTCCAACCCTGTCGCTGAGTTGCGCGGCGCGGGGGCCCAGGAGAGGCGAACTAGGGCATATCGGTCAACATGAGGGTGCTGTCACCGAACTCGTGCCAGAGGTAGTCCCGGCTGAGGGCGGCGCGGTAGGCCGCGGCGACCTGCTCCGGCCCGACGACCGCTTCCAGCAGCAGCAGGTGGCTGGCCTCGGGCGCGTGCAGCCCCGAGATCAGCCCCGTCACAACCCGCGCCGGGCGGTCGGGGCCGAGGACGAGGTCGGTCCAGCCCGCGGCGGCCGCGGTGAACCCGTCGGCGTCGGTGGCCGACTCCAGGGAACGGACCACCGTCGTCCCGACGGCGATCACCCGCCGGCCCGCGCACCGGGCACTGTTCACCAGCCTCGCGGTGTCGGAGGGGACCTCGAAGCGCTCGGCCAGCGGCGGCTCGCCCGCCTCCTGACTGGAGACGCCGGCGTGCAGCACGACCGGAGCGACCGTGACTCCGCGGGTCATCAGCCGGACCAGGAGCTCGGCGGTGAAGGGCCGCCCCGCACTGGCCATCTCCGCACTGCCCGGGCGGTCGGCGTAGACGGTCTGGTGCTCGTCGAGACGAAACCGGCCCGCGTGGTGCGCGTAGCGGATCGGTCGGCCGAAGCGGGCCAGGTAATCGAGCAGTGCCACCGGGTTGTCGGGGACGGCGCGCCACAGGCGGCTCGCGTCCGCCGGCTCGGGGTAGGGCGCGGCGAGCCGCAGACGCAGCCGGCCGCGAACCTCCACCCGCTCGCCGGCGGTCCCGTCCAGCTGCGGCCCGGTGCGGTCGGGACGGCGCAGCTCGATCACCCAGCTCCCGTCCGGCAATTCGGCCGAGACGTGGACGACGGTCGCGCGGCCGTCCGCGCGGCGGGCTTCGAGGCCGGCCGGCACAGTGGCGGAGGTGTTGACCACCAGCAGGTCGCCGGGCGACAGGTGGGCGGGCAGGTCGCGGAAGCGGCGGTGCGCGACACCGTCGCGGCTCGACACCAGGAGGCGGACGCCGTCGCGGGTCAGGCCGCGGCGCTCGGGCGGGGTCGCGGCTTCCCGCTCCGGGCCGAGCTCGAAGTGGATCGCGGGCTCGGGGAGGGTGCGGGCGCTCATCGGGCCGCTCCGGCCGGTGCGAGGTCGACGGAGGCTCCGGCCGGCAGCAGGTCGGCCGCGGTGTAGCGGCCGCTGGGGACGTCGTCCTCGGCGAGGCGCAGCAGTGCGGGCACGACGGTCTCCGGCGCCGGCCGCTCCGCCGGGTCCTCGCCGGCCGCGGCGGCCAGTTCGGTCCCCATGTCACCGGGGTCGAACGCGTAGACGCGAAGGTCGGGATGCTCGACGGCCAGCACCGCGGTGATCAGGTCCAGCGCCGCTTTCGACGCCCCGTAGCCTCCCCAGCCCGGGTAGGCCTCGACGGCGGCGTCGGAGCTCACGTTGACCACGCGGCCCCGTGCGCCGTGGAGTGCGGCGTGCTCGAGTGCGGGTCGCAGGAGCTGGATCAACCGGAGCGGGGCGGCAGTGTTGACCGCGAAGGTGTGCTCGAGGTCGTGAAGCGGGTAGCCGGCCAGGCCCGGCAACGGGACGGTGCCCAGCACGCTGGCGTTGTTCACCAGCAGATCCACCCGAGGTCCGGCGGCCTCGACCAGCGCGGAACGGTGGATCGGGTCGGACACGTCCCCGGGCCGGGCGAGAACGCGCTCGCGATGGGGAAGGCCAGCCACGGCCGCGGCGAGCACAGCGGCGTCGCGGCCGTCGGTGACGACATGCCAGCCGCGGCTCGACAGCTCGCGGACGAGGGCCAGGCCCAGGCCGCGCGACCCGCCGGTCACGACGGCGGTGCGGTTGTAGTGCGACGTCATAGTCACTCCTTCTTGCTCCGTTGTCCGGGTACTGTGGCCAGACTGCAAGTTGAAGTGAAGTTGAAGTCAAGGAGTCCGGACATGCGCGCTGCCGAGGAGTTGCTGACGATCGGCGAGTTGGCTGCGCGATCGGGGTTCGCCACCTCGGCGGTGCGGTTCTACGACAAGGAGGGCCTCGTCGCGGCCGAGCGCACCGCGGGCAATCAGCGGCGCTATCCGCGCAGTGCACTCCGTCGGCTGGCGTTCATCCGCGCCGCGCAGAACATCGGCATCCCCCTCGCCGAGATCCGCGCCGCCCTCGCCGAACTGCCGGACACCCGGACTCCGACGAAGGCCGACTGGGCCCGGCTCTCCAAGCACTGGCGGGCCCGCCTCGATGCCCAGATCGCGGGCCTGGAGGCGCTGCGCGACGACCTCGACTCCTGCATCGGCTGCGGCTGCCTCTCCCTGCAGCGCTGCCGGCTCTACAACCCCGGCGACCACGTCGGCCTGCGCGGCCCCGGCGCCCGACTGCTTCCCGCCACCGTCCGCGACTCCCTCCCCTGACCCTTGTTGCGGACGTAAGAAGGGTCAGGGGAGGCGCCAGTCGATCGGAGCGGCGCCGCGCTCGGCGAGCATCGCGTTCACCCGGCTGAAGGGGCGGGACCCGAAGAACCCGCGGTCGGCGGACATCGGGCTCGGGTGGGCAGAGACCACCGTCGGGACGCCCGCGAGCAGCGGCGCCAACGTCTGCGCGTCGCGGCCCCAGAGAATCGCGACCAGCGGGGCGTTCCTGGCCACCAGCGCGCGGATCGCCTGCTCGGTGACCTGCTCCCAGCCCTTGCCGCGGTGCGAGGCCGGGGCCCCCGGCGCCACCGTCAGAACCCGATTCAGCAGCAGCACGCCCTGATCGCTCCAAGGGCTCAGGTCCCCGTTGATCGGCCGAGGCAGGTCCAGGTCCTCGCAGTACTCGCGGTAGATGTTCATCAGCGAGCGTGGGAGCGGGCGGGTCTGGGGCGAGACCGAGAACGACAGGCCGACCGCGTGCCCGGGGGTCGGGTACGGGTCCTGGCCGACGATCAGCACCCGGACCGCGTCGAACGGCCGGGCGAACGCCCGCAGTACGTTCTCCCCGGCCGGCAGATAGGACCGGCCGGCGGCGATCTCGGCCCGCAGGAACTCGCCCAGACCGGCGATCACCGGGGCCACCGGCTCCAGGGCCCGGGCCCACCCCGCTTCGACGATCTCGCTCAGGGGGCGGGGTGCCCGAGCCGTCGATGCCGTCACCCCGCCGAGGTTAGTGGGATGATGGGAGCCAGCTTCCGCCTGCTCGACGACGAGTGGCGGCCACTCCCTGCAGAACTGGACGGATCTTCAGCGTGCCCCCCACGTCGCCCCGGCCCGACCGAACCGACCCGGCGCTGATCCGCAACTTCTGCATCATCGCCCACATCGACCACGGGAAGTCGACCCTCGCCGACCGGATGCTCCAGGCCACCGGAGCCGTCGACGCGCGGAACATGCGCGCCCAGTACCTCGACCGGATGGACATCGAGCGCGAGCGCGGGATCACGATCAAGAGCCAGGCGGTGCGGCTGCCGTGGACGGGGCTGGACGGCCAGGTGCACGTCCTGAACCTGATCGACACCCCGGGCCACGTCGACTTCACCTACGAGGTCTCCCGGTCGCTCGCCGCCTGTGAGGGCGCCGTGCTGCTGGTCGACGCCGCGCAGGGGATCGAGGCCCAGACCCTCGCCAACCTCTACCTGGCGATGGAGAACGACCTCACCATCATTCCGGTCCTGAACAAGATCGACCTGCCGGCCGCCCAGCCGGAGAAGTACGCCGCCGAGCTCGCGCACATCATCGGGTGCGATCCCGAGACCGTGCTCAAGGTCAGTGCCAAGACCGGCGAGGGTGTTCACGACCTCCTGCACGAGATCGTCGCCCTGATCCCGCCGCCGGTCGGGGACGCGGACGCGCCCGCACGCGCCATGATCTTCGACTCGGTCTACGACACCTACCGCGGCGTCGTGACCTACATCCGCGTGATCGACGGTCACCTGAGCAAGCGCGAGAAGATCGCGATGATGTCGACCAAGGCGACTCACGAGCTGCTCGAGATCGGCGTCAGCTCGCCAGAACCCACCCCGAGCGACGGCCTCGGAGTCGGCGAGGTCGGCTATTTGATCACCGGGGTGAAGGACGTCCGCCAGTCCAAGGTCGGCGACACCATCACCAACATGCACCACCCGGCCACGAAGGCGCTGGCCGGCTACCGCGAGCCCAAGCCGATGGTCTTCTCCGGCCTGTACCCGATCGACGGCAGCGACTTCCCCGAACTCCGCGAGGCCCTGGACAAGCTGCAGCTCAACGACGCGGCGCTGGTCTACGAGCCGGAGAGTTCCGCCGCGTTGGGCTTCGGCTTCCGCGTCGGCTTCCTCGGCCTGCTGCACCTGGAGATCGTGCGCGAGCGCCTCGAGCGCGAGGCCGGCCTCGACCTGATCGCCACGGCCCCGAACGTCGTGTACCGGGTGGTCAAGGACGACGGCAAGGAATTCATCGTCACCAACCCGAGCGAGTTCCCGGACGGCAAGATCTCCGAGATCTGGGAGCCGATCGTCAAGGCGACCGTGCTCGCACCGAGCGAGTTCGTCGGCACGATCATGGAGCTGTGCCAACAGCGCCGCGGCACGCTCGGCGGCATGGACTACCTCTCCGAGGACCGCGTCGAGCTCCGCTACACGCTGCCGCTCGCGGAGATCGTCTTCGACTTCTTCGACGCCCTGAAGTCCCGCACCCGCGGGTACGGCTCGCTCGACTACGAGATCAACGGCGAGCAGAAGGCTGAGCTGGTCAAGGTCGACATCCTGCTGCAGGGCGAAGCGGTCGACGCCTTCTCCGCCGTGGTGCACAAGGACAAGGCGCCCGAGTACGCGACGCGGATGACCAAGAAGCTGCGGACGCTGATCCCGCGTCAGCAGTTCGAGGTTCCGATCCAGGCCTCCATCGGCGCGAAGATCATCGCGCGGGAGAACATCAGCGCGATCCGCAAGGACGTCCTCGCGAAGTGCTACGGCGGTGACATCACCCGTAAGCGCAAGCTGCTGGAGAAGCAGAAGGAGGGCAAGAAGCGCATGAAGATGGTGGGCCGCGTCGAGGTCCCCCAGGAAGCCTTCATCGCCGCCCTGTCGACCGACGAGTCCGGCGACGCGAAGAAGAAGTAGGTCCGGCCCCGGGAATAACCGGGAGTTCCGCAGTCTTGAGCAGACCTAGAGTCGCCGAGTACGGAACCGTACTGTCGCGGCCCTAGGGTGACGCCTTCTCTTCAATTCGCGGTCGCACCGCAGGTCAGCACGGGAGCACACATGGCGGTCGTCGCGTCCGGATCGGTTGACATCGGCGTCCCGGGGGATCCCGGGAGCCGGAGCGGGTCGGCGCCGCCGCCCGGCGACGACACGGCCGCCAAGGCCGCCCGCCGCCGCTGGCTCGGCCTGCTCGTCATCACCGGCAGCCAACTGCTGATCGTCCTCGACGGAACCGTCGTGAACGTCGCGCTTCCGGTGATGGCCGAGGACCTGGGCATGTCCGACGCCGACCGCCAGTGGGTGATCACGGCCTACACGCTGGCCTTCGGTGGCCTGCTCCTGCTCGGCGGCCGGATCGCGGACTACCTCGGGTTGCGGCGAACCTTCCTTCTCGGGCTGGTCGGCTTCGGAGCCTCCTCCGCCCTGGCCGGGGTGGCGCCCAACTTCGAACTGATGCTCTCGGCCCGCGCGCTGCAGGGTCTGTTCGGCGCCTTGATGGCGCCGGCCGCGCTCGCTCTGCTGGCGAACACCTTCACCGATCCCCGCGAGCGGGTGAAGGCGTTCTCGCTGTTCGGCACCGTGGCGGGCGCCGGTTCCGGGGTCGGGCTGATCGTCGGCGGCGTGCTCACCGAGTCGGTGAGCTGGCGCGCGACCATGCTCATCAACGTGCCGGTCGCGGCCGTGCTCATCTGGGCCACGCTGGCCTACCTGGACGAGTGGAAGGCCGCGCGGTCGGGGCGTCTCGACTTCGTCGGCGCCATCCTCGCGACCGTGGGCCTCACCACGCTGGTCTGGGGCTTCTCCGAGGCGGAGCGCAACGGCTGGGCCGCGACGCGGACGCTCTGGATGTTCGGCGCCGGCGGTGCGCTGCTGATCGTGTTCCTGGTCAGCCAGCGGATCATCCCGAATCCGCTGCTGCCGCTGCGGGTGATCGCCGACCGCAACCGGGCCGGCGCCAACCTCGCGGTCATGCTGCTCGTGGTGGGCCTGTTCGGGGTCTTCTTCTTCATGAGCTTCTACTTCCAGGAAGTGCTGGGCTACTCGCCGCTGAAGACGGGCGTCGCCTTCCTGCCGGTGACCCTGTGCATCGTCGGCGCCTCCGAGCTCCTGACCCGCTACTCGCACCGGTATTCGCCCCGCGCGCTGATGACCGGGGGCCTGCTGGGCACTGCGCTCGCGTTGGCCCTCTTCACGCGCCTGGAGGTCGACAGCAACTACTGGATCGATCTGTTCCCGGCCATGGTGATCATGGGCGTGTCGGTCGTCTGCGTCTTCGTCCCGGCCTTCAACGTCGGCACGATGGGCGTGCGGATGGAGGACGCCGGCGTCGCGAGCGCCCTCATCAACACCGCCCAGCAGGTCGGTGGCTCGCTCGGCATCGCGCTGCTCTCCACCGTCGCGGCCGGTCGGCAGGCCTCGTGGCTGGAGGGCAAGGCCGAGACGACGGAGAATCTCCTCGAGGCGTCAGTGGCCGGTTATGCCCGGGCCAGTCTCTGGGCAACAGTGATCATGTTGCTGGCCGCAGCACTTACCGTGGTACTCGTGAACGCGAAGAAGATCGACGCTGGTCACGGAGGACCGGAGACTGCCGACGGGCAGGTCGACGGCTTCGACCCGGCGGCCGCGGACCACGGTCTGGCCGACGTCGCGCACGCGGACGTCACGGGCCGTACCGGCGACGTGTTCGCGGTGTTGGAGGCCGAACAGGCTCTCGGCGCGCATCCGGTCGGGGCGTCCACCCCCGCCGTCTCCAGCACCGGTGGTCTGGCGATCCGGGTCTGCGACGGGATCGGCCGCCCGCTGATGGGCGTCGCGGTCAGCCTGCTGGATCCGACGGGACGTCAGATCGCCGTGGCGGACACGGGAGTCGTGGGTCGGTGCGAGATCACGGACCTGCCGTCCGGCGAAGCGCTGCTGGTGGCGATCCACCCGTCCTACGCCCCGTACGCGCAGTCGGTGATGGTGCCGCCCAGCGGCTCCGCGCAGGCCGACGTTCTGCTGAACACCGAGCCGAACCGCGCGACGCTGATCAGCGGTGAGGCGCTGACCCCCCAGGGCTGGCTGATCGCCGATGCCCGCGTGAGCCTGATCGACGGCAACGGCGTCGAGTGTGCGGTCACCCGCACAGATTCCCAGGGTCGCTACGCCTTCACGGGGGTTCCCGCCGGCGATTACACGCTGCTGGCGACCGGATACGGGCCTTCCACCGCCACCGTTCGGGTGGGTTCCGGGGCCGGCCCCGGTGAGGTCGACGTCTCGCCCATCACGCTCGCGCACCCCGAGGACCTCACGGTTTCTGACCACCTGCGCGTCTGAGGAACCCGCCCTGCGGGCGGGCAAGCCTTTGCGGCGCACTGTACGGATGCGTACGCATCCGGCTTACAGTTGTCCGGTGACGACGACGATCGGACCGGCCACAGAGGTCGAGGCCCCGGCTGCCGCGTGCCCCGACGGAGCCGGGCCGGACGACATCAGCCCCCGTGAGCGCGAGATTCTCGAGGTCTGTGCCGAGCTGCTCAACGAGATCGGTTACGAACGCCTCACCATCGACGCCGTCGCAGCACGTGCCCGAGCCAGCAAGGCCACCATCTATCGCCGCTGGCCCGGTAAGCCGCCGCTCGTCGCCGCGGCCGTGCGCTACATCAACTCCGACCAGTTCACGGTGACCTACACCGGAGACCTGCGGGCCGACCTGCTCACCCTGCTGGGAGGCCTGCGCGACCAGTTGTCCGAGAAGGGTTCCCTGCTGGCCGGCATGGTCTCGGCGATGCAGCGCGACCCCGAGCTGGCCACGTTGATGCGGGCCGACATCAAGCGCTGCCAATCCATCACCGCCGCGTTGCTGACGCGGTACGCCGAGGAAGGCGCGATCCGCAATCCCGACATCGATCTGGTGCGTCAGCTCGCTACCGCCACGGTGCTGACCCGGTTGCTGTTCACCGGCGAGACCGTGGACGACGACGTGCTGACCCGGCTCGTCGACCACGTCCTGATCCCGCTGCTGACCCTGACCCTGCCGCCAGGCGCCTGACCGCCGGCTCGCTGGTACGGCTGCATGGCGACGCGCTCGGATCCGGAGCGCCCTGATCGCGACTGGGCGCTGCCGCCTGTCCAGCGCAAGCGGATACCGGTAGGGGCGGACGCGGCGCCGGTGCCGGGCTCGGCCGGTGACGTCTCGCACCAGGCCGAGGAACAACGGCGCTCGAACCAGCGACGCTGGCTCGGGCTGTTGGTGATCGCGTCATCGCAACTGCTGATCGTCGTCGACGGCACGATCATGAACGTCGCGCTGCCGGCGCTGTCCGACGACCTCCGACTCGCCCAGGCCGACCGGCAGTGGGTCATCACGGCCTACACCCTCGCGTTCGGCGGGCTGCTGCTCCTCGGCGGTCGCGTCGCCGACTACCTCGGTTTCCGCCGCGCCCTGATGATCGGGCTGGCCGGCTTCGCCGCTGCCTCGGCGTTGGGTGGCGCCGCGCAGAACCTCGAGACGTTGCTCGTCGCGCGCGCCGCCCAGGGCGTCTTCGGCGCGCTGCTCGCGCCGGCCGCGCTGGCGTTGGTGTCGACGACCTTCACCGACGTGCACGAACGGGCGAAGGCCTTCGCCGTCTTCGGTGTCGTCGCCGGTGGCGGTTCCGCCCTCGGCCTCATCGCCGGCGGCATGCTCACCGAGTACGCGAACTGGCGCTGGACGATGTACGTCAACGTCCCCCTGGCCGCGCTGTCGGTACTCGGTGCCTTCCTGTTCCTCGACGAGGTGCGCGGGGATCACCCCGGGCGCCTCGACGCGATCGGCACGGTGCTGGCCACCGGCGGACTGGTTGCGGTGGTCTACAGCTTCTCCGAGGCCGAGCGGAGCGGCTGGACCGAGCCGTTCACCCTGGTCCTGATCGGGCTCGGCCTCAGCCTGCTGATCCTGTTCGTCCTCAGCCAGAAGATGGTGCGCAACCCGCTGCTGCCGCTACGGGTCCTGGGCGACCGGACCCGCGCCGGGTCCAACCTCGCCATCACCCTCGCCGCGCTGAGCCTCATCGGGGCGTTCTTCTTCCTCACGTTCTACCTGCAGGGAGTGCTCGGCTTCGCGCCGGTCAAGACCGGGGTGGCCTTCCTGCCCGTCACCGGCGGAGTGATCGTCGCCTCCGCCGTGATCAGCAGCCTGATGTCGAAGGTGGCCCCGCGGGTTCTCATGGGTGGCGGCCTGGTCGGCTCCTCCATCGCGCTCATCCTCATGGCGCAGATGTCCGCGGACTCCGACTACGTCACCGACCTGCTGCCCGCCCTGATGCTGATGGGCGTCGCGATGGGCGCGGTCTTCGTCCCGGCGTTCAACGCTGCCACGCACGGCCTGGAGCCGCGGGATGCCGGGGTCGCGGGGGCCGTCGTCAACGCGACGCAGCAGGTCGGTGCCTCGCTCGGCGTCGCGCTGCTCTCGACGGTGGCGGCCAACCGCACCTCCGACTACCTCGCCGGCCGCCCGGTCGACCCTGCAACGCTGATCGACGCCCAGGTCGAGGGCTACGCCCGCGCGAGCCTGGTGGCCGGTCTGATTCTCGCCGGGGCGGCCATCCTGGTCGTGTTGATGGTCAACGTCCACCGGTTGGTCGCCCACCCCGGTCTCGGCGAGGTGCCGATCCCCGGTGTGGTCGCTGAACCCGTGGTCGCGGCGGTGCCGCCGCCCGAACCGGTGACAGACCCTTCCTACGGTGCCGTTCCCAACGGGCACTCGACCCCGCAACCCGTTACCGCGCAGCCGGTCGCGGCGCCGGCGCACGTCGGACCGACGCCCGGCGCGGGACCCGTCCCGGCGGCGGCGTACGCCCCGCCGGCACCGCCACGGCCGAACCCGGCGCTGCGCGTCCTGGTGCGCCGGGGTGACGGCCGCGCGGTCGCATCGGCGACCGTGACGCTGCTCGACTCCGGTGGCCGCCAGCTCTCGCGCGCCGAGAGCGACGATGCCGGCGTCGCCGAGTTCGCCGCCGTCGTCGGGGGTGAGTTCCTGCTCGTGGTGCGATCCGAGGGATACCTGCCGCAGGCGCGGACGGTGCTGCTGCAGCAGCCGCCGGCTCCGACCGTCGACGTCGAGATTCTCGTCGCCGGCGCGGCCCGGCTCTCCGGCGTCGTGACGAACGCGGCGGGTCGTCCGGTCGAGGGCGCGCTGGTGACCCTGACCGGTATCGACGGTGCGGTCGCCGCCAGTGCCCGCACCGACACAGGCGGGACCTACGAGCTGGTCGACCTGACCGTGGAGGAGGGCACCCTCGCGGTGTTCGCGCCGTCGTCGCGGCCGATCGCGATGCCGGTGACGATTCCTCCGGGCGGCCGGGTGCAGCAGAACGTCGAGGTCCGCGGCAGCGGCGTCGTCTCCGGGATCGCCCAGACCCCCGAGGGCTGGCTGATCGCCGACGCCCGGGTGAGCCTGCACGCCGACGGCGCGGAGATCGCGGTCACCCGCACCGACGCCGACGGCGCCTACTCTTTTCCCGGGCTGGACGCCGGGGCGTACACCGTCGTCGCGGTCGGGTACCCGCCGTCGCAGACCGAGGTCGTGGCCGGCAACGGCGCGACGACCGCGGACCCGCTTACGTTGGCGCACGAGGACTGAGGCGAGCTCCGCGCGCGAGCGCAGAGCTCGCCGGGTGAGCGAGAATGACGGCATGAGCGCTTGCGTGGTGTCCGTCAACGTCGGGCCGGTCGTGGACACCCCAGGCAGCCTGCTCGGCCGGACCGGCATCGACAACCGACCTGTGCCCGGCCGGGTGCGCGCGCACGCCACCGGGCTTGCCGGCGACGAGGTCGCCGACTCCGAGCATCACGGCGGCATCGATCAGGCGGTCTACGCCTACCAGCGCGAGGACCTCGATCGCTGGGCTGCGCAGTTGGACCGCGAACTGCACGACGGCAACTTCGGCGAGAACCTGACCACGCGCGGCATCGATCTCGCGACCGCGGTCATCGGCGAGCGCTGGCGGATCGGGACCACCGAGTTCGAGGTCTCGTCCCCGCGCACACCGTGCGGGACCTTCGTTCACCACATGGGAGGTCTGCGTGGCTGGGCGAAGCGGTTCACCGCGGAGAACCGGCCCGGGGCCTACCTGCGTGTGGCGGTCGAGGGCGACGTCGGGGCCGGTGACGAGATCGTCCTGCTGCACCGGCCGGAACACGGGGTAACGATCGCCGAGGTCTTCCGGGCGCTGATGACGGAGAAGCAGCGGATGCCGGGACTGCTCCAGGTTCCGGAGCTGCCCGCCAAGGTCCACGCCTGGGCGCGCGAGTACGAGGCGCGCACCGTTTCATGAAGCGTCGCTGATGGCGGGTCCGCCCCCGACGGGTGAGCCGGTACCGTCCGACGGGGCGCTTCCGGCGGGCGCGACCGCCGGGCTGGGCACCCGGCCGTTCGGGATCTATCTGCATGTGCCGTTCTGTGCGAGCCGGTGCGGTTACTGCGACTTCAACACCTACACCGCAGCCGAACTCGGGGCGGGCGTCTCGCGCGATTCCTACCCGGAGATGGCCGCGGCGGAGATCCGGTTGGCGGCGCGGGCGCTCGCGGCCGGGGGATCGGTGCCACCAGTGTCGAGCGTCTTCGTGGGCGGCGGTACCCCAACGCTTCTGACGCCTCGTCAGCTCGGCGGAATGCTGCAGGTGGTGCGCGATGAGTTCGGCCTGACGCCGGACGCGGAGGTCAGCGTCGAGTCCAACCCGGACAGCGTCGACGCGCCCGCGCTCGACGGACTCGTCGAGGCGGGCTTCACCCGCATCTCCTTCGGCATGCAGAGCGCGGCGAACCATGTGCTGGCGATCCTCGACCGCACGCACACGCCGGGTCGCGCTGCCGAATGCGCGCGCTGGGCACGGGCGGCGGGCTTTGCCGGGGTGAATCTCGACCTGATCTACGGCACGCCGGGGGAGACCGACGCCGATTGGGCGAAGTCGATCGAATCCGCGCTGGCCGCGGAACCGGACCACATCAGCGCCTACGCGCTGATCGTGGAGGACGGCACCCGCCTGGCCGCGCAGGTCCGGCGCGGTGTGCTGCCCGCCCCCGACGACGACGTCCTGGCCACCCGCTACGAGGCCGCCGACTCGGCCTTCTCCGCGGCGGGCCTGTCCTGGTACGAGGTCTCGAACTGGGCGACCGGTCCGGCCGCACGGTGCCGGCACAACCTCGGTTACTGGACCGGCGGCGACTGGTGGGGGATCGGCCCGGGCGCGCACAGTCACGTCGGCGGGGTCCGGTGGTGGAACGTACGGCACCCGCGCGAGTACGCAGCCCGGCTCGATGCCGGGGAGAGTCCGGGTGCCGGCCGCGAACTGCTCGACGCCGAGGAGCGCCAGCTGGAGCGGGTGCTCCTCGGGGTCCGTCTGGTCGAGGGCCTGCCGCTGGCCGAACTCGACGACGCCGGCCGTACCGCGGCGGCCCGCGCGGCCGCGGACGGGCTGCTGGAGCCGTCGGCCCTCGCCACCGGCCGTGCGGTCCTGACCCTCCGGGGCCGCCTTCTCGCCGACGCCGTCGTCCGCGACCTCACCGCTTGACCGTCGGCGTGCACCAACTCTCCCGATAGCGCAGGTGAACACCGCTCCGCCGCCGCCGACCGGTGTTCACCTGCGCTATCGGGGTGGTTCAGACACGCAGGATCGGCAGCGCGAGCGGGTAGCGGCACCGCTCGCCGTAGCGCGCGGACATCGCCGCGCGGACGGTGAACAGGAACCAGTACACGGTCAGCAGGACGACCAGGGAGACGGCGGCGCCGGCGGCCCAGTCCGGACCCCCGTCGTCCGAGACGCGGGAGATCGTCGCGCTGCCGATCAGGCCCAGCAGCCCGACCAGCCCGACCGTGAGGTTGAAGTTGACCGCGGCGATCGCGTGGAAGCGGACCATCCGCGAGGTGCGCGAGCGCAGCCACAGCACGAGCAGCGGCCCGACGAATCCGAGCCCCAGCGCCATGCCCGGGATGGAAGCGAGGTGCGCCCCCGCCGCCCAGCGCCGCTCACCCTCGGTGGGCACGCGTCAGCCCGTGCGTGTGAAGCGAACATCTTCAATCACTGGAGATGTCCTCTTCAGTGACGAAGTCGATGAGCTCTTCGACGCGGCCGAGCAGCGTCGGCTCGAGGTCGGTCCAGGTGCGGACCGACCCCAGGATCCGCTTCCAGGCGGCGTACGGCTCCAGGCGCCAGCCGAGGGCGTCGATCACGCCCTCCTTCCACGGCCGGCCGCGCGGCACGTCGGGCCAGGCCTCGATGCCCAGCACCTGCGGCCGGACCGCCTGCCACACGTCGATGTAGGGGTGGCCCACCACGAGGACGTGCGGCCCACGCGCCTCGGCCGCCAACCGGCTCTCCTTACTGCCGGCCACGAGGTGGTCGACGAGGACCCCCAGCCGGCGGCCGGGTCCGGGGGAGAACTCGCGGACGATCGCGGGGAGGTCGTCGATGCCCTCCAGGTACTCGACGACGACGCCGACCCCGCGGAGGTCGTCGCCCCAGACCTTCTCGACGAGTTCCGCGTCGTGCTTGCCCTCGACGTAGATCCGGCTGGCGCGAGCGACGCGGGCGCGGGCGTGCGGGACCGCGACGGAGCCCGACGCGGTCCGGCGGGGCGTTGGGGGGCCGGCCGTCGCGGCCGGCGTGAGGACGACGGGCTTGCCGTCGATCAGGAACCCGGGCCCGAGGGGGAACACGCGGTGCTTGTCGTGCCGGTCCGCGAGCGTGACCACCCAGCCCTCGGGCATCTTGTCGCAGCGGACAACAGCGCCACAGAATCCGGTCTCGACCTCCTCGACGACGAGGTCGACGGCAGCCGGGACCTGGGGCACGACCGTCGGTCGGCGCCAGTTCCGGGCCAGCACGTCGTGGCCGTAGTGGTCGCCAGGCATGTCGGATCGCATCCGTCCGACGGTAATGCCGCACCCGCGGCGAACCCGGGAGCCGCGCGGGGGCCGTAAACTGTCACTCGACACCGGAGAGTGCCAACGCGCGGGAGGTGCGGCGTGCTGGACGAGCGCAAGCTCGCGGTCCTGCGCGCGATCGTGCAGGACTACGTGTCCACGGAGGAGCCCGTCGGCTCCAAGACCCTGGTGGACCGGCACAACCTGGGCGTCTCCCCGGCGACGATCCGCAACGACATGGCGGTGCTGGAGGAAGAGGGCTACATCGCCCAGCCGCACACCAGTGCCGGCCGGGTGCCCACCGACAAGGGCTACCGGCTCTTCGTCGACCGGCTCGGCGGGGTGAAGCCGCTCTCACCGGCCGAGCGCAAGGCCATCCAGCAGTTCCTGGACTCCGCGGTGAACCTCGACGATGTGGTGGACCGCACCGTGCGGCTGCTCGCGCAGCTGACCCGGCAGGTCGCGGTCGTGCAGTACCCGTCGTTGTCGGCGGCGTCCGTACGGCACCTGGAGCTGCTCTCCACCGGACCCGGTCGCGTGATGCTGGTCCTGATCACCGACACCGGTCGCGTGGAGCAGCGCGTGGTCGAGGTCCCGGTGGTCACGAGCGAGGACCTGCTGCCCGACCTGCGGGCCCGGCTGAATGCGGCCATGGACGGCAAGCGGCTGAACGACGCCGACGCGGCGGTGGCGGTGCTCGCCGAGCAGATGCCGACCTCGGTGAACCCCGTCGATGCCACGGTCGTCGCGGCCGTCGTCACGGCGCTGCGCGGGATGATCGACGACAGCCACGACCAGCGGGTGGTGCTGGCGGGCGCGGCCAACCTGACCCGCGGTGGCCACGACTTCTCCGACTCGCTCGGCGTCGTGCTCGAGGCGCTGGAGGAGCAGGTCGTCCTGATGCGCCTGTTGAACGAGGCGGGCTCGCCGGACGTCAGCGTCCGCATCGGGCACGAGAACAGCTTGGAGAGCCTGGCCGGTACCTCGATCGTGGCCTCCGGCTACGGTCACCGCGAGGTCGTCGCCCGGTTGGGCGTGATCGGACCGACGCGAATGGATTACCCGGGCACGATGGGGGCGGTGCGCGCCGTGGCGCGCTACGTCGGCCACATCCTCTCGGACGAGAAGTAGGGGCGGGGCGGACAACAGGCATGGCGGACTACTACGGCGTCCTGGGCGTGGCCCGGGACGCCGACCCGGACGAGATCAAGAAGGCCTATCGCAAACTGGCCCGCGAGCTGCACCCGGACGTCAACAAGGCGCAGGATGCCGCGGACCGGTTCAAGGAGGTCACCGCGGCCTACGAGGTGCTCTCGGACCCGAAGAAGCGCCAGATGTACGACCTCGGCGGCGATCCGCTGCAGCCCGGCGGCGGCGGGGCCAACCCGTTCGGCCAGGCGGGGTTCGGCTTCGGCGACATCATGGACGCGTTCTTCGGCGGCGGGCAGACACGCGGCCCGCGCAGCCGCGTCCAGCGCGGCCAGGATGCCCTGATCCGCCTCGAAGATCTCGCTCGCCGATGCCGCCTTCGGCGCGACGCGTGAGCTGACGCTCGACACCGCGGTGGTCTGCACCCGCTGCGGCGGGAACGGGTGCGCCCCGGGCGCGTCCCCGATCACCTGCGACATCTGCCAGGGCCGCGGCGAGATCTCGAGCGTGCAGCGTTCCTTCCTCGGCCAGGTCATGACCTCGCGGCCGTGCAATCAGTGCCGTGGCTTCGGCACGGTGATCCCGTCGCCCTGCCCCGAGTGCTCCGGTGAGGGCCGGGTGCGCAGCCGACGGACGCTGAAGGTGAAGGTCCCGGCCGGGGTCGACACCGGCACCCGGATCCAGCTCGCCGGGGAGGGCGAAGTCGGTCCCGGCGGCGGTCCGCCCGGCGACCTCTACGTCGAGATCCTGGAGACCGACCACCCGCACTTCACCCGTCACGGCGACGACCTGCACCTCGAGGTCAAGGTGCCGATGACGGCGGCGGCGCTCGGCGCCAGCATCCCGATCGAGACCCTCGACGGCCCGTACCAGTTGAACATCCGCCCGGGCACGCAGTCGGGTCACCTGGAGCGGGTGGCCGCCCGCGGCATCCCGCACCTGCGGGGTACCGGCCGTGGCGACCTGATCGTCCATGTCGACGTGCTCACCCCGACGAAGCTCGACCCGGAGCAGGAGAATCTGCTCCGCGAACTGGCCCGGATGCGGGACGAGGAACAGCCCACGGGCGATCTGAGCACCGGTCAGCCCGGCGTCTTCGGCAAGCTCCGCGACATCTTCGGCGGCCGCTGATGGTTGTTGCGACTGATGTTCGCGGTTAGGACCGGGGCCGGCGCGTGACGGCGCCGCTGTTCTTCGTCGAGCCGGGGGAGTTGGCGCCCGAGCGCGGCGACACCGTCGTGCTCGGTGGGGCCGAGGGCCGGCACGCCGCGAAGGTGCGGCGACTGCGGGCCGGCGAGGAGGTCCTGCTCGCCGACGGCACCGGCGCGTTGGCGCACTGCCTGGTGAGCGCGGCCGGAACGGACGCTCTGACGTTGCAGGTGCGCAGGCGGGAGCTCGCGCCGCCGGCCGAGCCGTCCTTCACGGTGGTGCAGGCGCTGCCCAAGGGCGAACGGGGCGAGCTCGCGGTCGAGGTGCTGACCGAGGTCGGGGTCGACGTGATCGTGCCCTGGTCCGCTTCCCGATGCGTGACCCAGTGGACCGGCCCGCGGGGTGAGCGCTCGGCGCAGCGGTGGGCCGCGCACGCCCGCGAGGCGGCGAAGCAGGCTCGGCGGCCTCGGGTGCCGGAGGTGGCCCCGCTCGCGAGCACGGCGCAGGTGGCCGCCCGGCTTTCGGCCGCCGCGCTGGCTCTCGTTTTGCATGAGGGTGCGTCAGATCCGTTGGCGACGGTGATGCTGCCCTCGATCGGCGAGGTCGTCCTCGTGGTCGGCCCGGAGGGCGGGATCGACGACAGCGAGCTGGCCACTTTTGCTGCCGCCGGCGCCCTGGCCTCACGGCTGGGCCCTGAGGTCCTGCGCACCTCCACGGCCGGGGTCGCGGCGCTGTCGGCGTTGTTGGCGCGGACCTCGCGATGGTCGTGACCGATTTGTTCTGACGCTACCTCCGCTGATTGCTGAGGCTCCGTCACGCCGCGTCACCCGTTCGGCCGGGCCGGGCTTCCAGCGTCCGTGCCGATCCGTCCCGATCGCGCCCGATTCGTCCCGCGGAATGTCCGACCAGTGTGAACAACACACGGCAAAACTGCTGCGCACCAGGGCCTTCGGCGATCACGATGTGTCGTGTAGGGACCGATCGGGGGGATCGGGACCACGGCTTTTCGGGGGGCACGATGAGCGTTCGGCGCATGACGTCGTACCGCTTGATGCTGATGCGCTCCGCGCTCGGTCGCATCGGACGCGCGGTGGCGTACTACTGGGTGGCGACCCGCGCGCAGCTCCGCGCCGCGCGCTCGTCCTACCGGATCCAGATGGTCGGCTACCGGATCCGCGTGGGCGCCTCCGCGGTCGGACGCCTGCTGCGCCGGCTGCCGCGCACCGTGGGGGCCGCGTTCGGCCTGATCGCGTGGTTCCTCGGGCAGCTGCCCGCCTACGTCTCTCGTGTGATCGAGGAGCGTCGCGAGGACCGCGCCGAGCTTCGTGCCGAGCGTCGCCTCGTTTCCGCGCAGATCCGGGCTCAGCGCGCGGAGCGACGGGAACGGCGCCGCGCCGTGGTCGCCGAACGCCGTGCCCGTCGCCGTGCCCAGCAGGCCGAGATCAAAGCTGCCGCCACCAAGCGTCCACACGCCCTGCCGGTCCCGGCCTGGATCTCACGCACAGAGCGCCCGGAACTTCCCGCGCTGACCCGCCGCGTGCCGCGCCGCGCACTGGTGGCTGCCGTGATCACGCTGGCCGCCGCGGTCCCCGCCTACTCGGTCGTGACCGGCGGCGTCGGTTCCGAGGACCGTTCCCGAGCAGCTTCCGGGGTCGCCGCCGAGCCGAGCGCGACCGTCGTTCCGGCCACCATCCCGGGCACCGCTGTTCCGGGCACGGCCACGCCGGTCCTCCCGGCGACCCCGGGCGTCCCGGCGGCCGGTCCCGCCGCACCCGGGCCCGTCGTCAGCGGGGACACCGGTGTGTTCGTCCGCACGCTCCCGATCCTGCCGACGGCGACGCCCACGATGCCCGCGCCGCGGGTGCGCGTCTCGACGCCGGACGGCCCGCAGTTCGTCGAGGTGCCGGTCATCGGCTCCCTGACCACGCCGCTGACCGCCGAGCAACAGCGTCAGGTGAAGCGGCAGGCCCGCTGGCAGGCCAAGGTGGTCCGCGGCGAGCAGCCCTACGTCGGCAAGGGCAAGTAACCCGAGCAGCAGCAGAGCCCGCGTCCCTTCGGGGGACGCGGGCTCTTGCGTTGCTGCGGTTCGGGCTCCTAGAGGCGGCTTCCCGGCGGCGGTGGGGTCGAGGTCGGCGTGGCCGTGCTCGACGGGGTGGCGCTCGGTGACGGGCTCGGGGTCGGCGTCGGCTGCGTCGCGGTGTTCGGGGACGCGATCGTGATCCAGATCGAGTCCGAGGCCAGCCGCGTCTCGCCGTCCTCCGGCGAGAGCGCGTACGCGTCGATCCGGTAGTTGCCCGGCGCCAACTCGAACGTGGCCTGCCAGTCGCCCAACTCCGGCGCGCCGGCGGTCGCGGTGGCGTACCCGCGCTGGAGCACCTTGCCGTTCTGGGAGATGTCGATGGTGATATTCGCCTCGAACACCCGTGCCTGGCCGGCCAGCGTCAGCGGGCTGGAGTAGGTGCGGCCGGACAGCGGCGCTCGGATCGCGACGTAGTTGCCGCCGTCGTCCTGCGGGATCCCGCCGTCATTGCGGCTGCGCTCCTCGTCCTCGGTCACGGGTGCGACCAACGCGGCTGCACCCGTCGGCACCGGGGTGATCGCGGTGTCGATCTCGAAGTCCCCGCCGCCGACACCGCCCTCGACCTCGGGGAACGGGGTCGGCTCGACCATGACCTTGGGCTCGGGGGTGATCAGCGGCTGCACCGCGACCGGGTCCCGGGGGCCCTCGACGATGTTGGTGTCGTTGTCGCCGCCGGTCACCTGGAGGCCGATCATCGTGCCCGCGACCAGGGTGAGAACCAGCGTCCCGCCGGCGAGCAGCGGGCGCGCCGCCGGGCTGGTGAACCAGCCGAAGGCGCTGCGGCGGCCCTCCGTGCGCGCACGGATCTTGGTCAGGCCGTCACCGACCGGGTGAACCTTGTCGGCCTCGGCGCGCAGGGCCCGGGCCAGGATCGTCTCCAGGTCCTCGGGCTCGGGGTCGGGGCGGCCGAAGCGGCTCCCGTACTGGTCGCTCATGACTGCTCCGCTTCCAGCATCGCGCGCAGCGAGGCCATGCCGCGGTGGGTGTGGCTCTTCACCGCGCCCTTGGACACCTTCATGGCCGCCGCGATGTCGGCTTCGGACAGGTCGCCGTAGTAGCGCAGGACCAGGGCCTCGCGCTGGCGCTCCGGCAGCCGCCGCAGCGCGGCCATCACCCGGTCACCCTCCAACCGGGCCAGGGCGCCGGACTCGGCACTGGGCATGTCCGGCCCGGGGGTCGGGGCATGCTTGTCGGCGACCACGCGGCGGCGCAGCACCGAGCGGGACCGGTTCACGACCGTCTGGCGCAGGTAGGCCAGGGCCTTGTCCTGGTCCTGGATCCGGCGCCACGCTCCGTGCATGGCGACGAACGCGTCCTGCACGACCTCCTCGGCGACCATCTGGTCGCGCAGGAGCATCGTCGAGAGGCGCACCAGCGACCGGTAGTGCTCGGTGTACAGGGTCGTGACGGCCTCGTCGGCGTCCCACCGGGCGCCGGCGGCGCCCAGCTCCGCGACCATGACTGTCATACCCCCTTGACGCCGGACCCGCCGGATAGGTTTACCTGGTGACCAGCACAGCGCCCAACTCGGATTGCCTGTTCTGCAAGATCGTCGCCGGGGAGATCCCGGCCACCTTAGTCGCGGAGACCGCGGACACCGTCGCATTCCGTGACATCAACCCGCAGGCGCCGACCCACGTCCTGGTGATCCCCCGGGACCACCATGTCGACGTCGGTGCGATGGCGGCCGCGGACTCCGGCCTGGCGGGCCGGCTCGCCGGCGATGCGGCCGCGGTCGCGAAGCAGGAAGGCCTGGACAACGGCTGGCGCCTGGTCTTCAACAGTGGGGCCGACGCGGGCCAGACCGTGTTCCACGTGCACGGGCACGTGCTGGGCGGTCGCCGCATGGGATGGCCGCCGGGCTGAGCGGCCCTGTGCTCTCTGCACAGTCGGCCGTCGCAACAGCGGGCGGCTGGCCCTCGCCGGGTGGACCGTTCCCGGCCACGCTGGACCGCATGACCGCCACCTTCCCGAGCCTGGACGCCGTCGACCTCTCCCTGCCTGAGGTATTCGTCGACGGCCCGCCGCACGAGGTGTTCGCGCGGATGCGGGCCGAGGCCCCGGTCCATCGCAACCACAGCGCCAACCCCGGGGTCGACGACTTCTGGTCGGTCACGCGGGCCACCGACATCGAGCTGATCAGCAAGCACGCGACGCTGTTCTCCGCCCACGAGCGCGGCATCTGGATGCGGCCGGACGCGTCCGCCCCCCTCGAGCTGCTTCGCAACATGGTGATCTTCAAGGACCCGCCGGAGCACACCCGCTACCGCAAGCTGCTGCAGCTCGCCTTCACCCCGCGCACCATCGCGCACCTGGAGGACGCGGTCCGCCGGCAGGTCGCCGCGATCCTGGATCAGGCGTGCGACAACCGCTCGATGGACGTCGTCCGCGACCTGTCCATTCCGATCCCGCTCGCGGTGATCGCCGATCTGCTCGGCGCGCCCGCGAGCGACGTCGACAAGCTGGAGTACTGGACCGACCAGTTGGACATCGGCGTCGACCGTCCGGAGCTGGGCACCAGCATGCAGGCGATGATGGAGATGGGCGGGTACCTCGGCGAACTGATTGCCGGTCAGATCGAAGGCGACTCGCTGGTCGGGTTGCTGGCCCGGGCCGAGGTCGACGGCGACCGGCTCACCCAGGACGAACTGCTGATGTTCTTCGCGATCCTGACCTTCGCCGGCAACGACACGACGCGGAACGCGACGTCGGGCGGAGTGCTCGCGCTGACCGACCACCCGGACCAGCTGGCGGCGTTGGCCGCGGATCCGGCCCTGGTCCCGAACGCGGTCGAGGAGATCCTGCGCTGGTCCACCCCGTTGAACTACTTCGCGCGCACCGCCCTGGAGGACACGTCGATCCGCGGGGTCGACATCGCGGCCGGCGACCTGCTGCTGATGTGGTACGCCTCGGGCAGTCGCGACTCCGAGGTCCTCCCGGGCGCGGATTGTTTCGATGTGCTGCGTCCGGTGGAGATGCATCAGGCGTTCGGCGGCGGCGGTCGGCACTTCTGCCTGGGTGCCGGGCTCGCGCGTCTGGAATTGCGGGTGATCGTCGAGGAGGTCAGCCGTCGGGTCCGCGACCCGCGTCTGACCGGCCCGGTGGTGCGCCACTGCTCGACCTGGGTGAACGGCTACGCCTCGGTGCCGATCGAGTTCACGCCGGCCTGAGGACCGCGTCGCCGTAGTGGTCGGCGATCCGCAGGGCCAGGGCGAGGCCGGTGCGGTCGTCCTCGAGGGGCCGGCCGCGGAGCCGGGCCGCCAGGTCGAGGCGCTGCTGGATCGTGTTGCGGTGGTAGTTCAGGTCCCGGGCGACGGCGCGCACGTTCGCTCCGCCGTCGAGGTAGTTGCGGACCGTGGTCCGCAGCCGCTGCTCCCGCTCACCGGCGCCGGCGAGGTCGCCCAGCTGGCCCAGGACGAAGCGGTGCAGGCCGTCGCGGTCGTCGGTCAGCAGGGCCAGGGTCGCGACGTCCGCGTATCGGGTGACCGGGGTCGCGTTCGCTCCGGCCGCCGCGATCGACTGCGCCCGCAGGGCTTCGAGGTGGCTGCGCCGGAACCCGGCCGGGCCGGAAGCCGCGGTGCCGGTGGCGATCCGGTAGCCGTCGCGGGGGAGTGGGACGTCCGAGTTCAGCCACGGGGCGTCGGCGGCCGCGCTGATCCAGCCCCAGGCGGTCGTCCCGTCGACCGGGACCAGCAGGGCGGGGGATCCCGCGGCGGCGCCCGCCCATTCCGACGCGGCGGCTTCCGGGTCGACGCGTTCGCGCCCGGCGCCGGACCAGCAGACGAAGGCGACGTGCGTGCGGTCCAGGCGATGACCGAGGCGGTGGGACTGCTCGGCGGTGGTGCCGACGGCGCGGTCCTCCAACACGGCCAGGACGTCGTCTCGACGCTGCCAGGAGGCGCCGCGCAGCCGGATCTCCCGCTCGGCGGAGTGGACCTGGACGGTCACCTCCATGCCGGCGGTCACGTAGTCGAGCAGGACCTCCGCGCAGAGGGCGAGCACGGCGGCTCGCGACTCCGGGTCAGGAACGCTGGCCTCGATCCGCTCCTTCCAGAGCTGCCAGAGGCGCTGGTGGCCGCGTTGGTAGGTGCGCAGGATCGCCCCGACCGAGACGTCCCAGTGGGCGCAGTCCCGGGCGAACGGTTCGGTGATGGCGGCGAGCTCGACGCTCCCGCCGCCCCCGACCAGCGCCGCGGTGATGGCCGCAGTGTGCTCATGTGTCATCTGCGGCGCCTGCCGGGCGATCACCGGCACCGCGGTGAGCTCGGGCACCTGGCTCAGCACCTGCTCGCCCAGCAGCGCGCTGGTCTCGCGGTCGAGCGGCTGGTAGCGACGCGCGACGTCCGCGAGCAGTCGGGGAATCTCGGCCCGGTCCATCGCCGGATCGTAGGACCGGGATGTGCACCCTGCACACCCTCCGGCCTGCGCCGGCCCGTCGGCGCGAACGCGTAGCATGGCCGCGATGGCCGAGACCCAGTCCGCCGAGCACACGATCGTCGTGCCCCCCAGCGTCCCCATGGTGGGCCTGCTCGGATCCGGCGACGAGTACCTGCGAGTGATCGAGCGCGCGTTCCCCGACGTCGACTTCCTCGCGCGCGGCAACGAGATCCGGATGAGCGGGGGGTCGGACGACGTCGCGCTGATCCAGCGCCTCTTCGACGAGCTTGTCGTCGTGCTCCGGACCGGCGCCCCGCTCTCGGCCGACTCGGTCCGCCGCTCGATCGAGATGCTCCGCGCGGACACCCTGACCCGTCCGGCCGACGTCCTGACCGCCGACATCCTGTCCAACCGCGGCCGCGCGATCCGTCCGAAGACGCTGAATCAGAAGCGCTACGTCGACGCGATCGACCGGAACACGATCACCTTCGGCATCGGCCCCGCCGGCACCGGCAAGACCTACCTCGCGGTGGCCAAGGCGGTCCAAGCACTCCAGACCAAGCAGGTCAACCGCATCATCCTGACCCGGCCTGCCGTCGAAGCCGGCGAACGTCTCGGCTTCCTGCCCGGCACCCTCTACGAGAAGATCGACCCGTACCTGCGGCCGCTGTACGACGCGCTGCGGGACATGATGGATCCGGACCTCGTGCCGAAGTTGCTCACGGACGGGATCATCGAGGTCGCACCCTTGGCTTTCATGCGCGGCCGCTCGTTGAACGATTCCTTCATCATTCTCGACGAGGCGCAGAACACTTCGCCCGAGCAGATGAAGATGTTCCTGACGCGGCTCGGCTTCGGATCGAAGATTGTCATCACCGGCGACGTCACCCAGGTCGATCTACCGGCCGGCACCTCCAGCGGGCTGCGGATCATTCAGCAGATCCTCGAGGGCGTCAACGACGTGAGCTTCTGCTGGCTGCAGAGCACGGACGTGGTCCGGCACCGCCTGGTCTCCGACATCGTCGAGGCCTACGGCCGGTGGGATGACGCGCAGCCGCAGGGCCTGAATACGAACCGGGGCCGCGGGCGCCGATGAACGTCGACATCTGCAACGAGTCCGGGGTCGAGGTCGACACCGAGGCGTTGCTCGATCTGGTCCGGCACGTCCTGGACGAGATGCGGATCCACCCGCAGGCCGAACTGTCGGTGCTGCTGGTCGACCCGGCGACCATGGAGAAACTGCACCTCCAGTGGATGGACGAGCCCGGCCCGACCGACGTGCTCGCGTTCCCGATGGACGAGCTGCGCCCGGGGCGGCGCGACAACCCGGAGGCCGATCCGGGTCTGCTCGGTGACGTCGTGCTCTGCCCGGTGGTGGCGGCCGAGCAGGCGAAGGTCGCCGGTCACTCCACGGAGGACGAGCTGCAATTGCTCTGCGCGCACGGCATGCTGCACCTGCTGGGCTATGACCACGGTGAGCCGGTGGAGGAGAAGGAAATGTTCGACGAGCAGCGGCGTCTGCTCGCCGCCTGGCAGCAACGGCGTCGACAGGGCGAGCGGACGGGTTGATCGACGTGACGAGTCATGGGCTCTGACGTTTCCCTGATCGTTCTCGCGGTCGCGCTGGTCGCGGTTGCGGGAGCTTTCGCCGCCATGGAGGCGGCGATCTCGCGGCTCGGCCGCTCCACCGTCGACGACCTCACCCGCGGCGACCGGCGGCTCAGTCGTCAGCTGCGGGAGATCGCCGAAGACACCCCGCGCTACCTCAACATCGCGTTGCTGCTGCGGCTGTTCTGCGAGCTGACCGCGACCGCGCTGGTCGCGGTGGTTGCGCTCGAGCGCGTCGACAACCGCTGGGCCGCGGTCGGCATCACCGCCGCGGTCATGGTCGTGGCCTCGTACGTGATGGTCGGGGTGTCTCCCCGGACCGTCGGCCGTCAGCACGTCGGTGCTGTCGGCCTGCTGGCCGCCGCGGTGCTGCCACCGCTGGCCGCGTTGCTGGGCCCCCTGCCCAAGCTGCTGATCCTGCTCGGCAACGCGCTCACCCCCGGCAAGGGCTTCCGCGAGGGTCCCTTCGCCTCCGAGGCTGAGCTTCGAGACCTCGTCGACCTCGCCGCCGAGGAGTCGATGGTCATCGAGGACGACGAGCGCCGGATGGTGCACTCGGTCTTCGAACTCGGCGACACGATCGTGCGCGAGGTGATGGTTCCGCGCACCGACATGGTCTTCATCGAGCAGACCAAGACCCTGCGCCAGGCGCTCTCGCTGGCCCTGCGCAGCGGGTTCTCGCGGATCCCGGTCGTGGGGGAGGGCGAGGACGACGTCGTCGGCATCGTCTACCTCAAGGACGTGATCCGCCGCGTGCATTTCGACCGGGACGCGGAAGGCCTTCCGGTGTCCCTGGTCATGCGGCCGGCCATCTTCACGCCGGACTCCAAGGCGGTCGACGAGCTGCTCAAGGAGATGCAGCTGACGCAGTCTCACATCGCGATCCTGGTGGACGAGTACGGCGGCACGGCCGGGCTCGTGACGATGGAGGACCTGGTTGAGGAGATCGTGGGCGAGATCGCCGACGAGTACGACCGGGAACGCCCGCCGGTGGAGCGCCTGGAGAACGGCTCAGTGCGCGTGATCGCTCGGCTGCCCGTGGAGGAACTCGGTGAGGTCTTCGAGCGCGAGATCTCCGACGACGAGGTCGAGACCGTGGGCGGGCTGCTCGCCAAGCACCTGGGCCGTGTCCCGATCCCCGGAGCCGAGGTCGTCGTGGAAGGGCTCCGGCTGCACGCCGAGAGCGTCGGTGGCCGCCGCAACCGCATCACCACCGTGCTGGTCACGATCGAGCCCGAGCCTGATCAGGACTCCGCGGACAACTCCGCCGACGTGGCCGAGCACGAGCACGCCTGACGCCCTGGCTTAGAGTGCCCGCGTGCCGTACGAGATGAACCCCGAGGACGCCAAGCTCGTGACGCTGGCGCGTTCCACCCGTGCCCGCAACGGCGCCGCCGAGGGCGCGGCGGTGCGTGACGACACCGGCCGGACCTATGCGGCCTCGACGGTCGCGCTGCCTTCACTGCATCTCACCGCGCTGCAGGCGGCCGTCGTGATGGCCGTCGCCAGTGGTGCCCGCGGTCTGGAGGCCGGTGCCGTCGTGACCGAGGCGGACACCCCGGCCCAGGTCGACCGCGCCGCGTTGAGTGACCTCGGCACCACGGCACCGCTCCATCTCGCGGGCCTCGACGGCACCGTCCGCGTCACCGTCTAGACACCGCGTTGCGTCAGCGGAACTGAGCGCTGTACCGCTCGCACCCGCTGACGTTGTGGGGTCAGAACGCCGGTCAGGGCGGGGGCGTGGTCGAGCCGCAGCGCGGGCAGGGGGCCGGGGGCTCCTCATCGCGGAGGGCGCCGCAGTCCGGGCAAACCCGGTTCAACCAGCAGACATCGTCACCCATGGCTTCAATGGTGCCCCCGATCCGGGAGAATCACCCGGGTGACAGATCACCGCTCCGGCTTCGCGTGCTTCGTGGGGCGGCCCAATACCGGCAAATCGACGCTGACGAACGCCCTGGTGGGGACCAAGGTCGCGATCACCAGCGATCGGCCCCAGACGACGCGGCACACGATCCGCGGCATTCTCAGCCGGCCGGATTCGCAGCTGGTGCTCGTCGACACCCCCGGCTTCCACCGCCCGCGCACGCTGCTGGGGGAGCGGCTCAACGGCCTCGTCCGTGCGACGCTGGCGGAGGTGGACGTGCTCGGGCTGTGCATCCCGGCCAACGACAAGATCGGACCGGGGGACCGCTACATCGCCGGCGAGCTGGCCAAGGCCATGCGCAAGCGCAGCTGCGCCTTCGCGGTCGTCACCAAGACCGACACGGTCGGCAAGCAGCAGATCGCCGAGCAACTGCTCGCGGTGTCCAAGCTGGGCACCGAGGTCGGCATCGACTTCGTCGAGATCGTTCCGGTCTCGGCCGTGCGCGGCGAACAGGTCGACCTGCTCGCCGACCTCCTCACGGCGCAGCTTCCGCCGGGCCCGGTGCTGTACCCGGACGGGGAGCTCACCGATTCCCCGGAGGAGCAGATGGTCGCGGAGCTGATCCGGGAGGCGGCGCTGGAGGGCGTGCGCGACGAACTGCCGCACTCGCTCGCGGTCGTGGTGGAGGAGATGATTCCGCGCGAGGGTCGCTCCGCCGAGAACCCACTGCTCGACATCCGCGCCGAGCTCTACGTCGAGCGCGACAGCCAGAAGGGCATCGTCATCGGCAAGGGCGGTGCGCGTCTGCGCGACGTCGGCACGACCGCCCGTCGTCAGATCGAGGCACTGCTCGGCACGCCGGTGTACCTGGACCTGCACGTGCGCATCGCGAAGGACTGGCAGCGCGACCCCAAGCAGTTGCGGAAGCTGGGGTTCTGAGCCGACAGGAGGTCTCTCACCCGGCCCTCCGGCAGCGGGAGTCTGTCGCCGGCCGGCCACAACTTCCCGCTCGCGTGCCCCGGCATCCTCGGCGTGCTGCTCACTGGCGGTGCAGTCGTGATGGCGCCGTCACCCAAGCCGGAAGGAGCCTTTGCGGTCATCGAGACCGAGGGCGTCACCACACCGCTGCCGTGCCTGCGGTGACGGGGAAGTGGCTCAGAGCACGCGGAGGCCACGGCGCTGCGCAGCTGGCCACCCTGCAGGTGCTTCAGGTCGGCGGCGCGCGGCTGGCAGATGAGCTGGCCCGCAAGGTCGCGCCGGTGCTGGGTGCTCAACTGCAGCAGGTGTTCGGCATGGCCGAGGGACTGCTCAACTACACCGGCTTGACGACCCATCGATCTCGTCTGCACCACGCAGGGTCGGCCGGCCTCGCCGGCCGACGAGGTGCGCCTTGTCGACGAGCAGGACAACGACGTGCCCGCCGGCGAACCCGGCTCGCTGCTCACCCGCGGGCCTACACCACGCGGACTCGCTAGAGCCGGGCCTGCCACTCGCCCCAGTGGTCGAACAGACGGAAGCCCAGCGCCTCGTTGACCGAGATCATGTGCTCGTTCGAGGCCGCGTTCCAGGTGAACATGGTCCGCACCTCCGGCCGGTGGGCCAGCAGATGGCGGAGGTTGACCGCCTTGATCCAGGTCCCCAGCCGATGGCCGCGGTGGCCGGGGTCGACGATGGTGTTCCACTGGTGGGCGGTGGCAGGGTCCTCCGGCGCCATGCCGATGTGGGTGAAGCCGACGACCGTTCCCGCCCCGTCCACCGCGACGGTCGTGTAGATCTCCAGGCTCTGTGCCTCGCACGCGGTCTCCCGGCCGCGAAGCCGCTCGACGTCGTAGACCTCCGGCTCCCACTCCAGATCCTCCAGGGGGGCGTCGGTGGACATCCGGCCGTAGAGGTAGGCCAGGCCCGCGGCGAAGCGGTCCGGCGTCGCACCGACGAACGTGTGCACGTGATACCCCGCGGCGTGCCCACGGACCTCGACCTCCAGGTCGAGCGGCACGGGCACGGACGGAGTCGTCGACCAGCAGCCGCCGGCGGGCGTCGTAGATGCCCAGCTCCGCGTTGAGCGCGCGGGCGAAGTGCTCGCCCGACCCGCCCATCACCGCCTCGAAAAGGAGAAGCTTGCGGTCCTGGCCGAGGGCCAGATCCGCGACGTGGTCCCAGAGCAGACGGCCCACTCCCCGCCGGCGGGCGTCCGGATGCACCGTCAGATCGACGAGAACCGTGCCGGTGTTGTCCAGTTCCGGAGTGGTCAGCCGGGCGTGACCGATGATCCGTCCTTCGTCCACGGCCACCCAGTGCGTGGTCGGCTCGTCCGGCGACGGGTGCAGGATCCGCAAGCCTTCAGCAACCGGGGTGTACGGCGGGTCGGCGGGCAGGTCGTGGGAATGCGCCGCTGAGAGCACCGCCACGACCTCGCCGACCCGCACCGGGTCCAGTTCCTCGACATGCATGCGCTCAGGGGACCGCGCCGCACCGCTTCTGCGCTACCGGTTTTCTCCGCGGGCCAGAACGACGCTCGCAGCGATCGTCCACACCAGCACGGCGGGGATCGCGAACTGCCCCACGAAGGCCGCGCTGGCGGCCGCGATCACCACGACGCACACGACGCCCAGCCAGCCGAGCCAGCGCGGCAGGGCGCCGTAGCGCAGCGCCGCGTAGCAAGCCGCGCCGATCACGACCGCGACCGCCGGCATCGCGAACGCGCCCATCGTGGTGTAGCGGACCTGGGCGAAGAACCGCAGCAGATCGACCCCGGGCATCGGCTCGTTGTCGACGACCAGCCCGCGCACGATCGCGCCGCCGACACCGCCGGCCACGAAGAGCATCACGACGAAAGCGGTACCGGCCTGTTGCATCAAGCGCGCGGCGTCGGAGCAGTAGTCCCCGACCCGCCGGACCAGGGTGAGCAGGAATCCGAGGAACAGCAGCCCGGAGGCCAGCAGCGCGAAGGTGGAGACGACGTCCGCAGTGCGGTTGTCACCGTCCCGCCACCAGGCGAGCATCTCCGCCTCGGAAGCCTCGCGAGGGATGTTGACCGAGGCGACGGCGACGAACAGAGCGACCGCGGACAGCACGCCGCAGGCAGCGGACCAGCGGCCGGAGCGCCGGCCGGGGTCGACGGCCGGCGCCTGAGCGATCGGAACGGGCGGCGGCGCGGTACTGGGCACGTGGTACGTCATCGGTCGGCGCTCCCTTCGCGAGGACCGGATGTCCTCCCACCTCAGGCTCGCGGCCGGTGCGGCGGGGCGCATCGGAGCAGACACCGGACCCCGCGTCAGGGTTGTCCCCGACGCCGTCCGGCCGTCGGACTGTCACGATGCTCAATGTGAGTGTCGACCGACGGCTCGCGGCGACCCTGGCGGCCGCCGGGTGGGTGCTGATCGTGACCGCCCTCGTGGGCGTCATTCTGCTGGAGCCCAAGCTCCGGGGTTCGGGTCGATCGGATCTGGGATCGCTGCGCGCCGCCGACCTGCCGTTCGTGCTCGCCCTGCTGGTCGCATCCGCGGTCGGCACCGCCCTGATGGTGCATCAGCCGCGGCACCCTGTCGGGTGGTTGTTCCACGTCCTCGGTGTGCTCATTGCGCTGTCGGGCATCGGCGATTCCTACGCCGCCTACGCGGTGCTCGTGCGCCCCGGGGCGTGGGTGGGGGGTGAGCAGGTCGCGGTCCTCACCTCGAGCGTCTGGATCTTCTGGTTCGTCCTGGTCGCGCTGATCCTGCTGCTGACACCAACCGGTCGACCACCCGGTCCGCGGTGGGGCCTCCTCGCCCACGTCTGCATCTGGGCGGGCGCGGTCGGCTGGGTGGCGTTCCTCTTCCGGCCCGGCAAGGTGAAGCAGGCGCCGTTCGAAGATCTCACGAATCCCTGGGGTATCGACCGGCCCAACCTCCCGCTCGAGGTCGCCACCACCGGAGGCGCGGCGGTCGCGGGGCTGGCCTTCGTGGGGGCCGGAATCTCACTGATCGTCAGATTCCGCCGGGCCGAGGGGGACGAGCGCCGGCAGCTCCTTTGGCTCGCACTCGTCGTCGTGCCGCTGCCGGTGATCGTCGCCGGTTCCTTCGCCGCCGCCACCACCGGCCACGACAGCATTCTGAGCGTTCTCACCGCGGGCTACCTCCTGCTGATCCCGATCGCCGCCGGGCTCTCGATCGCCCGCTACCGCCTGTACGACGTGGATCGCATCCTCAGCCGGGCCGCCGCGTACACCCTGCTCACCCTGGCGCTGGTCGGCGTGTACGTCGCCACGGTGCTGTTCGCGGTGTGGTCGCTCCGCGAGGTTTCGGGCCGGTCCCAGATCGCGACCACCCTGGCCACACTCGCCACCGTCGCGGTGGCCGCCCCCGCGCGCAGGTACGTCCAGCAGGCGCTGGACCGGCGATTCAGCCGGCGCCGGTTCGAGGCATTGGCAGTGGTCCGCTCAGCGCTGCGCGGCGATGCGGTCGCCCGGGACCTCGACGAGGTGTTGCGCTCGGCCACCGGCGATGCCGCGTTGCGGGTGGCGTACTTCGTGTCCGCCGACGAGCGCTGGGTGAGCGCCGCCGGCGTGGAGGTCGAGCCGGCCCCGGAGGCGGTCGAGGTCGCCCGCCACGGCCGGGTCGTCGCGCGGATCTCTTTCGATCCGGAGCAGGTGGACCGGGCCCTGGTGGAATCCGTCGCGGCCGAGACGGCGGCGGAACTGGAGAACGTGGCGCTGCGCGCCGCGGTCGCGCTGCAGCTGAGCGAGGTCCGCGACTCTCGGGCCCGGATCGTCGCGACGCAGCTCGCCGAGCGTCACCGCATCGAACGCAACCTGCACGACGGAGCCCAGCAGCGCCTGCTGGCGCTGGCTTTTCAGCTGCGCGCCACGCAGCTCCGGGCCGGCGACTCCGACACCGGACGGGCACTGAGCTCCGATCTCGACGCAGCCGTCGCGGAGCTGCAGACCGCAGTGGCGGAACTGCGGGCCCTCGCGAACGGCCTGCACCCCGCTCTGCTGACCGACGGCGGGCTCGCGGCGGCGCTGGAGGATCTGGCGGGACGGGCTCCGCTACCGATCCGCCTGGAGGTCACCGCGGACCGTTTCGCACCGGCCGTCGAGGCTGCTGCCTGGTTCGTCGCGTGCGAAGCGGTGGCCAACAGCGTCAAGCATGCCCACGCGGGTGCGGTGGAGATCGTCGCCGGGCGTCGCAACGGCGCCCTGCACGTCGCGATCAGTGACGACGGCGTGGGTGGAGCCGACCCGTCGGGTCCGGGCCTGCGCGGCATCACGGACCGGGCCGAGGCCGTCGGCGGGCAGCTGCGGATCGGGCCCGGAGCGAGCGGATGCGGCACCCGAGTGGATCTGGAGCTCCCATGCGGATCGTGATCGCGGACGACTCGGTGCTGCTCCGCGAAGGTCTCGCCCGCCTGCTCGCCGAAGCGGGCATGACCGTGGTCGCCGCGGTGGGCGACGCCGCGACGCTGATGGAGGCGGTGACGGAGCACGCTCCCGACGTCGCGGTCGTCGACATCCGGATGCCGCCGACGTTCACCCACGAGGGCGCCCGCGCCGCGGTCGATCTGCGGGCGGCACATCCGCACCTCGGCATTCTGCTGATTTCGCAGTCCCTGGAAGGCACCTACGCCCTCGACCTCGCCCGCAGCCACCCGACCGGCTTCGGCTACCTGCTCAAGGACCGCGTCGCCGACGTGCGCACCCTGGTCGACGCGGTCGAGCGTGTCGCCGCGGGCGGAACGGTGCTGGACCCGGACGTGGTGGCGCATTTCCTCGGCCGCCAGGCCCGGCGGGACCGGCTCGCCGCGCTGACGGAGCGCGAGCGGCAGGTGCTCGCGTTGATGGCCGAAGGGCGCTCGAACTCCGCCATCGGGCGCGCGCTGGGCGTCTCCGACAAGACGGTGGAGAGCCACGTGGCGAGCATCTTCACCCGGCTCGACCTGCTGCCGGAGGCGGAGAACCACCGGCGCGTCCTCGCCGTCCGCGCGTGGCTGGGGCCGTCGCCCGCGTAGGTCGTCCGCGCAGTGCCGTCCGCGCAGTGCCGTCAGCGCAGCAGCGCGCGGAGGACCCGGGTGGCCCGGGCGGGATCGGCCGGCTCGCCCGTCAACGTGGGGGCGTGGGCGTAGGCCTCGAGAAGGCGCACCACCGCGAAGGCGAGCTCCCGGTCGTCGAGGTCGATCGTCAGCTGCCCGGCGGCGCGGTCCCCGGCGAGGACGTCGCTCACCTTGGCCACCATCCGCTGCTGGAACGTACTCGCGCCGGTGGTGCACAACCGCAGGAACGTCTCCGGCTCCTCGCGCTGGAGGCGCAGGACGCCGGTGTTGCTCGCGATCGCCTTGACGTAGCGCCCGAGCAGTTCGGGGGAGCGCGGGGTGATGTTCTCCGCGTCGATCCCGGCGAGCAGGCGGTCCAGCGTCCGGTTGGTCAGGTGCCACATGACTTCGGACAGCAGGTCGTCGCGGGTGCCGACCCAGCGGTGCATGGTCACCCGGCTGACGCCGACCTCCTCCGCCAATGCGGAGATGTCGATCCGGCGGCCGTCCATGAACCAGGTGGTGGCCGTACGGAACGCGAGGCCGAGGCTGGCGCGCGGGCCGCCGGTCTCCTGCGCCAGTCGGTCGCTCAATTCGGTACTCGTCACGACGTTCCCCTTGCCGGTGGACGTGCGCAGATGTTACATATACCGAGAGCTGTTACATTCCGAAACAGATCATTCAAAGTGTATCGAGGTGGAGATCATGCGGCGTACCTCCCGGACCGCGCGCGTCGCGGCCACACTGGCGGCCGCGGCAGCCCTGTCCTGCGTCCCGGGCCCGGCGGGTGCCGCGACCGCTCCGGCCTTCGCTCCCGTGGATCGCGCCGGGCCGGCGCTCTCCGTGCCCGCAGCGAAGCTGGAAGCGGCCCTGGTGTGCACCTCCAACGTCGCCCGCGGCCGGCAGACGGTGCTGTTCGTGCCGGGGACGACGGTCAACCCGCGCGAGGACTACTCCTGGAACTGGTTCCGCGCGATGGACAAGCTCGGCCGGCCGTACTGCGCCGTGACGCTGCCGTTCAACACGACCGGCGACACGCAGATCGCCTCCGAGTACGTCGTGCACGCGATCCGCGAGATCTCTGCGACGACGAGGCGCAAGGTCCAGGTGATCGGCCACAGCCAGGGCGGCACCGAGCCGCGGTTCGCGTTGCGCTTCTGGCCGGACCTGCGCACCAAGGTCGACGACTACATCGCCTTCGCCGCCACGAACCACGGCAGCGCCCTGATCCGCGGGCTGTGTGCGCCGAGCTGCACCCCGGCACTGTGGCAGCAGATCGACGGTTCGGACTACATCTCCGCGATGAACTCCCACCAGGAGACCTTCGAGGGGATCTCCTACACCGCGATCTACACCTGGTTCGACCAGTTCGTGCAGCCGAATCTCGACGACACCGGCACCACGTCGCTGAGCGGCCCGGGCGACATCACGAACGTCGCCCTGCAGGACGTCTGCCCGGCGAACACCGCCGAGCACCTCGCGATCGGCACCTATGACCCGGTGGCCTACGCCCTGGCGATGGACGCCCTGAACCACGCGGGCCCGGCCGATCCGGCGCGCCTCGCCGACTCGGTCTGCAGCGAGGTCCTCATGCCGGGCGTCGACCCCCGCACGTTCGCCATGAACTTCGCCGACGCGAGCTTCCAGATCGGGGTATCTCTGACGACGGATCCGCGGGTGGACGCGGAGCCGGCACTGAAGTCGTACACGCTCGCCCAGCCCTGACCCGCGGAGGTCGTCATGTTCGGCTCGATCTACACCGAGGACCACGAGATGTTCCGCGCCTCGGTGCGGGAGTTCGTCAAGCGGGAGGTCGAGCCGCGCGCCGAGAAGTTCATTGAGGCGCGGGCGATCGACCGCGACGTGTGGCTGGCCGCCGGCCGGCAGGGACTCCTGGGGCTCGGCGTGCCCGAGATCTACGGGGGAGCGGACGCGGGTGACTACCGCTTCCATGCTGTGCTGGCCGCTGAGCTCTCGGTCGCCGGGATGGCGGTGGGCTCGGCCTTCGGCATCCACTTCGACGTGGTCGCGCCCTACCTGGTCGAGCTGAGCACGGAGGAACAGCGGGAGCGCTGGCTGCCGAAGTTCTGCACGGGCGAGTGGATCACCGCCATCGCGATGACGGAACCGGGCGGCGGATCGGACCTCGCCGCCCTGCGCACCACCGCCGTCCGCGAGGGCGACGACTGGATCGTCAACGGCTCGAAGACCTTCATCACCAACGGGATCCAGGCCGACCTGGTGATCGTCGCCGCGCAGACCGACCCGGCGAAGAAGGCCCGCGGCATCACACTGTTCGTCCTCGAAGAGGGCATGCCCGGGTTCGTACGGGGCCGCAAGCTCGACAAGGTCGGGCAGCCCGAGGCCGACACCGCGGAGCTGTTCTTCGACAACGTCCGCGTCCCGGACCGGAACCGGCTCGGTGAGGCCGGTCAGGGGTTCGTGGCGATGATGCAGCGCCTGCCGCAGGAGCGGATCGGCTCGGCCGTCTCCAACATCGCGCACGCCGCCTCGATCCTGACCGAGACCATCCAGTACACGAAGGACCGGAAGGCCTTCGGGCAGCAGATCGGCAGCTTCCAGCACAACAAGTTCCTGCTCGCCGAGCTGACGACCACAATCGAATCGGCCCAGTGCTACGTCGACCAGGGCGTGCTCGCGCACAGCAAGGGCGAGCTCACCGCGGTGGACGCCGCCAAGGTGAAGTGGTGGTCGGCGCAGGTTCAGAACGACGTGCTCGACGCCTGCGTCCAGCTGCACGGCGGCTACGGCTACATGCGCGAGTACCGGGTCGCGCGGGCCTGGATGGACGCCCGCGTGACGAAGATCTGGGCCGGCTCGAACGAGATCATGAAGGAGATCATCGGCCGCGACCTGGGCCTCTGAGAGGTCTGCGGGCCGTCGCCCGGACGGCGTAGCGCCGTTCGCTCAGGCTCGGGGACCGGCACCCCCCTCATGTACGCTTTCCCCATGCGTCTGCGCCTGGCCGTCACCGGCCTCCTCCTTAGCAGCCGCGACGAGGCCCCGTAAGGGCCGGCTCCCTCGTCGCGGGTATCTGCTGCGCCTGCCGGTCGCGCTCGATCCGACCCCGCGACACCTGAGGAGCCTTCGATGCACCACCCCCAGCAACCCAGCGGCATGCCGGTCCACCGCTATCCCGCTTTCGTGCCCGTCGGCCTGACCGACCGCACCTGGCCGGACCAGGTCATCACCACCGCGCCGCGCTGGTGCGCGGTCGACCTCCGCGACGGCAACCAGGCCCTGATCGACCCGATGAGCCCCGGCCGCAAGCGCCGCATGTTCGAGCTGCTCTGCACGATGGGCTACAAGGAGATCGAGGTCGGGTTCCCGGCCGCGAGCCAGACCGACTTCGACTTCGTCCGCCAGATCATCGAAGAGGGTCTGATCCCGGACGACGTCACCATCCAGGTGCTGACGCAGGCCCGTGAGGAGCTCATCACCCGCACCTTCGAGTCCATCCGCGGCTCGAAGCAGGCGATCGTGCATCTCTACAACTCCACCTCGACGCTGCAACGACGCGTGGTGTTCGGGCTCGACAAGGACGGCATCAAGGACATCGCCGTCCAGGGCGCTCGGATCTGCCAGAAGCTCATGGACACGGTGCCCGGGACGGACGTGTATTTCGAGTACTCGCCCGAGTCCTACACCGGCACCGAGCTCTCCTTCGCCGTCGAGGTCTGCGACGCGGTCAACAACGTCTGGAAGCCGACGCCCGACCACAAGGTCATCCTCAACCTGCCGGCCACCGTCGAGATGGCGACCCCGAACGTCTACGCCGACTCGATCGAGTGGATGCACCGCAACCTGGCCTACCGCGACTCCGTGGTGCTGAGCCTGCACCCGCACAACGACCGCGGCACCGCGGTCGCCGCGTCGGAGCTCGGCTACATGGCCGGGGCGGACCGCATCGAGGGTTGTCTGTTCGGGAACGGCGAGCGGACCGGCAACGTCTGCCTGGTCACCCTCGGGCTGAACCTGTTCAGCCAGGGCGTCGACCCGCAGATCGATTTCTCCGACATCGACGACATCCGTCGCACCGTCGAGTACTGCAATCAGCTGCCGGTGGCCGAGCGCCACCCCTACGGCGGCGACCTGGTCTACACCGCGTTCTCCGGCTCGCACCAGGACGCGATCAACAAGGGCTTCGCCTGGCTCGAGCGCGACGCGGCCGCGGCCGGAATCCCGGTGGAGCAGCAGACCTGGGCCGTGCCGTACCTGCCGATCGACCCCAAGGACGTCGGCCGCACGTACGAGGCCGTGATCCGGGTCAACAGCCAGTCCGGCAAGGGCGGCGTCGCCTACATCATGAAGACCGAGTACCACCTCGATCTCCCGCGCCGGCTGCAGATCGACTTCTCCGCGGTGATCCAGCGCCACACCGACACCGAGGGCGGCGAGGTCACTCCGGAGGAGATGTGGTCGATGTTCGACGGCGAGTACCTCGCGCCCTCGGAGATCGGCGCGACCGGTGGCGTACAGCTCGACTCGCACCACACCTCCTCGGCGGTAGGTGCCCAGGACGAGCTCTCGGTGAACGTGATCGTCGAGGGGCAGTCCAAGACGCTGGTCGGTACCGGGAACGGCCCGATCGCCGCCTTCTGCGACGCGCTCGGCTCCATCGGCGTCGACGTGCGGGTTCTCGACTACCACGAGCACGCGATGAGCGCCGGTGGTGACGCCCGCGCCGCCGCTTACCTCGAGTGTGCCGTCGGGGGCGAGGTGAAGTGGGGCGTCGGCATCGACGCGAACATCGTCACCGCGTCGCTCAAGGCGGTCTGCTCCGCCATCAATCGCTGAATCCCAGCACAGCGTCCGGCCAACCGTGACCTACAGCTGCGAGTTGGCCGGACGTAACCTGCCGGGGGTGAGATCCACAAATTCGTGGTGGTCTCCGAGGTCACCCTGCGAGACTCGCCCCCGCTGTGGTGCATGGTGCGGGAGGCAGGGCAGTCATGACGGGTGTGCCGAGACAGATCGGGCCGGAGGACGTACCGGAGGTCGTCGAGACGCTGGTGCTGGCGTTCGCCGACGACCCGATCCTGCGGTGGTGGATCACCGACGAACGCCGCCGTCGGGAGATCGTGCCCGCCTTCTTCTCCATTCTGGTCGAGGCGTTCCTGCCGGCCCGGCAGATCTGGTCCCTCGACAGCGCGAGCGCGGCCCTGTGGGTGCCGCCGGGCCTGCCGAAGCCGACCGAGGAGGAGAGCACGGCGCTCAACGACGCGATGGCCACGGCGTGTGGGGAGTACGCCGCGGTCGGCAACGAGATCTCCGCGGTCATGGACGCGGTGCACCCGACCGAGGACCACATGTACCTGTGGTTCCTGGGGTCGCGGCCGGGCTTCCAGGGCCAAGGCCTGGGCTCGGCCCTGCTGCGTGAGGTCCTCGACCGCTGCGACGCCGACGGGGTGCCGGCCTACCTGGAAGCGACGGGCGACGACAACCGGCGGCTCTACCGACGACACGGCTTCGTCGACATCCAACAGATCGCGATCCGCGACTCGCCGCCGCTGTTCTGCATGTGGCGCGACCCGCGGTGACCGACAGCGAGCCCGCAGCGACGGGGCGAGCCTCACCGTCGAATCCTTTCCCGCTATTTCCTGCACGACGTCATCCACCATCTCCGGGACGCCACCCCGCACAATGAGGGCGTGAGCGGGCGCAGCGAGGCTCCACAGTGAGCACCTACCGGGACACCGGGATCGTTCTGCGCACCCAGAAGCTGGGTGAGGCGGACCGCATCATCACGCTGCTCACGCGCCGGCACGGCCGGATCCGGGCGGTCGCGAAGGGCGTGCGCCGCACGTCGTCGCGCATCGGGGCCCGGCTGGAGCCGTTCGCGCACGTCGACGTCCAGTGCTACTCCGGGCGCAGTCTGGACATCGCCCAGCAGATCGAGACCCTCGACGCCTTCGGCGGCAAGCTCTCCCGCGACTACGCCCGCTGGACCGCCGGCCAGGCGATGCTCGAGGCCGCGGAGCGATTCACCGAGAACGAGCACGACCCGGCGCTGCAGCAGTTCCAGCTGCTCCTCGGTGGGCTGCGAGCGCTGGCGGAGACCGACCGCGACCCGGTGATGGTCCTCGACGCGTTCCTGGTCCGGTCGCTCTCGATCGCGGGTTACGCGCCGAGCTTCTCCGACTGCGCGGGGTGTGGGGCAACCGGCCCGCACCGGTTCTTCACCATCCCCGGCGGCGGGGCGTCCTGCGCGGACTGCCGCCCGCCGGCCTGTGCCGCCCCCGGCGCCGACACCCTGAGCCTGCTCGGCGCGCTGCTGTCGGGCGACTGGGAGCACGCGGAGGCCTCGACTCCGCGTTCCCGCCGGGAGGCCAGTGGCCTGGTTGCGGCCTACCTGCAGTGGCACCTGGAGCGTGGGCTGCGTTCGCTGCGCCATGTCGAGCGGGACACCCCGGTTCCCGCGCCCACCGCTGAGCCGTATCCGGCATGAGCAAACGCGAGTACGCGGCACCGCCGCCGCATCCTTCCGGCGCGCGTCCACCCGAGCTGCCGCGTGAGCTGATCCCCCGTCACGTCGCGATCGTGATGGACGGCAACGGCCGCTGGGCCAAGGAACGGGGACTGGCGCGCACCCGGGGACACGAGGCCGGTGAAGCCGCGCTGCTCGATGTCATCTGCGGCGCGATCGAGATCGGCGTGCAGTGCGTGTCGGCGTATGCGTTCTCCACCGAGAATTGGAAGCGCACCCCGGACGAGGTGCGGTTCCTGATGGGCTTCAATCGCGACGTCATCCACCGCCGGCGCGACGAACTCGACGCGATGGGCGTGCGGGTGCGCTGGGCCGGCCGGCGACCGAAGCTGTGGCGCTCGGTGATCTCCGAGCTCGAGGACGCCGAGCGGCGGACCGTGCGCAACGACAAGATCACCCTGCAGTTCTGCGTGAACTACGGCGGTCGTGCCGAGATCGTCGACGCCGCCCGCTTGCTGGCCGCCGACGTCGCGGCTGGGTTGGTCAAGCCCGACAAGATCACCGAGGCGAGCTTCGCGCGCTATCTCGACGAGCCCGACCTGCCGGACGTCGACCTCTTCGTACGGAGCTCGGGGGAGCAGCGCACGTCGAACTTCCTGCTCTGGCAGAGCGCGTACGCGGAACTGGTCTTCCTGGACACGCTCTGGCCCGACTTCGACCGTCGCCATCTCTGGCACGCGATCGAGCTCTACGCCTCCCGGGACCGGCGCTACGGCGGCGCCGTCCCCAACCCGCCGCCAGCCTGAGGGCTGACGCGACGTCAGTCGAGGCCGATGACCTTGCGCCCCGCGAACAGGATCAACCGGTCCTGGTCGGAGACGTCGGCCGGTGCGGGAATCTCCGCCCCGAACCCGCCGGGCTGGCGGATGGCGTCGCCGAAGCTCGTCAGCAGCGCCATGGCGTGCGCGACCCCGGCCTCGTCGAGGGTGTCGTCGAGACCGGCGGCCTGGCAGAGGTCCCAGGTGTGGATCAGCGTGTCGGTGCAGAGCAGGCCGCCGACCAGGCTCGCGAACTCGGCCTCGTTGCCGAAGAAGCGCACCGGGAACAGTGCTTTTTCGTCCTCGGCGAGCGCCGCGGTGACGTCGGCGTGCGTCTTGCGCCAGGCCGCGACGATGTCCTCGGAGTCGGTCACCTCGTCGAACGGTTCGTCATTGACCGCGGCCAGCACCCGCCGGTGCGTGTCCACGATGTGGGCGAGCAGGTCGCGGACGTTCCAGTCGGAACAGGGCGTCATCGAGTTCCAGTCCAACGTGCGCACGCGGCCCACGCGGACGTCGAGGTCGCCGGCGATGCGGCTGTAGCGGCCGCGGATCTCGTCGAGATCCGGGAAGGTGGGGTCGGGGGACGTCATGATTCCGACGTTACCCAACGCCCTGGGGCGCCCGCCTCAGGCGGTGCAGTCGGCGCACCGGCCGAAGATCTCGACGGTGTGGCTCACCTCGGTGAATCCATGCTCGGCAGCCACCTTGTCGGCCCAGCGCTCGACCGCCGGGCCCTCCACCTCGACGGTGCGTCCGCAGACCCGGCACACGAGGTGATGGTGGTGCCCGCCGCTGCAGCGGCGGTAGATCGACTCCCCGTCGCCGGTACGCAGGACGTCGACCTCGCCGGACTCGGCGAGCGACTGCAGCGTCCGGTAGACCGTGGTCAGACCGACGTTCTCCCCGCGTTGCTTGAGGAGGTCGTGGATGTCCTGGGCGCTGCGGAAGTCGGAGACGGCGTCGAGCGCCGCGGCAACCGCGGCCCGCTGCCGGGTCGCCCGCTGCGGCCGCACCACGGCATCGCTCATGCGACCTCCTAGAAGTTCAGAACGCCGACGACGATGACGGCAAGCAGTGCCGCCACCCGCAGGGCGCGCCCCGCGTTCGGCAGCATCGGCCAGAACGCCGCCAGGAGCCAGCCCAACAGGCCGACGACCAGAATCAGCAGCACCAGGCCGACGATTCCGCCGACGATGAGCCCGACCAGCAGGCCGATCGCGACGAACGCCGGCAGGACGAGCTTGGGCAGCCGTCCCAGCCAGGCCAGACCGGTCGCAGTGCGGGCCGCGACCGGGTTGACGATCCGGTCGGGCGGCACGCCGGGCCGAATGCGCGGATCGGGTCGCCGGGCCGCGGGCCGCCCGGTGCTCCTGGCGCCCGAAGGTCGCTGATTGCGGGGACGTGGTTTCGCGGCCATCTCCCCATCCTGCCAAGGTGTGCGGGTGTTGCTCGTCGCCAGGATGCCAGGGATCGCGGACCCGGTGGAGTTCCAGGCCGAGGCCGAGGCCGCGCTCGCCGCGCTCTCGACCCGCCCGGGATGGGTCGCCGGTCGGGTCGGCCGTGCCCTCGACGATCCGGACTGCTGGGTCCTGGTCTGCGAGTGGGAGGACGTCGGCAGTGGCCGCCGGGGGCTGACGACGGGCGCGGTGCGGATCGCGATCATGCCGTTGATGGCGCGGCTTCCGAACGAACCCGGCACCTTCGAGATCGTCTCCCGTGGGTAGTGGGTAGTACCTCCTTCGAGCGTCGTTCGGGCGGTGTTGCGGGTGCGCGGCGGCGAGTAGGCTGGCCCGCTCCGACTGCGTCCGTTGTGGAGTTCTCGCGTTGCCTTCTGACCGGATCGACGCGATCGTCAATCTCTGCCGGCGGCGGGGGTTTGTCTTTCCGTCCAGCGAGATCTACGGCGGCACCCGCTCCAGTTGGGACTACGGCCCGCTGGGTGTGGAGCTGAAGGAGAACATCAAGCGCCAGTGGTGGCGCACCTGCGTCCAGAGCCGCGACGACGTCGTCGGTCTGGACTCCGCGATCATCCTGGCCACCGACGTCTGGCGCGCCTCGGGCCATCTGGAGTCCTTCGTCGACCCGCTCACCGAGTGCCAGGTCTGCCACAAGCGCTGGCGGGTGGACCAGCTCGTGGAAACGGCGGACGAATTGGCCGATCTGCCCTGCCCCGGTTGCGGGAGCAAGGGCACCTTCACCGAGCCGAAGCTGTTCCACGGACTGCTGCGCACCCATCTCGGCCCGGTGGAGGGCCCCGAGGGCGTCCACTACCTGCGGCCGGAAACCGCCCAGGGCATCTTCGTGAACTTCGGCAACGTCATGGCCGCCGCTCGCCGTCGTCCGCCCTTCGGGGTCGGGCAGGTCGGAAAGTCGTTCCGCAACGAGATCACGCCGGGCAACTTTCTCTTCCGTACCCGTGAGTTCGAGCAGATGGAGCTGGAGTTCTTCGTCGAGCCCGGCTCCGATGAGCGGTGGCACGAGTACTGGCTGGACGAGCGTTGGGGCTGGTACCTCGACCTCGGCATTCCCGAGGCGGACCTGCGCCGCTACGAACATCCCGCGAACAAGCTGTCGCACTACGCGAAGCGCACCGTCGACATCGAGTACCGGTTCGGCTTCACCGGCAGCGAATGGGCCGAGCTGGAGGGCGTCGCCAATCGCGGCGACTTCGACCTCACCACCCACAGCAAGAACTCCGGTAGCGACCTGAGCTTCTACGACCAGGCCACCGGTGAGCGCTGGACGCCTTATGTGATCGAGCCGTCCGCGGGGCTCACGCGCTGCGTCCTCGCGTTCCTGCTGGCCGCGTACTCGGAGGACACGGCCCCGAGCGCCCGGGGCAATCCGGAGAAGCGCACGGTGCTCCGGCTCGATCCGCGGCTCTCGCCGGTCAAGGCCGCCGTGCTGCCGCTCTCGCGCAATCCGGAGCTCTCCCCGAAGGCCCGTGCGGTGGCCGCCTCGCTGCGGCGCAACTGGAACGTCGACTTCGACGACGCCGGCGCGATCGGCCGCCGGTACCGGCGCCAGGACGAGATCGGGACCCCGTTCTGCATCACGCTGGACTTCGACACGCTCGACGACGGCTCCGCCACCGTGCGCGATCGCGACTCGATGCGGCAGGAACGGGTCTCGCTGGACCGCCTGAGCGGCTATCTGGCCGAGCGTCTGGTGGGGTGCTGAACGCCCTGCGCCTGGGCACGCACGAGATCTGGCCACCGGTCGTGCTCGCCCCCATGGCAGGGATCACCAACCGGGCGTTCCGCCGGCTGTGCCGCGAGCACGGGGCCGGGCTCTACGTCAACGAGATGATCACCGCCCGCGGCCTGGTCGAGGGGGACCGGACGACGCGGGCGATGATCAGCTTCGACGCCGACGAGTCCCCGCGCAGCCTGCAGCTCTACGGCACCGACGCGGAATCTCTCGCCGGCGCGATCCGGCTGGTCGTCGCGGAGAACCTGGCCGACCATGTCGACCTCAACTTCGGGTGCCCGGTCCCCAAGGTGACCCGCAAGGGCGGCGGAGCGGCGCTCCCGTGGAAGCGTGCCCTGTTCGCACGGATCGTCGGTGGGGCCGTGGCCGCGGCCGGCGGCGCCGTGCCGGTCACCGTCAAGATGCGGATCGGGATCGACGACGAGCACCGGACCCACCTGGAGGCCGGCCGGATCGCGGCCGCCGAGGGCGTGGCCTGGATCGCCCTGCACGCCCGGACGGCCGCCCAGCACTACGCCGGCAACGCGGACTGGTCGGCGATCACCGAACTGAAGGCGCATCTGGCCGGGACCGGAGTGCCGGTGCTGGGGAACGGCGACATCTGGGAAGGCCCCGACGCGCTGCGGATGGTGGCCGAGACGGGCTGCGACGGGGTCGTCGTCGGCCGGGGCTGTCTGGGGCGGCCCTGGCTGTTCGGCAACCTCGCCGCCGCCTTCGCCGGCCGGCCCGACCCCGGCAATCCGGGTCTGCGCGCGGTGGCGGCCACGCTGCGCCGCCACGCCGAGCTGATGACCGAGGACCTGGGGGAGTTCAAGGCCTGCCAGGAGATCCGCAAGCACATCGCGTGGTACCTCAAGGGGTTCGCGGTCGGCCCGGAGCTGCGGCGGGCGCTCGGCCTGGTGAACTCCCTCGCCGAATTGAACTCCCTGCTCAGCCGCCTGGACGACGACCAGGAATTTCCGGCCGCGAACCTCGGGATGCCGCGGGGACGGGCCGGCTCCCCGCGGAAGGTGGCGCTCCCCGACGGCTGGCTGGACGACGCCGGTGACGCCGTGGTCGACGACTCCGAAGCGGGGCTGGCAGCGCTGTCCGGCGGCTGAGAACGGCCCTGACCAGCCGACATGATCGCAAAGTGTTACGGGGGTGAGACCGACGCCGCATAGGGTCGATGAGGACATTTCGGGTACTACGGGAGAGAATCCCAGTCAGATCGCACAGCCGCGCAGGGTCGCGTGGACACTGCATCCCGGTCGTAGCCGAGAGAGCGAGAATTCATGGCGCCCGAGCACGGTGCTTCTGCTGATGCCCCCGTTGTCGTCATTGGAGCCGGTCCGGCCGGATTGACCGCGGCCCTCGAGCTGGTCCGTCGTGGCCGCCAGGTCACCGTGCTGGAGGCCTCCGACCAGATCGGCGGCATCTCCCGGACGGAGGTCCGCGACGACTGGCGCTTCGACATCGGCGGCCACCGCTTCTTCACCAAGGTCCCCGAGGTCGAGAAGTTCTGGCACGAGGTGCTCCCGGACTCCGACTTCCTGCAGCGGCCGCGCATGAGCCGGATCTCCTACCAGGGCAAGCTCTACGACTACCCGCTCAAGGCCGGCAACGCCCTGAAGAACCTCGGCATCATCGAGGCCGTCCGTTGCGTGCTGTCCTACGTCTGGGTGCGCATCCGCCCGCCGAAGGATCAGACCAACTTCGAGGGCTGGGTCGCGGCCCGCTTCGGCTGGCGGCTCTACAACATCTTCTTCAAGACCTACACCGAGAAGCTCTGGGGCATCCCCGGCGACCAGATCCAGGCCGACTGGGCCGCCCAGCGGATCAAGAACCTCTCGCTGTTCAGCGCGATCAAGAACGCGATCTTCCAGCCCAAGGGGCAGACCGAGATCACCACGCTGATCGACACGTTCCAGTACCCCAAGTACGGCCCCGGGATGATGTGGGAGAAGTGCCGCGACCTGGTCGTCGAGGGCGGTGGCCAGGTGGTGATGAACTCCCCGGTGGTCGCGTTGCACCGGGACGGCGCGCGCGTCACCTCCGTCACCGTGCTGCAGGACGGTGCGGAGAAGCTGATCCGGTGCAGCGACGTCATCTCCTCGATGCCGCTGCAGCACCTGGTGCAGTCGATGGACCCGAAGGCGCCGCACGAGGTCGTGGAGGCCGCTGAGGGCCTGGGCTACCGCGACTTCCTGACCGTCGCCCTCGTGGTGCCGGAGGAGGACGGCTTCCCGGACAACTGGATCTACATCCACACCCCGGGCGTCAAGGTCGGCCGGATCCAGAACTACGGATCCTGGTCGCCGTACCTGGTCAAGGACGGCCTGACCTGCCTGGGCCTGGAGTACTTCGTCAACGAGGGCGACGGCACCTGGACCTCGACCGATGAGGACCTGGTCGCCCTGGCCAAGAAGGAGCTGGCCCAGCTCGGGCTCGTCAAGACCGAGCGCATGCAGGCCGGCTACGTGGTGCGGGTGCCCAAGGCGTACCCGATCTACGACGAGGGGTACGACAAGAAGGTCGACACGATCCGGCACTGGATCGCGGCCGAGACCGTCAACGTCCAGCCCACCGGGCGCAATGGCATGCACCGCTACAACAACCAGGACCACTCGATGGTCACCGCCATGTACGCGGTCGACAACATCTGCGCCCCCGGCGATGGGTACCGCGAGCGCGACCTCTGGACGGTCAACGTCGAGGAGGAGTACCACGAGGAGAAGGCGAATGGTGCCGCGTCCTCGGGTAGTGCGCCGGTTGCCGGTACCGGTCGTGCCGCGCCGATCCTGCCTCGGAAGAAGCCTTCCGAGCCCACCGCCTGACGAGGGGTACGTCCCGCCCGTGGTCGCCTTTCCCCCCACCGAACGCGCGCCCGAGGCCGCTCCTGCGGCCCGCCGGCGTGTCGAACGGTGGGAACCACTGGCGTGGCCGGCGCTCGCCGTGGTCGTCGCCCTCGGCGTCGGGCTGCGGCTGTGGTCGACGTCCCCGCTGTGGCTCGACGAGGCCCAGACCGTGCAGTTCGCGCGGCTCCCGCTGGGCGACCTGCACGAGGCGCTGAAGACGGACGGTGCGCCCCCGCTCTACTACGCGCTGCTGCACGGCTGGTTGTCGCTGCTGGACGGACTCGGCATCGGCGAAAGCCCCTGGGCCTCGCGCTCGCTGTCGATGGTGTTCTCCCTGGCCGCGCTCCCGCTCGCGTACCTGGCCGGCCGCCGGCTCGGCGGTTCGCGCCGGCACGGCGAGATCACGCTGGTGCTGTTCGCCGCCAACCCGTGGTCGGTGCGCTACGCCGGCGAGGCGCGGATGTACTCCCTCGTCGTGCTGCTGGTCCTGCTCGCCCTGCTGGCGATGGACTGGCTGCGGGAACGCCCCGGCCCGTTGCCGGCCGTCGCCCTGGGCGCCGTCACCGCCGCGCTGCTCTACACGCACTACTGGGCGATGTTCCTGCTCGTCACGGTCGGCGCGGTCCTGCTGTTCCTCGTCTGGCGCCGCCCGGAGCACCGGCGCAGCGCCCGGCCGGCGCTGCTGGGGATGGCGGGCGGCGGGCTGCTGTTCCTGCCCTGGCTGCCGACGCTGCTCTACCAGTCCGAGCACACCGGGGCGCCCTGGGCGGCCCGGCCCGACTTCGGCACGATCGCCGCGATGCCCGCCGAGTGGTCCGGCGGTGATGGCCCCGCCGGTCGGACTCTCAGTCTTCTGGTGGTGCCCCTGCTGTTGCTCGCGGTGTTCGCGCGCCGCCGCCCCGGCTCCTCCACGGTGACCGGCGTACGGCCGGAGGGCGTCACAGCGCGGCTGGCCGTCGTCTCCGGCGCCACCCTGCTCGTCGCCCTCGGTGTCGGCCTCGCGACCGGAGGAGCGGTCGTCGGTCGCTACACCGCGGTCGTCGTCCCCCTGGTGCTGCTGCTGCTCGCCTTCGGGATCCGCACGCTGCCGCCCGCGGCCGGGGTCGGGGTCCTGGGCACGATGGCGGCTCTTGGGCTACTCGGCAGCCTGACGATCGCGACCACCCCGCACACGCAGGCCGGCCGGGTCGCGGCGGCGTTGAACGCCGAGAGCAGGGCGGGCGATCTCGTTGTCTACTGCCCCGACCAGCTCGCCCCCGGCGTCGAGGCCGAACTGCGGGTCACCGGCCTGGAAAAGCTGACGCTGCCGGCGCAGGCGAATCCGGCCGTCGTCGACTGGACCGACTACGAGGCCCAGATCGCCGGACTGAAGCCCAAGGTGCTGGCGGAGGGGATCGCCGACTACGCCCGCTCCGCGGCCGACGTCACCATCTGGTTCGTCTCCGGCGGGGGCTATCGGACTCACGCGAAACTGTGCCAGTCGCTCCACGACCGGCTGGTCGCCGAGCTGGGCTTCCCGGGTCAGGTCCTGACCCGGGAAGGCCGTGGCTTCGAAAAGGCCAGCCTGGAGCGCTTCCCGCGCTGACGGCCGCGCCTTCGGAGCGGGACTAGACGGGGCGGACGTTCTCCGCCTGCAGGCCCTTCTGGCCCTGGGTGATGTCGAACTCGACCTTCTGGTTCTCGTCGAGCGAGCGGTACCCGTTGGTCTGGATGGACGAGTGGTGGACGAAAACGTCCTCGTGGCCCTCGACGGCGATGAAGCCGAAGCCCTTCTCGCTGTTGAACCACTTCACGATGCCTTGCGTCACGGTGTTCCTCGTTCCGAATTCAGCTGCATTGACGACGTTGCCTGCGTTGCTCCGGATCTGTTCCGGGCCGGGTGACGTCTGGATCAATGCGGGCGCCCGGCGATATTGAGAATCCGCGGACGTCGTGGAACGAGCGTGGACCTGCAAGTACTGCAACGTCCGAACGCTAGCACGCGCGAAACCCGGGCGGCCGTGCTCGGGGCGAGGGGGCCAGTCGGCTCTCGGTAGGCTGCCGAGTTGACGCGAAGAACTATTGAGGGAGCTTGGGCGTGCCGAAGTTCGTCTACGACTTCACCGAGGGCAACCGGAACCAGAAGGACCTCTTGGGTGGCAAGGGGGCCAATCTGGCCGAGATGACCAACCTCGGGTTGCCGGTACCCCCCGGGTTCACCATCACCACCGGGGCCTGCCAGGCCTACCTGGAGACCGGGGCCGCGCCGACCGAGCTGAAGGACCAGGTGACCGACAAGCTCGCCTGGCTCGAGGCCCAGTTCGGCAAGAAGCTCGGCCAGGCCGACGACCCGCTGCTGGTCTCGGTGCGCTCGGGCGCCAAGTTCTCGATGCCCGGGATGATGGAGACCGTCCTCAACATCGGGCTCAACGACGAGTCGGTCGCGGGCCTGGCCAAGCAGGCCTCGAACGACCGCTTTGCGTGGGACTCCTACCGCCGCCTGCTGCAGATGTTCGGCAAGACCGTGCTGCACATCGAGGGTGAGCACTTCGAGGACGCGATCGACGCCGCGAAGAAGGCGAAGAACACCACCGCCGACCTCGACCTCGACGCGGACGACCTGCGTGGCCTGGTGGAGACCTTCAAGGCGATCATCAAGCAGCACACGGGCAACGACTTCCCGCAGGACCCGCGTGCGCAGCTCGACGCCGCCGTCTACGCGGTCTTCAACTCCTGGAACGCGCCGCGCGCGATCCTCTACCGCCGCCAGGAGCGGATCCCGGCCGACCTCGGCACCGCGGTCAACGTGCAGTCGATGGTGTTCGGCAACCTCGGCATGGACTCCGGCACCGGCGTCTGCTTCACCCGCGACCCGGGCACCGGGCAGATCGGCCTCTACGGCGACTACCTGGAGAACGCCCAGGGCGAGGACGTCGTCGCCGGCATCCGCAACACGCTGCCGCTGCAGGACCTCGAACGCATCGACAAGGCCGCGTTCGACAAGCTGATCGCGATCATGAGCCAGCTCGAGACGCACTACAAGGACCTGTGCGACATCGAGTTCACGATCGAGCGCGGCAAGCTCTGGATGCTGCAGACCCGCGTCGGAAAGCGCACCGCGGGCGCGGCGTTCCGGATCGCCACCCAGCTGATCGACGAAGGCCTGATCGACCTCGACGAGGCGCTGCAGCGCGTGACCGGCGAGCAGCTGACCCAGCTCATGTTCCCGAAGTTCGACACGTCTTCCAACCCGAAGCGCATCACCAAGGGCATGAACGCCTCGCCCGGCGCCGCGGTGGGCAAGGCGGTCTTCTCCTCGGACGAGGCGGTGGCGTGGGCCGAGCGCGGTGAGGCCGTGATCCTGGTTCGTCGCGAGACCAACCCCGACGACCTCTCCGGCATGATCGCGGCCGACGGCATCCTGACCAGCCGTGGAGGCAAGACCTCGCACGCGGCGGTCGTCGCCCGTGGCATGGGCAAGACCTGCGTGTGCGGCGCCGAGGAACTCGTGGTCGACACCAGGGCCAAGACGATCACGGCCCCGGGTGGCGTGATCATCTCCGAGGGCGACGTGCTCTCGATCGACGGCTCGTCCGGCGCGGTCTATCTCGGCGAGGTGCCGGTCATGCCGTCACCGGTGGTCCAGTACTTCGAGGGCAATCTCGCTCCCGACGCCGCGGACGCGGACGATCTGGTGAAGGCCGTGCACCGGCTGATCACCCACGCCGACTCGCTGCGCACCATGCGGGTCCGCACGAACGCCGACACCCCCGAGGACTCGGCGCGGGCCCGGCGGATGGGCGCGCAGGGCATCGGCCTGTGCCGCACCGAGCACATGTTCCTCGGTGACCGCGCGATCCAGGTCGAGAAGCTGATCCTGGCCAACTCCGACACCGAGCGCCTTGCCGCGCTCGCTGCGCTGGAGCCGCTGCAGAAGCAGGACTTCGTCGAGATCTTCGAGGCGATGGACGGCCTGCCGGTCACCGTGCGCCTGATCGACCCGCCGCTGCACGAGTTCCTGCCCAACCTCACCGACCTCTCCGTCAAGGTCGCGGTCGCCGAGGCGCTGGGTCAGGACCCCGGGCACGACAAGGAACTGCTTGCCGCGGTCAACCGGCTGCACGAGTCGAACCCCATGCTCGGCCTGCGCGGGGTGCGGCTCGGCGTGGTCATCCCCGGCCTGTTCGGCATGCAGGTGCGCGCGATCGCCGAAGCGGCGGCCGAGCGCGTCAAGGCCGGCGGCAACCCGTTGCCCGAGGTCATGATTCCGCTGGTCGGTGCCGTGCAGGAGCTCGAGCTCATGCGCGAGGAGTCCGAGAACGTCATCGCCGGGGTCTCCGCGCAGACCGGCGTGGATCTCTCCTTCATCCCGATCGGCACGATGATCGAGCTGCCCCGCGCCGCGGTGACGGCGGGTCAGATCGCCGAGGCCGCGGACTTCTTCTCCTACGGCACCAACGACCTGACCCAGACGACGTGGGGCTTCTCCCGCGACGACGTCGAAGCCGCGTTCTTCACCCAGTACCTGGAGAAGGGCATCTTCGGTGTCTCGCCGTTCGAGTCCCTCGACCGCGAGGGCGTCGGCCGGCTGGTCCGGATCGCGTCGGAAGAGGGCCGGGCCGCCAAGCCCGACCTCAAGCTCGGCGTCTGCGGTGAGCACGGCGGCGACCCGGACTCGATCCACTTCTTCCACCAGGTGGGCCTGAACTACGTCTCCTGCTCGCCCTTCCGGGTTCCGGTGGCGCGTCTGGAGGCCGGCCGCGCCGCCGGCTCCTCCGCGGGGTCCGACTCCCGCTGACCGACATGACCAGCGCGGAGGCGTCGGCGCCCGGATACTCGGCCGCCGACGCCGAACGCTGGGTCGACGAGCCGCCGAAGACGACCGGCCGGACCGCGTTCGCGCGGGACCGGGCCCGGGTGCTGCACTCGTCCGCGCTCCGTCGCCTGGCCGCGAAGACCCAGGTGGTCGCACCCGGCACCGACGACTTCGCCCGCAACCGCCTGACGCACTCGCTCGAGGTCGGGCAGATCGGCCGTGAGCTCGGGTCCTGGCTCGGCGCGGACGCCGACCTGGTCGAGACCGCGTGCCTCGCGCACGACCTCGGCCACCCGCCGTTCGGCCACAACGGTGAGGACGCGCTCGACACCGCTGCCTTCTCCTGCGGCGGCTTCGAGGGCAATGCGCAGACCTTGCGGGTGCTGACCCGGCTCGAGGGCAAGACCTTCACCACCGACGGGGTCAGCGTCGGGCTCAACCTCACCCGCGCCGCGCTCGACGCCACGGTGAAGTACCCCTGGCCGCGCCGCGAGGGAGTCCGCAAGTTCGGGCACTACCCGGACGATGCCGAGGCCTATGCGTGGCTGCGGGCCGGGGCGCGGTCCGGCCGTCGGTGTTTGGAAGCGCAGGTCATGGACTTCGCCGACGACGTCGCGTACTCGGTGCACGACGTCGAGGACGGCATCCAGGCCGCGATGATCGACCTCGGGGCTCTGGAGTCCGGAACCGAGCGTTCCGACCTGGCCGCGCTCGCCCGGAAGTCCTACCTGCCCGACCTGGACCCCGCCGAACTGGACGAGGCGGCCGCCGAGCTCACCGCGCTGGCCTGGTGGCCGCGCCGGCCCGACCGGACACGGGCGGGCATGGCCGTCCTGAAGAACATGACCAGTCAGCTCATCAGCCGGTTCTGTCTGACCGCGCAGGTCGCGACCCGCGCCCACTACGGCGGCGGGCCGCTGACCCGCTATGCCGCCGACCTCACCGTGCCGCGCGAGACCCAGGTCGAGATCGCGTTGCTCAAGTCCGTCGCGGCGCACTACGTCATGCACACCGAGGCGCGGGAGATGCTGCAGGCCAAGGAGCGCGCGATCCTCGCCGAGCTCGTGGACGCCATCGAGCGCGGGGCTCCGGACACGCTCGATCCGGCCTTCGCGGTCGATTTCACCACCGCCGCGGACGACGCCGCCCGCCGCCGCGTCGTGCTGGACCAGATCGCCTCGCTGTCGGACACCTCGGCGCTGGCGCTGCATGCCCGGCTGTGCGGGTGATGCCCCGATGATCGCCGCTGTCGTCTGTCCGCATCCGCCGCTGTTGATCCCCGAGGTCGCCGCGGGAGCGGCCCCCGAGTTGGACGACCTGCGGGCGGCGTGCGCGACGGCGCTCACCGCCGGCCTGGGCGCCGCGCCCGAGCGGGTGGTCCTGGTCGGGCCGGGCCCGGTCACCGCCGTCTGGGCGGCGGACGCGCCGGGCGCGTTGCCGGGTTTCGGCCTGCCCGGTCCGGCCCCGCTACTGCCGCTCTCGCTCACCGTGGGCCGCTGGCTGCTGGACTCGGTCGGCTGGGACGGTCCGCGGGAACTCCAGACGATCGACGCAACCGCGGAACCGCCGGAGTGCATCGCGCTCGGGGAGGCGCTCGCGGCGGGCCCGCCGGCGCTGCTGGTGATCCTGGGTGACGGAAGTGCCCGCCGGTCCGCGGCCGCGCCCGGGCACCTGGACGACCGGGCCGAATCCTTCGATGCGGCAGTGGCCGGCGCCCTCGCGAAGGCGGACGGCGAGATGTTGCTCGCGCTGGACGCCTCTGTGGCCGCCGATCTGCTCGCCGCGGGGCGTCCCGCGTGGCAGGTGCTCGCCGGGGCCGCCCGGGCCGTCGGCGGGGACTGGGAGGGCACGCTGCACGCCGACGTCGCGCCCTACGGCGTCGGCTACCTCGTCGCGTCCTGGCGCCGGCCCTGAAACTTCGTGCCTCCGGACCCGTCGGAGTTCTGCCGCGACGGACGACGATGAGGATGTGAACGCGCAACCGGCGTCGACGAAGGCCCAGGACGATTTCCTGGCGCTGTACGACGTCGCCCTGCCACAGGTCTATGGCTACCTGCTGCGCCGCTGCGGTGCCCGGCCGCTCGCGGAGGACCTGACGGCCGAGACTTTCCTGGCGGCCGTGGACGCCATCCGCAAGCCGGACCCGCCGCGCCTGGACGTCGCCTGGCTGATCGGGGTGGCCCGGCACAAACTGGTCGACCACTGGCGTCGCCTCGCCCGCGAGGAGCGGAATCTGCGCGCGGTGGAGTTGCCGGCCGAGGCCGAGGACCCCTGGGACGCCACCCTCGACGCGCTCACCGCCCGCGCTGCGATGGAGCAGCTCGGTCCGCACCATCAGGCCGCACTGACCCTGCGCTATCTAGACGATCTGACGGTACCTCAGGTAGCGGCTGCGCTGGGCCGCACCTTGCATGCGACCGAGGCCCTGCTCGTCCGGGCCCGGGCCGCTTTCCGCACCACCTACGAGGCCGGGAAGGGGTCCGACCATGGCTGATCCGCTGGACGTCCTGCGCGGCCCTGACGGCCCGGTCGACCCGGACCCGGGCTTCGGATCCCGCCTGCGCGCCCGCCTGGCGCGCGCCCTGACCGCACCGGAAGGAGTCGATGTGAGGACCACCGCTGTCGCAACCGAACTGGGTACCGAAACGCAACCGGCGCCGAGCCCGACGACCGCGCTGACGCCGTACCTGGCCGTCGCCGACGCCCGCGCCGCGATCGACTGGTACCGGGGCGTGTTCGGGGGCGTGCTGGCCGAAGCGCCCTACGGGATGCCGGACGGCCGCATCGGCCACGCGGAACTGCGGATCGCCGGTGCGCGCCTGTACCTCGCCGACGAGTTCCCCGAGATGCGCCTGCGCGCCCCGACGGGCGACACGTCGGTCACGCTGCACCTGGCCGTGGCGAACGTCGATGCGGTCGTCGCGACCGCCCGTGCCGCCGGTGCGGAGGTCGAACGCGAACCTGCCGATTACCCGTACGGCCGCAACGGGGTCGTGCGTGACCCGTTCGGACACCGGTGGCTGCTGGACCAGGCGTTGCCGGTGCACGCCCCGGGCGACGGCGATGTCGGCTACCTGTCCCTGTGGGTGCCCGACCTGGACCGGGCCGAGGCGTTCTACGGCGCGGTGCTGGGTTGGACCTTTGCCGAGCGGAGCCCGTTCGCGCGGATGATCGACGGCCCGGCGCCGCGCGCGCTGGTCGCCCTCGACGCGCCCCACGCCGACTTCTGGCCGGAGCCCCGCCCCGGTGCCTTCGCATCGCGCGCCGTGGTCGACCTCGACGGCGCCGTCGCCCGGGTCCGGGCCGCCGGCGGCCGCGCGAGCGACCCGCAGGACACGCCCTACGGCCGCAGCGCCGACTGCGTCGACGATGCGGGCCTGCCGTTCTCGTTGCACGAGCGCGGACCGGGGGACACGCGACCGTCGCCGAACGGCGACGTCCAGGGCGACGTGGCCTACCTCACGATGCAGGTGCCGGACTCGGGGAGGGCGCGGGCCTTCCACACCGCGGTCTTCGGGTGGGAGTTCACCCCGGGACGCATCGCGGACGGCTGGAATGTGGTCGGGCCGGCTCCGATGAGCGGGATGTCCGGCGGCCACGCGGAGGCGTCGCTGGTGCCCATGTACCGGGTCGACGACGTCGCGGCCGCCGTGGAGCGCGTGCGCGCCGCCGGGGGGACGGCGACGGAGCCCGACCAGCAGGCCTACGGCATCAGCTCCGAGTGCACGGACGATTCCGGACTGCCGTTCTGGCTCGGGCAGCTGTAGACACCAAGGTGGGCCGGCTCTGATCCGACGACGTCGGTCAGAGCCGGCCCAGGCTTTCGAGGCGCTCAGGCCATGGGTGGGCCGGGCGGTGGCGGCAGATTCGGCGGCGCGGGCTGTGCCGTGCCCGGCATGGTCGGGGGAGTGGTCGGCTGCGGAGGCTCAGCCGGGCCCGTCGCCGTCGGCGGAGCTGCATTGCCGTCGGTCTGGCCCTCGGCCTTGTCCAGACCTTCCTTGGCCTTTTCCAGGCCCTTGTCGATCTTGTCCGCGTGCTTGCCGCCGGTCTTCTGGTTGACCATGTCGCCGGCCTTCTCCAGGCCCTGTTCGATCTTGTCGCGGTTCCCGGCGACCATGTCCTTGGCCTTGTTCTTGAGCTCGTCGAGCTTGCCCATGGCGTCTCCTTCGCGTTGGCCTTCTCCGGCACCCCTACCCATGCCTGCGCCTGGGACACTGGATGTGTGCCGGTTCTGTCGCAGCCTCTGGTGGTCGCCGTCGTCGGACCGACCGCCACCGGCAAGTCCGCGCTCGGCATCGAGCTCGCGCGTCGCCTCGGTGGTGACGTGATCAACACCGATTCCATGCAGCTCTACCGCGGGATGGACATCGGGACCGCCAAGCTGACCCCGGCGGAGCGCGAGGGCATTCCGCACCATCTCCTCGACCTGTGGGAGGTCTCCGAGCCCGCCGCGGTGGCGGTGTACCAACGCCTCGCACGGAGCGTCGTGGCGGAGTTGCTGGCCGCGGGCAAGTCGGCCGTGCTGGTGGGCGGTTCCGGGTTGTACGTCCGCGCGGTGCTGGACGACCTCGATTTCCCGGGCACCGAGCCGGAGATTCGCGCCCGGCTCGAGGCCGAGGTCGAGGAGATCGGCCCGCACGCGCTGCATGGGCGGCTGGCGCAGCTGGATCCGGTCGCCGCCGAGCGCATCCTGCCCGGCAATGGCCGCCGCATCGTGCGCGCGCTCGAGGTCATCGAGATCACCGGCCGCCCGTTCGTCGCGGCGCTGCCCGAGCCGCGCTATCTGCGTCCCGCCGTGCAGATCGGGCTGGGTGCTGAGCGGGAAACGCTCGATCGCCGCCTGGACGAGCGCGTGGACGCGATGTGGGCCGCCGGGCTGGTCGACGAGGTCCGGGGCCTGATCCCACGCGGGCTGCGCGAGGGCCGCACGGCCGGAAAAGCCCTCGGGTACGCCCAGGTGCTGCAGTTCCTGGACGGGACGTGCGACGAGGAGACCGCCCGCGCGGAGACCAAGCGCGCCACCCGCAAGTTCGCCCGGCGCCAGATGACCTGGTTCGGCCGGGACGCCCGCGTGCACTGGCTGCCCGCGGACTCCCCGCAGTTGCTCGACGCCGCGCTCGCCGCCCTGGCCACTCCCGCGGCGGCAGGCACGGATCGTGCCGGATCCGTACCCTGAGCAGCATGGACCGGTTGCGCTTCGTCAAGGGACACGGCACGGAGAACGACTTCGTGCTGATCCCGGACCTCGAGGGCACCTTGACGCTGGACGCCGCGACCGTGGCTGCGATCTGCAACCGCCGGTCGGGCATCGGCGGCGACGGCATCCTGCGCGTGGTCCCCGTCGCGGTGGAACCGGACGCCGAACTGTTCCGCGGCGCCGCGGACTGGTTCATGGACTATCGCAACGCGGACGGCTCGATCGCCCAGATGTGCGGCAACGGGATCCGCGTGTTCGCGCGCTACCTGGTGGACGCCGGCCTGCAGGCACCCGGGTCGTTCCCGATCGCGACCCGCGGCGGGGTGCGCACGGTCACCTGCGACCGCACCGGGGACGTGTGTGTCGACATGGGTCCCTACGCGTTGCCCGACCTGGGCGCGATCAGCGTGACGGTCGGGACCCGCAGCTGGCCCGCGCTCGCGGTGTCGATGCCGAACCCGCACGCGGTCGTCTTCGTCGACGATCTCGCCGAGGCCGGTGACCTGCTGACGGTGCCTCAGGTCACCGCCGGTGCCTTTCCCGACGGCGTCAATGTCGAGTTCGTGATCGTGCGGGGCCCGCGACACGTCGCGATGCGGGTGCACGAACGTGGCGTGGGGGAGACCCGCGCCTGCGGAACCGGTGCGTGTGCCGTGATGGTCGCCGCCGCCCGCCGGGCCGGGAACGGCGCCCCCACCACCTACCGCGTCGAGCAGCCCGGTGGTTCGCTGCTCATCGCGCTCACTCCCGACGGAACCGTGGAGATGACCGGGCCGGCGGTCCTGGTCGCGGACGGCGACTGGCTGCTCGGGACGGAATTCGGGTCGAGTTCCGGGGTAGATCCATGTCACGCTGAGGTCGAATCAGACGTAACGGCGACAGGGACGGTATGACGAGTACTTCACCGGAACCGCAGTTCGAAGCCGGAGATGAGTTCTCCGATGTCCTCGACCTCGACACGGACCGCGACGGTGATCAGCTCGACCTCGCTGATCGGCAGGCTCTGCGTCGCGTCCCCGGTCTCTCGACCGAACTCGAAGACGTCTCGATCGTCGAGTACCGGCAGCTGCGTCTCGAACGCGTGGTCCTGGTCGGGGTCTGGACCGAGGGAACGGCGGCCGAGGCCGACAACTCGATGTTGGAGTTGCGCCGGTTGGCGGAGACCGCGGGGGCCGTGGTGCTCGACGGATTCACGCAGCGCCGCGACAAGCCGGACCCCGCCACCTACGTCGGCTCCGGCAAGGCCAAGGAACTGCGCGACGCAATCATCGCCGAGGGTGCCGACACCCTCATCTGCGACGGTGAACTGACGCCCTCTCAGCTCACGAAGCTGGAGGACGTCGTCAAGGTCAAGGTCATCGACCGCACCGCGCTGATCCTCGACATCTTCGCCCAGCACGCCAAGTCCCGGGAGGGCAAGGCGCAGGTCGAGCTGGCCCAGATGTCCTACATGCTGCCGCGGCTCCGTGGTTGGGGTGCGTCGCTGTCCCGACAGGCCGGCGGCCGGGCCGGCGCCGGCGGCGTCGGCATCGGTGGCCGTGGCCCCGGTGAGACCAAGATCGAGACCGACCGGCGCCGGATCCGCGACAAGATGACCAAGCTCCGCCGCGAGCTCGCCGCGATGGGCACCTCGCGGGCCACGCAACGCGGCGAACGCCGCCGCAACGCGGTCGGCTCGGTCGCCATCGTCGGCTACACCAACGCCGGCAAGTCCTCGTTGCTCAACCGGCTCACCGGCGCGGGCGTCCTGGTGGAGAACGCGCTGTTCGCCACCCTCGACCCGACGGTGCGCCGCACCGAGACCCCCGACGGGCGCGAGTTCACCCTCACCGACACCGTCGGCTTCGTCCGGCACCTGCCGCACCAGCTGGTCGAGGCATTCCGCTCGACGTTGGAAGAGATCTCCGACGCCGACCTGATCCTGCACATCGTCGACGGCTCGGACCCCGAGCCCGAGGCGCAGCTGACCGCGGTGCGAGCGGTGCTGGCGGAGATCGACGCCCGGGACGTCCCCGAGATCGTCGTGATCAACAAGGCCGATGCTGCCGACCCGTACGTTCTCGAGCGGCTGGTCCGCCGGGAGCCGACCGCGGTGGTCGTCTCCGCCCGGACCGGCGCGGGCATCGAAGGCCTGCTGGCGGCGATCTCGGCCGCAATCCCGCGGCCGGACGTCGAGGTCGGCGTCCTGCTGCCGTACGACCGCGGGGACCTGGTGGCCAAGGTGCATCAGAACGGCGACGTGCTGACCGAGGAACACACCGACACCGGCACCCGCCTGCGCGCCCGCGTCGATCGGGCGCTGGCCGCGGAGCTCGCGCCGTTCGCTGCCGCCGGCTGAGGGCAACAAAAAAGCCGGCGCCGCGATTCGCCGACGCACCGGCTCCGTTCCCTCTCCAACGTATAGCGCACCCGGGGGCTTGCGGCAAGACCCCGGTCGTGCCGCAGACTCGCCCGCCGAAGCCGGCGTTTCCAGGCAGTGGGGGTAGCGAGTGAGTGTGACAACCAGCGCGTTCGACCTTCCGGACAATCTCGCGGCGAAGGCCGACCCGGCCCTGATCGCCCGCGACGAGCAGCACTTCGCGGCGATCGCGGAGAGCCTGGAGCGGTCGATCGCGGACCTGTCGGAGCGGCTCGACGCGGCGCGCAGGGCGACCGCCGAGGCGGAGGTGGTGTCGGTCTCGGCCGGCACCGGCCAGGCGGCGATGGATCGGGACCTGGAGATCCACCGGCTGACCGCCCGGCTACGCACGCTGCGTCGTTACGGCCTCGACCTCTGCCTCGGGCACATCGTGGCGGACGACTCCTCCGACGGCGGCGCCGAGCCTGTGTACATCGGCCGGCTCGGCCTGACGGACAGCGACGGTCGTCGCCTGCTGGTCGACTGGCGGACTCCGGCCGCCGGGCCCTTCTTCGGCGCGACGCACGCCAACCCGATGGGGTTGGCCAGCCGGCGCCGGTACCGCTGGACGCGGGGGCGGATCAGCGACTACTGGGACGAGGTCTTCACGGCGGAGGGGCTCGAGGGGCACGCCGCCCTCGATGACCAGTCGGCGTTTATCGTCAGCCTGGGAAGCAACCGCTCGGAACGGATGCGCGACGTGCTCGGCACGATTCAGGCCGATCAGGACGCCATCATCCGCGCGAGTTCACGCGGTGCCCTCGTCGTCGACGGCGGCCCGGGAACCGGCAAGACCGTCGTCGCGCTGCACCGCTCCGCCTACCTGCTGTACTCCGATCCGCGGCTGAACTCGAGCCGGGGCGGCGTGCTGTTCATCGGCCCGAGCCGGCCCTACCTGGCCTACGTCGCCGACGTGCTGCCGAGCCTCGGCGAGGAGGGCGTGCTCACCTGCACGGTGCGCGATCTTGTCGCGGAGGGAGCGGGCGCTGCCGTCGAGACCGACCCGGAGGTGGCCCGGCTGAAGTCCGCCGCCCGCTGGGGCCAGGTGGTCGACGCGGCCGTCCGGATCTACGAGGAGGCGCCGACGGTGCCGATGGCCGTCGAGACACCGTGGGGCGGCGCCACTGTCAGCGCCGACGAATGGCGCGACGTCTTCGAGGCGGCCGATCCGGGTGCCCCGCACAACGACGCGCGCGGAACGATCTGGGACGAGCTGCTGACACTGCTCGTCGACAAGCACACCCAGGAGAACGCCGACGAGGAGGTCCCGGTCGAGCAGATCCGCCGGTCGCTGCTGCAGAACCGCGACCTGCTGACCACCTTCAACCGGGCCTGGCCGCTGCTCGAGGCGAGTGACGTCGTCGCCGACCTGTGGGCGGTCCCGGCGTATCTGCGCACGTGCGCGCCCGAGCTCACCCCGGCCGAGGTCCGTGCGCTGCAGCGGCCGGAGGGCTCGGCCTGGACGGTCTCCGACCTGCCGATCCTGGACGCGGCCCGGCAGCGGCTCGGCGACCCCGAGGCCGCGCGCGTGCAGCGTCGGCGCCAGGCCACGATCGCGGCCGACCGCGAGCAGATGGACCGGGTCGTGCAGAACCTGGTCGAGGCCGACGACGACTTCGAAGCCGGCATGTGGATGCTGACCGGGGACGACCTGCGCAACGCCCTGGAGGACGAAGCGGGGCTGCCCACCGTCGCCGTCGACACCCTCGCCGGCCCGTTCGCCCACATCGTGGTGGACGAGGCCCAGGAGCTCACCGACGCGGAGTGGCAGATGCTGCTGCTGCGCTGCCCGTCCCGCAGCTTCACCATCGTCGGGGACCGCGCGCAGGCGCGGCACGGGTTCGCCGAGTCGTGGCAGGAGCGGCTGAACCGGGTGGGGCTGGAGACGATCACGATCACGTCCCTGAGCGTCAACTACCGGACGCCGGCGGAGGTCATGGCGAAGGCCGAACCGGTGATCCGCGCCGTTCTGCCCGACGCCAACGTCCCGACCTCGATCCGGAGCAGCGGCATCGACGTCCGCCTCGGCGCGGTCGACGAGCTGCCGTCGATCCTCGAGGAGTGGTTGGCCGAGAACGACGAAGGAATCGCGTGCGTCATCTCCGCTGCCGGTTCCGAGGGGACTTTCGCGGCGACCCCGCGGGTGCGCTCGCTGACACCGGAGCTCGCGAAGGGGCTCGAGTTCGACCTGGTCGTCCTCGTCGACCCCGACGAGTTCGGCCGGGGGGTCGAGGGGGCGGTCGATCGCTACGTCGCGATGACCCGCACCACCCGCGAGCTGGTGCTGCTGGCCAGTTAGGGCCGTCGACGAGCGGCGTTCAGGTGCCGCACTTCTTCGCGGCGAGCACGCGGCCCGCGGCTTCCCGCACGCGCGCCTCGGGCAGCCGACCCTGCTCGACATCCGCGGCGAGGGTGCGAATCAGCCGCGGCACGCGGCTGGGCTCGGCGAAGAACAGCGCCAGGTCGGCGCCCGCGGCCAACGCACGCCGCACCGCCTCGTGCACGCCGAACCGATTCCGGACCGCCTTCATCTCCGACAGTTCGTCGGTGACGACCAGCCCGCCGAAGCCCACCTCGGTGCGCAGGGCGCGGTAGACGGCGGGGTCGAGTGAACTCGGCAGGCCCTTCGTCGACAGGCCCGGAACGATCAGGTGCCCGACCATGACCGCGACGCCCGTCGCGCCGAGCGTGCGATAGGGCGCCCAGTCCTGCTCGCGCAGCGAAGCGACCGGCGGCGTCACGGCCTGGCCCTGATGGGAGTCACCGGACGCACGGCCGTGACCGGGGAAATGCTTGAGCGCCGGGAACACTCCGGCCTCGCGCAGGCCGGCGGCGAACGCGCCCGCGTAGCGCGTCACGCGGTCCGGGTTGCCGCCGTAGGAGCGGTCGCCGATCGCGGGGTTGGAACTCCCGAGGTCGACGACCGGCGCGAGGTTCATCGTGATGCCGTACCTGCGCAGCTGCTCGCCGCGCTCGCGGGCCAGCGCCCGCACCTGGTCCGGGCTCAGTTGAGCCTGCTTCCGAGCACTGCGCATCGAGCCGGCGAGCGCCGCGATCCGCTGCACCCGTCCGCCCTCGTCGTCCGCGGACACCAGAGGCGGCACCGTCGACGCGGCGAGCCGTCGCAGCCGCCCGTCGGTGAGCTCGTTGGTGCCGTCGCCGTGCAGGAACACCCCGCCGATGCCCGCTTTCGCGAGCAGCGTCAGCTCGGACCGGCTCGGTCCGCTCACCCCCACCATCAGGGTCTGCGCCAGCGCCTCACGCAGCGACAGGCTGCCCGCGGCGGGGCAGGTGGGCGCCGGTGTTGAGGCGGCGGACAGCTGCGCGGGCCCGGGGGAGTCGAACGCGGACGTCGTCATCGCGATCACGCCGGAGCCGGCCGCCACCGCGCCGGTCACGAGCGACGCGACCAAGGTTCGGGCCCGCCACCCGGTCGGAACCGGTGACTGCGCACGGCGATGCTCGCCCCTCATGCGCTCCCCTCGGCCGGACGGGCGGTCCAAGTCCCCGACCCTATGTCGATCCGGGCCCCGTCACGCCGACAAGCCCGGATCCCCAGGTTTCCCGGCGCGATCGGAAGGTGGCCGGCGGTCCCTGGGCGGCGAGGGCGCGTCGTACACAGGGCTGAACCCGTTCCGCACCGACTGATCTAACCTCAGGCGGTGCCCTCGCCGTCGGACGTCCTTAAGCTGCTGGCGGCCGCGGTGGGCGACATCGGCGGCGCCGAGCGTCCGGGTCAGGTCGAGATGGCCGAGGCGGTCACTGCGGCCCTGGAGTCCGAGGAGCACCTGCTCGTCCAGGCCGGCACCGGGACGGGCAAGTCGCTGGCCTACCTGGTGCCGGCGTTGCTGCATCGTCGCCCGGTCGTGGTCTCGACCGCGACGCTGGCGCTGCAGGCCCAGCTGACCCGGCGGGACCTGCCGCGCCTCGTCGAGGTGGCCACGCCGTTGCTGGGGCGCAAGCTGACCTTCGCGATCCTCAAGGGCCGCAGCAACTACGTCTGCAAGCACCGCGTCGGCGGCGGCGTCCCCGAGGACGACGGGGACGGCCTGTTCGAGATCCCCGCGCCCTCCAGCCCGCTCGGCAAGGAGGTGCTGCGGGCCCGGGACTGGGCGGCCACCACCGGTTCCGGCGACCGGGACGATCTGGTCCCCGGCGTCGGCGACCGGGCCTGGGCGCAGATCTCCGTGACCTCGAGGGAGTGCCTGGGCGCCACCCGCTGCCCGGAGGGTCCTGAGTGCTTCGCCGAGCTGGCGCGCGAACGGGCCGCCGAGGCCGACGTCGTCGTCACCAATCACGCCCTGCTGGCGATCGATGCGCTGGAGTCGATCCCGGTGCTGCCCGACCACGGTGCGGTGATCGTCGACGAGGCGCACGACCTCGTCGACCGGGTGTCGGCGACAGCCACGGCCGAGATCACCGTGAACGCCGTCGAGCGCGTCGCCCGGGCCGCGGCGCGGGTCGCCGACGAGCGGCAGGTCGACATCCTGATCGGTGTCGCCGAGGGCCTGGGCGCGACGCTGGCCAACCTGCCGGAGGGTCCGCTCGATCCGGTGCCACCGTTGCTCGCCGCCGAGCTCGGCGCACTGCGTGACGCCGCCCGGAACGCTCTCGTGTCGATCTCGACGTCCAAGGACGACGCGTCCGATGTGCTGCTGGCGAAGAAAATCGCCCGCAGTGGACTGGAGGAGATCTTCGACGTCGCTGCCAAGCTCGCCGCGCCGACGCAGTACGACGTCGCGTGGCTGGCCGTCGAGGATCGTCGGGGCCGGGTGCTCCGCGTCGCGCCGCTGTCGGTGTCCGGGCTGCTGCGCACGGCGCTGTTCGGCACCCGGACGGTGGTGCTCACGTCCGCGACCCTCGCCGTCGGGGGCGGCTTCGACTCCACGGCCCGCAGTGTCGGGTTGCCGACGGGGGACGCGCAGCAGCAGGAACCGGAGGAGGGGGAGGACGCGCCGCCCCGCTGGCGTGGCCTCGACGTCGGGTCCCCGTTCGACTACGGGCGTCAGGGCATCCTCTACGTCGCCCGGCACCTGCCGACGCCCGGCCGCGACGGCCTCAATCCGGCGATGCTCGACGAGCTCGCCGAACTGATCGAGGCCGCCGGTGGCCGCACGCTCGGGCTGTTCTCCTCCCGCCGGGCCGCGGAATGGGCCGCGGCGGAGATGCGCGAGCGGCTCGCGGTCCCGGTGCTGTGCCAGGGCGACGACACCCTGACCGATCTGGTGCGCCGCTTCGCCGACGACCCGTCGACCTGCCTGTTCGGGACGTTGTCGCTCTGGCAGGGCGTGGACGTGCCGGGGGAGTCCTGCCAGCTGGTCGTGATGGACCGGATCCCGTTCCCACGGCCGGACGAGCCGCTGTCGGCGGCGCGGGCCAAAGCCGTCGACGCCGCCGGCGGCAACGGCTTCATGTCGGTCTCCGCCGCTCACGCCGGGGTCAAGCTGGCGCAGGGCGCCGGTCGCCTGATCCGGCGCGGTGAGGACCGCGGCGTGGTCGCGATCCTCGACTCCCGGCTGGCCACCGCGCGCTACGGAAATTTCCTGCGCGCCTCGCTGCCGCCGTTCTGGTACACCACGGACCGCACCGTCGCGCTCGGGGCGCTACGCCGGCTCTCCGAGCAGGATCAGCAGTCTGACGTCACGTCAGATCTTTCGTAGCACGCTCACGACCCGGCCGAGAATGGTGGCCTCGTCACCGGGGATCGGCTCGTAGGCCGGGTTGTGCGGCATCAGCCAGACGTGCCCGTCGCGGCGCTTGAAGGTCTTCACGGTGGCTTCGCCGTCGATCATGGCGGCCACGATGTCGCCGGGCTCGGCCACGGGCTGCTGACGCACCACGACCCAGTCGCCGTCGCAGATCGCGGCGTCGACCATGGAGTCACCGGAGACCTTGAGCAGGAACAGCGTGCCGTCGCCGACCAGTTCGCGGGGCAGCGGGAAGACCGACTCCACCGCCTGCTCGGCGAGGATCGGGCCGCCGGCGGCGATCCGGCCGACGACCGGCACGTAGGCCGCCGTGGGCCGCGCGGCGCGCATCGTCTCCTCGTCCTCGAGTTCCGGATTGGGTCCGGGGGAGACGCCCTCGGGCAGGCGCACCTCCACGGCGCGCGGCCGGTTCGGGTCCCGGCGCAGGTAGCCCTTCTTCTCCAGCGTGGTCAGCTGGTGGGAGACCGAGGAGGTCGAGGTCAGGCCGACCGACTCGCCGATCTCGCGCATCGACGGCGGGTAGCCCCGCCGCTCCACGGAGTCCCGGATCACCTCGAGGACCTTCCGCTGCCGCGTGGTCAGACCGTCCGCGTCCGGCGGTCCGTCGGGGAGGGTGTGGACCTCGCCGCCGGGCGCTGACTCGGTGCCGGTGGGCTCACCTTTGCGCGATCGGGCCACCAGTTCCTCCTGGAGTCGGGTGCTCGTCCTGCTGTGGATTCGTGCTCGAAACGTAGCGCGGAGTAGCGACACGATCAAACATATGTTCGAGGAATCTCGAAAGTGTCGGCCGGGCCCTGTACAACTTCGCTCATGCGTTCGATCGAAAGCCTGTTCGAGGAATTGTCAGTGGGCGGTGCTTCGATCGGGAGTGACGGGGAGCAGACGGCACGGAAGGGGCTCGATCTCATGAACAGCACGGCGCGAAACGGCACGGCGCACCTGACCCTGGTGGCAACGCCCACGGCGGCCGAGCTCGAGCGGATGGTCGACGTGGAGTGGACCCCCCGGCACCGCCCGACGCCGGCGCTGCGCCTCACTCCCCGTGGCCGCCTGGTCGTGGTCGCACTGTTCCTGCTCACCCTCTTGGCCGGCGGTGTGCTCTTCGGCTCCACCGCCACCCGCGCGAGCGGTGAGGCGGGAGCTCCGCAGAACTACGACTACCTGATCGTCCAGCCCGGTCAGACGCTGTGGGGGATCGCGAAGGACGTCGCTCCGCAGCAGGACCCGCGCGCCACCATCGAGGCCATCCTCCGCCTGAACGCCCTGCCCGACGCGGGCATCGAGGCCGGTCAGCGCATCGCCCTCCCGTAGGCCCCGCGTAACCCGTGTGGCGGGTTCCCGTGGATGCCGGGAACACGCCGGACACGCCCGGTTTGCGGGCAATTTCGCGACCCTCGAGGCCTCTGACCTGCGGCGAAATCCGCTCCGCGGAACTGACCGGCACAACATCTTGTGTCTTGTGGTCGGCAGGTCCTACGGTTCCCACATGTAGTAGTTACACCGGTGTAGTTACCCACAGGTTGTGCCCAAGGGATCAACACACCATCAACAAGTGCATCCACAGGGCCGGCCCTTCCGGAGCCGGTTCCGTCTGTCAGGAGCTCCTCGTGAACTGTCCGTTCTGCCGCGTCGCGGACACCCGCGTCGTCGACTCCCGGACAGCCGAGGACGGCGCGGCGATCCGTCGCCGGCGGCAGTGTGAGCGGTGCGAGCGCCGGTTCACCACGGTGGAGGTCGCGAGCCTCAACGTGGTCAAGCGGAGCGGCGTGATCGAGCCGTTCAGCAAGGACAAGGTGCTCTCCGGGGTCCGCAAGGCCTGCCAGGGCCGCCCGGTCGACACCGACGCCCTGGCGGTGCTCGCGCACCGGGTCGAGGAGACCGTCCGCGGTCTCGGGAGCATCGAGGTCCCGGCCCATGAGGTGGGCCTCGCGATCCTCGGTCCGCTCCGCGACCTGGACGAGGTCGCGTACCTGCGCTTCGCCTCGGTCTACCGCGGCTTCGACTCGATGGCCGATTTCGAGGCCGAGATCGCGGCACTGCGCGCCGACCGGGCCCTCACGGCCTGACCCACCGAACACCGGCATCAGCTGCATCACCAGTACGAGCACGAGCACCAAAACATGGATTCACCCACGGGGAACGGCATGTCCAGGCGGGGCCGGACGTTCCCTATATGTCGAGAGGAAAAGACGTGACCGAGATGGTGAACGGCGAGACCCAGGCGGGCTCTCTCCCGGAGCAGCCGAGCCCGGAGCGCCGCGGGGGTCTCACCCTGGAGCGGATCTTCACCACCCCGGGGACGCATCCCTATGACCAGGTGAACTGGGAGCGCCGCGACGTCGTCATGACGAACTGGCGCGACGGCACGGTCATCTTCGACCAGAAGGGCGTCGAGTTCCCGACGTCCTGGTCGGTGAACGCGGCCAACATCGTCACCACCAAGTACTTCCGCGGCGCGGTGGGTACCGAGCAGCGCGAGTGGAGCCTGCGTCAGCTCATCGACCGGGTCGTCCACACCTACCGCGATGCCGGTGTCCGCCACGGCTACTTCGCCACCCCGGCCGACGCCGAGATCTTCGAGCACGAGCTGACCTACGCGCTGCTGCACCAGGTCTTCTCGTTCAACTCACCGGTGTGGTTCAACGTCGGAACGACGTCGCCGCAGCAGGTCAGCGCCTGCTTCATCCTCGCCGTCGACGACACCATGGACTCGATCCTGAACTGGTACCGCGAGGAGGGTCTGATCTTCAAGGGCGGCTCCGGTGCCGGCCTCAACCTCTCCCGGATCCGTTCGTCCAAGGAGCTGCTCTCCTCGGGTGGCACCGCCTCCGGCCCGGTCTCGTTCATGCGCGGCGCCGACGCCTCCGCGGGCACCATCAAGTCCGGCGGGGCCACCCGCCGTGCGGCCAAGATGGTGATCCTCGACGTCGACCACCCGGACGTGGCCGAGTTCATCGCGACCAAGGAGCGCGAGGAGCACAAGATCCGCGCGCTTCGTGACGCCGGCTTCGACATGGACCTCGGCGGCTCGGACATCACGAGCGTTCAGTACCAGAACGCGAACAACTCGATCCGCGTCAACGACGAGTTCATGCGCGCGGTGGAGAGCGGTGGCCAGTTCGGCCTGCGCGCCCGCGGCACCGGCGAGGTCATCGAGACCGTCGACGCGCGCGAGCTGTTCCACTCGATGGCCCAGGCGGCCTGGTCCTGCGCCGACCCGGGCATCCAGTACGACGGCACGATCAACGACTGGCACACCTGCCCGGAGAGCGGGCGGATCACCGCCTCGAACCCGTGCTCGGAGTACATGCACCTGGACAACTCCTCGTGCAACCTGGCCTCGCTGAACCTGCTCAAGTTCCTGCGTGACGACGGCACTTTCGACGCCGCGCAGTACGCGAAGGTCGTCGAGCTGGTCATCACCGCGATGGACATCTCGATCTGCTTCGCCGACTTCCCGACCGAGCCGATCGGTGACACGACGCGCAAGTTCCGTCAGCTCGGCATCGGCTACGCCAACCTCGGCGCGCTGCTGATGGCCACCGGCCACGGTTACGACTCCGAGGGCGGCCGGGCGCTCGCCGCCTCGCTGACCTCGCTGATGACCGGCACCGCCTACAAGCGCTCGGCCGAGCTGGCCGGTGTCGTCGGGCCGTACGAGGGCTTCGCGCAGAACGCCAGCGCGCACACCCGGGTCATGCGCAAGCACGCCGCGGCGAACGACTCGATCCGCTCGCTGGACGAGATGGACCGCTCGGTTCTCGCCCTGGCGACGAAGACGTGGGAGGAGTGCCTGCAGATCGGCGCGGCCAACGGCTGGCGGAACTCGCAGGCCTCGGTGCTCGCCCCCACCGGCACCATCGGCCTGATGATGGACTGCGACACGACCGGCATCGAGCCGGACCTGGCGCTGGTCAAGTTCAAGAAGCTCGTCGGCGGCGGCTCGATGCAGATCGTCAACCAGACCGTGCCGCGCGCCCTGGCCAAGCTCGGCTACCACCCGGAGTCGATCGAGGCGATCGTCGAGCACATCGCCGAGCACGGCCACGTCATCGACGCCCCCGGCCTGCGCCCGGAGCACTACGAGGTCTTCGACTGCGCCATGGGCACCCGCGCCATCAAGGCCATGGGCCACGTCCACATGATGGCCGCGGTGCAGCCGTTCATCTCCGGCGCGATCTCCAAGACCGTCAACCTGCCCGAGTCCGCCACGGTGGAAGAGATTGAGGAGGTCTACACGCAGGGCTGGAAGCTCGGCCTGAAGGCACTCGCGGTCTACCGCGACAACTGCAAGGTCGGGCAGCCGCTCTCCGCCGGCAAGACGGCGACGGCGTCCGGCACGACCGCGTCCTCCGCCGCGGCACCGATCATCGAGTACCGCCCGATCCGCAAGCGGCTGCCGAAGGTCCGTGACTCCAAGACGGTGTCCTTCGCCGTCGGCGGCGCCGAGGGCTACATGACCGCGGCCGCGTACCCGGACGGCGGGCTCGGCGAGATCTTCCTGAAGATGTCGAAGCAGGGCTCGACCCTCGCCGGCATGATGGACGCCTTCTCGATCGCGATCTCGATCGGCTTGCAGTACGGCGTGCCGCTGGAGACCTACGTCCAGAAGTTCACCAACATGCGCTTCGACCCGGCCGGCATGACCGACGACCCGGACGTGCGGATGTCGGCGTCGATCATGGACTACATCTTCCGTCGCCTCGCGCTCGACTTCATGACGCCGGAGGAGCGAGAGGCCCTGGGCATCTACTCCGCCGAGGAGCGGGCCCGCCAGTTGGAGACCGGGTCGTACTTCGCCGACGACTCCCGCGACGCGGACGTCGATGTCGAGGCGCTGGCCCAGTCGGCCCCGATCGAGACCGTGGACATCTCCACCGGCGGCATCTCCGCCACCTGGGAGGCCCCGGGCTCGACGACGGAGCTGATCGAGGCCCAGCAGGGCCGCACCGCCGACGCCCCGCTCTGCCTCACCTGCGGGACCAAGATGCGCGCCGCCGGCTCCTGTTACGTGTGTGAAGGCTGCGGCAGCACCTCGGGCTGCAGCTGAGTATCTGGCAGTGAACAACTGATGGGGCGTCAGCCGCCGGGCGGTGGCACGGTCGGCGGCTGAGCAGAAAGCGAAGGGGCGGTCTCCGCGGGCGGGACCGCCCCCTCGGCTTTCCGCTGCCACTCTGGTCGCGTGCCCGGCCTATCGACCCCCGCCGATACCTCGCCGTCGCCGCCAAAGTCGCCATCTTGGGGCGCGCGTTCGCCCTGTCCACGCCCGCGAAAGGGCGAAACGCCGCCCCAGGACGCGGGCGAAGGGGCGGCCCCAGTGGGTGGGGCCGCCCCTCCAGGCTTTCCGAGACCGTCCCGGGGAACTCGGAAAGCGGGAAGAAAGCTCAGGCGGCGTCGAACTCCGGGGCTCGGACGGGCCGCAGGGCCCCGACCATGCGAGCGTCGGCGGCCTCGGTCACGCCCGCCTCGGAGACCAACGGAACCTCGGCCCTCGGGGCCCGGTTCTGGCGGACCATCGCGACCAGGGCCGCGCCGGCGAGGACCATCACCGCGGCGCCGTAGTACTGGGAGGTGGCCATGATGTCGCCGGTCTGCGTCACCAGGACGCCGGCGACGATCGCGGGGCCGCCGAAGGCGACGTAGGAGATCACGAACAGCACGGACAGCACCCCGGCGCGCTCGTGGGGGCCCGCCACCATCACCACCGAGCGCAGCGCGCCCTGGAACGCGGCGCCGAAGCCCATGCCGGCGACGATCGCGGCGAGGAAGAAGCCGGTACTCGAGGCGTCGCCGGCGAGCAGGGTCAGGCCGACGCCGACGAAGAGGGCCGCGGTACCGATCACCATCGAGGTCTGCGGGGCCGTGTTCTGCAACGCGAGCACCGCGACGGCGCCGGACGCCGCGAGGACGAACAGCGCCCCACCGCCGTAGACGTGGTTGACCGAGCCGGTGATGCGGTGCACCAGCGCCGGGCCGACGGAGCCGTAGAGGCCGGCCATCGACCAGCAGGCGATCATCGCCGGGGCGGCGGCGATCAACGGCCGCCGGGCCGCGGGAGGAAGCGCGAACTGCGGCTTGAGCGACGCCAACGCGCCGGGCTTCGGGGTCACCGTCTCCGGCATCAGCGCGACGCCGACCGTCTGCAGCGCGAACAGGCCGAGCAGCACCAGGTAGATCAGGTGCTGCGGCCACGGCAGCCATTGGACGAACACCCCGGAGATCACGGCACCGGCGCCGGTGCCGAGCATCGGGGCCACGGCCGAGGCGGTCGCTCCACGCAGCTTGGACAGGTCCAGCATCCCGGCGCCCATCGCGCCGATCGCGGCACCGGTGGAGATGCCCTGCACGAACCGTGCCGCCATCAGCACCGGCACGTTCTCCGCGACCGCGAAGAGCAGCAGTGCGACGGCCTGGGCACCGAGCGCCCCGAACAGGACCGGCCGGCGCCCGATGTGGTCGGAGAGCGAGCCGACGGTCAGCAGCGCACCGAGGACGGAGACGGCGTAGACCGAGAAGACGATCGTCGTCGTGATCGCGGAGAAACCCCACTCGTCCTGGTAGACGCCGTAGAGCGGGGTCGGCGCGCTGGCCGCGGCGAGGAAGGTGAACGCCATCGAGGCGAGGAGCGCGAACGAGGCCCAGGCCGGCAACCGGTAGCGGGTGCGGGTCCCCGGGTCGGCGATAGCGGCCACAGCGCGGTCCTCTTCGTCGATCGGGACCAGACAGGTCTGTCTGACGTCTTGAGAGTAGACAGACCTGTCTGTTAGAGTCAAGCGATATGAGCACGGTCACTGCCGCGAAGCCCGCCGCCGAGCGCGGCGCAAGCGCCCGCGAGCGCCTCCTGAAGGCCGCGGACGAGCTGTTCTATGCCGAGGGCATCAACACCGTCGGGATCGACCGGGTGATCGAGCACGCGGGGGTGGCCAAGGCCAGCCTCTACAGCTCCTTCGGCAGCAAGGACGGGCTGATCCGGGCCTATCTGCTCCGTCGCCACGAGATCCGCCAGACCCGCATCTCGCGTCATCTCGCGATGCACACCGAGCCGCGGGCGCGCATGCTCGCGGTCTTCGACTCCTTCCACGAGCTGATCACCGGTCCGCTCTGGCGGGGTTGCCCCTTCATCGCCGCGACCGGTGAGGCCCGTACCGACGAGACCGTGAACGAGGTCGCCGCGATCACCCGCGACTTCACCCGCCAGTGTTTTCTCGACGAGGCGACGGCGCTCGGTCTCGCGGACCCGGGCGCGCTCGCCGCCCAGTTGGTGCTCCTCTACGACGGTGCCGTCGTCGCGGCGCACATGCTCGATCGGACCGCGGCCGTCCGGGCCCGCGCGATCGCTGAGCTGGTCATCGACAACGCCCGCTGACTACCGCTGCCGGCGGCCGAAGATCCGCTGGCCGAGCACGATGAAGAACGTCGCGACGAATGCGCCGGCCGCACCGGAGAAGGCCCCGAAGAACGGCACGAGGGCGAAGGTCGCGAAGACCAGCGCGGCCGCCACGCCGCCGGAGATCGCGGAGACCCTGACCGACGACTCGAACCGGCCCGGCGGACCCTCGACGGCCGCGGCTTCGGTCTGACGGGCCGGCCGCGGACGCGAGAGGGATGCGGCTGGACCGCCGGCCGGAGCTCTGCCCAGGGCCGCGTCGGCCTCGGCGATCAACCGGTCGATCTCGTCCTTGGACGCCATGTCCTCATCCTGCCAGGCAAGGTCCAAGGCGAGCCGGGAAAGATGGCCGCGTGAACCCCCGAACTGACGACCCCGAGGTGTCCAAGGACATCGACCGCGTTCGCGAGGCCTTCGCGGCTGCGGACTACACGACCGACGGGGTGTCCGAGCTGCTCGGGCCGGTCGCGGAGGCGGCCCTGGCCCGGCGCGAGACCGTGCCGGCCCGTCGGACCGCGCGATCCGACCGGTCGCCGCTCGCCGCGCTGGTTCGCCTCTTCCTCCTGCAGGACGCCCTGAACGAATCCGAGGCGCCGCTCCCGCTCGACGCGGCGACCCGGCTCGGGCTCGTCGAGTGCTCGGGGGGTCAGGTCCGCGCACGGCTCGACGCCCGGCCGCACGACGACGCGTTCTACGTGGTCTCCGATCTCGGGTCCGGCCTCGACGGCGATGTGCAACCGGTCGCGGCCGACCACGTCCTGGGTGTCGGTGGTGCCTCGATCTCCCTGGCCGAGCTGACGAATCGCTCGCCCGTACGTCGAGCCCTGGACCTGGGCACCGGGTGCGGCGTGCAGGCCCTGCACCTGAGCCGGCACGCCGAAAGCGTGGTCGCGACCGACGTGCTGCCGCGGGCGCTGCAGCTGGCCGAGTTGTCCGCCGCGCTGTCCGACGTGCGCATCGACCTGCGCGAAGGTGGATTGTTCGACCCGGTCGTCGATGAGCGCTTCGACCTCATCGTGTCGAACCCGCCCTTCGTGATCGGCGCCGGCGACGGCCAGCGCACCTACCGCGACGGCGGGTTGGCCGGCGACGAGTTGTGCCGCCGGCTCGTGGGCTCCGCACCCGCGCACCTCACCCCCGGCGGCTGGTGCCAGCTGCTCGCCAACTGGGTGCACCGCCGCGGCGAGGACTGGCGCGATCGGGTCGGGGCGTGGCTGCCGGCCGGGTGCGACGCATGGGCGCTGCAGCGCGAGGTCCTCGACCCCGCGGCCTATGTCTCGCTGTGGCTGCACGACGCCGGCGACGTCGCCGGCCCGCACTTCCGCGACCGCTACGACGCCTGGCTCGGCGCGCTGGAGGCCGACGGAATCGAGGGCATCGGCTTCGGTTGGATCACCCTGCGCCGCGGCGACACCGACGGAACCCACCGCGTCGAGGACTGGCCGCACGCCGTCGATTCCCCGCTCGGCCCGCACGTCGCCGAGGCCTTCGAGCGCACGGCCTGGCTGCGAACGCAGGATGACGTCGGACTGCTCGCCGCCCGGCTCGTCGTCGCCGACGACGTCAGCCAGGAGCTGATCGGCGACCCCGGCGCCGAGGACCCCCGCCATGTGGTGCTGCGGCAGGGGAGCGGACTGCGCCGGGCGATCTCGGTCGACACCTCCACCGCGGCGCTGGTCGGCGCCTGTACCGGCGAGGCCCCGACCGGAGCTCTGATCGACGCGGTCGCCACCCTGCTCGGCGAGGACGAGGCCGACGTCCGCGCGCGCCTCGTCCCCCAAGTACGCGATCTGATCGCCCAGGGCTTTCTGCTCGGACCGGGAGCGGCCCGATGAGCCCGGTTCTCGGCGGCGTCCTCGTCTTCATCAGCTCGGCCGCGGTGCTGGTGCTGGAGATCCTGAGCCTGCGCCTGGTTGCGCCCTACGCCGGGATCACTCTCGAGGTGAGCACCGCGGTCATCGGGTTCGCGCTCGCCGCGATCGCGCTCGGATCCTGGCTCGGCGGAGTCGCCGCCGACCACTGGGATCCACGCACGATGATCGGGCCGATGCTGGTCGCCGCCGGCGGGCTCATCCTGCTCGTCGGGCCGATCGTCCGCGCGACCGGCGAGGCCATCTCCGGCAACGACGACGGTGCCGTGCTGACGATGGCTGCCGTGGCGGTGCTGTTCCCGGCGGCGCTGCTGTCGGCCGTCCACCCGATGGTGGTCAAGACCCAGCTCGGTTCTCTGGAACGGACGGGATCGGTGGTGGGCACCCTGTCCGGGACCGGCACCGTCGGGGCGCTGGTCGGCACCTTCGTCACCGGGTTCCTCCTGGTCTCCTCGATCCCGACCTCGCGCATCCTCTTCGCCCTCGGGGTCGGGATGATCCTGCTCGGCGTCGGGGTCGCGGGACGGTCCCGCCTCAAGGCCGCCACCGCCGGTGGCAGTGCGGCCGCGGTGGTGGGCGCCGGGGCCTTTCTGATCGCCCCGCAGCCCTGTGACACCGAGACCGCCTACCACTGCGCCAAGGTCGTGGTGGATCCGTACCGACCGACCGGGCGGGTGCTGCAACTGGACACGCTGCGCCACTCCTACGTCGACCTGGAGGACCCCACGTATCTGGAGTTCGCCTACATGCGGGCCTTTGGTGCCGTGATCGACGAGATGCGGCCCAAAGGACAGCCGATCCGCGCCCTGCACATCGGCGGCGGGGGAGGCACGCTGCCGCGGTACGTCGACGCGACCCGGCCCGGCAGCGACAACCTGATCCTGGAGATCGACGGCGGAGTCGTCGACATCGACCGCGAGGAACTTGGTCTCGTGACCGGCAACGGCATCGAGGTCCAGATCCGCGACGGCCGCACCGGTCTGGCCGTTCAGCCCGACGGTGGTCGCGACGTCGTGGTGATGGACGCCTTCGGCGGGATCGCGGTGCCCTGGCATCTGACGACCCGTGAGGTTGTCGAGGACGTCCGCCGCGTGGTGGGGGACAAGGGCCTGTACCTGGTCAACGTCATCGACTACTGGCCGACGAAGTTCGCCCGCGCGGAGGTGGCGACGGTGGCCTCAATCTTCCGCCACGTCGCGCTGGTCTCGTATGCGTCGGTGTTCGACGGGACGGGCGGCGGCAACATCCTGATCCTCGCCTCGGACTCCCCGCTCCCGGACCTTCTGGACCCGGTCGCCGTGAAGGCGGGGGAGTACGAGCTGCGCACCGGGGCGGACGTCGCCGTCTTCGCCCGGGAAGCCGAGATCCTGCGCGACGACTTCGCCCCGGTCGATCAGCTGATCACGACTCCCGCGGGGTAGTGGCCTCGGCGGCATCCATGGCCGCGAGGATCCGCTTCTCCGAGACCGGGTGTGCGGTGCCGAGGGTCTGGGCGAAGAGGCTGATCCGCAGTTCCTCAAGCATCCAGCGGATCGCGGTCACGTCGGGATCGGCCCGGCGGGCGGGTGAGAGCGCGGCGAGCAGCTGCGCGTACTCCCGGGACAGTTGCGCGACCTGCGCCATCCGGTCGGCGTCGCGCTCGAGGTCGAGCTTGTCCAGCCGGCGGCCGATCCCGCGCAGGTAGCGGACCACGTGCGGGAGCCGCTCGGCTCCGGTCGCGGTCACGAAGCCGGGGAACAGCAGTGCCTCGTACTGCGCCCGCATGTCCGCTACGGCGGGTGAGGCGGCCGCCCCGGCCAGGGCGGAGTCAATCTCCTGAGCCACGGTCAGAATTCGCGCCACCTCGCCGACGACATTCTCGAACTGCGCGGGCAGCTCGGAACGCACCGCGGCCAGCAGCGCTGCGTAGGCGGTGGCCGAACGCGCGGGACCACCGTGAGCGGCGACGATCGCGTCCACGGCAGCGTCGGCGCAGTCGGCGAACAGGGCGGTGCCGTTGGCGTGCGGGGCCGCCGCGAGGGCGAGCTTGTCCCGATTGGAGAGGCGGGCCAGCACCTGCTTCACCGGCGCCGTGACCTCGTGCAGCAGCAGCCGCCGGGTCGCCGCCGGGAGTGCGGCGCGCGCGGCATCCGCATCGGCCAGGACCCGGAGCGCAACGGTGCCGTTCTCCTCCACCAACGTCGGATAACCAGCGACGATGCGCCCGTCCTGGACGTGCTCGTGGGTGCGTGGCAGCTCGTCCAGCCCCGGCCACCCCCTGAGGGCCGGCCGTTCCAGCGCGGCCGCGCCGGCCGACACCATCGAGGCGACCTTCGGGGCGAGTTTCGCGGCCAGCGCCGCCAGGTCCTTGCCCTCGGCCAGGGGGCGACCCCGCTCGTCCTCGATCCGGAAGGTCATCCGCAGGTGAGCCGGCACCCGGGCCCAGTCCCAGTCCTCGGGGTCGATGCGCACCCCGTTGCGGGCCCCGAGTTCACGCTCCAGCGCCGACGTGAGCGCTTCTCCGCCGGACGGGTCGAGCCGCCCCAGCACGGCCGCCGCGTGGTCCGGAGCGGGGACGAAGCTGCGCCGGATGGCCTTGGGCAGCGCGCGGATCAGCGCCGTCACCAGCTCCTCGCGCAGCCCCGGGACCTGCCAGTCGAATCCGACGGCGGAGACGCGGTTCAGGACCGACAGCGGAAGGTGGACCGTCACGCCGTCGGCGTCGGCGCCGGGCTCGAACTGGTAGCTGAGCGCGAAGGTCTCGCCGCCGGCGGTCCAGGTGTCGGGAAAGTCCTCCAGTCGCACTCCGCCGGCCCGGTCGGAGAGCAACGTCTCCGGGTCCGCGTCCAGCAACGCCGGGGTGGTGCGCCGCGCCTTCTTCCACCAGGCGTCGAAGTGCCGCGCGGAGACGACGTCGGCCGGGACGCGGGCGTCGTAGAAGGCGAACAGCGTCTCGTCGTCCACGAGAAGACCGCGCCGGCGGGACCGGTTCTCCAGGTCCTCCACCTCGGCCCGCAGCGCCTGGTTGTGGGCGAAGAACTGGTGGTGGGTCTGCCAATCGCCCTCGACCAGCGCGTGCCGGAGAAAGAGCTCGCGACACAGGCCGGGATCGATGCGCGCGTAGTCGACCTTGCGTCCGGCGATCAGCGTCAGGCCGTGCAAGGTGACGCGCTCGTAGGCGACGACGGCGCCGCGTTTGCGCTCCCAGTGCGGTTCCGAGTAATGACGTTTGGTCAGATGCTCGGCCAGCGGCTCGACCCACTCCGGCTCGATCTTGGCCACCGTCCGGGCGAACAGCCGGGAGGTCTCCACGAGCTCGGCGGCCATCACCCACTTCGGGGATCTGCGCGCAAGCGCAGAGCCGGGGAAGACGGAGAACCGGGTGTTGCGTGGGCCGAGGAACTCGTTCGTCTCCGGATCCTGAGCGCCGATCTGCGTCAGCAGGCCGGACAGGAGGGCCAGGTGAACCTTCTGCGGGTCGCCGGGCGCCGAGTTCCAGCGCAGCCCGATCTGCCCGGAGACCTCACGCAGCTGCGCGACCAGGTCCTGCCATTCCCGCACACGCAGGTAGTGCAGGTACTCCTTGGTGCACAACTTCCGGAACTTCGCCGAGGAGAGCTCCTGCTGCTGCTCGCGCAGATAGGTCCAGAGGTTGAGGTAGGCGAGGAAGTCTGACGTCGGGTCAGCAAAGCGGGCGTGCATGGCCCGCGCCGCCTCCTGGGCCTCGACGGGGCGCTCGCGAGGATCCTGGATGGACAGCGCCGCGGCGAGGATGATCACCTCACGGAGCACGCCGTAGCGGTCGGCCTCGAGGATCATCCGGCCGATCCGCGGGTCAACCGGCAGTTGCGCGAGCTTGCGCCCCACGGGCGTGAGCGCACCGTCGGGAGCGAAGGCCCCGAGTTCTTCGAGCAGCGCGACCCCGTCGGCGATGCTGCGCTTGTCCGGCGGGTCGACGAAGGGGAACGCCGCGACGTCGCCCAGCCCGATCGCGGTCATCTGCAGGATCACCGACGCCAGATTGGTGCGCAGGATCTCGGGCTCGGTGAACTCCGGGCGGGCGAGGTAGTCCTCCTCGGCATAGAGCCGGATGCAGATGCCCTCGGCCACGCGGCCGCACCGGCCCGCCCGCTGGTTGGCGGAGGCCTGGGAGACCGCCTCGATCGGCAGGCGCTGCACCTTGCGCCGGATGCTGTAGCGCGAGATCCGCGCGGTGCCGGCGTCGACGACGTAGCGGATCCCCGGCACCGTGAGCGACGTCTCCGCGACGTTGGTCGCAAGCACCACGCGGCGGCCGGAGTGCGGCGCGAAGACCCGGTGCTGGTCGGCGTTCGACAGCCGGGCGTAGAGCGGCAGGATCTCGACAGTCGGGGGCTCCGCCCCCGACGCCCCCCGAGAACGTCCCTGCCCTGAGCCGGCGTCAATCCCCAGCCGCCCGCGCAATGCATCAGCCGTGTCGCGGATCTCCCGCTCCCCGGAGAGGAACACCAAGACATCGCCGCGGCCCTCGCGGTGCAGTTCCTCGACGGCGTCGCAGACCCCGGTCGGCATGTCGTGCGGTTCGACCCGGTCGTCGCGGCGCTCGTTCTCGGTGTCCGACACCAGGGGCCGGTACCGGATCTCGACCGGGTAGGTCCGCCCGGACACCTCGATGATCGGTGCGGGCGTGCCGTCGCGGGACGCGAAGTGCCGCGCGAAGCGCTGCGGATCGATCGTCGCGGAGGTGATGATCACCTTGAGGTCCGGCCGCGCGGGCAGCAGTTGGCGCAGGTAGCCGAGGAGGAAGTCGACGTTGAGGCTGCGCTCGTGCGCCTCGTCGATGATCAGGGTGTCGTAGCCGAGCAGGAGCCGGTCCCGCTGGATCTCGGCCAGCAGGATGCCGTCGGTCATCAGCTTGACCAGCGTGTTCTCACCGGAACGGTCGGTGAACCGGATCTGGTAGCCCACGGTCGATCCGAGCTCGGTCCCCAGTTCTTCGGCGATGCGGTCGGCGACCGTGCGCGCGGCGAGGCGTCGCGGCTGGGTGTGCCCGATGAGCCCGCGCACGCCGCGGCCGAGCTCCAGGCAGATCTTCGGCAGCTGCGTGGTCTTGCCCGACCCGGTCTCGCCGGCGACCACGACGACCTGCGAATCCCGGATCGCGGCGGCGATGTCCGCCCGCCGCGCACTGACCGGCAGTTCCTCGGGATAGCGGACGACCGGGACCGAGGCTGCCCGCCGCCCAACCCGCGCGGCCGCGGTGGCGAACGCCTCGCTGAGCAAGGCGATGGCGGCCGGATCGGCTTTGCGGCGTACCGACTCGAGGCGTCGGCCGAGCCGGTGCGCGTCCCGCAGGGTCAGTGCATCCAGCTGCGCCCGGAGCGCGTCGATCTGCGCGCGGATCTGTGTCGCCTCACGGGGCGCCTGCCTGCCGGACATTGCGGCGCCAGGCTAGGCGAGAACCTCCGCGGGTGCTCGCCGGTATTCGGGCCCGACGGGTCAGCCGGCGGCCGGGAGGCCGAGCTGACGGGCGGGGGCGCGCGCTTCGAGCTCCCGGACCAGCGCCTGCGTGCGCGCTTCGGCGACCAGACGCTCGTCGAGTGCCCGGCGGGCATTGGCCAGCGAGCCGCGGTGGACGCGGTCGGAGAGCGCCGACAGCGAGGCGTCCGCCACCAAGGAGACGAAGGAGTGGAGCACTGGGATTCCTCTCCGGGCGGGGTCGCCGCCGAAACGAAAGGACGCACCGGACAAAGGACCTGCGCGAACAACAGTCGCGCCGCGCGATGGCGCCTGCATTCCGGCGAGATGAATTCCGTGTGAGGCGCGTCGCACCGCCAGGTGGACAGGTTGCCGTCGGTCACCAGCGCCCCGGCAGCGCGACCGGTTTGGGCCATTCGGGACTTCCTTGTCCATCTGCACCCTGATGACCTGCAGTGATGCCGGAATCGTCCCCCAGGTTTCGTGCAACCGATGGTCAAGGAAGTGCGTCCTAGCTGGCGACCCGGGCGTAGTAGCTCGGCGCGAGGAGGACAGCACGATGACGGCCCACGCCGCCCGACCGCGGCGGAGCGCTGTTCGGCTCGCCGCCGGCTTGACCGGCTTCGCCCTGATTGCGGGCGCTGTCGTCGCCGCGCGGCCCGAGCCGGACCGGGCGATGCTCCCGGCCGGCAACTACGTTCTGCGTGCCGATTCGGGTGCGCTGCCCGGAGTGCTGCGCGACGTCCGCGCCGCCGGCGGCCTCGTGACGCGGCAGTTCGAGTCGATCGACGGCGCTGCGGTGACCGTCGACTCCGAGACGGCCACCGACCTCGTCGGCAATGAGGGCGTCGCCGCGCTCACCCCTGACCTCGACGTGCTCACCCCGGTGCCGGCCCGCGGCGCCATCGCCACGCCGACGCCGGCGAAGAAGCCGGCCCGGAGCACGAAAAAGCCGAACTCCTCGGGGAAGTCGAAGGCCGGTAGCGGCGGTTCCGCCCCGGCCGGCAACGCGTCGGTCGCCACCGGCTACGACGCGGCCGCCGACCCGAACTCGCTGTGCAACATCGCCAAGCTCGTCGGGGTCCGCCCGATGTGGAAGCAGGGCGGTACCGGCAAGGGCGTCGACGTCGCACTGATCGACTCCGGCGTCGCGCCGGTGGCGGGGCTGAACGGCGCCGGCAAGGTGGTGCACGGCCCGGACCTCACGCCCGAGTCGCAGAACCCCGCGACGCGCTACCTGGACACGTTCGGCCACGGCACGCACATGGCCGGGATCATCGCGGGCAAGGACGCCGGCGTCGACACCGGCCAGTCCGCGTCCTGCGAGGGTTTCGCCGGGATGGCGCCGGACGCCCGCATCATCAGCGTCAAGGCGGCCGACGCCCACGGCGCGACGGACGTCTCGCAGATCCTGGCCGGCATCGACTGGGTGATCCAGCACGCGAAGGACCCCGGGATGAACATCCGGGTGCTCAACCTGTCCTACGGCACCGACGGCGTGCAGGACTACGTGCTCGACCCGCTGGCGTTCGCGGTCGAGGCGGCGTGGCGACAGGGCATCGTCGTCGTGGTGAGTGCCGGCAACTCCGGCTTTGCCGACGGCCGGTTGACCAACCCCGCCCGCAACCCGCACGTGCTGGCGGTCGGCGCGGACGACACCAAGGGCACGATGTCGACCCTGGACGACACAATCCCGTCGTTCTCCTCACGCGGTGACAGCAAGCGCAACCCCGACCTCGTCGCGCCCGGCAAGAGCGTGCAGAGCCTGCGCGTGCCGGGCTCCTACATCGACGGGGCGCACGGCGACTCCGGCGCTTTCGCCGGCCGCTTCTTCCGCGGCAGCGGGACCTCGCAGGCCGCGGCCGTGGCCTCGGGCGCGATCGCCGCGCTGATCTCCGCCCGTCCCCGCCTCACGCCGGAGCAGATCAAGCTGCTCACCGCGACGCTCGGCCTCGGCCTGGTGATCGCCGATCCCCGCGCGCAGGGCCACGGGCTGCTGCAGCTGGGCGTGCCGGCGCTGGTCGCCGCGCTGACCTCGCCCCCGCTGGTGGGAGGCCTCCTGGAGCCGGCTGCCGGCCGGCTCAACGGCGTCCTGAACGGCCGGCTGGGCACCGCGCGGTCGAAGGGCACCGGGACGCTGGAGGGCGCGCGCGGCAAGGACCACCTCGAACTCGACGGCAAGCCGCTGACCGGAGAACGGGACATCTTCGGCAAACCGTTCGATTCCGCAGCCCACGCGAAGCTCGCCGCGGCCGGGACCGCCTGGAACGGCGGGACCTGGAACGGCTCCGCGTGGACCGGCCGGAGCTGGGCGGGGCGGTCGTGGGCATCCACCGAATGGCTGGGTCGCACCTGGGCCGGACGTACCTGGGCTGGGCGTACTTGGGCGCAAGGGTCCTGGAATGGGCGTACTTGGGCGAATGGCACATGGAACGGACGGACCTGGGCCGGCGTCGTATGGGCTGGACGTACCTGGGCCGGTACGGACTTCGCTGGAGGGGACTGGCAGTGACAGGTAGCAGGGCAGCTGACCACAGGGGCGCTTCGCGTCGTGGCCTGCGAGCACTGCTGACCGCCCGCGGTACCCGCATCGCCGGCCTGATCGTCTTCCTCGTCGGTCTCGGCACCGCGCTGCTGCTCTGGACCCCGGCGCTGGAGAACAAGGCGCCCGGCCCGACGGACCTGCCCTGGTGGGCGATGGTCCTGATGTTCGGCGTCGCCGAGATGGTCGTCCTGCACATCCAGATCCGCCGCGAGGCCCAGACCGTCTCGCTGTCCGAGATCCCGCTGGTCGTCGGTCTGTTCATGGCGGACCCGGTCGCGCTGCTGATCGGCCGCGTGCTCGGCTCGCTGCTGATCTTCGTCTTCCACCGCCGTCAGGCTCCGATCAAGGTCGCCTTCAACACCGCGCTGGTCTTCTCCTCCGGCGCGTTGGCTCTGACGATCTGGTCGCTCGCCTTCAACGGTCAGGAGGCCGGCCCGGCCGCCTGGGCCGCCGCCTTCGCCGCTCTGGTCGCCGCCGGCTCCTTCGACGCGACGATCACCACGATGGCGATCGCCTGCTACGAGGGCCGCATCAAGATCTCCCGGATGGCCCGGGAGGTCGCCAGCGCCGGCACGCTGGCCGCGGCCGTCGGCACCGTCGGCCTGGTTGCCGCCACGGCGGTCACCTACGACGTCCGCAGCGCGTTCCTCGTCGAGGCGGCGGGAGCGCTGCTGCTCCTCGGCTACCGCGCCTACGCGTCGCTGCGGGAGCGGCACGAGAGTCTGGAACAGCTGTACCACTTCTCCGAGGTCGTCTCCGGCGCGCACGACGTCGACACCGTGCTCCGCTCCGTTCTCGGTCAGGCGCGCCAGCTGCTGCGCAGCGACCGTGCCGAGTTCCTCGCCTTCGATTTCCCGGGCAGCCTCGCGCCGCACCGGATGAGCCTGCTGCCCGAAGGTGTGCGCCGGGACGGCGTCGCCGAGGTCGGTCACATCATCGACACCGACCCGGTGGTGGCCCGCGTCCGGCGCGAGCGTCGTTCGGTGCTGCTGGCCCGCGCCACCAAGGACGCCGCCGAGCGCGAGTACCTGGCCGCTCACGGCCTGCGCGAGGCCATCGTGGTCCCGCTGCACATGGACGGCCTGATCGTCGGCACGCTCTCGGTCGGCAACCGGCTGGGCGAGGTCCGCGGCTTCGACGCCGGCGATGTACGCCTGCTGGAGACCGTCGCCAACCACGCCGGCGTCGCGCTGAAGTCCGGTTCGCTGATCGCCCGCCTCTCGCACGAGGCGCACCACGACACCCTGACCGGTCTGCCCAACCGTCACCTGCTCCAGCAGGAGCTGGACGCGGCCATCAACGCGGTGCGCATCGGCACCTCGGTCGGCTGCGCCGTCATGATCAGCGACCTGAACGGCTTCAAAGAGGTCAACGACACCCTGGGCCACCAGCACGGCGACCAGCTGCTGCGCGACGTCGCGCGGTGCTTCGTGGAGGCGGCCGGCGACCGTGCGCTGGTGGCGCGTCTCGGCGGCGACGAGTTCGCGGTCCTGCTCACCGACGTCGCCAACCCGGCCGAGGCCCAGGCGCTGGGACAGGCGATGGTCGATTCACTGTCCGAGCCGATGCGTCTGGACGGTGTCTCGGTCGAGGTGTCCGCCTCGCTCGGTGTCGCGATGGCCCCGCTGCACGGCGAGGACGTCTCGGGCCTGCTCAAGCGCGCCGACGTCGCGATGTACGCGGCCAAGGCCAACGGCGGCGGCGTCCGCCTCTACGACGAGGGCCTGCAGGAGGCCGCCAACCCCAGCCGCCTGGCGCTGGTCGGCGAACTCCGCTCCGCCATCAAGGACGGCGGCATCGAGGCCTGGGTGCAGCCGAAGGCGTCCCTCATCGATGGCGCGATCGTCGGCGTCGAGGCGCTGGCGCGCTGGCGTCACCCGGTCGACGGCGTCCGCGGTCCGCAGGAGTTCCTCCCCGTGGCCGAGGCCAACGGCATGATCGGCCCGCTGACCGAGGCCATGCTCGATTCCGCACTGTCGGCGTGCGCCGCCTGGCTGCGCCGCGGCATCCACGCCGGCGTCGCGGTGAACGTCTCGCCGCGGAGCCTGCGCGACTCGGCCTTCGCCGAGACCATCTCCGCGGTCCTGGCCCGGCACGAGGTGCCGGCGCACATGCTGACCCTGGAGATCACCGAGACCTCCCTGATGGCCGACAGCCCGCAGGCCATCGACCTCCTGGTCCGCCTGAACGCTCTCGGCGTCCGCCTGTCGATCGACGACTTCGGCACGGGGTACTCCTCGCTGGCCTACCTGCGCCGCCTGCCGGTGAGCGAGGTCAAGATCGACCGCGAGTTCACCTCCCGCATCAACTCCGACCCGCGCGTCCTGATGATCGTCCGCTCCGTCGCCGACCTCGCCCGCAACATGGGCATGGACACCGTGGCCGAGGGCGTCGAGGACGCCGAGATCTTCTCGACGCTCCAGGAGCTCGGCATCGGCCAGGCCCAGGGCTACCACCTCGGCCGCCCCATGCCGGCCTCGGAGTTCCCGGCCTGGCTGGACCGCTACAACGAGGAGCGCAGCGGTCCCCGCCCGGTCCTCCCCGGCGGCCGCCGCCCGAGGACCACAGCGGCTGCGTAACTCACTCGCCGTCGCTGAGTTCGCGCGCGACACGCCGCGCCGGAGTTGCGTGGGAGCCGGGTCCCTCGGGCAAAATGACATCGGCGTCATCTGTCTTTGTGCAGGCACGTCGAGATCGCAGGGGAAGGCGCATCTCGAGCCGAGCCCAGCAGGAGGAAACCGGTGACGACCACACGTGGGGTGCTGTACATCCACTCCGCTCAGTCCGCCATGTGCCCGCACGTCGAATGGGCCGTGGCGGGAGTACTCGGTGTCTCGGTGAACTTTGACTGGACACCGCAACCAGCCGCGCCGTCGCACTGGCGTGCCGAGCTGTCCTGGCAGGGGGAGCACGGCACCGCTGCCGTGCTCGCGTCGGCCTTGCGTGGCTGGAACCAGCTCCGCTACGAGGTCACCGAAGAGCCGGTGGCCGGCCACGAGGGTGCGCGCTACAGCTGCACGCCGAGCTTGGGCATGTTCCACGCTGTCGTCGGCGTGCACGGCGACATCATGATCTCCGAGGACCGGCTGCGCGCCGCGATGTCGCGGTCGCGCGACACCGAGGACTGCGAGCTCGAGGACGAGGTCGACCTGATGCTGGGTCAGCCCTGGGACGACGAGCTCGAGCCGTTCCGCTACGCCGGCGACGGTGCTCCCGTCCGCTGGCTGCACCAGGTCGGGTAGCCCCGGCGCAACCGCCGCGGGCTGGTTCGCACGGAGGGGACGCACCAGCCCACCGAAATTTCCGGGCCGCGGGCGCTCTCTCCTGGTGAGATGAGGACATGACGACGTCGGCGCGCGTCTGACCGCGCCCCACCTGCCCCGATAGCGCAGTTGAGCACGGGTCCGAGGCCCGACACCGGTGTTCAACTCCACTATCGGGAGAGTTGGTGATCGCTAGAGCGGCATGTTCGTGTGCTGCCCGCGGGTGGGAGGGTCGGTGAGAGCGTCGGCAATTGCGCGAGCCACCGCGGTGCGGGTCCGGGCCGGGGCGATGACCTCGTCGACGATGCCGGCCGCCAGCGCAGCGTCCACGCCGCCCTCGGCGCGGGCGTGCTGGGCCGCCAGGGTCGCCTCCAACGCGGGTCGCTCGGACTCCTCCGTGCCGGCCAGGGCCCGGCGGTGCAGGATCCGCACGGCTGCCACCGCGCCCATCACCGCGATCTCCGCTCCCGGCCACGCGAACACCCGGGTGGCGCCGAGCGAGCGGGAATTCATCGCGATGTAGGCCCCGCCGAAGGCCTTGCGGGTCACCACGGTGACCCGGGGGACGGTCGCGGCACCGAACGCGTGCAGCAGCTTCGCCCCGCGCCGGACCACGCCGTCCCACTCCTGGCCGACGCCGGGCAGGTATCCCGGGGTGTCAACGAGGACGGCCAGCGGAATGCCGAAGGCATCGCACATGCGCACGAACCGCGCGGCCTTCTCGGCCGAGGGCCAGTCCAGGCACCCGCCGAGCCGCTGCGGGTTGTTGGCGATCACGCCGACGGTCCGACCCCCGATGCGCCCGAGGATCGTGACGACGTTGGGGGCCCACTCGGGTTGGAGCTCCAGGGCGGTCCCGCCGTCGAGCAGGCGCTCGGCGATCGGGCGGACGTCGTAGGTCTTCCGCGGCTCGGCCGGAAATCCGGAGGCGAGGTCGGTGTCGTGCACGGCCTCGAGATCGAGGGCACCGGGGCGGCCGAGCAGCGCGGTGAGAGTCCGCGTGGCCGCGAACGCGGCGTCGTCGTCCGAGGAGACGACGTGGACGACGCCCGAGACCCGGCCGTGTGGTTCCGGCCCGCCGAGCAGCGCCATGTCCGCGCTCTCCCCGGTGACCGTCGCCACGACGTCCGGGCCGGTGACGAAGATGCGGCCGTCCGGCCCGAGCACCACCAGATCCGTCAGGGCCGGTCCGTAGGCCGCGCCGCCCGCGGCCGGTCCGAGCACCAAGGAGACCTGGGGGATCCGGCCCGACGCCGAAGTCATGGCGGCGAAGATCCGGCCCACCGCGTCCAGCCCCGCGACGCCGTCGCCGAGACGCGCGCCCCCGGAGTGCCAGATGCCGACCACCGGAATCTGATGGTCCGTCGCTTTCCGGTACACCGCCTCGATCAGCGCGCAGCCCGCGGCGCCCATCGCGCCGCCCATCTGCGTCGGATCCGCGGCGAAGGCGACGACCGGCGTCCCCTCGACGGTCCCGTTGGCCGCGCGGAACCCGCTGTCGGCCCCGTCCCACCACAGGTCCAGCGATCCGGTGTCGAGCAGCCGCGCCAACCGCGCGATCGGATCCCGCGGGTCGGCGTCGGTCACACGTCGACCCTAGCCCGCGAGCCGAGCGCGACGCGGCCGGAGCCGCCCATGCGCCTAGACGCTCGTGAACACGACGCAGACGTTGTGGCCGCCGAAACCGAAGGAGTTGTTCAGCGCGGCGATCTGGCCCGAGGGGAGCTCACGCCACTCGTGTCGGACGATGTCGATGTCGGCCTGGTCGTCGGGGTCGTCGAGGTTGATGGTCGGCGGGGCCTTGCGCTCGTACAGCGCCAGGGCCGTCGCGACGCTCTCGACCGCCCCGGCGGCGCCGAGGAGGTGCCCCGTCATCGACTTGGTGGCCGAGACCGCGACGCGGTCCAGGGCCGAGCCGAGGACGTTGCGCAGTGCCAGGACCTCAGCGACATCGCCCAGCGGGGTCGAGGTGGCGTGGGCGTTGACGTGTCGCACGTCGTCGGCGGTGATGCCGGAGTTCTCCAGAGCGAAGCGCAACGCGCGGGTGACGCCGGTGCCTTCCGGTTCGGGCTGAGCGATGTGGTGGGCGTCCGAGGTCATTCCGGCGCCGGCCACTGCGCAGTAGATCCGCGCGCCGCGAGCCCGGGCGTGCTCCTCGGACTCCAGGACCACGACGCCTGACCCCTCGCCGAGGACGAAGCCGTCACGGGCCTTGTCGTACGGCCGCGACGCAGCCTCGGGCTCGTCGTTTCTCGTCGACATCGCCTTCATCGCGCG